>NZ_JABKDD010000010.1 GCF_013623905.1 Brevibacterium sediminis
CCGGGACGCGATGACCACCGAACGGACCCGGATGATCAACTCCCTGACCGCGTTGGTGCGCACTGTCGCTCTGGGAATTGATGCCCGTAACTCGTTGACCGATGCCCAGTTCGTCGAGATCGCGAAATGGCGGGACAGGAAGGAAGACATCGGCCTGGCCACGTCCCGGGACGAAGCGGTCCGTTTAGCTCAACGCGTCCTCGATTTTGACGACGATCTGCAGGACAACCATGACAAGCTCGCTGAACTTGTTGAGGCCAGTCCGGCGGCAGTCTTGCTGGCCGAACCCGGGATCGGTACGTTCACTGCCGCGGTGTTCTTCACCGCCTGGTCGCATCCGGGACGAGTCCGTAACGCGGCTGCGTTCGCAGCCCTGGCAGGGGCGAATCCGATTCCTGCTTCGTCGGGCAACACGCAACGACACCGGTTGAACAGGGGTGGGGATCGGCAGTTGAACCGGGCCTTGCACACGGTGATCACGAACCGGATGATCCACGATGAGCGGACCAGGGATTATGTTGCCCAGCGCTTTGGTGAGGACCCGACGAAGAAGTCGAAGAGGGAACTCAAGCGCAAGCTCAAATGGTATCTCGCGCGTCGAGTTTTCAAGATTCTCAACGGGCTAGAAACAATTCCCACGCCGGCTTGACAGACATAGAAGGATCGGCCCAGCAACCTCGCGCGAGGTATCTGGGCCCCCGTCAGGTAGCAATTAGGGCGGTCACAGGTCCAGTGAGAACACCTCGTGGTCGGGGGACTTGTGTCGGAGTTCGGGGTTGCGCTGCATCCCGAGCTTCTCGGCCACACGCTGCGACGGTCGATTGTCTCGGTGGATGATGGCGGTCGGTATTGCAGCCACCTCGAGCTCCCGAGCGTGATCGACGCAGGCCAAAGCCGCCTCGGTGGCGAACCCATTACCTTGGTCGGACGGTTTCACATGAAAACCGACCTCAAGGTGAGGTGCGCCGTTGACGGTCTGCCAAGTCAGGCCGCAGTCGCCGAGGAACTCACCTTTGCGCGTCTCCACGATCCACAGCCCGAACCCGTGCTCTGCGTAATTGCGTCGGTTCCACCGGATCCACGCAGCCGCCTCGGTGCGGTCTTTGGAGTGAGGGTAATACTCCATCACCTGCGGATCGCCGAGGAGGGCGGCCATATCGTCGAGATCGTCGTCGGTCATCTCCCGCAGGCGCAGACGAGGAGTGTCGCAGGGCGGCATGAGTTCAGGATAACCGGGCGGGCCGAAGTGCGTGGAGCTGCCGGAGTGTTCAGCCAGATCGGCGTCGTCGACGGTCACGAATGACCGCGAGTGTCGTGGCGGTGATCAGCAGAACGAGGGCCAAAAACCACAGAAACGCGGCAAAGTCATGGAACGGCGCCGCTTGGGAACTCAGTATGCAGGCGGCGGCGAGTAGGATGAATGCGACGATCCAACGGGTGAGTACCGAGTGCTTCATCGCTCCTCCAACGTCAGGGTTCACGGCCGTTGGCACTGACTCTAAGTAGAGCAAGGAAGGGTGCCTGTCAACGCCGGTGACGGCGGCCCAGCAACCTGGCGCCAGGTTGCTAGGCCCCCGTCAGGTAGCAATTGGGGAGGAGATGACAGCGACCCTGCGTTCACACCAAATGGGTGAACGCAGGGTCGCTGGTGAATCTCAGAAGTCTCTAGGTGAGACTCTCAAAGAGTCTCAGAGGCCGCGGACGCGAGTCGCCTGCAGGCCCTTGGAGCCCATCTCAGAATCGAACTCGACGTTCTGACCCTCGGTGAGCTCGCGGTAGCCGGAGGCTTCGATCGCGGAGAAGTGAGTGAACACGTCAGCCGAACCGTCGTCAGGCTGGATGAATCCGAAACCCTTTTCCGCGTTGAACCATTTCACGGTACCTGTTGCCATAATCTTTGTATCCTTATTTTTTAACTGATGACCGCTGCTGCGATCGTGATGGTCGGACCCATTGCTGGATCCGGCTTTCCCGCTGGCTGGACTGGATCTTCAGACGCAGATCCAACGAAAATCTGTGGGTGAACCGAGGACTCGGAATCGCTGGTGAGGATGAGTTCTCTGATGTGAGGTCTCTGTCTCAGACGAAATCGTGGGGATACTCGGTTTCGATCATGCACTCGAAGGTGCTGGACGGAAGTCGTCAGACGACTGAACTGGGAAAAATCATGAGGGGCGCGGAAGGCAGACACGCGCCGATGGGCAAACACATGGTGACGAGCGAATCTACCTGCTCTTCAGACACCATCTGCTCCGCACATTTCTGTGCGAGAACGATTCCAGCTTAACAGAGTGATCGCTCTGCGGGTGATTTCGGCCGAATGATTTCAGTCGAGAGATGGAACACAGCGATGTGCACTCGACAGCGCAGGCATCTAGGATTGTATACATTCCGTTTTGTATGCAATCCGCCGTGACCCCGGACGCAGGAGCACCCGAACCGTGGACAACGAAGAATCGTCACCGCCGCCAGGACCCCGCCGACAGCGACGCCTCGCCGCGAAGTACCGGCGCCGGCGCACCTTCGTCGCCGTGGCTGCGGTCCTCATCATCGGTGCCCCCGTGACGATCGCGGTGGCGGTGCACAACCTCGGCGCGAATATCTCCTCGTCCCCGCTGCGCGCCCACGGCGGCGACGTTCCGGAGAAGCTGACCGATGAGACGAACGTCCTCATCATCGGATCCGACACTCGCGATCTCGCCTCGGCGAAGGACGCCTCCGATGACTCGGGCACAGGTAAAGGCGCGAACTCCGGGACCGCCTCGGGGCAAGGATTCGGCAGTGCCGAGGGTGCCCGCAGCGATGCGATGATCCTCGCTCACGTCGCCGCCGACGGCGGCCGCATCGACGCCGTGCAGATCCCACGTGACACGATCATGGACATTCCCGCCTGCGACGATACCGGCCACGGCGCGTCGGCGGCCACGCACGGGATGATCAACTCGGCCCTCAATGCGGGTCCGGCCTGCTCCGTATCAGCGGCGGAGGAACTCACCGGGGTGCGCGTCGACCACTTCATCAACGTCGACTTCGACGGATTCTCAGCGATCGTCGACGCGCTCGACGGGATCACCGTCGACCTCGACGAACCTCTCAACGACCCGAAGGCGAACCTCGACCTGCCCGCCGGCCACCAGACGATCGGCGGAGACGACGCCCTCGCCCTGGCCCGGACACGGCACGCCGTGGGCGATGGCAGCGACATCTCACGGATGGGCAACCAGCAGATGGTCATGGGGGCCATCATCGACCGCGCCAAGAGCGGCCAGGTCCTCACCCGGCCCGACCGCCTGTACGGATTCCTCGACGCTGTGACCTCGACGATCGGCGTCGACGACGAACTCGACTCGATGCGTTCGCTGGCCTCCCTGGCTACGACGGTGGCCTCCGTGCCCGAGGACGACATCACCTTCGAGATCATGCCGTGGACACCCGCACCGGAAGACCCCAACCGGGTGGTCAAATCCGCCGAGGCGGACGCCGTGTTCACCGCCATCATCGACGACGAACCGATCGCCGACCTCGGCAGGTGAGCATCGGGCACCCGCTGAGTTGATCCCCGTCGTGGCGGTTGTCAGCTCCGTTTCAGCCGCCCCGTTGTCCCGGACATCGGCCCCGTCATGTGATCTCCGTCCAGGCGATATTCATCCGCGGCTCCTAGACTGGACGGCATGTCTACGATCGAAATCACGCAAGACAACTTCGAGTCGACCATCAACGACAACGAGATCATCCTCCTCGACTTCTGGGCCGATTGGTGCGGCCCCTGCAAGCAGTTCGCCCCGGTCTTCGAACAGGCCGCCGAGGCCAACCCCGACATCGTCTTCGGCAAGATCGACACCGAAGCCCAGCAGCAGCTGGCCGGACTCTTCGCGATCTCCTCGATCCCGACCCTCGTCGCCTTCCGCCAGGGCATCGTCGTCTTCGCCCAGCCCGGCGCGCTCGCCGCCCCGCAGCTCGAACAGGTCATCACCGCCGTCAAGGGACTCGACATGGACGAGGTCCGTGCCGAACTGGCCAAGCAGGAAGCCGCCGCTGCCGCAGAGACCGACAGCGCGGACGGTGCCGCCCCCGATTCGATCCCTGCCGACCCGGGCGTCGACAAGTGACAGCGACCAGCAGCCACAACGACCACACCCACGCAGACAGAACCGGCGCAGACAATACCGGCGTACCCGATTCCGTGGCCGCCTGGGAAGAGCGCTACGCCGAGGCTGACGACGCCATCTGGTCCGGAAATCCGAACGAATCCCTCGTCGCCGTCGTCACCGATATGACCCCCGGCCGCGTCCTCGACGTCGGCTGCGGTGAAGGCGCGGACGTCGTCTGGATGTCCGAGAACGGCTGGGACGCCACCGGCATCGACCTGTCGACCACGGCCATCGACCGCGCCCGCCGGGCCGCCGAATCCCGCGGAATCTCCGCCGAATTCGCCGTCGCCGACGTCTCCACCTGGGAACCGGAGGACCCCGATCGCCGAGGCGGCTTCGACCTCGTCACCGGATCCTTCCTCCACACCCGGTTGCCCGATACCCGGGAAGAGCTCCTCACCCGCGTCGCCGCACACGTGGCACCGGGCGGGGCTCTCCTGCTCGTCTCCCATGCGACGATGCCGCCGTGGGCCGCCGAACACAGCGAGAAGTTCGAGCACGGCATGGACCACCACCATGAACTGGTCAGCCCGAACGGAGACTTCGCCCTCCTCATCGGCGCCAGCCCGCACCGCTGGGAGATCGAACTCGCCGACACCCGCACCCGAGAAGTGACCTCCCCGTCGGGCGAACCCGCCGAACTCGAGGACGCGATCCTCCTGGCCCGCCGGGTCTGAACTCGGCCAACCCAGAGACCCGGAACCCGGAACCCGACACCGAGGCGGCTGCGCGGTCGATCAAGACTGCGCAGCCGCCTCGGCGAGCCGGGCGATTCCCAACCCCCTGAGATGGGGTCGAAAACCCGGTCTCACCTGGTGCATTTCCGCCCCGTGAGGGGCTAAGGTGGTGCCATGGCTCGGTTCAGCTTCCTCGAGTGGCCGGTACTCCGGCAGCTGCGCACGTCGGATAAGACGGGACGCGGCGAATCCGTCGTGTCCCAGCAGACTCGGGACACCACTCCACGCACGGTCACGGCCGACAAGGTCGTCCAATCCGTGTGCCCCTATTGCGCCGTCGGCTGTGGGCAGAAGATCTTCGTCAAGGATGACAAGGTCGTGCAGATCGAAGGCGACCCGGACTCACCGATCTCTCGCGGCCGCCTGTGCCCGAAGGGCGCAGCCAGCGAACAGCTTGTCAACGCTCCCGGTCGTGTCACCGACGTCCTCTACCGGGCCCCGAAGGCCAAGGACTGGACGAAGATCGACCTGCCGACGGCGATCGACATGATCGCCGACCGATTCATCGAGGCCCGCCGCAACCACTGGGAGGACTTCGACGACAAAGGCCACCCGCTGCGGCGGACGATGGGCATTGCCAGCCTTGGCGGGGCGACCATCGACAACGAGGAGAACTACCTCGCCAAGAAGCTCTACACCGCGGCCGGGGCGATACAGATCGAGAACCAGGCGCGTATTTGACACTCCGCCACCGTTCCCAGTTTGGGAACTTCGTTCGGGCGCGGCGGCGCCACACAACCCGTCCAGGATATGGCGAATGCGGACTGCATCATCATCCAGGGTTCCAATATGGCCGAGTGCCACCCGGTGGGCTTCCAGTGGGTGAGCGAGGCCAAGGCCCGGGGTGCCCGCATCATCCACGTCGATCCTCGTTTCACGCGCACCACCGCGATCGCCGATAAGCACGTGCCCATTCGGGCCGGCTCCGACATCGTGCTGCTCGGTGCGCTCATCAACCGTGTGCTCACCGAGGGCCGTTACTTCGACGAGTACGTGCGCGCCTACACCAACGCCGCGAACCTCATCAGCGACGACTATGTCGACACCGAGGATCTCGACGGACTGTTCTCCGGGTTCGACCCGGACACGAACTCCTACGAGAATTCGACGTGGTCGTACCAGACGGATGAGCACGGTGCACCGCTCAAGGACCCGAGCCTGAAGGACCCGAAGTCGGTGTTCCAGATTCTGCGGCACCACTACTCGCGCTACACGCCTGAGATGGTCGAGGAGAACTGCGGAATCAAACCCGCAGACTTCGACTACCTCTACGAATCGGTGACCGAGAACTCGGGCCGGGAACGGACCACGTGCTTCGCCTACGCGGTCGGGTGGACCCAGCACAGCCTCGGCGCGCAATTCATCCGCACCGCCTCGATCCTCCAGCTGCTGCTCGGCAACATGGGCCGACCGGGCGGCGGAATCATGGCGCTGCGCGGGCACGCGACGATCCAGGGATCGACTGATATCCCGACCCTGTTCAACCTGCTGCCCGGCTACCTGCCGATGCCCAGTGCCGGAGTCCACGACACCTTCGACGACTACGTCGCGGCCGTCGGCACCCCGGAGACCCACAAGGGCTACTGGGCCAACGGCCGTGCCTACGCCACCAGCCTGCTCAAGGCCTGGTGGGGCGACGCGGCCACGCAGGACAACGACTTCGCCTTTGACTATCTGCCGCGCATCAACGGCGCCCACGGCACCTACCAGACCGCGGTGCGTATGCTCAACGACGGTGTCGACGGGTACTTCCTGCTCGGGCAGAACCCGGCAGTGGGCTCGGCCAACGGGCGCATGCAGCGCATGGCGATGAGTCACCTGAAGTGGATGGTCGTCCGCGACTTCAGCCTCATCGAATCCGCCACCTGGTGGAAGGACGGCCCCGAGATCGAGACAGGGGAGCTGAAGACCGAGGACATCGACACCGAGATGTTCTTCCTGCCCGCGGCCAACCACACGGAGAAGGCCGGCACCTTCACGCAGACCCAGCGTCTTGTGCAGTGGCGCCACAAGGCCGTCAACCCGCCCGGGGACGCGCAGAGCGAACTCGACTTCTTCTACGAACTCGGCCAAGCCGTGCGCGAGAAGCTGAAGGATTCCGACGACCCCCGCGATCGACCGCTGCTCGACATGACCTGGGACTACCCGGTCGACGAGGAGGGTGAAGTCGACGCCGAGGCGGTCGTCAAGGAGATCAACGGCTACTTCATCGGCGGCGACCGCGACGGCGAGCCCTTGGACAACTTCAACCAGATGACCGACGACGGGACCACCGCCGGAGGCTGCTGGATCTACGCCGGCGTCTACGCCGGAGGCCAGAACATGGCCGCCCGCCGCAAACCGCGGGATGAGCAGGACGAGACCGCCGCCGAATGGGCGTGGGCATGGCCGGCGAACCGCCGGATCCTGTACAACCGTGCCTCGGCCGCACCCGACGGAACTCCCTGGTCGGAGCGGAAGAAGTTCGTGTGGTGGGACGACGAGACGGGGAAGTGGACCGGCAAGGACGTGCCCGACTTCCCGATCGACCGCGCACCCGCCGCCCGATCGGATGCCGCCTACGGCGGACCCGCGAACCTCGACGGTGACGATCCGTTCATCATGCAGGCCGACGGCAAGGGGTGGCTGTTCGCACCCAGCGGCATGATCGACGGACCGATTCCCACCCACTACGAACCGCAGGAATCGACGGTCGCGAACCCGCTGTACTCCCAGCAGAACAGCCCGACCCGGATGGTCATGCGCCGTGAGGACAATCTGTCCGCTCCCGGTGCCGGGGTGCCCGGGTCCGAGGTCTTCCCCTATGTGTTCACGACCTACCGACTCACAGAGCACCACACCGCCGGAGGTATGTCCCGGTGGCTGCCGTACCTGTCGGAGCTGCAGCCGGAGATGTTCTGCGAGATCTCACCCGAACTCGCCGCCGAGGTGGGGCTCGAACCCTACGGTTGGGCGACCTTGGTCTCCCCGCGGGCGGCGATCGAAGCCCGCGTCCTCGTGACGAAGCGGATGACCCCGCTGACGATCGGCGGGAAGACGGTCCACCAGATCGGTCTGCCCTACCACTGGGGCGTGGGCGGTCAGGGAGCCGTCGTCGAAGGCGATTCCGCCAACGACCTGCTCGGTGTGACGATGGACCCCAACGTCTACATCCAGAACAGCAAGTACGTGGCCGGAACGATCATGCCCGGCCGCCGTCCCCGCGGACCCGAACTCGTCGACTTCGTCGAGAAGTACCAACGCGAGGCCGGTCTCAGCCCCGAATCCGGCAACCAGCAGGTCACCGTTCCCGCCGAGGATGTCGAGGCCTCCCATCACGCCGGACAGGGTCGCAGCGCCGGTGGGCACGCTCACCGAGGCGGCGACTCGGCCGTCGGCGTCACCCCGGGCAAGACCCTGGATGGGGGACGCGATGGAGCCTCCGACGGGGACGGCACGACCGCCTCGGCGACGGTCGACAGCGCCGATGATCGCAGCGGTAGGATCACCATCGAACCCACCGAGGCGACCGAACCCGCCGAGACTGCGGTGTCGAACCGTGCCGACGACGGGGACCCCAGCGACGGCGACCCCGACCACGGCCGGCACGCCGACGGCAGTGCGATCGCCGAAACCGAGGTGGCCGAAGCGGAAGCTCGCGCCCGGGCGGCTCGGGATCGGCAGGAGAACGAGGAGGAGGACGACTGATGTCGACACCGACGATCGATGACGGCACGTTGGCGGACGGGCACTGGCACGATTCCGCGCACAACCGCAAGGGATTCTTCACCGACACCTCGATCTGCATCGGTTGCAAGGCCTGCGAAGTCGCGTGCAAGGAGTGGAACCGCAACCCGCAGGACGGCACCTTCGAACTGCTCGGTTCCTCGTACGACAACACGGGCAGCCTCGGGGCGAACACGTGGCGGCACGTCGCGTTCATCGAACAGGATTCCGAACGCATCGAGAAGGCGCGGGAATCCGGGCGCAAGCTCGTCAATCTCGGCATGCCCACGATCCGCCCGCGCACCGATGAGTCTGCCGCCGCGCAGCCGCTGGACGGGGCCTTGGGTGCGGCGGCCGAGGGCCGAACCTCCGCCGGTCTGCCGACGACCCCCGACCTCAACGTTGATCTACTGGCACCGGGTGCCCTGGAGCCGACCGACCTGTCGAACGTCGACACAACACCCCCGGACACCGCGGACTTCCGCTGGCTGATGTCCTCCGACGTGTGCAAACACTGCACGCACGCAGGCTGCCTCGACGTGTGCCCGACCGGTGCGCTCTTCCGCACCGAATTCGACACCGTCGTCGTCCAGAACGATGTCTGCAACGGCTGCGGAACCTGCGTGGCCGGCTGCCCCTTCGGCGTCATCGAACGCCGAGACGACGGCACGATCAACACCCCCACCGACCGGGATGATCGCAAGGCCGCGGACATGGACGTGCCGAACGCGGGCACCGCGAACAAGTGCACCCTCTGCTACGACCGCCTCGTCGAGGGTCAGGAACCAGCCTGCGCGCAGACCTGCCCGACGCAGTCGATCAAGTTCGGCGACCGTGAGGACATGGTCGACCAGGCGCACGACCGCGTGGCCGAACTCCACGCGAAGGGCCTGACCGAGGCTCGCCTCTACGGGGCGAACCCGAACGACGGGGTCGGCGGCACCGGATCGGTGTTCCTCCTCCTCGACGAACCCGAGGTCTACGGCCTGCCGCCGGACCCGCGGGTCGCGACGAAGGATCTGCCGAAGATGTACGCCAACGCCGGGATCGCGGCGCTGGGCATGGTCGCCGCGGCCGGACTCGCGTTCCTCGGGAGCCGCCGTTCATGAGCACCTCAGAGTACGATTCCTACCGCCCACCCGAGCCGGAAGGCGGACGCAGAAAACGCCGCCGAGGCGGCCGCGGAGGTCCCAGCGGACCTGACGGTTCCGGTGGCCGTCGGGGCGGTCGCGGCGGCAACGGCCGTGGCGGCGGGTGGAAGAACCGCGGTGCCGACGGCAACCGTGAGATGCCGATGGTCGAGGACGTCGAATTCACGTCCTACTACGGTCGACCGATCGTCAAGGCTCCACCGTGGGGCGATGAGATCGGGGCCTACCTGTTCCTCGGCGGTCTGGCGGGCGGTTCGTCTCTGTTGGGCTTCGGCGCGCAGCTGACCGATCGGCCCGGTCTGCGCATCGCCTCCCGGATGACTGCGATCGCCGCGACCGGCATCGGCGGTGCCGCTCTCGTGGCTGACCTCGGCAGGCCCGAACGATTCCTCAATATGATGCGCGTCGTCAAAGTCTCATCGCCGATGAGCTTGGGCACCTGGATCCTCTCCGGCTTCGGCGTCGGATCGGGAGTGACCTTCGCGATCGAACTCGACCGGATCACCGGTGAGAAGCTGCTGCCTCTGGGCCCGCTGCGCAAGGTGCTCCATGCGATGGAGACGCCCGCGGCCGTCGAATCCGCCTTCTTCGCCACTCCGCTGGCCGCATATACCGCTGTGCTTCTCGGGGCGACGGCCGTTCCGACTTGGAACGCCGCCGGTCGCAACGGTCTGCCGTACGTATTCGTGTCCTCGGCATCGATGGCCGCCGGAGGTGCCGCGATGGCATTGGCACCGGTGACCGAGACCGGCCCGGCCCGACTGTTCGCCCTCACCGGCACCGCTGGAGAGGCTTATGCGATGTCGGCGATGAGGAAGCGCATGCACCCCGCCGAGGTCGATCCGATGGACGACGGCGAACCGGGACACAAGCTCCACCGCGCCGAGAAGCTGCTCATCGCCGGAGCCGTCGGAGCCGCCGTCGTCGAGGTGGGGGCGCGCGTGTTCGCGAAGAAGCTGGGTGGGCGTAGCTCTGGCGGCTCAGCGAGTGCTTCAGATGTGGCTGGCGCAGTTGCTGAGGCTGTCGGAAGTGCAGGCTCTGCTGGAGTCGCAAAGCGGAGTTGGAAGACGCGTGCTGTGCTGCGGGGGCTGTCCGTCGTCTCCGGTGCGGCCTTGGCGGCCGCCTCGGCGTACACGCGTTTCGGTGTGCTGGAAGCCGGCATCGAATCGACGAAGGACCCGCGTCACGTGGTCGAACCGCAGCGCGCTCGCCTCGAAGAGCGTCGGGCTTGCGGCATCACCGACGACTCCATCACCACCGGCCGGTAGACGGGCGGGCAAGGCATCACCGCTAAGCGCGAGCGCCCCTCACCGTGAGCACCCCTCACCGTTCGTGTTGCTGGGCACCGGCAGTGCCAGCACCCACTCGCGAGTGGCTCTTCATACAGTTCCGGCGGAACCCCTCGCCTTCAGTGCGAAAACACCTCGGTGCAACGGGGTGGTGTGCGACGACCGATGAAGGATGCTCGAACTCGCTGCGCGAAATCTCCCTCGGCGAACGCTGATCGGCGTCAAAAACAGCCTCACCAGGCACCTTATTCAGCAACATTGCTTGCAAATTGAAGTGCGTCGGGTAGCGTGAGAGACCTATGAAGAAGCTGCTCAAGGATCGTCAGAGCCTTAGGTTCGGTGTGGCGGTCGCGGTGGCCTTTCCGCTGATCTACTTCCTAATGAATTTCCTTGGTTTGAGCAATGGGATGTTCAGTTGGTGGAAGACACTGTTGTTCGGACTCGTCCAGGGGGTCATCTTCTGGTTCTGTATGGCCAGCTTCCGCCAGTTCCGCGACGAGGACATCACCCCGCGCTGAGCAGGTATCGCGGTGACGCCGAGTCGCAGCACCGTCATTTGAAGACGCGGCCTGTGGGCAATGGCTCTTATTCCAGGTCAGCCATCTACGACTGAATCACTTTTCCTCCACACCAATTCACCGTCAACAATCGTGGCGCGCACCTGCGCCTCGAGCAGTCGGTCTTCACTATCGGAGAAGGGATCGACGTCGAGAACGACGAGGTTGGCACGACCCCCTGGGGTGATCCGGCCAATGCCGTCGGCGAATCCCCCTGCCCGCGCCGCGGCATGCGTGAGCGCACCCAATGCTTGGGCTGGCGTGAAGGCTCGCTCCGGATGATAGTTGGTATCCCCAGGTTCTAATGCCGAGCGGGTGGTCAAGGCGATGAAGAGGTTGTGCGACATCTGATGCGGTGCCGTCGGCGCATCCGTGCCCAGAGCAATGTGGACTCCGGCCTCACGGAACTTCTGCCACGGGAACCCGTTCTCGGCGCGTTGCCCTCCGAGCACCGTCATCCAATTGCCCATGATCGCCGGATCGCAGTGCACCGGCTGCATCGATGCAACGACGCCGAGGCCGGCCATGCGTGCGATCGTCTCATCGGTCACCGACTCGAGGTGTTCGATCCGCGGGGACCGGATTCGGGGTCCATTGACGCGCACGCATTCGGCCACAAGGTCGAGGGCGATCTCACTGGCGTGGTCACCGATGGCGTGCATGGCAAGCTCGAGTCCATGGGCATCGGCAGCGACAGCGACCGGAGCCGCCGATTCGAACGACCAGATCGGCCCGGCCTGCGTTCCGTCGACATAGGGGTCGCGCATGGCTGCAGTGCAGGCATCGATGACCCCATCGAGGATGAACTTCACGCCGACGATGCGGAACCATTCGGAGCCGGGAAGTTCGGCGAACTGGTCGCGAATCTCGGCGGCTCGTGCGACAGCGGCGAGATCGCGGGCCGGATCGCCGGTGGGCCGCAGCAGCCAGTGAGCAGTGATGGGAAACGGCAGTCGTCCGTCCCTCTCGAGTCGACGGCGGAAAGTCGCCGCCTCTGCTTCGCCCACCGCCATGTCGGTCGCCGATGTCACTCCGTTCTCCAGATAGACGCGGAAGGCGCTGTCGAGGAACCGATCACGATCCTCATCGGTCGTGACGGACTCGAGATAGGACCATGCGTACTCGATCGCCGCGTTTTCGAGGAGGAACCCTGTCGCCTGCCCCTGCCCATTACGGACGATTTCGCCGCCGTGCGGGTTCGGTGTCGCCTCTGTAATGCCCATGGCCTCAAGCGCTGCTGTATTCACCCAAGCGGAATGCACATCATTGGAGTCGAGGAGCACGGGGACGTCGCTGACCACCTCGTCGATCATGTCAGCCGTGGGCCGGTCGCCGGGGATGGCGTCGAACATCCAACCCGAGCCCAGCACGCACGGGGCTTTGGGCTGCTCATGTCGCTTGAGCGCCAAGCGCTCTTGGATCTCCTCGAGACTCGTGCAGTCCCGCAGCTGAACTTTGTCGAGCGTCTGGCCGAGCATCATCAGGTGCGTGTGTCCCTCGACGAATCCGGGAGCGAGGAGGCTGCCTTCGAGGTCGATCCGCTGCGCGGAGTCTCCCGCGATATCGAGGACCGCTGAGGTGTCTCCGACCGCGAGAATACGGCCGGCGTCGATCGCCACTGCCTGGCCGATCGGTGCGTGTTCGTCTCCGGTGAAGACAACGGCATTCTCATAGACCGTGGTCATGGTGTCCTTTCGTGGGTTACTGCGGCCTCGTCGAGGCTGTTGAGCGTCTTCTCTACGCGGGTTGATACGCGTGCGATGAGCATCGTCGGAATGATGAGGACGAAGCTGACGAGACCCACGATCAGTCCGAAGGTCGGAATTCCGACACCGTCGATGATCCAGGCTCCGATGATCGGGGCAAAGCTCGAACCGACGATATAGGCCCCGATCAGCGGTCCTGACCAGTTTCCTCGCGCATCGAGACCGGCGGCAGTGGCAATGAAGAGCGTGAAGGCGAAGGCGTAGATGGTGTTCACCGCGATGATGAGAGTGGCGAGCATTGCGGGGTCCGTCTCCACACCGATCCAGATCTTGATCGCTCCTCCGAGTGCCAGTGCGATGCCCAAGGGCAGGGCGCGTCCGATTCGGCTGCCGAGCAGGGTCACAACGAGCATTGCTCCGGCGCCGATGCCCGCAGCCGCGCTGAGCGCAAAGCCGAGGGTCTGATCGGACATGCCGACCGCATCACCAAGAGTCGGGGCAAGTGTCCAGACAGAATCTTCGCTGGTTCCCCACAGGGGGAATACTATGAGCACGCCGATTCCTGCGAGGAGGACTGTGCGCGGTGTGCGTGGTCGACTCGATAAGGGTGTCGCCTCGGCTCGGGTTTCGGCGAGCACCTCGGTCGTCGATGTTTCAGGTGTGCTCGGCAACCAGACCGTCACGGCGAAGCTGACCAGCGATAGCAGGGCCAGTGATCCGAAGACGGTGATCTGGGCCAGGCCGAGGATGGGAATGACGGCGAGGACGACCATGACGAGGAGTCTGTTGACGACTCCGGACGATGCGCTGACCCGGTTGGGGTTCCGCAGTGCGGCAATCGCGGCACCTGAGGTCGATACCGCAGTGCCGAGTCCCGCCGAGCCGATGAGGAAGCTGATGACGATGAGCGCTGTGGGTCCGGTGACCAGCGCAGCGACGAGAAAGGCAATAGTCGCAATGCCGAGTCCGCTGGCGGCGATGGTGCGTCTCCTGGTCCCGGCTGCGGCACGGGAGGTCGCTAACCCGATGATCGCCGAAGTGAAGAGTCCCCACGTGAGGATGTTGCCTGAGGCGACGACGTCGAATCCGATCTGCTCGAAGACCGACATGATCAGCGGAGCGAGGTTGGCAAGCATGAGTCCGGCGAGAGAGACGAGGAAGACTGCAGATCCGTTCCGCGGCCCGAGGGGGACCCGCGGATCATCCGGTGTCGGCGGTGCGGAGGTGGAAGTGGAACTCATAGGTCGGCCCCTTTGCCAGTGCGAGTTTCGCGAATTAAACGAAAAGTTTTCGGTTATATAGAATGGTGCCCGTACACCGAGACCTTGTCAATGCGCAGGCGAGTAGCGATACGTCCAGAATTCGGGCCCCTTAAGCGCCTGGGCGTCCGGACGTCCTTGAGGAAGTGAGCGCTTCATGGCACGACCTAGTTCCCCACTGCTGAGCCGGGAGAAGATCGGACGCGCAGCGATTGGGATGATCGATGGCGGCGGTGAGCTCAAGATCCAGCCCTTGGCCAAGAAGCTCGGGGTCAGTCTGTCCTCGATCTACCATCATGTCGACGGACGTGAAGGGGTCATCCACGCGATGCGTGAGGTTCTCAGCGTCGAATACGCCCTGAACATCCCTGATCAGGGGTCATGGAAAGACAACCTGAAGGCTATGGTGGATTCGCTGTGGCGGCTGTATTCGGATCATCCGCGGGTGATGATCCACCTGCTCGGAGTCACAGTCGAGGAACCCGGGACGTTGACTCTCTACGAGTCCCTCATCGACGTGTTGGCCGATGCGGGTGTGCCGGAGACCGAGCTTCTCACGACGATCGAGGTGCTCGATGCGTTTGCCTTCGGAGCCGCACTCGACGCGCTGTCGCCGCAGGTGATCTTCGCTCCTGCGTCAGAGGACTCGCGGCTCACCAGTTTGATTGAAAATCACCCTGCGGGCACCGAGCGCAATCACCGGCTCTACCGACGCGGTCTCGACATCATCATCGCCGGCATCGAGGCTGGGATCCCTCAGCCCTAGCCCCTCACCTCACGTGCACGCCTGAACCGGCGACGATCTCACCGATGACGGGGTGACCAGGCAGTTCGCCGACGACGAGCAGTCCGCCGGAGGTCTGCGCATCGGCCAGAAGCAGCAGGTCGTCCTCGGTCACGGAATCATCCGCGGTCAGATGAGGTCGTACCCAGTCGAGGTTTCGCCTGGTCCCGCCGGACACATACCCGTCAGCGATCGACTCATCGACACCGCCGAGGCGGGGTACCGCGGCCGCATCGATGACCGCTCCGACTCCTGAGGCACGGGCCATCTTGAACAGGTGCCCGAGCAGACCGAACCCGGTGATATCCGTGGCCGCTCGTATGCCTGCAGCCACGGCCTCCCGTGACGCTACGGCATTGAGCGCGGTCATCGTGGCGATGGCCTCCTCGGAGACCTCGCCGGTCTGCTTGTGCCGGTTGTTGAGGATCCCCACGCCGATCGGCTTGGTCAATGTCAGGGGCAGCCCCGCCTCGGCGGAATCGTTGCGCATGAGTTCATCCGGGTGGGCCACACCGGTCACGGCCATGCCGTACTTCGGTTCGGGGTCGTCGATCGAATGGCCGCCGGCCACGGGGCAGTTCGCCTGCGCTGCGACGTCGAGCCCGCCGCGCAGGACCTCGGTGAGCAGCTCCATCGGCAGCTTCTCCCGCGGCCACCCGACGAGGTTGATCGCTGTGACGGGGGTTCCGCCCATCGCGTAGATGTCCGAGAGCGCATTGGCCGCCGCGATCCGTCCCCAGTCGTAGGCGTCATCGACGACCGGGGTGAAGAAATCCGCGGTCGAGAGCACCGCGAGGTCATCGCGGACTCGCACCGCCGAGGCATCATCGCCGTCATCGAGGCCGACGAGGACATCCGGGCCGGGCTGACCGACCAGGCCGCGCACCGCGTCCTCGAGCTCGCCGGGAGGGATCTTGCAGGCGCATCCTCCACCGTGGGCGAACGAGGTCAGACGGTCCTGAATCGCAGTCATACTGCGAGACTAACACCGGCGGTCAAGGGCGTCGACGGACGCCCGATTCCACTCCGTCGCCGAAGCGGCCGTGCACCTCCGTACGGGCGCACGGCCAGTCGTTCGCCCGGGTCAGTGCCTCCCCGCCGGGCGGCCGGCCCGCCGCGCGCGGGCCGCGCCGACGGCGATGATTCCGCCGATGACCAGCAACGCGCCGAGCAGTGCGGTGAGCAGAACCGGCCCGCCCGTGCGCGGCAGATCGCCGTTCCCGTCAGACGACCCGTCCGCGTTCGCATCGCTTCTCGACGAGGCGGTCGACGAAGTGCCGTCCGATTCGCTGTCCGACGAGCCGCTCGCCTCGCTGCCGCCCGAGTCACTCGAAGAGGCATTCGACGAGGCTCCGTCCGAACCGCTTCCCTCCGAGGAATCCTCATCGGCACCGGCCGAGGCCTTGGTCGAGGCGCCGTCATCGTCCGACCCCTCCGATGAGCCGTCCTCGCCTCCCGTGGAGGAAGCGTCGGAGCCGTCCTCAGCTCCCGCACTGTCGGCCGATGCTCCGCTGTCCTCAGATCCGTCGTCATCGCCGGGACCCGGAGGCGGTTCTTCCCCCGCGACCTCGACGGTGGCCTTCGCGGTCTTGCCGTTGACGGTGACCTCGAGGGTCGCTGTTCCCGGGTTTTCCGCGGTGATCTGACCCGTCGCCGGGTTGACGCGGACGACGTCGGAGGCCGCCTCGGGGGCCCCGGATTTCACTGACTGGGCACTGACCTTCGCGCCCGTCGCTTGCTGCATGGCCACCTCGGCGCCGGAATCGACCACGACCCCGTCACCACCCCACTGAGCCGTCGCCGGCCACCCGACGGGAACGGTGCGCTCACCCTGAGTGAAGGACGCAGCGACGTCCGCGGATTGACCCGGGGCCAGGGAGCCGGGTGCCTCGAGTGAGATCGAATCGACGCGCGGCTTCGTCTCCGCGGCCAGCCATCCGACCCGATCGGCCGTGCTCGGATCGTCACCGACGTCACCGACGCCGGGATCGACGCCGAGCATCGTCCATCCGGTGAATCCGCCGGTCGCCGGAGTGCCGGCCGGACCCTTCCCGGAGTTTCCGTTGATGAGGTAGCTCACGCCCTCGACCGCGGACCCGTGGAACGCCCCCACATGGCCGTTGATCACGGCCGCGGACTTCCCGCTGTCCTTGCGGAACTCTCCGAGCTTCTTCTCGAGTTCCTCGGCCTCCCGCCGGTCCCCGAGCTGGCTCGTCTTCGACGGCAGCGGATCCTGCGGGGGATGGTGGAAGAACACGGTGATGCCGGTCAGCTCGTCACGTTCGGCCACCTCGCCGAGGGCGTCTTCGAGCATGTTCAACTGCGAATCATCGCTGCCGTTCAACGTTCCGTCCGAGGAATTCAGGGTCACGATCTTCGTCCGCCCCACGGTGCGCTCGCCCGTCGGGGAACCGAACGCGGCCTCGAAGTTGTCGATCTCCCCACCCATGATCTCGTGGTTGCCGGGCACGTAGATGTAGGGGATCGACTCATCCCACTCCTCGTCGATGATCGTTTTCGCCAGCTCGAAATCCTCCGGAGAGGCCTCGTCGACGAGGTCGCCGTTGATGACGAGCAGATCCGGCTTTGCGGCACGGATCTCCTTGAGCGTCCGCCTGGCACCCTTGACAGCTTCGGAATCCGGGTCGGTGGCGACGAACTGGGCGTCGCTCATCACGGCGATGTTCTGCGGACGGTCAGCGACGGTCCCGGTCGTCAGCAGCGCCGGATCATGCCGCGCCGAGGTGGCCGGATCGTCGGTCTCAGGCGTGGAGATCGCCTGGAGGTCCGAAATCGAAATGTCCCCCTTGTACTTCTCGGCAGACCGGGTCTCCATCATCCGGATCCGTTCGAGGGTGAGCGGTTGGGAGAGCCCCTCCGGGACGGTGAAGCGGACCTTCTGCCACCCGTCGAAGGTGATGTGGTCGCCGTCGATGTTCGTCACTGTGCCGTCGGGAGTGCTCACCTGCAGCCTCGGCCAGGCCCCGGTGCCGTCGCCGCGGACCATCATCTCGAACGCCACCGTGTTGCCTTCCAGCTTCACCGGCTCCTTCGGGATGAGGTAGTAGCCGCGCGTCGCCGAGGAGGTAGAGAAGTCATACGTGAGATCGATGCTCGGCTTGCCATCAGGGCTGGGCTCACCTGCGGTGAATGAGCCGGTGGCCCGATCGTGGCCGTCGGTGAACGCCGAGGTGTCGGAGAAGTCGAGGACCTCGGTCGTTTCGGTGCCGACGGTCACCGGGATCGTCGTTGTCACGTCTCCGACGGTGAGCTTCACGTTCCCGGACGTCGGTTCGTCGTCGCGGGAGTCCTTGCCTTTCCCAGCCGTCGACGAATCGGCGGAGACGACGAGTTCGCCGAGGCTGTCGGTGTCGACCCTCAGCCCTTCGTCGGCGTCGACGTCGATGTCGCCGGTTTCGATGAGAGAACGCCTGCCCTCGGAGTCGAAGCCGGTCAGGGACACCGTCTGCGAGTCCTGGGCGTCCTCGAGGTTGATGCTCCGCGCGCTCGACCAGAGTCCGACCGGTTCGCCGAGCACATCGAGGTCCTGTCGCGCGGTGTGCCCGTCGACGGCATAGCTTACGCGACCCTTGCCGGTGGTCTCACCGGTCACGCGGGCGTTCGACTCATCGGAGTCGGCGAGCTTCACTCCGCCGTCGGCGGAGAACGTTCCGGAGGAGGCGATCGGTTCGAGATTCTCACCGAGCCCGGTGCCCCTCATCGATCGGCTCAGCCCCTTGAGCACGGTGGTCTGTCCGTCGAGTTCGGGTTCGATCTGCGCATCGGCCAGCTGCTCCGCGGGGGCATCTGAGTAGAAGACGAGGGCATTGGCGACGGTGCGCTGCTTACCGTCGGACGGGTCGTTCTGCAGTGCCGGAGCATCTGCGCCGGCTGTGCGGGCGAGCATCGTCGTCGACCCGCCGCCGTCGAGGTTGACCGCGTTGTAGGCGCCGATGTCAGAGAAGAACTCGCCCATGTCCTCGAGACTCATGCCTCCCGAGGACTCGCTGCGTCCGTCGATGGTGGTGACGAACAGCTCCGAACCGTCCTTGCTGATGCCCACCGCGGTGCGCGGGTGTTCGGTGTCTTCGAGGTCGCCGGCGGGGAGGTCGGGAACCGAGCCGTCGGCCAGGATCTGGTGGCTGCCCGCGATCCCCATGTCGACATCCTCGCTCGGTCCGATCTCGACATCGACGTCGTCGCCGACTTCGAGTTCCGACAGCGTCTTCGCCCCGGCATCGCGGCCGAGCAGGACCTGTCCTTCTGCCGGGATTTCCGGGTCGCCCGCTTCGTCTACCATGCCCGAGGTTTCGGTGACCTTTCCGTCGACGACAGTGACGCGGGCGACCTCGGCGGCTATGTCATCGGGGCCGCCGACCGGACGGTCGAGCGTATGGTCTCCCCACGCCTCGTTGTACACACCGATGGTGTCGGGGCTCAGCTCCGGGTTGTTCAATCCGCCGAGTTCCGTCTCCTGCCCGTCATGGGTCAGCGTTCCCGCCGCGGAGAGCATCGACACGGCTGCCTTCTTGTCCTCGAGCGTGAGCGCCGGTTTGGCCTCCTTCGAGCCGATGCGCATTCCCTCCCGAGACACCGAGGTGTAGATCGGTGCCCACGACTGGTTGATGTCGAAGAACGTGCCGTTGACGGCGGCCACGGCCTTCTTCCCCTCGGGTCCGCCCGCCATGATCTCGCTGGTGGTACCGGCGCCGGCGACCTTTCCCGTGTCGCGGACGTCCATCGACAGGGAGTCCGTGGTGAGGTCCGCGGTGAGCACATTGCCGTTGTTCCACCCTCCGTCCTCGAGACGGGAGAAGTTCGTCAGGTCGAGTCCCGGAGCCACGCGTTTGGTTTCGACGTCGCGCAGTGCCGACCCGTCCTTGCCGAGGTCGTCCTCGCTTGGTGCTGCAGCATGGGCCGGTGTCGAGGCGGGACCGGGAAGACCGGGGAGCGTTCCGATGGGTGCGACATGGGCAGCGAGGACCGCCAGTGTGGCGAGGATGGCGGGGATGAATAGTCGCCCTCCGGCGGGATGGGATCGGCGGCGTGACCAGGCAGGATGAAGCGAAGAGGGCATGGCGACCTTCGAGTGGTGATGGCTGGGAACCTTGTCACCTTAAGTCGCGCTCGGAGAAGCCTGAGCGAATGGTGAGTGAACTCGGTCGGAAGATCGGTACCGGCGCGCTCAATACTGGTTCGTTTGGTCAATCGAGCGCCGCCCCGGCCGCATCGGCCCTTCGCTTCACCTCGCTCACACTCGCGATAGGATTCCTTATGGAGGCGTCCGTGTCCTGGTGGGCGCCCTGGTCTTCAAAACCAGTGAGACCGAGTATCTCGGTCTGGCGGGTTCGATTCCCGTCCGCCTCCGCCAACCGTTTCGCGGTTCCGCCGACCAAGCGGCGCCGCCATGACCCCGCACAGAGGAGGAGGTCAGATGGTCGAGTCCGACCCGCGTCGATCCATTCCGCGCACGGATCATCTCCTCGCCCTTCCCGAGGTCATCGCAGCAGGTGAGCGCCTCAACCAGGCGACCATCAAGGCCATCATCTCCGAGGTGCAGAACGCCGCCCGAGCCGGCGAGATCCCCGTCGCCGAGGTGGCCCCCGCCATCACCTCCAAGCTCAGCTCCCGTTCGGCTTCCTCCCTGACCCCAGTGCTCAACGCCACCGGCATCCTCGTCCACACGAACCTCGGCCGGGCACCGCTCTCACCTGCGGCAACCCAGGCGATCACCGAGGCGGCCGGATATGTCGACGTCGAAATGGACCTCGGCACCGGCAAACGCAGCAAGCGGGGCACCGGAGCGAAGGCCGCCCTGCTGCAGGCGAGCCCGGCTGCCGAGGATGCTCTCGTGGTCAACAACGGTGCGGCCGCCCTGCTGCTGGCCGTCACTGCGGTGCGCGGACGCGGCACAGGTTCCGGCGAGATCATCATCAGCCGCGGCGAACTCATCGAAATCGGTGCCGGGTTCCGCCTCACCGACCTCATGACGACGACCGGCTCCAGCCTGCGCGAGGTCGGCACGACGAACCGCACCCACGTGGCCGACTACGCCGAGGCCATCAGCGACGACACGTCCTGCCTGCTCAAGGTGCACACGAGCAACTTCCGCGTCGAAGGATTCACCTCCTCCGTCGACGTGGCTGACCTGCGCGGACTCGCCGATGAGCACAACCTGCCGCTCATCGTCGACCTCGGGTCCGGGCTCTTCACTCCCGACCCGGCATTGCCCGACGAACCCGATATCGACACCGCCCTGCGCGCCGGCGCCGACCTCGTCATCGTCTCCGGCGACAAACTCCTCGGCGGCCCGCAGGCCGGACTCATCCTCGGCCGCACCGAAGCAGTGCAGACACTGGCCAAACACCCTCTGGCCAGAGCGATGCGCACCGACAAACTCACCCTCGCGGCGCTGGAAGCCACGATCACGCACACGGCGAACCCGATCCACGACGCCCTCCACATCGACACAGTTCACCTGCGGAAACGCACCGAAACTCTCGCCGAGGCGGTCGGTGCCACGATCGTCGACCACGACGGACGAGTCGGCGGCGGGGGAGCCCCCGGAGTGCCCCTGTCCGGCTGGGCAGTCGAACTGCCCGAAGCCTTCGCCGAGCCGCTGCGCCGCGGCGATCCTGCGATCGTCGCCCGAGTCCACCAGGGACGATGCTTGGTCGACCTGCGCTGCGTACCCGAAAGCAAAGACAACCGCATCGCTGCCGCCATCAAGCGAGTCCGTGCTGACAATGCCTGACACTTTCGTCATCGCCACCGCCGGACACGTCGATCATGGGAAGTCGACGCTGGTCAATGCCCTGACCGGAATGGAACCCGATCGGTGGGCCGAAGAGAAGAAGCGCGGGCTGACCATCGACCTCGGTTTCGCCTGGACGACCCTGCCCTCGGGCCGCGAACTCGCCTTCGTCGACGTTCCGGGGCACGAAAAGTTCCTTGCGAACATGCTCGCCGGGCTCGGCCCCGCCCCCATCGCCTGCTTCGTCATCGCCGCAGACAAGGGCTGGCAAGCCCAATCGACTGACCATCGCGACGCGATCAATGCGCTCGGCATCACCCACGGCCTCGTCGTCATCACCCGGGCCGACCTCGCCCCCGACTCCGTCGAGACCACAAAGGCTCAGGTCAGAGCGCAGCTGCGTGGAACACCACTCGAAGCAGCGCCGATCGTCACGGTGTCAGCCACGACCGGGCAGGGCCTGCCCGAACTCATCAGCGTCCTCGACGAGGTCACGGCCACGGCCGAGCCTCCGACCACCTCGGGGAGGGTGCGTTTGTGGGTCGACCGGGCCTTCACCATCAAGGGAGCCGGCACCGTCGTCACCGGGACCCTCACGGCAGGCACACTGACCACGGGCGATACAGTCGAGCTGCGCGGAGAGACCATCGACCGGATCGTGGGTGTGCGGGGTCTGCAGTCCCGTAATTCCACCACTACCGAGGTGGTCCCGCAGGCCCGCGTGGCCGTCAACCTGCGCGACGTCCCCGCCGACGACCTCCACCGCGGCGACGCACTGCTCACGAGCGGGGACTGGCCGATCGTCGACACGATCGACGTGCGCCGCACCATGGGCGAGACCCTCGACTCCGGCATCCACGAACTCATGGCCCATATCGGCACCGCCGCCGTGCCCGCACGATTGCGGGCATTCGATGCCGACCACGCCCGGCTCACCCTCGACCGACCGCTTCCCCTGCAGGTCAGCGACCGGATTGTGCTCCGCGCGCCAGGAAGCCGCAACGTCTTCGCCGGCCTCCTCGTGCTCGACGTCGACCCGCCCGAACTGTCCCGACGAGGCGACGGCGCCAGGCGAGCTCATGAGCTTGCCGAGCATCCTGTGAAAGGCGATATCCTCGCCGAGGTGGCCCGCCGCGGAGCCGTCGAACGCACCGTCCTTACCCGGTTCGGTCTGCAGGTTCCCGTCGACGAATCCTTGCCTGCCGATGTTGAGGAAGTGGGTGAGTGGCTCGTCCACTCGCCGACGCTGACCTCCTGGGTCGAGGCGACAAAATCCCTGGTCCGAGGCGAACTCGCCGCCACGCCGATGGCCGCGGGAGTGCCCGTCAAAGCCGTCGCAGAGGCACTTCAGCGAACTCCGGACTCAGGTCGCAGACGCGGCGCCGAATCGAAACGCGACTCCCCGGCGAAGGCGAAAATCCAACCGGCTCTGCCTCTGCCCGAAGGCTCCGGCGGCGCGATTCGCGCACTGCTCAACCAGATCATCTCCCGCGCCGGGCTCGAAGCCGTCGACGGAATGGTCCGCCCGCCCGGGCATGCCGCGGGACTCGGTGCCGCCGAAGCCGGTATCGCCGAGATCGAACGCCTGCTCGCAGCCGACCCGTTCGCGGCACCGGAAGCCGATGACCTGCGAGAACTCGGCCTCGGAGCGCGGGAGCTCGCGGTCGCCGCGAAGGCGGGACGGATCCTGCGCCTCGGCGACGGAATCATCGTGGCTCCGCGCACCCCCGCGCAGGCGATGCGGATCCTCGCCGGTCTCGACCAGCCCTTCACCACAAGCCAGGCGAGGCAGGCGCTGGGGACGACCCGACGCGTCGTCATCCCCCTGCTCGAACACCTCGACGGCCGGGGCTGGACGCGCCGACTCGACACCACACACCGCGAAGTCGTGCGCTGAGGACCCTCGTGGCACTATCGGACGGGCGGCCACGACGACGAACCGCTCGCCGGGTCGGTGGGCGGCCGCCTCGGCGAAACTCCGTGACCTGTATTACGATCAAGTCGGAATGATCGTTCGCGCCGATTCGGGCGCTTCCGTCGATGGTATGGGTGATAACTGACTGCGGTGATGGGGCCGCAGCGACGCCATTCATCGCCTCACAATCCCCATATCCGGGCGCGCTGCCCTGGTCGCAGCACTGACCGCCCACCAGAAATTCTCACCATTGACCGTCTCCGGTCGCGCAGATGCGATTCCGACCCGAGACTGCGAAGGAGCAACCATGTCGAACTATCGTGTTCAGAATCCCGCCACTGGCGAGGTCGTCGAGACCTTTCCCGAGGCAACGAATGCCGAGATCGAGTCCACCGTGACTTCCGCCCACTCCACGTACCTGATGTGGAAGGACACCGATATTCAGGAGCGGGCGTCGGTTGTGCGAAGGGCTGCGGAGATCTTCCATGAACGCAAGGACGAACTCGCCAGGACCATTTCGGTGGAGATGGGCAAGTCGTATGCCGAGTCCGTTGACGAGGTCGAGTTCGCTGCCGACATCATCGACTACTACGGCGTCCACGGCCCCAGTCTGGCCACGGATTACCAGATCCCGTCGACCATCCCCGGTACCGCACGGATCGAATCCCTGCCGGTCGGTGCCCTGCTGGGTGTGATGCCGTGGAACTTCCCCTACTACCAGGTGGCCCGGTTCGCCGCCCCGAACCTCGTGTTGGGCAATACGATCATGCTCAAGCACGCCGATATCTGTGGACGGTCGGCGCTGTTGATCGAGGAGATCTTCCACGCCGCCGGTGTCCCTGCCGGCGGGTACTCCCACCTTTTTGCCAACCATGACCAGATCGCTGCGCTCATTGCTGACCCTCGGGTTCAGGGTGTGTCGTTGACCGGGTCGGAGCGGGCGGGTGCGATCATCGGTGCCCAGGCCGGTCAGAACCTCAAGAAGGCCGTGCTCGAACTCGGCGGCATCGACCCGATGGTTGTACTCGACGCCGACGATGTGGCCGCGGTGGCTCGTGAGGCGTGGGAATTCCGGACGTATAACGCCGGACAAGTCTGCAACTCGAACAAACGCCTCATCGTCATGGACGACATCTACGACGACTTCGTCGCCGAACTCGTGCGATTGGGTACCGGACTCACTCCGGGGGATCCGCTGAATCTGGGTGAGGGTGAGTATGTGCCGTTGTCGAGCCGTGCTGCTGCCGAAACCGTCGATGCGCAGGTGAAGAAAGCCGTGTCCGAAGGTGCTCGGGTGCTCGTCGGTGGTGAGCTGGGAGAGGGCCCGGCGGCGTACTATGCGCCGACTGTGCTCGTTGATGTGCCCCGAGACTCGGAGTCGTATGGTGAGGAGCTCTTCGGGCCGGTGGCCACTGTCTTCAAGGTCAGCAGTGACGAGGAGGCTCTCGAGTTGGCCAATGATTGTGCCCTTGGTTTGGGTGGGTCTGTGTTCTCTGCTGATGAGGGGCGTGCTGATCGTGTGGCGGCTCGTCTTGAGGTGGGGATGACGCATGTGAACACGATTGCGGCGGAGGCGGCTGAGTTGCCGTTCGGTGGGGTGAAGCGGTCTGGTTTCGGTCGTGAGATGGGTCCGATCGGGATGGGTGAGTTCGTGAATAAGCGCCTCCACTTCATCGCGAAATAGGGGGAGTTCGGCTGACCCCAAGATCACCGCAACCGTCGTCGAGTTCCCGGCGGCCGCTCAACCCACTACGGTCGTCGATCAGCCGAGTGATGCGGTGATCATGTCCTCCATCGCCGAGGCGGTCAATGCCCGCCACTGTGCACGTGACGGTGCGGACGGGATCCGCGCGCCGCGCACCTTGGCCAGGGCCACCTCGGTGATGGGGGCATGCTGAGGGAATGCGTCCAATCCGTGGCGACCCGCTGCCTCCTTGCCGATGATCTCACCGGTCGCGAGCGTGCGATGCATGCGCGCGGGACCGAGCACGCACCACGCAACCGTGCCGGCGCTCAGTCCCCGCGGGGACGTGAGGAGACGATGGAACAGCGTGCGTGGAGTTCTCCGCGGTCGGTCGCGCAGCTGTGCGGCCAACGGAGTCCAGTACTCGCGCAGGTTCGTGCGGACCCATGGTCGAAGCGCCTCCGGCTGCGCATCGAGACCCCATGCAGCGATCGGTCGTCCCCGCACAGTGATGCCGCCGTCGACGAGCTCCTTCCAGATCACCGGATTGACGTCGAACGCGCCGTGCGAATCGAAGATCTCACCCGTATGGGAAGCGATCGGTCGGATCTCGGTGACGGGGCGACTGACCTCGGATTCGGCGATGAAGACGGTATTGCAGCACGCACTCACACCTCGTCCGCGCGCCGCCCCTACTACTAGGCGGGGCACCTGCGAGAGGTGGAGCAGCCGCAGCCGCCGAATGAGATCCGGACGGTCCAGCCACTCATCGGCGATGACCGCGACGAGGTCGATGTCGCTGCGGCCCGGACGATAGGCGCCGAGGGCGATCGATCCGGTGACGGCGCAGGCGATGATGCCGCCGGGTAGGATCCGATCGGCGGCACGCAGGTAGGACCTGATGGCCGTTGCGGCATCTGGCGGCAGCGGTACGGACATGGGATCAGCGTACACAGGGACAGAGGCCTGGACTGAGGAACTGTCCGGTGGGTCCGACGTGGCTGCGCAACGACTATCTCCCGCGCTCTTGACCTTCAGCCAGGGTGAAAGTCGATGATGGGTCCATGGACCCCACCCGCGAACCCGACACCGCACGAGTGCCGCAGTCGACGAGCCGGTCGCTGCAGACGATCGGTGACTTCGCTCGTGCCGTCGGACTCAGCGCCAGCGCCCTGCGGGGGTACGACAGCAGCGGCCTTCTGTCGCCCGCACATGTCGAGGACCGTACCGGCTATCGGTACTACGGGCTCGACCAGCAGCAGCGTGCGATCTGGATCCGACGCCTGCGTGACGCAGGCTTTCGGCTGCGCACGATCGGGACCATCCTCGACAGCGAACCGGTGATCGCCGAGGCCATCCTCGACGACTGGCTCGCCGAGGCCATCGGACGAGCCGAGTCCGCCGCGGCGCTGGTCGACGACCTGAGATCAGTGCTCCGATCCCGGACCGAGACGACGCTCAGCCGCGCTCGGGTCGACTCCGCCGTGCTCGCCGCCGCGGTGCGTCAGCTGGCGCAGACGAAGGGGACGGCCCCCGCCGATTCGCCCTTCGACCACCTGAGCGTGGAGATCAAACCCGACTCCCTCACCTTGGCCGTGACCGACGGTTATGTGCTGATGGCGCGCACGCACATCCCCGCCGAGATCGATGCTCCGACGCCCGCAGACGGTCCGAAGAGGCCGGTGGGGGTGTCGACGGTTGTCACCGCCTCGGCGCTGCTGTCGCTCCCGACCACGAGCTGCGAGGTGAGCCTCATGATCGCTGTCACCGGAGGATCCGTCGACCACCCCGCACAGGTGCGCATGTCGATCGAGCACTCCGACGGAGAGTCGACGATCCTGTCGCAGTCCGACCGCCGGTTCCCCGACATCGGTCGCACCGTGGAGGCGGCCGCCGCGCGCCGCAGAGGCAGAAGCCGGTTCTCACGCGAAGAGATCCTGCGGCTCGTCGACGAAGCCACAGGCCGGTCCCCTGAATCCGGAGTGCGGCTGCCGAGGGACGCGTCGAGATTCGAACTCTCCGCCGGCTCCATGAAGTCCATCGTCGACGCGGGAATCGGCGACGAACTGATCTGCGACTGGGGCAACGAGGACGACCCCCTCATCTGGCGTGCTCCCAGCCAACCCGACTTCCTGGCGCTCGTCATGCCCCGCAGAGCCTGAGCCCCGTCGAAATGGGAGTCTCAGGCGGGGACCGGGTCCCGCTGCCGAAAGGATTCAACGCCTGGGTGCTCACCTCGGTCGTCACCGAACTCGGCACCGGGATCCTCGCGTTCGCTCTGACATGGGTGGCCTCCGGCTACGGCCCTCATCTCGCCGCCTGGGTATTCACGCTCACCGTCCTGCCTGCGGTGCTGCTCGGGCTGCTCGGCGGCGCGGTCGCCGACAGATTCGGGCCGCGTCGGGTGATGCTCGCGTGCACACTCGCCTTCGTGCTCATCGGCTCGGGGATCGCACTCGCCGTTGCCGTCTGGTCGGCGGCTCCGCCGGTGCTCCTGGCGGCCGCCGTGCTCATCGGGTCGGCGGCAGCGTTCTATCGGCCCGCCGTCGGAGTCTTCCCACGGCTCTTCGTCCCCGAGAGATCATTGGGCACAGCCATGGCCCGATCGGGCATGGCCGGACAGCTGGCGCGCACCATCGCCCCGCCGCTGGGCGGAATCCTCATCGGGATCATCAGCCTGTCCGGGGTGGCACTGCTCGATGTGCTCGGATGCCTGATCATGCTCATCGCCCTGCTTGCGATCCGACCGCCTCGGCGAGGGGATCACCTGCCCGACCCGGTCAGCGTGCGCGGAATCGTCGACGGGGTGCGAGCGGCGCGGGCGACGCCGGGAGTGCCGGCGCTGCTGACCGGTGTGTCCCTCATGGCCGGAGCCGTGATCCCGTCGGTACTCCTCGGCATTCCCCTTGCCGCCCGCGAGCGCGGCTGGACCGCCGCCGAGGCGGGGCTCATCGAATCCGGATGGATCGCCGGGGGCCTGCTGACGAGCGGCGTGTTCGCATGGCGCGGCATTGCGAATCGGGTGTGGACTCCGATGGTCATCGGTCCGTGCGTCGTGGCCCTGGGGCTCATCGTGCTGGCTGTGTCGGCTGACTGGCGAGTGGGTCTCGCAGCGACCGCCCTCGTCGGGGCCGGGGTCGTGGTCTTCACCGCGCATGTCTTCCCGGTCTATGTGCTGCTGGCCCCTGCGTCCAAGGTATCGAGATTTCAGAGTCTGCTCATCGTCGTCCAACAGGCCCCTCAGGTCATCGTCAATCCGCTCATCGGTCTCATCGTCGGATTGCTCGGCACCGGCGCCATGATTGCGGCAGCGAGTGTCATCGCAGTGGGTGCCTCCTTCGTCGTCGGGCGAGATCGGACGCTGCAGGCCTTCAGGTCCGAGTGACCTGGTTCACGTGGTGTTGAACTCGTGTTGAGAACCCTGTGACGTGATGTTGAAACGGAGTTTGTTGAGGCCTCTCATCGGATCGGACAGTCTGGAGGACGTGAGCGAAACGACAGGATCGCTTGCGTGATCGATGTTGGTTTCCGATCGCTTCCCCACTCAGCTGGTCTCGAGTTCTCGCTCACGGCAACTGCCCCTCAAGAGAACAGGAAACCGATGAAACTCGTACGCAAAATTGCAGTGACAGCCCTTTCCGCGGCTGTCATCGCCGGCGGTGTCTCCATGGCGACCGCCGCGTCCGCAGAGCCGGCTGCAGTCTCAAAGGAGGCCGCTCCGTTCACGAGCAAAGCACTCGACGGCGGCAAGGTTCCGAGCGCTCAGGACGCCACTCAGCTCACCCAGGAGCAGATCGACAACGCGCGCACGATCATCGCCGTCGGCAAGGGCGCGGACCTGTCGACGCAGGCACAGAAGATCGCCGTGATGACGGCCCTGCAGGAATCGAGCCTCTACAACCTCGACGGCGGAGACCGCGACTCCGCCGGACTGTTCCAGCAGCGTCCGTCCATGGGCTGGGGCACTCTGGCCCAGGTGACCGACCCGGTCTACGCCTCGAAGTCGTTCTATGGCGTCAACCCCGAAGGCTCGAACCTCGGCCTCATCCAGATCGAAGGATGGGAGACGATGGTCCCGGGAGCCGCAGCTCAGGCAGTGCAGGGCTCCGCCTTCCCCGCCGAGTACGACAAGTGGGATCCCTTGGCGACCGAGCTCGTCAACGGCAACCAGGATGTTGCCCCGATCAGCTGAGACCCGTTCCGCTGACCTGAAGTCGCACCACCCGAAACCGCACATTCCGAAATCACACATGCACACCCGAGAACGATCAGGAGAGATGATGAAGGTTTCACGCACACTCACCACCACCGTCCTCACCGCAGGTCTCCTCGCAGGCGGCACCATGATGGCCACCGCACCCGCTCAGGCCGACGCTGCCCCGGCACACAGCTACGCAGCACAGGGAGATTCCGGCAAGGCCACGACCGCGCAGTCGGAGTCCGGCCAGAAGACATCCACCCAGGCCGATGATCGTCGCGATGAGATCATCAGCCGCGCCCAGACCTGGGTCGACCAGGGGGTGCCCTACAACTGGGACACCACCCATCCGGATCCACAGGGAAAGCAGTACCGCATGGACTGCTCGGGATTCGTCTCGATGGCCTGGGGACTCGACGACAGCCTCAACACCGTGACCCTGCCGGATGTCTCCCACAAGATCGATAAGGACGAACTGAAGCCCGGCGACGTCCTGATGAAGGGCGGCCCCGGCACCGAAGGCGCCAACGGCCACGTCGTGATCTTCAACGGTTGGGCCAACGACGATAAAACCGCCTATCACGCCCTCGAGGAGAACGGTTCGCTCGGCTCGGTCGCCCACGAAGTCTCCTACCCGTACGACCAGGACGACAGCTTCGTCCCCTACCGCCTGAACGGTCTGTGATCTGAACTGCCCGTGATCCGGCACTGATCCGATGCCGATCCGGCGGCTCCGATCCGCCGACCGTACTCCGCGCACCTGAGCGCACATCGTCGCCGCGCCCCTCCCATGGGACGCGGCGACGACGCGTCCGACGAGGAGGGCCGCCTCGGAGGAACAGGGCCGGCCTCGAAGTGCAGGATCGCCGAGGATCGACCCCCATCGATCGCCGCCGGCGCCTGAAATTTCCCTGGCTCGCGCCTGCGAACCGCCGGACGAGCGGATCGAGACCCCGGTCACGGGCGGGTGGGAGCACTGCTGGTGACCGCGCGGCGTTCAGCGAACTCTGATCGCATGCACACGGATCCGTGACGACTCGTTGCGGCGAGAATAAGTCATCTCGAAGTCTCTCTGCATTGAACAGGGCCAATCGGTCCGTCAGTGTTGTGTGGGGCGATTCCACGGCACCTTCTGCATTGGTGTTCCTGTGCCGACCACAGGGCAGATGCCGCAGAACCCACCACGTGTGCCGCGCACCAGGAATCGCCGACCGGGTCGAGCACCCGATCAAGAGAAAGTGAGAACAGATGAAACGTGCGCGCACACTTGCGGTGACTGCACTGTCCGCAGCCATTCTCGCCGGGGGAGTCTCCCTGGCAACGGCGACCTCGGCCTCGGCCGACCCGATCTCCGGAGGCGTCAGCCAGGAGGGTGAAGCAACCCAGTCCGACGCCGGCTCGACCGGAGGGATCGACGACCCCGATGAGCTGAGCGAGGAGCAGATCGACAACGCGCGCACCATCATCGGCGTCGGCAAGGGCGCGGACCTGTCGAAGGAGGCTCAGACGATCGCCGTGATGACCGCGCTGCAGGAATCGAGCCTCAACGACCTCGACGGAGGCGACCGCGACTCCGCCGGCGCCTTCCAGCAGCGTCCCTCGATGAACTGGGGATCGGCCGACGAAGTCACCGACACCGTGTACGCATCGAAAGCCTTCTACGGCGTCGACTCCGGAACCGACAATCCGGGGCTGACCCAGATCGACAACTGGGAGAGCATCGAACCCGGTGACGCCGCACAGGAAGTGCAGCACTCCGGATACCCCGACGCTTACGACAAGTGGGAGCCGCTGGCGAAGAAGCTCGTCGACGAGAACCAAGACGTCGACTCCATCGACTGATGACCGCGGGTCCGAGAGTCCTGTCCACTCGGCATCTGGCTATGGATTCGTCCACAACCCCGAGATAAAATGTACCTACAGTAGTGACATTTCGGGAGGTGGATGATGACCACGATGTCGAGTCGGGAATTCAACCGGGACGTATCGGCGGCCAAACGTGCGGCCAGACACGGACCGGTCACCATCACCGAACATGGTCGTCGCGCGCACGTTCTGCTGACTGCCGATGAGTACGATCAACTCAGCGGCAGATCGGACCTCGTCGGAGATACCCTCGTCATCCACGACGATGATTCGGACCTCGATCTGCCGCATCGTTCTCAGCGATCGCTGCGGGTGCCCGAACTGTGAGATATCTGCTCGACACCAACATCATCAGTGACGCTCGCCGCGGCAACCGGACTCCCGTCGGCTCCTGGATCGCCGCACAGAGGATCGACGATCTGGCCATCAGCGCCATTACGGTCCTCGAACTCGACGTCGGAGTCCGACGGAAAGAGCGGCGGGACGCACGCGCTGGATCCGTCCTTCGGCAGTGGTTCGACGAACAGGTTTCTCAGCTCTTCGACAGAAGAATTCTTGCCGTCGATGCCGAAGTGGCTGTGCAGGCATCGCGATTGCACGTCCCTGACGCGATGCCCGACATGGACAGCCTGATCGCAGGGACCGCACTCGCACACTCTCTGACCCTGGTGACGAGGAACGTCGCTGACTTCGCGAATACGGGAGTCAGGTTGCTCAATCCCTGGGAGGACTGACCTCCTTCGCGGTCACTCTGCCAGCGCGCCGGCGGCGAGCCGGCGAACCACCTCGGTGAGGTGATGGAGACCCGAGACGAGGTCCTCGTCCTTTGTGAACTCGGCCAGACTGTGCGAGACCCCGTCGACGCTGGGAATGAAGAGCATGACGGTGGGCACTTCGTCCTTCATGTTCGTGGAATCGTGCCCGGCCACGGTCATCACCTTCGCCGAGGTGAGTCCCAAGTCCTCGGCAGCGGTGCGTGCCAGTTCGACCCCGTCTTCGGAGTACGGGTTCTGATCCCAGCTGTGCTCGGCGACGATCTCGATCTCCACGCGATCATCGGCGCTGACCTGGGCGATCGTGGCCATGAGCTTCTCATGGGCGGCGGCGATCACCTCGGCGCTGGGGGAGCGCAGATCGAGAAGCAGGCTGACCTCGCTGGCGACGACGACCGGAGAATTCGGGTAGACGGTGAGCTGACCGCACGCAGTATGCAGGGCACCGGGCTCGAAGTCGTCGACGAGCTCACGCGCAGCGACCACCAGGCGGGCCGCACCGAGCAGGGCATCCTGACGATCGGCCATGAGCGTCGACCCGCTGTGCGCCTGTGCGCCGGTGACCTTGAACTCGTACTTGTGCGCCGCCCACGTGGCATTGACCAGCCCGATCGTCACCCCGTCCTCTTCCATGCTGCGACCCTGCTGGACGTGGATCTCCGCATAGGAGGCGATCTCCGGGACCGTGAAGTCTCCGCGCTCTCCCAACTCGTCGAGCGCCTCGGCGACGGTGATTCCAGCAGCATCACGCGTGGTCAGTGCCGCTTCCAGCTCGGCCTTGCCGGTGAAGACATTCGATCCCATCATGGAGGGCTTGAACCGGGAGCCCTCTTCGTTGAACCAGTTGACCACTGCGAGGTTGAACTTCGCCTTCGACGGGTCCGCTCGCATCTCATCGGCGATCGCGAAACATGCATGCGCCGAAGCCATCACCCCGTAGGCACCGTCGAAACGGCCGGCCGTCGGCTGCGAATCCATATGCGAACCAGTCAGCACATACGGGGCCCCGGGCACGAGCTCAAGGAGCCCGAACTGATTGCCGATCGGATCCCGGTGCACGCTGAAACCGTGCTTGACGAGCAGCTCGGCGAACCACTTCCGCTGCTGACCATCGGCGGCGCTCGCCGCCTGCCGGTCGACTCCGTTCGTGCCCTCGACGGCGCCGAAACGCGAATGCACGGCCCAATCGGCGAGGAACTCGGCTTCGCGATCGGCGTTGATCAGAGAGGGTGAAACGGTCATAGCGGGTCCTTTCGAGAGGTGTCGCGGGCGGGTGGGTTGCGACTGTGCGGGGGACGTGTGCGGCGCCGGCGGTGCCGGTGTCAGGTCGGTGGTGCCGGGTGGGCACCCAGGATGGATCAGGCGGTTTCGTCGGCGGCCGGCGGCATCGTCGCCGGATCGATGAGCACATGGATGAGGGCGGGCCCGTCGTGGGCAAGGGCCCGGTCGAGCGCCGGCCCGAATTCCTCGGTCGTTTCGACGCGCTCCCCGTGCCCGGTCGGCCCGGTTACGGAGGCCCCGTCGCCGTTCATGGACGCTTTGCTCGCCGAGGCGGCCCCGGAACTGCTGAGATCGAATGCCGACATCCACGCCGCGAAGTTCGGATTGACCATGCGCGTGCCCGAGGGCCGTCCCGGATAGTGATTCTCCTGGTGAGACACGATCGTGCCGTACACGCCGTTGTCGACGACGATGATGAGCGGTGATCCGCCGTGGGCGAAGGCCGTGGCGATCTCCTGACCGTTCATGAGGAAGTCCCCATCGCCGCAGACCGCGACCGCACGCCGCTCCGGGTACGCCAGAGAAGCGGCCACCGCGGCGGGAACGGCGAGACCCATCGCCCCGTTGCGGGCTCCGACGAGGCTGGACGGGCGCTCATGTCGGATGAACCGGTGCCCCCAGATCGTCGCATTGCCCGCCCCGTAGGTGAGGATCGCCTCCCCGCCGAGGCGGTCATCGAGAATCCCGAACGCCACCCCGAGATCGACCCCGGCACGGCCCGGATTCTCCGGTGTCGCCTCGGCGTCGGGGCGATGAGCGGCGAACCGGGACTGCGCGTCCGCGCGTCCCTGCATCCACTCATCCGTCCGGTCACCGCGCAGCTGGCTCGCATCCCGAACATCAGCGGCATCGGTCCTGGTCAGGGCGCGAGTGAAGGAGTCCGCGGAGGCGATGATGTGCTCATCGATGCGCCCTGCGTGCTGGGTGGCCTCCATATCGAGGGAGACGAGTATGGTCTCGGCGTCGAAACCGATCGTGTAGCCGTCGCTTAAGACATCGGAGCGGGTGCAGCCGACGAAGATGACGAGGTCCGCCTCGGCGAAACCTGCCGCCACAGCATCGGCACGACCGTAGCCGAGCCAACCCGCCCACGCCGGTGAGGAATGCGGAATCGCATCGTAGGCGCGCCAATCGCAGAAGATCGGCACCCCCGCCGAGGCGGCCAGACCGGCCAGCTCGGCTCCGCAGCCGTTGTGCCACCCATCCCCGCCGAGCACGAATGCGGGACGCTCGGCCGCCGCGATCCGCGAAGCCAAGCCATCGATGACGGCGGGGGCAGGGGTCGGTGGGGCCACCTCGGGGAGGGTCGGAGTCGGGGCCTCGGTGAGACGGACGAGGACATCCTCGGGCAGGCCGACGACGACGGGCCCGGGGCGACCGGATGCGGCGATGCGCAGGGCATCGGCGGTGATCTCACCTGCACGGTCCTCATCATCGATGGTGAGCACGCGCTTCGCCGTCGAGGAGAACCACTCGGGCAGGCTGAACTCCTGGAAGGATTCGCGGGAGCGATCGTTGAGGGGGACGAGGCCGACGAACAGGACGAGCGCGGTTGCATCCTGCCAGGCGGTGTGGACAGCGATCATCGCATTCGCCGCCCCTGGACCGCGGGTGACCATGGTGATTCCGGGACGGCCGGTCAGCCGGGATTCGGCCAGCGCCATGAACCCCGCACCGCCCTCCTGCCGGCACACGACGGTCTCGATCTTCGCGTCATACAGTCCGTCGAGGACGTCGAGGTAGGACTCACCGGGGACCGCGTAGACGCGCTCGATGCCCGCGCTCTCCAGAGTGTCGACGATGAGGTGGCCGGCGGAACGCGACATGGTGTGGGTGTCCTTTCGACGATCGAACGGTGTGAGGTCCGGGGCTCCCGGCCCGGTGCTGCGCTGGGTTCCCAGCGCTGTGCGAGTCTCAATGTTTGAAGCCGGGGAGGTCGACGCTCATCCGAGGAGCGACGTAGCCGGCGAACGCCGTGAACAGGGAGAGGAAGACGAGCATCGCGGCGGCCGGCCACCAGTGGTCTCCGGCGGAGGCGACGAAGCTCGTGGCCAGCAGCGGGATGAACCCGGAGAGCATGCCTGCGGCGTTCTGCGCCATGCCCACACCCGTGTAGCGAGTGGTGGCGGGGAACAGTCCGGTGAGCACGGTGCCCGATGCCGCGTAGGGCAGGGACAGAGTGGACACGGCCAGGGTCATGGCGATGACGACGAGGACCGGATTGCCGGACTCGAACATGAAGAACGCAGGAACGGCGACCACCGCCGAGGCGACACCACCCCAGAGGATGACCTTCGAGGCTCCGAACTTCGTGCCCAGGGCACCGCCCCAGATCAGGGCTCCGATCTCGACGGCGGCGGCGACCATGCTGCCGAGCAGGAGGAGCGAATCGTCGTAGCCGAGGACGTTGACGCCGTACCAGACGCAGAATGCGGTGACGAGGTAGAAGCCGCCGACGCCGAGCAGAGCCGCGGCCATGCCGATGATGATCTGCTTCCACGAGTCACGGAAGGTGGTGCGGATGGGGCTCTTCTCGACCTCGCCGGACTCTTCGAGCTGACGGAAGACCGGGGACTCTTCTAGGCGGGAGCGGAGGTAGACGGCGACGACGAGCAGCGGCAGGGCCACGAGGAATGGGATCCTCCAGCCGAACGAGTCGAAGCTGTCCTGTGAGAACACCAGGGTCATGATGAAGAAGCCGCCGGAGGACAGGATCGTGCCGATCGGGGAGCCGATCTGCGGGATCGCTGCATAACGGGCACGCAGGTGGAGCGGGGCGTTCTCGACGACGAGCGTCATCGCGCCCGACCATTCGCCGCCGACGAAGAGACCCTGGAGGATGCGCAGGAGCACGAGCAGGGCGGGGGCGGCGAAGCCGATCGCAGCATAGGTGGGCAGGAGGCCGATGAGTCCGGTGACGACGCCGATGCCGATGATCGTGATGAGCAGGACCTTGCGGCGCCCGATCTTGTCGCCCATGCGGCCGAAGATCAGACCGCCGATGGGACGAGCGGCCAGCCCGACGCCGAAGGTGGCGAATGAGGCCATGGCGGCGGCCGTGGCGTTCTCGCTGGTGAAGTACTGGACGTTGAAGACCAGGGCGGCCGCTGCCGAGAAGAGGAAGAAGTCGTACCACTCGAGGGCGGTGCCGATCAGGGCGCCGGCGGCGACCTTGTTCGCGTCCTTGATGCTCAGTTCCGTTGTGGCATTGAGCTCGGCGGACGCCGTGGTGTTCTGCTCGCTCATGGATTCTCTCCGTCGAGTCCGGGGACCTGGGCCTGGTCGGCCGAGTCCGGGTGCGGGTGGTGCATCGGTCGATCGTTGCGATCGACCGGCAGGTATCGACCTTACAGAGTGCCACATGTCCTGATCCAGGCACATTTGTCGCCGAAAAGTGGGCAGTGCTTGTGCAGATGCACATATTCTGGAGCGTGTGATGGATGAACAGGTTGGAATTGCGGGCACACGACAGCTTCGGGACCGTCCGGAGCCCGGAGACGAACGTCGCTGGCTCGAGCTCCTCGACGCTCTCGATCTCGACGAGCTGACTGAACGGTTCATGATCCGCGTCGTCACGGTCTCCGGCTACGATCCCGCACCGATTCCGGTCTCGGAGCTGCGGCGGACCGGTCGGCTCTCCTTCTCCACCCTCATCGAGGGGCTGCGCGCCGGTGGGTTCGACGGCCCCGTGGCGGTATCGACGGAGGTCGGGGTCTCCCGGGCACGGGCTGGAATTCCGCTCGAGGCGCTGATGACCGCGATCCGCCACGATTTCAATGTGCTCTGGGAGGTGCTCACCCGTGTGGCGAATCAGGAGGATGCGGAACTCGTCATCCGGCACACCGGCATCGTCTTATCCACCGTCGACGAATACGTCTCTCAGGTCCAACAGGCCTATACCGCCGAGCGCACCCGGATGCGCGCGGAAGAGGATTCGGTGCATGCGGGCCTCATCGCAAGCCTCTTCGATGATCCCGATCCCACCGCGGAGCGCCTGTCGAGGATCGCGACCGGGCTCGGTCTCGATGTCGACTCTCCGCTGCTCGTCATCGCCGCCACCGGGGACGACGTCCGGGCGCTGCGGGTGATCATCTCCGATCATGCCCGCGCGGGCGGGACCATGTTCACGCACCACCTCGGCGAGGTTCTCATTGCGTTCACGCAGGTTCCAGGTGGTGCGGGACATGCTTCCACTCCATTCGGGGGCGGAACCGGTCATTCGTTGGGGGCGCTCGCCGGCAAGATCGCCGAGGCCAGGGTGGGGTATGTCCGCGCCGAAGGGATCGGCACCCTGCGGCGGTCGGCGCTGACCGCGCGAGATCTCGCCGATGTCATCGCCGCTGATGAGACGACTGCGATGACGTGGCGCAGTGGGTGGGCGCGGTTGGCCGCACGGTCGCTCAATGCCGCCGGCAATCCGATCCTCGCCGATGTCGAGTCCGCGCTGGCCGCCTGCGGCCCGGTCGAGCGGGAGCGCCTCATCGAGGCGGTGCAGGTCTATCTCGCTTCGGGGAGCATCGGTGCGTCTGCCGCGCAGCTGTTCTGCCATCGCAATACGGTGGCGAATCGTCTGCGCCGCTTCGCCGAACTCACCGGGGTCGATCCGATGATCCCCGCCGAGGCGGCCCGCCTCGTCGTCGGTTGGGCGTGATTTCGCGATCTGGGAGTCATCGGGCGACCACGGCCGCATCGTTCATAGCGGCCCTCGCTTTTCGAAACCAAGCTCCGTCGTTCAAGGCGGCGAGCACTTGTCGAAAGGTGCACAGTTCGACATCCGCGCTGCGGCTTGAACGACGCCCCGCGATTACCTCGAGGGCCGAGTGTGACGAGCCTGGCTAGAGTTCTCAGGCGGAGCTGATAGAAGTCAAGCATTCAACCATCGTCGGACGATGCCTTCAAGGCATCAGAAGAGAGGCACCGTGAGCACGTCGACAAATGACCGAGTCGGCCATCTCGGGTTCATCCACCTCGTTCCCTTCGATCGCGATGATCCTGGTCGCGGCCTGGCCGAGGGTATCGAACTGTTCCGCTTCGCCGAGGAGCTCGGGCTCGACAGCGGATGGGTCCGAACTCGGCACATGCAGTCCGGTCTGCCGTCGCCGGCAGTGTACTTCGCTGCTTTAGCCCAGCACACGCAGCGGATCGGGCTGGGCAGTGCGGTGATTCCCGTCGGTCATGAGAATCCGTTTCGACTGGCCGAGGATCTCGCCGTTGCCGACGTCCTCTCCGGAGGTCGGGTTCTGGCTGGATTGAGCGTGCATCCGCCCGCATTCGCCGAGGAGGTCAATGACATCGTCCATGGTGAGGGATGGCGCGGCGAAGACTACAGCTACGCGCGCATCGAGCGTCTGCGTGATCTCCTCGCGGGAGGCTCGGTACGGGAGAAGCCCGAGTACAAAGGCTTCGGCGGGGACATCGATTCCGAACGGGTGGAACCGCATGCGCCCGGACTGAGCGATCGCCTCTGGTACGGAGGGGGATCGCTGCGCTCGGCCACCTGGTCGGGCGAGGCTGGATTGAACTGGCTGATGAGCAACATCACCTCGGCAGAGGACGGGATCGAGGACTTCTCTCTCAACCAGGTCAACCAGATCGAGACTTACCGCGAATCGCTCTCTGTTGAGAATGGACGAGTGAGCCTGGCACGCGTGATCGTTCCAACCGATAGCGCGAGTCCGGTACAGGCGGCCAAGTACCGGAAGTACGCAGAGGAGCGGACTCCGCGGACGAAGCAGGTCCACGGGAAGAACACGATCATCGCACCGGACCTGCTCGGCTCGACCGAGGAGATCGTCGACTACCTGCTGTCCAACCCGGCTTTCCAGGCTTCGGATGACTATCTCTTCGAACTTCCGTTCGAGTTCGAACTCGATGACTGGAAGCACATCCTCCACCAACTTGCCACTGAGATCGGCCCGAAGCTCGGGTGGACGCCAGCAAGCTCTTAGACGTCTCCCTCGGTGGGCACTGTCCGCCGCTGTTCGCTGCCTCGCTGCCTCGCTGTCGACGCTTCGTTCAAGGCTTCGCTCTTCGACCCAGCCTCGATCAAGGCGCAACTCAGTCCTCGAAAGGCGCACGGGTCGACGTCTGCGCTCTGCCTTGAACGAGCCTCCTGGGGGCGTCGACTGCTTGAGCACGGCCCCGATTCCGAGCGGGTCGGCGCATCAGGGGATCACCGCGATGCCGACATAGCTCTGCCCGTGCGGTCCGGTCAGAGCGACAGCTTGGCCGTCGACGCTGAGCACGAATCGCCCATCGGGCTCGATCCCGAGTGTCTCGAGCTGAGCGCGAGTGTCAGGCAGAACGCCGGCGCCCTCATTGCTGATCCACACGACGTCGTCGCGCGATTGCATGAGCGAAGCGAAGCGGGCACGCGCCTCGGCGTCGACATAGGCCAGCACCGCACTGTGGAAGACGATCGGTTGGGTCCCGGCTGGCACCTCGGCAAGCAGGGTTTCGACGGTGTCGAGCAGGTCGCCGCGGACGAGGTGCGGGGGATCGGCGGCCGCGACCGAGGCAGCGGCGAGGAGGCGCTCCCGTCTCGACTCATGCTCCGGCCAGATCAGCGAAGTCAGCCATTCCCGCTGGTCAGCATCGGTGATATCGAGAGGATTGAGATCGATTCCGGCCCGCCACGCGACCTCGGGGAGGTGGTCCGGGACCGTGGAGTTCGTCAGTACGCATTCGAGCACGACCGGGCTCGGACCGTCCGCAGGGTCGAGCGTCGCCGACTTCTCGGAATCTGAACCGGACGACCCGGCCGCCTCGGTGACGGTGAATCGGTAACTGTACCGGTCAGGGTAGAGGCAGAGCCCCGCTGAGGCGCCTACCTCGATGAGTGCAAGCGGTCCTGGAACCCGTGCGAGTGCTGGAAGGAGCGTCGCGCAGCGACCCGCCTCATTCGTCTGGGTCGACCGGGCGAGCATGAGCTCGCGGACCTTCGCCCAGTGATCAAGCAGCCATGCACGCAGGTCAGCATAGGAGCCTTCGCCGGCGCCGAGGTGGCGGGCTGCGCCGAAGAGCAGATTGGCCTGGCGCTTCGGTCGGGGCAGTTCGAGCAGGAGCGAGAGAATCTCGTCATCCGCGGCGACTCCCTCGGCCCATGCGGTGTAGATCGGGGAGGTGCCGGCCGCTTCGAGGCGGGCGAACTTGCCGTAGTAGTCGCGTAGAGTCTCGGCTTCGAGTTCCGTCATCGGCTGCATGTCGCCCTCCTCGCAATGGTATCCGCGCCTCAGTGACTTCATCGTACTGACCAGTTGCCCGACGGCGAGCGGGCAACCGAAACGTCGTTCAAGGCGGAACGCGGATGTCGAGTCGAGCACGGTTCGACATCCGGGCGCCGGCTTGAACGAGCCGATTGAAGTCCCCGTCCCGGTATTCGGTACTTTTGCTGCGAACGCTAGGTCAGCCGCCCGCGCTGTCGTAATGTGTTGCCATCATGCGCCGACGACCATGTTCGCGGCGCATCCCCGCGCCACCACCGTGGCCCGACTTGATCGAAGGAGATCCCATGTCATCCGAGGTGAGCCCGCCGACCAGCGGACAGACCCCCGCCGATTCGGCACTGGAGAAGAGGACCCTGCGCAAGGTCCTCATCCGTCTCATCCCGTTCGTCATCGCGATGTACTTCATCAACTACCTCGATCGGACGAACATCGGCATCGCCGGACCGGGCGGAATGAACGAAGACCTCGCGATGAACGCGACCCAGTTCGGGTTCGCCGCAGGCATCTTCTTCTTCGGCTACCTCATCCTCGAAGTGCCCTCGAACCTCGCTCTGCACAAGTTCGGCGCCCGCATCTGGCTCGCCCGCATCCTCATCAGCTGGGGCGTCGTCGCCGCGGCCATGGCATTCGTGCCCAACCACGGCTGGCTCTACGTGCTGCGGTTCCTTCTCGGAGTCGCCGAGGCGGGATTCTTCCCGGGCATCATTCTCTACCTCACGTACTGGTTCCCGACCTCGATGCGCGCGCGGGCCACGGCTCTGTTCATGCTCGCCATCCCGCTCTCCAGCGTCGTGGGTTCGCCCCTGTCGTCGTGGCTGATCTCCAGCGGCAACTCGATCTTCGAGAACTTCGCCGGCTGGCGCTTCATGTTCATCATCGAAGGCGTGCCCGCCGTTCTCCTGGGCATCATGTGCATCTTCTACCTCACCGACCGCCCGCGGGACGCGAAGTGGCTGAGCGCCGAAGAGCGCAACTGGCTGCAGTCGACGATGGACGCCGAGGAGAAGAGCAAGGAAGAGACCTTCCACTACCCGGTCCGCCGGTCGCTGCTCCAGCCCCGCGTCTGGGCCCTGTCATTCGTCTACTTCGGCATGGTCTACGGCCTCTACGCCATGAGCTTCTTCCTCCCGACGATCATCGCCGGCTTCCAGGAGTCCTTCGGCGTCGAGTACTCGATCGTCGAGATCGGCCTCATCACGGCCATCCCCTATGTCTTCGGTGCCCTGGCCATGTACTTCTGGTCCCGGCACGGCGATCGCACGGGTGAGCGTGTGTGGCACGTGGCCATCCCGCTGTTCATCGGCGGTGTGGCGATCCCCATCGCCCTCTACCTGTCCTCACCGTTCACCACGATGATCGCCGTGACGATCACCTGCATGGCGATCTGCGCCGCCCTGCCGACCTTCTGGCCGCTGCCGCAGACCTTCCTCGCCGGTGCCGGTGCCGCCGCGGGACTCGCGCTCATCAACTCGCTCGGCAACTCCGCGGGCTTCTTCGCCCCCTACATCACCGGTTGGCTGGCCGATCTCACCGGCACCCAGAATGCCGGCATGTGGGTCGTCGGCGCGGCCATGGTCGCCGCCGGCATCGTCACCCTCATCCTCCGGGCCGCACCCGCTCCCGATAATCTGGACGTGATGAAGTAACGGCCCGCCGTCCGCCTTCGACCCACCGATCCGAGGAGCAGAATTGACGACCCCGACGTCCACCGCACCCGACTTCCCCGCCCTCGACCCGGTGGCGCTCGACGACCTCGCGGCGAAACTGAGTCCGGGTGCGCTGACGACTGACCCGGATGTCATCGACGCCCACTCGAGCGACGAGGCCCTGTTCTGCCCGCGCGAGGGGGCGATCGCCCTGGTCAGGGCCGCCTCGGCGGAAGACGTCCAAGAGGTCATGGCCTTCGCCAGCGCACATCGGGTGCCGGTCGTCCCGCAGGGGGCGAGGTCCGGGATCTCGGGAGGCGCGAACGCCTCACCGGGAGCGATCCTGCTCAACGTGTCGAAGATGAAGGACGTCGTGGCCGTCAACGAGGCCGAACGTCTCGTCACCGTCCAACCGGGCATCATCAACCAGGACCTCAAGGACCACCTCGCCCCGTTCGGACTGTCCTACCCGCCGGACCCCGGATCGGTGGCACTGTCATCGATCGGTGGGAACATCGCAACGAACGCCGGCGGACTCTGCTGCGTGAAATACGGTGTGACCAGGGACTACGTGCGCTCACTCAAAGTCGTACTCGCCGACGGGACCATCACCACGCTCGGCCCGCAGACGGCCAAGGGCGTGGCCGGACTCGATATGCGCCATCTCTTCATCGGCTCCGAAGGCACCCTGGGCATCGTCGTCGAAGCGACGCTGCGCCTCGTGCCCGCCCTGCCCGAGCCGTTCACCGCGATCGCGACCTTCCCGGATGAGCGCAGCGGACTGCAGACCGTCGCCGACTTCATGGCCGGCGGCGGGGTGCCGAGCCTGTTCGAATTCCTCGACGGGGCCAGCCTGCGCATGCTCAACGACTACGGCGACTTCGGCCTCGACGGCGATGCCGGGTCGATGCTCATCATGCAGGTCGACGACAACCCGACCGATGCGGAGGCCGCGATGTCGACCTTCACCGAGGTGGCCCAGCGCTGCGGTGCCCTCGACGTCGCGTACTCCGACGACCCGAGCGATTCCGCGGCTCTCATCACCGCCCGGCGGATGATCCAGCCGGCCTACGAGAAATTCGCCAACGCTCACGGCGGCGGTCAGCTGCTCGACGATGTATGCCTGCCGCGCACCGCCGTGCCCGAATTCTGTGACCGTCTGGCCGAGCTGCGGTCATCATCCGGACTCGAGATCGCCCTCGTCGCGCACGCCGGCGACGGAAATATGCACCCATCGGTGTTCTTCGACTCCGGCGATGCGGCCGAGACGGCGAAGGCCGAAGGGGTGTTCGCTGAGATCATGCGCGTCGGCCTCGAACTCGGCGGCACGATCACCGGCGAACACGGGGTCGGGTTCCTCAAGCGCGCTTGGCTGCCGAACGAACTCGACGAAGGATCACGACGGATCCAGCTGGCCGTGAAGAACGCGCTCGACCCGCTGGGCATCCTCAACCCAGGGAAGATGCTCGCCGAGATCTGAACGCAGTCGGGCTGTCGCTAGTGCACGCATGCGCCGTGGCGGCGCGCCCCCGAAGCAGGAGGCCGGCGGTCTTTCCATCGTCAGCCGGTGGCGAGCTCGCACAGGGCTGTGACCGCTTCCTCGATGAGTTCCTGCTGCGGGTGGCCCGGATCGCTGATCGCGTGGATGAAGCGGATCGGTTCGGGCGCCGCCAGCCGGATGATGGCCACCCCGGGAGGCAGGGGTTCGACACCGAGCCGCGGGAGGATCGTCAGACCCAAACCCCGACTGACCATGTGCAGGGCAGTGGCGAAGCTGTGAGCCTCGTGCTTGAAGTGCACCGCCACCCCTGCACGTGCGCAGGCGTCGAAGAGGATCGTCCGACACGGACCGTCGCCGGTGTCGTTGTCGATCCAAGGATGATTCTCCAGCTCGTCGAGGCTGACCTCCGGACGCGAAGCCAGGGGGTGATCGTCGGGCACTGCGACCACATACGGATCCTCGGTGAGGAAGTGGCTCTCCACCTGCGATGGGAACACGGGATCCTCGGAATCTGCGATCACGACCTGGACATCGGAGTGGAATTCGTTCCAGGGGCCCTCTGCCAGGTTGAGCTGCACGGCGACATCGGGATGGCGGTTCTCGAGGTAGGAGACGAGTTCGGGCATCCACTGGGTGCCGGCCGTGCCGAAGTACCCGATCGACAGGCGTCCGATCCGATTCTCATGCAGGTCCGAGATGCGTTGGCCCAATCGCCCCGAGCTCTCGAGCACGGAGTCGACGTCGGACATGATCGCCGAACCGGTGTCCGTCAGGCACAGGCCGCGTCCCTGTCGCTGAAACAGAGTCAGACCGGTCTCCTGTTCGAGAATCTTGAGGTGATGGCTGACCGCAGACGGTGAGAGACTGAGATGCTGTGCGGCGGACCGGACGGACCCGGTGAGTGCGACCGATTTGAACGACTTCAGGTGGGCAACGTTGTACACAGTCGAACCGTACGCACATCACGGACAGTTGTGCAATAGTGTGCGCTTTTCTTTCACGATCATGCGACGAATAATCGTTCCTATGAACAGATCAGCCCTCAGTCCTCGAGTCGCGAGTCCGAATCCTCACCAGATGACAGCGCCCCGCGTCCTGCCCTGGATCGCTGCCCTGCTCACCATGACGTTCTGGGCGTCATCATTCGTCGTCATCCGCGATGCCGGCGAATTCTTCTCACCTGGTCCGATGGCGCTGCTGCGCGGCGCGTCCGCGGCTGTGGTGCTCTCCGCGTGGATGCTCTTCCGCCGCCCCCGATTCCCCTCCGGCAAGGTCGTCTGGCTGATTCTCGTCCTGTGGGGAGTCGCCTGGTTCTCTGCCTACGTCGTCGTCCTCAACGCTGCGGAACGGTCGATCGATGCCGGAACCGCCTCGATGATCGTCAATATCGCACCGCTGATCATCGCCGTCTTCGCCGGCCTCGTCTTCGGAGAAGGGCTGCCGAAGCGCCTGCTCATCGGCATCATCGTCTCTCTGCTCGGAATCGGGCTGATCACGGCAGCCAGCTTCACCGGCTTCTTCACCGTCGGCGGTCTCGTCCTCAGTCTCGTCGCCGCAGTGCTCTACGCCGCCTGCGTGCTGCTGCAGAAGCACTTCCTGTCCGGAGAGGACTCGGTGACCGTGACCTGGATGGGAATCCTCATCGGCGCACTCGTCAGTCTCGTCTTCGCCCCCGGCCTCATCGACGAGGTGGCCACGGCACCCATCGAGATGACGCTGCAGATCATCTACCTGGGAGTCGTACCGACCGCTATCGCCTTCAACCTCTGGGGATATGCGCTCAAGCATCTGCCGGCAGGTCTGCTCAGCTCTTCGAGTCTCCTCGTCCCCGCGATAGTCGTCGTGATGGCCTGGATCGTTCTCGGAGAGGTCCCGCCTCCGCTGGCCGCAGTGGGCGGTGTGCTCTGCCTGGCCGGGGCGGCTGCCGCGATCGGGCCGCAGATCATCGGAGCTCTGCGACGGTCGCCGGATCAGCCCTCGGCCTTGCCCTGACGCCAGTAGCCCATGAATGCGATCTGCTTGCGGTCGACCCCGACTTCCTGGACGAGGTAGCGGCGCAGACGCTTGACCGGTCCGGCCTCTCCGGCGATCCAGGCATAGAAGGGGCGGTCATCCTTCTCCGTCGCACTCGAACTGCCTTGAGCCGCCTCGGTGAGGGCCGCGGGAACGTCCCAGAGGATCTCTTCGTCGATGTTGACATCGTCGAGTTCCCGGACCTGACCATCCGGCCCGCCGGCCGAGCCTGCCGCTCCGGCTCCGACGGGGATCCGGGTCTCCGACCGCACCGCCTCGCGGACGGCAGGTTCGAGGAGCTGACCGAAGTCGGCCTCCCCGCGCGACAGCCATTCGATCTCGAAGCCGGTGGGCGCGTTGATATCGATGATGTCCTCGGCGCTCGGGACTTCGAGAACGGCCTTGCCCTGCGCCTGGCTGTCCTTGAGCGAATCGAGGATCGAGGCGATGGCGGGCACAGCCGTCTCGTCGCCGGCGAGCAGGATCTGGTGGGCATCTCCCGGGGCGAACTCGATCCCGGCGCACGGAGTCTCCGAGGCACGGGAGGGGCCGATGATATGGAGGCGGTGGCCCACCTCGGCGGCTTCGGCCCACTCGGCCGCCGGACCCGAGTGGCCGTGCTCATCGGTGTGGAGGACCATGTCGATGACGAGTCTGCGCTTGGCATCGTCCCATTCGCGCACGGTGTAGGTGCGCATCGCGCCGCGCTCCTCGGGGCTGACCTGCAGCCAGGCCTGGTACCAAGACACTCCAGCGGCTTCCTGCTCGGTGAGGAATGCCGGCAGATCGAACTGCGGCGCAGCGGCACGCTGAGGAGGGATGACGAGTTTGATCCGCAGATCACGAGGGTGGGTGTTCGGGCCGAATTCCTCGAGTCCCGCACCCCCGAAAGTCACCCGACGGAATGACGGGCTGAGGTCTTCGACGGCGAGGACCTCTGCTTCGAAGGCACCGATGGGGGCTCGTGACACTGATTCTCCTTCGCATCCCCAGGACCATGTGGCCGTGAGGGCGTCCCCGCGGGGACGCGTTGTGTTCGTGTGTGCAGCTGTCGTGGATATGTCAACATCCGCAACGCTACTCTACTCTAATTTAGTAAGGCTAGCCTTTCCAAATAGTGCTACGGTGGTCCCGGCGTCACTACAGGCGCACCAGTTCCGTCCCTGCGGGGACGCCCACCGAAAGGCTCTCGATGCGTCGTCGTCAGCTCCTTGCCCTGTCCGTTCTCGCCCCGTTCGCCCTCGTCGGCTGCCGCGGCGAAGCCGATGGCGATGCGGGTGACGGCGCTACCGGCACTGCGGGCAGCGTCCCGAACTTCACGTATTCGCCCGAAGGCTATGACGGGCTGACGATCGAACTCGACCGCCCGGCGAAGCGCATCGCCGCGGACTTCTATTCGGCAGCCGGACTCGCGCAGTACGGAATCACGCCGGTCGCGGTCTTCGGGTTCGGACAGAACGAGTCCCCGGGCAAGTCCTTCGACTCGGAAGGAGTCGAGGTCGTCGGCACCGATATGGAACTCGATATCGAGGCCCTCGCGGTTGCCGAGCCGGACATCCTCGTCGCCTACGGCAATGAGGCCGGCGACGGGTGGACCTGGTGGGACGAGAAGGTGAAAGGCCAGGTCAGCGAGCTCGTGCCGTTCGTCCCGGTCAAACTCGGCGGGCAGGGTCCCGACGCGATGTTCGCTCAGTACGCGGCCATCGCCGAGGCGCTGGGCAAGGACACGGACACCGGCGCCATCGCGGACAAGCGGAAGGCCTTCGACGACGCTCGGGCACGCATCCGCAGCGTGGCGAAGAAGCAGGACCAGCTGACAGTGCTGCTGGCGAACTTCACCGCGGAGATCAACTACACCTCGAACTCCTTGGGCATCGCCGAGATGCTCAACGAGGACGGGCTCACCCTCGTCGGCCCCGACGCCACAGGAGAGAGCAGTTGGGCAGAAGTCTCCTGGGAGAAGATGTCGGACTACCCGGCCGACGTCGTCCTCGTCCACGACGCCTCGACCGACTACGAAGACAACCCGGTGTACAAGAGCCTGCCCGCAGTCAAGGAGGACCAGCTCGGCACCTGGGACGACAAACGCGCCTACACCTATGACGGCTACGCGAAATGGCTGAACGAACTCGGCGACGTCCTCGAATCCGCGAAGAAGATCGTCAAGAGCTGAGGCCCGCACCCCGCCGGGCTACGATCGGTGCATGACCGACCTGCCTGACGAACTCAGCACCGACGAGATCATCCGATCCCTCGCATCGGGTGCCCCGACCACATGGCTCCGCTCCACCCCCACCGAGGCGGCCCTGCCCGACCTCGGCGACGTGATGGATTTCGCGGCGGCCCGGTTCGACCGCTTCGCCCCCTGGTTCGCAGAGACCTTCCCGGAGACGGCGACCGTTCCAGCCGAGCTCGCATCGGCGTTTCCAGACGTCAGCGGCGGAATGATCGAATCGGCTCTGGTTCCGGCGCCTGCGGCGCAGCATTGCCTCGACGGTCTGTTCGGATCCGAGCTGGGCGGACGCCTGTGGCTCAAACGCGACGACTCCCTGCCGGTGAGCGGGTCGATCAAGGCCCGCGGCGGCTTCCACGAGGTGCTCGAATTCGCCGAGGCGGTCGCCGCCGAGCACGGGCTCGAGGCTCTTGATCCCGCCACCTATTCGACTCTTGAGTTTCGTGCGATCGCCGCGAACCACCGCATCGTCGTCGGTTCGACGGGCAACCTCGGGCTGTCGATCGGGATCCTGAGCGCTCGCCTCGGATTCGCCGCCTCGGTGCATATGTCAGCCGACGCCAGGGAATGGAAGAAGACGATGCTGCGCGACCACGGGGTCGACGTCATCGAACATGCCGGCGACTTCGTCGAAGCCGTCGAGGCCGGCCGTGCCTCGGCCGAGGCCGCCGAAAACACGCACTTCGTCGACGACGAGGACTCGAAGAGCCTCTTCGCCGGATATTCGGTGGCTGCCCTGCGGCTGGAGCGCCAGTTCGCGGCCGCAGGTGTGACCATCGACGAACAGAATCCGCTCACCGTCTACCTGCCGTGCGGAATCGGAGGCGGCCCCGGGGGAGTGACCTTCGGGCTCAAACGGGTCTTCGGCACTGCCGTGCGCTGCGTCTTCGTCGGACCGAGCCAGGCACCGGCGATGTTCCTCGGCGTGCGCTCCGATCGGCACAGCGGCATCTCCGTTCAGGACATCGGGCTGTCCGGAGCCACCGCGGCCGACGGGCTGGCGGTCGCCCGCCCCTCACGCTTCATCGGACCGATGATCGGGCCGCTCATCTCCGGCTTCGCCGCGGTTCCCGACGAGGTCATCCGCGCGGGAGTCGGGGTGCTCCATGAGACCGAAGGCATCGATGTCGAACCCTCCGCTACCGCCGGGCTGACCATTCCGTGGCGGATGGGCGACGCGGCGGCTCGGTCCGCGACCGGCGTCCACCTCGTGTGGCTCACCGGTGGGGCGATGGTCCCCGGCGACGAACGCGCCGCCTACGTTGACGAAGGACTGGGACTCGTCAAACGGATCAGCAGCCCCGCCTCGGCGATCTTCGTCGACTGAACGGCGTGCCCCGGGCCGGGTCACGCTGCCTCGGTCACCAGTCCCATGGGTCGTCGTTGACGGTGATGACGATCTTGCCGTCGACGATCTCGGCCGTGCCGTTGAGGTCGAAGGTCACGGTGTCATCGAAGGGTTCGGACTCGTCGAACATGTCGTAGCTGCCGGTCACGAGCGCCTCACCGGAGGTGTCGGAGGAGATCAGCCACGCCGGACCGCCGTTCGGACCGGTCGCGTCCTCGGGGTTCGAATACTGGTCGGCACCCATGGAGTCATCGGCGACGGTCACCGTCGGATACGACGAGATCGACCAGGTGAGGCCGGTGGCGTCATAGCTGTCGGCCAGCGAGGATCCGAACGGGCACCCGTCGGGCTGGGCGACCGTCTTCTTCGCGCAGCTGTCGATGAGGGTCTTGACCTGTTTGTCGACCTCGCTGCGGAACGCGTCCGAGGGATGGGCGGCGAGCAGCGGCGTGTCCTCACCCTCCATGTTCGGGTCATCGCCGAGGAACGCCCGCACCTCGACCGCGTCTGCGGTGATGAGATCGGACTTCTCGGCCAGGTCGATCGTGTAGAGACCGGGGAAGGCCGGCAGGGACAGTGTCGACCCGTCGCTGTCGACGTCGATCCCATTGACCTTGACCTTTTTGAGGCCGGGAGTGTCGACGGTGAGAGTGAGCAGGTCGGGACTCTTGAGCGCCCAGTCGTCGAAGAACAGCGCCTTCTTTCCGGCTTTGTGCAGGGTCAGCGTGCTGTCGCCCTTGGAGCCGCCGACGTCGTAGGTGACCGCGACCGTCGCCGTGTCTCCGGAGATCTCGGCATCCTCGACGGTGACATCGTCGGGCAGTGCCTTGGAGCCGCCGAGGACATCGTTGGTCAAAAGGGTCCGTGACTCCTGCGGAACGTCGACGTCGGCGACCTCGAGGGCACCCTCGGCGTCACCGTCGGAGAGCTCCGAGAAGTACTTCTCCACCGTCGCCTCGGGACCGAACATGTGCCCGTTGAGCTGGGTGACGACGATGAGTGCGGCCACAAGGAGGAGGACGGCACCACCGGCGACGACCGATACGAGCGTCGTCTTCTTCTTGTCGAAGGGCTTGGCCGGGCCCGCGTACGGCTGCGGCGCATACATTCCCTGCGGAGCCGAGTTTGACTGCTGCCCGGCTGAGCCCTGCGGCGTCGAATAGGCCGGCTGGTCGGCGACACCCTGCGGGTAGGCATAAGGCTGCTGGTCGGACGGGGTCGGATGCTGCTGCGGACCGACCGGACCAGAGAACTGCTGCGGACCCTGCTGGAGATGGGGCGGCTGGCCCTGCGAGTCGAACGCATTCGGCGATGCGGGCGGGCCCTGATGGCCGACAGGTCCCTGCGGTCCGAACCCGCCAGGGTCGTGCGGTCCGACTTCGCCGGGGCCGGGAGCAACCGGCGGTGGCGTCGGGGCGGCGGCTCGAGCCAGATCGGGATGGATGAACGCGAACTGCGGTTCGCTCATGCCCAGGTATGGTCCCCAGTGCGGGTGCACGGTCCGTCCGGCGGCGATCCGCGCCACGGCCGGGAAGGTGAGGGCGAGTCGCGGGCCGAGGGTGCGCGAAAGCACCTCGATGATCCCGCCCCAGAGGGCGAAGATGAGGAACGTCCAGGCAAGGGGGCCGATCCCCGCACGGGCCGCACCGGAACCGCCGAAGAACATGGCCGCCTCGGCGGATCCGGACATCGACAGGTTCGCGGGGATGGCCAACAGCGACAGCAGACCCCAGACGAGGCAGAACGCCACAGGCAGCTTCCACGCGCTCGACCACTGCTGCTTGTCCTGCTCGATCACGGTCCAGGCCGGACGCCGGGTGACGGTGGCGACGATCGTTGCGATCAGCACGGCGGCCACGACGACGAGCAGGCCCAGCCACAGCAGCCCGGGAGCCTCGCTGCTGAACATGGTGAGGCTCTCGGAGAAGGTGTCCGAGTACAAGCCCAAGTCGCCTTGGGCGGTGGCGCTGATTCCGCCGAGGTGGGTCAGCGACGTGAGGATGAGGCCCATGTTGACGAACGTCAGCGGCACCAGCTGACCCGGCATCTCGACTGACAGCGGCAGGACGAAGAGCGCGACGATCGAGAACACGGCCACGGTGAGGGCGAGGTGGATCCAGGTCACCAGCAGAGGCGGAACAGCCCAGCGCAGGAACGGTGCACCGATCGCCTCGGTGCCCTTGAAATGTCCGGCGACACGACCGGCGATGCTCGTGATGAGGATGACGAGCATCGGCAGGAAGAACGATCGGATGGTGACCGCCGAGAAGGTGAAGGTGAACGATCCTTCCTCTTCGAAGGCGGAGGCGCGGGCGGCGAAGATGACCTGGAGGAGGAAGAGCACGAGCGTCATCGCCAGGGTCGCGACCCCGATGCGGATCCACGTGGACATTCGGTTGGGTGCGGGGGAGCGGCGTTCGCTCAATTTCGTCATCCACCACAGCAGACCCACGGTGACGATGGTGACCACCAGGGGTGCGCCGGTGGTGAAGATGCCCAGTTGGGCGTTGAAGGTGTCAGGGGCGTTGATGTCCAAGCGCAACGCCGCCGAACCGAACAGCGACAGAGCCATGAGGATGAACGGCAGGGCGTAGTTGAGGCTGTCGAGGTTGAGGCCGGTCTCCTCGGTCAGCGAGTCGAATTCCGACATCGACGTGAGGATGACGGTGAGGATGATGGAGACGATGATGCCGCCGAGGAGGGCGATCCCCGGCGGGATCAGGGCCGTTTTCCACGTCGCTCCCTTTGCCAGCGCCGAGGCGAATTTCGACTTCGGGGCATTCGCCGGGTAGCCCGGTGGTGCGGGGTAGGGCACAGGACCGGACTGGTAGGGGCCCTGCTGGTGAGGGCGTTGCTGATAAGGCACCTGCTGATAGGGCGTCTGCTGGTAGGGGGCTTGTTGGTAGGGGTCGACTGTCTGCTCGGTGGTGGGCGTGCCGTCTTCCGGCGGCGCCCAGCGAGCGGTCTCCTCGGTGGCCTCAGAATCCTGAGCTGCAGGATCATCCGAGGTCTCGGCGGCGTCCGGAACCTCGTCTTCGGGACTCTCCTGGTCCTCGGCGGTCTGATCCTTCGGATCCTCGGCAGCGGTCGGTGTCGTCTCGTCGGATTCGTCGTGCATACCCAGTCCTCAAGTGCAGTTGCCCGACAGCTCCGCAATGTCATTCACATCTAAACAATCAACTGAGCAGATCAAGCATGTGTAGTTCACAACTTATATTAGGCTGTTAATGCAAGAGAAGTTCTATATTGGGACTTTTTCTGAAATACGGCGTGATCGATCTGGAGTGACGGATGAGTACGAACCCTCCCGGGCGTGGGGATGAGAACGAATGGGACGTCAACGACCGGTCGGGAAGTCAATGGTCCTCGCAGCCCGGATCCCAGCCGGGCAATGGATGGGGCACACCTCCGCCGCCGCCTCAGTCACCTCAGCCGCAGCGTCCCTATATCCAGACCCCGCACTCGCAGAGCGGACCGCCTCACCGCAACGGTCAGCCTCCCCACCAGCAGAGCGGACCCTCCCAAGGCCAGGGCGCCCAAGCCTTCCCTGTCGGCGGCCCAGCTGCCGCCGCTGGAATGCATCAGCAGCCCGGACAGCCCGCCTACCAACCGCCCCAGGGCTACGGTCCGGGACCGTATCAGCAGGCCGGACCGCCTGCACAGAAGAAGCGCGGCGGGCTGATCGCGCTCCTTGTCATCGTCGGCATCGTCCTCGCCGGAGGCATCGGATGGGGAGCGGCGACGTTCTTCTCGAAGGACTCCGAGGACCCCGCCAATGTCGCCTCCACCGATGAGCCGACGGACGCCGCCAGTGCTGACGGATTGGCCACAGCCAGCTCAGCGCCCGAACCCACCGAGGCAGAATCTGCACTCCCGGATGACCCGAAGAAGGCACTCAAACAGCTCGCTGACACCGACGGGCAGACAGCGAAGAGTGAACTCAACGGCAAATGGGTGCCGCAGCTGAGCTCAAAGCGAGTCGGACTCGAAGCCGAAGGGAAGACCTGGGACGAAGAATCGATCCTCGAGGAATTCGAAGGACTGCGCGAAGAGTTCCCCCGTGTGAAGCTCCTCTGGTCCGGTGATTTCAACAGCTTCAAGGAAGACAACTTCTGGGTCACCGTCGTCGGCATCGGCTACGACGATCCCGAAGACGCCCTGTCCTGGTGCTCATCGCACGGTCTCGGCCCCGACAGCTGCTATGCCAAACAGCTCAACACCTCCGGCGGCCACGACGGAACGACCCGCCTGCAGGACTGAGACTCCCGAGCCGGTCCGTCCGGTCACACCCGCAACCGGCGGCTGAATGATGGGCCGCCGGACCGGCTCAGGCGTGGGCGCGCCGCCGGTTGTTCACCGCGAACACGGCAATGCCGATGACGAGCCAGACCGCCCCGATGACCAGGGCCAGCGGGTTTGCGCTGACGAGCACTGCGATGAGCAGACCGGCGCCGATGACCGGAATGACGCCGTGGTTGAACCAGTTGGGAGTCTCGCTGCCCTGCTTCTTCACGAGGAAGTATCCGACCACCGAGGCCTGAAGGAAGATGAACGCCGTCAGCGCCCCGACGTTGACGATCGAGGTCAGCTGGTCGAGACCATCGGCACGGGTCGCCGCCCACCCGGCCACGATCACATTGCCGCCGGCGGCCACGAGTATTCCCTTCCACGGAACACCGGTCTTCGGGGCCACCTCGGCGAGGAATTTCGGCACCTGACGGGATCGTCCCATGTCCATGAGGATGCGGGAGCCTGCGGCCTGACCGATCATCGCGGAGAACGCCGCGCCCACGGCCTTGGCCAAGGCGAGCAGCCAGTGCAGCCACGGGCCGAGAGTCGAGTCGACGGCGTCGTAGTAGGCGGCTCCCTCGAGCGCGGGATCGGCCTGCAGGTTCGCCGGAGTCAACGGTGAGAGCAGACTGCCCACCCAGGTCTGCGCGACGAAGAAGACACCTGCGAGCACGAGGCAGATCAGCGTGGCACGGCCGACGATCCGCGGCCCGCCCTTGGCCTCCTCGGAGAATGTGGCGAGCGAATCGAAGCCGAGATACGACAGGACAGCCACGGACACGGCAGCGAGCACCGCTGTCACGGAGAACGCATCGACCCCGGTCAGCGGGGTCAACCATCCCCGCGTCGGCCCATGCTGGACGAGGTAGGCGATGCCGAGGACGAGGACCAGGGCGAGGACGGCCACCTCGGCGAGGACGACCCCGGTGATCACGCGGGAGGCGACCTTGACCCCGGCGAGATTGAGCCCGGTGGTGAGGATGACGGCCACGGCCACGAACACCCAGACGGGCAGCGCGGGGAAGATCGAGTTCAGAGCGATCCCGGTGAACAGATAGGCGACCGAGGGGATGAAGAGATAGTCGAGGAGGATCATCCAGCCGGCGACGAAACCGGCCGGTTTTCCGATTCCCGCCGAGGCGTAGGCGAACACCGTGCCCGCGCGGGGAACCTCCCGTGACATGCGCATATAGCTGACCGCGGTGAAGGCCATGACGATCGTCGCGACGATGTAGACGAGTGCCACGGCCCCGCCCGAGCGGGCATCGAGGGTGCCGAATACGCCGACTGCGGCCGCGGGACCGATGAAGACGAGTCCGAAGAAGACGAGCTCGCTCAGGCCGATCGTCCGTTTGAGCGTCCCACCTCTCACCGAGGCGGCCGTGTCCTCGGGTGCGGAAGTCCGAGTTTCGTTGTCGACCTGGTTGGACCGATCATCGGCGGTCATATCGTCCATCGTGGTGCCCGTCTTTCGAAGTATGTGCTTCAACTCTACGCGCAGGTCATGGCGTGGTTTCGAGTCCCCGATAGGATCGGGGGAGAGGAAGGAGGCCCGGATGACGCATCACCCGCAGATGATCCAGCCCGGTGGGTTCCCGTCGGGAGGTGTGCCTGCGAAGAAACCGTCCGTGGTGCCGGGAATCCTCCTCATCATCGCCGGAGTCCTCGGTCTCGGGGTGGGGCTGTGCATCCTCGTCATCCCGATGTTCCTGTTCCTCCTCGGAGGCGGCGGCAACGTCGACGCCTTCGACGATTTCGCCTCCGGCTTCTTCATCACCGGTTTCGTTGTGGCCGTGGTTTCCGTTCTGGTGCTGATCGCCGGGATCGTCCTCACCACCGTCGTCGCGCGGAAGCGGCGTCGAATGCGACCGCAGGTCCGGATGGTCAGGCCTCCTGGTGGGCCGCCGTTTCAGCAGACTCCCGGAGGACCTCCAACGCCGAGGCGATGATCGGCTGAGCGCCCGAACCGCGGCGGATGCCCGAGAGGATCTTCCGTGACGGCACCGGATCACCGCGCAGCGGCACGCGCACCACATCGAAGCCGTCCGGCAGGCGTGCCAGGCGAGGAATGAGCGCGACCCCGAGTCCCGCCGAGACCAACGACGCACCCGTCTCCCACTCCCGAGACTGATGGGCCTGTCCCGGTTGGAAACCGGCAGCCGCACACGCCGTGCGCACCAGACGGTGATACGGTGAACCCGCCCGGTCGAGGATCCAGGACTCCTCGGCGGCCTCGCTCAACGCCACAGCTGACTTCTCTGCCAGGCGGTGTCCGACGGGAACCAGCAGATCGAGGCGATCGCTGAACAGTGCCGACTGCTCGAAGCGGGGATCGCTGCGCGGCGGCAGCGGGTCGGTGGCCACGACCACGGCGACGTCGGCATGGTCGGAGATGAGAAGGTCGAAGCACTCCTCGGGGTCGGCTTCGATGATCGTGACCTCGGCGCCCGGGAATCGCTCCATTACCGTCAGGGCTGTCGGTGGAAGCAGGGCGGCCGCGGCAGTGGAGAAGCCGCACAGTCGCAGCCGTCTGGTGCGCGTATCTCGACTGGTGCCGAGGCCGTCGAGCTCGCCTCGGATCTCCTCCCACCTGGTGAAGAGCTCCTGAGAGCGCTCGAGGAGGAGCTGACCGGCGCGGGTGAGGACGAGTCCGCGACCGCGCGGTTCGACGATGCGCACGCCGAGATCTTTCGACAGGCCTCTGAGCTGGTGGGATACGGCCGAAGGGGTGTATCCGAGGCGGTGTGCCGCCTCGGTGAGAGTGCCGACTTCGGCAAGGACCCGAAGGACGTGGAGACGCGGATCGATCATGCAATAGTATTGCACGTTTCGGATGAAGAAGATTCGCTTTTCTTCAGCAAACCTCTGGTGGACACTGGGGGCAGGAGCACGAACTCCACGGTCGCGGTCGGCGAAGGGGCCGACAGCAGGCGCGGCCGAGACACGACGAGGTGGTGGACGAATTGACTCTGGCGCCAGAGCAGAAGCGGACCGATTCCAGCACGAGCGGACCCGCTGGGTCGGGTGCGGCTGCCGGATCGGGCGGGCACGGCAGGACCGATATCGACCGGCTCATCGACGAACGTGTGCCCGGCTATTCGCTGGCGGCGCCGTTCTACATCAGCCCGGAGTTCTTCTCCCGCGATATCGAGGCGATCTTCGCCTCGACCTGGATCTTCGTTGCCTCTGCTGCCGAAGTGCCCGAGCCCGGTGACTATCTCACGGTCGACATCGGAGCCTACTCCGTCATCGTCATCCGCGATGACGACGGTGAGATCCGTGCCCACCACAATGTGTGCCGTCACCGGGGGACTCGGCTGCTGGGTGACCTGTCCGGATCGGTCGGCAACATCGTGTGCGGTTACCACCAATGGACCTACACCCCTGCCGGAGAGCTCATCTCTGCAGGCGTTCAAGCTCCCGGCTTCGACCGGAGCTGCTTCTCTCTGCGCTCGGTGAACCTCCGCGTCATCGGCGGGCTCATCTTCATCTGCCTCAGCCCCACCCCGCCCGATGACATCGACGAGGTGGCCGAGGTCATCGAGCCCTACCTGACCGGGCATGACATCGCCGGGACGAAGGTAGCTGCGCAGAGTGACCTCATAGAGGACTCGAACTGGAAGCTCGTCATGGAGAACAACCGCGAGTGCTACCACTGCGAAGCTGGCCACCCGGAGCTGACGTGCACGTTCTTCCCCACCTACGGCTACGAACCAGACGAGATTCCGAAGCGATTGCAGCCGGCGTACCAGCGGTACCTCGACGCCGAGGATCAGCTTCATGCCGACTGCGACCGCAACGGCCTGCCGTATGCCCTCGTCGAGGAGCTGAGCGGACGGCCCACCGGATTCCGGATCGAACGGGCAGCTCTCGACGGAAAGGGCGAGTCGTACACGATGGACGGATCGGCCGCCTCGGCGAAATTATTGGGCGACCTCGACACCTTCGTTCTGGGCCGGGCCTCGCTGCACGTGCAGCCGAATATGTGGTTCCACGCGATGGGCGACCACGTGGTGACGTTCAGCCTGCTGCCGTTGGCCGAGGACAAGACGCTGGTGCGCACGACCTGGCTCGTCCACGCCGATGCGGAGGAGGGCGTCGACTACGACCTCGACAACCTCACGACGGTGTGGCTCAAGACGAACGAACAGGACGCGACCTTCTGCGAACGCGGGCACCTGGGAATCTCGTCGCCGGCGTACGTGCCGGGCCCCTACGCACCCACCGAATCGCAGGTCGACGACTTCGTCACCTGGTACATCGAACGGCTCAAGGCCCATAGAGAACAGCGAACCGTGCAGTTGGAAGGAGCTGAGCGACGATGAGGTACCGCCATTCGACATTCGCCCAGGCTGCATCCGCGCCCGTGGGCAAGGCGACGTTCCGAGTGCCCACTCGGGGCAGTCGACCCGCAACCGCGGCCGCTGCCCCGCCGGTCTTCGATACGGCAGTCGAGCCCGCGCTCGCCGCGTCGGTCGACCGGGTGCCGGCAGAATCAGCTGGCCCCGTGCTCGCCGAACTTCAGCTCGATCCCGAACTGCTCACCGGCCCCGTCGAGGTCACCGGCATCACCCAGGTGACCCACGATGTCAAGACCTTCGAGCTGCGGGCGGGATGGATGACCGCGGTCGATTTCGCCCCGGGTCAGTACGTGACGATGCGCATCCCCGAGCTCGGCCTCGAGCGCTGCTACTCGATCTCCTCGGCGCCCTTCGGCACGAACATCTTCACCATCACGGTCAAGCGCGTGGCCGGGGGAGCGGTATCGACCCATCTGCATGACAACGTGCGGGTCGGCGATCGGCTGCACGTGGACGGACCCTACGGGCTGTTCAGCACGAGCTTCCATCAGGCCGAACGTCACCTCTTCCTCTCCGCCGGCTCCGGAATCACCCCGATCATGTCGATGGTGCGCAGCCTGCTGGCCCGACAGGGAGGGTTCGGCACCGACATCGTCTTCGTCCACAGCGCCTCGACTCCGCTCGACATCATCTTCCGCGCCGAGCTCGAACAGCTCGCCGAGGTCGCCGGAGTCAGCGTCACCATCCTGTGCTCCAGGGATTCCGAGGTGGAGACGTGGGCCGGTCGGCGGGGTCGGATCGATGCGTCCACCCTCGCCGAGGTGGTCCCCGACGCGGCCGACCGCGAAGCCTTCGTGTGCGGGCCGGGTCCGTACATGGACGCGGTGCGGCCCCTGCTCGCCGAGGCGGGGGTGGCATCGGCGCGGATGCATGAGGAGTCGTTCGTCTTCGCCACTTCACCTGCCGATCGTTTGGCCAAGGCCGGTGCGAGAGCCAAAGCTGCCGGAGTCGGCGTCGTCGGCGGTACTGGAGTGAGCCACGTCGTCGAGTTCGCGGTCTCCGGGCGCGTGGTCGACTGCGATGAGTCCACGACCGTCCTAGACTCTGCTCTGGACGCCGGATTGTCCGTGCCCTCATCCTGCTCGGAAGGCGCGTGCGGAACCTGCAAGTCTGTGCTCATCAGCGGCGAAGTCGAGATGAAGCATGCGGGCGGAATCCGTCCGAAGGAGATCGCCGCAGGAAAGTTCCTGCCCTGCTGCTCGACTCCGCTGACCGACATCGTCGTCGACAGGTGAGCTGCCTGCTCAGTGCTTGAGCTTCGTCTCCTTCAGCCCGTAGGTGCCCAGCACATAGGGTTCGAAGCCGACGACATCCCGGCTCATTCCGTACAGTGCTCGCTGGTAGGCGATCGGTACGATCGGGGCCTCGTCGGCGACCTGCTGCTGGATCTGGGCGTAGAGCTCGTTCTGCTTCTCCGGATCCTCTTCGGCCACGGCCTCCTCCGCCCATTTCTCCACCTTGGGATTCGCGTAGCCGGAACGGATTCCCGAGTCGTCGGTGACGGCGAGGAAGTTGATCATCTGCGAAGTGTCAGAAACGTCGGAGGTCGCATAGCTGACCTGAACTTGGAAGTCGCCGTTCGTGCGGTTCGTCGTCAGAGTCGCATCGTCGAGCTTTTGGACGTGAACGGTCAGGCCGATGTCCTGCCACGCCTGCTGGGCGATCTGCGCCAGCAGCTCACGGTCGGCGACACCCGAGGGAATCTGGATGGTGATGTCGATTCCGTCTGGATGATCCGACTCCTTGACCAGCTGTTTGGCCTTCTCCATGTCGAACTGGCTGCTGTCAACCTTGTCCGCATGACCGGCGAGGCCCGGTGAGATGAACGAGGTCGCGGGCTCGGCATAACCTGCGTAGACCACCTCGACGATGGACTTGCGGTCGACCGCATACGACATGGCGCGGCGCAGCTTGGGATCGTCGAGTCCCTTCTCCTTGTTGTTGATGTTGAAGTAGAGGATCTTCGTCGAGGTGAACGCCTGGGCATTGATGTCCTGTGAGCGCGAGAGCTGACTCATGCTCAGCGGTGCAGGTTCCTGGTTGATATCGGCCTGACCTCCTTGCAGCTGCAGGCGACGAGTGTTGTCATCGGCGACGACGTTGAAGGTCACGGAATCCAGTGAGGGGACGCCGTCCTCCCAGTAGTCCGGATTCTTCACCAGTTCCAGGCTCTGTCCTTTATTCCAATTGCCGACCTCGAACGGCCCGGTGCCGTCTGCGTGCGCTGCCATGTACTCGGCGTCGTGTCCGCCGAAGTCGTCAGGGTAGATCGATGCGGCGAACAGCGCCATATAGCTGGGCAGGGGACCCCACGGCTGCTTCAGGTCAATGCGCACCGTGTGGTCATCGACTTTCTTCACGTCTTTGATCGGGTCGAATTCGGCTGCCCAGAGATTGTTCTCATCCTCCTGGTCCCGCGCATAGTTCAGGGAGAAGACGACATCGTCGGCGTCGAGGGTCTTGCCGCTGTGGAATTTCACTCCCTCACGCAGGTGGAAGGTCCAGGACATCTTGTCCTTCGATTCCTCCCAATCGGTTGCCAGACCCGGTTCGACCCCGGACCCGTCGGGTTTGTTGAGCGTGAGAGTCTCGTAGACCTGCTGCAGCGTCCAGATGTCTTCATTCTGGGTCGTCGTGGGTGGCAGCAGAGTTGTGGCATCGGCGGCGCGAGCGAAGGCGAGGTCGCCCCCGGGCCGGGCGGTCTTCTCTCCTGATGAACTGCACCCTGCGAGGACCAGGAGGCAGGCGCAGAGCGCGGCAGTCACCGCTGCGAATCTCTTGGCCATCACCCTTCCCCTCTTCGGATCCGATCGAGGTAAGCGCTGTCGAAGGTGGGTATCGCCTTCAGCAGCGTCTTCGTATAGTCGTCGCGCGGGGACGTGAAGATCTCCTCGGTGGTGTTCTCTTCGACGAGACGTCCGTTGTGGATGACGTAGATCCGCTCGCACAGCTTCTTGACGACCGCCAGGTCATGGGAGATGAAGAGGATCGACAGGTCGAGTTCCTCGCGCAGTCGGGCGAAGAGTGCGACGATCTCAGCTTGAACACTGACGTCGAGGGCGGAGACGGCCTCATCGGCGACGATGATGCTGGGCTCGACGGCAAGCGCTCGGGCGATCGCCACCCTCTGCCTCTGCCCTCCCGACATAGCGGTCGGGGTGCGGTCGAGGAACTCCGCGGGAAGCCGCACCATCTCCATGAGCTCCGCACACCTGGCCCACAGGGCGGCACCGGAGGCGAGACGGTGATGGCGGATCACCTCGGCGAGGGTGGCCCGCACTGTATAACGGGGGTCGAGGGAGGCGAAGGGGTCCTGGAAGACCATCTGCACGATCCGCCACTGAGCGCTTGTGCGCTTCTGTGCGAACTCCCGACCGTCGACGCTGACCTTTCCGTCGAATTCGCGCTGGAGTCCGCAGATGACTCGGGACAGCGTCGACTTCCCCGAACCCGATTCGCCGACGAGTCCGACGATCTCGCCCGGGCGGACCTGCAGGTCGGCGGAATCGACCGCGGTGAAGGCGCGGTCACCACGTCCGAAGGTGACGGTGACGTTCTCGGCGCGCAGACCGCGAGCCGGTGCCGGCTGAGTCTCGGTCATCGTGTCTCCTCGGCAAGGCCCGCATCGTCAACGCCCTCATCGATTCGCGGAGTCGCTGTCAGCAGTCGACGCGTGTACTCCTCCTGGGGATCGTCGAAGACCTCCTGCAGCACACCGTGTTCGACGATCTGCCCGTCCTTCATCACACTGATCGACGAGCACAGCTGAGCGACGACCGCGAGGTCATGGGTGACATAGAGCAGACCGAGGCCCTCGTCCTGCTGCATGGTGCGGAAGAGATCGAGCACCTGCGCCTGGATCGTCACGTCGAGCGCCGTCGTCGGTTCGTCGCAGAGCAGAACCTGCGGCTCCTGCGCCAACGCCGCCGCGATCATCACGCGCTGACGCATTCCACCCGAGAGCTGGAACGGGTAGTGCCTGGCTCTGCGGTCGGGATCGGTGATGCCGACACGGTCCATGAGCTCGACGGCGAGGTCCTGAGCCTGCTTCTTCGACAGTCCTCTGCGCTCGGCGATGGCATCGGTGATCTGACGGCCGACCTTCATCACCGGGTTGAGCGCGATGGCCGGTTCCTGGAACACCATCGAGATGCCGGTGCCGCGGATGCACTGGTCGAATCGTCCGCCCGGCCCGGAGCTGAGGATATTGCGACCGTCGAACCGGATCTCTCCGTCGACGACGGAGGCGCCGGGCGGGAGCATTCCAAGAATGCTGCGCAGCGTCATCGACTTGCCCGATCCCGATTCACCGACGAGACCCATCGGCTCACCGGCCTCGAGGCTGATCGACACGTTGTCGAGGATCCGACGCCGTCCGGCCTCTCCGTCGATGTCGACGGTGAGGGAGTCCACTTCGAGGATGGGCATGGTCACCTCTTCGGCTTCAGTGTGTTCGTCAGTCCGTCGCCGATGAGCGCCAGCGCGAAGGACACGATGACGACGGCGAACCCCGGCCACAGGATGAGGCCGTAGTTGCCGGTGCCCATGTACTGCTGACCGTCATTCATCATCTGACCCCAGTCGGCGGTCGGCGGGACGATGCCCATGCCGAAGTAGCTGAGGGTGACGACGACGCCGATGTTGAGCACGATGTCACTCATCGCGTAGATGACGCCCTGGCTGACGGTGTTCGGAATGATGTGGCGGGTGAGGATCCGGGGAGTGCTCAGCCCCGAGGCGCGGCAGGCGGAGATGAACTCCTGCTCTCTCAGGACGAGCACCTCGCCGCGGACTATGCGGGCGTAGGCCACCCAGGACACGGCGCTGATGGCGACGAAGATGCTGCCCATTCCGTTGCCCATGACGAAGACGAGCACGATGACCAGGACGTAGAACGGGAAGGCCGAGACGATATCGGCCAGGCGCATGATGACGATGTCGACCCAGCGACCGAAGTACCCGGCCAGCGAACCGAGGGCCGTACCGAGGATGAAGGGCACGATGACGGCGACGACAGCGACGATGAGGTCGACGCGACCGCCGTGAAGGAAGCGGGAGAGGACGTCGCGTCCGAGCTGATCGGTGCCCAACGGGTGTGCGACCGAAGACGGGGCGAAGGTGTTGAGCAGGTCCTGCCGATTGGGGTCGTCGGTGACGAAGAGCGGTCCGACGGCGAGCAGCAGCACCATCGCACCGAGAATGAACGCACCGATCCACAGCTGCAGATTGTGCCGTCGCAGGAATGCCGGCAGGGGAAGCGTGAACCGCGCGGTCGGCGTCGCTCGGGACGCAGTGCCGCCGCGAGTCCGCGGCGGTTTCCCGTTGGGGCCACCGGCACCGGTCGCCGTGGGGGAGGCCATCGGTTCGCTCATCATGCCCCCAGCCGCACGCGTGGATCGACGATGCTGTAGACGACATCGGTGAGCAGGTAGACGAGGACGACGAGGACACCGAAGATCACTGTCAGCGCCTGCACGACGTCGTAGTCGCGAGCGAGGACGGCTTCCATGAGGAGTGAGCCGACACCGGGGATCGCGAAGACGTTCTCGACGACGAGGGCACCGCCGACGAGGTGACCGACCTGGATGCCGAGGATCGAAACACCCGTGATTCCGGCGTTGCGGAAGGCATAGTCGATCACCGTCCGCTTCCTGCTCAGTCCCTTCGACAGGGCGAAGTTCGTGTACTCGGCCGACATCGAATCGTTCAGTGCCGCCGTGAGGCTGCGGATGAGCACGGGGCAGATCGTCAGCGCGACAGCGAGACCGGGCAGGACGAGGGAGTAGAGGTGCTCTCCGAAGTTGCTGCCGTAGCCGCCGACCGGGAAGATGCCCAGGTTCACCCCGAGGACGAGGATGAGCAGGGTGCCGACGAAGAAAGCCGGCATGCCCTGGACGGTGGCGGCGAAGACCCTGGACACGATCGCCGAGGCGGCAGATCGTTTCGCCGCCACCCACAGTGACAGCGGGACGGAGATGACGACAGCGAACACCAGAGACACGAGCATGAGCAGCAGGGTGGCCGGCATCCGCAGCTTCAGCAGCTCGAGGACGGAGGTCTGGAAGATGAATGACTGTCCGAAGTCACCGACGAGGAGGCCTGCGAGGAACTGGAAGTACTGGATGATCATCGGTTCGTTCAGGCCCCAGGCCTGACGAAGCTGAGCGACGTTCTCCGGAGTGGCTTTATCGCCGAGGTATGCGGCTGCGGGATCGCCGGGAGCCAGCTTCATGAGGATGAAGGACAGCGTGGCGACACCGAGGACGATCGGAATCATCAGCAGCACACGCCGGAGGATGTACTTGCCCACACCCACCCCTTCGCTGTGTGGCCTGGATTACACCTGTCATTCTATTCGCAATATTGCTTGTCGCGGTGGTCCGGGACGCGGCGTGTCGACCTCTACGGGGCGGCGATGACGGAGACGATCGTCTGGATCTGCGGAATGAGTTCCTCGAGGGTGCGGCCCTGCCTGTTCAGCCACTGATCGAGCTGCGCGGCGGACAGAACTGCCATGACCGCCTCAGCGCGGGTCCGAACCGGATCGGACGGGTTCGCATCTGTCGGCTCGGGGGCCGTGGGCGTCCACATCTCGGCGATGAGGATCTCCACGTGGCGACGCCAGAAGGGGTAGCTCTGCCGGTCGAATCGGCCTTTCGGCGAGCTGCTCTCGGTGAGCAGGACGAGGTCGAGGTTGCCGGCGATGTGCCGCAGGTACGCATCGACGAAAGCGGTGAGGCGCTCGCCCCCCGGAGCGCCCGGGCCCAGGGGCGGAGGGCCCTGGAGCATGCGGGCGTGCATGTCCCGGACCCGGTCGTCGAGCAGAGCCGAGGCAATCCCAGGCTTATCGGTGAAGTTGCGGTAGAGAGTGCCTTTGCCGACCCCTGCCCGCCGGGCCAGCTCATCCATCGTCAGCCCGTCCACTCCCTTGTCGGCCAAGAGGCCGGTGGCGGCATCGAGGATCTTCCGACGATTGCGCTGCGCATCGGCGCGCAGAGGGGCCTGCGAGGGAACCAGAGGGAGAAACTTCCCGTTCCCTCTTCCACAACCGGACTTCGGTCCGTTAATGTCGTCCATATACGGACTATAGTCCGAATCGGATTCGACTTCGAGGAGGCAGCAATGACATCGATCATCGTCAACGAACACGGGGGACCCGAGAAGTACGAGGTCACCGACGACTCACCAGCGGGTGCCGCTGCGCCGGCCGATGGTCAGCTGCAGGTCGGCCTGAGTCTGGCCGGGGTGAATTTCCTCGACGTCGTCCAGCGCCGTGCCGCCCTGCCCACTCCCTTCCGCCCCGGAGTCGAAGGTGTCGGCACGGTCACCGCCGTGGGTGCCGGAGTCGACGGCTTCTCCGTCGGCGACCGCGTCGGCTGGATGACCGGCGGACAGGGCAGCTTCTCATCCACAGCTCTCGTCAGGTCGGACAAGGCCGTGCCGCTGCCGGATGACATCGATGATGAGACCGCTGTTGCGGCACTCATGCAGGGCATCACCGCCCACTACCTGATCACTGACACCTACCCGGTCGCATCCGGCGAAGTCGTCCTCATCCACGCGGCCGCTGGCGGACTCGGTCAGCTGCTCACCCAGATTGCGGTGCTCAAAGGTGCCACGGTGATCGGCACGACCTCCTCCGAGGCCAAAGCAGAGATCGCCCGGAAGAACGGCGCCGCCCACGTCTTCGGCTACGAGGACTTCGCTGACAAGACCCGCGAAGTCACCGACGGCCGGGGCGCTTCGGTCGTCTACGACGGGGTGGGCAAGACCACCTTCGACGGCGACCTCGAAGCCGTTGCCACCCGCGGCACCATCGTCGTCGTCGGCAACGCCAGCGGACCGGTCGACCCGGTCGACGTCAATACCCTCAACACCTCGGGCTCCCTCTTCCTCACCCGGCCGACCGTCGTCGACCATGTCAGGACGCCCGAGGAGCTGCGCTCGCGCACCGACGAGATCTTCGAATGGATCCGCAGCGGAGACCTCACCGTTCACATCGGCGACCGATTCCCCCTCGCCGAGGTGGCCGCCGCCTTCACAGCACTCGAATCCCGGGCGACGACCGGAAAGATCATCCTCGAACACTGATCGAGGAGGAGCAGAGACTCAGCGCAGCACGAACCCGGGCACGAGATCATCGAGCGGGTCGACCTCGAACGTCGAGGTGGCCACCCGGTGGGCGCTGCCGGTGACGACCGGGATGACGCCGTCGGCGGTCTCTTCGAGCACTCGCGCCCGGAATCGCGTGCCGACGATCGACTCATGGACGAGCGTCTGCCCCGGCGCGAGCTCACTGGCGGCATGGAGTGCGGCGACCCGAGCCGCCGTTCCCGAACCGCACGGTGAGCGGTCGACCTGACCGTCGGCGAAGACCGTGACATTGCGCTGATGCAGTTCGCCGCCGGGCAGAGTGCCGAACCGGTCGACGAAGATCGTGCCGTAGACACCGGAGAGCCGGTCATCCTCGGGGTGGACGGTGTCCGGATGATCGGCGAGACCCGCCTTGACCTCCCGGCCCAAGGCAATGAGCGCCGTGAGATTCTCGGGGATGACTTCACAACTCATCTCGCCGAGGCGGCCCACCTCGTCGGCCTGGGAGGAGCCGGCAGCGGCACCCAACTGAGCGATGTCGACGAGCGCATAGATCGCCCCGCCCCACGCGAGGTCGACCGTGATCGGCCCCCGATTCGTGTCCACAGTGATCCCAGAGCTGAAGAGCCGGCTGGGCACGTTGACGAAGTCCACCGAGGCGGCCCGGCCCTCGGCGTCCGTGTGCACCTGCGCGCGCACTCGACCCGAGGGCACGTCGATCGTGACCTCCGTGGTCCCGGACGGGTCGACGGCGACGATCCCGGAGGATACCGCCCATGCGCCGAGCGCCATCGTCCCGTGACCGCAGGCCGTGGAGAAGCCGTCCTTGTGCCAGAACAGAACTCCGAAGTCAGCCCCGTCGTCATCGGGTTCGGTGATGAATCCGCCGTACATGTCCGCATGACCGCGCGGTTCGAAGCACAGCAGCCTGCGCAGATCATCGGCCGCCGAACCGGGCCCGGCCAGTTCCCGCCGCTCTGCCACAATCCGACCGGGGATCTCGACCGGGGGTTCGGCGATGATCCGGAACGGTTCGCCGGCGGTATGGAAGTCGACGCTCGTGCAGATCGTGCTCACAGCCCCATTCCCACTCTCAGTCCTTCCAGCACCGCCGCATGCACATTGCGGGAGGCGACGGCATCACCGATCCGGTACAGCGTGAACGGGTGCCCCGCCTCAGCGGAGGTGGTGACGGTCGTCGGTTCCGCGACTGCCGTCGCACCAGGGTGAGTGCTCGTCACACCGGCGTATTCCGGTTGCGGTTGTCCGTGCACCCACGCTTCGAGGTCCGTCGCCCCGTGGTTCGTCGACCGCGACTTGAGCTCGAAATAGACCTCATCGTTCGGCGTCGTCCCGAAATCGACGACCACGGCATCGGTGACGACTTCCGTCTCCCGATCCGAATAGTCGTTGTGCAGCACCGCCACGATCTCCTTCCCCTCGATCCGCGGCTTCGTCGCCAACCGTTCGCCGAGGCGGACCTCGACTCCGAATTCGGAGAACACCTGAAGATAGGCGGGAGAGTTCATCGACCCCACGTCGATGCCGATCGTGCGTTCGGGGCTGACATAGGTGACCTGCTGGCCGGCTCGGGCCAGGCGTTCGACGGCGTCGAGCGCCGGATAGAACCCGTGGTCGTCGAAGACGAGCACCCGCTGCTTCGACTTGAGTCGGTCGTCCATGACGTCCCAGACGTCGAAGCTCGGGCCCTGTTCACGGAAGGGATACCCGGCATCGGGAACCCCTCCGGTGGCGACGATGACGACGTCAGGGTCGAGTGCGAGGATGTCGTCCGCCTCGGCGAAGGTGTTCAGTCGCAGGTCGACACCGTGCTTCCGGCATTGCTGGACACGCCAGTCGATGATGCCGATGAGATCGCGGCGGCGCTGCGAGCGAGCGGCGATGCGGACCTGCCCGCCGGGGGCGTCCTCGGCCTCGAGCAGGGTCACCCGGTGACCGCGCACGGCCGCGACACGGGCGGCTTCGAGCCCGGCCGGACCGGCGCCGATGATGACGACATGTTTGGGCCCTGTCGTGACGTCGCGGGGAACCTCCTGCGGCAGATCGGCCTCCCGGCCGGTAGCGGGATTGTGGATGCAGGTGGCCGAACCTGAGGTGTAGATGGAGTCGAGGCACATGTTGGCGCCGACGCAGGGACGGATATCGTCCTCACGTCCTTCGGCCACCTTGCGCGCCAGGTGCGGGTCGGCCAGCTGCGCCCGGGTCATCCCGACGAGGTCGAGGCAGCCATCGGCGATCGCGAACCGGGCGGTCGCGGCGTCGGAGATGCGTGCGGCGTGGAGGACGGGGATGTCGATGGCCTCGCGGATGCGACGGCAGGTCTCGAGCCAGGGGGCCGAGGGGGTGCCCATGCCGGGGATCGCCTCGGCGAGCTGACGGTCCGAGTTGATCATCCCGACGTTGAGGTTGAGGAAATCGATGCCGTGATCGGTGTAGGTCCGGAGGATCTCGGTGGCCCTCGCTTCGTCCATGCCGTCTTCGCGGCGCTCGTCGACGGCCATGCGGATGCCGAGGACGAAGTCGTTGGGAACTGATGCACGCACGGCGTCGATGATGCGCATCGGGAACTTGATGAGATTCTCCAGTTCGCCGGAGTACTCGTCGTCGCGGTCGTTGAGCCACGGGGCGAGGAAGGAATCAAGCAGGTGACCGGCGTGCATGACCTCGAGTCCGTCGAATCCGGCGGCGGCGACGCGTTCGGCGGCGGACGCGAAGTCCGCGACGATGCGATCCATATCGAAGTCCTCGAGTGCCTTGGTGAACGACCGGTGAGCAGCCTCCCGGGTCCGAGAGGCCGAGACCAGCGGCAGCCAGTCGCCGGCGAAGTTCGAGGATCGGTGGCCCAGATGGGTCGCCTGGATCATGATCGCCGCGCCCTCGTCGTGGCAGTCGTCAGCGATCGCGGACAGCCACGGAACCACCTCGTCGGTGGACAGGTCGATATTGCCGAACGCGGCAGGGGAGTCCTTCGACACGATGGCCGAACCGCCGATCATCGTCAGGCCGACACCGCCGCGGGCCTTCTCCCGGTGATAGAGGCGGTAGCGGTCCTTCGGCAAGCCGAGTTCGGTGTACGCGGGCTCGTGCGAGGTCGAGACGATGCGGTTGCGCAGCGTGAGTCTGCCGAGTTCGAAGGGCTGGAGCAGCGGATCGGCGGACACGTCGGTCGCAGACGTGGTCGGTGCGGGTGTGCCGGTTGCGGGGTCGGCGGTCATGGGTTCCTCCTTCATTGCAGGAACGTCACTGTGGGTTCGACTCCGTGGGGAGTCCGGGTAGGTAATCGGTTACCGACTACTTAGTTCAATGGTGCGATCTCGCGGTTATGCTGTCAATAGTCGCCGACCACGATTCGAAGGGGAGTGTGCGATGGAGCGAGTGAGACCGCAGGCCGAATCGCTGCGCGAGCAGGCACTGGGCATCATCCGCGATGCCATCACCTCAGGTGAGCTCGCCGAGGATCGCATCTATTCGGCAGCGGGCCTGGCCAAGCAGCTCGGCATCTCACTCAGCCCGGTGCGCGAGGCGATGATGGCGCTCGTCACCGAAGGGACCGTCGAGGCCGTGCCCAATCGCGGCTTCCGTCTGGTCACCATCACCGAGGCGGACCTCGAGGAGATCATCGCCATCCGCGTTCTTCTCGCTGTCCCCGCCGCCCGCAGTCTGGCAGAGGCCGGCAGCGATGACATCGTCGGTCGCGGCCTGGGAGCTGGCGGTGTGCAGGCGGTGACTGACGGGTCGGTGACCGAGACCGGCAAGGCAGCGACCAAATGCGAGGCGATCGACCGACTGCGCGAACTCGCCGAGGCGACCGTGGACGCGGCCGAGGCCGGCGAGTTCGCCGATTTCTACACGCAGGACCGCAGGTTCCATGAGGCTCTGCTCGAGCACGGCCTCGGCGGGCGTGCCGCCGCGATCAGCCTGCGCCTGCGCGATCAGTCACGCCTCTACCGGCACCAGGATCAGATCGGGGCCATCGCGGTCGATTCCGCTCGCGAGCTGCCGAGGATCGTCGACCTCATCGAGTCCGGGGACGCCGCCGAGGCGGCCGACCTCGTCACGTCGAACCTCTACTTCTTCAAACGCGTCCCGGCCACAGCCGACGGCGAAGGCTGATTCGTCACTGTCAGAACGGCCCAGTTTCGGCTGAGTAGCCCAGTTTCGAACATGGGCTGCTCAGCTCAGAGTGGGCTGGTTGTCTCAATCGGCTGTAGTGCGAGCCGAGAAACGACGAAACGACGCTGGGCCGCCCCGAAACGGGACGGCCCAGCGTCGTTTCACTCGATCAGGTATCGCAGTCGATCAGGTTCTCACCTCGATCAGGCGGGTGCCTTGTCGGGGTCGATGTCGACGATCGGCATGGACTCGATGTCCATATCCGGGTTGTCGGCCTGAGTGCGAGCCAGCTCCTCGGCCTCCTCGTGGGTGTTCACCGTCGGGAACGAGCCCGGCAGCGGTCGGTGCGCCGATTCCTTCATGAGCAGCACGGCGACGAGTGCGACGACCGAGAAGAACATGATGTAGAACGCGGGCATGTACGAGTTGCCGGTGACATCGATGAGCGCCTGGGCGAACAGCGGCGTGGTGCCGCCGAACAGAGAGACGCCGAGGTTGAACGTCAGGCCCATCGCACCGTAGCGCGACGCGGTCGGGAACAGCGCCGGCAGGGTCGAGGCCAGGCAGGCGATGTAGAACCCGGCGGGCAGGGCGACCATGAACAGAGCCACCATCACTGCCCACATCTCACCGATCTGCATGACGGCGAACGCGGGAACGATGAGGACGATCGTCATGATGGCTGCTGCCAGGAAGACGAACTTGCGGCCCATCTTGTCGGAGAGTTTGCCGATGAGCGGCAGGCACAGCGACATGACGACGAGGACCGGGATCGTGGCCACGGCCGCCTGGACATTCGAGACCTTGACGGTCTCCTCCAGGTAGGTGGGCATGAAGCTCGTCAGCGCGTAGCCGACCGTCTGGGAGCCTGCGACGACGGCGATGCCGATGAGGATCTCTTTCCAGAAGTGACGGATGACGCCGATGAGGCCGTGGCGGGCGTACTTGTCGTCCTTGACCTTGACGTCGCGGCCGGCTTCCTCGCTCGATTCGAAGCTCGGGGTCTCCGGGATCTTCAGACGGAACCAGATGGCGACGGCGCCGAGCGGGATGGCGATGAGGAACGGGATCCTCCAGCCGCCGTCGAGCATGGCGTTCTCGCCGTTGATGGACGTGGTGATCACGGTCGTGAGAGCCACGGTTCCGGCACCGGCGGCGAAGCCCAGGTAAGAGCCGACATCGAGCCAGGAGGCCCAGTAGCCGCGGGACTTGTCCGGAGCGAACTCCGAGACATAGGTGGTGGCACCGGCGTACTCGCCGCCGGTGGAGAAGCCCTGGATCATCTTGAGCAGGTAGAGGGGGACGATCACCCACAGGCCGACCTGGGCCGCGGTGGGCAGGACGCCGATGAGGGCGGTGGCGGTGGCCATCGTGGCCATGGTGAAGAACAGGACCTTCTGGCGGCCGATCTTGTCACCCAGCGGTCCGAGCACCATGCCGCCGAGCGGGCGGACGAGGAAGGACACGGCGAAGCCGAGGAGGGTCACGAGCAGACCCATCTGTCGGTCCATGCCTTCGGTGAAGACGGAGGTCATCGTCACGGCCAGGTAGCCGTAGACGCCGAAGTCGAACCATTCCATGAAGTTGCCGACTGTGGTGCCGCCGATGGCGGTGCGGATCGATTTGCTTTCGACGACGATGCAGTCATCGGCCTCGAACCGCTTCTGTTTCTTTATTGCACGCCGTTCCTTGCGGGTCGGCTTCTTGTCTTTCTGCGCGGGTCTGTCGTGGCCTTCTGACATCAGTGGTTCCTCGTTTCAGCTGCTGCTAGGCAAGTTGCAGGGCCGAGTCGCCGGAATGGTGCGAACTCTGCGCGGCAGTTGCTGTCGGATTTCGACAATGCAGAACATCCTTGCTTGGTACTCAGGGAGTGTCAATAAAAATTGTGACACAGTTCACGAGGAATGCGCCGGATGGCAGATAGCTTCGTTGAAATTCGTCCAGTGGTCCAGAAAATACGCAAGAAATATGTTGCCTAATTCGCAGTGGCACTTGTCCAGTGGCGTTGTCGGCAGCGACCGGCGGCCACGGGGTGGATGGTGACTGCGCGAAGATCAGTTCCTGACGACGCGATAGGTCGCGAGGCCGGGATCGACGGCGCCGCGGACGTGGCCGGACGGACTCGCCGCCACGGCCTGGAGGAAGTCGACGGTGTCGGCGGTGATCTCCTCGCCGGGCAGGACATTGGGGATGCCGGGCGGGTACGCGGCCAGCGAGCTCACGCTCACCCGTCCGACCGCCTCGGCGGCGGTGACGAGTTCGGAATCGGCGAAATACGCCTCACGCGGTGTCATCGCCAACCGGCCGGGCGTGGGCAGCGGCGGGAGGGAGGCTGCCGGGCTCGTCACCGTGGCGGAGTCCGCGGTTTCGAGTCGCATGGTCTCCAGGGCGTCGATGAGGCGGCCGATGTCCGGGGACTTGCCGATGCCGATGAGGGCGACGAGGGTGGTCGCCGTCGACATCTCGGGGAAGATGTCGAATTCCTCGGCCAGGCGTTTGCGCACCGTGTGACCGTCGAGTCCGGTCGCGGTGATGTCGATGGGCAGGCGGAACGGGTCGATGTCGACGACGTCGGCATGACCGAGGAACTCGCCGGACAACAGGTGGTAGCGGTCGGTGGCTTCGATCTGCGCACGGATGTGGCGGATGTTCTCCAGCGAATCCGTGATCGCCTCGGTCGAGGTCATGAGTGCGCGGCGGGCGAGGTCGATCGAAGCCATGAGATGGGCGTTCTCGCTCGTCGAAGCGGTCATCATAAAGGCCCGGGCCAGCGCCGGTTCGAGGCGATCGGCGAATTCGGTGTCGCCGAGGTGGAGGAGCGCGGACTGGGTGAGCGAGCCTGCGAGTTTGTGCGTGCTCATGATGACGATGTCGGCGCCCTGGGTGACGGGGGAGGCCGGCAGGTCAGGGTGGAAGCCGAAGTGGGCACCCCAGGCGGCGTCGACGATCAGTGCCGCGCCTGCTTCGTGGGCCGCCTCGGCGAGGGCTTCGACGTCGGCCACAGCGCCGAAGTAGCTCGGGGTCACGAGGTAGACGGCGGTCACCGGCTCGGGGTGATTGCGGATGGCCAGGCGCAGGGCGTCGGGGGTGACACCGTGGGCGATGCCGTTGACTTCGTCGACGTTGGGGTAGACGAAGCCGGGGTTGAGCCCGGCCAGCACGATTCCGTCGATGAAGCTCGAATGCGCGCTGCGCTGGGCGACGACGCCGGACCCGAGGGTGCCGATGGCCAGGGCGGCCATGCGGTTGCCCTGCGAGGAGCCGTTGGTGAGGAACCAGGTGCGGCGGGCGCCCCAGGCCTCGGCGGCCAATTGCAGGGCTTCGTCCTTCGGGGTGTCGACGCCGAGGTCGATGCCGTCGAAGAGCGGGGGGATGTCCAGGGAGAGGGTGTGCTCGCCGAAGAATTCGGCTTGACCTGCGGAGATGCCCTCGGTCGTGCCTCCGTGTCCGGGGGTGGACAGGAACAGCGAGTTGCGGTCGGCCGCGTGCGCCAGAGCTTCGGCATAGGGCGCGCGTGACTGCGTGAGGGCAGGATGCATCGGCGACCCCGAGGAGGAGTGCGGGGCCGGGGGCATGGGGGAGTCCTGGTGCACGGTCATGCGTCCAGATTAAGGAGGCGAGCAGGTACGAGAGAATAGCAACTTTCCTCTGTTGCTCTATAGTCAGTATTGAACTCAATGGGGGAGATCAATGGAACCACTCGATACCCGCGGCCTCACCGCTCTGCGCGCCGTGGCCGACACCGGATCCGTCGCCGCGGCCGCTGCCGCGCTGCAGTGGAGCCAGCCGACGGTCAATCATCATCTGCGCAATCTCGAGCGTGCCCTCGGCGCTACTCTGCTCGATCGCACACCGCGCGGATCACAGCCGACGACCGTGGGCAGCCTCGTGGTGACCCGAGCCGTGGAGATCCTCGGACTGTGCCAGCGCCTCGGCGCCGAGGTGGCTCTCTGGCGGGAATCTCAGGCCGTGCCGGTGCGCATCGGGGCCGTGCCCACCGTCGGTGCTCGCGTCATCCCGCGCCTCCACGATCAGCTGCAGGCTCGCCCGAGGTGGCAGACCCGTGACGCGGCGGTCGCCGGTGACCGGACCGACGTACTCACCGCGGCCCTGGATGTGACGATGGACGAGCACGCGAAGCTCGTCTCCCGGCTCGAGTCCGGGGACCTCGACCTCGCGCTGCTCGTGTCGACCGATCTCGACCGGACGTGGATCCCGGCGACGCTGACCGCCGCGCACCTGTATTCGGAGAGGCTGTTCCTGTGCGTGCCGCGCTCGATCGGTCCGATCGAGCGCGATTCCCACGGCATGCCCGACCTCGCCGTGCTCGTGTCGCAGACCTGGGCGTTCAGCATCGACCCCGGTGACGCCATCGACGAGGTGGTCCGCTCCTTCTGTCTGAGTGCTGGGTTCGAACCCCGCGTGGGGATGCGGATGGATGACTATGCGGCCATCAACCGGATGATCTCGGCCGGTCTGGCGGTGGCGATGATCCCCGAATCATCGCTGTCGACAGACCCGGACATCACCGTCATCCCGATGCCGCTCAGCGACTGCCGCCGTGACGTCCTGCTCGTCTCCCGGTCCTCGCGGCCACAGGGGCACGCCCGTCACGATCCGATCGTCGATGCGCACAATTCCGCCATCGCCGAGGTGGTCGCCGACGTCCGTACCGTCACCCGGCAGTGGCGGTGATGCTGCGGTTTCAGAGCGGCGGTCAGAACGTGCCTCACAGCGCGAGGATCGCGGGCACGGTGAGCACCGCGACGTAGTAGCCCATGAACTGGACGCCGGCGTGCATGCCGATGAACCGGTTGAAGAGTCCCCCGACGAGGCCGACGGTGATCGTCACTCCGAGCGCCAGCAGACCGCCTTCGTAGAGGCAGATGACGCAGATGAGAGCCGCGAACCCAGCGATGATCGCCTCGTGGGAGACCGATCGCATCACCCAGGTCGCCGCTCGGTGAGCGTTCGTCATCACGAATGGGTAGGCGATGGCGACCGCGATGACCGCCGCGATCACGGAGAAGAGCGCGAACTGCCCGGTCGTGAGCAGGTCGTGGAGGTTGTTCGTCGTCCCTGCCTCGGCATCGAGTGTATAAACAGGAGGAGCGTTGAACAGCGGTCCTGCGGGACCGGCTGCCATCGGTGACAGGGGCAGGCCGATCGCGATGAGCGGGATGAGAGTCTCGGCAATATAGGTCGACTCTGTGGTCCCGTTGCGGACAGTGATGACGGTGGTGAGTCGTTCATACCCGTTCTTGACCCGGCTTCCGACGATCTCGCCCATGAGCACAGCCATGGCCACGGGGGAGAAGACGAAGGTCGCGCTGGTGATCGCTGCCGAACCGCCCGTGTATGCCAGTTGCTTTCCGGTCAGCACCTTGAAGGGGTTCGGCATCCTCGATCCCCCTGCGGGCCGGACGTCGGGAGCAAGATTGAACTCCCGCTTGCCCGACTGCTGCATCGAGCGGCGTCCGGCGGGGGAGAGCGCAGCGAACAGGTCGAAGATGAGCGGCCCGGTGGCGATGCCGAGGAAGAACGAAGTGGTGAAGGTCGTTTCCTTCTGCTCCATGATGAAGGCCTGCAGGCCGACGATGAGCAGGACGAACGGGACGAGCCCCGCAACCGCAGCGAGCTTGCCCTTCGAAGTGTAGGCGACGAGGACGGCCGCAGCGATGAAGATCCAGGGAGCGGCAGCGCCGATCGCCTCGGCGAAAGGGGTGAGTACGAGGGCGAACACGATCGACAGCGGAATGGCAATGGCAACTGAGACGACTCCTCCGGAGATCGCCTTCTGAAGTGCGATATGCGGGATTCCGAGAGACCTCAGCAGCTGCGCCTCACGCAGCATCGGCACTGCCGTGGTGTCACCGGGAATTCCGAGGAGAGTTGTCGGCACGGCGTGGGAGATGTGTTTGGCAATGATCGCGGCGAGGAAGAACGCGAGCACCCCGGCAGGAGGCACCCCGATGAGGATGACAAGCAGCGCCAGCGGTGCCACGATCGCCGTCTCGTCCGTGCCCGAGATCAGTCCGATTCCGGTGAAGAGCACCCCGGAGAGAAGCGCCATCCCGACGGCCCACAGTACTGGTTCGATGAGTTCCGCGGTCACTGGTGCTCACCCTTCTCGCGGATGCGCGCCTCATGGTTGTCGACGAGGGCGTCGAAGAGACCGAGGGCTCGGACTTCTGCCTGAACCGCCGGACCGAGGTCGCGGGGGTCGCCGAGATCCCCGTATTCCTCGACGACCTCGTCGATGATCTCCTGCCGGTTGCGGGTGTCGGCCGCCGAGGTGGTGATCACTCTCTTGGGTTTGAACAGAAATCCGGAGATCACGGCGCCGACGATGCAGCCGACGATGCCGACGAGGAGCGCATAGGAGTGACCCAGCGCTTCATCGTCTCCGGCAGCGAAGAGATGATCGGCGATGAGGTAGGCCGGGACTGCTGTCCCGACGGCTATGGCGATACCGCCGATGAGATGTCTGGGGTCGACGGTGTCATTCCACACCTCGAGCAATTGCGGCATCATTGCCTGCCTTCTGTCGGCCGACGGCTGTCGGGAACGTGAACGATGGAACTACCGGCCGAGGATGGCCGAGGATGTTGCGGATGGAAGCGGAATGCCGAGCTGCTCGCCCAGCCACTGGCTGATCGAAGCCACGGCCTCGTTGTCGACGCCGGTGGAGATGCCCAGCCCCTGAAGCATCCAGAGAAGATCCTCAGTGGCCAGGTTTCCGGAAGCTGTGCGGGCGAAGGGGCAGCCACCGATCCCTCCTGCCGATGCGTCGAACTGACTGACACCTGCTTGAAGCGCGGAATAGACATTCGCAAGCGCCTGGCCATAGGTGTTGTGGGTGTGCAGGGCGATCCGATCGATCGGAATCCCGGCGCCGACCAGGCTATCAAGAACAGCGGTCACATGACCGGGAGTCGCGGTTCCGATGGTATCGCCGAGCGAGATCGTCAGGCAGCCGGCATCGACGAGGCGACGCGCAGCCGTAGCGACGCGATCAGGATCGACCGCGCCTTCCCAGGGGTCCCCGAAGACCATCGACAGATAGCCGCGCACCCGCAGGCCCGCCACAGTCGCTGCGCGTGCCACCTCGAGGCTGCGATCGGTGGTGTGCTGAAGGGAACCGCCGAGGTTGGCCTGCGCGAACGATTCTGTGACGCTGATGAAGACCGAAGCATCCTTCGTTCCCGCCGCAACGGCATCATCGAGACCCCGCTGGTTCGGGACGAGGACGGGGAACGCGAATTCGGAGTCCAGGTCGAGCCCGGCAAGCACCGATCGGGTGTCGGCCATCTGGGGAACGGCTCGCGGAGAGACGAAGCTTCCGGCTTCGATGGTCTTCAGGCCGGCTCCGGAGAGCCGCCGGATCAGTTCGAGCCGTGTTGAGACAGGAAGTGTGCGTGCTTGCGACTGCAGACCATCTCGAGCGCTGACTTCGCAGATACTGACCTCGGTCGGCAGGTTCGACGAGGCGAACTGCTGTGGAAGCTGTGCCGTCATCGCGACACACCGGAGCGGAGTTCGTCGAGGATTGACTGGACCCTGTCGAACCGGAAGGTCCTCTCCTTGATCAGGCGGTCCACGATGATCGCTGTCTCCTCGGCGTTCGCTCCGGCAGAGGCAGCGAGGTTCTTCGCATGAAGTGACATGTGTCCGCGCTGCACGCCCTCGGTGGCGAGAACTCGCATTGCCGCGAGGTTCTGCGCCAAGCCGGCGGCGACGATCATCTCGGCGAGATCCTGTGCGCTCGCCACTTCGGCGATCTGCAGTGCTGTGCGCGCGGCGGGATGGACCTTGGTGGCACCCCCGACAAGGCCGACCGGCATGGGCACCTCGAGGGTGCCGACCAGGTCTCCGTCGGCATTCCTCTCAAACGTCGAGAGGGAAGAGTAGCGGCCGTCTACGAGCGCATGGGAGTGCGCTCCGGCCTCGACCGCGCGGGTGTCGTTCCCGGTGGCGAGGACGACCGCGGAGATGCCGTTCATGATGCCCTTGTTGTGAGTGGCCGCTCGATAGGGATCGGCTGCGGCGAGTTCGTATGCGTGGAGGATGTTGTCGATGACCTCGTCTCCGCCGAGCAGATCCCTGTCGAAGACTGCCCGTGCCCGAGACAGTCGACGGTCCGCCTTGTTGGTGAGGATGCGCAGGAGCGCGTCACCTCCGGCGATGGCTGCCACGGTTCCGGAGACCGCCTCAGCCATCGTGTTGACCGCATTCGCCCCCATTGCGTCTCGAACATCGACGAGGAGGTGGACGAGAACATACGTCATCGTCCGTGCCTCGACGAGGCGGACCTCGATGCCTTTGACTCCGCCGCCGACCTCGACGAGCTTGGGATCCTGCGCATTGGCCAGGTCGATGATCTCTGCTTGGCGTTCGAGGACACGTGTGCGCGCGGCCTGTGGGTCCGCCACGTTGACGAGCTGGATCTGTGCCTGCATGACGGGCTCGGTCGAGCTTGTGAAGAAACCGCCGTGCGGACGTGCCATTCGTGCTGCGTTGCTGGCGGCGGCGATGACCGAGGCCTCTTCGGTTGCCATGGGTACGAGCACGTCGGTGCCGTTGATCGTGAAGTTGGTGGCTGCGCCGAGCGGAAGCGAGAACACGCCGAAGATGTTCTCGCTGAGGTTGGCGGCGTCTTCGGGACCGAAAGCGTCCGCATCGAGCTGGCTGAACAGTTCGGCGTCGAGCCCAATCGAGGCTGCGACGGCCTTCCTGCGATCATCGACCGACATATTTCGGAAGTCGGCAATTCGGCTGTTCACTGCCATCGTGTATCTCCAGTCAGGTCGTCATTGGCCGACATCGCCTGTCGGTCGGAGTTCCTCCGCAGAGATCAGTCAAACAATGCACGCGGGAATCTGCCATGTCTTTTTCGGATGTGAATATCGCTCAGCTATGGCTGTTTCAGACATGGAAGCTTAGAAAGATGACTTCAGCTTGTCCAGGCGGAGCGCGACCTGGAGGCGGAACGCCCGCTCCGGTGACCTCCACTCCTGACCGAGCACGAGATCGGCTCTCTCAAGCCGTTGCTTGACGGTGTTGACATGCACTGACATCTGAGTCGCGGTTCTGCGGATGTTCATCCCGGACTCGAAATATTCCCGCAGCGTCGAGATCAGCTCGGCTGAATGGATTCGGTCCCATCGGCGCAGCGGCTCGAGCATCCGTTGCATGAATCTCTCCGTCTGCTCCGGCGCGGTGCCGAACATTGCGGTGTAAGGCGCGAATTCTTCCGTGGGAAAGATTCCTTCGCTGATGCCGAGGGAATTGAGGATGCGGATGCACGACCACATTTCGTCCTCGGCAGTGCGCAGCTGATTCCTGTCGTAATCGGTGTCGGAGATGATCACCAGCGAACTGTCGAGGGCGCCCGACTCTTCGAACAGGGTGTCCAGGGTGGGCCTGTCGCGGATCACGGCACTGGGGAGGAGCACCGTGATCCCGGGGGATCGCTGCGTCATGAGAATGCGCGGCTCGACGCGGACCAGGCGAGCGGCGATGCGGTCATCGTTTTCGATGTCGCCCTGAATCGTCATGAGTCTCCAGGGTCCGGAGAGGCTGAAGCTGCCGGTTCGGGAACGGGCCTCGAGCTCACTGAGATCACGAGTGCCGGCAATGATGTCGACTGCGAGTTCTCCACGGACTCGGTTCTCGGCATCAGCCCGGGCTTGTTCGTTCATTCGGATGAGCGCTAGCGTCTGCGCCGCCTGGGCGACGATGTTCGCGTCGCCGTCCGCCGGTTCGTCGTTGAAACGCACGAACAGTGCGCTGTGCTGTCGGCGGTGAGACGCCACCGAGGCGACGTACATGTGCTGTGCACCAGCGACCTGTGCGCTTCGGCCAGTCGCCCGGCTGTGACTCAGTGCCGTTCGGACGTCAACATCGTCCACCGTGAGGCCGTCGAAGAACGCCTCATCGGCAGGGAATCTCGGAGAGCCCAGACGCCCGCTGTCGACGACGATCACGTCGGCCTCGAGTAATTCGGAGATAGCGTCGAGAACTGCGGGGACTCCTTGCCCCTGCAGGACGAGCTGCGTCAGCTGCTCCTCGACCTCGACGAGCCGTTGGAGGGTGCTGGCCTGCGCGGCTGCCGTCTCCTCGGCTTCCGCGGAGGCTTGGGCCGCCTCTGCGAGGTCTCCCATCAGCTGCGCCGTCTTCAGCACCACGGAAGCGTGGTCCGCGAGAGCCGACAGCAGGGTGATCTCGTCGGTGGTGAAGTCATGTGGGTAGCGGTTGGCCGCGAAGAGGGCGCCGAGGACTTCGCCGTCGACGACCATCGGCACTCCGAGGAGTGATTCCATGCGCTCGGCCTTCACCGCGGAGTCGACGCGCCTTTCGTGAGGCAGTCGGGTCAGATCGTAGTTCGACGTCCACTGTGCGGCGCGATCACGCACGACCTGTCCTGCCAGTCCGACGCCGGGAGGCACTCGCAGTTCTTTGAGATTCGCCGAGATCGCTCCGCGACTTGCCTGAACACGCAGGTCGTCGGTCTCCGGATAGTACTGGGAGAGGTAGGCGATATCGCATCCGATGAGTGTTCGGGCACGGTCGACGAGCTTCTGCAGCAGCTTCTCGGTGTCTCGCACACGGATGAGCTCCGAGGCGCTCTCCAGAAGGGACGAACGCTCGCGATCTTTCTGCTTCCACCGGGTCATAGTCGCCGACAGATCGGAGAAGGAGTCGATGAGATCGGGGTGGTCCTCGAGGCCGCCGGATAGGGCCGACCGGTTGAGATCTATCCCGCGGGAGAGGGCTCTGACGATGTCGGCCACGGCGGTGGCAGACACTGTCCCCGACTCATCATCGATCTCTGTCATGAGACCAGTGTCGCAGGGGCTCGGTGCCTCCGCCGCACCCGGCATCGGATGGGTGCTTCGCCTGGTCGGTTCGGATCGTCACCCGGCCGCAGGTGCTCCCGCGTGCTCGGTCTCGCGCACCACGGGCAGCTCGCACGTCGTCGGAGCGACCTGCCGGTAGCCGGAGAGGAAGGTGTCGAGGCGTTCGATCGCCTCGGTGAGCACCTCGACGGACGGCAGGGTGACGAGTCGGAAATGGTCGGGCTTGGGCCAGTTGAAGGCCGTGCCGTGGGAGACGAGGATTTTCTGTTCGCGGAGCAGGTCGAGGGCGAACTGCTCGTCATCGGTGATGCCGAACTTCTCGACATCGAGCTTCGCGAACATGTACAGCGCACCGTCGGCCCGGTGGGCCGAGACGCCGTCGATCGAGTTGAGCCCCTCGTAGGCGACCTGCATCTGCGCGCCGAGGCGGCCGGTCGGCAGAACGAGGTCGTCGATCGACTGCTTCCCGCCGAGGGCAGCTTGGATGGCGTGCTGGGCCGGAACGTTCGAGCACATGCGCATATTCGCGAGCAGCTTGATGCCCTCGAGGTAGCTGTGCGCCTCGTCCAGCGGTCCGGTGATCGCCAGCCAGCCGGAACGGTAGCCGGCGACCCGGTAGGCCTTCGACAGTCCGGAGAAGGTCAGGCACAGAACGTCGTCGCCGGTGAGGGTGGCCATGTTGACGAGTTCGACGCCGTTGTAGGTGATCTTCTCGTAGATCTCGTCGGAGAAGACGATGAGGCCGTGACGGCGGGCGATGTCGGCGATCTTCTGCAGCGTCTCCTTCGAGTACACCGCGCCCGTCGGGTTGTTCGGGTTGATGACGACGATTCCGCGGGTGCGTTCGGTGATCCGGGATTCGAGGTCGTCCAGGTCCGGCTGCCAGGCGTCCTCTTCCGCGCAGCGGTAGTGGACGGGGGTGCCGCCGGACAGCGCCACCGAGGCGGTCCACAGCGGATAGTCGGGTCCGGGCACGAGGATCTCGTCACCGGGGTTGCACAGGGCCTGCAGACTGAGCGTGATGAGTTCGCTGACTCCGTTGCCGAGGAAGACCTCGTCGGTGCCGAGATTGTGGATGCCGCGGGTCTCGTAGTACTGGACGACGGCACGGCGGGCGGAGAGGATTCCTCGCGAGTCGGAGTAGCCCTGCGTCACCGGCAGGTTCGCGGCGATGTCCTGGACGATCGCCTCGGGGGCTTCGAATCCGAAGGGGGCAGGGTTGCCGATGTTGAGCTTGAGGATCGTGTGTCCGGCGGCTTCCATCGCCTGGGCCTCTTCGAGGACGGGTCCTCGAATGTCATAGAGGACATTGGCCAACTTCGACGACTGCCTGAACATGTGAACCGAAAAACCTTTCATACGACTGCTGCTACATCCACGCTAGGACCCCCGCCGAGGTGGTTCTGACCAAACAGAGGCCCGTTTCCCAGACCTTTGCTCGGTTCGGAGGACCGTTGTGCAGACCTTTTGCAACTGGGCCTCACGATACTCTGGGGAGCATGGCGGATGTGAAGCCGGGGCCCCGTCGAAGGGGGCGCCCCCGTAAGGAAAACGGCAGTGAGGCGCGGACAGCGATCACCGATGCCGCCTCGGCCGAGTTCGCCGAGAAGGGCTACGACAAGGCGTCGATCCGTGGAATCGCCCGTCGCGCCCAGGTCGACTCCGCACTCGTCCACCACTATTTCGAGTCCAAGGCCGGCCTCTTCGCCGAGGTGGTCAAGCTTCCCGTGCGGCCGGACCGCATCATCCGCTCGGCCTTGGACGTCTCGGTCGACCGCCTCGGCGAATCAATCGTGAACACGGTGCTCAGCGCCTGGGAGCAGACAAGCGTGAAGTCGATCGGGGTGACCGTTCTGCGTTCTGCGGTGAGCGATTCGGCAGCCGGCCGACTGATCAGACAATTTCTCCTGCGCGAGCTCAAAGGAGCAGTGGCGGGAAGGATCGCGGACGGAGGCGTCGACCGCGCCGAAGCAGATTTGCGGGCCACGCTCGTCCTCACGCAGATGGCGGGTGCGCTCATGTTTCGCCATGTCCTCGAACTCGAACCGCTGGCATCGATGCCGGTCGACGACCTCACCGCGCGCCTGGCGCCGGCGGTGCAGGGGCATCTCGATGGAGTCGGCGACTCGATGTGAGCCCGAATGGCGGTCGTGCACGTACCGCTCATCGGCGGCAGGGCGGCGGTCATGAAATCTCTCCGTGAGAACCCTTGACCGGAGCACTCTCGGATGTCATATTCAGCACATGATGAATAAGTCGGTGGAAGCACGAGGGCTGACAATTCGGCGGGGACGTGCCACCGTCATCGACTCACTGGATCTGGATGTGCCCAGGGGCGCGATCGTCGGTCTGCTGGGTCCCAGCGGCAGCGGGAAGACGACGCTGATGCGGGCGATCGTCGGCGTGCAGATCGTCGCGGGCGGACGTGTGCAGGTGCTCGGCCGGCCTGCCGGATCGGCGGATCTGCGGCATCGCGTCGGCTATATGACCCAGTCGGCGAGCATCTACGAGGACCTCAGTGTGCGGGCGAACCTGCGCTACTTCGCACGGGTGCAGGGAGCTCCGAAAACCGATGTCGACCGGGTGCTCGAACGCACGGACCTCATCGGTCAGGCCGATCAGCTGGCCCGGACGCTCTCTGGCGGTCAGGCCAACCGGGTGTCCCTCGCCGCGGCAATGCTCGGTTCTCCGGACCTGCTGGTCCTCGATGAGCCGACGGTGGGACTCGATCCAGTGCTGCGCAATGATCTGTGGGATCTCTTCCGCGGGCTCGCCGAGGAGGGGACCACGCTGCTCGTCTCGAGCCACGTCATGGATGAGGCCACACGCTGTGACCGGCTGCTGCTCATGCGGGAGGGCGCGATCATCGCCGATACGACACCGCACGATCTGCTCGCAGGCACGGGGGCCGCCTCGGCGGAGGAGGCGTTCCTCGACATCATCGAGAGGGACACGGCCGGTGAAGGACCTGCCGGGCACGGGCGCCGGCCGGGGACCCATCTGCTCTCCCGGAACGCGAACGGCAACGGTAGACCAAGCCACGATCAGCGGGGCCGCGGGACGAAGAAGGGAGGTCGGCGATGAACCCGATGCGCACCCTGGCGACGACGGGGCGTGTGCTCACCCAGATCCGCAATGACCCGCGCACGATCGCCCTGCTGCTCATCGTGCCCAGCCTGCTCATCGGCCTGGTGGCGTGGATCTTCGATGAGACCGAGGTATTCGCCGACATCGGTCCGGCGATGCTCGCGCTCTTCCCGTTCATCGTCATGTTCCTCGTCACGAGCATCGCGACCCTGCGCGAACGCCGCAGCGGAACGCTCGAGCGGCTGCTGTCGATGCCATTGGGTCGTGGCGACTTCATCCTTGGATACACCCTGGCATTCGGGCTGCTCGCCGTCATTCAGACGACTGTGGCCGTCGGCTATGCGACTCTGGTGTGCGGTTTGGAGATCGAGGGATCCGTCGGACTGCTCTTCGTCGTCGCGATTGCCGACGCCCTGCTCGGCACGGCGCTGGGCCTGCTGGCCAGCGCCTTCGCCCGCACGGAGTTCCAGGTCGTGCAGTTCATGCCTGTGTTCGTGTTCCCGCAGATCCTGCTCGGAGGAATCTTCTTGCCCCGTGATCAGCTGCCCGACCTGCTCGAGGTGATCGGCGACTGGCTGCCGCTCTCTCACGCGATCGATGCGCTGGATGCCGTGTCGACCGGCAACGAGGATGACTCCTATATCTGGCTGCGGGTGCTCTTCATCGCCTGCTGGATCGTCGGAGCCATCATCGTCGGGTCGCTGACGCTTCGGCGTCGGACGCCGTGAGGCGTGGCGACAGCGCGGAGAGTTGCGAGCAGTGCCGTCAGTTTCGTCCGGACCCCATGGGTTCAGTACGGTCGATGAGCTCGTAGGGTCGGCGGCCCTGACCCCGGACGAAGGCGAAATAGCACAGCCACAGCGCGACGACCCACAGCAGACCGACCCACAGGGCCGGTCGCGAGTCGGGGACGATGCCGACCATGACGACGACGAAGACGATGAACGCGACGGTGATCCACGATCCCACCGGCCACAGCGGCATGGGGAATTCGCTGGGAAGGCGAGCCTCCTCGGCGATCACCTTCTTCATCCGGATATGGGAAGCGAGGATGATCAGCCACACGAGCACCGTGGCGAAGGTGGCCAGCGCTCCGAGGAGGAACAGGGCCTGGTCGGGGTAGAGGTAGTTGAGGACGACGCCTGCCAGCAGCGCGACGATCATCGTCACCACGGTCATCACGGGCACGCCATTGCGCGAGGTGCGGGCGAAGGACCGCGGAGCCTGCCCTTGTTCGGCGAGGCCGTGGAGCATTCTGCCTGCGCCGAAGATGTCGGCGTTGATGGCCGACAGGGCCGCCGTGATGAGGACGACCTGGAGGATGGCGGCCGCTGCACTGAAGCCGACGGAGTCGAAGATCGCGACGAAGGGGCTGATCTCGGAGGTGATCTGGTTCCACGGCAGGATGCACATGATCACGCCGAGGGTGAGGACGTAGAAGAGGAGGATGCGCACCGGCACCGAGTTGATGGCGGCCGGCAGCACCTGCTTCGGATTCTGCGCCTCTCCGGCGGTGACGCCGATGATCTCGATGCCGCCGAAGGCGAACACCACGATGGTGAACGATGAGAGCAGACCCCAGAATCCGTTGGGGAAGAAGCCGCCGTGGTCGAACAGAGCCTGCGGGCCCATCTGGTCGTGGTCGGCGATGCCGAAGCCGAAGATGATGATGGCTACTCCGGCGGCGATGAGGGCGATGATCGCAACGATCTTGATGAGTGCGAACCAGAATTCGAGTTCACCGAAGACCTTGACGCCGATCATGTTGACCGCGGCGATGAAGAAGACGACGGCGAGCACCCAGATCCAGCGGGGGACGCCCGGGAACCAGAAGCCCATGTACACGCCGATCGCAGTGGCGTCGAAGACGGCGACGAGAACCATCTCGAAGGCGAAGGTCCAGCCGACGAGGAAGCCTGCGAAGGGGTGGATGTAGCGGGAGGCATACTGGCCGAAGGAGCCGGAGACGGGGTGGCGGACGACGAGTTCGCCGAGGGCGCGCATGACCATGAAGACGGCGGCACCGCCGATGATATAAGCAAGCAGCACTGCCGGTCCTGCGGCTTGGATCGACTCCGAAGATCCCATGAAGAGGCCGGTGCCGATGGCGGAACCGAGGGCCATGAAGCGAATGTGTCGGGCGGTCAGGCCTCTTTTCAGGCCGGCGTTCTCTTCATATCCGTCAGCGTTTGCGTCGCTGGGGAGCGCCTCGTTGCGGTCCTTGTCGGCTGGAGCCATCGGTGTCTGCTGTCCTCTTCTCTCGACTGACCGTGGCCGCCTCGGCCCCGATGCGATCGACGGACCCGGCTCCACGGCCACCTCAGATTCTCACACCGGGGCGGCGGGCGAATACGGAAGCTGGCACAAAGAGTCCGAGATCTCAGAAATTCGGGTCGGACCGGCGTCTGGAACGGAGCAGTCAGGCTGTCTGCCGATCGCTGGAGAGCATCCCGAAGATGAGGGTGTCGGTCCATTCGCCCTTCGACCACCAGTCCTTGCGCAGGTGCGCTTCCTCCCGCATCCCGATCCTGCGAGCCAGATTCGCCGAGGCGGTGTTCCGGGAATCCATCTGCGCGAACACCCGGTGGAGGCCGTAGTGGTCGAAGGCGACGTTGAGGACCGCGATGGCCGCCTCGGTGGCGAACCCGTGGCCACTGGCGGCCGGATCGAGGATCCAGCCGATCTCGGCCTTCTGCTCACTGTCGTTGTCGAGCCAGATAGCGATGTCGCCGATGACGTGCGAACCTTCAAGAGAATCGAGACCGTCGGCCGTCTCGATGACCAGGGCCAGGGCACGGGATTCGGTCTCGAGCCCCTTGCGCTGCATGCGTTCTGAGACCTTGGTCCGGGCCACCTCGGCGGTCCAGGGATCTTCGAGGAGGAACCGGGAGACGTCCTCGCGGGAGAATATCCGCAGCTGCTCGTCGACGTCGGATTCGACATAGGTGCGCAACCGCAGTCGGTCGGTGGTCAGCGGAAGTTCGATGGGTTCCATGTGCCCACTCTGCCAGGTCGACCTGTGGAGACGACGAACGGTGCCGGACGCTTCGCTGGGAGGCGTCCGGCACCGTTCGCAGTCGGGCTGTGGTCGGGCTGGTGTCAGGCGGGGAGGATTCCGCGGCGCTTGGCCATGCGGATCAGGGCCGATCCGCCGATGATTGCGGCCACGCCGAAGAAGATCGCGGCACCGATCTCGACGCCGGTGCGCGGCAGGGTTCCGCCGCCACCGCCGGCCAGACCCGGACCTTCATCTCCTCCGCCGGTCGAGGCATTGCCTTCGCCGCCTTCGGACCCGCCGTTCGCAGCGGCACCGCCTCCGGCAGAATCAGACGACCCGTTGGCGTCCTCGGATGCGTTCGAGTCCTCGGTACCTGCCGCACCGTCATTGCCACCGGCGTCGGACGAGCCCGCGGCATCGTCGGAACCGTTCGCATCATCGGAACCGGACGAGTCGTCATTGCCGTTCACGTCGTCGCCTGGGTCGCCGGGCACTTCGGCGTCGGGGTCGAGTCCCAGACCGTCGGCGATCGTATAGTGCATGTCGGTCTGGTCGGTCAGCCCGACGACATTGGCCGCGCCCGGACCGTAGGCCGCGATGCGCAGCTGCGTTCCGGTGTGGCCCTGCGATTCCTCTTCGTCAGCGGTCGCGTAGTTCATCGTCATCTCACTGCCGTCGGCGGTGGTCAGGGTTCGGGTGAGACCCGGAGTGTCCGAACCGGCACTGACGATCTGGCTGGTGTGAGCGTGGTCGGCGGTGGTGATGACGAGAGTTTCGCCGTCTTCCTTCGCGAAGTCGAGGGCGGCCTTGACCGCCTCGTCGAGGTCGACGGTCTCACCGATCTGACCGCACGGGTTGGCAGCGTGATCCTGCTTGTCGATGCTCGCCCCCTCGACCTGGAGGAAGAAGCCCTTGTCATTGTCGAGCAGATCGACAGCCTTGTTCGTCAGCTGGTCGAGCTTCGGCACGTCCGAGGTTCGCTCCGGGTTGTTCTTGCACTTCACGGCCGGTTCGGTGCCACCTCCGTGCGTGGCCTTCGGTCCCTCCCAGCGAACGGGGAAATTGCCCTCTGTGAAGAGACCGAGCACCGGTGCATCCTGGTTCGCCTCGGCGACGGAGTCGAGTGAGTCGGAGTCGTCGACGAGCTGGTAGCCGCGTTCCTCCGCCTGCTCACGCAGCGTCTTGTCCTTCCAATCGCCGGCGGTGGCCTTCTGCTCGAAGGACGCCGAACCGCCGCCGAGGGTGACATCGGCACGAGCATTGAGGATCTGCTCGCTGATCGAGCCGAGACCGCCGTTTTCCAGAGTCTCGCCCGCGCAGTCCTTGGCAGTCTCCTCGGGGCCGTAGCAGCCGCGCTGGCTGATGTGGGCGAGCTGCGCGGCCGGAGTCGCGTCCTGGATCTCCGCGGTCGAGACGTCGCCGGTCTTCATGCCCTTGGCGCGGGCCATCTCGATGAGAGTCTTGTGCGGTTTGCCTGTCCGGTCGACGCCGAGAGCGCCGTTGTAGGTCTTCGTGCCTGATGACCACCCGGTGGCGCTGGCTGCGGAGTCAGTGACATAGTCCGGCTTGCCGGAATCCCTGTCCACCGCGTAGGTCGTGTACTGCCCGGTCAGCGGCAGTTCGTCGAGGCCGTCGAAGCGTCCGTGGGCGCCCTTCGCATAATTGCGGGCGGCGGTGATCTCGGAATCGCCCATGCCGTCGCCGATGAGGAGGATGACGTTCTTCGCGCCGGAGTCCTCGACCGCGTCGCGAATGGCATCGGTGTTGTCGCCGTCGAGTTGGCGGGCTCCGCCGGGTTCGTCGATTCCTGCCGCCGAGGCGGGGCTTGCGAATCCGAAGAGTGCGAGGCTGAGTGCGCCGGTTGCCGCGGCGAGACGCAGGGTTGTCTTGGCCATGTGCAGTCCTTTCGTTGAGGTGCACAAGCGCTCACCGAAGAGGAGGCGTCGTAACGATTCGAGCGGTGCCGGAGGCAGGGCTCGGACGAGTGCGTGAGCGTCGTGTGCGAGCAGACGGCCTCCAACCTACTCAGCATTCACACAAGGCGAGTGGAGGGAACGTGAAGCCTGAGTTAACTCGCAGGTCGGTCTCTGCGTCTCCGCATTAGTTCTGCGAACCGATGACAAATGGCACCCCCGCCTCGGTGACAAATGGCATCTGTACACACCTGCTCCGATTTCTAGTCTGTGGACATGACTTCACAGACAGCGACTCACACAGCCCCTCCGACCCGGACATCCGCCGCGACCCCTGCAGCTGTCAGCCTTAACCGCCTGACCAAGAGCTTCGGCGAATTGACAGCCGTCGACGGCCTCAACCTCGACATTCGCCCCGGCGAAGTCGTCGCCTTCCTCGGACCCAACGGGGCTGGTAAGACAACGACCATCGACATGCTCCTCGGACTCGGCCGACCAGATGACGGCTCTGTCGAGATCTTCGGGATGCCGCCTCGGCGAGCGGTCGCGCTCGGGCTCGTCAGTTCGGTGATGCAGACCGGTGGACTGCTCGATGACCTCACCGTCCGCGAAACCGTCGACTACACCTCGGCGATCTTCGCCTCCTCCCTCGACACGGACCTCGTCCTCGAACGCGCGGGGATCACCGACATCGCCGATTCGGTGGTGAAGAAATGCTCTGGCGGGCAGAAGCAGCGCCTGCGCTTCGCCATGGCCCTGCTGCCGGACCCCGCCCTCATCGTCCTCGACGAACCGACCACCGGAATGGACGTCACCGGCCGCCGCGACTTCTGGCACCAGATGCGCGCCGACGCACTGACCGGCAAGACAATCCTCTTCGCCACCCACTACCTCGAAGAGGCCGATGAATTCGCCGACCGCGTCGTCCTCGTCGCAGACGGCCGGGTCGTTGCCGACGGACCCGCCCACGAGATCCGCGGCATGACCGCAGCGAAGACCGTGAGCGCAACCCTGCCGATGACCGACGACACCACCGAATCGGGCGTCAATGACCTGCTCGACCGCCTCGGCGGATTGGCCGGTGTCGAATCCATCGACGTCGCTGCCAAACGTCTGAAGATGCGCACCACAGACTCGGATGCAGCCGCGAAGATGCTCTTCGAGAACGCGTGCACCGACCTCGAGATCACCTCCCATTCCCTTGAAGACGCCTTCATCAGCCTTACCTCGAAAGGAGCCTGAAATGTCCGTTCGCCCCGACACCGTTGCCCACCCCGAATCCGCAGCCCACACTGACTCGCTCACTGACACCGAAACCCGCACCGCCGCCTCGGCGACGTTCCTCACCTCGCTGGAGAACCGACGGGTGCCCCGCCTCGGCGGATTCTCAGTCACCCTGCTGCGCCTCGAACTGCTGCGGAAGCTGCGCAACCGGCGCACATTGATCTTCACGATGATCATGCCCGCGGTCTTCTACCTCATCTTCGGCCTGACGAACAAGGGCGAGATGCTCGGCAGCACGGACGCCGCGCTCTACATCTCGGTCTCCTTGGCCACGTATGGGGCGATGATCGCTACCACCACGGGTGGTGCCCAGGTCGCCATCGAACGCGCGCTCGGGTGGAGCCGGCAGCTCGCACTGACACCGTTGCATCCGGCGGCCTACATCCTCATCAAAGTGATCGTGTCCATGGCTCTCGGCGCGGTGTCCGTCATCGTCGTCTTCGTCCTCGCCGCCGTCACCGGCGTCCACGCACCATTGGGCACTCTGATGGCCTCCGGTCTCCTCGTCATCCTCACCTCCGGTGTCTTCGCTGCCTTCGGCGTCATGCTCGGATACCTGCTGCCGGCCGAGAACGCGATCCAGGTGGCCAGCATGGTCCTCGGCATCCTCTCGCTCATCGGCGGACTCTTCGTTCCACTCGAGATCTGGCCCGACACCCTGCAGACGATCGCCCGCTTCACCCCGGCGTACGGAGTCGGCGAAATCGTCCGCGCACCGCTTGGCGGGGGTTACGATCATTGGGCGATCGTCAGCGTGATCGTGTGGCTGGGGATCTTCGTGGCAGGTTCGGCCTGGGCCCTGCGCCGAGACACCGCACGAGTGTGAGGCCAATGGTCGCGAACGGGCCACGACACCGCATAAGTGAACGACGCGAACACGACGACCAGCATGACGACCAGCGCACAGTGACCGAGGAAGGACCACAGTGACCACGCACGACAGCATCGGTGAGGCGAGGGCAGAGTCCTCGCCCGTCGGGCTGCGTTCGCTCAACTTCATGAGTTGGTTCTTTCCGTTCTTCTGGCTCGTCTTCCTCGTCTACCCCCTGAGCGCATCGTTCCAGCTCGGCGGAGCACAGCGGATCTGGGGCGTGAGCCTCACCGCCGCATTCGCCGTCATCTTCTACGGCGGAATGATCGCCGGCGGGGTCGGTCTCGGCACCTTCGCCCGCACGATGCGCGATCCCCACGCCCGCCGTACCCGCCGGGCGCTCATCATCGTCAATGCTTCGATCATCGCAATGATCGTCATCACTGCGGTGGCCGTTCCCATCGTCGGTGAGCAGGCGCTGGCATTCCTCGCCTATATCTCCGTCCTCTCCGTCGTCTCGATTCGGCGGGTGATACCTGGCCTCATCATTGCGGCATCGACGCTCATCGTCGCCGAGGCGGCCCAACGTCTCGTCCCCGGGTGGACTCACGATTGGTCGTCCACCTTCGGGATCTCGATCTCCGGGTTCGCCATGGTCATGGCGCTCATGGCCGGCGACCGAGCCCGCGCGGCACGGGCGGCAGAAGAGGAGAACCGGCGACTCGAGCGGGAGGCCGAACGCTTGCGCGTGTCCCAAGTCGTTCATGATGTGCTCGGACATTCGCTCACCGTCATCGCGCTCAAGGCGCAGCTGGCGGCGAAGCTCGAAGCGGCCGGCTCGCCTGATGCGGCTCGGCATATCGCCGAGATCGAAGAACTCGCCCGTGGTGCGCTGGCCGATGTCCGGACCACAGTGCAGGGGACACGGACGATCTCCCTGGCCGAGGAGCTCGTCGAGGCGACTCGTGCGCTGCGCGCCGCCGACATCATGGTCGAGGCTCCTACCTCGGTCGATGTCGTCGACCCACGGCTGCGAGAACTCTTCGCCTGGAGTCTGCGTGAAGGCAGTACGAACATCCTTCGACATGCCCGAGCCGGACGGGCCACCATCGTTCTCGAGAGGAATCGATTGACCATCAGCAACGACAACGGTCGCCGCGATGACCCTGCGCACCCGGTCACGGAGCTCAACCTCGGCGAGGTGGGTGCCGGGTCCGGCCTGCAGGGACTGCGGAGTCGGGCCCGCGCACTCGGCGGGAGCCTGCGGACGCAGCAGGCCGACGCCGGTTTCGAACTCATCGTCGAAGGAGCGGATGCGGACCTCGCGCGTCCCCGCGGGGACGCAGGTGGCGGCGAACTCGACGCGGGCGATGCCGATCTCAACGCTGAGAGAGGTGAGATCGGTGACGACGCTGCTCATTGCTGACGATCAGACCATGGTCCGTGAGGCGCTCGCCGCCCTGCTCGGCATGGAATCAGACTTCGAGGTCGTCGCCCAGTGCGCTCGCGGTTCCGAGGTCGTGCCGGCGATCACCGCGACTCGACCGGATGTGGCGCTGCTCGATGTGGACATGCCCGAACCCGATGGGCTCACCGTCGCGGCCACACTCAAGGACAAGTTTCCCGAGGTCAAGGTCATCATCGTCACGACCTACGGGCGGCCCGGCTGGGTTAAGCGCGCCCTGGACGCCGGGGTCAGCGGGTTCATGGTCAAGGACGCTCCGGTCGACCACCTCGCCGAGGGGATCCGCCGGGTCATGGCCGGGATGTCGGTCATCGATCCCGAACTCGTCGTCGAATCGACGATGCACGGGGCGTCACCGCTGACCGCGCGGGAGACCGATGTTCTGCGCGCGGCCGCCGACGGGGCGAGCGTCGACGAGGTGGCAGCTCAGTTGTATCTGTCTGCCGGCACCGTGCGGAATCGTCTGTCCTCGGCGATCGGGAAGACGAACGCCCGCAACCGTGCCGATGCCGCGCGGATCGCCGCAGAGAACGGCTGGCTGTAAGGGACGCCGACCCCGGCGGGACGAGAAGGAGGGGATCCACTTCGCAGCACGCCGAGACAGGGGGTCACCAGCTGATGAGGTCCCGGACCGGACGCGGTACGCGCGATGACTCGTCGAACAGGACACGGGAGCGCGGAGCACGATTGCGCAGTAGGGTCAGACCGCACGGGACGAGCGCAAGAGCAAGACACAGCCCGCCGACTCCGGGCTCATGTTCCTTGAGGATTCCCATCCCGAGCCAGCCAGCGGGAAGGATCAGCAGGCTTCGCACCAGCCCGAAAGTTCGAGATCGATAGGCGGCGACGGCGATGAGAACAGAGCCGAGAATGGTTCCGACGGAGATGACAACAGGAACTCGCCAGAAGGCATAGGCAAGTTCTCCGTAGCCATCGAGGAACAACGAGGACGCCGAGTCGCTTCCGAGCCGTTCGACCAGATTGAAAGCGGTGGCATCGACCCCTAGATAGAAGATCCGCGCACTGAGTCCGAACGTCATCAGACAGGCTCCGAGCGCAGGGATCAGCGGAGCTCGGCGGGCCGAGATGTGAGCGAGCGCGATCATCGCCGGTATCAGTACGAGGGCACCGATGAGCTGGAGCGTCCACCCCGCGGTGGAGAGTCCTGGTGCTCGTTCATGGACCACGATCAGCATTGGTGCGGCAAACGCATCCGCATCGAGTGCATCGAGCTCAGTCGGAGTCAGGGCCGCTGACTGCCTGGCCAGCCACTGCAGAAACAAGCCCGACGTCCACGCCAGAGGACCGACGATCAGCGTAAGACTGCCGAGAACCTGCCCGGGAAACGGGCTCCAACGGTCGAACGTCGAGCCGGGCGCGAGGTGGTCGTCGGGAGTGCCCGGAGGAACCGACACTGTGAAGCCTCCTGACTGACGATGAGAGTCCAGCGGCGCGATTTCGGCTGAGGACAAGGTGCACTGCCCCGTTGACGAGTCTAGGCGAGGAATTCCCCCGGTTCCAGAGTCGGACGCAGATCCGCGGAGAACGGTTGGCTGTAGCGCTCAGCCAGTCAGGCTGTCACCGCCGCAGCGCCTGTCCCCAGGTCAGCTTCGGTCCCGTCTTCAGGATCGAGCGTTCGAAGATCCTCGTGGCCAGCAGCAGCGCGAGCAGCGTGGTGACGATGAGGATGAACAGGGACACCAGCGGCTCCCACCATTCGATGGTGCCGAGGAAGACTCGCATCGGCACTGCCACCGCCGCGGAGAACGGAATGTAGGACAGCACCGCCATGACCGTTTCGTTCGACGAGAAGATGATGACGCCCATGTAGGGGAGGAATATGAGCATCATGATCGGCGTGCTCGTCGACGGCAGGTCCTCGGTGCGAGAAACCATCGATGCCGCGGCCGCGTAGAGGGCGGCGACCATGACGAAGCCGACGATGAAGAGCGGGACGAACCAGGCGATCGGTTCGGCGACCTTGCCCAGCACCAGGTCGTTTCCGCTGATGGCAGCGCCCGCGAGGACCGCAATCGCGGTGAGTCCGATCTGTGCGAAAGCGAGGATCGTGCAGGCGATGACCTTGCCGAACATGAGCACCCGCGCCGAGGTGGACGCGAGCAGGATCTCCACGATCCGCGACTGCTTCTCCTCCACCACTGACGAAGCGATCGTGTTCCCGAACGTCATCGCCGCCATGAAGAACACCAGGCCGAGGCCGAGCCCGATGAAGTAGGTGAGCGCTGGGTCGGGGGCGTCGGGATCGAGGAGTTCGACCTCGGGGGTGAGGCTGAGTGCCCCGATGAGTGATTCCGGTGCCGAGCGCAGGGACAGCACGGCGACCCCGGTCGGCGAATTCTGGGATTCGACGACGGCGGATTCGACCTCCTCGGAGGTGATCAGGGCTTTTGCCTCGTCGACGTCAGCGACTTCGACGGTCTCGATATTGTCGATTCCCTCGACGGCTTTCGCCCCCGCCGAGGTGACCGCCACCTTGTCCGTGGAGGAGAACAAAGAGGGCAGCGCCCCGGAGACCCCGACGAGGACGCCGAAGAGGACGATGCTCAGGATCGTCGAAACCATGAACGCCTTCGACTTGATTCGCACCATGATCTCGCGTTCGATGACCAGGCCCATGGCAGTGGTGAAACCGGCTCGGTTCGTGCTGACTGGAGACTTGTGGGTGCTGTCGGCTGCGGTGGTCGTATCGGTGGTGCTCATGCCTGCGTGACCTCCTGGAAGAGACGGTTGAGGGCGACTTCGTGCGGAGCGAAGGACGACACCGATGAGACGGTGAGCGCTTTGCGCAGAACCGCCTCGGCAGTATCGGCGTTCGGGGCTGTGAACCGGGCCCAATTGCCATCGAGTTCGACGACGGAGATATCGGGCAGACCACGCACCCAGCCGAGGTCCGCATCCGTCTGCAGCGTCCACTCGGGCAGGCTGCGCTGACGGCGCAGTTCCGCGGTGGTGCCGGCTGCGACGAGGCGGCCGTCATTGATGATGACGAGGTCGTCGACAAGGCGTTCGACGAGGTCGAGCTGGTGACTGGAGAAGAGGACCGGAGCGCCGGAGGAGGCAAAGTCGGTGAGGACGCCCAGGGTGCGTTCGACGGCTACGGGGTCGAGGCCGGAGAACGGCTCGTCGAGGACGAGGGCCTGCGGGTCATGGATGAGAGCCGCAGCGATCTGGACCTTCTGCTGATTGCCGAGGCTGACTGATTCAAGGGTGTCGGTGGGTTCGCCCTTGAGCTCGAGCTGTTCGAGGAGGTCGAGCCCGCGCTTCTTCGCCGCTTGGCGGGTGAGTCCGTGGAAGCGAGCGAGGTAGACCAGCTGATCGATGATCGGCATCTTGGGGTAGAGGCCGCGTTCCTCAGGCATGTAGCCGATCGCGCTGCGGTGGCCGGCGGTGATAGGGGTGCCGTCGACGAGGATGCGCCCGGAATCGGCGGCCAGGACGCCGAGGATGATCCGCATGGTCGTGGTCTTGCCGGAGCCGTTCGAACCGGCGAAGCCTGTCATCCGACCGTCGCCGATGTCGAAGCTGAGGTCGTGCAGCACCTGCTTGTCTCCGAAGCTGCGGTTGATGTTCTCCAAGGTGATCATGCTTCAACGCTATGCGGAGACCGGCCTGAGCGGATCAGTCTTGAGGGTGAATTCGGTACCCTGCGTGAGGGGGATCGCGGCTCTTCGCGATCGAGGGTGCAATCGGGGTCGGTCGGCGCTTGCGAAGACTCCGAATATCCCCTGTTGCGTGGTTCGGTACGCGAGTATCATTCAGCCCATGACGAGACCGAGTGAGATCCTCGGCAGCGTAGTCGCCGCCAGCGAGCGCGAGCAGCTTGAGACGTTCCTGGATTATCTGCGCGACGCCGTCGTGCGCAAAGTCAGCGGCCTGTCGGAGGAGGATGCTCGGCGCAGCCCAGTGCCGAGCGGCACCAGCCTCGGCGGCTTGATCAAACACCTGCGTTGGGTGGAGTTGGGAGCGTTCGCTGAGCAGATCGGGCAGATCCCCGCCGCGGAACTGCCCACACCGCCGTGGACCGACGCAGACCCTGAGGCTGACCTGCGGCTGGAGCCGGACGAGAAGCTGCACGATGTCATCGGTGCCTACCTGGAGGAGTGCGACCGCTCCCGAGAGATCGCCGCCCAGCACAGCCTCGACTACGTACCGCCGGGCGGAAAGTTGACGTTGCGGTGGGTGTACCTGCACGTGGTCCTGGAGACCAGCCGGTACGCGGGACACGCGGACATCGTGCGCGAGATGATCGACCGCAGCGTCGGCGACTGACTGCTCACCGCGCGCCATCGGTCCGTGTTCCGGCGGCCGGGCAGATGCTTCAGTAATTGAAAGTCGAACTACTGAGTAGTCGAAACCGAAACTACTCAGGTGGCCCCGGACTACCTGTCTATTGCTGAAGAGCGGGGTCTGAGCAATGTAGTTGAGTCTGCAATTCCATAGCTTGGAGGAGTTCGACCAGCTCCTTTTCTCCCCATCCCCGAACTTGATCGCACTTAGTCGTGCGCGGTCAGGGATTCGAAGCGAGCTGAAATATCTTGCTCGACTTCGAAATGAGGAATGTATGACCCGGTTAGGTCTGCGCGTGCGCGCCTGGTGGGCTGCACTCACAGCTGTGCTCATGGTTGCTGCCGGCGGCGCCATTGTGCTGCCGGCCGCTCCGGCTCAGGCGGCACCCGTTTCGATCACCTGCGAGCCGGGCGTCGTCTATTCGGTGTCACAGGCGGGGCAGATGCGTGAAATCTCTGGCGGATCGCCAAAGAATGTTGGCGATGCTGCAAGTGGCGTCAGCAACTTCAACGGACTGGGCATTGGAACGGACGGTTCTGCAGTCTATGCCTATGAGCGCAACTTCAACTGGTTGGGTTCGGAAACGGGTCTTACCGTCTACAGGTTCAACTCGAGCACGGGCAAGTGGGCGTCAACGGGCAAATCAGTGACCGTAAGCGGAATCGGTTTCATCGGCGGGGCGGTTGATCTCTCCACTGGACGGTACTACTTCGGCGGCTACACCAGCAGCGGCACGTCATTCAGGCTCTATGTCTACGACGCCTCGACCAATGCCATAACCTACAAAGGCACCATCGATACGAGTGCCGACTCCGGTGGCGCGGCCAACGGTGACATCGCCTTCGATACCAACGGAAACCTCTTCATCGTCAGGGGATCTGGAACCACAACAACCGTCTTCTCAGTGACTTCGGCCAACTTGGCGAAGGCAAACGGCGGCACCATCTCCTCGTCGAAGTCCGCGGGCTTCACGACGAACTCCAATGTCAATGGCGTGTCCTTCGACGCCGCCGGCAAGGCGTATCTCGGTACCGGCGACACCATCACGAGCTACGATATGCCCAACTGGTCGAACAAACAGTCGTTTGCCAGCGGATCTTGGTCGAGCACCGACCTCGCGTCGTGCTCCTCGCCGGCGACCATCACTCTTCAGAAGGACGTGCAGGGCGGGCGTGCGAAATCGAGCGATCAGTTCGGTCTCTCCCTTAAGCAGGGCAGCACGGAACTCGGTGCCACCACAACCACTGGGACTCAGACCGGGATCCAGGACGAGATCGTCGGACCACTGCCCGCCAAGCGCGGCGCCGAGATTGTCTTCTCCGAATCCGCTGCCACAGGTGCCGACCTGGGCAACTACGCCAGCACCTACTCGTGCGCCGTCGATGGCAAGGCACTTTCGGGTTCCTCCGGTACCGGAACCTCGGGCACAGTCACCATCCCGAACACCGGCGACGCCGTCGTCTGCACGATTACCAATGCTCCGCTGACTGCCAACGTCTCCATCCACAAGGACGTCGTCGACGAGAACGGTGAGAACAAGAAGCCGGGCAAGGACTGGACAGTTGGCGCGAAAGCGACGGCCACAACCGACTCGGTGACCTCGGCCCCGACGGCAGCCACGCAGAAGACCGACGCGAACGGCAATGCGAAATGGGGGCTGAAGTTCTCGAAGACCACCGGCCGGGCTACCGTGGCGATCTCGGAGACCCAGCAGGACGGGTTTGAGTTCAAGAGCGGCAGCTGCGACATCACTCGAATCGACGGGTCCAAGACCACCACGAAGCTCACGAGCGACAAGAGCACCGACCTCACGGGAATCAAGCCCGGCGACAACGTCGACTGCACCTACCTCAACAAGGTCAGCGACACCGCACTGACCCTAGTGAAGAAGGTCGACAACAAGGCCGCCGCCGGCACTTCCAAGGACACCGACTGGACGCTCAAAGCCGCGGGCGATGCCGCCTCGGGCAACAAGACGATCGAAGGCAAGACAGGATCGATCGAAGTGACCAAGGCAAAGGTGAAGGCGGGCAAGTACGCTCTCTCCGAAACCGGCGCTCTGAAGGGCTACGAAGCCTCCGACTGGGTGTGCAAGCCGTCCTCCGGCTCCGGAACAGTCACCTCCGATAAGAGCTCGGTGACCTTGAAGTCCGGCGACGATGTCACCTGCACCGTCACGAACACCGCGAAGACCGGTGCCGTGACCTGGGGCAAGACCGACGAATCCGGCACCGCTCTCAAGGGTTCGGTGTGGACTCTCACCGGACCCGACGGGTCCGAGCTCACGATCGAGGACTGCGCAGCCGCCTCGGCGAGCGAATGCACCGGTCAGGACAAGGATCCGGCAGCAGGGAAATTCTCGGTCACCGGCCTCAAATGGGGCGACTACACGCTGACGGAGAAGAAGGCCCCGGCCGGATACCTCCTCGACGACACACCACACACGTTCACGGTCTCCGGATCCGAGCTCGACAAGTCGCTCGGGTCGTACACCAACGAGCAGAAGCCCCAGGTGGCGCTGCCGCTCACGGGTGGAACCGGAAGCCAGATCTACCTCATCGGCGGAGCAGCTCTGCTCGCAGCCGCCGGTGCCATCGCACTTCTCAAGGGCCTGCGCCGCAGGAACCGGAAGCACTGAAAGGGAAACAATGAAAACTAAGAAACTGGGTCTTCTGCGGCGTCTGACCGCGGTGGCCGCGATCGCCTCGCTGAGCGTGCTCGGCATGACCGGCACGGCGCAGGCCGACAGCAACGTGGGCAACATCGACACCGGTCGCTCCGGTTCGATCATCGTTCACAAGTACGACGGCGCCTACGGCACCGACGGTGGCGACGGCTCGGTGAAGACCGACACCTCGAACCTCGGCACCCCACTCGACGGCGCCGAGTTCACTGTCAAGCAGGTCACGGCCAAGGGCGGCCAGGCCATCGACCTGAAGACCCCTGAAGGCTGGGACCTCATCAGCGGGCTCAAGGCCTCCGAGGTCAAGGCCGGCGGATTCTCGCTGGGCAACGGCATCGCGAAGACCACCGCAAACGGCGGACTCGCGACCTTCGAAGGTCTGCCGCTCGGTCTCTACCTCGTGGAAGAGACCAAGGCTCCGACGAACGCGACCTCGACCACGGATCCATTCCTCGTCACGCTGCCGCTGTCGCAGTCGAGCGGCAAATGGCTCTATGACGTCAACGTCTACCCGAAGAACTCGGTGAACAAGACGCAGCCGACGAAGGAAGTCTCCAACCCGACTGCGCCCGTCATCGGTTCGACCGTCGACTGGACGATCACCGCGCCGGTCCCGGCCGCGAACAACGGCTACAAAAAGTTCTCGATCGTCGACCAGCTCGACTCGCGCCTGGAATTCGTATCTGCCAAAGTGGCCGGTTTCACCGAAGGCACCGACTACAACATCGTCAGGGACGGTCAGACCGTGACGATCAACTTCACCAAGGTCGGACTCGGCAAGCTCACTGCCGGTCAGAAGGTCGTTTCCACCATCACCACGAAGGTCACCTCTCAGGGTGATGGCACCATCGAGAACACTGCGCTCGTCAACACCAACGATTCGACTGTCGAGACCCCGGCCGTGAGCACGAATTGGGGCTCGCTGCAGATCATCAAGCACGTCGCCGGCGACAAGGCACACACTCTCGCCGGAGCCGAGTTCGACATCTTCTCCGACAAGAACGGACAGAACAAGGTCGCCTCGGTCAAGACCGCGGCTGACGGCACTGCAACGATCACACTGTGGGTCGGCAACAACGATGACACCACGCAGAAGTACTGGGTCAAGGAGACGAAGGCTCCGACCGGCTACATCCTCGATGACTCCCTCAACGAGGTGACCGTGAAGGCCGGCGCCACCACCGCAGCCGTCAAGTACGAGTTCGCCAACACCCAGCAGGGCCACCCCGAACTGCCGCTGACCGGTGCTGACGGCAAGCTGCTCGCGATGATCGCCGGAATCGGCCTCATGCTCATCGCCGGCGGTGCAGGCGTCGTCGCAGCCAACCGCCGCAAGAACCAGGTGTGATCCACTCACCTGAGGGCAGGCATTCCACCGAGGCTGCCGTGCCGGGCACGTCCACGCGGCGTCCGTCCCCCGACGGGCGCCGCTGGCGCGTGCCGATTCTCTCCCTCGTCATCGCGCTCATCGCTCTGACCGGACTGAGCATCTGGACCTACCCGAGTGCGGCAGCGTGGTTCTCCCAGCTCGACCAGTCGAAGATCATCGGAAAATCGGCGACGACGACCGAGGGCGACAAAGTCGAAAACGCCCGTCAGATCGCGCTCGCCCACAAGTACAACCAGGCTCTCGAATCCGGTGCGCAGTTGGAGTCGAACCACCGGCTGCCTTCGGGGAAAGGGACCTCGGCCGAGGGTGCCCCAGCGTACGAGGATGTGCTCGACGACGGTGGACCCGGAGTGATGACCCGTCTGCGGATCCCCTCCATCGATGTGGACCTGCCCGTCTACCACGGCACCGACGACGCGACCCTGCTCAAAGGGCTCGGCCACCTCGAGGGCACGAGTCTGCCTGTCGGCGGGGACGGCACCCATTCGGTCATCACCGGCCACCGAGGTCTGGCCGACGCGACCATGTTCACCAACCTCGACAAGGTGGGCAAGGGCGACCGATTCACCCTGACGACGTTCGGACAGGTGCTCAGCTACCAGGTGGTTCGCACCCAAGTAGTCGACCCGGACGAGACCGAATCTCTGGGCACGATCTCCGACCGCGACCTCGTTACGCTCGTTACCTGCACGCCCTTGGGCATCAACTCCCAACGGATCCTCGTCACCGCTGAACGCGTGTACCCGACCCCGGCCGCAGACCAGGAATCCGGGCTCGCGGAATCCGACCTGCCCGGCTTCCCTTGGTGGATCGTCATCATGGGTACGGGTCTCGTGGCAGCCGGAATCTACGTCTGGTGGTCAGGCCGTCCGGTCCGCCCGAAGGGCGAGAGGCCGAAGACCGATACCCCCGCCGAGGCGGACGCTCAGGCCCGTTCGACGAGGGTTAAGCCTTCGCGCTTCCCACGGCATTGATCCGGCCAGTGTCGCGGAGCTTGAGCAAGTGTTTCGGAATGTCGCGGCGCCGTTCGGCACCGAGCTTCGCTCGAGCCTGCAGCACATGTGACTCGACAGTGCGCACTGACAGGACCAGGCGTTGACTGATCTGCACATTCGTCAGTCCCTCGGCGACGAGTCGGCACACCTCGAGCTCCCGTTCGGTCAGGGTGACGGCTGGAGCCGCAGCATCGGAGATCGCGGTGTCCTCAAGTGGCTGCGGATCTTCCGGAGGCGTGGCAGCCCGCTGTCGCAGCGCGTCGAGTGCCTCGCCGGCCACGCGTGCGCGGGAACTGAGACGTTGAGCGAGGAACAGAGCCCTGGACTCGGCGAAGGCGTGGCGGGCGGCACCCCGGTAGCCGACGGACCGCAGTTCCAGACCGGCGGCCAGGAGCGCCTCGGCGTCCTCAGCGGCCGAGGCATCGAGATGCCGCCGCGCGGCACGCGGCCCGGGCAGATTCAGGTCGGTGGATTCGTCCGGAAGACTCTGGACCGCCTCGGCGGCGGTGATGGTGCCGTCGAGGACGTGCGCATGAGCGAACACGGTACGTATCCACGCAGGCATCGGGCCGGGATTCGACGCCCCGGGTCCCAGCAGGAAGGCGGCTAATCCATCGTGGAAGCGATAGCCCTGCGTCGGAACCGAGCCATCGCCCGACGTCGGGCGATAGTACGGCGCATTGCTGCGTTGCCACCGTCCGAGGGTGTCGCGCAATCCCCATCCCACCGCCAGCAGTGCCGGGGTGACAGTGGCTGCGACGGCCGCATAGTCCCGTGCGGCCAGATCGGTCTCTCCATCAAGCAGGCGCTGGATGCCGATGCACCAGGATGCCGTCGCATTCAGCTGCCAGCCGCTGTGGGTTGAGGCCCCGCTCGCGGCTTCCAGCAGCTTACGGGTGATGAGTTCAGATCGCTGTGGTTCGATTCCGGCCAACAGGCAATTCACCGTCGCTCCGACCATGAAGTACCAGGCCATGGTGTAGGTGAAACCCGTGAGTGACCTGGGGTTGGCGCCGGTGAGTCCGACGTAGTATTCGTAGCCTTCCTTAGCAGCTGCGATGAGTGCCTCTGCGTTGTCCGTCTTGAGGTGGTACTGGCACAGAGCCGCATATGCGGCGAAGCGCAGAGCATCCGGCGCTGACTGAGAATCGGCGACCGCGCGAGCGTCATCGAGGCGGGTCATGCCACTCCCGGCGAACGAGGTGACGAGGTTCGCGATACCCGGAATGACCGGATCGACTTCGTCTCGCAGGTGATCGGTCCACCACTGAGGAAGCTCGGGTTCACCTGCGAGTGCCGCGGCCGCAGTGAAGAGCAGCTCGAGCAGAACCGGTTCGCGCTCGCAGCCCAGAGGTCCGTGCTCGACACCGGATCTGATGAGGGCGATCGCTCCAATTCGATCGCCGCTGAGGAGTCGGGCTGTGATCGTCTGCAGCTCCCATTCGAGCAACATCGGCGCATCGTTCCGGGCCACATCTTCAACCAGGTGGAGCATGATCGATGCCTCCATCGGGTCACCGAGCCGATTGAGTGTGCGCGCCGCCTTGAGCAAGAGCACTGCATCGGAGCGGTCGATCTCGCGGCTCTCACCGATGACATCACGAGCCAGACCGATCTCCGCAGCTTCACCGACCGGATAGCCGGCTTGCCACAGGATCGCGAGCCGACGATTGAATTTCTCCTCGTCCGCGGAATCGGCTTCTCCGATGAGCTGGTTGGCCATGGCACCGATGTGCAGAGGTGGGACCGCCACGGACGGCTGACCGCTGACCTCGAACTCTCGGGCCAGACGCAGGTCGATAAGGCGGGAGACAGCCGAATCCCCGAAGAGCTGTTTGGCTGTTCGGGTGGGCATGGGGCTGAGATCGCCGAGGCGGCGAGCAGCGATGAGTGTGGAATCAGGCATCCGCGGATACAGCGGAGCAAGTCGCGACAGCACCCTGGTGCCGAAGAACGGCGTATCGAAGCTGGCGTGCGGGTAATGGCGGGGAACTCGGTCGGGGTCCTCTTCTGCCCAGGCGACGAGGTCGGCCGCGACCAAGGGTCTGCCTCCGCACAGTGCCGCCAAAGTGCGCAGCTGCAGGTCATCGAGTGGAGTCGTCGCAGACAGACCCGCTACGAGTGCCATGGATTCGCTGCCGGTGAGCGGCGCCAGATCGATGCGATCGACTTCACCGGCGCTCCAGCTCATGGCGATCTGCTTGAGCACGCTGTTGCCGCCCTGATGGACCGTGCGCAGAAGATCACCATCGACGAGGTAGGCCACCGGTACTCGAGAGACGTGGAGAGCCTGGTCGATCACGGGCGCGGTGTCGCCCGTGAGCAGGTGGGCCCCGCTCATGATCCTCGGTCCCCCGGCGATCCTGCCGGCGTCGACGAACTCCGCGACCTCCTCGGTAGTGGTGTGGGCACTGATCCGCAGCAGGGACTGATCGGGACGACCAAGAGCAACAGCCAGCGACCGTCCGAAATCCAGGGCGCCGTCGCCGGTCAGACAGACCACGATGACGGAGCGACCGGAGCGGAGCAGGTCGAGGATCTGGTTCGATTCCCGGCTGCGCGTCGGTGCCAAATGCACAAGACGGTCGTAGGCGGGGTCGACGGGGACGAAATCGTCCGAGCTGTGCATCGGATGCTACCTTTCCGGTCGTCGCAGTGACACAGCCAAGGGGGATGAGCTGTGATGCGTCGGTTCGACCGTGAACGCAGTGGTGGGGTCATCTGGGGAGCGGCGAACCGCCGAAAGGCGGTCCGCTGGCCAGTATATTACTCCCGTCGTCGCCGCGGTCTCGACTGGTGAGATATCACGGTCATGGCCTCAGCCCCCGATCTTCGCCACCCCGTTCTCGTACGCCCAGATAACAGCATGGATGCGGTCACGGATTCCCAGTTTCGACAACAGGTTCGACACATGCGTCTTCACGGTCGCCTCACCGACGAAGAGATTCCCGGCGATCTCGGAATTGCTGGCCCCGGTCGCCACCAGCCGCAGCACCTCGAGCTCCCGGTCGGTGAGGTACTCGAGTTCCGGGGCCGTGGTGGTGGCCGGTTCCGGGGTGGACACAGAGCGTTCGATGACTCGCCGAGTGACCTCGGGGGAGAGCAGGCCGTCTCCGGCGGCCAGGGCGGTGACGGCGTCGATGAGCTGTTCGGCCTCGGCGGTTTTGAGAAGGAACCCGCTGGCCCCTGCGGCCAGAGCCTGGAAGAGGAAGTCGTCGCGGTCGAAGGTTGTGAGCATGAGAACGGCTCCGGCTGCCCCGCGGCGGACGATCTCCTCTGTCGCCTCGAGCCCGTCCATGACCGGCATCTGCACATCCATGCAGATGACGTCCGGGGCGAGCTCAAGTGCCTTGTCGATGGCGATCTGCCCGTTCTCAGCCTCGCCGACGACAGCGATGCCGTCCTCGCTTTCGAGGATCGTGCGGAAACCGGTGCGAACCATCGACTGGTCGTCGACGAGGAGGACGCGGATCATGTGGATGCCTTCGCTGGAGATTCGGGGGACAAGTGACCTGCGGTGCTGCGAGGGTAGGGGATCCGCGCGCGCACGATCCAGCCGCCGCGGGATTTCGGCCCTGCCTCGAGGCTGCCGCCGAGAGCATTCATACGTTCTCGCATGCCGACGATACCCAGGCCGAGCCCTTCGCTCGTGGAACGAAGTCCGGAGTCTGCCTGGACGCTGTCGGGTGCTGCTGATGCCGGCCTTCCGGCAGAACGGGTATCGCTGACCTCCACCTCGAGATCGGTGCTGCCGTAACGCAGCCGCACATCCACCTCGGCGCTGGCGCCCGCGTAGCGCGAACAGTTGGTCAGGGATTCCTGAATCACGCGGTAGATCGACATCTCGGTGATCGGAGTGAGCGGGCGAGGGGCCCCGATCGTCGTGTACTCGACAGTTTGGTCGAATCGTCGGGCTGATTCGATGAGTTCCGGAAGGTCGCCGAGGCCGGGGTTGCCTTTCGTCGAAGCTGCCGTAGCCGTGTCGGCCGGTCTTTCAGCCGTTTGGCCACCGGACGCGGCTGTGGCGTCCGTGGCGGCGGTGACGTCGGTCGACGAGTCCGTGTCGCGCAGCGTGTAGACGAGGGCACGGAGTTCGTCGACGGTCTCGCGGGTCGAGGATTCGATGACCTGGAGCGATTCCTTTGCCTTGTCGGGGTTCTTCTCGAGGCTGCGACGTGCAGCGGCGGCGTGGATGCCGACCCCGGCGATATGGTGGGCGACTCCATCGTGGAGTTCCCGCGCGATGCGCACGCGTTCGAGGTCGAGGGCTTGCCGAGTCAGCTGCTGTTCCTGCTCGCGGACTTCTTCGTTGGCCGCGCGGAGTTCCTCGAGCAGTCGACGCTGCTTCCACGCGCGGTTGCCGAAGAGCCACGCGCCGCCGAAGAAGACCGTGTTGATCAGGAAAGTCACCCCGGTAGCCGCGGCGAACTGGACGAAAGTCAGGTCGCCGAGATCCTGGAACTGCAGGGCCGCCGAGACGATGACATAGATGAGAATTGCCAGACACAGCAGACAGCGTGAGATGAAAGCTGCGCGTTGACTGTAGCGAAACGCGCCGATCGCGTAGACCGATGTGAAGAGAACGATCTGAGAGACACCGGGTTCCATCATCTGCAGGATCTGCGCGGTGACGTAGAGCGTGGTGATTAACCATGCGACGAAATTCGGGAAACGACGACGCCACAGCAGGGGAACGGTGACTGCGATTGAGAGCACGCAGACAACCCACAGCGGTGCTTTGAACTCCCAGAACCCGCTGCCCTCATAGAGGACGGCGAAGATGAGCGAGCCGACGGTGAGGGCGGCAACGAGCCAGAGGTCGGACCGGTTCGGCTTGCGAGCCTCGGCCGACAGGCGTGCCGAGGTCCGTGGTTCTCTCGTCCTGTCCTCCGTCATCCTTCCAGCTTAGACAGTGACGTGCCCGGCCGGTATCCGCCGCAGTGGGGAAATCAGATGCCGCGGCTCCGGCAGTCGGTGGAGGGATTGAGCGTGCGGGACCGGGCGGCTGCCGGTAACCGGATCAGCCCATGCTCCCTGTGACGACACGAGCCAACGCCGCGTCGATCGGATGCGGCTGCGGGCGCCCGGATTCATCGAGAGTGTTCCAGCGCTGACGATTGGTGAACACCGTCACCTGCTTGCCTGTGTCCGCCCGGGTGAATGTGAGCGCTCCTCCGCCCCACACCGAACCGTCATGTCCCCACCAGACGGTTCCGTCGTCGGATTCGCGTCGGTGCAGGCCGAGCCCGTATTCGATCGTCGTGCCCTCGAACGAGATCACCGGAACTGTGCTCTGCATCTGTTCGAGCGATTCCGGTCGAAGCAGCTGACCGTCGATGAGGAGACCGAAGAACCGATTGAGATCGGCCGTCGTCGACACCAATGAGGCGGCGGGACCCACCCACGACATGTCGAAGTCGGTGAGGTCGACCGGCGGATCGGCCATGCCGAACCACGACTCGTACAGATGAGTATGCGCAGCCGCCAGCACGGACCCGACCGGAAAGTAGGTGTCGGGGAGATCGGCGGGTTCGATGACTTCGGTGCGGATGTGCTCTTCGGCAGATGTGCCGGTGACGGACTCGATGAGTTCGGCAAGGAGCAGATAGTTCGTGTTCGAGTATCTGCCGGGCAGGCCGCCGGGTTCGCCTGCGGGAGGAGCTCCGACTCCGATGCCGATGAGCTCTCGTCGGTCGAAGCGGGTGAACTGCTGCTCGATGAGGCTGCGCGGACTCGTCTGCGCCAGGTTCGGAAACGCCCGCAGCGTGTCATAGATGACGGGTAGGTATTCGTTGAGTCCGCTCGTGTGATTCGCGAGCATCCGCACGGTGATCGCCTCCCCGCGAGTTCCGGGCACGAGCTCGGGGAGGTAGCCGCCGATCGGGGCGTCCAGGTCGACGATCCCCTTCTCGACGAGCCGCAGCAATGTCACCGTCGTGAAGGTCTTTGCGATGCTGCCGACCCGGTGTTGGAGCTCGGGCGTCATCGGCGCCTTCGCTGCGACCTCGGCGAACCCTGCGCATTCACACACGATCTCTCCGTGGTCGACCACCTCGGCGATGATGCCGGGCAGGCCTGCCCGGTGGGCCTCGAGTACCGCCTCGGCCAAGTCGTGTCGGGTGTGAGTCTGGGAGCTGATGGGGTGTGTCATGGTTCTTCCTTTCATGCTGTTCGTGCGCGTGGTGAGCGGTGCAGGCGTCGTGGATCGTTGTTCGCCGAGGTGGCTGCTCGGGTGAACATGAGGACGACCGCGATAAGCCCTGCCGCACAGGGGAGGAGCCCGATCGTGCCGATGAGCGGCGGCAGTCCGGTGTCTCCCGAAGTGTCCCGGACGAGAAGGGCGAATGCCGCGACCGAGGTGCCGGTGAGAGCGAGCACCACGGCCGCCCACCGGATCCATCGGCTGCCCCGATGCGCTCGCCAGATCGTTGCGACCCAGCCGAGGACGCCGAGCACGCCGACGACCGTCAAGGACGCGGCGTAGAAGTTCACGCCTGACGTGATCTCATCCTGGGACATCGATGGGTAGCCGCTGCGGATGTGTTCGCCGATGAGCGGCCTGCCCAGCTGTGCGCTGACGATGGCCAGTACGGTGAGTCCGAGTCCGACCCAGAGGGCGACGTAGGTCGAACGAGAATACTGCCTATTCATGATGGTGCCCCTTCTCTTGTGTTATACAGCGTAAATCGTGGTTCTCATGCTAGTTTTACGCTGTAGAGCAGGTCAATGGAGGAAAACCCGAGAGTTCGTGAGGGAGGCGGCCATGGTGAAGCGAAGTGATCGCGCAGCAGGTGCGACTTCGAGCGGCAGGCGGAGCGAGTCCGGCGCGGCGCGTACGCGGGGCCAGCATGCTGGTCTGAAGCCGGAATCGATCGTGAGGACCGCGATTGCCATCGCCGACGAAGAAGGTCTGGCCTCTGTGTCGATGCGCAGGATCGGCGCCGAACTCAAGGTCGAGGCGATGGCGCTCTACCACCATTTCCCGAACAAGGGTGCGCTGCTTGACGCCGTCGTCGAGCAGATATCGACTTCCGTGCCGCCAGTCGAAATCGCCGGATCACCGTGGGACGACGTTCTGAGGGGGTACGCCCGGTCGCAGCTGAACACTCTGTCCGAGCATCCGAACCTCGTCGATCTCGTCATGACCCGCCCGGCGGTGACCACCGGAAACCTTGCTCTGTTGGAGGCACTCGTCGACTTCCTCTGCGCCGCCGGGTTCTCAGCTCGCCGCGGGCTCGACATGATCTACACCATCCATGAGTTCGTTCTCATGCATGCCGCGCTCAATGCCGAGGTTGGAAAGGCCGCCCGCAGAGGCGCGGTGCGAGCCGAAGGTGGCGAACGGGGCGGAGGCATGAGCGGCGAGCTGCGCCAAGCGGCTCATCTCGAGGGAATCTCCGAGGCGGACTTCCCGCGTCTCGCGGAGGCGGTCAGTGCGGCTTCACGTCGACCCTCAACCGCTCGATTCGAATTCGCACTCGACGTCCTCATCGCGGGATTCGCCGATGTGCCCGAAGGCGGTCGCTGAGGCGGGGGTCACAATGCTCGGCTCGTTCGGGGCTCGGCGCGTCTCCGTGTCGCCAGGCCGAGCCATAGTGCTCCCACGACAGGCGGAAGGAAGAAGACGAGCTTCACGGCGGGTGGGAACTCCGGCTGTGCGGCGTTGAAGATCGCCACTGCGAATCCGACGGCGATCAGCACGCCCCCGGTCCATCGCCCAGCGCGAGACTGGGACACGGTATCCGAGAAGCTGATGAGAGAGGCGAGGACTGCCACCCCGGCGGTCGCGAACAGGTAGGTCAGCGTCGATGAGGCCGCTTCGCCGAGGCTGGTTCCGGATGGGTTCGGGTATGAGTACGCGGAGGTGAGCAGGTGTGAGATCTGGTCCGCGCTGGCAATGGTCGTGATGATCGCGGCGACGGCGGCGGTCCCGCCTGCGAATGCGGCAATGCGGATGGCCTTCATTGTTCGGTCCTGTTCTGAATTTGGTTGATACATTGTGTCTCAATTGCACTCGTCACTCTATTTAGACATAATGTATCAAGTCAAGGGTTGATGGTTCGTCGATTCATCGAAGGAGGGCGATGGCACGCACGCATCGGAGTGAGGCTGATACGCGCATCCGTGTATCCGAGGCGATCATCGACTACGTCGCCGAACATGGCGTGGGGGTGCGCCCCGAGATCCCGATGGAGGTGATCCTCGAATCAGCGCAGGTCTCTCGGGCCTCGGCCTATCGCATCTGGAGGGGCAAGGAGGCGTTCGGCGCTTTTGCGCTCGAGCAGTGCGTGAGCGGGCACGCGATGGCCACCCTCAACGCCGATCGTGCGCTCGAGCTTGCGCGGGCCGCGGAGAGTTCGACTCCCGGTCGTCTCGAGGCCGCAGCTGAGTTTCTCTGCTCGGCCGCGGACGAAGAGCTCGACATCCTCCTCGAATCAGACCGGTGGCGTGCGTTCGTCCGTTTCCAGGCGATCGCTGCCGACGATCCCACCTCCGAGGTCGGTACGCTTCTGGCGAAGATCGAATCCGAGGACATCGAGCGAATCGCTCGGATCTATGAGACGGTCGCCGCCGTCTGGGGACTCGTCCCGATTCCTGAAAGTGGAACCCGATCCATCGCCGAGGCGGTGCTCCTGCTTGCCCGCAGCTCCATCGGTCGCATCGTCTCCGGCCGCGATGAGACTTCGGCGCGAGGGATCTACGCCGAGGCGCTGAGAGGACTCATCCGAGGGTCGTTCCGTGAGGTGCCGGGCACTCGTGTGGATCTCGACGCCGCGAGAAGGCAATGGGGCGAAGGCTCTGGCGAAAACTGATCAGTCCTTCTGAGCGACGACGACGGCCAGATCCCGGTGCTGCCAGTGCATATGGGTGGTCAGTCCTGCCTCGGCGAGCCAGGTCAGCTGCTCATCGAGCGAACTGGGGGTGTCGTCGATCCAGTCGATCGGCGTGACGACGTCCGCTGGGTCGGCGGGTACGACGAGATCACCGAGGACGAACCTCCCGCCTGTCTCGAGCACCGATGCGATGCGGGCGAAGAGGTCGGCCTTGCCGGGGCCGTCGAGGTGGTGGACGGCGAGCATGGACATGACCAGATCGAAGGGCCCGTCCGGCAGCGGTTCTTCCAGGCGACCCGACTGCAGTCGGGTGCGTTCGGGGTCGAGGGTCGCCTCGGCGGCGGCGAGCATCTCGGAACTCGCGTCGACGCCCAGCAGTTTCGCCTCCGGCAGGGCTTCGAGAACGCGCTGTGCGGTCAGCCCGCTGCCGATGCCCAGATCGAGGATCGACGTCGGCGCTCCTGTCGCTGCCGCAGCCGCCACTTCCGTCTGCAGACGCGGGTAGTCGGGGATCTCCTCGGCCATGAGCGCCAGATAGGTCTCCGGATCCCACTCGAAATCGGACATAACAGCTCCTTCGCCGCCCGGTGTGAGTCGGTGTCCCGACGCTACCAGCATCAACGAGGCGGCGGAAGACCGCCGGGGAGCGATCAGTTGCCGAGCGCACAGATCATGGCACGGCATCGGTCGCCACTGAGTAGGCGGCGTTGTGGGCGGCTCTGGTGAGAACCGTGAACGCGATCCCCAGGATCAGGACAAGGCTGATCATCGTCAGCGCGGCAACGACGAGACCGTCGTGGTAGATCCACGGGTGCCCGGTTCCGCCGGCGGCGATCAATTGTCCGGATGGGCCGGGCAACGCGCGAGTGACGACAGCAGTGAGCACCGCCGCGTAGGCGGCAACGAAAACCGCTTCGGAACCGATGCGGAACAAGTTGAGGACTCCTGATGCGGCACCGGACCGATCGGCAGGAACTGCGGCGAGGGCTTCGGCATCGACGAATCCGAGCGGAAGGCCGAACCCCAGGCCGAGCAGGACCATAGGAGCGACACTGACGGCAACTGGCATGTCTGGACGGAGCAGAAGAAGCACACCGATTCCCCCGGCAAGCAGGCAGAGGAATGAGGCGCCGACAATGAGAGTCGGCGAGATGCTTGTGCGCGACATGATCCGGTGAACAAGGAGCGGTGAGAGCAGCACAGGGATGGTCATCACCAGCATCAGGGTTCCGGTGGCTCCTGCCGGAAGCCCGTGCGTTGCTCCCAGCGCACTGGGGAGATAGGTCAAGAAGGTGACGAAGCCGACTGCCCCCGCAATTGGTACGAGCGTCATTGCGAGGAACTGTGGCGACTTCAGTGCAGAGAAGTCGAGCATCTCGCGGAGCGAGGTTGCGCTTCTTCCCAGCTGCGGAAGACGTGCGGAGCCGAGCAGAGCGAGGGCCAAGACAATTGTGTGACCGGCGAAGATGCCCTGCCAGTCGTAAACGGCAAGAAGCAGCCCCGATAATGCCGGACCGGCGGCGAGCCCAAGTCCGTTGATCGTGCCGAACAATGCGAAGGCCTGAGCTCTGGCCTTCCCTGTGAAGAGATGACTCAGTATCGGGGCGGCGCCGGTGAGTACGGCGGCCGAACCGATGCCGGCAATGGTGCGGCCGATATCCAGAACGATGATGCTCGACGACAGCATGCTGACCGCGCCACCGGCAGCGGCGACGACGATGCCGATGCGAAACGAGCGCGTATAGCCGATCCGGTCGGAGCAGGCGCCCCACACGATCGTGCAGATCGCGAATGACACATTGAATCCGTTGACGACCCATTGCAGCGGTGCCGGATTCGAGCCCAGGTCGTCGGCAATTGAGGGTAGTGCGACGGCAGTTCCGGAGATGGACAACGGGATCACGAATTGGGCGAGCAGGATTGCGAGCAGCAGAAGCCTTGGTCGCGGCACAGAAAACTCCTCGTATTCGATGGCAGACGGAGGTTCGAGCAATTGCGAACCTGATAAGCCTGACACGGCGATGAGGTACGATGCAAGTCGAACCTTGATCATTTCTGAGGAGGCCGATTCTGGTGATGGAATGTGTGGAACCGGACGAGATCGAACTTGGTGCGGTGCTGTCCGCGCTGGCGGACCCGCATCGGCGAAAGGTCGTTCGAGACTTGGTGAACGATGCGGAGGAAGACGAACGGTCGTGCACGAGTTTCGGCCTGGATGTGTCCAAGTCCACGCGCAGTCATCACTTCAAGGTGCTTCGCGAAGCCGGGTTGGTGCATCAAGTCGATCGAGGCAACCGCAGTGGGGTGACTCTGCGAAGACGCGATCTCGATGCACGTTTCCCGGGTCTGCTTGCACTCATCGGAGACGAGCGCGAATTCTGAGCGTCTCTCCCCAGGTTCCCAGCGACTGGCTGACGAAGTCTAGAGGTCGATGGCGACAATCGGATCCGTGGTCGGCTGCTTCGAGCCTCCCTCGGGCTCGACGGTGATGCCGAAGACGCTGCCCGAGGCGAACGTCTCGCCCGCAATGGTCACCGGATCGTCCGACATCAGACCGGCGCTTTCCGGACCGTCGGCACCGATGACCCACATCTGCATCGACTTTCCGGCCGGTGGCCGCCCGATGTCTTTCGGACTGAGACGGATGAGCTGCTCGCTCTCGGAGGAGAGCACGGTGACGGAGCCGCCCTCCGGCATGTCTGCGGTGCTCGTCTTCAGGTCACTGGCCTCCATGAGACGAGCGGAGTCATCGAGCTGCTGCTGAGTCGCCGCCAAGTCCTCTTCCAAGGAATTCTGTCGCTGATTCTGCTGCCAGACGGTGGCGCCGAGTCCTGCGGCGACGACGATCGCCGCCGCAGCTGCCGCCCAGGGCAGCCAGGAACTGCGGCGAGGCTGTGACTCGCCGGCGCCCTCTGCGCGGGCATCGGACCGGCGTGCCTCCCGATGGTCGGCGAGCGATGCCGGAGCGGCCGGCTCATCGGCGGAGGCCTCCGCAGCGACCGACGAAGTCTCAGGCTCGACAGCGGGTGAGGTCTCCGGTGCCGACTCCTGGGGGTAGTTCTCGGGGATCGACAGAATTGCCTCTTGAGTCGCCGAGCTGACCTCGACCGGTTCATCGGATTCGGCCGCGTCGGCCATCACGTCGGCATAGGCGGCGACTTCGGCCCGGAAGTCGGCGTCGGCATCGGCCAGCGCCTGAGCCTCGGTGAGTTCTGAGTCGCTGAGCCCGCCGAGGGCCAGCCCGGCAGCCAGATAGTCACGATCTGCGCTCATCGGCTTGCCTCCAACTCTTCTCGCAGCTTCTTCATTCCGTCCCTGATCCGTGACTTGATGGTACCCAGGGGCACCTGGAGATTCTCAGAGATCTGGGTGTGGGTCATGCCTTGGTAGAAGGCCATGACGATCGGTTCGGCCTGCTCATCCGGGAGGATCCGCAGAGCCGAGACGGTCCGGTCCGATTCTGCACGGGCGATGACGGTCTGCTCCACCTGGTCGCCTGCTTCGGCGGTGGTGCGGAGCCCGTCCGCATAGTCTCTGTCCTGTTGAGCCTGGACGCTGCGCACACAGTCGATGGCTCGCCTGCGGCACAGGGTGATCAGCCATGCCCGTCCGCTGCCGCGCCCCGGGTCGAAGCCCGAACACCGGGTCCACACCTCGGTGAAGCAGTCCTGGAGGACCTCCTCGGCCAGTGTTCGGCTCTTGACGATTCGCAGGATGACGGCCATGAGGATGCGGGAGTGAGTGGTGAACAGTTCTTCGAATGCGGACCGGTCGCCCTCGGCGATGCGGATCAGCAGGGCACCGCCGGGATCGGCGGAATCCGCCGGCTGGTGATCAGAACTCATTGCCCAATCATGCCATGCATGCAGAAACCGATCACACCTTTCCCAGGTGAGCGAGTCGAGCGGGGTGGGCGCAGTGGTGGGAGCGTGTGCAGCAGAGACGGTCAGTCGACGTTCGCCTGAAGCCGCACGAACCGGCGAGGAACCGAAAGCGGCCGGGAGCCGATCCTGTTGCTGCTGATCGGTTCCCGGCCACTGCATCGTGGTGTTCTCTCGCTGTGGACTCTCCGGTCACTTCTTGGGCATCATCACGGCGTCGACCATGTAGACCGTGGCGTTGGCGGTCTTGACTCCGCCGCAGACCAGTCCGGCATCGTCGAACTTCATGTCCTCGCCCTCACCGGAGATCTTCACCTTCGAACCTTCGACGGTCTCGTGTTCACCGGCGATCTCATCGGGGGAGAGCTGTCCGGGGATGACGTGGTAGGTCAGCACCTTCGTCAGCTGGTCCGAGTCCTTGGCCAGGGCGTCGAGGTCGTCCTTGGGCACATCGGCGAAGGCATCGTCGACCGGGGCGATGACCGTGAACTCGTCACCGTTGAGGGTGTCGACGAGGTCGACATCGGGGTTGAGCTTGCCCGAGACAGCCTTGGTCAGGGTCGTGAGCATCGGGTTGTTCGAGGCGGCAGTGGCCACCGGGTCCTGGCCCATGCCCTCGACAGAACCTGCCCCGTCCGGGTTCGCCTCGGCGTAAGCCGAGCAGCCCTTGCCGACGAGGTCGGAATCGGCCATGGAGGAGTCGCCGGACTCGTCGGGCATCTCGGACTCGCCCGAGTCAGCGGGCTGAGATTCGGAGCTGCCCGATTCCGAACCGGACTCCTCCCCGCCGGAACCGGAATCCATTCCGCAGCCGCTCAGTGCCAGGAGGCCGATGGCGCCGGCCGAGAGGATGGTGGCGGTGCGTGTGCGAAGCAGTGTCTTCATTGTTCTTCTCCTAATCAACAGTGATGCGTATTCGCGCACAGCTGTGAAGTGATCTCCATTGCTCGCTGTGTACTGGGTATTCGGTGCGGTGCCCGGTTCGGATGGGCGGATGGGGAAGAAATCTTTAGAATTTCTTCGCCGAGGCGGCTGCAGGCTCATTCGACGCGGAATTGGATGTGGTGGTGCCCGGTGGCCGAGTTCGGGATCGAATCCCGGCGTTTCGCTGTCTGCACTGTGCCGTCCTTGTCCGTGGCACGCACGGTGAGGGTATGTGACCCCGCGGCCACCTCGGCGAATTCGGCCCGCCACTGTCGCCAGGTGTCGATCGTGACCTCCTCGGCCAGATCCGCCTGCGTCCATTCGCCGTCGTCGAGCTTGACCTCGACGCGGTCGATCCCTGAACGCTGCGCCCAGGCGGTGCCGCCGACCCGGAGGTCCCCGGCAGGGACCTTGGCCAGCGGCTTGGGGACCTCGATGCGCGAAGCGACGAGGATGGGGGCCTTGGCATCCCACCCGCGGTCGGTCCAGTAGGCGGTCTTCTCATCGAAGCGGGTGACCTCGAGTTCGGTCACCCATTTCGTCGCGGAAACGAAGCCGTAGAGCCCGGGAACGACGAGGCGGGCGGGGAAGCCGTGGATCGGGGTGAGCGGTTGGCCGTTCATTCCCACCGCCAGGAGGGCGGCGCGGTCATCGGTCAGAGCACCGATCGGGGTCGAGGCGGTGAATCCATCGAAGGAGTGGGAGAGGACCATATCGGCTTGCGAGTTCGGGCGTGCTCGGGCGAGGAGATCACGCACGGGATATCCGAGCCAGGTCGCATTGCCGACGAGGTCCCCGCCGACGGGATTGGACACGCAGGTGAGCGTGATGTGGTGTTCTTCCAGCGGCAGGTCGAGGACGTCGTCCATCGTCAGGGTCACCTCCTCTTCGACCATGCCGTGGATGCGCAGGGACCACTGTTCCGGGTCGATGACCGGTGGTGAGAGCACCGTGTCGATGCGGTAGAAGTCCTTCGCTTCGGTGACGAAGGGGACCGTGCCGTCGAGGTCGGTGCTCGCGGCGGCGGGGATCGCGGCCGCCTTCTTCGCAGGGTCGGGCAGCACCAGCTTGGCCACCGCTGCTCCGGCTTCCTGTGTGAGGGAGACGAGGGTCTGGCCGGCGGCGATGGTGACGGCCCCGATGGTGCCGACGGCACCGGCGAGGCCGAAGAAACGGCGGCGGCTCAAGGGCTCCGAGGTTCGAGAACCGCGCGCGACATCGGGACTGTCGGTCGCCTCGGCGGTGGAAGTCGGTACCCCGAAGCGCAGCAGAAGCAGGAAGACCGTGATGCCCACGGCGATGCCGATCAGCGTGGGAATGACATCGATGGCACCCGCTTCGGGGCGCAGGACGATGACGATGACGGGGACGAGCCCGGCGACGACCAGCAGCGTCGTGGCCAGACGCCGGCGGGAAACCGCCAGGGCTCCGATGAGACCGGCGAGGACGATCGCACCGAGGCCGGTGGAGAGGACGAGGACGAGTTTGTCGTTGTCGCCGAACAGGGCGATGACGGGTTTGATCGCCGCCGGGGGAGCAAGTGGGATGATCGCCTGACCGAGGGTGAGCAGGGGTGCGGCGCTCGGGGTGAAGGCACGCGCGATGAGGTCTGCGAGACCGAACATCATGACTGTGGCGACGATGCCTGCCACGACGCCGCGGAAACGGTGGGTTGCACGGGTTTTCCGATTCATAGTGATCATTCGGAGCCGCCGGGACGGCGGATGGGTCTGCGGGTTTTGTTACTGACCATTCACTGAAACGCCAGTGACCTTGTTGCGTGCCTGTCGTAGCATGGTGCAATGACTGAGAAACCCGGATACGCCCAGCCGCAGGCTCCGACCGGAGACGCGGATGAGCCGAAGAGCCCGAGTGCCCCGATCTACACCGCGAAGGTCGAGAACCTCGGCGGCACCTCGGGCGAGGTGCGCGTCGAAGACGGCCAGACCCTGTCCACCGCCCCGACCTCACGGGTCGAAGAGGGCAACAACCCGGAACAGTTCCTCGCCATGGCCTGGTCGACCTGCCTCGGCGAGACGCTCAAGGTCGTCCTCGCGGTCAATGAGATCGAGGCGCTCTCACGCGTGCGCGTCGAGGTCGAGCTGCACAACGAACCCTCCGGCAACGGCTTCTACTTCGCTCCGAAGGCGTTCATCTCCATCGAAGGGGTCTCGGACACCGACGCCGAGAAGTACGCTGCCCGCGCCCACGCTCGCTGCCCCATCTCCAAACTGCTTATGGGCAAGGGCACCCCGGTCGTCGAAATCGAACCGTACAAGAACCCGGACAACTTCCAGCTCAGCTGAATCGGCTGAGCAGAGAACGAGAGGCCCCGACTGTCACGGTCGGGGCCTCTTCCGTCGGCGCCTGCGCTTTACCTGTCGGACTCCGCGGCAAAGTCGGCGGCGATCTGCGCCAACTGCACGGCCGCCTCGGCGGGGCGGATCAGCCATCCCACGTGGGACGACGCCAGCGTGCGCACCCGGTAGGGATTGTCCGGGGTGAGCGCATCACCTTCGCGGATGAGGCGATCCTGCATCGCGGTCGGCACGCTCCGATCCTCGCCGAGGCGGACGAACGTACGCGGAATCGTCCCCCACGTGCCCGCCTGCGCCCGGTGTTCGGGGCCTCCCGCGTCGAGGTTCTCATCCGGCTGCAGTGAGCCCAAGAAAATGCGGAACTCGTCATCGCTGACGTCGGCGCAGAAGAGTGCTTTCAGGCCGTCGAGGACCACCGGGTCCGCCTGGCGGAAATTGCAGCGCAGCAGACCCAGCTGCCCGGGATCACCGGCCAGGGCCCGGGCGAGAGCCGCATTGTCGACGGTCTTCATTTCGGGTTCGGCATTGTATTCGGCGGCCGGGAGGTCCACCGGTGCCCATGCGGAGACATAGACCATGTGGTCGATGAGCTCCGGATGCGCATTCGCCAAGGCTGTCAGCGTGGCCCCGCCGCGGCTGTGGGCGACGATGACCACCGGTCCGTGCTCCTTGGCGCGGGCGGCCGCCTCGGCGAGAGCCCGGACATTGTCGTCGACGGTCACACCTCTGATCGATCCCGGCTCCGAGGTGAACCGGGCGAGATCCTGAGGCGCCTGATACCCGAGCGGGAAGGTGGCGGCGAAACCGTGACCCGGCAGGTCGACCGCAGCCGAGCGCACTCCGTGGAAGGCGAGTTCGGCCTGCAGAGGGGCGAAAGAGAAGGAAGTGGCGAAAGCGCCGTGGACGAGGATGAGCGTCGGCTGCGTCATCTCCTCAGCCTAGCGGCCGCCTCGGCGATGGGGAACGGAACACCAGACAAATGGCTCACTGGATGTCGAAGCGGATTACAGTGGCTGGTAGGACGCTCGGCACCGGGCCGGGCACGGAGCGACGAGAGGAGCCGAGGTGGAGGTGAACTTGCAGGAGTTCCTGTTCCTCGCCCTCGACCTCACCGGCACTTTCGTATTCGCAGTCTCCGGAGTGCTGCTGGCCGCGCGACGCAATTTCGACATCACCGGCGGGTTGGTGCTGGGCACGATGACGGGCATCGGCGGAGGCATGATCCGCGATGTGCTCCTCGACCGGGTGCCCAACGCCATCGGCCAACCGATCTACCTCGCCCCGCCGGTGATTGCGACCCTGCTCATCTACATCATCGGCTCCCACATCTCCCGGGCACGGATATGGATCGTCGCCTTCGACGCGATGGGCCTCGGCCTCTTCAGCGTCACCGGCACGACGATCGCGCTCGCCGCAGGGACGAACTATCCGGCGGCGCTGCTCATGGGTGCGCTGACCGCGTGCGGCGGCGGACTCATGCGCGATGCCGTGGCCAGTGAGGATCCGGCGATCTTCCGCGGCACCGACCTCTACCTCATCCCCGCCCTGTTCGGTTCGGGGCTGACGATCATCGCCGAGGTGACCGGACTGTTGGGTGCCATCGCCTCACTCATCATCGCGGCTGCCGCCTTCGGCTTCCGCATGCTCGCCTGGAAGCTGCAGTGGCGTGTGCCGCAGCCGATGCGGCAATGGTCGTACCGGGACACCGGTCAACGCGTGAAGAAGAAGCTGCCGTCGGTTTTCCGGAAACCGGACTGAGGGCGTCGGTGTCTCGCTTCGTCGAAATCAGCGGTGTCGAGGCTGACACATCGCTGCCTGTATGGGGCGCCTGTGGGTGTGCGACGATGAAATCATGAGTGAGACACCGCCCGGACCACCGCCACCGGGGCCGCTTCCGCTGCACGAGGAGGAACCGGTCCCGACGTGGACACGCGACTTTCTGCGCGTCCTCGGCTTCACCCTCTTCGGTGCGCTTTTCTTCACCTTCTTCATCTGGCTCGCCTCGACGGGGCTGATGGTCAGCAACAACTTCGACATCATCGAAGCGGATGCGATGTGGATGGGAATCTGTGCCGCAGGCCTCGCCTTCTTCTTCCCGTTCCTGTTCATGGAGCACAAACGACCGGATGACGGGTTCCGGCGTGAGGGTCTCATTCCGCTGATTCTCCTCGGCGTGGTCGCCTCCGCAGTGATCGTCTCCCTGGTGGCGCTGGTCTGGCCGTTCTTTCTCGGCGTGCGGGCCGTTCCCGGAACGGTTGCCGCGGAACTCAATGCCGATCCGGCGAGCTTCTTCCTCGTTCTGCTCTTCTTCATCGGCGGCATGGCGTGGAGCACGTGCATGATGATGCCGATGATGATCGGCGGCTACAAAGTCGCGCTGTGGCTGCTGTTACCGTATCTCGGATTTGCCTTCCTCATCTTCTTCGCCGGTGTGCAGGTCTTTGAGAACCCGCCGAGCCTGCTTGTCATGATGATCTGGGTGGCCGTGGCGCTGTCCGGTCTGGCGGTGCTGACGGCGCTCGCGGCTCTGCGCAATGTCATTGACAAGCCGAAGCCGCAGATGACTGCGAGCGAACGCGATGCGGCCTACCAGGGGTACCTTGCGGACAGGCGTCGGCGCGGACTGACGAATGAGAATCCGCTGCCGGGTATCGACGGACCTCAGCAGCCGCCTCGGCGGTGAGTTGTCGGTATAGACGCGGCCCTTCCCACCTGGAAAGATGAACGCATGAGTGAGCCGACGAGCAACTGGACGACCGATCCTGCACCACTACTGCGCGCTGGGGAGGGATTCCGCCTCGGCGAGGTCGATCCCGAATCCACCCCCGGCTACGACGGGGACAAGAAGAGCGGGAAGAAAGATCTCGAAGCGCTGTCTGCTGAGCTCAACGACCTGCAGGAGCGCCTCTTCGCCGCCCACCACGACGAGGACTCCGGTCCCGCCGTCCTCCTCGTCCTGCAAGCCATGGACACGGCGGGCAAAGGCGGAATCGTCCGCCACGTCGTCGGAGCCGTCGATCCGCAGGGTGTCGAGCTCGCCGCCTTCAAGAAACCGACTGAAGAGGAACTCGCCCACGACTTCCTTTGGCGCATCCGACCGCGCGTGCCCGGGCCCGGCATGATCGGAGTCTTCGACCGCTCACACTACGAGGATGTGCTCATCGGCCGCGTTCGTGAACTCGCCGACGAGACCGAGATCGAGCGCCGCTACACCGCCATCAACGACTTCGAAGCTGAACTGATCGCGGCGGGAGTGCGGATCGTCAAGGTCATGCTCCACATCTCTCCGGACGAGCAGAAAGAGCGTCTGGCCGAACGCCTCGAACGGCCGGACAAGTACTGGAAGTACAACCCGGGTGACGTCGACGAACGACTCCTGTGGCCGGATTACATGGACGCCTATCAGGCCGTTTTCGACCGCACCTCCACCGAGGCGACCCCGTGGTTCGTCGTGCCCGCGAACCGGAAATGGTACGCCCGGCTGGCCGTGCAGCGGCTGCTGCTCGATGCCCTGGTCGACATCGACCCGCAGTGGCCGGCCGCCGATTTCGACGTCGAGGTCGAGAAGAAGCGGCTCGCCGAAAGCTGAGGGTCACGTCCGTACGGAACGGCGGTCCGCCTCGGCGAAGGATCTGCCGTGACGAATCGCGACGTCAGTCGCGACGGATGCTGAAGTCGACCTTCGTGGGGTGTTCGACGGTGCGGGAGACAGTGCAGTACTTGTCATGGGAGAGCCCGACGAGGCGTTCGATGCGGGCATCGGCCTTTCGGCCCTCCTCGTCGTCGGGGAACGCGAGGTCGAAGTCGAGGTGGACGTTGTCCACACGAGAGGCTCCGTCTTCGTCGATCTTGTCCGCGGTCGCGGAGACGTCGAACTTCGTGGGTTCGGTGTGACGGCTGGTGACGGTGTCGACGTCGATCGACGAGCAGCCGGCAACGGCGGCCAGCAGCAGTTCGACGGGGGTCATGAGGCCTTCGCCGCGGCCGAATTCGATGCTTGCTCCGCTCGGGGCGGTGGCGCGGTAGTGGTTTTCGGCGATGCGGGTCAGTTCGATGCTGCGGATGTCTTCACTCATGGGGCCATGATGCCAGGTTTCGGAGGCCGCCGTTGTGGTCACGGTCGGCGGGCGGGTGAGCCCATGGTTACGGTCGGCGGTCGGGAGCCTCATCGGTCGTCGGCAGATGCGCTGCCTGCCACGCCTCAAAGCCGCCGATGACATCGGCAGTGCTCGTCAGACCCATCTGTCGCAGGTTCCACGCGGCCAGCGATGAGGAATAACCGTGGCGGCAGATGAGGATCCACCGCCGATCGGTTCGATCGGCCTCGGGGATGCGCCAATCGAAGCCGGGGTCGAGACGCCACGGCAGCACGGTCAGGTCGATGGCGAGGGATCCGGGGATCGACGGAGCAGACTCGCGGTGGACCTCGGTGCGGACATCGACGATGATCGCCCCTTGCTGCTGCTCGATGAAGGCGGCGTGTGGAGTCAGCCGGTCGATCTCGGCGCGGGCGCGATCGAGCAGTGCCAACGAGCCGGGTCGGGCGACACCGTCAGCGAGCACCGAAGTCGACCTTGTCGGCTTCCTCGACCTTCGCGGTGCGACCCGGACCCGATTCGAATCCCCAATAGAGGTTCGTGTGTGAGACCACCTGCTCCGGTGGGGGAGCACCCCATTCGGTGAGATCCTCGGTGGTGTGGGCGTCGGAGACCAGCGTGACGTCGTAGCCGCGGGCGAATCCGCCGTGGATGGTCGAGCGCACGCAGGCATCAGATTGGGCACCGGTGACGATGAGGTGGCCGACGTTCTTTCCGGCGAGCACCTCCTCGAAGTCCGTGCCCTCGAATGTATTGCCGTGGGTCTTCTCGATGATCGCTTCGCCCTCAGCGGGGGAGAGCGTGTCGACGATCTGCCATTGCGGGGAATCGATCGGCAGCTCACCGGAGCTGTGCCGGACCCAGACCACCTCAGTGCCGGTGTTCCGGGCACGGTCGACGAGATGGGAGATCGTGGAAATGACCGATTCGGATTTCCAACTGGCTTGCATGACGCCGTTTTGGACGTCGATGACGACAAGGGCAGAGTTCGGGCGGGTGGACGTCGGCGGTTGAGCTGTGGACATAAGATCCTCCTTGATCAAGGATCATTGTCCTCGCCTCGATCCCAGCAGACAAGAGGTCGGTGCCGGTCCGTTCCGCCGGTGTGAGAATGGGGGAGTGAGCGATTTCTCCGAGGACAACGGCGGTGCCGCCGGTCCGCGCCGTTTCAGCGTGCTTCGCAGTTGGAAGACTGCGCCCTATCTGATCGGATCGGGCACGGCGATGATGGGCGACAATATCGAGCACGTCATCACCTATTGGGTGCTGTGGCAGAAGTTCGAATCCCCGGCGCTCGTCGGATTCCAGCTCATCAGCCACTGGCTGCCCTTCTTGCTCCTGTCCGTCTATGCCGGGTCTCTGGCCGAACGCTTCGACTGCCGCCGCCTCATCCAGATCGGACAGATCATGTTCATGGTCGTGTCCCTGTGTTGGGGAATCCTCTTCCTCACGGACTCTCTGCAGCTGTGGCAGGCCTGCGTGCTGCTCGTCATCCATGGCCTTGCCGGATGCCTGTGGGGTCCTGCCGAGCAGATGATGCTCCATGACTTCGTCGATCGGAAGGAGCTGCCGAGCGCTGTCCGGCTCAATGCGACGTTCCGCAGCCTCGGCATCCTCTTCGGTCCCGTCGTCGGTTCCGCTCTGCTGCTCGGGGTCGGTGCCACGTGGGGCATCTTCATCAACATCGTCTTCTATCTGCCGCTGACGATCTTCCTCATCCGCACCCCCTTCACCGGGCATCTGCGCAGCGGAGGAGTGCGCACCGCGCGGACGACTCTCATCCAGTCGCTGCGGGTGCTCATCGACGTCCGCCACAATCGCGCGATCGTCGGCATGCTGTTGCTGGCCGCGCTCGCCTCGACGACGATCGGGGCGGTGCTGCAGACGGCGATGCCGGTGTTCGGCGACATCCTCAATCCGGTCGGCGGGGACAGTGACTTCACCTATGGCGTGCTGCTCTTCGCCATGGGTGCAGGAGGGGTGCTCGGGGGCTTCGGGCTTGAGGCGACCGGGTGGATCAAGGCCGTTCCGGCTGCCGCGGCACTGGCCGCCGCGGCGATGGGCATCAGCTCTCTGTTCTTCGCCCTGACCTCGCACCTGTGGCTGGCCGTCATCATGCTCGTCATCGCCGGAGTCTCGAAGATCACCGCCGAGTCGACCGAGATGGCGATCATCCAACTCGAAGCGCCGCCGGAGATCCGCGGCCGCGTCATCGGCTCCTATGCGACGTTCGGGCCGGGGATGCAGACCTTCTCCGGAGTCACCGTGGGAGTGCTCGGCACGATCGCCACGATTCCCGGAGCCGTCATCATCGGCGGCACGGTCCTGGCCATCGGAGCTGTGGCCATCGGCACCTACGCCATCACAGGAAGGCGCAACCCCCATGCCCCAATTGCTACCTGACGGCGGCGCAGCCACCTGGCGCCAGGTATCTGGGCCGCCGTCACCTGCTTCTGCGCGGGAATTCGGTGTGCGGTCGCTCGGGTTCGCCCACGTCAAAGGCACACGGCATGAGGCCCGACCGAGTGCAGCCGTCGACGTTCACGGCCCGGTCGGCGATCGTGAGTTCTGCTTCGTCGATGTCGAGCGAGCGCAGGTGCTCAAGACCGTGCAGAATCCTCGGCTCATCCGCATGACCACCTCACTCGTCGACGACATTTTGACGATCGCCCTGCCCGACGGGCGCTCTGCCTCTGGGATGCCAGTAGGCTCGGGTGAGCGCCTGACCTGCTATTACTGGAAGCGACCGGTCGACCTCGAACTCACTGACGGTCCGCATTCGGCACTCGCCTCCGAGTGGCTGGGAAAGCCGGTGCGGCTGGCCCGCGCACGTCGTGGAGACGTGATCTACGGAGCTGGCCTGTCGATCGTCACGACCGCTTCGATGAGGGAACTCGCCGATCAGTCCGGTCACCACGAGCTGCTAGATGAGGCCGCCCGCTTCCGTGCCACTCTCGTCCTCGACACGGACGAACCCTTCATCGAAGAGACCTGGCGAGGCCGGGATGTGACGGTGAACGTGCCGGACGTCGGCGCGCTACGTGTGCGAATCGGGGATCCGATCGCGCGGTGTGCCATCCTCGATCTCGACCCGATCACTGGGGAGCGGGACAGCAATCTGCTCAAGACGCTTGTCGCCAGCCGCCCGCGAAATGAGGTTGGTGAACCGTACTTCGGAGTCAATGCCGAGGTCATCGAAACCTCTGCGGCTCCGGACACCTGAGTGGCCACGTTCCAACGCAGGTGACGGCGGCCCAGATACCTGGCGCCAGGTTGCTGCGCCGCCGTCAGGTAGTAATCAGGTGACGGCGCCGCGGACTTTGTGAGCGTCTGTGTCCCAGAGGTGGTTGTCGAGGATGTCGCGCAGGGCCTCGACGGTGTCCCACACCTCGGTGAACCCGATATAGAGCGGGGTCAGCCCGAACCGCAGCACCTCCGGTTCGCGGTAGTCGCCGATGATTCCGCGCTCGATGAGTGCGCTCATCACCGCAAACCCCTCCGGGTGCCGGATCGAGACCTGGGATCCGCGATGAGCGTGCTCACGTGGGGTGACGACCTCGACCGGGTGATCGGCCAAACGCTCATCGACGAGGTCGATGAACAGGTCGGACAAGGCCAGGGACTTCTCCCGCACCAGGTTCATGTCCACCCGAGAATGGATGTCGAGGCCGAGCTCCGCCACCGACATCGACAAGATACCCTGCGTTCCGGTGAGGTACCGGCGGATGCCGTCGGCCGGTCGATAGTCCGGGGCCATCTCGAACGGTTGGGCATGAGACCACCACCCCGACAGGGGTTGGCTGAATCGGTTCTGCAGCGCCTCGGCGACCCAGATGAACGCCGGTGAGCCGGGCCCGCCGTTGAGGAACTTGTACGTGCAGCCGATCGCCATGTCGGCACCCGAACCGGTGAGATCGATGGGCAGAGCACCCGCCGAATGGCACAGGTCCCAGATGACCATGGCCCCGCCGGCATGGATCGCCGAGGTGGTCGTGCCTATATCGAAGAGACGACCCGTCCGGTAGTTCACGTGGGTGAGCACGACGAGGGCCACCTCGTCGGACATCGTCGTCGGGAACCCTGCGGTGACTTCCTCATCGTCGACGAGGCGGACTTTGTATCCGTCGCCGAGCTGTTCGGCCAATCCTTCGAGCATGTAGATATCGGAGGGGAAGTTCTCCCGCTGAGTGAGGATGACCCGCCGGTCCGGGGAGTCCTCGGCCTGCATCTTCAGCGCCGCCGAGGCGGCCTTGAACAGGTTGATCGAGGTGGTGTCCGTGACGACGGTGGACCCGGCCCCGCCGCCGACGATCCCGGCGATCTTCTCACCCAATTTAGCGGGCAGGTCCCACCAGCTGGCGGAGTTCCATGACCCGATGAGGCCGGTGCCCCATTCGTCGGCGATAACGTCCTGGGCGCGCTCGGCCGCGCCTTTCGTGCGGGGACCGAGCGAGTTCCCGTCGAGGTAGATCGTGCCTTCCGGGAGCAGGAAATCGTCGCGGAAATCACGCAGGGGATCGTTCGCATCGCGTTGTTCGCAGTTCGCGCGGGTGATCGCCGAGGTGGTGGAGACCGGGTCAGGAGTCGTCATCGTCGCCTTCCAAGTAATCGAGAGGGCTGGTGGGCCCGTGCGCTTCTCAGGCTACCCCGTCACTTCCCTCCCAGAACTACCCGACGGCTGTGAGTCTTGGTAGTGGCTGGTCTGGGACCGGCTGGCAGAGTAGGTGTTGGCCGTACCCATCCCGTGATCGTGACTCAACCCGGCGGTGACCCACCCCTCTTTGGTGGTGTCTTCGGGCCGATTTGTCCGATCACATGGGTGGTGCGGCCGGCACCAGCCCGGCCCACCTCGGGGACTGCTGAGGGTTTAGTTGACTTCACGACTGGATAAGTTCCAGGAAGGATGGAAGTCATGCCAAAGATCTACACCGATGAGTTCAAGCAATCAGCGCTCGAGCTCCTGGGCGACGGGA
>NZ_JABKDD010000011.1 GCF_013623905.1 Brevibacterium sediminis
AGACGGGTGAGAAGCCGCGCTGATCTGATGGCGGCCTATCGGGCTATAGGGGGAAGTTGCTGTGCTTCTTCCATCGGCCTTGCCGGCGTTCGAATGCGAACCGTTCCGCCCGCAACCGCCTGCCGACGATGATGCCCGCCTGTGTCAGCGTGCCTCGGTGCTCGGGGTGAACATGCGCACGATCTCGCGTTTGAGGATCTTGCCGCTGGGTCCTTTGGGCAGCTCGTCGAGGAATTCGATGATCCGCGGGATCTTATAGGCGGCGAGATTCTCCCGACAGAACCGCTCGACCTCATCTGCGCCGAGGTCGGAACCTGGAGTGCGGGCGATGACAGCGGTCACCTGCTGACCATACTTCTCATCCGGAGTGCCCACGACGCTGACCTGATCGACCTCCGGGATCTCATAGATGACCTCCTCGATCTCGCGCGGGTAGACGTTGTATCCGCCGTGGATGATGAGGTCCTTGATACGGTCGACGATGAAGAGATACCCGTCCTCATCCACCCGGCCGAGGTCGCCCGTGCGGAACCACCCCTCGGCGTCGAGCACCTCGGCGGTGGCTTCGGGTTTCTTCCAGTAGCCGGCCATGACTGCGGGCCCACGCAGCAGCACCTCACCCACCTCATCGGCAGGCAGCTCTTCGCCGCTGGCGGGGTCGACGGTCTTGACCTCGAATCCGGGGACGGCCGGACCGACGCTCGTGGGCTTCCTCGTCCCGTGCAGCGGGTTGAACGTGCCCAGTCCGGACGTCTCAGTGAGCCCGTAGCCCTCCGCCAGCGGTGCCGTGAAGCGATCTTCGACCCGACGGACCACCTCGGCGGCGATCGAAGCGCCACCCGAGCTGATGATGCGCAGGTCCGGTGCTTCGCCCTCGGGGGCCTTCGCCAGTACGGACATCCACATCGTCGGTACGCCGGAGACGATGGTCGTCTCATCCTCGGCGAGTGAGGCGATGAATGCCTGCGGGTCCCAGCGGGGGAAGAGCGTCACCGGTGCGCCGGCACTCATCGCCGGCAGGGTGACGGCTGCCAGGCCGAACACATGGAAGAGCGGCAGGCCGGTCGCGGACCGGTCCGACGGGTTGGCCTCGATCATCTCCCGGACGATGTCGGTCGCCGAAATGAAATTGCCCAAGGTCAGCATCGTCCCCTTCGGCTTGCCCGTCGTGCCCGAGGTGTAGAGGAGTGCGGCGATATCGTCCCAGGCGAAATCGGCACGGTCGACGGTGACATCGGACTCGGCACCCACCTCGGCGCGGGGGCCCTCATTGCCGACGATGGCCAGGGTGCGGAACTCGACGTCATGCTGTGCGGCCGCAGCCTTCCCCGCCTCGGCCGAGGCTGGATGAGCCACGAGTACGCGGGCTTCGGAATCGGTGAGGATGTAGTCGAGCTCCCTGACTGTCGAGAGCGGATTGACGGCGACGACCACCAGCCCGGCAGCGTGCGCACCGAAGAACTCGATGAGGAACTCCGGACAGCTGGGCGCAATGAGCACGATCCGATCGCCGGGGCGGACATCCGCAGTGAGGTACCGGTCACGGGCGGCACCGATTTCGCCGAGGAGGCGCACCTTCGACAGCGTCACCCGATCTGGTCCCGGCGGCGTGGCCGCTGCGACAGACTCCGGGTCCTTCTCCGCCCAAGGGGTGAGCAGATCAATGATCGATGTGCGCGACTTCGTGGTCATGAAACTCCTTCGGATCACGACGTGGACGGGCCCGCGCGGGGCTCGACAGCAATATGTGGATGCTGAAATACTTGAAACTGAGTACAGGTTCAACTATAGGTCGGCCGCGTTTCGGACACAACGGGTGCGCCGGAGAGGAAGAGGACTATGGAGATCGAGGGACGCACTGCCGTCGTCACCGGGGCCGCATCAGGAATCGGGGCGGCACTGGCCAGGGCACTGCATGAGCGTGGAGCCCGGGTGCTGCTTGCCGACCTCGCCGAGGCGGTCACGGACACCGCGGCACAACTGGGCCAGCCGCACTGGACCGGGGACGTCTCCACGGCAACAGGCGTCGACGATCTGCTGGCCGCCGCCGACCGCGAACTCGGCGACGTCGATCTCTACTTCGCTAATGCCGGGATTGCCGGAGCCCCCGGCATCGGCGGCGAACACGACTGGGACCGCATCCTCGACATCAACTTGCGGGCGCACATCCGCGCCGCAGAACGGCTCGTACCCCGGTGGCAGACTCGCGGGGAAGGATACTTCGTGGCCACCGCCTCGGCGGCGGGACTGCTCACGCAGATCGGGCAGGCCGGCTACTCGGTGACCAAGCACGCCGCGCTCGCCTTCGCCGAATGGCTGTCGGTGACCTACGGCGACGAGGGAGTGGGTGTCTCCGTGCTCGCCCCGATGGGAGTGAACACGAAGATCCTGTGGGGAGAGGACCCCGACTCTCTGAGTGCAGAGGAACTCGCCGCCCAACGGGCCGTGTCCGAAGCCGGCAACGTCCTCGAACCGGCAGAGGTCGCCGAGGCGGTCATGGCCGCCGTCGAATCCGAGACCTTCCTCATCCTGCCCCACCCCGAAGTCCTCGATATGTACCGGATGAAGGGCTCGGATTATGACCGCTGGATCCGCGGGATGCGCCGCTACCAGGCAAAGCTGCGTGGCAGCGGCGCTGCGGACTGAGCCGACTACGCAGACTGGGCCGATTAAGCAGGCTGGGCCGCGACGGTCTCCGTGCGCAGGTGCTCACCTGGCACGGCCGTCGGGGACTGCCTGACGGATTTCGGGTTCGTCTCCTTCAAGGCCAACGTCGACACGACGGTGATCAGCGCCATCGCACACACGAACAGCGTGATCCCCAGCGTCGACCCGTCCATCTTCGCGATCAGCCACGTCATGACGATGGGCGTCGAGCCCGACACGACGATCGCGCTGAGCTGATAGGCCAGAGAGACCGCGGAGAAGCGGATCTGCGGGGCGAACAGCTCACCGAAGTACGCAGCGATCGGGGCGTAGATGAGTGACTGGAACACGCTGGCCACACTGATCGAGACCGCGAAGAGGACGATGCTCGTCGTGTTGATCAGGGCGAAATAGGGGAAAGCCCACACCAGCAGGCCGACGCCGCCGATGATGATGACCGGACGGCGACCGATCTTATCGGCGAGCCTGCCGCCGATGAGGATGGTGGCGATGCCGACCACACACGAGAACATGGCGGCGATGAGCATCTGTCCGTAGTCCATGCCCAGATAACTCGTGCCGTAGGACAGGGCACCGGCGATCGTGATGTAGAAGACGCAGTTCGTTCCCGACAGTGTGCCCGCTGCCAGCAGGATCGTCTTCCAATGAGACTTGATCGCCTGCCACAGCGGTGCCTGCACGACCTTCGGCTTGGCCGCGGACACATCGTTCTCGAGCTTCCTGAACTCGGGGGAGTCCTCGACTTTGAGCTGGATGTACATGACGATCGGCACGAGCAGTGCCGTGGCCCAGAACGGGATTCGCCAGCCCCAGGAGACGAATGCCGCCTCATTGACCGTGGACGAGACGATGACGAAGGCCAGATTGCCCAGCAGGGCGCCGGTGGGTACGCCGACCTGCATGAACGACCCGGAGAAGGCCCGATGCTTGGGCCCGGCGGACTCGCTGAGCAGCAGTGCCAGTCCGCCCCACTGTGCGCCGCAGGCGATGCCCTGGACGAATCGGCACGTGACGAGCAGGACCGGGGCCATGATGCCGATGCTCCCCGCCGATGGCAGGCAGCCGATGAGGAAGGTGAAGACGGCCATGCCCAGCAGGGCGATGACGACCATGGGTTTGCGGCCGATCTTGTCGCCGAAGTTGCCGGCGACGAGTCCGCCGACCGGTCGTGCGATGAAGCCGGTGGCGAAGGTCGAGAACGACAGGAGTGTGCCGGTGACCCCGCTCGCATCAGGGAAGAAGACCTGAGGGAAGACCAGTGCGGCCGCTGTGCCGTAGAGGAAGAAGTCGTACCACTCGATTGAGGAGCCGACGAGACCGGCGGCTCGCAGCCCGGCATGCTTGGCCGGTGCCGCCTGCGGTGGGGTGGTTTGTGCGGTGGCTGACATGGGAGATTTCCTTCATCGTTGAAAATGGTCTCTCAGTGCATGTGGTCAGTGCATGTGGTCGGTGGGGTGTCACTCGAAGTAGCGGCGCGGATTCTTCACAAGCATCGTGTCGATATTGTCCTCGGACACGCCCTTGTCCAGCAGCATCGGAATGACGTCGTCGCTGATGTGGCGGAAGTGCCAGTTGGGTTGGATCTGCGCCTTTTCTTCCTGAGTGAAATAGTCGATGTAGCACGCCGCATCGTGGGCCAGGGTGATGCGTTCGGCATAGCCGCGACGGACGAGTTCGACGATGGTGTCCACGCGTGGTTCGGTCGGCAAGTAGGCGTCGATCCCGAACCGGTCCATGCCCAGGAAGGATCCCGCCTCGGCGATCTGGGACAGGTAGTCAAGGTCCGTCGAGTCGCCCGAGTGGCCGATGATGACCTTCTCCAAATCTGCGCCCTCTTCCTTGAGCACGCGTTGCGTGACTAGGCCGGAACCAGTGGCTGGATTGGTGTGGACGGTGATGGGAGCTCCGGTCTGGGCGCTCGCCTGCCCGACTGCCCGCATCGTGCGCTCGACTCCCTCGGTGAGTCCGGGGGATTCGATGGCGCATTTGAGGAATGCGGCTTTGACGCCGGTGTCGGCGATGCCCTCCGTGAGGTCGCGGACGAACAGCCCCACGAGTGGTTCCGGTTCGTCGATGAGGAGGCCGGGGCCGCGATGTTCGAACTGGTGGGGGAGATCGGTGAAAGTGTAGAGGCCGGTGGCCACGATGATGTTGAGATCGGTCTGCTCGGCCACCTTCTGCACTCGGGGGATGTAGCGTCCGAGGCCCACGACCGTGGGATCGAAGATCGTGTCGATGCCTGCGGCCTTGAGGTCATTGAGCTTGGTCACGGCGTCGGAGATTCTCTCCTCGTCGTCCCATGTCGTGTCATAGTTCTGCCGCATCTCCTCGCTGAGGACGAAGATGTGCTCGTGGACGAGGGTCCTGCCGAGTTCGCTGCTGTCGATGGTGCCGGTGACGGCCTGGACTTCTGTCATGGGTGCCGCTCCTTTGCGTAGACGTCCCTGCCGTGTGGTGTGGTTCGGTTGCACCTTGAAGTGACCCGGCATACACGGCTAGTGTCAGACTAATGAATCTGAACTCAATTTCAAGAGTGGTTTCAGATTCCGGATTCACCTGATCGATTCCGACTCGCTCCACTGATCGAAAGGCAGACAATGACGACTCCCATCAGGCCCACGACGATCGCCGAGATCGACGCGCTCGTCGGCAAAGAACTCGGTCCCACCGGCTGGCACACGCTCGTCCAGGACGACATCAACACCTTCGCCGACCTGACGAATGACCACCAGTGGATCCACGTCGATGAGGATCGTGCCGCTGAGGGTCCCTTCGGCGGCACGATCGGCCACGGTCTGTTCACCCTGTCTCTGGGACCGGCGTTCATGGAGGAGCTTATGGCCTTCGACGGGTTCGCCCACAGCCTCAACTACGGCTACGACAAGGTGCGCTTCCCGCAGCCTCGACCGGTGGGCTCAAAGGTGCGCATGCGGGCCACGATCTCCGCCGTCGACCCGCGCGGAACCGGTTCCGCACAGGTGACCACCACCCAGATCTTCGAAGCAGACGGCATCGAGAAGCCGATCTGCGTCGCCGAATCGATCGGCTACTTCACCGAACACGGCGCAGATATCTGAACAAGGGAGTTTCCATGGACATGTCGACACTGTTTGCACTGAAGGGGCGCAGCGCGCTGATCACCGGCGGCTCGCGCGGGATCGGCAGGATGATCGCCGAGGGGTTGGTGCAGTCGGGCGTGCGCGTCTATATCACCGCCCGTAAGGCCGAGGCCTGTGACGCGACCGCGGCCGAGCTGTCCGAACAGGGAACCTGTGTGTCCCTGCCCGGCGACATTTCGACGAAGGAGGGACTCGCCTCGGTGGTGGCTCGACTCCGGGAGCACGAGACGAATCTGGACATTCTCGTCAACAACGCCGGTGCCGCCTGGGGAGCGCCGTTCGACGAGTTCCCGGAGGACGGGTGGGACAAGGTCATGGACCTCAACCTCAAGGCGATGTTCTTCCTCACGCAGGCACTCGCGCCGGACCTGCGGGCCGCCGCGGCCTCGGGGAGCCACCTCGCCAAGGTCATCAACGTCGCCTCCATCGACGGTATCCGACCCAATCCGCTTGAGACCTACAGCTACCACGCGTCCAAGGCCGGGGTGATCCACCTGACCAAACGCTTGGCCTCCCGACTGGCCCCGGACGGAGTGATCGTCAGCGGCATCGCCCCCGGAGCCTTCGGGACGAAGATGAACAAGGACGCCCGCGACCACGGCGACGAGGTGAAGACGCAGATCCCGGCAGGACGGATCGGCACCGGTGAGGACATGGCCGGCGTCGCCGCCTACCTCGCTTCTCGGGCCGGGGACTACGTCGTGGGGGAGACGATCGTCGTCGACGGCGGTGTCGTCGCCTCCTCCCGTCTCTGACCACCCCGCCGCTCAGGCACACTCCCGTTCATCCGCACTGAGCCCATCGCATTGATGGGCGAGCACATTCCATACGTGCGCGAACTCGTCACAAACGTTCGCGAACCCCGACGAAAGGACACCCGACCATCATGAGAGCAATGCAGCTGAGTGCCACCGACGGCCCCGGCTCCCTCGAACTGCGCGACATCGAGACGCCCTCGCCAGGACCCGGCGAGGTCCTCATCGACGTCGCTTATGCCGGCGTGACCTTCCCCGAACTGCTCCAATCTCGCGGGCAGTACCAGATGCAGCCGCCGCTGCCCTACACAGTGGGGTCGGAAGTCTCCGGAGCCGTGCGTGAGCTGGGCGAAGGCGTGACCGGCCTCAGCGTCGGCGACCGTGTCGTCGGGGCGGCGAACATAGGTGCCTACGCGGAGTCCATCGTCGTCCCGGCCGCCAGCGTCCTCCCGCTTCCGGAGGCTGTCTCGCTGAGCGCTGGAGCCGGAATGCCGATGAACCTCCTGACCGCGGACTTCGCGCTGCGCGTGCGCGGGAGACTCGAACCGGGTCAGACGGTCCTCGTCCACGGCGCCGCAGGCGGACTCGGCAGCGCCCTCGTCCAGGTCGCCCGCGCCTACGGCGGAGAAGTCGTGGGCGTGGTCTCGACCGAGGAGAAGGCGGATACGGTGCGCAGCCTCGGCGCTTCTCATGTGGTCTTGGCCGAACGGTTCAAAGACACGGTCAAGGACCTGCTCCCTGGCGGTGTCGACCTCGTCGCCGACCCGGTCGGCGGTGATCGGTTCACCGATTCCCTGCGCACACTGAAGACCTTCGGCACTCTTCTGGTCCTCGGATTCACCGCAGGATCCATCCCCGAAGTCAAGGTCAACCGTCTGCTGTTGAACAACATCTCCGTGGCCGGAGTGGGGTGGGGCGCGGCACTGGCCGGACGACCGGAGATGGTCGCCACCCAGTGGGACACGCTGTGGCCGCATCTGAGTTCAGGGGCACTCGATCCCGTCATTCACAGCGTGCTCCCGTTGGAAAGGGCGCAGGAGGCCCTCGAGCTCATCGACTCCCGATCCGTGCGCGGCAAGGTCGTCCTCGAAGTCAGAGGAGAGACCGGCGGCGCCGGTGCCCATGATCAACAGACCTGACACCGCATACACCCCCTCACCGAGAAAGCAGGAACTATGGACTTCGCACCAGATGAGACGACCCGCGACTACCAATCCAGACTCAACGCCTTCATGGACGACTTCGTCTACCCCGCAGAACCGGTCTACCACCGGCAACGGGCAGAGGCCGGGGATCCGAACTTCCACCCGCCCGTCCTCGAAGACCTCAAGCGGGAGGCTCGATCCCAAGGCCTGTGGAACCTGTTTCTGCCGTACGACGAATGGGGAGCAGGACTGACGAACCTTCAGTACGCGCATCTTGCCGAAATCACGGGACGCAGTGCGGAGATCGCCCCCGAGGCCATCAACTGCAACGCACCCGATACTGGGAATATGGAGGTCCTTGCGCTCTTCGGGACCGACGAGCACAAGGAGAAGTGGCTCAAACCGCTGCTCGACGGTGAGATCGCCTCGGCGTTCTGCATGACCGAACCGGCGGTGGCGAGCTCCGATGCGACGAACATCGAGATGAGCATCGTTCCCGACGGGGACGACTATGTGCTCAACGGGCGGAAATGGTTCGCCTCGAACGCCCTGCACGCCAATTGCCAGGTCTTCATCGTCATGGGCAAGACCGACCCGAACGCCGAGACCCACCGGCAGCAGTCGATGCTCGTCGTCCCCAAAGACACCCCCGGCATCACCGTGGTCCGGGGACTGCCGGTGTTCGGCTACCTCGACCGGGAAGGCCACGCAGAGATCATCTTCGACGATGTGCGAGTGCCGAAGACTGCGCTGCTCTCCGGCGAGGGTGACGGATTCGCCATCAGCCAAGCCCGGCTGGGACCGGGCCGCATCCACCACTGCATGCGCTCGATCGGAATGGCCGAACGCGCCCTCGACCTTCTGATCGACCGTGCCCAGGAACGAGTCACCTTCGGTCAGCCGCTGGCAGACCGGGCGAACATCCAGGATTGGATCGCCGAGGCACGCGTCGAGATCGAAGCCACCCGCCTCCTCGTGCTCAAGGCTGCGTGGATGATGGACACCGTCGGCAACAAGGAAGCGGCCACGGAGATCGCGGCCATCAAGGTCAAGGCCCCGAACATGGCGCTGACGATCATCGACCGGGCGATCCAGGTCCACGGCGGCGGAGGAGTCACCGACGATTCTCCGTTGGCCAGCTTCTACGCCCATCAGCGCACACTGCGATTGGCCGATGGTCCCGACGAGGTGCACAAACGGTCGATCGCGCGGCGTGAACTGCGACGGAGGAAGAACGCACGGGAGTCCCGATGAGCGTCGAACTCGACCTGCCGAGCCTGGCGAGATGGATACGGGACGCCGGCGAGCCGGTGACCGGTTCGCTCCGCGGGACCCGTGTGGGGCAGGGGCAGTCGAACCTCACCTACCGCATCGACGACGAGGCGGGGCGGTCGTGGATCGCCCGTCGTCCCCCGCTGGGGCACCTCCTCGCGTCGGCCCATGACGTGGCCCGGGAGCATCGGATCATCTCCGCACTCCAAGCAACCGGAGTGCCGGTTCCAGCCACCCTCGGTGTCTGTGAGGATTCCGCAGTCGCCGATGTCCCCGTGGTCATCATGGAACACGTCGAGGGAACCGTCATCGACGACGAGAAGGCCGCCCGAAATCTCGGCCCCGAGGCGCGCAGACGTCTCGGCCTCGAACTCGCTCGGACCCTGGCGAAGATCCACGCCGTCGACATCGACGCTGTCGGCTTGGGCGACCTGGCGTCTCGGAAGCCCTATGCGCCGAGGCAGCTGAAGAGGTGGAGCCGCCAACTCGAGGAGAGCCGGACCCAAGACCGCCCCGATCTCGACGCTCTCACGACGGTGCTGACCGAGCACCTGCCCGAGCCTGGCGAGATCACTCTGGTCCATGGTGACTTCCACATCCGCAACGTCATCATCGACAGCGCCACCGGTGACATCCGAGCAGTGCTCGATTGGGAACTGGCGACACTGGGTGACCCGCTGGCCGATGTGGGCAGCTCCTTGGCGTATTGGACGCAGGCCGGCGAGGTGCCCGACGGCGCCCCGACTGCAGTTGACGGATTCCCGACCCGCGCCGAGATCTCTGCCGAATACCTGGCTGTCTCGGGTCGCAACAAGCGAACGCTCGGCTTCTGGCACACACTGGGGCTGTGGAAGATCGCGATCATCGCCGAAGGCGTCCGTCGCCGCGTCGCGGACAACCCTGCGAACGCCGCTGCCCACGGCGTGCCCACGGCCCGCGACGTCCAGGCGATCATCGATCAGGGATGGGCTGTTGCGCGGGAGAGCGGGCTGACCTCATGAGCTTGCACTCTGCCCGTGCCCGAGAAATGGATTGTAGGATTGGCTGTCATGTCGACGACCGAAGGCTCAGCTGAGGATCTCCCCACGCTCGTGGATACCGCGCTCCTGCGCGATCTCCCGACGACCACGAGGGGAACCCGCACCCGAGCGGCCTTGGTCGCCGCCGCTCGAGTCGTGTTCGAACGTGATGGCTTCATCGATTCTCGGCTGACCGACATCACCAAAGAGGCCAAGTGCTCCACGGGCACGTTCTACACCTACTTCGACAGCAAGGAGCAGGCTTTCGCTGCTGTGCTCAGCGAAGCCCAGGAGGACATGCTCCACCCGGGCCCGCCGCACAGCGGCGACGAAGAGCGCACCGTCATCGAGCAGCTGCGAGCCGGACACCGTGCATACATCGAGTCGTATAAGCGCAACGCGAAGCTGATGCTCCTGCTCGAACAGGTCGCCGCGATCGACGCGAACTTCCGTCGACTGCGCCTCGACCGGGCGCGGGCCTTCTCCAGACGCAACTGCCGGTGGATCCGAAAGCTTCAGGACGAAGGGTATGTCGACCCGAGTCTCGACCCCCTCATGTCCGCCCGGGCGCTGTCAGCGATGGTCGGGCGGATGGCGTACTTCAAATATGCGGTCGAGGAACCGGACTGGGGCAGTGACGAACTGCTCGTGGAGACTGCGACGAAACTGTGGATCAACGCACTGGGCATTCCCACCGACGGCTCACGTCGCAAATAGCAGTCACCGGGCCGTCGGGTGCCCAGCATCGGCCGAGGGCCCAGCGGCCGGTGGCGGGTGGCCGCTGGGCCGAGAACCCATGCACCTTGATCAACGAGGAGACTGACCCATGACAATATCGACGACGTCCCAGCCCTACAGCGGTGCCCCTTTCGACAACGCATCGGTAGCCGCGCGCTTGGCGGAGCTGCCGACGACCGCCGACGCCGAGGCGCTGACGGTGTCCACCGACCAGGGAGAGTTCACTGCTTTCCGGGCGACACCTGCGCATCCGGATCCCGACCTCGGCGACGCGATCCTTCTGCACGGGTGGCCGGAATACGCGTCGTGCTGGGAGAAGACCGCAGCGCTGCTCCTCGAGCAGGGAATGGGTGTGTTCGCCTACGACCAACGAGGATATTCGCCGGGAATACGGCCGGATTCAGTCGGGGAGTATACGATCGCGCGCCTGGTCGCCGACCTCGACGAAGTCTCCCGCGCGGCGGGACTCGAACGCTTCCACCTCGTCGGTCATGATTGGGGCGGACTGGTCGCGTGGCCCTTTGCCGCGAACCACCCGCAGCGTCTGCACACCTGCACCGTCGTGTCGACGCCGCACCCCAGAGCGCTGGGCAAACAGCTGAAGACGGACGACGATCAGTATGAACGCATGGGCTATATGCGGTCGATCCAAGACCACCCGGAGGGAGTGGCCCGAACATTGCTGCGCGATGACGGAAAGAAGCTGGTCGATCTCTACGGCGGCGCCGTCCCCGAAGATCTCGCAGCCTCCTATGTTGCGCGATTCAGTGAACCGGGGGCTTTTCTGTCCGTGCTCAAGTACTACCAGGCGATGGATGGCCGCGATCGGACGCCGAGCACTCCCGTCACGGTACCCACCAGTCTTGTGTGGGGCAGCGAGGATATTGCCTTTTCCCGCGCAACCGCAGAGCTCAGCGCTCGCTACGTCGAGGGTCCTTATCGTTTCGTCCCGCTCGAAGGCGCGTCTCATTGGCTTCCCGAATCACACCCGAACGACATCGCTACCACGGTGATCAGCCAGGCACGGGAGCACGCGGCGAATTAGCGGCGTTCGATTCGATTCTCTATTTCGAATTTGATGTAGGGCGCACGATCGGGGTTGTCATCGGCTCGAGCGGTCAGGATGGGCCGCCTCGGTGAAAGGAAGCGCGAGATCTTTGATGCTGGCGACAGCGGCAGTACTTCACATTCGTGGTATTGGGAGCGTTTGTTCCGTATCGTCGTGTACATGGGCAGGCCACGATCTGACTACACGGAGCCTCTATCGGCAGGCGAGCGTGCCTTCTTGCTTGAGGCCACTGATCTCACAGAAGAGGATCTGACTCCGCAGGCGTATGAAGCTGCGCGCATCCAGATCGCTGAGGACCGGGCGCTCGCGGAGAAAGAGGCGCGTGACTCTGCTCTGACGACTGGCGAGGTGTGCGAACTGCTGGGACGGCAAGGTGCCAGTATTCGTCGCTTGAAGTCGGCAGGTGACTTGTACGTCCTGCCGACGAGTAATGGGCGCGCCACACTGTTTCCAGCTTGGCAGTTCGTGGGCGAACAGGTGGTTCCGGGGCTGCGGACGATCATCCCAAACTTCCCGGAGCATGCGCATCCACTGACTATTCAGCAGTTTATGACAGAGGCGAACGATGAGCTGGACGGCAGATCACCCGTCGAGTGGCTGAACGCCAGACGTGCCATCGAAACAGTGGCTTCGCTGGTTGCTGAGCTGGCGTACGAATGAGTCGGCACCCGTGGGGTTGTGATTCGGATGTGCCTATCTGCTCGTCGCGCGGATACTGCTGTTGACCCACGTCGCCGCTCAATGCGCAGTCGACATGTTCACTGTTGCCATTGGCGGACCCAGGCTCGACCGTAGTCGTTGCCGTTGGGGACACGCATGAGTGTGTGAACATGGAAGCGCTGAGGGGTGTCATAGTCGAGAAACACTCCACAATGGTGGTCGAGCTCGACGATGAGCACCGGTGATTGGAACCGGTAGTAGAACACGTCGCCCGGTTCGGTTCCGCCGATCCAACAGAAATATGACTCGTTCAGGTGCTCTTCGACCTCGCGCAGCTTCGCGCGACGCGGCCCCTCAGGCAGGATGTTGAGAAAGGTGTTGACAAGGTCGACAACAGCCTTCTTGGCCGGAGCATCCAGTGTTCCGACCTGTATCCCTTCGTAGGGGATGACACGATTATCCTGAAACGCCCCGGCCAGATGCCGCTCGTCACCAGGATGAATGCGGCCCTCTGGCATTTCAGGATCGATAATCTCGTCGTATATGACCGCCTCGGCGCGCTGGTCCTGACTCAGCAGAGTCATGAGGGTGGTGCCTGCATCGACACGGTCATCGAAGGAACGCAGACCGGCGTGTGGTCCATCGTCGATTTCGTTGGGCTCTGCCCCGTGGAACACTGGTGATATCGTCATTCGGCCTTCAATGACAAGACAGTTCACGGCACAGTGATGACCGTAGAGTTGCCAACCCCAAGGGGCCCTGGCGTCAGGGTCGCCATAGACGGCGAAGTTGTATGAGTATCGTCCGAGGATGTTTTCCAGACCAACGACTTCGCCGAGGAATTCGTTGATGAGCATCATCGCGTGGGTGAGCTCGAAGCCCTCGCGACTCAAGCTCGCACGGACGAGGTTCAGAGCAGCCTGCCGAACGGGCTCTGCAGCGAATTCGAGCCGTAGACCGGTGTCGAACTGCATGAACTCAGGATTGGCCCAGGTCTGCCATTCGACTGCATCAACCGGGTAACGCAGCTTAGCCCTCTCGTCCGGAGAACACACAGCGAACAATTCCTCCACGGCGCGAAGCATTTCTGCGATGGGAGCTTCTTCGCCGGGTTCGGCCGGGGTCAGAGGGTAGAGGCCTTCGGCGATCTGCCCATCCGCAGTGATCCCTCTGAACTCATTGAGATAGAGGGGCTCCCACCCTGCAATGAGGCCGCCGGTGAATGTGCCCGGAGACTTAGCAACCTCACGGTACTCGTAGGCGTCGAGTTCCTTGAGGTCGTCGATACGCGGATGGCCAGGCGGATACAAGAACTGTCGGAACGGTGTCGACTTCTCTGCAGACATCTAATTCTTTCCTTCGGCAGTCAGATGCGTGATGAAGCATGGGAGGCGACGGCTCGGCGGACGGCTTCGAGGTCACCTGACGTGATTGCGTCGACGAGGTCCTCGTGGACTCGCAGGCGCTCGCCCCAATAGCTCGAATCGACTTCGCCGTCCTGCTCTGCATGGGCACCGGACAGGAATCCCAAGGTGCTTTCGTAGACGGGGCGGGCCATTGAGTTCGGGCAGATCGCTGCGATTGCCGCGTGGAGCTTCCAGTTGCTTTGCATGAATTGATCCCAGGACTCGGCTCCTCGCATTTCGTCGAGGACAGAGTCGAGCACACGGCAGTCGGCTGCAGAGCGGTGGATCGCTGCCTTGACGGCAATGAGCTCCTCGAGTGACTCGCGCAGTTCAATGGCATCCGCGGCCGACGCGGGATCGCCGTCGACGCGCATGAGCGTGTGGCGGAGCCGGACGATCGGAGTTGTCTTCGCTACGAAAAGTCCTCCGCCCCTGCCCGGTTTGACGACGAGGACTCCGCGGTCCCGGAGCAGCTTGACTGCTTCGCTGACGGTGGTCCGAGCCAGGCCGGTCTCCTCACGGATGGTCTCGAGGGTGCCGAAGAAGTCGCCGGCACTCAGCTTGCGCTCGTGGATGGATTCGCGGATCGACTCGGCAAGGTGCTCCCCACGTGAGAGTGGGCGGGAATGACCGTCTGCTGTCGGGAAGAGTCCCCGGGAGAGGTTCTGGACATCGTCAGTGATCTGTGCCATATTTCTATTTAACCATACAAAACATACATATGTTTAAGACCTTTAAATCTTGGGGAGATGCAATGAAGCTCATCGGGCTGGAAGCTCCGGACCGCACCATCGTCGTGGCCAACAGGTTGTCTGCGACCGAAGCGCGGGTCATCGCGGAACTCCGAGAGTTCTGGACCGATGCTGCCGCTTACATCGTGAGTGCCGGTGATTCTGACAGCAGCGCTGACGGCGATGTCGTCGCCATTGCTGACTACCGTGTCGTTCCTCCGGTTCTTCCCGAAGCTCGGGTCATCTGCATCGGACTGAACTATCGTGCTCACCACGCCGAAGGCAGCTTCAAGGAAGAGGCGTTTCCAGAGCATCCGACGCTCTTCGCCCGCTGGACTCGCAGTCTCAGTGTCGACGGTGCCGAGATTCCTGTGCCGGCCAACGAGCGAGGGCTCGATTGGGAGGGCGAGATCATGGCGTACCTCGGGGCCTCTCTCACTGATGCCAACGAGGACGAAGCTCAGGCCGCGATCGTCGGATACTCGACCTTCAACGATGTCACTTCGCGGATCGCGCAGAAACTCACTTCTCAGTGGACACTCGGGAAGAACGGTGACGGCTCGGGCCCACTTGGTCCCATCGTCCCGGCTACTGAAGTCGGCAGCCTCGCCGAAGGATTGCGCGTCCAGACCCGCGTCAACGGTGAGACCGTGCAAGACGGCAACACGGCCGACATCGTCTACTCCCCGGCATCGACTCTGGCCCTCATCTCTCGTACCTTCACCTTGCGGCCTGGTGACCTCCTGGCTACCGGCACCCCCGACGGTGTCGGTTACACGCGCGAGCCCGAATGGCTGCTCCAGCCTGGCGACACCGTCGAAGTCGAGGTCGATCGGCTCGGCACCCTGAAAAATCGCATCACCGCGCGCTCAAACTGAGTGACGCGCCACCCTCCACTTCAAAGGCGAAGACAAATGACAAAGCTGCGACCGCCCACTTGGGCCATCCTCCTCATCTGCTGGGTTGCGCTCCTCTGCGACGGATACGACCTCTACGTCTACGGCGCCACTCTGCCCGGATTCCTCGGTGACCCGAGCTGGGGCGTGACGAAGAGCCTCGCGGGGACCGTCGGCAGCATCGCTCTCGTCGGGATGCTGCTCGGTTCTCTGGCCGCAGGCACTCTCACTGACAGGCTTGGGCGGAGAAAGCTGCTCATGACCTCGCTCGGGATCTTCAGCATCGGCATGATCCTGTGCGCTGTCGCGCCGAACTTCACGGTCTTCGCAATCTTCCGCTTCATCACCTGCATCGGGGTCGGCGGGGTCCTGCCCACTGCAGTGGCCATCGCGAACGAGTCGGCGCCGAAGGGCAAGGTCTCCCTCGCCGTCGGTGCCGTGCTCACTGGACCGCCGGTCGGCTCACTGGTGGGTGCGTTGACAGCCACGGCTCTTGTCGTCGACCACGGTGTACGGCCCGTCTACGCTCTCGGCGGACTCTCAATCATCCTGCTGATAGTCGTGTGGCGGTGGATGCCGGAGTCCGAAGTCTTCCTCGCAGCAAAGGAAGCACCGGTGTCTGGTGGGCACAGGGGTGCCTCAGTCTCACGACTCTTCACCGCCCGTCAGCTGGTGCCTACGCTGCTGTTCTGGATTGTCTGCGCAATCAGCATGCTGACGATGTTCGGAATCACGACCTGGCTTCCAGTCATCATGCAGGGCGCCGGATTCGCCGCACAGTCCTCGATCGCGTTCCTCTCGATCTACTCAGTGGGATGCATCATCGGAACAGTGGTCATCGCATGGATAGCGCAGCAGTCGGCACCGAAGTATATGGTCATCCTCGGGTTCTCGATCGCTGCAATGTCGCTGCTGGCTGTGTCGATGACACAGAATCATCTCCTGCTCTTCGTGGCGATCTTCTTCGCCGGAGTCGGCGGGATGGGAACACAGAATATGATCAATGATCACATCGCCCAGTACTATCCGGCCCAGGTCCGTGCCACCGGGCTCGGTTGGGCTCTCGCAGCCGGGCGCCTCGGCGCCATCGCCGGTCCAACCTATGGTGCGGTCGCCGCTACCGTCGGCGGTTCACCGGGAGCCGCGGCGATGTGGTTCGCAATCCCCGCGGTGCTCGGTGCAGTCGCCGCCGTCGCCATGCCGCTCCGAGACAAGACCGCATCGACACCTACACCAAAGAACACCACCGCTGAAGGAGTCTCTTCGTGACCATCGTCCACGGGCTCGACCAGGTTCCCGTTTGCACTACTGTCGCCATCGCCGGCGGTGGTCCGAGCGGAACCTATCTGGCTCTTCGCCTGGCCGCAGCGGGCATCGACTCAGTCGTTCTCGAACCGCGAGCCGAGATCGATCACCTGCGGCCGCGTGCCAAGACTACGAACGCTCGGACCATGTCACTGTTGGCGGGCATCGGACTGGCGGAAGCGATCCGCGAGAAGGCATCTTTGCCTGTGTCCTATTCCCAGGACGTCATCTTCTGCACGAGCTTGAAGGGGCATGAACTGAGGCGCTTCCATCAGGCGTTCCAACTCGTCGACGGCGACTACGAGCTCTCTCCGGAAGTCGGCCAGCAGATCCCGCAGCCGCAAGTCGAAGAAGTGCTGCGCGAGGCAGCGGCGCACAGCGAACACATCACCTATGTCACTGGAGTGCGAGCGCAGGAAGCTGATCCGTCGGCCTCGGCTGTTCGCGTCGTCGCTGCTGATGACAGCCAGGATGCCGGCGTCGACTTGGAGGCGGAATGGATCATCGGCGCCGATGGTGGGGCATCGCGAGTCCGCAAGGCGCTGGGCATCGACTTCAGAGGAACGAGTGCTCCACGCCCGAATTTCAACGTGGTCTTCACTTCGGCGAAGCTTCGTGAACAAGTGAGCATCGACCCGGCCGTGCAATGGTGGATCGTCAATGAGGCCATTTCGGGCATGATCGGAGAGCTCGACCGTGACGGCACGTGGTGGGCCATTCTGCAGGGATGCGATCCCATCGAGGACCCCGCCGAGGTGGCCGCAGCGATTCGGGCAATGGCCGGGGTCGGTCCCGACGTTGACATCGAGGTGCTCGCTACCGATTCGTGGACTGCGCGGATGCTGCTCGCCGACTCCTACGGCGGCAAGGAAAGCGACAGACGGGTCTTCCTCATCGGCGATGCGGCCCACCTCAATCCGCCGTGGGGCGGACATGGCTTCAACACCTGTATCTCTGACGCGGAGAATCTCGCGTGGAAGCTCATTGCCGTCCACGACGGGTGGGCGGATCCGGGCCTCCTCGACAGCTACGAAGAAGAACGACGTCCCGTTGCCGCTCGAATGATCGCGGATGCCGCGGCAAACGGCAAAGCCCTCGCCTATGACTTCATCGACCCGCTGCTTGATGCGGACAACGCTCGGGGCGAATCCGTACGTGCGCGGGTCCACGAGGCGCTGGCGGTCAAGACCAGTGAGTTCCACTCCGAGGGGCTGGTCCTCGGATACGAGTACGCCGGGACTTCGCGCGTCGCGGCTGGTCCTAAACCCTTCGTCGATTCGGTCGAATACCGCCCTCAGGCTCTGCCAGGGTGCCTGCTGCCGCATTTTCGACTCACGAACGGTGCGAGCGTATATCCCGATGCACACGGATTCACCTTGTTCGTCACCGACGGCCCTGCAGTTCACCTCGCCACAGAGTCACTTGAGCGAACGGCTCGAGAGCACGCGATCCCACTCCAGATCGTCCACTTGACAGGGGCAGACGCCGACGCGGCGCGTGTGCGCTGGGGCGAGGATACGGTGCTCGTGAGGCCGGACCTTCACATCGCGGCTACTGCCTCGACAGGCACCGGCGGGACGACCCCGGACAAGGCCTTGTCGTCGGCGCTCCTCAAAGCCGTCAAGAGACCGACGGGCAGTTCGACGGCGAACAGCCATTCGAGCACTCAATCGCCGCACGCCACAACTCACCACAGGGAGGCATCATGACACGCACCGCCTCATTCGATCCGGTTCATCCTGAGCTGCTCCTTGACCTTGAGGCTCCCACCGGACAGCCGCCGAAGACCGGATGGCCCGTGATCGTCTGGATCCACGGAGGCGGCTGGAGGCTGCAGGACCGCACAGCACGACCCGACTTCTCTCGCCACTTCTGTGAGTCCGGCTTCGCGATGGTCTCCATCGACTACCGCCTTGCACCCGAGCACCCGCATCCGGCTCAAGTCCTCGACCTGCGTCAAGCACTCCGCTGGCTGCGCAGACATGCGAACGCGTACAGTCTCGACAGCGAGTCGATCGGCCTGTGGGGCTCCTCGGCAGGTTCTCATATCGCCGCCTTCACGGCGTTGAGCGCCCATATCCCGCGTTTGCCCGGAGAGACGATTCCCGCTGATGACGACAAACTGAGCACCGAGGTGGCCTGTGTCGTCGACGGCTACGGACCCACCGACATCACCGCCCTGCTGCCAGGGTTGACGGAGTCAACATCCGGACGAGAGTCACGACAAGGGCCGGGGGATCGGCGCACTGCCACTCCAGAGGAGGACCTCCTCGGCGGACTTCCTGCCACCGCGACCGCATACGAGACTCTGCGGAGCAGGGCCCGTGAAGCGAGTCCGACGTTCCTCGACATCAACATTCCGCCGCCCTTCTTCATCCTCCACGGAACCGCGGACACCGCAGTCCCTGTCGATCAGTCACGGAAGCTCCACGAGCATCTGAGTGCGAACGGCGGCGAGTCGCTTCTCTACCTCATCGAAGGCTTCGGACACGGCTTCTTCAACCCCGGAGAAGTTCTCGAACTCGGACCTGGCGTCCGACTCGACAACGGCCGCCTGGAAGCCGAACCCGAAACTCCCTTCACTGCCGACAACCGCGGGGGCTTTGACCCGGGAGGGAGATACCCGTCGTTTGCACTCGTCCGAGACTTCTTCGCCTATCACCTCGGTGCGCCCAAGCACTGATCCGCTGCTGCACCGAGCACACCATTCGCCACCGACGAAAGGCCCACAATGACCACTGCATTCGACTGGGAGAGCGTCCAGAAGACTTCTCTGCTGCGAGACTCGCTTCCCGGGGAGCTCGCCCCGTACACACTGTCCTCGGGTGAGGGCCAGCGCCACCACCTCGGCGATTGGCACGTGACGACGATGGCCCGGCACACGGACACCGGTGGCGAGTTCTCGCTGTACCGGATCGCTGCTCCCGGCGGGTCGGGTTCCCCACACCTGTCGGTTCCGGGGCACTCGTTCGTCCACGTCGTCGAGGGTGAGGTGACTCTGACCTTTGGAGGGCGTCCGCATCGCCTCATCGGCGGGGACTCAGCGTCAATCCCTGCCGGGGTGGCGTTCTCACTCGCTGGCAGGGCCACGAACAACTCGCTCTTCTTCTACTCCACTGAGGAGTGGCTGCACCGCCTGGTCAGTGAGGTCGGGGAATCGACGGGATCGCACATCTTCCCCAGGAATCCCACCTCGGCGGCCTCCGAACTGCTTCGCAGCGAGCTCGTCGATGGGTACGGGGTCACGATCCACGACGGCGGCGAATCCATGGGCGGAGGGATCGATGCGGACCGCCTTGGCAATCACCTGCCCGACGGCGAGGTGCCGTTCGTGAACGCGGCCGGACACGGCGACCGGTTTGAGACCTTTGAACAGATGAATGCCTACCCGGTTCGGGCCCGCAACACCGGCGGCAGGTTCTTCGCTATGGATACGAGGGGTGCCAAAGCCCCCTATATTCCGCTGCACTTTCACAAGGAGCATTCGGAGAACTTCCTCTGCCTCGGCGGCCGGGTCCGACTCCATGCGAACGGCGAAGAGGTGGTCCTCACTCCCGGCGACTTCCTTCATGCGCCAGCCGGCACGATTCACAGCTTCTCCCTCGCTGCGAACAATACGCACATGCTCGGTCTGCTCACGCCTCCGGTATTCGAACCGTTCTTCGAGTACATGAACGATCCCACCGAGGAGTACGTCCACGTTGAGGGCGGAGAACCGCACTTCCCGGCAGAAGGATTCGCGAAAGCACAGGCAGAACTTGACCTCGTCGTCGTTGGGCCGCCGCCTCAGTCCTGAAGCACGCGCCATCGCAAGAACCCCACCCTGCAGGAGACGACTGCGAATGACCAAGAGGAGACCACCACCCATGAGCGGAAGCCAATGCCGAGATCTCCAGGTCGAACACCACTCTGCCCCGAACGCCATCGGGACACGGCGGCCCAGATTCAGTTGGATCGCAGAGCACGCCCAAGAACACTATCGAATCCAGGTATCCACCGGTGATCAGCAAGTGTGGGACTCAGGGCTCGTCACATCCGCCGAGACCACCTACATTGAGTACGATGGCTCGACTCTACGCTCGAACACGGACTACCACTGGTCAGTGCTCAGCCGGGGGAAAGCTGGAGAGAAATCAGCGGAATCCACCTTTTCGACAGCCTTGCTCGATCCCTGCGACTGGCAGGCAGTATGGGTCGAACCCGAACAGGAACCGACCGCTGTGGAACGGTGGAGCCTCTTCGACTGGATCTCCGGCGCAATTCCGGAGATCGAACCCGAGGGCAGGCTGCAACCGGTGCAGCTGGTGCGGCAGACATTCCAACTGGCAGAACGGCCTGTAAGAGCTCGGCTGTACTCCAGCGCCCGAGGTGTCTACACAGCCACGGTCAACGGTCGCGAGAGTGACGACCAGGTACTGGCGCCCGGCTACGACAGCTACGACCATCGCATCAGCGTCCAGTGCGCAGATGTCACAACATTTCTTCGTCCCGGTGACAACGTCATCGGACTGTGCCTTGCCGACGGCTGGTGGGCAGGCAGATTCGGCATCACGGGCTCAAGTGCGCAGTTCGGTGACCGAACCTCAGCAACGTGGCAGCTTCATATCGAGTTCGCAGATGGAGAACAGCTGATTGTCGTCTCGGGCGCAGATGCCGTGTCCTGTGCGGGACCGTGGCATTACGCGGATCTGTCGATCGGAGAATGCTTCGACGCTCGTGCTCTTCCGCGAGGGTGGGACCAAGTTGGATTCGACGCAGAGGACTGGGCTCCGGTCCGTACCGAGCCCGTCGACGCGGAACTCCTGGTCCCTTTCATCGGCGAGCCAATCCGTCGTGTGGCTCTGCTCGAACCAGTTGAACTCAAGCGACGACGACCATCGTGGATCGTCGACTTCGGTCAGAACTTCGCGGGCCGAATCAGGCTGCGGATGCGAGGGCTGTCAGCAGGGAGTCGGGTGACGATCGAACACACGGAGATCCTCGGAGCCGACGGTGAATGGTTCCAGAACATCGTGGGTGCGAACAAAGACCAGACGGATGTTTTTATCAGCGCAGGAGACGAAACAGAAGAGTACGAACCCAGCTTCACCTTCCACGGTTTTCGGTATGCCCGAATCACCGGGATCGAAGATCTGAACAGCGACGATGTGGTCGGCGTCGCACTTTCAAGCGACCTTGAGCAGTCTGGAACATTCGTCTGTTCCGACGCTCGTCTCACGAAGCTGCACGAGAATGTCGTATGGAGCCAACGGTCCAACTTCCTATCAGTTCCGACGGACTGTCCGCAACGGGAGAAAGTCGGCTGGACCGGTGATATCCAGGTGTTCGCGCCCGCTGCGTCGAACAACGCGAACACTGTAGCTTTCCTCCGCCGGTGGCTGGCGAATCTGCGCGCTGACCAACTGCCGACCGGTGAAGTGCCGATCACTTCTCCGCGTTCAAGCTTCGACATCGAAGCCGCCGAGGCAGGCCAGGGCCTGTCCGCAATAGTCTCCTCCGCCGGGTGGAGCGATGCCATTGCGTTCGTCCCCTGGGCGGTTTACGAGCGCAGCGGGGACAGACGGATCCTGGAAGAAAACTATGAGGCGATGATCCGCTGGATCGAATTCCAGAAGCGAACAGCCGCTTCCGAACTGCCTGTGAATCTCGCCGACCGTCAGATCTCTGCAGATCGTCGTGCCCGCCAATCGCTGCTGTTCAACACTGGTGACCAATTCGGCGACTGGCTTGCCCCCAGCACCTTGCGCACCGGGCCGCTGCATGAGGCGATTCTGGTTGCTCCTCGGTTGACTTCCGAGATCGTTGCACCGATGTTCCAAGCTCAGACACTGACCCTCGCGGCAAAAGCTGCGGCGGTGCTCGAACGCAGTGAAGACGAAAGACGGCTGCGCAGACGAGCATCCGAAGTACGTAAGGCGTTTGCTGCTGAGTATCTCGATTCCAGGGGTCGACTACCACATAACCTGCAGGGCCTCTACGTGCTTGCGCTCGCTTTCGACATGGTGCCGACCGGGATGCGTTCACAGACAGCGGCTCATCTTGCCGACCTCATCAAAGACAATCGTTACTGTCTCGACACCGGTTTCCTTTCCGTCCCGTACCTGCTTGAAGTGCTGTGGAACGCCGGATACCCGGAGGTCGCACGGCGCCTGCTCAACCAATCGGAAAGTCCCTCATGGCTCTACCAAGTCGATCAGGGGGCAACGACGATCTGGGAATCCTGGGACGCCGTTTCACCGGACGGGACTCCGAACGAGAAATCGCTCAATCACTATGCCTTCGGTTGCGTCGACGACTGGCTCTACCGGTACGTGGCCGGAATCCGCGCCACGGCGCCTGGATTCCGCACGGCGCTGATCGCCCCCGACTTTGAGAGCGGCGTCGACTGGGTACGCGCACACGTCGGCACCCCTTGGGGGCACCTTCGCGTCGACTGGAAGAAGGACGGTGCCACGGCGCATGTTTCAGTCACTGCGCCGCACGGCACCGAGGTGGTTCTTGCCACGGCTCAAGGCAACATCACCGTGCAGCCGGGGACGTCCCACCACACAATTTCAATTCCCACCGCCACACCCACTCGCTGAGACCACCTCAGCATTGAGACCGAAGGAGTTCTCATGACTGCCCAACAACCGATTGCCGAATCCGCCGAGCACTACGAACAACCGGGAGTTGCCTGGCCTCGTCTGCCTAGGGGCTTCCTCCCACTTCTCGGTGCTGCCGTGGCCACCGCCTACGGTGCACTGCTGTCGCAGGCGGTACTCACGCTCTCGTTGAAATCGAACGAGCTCGACGCCGACAGTGCCACGACTGTCCTCTCAATCGTCGTCGCTGTCGGGAGCATCGCTGCCATCGTCGGTAACCCGCTTCTCGGGCGACTCAGCGATCGGACTCTGTCGCGGATCGGCCGTAGACGACCGTATCTGCTGTTCGGGGCGGGTGCCAGCGTTCTGGGCGCATTTCTCGCGACGGTTGCGCCCACCACTGCACTCCTGGCAATCTCCTACTTCATAACGACCGTCGGCATGGTTGCGATCACCGTCGCCTGTGCTGCGATCGTCCCCGACCAAGTGCCACCCGAAAAGCGTGGAACACCATCGGCGATGATCGGGCTCGGAGCCCCGGTCGGTGCTGTCATCGGACTCTTCCTCGCGCAGCTTGTCCAACCTAACCTGACAGCGATGTTCATGCTGCCGGCCGGTGTCTCTGCGCTGACAGCGGTGACGCTGGCGGTGATGATCAAGGATCGCAGACTCGACCGCAGCGAACGGCCTGGATTCTCTTTCCGAGAGCTGCTCATGACCTTCTGGGTGGACCCGCGAAGAAGCCCGAGCTTCGCGTGGGCCTGGCTCAGCCGCCTGATGATCTTCTTCGGAGTCGCCACCGTCAACGCATACCAGGCCTTCTACCTGATCATGGTCCACCACATTGATCCTGCAACTGTGGGTACGTCAATCCTCATCGCCACAGCGATACTTTCCGGAGTGTCTGTCATCCTTGCGCCCGCGGTCGCCAAGATCTCCGATCGTGTGGGACGACGCAAACCTTTCGTCATCGTCGCGGCCATAGTTTTCGGCCTCGGCCTCGGACTCGTTGCTATCGCTCCCAGTTACCCGATGTTCCTCGTCGCTGTCGCAGTGATGGGCGCGGGCCAGGGTGTGTACTTCGCAGTTGATTTCGCCCTTGTCACTGAAGTGCTGCCAGACCCGGAGAATCCGGCAAAAGATCTTGGACTGATGAACCTCGCGCAATCTCTGCCCTCGACACTCGTACCCACCGTCGCTCCAGCGCTCCTCGCCCTCGGAGCTTCGGTATCCAACCCGCAGAACTTCACCGCGCTGTTTGTCGCGGGGGTGATTGCCGCGATCCTCGGTGCAATCTTCATCTTGCCGATCCGCCAGGTGCGTTGACGCATCGACGCCCAAGAGGCGCCGCGCCCAACAGCCATACCGAGTCGGCCCCTGTACTTACCACCGAACCGCTGAGGAAGAGAGTTATGGTCAGAAGTGAAATTGAGGAGCAATTCCTGTGGGGTGTCGCTACCGCCGGACATCAAAGCGAAGGAGGAAACAGTGCCAGTGATATTTGGGCACTCGAACATACGGTTCCGACGCTATTCTCTGAACCGAGTGGGGCCGCCAACGACAGTTGGAACCGGTGGCCCGAAGATCTCGACATAGCAGCACGCCTCGGGTTGAATGCGTTTCGATTCTCAGTGGAATGGTCACGTATCGAACCGATACGGGGTGAGATCAGAACGGAAGCGCTCGACCATTACGGGCGTGTTGTGGACGGGTGCCTTGAACGGGGGCTCGCCCCGATCGTCACCTTCAACCATTTCGCATCACCGAATTGGTTTGCCGCCGCAGGATCGTGGCTGGCTCCGGATGCGCCCGATCTCTTCGCCGCCTACTGCGAGCGGATTGCGTCCCGGTTCGGTGATCGGATCGCGGCCGTAATCACGATCAATGAGCCCAATCTCGAACAGCTGCTCCAATCCGGAGAGAAGTTGCCGCCGGCAGCCGAACGTCTCAAGGTGCAGATGCTTGCTTCTGCAGCTGACGATGCTGGAACGGCAAGCTACTTTGCAACCAACGTGATTCCAGCAGACAAACAAGAGGAATTTCAGGAGGCGATGACAGTAGGGCATCGGGCAGCCCGTGCAGCGATCAAGGCCCAGCACAGCGATCTGCAGATCGGAGTGTCCATCGCAATCTGTGACGAAACAGCTGTCGAGGGCGGTGAGGAGCGGCGAGACCGCAAGCGAGCTGCCGTCTATGACCATTGGCTTCGTGAGGCCAGCGAGGATGACTTCATCGGGGTTCAGAACTATGAGCGGATCGTGCACGGGCCGGAAGGCCAAGTGATCGGTCACGGGCCACGCAACGGTATGGGAACTGTCGTTGAACCGGCATCACTTGCTGGAGCGGTCAGATACGCTAATCAAGTGTCCGGCGTCCCTGTATTGGTCACAGAACACGGCATTCAGACTGACGACGATGCAGTGCGCCAAGGGTTCATTACGGACTCGCTCGATCTGCTTGCGGCGGAGATGGAAGTTGGTGTGCCTGTTCTCGGATACTGCCATTGGACGTTGATGGACAATTTCGAATGGATCTTCGGATACAAGCCTAAGTTGGGCCTCTTCGAAGTTGATCGGGCCAGCCTTGAGCGTCAACCGAAGCCCAGCGCAAAGGTCTATGCCGAGACGATTGCTCGTCTGCGGGAGGCCAATCCGAGAATGCGCTGATTTCAGCGGTCCTGGGCGCCTAGCCTGTGAGGAGCGACTGAGCCCCGCCTCGGCGAGGGGAGACGAAACACCACGGGTGCCGGCATCCTCATGATGAGGACGACGGCACCCGTGGTGGTGTGACTCGGGATGGCTCGAAAGGTCAGTTCCCGATCGTGGCCTTCGCCTGGTTGTCGGCGGCCACGGTGGTCTGCGGTTCGGGCAGGGCCGCGTCCGCCTCGGGGGCATTCGTCGGCGCACCATGGACATCGGGCTCGAGTGAGAGCTCGTCGAACGGGTTGCCACCCGACAGGGTGGCGCGGGCGACGTCGAGGTCGATCTCGTTCGTCCACTTGCCGATGAGCAGGGTGGCCACGGCGTTGCCGGTGAAGTTCGTCAGCGCACGGCACTCGGACATGAACTTATCGATGCCGACGATGACGCCCATGCCGTCGAGCAGCTCGGGACGGTGCGACTGCAGACCGGCGGCCAGAGTGGCCAGGCCCGCACCGGTGACTCCCGCAGCACCCTTGGACGCGATGATCATGAACACGAGCAGCGAGATCTGCTCGGGGATCGACATCGGCATGCCCATGGCCGAGGACACGAACAGCGAGGCCATGGTCAGGTAGATGGCGGTGCCGTCGAGGTTGAACGAGTAGCCGGTGGGCACGGTGATGCCGACGACCGGCTTCGAGACTCCGGCGTGCTCCATCTTCGCGATGAGGCGCGGCAGGGCCGACTCGGACGACGAGGTGGAGAAGATGAGCAGGAACTCACGGGCCAGGTACTTCAGCAGCAGGAAGATGTTCAGGCCGGTGACGATCTTGAGCAGACCGCCGAGGACGATGACGATGAACAGCGCGCAGGTGAGGTAGAAGGCGCCCATGAGGGTCGCCATGGCACCGATCGCGGCCCAGCCGGTCTTGCCGACGACCGCGGCGATCGCACCGAAGGCGCCGACGGGAGCGGCCCACATGATCATCATCATGAGCTTGAAGACGACGGCCTGGATGTGCTTGATTCCGGTGAGCACGGGCTCGCCGGCCTTGCCCATCGACTGCAGGGCGAAGCCGACGAGGAGTGCGAGCACGAGGGTCGGCAGCACCGGGATGTCACCGGGGATGAGGCTCATGAGGAAGGCGACCATGCCGCCTTCCTCGCCGCCGGATGCCTCCTCGTACGGCTGGAGGTGGAGTCCGTCGCCGGGGTGGATGAAGTTGCCGACGACGAGGCCGATGACCAGGGCAAAGGTCGCCATGACCAGGAAGTAGACGAGCGCGAGTCCGCCGACCTTGCCGACGGTGGCTGCCTTCGCCACGGAGCCGACGCCGAGGACGATGGTGCAGAAGATGACCGGGGCGATGATCATCTTGATGAGTGCGACGAACGCCTTGCCGAGCGGCTCGAGGGCGATTCCTGCCTCGGGGGCGATGAGGCCGATGGCGGCACCGGCGAACACGGCGACGATGACCATGATGTAGAGCCAGTGAGTGCGATCCTTCTTCCGCTGCGGGGCGCCCTGATCGGTGGCAGCTGCGGTGGCGTTGCCCGTATTCGCGGGCCCGCCTTCTTGCTGTGGCGACATTGCCATGATTCCTCCAAATGATTTCCGCGAACTCACCCGTCGGTGGGTGCGAACGCGCGCGACGACTGGCCGCGGTGGTGATGTACCCGACAACTGTGCCAGCCGATGTGACGGGTGTCTCGGTTGCGTTCATAGTGTTCACAGGAGGAGTGAGACGCGCCGGGGCAGGAGTATGGCCAGGGAAGACAGGCCGGCGAGGGTCAGGCCCGCGGCTCCTCCGCATGCCGGTGACCGGCGTCGGCACGCGGTTCCCGCTGTTCGAGGGCCTTGAGGCCGATGGGGCAGGTGATGGTGAGCTTGAGGCGTCGGCTCTTGGCGTCTTCGACGGCCCGCCACATGAGCTCCCAGCGGTGCTGATCTGCCTGAATGGACTCGATAGCTTCGCAGTAGATGAACATGACTTCATTGGCGTCGGGCTCGAGTTTGTAATGGAGCGCGGCCACGATCCTGCCGGGAAGGTAGAGGTCGTACTTCGAGGATTCCTGGTTGTTGAGCATCGTGTACACAGTGGTCTCCTGGGGTGGGCCGGTCAGAATGGTCGGTGTCACCAGTCGCTGGGCGTCAGAGCCGCCGCAGATGCTGGGTTTCGCAGGTCGTGGAGGAAAGCTTGCGCCCAGCGGCGGACGTCGAAGGCGTCGACGGTGTCGGCCATCGCATCCATGCGCCTCCGAGCCTCGTCTTCACTGAGCGTGGCCGCGTGATGGATGGCCGCCTTCAGGCCGGCCCTGTCATGGGGATTGACGATGATGGCCTGGTCGAGTTCTTCGGCGGCTCCGGCGAATTCGGAGAGGACGAGTGCACCGCCCCTGCCTCGGCGGGCAGTGGCGAATTCCTTGGCCACGAGGTTCATCCCGTCCCGCAGGGAGGTGACGAGCAGGATGTCGGCGGCCAGGTACAGAGCGACGGCTTCCTCTGTCGAATGTGAGTGGTGGGAGTAGTGGATGACATCGCCGCCGAGAGTGGAGAACCTCCCATTGATGCGCCCGACCGTATGTTCGACCTCATCGCGCAGGTCCTGGTAGGCGCGCACGCCTTCACGCGAGGGGACTGCGATCTGTGCGAGACAGGTTCCCTGCGCATCGAGGATTCCGTCGTCGATCAGCTCCTCGAAGGCCCACAGCCGGTGCAGGATTCCCTTCGAATAGTCGAGGCGATCCACCCCGATCATGAGGGTGGCGGGATCGCCCAGGTCACGGCGAAAGCATCGGGCCATCTCTTGTACCGCCGGGGATTCGGCCGCGGCCCGGATCTCATCGACGTCGATCGAGATCGGGTACGAGCCGACGCGGCCGCGAAGTTCCTCGGGATCCATACCCAGCAGCTTCTGCATAGCCTGGCGGGCCTTAGCGGCATCGGCCTCTCGCTGGAGACCGATAACATCGGCCCCGAGCAGGCCGCGGAGGATTTCGTCACGCCAGGGCAGCTGGGCCATCTGCTCGACGGGAGGGAACGGAATATGGCAGAAGTATCCGATCCGGATGTCCGGTCGTTGAGCGCGGATCATCGCCGGTACGAGCTGGAGGTGGTAATCGTGTACCCAGACTGTCGCCCCAGTCTCGGCGGCCTCGACCGCGGCCTGTGCGAATCGCGCGTTGACTTCCCGATAGGCCCGCCACCATGAGCGGTGGTACTGCGGTGCGACGATGAGGTCGTGGTGCAGCGGCCATAGGGTAGCGTTGCAGAATCCCTCATAGTACTGCTGATGTTCGTCATGGCTGAGCGAGACGGGGACGAGGCTCATCCCGTCGAAGTCGAAGGGCTCGAGGCTGTCGTCATGTGTGTTCGCCCAGCCGACCCAGGCTCCGGCTTGCTCGCGCACCACGGGAGCCACGGCTGAGACCAGCCCGCCGGGCGAGGCTTCCCACGCCCCGTCGATGCGGTCGACGGGGAGGCGATTGGCCACCACGACGAAAGCATGGCGGTCAGTTCCCATCATCTTCTCTTCTTCTCGTGCCGCCGGGACGGATCGTACCGGCACGCTGACTTCTGGGGCATGAGATCTGAAAGCATTGCCGAAGGGCGGAGGCGGACAGTGCCTCCGCCCTCCAGCCGCGTCCCTCAGTCCTCCGGTGAGTCCTTGAGTGAGTCCTTGACGCCCTTCAGCGAGTCCTTGGTGTCGTCGCCGACCTGCTTGATCTTGCCCTTGGCCGCGTCCGTCCTGCCTTCGACTTCGAGGCCTTTGTCGTCGGTGACCTTGCCTGCAGCGGTCTTCGCTTTGCCCTTGAGCTCTTCAGCCTTGTCAGAGACTTTGTCGGTCTTGTCGTCGGAATCCATGATTCGTCCTTTCGCAGAGATCGGGGTGGACGTACTGCTCTGTCGAGCGCTATTCATGTTTACGGTGTAATCAACCTAGCAGATCGGGTTTTCGCTGCGCAATAGATCAGGCGAGCCGGGCGCATCGGAGCTCAGCGATGCGGCTTCGGCAGGACGGGACGGTTGGCGAATGGCCCTTGCGCGAGGGATCTGTGGAGAGTGAAAACTTAGTCATCCATGAGGTGTTTACAGTGTAATCGTATTATGAGGGGATCTCTCGACGTGTCGGAACAAGCGAGTAGACTGGCGGTGAAAGCCGCCCGGTCTGCGACATCTCCGACGAGGAAAGGGGAGTGCGCGTGGTTCAGCAGCGACTCGACCGTACCCAGGTCGTCGAGTCGGCGATCGCCTTCGTCGATGCCTGCGGTCTCAGCGAACTCACGATGCGTCGCCTCGGAACGGCCTTGGACGTAGAGGCGATGGCACTGTATCGGCACGTCTCCGGGCGCGCGGACCTTCTCGAGGCCATGGTTGATGAGCTCATCGACGGTCTCTTCGATGACGATCTCATGACCGAGGACTCCCATTCGTGGGAGGAATACCTGCAGCGTGTCGCCAATGCCACGCGCAATCTGGCTATCGAGCATCCGCGGATCTTCCCGCTCATCGCCACGCAGCCGCCTCAGGCCCCCTGGCTGCGTCCACCGTTGCGCAGTGTGCGCTGGGTCGAGGACTTCCTGTCCTCGTTGCAGCGCTTCGGATTCGCCGACGCCGAGGCGGTGGCCGCATACAAGGCCTTCACGAGTTTCCTCGTCGGCGCGCTTCTGCTCCAGGCGGCCTCCCTGAACCCGGAGGTCATCGGAGACGAGGAGGACTCCTCCGTTGGCGGCGACCTCGGCGAGTATCCTACGGTGCGGCGATTGCAGGGCCTGCTGATGGAAGACCATGCTCAGCGCGAGTTCGACGATGCCCTCGACGATCTCATCGAGCGGATCCGCACCAGCACACAGGCCTGAGAACCACTGCCACCGGAGTTGACAGCATCTGTTGCTGTGGCGTGCCTGCGCACTCACGGATAGTCTTGGCTCAGTGACGATCCGATAACAAAGGAGCAGGATATGAAACTCAGCACCGCACTTCTGCGCGCAGTCCCCGGCGCTTTCATTCTCAACTCGGGCATCGGCAAGCTCGGCCTCGACGAAGAATCCGCCGCCGGACTCCAGCAGATGGCCGCCAACGGTGTGCCCATGGTCGAGAACATGACCCCTGCCCAGTTCGGGAAGTTCCTCTCCTACGGTGAGATCGCCGTCGGCTCCGCCCTGCTGCTGCCGTTCGTGCCAACCCGCATCGCCGGTGCCGCGCTGACGACCTTCGCCGCCGGCCTCGTCGCGAACTACTTCTCCATCGATGCGATGACCAAGGACGACGGCATCCGCCCCTCCGAGGACGGCACCGCCGTGGCCAAGGACACTTGGCTGGCCGCAATCGGTCTGGCCCTCCTCATCTCCGGCGGCAGCAAGAAGCAAAAGAAGAGCGTTAAGAAGTAATGACGTCCCTCCCGGCCCCACCACGGCGGGGCCGGGAGCGATTCCGGGTTCGCCGAGGCGGAACCCTGGCGAGGCGCCTCTTCCTCGTCCAGCTCGTCCTCATCGTCCTCGTCTGCACCGCGCTGTCGGTGACGAGCTACGTGACGACGCTGAACAACATCCGGCACGCCACCGGCGAGCGGGTCCTGTCCATCGCCGAGACGCTGGCCCACGATCCCTTCGTCACCGAGGCTGTGACCGGGGACGATCCCTCCGCCCGGCTGCAGCCCTACGCACTGACCGTCATCGATTTCGCCGAGGTGGATTTCGTGACGATCATGGACCGCGACGGCACGCGCTACACCCACCCCGATCCCGAACAGCTGGGCAAGACCTACCTCGGCAGCAGGGCCAAAGCCCTCTCAGGGCAGACCGAGACCGAGGAATACGTGGGCACGCTCGGCCCGTCGGTGCGCGCGATCGTGCCGATCACAGACGCCGATGGCGAGGTCACCGCCATGGTCGCCGTGGGCGTGACGCTCGAGACCCTGTCGGTGGCGCAGGCGGCCTCCCTGCCGCAGATCATCCTCGTCGGCCTCGCCGCGCTCGCCCTCGGCGGACTCGGCTCCTGGCTACTCGCCCGCTACCTGCGCCGTGTCACCCTCGGCTATGGTCCGGAGGAGCTGCGCCGTCTGTTCGCGTTCTACGATTCGGCCCTGCATTCCCTGCGCGAGGGCCTCATCCTCGCCGACGATTCCGGTCGGCTCGTCCTCTACAACGACGAGGCCGCGTCCCTGCTCGGCCTGCCCAAGGTGGAGGAATCGACGCCGATCTCCCTCGCCGAGGTGGCCCTGCCAGAATCTGTCCGCGACCTTCTGACGACCGGTCGGGTCGCCGTCGACGAAATCCACTTCACCGAGGACCGAGTCCTCGTCATCAGTCAGAAACAGGCCCGGCAGCCGCGCGGCGGGCGCGATGAAGGCGGAACGGTCGCGACCCTGCGCGATCGCACGGACATCCAGGAGCTCACCGGTGAGCTGGCAACGATGACGACTCTGTCCGAGGCTCTGCGTGCGCAGACTCATGAACATGCCAACCGTTTGCACACGGTCTCCACTCTTATCGAACTCGGCCGGGTGCAGGAGGCGCTGGACTTCGCGGTCAAGGACGAGCAGGAATCGCAGCGGCTGACGGATTCCTTCGTCGCCTCACTCGACGAGCCATTCATCACCGCGCTCATGATCGGCAAGGCCGCGCAGGCCAATGAGCGCGGCATCGAACTCACCGTCACCGCCACCGGCGAACTCCCTCCCGAACGACTCGATGCTCGCGACCTCGTCACCGTTGCCGGCAATCTTCTCGACAATGCTTTCGACGCGGTCGCGGACTCGGATGAGAAGCACGTGTGGGCGGACTTCGTCGCCGCTGACGGGGAGCTCATCATCACCATCGCCGATTCCGGTGCCGGAGTTGCGGGGGAGGACATCGATGCGCTCTTCCACCTCGGCGCCTCGGCGAAACCCGAGGTCGGGGGAGTGGGACGGCACGGATTCGGGCTCGTCTTGGTTCGGCAGGCGGTGAGCCGCCTCGGCGGACATATCGATGTCGATTCCGATGGCGGTGCGATCTTCACGGTGACGCTTCCACTGGGGGACATCGACGCGGCCGGCGATTACGATTCTTCGGAGAGCCACACCACGGATGGTGAGGATTCGAGTCAGGATCGGGCGGAAGGAGACTCACGTGAGCGATGATGCCGCGCTGCGGGTGCTCATCGTCGAAGACGATCCGATGACGGCGCAGGCGCACGCGGACTTCGTGGCCCGGGTGCCCGGGTTCGAGGTCGTCGGAACGTGCCTGGGCGGGCACGAGGCGATCGAACGCTTCGACGAACTCGCCGCGGCCGGGACGCCAGTCGATATCGTCCTCCTCGACATGAACCTCACGGATTCGCACGGCCTCGAGGTCGCCGGGCGGCTGAACTCGCGCGGTCAGGACGTCGATATCATCGCGATCACCGCGGTGCGGCACCTGCAGGTCATCCGTTCGGCGATCTCGTCGGGCATCACCCAGTACCTCATCAAGCCGTTCACCTTCGCGGCGTTCAAGGAGAAGTTGGAGAACCAGCGCGAGTTTCGGCGCGGACTCAGCGGATCGGGGTCGTTGGCGACTCAGGCCTCGGTGGACAATGCGCTCTCGGCCCTGCGGTCGGTATCGTCGACGACTCTGCCGAAGGGGCTCATCGCCGAGACCTTGGAGGCCGTGTCCGCCTTCGTTCGTGATTCCACGGTTCCGGTCTCCGCCACCGAGGTGGGGCGGCGGCTTGATCTGTCCAGGGTCACCGTGCGCCGGTACTTGGAGCACCTTGTCTCGACGAAGCAGGCGATCAAGCAGCCTCGGCACGGGACTCCGGGGCGACCGGAGTACGAGTACCGGTGGGTGTGAGGGCACTTCAAGCTGTCGCTGACTGACCCGTCGGTGAGTTCACAGAACTTAACGGAGCTGACGGATTTCTCCACGAAGTCATAAAGCGCAATATTGCATTTCTGTCATCAGTGGACTTGTCATGAAATTTCAATGAATAAGTGGATGCCTGACCGAACTCTATTCAAGAGCTCGGTGACTGCCTACATATAGCCCCAGATCAGGGGGCAGTGTGTGCTCTGGTTCCCGTCTGCATCAAACATATTTCCTTGTGGCATCTGTCCGCATCGTGAGTATGACGATTTTGCAATATAACGGAACGATAACGTTGTGAATGACGGAATGATTACTCATAGATGATTCCGTATCGTTGTGTGCGATCTGCCAGGAAACTGCATGTTTCCGTCCAGGCTGCTGTCTGCGATTGATCAGGAACGATGAACCGATATGGAGGACTATGAAGATGCTCGGAGGTCGACCCTCGACCGGCCGCAAGATCGCTGTGGGCGCGGTGGCTGCCACGACCGCAGTGGGGCTGACCCTGTTGACGACGTCACCAGGTGCAGCCGATGAAAAGAACCCGAAGGAGGATTCAGAGGCTCTCGGGCAGCTGATCGATGCGGACCTGCTGTCCGAAGATGCCGTCGATGCGCTCTCGGCCTACAGCAGTTCTCCTTCCAGTGAAGCGGAAGACAGCACACCGCTGAACCTGGAAGTGCTGCAGTCCCTCGGGCTCGAACTTCCGGGAATCGACCTCCCGCTCATCAGCAGTGAGGGTGGCGACGGTCTTCTCGAACTCGGCGAGGCCGGTGCGCTCAACTCCTACGGACGCGCTGCTTCCGGCAACGCGGCCAAGGCCAGTGCCGGAGCCGTGGGCGAGGACGGTGCACTCAACCTCGATGACGTCAACAACGGCGATTTCGGCAATGCCAAAGTCGATCTGACATCGCTCCTGGGGCAGCTGAACCTCGACGGTGTCACTGACCAGATCGTCGACGAGCTCAGCCTCGAACTGGGTGCGGTCGGGTCGACCGCCGAGAGCGATGGCAAGACCACCGACTCCGAGTATGTCGTCGCCGACGGAACGCTCACCGTCTCCAGCCCTGCTGTGGGCGGCCTTTCCGATGAACTCACCAAAGCCGTCGACGGAGTCGGCGGTTCCCTCGACGACGCGATCGGCGAAGAGGGACTCGTGGACGAGCTGTCCGGACTCGGACTCGACGTCGATGCGGGGCTCGCCTCTGTCAAGATCGGCGGAGAAGACACGAAGGTCTCCGTCGACACCGGCGATGCGCTCAACAGCGTCGTCGAGAACGTCGTCAACAAGAAGCTCGAGGACGAATCGGGCATCGTCTCGATCGACTTGGCCAACGGCGACATCAAGATCGACCTCGCCAAGGTCGTGAAGGGTGCCGACGGTGAGGACCTCAACGGTCTGGATCCGAACACTCAGGTGCTGACCAGCGATACGATCTCGAAGATCACCGACGCCGTCGCAGACGCCCTCGGTGCACTGTCGGGTCGGGTCAATGAGACTCTGACCGATGCACTCAACGATGTGCATCTCAACATCGCGTTGCCCGCGAACATCACAGCTGCGGGTATCCCTGCGGCTGACGGCAAGGTCACCGTGGATGCCACGCTGGGTCAGCTGGCTGGCACGGACGATTCCGAGCCTGTCGTCGACACCGACCTCTCGCTGGCCGGCGTTCCTGTCGGCACTGTGGTCAACGCCATCACCGGACCGGTGGTCCAGGCGGTCCTCGGAGTCACGAAGCCGATCATCGGGGGAGTCCTCGACTCGACGACCGAAGAGACAACCGATGCTGTCACCGGCATCGTCGACCCTGTCCTGGACGGACTCGAACCTGTCCTCAGCGGTCTTAACGAGGTTGTCGACCTCACGATCAATGAGCAGTCGCCCAACCCCTCGAGCGAAGGAGCCTCTGCTCAGTCCTCGTTGGAGTCGAGCCGAGTCGATGGCAACAACGGCCCCGGGTTCACCGTCAACGCTGTGAGCCTGGAACTGCTTCCCGAATCCGATGCGATCGATGTCAACCTCGCTTCGTCCTCGGTCCGTGCGACCGCTGACGATGCCCCAGGCGACGACGATGCAGACGCGGACGACAGCGCTGCCGCCGATCAGGACGATTCGGCCGATGCCGATTCTTCATCTGATCCCGACGCAGCTGCTGACCCGGACGCCTCGGCTGCTGATGATGCCGACTCGAACGTCAACGTGAACGCTGCGGCTTCGGCCTCGGCTTCCGCTGACGCCGACGACGATTCGAACCCTGCCGCACAGGCAGCGTCAGAGGCAGCCGCCGATGACGATGCCAACGACTCAGCATCGGCGGAGGCCGACGCGAGCGCGGAAGCGGCTGCCGAATCGGCTGCCACCGAGGATGCGTCATCGAACACCTCAGCTGATTCGACCTCTGATCCGAACGCCTCGTCGCAGCAGGCATCGAACGCCGCTGCAAACGCGGACAACTCGGATTCGACGAACGCTGATTCCTCGGCTGCCGCCGATGCCGATCCGGCTGCAGCAGCATCGGTGGCATCGACTGCCGATTCGTCCAACGAGGCTTCGGTTGAGGCCGCGGCCAATGCCGACGATTCGGCTGAGGCAGACTCGACCGACGAGGCAGACGCTTCCGCATCGTCCGATGACAACGCAGATGGTGCAGAGACCAGCGCGTCGGCTGACGGCGACGAATCAGACACCTCGTCCGATGAGAACGCCTCTGCCGCTGCAAGCGCTTCGGCTGACGTCGAAGCCGGCGCAGATGCGGACGCTTCGGGCAGCAGCGACGGCGGAGACCTGCCGAGGACAGGTGCCGAAGGCACTATGGCCATGGCCGGACTCGCGGCGCTGTTGATCGCCGGTGGCGCGGCAGCGGTCTACGCGGCTCGCCGTCACCGCAACCGCGGCGGCCTCTGAAATAGATTGAGCCGCTGATCGCACCGGTCAGGTGGTGGGGTCGAAGTCGTCACTTCGCACCCGCCGCCTGGCCTCGTGCGTGAGACCCCCGGACGCGCCGGGGAAGACAGACGAAATGCCCGAGCAGAATCCGGATTCGTGATGGAAGATAATGCGACTGAGGTCGTGCCCCGACCTCGTCCGACGATCAAGCGAACACTAGTGATCGTCGCGATGGCGATTACGGGATTCCACCTGTTCGCGACTCTGCTGTGGATCGCACCATCGTCCGCCCCGCGCGAGGCGGTTCCGGGGGAACTGCTCTCCAAGTACATGATTCCGCTGTGGGGTCAGTCGTGGAGTGTGTTTGCGCCGGAACCGATCAACGGGGACTACTACTTCGATGTGCGTGCGGTGGTCAAGACCAGCCGCGGGGAAGAAATCACCGAGTGGGTGCGGGCAACCGATGTCGAGCTGGACCATTCGACCTACAGACCCTTCCCGCCGCGATCAGCGGGGTTGGGCATCGGCCTGGCCTCGGACCTGAAAGGATCTTGGGACGAGTTGCCGGCGGATCAGAAAGCGATAGTGAAGCTTGACTACTTCAGGGGCGGCGACTCCGTGGAACGTCTGTCGACGAAACTCCGCGAATATGAGGATCCCGACGGTGCGGTCGGTGGCTACCTCGACAGCGAGCATATGGCCACGGCGTATGCGACTCAGGTCGCGAGAGCCGTGTGGGGTGACGACGTGGAGCGAGTGCAGTATCAGGTTGCCCGGCAGAATGTCGTCCCGTTCGCCGAGCGCAATGACGAAAGTGCCACGCTCCCGAAGCTTCAACCGGTGCCGGTCGGGTGGCGAGCCTCAGTGGTCGAGGACGCTCAGTCTGATGAGGAGTTCGCCAAGTACTTCTGTGCCTCCGACGTCGTGAGGTGCGCCGATGAAAACTGAGATCAGAACGGACGAAGCGGATGCAGCCTCGGTGAAGACCGATTCGGCGAAGATCGATTCGACGGATCCGGAAGACGCAAGCACCACCTCGGCGCCGATCGGTCCGACGAACACGGAGTTTGTGCCGCTGTCGGCCCAGGTGTGCACGGCAATCGCACGAGGTTGGGATCGGCTCGAGGCTCTGCTCACCGGACGCTACCACGCGACCTATGGCTTGGCCGTGACGCGGATCCTCATCGGGTTGACCGGTCTCGGCCTCATCCTCACGAATTTCAATGCCCGTCATTACGCCTTCGGCGTCGGAAACGCCTGGAGCGGGGAGATCGCGGATCCGAAGAGCGACTTCCCGAATATCTGGCTGTTCTCCCTGTTCCATCAGGTAGTGACTGTTCCTCCGCTGTTCACGGCAATGATGATCGGTCTGGCGGTCCTCGCCATCGTCATCACTCTGGGCTGGCACACGCGGATTGTTCTGCCGTTCTATCTGATCCTGTGGGTCAGTTTCATCGAACTCAACGACGGCGCCGGTGATCAGGGCGACAACGCCTACCGGATGTTCATGATCGCCCTGCTCTTCGCCGACACCACTCGCCGGTGGTCGTTAGACGCGCGTCGCCGGACTCGCCGATCTCGCCGGGCCCACGTCGTGGATCATGCGGCAATTGATGGAGTCGGCACCGATTCCGATTCACGTGGCACGCCTGTCGGAAGTCAGTGGCGGTGGGTGTTGATCACAGCCAACAATCTCGCCATCGTAGTGCTCGCCTTTCAGGTGTGTGCGATCTACATGTCCGGCGGTCTGTACAAGGCCGGTGGTGCTGCCTGGCAGCACGGTTTCGCTGTCTACAACCCGCTGCAGACCCAGCAGTTCGGGACATGGCCGGTGCTCTCGGATCTCGTCACGGCGTGGGGTCCGATGGTGGTGGTGATCTCCTGGGCCTCGGTGCTGTTCCAGTGCGCGTTCCCATTCATGCTCTTCAATCGATGGACGAGGACCGCAGGCCTTCTGGGCATTCTGTCGTTTCACCTGGGGATCGCATTGCTGATGGGGCTCCCGTGGTTTTCGCTGACGATGATCGCTGTCGACGCGATCTTCATCCGTGACCGCAGCTTCGCCGCCCTCAGTGTTTGCCTGCGCGGGTGGTGGCGTTCGACCGCGCCGCGGCCGGTACCTTCGACCAGAGAAGCCGACTTGCTCGAAAGAGCCGAAATTCTGGCACAGTCCGGTACCACTTGATTTCTGAATACGCGGCAAACTAGCGTGATTATTTGGAAACTCTTGTGGACTTCTATGGGTAAATCTTTCGCGAGGTTATATTACTCAACATGGCTTGTGCGATAACTTCTGCCTTGGCAAATTCGATCACGTATCGCTATGCGGACAATGCTCAGGAAATTTTGCGGCAGATCCATGAGATTCGGGGTCTTCAGTGGAAGCCCGTGGAGCGTCTTCATAGGCGACTATTCACTGTGTTCTAGGGGATCTGAAGCAGTTTGGGCGAGAGGGCGCGGCCGTGCCGAAGTGCGATGGCCCTGTGCGTAAGCTTCATCCGGGATTGAAAAACTCTAGACACTAACTGGATGTTTCGACAGAATGGATTGTGGGTCACGTTCGTTGGATCAAAATCCGACATCTGAGGGAGCGGAGCCTTTCAAATGCGTAAATTTGGAGGTTAAACGTGTCTCAACACGTCCATTCACGCCGTTTCGATTCTGCGAAGAGGAGTCGGCGAAGAAGAATTCCACGATGGGCACTTTCAGGACTGGCTCTCGGCGTTGTCGGAGCGATGGTCGGCACGACCAGCGCCTCGGCGCTGGGGCTCGACAACTATCCGGATGATCCTACAGAAGCCGAGGCGAGCGTCGCAGGGATGAGCCTCGATTCGAAGGATCTGGTTGCGGCGGCACAGTCGAAAGCCGGATCGAAATCGGATCCCGGTCCTAACCGTGAGGCATTCAACGGTGCGCTCGGCGGGGACGAAGTCATCGATTTCGGTGCGGGGTACCAGATCCCAGTCGACGACTTCATCGACTTCGGCCAGGCCGGAGCCATTGAGAGCGAATCGACGGCGTCTGATGCCAAGAACGGCAAGGCCGTCTCCGGCATCGTCGGTGCCGATGGCGGGCTCAGCCTTGATGGCAAAGACAGCGATTTCGGAACTGCGCAGGTCGACCTGCTCTCCATCGTGGCGGCGAGCGGGTCATCCGATGTCACCGATGGCCTGATCGACCAGGCAGATCTGAATCTCGGTCTCGGCGGCGCCTGGGTCGAGGCGATCGACGGCGAATTCCAAGATCCCGATTCTGTCGGGAAGTACGGGCAGTACAGAGTCGGCGATGCCAAGCTGCAGCTGCACTCTCCGGCGATCGACGATGCCGGCGACGGCGTCTCGGACGCTGCCGGCGAGATGGAGGGCGAAGTCAATGATGCGCTCAATGAAGCACTCGGGCTGACCGACCTCCTTCCGGGCATGACTGTGGACGCCAGTGTCGAGAGCAGCATCAAAGACGACGTTCTTGATGCGATTCTGCTCGAGCCGATCACCACTGATGACGGTCTCGCGACGATCGACCTCGGGGAAGGGTCGATCGAAGTCGACGTCGGACGGATCGGCGGCAACGACGACGGGGTGATCGATCGGCCGGTTGGGATGAACAACCAGGATCCGAACACTGAGCTGATCGATGATGAGACCTACCCGTTCATCGCCAGCAGCGTCCACGATGTCATCGAGAAAGTCATTGATGTCGCAGTCGACACGGCCATCGAGTCGCTGCGCAGCGCGACTGTGAACGTGGACATCACGGCCCCGGACGGCACGAAAGCCGGATGGGATATGGACCTGACGGGCAAGGTCAGCAACGACTTCTGCGACGCGGCGGGCGCCACCGGAACAGTCACCTGCGGGACGATCAACACCGTCATGAAGTCCATGGATACGGTGATGGGCCCGGTCTACGACGAGCTGTCCGATCCTTCGGGACTGTTGTACAAAGCGTTCACCACTATCAAGACGGACATGATGACAGTGCCTATCCGTGCGGCACTTGACCCATTCCTCAAGCTGATAGCCGATAACCTCGTCTCGCTGCAGATCAACCATCAAGAGACGACGGAATGCACCGCGGCCGACGGTTCGACTACGGTCAATGGTGTGGAAGTCTCTGCACTGAGCCTCGGCGTCGGCGATGGCACGGCACGTCTGGGCATCGGCAACGCGGGCGTTCGCACCGACTCATGCGATGAATCCGCTGACGGACCGTCGATCGACACCTCGTCGCCTGCACCTGCAGGTGGAGAGACGACGCTGGACTCCACAGGTTGGGCACCGGATACGGATGTCACTGTCGAGCTCAACGGTCCCGACGGCGAGCCGGTCGGCGACCCCATCACGGTGACGACCGATGGAGACGGAAACTTTCCGAAGGGAACGGTTCTTCCGATTCCCGCCGATGTCACTCCCGGTGACTTCACCATCGTCGGTACTGACCCGGACGGCAACACCGGGGAGGGCGATGTGACGGTCTACGCACCCGATCTGACGGTTGCGGGCCCTGTTTACCCGGGCGATTGCGCTGTAATCAAGTCGGGCGGATGGGCTCCTGATTCCGAGATCACGGTCCAGCTGAACGATGCAGAGGGCAAGCCTGTCGGTGACCCGGTCACGGCCACTGCTGACAAGAACGGCGATCTGCCCGACGACACCTGCGTGACCGTTCCCGACGGCACCGAGCCGGGTGACTTCACCGTCGTCGGCAGTGATGACAACGGAGCGAGCATCGATTCGCCTCTCACCGTCGCCGAGGCAGGAACCCCGATCGTATCGGTCACCACTCCGGCCCCGGCAGGCACTGACATCGACGTGACTTCGCGGGGATGGTCCGCGGATGCCGATGTGACGTTCGAACTGACAGACCCCGATGGGAAGTCTGTGGGTGACAATGTCACGGTCACAGCCGACGGGGAAGGCAATGTGCCGGAGGGAACGACTCTTCCGATTCCCGACGACGCAGCTGCTGGTGATTACACACTGACGGCGACCGATCCTGACGACAATTCCGCGAAGGCGACAGTGTCCGTCTACGCCCCGACGATCGAGACGACGTCCCCGGTGGTTCCCGGCCAGGACGCGGCAGTGAAGAGCACCGGTTGGCTTCCTTCGAGCGAGATCAAGCTGCAGCTTGTCGACGCCGACGGAAAAGACGCTGGTGACGCCGTGAATGTGACCACTGACGGCAACGGAAACGTACCTGACGATCCGGTCCTCACGATTCCCGAAGATGCCGAACCAGGCGATTTCACGGTGCGTGCGAGTGATGACAATGAAGCTGAGGTCGAAGCATCTGTAACAGTTGCAGAACCCTCGATCGACGTTTCATCGCCGGTTCCAGCTGGTGGAGAGGCGTCGCTGAAGAGCGCGGGCTGGAAGGCCAACACCTCGGTCGAACTTACGCTTGCAAACGCTGATGGAGATGTCGTCGGAAGCCCTGTGATCGCAACTGCGGATGGGGAGGGTGCTCTGCCCGATGGCACGAAGATTCAGGTGCCGGAAGACACCAAGGCCGGAGACCTCACGGTGACTGGCACAGCGTCGAATGAGACGACAGCCAAAGGTACTTTCGAGGTCTATGCTCCCTCGATCGAGGCGTCGTCTCCGGTTCCGGCCGGTGACGAGACCACGTTGACGAGCAGCGGCTGGCTGCCTGAAACCGAGGTCAGCATTCGTCTGGCACTGCCGTCGGCGAAGCCCGACGACTCTTCCGATGACCTCGGCAAGGCTATCACTGTAACGACCGATGAAGAGGGCGCAGTGCCAGAGGACACGAAGCTGCCCGTTCCCGCCGAGACCGCCGGCGGAGACTTCGCCGTAGTTGGCACCGATGACAATGGCGCCGAAGCCGCGGCGACCATCGAGGTGACTTCCGCTGGGTCCGACGACGACGCAAATGCCTCGTCGAACGCTGGTGGTGACGATGCGAATGCTTCGTCGAACGCTGGTGGTGACGATGCGAATGCTTCGTCGAACGCTGGTGGTGACGATGCGAATGCTTCGTCCAATGCTGGTGGTGACGATGCGAATGCTTCGTCGAACGCTGGTGGTGACGATGCGAATGCTTCGTCCAATGCTGGTGGTGACGATGCGAACGCTTCGTCGAACGCTGGCAGCGGCGACGTGAACGCAGGAGCTGGCGACGAAGGTGTAAGCAGCGATCTGCCACGAACCGGTGGCGAGATCGTGCCGATCTTCCTGGCTGCCGCCGCGCTTATCGCTGTCGGTGCTGCCGCACGGTACACGTTCAGAAACAAGACTCACGTGTGACCCTCATCTTCGAGATGAGATGAGATCGGGTGTGGTGATCATGCGCTCACATGATCACCACACCCATCCACTATTTTCGACTTCCCGCCCGTGTGGGGCGGCTTCTTCTGGGGATCGATACCGAAGTGAAAAGACGACTGACTCAGATCGCTGCCGGAGCTTTGTCTCTCTTGATCATCGTGACTGCCTGCACCCAGGGCGACAGTTCGCACTCTGGACGGCAGGGCGATAATGAGCAGGCCGTTGCCGACGTCTCCTGCAAGAGTCCCAAGCAGAAGGTCTCAAAGTCGCTGTCCAGCGGGGCCACATGGACGATGTGCTGGGGCGTTCATCCGGACTTCGGACTGACACTCTCAGACATTTACATCACTCCACCAGGTGAAGACCCGATCCGGGTGATCGACACAATGTCGACTTCTCAGCTTGAGGTTCCCTATGACACCGGAGAGCGACTCACCTCTGATATCACTGAGTCCGGATTCGGCGGACGAAAAATGAAGACACTCACTGACGACGCATGCAGGGGAGACATTCAGGCGGCAAGCATCCCGAAGATCGGCGACGGTTCATACGGCAAATCGGAGACGAGGAAGGTTCTGTGCTCCGAAGTCGTTGATGAAGGACTTGCCTACCACTCCAGCGATCTTGTGGCTCCAGCAAACGCCCGCAAGAACGGATGGCAGCTGTCGACAGTCTCTCGAGTCGGCTGGTACGAATACGTCTCGCAATACACATTCGGTGCCGACGGCTCCATCAACGTTCAGCTCGGAGCAACGGGAGACCTGTCTCCGGTCGATTACACGGATGAAGAGCATGGGTGGGATGTCGGTGACCACGAGCACGCGGCCAGCCACTCACATAACGCCGTCTGGAGAATACGGTGGGGCCTCGGTGGTACTGGAGGCATGAGCGCACAGCAGTTCGACGCCGATGAGACAGGCGAGAAAGGCGCGGAGTCCCCCAAGCTTACGGGTAAGCTGACGGACCTCGATCATCCCACGACGGCCCGTTGGCAAAATCGCCGGTGGTGGCGAGTCCTCAACCCAAATCTCCTCAACGATGATGGCCATCCCATCTCCTATCAGATCGATGTCGGCAAAACTGACTCCTTCGAGTTCGTCGACGACGCTGAGCATTCCCATACGCACGGTGATGACATCGGCTACGACGTAGGATTCACGAATCACAACGACTGTGAACTCTATGCAACGAAGAATAGGGGCGACTGCGGAAGGGGAGTGCCGGAGTTCGTCGAAGACGGAAAGGACCAGACGCTCGATGATGTCGTGTCATGGGTTGCGGTCGGATTCCACCATGTGCCTAGGGACGAGGAGCAGTCGCCCATGGAGATGCATTGGCAAGGCTTCACCTTGCTGCCCAGAGATCTCACTGCGCAGAGGTTCGATCTGCCGAAGGGCCACGAAGGAGTCAACGGGGTACCCGACTCCGAGTGGAACCAAGAGTCCATCAACTGAGGACCGAACACGCTCCGATCTTAGGGTCATGAAGCAGTCATGCAAGAGTCATTAACCACCCCAACCCAATTTGTCTTGTTTTATGAGATGACCTTTGAATGATTCATTGAGGCAAGTTATTCTGTCTTTGTCGGTAAATCTCATGAGTACATCGGCGCTTGCGTGGCGGCATCCTCAGTGCAGTCACGTGTCCCCTCCTGGGCGTGTTGAGCGCGCGTCCGGGAGGGTCTCCATTCAATTTATGCGATTCGCTCTTGAATTGATCGCCATTGGCCGCCACTACTTCCGATCGGTATTCAGTAACTTTCTCCCGTTGCTCAACTCATCGCCTTTAAGGAACCAGAGAATATTCACGAAATAGTCATTGTGGCGGCAGGAAAAGGTCATGCATGTGCAAAGGAGCTTGCAAACATGCGATAAACTGCCGGGATAAGAGCACGCTGCCAAGCGGAGGCTCTGGCGTTGCTGGGCAGCGCGGCTCCTTCCACCTACTTCTGTCGAGACCGATGAGGACCGGATAGACGTGAACGAACATCAGCCTGACGAGAATCTTGCCGATTTCACGAATGATGAGATCCTCAAGCTCATCGGCTCCGGAACTGTCGGTGCCTTCTCCGAAATCTATCGCCGCCATATCGACGATTCCATGAACGGGAAGGCGGGCCCCCGCGCGGTCCACGACGCTGCGCTGTTAGCGGTCCTCAAACAGGTTCTCGACTCCCCGCCTGAGACGTCAGAAGAACTTGAGACACTCATCGAGCGTGCTGTTGACGAGCAAGCAGCCCATCACGACATGACGGAGGAGACGAGGATCGTCTCTGAAGCCTGGGCTCGACACAGCAATGTGGCACACGTGTTTTCGAGTCTTCCCGACAACTGGCAGCGAATTCTGTGGCTGCGGGAAGTCGAGGGCCTCGAGGCGGCATCTGTGGCGCAGCGACTGAATGTCACCGCGCACACTGCGGCCCGTCTGGCGTCGCGTGCTCGTCAGGAGCTGCAGCGGCGGTGGCGGCAGGAGCAGGGCGGGCGGGCCCTGAACGCGACGGATCTGTGCTCTGCGCTGATTCCTGCTCTGCTGACGTCGCCAACATTGATCGAGCGATTCGCTGACACGCTCAATAATCGATCACACACAGCCCCGACATCATCGGCCTCCTTGGCCGCGACGGAAACCAACTCCGAGTCGGCGTCGGCGGCGGAATGGGAAAGTGCCTTACCGCCCACGGAGTCGGGTGGGGAAGCTGCCCTCGCGCGTTCCACGGAGGCGGCGCAGGTTGCGCAAGACATAGAGCCGTCGATAGAGGCCGAAGAGGAAACTGCCCTTGTGCCGTCACTGGAGGCGGAAGGGGAGACTGCCTCAGCCGCATCAACGGAGGCGGCGCAGTCTGTAGAAGATTCAGATCCATCCACGGGGGCGATGCAGGCTGTCGTGGAAGACTCAGAGGTCGAGAAAGACGACTCAGCCTTCCACCTCCCGAAGCCCGTCCTCATTCCAGTGGCGGCGGCGTGTGTCGGACTTCTTGGTTCACTGGTCGGACTCTCGATCTCGCCGATATCCAGCGAGACCTCGGGGTATCGTACGGATGTCGGGTCATCGTCCGCTTCCACCGGGAAAGAACTGGGAAGCCGGGCTGGCCGTACCGGGGAGCGCAGCGCATCGTCCGGGAACTCATCCTCCGACGGACGCGGCTCATCGTCATCCAGCGTGAATGATCCACACGATTCCGAGGCTTCAGAAGTTGTGGGCCGGGATGGAACAGAGCCACCTGCCTCGCACGGTGATGATCGCACCGCTGGAAAGTCCTCGAGCGGCAAGAAGCCGGGTGGGCCCGGCAATCCGGACCCGACGAAGCCTGACTCGCCCACACCGTCGGAGCCCGACGAACCCGATGCGCCCTTGCCGTCAAAACCGGACGTGCCGAGTGACCCGCCACCGTCGGAACCTGACCAACCGAGCGATCCCGCTCCATCGGAGCCTGACGAACCGGATACGCCTTCACCGTCAGAACCGGATGAACCGGGCGACCCCGCTCCATCGGAGTCCGACGAACCAGACAGCCCCAATCCATCGGAGTCCGACCAATCGAGTGACGCGACATCGACGTCCGCCCCGTCGGAGACCGAAGGGGCAGAGGGGGTGAACTAAGACGCCGATAGGCTGTCGAAAAACGGACAACCGTGGCCCCAGTCGCTGATCGACGCAATTGGGCCCAACTGAGCTGACAGCAGTTCGCCGGTCGCCTAGCGGCGCCGGCAGCTTCCCGGAGCAGGACCGACATACGGTGAGGAACGGTCTGCCGAGATATCATCTCGACAGACCGGTAAGCTCGCTGTGCTATACATGTTTATGTAGCAACGCACATTTCCCCTCACCTTGGCAGGCCCCACTGCCACGGCTCCCCGCCGACAGCACAGAGAAGATTCCAGCATTGCCAATCAGAGAGCCCAGCCGAGACAACAGCGAAGAATCATCCCCTCCTCGCCGAGAGAGCGCTTTCGACGCTTATTTCGGCCCCGTGATCTCAGACCAACGTTCCTTCGCGGAAGCGCTTACCCTCCGAGATGATCTCGACGCTGCCGGAATCGAAAACCTCTTTCGCTGCAGCGCCGGCCGAATCGACATTGCGCAGTCTCTCATCGAATCCGCACATCGTGCTGGATTCCGGGTATCTGACATCGACCAGCCCCAGATCGACGCACTGCTCCTGCCCTCGCTGACTCCTCGCCTCTCGGTCGGAGGAGCAAAGGCGCAATCTGTGTTTCTGCTGGCCCTCTTTTCGTGGCTTCCGAAGATCACTGCGCCGACGATCGGTCTCGTTCACGAAGCCTATGATCTGGCCGAGTCCAAGACGACTGTTCCCACAACGTCCACGGAGTTGGTTTCCGAGCTTGTCGCCGAGGGTCTGCTGGTCGTCGAATCCAGAGAAGACGGAACGCTGACCGTTCCGGGTCTCATTCGCTCATTGATGCGTCGAATCACCGGCCCCTGGACAGCCGAGTTCCATAGAAGTCCTCACGAAGCATTCAGCATGGCCATCGACAACAGTTATGCGAGGGCGAAGGCGAGCGATGTGCCGGGATACGACGAGATCCTCGACCTCGTCGTCGAAATCGAAGGCTGGGAACTCCTCGAGCAGATGTGGACGCGACGGTCCATCAATGTCTTCGACGACGTGGTCAACGCGGTCGACGCTTTTCTCTCAGTTCCCGCCTCCGTCATCAGTGAAAGGCCGATTCTCGCATTGGCCAGGAGCGCCGCACGAAGGATCGATTCGACGCGTAGTCGTTTCGGAACCGAGGACCGCACGCGCTTGGTGCCGGTGACAGATTTCGACAGCATTGTCGTACCGAGCCTCCACGGCATCCTGTCATCAGGTCATGAGACAGAACTAAGTGTGGATGAGATCGCTGCGCTCACCGCTGCAGAGGCACGCCTTCACCGTTCGAACGGTGACTACGGGACGGCGCTGCAGACGATCGATTCGGGACGTGAATTGCTGCGCCGGCGCCATGACGAGGGGTCCGGCCCGACAGCCATGATGCAAGCTGGGCTCAATCTTGAGCATGGCAAGAATTTGGTCTCAGCAGGTCGTTTCGCTGAGGCGTTGCGGGTCCTTCAGAGAGTGATTCAGTTCTCCGAAACCTATGCGCCGAACTCATGGCACCCGATGCTCGCTGGCTATTTGGAGACCGCGTTGGCCAATCTCGGCCACGGTCACGGCAAAGAGATGGGCTGGAATCTCACCCTTACTCGGGACAAGGCGCAGATGTTCGGCATGGAGACCGTGCCAGGTGAACATAAATGGCAATGCCTCGATGCGATGAGGAGCCTGGACCGACTCGACCTGCTTGCGGCTGGCACAGCTCTTGAGAAACTGAAGAAGCTGGGGACTGCGAAAGGGCTCGGATCGCTGCCCACGATCGCCGAGAGTCTCTATCGTGTCTACCGTGGCCGAGCCTCGATCGCAGCCAAAGAGCTCATCGACAATGTCGACACTCGGGATTCGCCGATGACGAGTTCGTCGAATTCCAGATTCTCCGGGATCGTGAATATCGCGAGCTTTGTGTTCCTGGCTGCGGGAGAGACGAAGCCGATCCAGGATCTGGTGGTTCAGATGACTCCGACTGACCCCTCGTATTCATTGGTCAAAGCGCGCCAGAGTTTCGTCTTCGGACAGCGCGAGCAGCTGTGGTCGCACACTGCTCGTGTCCTCAACAGCGTCGATGGCCCCCGGCTCAAGGGCTGTGCTGCGGCACTTCGTGCCGCTTTCCTGCATCACGAAAGTCAGGAAAGTGCGGCCGTGGACAGTTTCGGCCACGTTCTCGACTACTGCATCATCGGGTCGACATTGATGCCGATTGCGCAGATGTCGAAGTCTTCGAGGTCGGCGCTCATCGCGGTCACGGCCTCACACTCGGCCTGGTCTGATCTGGCTGAGACATTCGATGAGGCGGACAGTTCGGGCGCGGATCTACAGCAACGACTTCTGGATCTTCCGGAAACTCTGCGCGTGTCCGTCGACCGTGATGTCGAACTGTCTTCTGCAGAGCTTTCGCTGCTTTTCGCCATCGATTCCCAGAAGCCGGTCCCGCAGATCGCCCGCGAGTTCGGGGTCGTCGCCGGGACGTTGAAGAATCGACTGTCTGCGCTGTATAAGAAGTTCGGTGTGCGCAGTCGTGCCGAAATGATCGAACACGCGAAGCGCAACGGGTACCTCTCATCGACTGAAGTGCCCGGAGGAGGGTCTGCAACTTCGAACTGAGGAACATCGTGTGCGATGGAGATTTCGTCGAAAGTGAGGGGCGAGATCGCTGGATGACCCACAATACGCCGGGCAGGCTGGACTGGTCGTCGGGGGCCGGTGCTTTCGGGCTCCGTCGCGTGCTGGTCCGGTGTGGTGGTGTCAGCAGAGGACTCGGTGGCGGAGGGGTTGGTGGGATCGAAGTCGATGTCTTCGATGTCAAGTCCCCTAAGACGGCATCACTTCACGGCTTGGGCACTCACGTGAGCGATGATGCCGCGCTGCGGGTGCTCATCGTCGAAGACGATCCGATGACGGCACAGGCGCACGCGGACTTCGTGGACCGCGTGCCGGGATTTGAGGTGGCCGGAACCTGCCTGGGCGGACATGAGGCGATCGAACGCTTCGACGAACTCGCTGCTGCAGGCAGCCCCGTCGATATCGTTCTGCTCGATATGAACCTCACGGATTCGCACGGCCTCGAGGTCGCCGGGCGGCTGAACTCCCGCGGTCAGGACGTCGACATCATCGCGATCACCGCGGTGCGGCACCTGCAGGTCATCCGTTCGGCGATCTCGTCGGGCATCACCCAGTACCTCATCAAGCCGTTCACCTTCGCGGCGTTCAAGGAGAAGTTGGAGAACCAGCGCGAGTTCAGGCGCGGGCTCACGGGCTCGGGGTCGTTGGCGACTCAGGCGTCGGTGGACAATGCGCTCTCAGCGCTGCGGTCGGTCTCGTCGACGACCCTGCCGAAGGGCCTCATCGCCGAGACCTTGGACGCAGTGTCCGCGTTCGTCCGCGATTCCGCAGTCCCGGTCTCGGCCACCGAGGTGGGGCAGGGCCTCGACCTGTCCCGCGTCACCGTCCGCCGGTACCTCGAACATCTCGTCTCGACGAAGCAGGCGATCAAGCAGCCCCGGCACGGAACGCCCGGGCGGCCGGAATACGAGTATCGGTGGGTGTGACGGGCCTGCTGTGCAAACGATGAGATTTGCCGCAGGCAAGCCGTGAAATGCTCTCGGTTCACCAGCGGTACTAAGGCCATGCGGTACTCTGGCAACTGCCCAACGCCGCATTTCCCCTCCTTGTGGCATTTCCCCACTGTCCGTCGGCAACCGCCGCACTAGCAGAGAAGAACCGTGCCGTGACCAGTACCTCCCCTGTAGACCCCAAAAGCAATGACGAGGCGACTCCCCTCAAGGACTCCGGATTCGATTCCCGGTTCGGTCCTCGCGCATCGTCCATCGAAAAATTCGCCGAGGCGGTCGGCCACAGCGATGAGCTGTCGCCGACCGCTCTCGAACAGCTCTTCAGCTGCAGCGGTGGCCGCCCCCGCATAGCCGACGCGCTCGTACGAGCACGTGTCAAAGCCGGCATACCGCTGACCGATAATGACCCCGACCGCATCGATGCAATGCTTTCACCAGCGTTGACGCCGAAGATCGAGGGCGCCAAGCGCGAATCCGGAGCGCTCTACCTGCTGACCCTCTTCGCGTGGGCCCCGCGGATCACCTCGGCCATGGTCGATCTGGTCCACTCTGCCTTCGCCGCCGCAGAGTTGGCAGCATCGGCGGGCTCCTCGCCTGAAGGACTCACTTCGCTCCTCCTCGATGAGGGACTCCTGACAGTCCCGACCGACGGCGATGAGGTGTTCACGGTCCCGCCCATGATTCGAATGCTCATGCGTCGAATAGTCACGTGCGATTCCGACTCCGCCGCCAGAAGCCCGCGTGAGGCTCTCGGAGCTGCGATCTCCGATTCCATCGGCCGACAGCGTTCGGGCAGACGCGAAGGTCTGACCGAGGTCGTCGATCTCGTCCTCGAGCTACGTGATTGGCACGTGCTTGAACGCACATGGGCACGCCGTTCGGTCAATGTCTTCATCGATGCGCCCAGCGCCGTCGAGGCCTACCTCAGGGTCCCAGAGGATGTGCTGGCTCAAAATCCGATCCTCATCCTGGCTCGCAGTGCCGCCCGTCGCATCGACTCGACCCGTACGCGACTGGGCACCGACGATATGCCGACACTGCTCTCAGCCACCGACTTCTCCAGCATCGTGCTGCCGGAGATGCGCGGACTCCTGGCGGCCGAGTCCGAACGTCGACTCACCGCCGATGAGATGTCCGTGGTGACCATGCTCGAAGCGAGGATGCACCGGCTCAACCGGGAGAACGAAGCCGCATTGAACGTCATCGAGGTGGGACGGGAACGTCTGCGCCACCTCGGCGCGGGTGAGCCCGGGCCCACGCTGATGTTGCAGGCTGAGCTCAACCTCGAGCACGGGCGGAATCTGATCGTGGCTGGTCGCTTCCCTGAAGCGATGTGCGTGCTCCAGCGGGTCGTCCACTTCGCCGAGATCTATGCCCCGAACTCGCCGCACCCGCTGCTCGCGGGGCTCGTCGAGGCCGCCCTGGCTGGAATGGGGCACGGGCACGGATCTGACATGGACCGCAACCTGGAACGGGCACGTGAGGACGCTCGCAGATTCGGAATGGCCGCGCTGCCGGACGAATACACAGCCCTGTGCATCGAATTGATGCGCAGCCTGGACCGGCTCGATCTCGATGCAGCCCGACTGATCATCATCGCACTTGACCAGGCGAAGCCCACCCAATTCCTGGGGCCCATTCCGCACGTGCTGAGAAGTCTGTGCTTTGTGTATGAAGGGCGAGCTTCGGCCGCGGCGAAGCTGCTGGTGGAGAGTCTGCAGGTTCAGCTTCTGCCGACGACAGGCGTACTTAGCGCACGGTTCTCGGCCATCGTCAACATCGTCAGCTTCGTGCTGGCCGCTGCGGGCGAGGGGAAGGCCCTGCAGGGCTTGGCCGAGCGGATGAGTCCACCGAGTCCGGGGTACTCGGTCGTCAAAGCGCGTCAGGCCTTCGTCTTCGGGCAGCATGATCCGCTGTGGACCGCCACAGGGCAGTTGTTGGCCGGCGATGAGGGGCCCAGGCTCAAGAACTCAGCCATGGCTCTGCGCGCCGACATGCTCCACCACGAGGGCCGTTCTGCTGAGGCGCTGGAGGCCTTCGTCGACATGCTCGACTACTGCGCGATCACCGCATCGGTGCTTGCCGTCACTCAGTTGTCGAAGTCTGCTCGAGAGGCGCTCATTCCCGTTTCGGCCGATTGTTCCGAGTGGGAGGCCGTGGCGCGGTCGTTCAATTCTGCAGAGCTCACGGCGGCCGTGTTGCAGAAGCGTCTGCTCGAACTGCCAGAGACTTCTCCGGTGTCCCCGGATTTCCAGACCGATCTCACCCCGGCCGAACAGTCGCTGCTGTTCGCGATCGACTCATCGAAGTCGATCGCGCAGATCGCCCGCGAATTCGGAGTGGTGTCGGGAACGCTGAAGAACCGCCTGTCCGCGCTCTACCGCAAGCTCGGCGTGCGCAGCCGTGCCGAGGCTGTGGCCCACGTCCACCGCGGTCAGCAGAGCTGACTGCGTGGCAATCGTCCGCGGAGAGGCGGCCTACTCGCCGGCCAGTTGCCAGCAGTGCTGGAGCGATCGATCCACCACGAGCAGTCCGATCTCTCAGCCTTCGGCGGTGGATCAGTGGCAGAACTCCCACCAGCCGACGACATGACAGTGGGGGCCTTCGTTAGGGTCCTCTCCATCGGCATCTGAGACGCCAGAAGCGTCTGCGTCTGAGGCTGAGTTGACCCCCGCATCCGGTTCGCTGGACGCGGTCGAGGTCCCCGTGTCGCTGTTCGCAGCCGCATCGTCAGTGTCTTCCGACGATTCCGATGAGGAATCGGAACTCGGTTCTGGTGGAGCCGAAGGAGTACTACTCGGCTCGAGGCTGGGCTCGCTCGAGTCCGTCGGCTCCTCGGCCGGTGTGGGTGCGGCGGTCTCCGGGGCCGCTTCGGATGAGGGCTCATCCGGTTCCACAGGCGGAACCTCAGCGGGATCGTTCCTCGGCTGCTGCCGGTCGGACGAAGAAGGGGTCGACGCCTCCTTCTCCGGGTGCGGCGCCTGAGCGTTCTTCCGGGAGTCCCGCGACCGCTCTTCCTCGCGTGAAGCGGAGCGCTCAGTGGCGTTTTGCTCGTGCCCGTCCGAGCCCTCAGCACTCTCATCGCCACCGTCCGGCTCAGCCGTGCGCGGTGGAGACGGTGAGGAAGGCGTTGTTTTTGGTGGATCAAATGGCGCCGAAGAGGTCTCTTCCGCAGCAGCAGACTGTGGGGCAGGATCGCGCTGAAGATTCACAAGTGTGGCGGCACCGGCGGCAATGGCGGCGCTGGCAGCGATGCCTGCGATTACAATTTTGACCACCGACGCTCCGGCCGCAATTCCGGCAGTGCTGCCTCCAGAGCTGCCCGCTGCCGCAGTGCTCGTGCTGCTCTTTGATACTGCGGCTGCCGCACTTGAGTGCGGCTCGGCGACGACCGAACCCGACTGCTCACTCGGCCCGACGCTCGCCGTCCCCGCGCCCGTCAGCAGCATAGCTTCTTCCGGGAAATGGCCCCATTCGATGAGCGCGGCAGCGAGAGCTGCCGGCGTGATCCATACCTGGAACTTCGCATTGATGCTGCGGAGCTCAAAGGACTGACGGCGGCAATGACTGCAGTGACTGAGATGAGCCTTGATCGCTTCAGCGCGTTTCGGGCCCAGCTGTTGCCGCACGAACCGCGCAAGCGCAGAGGAGTACTTCGCGCATTCGGGGGCGCTGGGTTCGACGTGTTCCTGCAGATAGGCGGCCCGCAGCCCCTCTCGTGCGCGACGCAGGAGCGAACTGATGGAATTCGACGACAGCCCCAGCATCGCGGCCGCATCAGCGGTCGATATCCCTTCAATATCGATGAGTGTGAGCGCGCTCTGCCAGGCGTCGGGGAGAGTTTTGAAGGCGCGGCCCAGCTGATCTCGCTCTGCCACCTCGGCGGCGAGATCGCTCGGTTCGCTGTCGGCAAGAAACGTCAGCACATCGGGTTCGACGATCGTCGTCGCACGAACCATCGCCGTGCGCCGGTACGATTCGGAGCGAACAGCGGCCATGAGATACGCCTTGAAGGACTCATCCGGCCCTTTTCCTCGCCCCCACGCGCGCCAGATCTTGGCGAAAGCCTCGGCGACGGCATCTTCCGCTTGCGCACGATTTCGGCTGAGGCGCAGTGCGACATGCAATGCAGGGAGCCGATGTCGGGCATAGAGCTCACCGTAGGCGGCCCGTGCAGCTGCAGATTCGGGCCGGTGATCACGGATGCAGGCACAGAGGTCGGAGTCGCTGAGTTCACTGCTCGGGTGTGGCAGTCCGAAAGGGGAGCGGGAACTATCGGCCGACGATGACCACTCTTCGGTCATCGGCTCATCGTCTCGAAAGTAAGGTGCGGATTCAGACGGGGAAATTGCATGAGGGGACCTCAACTGTGAGTTCGGGGCATTTCAGAGGGGAGTAAAAATTCTACAGGAGCAGAACCCAGCTTCCCAATCACCCAGGGTTGGGAACAAGGCGACCAATCCTCGGCCGCGTGAGCAGGGATACCCACGCGCGGCTGAGCCATTTCGTTTCGGGTGGAAACGCGGCTGTGGCCCCTGTCGTCATGCATTGGAGAGAAACTTCTGAAACTCGCGAACGAAATCGATTGCGCAGAGGTCTCAGCCTATGGGGAGGTCAAGATCCACGATCGCTCCGAGCCTGAGCCGGCAGTTAGTCAACAGCCGGTTCGGGACCCCTCCGAGTCCCGGACTCGTCCGAGGCGGTCCTGCTGAACCACGTGGCTGCAGGGCCGCCTCACAACCCCATAGACAGTGCATCCGATCATCTGGCATTCGTCGAATGCGCAGGTGACGGCCTCTTCTGAAGGAGAAGACCCTTGTCCCTGAAGCGACCTCCTATGACGAGGCACGGAGCGGCGATCCTCGCATCGTCTGTTCTTGCTTCGTTCGCATTCCTCGGTGCATCCGTCGCGCCGGCACAGGCCGCGGCAGAACCCCTGCCGAACCCCTCACTGGCCGATAAATGCGGCCTCGATATCGGAGTCGTCCTCGACCTCTCGAATTCCCTGTCCGATCGAGACGTCGACGATTCGAAGTCGGCGGTCAAATCTGTCGCCAGCGGCCTCTCGGGGACTCCCAGCAGAGTGTCTGTCAACTCGTTTGCAACGTTCGGACCCGACGGCACCAACGAGCCGATCAACAGCGCGTCTGTCGCAACCTCGGACTCAGTCGACGAACTCAATAAGCAGATCGACGCGCTTCGGCGGGTTCCGCAGAACTCAGGAGGCACGAACTGGGACCGCGGGTTGGGGCAGTTGGGCGGTACAAACCACGACTTGGTACTGTTCGTCACCGACGGCAAGCCCACGGCATACGGGGTGCCGGGGTCCGAACGGGGCAATACCGACCGCGGTACGCGAACCGATCAGATCGACATCGACAAAGCCATCGAATCGGCGAATGCTCTGAAATCTCAAGGTACCAAGGTGGTCGGTTTGGGAGTGGGCAGCGAGATCAACGAGGGCAACATCAAGCTGGTCTCGGGCCAGACCGCAGGCGACGACTACTATGTGGTCTCTGATTACTCCGAATTGGCCGAACAGCTCCGTGAGATCGCCACGAAGAGCTGCCGAGGAACTCTCAACGTCACCAAACTCATCGACCCTGGGTCCGGCAAACACGCGAAGAACACCGCGAAACACCCGGGCGAGGGCTGGACGATCTCGTCCCCGGATTCGGTGGACGGAGTGGAGAAGACCACCGATGCGGCCGGGACGGTGAGCTTCAAACTGCAGACCCCGGCCGAAGGCGTACAGGCTTCCGAGAAGCAGCAGGAAGGCTACCGACTGCAGCAGCAGTCCGGTTCAAACGCGCTCTGCACCGCAGACGGACGCAAGGTCGGCACCAGAAACATCGCAGACGGGTTCGAATTGACCGAATCTGTCGACACGGACGCGATCATCACCTGTCGGCTCGTCAACGAACAGATCCCCGGAGGGCTGAGCTGGAAGAAGGTCGACGAAGACGGCGACGCGCTCGCCGGTGCTGAATTCACACTGACGGGTCCGGACGGCGAGGACTTCGTCGTGGCCGACAACGGCGAGCTCGACGCCGACGAGGCGGCCGGGCAGTTCGAAGTGACCGACTTAGCCTGGGGCGACTACACCATTACGGAGACCAACGCTCCGGACGGATATGTACTCACGGACGAGACGCAGACCGTGACGATCACCGGTGAGAAGCGGGACATGGAGTTCTCAGACATCGTCAACAAGAAAGATGTCGAAGGCGGTGCCGATCCGGAGGGCGAAGCTTCTGCAGACCCGAGCTCAGACGCGGACGCTTCTACTGATCCTGATGCAGACGCTGATCTGAACGCGTCGCCTGACGCGGATGCATCGTCAGACCCGGGCGCTTCTACTGATCCTGATGCAGACGCTGATCTGAACGCGTCGCCTGATGCGGATGCATCGACTGACCCGGACACATCATCCGACCCGGACACTTCGTCCGACGTGAACGCCGAGTCCGAAGCGTCGAAGGATTCAGATGCCGAGGCCTCGACCGATCCTGACGGTGGTGACGATGCTTCGACTGACCCGGACGGCAAGGACGAGGGGTCAATGGATATTGACGTAGACGCCGCAGCCGATTCGGACGGCCAGGATACGGCAGCGACGGACGCCGATGCCAAGGCATCGACCGACCCAGGTGCTGACGCGGCAACTGATCCGAGTGCTGACGACTCGGCCGCAGCAGATCCAGAGGCTGATGACTCGGCTGCGACGAACTCGAACGCGGATAGCGCTGGGTCGAGCACGTCGAAGTCCGGGAGCACTTCAGCAGATGGATCCGCGACCGACTCAGGAGGGAGCCCCAGTGGTGGGACCGACTCCGGCAGCGACGGCTCTCATCTGCCGAGGACTGGCGCCGCTGGAGCGATGACGTTCGGCCTCCTCGGCGTACTCCTCGTTGGGGGCGGAATAGCCGCTATCCTCGTATCGAGGCGACGGAAGACCGACATGCTGTGATGCAGCCTCGTATCTGATCCGAGCAGAGGGCGGAGCCGAATCGATATCGGCTCCGCCCTCTACCGTCTGGAGAATATGCCAGGTGTCGTTCCCAAGGTCGACCGGAAGTGGCGAGTGAGATGCGCCTGATCATGGAACCCTGACTCAACGGCCGCCTCGGCGGGAGAGCTCCCGGACAGCAGCAGCCTGCGGGCGCGGTCGACGCGGCGGCCGATGACGTACCGGTGGGGCGAGATTCCGAAGTTTCGAGTGAAGACCCGCACCAGATGGCTGCGGTGAGTGCCGAGCTCGGTGGCCGCCTCGGCGATGGTGAACGATTCGAGGAGACGATCATCGAGCAGATCGCGCAGACGACGGGCGAGCGGCGCATCCGAGGTGGGCTCACCGACCGGGGTGAGTCGTGAGAGCGCGAACTCGCGGAGTGCGAGGACCCCGCACTCGGCGGCGAGGGCATCGGCCGGATCCGCCAGGGCGGCGTGGATGTCGGTGACCTCGGTGAGGGCATCCGTGCCGAGCAGGGTGGGCGAATCCGCCGCGGCATCGACTGCGGACTCCGGCAGCCATTCGGGCTCGAGGTAGAGCACTCGTTTGCGGAAGCCTTTCTCCGGCGACGCCGAGCGGCCGTCGTGGGGCACCTGGGGCGGCAGCAGCGTCACCGCGGTCGGCGTGGCAAGGTGATCGTGGCAATCGAGATCATAGGTCACGGCGCCATCGTCGATGAGCAGGACCGTCCACGAATCATGCGTGTGCGCGGGATAGGCATGATGGTCGAAGCGGGCGTGGAGCACCTCCTGGACCTGCGGAACCTGAGGATGCCAGGCGCGGATGACGTCGACCATGCAACAAATGTACAAGACCGCGGTGTGCGGGGTCGGTGAAGCTGGGACCATGCATGAGAACACAAATTCCCCAGATCAGACCGACACCACAACGTCGACCGAGGCGGTTGCGAGCAATGCCGTCACCGAGGCGGTCGTGCCGTCAACGTCTGCCGATGGGAGCGCGCCGGCTGTCGAGCCGAGTGCGCCCGTCCGGTTCGATACGAAGGTCGTCGTCGTCCTCCGCGATGACCTGAAGGCATGGCAGGAACTCAACGTCACCGCCTTCCTCATGTCCGGAATCGCCACGAGCGACGTGGGACTGGTCGGGGAGAACTACCGGGACGCCGACGGCAACGACTACCTGCCGATGCTGCGCCAGCCGGTGATGGTGATGACCGCGAATGCGGATAAACTGCGGTCGATCCGGACGAAGGCGATGGGACGCGGAATCCCGACAGCAATCTACACCGAAGAGCTGTTCTCCACCGGCCACGATGCAGCCAACCGGGCCGCCGTGGCCGGTGTCCCGGCCGAGGAACTCAACCTAGTCGGGGTGGCCCTGCGTGGGCCGAAGAATGGTGTTGATCGGGTGGTGAAAGGCGCGCGGATGCACGCGTGAGGTGGGGCTAGCTCCCTGCTTTGCCGTTGTGCTCTCACTTCGTAGAGAGAAACGCTGATAAGCGGTTCAGTGTGTCCATCTCGAGCGAGTAGTACGACCAGACTCCGCGCTTCTCACGGTGAAGGACTCCGGCATCGACGAGGATCTTCAGGTGGTGGGAGACGGTCGGCTGGCCGAGACCGACGGGTTCGGTGAGATCGCAGACGCACGCTTCCTGCTGCTCGTGCGCGGCGACGAGGGAGACCAGGCGCAACCGAGTCGGATCGGCTACTGCCTTGAAGATGCGCGCGAAATCCTGAGCGTCATCGAGGCTCAACGGCGAGACGGTCAGCGACGGGCAGCAGTCGTCCGCTTGTGTCGGAGGGGGCGCGGGTTGTGTGGTCACTCTTCCATTATGCCCATACATTGACACTTGTCGATGTATTGTGGTCCTATCGTATCGATAAACTTCAATGCGTCAGCATGTGACCGCGGCGCCGAGTCGATCAGGACCTCGAGGGAGACAATGCATTCCACTGCGCCAGCCGGCACCGATTCGCCTGTGGCGGCGAAGATGTCGACACTGGATCGATTTCTGCCGCTGTGGATCATCGGCGCCATGGCCCTGGGCCTGGTGTTGGGCAGACTCGTGCCCGGCGTCGCCGAGACTCTGGACGCGGTCAAGGTCGCCGACGTGTCCCTGCCGATCGCCATCGGCCTGCTGGTGATGATGTTTCCTGTGCTCGCCAAGGTTCGGTACAACGAGACCGGACACGTGCTGGCAGACAAGAAGCTCATGATCACCTCTTTGGCCATCAACTGGTTGGCCGCACCGGCGTTCATGTTCGTGCTCGCATGGCTCTTCCTTCCTGATCTGCCCGAATACCGGACCGGACTGATCATCGTCGGTCTGGCCAGGTGCATCGCCATGGTCCTCATCTGGAACGATCTGGCCTGCGGAGACCGTGAGGCTGCCGTCGTGCTCGTGGCCATCAACTCGGTTTTCCAGGTTCTCGCATTCGGGCTCCTCGGTTGGTTCTACCTCCAGTGGCTTCCGAGCCTGCTGGGTCTGCCGACGACGTCCAGCGAATTCTCCTTCTGGGCGATCACCCTCAGCGTCCTCGTCTTCCTCGGAATCCCGCTTCTTGCCGGCTTCCTCACACGCACGGTGGGAGAGAAGACAAAGGGACGTCAGTGGTACGAAGATCGATTCCTCCCCAAAGTCGGGCCGTGGGCACTGTACGGACTGCTCTTCACCATCGTCGTGCTCTTCGCCTTCCAGGGTGACGAAATTACCTCTCACCCGGGCAACGTCGCCCGCATCGCCTTGCCGTTGCTCGTCTACTTTGTCGTCGTCTTCGCTGCCGGGATGGTCATCGGCAAGGCACTGAACCTGGGTTATGAGAAGACGACGACCCTGGCATTCACCGCTGCCGGCAACAACTTCGAACTCGCCATCGCAGTGGCGATCGGAACCTATGGTGTCGCCTCGGGGCAGGCGCTCGCCGGAGTCGTCGGACCGCTCATCGAGGTGCCCATCCTCGTCGCCCTCGTCTACGTCGCGCTCTGGGTGCGACCCCGATTCTTCCCATCGGCCGCTGATCAAGGAGTGAACCGAGTATGAGTCCTGCACAGATGAGCAAGCCGAGTGTCCTCTTCGTCTGCGTGCACAACGCCGGCAGGTCCCAGATGGCGGCTGGATTCCTCCGCGAACTGGCCGGAGAGCGCATCGAGGTGCGGTCGGCCGGCAGCGCACCGGCCGAGACGATCAACCCAGTCGCAGTCGATGCGATGAGGGAACTCGACATCGACATCACTCGAAACAGTCCCACGCTCCTCGACGCCGACACCGTGCTCGCGTCCGATGTCGTGATCACGATGGGCTGCGGCGATACCTGCCCGATCTTCCCCGGCAAACGTTACGAAGACTGGGTTCTGGATGATCCCGCAGGTCAGGGCCTGGAATCTGTGCGCCGAATCCGGGATGAGATCAGGACCAGAGTCGAAGCCCTCGTCGTCGATCTCGCCCCCGATGCAGGGACGAGATCCACACTGTCGACGACCACGTCGAACCCCATCGCCGAGGAGGCGCCCAATGACTGATTATGCGCTCGAACAGCTCCCGGTCGCCGTGATCGGTTCCGGTCCCGTCGGCCTCGCGGCCGCGGCCCAGCTCGTCCGACGCGGTGTTCGACCGCTCGTTCTCGAAGCGGGAACCACTGTCGCGGCGGCAGTGGCCGAGTGGGGTCATATCGGTTTGTTCTCTCCGTGGAAGTACAACATCGACGAGGCGGCGCGCAGCCTGCTGGCGCCCACGGACTGGCATGAGCCCGACGGGGACCGCCTGCCCACCGGTGCCGAGCTCATCCGTGACTACCTCAAGCCGCTTGCTGAGACAGCTGAACTCCGAGATTCCGTCCTCATCGATACCCGGGTTGTGGCAGTGAGCAGAGTCGGAATGGATCGGACGGGCACCGCGCAGCGCGAATCGACTCCTTTCCTTATCCGCACTCGGAGCTCAGATGGAACATCGGCGGATTTGCAGGTCAGGGCAGTTATTGACGCTTCGGGGACATGGGAGAGCCCGAACCCGCTCGGGCAGTCCGGTCTCGCAGCGACTGGCGAGGCCGAAGCCCGTCGCAGCGGGTTCGTCACATCGCCTCTGCCCGATGTGGTCGGCCGAGATCGAGAGCAGTTCGTCGGGCAGCGGACTCTTGTCGTTGGTGGAGGGCACTCGGCGGCCAACACGCTCCTGGCGCTGGCCGAACTGCGTGAGGAAGCCCCGGGCACGCGAATCGGCTGGGTGCTCAGGCGATCAGATCCCGCATCTGTCTACGGCGGAGAGGACCAGGACGGTCTGCCAGCACGCGGGGCCTTGGGAACGCGACTTCGCCACCTCGTCGAGACCGGAGTCATCGAAGTGCATGCCTCGACGACGATCACCGGATTCTCCACCGACGGTCGTGGCACCTTAGCTGCGGAGAGTGGCGGCGAGTCGGTGACGCTCCATGCCGACAGGGTCGTCCCTGCCGCCGGCTTCCGGCCGGACCTGGGGTTCTTGCGTGAGATCCGACTCGACCTCGATCCGATTGTCGAAGCTCCGCGGCAGTTGGGCCCGCTCATCGATCCCGAATATCATAGTTGCGGAACTGTCGCTCCGCATGGTGCCCGGGTGCTCGGGCATCCGGAGCCGAATTTCTACATCGTGGGTATGAAGTCCTATGGGCGCGCCCCGACGTTCCTCATGTACACCGGCTATGAGCAAATCCGCTCCGTCGTCGCAGCGATCGCCGGGGACCAGGAGGCAGCCGACCGAGTCGAGCTCGTCTTGCCGGAGACCGGCGTGTGTTCGACCGACGCCGGATCTTCGTGTGTTGCGCCTACCGGCAAGTCGGGTTTTGTCGACTTGCCCGACACCGCTGCCGCATCGGACGCATCAGACGCAGCCGGATGCTGCGGACCTGCAGAACCGGTTGTGATCGGGATACCCACAGGGACAGAACACGGGCGATCGGGAGAGAGCGGGAACGGCTGACTCGCGGGTCCGACCTTCGCCGCCTCGACCTTTGCCCCTCAGCGGGCTGATTCGCAGGTTCGGCTTACGTTGCCTCAGCGGTAGGTGGCGTTCTTCGGATCCTGGTGACCGTGGTCGTTGAACGAGATGAGGCTGGTGCCGCCTCGGCCGGTGATGATCTTCGTGATGCCGGTGTTGATGGTCACCCGGTTGAAGGCCATCCACTGATCGAAGCCGCCGCCGATCAGGCGGGCGGCGGTCCACGCGATGGCGCCGGCGCTCGAGACGACGATCGTTGATTGGCCTGACTCCATGGCCGCGACCGCATCATCGAGGGCACGTTCGACCCGTGACGTGAACTGCTTGTAGGTCTCCGTATAGTCCTCGTCGTGCTCGCCCGAGGCCCAGCGCGCGGCACCGCGTTCGAGCTCGCCCTGGAAGATCTTGGAATCATGCTGGGCGCGAGGATCGAGATCCGTGAGCACTCCGGTGAGTTCCCAAGCGGCATATTCGTTCCAGCCGGCGTCGACGTGGGCGTCCATGCTCAGGCCCATTCCATCGAGGAGGCCCTCGGCGGTCTGACACTGCCGCAGCATCTCTCCGTGGACGAGCCGGTCTGGCTCGATGCCCTGGGAAGCGAAGAAGCGACCGGTGATGCGGCTCTGCTCTTTGCCGAGATCAGACAGCCTGTCATAGTCATCCGTGCCGAACGACGCCTGCCCGTGCCGAACCAGATAGAGCACACTCATGAATCACACATCCTCGTCGTGAAGCCCACGCTGCTTTTCGAGTGATCGTTTACTGATGTGAGTCTACGGGACATCGGTGGGGAACAGCTGCTCGGCCAGTCGAAGCACCTCAGCGAGGGCAGGACTGACGTCATCTCTGCGCCATGCCATGAGCAGCGGGAACGGCCCCTTCGGGTCTTCGAGGGGGACGAAGGCGATACTGGGGAAGGAGGCGTTCTTCGGCACCGACGCCACTGTGACTGAACAACCGATCTCCGCACCGACGAGCGAGAGTATCGTCCACGTGTCCGGAGCCACCTGGATGACGGTGGGGTTGAAACCTGCGGCCTGCGACAGCTCGTAGAGCCGTTCAATCGTCGTCGACCCCGGATTCGGCGGCACAGTGATGAACTCCTCTCCCTCGAGCTCGCTCATCGACACCGACTCGCGGCCTGCTAAGGCATGCTCTCTGTGCATGGCGACGACAAGCGACTCCTGGGCGACGACGCGAGTATCGACCGACTGTGGCACGAATGGCCAATAGCCGAAGACGAGGTCCACTGAGCCGTCGGCGACGCTGTCGATGGCCGGCATCCCGAAGGAGGCGCTCTGCAGACTGAGGTGGATTCCAGGATGAGTCCCGCGGACCAGTTTGAGCAGCCGTCCGATGAGTTTGTGGGTCGCGATGCCGGTGAATCCCAGGCGCAGATGCCCGACCTCGCCTTTCCCTGCTGCCTGCACTGCGGAGTCGGCGAGGCGATGACTCATGAGGATATCGCGCGCAGGTTCGACGAGCGCCTGTCCTGCCGGAGTCAGACGCACGGACCGAGTGCTGCGTTCGAACAGCTGAGCCGACATGTCGGACTCCAGGCCCCGGATGAGTCGGCTGAGGGGCGGTTGGGTCATATGCAGTCGTTCGGCGGCTCTGCCGAAGTGAAGTTCCTCGGCGAGGACGAGGAATGCGCGGATGTGCTTTGTGTCCATGTCGGTGTCTCAATCGTGAAGGCGGCCGCCCAGTGAGGATCGGGCGATATTAGTGCAGTGACTGCATTAATCGTCTCCATTATAAGTATTGGACGGGTATCAATGATTTTGAAAGGATGACCCAGGTCACAGTCATCCGAGGTTCGAGGAGGAACGCGATGGACAAGACGATGAGTCTTCCCCAAGCGATCAGCACCTATCTGCGCAACGGGGACACCGTTGCTCTGGAGGGGTTCGGTCACATCGTGCCGGTCGCCGCTGCGCACGAGATCATCCGGCAGGGCTTCACTGATCTAGTCCTTGCCCGCATGTCCTGCGATGTCATTGTCGATCAACTGCTCGGAGCAAACTGCCTGAAAGGTCTCATCTCCTCGTTCATCGCCAACAGTTCGGCCGGTTCCCTTCACGAGCTTCGGCGGCGCATTGAGAAGTCAGACCCGGAACCGCTGTGGTTCGACGAATACAGTCACGGCGGAATGGTCGCCCGCTATCAGGCCGGTGCCTCGAAGCTTCCGTTCCAGCCCATCGCCTCCTACCGGGGCAGCGACCTGGCGGCGAAGAATCCGCGGATCAAGTCCGTTCCCGACCCCTACGGTGGACCGGACATCCACGTCGTCCCCGCACTCAATCCCGACCTCACGATCATCCACGCCCAACGTGCGGACATGCATGGAAACGTGCAGGCATGGGGGATGCTCGGGATTCAAACCGAGGCCGCATTCGCCAGTCACCGACTCATCGTCACAGTTGAGGAGATCGTCGACGAGGCTGTCGTCCGCTCCGACCCGAACCGCACAATCGTTCCCGCGCACGTCGTCGATGCCGTCGTCGCCGTGCCACGCGGCTCACATCCTCATTCGGTCCAGGGCTATTACGACCGCGACGACGAATTCTCGAGACAGTGGTCCGCGCTCGCCCGCGACGCGGCGGCGGTCCAGGACTGGCTCGAGACCAATATCCGCGGCACGAGCGACCACGATGAGTTCCTTGCCACCCTCGGATCGGAACATTTTGAGCGGATGGCCATCCACGACGCATATTCGACGCCTGTGAACTATGGAGGGCGAGCATGACATTGAGTGCTCACGACACCACTGAGACCCGGTCCCGCGACGAGCCCAGCGAGACCACAAGCAGCGACGTGGTCACCAGCAGCGAACTTCTCACCGTCCATTCGGCGCGGGCGCTGGCCGGACGCAACGTGGTCTTCGCCGGGCACGGCCTGCCCACTCTTGCCGTCTCTCTGGCTCAGCACACTGTCGCACCGGACATCGAGATCGTCTACGAGTCGGGAGTAACCGGAGCCAGGCCGCCGGTGATGCCGCGCAGCATCTCGGATTCGATTTTGGTTCCGGGGGCCGCCTCGGTGATGCCGATGACGCACCTGTTCAACTATGTTCTGCAAGGCCAGCGAATCGATGTCGGCTTCCTCGGTGCCGCGCAGGTCGACAAGTTCGGGAACCTGAACTCCACCCTCATCGGCGAGGACTGGGAGCACCCAGACAGCCGACTTCCGGGCTCAGGAGGAGCCATCGAAGCCATGGCGGGCGCAGCAGAGATCTTCCTCGTCATGCGCAGGCACACCCCGCGCACCTTCGTCGAATCCTTGGACTTCGTCACCTCCCCAGGGTCGAAGAAGGCCGCCGAGGCGGAGGTCGGATCCATGCCGGCGGGTTCCGGCGTGACCCACGTGATCACCGACCTGGGCATCATGACGCGCTTCGCTCGGGATGAGGAGCTCACTCTGACAGCCGTTCACCCCGGTGTCGACCCCGCCGAGGCGGTGCGGCAGACCGGATGGAACCTCCAGGTATCGACCGACCTCGAGACGACGCAGCCGCCGACTCCGGATGAGCTGGCACTGCTGCGAGAGACGCTGGATCCCACCCGGATCTACCTGCGCTGAACCGGAGCCCTCACCCGCTGACCGATGTCCGCGGGCAGCTGTAGGCGACAGTCGCCCACTGTGGCTCCCTGCTGAGCAAGCGAGAATTCGAATCGAAGAAAGTTGAAATCATGTCAATGAAGACAAACGCACAGGTTACCTCCCCTCCTGATCCGAATGTGACTCGGCCCGAACTGCGCCGTGCCGCGTGGTCGTCGTGGCTCGGCAGTTCGCTCGAGTACATGGACTTCACCTTGTATACGCTCGCCTCGGCTCTGGTCTTCGGACCGCTCTTCTTCCCCAATGAGACTCCTGCGGTGGCGCTGATTTCCAGTCTCGGCGTCTACGGGTCCGGTTTCGTAGTCCGGCCGATCGGCGGATACGTCTTCGGACGAGTCGGTGACAAGCACGGACGTCGGATCGTCCTCATCGTCACTCTGTCGATGATGGGCATTGCCACCATGGGCATCGGTCTTCTGCCGACTTATGCGCAGATAGGCATCTGGGCGCCTATGCTGCTCGTCGTACTCCGGCTCGTGCAGGGGTTCGGAGCCGGAGCCGAATTGGCCGGAGCTTCGGTGCTCTTGGTCGAATCGTCGCCTGTGCGTCGCCGTGGTCTCTTCGGGGCGATCGTGGCGATGGGGACCAACAGCGGAATCTTCCTGGCCACTGTTCTGTGGACGCTGCTCACCCTGCTGCCGGACGAAGCTTTCCTCAGTTGGGGCTGGCGGGTGCCCTTCCTGCTCAGCATCGTCACCACTTTCGTGGCTCTGGCAATTCGTACGAAGGTCAGGGAGTCCCCGGTGTTCGAAGAGGCGAAGGAGCGCCGCGCCGAGGTGGCCGCGGACAAGAGCGATCAGCCGAGCATCCTCGTCGAAGCGCGTCGGTCGACGAAGTCGTTCCTGCTCGCCTTGGGCATCCGAATGGGAGAGAACTCCGCAGTCTACCTCGTCAAAGGCTTCATGGTCGGGTGGGTGGTCACCACGACGGGAATCGACTCCTCCATCGTCACCACCGGCATCATGATCGGCACCGTCATCGGCTTCGCGACTGTGCCGTACTTCGGCAAGCTCAGTGACAAGCTGGGTCGCCGACCCGTGTTCTTGGGGTTCACTCTATTCCAGATCCTCTTCGCGATTCCGGCCATGATCCTCATCGACACGGGCAACCCGATCATCATCGCGGCCGTCTTTGCGGTCTTCGTCGGCGGGCCTCTGCCGAATCTCTACGGTGTCGAGTCGAGCTGGTTGGTCGAACTGTTCGGATCGAAGCATCGGTATACGTTCATGACCACTATCAAAGAGGTCGGATCGGTCGTCTCCGGCGGTCTGGCGCCGGTGATCGCGGCCTCGCTCGTCGCCGTGATCACCGACTCATGGTGGCCCGTTGCGATCGTTCTCATTCTGTTCGCCAGCTGCGGCCTGCTCGGTGCGCTCTTCGCGCCCGAGACCCGTGGTCGCGACCTCACGACTGAAGTCGACGCAGTGGACGAACGGCAACCGCTGCAATAGGCAAGGGCCGGGACCCCGAGATGGGCGAGGGCCGGGACCCTGCGATACGCGACGGCCGGCCCGGTGAGGTGGACTACGACCAGCCCGCTGGGGTAGGCGACGGCCCTACCGCCGAATCGCGGTCCGCAGTTGCGGCGCGGAGGCGCTCTGCCACCAGTGCTGTCGCTGCAGCTCTGCGTTGAGAGCGATGCCACAGGCTCCGTGGGGCGTCATCAGAACGGTGGGGGATCGACCTCGAGGTCGTGGTCCCAGTTCACTGTCTTGGAGACGAAGCGGTAGTCCCAGGGATCGTCGGCCCCAGTGCCCTGGGGGTCTGCAGCGTCCTCAGACTGCGAATTGCTTTCGAAACCGGTGAGGTTCGGGCCAGCGGCGGTACGGGCGCTGCGCTTGTCGAGCTCATTCGGGTCGAAGTCGATATCGTCGATGTCGAGCTTGGCAAGACGCGCCCATCTGACGACTCGGGCGTACTTCGCGTTCCCCGTCAGCTGCTTCACCGTGAGAGTGTTGGAGCCGGTAGGGAGACTGCGCTGGTGGTCAGAGTTCGCCCAATTGAGGCAACGCTCCAGCCGCAGCCGCTTGATTTCTGCCTGCTGCTCCCGATACGCCTCCGACAGCCGACGCTGTCGGGCCGCGCGTTCCTCCCGTTGGCGCTTCTCTTCGTCGCGTTGACGAATCGTCGACTCGCCAGGCATGAGCTCGAGCACCCTTGGTGCTGCGGGAACCATCGACCAGGGCAGTTTCCACCGCTTGAGACCCAGTCGTCCCAGGGAATCGAACTCGAGCGCTTGGGCAACATTGATCGGCTGGCCCGGCGCCGACACAGTGGTCGAGATTCCGTGCTTGAACTCGTAATCGAGCTCACCGGATTTGGGCATAGTGACCCGAAGGCGGCCGGCGGTCTTCAACGCATGATGCTTCTTGCACAGAGGATGAAGGTTTCCGAACCGAGTGAGACCGCCCTTGAGCGGATCCAAATGGAAGAACGGAACGACATGGTCGATCTCCGACTTCTCAGCCCGACGAACACAGCCGGGAACGGTGCACACTGTCCACTGCTCGACCAAGGTCTTCCGAAGATCCCTGGGGACCTGGTAAGTGGTCGCTTTGGCGTCGATGGGAGTGCCGGTGGCGGGATCGGTGAGGATCCGCTGGATGCTCTTCGACCGGCCGGCGATGTTGCGAGCCACCTCGACGGGTACCGGTGAGCCGTCGGCGAAAGTGCCGGGCAGGTCCGAGTCTCCAGTGAGCGAGAGGAACGGAACGGTCACCACGGTGGCGGCCTGATGCGACAGCCACCACGCGCTTGTGGGCATACGCAGCTTGACGACATATTCAATGGGACCGTCAGGGTCCTCACCTTCGACGCTGCAGTCGGGTCGGAAAGCCGAACCGTTCGGTCGGTTGGCGACAGAGAATCCGTCGGACGACTCTGTGCTGCTGTCGGACGAGCGCCTGGCGGACGACCCTGTGGCGCTGTCGGCCGAGTCCGAAGCGACGTGCTTCGCGAAGTCGGCGACGGCGTCGTCGGAGTCCATATCCGGAATGAGCTCGCCGTCGGTGTCGAGCAGCGACTTCTCTTCGGCAGTTTGGATACCCGTGATCGGGTCGACCGAAATGACCTTGACCTTGAGCTCCGGGACTGGCCGGGTGAACAGATCGTACTCGAGCTGAGAGATGGAGCGGTCATCGCTGATCTCAACGCCCACAGGCAGATTGAACGCCGACTTGTTCTTTCCATGCACGGCCAGCGCCATGCCCTGGATTCGGTTGTAGCAGGCGAAGATCTCCGCTGAAGGCCCGCTGACGGTCAGGCAGGCGGAGCCGTCCTTATAGCCTTCGACATCGACGCGGCGACGCTTAGTGGCGAGTTCGGTGTTGTCGACCGGCGGAACGAGCAGGGCGATCATCTTCGCCAGATCCCGGCGCAGGGTCTCGCAGGTGATATCGGCGCGCCTCGCGGCCAGGAAGATGTCGAGCTTCGGAAGGAAGTCGAACGCGACATCAGCACACTGGCGAGCGACCACATCGACATGTGCCTGGGCGAACTCTCCGGCGCGGACACGGTCGGCGAAGCGCGGCAGACCATAGAAGACCGTCATCGCGCCGGTGAGCTGACGGTAGGTACGGGCAGTGTTGGTCCCCAGCACTGTCGAGATCTCGACGAGGTCCTCAGCGTCGACATTGTCATAGACCCATTTCGAGAAGCAGATGCCCTCATCGAGCTCCGGGAACTCGGGCAGAACCTTCGCCTCGGACTCAGCCGCATTGCGCAACTGTTCGCGGGCGAAGTCGGCGTCATAGAGCACAACTGTCGCGGAAGGGGAGCCGCCGGTGCCGGTCTTGTCGTCAGCTGGCGACGACGCGACGTTGGGCGACGACGCGTCCTTGGTTGAAGACGCGCCCTTGGGTGAGGTCTCCGACTTCTCCGCAGCGCCGAAGACGGTGTTCTCTTCGGACTCTTTGGCGCGGCGATCAAAGGATGCGGAGATCGTCTCGCAGCGAAACGGTTCGGAGCCCTCGGGCATGTGCAGTTCGAGAGCGATGAAGACCTGTTCCAACACAACTGAGGAGACGGACTCGAGGAGGGAGAAATGGGCACGGTCGGAAGCGACAGCGTTCTCGGCGAAACGAGACATGCTTGATTCGAAGCGGATGGCGAATCGGGGCGACGGCTGTGTCACACCCGGCTCGTCTGCCTGGTCGGGGGTCGAACGGTTGGTGGTGCCCTTCATTGCTCTTTCACCTGCCTCGGACTTCGTTGTCGGGGAAGTGGTGCTGACTTGAAAAGCTGTTAATCAGATCTTAGCCGATCAAGCTGACATTTACAATAGTAAAAAGAAAACAGATTCGAATAAGTTTCGATGACATATTGATAGTGAATTGATTCTCTACTTATCATTGCACTCGGTGCTGACATGAGGGCGTTCGGCCTTGTTCGGCCAGGTCAGGGGCTGTTTTGCGTCGGTCCAAAGGTCTGGAGAACATGCCACCGGAACGGCGGGACAGCCTCGGTGGGGGCCGGATTTTCGGGTGAAACGGGTCACAGCATCGGTTATGATGATCGAGTTGTCGGATGCGACCCATGAGGTCGGTACTCGCCTCATGCGAGCCGTATCCGCACTGCGCGCAACCGCGTCGCCCTTCACCTAGGGCCATGTCGCGGGCCGCGTCGACGTCACCGCACCATCCTTCACTGGTGACCAGTTCTTCGCCCAGACCATCGCCTGCGCTCACGGCCGACCGTGTCCGCGCCGGCCGACGTCCAGACGATCACTGCCGGCTGCACCGATGATCCGATCATCGAACGGAGTGCTCGCCCAACCGAGTGCTCACGAGCTTCGTAAGCTCGCGAATCGCCGCCGCTTCAACCACGAGGATCAACCATGACGACCACCGCTCACAACTCCGCCGCCTCCGACCAGGGCTCGAAGGGACCGATCACCGACGCCGAGATCTTCGAGGCACACGAAGGCGGCAAGCTCTCCGCCGAGCTCACCTCACCGCTCGAGACCCAGCGCGACCTCTCGATCGCGTACACCCCGGGCGTGGCCAAGGTCTGCACCGCGATCAAGGACGAACCGCAGTTGGCGCGCACGCACACGTGGACCGGCCGGCTCGTCGCGGTCATCTCTGACGGGTCGGCTGTGCTCGGCCTCGGTGACATCGGTCCGGCCGCCTCGCTGCCGGTGATGGAGGGCAAGTGCGCCCTGTTCAAGTCCTTCTCCGGGCTGAATGCGATTCCGATCGTACTCGACATCAATGACACGGACGAGATCGTTGAAACCATCGTCCGCATGGCCCCGACCTTCGGTGCGATCAACCTCGAGGACATCTCGGCTCCGCGCTGCTTCGAGATCGAAGACCGGGTCAAGGAAGCCCTCGACATCCCCGTCATGCACGATGACCAGCACGGCACCGCGGTCGTCGTCCTCGCAGCGCTGACCAATGCTCTGCGCGTGGTGAAGAAGTCCTTCGAGTCCGTCCGCGTTGTCGTCTCCGGTGCCGGTGCTGCCGGTGTGGCCGTGGTGAAGATCCTCGCCGACGCCGGAGTGAAAGACATCGTCGTCCTCGATTCCAAGGGAGTCGTCGAATCCGGCCGCTCCGACCTGACCGAGACCAAGCAGTTCCTCGCCGAGTCGACGAACCCGCGCGGAATCTCCGGTGGGATCGGCGAGGCCCTCGACGGTGCCGATGCCTTCATCGGCGTCTCCGGCGGCACCATCGACGAGGCGCACCTGGCCAACCTGGCCGACGACGCGATCATCTTCGCCCTGTCGAACCCCAACCCCGAGGTGGCCCCCGACGTCGCCGCCAAGTACGCCACCGTGGTGGCCACCGGGCGCAGCGACTTCCCGAACCAGATCAACAACGTCCTTGCGTTCCCCGGAATCTTCCGCGGCGCGCTCGACGCCGATGCCAACGAGATCACCGACGATATGAAGCTCGTCGCCGCTCGTGCGATCGCCGATCTCGTCGGCGATGATCTCGAGCCCGGTTACATCGTGCCCGGTGCGCTCGATTCGCGTGTCGCTCCGGCCGTCGCCGAGGCGGTCGAGAAGTCCGCGCTCGAGGCCATGGCCAAGCGCTGACGCTTGGGTTCGGCAAGTCCGCACACAGTTGAGGGGCGGGTGAAGAGTGATCTTCACCCGCCCCTCAACTGTGTGTCGGTTGCTGATTGCGTTCCGCTCCAGGCCGTGTGCCACAGGTGGTCGGGCACCGGCGGCCGTCGGTTGGCCAGCGGAGGACTGCCGCCCATGCCAGGCAGACGCGGTCGGAACTCAGTCGTCGGCGACGGTGATGGTGACGTCGATGTTGCCGCGGGTGGCGTTCGAGTATGGGCAGACCTGATGGGCCTTGTCGGCCAGCGCCTGTGCCTCGGCTTTGTCGAGGTGCGGGAGGGTGACCTCGAGTTCGACAGCGAGCTGGAACCCGCCCTCATTGTTCTTGCCGATGCTCACTCGTGAGCCGACCGCAGAGTCGTCGACGTTCGCCTTGGCCTGACCGGCCACGAGGCGCAGCGCCGAGTGATAGCAGGCCGCGTAGCCGACCGCGAAGAGCTGCTCGGGATTCGTGCCGTTGCCGCTGCCGCCCATCTCCGCGGGTGTGGCGAGATCGACGTCGACCTTTCCGTCGTTCGTGCGCCCGTGGCCGTCGCGGCCTTCGCCGGTAGCCAGTGCCTCTGCAGTGTAGAGAGCCTTCATGATTCTTCCTTCCGTTGGCGGTGCGTTGTGGGTTAGTAGGGTTTTGTGGGTTGGTAGAGCTATCTGGGCTGGACGTGCGCTCTGGGGCGGGGCATTGATCGGTCTCGCATCGGGGCCGTCAGCGGGCCGCAGTCGAGTCGGTGACGGCCGCGGGATCTCCGCGCAGGTTCCTCGTCAGAGTGCGCAGGGTCCCGAGCAGCTCGGGCATCGCGGCCGAGTCGAGGTGTGTGCGCTCACCGATCCGGGCCGGAACGCACTCGGCGCGCTCCTTGGCTGCGGCGCCCTCGGCGGTGGGGCGGATGAACACACTGCGCGAGTCCTCGGCGGAGCGGTGACGGGTGACGTAGCCGAGTGATTCCAGCCGCGACAGCAGCGGAGAGAGCGTGCCCGAATCGAGCTGCAGACGCTCACCGAGGTGCTTGACGGTCACGCCGTCGGGCGCGGAATTCTCCTCCCACAGCACCAGCATCACCAGATACTGCGGATAGGTGATGCCGACCTCGGCCAGCAGATCCTTGTATGACGCGGTCATTGCACGCGACGCCGAGTAGAGAGCGAAGCAGAGCTGTCTGTCCAGGTCGAGCGCATCCATGTCTAAATGGTTGCAAACAATTCAATTGTGCACAACTGACTGTCAGAAGGCGGATGAACGGGGATCGAGGTGAACATAGCGGAGGGGCGGGCGAAGATCTCTCTTCGCCCGCCCCTCCGTTGTGTGGTGCCTCAGTCGTTTGCCGGCGTCCGGTGACGTGCGTCGGCGTTCGGTCAGCTTCGGCGTCGCGTCGGCACCCTGGCTCGGCCCTCGGTCACTGCTGCGGCCCGGCTCGGCTCTCGGTTACTGCTGTGGATTCTGCTTGGAGTTCTTCCACTGCTGAGCGGCCGCTTGAGCCGACTGGGCTGCAGAGCGAACGGACTGACCGAGAGACTGGCCGGAACCTCCGGGGCCACCTGACCGACCGTCATGACCCGAGCCGTCGGAGCCATCGGAGCCGCCCGAGTTCGGCGGGTTGGTCGGCTGCGGCGGAACGCTGGCCTGCTCGGAGCGGTGGCTCGAGGTGTACCTGCTCCCGGGCGCCGTGAAGGTGGCCCCATCCTCGGCGGCGTTGGCGGCGAACAGGGCGTTGCGGATCTCCTGGCCCATCTCGCCCAGGCCGCCCGGGTTCGAGGGCATGAACAGCACGTTCGACCGGCCCTCCTGGGCGACGTTCTGCATGGTGTCGAAGTACTGGGTCATCATCAGCAGCTGCTCGGCCGTCTTGTCGATGCCCACCTCCTGCAGTTTCGCATACTGCTCGGCGATACCCGTCGCGATCGCCTTGCGCTGAGCGGCGACACCCTCGCCGTGGAGGCGCATCGCCTCGGACTCCGCCTGAGCCTGGGTGACGCGCTTGATCTTGTCCGCCTCGGCGAGCGACTGAGCGGCGACGCGGTCACGCTGTGCGGCATTGATCGAGTTCATCGAATCGCGGACCTTCGGGTCCGGGGTGATATCCGTGACCAGGCTGCTGACGATCTTGAAGCCGTAGCGCTTCATAGATTCCGAGAGCCGGCCCTCGACGTTCTCCGCGATATCGTCCTTCGACTCGAACGCCGTGTCCAGAGTCAGACCCGACAGCGCCGAACGAACGGTGTCGAAGACGTAGGAGCGGATCTGCTCCTCGGAGTTCGCCAGCTTGTAGTAGGCGTCGGCCACATTGTTCTCTTCGACGACGTACTGGACGGCGACGGGAACCGTGACGAAGACGTTGTCCTTCGTCTTCGACTCGATGTTGACCTCGAGCTGCTGGACGCGCAGCGAGATCGGCCGGCTCGTCGTCTCGATGAACGGCACCTTCGTGTTCAATCCCGGCTTCGCCACTTTCTTGAACTTGCCGAATCGCTCGACGATGACGTTCTCCTGCGTCTTCACCGTGAAGAACATGCTGGTGCGCAGCTTGCCGAAAAGCAGAACGGCGATGATGAGGATGACGATGATTATGGCGAATGTGGCCACCAATCCAGTCATGGGTGCTCCAATGCGTCGTAGATTTCGGCCGCCGAGCGACCGCCTGTGACTACCACCCTAGTAGCCAGGACGGCATCCGCATACGCCAAGGCCGGTTGACGGTACTGCGGATTCGAGAGATCTGGACTGCAAACCCCTCTGGACTGCAAGTCCCTGAGACGATGAACCGCAAGCCCCTGGGGCGATGAACGGCAACCCCTGAAGCGATGACCGACAAGTCCTGGGCAACGAACGGCGAGCCCTGAGGCAACGAGCGACGACGCGCGGCGGCCTAAGTGTCTCGACATCGAAGAACGACTGCCGACACATCTGATGTCAGACGTATACTGGTGGCTCAGCGTGGAACGACCAGCAGAAGGTGATCATGGCGGAGCCGACAGAGACCGGACGGAAAGTGACGACCTCCGACAGAATCAAGGATCTCATCCTCTCCGATGGTCTGCGTCCCGGAGACCTGCTGCCGACCGAAGGCGAACTGTGCACCCGCCTCGGCGTCTCGCGGTCGAATGTCCGGGAAGCCATCCGCAAACTCTCGACCCTCGACATCGTCGACGTCCGGCACGGCCATGGCACCTACGTCGGCGAGATGACGCTCGACGCCCTCGTCGAAGCCCTCGTCTTCCGAGGCGTCCTCAGCCCCGGCGACGACCTCGACGCACTGCGCGATGTCGTCGAAGTGCGCAAGGCCCTCGACCACGGAATGTCCGAACAGATCGTCCACGCCCTCAACGGCACGGAGAATTCCGAGCTCAAGGACCTGGTCGACGAGATGACCGCGCTCGCCGCTGACGGCAAGACCTTCCCGCAGCAGGATCGCGCCTTCCACACGGGACTGCTCGCGAAGCTCGGAAACTCGCTCGTCGGCCAACTCGTCGCAGCGTTCTGGGACGTGCACACTGCCGTTCTGCCCAAACTCAATGTGGCCGTGGCCGCCGACCTGGAGCAGACCGCCCGCGCCCACGGCCTCATGCTCGAAGCGGCGGAATCCGGCGATGCCGAGGCCTTCCGCGCCGCGATCACCGCCCACTATGAGCCGATCATGCGCGCCCTCGAACAGAAGTGATTGACTGAAGAACAACGCCCACGCCGCCGATTGGGGCAGCGCCGAATTCAGACCGCAGAACGCTGAAGGAGACCACATGGAAGTCGTCATCGCCGACGAATACACGCTGGCGGAGCTCGCCGCCGACGCGATCGAGGCGCTGCTGCGCACCGAGGCTGCACCGGTCATCGGGCTGGCGACCGGCTCGAGCCCGCTGCGCATCTACGATGAGCTGACCACCCGCCACAAGAACGAGGGTCTGTCCTTCGCCCGCGCGCAGGCGTTCATGCTCGACGAATACGTCGGAATCGCCGACGACCATCCGCAGCGCTATCGCAACGTCATCGACGCCGAGATCGCCACTCGCGTCGATTTCGCCGAGGGGGCCGTCCACGGTCCCGAGGGATCCGCCGATGACCTGGCGGCTGCCTCGGCGGACTATGAACGGAAGATCGCCGAGGCGGGCGGGATCGACCTGCAGATCCTCGGGATCGGCAGTGACGGTCACATCGCGTTCAACGAACCCGGATCATCCCTGGCCTCGCGGACACGGGTGAAATCCCTGACGCATCAGACCAGGCTCGACAATGCGCGGTTCTTCGACGGCGACGTCGAGCAGGTGCCGAAGCTGTGCCTGACCCAGGGGCTGGGCACGATCATGGAGGCGAAGCATATCGTGCTCGTCGCGACCGGAGGCAACAAGGCCGAGGCAGTGCATCAGATGGTCGAGGGGCCGATATCGGCGATGTGGCCCGCGACCGTGCTGCAGATGCACCCGCATGTCACTGTCATGCTCGATGATGCGGCGGCGTCGAGGCTGCAGCTCGGCGACTATTACCGCCACGCGTACGAGAACAAGCCGGAGTGGCAGAGCCTCTGAGCGCATTTGGCCTGGGCAGGCAGCTGGCGGGGCCTCGGAGCGAGACCAACCCGGGCGGGTAGCCGGTCAGCTCATCCCGGGCCGCTTACCTGCGAACTCAGCCCGGGCAGCTGAGTCGTGAACTCAGCCCTCGACGGCCTCGGTGAACCACGAGGTGATCGTCGCGGGATGCGTGATCGCGGTGCCCACGACCACGGAGTGGGCGCCGGCTTCACGCGCGGCGGTGGCATGCAACGGGGTGTGGATGCGGCCTTCGGCGACGAGCAGCGCAGGCAGTTCCGCCGCGCGGATGGCACTGATGAGCTCGAGGTCGGGGCCTTCGGTGGCCGGTCGTTCTCCCGAGTACCCGGCCAAAGTCGTGCCGACGATGTCCGCTCCCGCATCTGCCGCTGCCTTTGCATCGTCAAGGCTGCCGCAATCGGCCATGACCAGGGCGTTTGTCTGCTCGTGGAGGCGTTTGACCGTCTCGGCCAGGCTCAGTCCGTCGGGCCGCTCCCGCCGCGTCCCATCGAGTGCGACGATGTGGGATCCGGCCAGAGCGACCGCATAGGCATGCTGGTACGTCGGCGTGATGACGACTCCGTCCTTGCCGTCCTTCCACAGCCCGATGACCGGGACGTCGACGGCCGAGCGGGTTGCCTGAATGTCGCCGAGACCTTGCACTCGTACGGCTGATGCTCCTCCGCTGACCGCCGAGGCCGCCACCTGTGCCATCGTCCTCGGATCGCGCATCGGCTCGCCCGGATAGGCCTGAGCGGAGACGATGAGCCGTCCCCGCAGCGCCTCGAGGATCTCGGTCTTCGACAGCATCAGTGAGTCTCCTTCTTCTGGCCAGGCGCGTCTTCCCAGAGGCCGGCAGCGCCGATGAGCGCGGCGTCCTGCCCCAATTCTGCCTTCACCAGCGGGGTTCCGGAGGCGGCGGGGATGAGTTCCGCGGCGAAAGCCTCGCGCAGAGGTGCCCACCAGGTCTCGTCCATATCGGCGAGTCCGCCGCCGATGACGACGAGCTCGGGGGAGAGCACGTTGACGATCCCACCGAGTGCCGAGCCGAGGGCACGCGCCCCGATGTCGAAGGCGCGAAGCGCCAGTTCATCTCCCGCCGAGGCGGCCGCCGCCAATTCTCGAGTGTTCGTTGGGACCGGCGCCAAGTTTGATGACGTTGCGGTCGCCGGGGAAGAAGCCGAAAAGGGGGAGCCGAACAGTGCCGTCGGAGCGGGAGTCGAATTGGGGGATTCGGACGATGTCTCCGATGCCGATTCGTGGGGCTGCCCTTGTGCTGCACGTTCCGATTGCACGAGGTCGGGCTCGCCGGACACACGGGCCAGTCGCCGGTAGGTCTCGAGAATAGCCGGGCCCGAAGCGATGGCTTCGACGTGACCGGTGCCGCCGCACGGGCAGGCCAGTCCAGCCGCTGCCGCCGAGGGCACATGCCCGATATGACCGGCGGCAGAATTCCGGCCCGTCAGCAGGTGACCATCAGTGATGAACCCGCCGCCGATGCCAGTGCCCGCCGCGACGAGCAGCGAACTCCGAGTGCCGCTGGAGGCACCGGCGGCCGCCTCGCCGAGGGCATGAGCGTGCACATCGTTGACGACGCGCACGGGTAGGTCGGTGCGGGCGGAGAGTTCGGAGACCACGTCCGTTCCGGCCCATCCGGGCAGCGACTCCGTCGCCGAGACCACAGTCCCCGTCACAGGGTCGATGACCCCGGCCGCGCCGATGCCGATCCGCCATACGAAGTCGGAATCCGATCCGCCCCCGCCTCCGGATTCGGCGGCACTCGACGTGGACCCGACACCGTGCGAACCCGTCACAGCACCACGCGAAGCGGACCCGGCGCCACGCGAACCCGACGTCTCCGCGATGACGGCGGCGGCCACCTCGGCGATGGTGTTAAGAACCGCCTGGGCACCATCTGCCGCGGGCGTCGGCACGCTACGCACGTGCGCAAGTTCGCCGTCGATGACGGAGCCGGCACGGATCTTCGTGCCTCCGACATCGACGGCGACGGTGGCGGGCAGGGTCACAGCAGTCCTGCGGCGGTGACGATCTCGCGGACGCGCTCGGTCTCGTCGGCGTTGAGCGCTTCCATCGGCTCGGCCATCCGATTCGAGCCGATGACGCCCATGAGCTGCAGGGCGGTCTTGAACCCTCCGAGGCCGGCCGCACCAGCGGACACGCGTCCCGGGGTCGCTGCTCCGGTGATGTCGAACAGCTCCGCCACGCGGTCCTGCTCGGCTGCCGCTGCCTGCCAGTCGCCGGCCCTCGCGGCATCATAGATGCGCACATATCCGGCGGGGTCGACGTTGCCGAGCCCGGGGACGATGCCCGCCGCGCCGCCGAGCATCGCACCGTCGGTGACCACCTCGTGGCCGGTGAAGACGGTGAAGTCCGGCAGGTGCTTCGTCGCGAGCAGCAGACGGCGGAAGCCGACATCGTCGCCGGAGGAGTCCTTGACTCCGGCGATGACACCCTCCTCGGCGAGGCGGACGAGGACGTCGAGCGGCATCTTCCTATGCGTGCGCACCGGCACGTCATAGGCGAACAGGGGCACGCTGATATGGGCGGCGACGGCTCGGAGGTGGCGCTCCACCTCGGCGGCATCGGACAGTGCATAGAACGGCGTGGTCACGACGGCTGCGTCACCGCCGATGGCCAGCAGACGGTCGGCCTCTTCGAGGACCCGGGTCGTCGTCTGCTCGCTGATGCCCACGAGGACGGGCACCCGGCCGGCGGCGGCCTCGATCGCGGTGGAGAGGACGAGGTCGCGCTCGGCGTTCGTCAGGTACGGGACCTCGCCGGAGGACCCGAGCACGAAGATTCCGTGCACACCGCCGGCGACGAGGTGGTCGACGAGGGCGGCGATGCCCGCCCGGTCGATCTCGCCGGATTCCGTGCGCGGAGTCAGCAGCGGCGGGATGATTCCGTGGAAGTCAGTCATGGTCGTGTCCTTACTTGTCGTACTTCTCATTGCTCGCCGAGGCGGCCCCGGAGTCGGCCGGAGCCGATCCGATCGTCGGGGCAGAGTCGGCGGAGATTGCGGGGGAGGAAGCCACGGATGCGGCAGGCTCCCGGGCAGGTTCGGTGGGGACTCGGCGAGTGTAGGCCGAGCGCTTTCCGTAGATCGTCAGCGGCAGCACATCGTGGTCGCCGCGGCCGCGCTGCATCGCTCCGGTGAGCAGGGAGATGAGGTAGCCGAAGACCATGGCGCCGATGAACGCGACGGTGGAGACCGCGAACGGTGTGAGTCCGGCCTGCTCCTGGACGACCCAGGCCAGTGCGGCACCGAGCAGGAGGCCGGCGAGCACTCCCGAGGTGTTCGCCCGCTTCGTGAAGATACCGAGGGCGAAGACGCCGGCCAGTGGGACGCCGAAGAGTCCGGTGATCGAGAGGAACAGGTCCCAGGTCTGGGCCTGATCGGTCGCCGAGAGGTAGAGCGCAACCCCGACGGACAGGGCACCGACGATGACGATGACGGCGCGGGAGAAGCCGACTCCCGTGCGGGGCCGGCCGTCCTTGGGCGGGAAGAAGCGGTCGCGGATGTCGACGGTCACGCAGGCCGAGATCGAGTTGAGGCTCGAGGAGATCGTCGACTGCGCGGCAGCGAAGATCGCGGCGATGAGCAGACCCGAGACACCGGCCGGCAGAGCGGTGACCGCAAAGTACGGCACGAGCGCCGAGGTGTTGAAGCCCTCCGGCAGGGCCTCCGAGCGCTGGTAGAAGCTGTAGAGCACGGTGCCGATGCCATAGAACAGCGGGATCGTCAGCAGGGCGAGGAAGCCGTTGACGATGAGCGAACAGGCCGTCGACTTCGGCGAATCCGTGGTCTGGTAGCGCTGGACGACGTCCTGGCTGGCCGTGTACTGGTGCAGGTTGTTGAAGACCGAACCGAGGAAGACGATCGGGATGGCCGCTGCCGCTCCGCCGAACTTCCAGTTGTCGGCAGAGATGAACTTGTCATCGGCCGCGGCGTCGGCGGCGACCGTGACGAGACCTCCGTCGATGGCCATGACGCCGAAGACGAGGATGACCGCAGCACCCACGAGGAGGATGATGCCCTGGACGACATCGGACCAGATGACGCCCTCGATTCCGCCGAGGAAGGTGTAGACGACCGAGAGCACGCCGACGGCTCCGGCGACGAGCGCCGGGTTGATGTCGGTGACCGAACTGATGGCCAGTGTCGGCAGGTAGATGACGATGGCGACGCGGCCGATGTGGAAGAGGACGAAGAGAACCGAGCCGAGCACGCGGATGCTCGGGCCGAAGCGTTCCTCGAGGTACTCGTACGCCGTGGTGACGTCGAGCTTGCGGAAGAACGGGATGTAGAAGAGCACGAGCAGCGGGACGATCGCGAAGATCGCGATATTGCCGGCTGCATAGGACCAGTCGGCGAGGAAGGCCTGCTCGGGCGTGGACATATACGTGATCGCCGACAGCGTCGTCGCGTAGATGGAGAAGCCCGCCGCCCAGGCAGGGATCCGCCCGCTGGCCTTGAAGAACTCCTCTGTTCCTCCGCTTGCTCTCTTGGTGAACCAGACTCCGATGCCGAGGGTGGCCAAGAGGCAGATGATGATCACGGCCCAGTTGAGGCCGCCGAGTCCCGGAGCGTCCATGCTCCCTCCTCACGTGGATGAACGTAGGGGACCGGCGCGGGCGTGAGTGCGAGCGGAAGTCCCATCTGACATAGAAGACCAACACGTAAGACGTATGATGTCCTATGTTGTGAATGTACGGGAATGTGCGGCACGGCACAACCCGGCAGACGGCGGGTGTGATATCTGCGCAGGTGAGGGTGGGTGGATCATGTGGGGCCGACGACAATCGGGCGCCGCTTATTGAACACTCTTTCAGTTTCCAATACATTCGGTGAAAGACGATGACGTGCAGCAGTCGTGCTGTGAGCCGATTCCATGGCCGAATACGAGGAGACGCGGTGCCCGACCAGCAACCACTTGACGGAGTCACGGTGATCAGTCTCGCCGTGAACCTGCCCGGCCCCTTGGCCGCCGCCCGATTGAGCGCACTGGGAGCCGAGGTCATCAAGGTCGAACCGCTCACCGGCGACCCTCTCGATGCCGCTGTGCCCGAGTACTACCGAGAACTGACCGTCGGTCAGGACATCCGCAGAATCGACCTCAAGGATCCTGCCGGCAGGGCAGTGCTCGAGGCCCTCGCCGCCGATGCCCAGGTGCTGCTGACGGCGATGAGGCCGCGGGCGGCGGCCGCTCTCGGCCTGCCGGAGCTCGTCGAAGAGCATGGACTTGTCCATGTCGAGATCGTCGGCTTTGCCGGAGACCGCGCCGATATGCCCGGCCACGACCTCACCTATCAGGCAGCACACTCCACACTCGTACCTGGCACGATGCCGACCGTGCCCATCGCCGACGTCCTCGGCGGCGAACACGCCGCCCTCGAGGCGCTCGCCGGTCTGCGCCAGAAGGAGCAGCTGGGTGCCGCCGGCGGCATCGTTAAGCGGATCGTCCTCGATGATGCTGCCGCATGGGCGGCAGGACCGGCACGGCACGGTCTGAGTTCACCCGGGGGCCACCTCGGCGGGGGATCGCCGTTCTATCGGACCTACCCGACGTCCGATGGGCACATCGCCGTCGCCTGCCTCGAGCCCCATTTTGCGAAGGCGTTGGCCGCGCACATCGGCACCGAGGCGGCCGTGCTCGAGCGAACCTTCGCCGAGAAGCCGACCGCGCACTGGGTGGATTTCGCTGCAGAGCACGACCTGCCGATCGAACGAGTCGCGCTCGGTTCCGGTCAGAATCCAGGTCGCTATCGGACACATTCGGTGAACAGGAATATCCGATGCTGACCTAGACTCGAGTGCTGGTGTCCGATGGTGACCTGTAGTCGGGATGTGCGGTCGAATGCGACGAGGAAGTCTCAGCTCGACAAATCCCACCTGTATGCCCCCTCAAGACCGAGCATTCGCGCGTGTGGGAAGATTGAGGGCGTGTCGAAAGTACTTGAGATCCTGACCCCGGAGGGCCTTCCGCCGCTGGCCGAAAAGCCCGGTGTCTCCTTCATCATGCCGGTCCTCAACGAGGCCGAACACATCGAGCAGGCGATCACCACGATTCTTGCGCAGGAGTATGACGGGGACAAGGAGATCGTCCTCGCCCTCGGTCCCTCGACCGACGATACGAACGCCATCATCGAGTCGATGGCCGCGCGTGATCCGCGGATCCAGACTGTCGACAATCCGCGGGCCGCGACTCCGATCGGGCTCAACCTCGCCATCGCTGCGACCCGACACCCGGTGATCATCCGCGTCGACGCGCACTCCGGACTCGGCGCCGACTACACCAGGCAGGCCATCGACACCCTGCGCGAGACGAAGGCCGCGAACTGCGGCGGGCTCATGCTCGCCCGCGGCAAGACCTCCTTCCAGAAGGCCGTGGCACGGGCATACATGTCCCCGGTCGGCCTCGGCGGTCCCGCCTACCACTCCGGCGACGAGGCGCAGGAAGCCGAATCGGCCTACCTCGGGGTCTACCGTCGGGAAGTGTTCGACCACCTCGGCGGATTCGACGAAGGCATCAAACGCGGTCAGGACTGGGAACTCAACCTGCGCATCCGCTCCGCCGGCGGCCGCATCTGGTTCAACCCGGACATGGAAGTCACGTACTGGCCGCGCGGCACCTGGTCGAAGATCGCGCAGCAGTTCTGGGCCACCGGAATCTGGCGGGCCGAACTCATCCGCCGCTACGGGTCGCAGAACTCCATCCGCTACTTCGCCCCTCCGCTGCTCGTGCTCGGCATGGGCGCGGCCGTGATCGAGACCCTGCTCCAACTGTCCGGATCGACGAAGCGGTGGCCGAAGTTCCTCCGCCGCTTCACCTCCCTCATCCACGTCCCCAGCTTCGGCTACATCGCCGGAATCCTGGCCACCGCCTCGGCGGCGAAGGACTGCGGACGACGCGAGCGATTCTGGTTCGGTATCGTCCTGCCGACCATGCACCTGTGCTGGGGCGCCGGGTTCCTCCGGGGACTCGTCACCGGAGCCGGAACGACGAAGGACAGCAGCCGATGAGCAAGAAGAAACCGAGCTGGGCCCACCGGGACCGCTACGGCCGCGGCACCAATGATCCGCTGCCGAGCGTCGATCCCGAATCCCGCGAGCGGATTCCCGTGCCCGATCGTCCCGAGCCGAAGAAATTCAACGCACCCCTGTGGGCCGGCGCCATCGTCGTCCTCCTCGTCGCGGGTGTGTTCGCGATGAACATCTTCGGCTCCGATGACCAGCTGACCGTCGATTCGCTCAACCCACCGGCCGTGGGCGCCCTCGACGGCGGATCGTCGGTGTACCCGGCGAACTCGACGCTCGCCTTCACCGAGAACGTGAAGTTCGGTTACCTGCCCGCGCCCACACTCACCGCTCTGGGCGACGGCACGATCGTGGCCGCGAACCCGGAGACCGTCGCCGAGGACATGGGCCTGAAGAAGGGCCTCGACGAGCTCGACGCGCACGAATTCCTCGACCAGACCATCAAACCGGCCCGCAAGGACACGAGTCCCGGCGATCCCATCACTTGGGATCAGATCGTCGACGAGTTCGGCGGGGACACCGTTTTCATGCCCGCCATCGACTCCGCCGATGTGGCAACCCCGGCATTGAAGACCATCACCGAGGCGGGGCTCGAGGACTCGACGCTCGTGCGCACCGATGACCCCGAGGTGGCTCGTGCCGCCGCCGATGCGGGAGTCGGCGCTATGTTCACCGGGGACTACACGGTGAGCTCGGCGGAGGACCTCGATTCCGGCGGGTACACGGCAACGGCGGTTCGCGCCGATGATGCGTCGACCTGGGCCGAAACGGACCTGGCCGTCTGGGCCACCGATGTCAAAGACAAGCAGCAGCTCGAGAAGCTCGCCGACGCCGGGGTCACCGGAGCACTGAGTGCGAACCCGTACAAGGTGCTGCCGTCCGAAGTGAAGAAGAACTGACTGCGGCCCCGAACTGAACGTGACGCTGGGGCGGACAGCCGCCTCGGCGAGAAAATGTTGACTATGACCCCGACTACGAAGGAGACGCAATGACCCAGCCCATCGGCAACCCGTCGCACATCGGAAACCTGGATGCCAGCCAGCTCGGCCCACAGCCGACCTACCTGCCCGACGACCACCCGGACGTCGACGCTCGCAAGCGCATCGACGCAGGTGAAGAGCCCATCGATGTCGCGGCCGCACTGCCGGCCTCGTCCCTGGCCTGGGCAGAACTCGCCGATGAAGCGCACCAGGAAGGCCGCCTCGTCGACGCCTATGCCTACGCCCGCGTCGGCTACCACCGTGGACTCGACGCCCTGCGCGCCGCCGGTTGGCGCGGCGCTGGACCGATCCCGTATTCGCATGAGGTCAACCGCGGATTCCTCCGTGCGCTCTACGCGCTCGGCCGTGCCGCCGGAGCGATCGGCGAAGGCGAAGAGGCCGCGCGAATCGAGGAATTCCTGCACTCCTCTGACCCGAAGGCAGTGGAAGCCATCGGCCGCGGGGAGTAGACCCGCCGCAGCTTTTTCGGACACATCGGCCTGCGTGGCGCGTGAGCAAACGCACCACGGAGGCCGATTGTGCTTGTCGGCAGGGCGGCGTAGAACTATATGAATGGGTAATGTTTCCGAGACGGTCATGACGGCAGAGCAGCGCAAGATCCTGGCGGTGATGCTCGTCCCGATGTTCATGTCGCTGCTGAGCGTCTCGATCGTCAATGTCATCCTCCCCGACATGCAGCGCTCGATCGGCGCCTCGAATTCGGCGATCCAGTGGGTGCTCTCGGGGTATACGCTCGCGTTCGGCGTGCTCCTCGTCGCAGCCGGCCGAGCCGGTGACCTCTTCGGCCGTGGTCGGCTCTTCGTCATCGGCGTCAGTGTCTTCGCCCTCGGTTCCCTCATCTCGGGACTGTCCCCGGACCCGCTCGTGCTCAACATCGCCCGTGTCGTCATGGGTCTCGGCTCCGGCCTGCTCAGCCCCCAGGGGGTGGGGATGCTCCAACAGTACTTCCATGGCCAGGTGCGCGGTCGCGCCTTCGGGATGTTCGGCACGATCGTCGGTGTCTCCGTGGGCATCGGCCCCGTGCTCGGCGGTGGACTCATCGCTGTTCTCGGCGACGAGTGGGGATGGCGTTCGGCGTTCCTCATCAACGTGCCGATCGCCCTGGCCGCAATCATCCTCGGCCGTTTCTGGCTGCCGAAGAGCGCCTGGATCGGCACCGGCACCGAGTCCGATTCGGACGGCCGACGCCGCGCCGACTTCGACCCCGTCGGACTCGTTCTGCTCGGCGTGGGCACGTTGCTGGTCATGCTGCCCTTCCTCGAGCGCAGCGCAGGTGCTTGGATCTATGCCCTCGTCCCGGTCGGCGTCGCCGTCGTCTGGCTGTGGGTGTGGTGGGAGAACCGATACTCTCGGCGAGGCGGATCACCGATGGTCGACATGCAGCTGTTCCGGACACGCAGCTTCGCCTACGGGGCGTCGCTGACGTCCATGTATTTCGTCGGTATGCCCGGCATCTGGGTCATCGTGGCGCTCTATCTGCAGAACGGTCTCGGATTCCCCGCCCTCCACGCGGGCCTCGTCGGTCTGCCTTCGGCGCTGCTCTCGGCGATCGCAGCACAGGCGGCCGGCCGTGTCGTGCTCACCTTCGGCCGGAAGATGGTCGTCTTCGGGGTCGCGATCGGTCTGACCGGGGTCGTCGCCTCGGCGCTCCTCGTGGTGGCGCATGAGGCCTGGGGGATCAGCATCTGGTGGCTGCTCCTCACACTCGGGGTCACCGGCCTCGGGCAGGGCATGGCGATCAGCCCGAACCAGACCCTCACTCTGGCCGAGGTGCCCGTCGAGTATGCGGGCAGCTCCGGTGGTGTGATGCAGACCGGGCAGCGGGTGGGCACGGCCATCGGCATCGCGATCGTCACCGCCGTGTTCTTCGTCGTCCAGCCGATGGCCGGCTACGGCGCCGCCATCGTCGCGGGCTTCGGGTTCATTGCGCTCGTCATCGTCTTCGCCGGAATCATCGGACTGGTCGATCTTGCTCGCGGTCGGGCCAAGTCCCGGCAGGAGGGGCAGCCGGTCAGGAGCTGAGCCCCGGTCCGACGACATCGTCGATTTCCGCGTCGAGGTGCTCAATCAGAACGACGAGGTGGTCCCGGTTGCGACTTAAGTGTGGCCAGATTGCTCGTCTGCTCGCAAGCAGCGGGCAATCTGGCCACACTTAACTTTCGTCAGCGGGGGAGAGGGGGCTTGTTCGTGCGGGGAGAGGCGCCCGATCGCTCGTGTCGACGAGGGTCCGCGCAAAAGCGAACCGGCGAATTCGGGCTTGGAGGAGGAGCGGCCGGGTCAGTCGCGAGATTCGGGGGCGGTCGCCTCGGCGCGTTCGATGTCCTGGGCGGCGAACACGGCGTCGAGGAGGCCGGGGAAACGGGCGTCGAGATCGTCCTTGCGCAGGGTATTCATGATCTTCGTGCCCTCATACTCCTGTCGGATCACACCAGCTTCGCGCAGTGTGCGGAAGTGGTAGGTCGCCGTGGACTTCGACACCGGCAGCTCGAAGGTCGCACACGCATGATCGCCGAAAGCGTCGTTGAGTTTGCAGGCGACGGTCCGGCGGACCGGGTCGGCGAGGGCGGCCAGGACGGTGTCGAGTCTCATCTCGTCCCTGCTGGGGTGGTCGAGTGTGCGCATCTGGATCCTCCCATCTCGCCATCGTGTCGGTTGGCGTCGGTGGATGTCGTCTGAACAGCCACCGATCACAGGTAGCGCCGTATCTCTCCATTGTACGAAATATTTGGTAGTACGAAATTCATCGTAGTAAAGTGCGAACTCGAAGTACGAAAAATCTCATACTTCCAACCGACTACTTTCGACGAGATCACGAGGTGTCATGTCTCATCTGCTGTTCGAACCGCTCACACTGCGCGGCCTGACCTTCCGCAACCGGATCTGGGTTCCGCCGATGTGCCAGTACTCCGTCGAGACTCTTGACGGGGTCCCCGCTCCTTGGCATACCGTCCACTACGGCGCCATGGCCCGGGGAGGGGCCGGCGCCGTCGTCGTCGAAGCCACCGGAGTCACACCGGAGGCGCGGATCTCGGCCAAGGATCTGGGGCTGTGGAACGACGAGCAGCGCGATGCCTTCGTTCCCGTCGTCGACTTCCTCCACTCGCAGGGCACCGCCGCCGGCATCCAGCTCGCCCACGCCGGCCGCAAGGCCTCGACGTATCCGGAATGGGGAACCGACCGCGACGGCAGCCTGCCCGTCGACGAAGGCGGTTGGCAGACCGTGGCTCCGTCCGCACTGGCCTTCGACGGCCTCGCCGAACCGCGAGCACTGACCGAAACAGAGATCGCCGAGGTGGTCGCGGCCTTCCGGTCCTCGGCCCGCCGGGCGATCGAGGCCGGGTTCGACTTCGTCGAGATCCACGCCGCACACGGTTACCTCTTCCATGAGTTCCTGTCGCCCCTGAGCAATACGCGCACCGACTCCTACGGCGGATCCTTGGAGAACCGGGCCCGACTGCTGCTCGACATCGTCGATGCCACCCGCACCGAGGTGGGCGAGGACGTTCCCGTGTTCGTGCGCCTCTCCGCGACGGACTGGACCGACGGCGGGCTCACGCTCGACGACACAGTGGAGGTCGCCGGATGGCTCAAGGAACACGGCGTCGACCTCATCGACGTCTCCTCCGGCGGCAATGTGATGGCGTCGATTCCCGTCGGCCCCGGCTACCAGACGAACCTGGCCGCCGGCGTGCGTCAGGGATCGGGGCTGCCGACCGCGGCCGTCGGCCTCATCAGCGAACCGTTCCAGGGCGAGCACATTCTGGCCACCGGCCAGGCCGATGTGATCCTCGTGGGCCGTGAGTACCTCCGCGATCCGAACTTCGCGTTGCGCGCCGCCGACGCCCTGCGCTTCGACATCGACTACCGCCCGGCTCAGTACCACCGCGCGTATAAGTGAGTTGAGGCAGAGTCGCTGGAGCGGCTCAATGCTTATACGCTGACGGCCCAGTTGAAGGTGAAAAGCTCAGATTTGAATATGGGCTCTTCACCTTCAAATGGGCCGTTGGGCGTCTGCGCGGACAGCGCCTCGCTGAGGGTGAGCGTGTGGAGATGTGGCTGAGCTCAGAACGGTCAGTTGCAGCTAGGCCAGGCCTCCGAGCCACATTCCGATCGCCGCGGCCGTCGTGGCGAAGACGAGGGTGCCGAGCGCGTTGACCAGGCCGGCGGCCCAGCGACGTTCCTGGAGAAGTCGGACCGTTTCGAAGCTCGCCGTCGAAAACGTCGTATAGCCGCCGAGGAATCCCGTGCCGAGCACCAGGTGCCAGGCTTGCGGCAGCAGGTTCGCCCCGGCCAGCCCGGTCAGCAGTCCGAGCATGAGCGATCCCGAGACATTGATGATGATCGTTCCCCACGGCAGAGCCGTGCTCATGCGGGACTTGATGAGACCGTCGATCAGCATTCGTGATGAGGCGCCGAGCCCGCCGGCGGCTGCAAGGGCGACGAAGACCAGCGGCGTCATCGGGCACCTCCTCGACGCAGCGTCGTCGCCGTGGCGATGCCGGCGAACGTGGCGAGGCCGCCGATGAGTACCGTTCCCACCGCGTAGGCAAGGCCGATGCCGGGGTTGCTCGCACCGCCCGGATCCGCGCCGAGGAGACCAGCGGTATCCGCGGCCAGCGCGCTGTACGTGGTGAACCCGCCCATGAAACCGGTGCCGACCAGGATCCGCGCTCGGCGACGCCACCCTTCATCTGGACCGCTGCGCGCCAGGGAATCCAACAGCAGGCCGAGCAGGAACGCCCCAAGGATGTTCACCGTGAGGATTGCCCACGGCACATCGCCGAGGGGCGGCAGGCTCAGGCTGATCGCCTCGCGTGCCGCAGTTCCGACTGCGCCGCCGATGAACGCGAGCCCCAAATAGGGCAGGCGGAGGTGGACCGGCCGGGTCACTGCTCGCCCTCGCCGGCTTGAGTCTCGGCAGCGGGGGAGGCGCCAGGGGTCGGCGACGTCGCAGGGGCTTCGGGGTTGCCCATGTCGTCGGTGCCTGTCGCCAGCGGAACGACGACGAGGGGGCGATGCTGGCGCCTCGACAACTGGATTGCGACCGAGCCGTTGAAGAACTCATGCAGTGAGCCGCGAACACCTGCGCGACGGACGCCGAGGATGATCATGCGGGCATCGAGCGCCTCGGCGAGCCGGTCGAGTTCCTGTGCCGGTGACCCGGCCAGCGCGCGGGTCGACCAGGCGACATTCGTGCCTTCCAGGGCGGCAGCGATGCGGTCCTGGAGTTCTGGGTCGAACTCGGTGGCCGCCTCGTCGGTGGTGTCCGGATCGATGGGCATCGAGAGCACGGAGCCGTCGGGACGAGTCTCAACGGTGTAGCGGGAGGCGTCGACATGGGCACAGACGAGCTCGGCGTCGAAATGGGCGGCGTAGTCCGCAGCGGCGACGATCACCTCGGCGGGCTGATCGGGGACGACGCCGAGGATGATGCGGGCGTGTGGCGGCCCGTCGTATATCGGATCGGGGCTGGCGGTCATGGTCTCTCCTACCTTTCGGGCTTGCTGAAGCCGGTCGAGGTAGGGACTGTTGTCGAAGGCGAACACCGAGGTTCCGCCTCCGAGGTTGGGTACGGCGAGCCCCACCGCCGTGCCGCGCAGTCGCGACACCAATATTGTGCCACAGGGCCATAGCGAAAGGGCCGTCGGATGGCCGGCATCCGAAGATGGCCGGCATCCGACGGCCCCCGCTGGGGTATCAGCGCTCGCCGAGCCTCAGCCTTCGCGGATCGTCATCCGGCTCAGTCTGTCGCCGTCGATGATGAAGGCGAATGATGATCGACCGTTGGCATGCGTCGAACGCCAATCGCCGACGACGATGACGTCGTTTCCGTCGACGGTGACCTCTTCTGGCGTGAGGATGCCGGTTGCGCCGATGAACTCCTTGTCGCTCCACGCCTTGATGGCCTCTCGGCCCTGGAACTCGCGGCCCCAGTCATCCACGACTCCGTCAGAGGTGAATGCGTCGAGGAAACCCTGGTCATCGTGAGCGTTGACGGTGTCGATGAAGCCGGCGACGGGTTCGGGAATCTGCAGATCTGACACGTGTGCTCCTGTGGTTTCGAGAGGTGGTTGTTGGATGGGTGCTCAGGGGACGGAAGTGTCGTGTCCGCCTCAGCGAGTGGTGTAGCCGCCGTTGGCGAAGATCGTCTGGCCGGTGATCCAGCTGCCTTCCGTGGCGAGGAATCGCACGATCGGTGCGATGTCTTCGATTCGGGTCAGACGGTTGCCCATGCCCTGCGATTTGTGGAACTCCACTCGTTCCGGGGTCTCCTGACCGTAGAAGAAGGGAGTGTCCATGGGCCCGGGCGCGATGGCGGTGACGGAGATGCCGCGGTCGGCATACTCCTTCGCCGCGGCTCGGGTGAAGTGCTCGACCGGACTCTTGCCGCCGGCGTAGGTCGAGTAGCCGTCGGTGAACGCGGCGAGCAGGGCGGTGACGATGGTGACGATCTTCCCATTGTCGGCAAGGTGTTTGCCTGCTTCCTTGATGAAGAAGTACGCGGCCTTCGCGTTGATGTCGAACATCGCGTCGTACTCGTCTTCGGTGGTCTCCGCAATGGGCTTGCGCAGAACCTTGCCAGTCGTGTTCACCGCGATATCGATGGGCCCCAGCGCCGAGACGGCATCGTCGAAGAGCCTCTCGACGTTGGCGGGCTTGGTGAGATCTCCGGTGAGCAGAACGCCCTTCGATCCGCTGGCCTCGACGGCCGCGAGTGTCCCTTCGGCCTCCGGGCGCGTTGGTTCCGAGTTGTAGTGGACGGCGATATCGGCTCCGGCTGCGGCGGCCTGTCGAGCGATGAGTCCGCCGAGGTTCTTCCCGCCTCCTGCGATGAGGATGGTCTTGCCTTGCAGAGTCTGTTCAGTCATGGTCTCAACCTCCGTATCGTTGTTACATCGGACTATATCGACGGTACACTATAATATAGCGATATGACAGAAGTTGAGGGAACGGATACACGGACCCGCCTGCTCGAAGCGGCCGCCGACCTCATTGCCGCGACGCCCGGAGAGGACTTCTCTCTGCGCGCTGTCTGCGACGCGGCGGGGGTCAAGATGCCCACTCTGTACCATTTCTTCGGCAACAAGCAGGGACTGGTCGAGGCCGTCGTGGAGCGTGGCTTCGACATGTATCTCTCGGCCAAATCCTCAACCGAATCCAGTGGCGACCCGATTCAGGATCTGCGTCTGGGCTGGGATGCTCACGTCGCCTTCGGCCTGGAGAATCCGGGTTTCTACACCCTCATGTACGGCAAGGTCAGGCCAGGCTATTCACCTGAGGCGCAGTCGAAGCCGAGCGAGATTCTGCGCGGTCTGACGCTCAAAGCGGAACAGGATGGACGGCTCGTCGTTGGCCACGAGCAGGCGGCCGCTCATGTGCTCGCCACGAATATCGGCGTCACCCTGCGACTGGTCATTCAAGGCAAAAACGATCCCGAACTTTCGGCAGGCGTCCGTGAAGGCGTCCTCGCCGCCATCACCGGAACCGGACAGAGCGAACCGGGCGACGGTCGTCTGGGTCATGCTGTCATCGAACGTGCTGCGGCGAATCCGGACATCCTGGGCGAAACGGAGACTCAGCTCCTCATCCAATGGATCGGCCGCCTCGGCGAGGTCTGAAAACGGTCGCCGAACAGGCGGCCGCGCCCGCCTGTTCGGCCGAGGCGGGGTCGTCGGTTCGGGAGCGCTCGGACGTCGTGGTCGGGCGAGGTCGGAGCCGCCTCGGCGAAGGTGTCGTCCTGGTGATCAGCGCTCTGCGCGGTAGCGGTCGACGGCACGGCGGAGGCGCTGCAGGCCATCGTCGATGCGGTCTGGAGCCGCCGAGGCGAAGCACAGGCGCAACGCGTTCGAGAAGTTCCCGGCCGGCGAGAACGCAGGACCGGGAATGTAGGCCACACCTTCCTCGAGCGCGGTGGTCATGAGGTCTTCGGTGTTGATGGATTCGTCCTCGAAGGTCACCCACAGGAAGAATCCGCCGTCGGGATCGGTGGCTCGGATCTCTCCGGGGAAGAGCCTCTCCAGTCCTTCTGACATCGCAATCTTCCGCTCGCGGTAGGCCGTGCGCAGGACCTCGACGTGCGAGTCGGCGCCGCCTTCGGCCAGCCACCGGGCGATGAGGTGCTGGTTGGGGACGGGGGCGCAGGAGTCCATCGTCTGCTTGGCGTTGACAGCGAGCTCGCGGACCTCGGGATCGACGTCGATCCAGCCGACCCGCAGACCCGGGGCGACGAATTTCGAGAACGTACGCACCCCGAAGATGAGGGGATCGTTCGGGCTGAGGTCGCTCAGCGCGGGCAGGGACTGACCTTCGAAGCGCAGCATCCCGTACGGATTGTCCTCGATGATCACCGACCGGTGGCGGTGGGCGAATTCGAGGAGGCGCTCGCGACGCGGCAGCGACATGGTCACGCCAGCGGGGTTCTGGAAGGTCGGGACGGTGTAGATGACCTTCGGGGCGCGCCCGGTGCGCTGTGTGCGCTCCTCGAGGACGTCGATCTGCATGCCTTCTTCGTCGACGGGGATCTCGAGGATCTCCGCCTCATAGCTCATGGCCGTCGCCGAACCGTTCGTATAGGTCGGCGACTCACAGGCGACGAGGTCACCGGGGGTGACGAAGAGTTTGAACCCGAGATCGAGTCCCTGCATGCCGCCGGAGGTGATGAGGAGACGGTCGCGGTTCCCCTGCTGTTCGGGCGGGATCTGTTCGGTGGCGGCGAGGTAGTCGTGGAGGGCTTCGATGAGGATGGGCTCGCCCTTCGTCTCCCCGTAGGTGAAGTTCTCCGGAGAGAAGACGTCCGAGGCGATGCGGGCGAAGTCCGCGGCCGGGAGCATGTCCGGTGCCGGCGCACCCATGCCGAACTTGACGATGTCATGGTGATATTGGGCGAGCACCGTGGTGGAGGCATCGATGACGGAGCCGACGAGCTGATCGCGGCGGCGGGCGTAGGGCAGCGCGGGGGACTGCGACTGGTTCTCGGGCTGGTTCTGCGAAGCACTCGTGGCCGGATGCATTGACGTGGTGGACATGAGCGACCTCCTCTGAGCGGTGATGCCCTGAAGTCGACGGCTCCGGCGACAATGCCAAGGCTCCTGCCCGAACGACGGTGTACGTGGGTCACTTCAGCATAGGGGTGGGGGACGTGGCGGACAAGGATGCTGATCCCCTGCGATTTCGGGCGAGTCGTCGATCAGGTCGGTCCTCCCTCGCCGAGGCGGCTCTACAGTGGGGACATGACAGGCAACGGAGTCGACGCCAACAGCACTTTCGCCATGCGAGAGGCCGACCTGGCCGCACAGTTCACAGCGTTCATCGACGAACACCGACAGCATCTGCTCGGGACCCTCGACGACCTGAGCGAAGACGAAGCGAGGCGATCCCTGGTACCGAGCAGAACCCGCCTGCTGTCTCTGCTCAAACATGCGGTGTTCGTCGAAACAGTCTGGTTCGGTGAAGCAGTCACCGGTCGGAGCCGGGTCGACTACGGGCTGCCTCACGACTCAAAAGACTCCTTCCTCCTCGACTCCTCGGACACGATCGCCAGCGTCTCGGCTGACTACCAGGCCGCCGTGGAGCGCTCGCATTCGGCGATCGAGGGGATGGACCTCGATTCCGTGCTCACCGGTCATCGGGCCGGGCCGATGCCGCTGCGATGGGTGCTTCTCCATGTCCTGCGGGAGCTCGCCCAGCACTGCGGTCACGCGGATATCCTCCGCGAGCAGATCCTCGCTGAACGGGGGAGACGCGGCGGCTGGTCCGGGATCGCGCGCTAGGGAAGGACCTCCTCGGCGAGTCGGGGTGGTGCGTGACGGCGGAGCCGCCTCGGCGATCTGACGCTCCCGAGTGAGTACGGTCCCGTGGGCGAGCGCCGCGGCGGGCATCGTCTGCGCGGATCAGCCCTGAGTATGATGTGAGTCCGGCGGCGCAGAACTACCATGGCCGACATGAGCAATCGATCGATCCGGACCGAGGGCCACCGCCCGGAGCCGCAGCAGCGCACCCCCGACCGCGTCGACCGCATCCGTCGCACCCTCACCGCTCATCCTTGGATCGTCGACTCACTGCTCTGGGCTCTGCCGATCACTTATCTGACTGTCGTCTTCACCTCCTCCCAGGCCGAGCGGAGCGAGATCGCCTTGGTGCCCGTGGCAGTGCAGGTCGGCATCGTTCTGCTCCAGACGCTGCCGCTGGGACTGCGACGCACTGCCCCGCTGCTGAGCTCTTCGCTCATCGCCGTCGGCTGCCTGCTGACCGTGCTCACGATGATGGGACCGACCTTCGGCATCGTCGCCGTGCCGATCACCGTGTATTCGACTACAGCGTGGGGGACGCGCAACCACGGTCGCATCGTGCTCGTCCTGGGCCTCCTCGGCGCACTCTTCCTGGGCGGGTGGCTCTACCTCGTGTCCCTGCAGGCGACGATCGGGGCGAACCCGCGACCCCTGGCATTCGGTGAGTACGTGCTGCTGGTCGTCCTCGTGGCACTGTGCGCGTCGATCGTGCTCATCGCCTGGCTGTTGGGCGGAGTCGGATTCCGTCGCCGCCGCGAGATCGAGGACATCCGCGAGCGCAACCGCCTGCTGGAGCGCGAACGCGAATCCGAGACCCGGCTGGCCGCCGATGCCGAACGCATGCGCATCGCCCGCGAAATGCATGATGTCATCGCCCATTCCCTGTCCGTCGTCATCGCCCAAGCCGACGGAGGACGCTATGCGGCGAAGACCGATCCGGCCGTCGCGGTCGGAGCCCTCGAGACCATCGCACAGACCGGACGGGAAGCCTTGGCACAGACGCGGTCGCTGCTCGGCTTCCTCCGCGCCGAGGAGGACGACGAGCGCTCTTCGTCGCCGCTGCCCGGCGTCGCCGACATCGGCTCCCTCATCGCCGATGTGCGATCGGCGGGGCTTCCGGTCTCGGTGACCGAACTGGATGACGTCGACCGCGGCCGCTTGGCCGAAGGAGCGTCGCTCGCCGTCTACCGCATCGTTCAGGAGGCGCTGACGAATGTGCTCAAACATGCCGGGGACGGTGCCCGGGCACATGTCGAGCTGCTGACCGAGGACGCAGAGCTCGTCGCCCGGATCAGCGACAACGGAACCGGAAACGCGACAGGCCGCAGGAGCGGAGAAGCCGACAGCCACGGAGCCGACGATCCGGCACGGAATGCGACCCACGGCCGTGGATACGGAATCGTCGGCATGCAGGAACGCGCTGCGCTCTACGGCGGAACGCTCATGGCCCGGCCGATCCGTTCGACCGGAGTGAAGGACCGGTCCGAAGGGCACACCGATGCGAAGCCCGGGTTCTCCTCCGGCGCGGTCATGATAAGCGCCTTCGGAACGACCACGGGATTCCTCGTCGAGGCCAGGTTGCCGCTGTCCGCTCCCGTGCCCAGTCCCGAACCCGAAGCCGATCCCAGCGTCACTCCGGGCGCCAGCCCCCATGATCCGTCCGACCATGGGGAGAATGGGTCTGCCGGAACCGGGCAGATGGCCGCAGCAGGGCAGACCGCCGAGGCGGGAGAGAATCAGATCGCCGAAATCGAGGAGAGCAGCCGATGAGCGCCGATGGCGAGGCGACCGTGCACGGTCGGACCGATGCTCGGGCGAGCGGGCCGCTGCGCGTCGTCCTCGTCGATGATCAGGCCCTCGTGAGGGCGGGCTTCGCCATGGTCATCGATTCCCAGCCGGACCTCACCGTCGTCGGACAGGCCGGCGACGGTGCGGCAGGTCTCGACATCGTCGTGCAAGATCAACCCGATGTCGTGCTCATGGACGTTCGGATGCCCCGTATCGACGGCATCGAAGCGACCCAGCGGATCCTCGCTCTCGCCGACGATGGGGCGATCCGTCCCCCGAAGATCATCGTGCTGACCACCTTCGACGATGACGATTACGCCCTGCGTGCGCTGCGGGCCGGTGCGTCAGGCTTTCTGCTCAAAGACACCCTGCCCGAGGTGCTCCTCGAGTCGATCCGCACCGTCGTCGACGGCGGTGCCGTCATCGCTCCCACCACCACCAGGCGACTGCTCGAGACACGACTCCTGCCCCACCTCGGCGCGGGGGATCCGCCCCATTCGGCTCCGCAGTCGGAGGCCTCGGAAACCGATGCGACATCGGCCGGGGGCGTTGCGCCCACCCTGCCCGGGGACGGTGAGTCTGCATCATCCGAGGGCAGCGCCTCTGCACTGAGCGAACGGGGGATGCAGAGCAACGGTAGCGCGGATGCGTCCCGACGGGCCGGTGCGAGCCGTCTCGACGCGGCCGATATGCGTCGGTTGGAGTCACTGACTCAGCGCGAGACCGAGGTTCTCGTGCTCATTGCCACCGGGCTGAGCAACACCGAGATCGGCGAGCGGCTCTTTCTCGCCCAGCCGACCGTGAAGACCCACGTCGGTCGGATCCTCATGAAGCTCGAGGCCCGCGACCGTGTGCAGGCCGTCGTGTTCGCCTACGAAGCCGGTCTCGTCGGGGCAGGGGACTGAGCCGGAAGCATCTCGCACGCGCCCGGGCTGACCGCTCGAGACCGGTTCATCGTCGGCGAGCAAGGTCGCTCTAGGGAATCCGAGATCATCCTCAGGTATGACGGTCGGGCCACGGCCGCCTCGGCGACCTGCAGCGAAGACCATCCTCAGGTCCGATGTGGGCGGGTGGGGTCGGCGACGAAGCTGGAGGCATGAACACATCAGCGACATACACCGATGCCCATCCGTCCCAGACTCCGCCTCCGAACCCAGCACAGGGCCCGACCCCGGGTCAGGGTGCGAATTCCGCACCGAGGCTGGCCATCCAAGCCATCGGACTGCGCAAGACCTACGGAAAAGGGGACGCGCAGGTCAGGCCGCTCGACGACCTCAGCCTCGACATCGAAGCCGAACGCTTCACCGCCATCATGGGACCGTCCGGCTCAGGCAAATCGACGCTGCTCAACATGCTCGCCGGCCTCGACATCCCGGACTCGGGAGAGGTCTTCATCGGACGCACGGCGATCTCACGGCTGAACGACCGCAAGCTCACGGCGCTGCGCCGCGACCGCATCGGCTTCGTCTTCCAGTCCTTCAACCTCGTGCCCGCGATGAGTGCCGAGGAGAACATCTTGCTGCCCTCCCAGCTGTCGGGGCAGAAGACCGACCGCCGCATCTTCGACCGCATGGTCGACCTGCTCGGTCTGCGCGAGCGCCTGGGACACCGGCCGCACGAGCTCTCCGGCGGACAGCAGCAGAGAGTCGCCGTCGCTCGGGCACTCGTCGCCCAGCCCGATGTGCTCGTAGCCGACGAGCCCACCGGCAACCTCGACTCGAACTCCGGTGAAGAGGTGCTGAACATCCTGCGCGCCTCGGTCGATGAACTCGGTCAGACCGTCGTCATGGTCACCCACGATCCCCGGGCTGCAGCCCGTGCCGACCGTGTCGTGCTGCTCGCCGACGGACGGCTGGCCGGTGAGCTCGCCCAACCGGATCCGGAGTCCGTGGCCGCAGCGCTCATGAATGTCACGGCAGGCTCGGCAGCTTCGGGAGCAGCACCTGCCGGCCAGTCGGCCGGCGGTTCGGCCGGGCCCGGGTCTGCAGCCGCAACAGTGCCGACGGACGGAGGTGCGCGATGATCCGCATCGCCTGGTCCAACCTCCGCAGCGCCTCCGGTCGTCTGAGTGCGGCGATGATCGCGATCGCCGTGTCCGTGGCCTTCATCGTCGCGGCGCTCCTGTTCTCCCAGGCGTTCGGCGACACCCTGCGCAATCAGGTCCGCGCCGAATGGGCCGGTGCCGACGTCGCCATCACCGCGGCCGCATCCGAGGACCCGGCCGCTGCAGCCGATGAGGCTTCACCGCTCACCGAGACCATGCGTCAGACGGTGGCCGACGTCGAAGGGGTCGAGTCCGCCCAGCTCACCCAGTCCGCTTTCGTCGCTGTCGAGGCCGGGTCCACCTCGGTGACGGGGTCGGCCACGAACCTCCCACAGGGACAGGTCGACACCGTGGACGGCTCCGTCCCGGACTCGGATGACGAACTCATGCTCCGCGAAGCCGATGCGAAGACCCTTGGGGTCGGCGTCGGTGACACCATCACCCTCGGCGAATTCGACGGGCCGGGACATTCCGCCGCCGACGGCCCGAGCTACACCGTCTCGGGCGTCATGCCCGGCTCCTCCTCGGCGGGGATGAACCTCTACCTCACCGACGACGGGCTGGCCACGGCTCCGGGCGAGCTCGTGCCCGACTCCATCCGCGTCGTCGCCGACGATGGGAGCGATCGCGCAGGGCTCGCCGAGGCGGTCGAATCCGCTCTCGCCGATGCCGGCGCCGACGTGTCGGTCCGGACCGTTGACCAGGTCGTCGAGGAGCAGATCGAGTCGCTGTCGAAGACCTCCGACATGCTCTCGACCATCGGCATCGCCTTCGGCCTGCTGGCCGCGGGGGTCGCGGCACTCGTCATCTCGAACACGTTCAACGTCCTCGTCGCCTCCCGCACAAGAGTCCTCGCGCTCTTCCGCGCAATCGGTGCCTCACGCAGGCAGGTGCGCGCGGCCGCGGTGGTGGAGAGCCTCAGCCTCGGGATCGTCGGATCCGTGCTGGGCGTCGGACTCGGTCTCCTCATCGGTTGGGGACTCTCAACCGTGGTCCGAGCGTTCTGGATGCCGGAATTCGCCCAGATGTCACCGTCCGTCTCGGCGTTCGTCGTCGGGCCCGTCGTCGGCATCCTCGTCACCCTCGCGGCAGGGTTGATCCCCGCGATCCGGGCCTCCCGGGTGTCCCCGATCGAGGCACTCCGACCGGTCGATGTGCCTGCGGCTGCCCCGCGCATCCGGTGGGTGCGACTGAGCCTGTCGCTTGTGCTCGGCATCGGCGGAATCGGTCTGTGCCTGCTCGGGACTACGAGCCAGTCCGTACTGTTCGGCATCGTCGGCTGCTTCGCGCTCTTCGTCGCTCTCCTCGTCGGTGCGAAGATCTTCGTGCCGCCATTGGTGGCGCTGTTCGCCGCCGCAGTCGGCCTCCTCACCCGGCGCTCGCCGGCGGTGAAGCTGGCCGGACGGTCGGCGAGCACAGCGGGAGGACGCACCGCCTCGACGACGGGTGCCCTTCTCATCGGAATCACCCTCGTAACAGCCGTGGTCGTCGGTTCCTCGAGCCTGCAGCGAACCCTCGAACTCGCCACTGCCGAGGACACCCCGGTCGACCTCGTGGTCTCCACGGCAGGGCAGGACGGTGCCGACGACGCGAAGATCGCCTCCGTGCTCGATGATTCGCCGATCGTCGAGGAACGCGAGAACGTTTCGGCGCCCACCGCCTCGGTGAGCGTCGGCGGGACCGACGGCTCAGGTGATGTGGCGATCACCAGCGCCGAGGCGGCCGCCGACTCCCCGGTCCTGCGCAGCGACGGCTATGACGTCGATGAGGGCACGATCCTCCTCGACCCGACGTCGGTGGGACTCGACGAGGAGGATTCTGATGTCGACGGTCAGAGCGCGACCGTCCGCCTCGGCGATCAGAATCTCGATCTGACGATCGAGACCTCCTACGACGTCCCCGCGGGGACGGCCCTGGTCAGCGGTGCCGACGCGAAGACCCTCGAGGGGCCTGGCGGCAGTGCGGCCGGCGACACGGCTACCGAACAGACGTGGGCGAAGATCGCCGATGACGCATCGAGCTCGCAGATCGAGGCCCTGACCTCCGAACTCGACGCCGTCGGTGCCTCAGCCGATGCGACTGCGGCACAATATCGGGCAGATTTCGCCTCGATATTCCAGGTCGCTCTGAGCGTGGTGCTCGGACTGCTGGCGGCCGCGGTGGTCATCGCCGTGATCGGAGTGAGCAACACACTTACGCTCTCGGTCATCGAACGACGCCGAGAGGGTGCCCTGCTGCGGGCGCTGGGATTCACCCGAGCTGCGATGTCGCGGATGATCACGATCGAATCGCTGCTCATGACGCTCATCGCACTGATCGTCGGAGCCGGGGTCGGGACGTTCTTCGGCTGGGTCGGAACGGCATCGATAATGCCTGCCTCGGCGAATCCGGTGCTGTTCGTGCCGTGGACGCAGATCGGGCTGATCGTCGTCGCTGCAGTGCTCGCCGCCGTTCTCGCCTCGGCGATACCGGCGAGGTCGATGTCGCGGATCGCCCCGGCCAAGGGGATGAGCATGGAGTGAGACCGGGGTCGGGTCTCGGTGCGGCCGCGGGTGGGAGCTTTGGGTCTCCTGCCCGCGGCCGCCTCGGTGAGGGAATGCTCCCGATGGCGGCTGTGTCGGTGTGACCCAGTAGACTTGGGGAGTAATGACATCCCCTTTTCACTTCGAGGTGAAGCACTCTCATGCCAGCAATCGTTGTCGTCGGCGCTCAGTGGGGCGACGAAGGTAAAGGTAAGACCACCGACATCCTCGGCACCAGCGTCGACTACGTGGTCAAGCCCAATGGTGGGAACAACGCCGGCCACACGGTTGTCGTCGGAGGAGAGAAGTACGAACTCAAGCTTCTGCCGGCGGGCATCCTCTCGCCGAATGTCACCCCGGTCATCGGCAACGGCGTCGTCGTCAACCTCGAAGCGCTCTTCGAGGAGATCGATGCCCTCGAGTCCCGTGGCGCGGACACGTCAAAGCTGCGGATCTCGGCGAATGCCCACCTCGTGGCTCCGTACCACCAGACGCTGGACAAGGTGACCGAGCGGTTCCTCGGCAAGCGGGCCATCGGCACCACCGGCCGCGGCATCGGACCGGCCTATATGGACAAGATCGGTCGCCTGGGCATCCGCGTCCAAGACGTCTTCGACGAGTCCATCCTGCGTCAGAAGATCGAAGGGTCGCTGCGGCAGAAGAACGAACTGCTCGTCAAGGTCTACAACCGTCGGGCGGTGTCGGTCGAAGAGATCGTCGAATACTTCGAACCCTTCATCGAACGCCTGCGCCCCTACGTCGCCGAGACCGAGCTCATGCTCAACGAGGCGCTCGACCGCGGTGAGGTCGTCGTCATGGAGGGTGGTCAGGCGACCATGCTCGACGTCGACCACGGCACGTACCCGTTCGTCACCTCGTCGAACCCGACCGCCGGCGGATCCTGCGTGGGCACCGGCATCGGCCCGACCCGGATCAACCGCGTCGTCGGCATCGTCAAGGCATACACCACGCGTGTGGGCGCCGGACCGTTCCCGACCGAGCTCTTCGACGAGATGGGCGAATACCTGCAGAAGGTCGGTGGAGAGTTCGGCGTGAATACCGGTCGTCCACGCCGCTGCGGCTGGTACGACGCGGTCATCGCCCGCTACGCCGCCCGCACCAACGGCTTCACCGACTATGTGCTGACCAAGCTCGACGTGCTCACCGGCATCGAGCGGATCCCCGTGTGCGTGGCCTACGAAGTCGATGGCGAGCGTCATGACGAGATGCCGGTGTCGCAGACCGAGTTCCACCATGCGAAGCCGATCTTCGAGTACTTCGACGGCTGGACCGAGGACATCACGAAGGCTCGGACCTTCGACGACCTGCCGGAGAACGCGCAGAAGTACGTGCTCGCACTCGAGGAGCTCTCGGGCTGCCGGATGTCGGTCATCGGCGTCGGCCCCGATCGCGAACAGTCGATCGTGCGTCACGACCTCCTGGACTGAGAACGCGACAGAACTGAATAGTTGAGGGCGGGACTGACAGATCATGTCGGCCCCGCCCTTCGCTGTCTGCACAATGATGCGGGACGCTAGCCCCGCAGTTTGCTGATGGACTCGATGGCGCCGTCGTAGGCGGCGGCGATGTCGACGAGGTCGATCCGGTCCGGCAAGTCCCCGGAGGGCTGATGGCTGAGGAGGAATTCCACGGTCGCGCGGACAGTGGCCTCGTCGTTGTCCAAGACCCCGTCGGAGACGTCTTCGGCATCGTCGAACATCAGAACGATCTCGTCGGTTCCCGTCGCCGTGTGCATTCGGGCCAGGAATTCGCCCGTGTCCTGCATCTCGACGTCGATCTTCTCTTCAGCCATTCCTACCTCCCACTGCTCGGTGCGCGCGGTCGGGCGCATCCGACGGCGCGGCCAGTTCGGACGCGTCGATTCCTACATTTCAGCATAGACCTGACTTACGACCCCTTGGGCAGACGGGCAGAAGTGGGGCCAATAACGGAGCACGCCACCGATTCTCGCCAGGCACGTGTCGAGTTTGAGGGCCGAAGACGACGAGAATGCCCTCAGTTGGGCGATCATGGTGGCTCTGCCAAGAAATGTGTCATGTGTCCCTGTGGACCATCGATTTGAGATGGTACTCGAATTGTAAACTGCTCGACAGTCCGAGAAGCCTTGGAGTGGTCTACCCATCAGTAATGTAAGCCGGCGCACAATTGGTGTGTAAAAATGCAGTCTTGGAAAGCGAGATATTCTTTTGTTTCTCTTGTGGGAAGAATGTGGTGATGTGAGGCTGACAGGTACCTTCTATGAAAGAGGTCCAATTGGCGCTCAAAGATGCCTTTAGGAGTCCAGCAACGTCGCTGGATGACCAGATGGAAAGTTACGCAACGGAAAGGGTTCCCCGATCGCAAAGGTGGCCTGCCTTTGCAATCCTGCTGATATTGACCGGAAACGTCACTGCAATGTTCTGGTTTACTCTCGGTGGGCAAATCGGGTTCCTGGTTGGCTGGCCCCTGATGCTCATTCCGATCGGATACCTGGTGATCGTATCGACTGTCCTCGGATCGCTGATCATGAGAATTGCGTCCAGGGAAGGCCTGAGTCTTGTGCTTCTGACTCGAGGTCTCGGGTTCGGAGCGAAAGGTTCTGCCGTAGCCTCGTTTATCTACGGGATCAATTACATTTTCTACTTCATTTTTGAGGGAAGCATCGTATCGCATGCTTTGAGTCAATACTTCGGTGTAGGGCAAAACTCGATTACTGCTAGCGCAATATTTGCTTTAGTCGGAGCTGCTGCATTGTTCTTCGCCTGGCGAGGAATGCATTCCATGAACATTCTTCAGAGATTTGGGATGCCGATCTTTCTGATGCTGTTTGCTGTCGGCATTTTCATGCTCTCCCAGGGGCACGCACTGGTCGGCCCCGGCCAGTGGGAGTCCCTGACTCCCAGTGACCCGACCGTTATGTGGCAGGCCTTCTCGCTTGTGAACGGGCAAATCGTCTTCCAAGCCCTACTTGCGACCGACTATGGAAGGTTTTCGCGACCGCAGATCGGCTACAAAGGCACCGCCGGGATCATGTTCGGAGAAATGATGATGATCGCGGTAGTGCTGGTGCTTGGTTCCTTCCTTGCGTTCACCATCTACCCGAGCATCACAGAAGGTGACCCGGTGCTTTACTCGACGGACCCAGGTTTCGTATTCGCCCTCATTATGGGTCTACTTGGCGTGATTTTCGCTATCATCACTCAGATCAGAATTAACGTCATGAACCTCTACTCTGGCTCCCTGGCGTTCTCGAACACCTGGGACGCTTTTGCGAGGAAGCCGATTCGGCGGAATTGGTGGATGGTCGGTCTGCTAGCGCTTGGCATCGTCCTCTACCCGGTCAACGTCCTTCAGTACACCGACACCTTCTTGGCTGTTACCGGGATCATGACTAATACGTGGATCTTCATACTCCTGGCGGACTACTTCATCTGCCGAAAGGGTCTCAAGCTGGCACCTGCGGAAAAGATTGAGTACGACGAGCGTGTCATCCGCGATTGGAATCCTTGCGGGATGATTGCAATGGCGATTGCTGTAGCTCTTGGAGCCTGTGGACTCGCTGGTCTCTACCCGATCTATTACGCGTCATTCATTGCAATGATTTCAGGACCCATAATCCACGTTCTCTTGACCGCTCTGACTAGGGGCAGGTTCTATTCCCCAAAGACCTCACGCAGAAGTGACCAGGTTCTAGAAGGAGAAACCAATGCCAACTGACCAGCTACATTTCGAGTCTATCGAAGGAATCTCGAGCCGAATTGCTCGGCGCGAAATCTCTTCGCGAGAAGTTGTTGAACACATGTTCACCCGCATCAGCGAAGTAGACCCAATCCTCGGCGCCTACTCATCGATCAATTCCGATTCTGCCCGAGTTGAAGCTGATCAGTTGGATCGCGACTACGCGGACGGCAGATGGAGAGGGCCGTTGCATGGAGTGCCCGTAGCGGTCAAAGATATCTACGGAGACGCGGGACGCCCATTCGAGATCGGGATGCCGAGTCGGCAAGGTCTCACCGCGCCGGTCACTGCAACCGTGGTGGACCGTCTTAGGGAAGCGGGCGCGGTCATCCTCGGTCGTGTTCACACCACTGAGGGTGTGTATGGCGAACATACGCTGCCTTTCGAACCTCCACGCAATCCCTGGGGGCTTGACCGGTGGGTTGGGGTCTCCTCGAGCGGTAGCGGATCCTCAACTGCAGGAGGACTGGCCATTGCTACTTTGGGGTCAGACACTGGCGGGTCGATCCGCATGCCATCTTCGGCAAATGGCGTGACGGGCCTGAAGCCCACCTGGGGCCGCTGCAGCCGCTATGGCGTCTTTGAACTTGCGGCCACCCTCGACCACGTTGGACCGATGGCACGATCGGCACGTGATGCGGGACTAATGCTGGAAGCTATCGCCGGATTCGACCCAAAGGATCCGACTTCGTTATCAGCACCCGTGGACGACTTCGGTCTCCATGCCAGCCGTGATCTGAGTGGATTGAGGATCGGCGTCGACTATTCATGGGCGCTCACCGACGTGTCTCCCAGTGTTCATCGCAGCCTGCTGTCTGCCATCGACACTTTCGAAGCATTAGGTGCATTGATCGTTCCAATCAGCTTTCCAGATCCCGAGGAGATCAACGAAGACTGGTTTACCGTCTGCGGAGTCCAGACTGCTCGTGCGCATGGCGGATGGTTTGACTCCCATCTCGACCAGTACGGGGACGCACTCGCCGAGGTGATCCAGATTGGGCGGAACGTCACAGCAGTTGAATATCAAGAGGTGCTTAGGAGGCGCGACGATTTCAAAGGCAATGTCGCGCATGTGCTTTCCACTGTCGACGCCATGCTGATCCCAGGGCTGCCCTTTGAGGCGCCTCCGGCCGCAGAGATGATGAAGATGGGGGCCGACCAGCTGGCTGAGGTGCATCGCTACACCGTTCCGTTCACAATGAGTCAGATGCCGACTATTACGTTCCCGACCGGCTTTACTGAGGCCGAAGGACTTCCTGTGGCTGGACAATTAGTCGGCGGTGCTTTGAGCGAAAAGAAGCTGGTGAGAATCGCCGATGCGTTCCAGCAGGTGACCGATTTTCACCGGAAGCACCCTGAAGTCGGAAAAGGCCTCTAAGTAGCAATGCCGATTGAGCACTGCGGAGGAGGCCACGCGACTTTGCTGGTCTCCTCCGCCTGGTCATATGTAGTTGTATCTATTTTGCCTGCACCTGCGGGTCTACACTGGCGCCATGTCCGCGTCGCGCACTGACGAGCTGATCCGCCGGCCTCACCCGAGACTGCGATCATTCGTGGGCGATTACGCCGGCTATGACATCTCCGGCGTCCCCGCGGGGACGCATCTCGGGTTGCCCTCGGGTACGCTGACCTTCATCGTCTCGATCGACGAACCACTGTGCCAGGTCGATGCGGTCACCGGCAGACGCGAACATTTCGATGTGCTGCTAGCCGGCCTCCACCTGCGCTCGACGCTCATCGCGCACCCTGGCGCGATGACAGGAATCCAGATCAACTTCAATCCGTCGGCCCCGCGCGCGTTCTTCGGAATCCCCGCCGCCGAGTTCGCCCATCACAGCGTCGATGTCGCTCGGATCTCCCGGCCGCTGGCCGCGGAACTGCAAGAGCGGGTCAACCTCGAGACCGAATGGTCCGCCCGCTTCGCCGCCATCGACGACGTGCTCATGCGCACGGTCGATGATGCGAATCGCCCCCGCGCCGAGGTGGCCGCCGCCTGGCATCGGATCGCTGACAGCCATGGCGGTCTGCCCGTCTCCCTCATCGCCGACGACGTCGGATGGAGCCGACGCTATCTAGGCAGTCAGTTCCGATCCGAATACGGGATCGGGCCGAAGGATGCCGCACGAATCGTCCGCTTCGATCGAGCTCGGCGACTCATCCCCGCCGGTCGGGGCAGTTTGGCGGAGATCGCTGTGAGCTGCGGTTATGCCGATCAGGCGCACCTCAACCGGGATTTCCGGGATTTCGTCGGTCTCAGCCCGAGGCGGTGGTTGGCCGCCGATGACGTGGCCCGGTCACGGACGGTGGGAACAGATTCGGCGGGGGTCGCCTCGGCGAGGGGATGAACCGTTCCCATTTGTCCAAGACGTGGAGGGAGGTGCTCCGCGACGATGGAGTTCCATCTTCGACGAACTCAGGAGTGACCATGTCCGAGAACCATGCCAACGTCTGGCCCACCTTCCGCTACCGCGACGCCAAAGCCGCGATCGCCTTCCTTCAGGAGGCGCTCGGCTTCGAAATCGTCGCCGAGTACACGAACGCAGACGATCCGAACCGCGTCGATCACGCCGAATTGGCCTGGCCAGAGGGCGGGGGAGTGATGCTCGGGTCCGTCCGCGATGACGGCGGGGTCATGACGAAAACCGGAGTCGCCTCGGGGTCGGTGTATCTGGCCTCCGGCAACGTCCGCGAACTCCACGCGCGTGCGCTCGCCGCCGGTGCCACCGAGGTGATGGGACTGACCGAACAGGACTACGGGTCGCTCGACTTCGCCATCCAAGACCCCGAGGGCGTGCTGTGGTCGGTCGGGAGCTACCGAGGGGCGTCCGCGTAGGATGTGCTGTCCGGTCGTAGTCAGCTCCCGAGGACGGCGTCAGCGGCCATATTGAGCGTTTCGGACTCCAGCTGAGCCAGCGAGTCCTCAGACGGCAGAGCACGTTCGAGGGCGAGGCCATCGAGGACGGTGTTGAGGAAACGAGCCGACCGAGGGATGCTGCCGGTATCGGTCAGGGCTCCCTCGTCGGCGAGGACCTGGAGCCAGGCTTCGACCCGGCGCTGTCCGTCGCGCTGGATGGCCAAGTACGTCTCACGGACATCGTCGGTCTGTTCGGCGGAGATGAAGCTTTCGGTGACAGTGGTCATCGCTGCCCGTGATTCGGCGCCGATCCCCGTCATGGACAGAACCTGACGGAGGCATTCGACCAAGCGATCACGGGGCGGAACCGCAGTGTCGCGGATGTCTGTGCTCGGCAGATACCAGTCGTAGACACGTCGCATGACTTCATCCCGAAGCAGCTGCTGGGTGGGGAAGTGGTGCCGCAGCGAACCGGTGCTCACGCCCACTCGGGCAGCGACCGCCCGCACGCTCAACCTGGCCGTCACTCCCTCTTCGGCGATGATGTCCGCCGCGGCGGCAAGGATGCGCTCTCGGGTGTCCTTGCGTTCGGTACCACTCATGCTTCGGTCATCTCCACTTCTTGTGCTTCCGTGATCCTCTGTCACTGACCAATACACCGTGTTAGTCTACTCGTGTCCATTCCAACACGCTGTGTTGGACCTATGTCGAGTGCCGAGGGGGCACCCAGATGTTTCGACAATGGAGGCGTCGGCGAGCAATCGAGCGGATCGGGCACGGTGACGGGAGGATTCTGCCGGCGTTCCGATGGTGGCAGCTGCTCGGGCGGTCGCTGTTCCACCTCGAGCGGGTCGACGCCGAGGGCCGCCGCGTCAGCTACGCGATCGACGTGCGCCAATGGAGAACCGATGAGAACGGCTACCTCAAGGTCTTTCTCTATCGCAATGACCGGCAATATGCGGTCTCGCGTGTGCCCGCCGTCTTCCCTGTCGAAGGCGGCAATATCGAAGTCGCCGCGAGCAATTTCGGGTTGAAACGATGTCATTTCGTCTCCGCCGACGGGACCGAGGAACAGCTGCGGCCCAACGACCGATCCGCAGAGGGCCGCCGGGCACGGCTCGATGAGCATCGACCCCGCCTCAGTCGCGCCATGGGCGTCATTTCAGCTCTGGTGCTGCTGGTCGGGGTTGCGCTGCTGCTGCAGGAGATCGCCGTGCCGGTGCTGCGAATTCCGCCGATCGCAGAGCGGATCGGTCCTGTCGAGCCTCTGTTCACGATGCCTCTGTGGGTCACAATCGGCATCGGCGTCGTGACAGCGCTGGCGAGTACCGAGCGGGCGCTGCGAATGCGCTATCGCTGGTGGCTCGATGCGGCAGGGAACTGACTGTCGTGTAGGAGTAGTCCTTCAGGGCCGCGCGGTTGTGGAAAATAGGGTTTCACCAGGTGATATAAGGGTTCAATTATCTGTTGCGCGAGCCTAACGTGGGCCTCGGAGCGGTGATCGCCGCCCCAACTCATTCGAAAGGAACTCGCACCATGAAGGCGATCGTATTCGAAGACTTCAAGACCTTTCCCACGCTCAAAGACGTCGAGAAGCCCACACCAGGACCAGGTGAAGTTCTGCTCAAGGTTGCCGGAGCAGGAGCCTGCCACTCAGACGTTGCCGTGTACAACGAATTCGAAGAGGGCGGCCCCGGCGCAGTGCCGCCGCCATTCATCCTCGGACACGAGAATTCGGGCTGGGTCGAAGACCTCGGCCCCGGAGTATCTGGATTCAACAAGGGTGACGCCTACCTCGTCTACGGCCCGATCGGCTGCGGCCGCTGCCGAGCATGTTCGCGTGGACAGGACACCTACTGTGAGAACGCCGCGACCAATCCCTACCTCGGCGTCGGGTTGGGGCGTGACGGCGGCATGGCCGAGTACGTCACGGTTCCCGCGCGCAATCTCGTCCCGCTCGGCGACGCCGACCCTGTCGCCGCAGCACCGCTCTCCGACGCGGGGCTGACTCCCTATCACGCAATCAAGCACTCGCTGCCGAATCTTGCGGGAGGCGGACGCTACGCCCTGGTCATCGGTCTCGGCGGATTGGGCCAAATCGGCGTGCAGATCCTGAAGGCCCTCACCGGCGCGACGGTCATCGCCACAGATATGAAGCCTGAGGCGATGGAGAAGGCCCAAGCAGCCGGGGCCATCACCGTGGGTGGAGGAGATGACCAGGTCGAACGAATCCGTGAGATAACCGGCGGCAAGGGCGTCGATGCCGCGTTTGACTTCGTCGGTGCCGCCTCGACAGTCAAGGTCGCCGCGCAGTCAATGGCCCGCATGGGCCGCTGTACAATCGTCGGCATTGCCGGGGGTGCGTATGAATGGTCGTTCTTCACCAACCCCTACGAGGCAACGCTGACGAACACCTACTGGGGAACGATTGAGGACCTCCACGAGGTCGTCGACATGTACCGGGCAGGTCAGATCAAGCCGGAAATCGAACGCTACAGCCTCGACGACGGTCTGGAAGCCTATCGCAAGCTGCAGGCAGGTGAGCTCTCCGGTCGAGCGGTCGTCGTCCCCCACGGCAACTGACCCTCACTCCACTCGAGCGTCGACGCCTTCGGCCCACCGATAGGGCCGGGTGGCGAGGAGGGCTCCGACCGATCGGCGCAGACGCGAGACCTCTGCGCGGACGGTGACCACATGGTCGCCGTCCCCGTAGAGGCGCTGGCTGAGTTCGGTGGCACTGATGCCGGCCACTCCCGCCGAGGTGACCGCCGCCAGAATCTGCGCCCGCCGTGGCGTGAGCGGAACGACCAGAGGCTCGGTGCCGGAATGGATATCCAGAACGGGCGGATCTTGCTTCGTCCGCAGAGTCACAGAAGCTCGACGATCGCCGGTGGGTCGCAGCAGCCATCCACCGGTGATCTTCTCCGGCAGGCACAGACCGGCACCGGGGATGAGGATCGAGCGGTCGGCGGCCGGCGCCTCGATGCGGTCGCGGCTGCGCACTCCCTGCTGGTACGCCACCCATCCTGCATCATCGACGACGAGGGCCGGACCGGACGTGCCGGCGAGCATCGCCGACATCCGATCGCGGAGAGTGTTCAACGCTTCCTGCTGAGCGATCATCAGCCGGGCCTCGGCCAGACGCACCGCCGTCGTCACCAACGACTGCACCGCAGGATGAAGAGTCATCGCCGGGCCGCTGATGTCGACGACTCCCAAGAGGGTCCCGTCATGCGGGTCGTGGACGGGCACGGCACTGCAGTACCAAGGGTGCTGAGACGCCTCAAAATGTTCGGCGGAGAAGAGCTGGACGGGTGCCTCCTCGGTCAGAGCCGTGCCGATGGCGTTCGTGCCGACCTTGGCTTCGGACCAATGCGCTCCCTCGACGAATCCGAGCTCATCGGCTTGCCGTCTGGCGGAAGCCGCACCATCTCGCCACAGAATCACTCCATCGGCATCCGTGACGACGAGGATGAACGGCGCGGCGTCGGGAGCCCGCAACAGCACTGAGCGCATCTCATCGACGACCAGTCGCAGCCGGGACTTCCGGCGTCGAGTCTCCAGCTCGGCCTCATCGGCGACGATCCGTGCATTCGCACCATCCGGGTCCAGCCCCAAGCGCAGCATCCGATCCCACGAGCGCCTGACCAGCGCGCGCGGTTGCACCGGCGGCGAAGCCCCGGTGATCACAGCATCGTGAATGCGTGTCAGATCTCTGGCGAGATGCGCCAGATCCGGCTGAAGCATGCCTTGAGTATAAGCCGGGAACGCACCCCTGACCATGGGGTCGAAGCGTTGGTGAGAATCCCGGCACAGCGAGGGTCATGCAATCCGATGCAACTCTTCCGAGCCGTAAGAGCCCGGCCTAGTTTGGAGTCACTGAACTCAATGAGGAGGAGTGACATGACAACGACGCTCGACCGTCCCCAGCTGACCGCCGATGACATCGCGATGAGGTGGCTGCAGGACTTCGAATCGGCGCTCAGTCGCCGGGACATCCCGGCCGCAGCCGGACTGTTCGCCACCGACAGCTATTGGAGGGACCTCGTGTCCTTCACCTGGAATCTCAAAACGGTGGAGAACCCCGACGGAGTCACCGACCTGCTTACCCACAATCTCGACCGGGTCTCACCGGAGGAATTCGAACTCAGCGAACCGGCGGCAACCGCCGACGGAGTGACGGAAGCATGGTTCACCTTCACCACCTCGGTGGGGCGCGGCAAGGGACTCGTCCGCCTCATCGATGAAGACGGCATCAAGGCCTGGACCGTGCTCACCTCGCTGCAGGAGATCACCGGACACGAAGAGCCGCGGGGCACCCGCCGGGTCAAGGGCGCCGAACACGGCGTCGATCCCGAACGGAAGAGCTGGTCGGAGAAGCTCGCCGAGGAGGACGCCGCCTGGGGCGCGACCGCCGACCCTTACATCCTCGTCGTCGGTGGGGGGCAGGGCGGGATCGCCCTCGGCGCTCGCCTCCGCCAACTCGGGGTGCCGTCCCTCGTCATCGACCGGTGGGAGCGGCCGGGTGACCAGTGGCGGTCGCGGTACAAGTCGCTGTGCCTGCATGACCCAGTCTGGTACGACCACCTTCCGTACCTGAAGTTCCCCGACAATTGGCCGGTGTTCGCGCCGAAGGACAAGATCGCGGACTGGTTGGAGTTCTACACGAAGGTGATGGAGATTCCGTACTGGTCATCGACCACAGCCGCCTCGGCGAAATATGACGAAGCGGAAGGCCGGTGGACGGTCGAGGTCGACCGGAACGGGGAGAAGGTCACTCTGCGGCCGACCCATCTGGTGATGGCCACGGGCATGTCGGGCAAGCCGAGCATCCCCACGTTCCCGGGTTCGGACATCTTCAAGGGCGAGCAGCAGCACTCCTCTCAGCACCCGGGCCCCGACGCTTATGCGGGCAAGAAAGTCGTCGTCATCGGCAGCAACAACTCCGCCTTCGATATCTGCGGTGCTCTGTACGAGAACGGCGCCGATGTCACGATGGTGCAGCGATCGAGCACGCACATCGTCAAGAGCGATTCGCTCGTGGAGATCGCGATGGGCGACCTGTACTCCGAACGCGCGCTGGAGAACGGCGTGACGACGGAGAAGGCAGATCTCATCTTCGCGTCACTGCCGTACCGGATCATGCACGAGTTCCAGATCCCGCTCTACGACCAGATCAAGGAAGCGGACAAGGACTTCTACCAGCGGATGGAGGCCGCCGGGTTCGACCTCGACTTCGGCGACGACGAGTCCGGCTTGTTCCTCAAGTATCTGCGCCGGGGTTCGGGCTACTACATCGACGTCGGATCCGCCGAGCTCGTCGCCGACGGCAAAGTGAAGCTGGCCAAAGGCCAGGTCGACCACCTCACCGAGGATGCCGTCGTCCTCTCCGACGGGACTGAGCTGCCGGCCGACCTCGTCGTCTACGCCACCGGCTACGGTTCGATGAACGGCTGGGTCGCGGACCTCGTCGACCAGGAGACCGCAGACAAGGTCGGCAAATGCTGGGGACTGGGGTCGGAGACGACGAAGGACCCGGGCCCGTGGGAAGGCGAGCAGCGCAATATGTGGAAGCCCACCCAGCAGGAGAACCTGTGGTTCATGGGCGGCAATCTGCACCAGGCCAGGCACTACTCGCTGTACCTGGCGCTGCAGCTCAAGGCCCGGCACGAAGGCATCGAGACTCCGGTGTATGGGCTGCAGGAGGTTCATCACCTGAGCTGAGCTCGGGGTGAACCCGGCTCTTTGAGGTCGGGTGGACGCTCATAGGTGGGCGAAATGGTCACGTTCTGTTGCGGCCGTCTCAGGGTTCTAGTGCAACATTGGGCTGGTCTCAGGCTACCTGCTCATGCAACAGATCAGCCAGGACCTCGGCCGGGGTCGCGAACCCGAGGACCTTCCGCGGCCTGCGGTTGAG
>NZ_JABKDD010000012.1 GCF_013623905.1 Brevibacterium sediminis
GAAGCCGAGCGTGCAGCGGCCTACGAGGCGTGGGTCCATGACTATAATTTCCATCGACCCCATACCGGTATTGGCGGACTCACACCATCAGCTCGTGTTCACAACCTCACGGGGAAGTACATCTAGCCGGCGATGTCCTCGGCTCCGACGCACTCGTTCTCCGGAGGGAACTTCGACAGGGTCGGTGAGATCGCGGCGAGCACGTCATTGCCTGACTCGGCCTTGCGGTTGACGAGCACCTCGACGGCGGGGGTGCGCCCGTAGCTGGTGAACCTCCACGTCGAATCGTCGTCCTCGACCGGCTTCGAGATCCAATCGACTCCGGACACGCTCACGCACTGATCTGTCGTCGGCCCGGGGGGAGTGACTCCGCAGCGCAGCACCGCGACGTTGGGATCTCCCCACGCCTTCGTGCCCTGCGAGGAGGTCGTGCGTGCCTTCTCACCCGAGATCTCATCGGGCAGGGTGAGCAGGATGTCGGCACACTTCGGATTCGCCGCATCCTTGGCCGGTTCGACGATGACGGTGCGCGAACACCCGGTCACCGCCAGACCGGTGAGTACCGTGGCCAATGCGACGAAGGTGAGAGAACGACGACGGTGCGCGGGCCGGGCGTTGCGGCGCGTCGAAGCAGGGCGAGATCTCATAGGACTACCGTATCGCCCGATAACCTGGAGCCATGACCCGACTGTCCGAACTTGGCGAATCACACATCATCTCCCGCGTGCTGGGCCGTAATCCCAGCAGCACGCACGTGATCGTCGGACCCGGAGATGATGCGGCCGTGACCGCACCTGAGGGTCGACTCGTCTCGACCGCGGACATGCTCGTGGAGAACGAGGACTTCACTCGCGAGTGGTTGGACTGGAAGAAGCTCGGAGTCAAGGCAGCGGCCCAGAACCTGGCCGACGTCTGTGCCATGGGAGCGACCCCGCACGGACTGCTCATCTCCGCAGCCGTCCCCGATGACACGGACATCGTCTGCCTCGAAGCCCTGTACTCCGGGCTCTTCGACGAAGCGGAACGAGCAGGGACGGCTTTGGACTGCATGGTGCCGATCATCGGCGGGGATCTGTCGTCCTCGGGTCTCATCGTCATCGCCATCACCGCTCTCGGGACGGTGGGCGAGGAGTCCGCAATTCTGCGCTCCGGAGCCCGGCCCGGGGATTCGCTCTACCTGGCCGGAACGGTCGGTCGATCCGCCGCCGGGCTCGACCTGCTCTTCGCCGGAGCGCGACCTGACACCGTCGGACCGGAACTCCGCTCGCTCATCGACACCCAGCTGGCGCCACAGCCTGACTACGGTGCGCTGCGCACGGTCGGGGCGGCCTCGGCGATGATCGACGTCTCCGACGGGCTCAGCCTCGACCTCGCCCGGGTGGCGGCCGCCTCGGGGGTGGGAATCGACCTTGACTGTTCCCTGCTGAGCGACCTCGTCGACCCGCTGCTGCCCGCAGCCGAATTCGTGCTCGAAACACGGGCGACTGGAGGGTCAGGCGACGGGGTCGGAAAAACGGAGGTGGCCGCGACGGCAGAGGATCTGGCGCTGTCCTGGGTGCTCGACGGGGGAGAGGACCACGGCTTCGCCGCGTCTGCGCCGCCGTCCGCCGTGCCTGGAGTAGGCTGGCGGAGAATCGGTGAGATCCGCACCGGACACGATGTCAGCCTCGACGGCACACCCGTGCCGGCGAGCGGTTTCAGCCATTTCGGGAAGTGACATGAGCAACGCCATCAGCCTCAACGGTCGTCTGGCCGCCCGCTGGGCCCGCCGTGCGGTCGACCGGCTGCGCAAGGAACGCACCGAGATCGACGAGCTCAACGTCTTCCCCGTCCCCGACGGCGACACGGGCACGAACATGTACCACACTCTGCGCGCCGCCTACCTCGCCGTCGAAGAGCTCACCGGCCCCGTCACCCTCCCGCAGGTCGTCGCCGCACTCGCCGCCGGAGCCGGACGTGGTGCGCGCGGCAATTCCGGGCTCATCCTCGCCGTCGCCCTGCAGGGCGTCGCCGATGCCCTGGCCGGAGTCACCGTGGCCACCGCCGACGCCATGGCCACCGCCCTGGAGACCGCGTCCGACCGGGCTCGGTCCGCCGTCGCCCGACCCGTCGACGGCACCATGCTCACCGTCCTCGACGCCATGGCCACCGAGGCCCGCGAACGTGCCGACGACGGAGCCTCCCTGATCGATGTCATCGCGGCAGTGCGGGAACGCTCCCGGTCGGCGCTGCGGGAGACCACCGGACAGCTCACCGTGCTGCGCGAAGCCGAGGTCGTCGACGCCGGATCGACGGGCATCGTCGAACTCTTCGACCTCCTCTACGCCACCGTCACCGGCCGCACCCCACAGGATTCGATGCTCGCCGAGGTGGCCCGCGCCCCGAAGATCATCCACGAAGCCACCGCCGACGAACTCGAGATCGTCGCCATCCTCGCCGACACCCCCGCGGACTCGCTCGCCGAGGATCTCGACCGCCTCGGCGGGACCTCGATCGTCATCAACGCGGCCAAGGTCCACGTCCACGTCGCCGACGAAACGACCGCCGCGACCGTCATCGACCGCCTCGGCCAATACGGGATCGCCCGGCTCGACATGGAAGACCTGCGGATGCACGAGGAGGAGGGCGAGACGAAGCTCATCGCCCTGGTCAAGGGCACGGGACTGCTCATGCACACCGCGCTCAACGGGGCCACGGCGCTGACTCCGGAGGTGGGGGACCTGTTCGAGACGATGTCCGAACTCATCGCCGCCGAGGACCGGGAGGTCATCGTCATCCCCAGCTCCACCTCGGCGCTGAAGTCCCTGGCAGGGCTGGGTGCGCACGTTGTGCGCTCCCGCAACGTCGGCACCCTGCTCTCGGCCCTGGCCGTCTACGATCCGTTCGCTCCGGCGGGGGAGATCTTCGCCGATATGACCGAAGCGGCCGCGGGCACGAGGGTGGGCACGATCTACTCGGCCGATCAGCTCGCCACCGACCCTCCGACGGGGATGCTGCCGGTGATCCGCGAGGACGAAGGATCGACTTCGGATGGCGTTCCGGGCGCTGCCAACGCTCTCGGTCCGGGTGGGGGCACGGCAGTGGCGGCTCATCCGGCACAGTTCTACCGGGTCTTCATCGAAGGCCGCGCGAAGACCCAGAGCACGGAGCTGCGGACCTTGGTGGAGAAGCTCGCTGATCGGCTGCTCGGGGCCGGGGGAGAGCTGCTCACCGTCGTCCACGGACCCGACTGCGCACCGGAGGTGCTCGACCACCTGCGTGACTGGATCCAGAAGTCACACGAGACCGTCCACTTCCAGGACATCGATGCCAGAGACTCCGGAGTGCTCGTGATCATGGGGGTCGAATGACGACCCGGCTCGAAGACAACTTCCGGCCGGGCGATCGGAAGAACCTGGCAAAACGTGGGGTGCATTCGGTCACCGACCTGCTCCGCTTCTTCCCGCGGCGCTACCTCGTCCCCGGGGAGCGCACGGAACTCGGGGATCTGCCCCTGGGGGAAACCGCGATCATCCAGGCCGAAGTCATCCGGGTGGAGACGCGACGGATGAAACAGCGGAAAGGAACCATCACCGAAGTCATCGTCCATGACGGGAAGCAGTCGATGAAGATCGCGTTCTTCAACCAGTACTGGTTGGAGAAGTCGCTGAAGCCGGGACTGACCGTCGTCTTCGGCGGCAAGGTGGAGTCGTTCCGGGGGCAGCTGACGCTAGCGTCTCCGGTGTGGCTCAACCGCACCGAGGATGACCATGAGTGGACTCCCGAGGACCTCAACTCGCCGTTCCCCATCTACCCGGCTGTGAAGAAGATCGCACAGTCCCGGCTGTGGAGTTCGATCAAGACCCTGCTCACCGTCGCTGGGCCCGAGGAGTTCGAGGATCCGCTGCCGAAGGGGCTGCGGGACGCTCATGAGCTGCCGGACCTGCGCACAGCTCTCGAAGACATGCATCGACCGCGGAAGATCGAGGACGTCGAACGGGCCCGGCTGAGGTGGAAATGGGAAGAGGCGCTCGCCCTGCAGGCCGAATTCGCCGCCCGCAAAGCGAAACTGGCCGACGAGAAGGCGACGCCGCTGCTCACGCAGGGGACGAAGAGCCGCCGGTTCGACGAAGACCTGCCCTTCACCCTCACCGCCTCTCAGATCAGGGTCGGCGAGGAGATCGCTGAGGACATGGCTGCGGACCGGCCGATGCACCGGCTCCTGCACGGTGACGTCGGTTCCGGTAAGACCCTCGTGGCACTGCGGGCCATGCTCACTGCGGTCGACTCCGGTGCCCAGGCCGCCATGCTCGCCCCCACCGAGGTGCTCGCCACTCAGCATTTCCATTCGATCCAGACATTCCTCGACGAGCAGATGGCGCTGTCGCCGCTGCTGGCTGACGACGACCAGGTGACGGTGGCGCTGATGACCGGGTCGATGCCGGCGAAGGACCGTCGCGAACTCGCCCTCGACCTCGTCGCCGGGAACATCGACATCGTCGTCGGCACGCATGCGCTGCTGTCGGAGTCGACGTTGTTCTCAGATCTCGGTCTCATCGTCGTCGACGAACAGCACCGCTTCGGTGTCGAACAGCGGGAAGCGCTGCGTGCGAAGGGCGGGGAAACCACCCCGCATACTCTCGTGATGTCGGCGACGCCGATCCCGCGCACCGTGGCGATGACGGTCTTCGCCGACCTCGATATCTCGACGCTCGACGAGATGCCGGCGGGGCCGAAGGACATCGCCACCCATGTGGTGCCGATCGTCGACCAACCTGCCTGGTACGTCCGGGTTCGGGAGCTCATGCGGCAGACCGTCGAGGCTGAGAAGGGGGTCTTCGTCGTCTTCCCGCGAATCGAACCGACGGATATCGAAGATCCGGAGTCCGGGGACGTAGTCGGACAGAAGCAGGGCATCGAAGACATCACACGGAAGCTGTCTGAGACCCCGGAACTGGCTGGTCTGAAGTTCGGTCTGCTGCATGGGCGGATGTCGACGGCGGAGAAGGACCGGGTGCTCGCGGACTTCGTCAAAGGCGACATCGAGATCCTCGTCTCGACGACGGTCATCGAGGTCGGCGTCGACGTAGCGAGGGCGACGATGATGGTCATCATCGAAGCCGAGAACTTCGGTGTCGCACAGCTGCACCAGCTGCGTGGACGCGTCGGACGTGACGGCAGCTCGGCCCTGTGCTTCCTGCTCACCGAGATGAGTGCTGAGGATGAGAGCTATGGACGGCTGCAGGCCGTGGCCGAGACGCTCGACGGCTTCGCTCTGGCCGAATACGATCTCGATGCCCGAGGCGAAGGCGATGTGCTCAGCGGCTCCCAATGGGGTGGGTCGTCGCTGCGGCATCTGTCGATCCTCCGCGACTCCGAGATGGTCGCCGAAGCGAAGACGATCGCTGAGCAGATCGTCGCGGTCGACCCGACACTGGAAGCGGTGCCCGCGCTCAAGGCCTTCATCAGGCGCGTCCTGCCCGAGGACGACGCCCACTTCATCGAGGCAGGCTGAGGGAGCAGATATGAGAATCATCGCCGGCGCACATAAGGGCGCCAGACTGTCCTCACCGTCGGGGGCGAACACCCGACCGACGTCCGACCGCGTCAAGGAGTCCCTGTTCTCCATGCTCGACGGCTACGGGGTGCTGCCTGCAGCGAACGTCCTCGACCTCTTCGCCGGTTCCGGTGGACTCGGATTCGAGGCGATGTCGCGGGGCGCAGCACAAGTCGACTTCGTCGATTCATCCCTGGCTGCGACTCGCGCTCTGGAATCCAATACGGACAAGCTCGGTCTCGACCATTCGGCCGAGGTCCACACCGGGGACGTGCTCCACTTTCTCGCCGGACTGCCCAGACCGGAGAATCCGGAGTCACGTGTCTTCGACCTCGTGTTCATGGATCCGCCGTACCCGTTGGGGGAGGACGCTGTCACACAGATCCTCAGACGGCTGAGCACACACCTGGACATGGAGTCCATCGTCGTCGTCGAACGTGCCGCGCGTTCGCCGGAGCCGACGATGCCCGACGGGCTGGAGGTCTTCCGTTCGAAGACCTTCGGCGAGACCGCGATCCACTTCGTCCAGTTGGTCGGGGAGCCGGACGAAGTGAGCGCCGCAGAGGATTAGAGCACGCTGGAGAGGAATTTGCGCGTGCGCTCGTGCTGCGGATTGTTGAAGATCTGATCCGGCGGACCCTCTTCGAGCACCTGACCGCCGTCGAACATCATCACGCGGTGAGAGACGTCGCGGGCGAACTGCATCTCGTGTGTGACCAGCAGCATCGTGATGTCCGTGGTCTCGGCGATATCGCGCAGAACCCCGAGCACGTCCCCGACGAGCTCGGGGTCAAGCGCCGAGGTGACCTCGTCGAGGAGGAGGATCTCCGGGTTCATCGCCAGTGCTCGGGCGATCGCCACACGCTGCTGCTGACCGCCGGAGAGACGAGTCGGGTGAGCGTCGGCCTTGTCGGCCAGTCCCACCCGTTCGAGCAGCTCCTTGGCTTCCTTGGTGGCTTCGACCTTGGACTTGCCGAGCACATGGACGGGGGCTTCGATGATGTTCTCGAGCACGGTCATGTTCGGGAACAGGTTGAACTGCTGGAAGACCATGCCGATGCGCGTGGTCATCTCACGCGTGCGCTTCTTCGGCAGTTCCACGCGTTTGCCGCCGCGGTCCTCGTGCGTCAGCGGCTGACCGTCGACGAAGATATATCCGCCGGTGAGCTCCTCGAGCGTCATCACCAGGCGCAGGATCGTCGTCTTGCCCGAACCGCTGGGCCCGATGAGGGTGACGCGTTCGCCGGGAGCCACCGTGAAGTTGAGGTCCTTGAGCACGGTGGTCGGCCCGAAGCTCTTCTCCACATCCTTGAACTCGATCGCCGGGTGTGACGATGCGGAGGCAGTCGTTGGGGTGTTCTCAGTAGGTGGCAAGGCGTCGATCCAATCTCTGAATGAGCAGTGAGGTCGGGTAGCTGGCCGCGAGGAAGATGATTCCGGCCAGGGTGAAGGCTTCCGTGTAGGCGAAGGTCGAACCGCCGAATTCCTTCGCAGCAGTGACGAGCTCGACGACGGAGATCGCGAACAGGAACGGAGTGTCCTTGAACATCGCGACAGCGTAGTTGCCCAGCGACGGGATGGTTGCCCGCAGCGCCTGCGGCAGCACGATCGCAGTGAACGTGCGCACCGGCGGCAGCGACAGCGCAGTGGCAGCCTCGAACTGTCCCGGCGGCACGGCATCGATTCCGGAGCGGTAGCTTTCGGACATGTACGTCGAATAGTGGATGCCGATGACGATGAAGCCGATCACCAGAGCTGGCACATCGACGAGTCCCGGAATATCCGAGAACGCGTAGTAGACGAACAGCAGCTGGACGACCAGCGGGGTGTTGCGGATGAACGCGACGATGAGCCGGACGAGCCAGTTGATCCACCGTGGGAGGCCGCGGATGGCGACGGCGAGGATGAGCCCGAGAATGGCAGCAATGACGGTGCCCACGACCGTGGCGATGAGTGTATTGACGAAACCGCGCAGCAGGATCGGCAGTGCCTCGGCGGCGAATTCCCAATTCCACATCAGAGGTCACCTCCCTGCCCGGGGAACGGCCCTTTGGTGTGGTTGGTGCCTTCACCGGCGGCAACGTGTGACTTGAGACGGTCCTTGCGCACGGCGTCGGCACGGGCAGCACGCCTGGCCTCACGGCGATCGGTGCGAGAGTTCGGGCGACGGCGGCCGAGAGCTTTCGTCGCTCTGCGTTCGAGGAAGTTCATGAACTCCTGGAGCAGCCATGCAAGTGCGAAGTAGATGAGGAGGCTGATCGAATAGGCGAACATCGTGTCACCGGTCGACTGACGCAGCTGTTCGGTTTTGTCTGTGAGGTCGGAGAGCGTGATGAAGGAGACGACCGCCGTGCCTTTGAGCAGCTGGATGAGCAGCGTCGCCAGGGAAGGGATCATCAATGCCCAGGCCTGCGGGAAGATCACGCGGACCATCCGACGGGTGGGGGAGAGGCTGAGTGCGATCGCTGCTTCCCACTGACCGGGTGCCACGGTCTTTATCGAGGACCGGACCACCTCGGCGGAATAGGCTCCGTAGTTGAGCGCCAGAGCGGCGACACCGCAGGCCATGGGGTCGAAATCGACGCCGAGGAGCGGGAGCACGTAGAACAGCCAGAACAGCTGCACGAGCAGAGAGGTGCCGCGGAAGAATTCGACGACGATGCGAGCCGGAATGCGCAGCCAGGCGGTCGGCGAGGTCATCGTCAGTCCGAGGATGAGTGCGATGATGACGGCGCCGATGCTGCCGGCGACCGTGAGGATGATGGTTGTCTGAACTCCCTCCCACAGCTGTGGGAGGAAGTTCAGCAACGTTGTGACATTGTCATTCATGGTGCGTGACTACAGCGCCGACTCAGGAGTCAGCGGTGGGAAGTTCGCCCTTGCACAGCTGATCGGTCGTGATCGAACCGTCGGGGCGCTCTTCCTTCGTGAAGCCGTAGTCGCCGACGACGTCGAGGTAGGACTTCTCGTCGGAGACGATCTTCTCGAGGCCTTTGTTCCACTCGTCGCGCAGTTCCTTGTCATCGGTGCGGAAGACCGTGGCACCGGCTCCCACCTGTGGGACTCCGTCGATCTCCTGGACGAAGGAGTCGCTGACCTCGACACCGGAATCCTCGGTGTTCTTCTCCATCCAGTTGAGGGAGATGGCGGTGAGTGCGAACACGTCGGCGCGGCCGGTGGTCACGGCGTCCATGCCGTCCTGCGGGGTGCCGACCTGCTGGGTCTTGATGCCGAGGTCCTTGGCATAGTCGGACTCGATGGCGCCGGTCATAGTGGCGAGCTTGACGCCCTTCTTCTTGACGTCGTCCATGTTCTTCATTCCATCCAACTTGCCCTCCTTGGTCATCAGAGCAGTGGTGTACATGAACTCGGGATCGCCGAAGGACGCCTGCTCGCAGCGGTCGGGCAGAATCGACATGCCGGCCGAGATCGCATCGAAGCGATCGGCGTTGAGGCCGGGGATGAGCGAGCCGAATTCGGTGTTGACGCCTTCGACGTCGTCGACGCCGAGCTCCTTGAACACGGCCTTGGCCAGTGCCACCGATGCTCCCTGGAGTTCACCGCCCTCTTCGAAGCTGTACGGGGCTTCACCGGCGAAGCCGACCGTGATCTTTCCGTCGTCCACGGCCTTCTGCAGGGTGGATTTGTCGGAGTCGCTTCCGCCGCAGGCACCGAGGGTCAGCGTCAGCGCGAGGATCGATGTCGCGGCGGCCAGTCCTTTGAGTTTCATGTGCTGTTCCTTCCTTGAACGTCGACACATCATCGTGACGTGCGTCTCTGAAACAGTATTCAATACTCATGTTGTCCGAATGTCACACTGTCTGACAACGTTATATGATCGTGACCGTGACGAATCCTCCTACTTCCGAGCTGCCGGTGCTGCGCAAAGTGGTCCGATCATCGACGATCGACCTCATTGCGGACCAGCTGCGCAATGCCATCTACTCCGGTTCGCTCGAGCCAGGGCAGTCGATCAACGAGGTGCGCACGGCTGAGCTGCTCGAGGTGTCGCGGCCGTCTCTGCGGGAGGCCCTGCAGCGCCTCATCAGCGAAGGCGTGATGACGCATGCTCCCGGACGAGGTGTGCATGTGAGACGCATGCGCACGGCCGATATCGACGACGTCTATGCCGTGCGCGAGGCGGTCGAATCGCAGGCGGTCAGGCTCGTCATCAGGCAGGGTAGGTCCACGTCACGGATCGGCACGGCGCTGCGAGAGCTCGAGCACGCCATCGAGGACAACGTCGCGCGCACGATCGGCGACGCCGACCTCAACTTCCACCATTCGATCGTCGCGTGCTCCGGATCGGCGCGGCTGACCGACCTCATGAAGGTCTCGATGGTCCACACCCGGTTGCTGTCGCTGTCCGACAAGCGCGGCTATGAGGTCCGATGCGATGTCCTGGACAGTCACAGGAACCTCGCCGAGGCGGTCGCCGCCGGTGACGAACCCCGCTCCCTTGCCATCGTCGCCCGGATCATGGCCGAGGCGGCCTCCCGCCTGCACGGACCGGTTGATGATTTCGACGGGCAGGTGGTCAAAGGCACCGACGCTGAGACTTCCGCCGACGACCAGTGGCTGCGACTGCGGGAACAGACGCACTGACGGTCGCGACCTCACGTGTCCGTCACACGGATCTGCCCGCCTCTGATCGGGGCAGACGATACGATGAGGGCATGAAGGTCGTCTGCCCCGGTTCCTATGACCCGATCACCATGGGTCATCTCGATATCATCGCCCGCAGCTCTCGGATGTTCGAAGAGGTCGTCGTGGCAGTGGTCCACAATCCTTCGAAATCCGGTCGCTTCGACCCGGAGATCCGTGCCGACCTCATCCGCAGGTCCCTGGCCGAAGATGAACGCACCCGGGAAGCGCAGAACATCACGATCGACCTCGTCTCCGGGGGCCTCCTCGTCGACTACTGCACGAGAATCGGCGCCCCCGCCGTCGTCAAGGGCCTGCGGTCGGGCACCGACTTCGCCTACGAACTGCCGATGGCGCTGATGAACAAGCACCTGTCCGAGCTCGAGACGATCTTCGTCCCCGGTGACCCGAAGTTCGAACACGTCTCCTCCTCACTCATCAAGGAAGTCCACGGAGGCGGCGGGAACATCGAAGGCCTCGTCCCCACCTCGGTGCTGGAGGCATTGGGCGGCCGCGGACCCGCGGCCGCGAACGACGACAGCGTCGTCTGAGGGATGAGCGCAGCCGCCGATCCTGCCAATAGGGCCTGGTTCCCGGGCCTTGTCATCCACACCGTCATCGCGCACGCGACGTACAACGGCGTCCGCGTCCTCATCTCCTACCGCACTCTGGAGCTCGGCGGATCAGGAGTCGTCCTCGGTCTCATGACCGCGGTGTACTCACTCGTCCCGCTGCTCACCGCGCTCTTCGTCGGCCGCCTCGTCGACCGCGGGTACGCCACGGCGGTGCTGTGGGTCGGCACCGCTCTGTCGATCCTGCCCGTCGCGCTCGCGGCCACCGCACCCAACCTCGGCGTGCTCCTCATCGCCACGATGAGCCTGGGCTTCGGCCAGCTGCTCACCACGGTCGCCTCCCAGGCGCTCATCCCGCAGAGCTTCCCCGCTTCGAAGCTCACCGCGAAGTTCGGCCACCTCACCCTCGGGGTCTCGATCGGACAGACCATCGGCCTGCCCCTGGCCGGCATGGTCGCCGACGCCACCTCGGGTGATACCGCGATCACGAACGCGCTGTGGTTCATGACCGCACTGTCCGCGCTCACCCTCATCGCCGCCGTCATCGTCATGCTCCGCGGCCGGACCCCTCACGTCTCCCGCGCCGAGGCGGCCGAAGGCGCCATCGCCCCGTTGGCTCTGCTGTCGGTGCGGGGGATGAAGCCCGCGATCTTCGCCTCCATGGCCACGCTCGCCGCCGTGGATCTGATGACCGCCTACCTGCCGCTCATCGGTCAGCAGAACGGACTGACGGTGACGACGGTGACGTGGCTGCTCGCGGCACGGACCTTCGCCTCGGTGATCTCCCGGCTCTTCATCGGTTTCCTCACGCGGAAATGGCGGAATCTCTCGCTGCTGTGGACCGCCTCGGCGGCGGCTGGGCTCTGTGTGGTCCTCATCCCCGTGCTCAGCCAACCGTGGACGCTGGCGATCCTGCTCACGATCGCAGGCTTCTGCTTCGGTCTCACCCAACCGCTGACGATGACCTGGGTGTCGACGCTTTCGGATCCGGCGAACCGGGCTGCGGTGCTGTCGATCCGCTTGGCGGGCAACCGACTCAGCCAGGTCGCGATCCCATCGGCCGCCTCGGCGCTCACGGTCATCGCCGGTTCCGGGATCGTGTTCACGATCTCCGGCGCACTGCTCCTCCTGGCCGGCGGCGTCACCTGGCGCAACCAACATGAGAAATGGTGAGCAGGAACACCTGCGCGGCGGGACGGACCCGATTGGTAATGGCCGCTGACAATGATTAGAATGGTGAGTCGCGTGTGAACGCAGGAGCGACATCCTCAAACGCACCAGGAGGACAGGGCATGAAGAACAGATCTGAATTCGTCTATGATCTCAGATCCATGGGATTGCTCGGTCATCCGGGTGAGTGGGAACGGGTGAACACCACCTTGTCGGCTCCAGCGGATCTCAAGATCGAAGTGATCGGGGTTGCGGAAGGTTCACCACTGACGCTCGAGCTGATGTTCGAGAGTGTGTCGGAGGGGATCTACGTGTCGGGCACAGTCTCGGCGACGGCCCGCGGCGAAGACGCGAGGACGCTCGAACCCATCGAGCTGCCTATAGATGTGGACATCCAGGAGATGTACGTCTATGAGCAGGCCGAAGGGGACGAGGACTCCTACGTCATCGACCGGGATCAGCTCGACCTCGAGCCCGCGATCAGAGACGCCGTCGTGATGGCTCTGCCGTTCAATCCCTCACGGGATGAGAGCGAGGAGTTCAGCTACACCCTGGGGGAGGACCTCGAGGTGGACGAGGACGAATCCGAATCGCCGTTCGCATCATTGAAGAATCTGTTGGAAGAGAAGAAAGAGAGCTAGACGTGGCTGTTCCGAAGCGTAAATTGTCGCGCAGCAACACCCGCCACCGTCGTTCGCAGTGGAAGGCCAAGGCTCCGAACCTGGTCAAGACTGTGGAGAACGGTCGCGTTGTGTACTCGCGCCCCCACCAGGCCAAGGTCGTCGAAGACGCAGCCGGCACCCCGCTGTACCTCGAGTACAAGGGCCGCAAGGTCGCTGACGTCTGAGACTGTGGACACTGACACCACAGCAGCACTGAAGAAGAGTCTCGGGATCGATATTGATCCCGAGACTTTTCGTCTCGCGCTCACGCACCGCTCCTTCGCCTTCGAGGCCGGTGGCATCCCCACCAACGAGCGCCTCGAGTTCCTCGGCGACTCCGTTCTGGGCCTCGTCGCCACCGAGTCGCTGTTCTACGACAACCCGGATCTGCCCGAAGGCCAGCTGGCCAAGATGCGCTCGGCCGTCGTCAACACGCGTGCCCTCGCGTCGATCGCCCGCCGACACGGCATCGGCGAGCACATTCTGCTGGGCAAGGGTGAGGAGCTGACCGGAGGCCGGAACAAAGACTCGATCCTCGCCGACACGGTCGAGGCCCTCATCGGCGCGACCTTCGTCTCCCGCGGACGCGAAGAGGCCTTCGCCTTCGTCCACCGCCTCATCGACGGAATGCTCGACGACGCGGTCAACCTCGGTGCCGGGATGGACTTCAAGACCACCCTGCAGGAGGCGGCTGCCGACCTCGACCTCGGCGCAGTGAGCTACGAGATCACCTCGGCGGGTCCCGACCACGCGATGGTCTTCACCGCCACCGCGATGCTCGGGGCGAACAACTGGGGCGCCGGCGACGGATCCTCGAAGAAGGCCGCCGAAGCCGCGGCCGCCGAGGTGGCCGTCAAAGCCATCCGCACCATCTACCCGGACTACCGGCGCTGAGCCTCACCGTGGTCTCTTTGTGCGCTCACGGGCGCATGCCTGATCGAATCGAGGGTCACTGATGCCTGAGCTTCCCGAGGTCGAAAGCGTCCGTCGCGGCGTCGACGAATGGACGGCCGGGACCACGATCACCGGCGCCGAGGTGGCCGACCCCCGAATCTTGGGCACGACGTCCCAGCGGCGCATCGATCCGTCCGCGGTCTCCGGGTTCGTTTCGGCCGTAACCGGGGCGCACATCCTGAGGGCCGAACGGCGCGGGAAGTTCATGTGGCTGAGCCTGGGAGAGGGGACTGATTTCTCCACTGCAGACTCGGTCGCTTCATCTGTGCCGAGGCCCGAACTCGGCATCCTCGTGCATCTGGGCATGAGCGGACAGCTGCGCATCCACTCGCCCGGCGAGGAGATCCACCGCCACACACGGGCGACTCTGCACCTCTCGGACGATGGAGGACAGCCACGAGAACTGCGCTTCGTCGACCAACGGATCTTCGGCCATATCGGCGTCCAACCTCTCGTCCACGGGTACGGACGGCTCGTCCCCGCCTCGGCGATTCACATCGCCCCGGATCCGCTCGAGCCCGCATTCGATCCGGAACGGGTCGTTTCGGACCTTGCGAGGAAGCGCACGGCGGTCAAGGCAGCGTTGCTCGACCAGACGTTGGTCAGCGGAATCGGGAACATCTATGCAGATGAGGCCCTGTTTCGGGCGGGAGTCCACCCTTTGGCGACACCCGCGCGGACACGGAAGAGCCGCCTCGTCGCGGTCCTCGAATCCGCGACGAAGGTGATGAGCGATGCCCTGGCCGTGGGCGGGACGAGCTTCGACGCTCTCTACGTCAACGTCAACGGTGAATCCGGATACTTCGATCGCGCCCTGCTCGTCTACGGGCGTGGGGGACAGGAATGTGTGCGCTGCGGGACCGAGATCGTCAAGATCACCGTCGGCGGACGCGGAACCCACTACTGTCCCGTGTGCCAGAAGCCCCCGCGGTATAGGTAGGCGGTGACGACGCTGGGGTGATCCGGCCTCCGTGTCTCCGGCACGGTGCACTCCAGCTGCCGAGAGCATCCCGCACCGTTGCTCGCAGTCCCTCGCCTTCGCCGCAAGTCCTACAGTCAACGGTCCATCGGTCACCGGCTGCGGCATTATGCACCGCTGCAGCGCGGTGAAATGCAACTCAGGGTGAGGGATGCCGGGCAGGAGAGGCTGTCGAGGCCTCTGGCTTCAACGCAGTGAAGCGTAGACTCGGGCGAGAGGTCGCCACCTCGGCGCTCAGGCGGAGAGGAATGCTCATGTTCACGGTTCCAACGATCGCTGCAGGGATCGTACTCCTGCTCGTCAGGGCTGTTCTGACGGTGGCTTTCGTCCGCGAGTTCATGGTCAAGGCCAAGGATATTCCGCGGTTCGCCAAAGCGGATGGGCTCAACGTCCCGACCGCATGGTTCGTCGCCATCGCGGAGCTCGCCGCCGCAGTCTCATTCGCCACCGGCGTCCTCGCTCAATGGGCCGGTCTCGGCGTCGTCGTGCTCATGCTCATCACGACGAGCCTGCACGTCTTCAAATGGCACTCGAAGTACTGGGCCTCGGCGGGCGGTCCCGAATACGACCTGCTCCTGCTGGTGCTGGCCGCGGTCATCACTGCGTTCGGTGCCGGCCCGATCGCCATTCCGGCGCTGTTCGGGATGTGACGTCGATGAGCGCGGGCCGACTCACGACGAACGGGTCAAGCGGCGGATGAAGACGAGGGTCGCCACCGTGAGCAGGCCGGGGATGACGAGGCCGAAGACGATGAACGCCGGCAGGCTGCCCAGACGATCGAGCATCCACTGGAAGTTCATGCCGAAGAACCCCGTCGCCAGGGTCAGCGGCAGGAAGATCGTCGCCACGAGTGTCAGCCGTTCGGACACGACGGAGTCCTGTTCGTTGAGGATGTCGCCGAGCATCGCATACAGTCGCGTGGTCATCGACTGATTCGCCCCGAACGCCGCTGAAGCACGGGCGAGCAGCCGCTGATGGTCCTCGCCGAGGCTCTGCGCGAGTTCTTCCTCGTTCGACAGCAGCCTCTGTTGGGCCGCCTGGGTCTCACCGATTCGGAAGAGCTCGGCTCGCAGTCTCCCCATCGTCCGCCGCCGCGGTGAAGACGCGTAGCCCACGGACTGTGCTTCGAGCTCTTGGCACCGATCATCGATCTCGTCGAGTGCCTCTTCGCAGCGGCGCGCCACGATGAGGATGAGCTCGACGAGCACGGTCCACGTATCGCCGGCATCGGCAGGAATCTTTCCCGCGATGGAGTCCAGGGCCTTCTTCTCACCGATGACGAGCAGGCCGCGCTCACGGGCGTGGAGCTGCAGCGCATGGTGGGCACGATCCTCGTCGAGGACCTGCAGCACGAGGCTGATCTGGTCGTCGACGACCGCAGCCATCGGCCGCCTCGGCCCAGGATGATGTGTGCCGTGCAGCTTCAGGTCGAGGACTTTCGACGCCTCGTCCGTCAGCTCTCGGTCTTCGGGTGTGGCGAGAACGCAGCGTCTGTCGGCAGTGTGCTCACGCAGCGCCTCGATGCTGTCGATCACGATCATCCGTCTCGCCCTCCGTCTCTCGTCGTCAGCAGTGCCGCATGCGAACACAGTATCAAGACGTCAGTGTCAGAATGCCCTCGCAAGATACGCTTTGTGGCCGTCGATGAGCGCGCGTTGCGCCTCGGTGTGGTCAGGTGGGGAGAGAATGTTCGCGGGGTTCGTCGGAGATAGCCACAGTGAGTCGATTTCGACGATCCGACCGTCTCGCAGGCGCGCTGCCGCAGCCAGCCGATAGCGTGAACCGGGAACCGGTAGGAGAATGCGGTCGAGATCCCGCCAGGCGATCCGATGAGGTCTGCCGGTGAATCCGCACCAGATGAACTCCTCAGGGGTGATCTCCAACCGGGCGCGTGAACCCATGTGGAAATTCACCCACGCGCCGATGAGCGCGATGACCGGTGTGAAGAGGAAGATGAGAAGTGCCGGTTCGGCGAAGATCGCCAGGAGGATCACCGTGATGAACGCGAGAATCGCCATCACGACGAGCATCCAGCCGATGAATGTCGAGATGTTCCCCTCGCGTCTGATGACTCTGTTCATCTCTCGACGTCCTTTCCCTCAGAACTACCTGACGGCGGCCCAGCTACCTCGCGCGAGGTTGCTGGGCCGCCGTCAGGTAGTAATTGGGGGTTAGTTCTTTTCGGAGGTGTCCTTGTCCTCGTCCGGCTCGTCCTCGATCTGGAGTTCCGAGGTTTCGAGGCCGAAGATCTCGCCGTCGTACTCGTCGACCGCGGTGGCCACCGAGGTCTCGAGCACGTGTGCGGCCAGCTGCTCCTGGATGATGAGCGGATCCTTCGACAGGTCCTTCCACACAGCCACGCACAGCAGCAGCATGACGATGACGAACGGCAGGGCGGAGACGATCGTGATGTTCTTCAGTCCGTCGAGCGCCTCGGCGGGATCGGAACCTCCCGCCAACAGCATCACCGCAGCCACGGCACCGGTCGCGGTGCCCCAGAAGATCACGAGGCCCTTGCCGGGCTCCTGCATGCCGTTGGCCGACAGCGTGCCCATGACGATCGATGCGGAGTCCGCACCGGTGACGAAGAAGATCGCGATGAGGATGACCGTGACGATCATGAGGATGATCGCGATGAGGTTCGGCAACGGCAGAGCGCCGAGGAGGTCGAACAGAACCGTGTCCATGTTGATGTCCGGTTCTCCGTCGACGATGCTCGCCAATGCCTTGACCGTGCCCTCGCCGCGTTCAGCGCGTTCCTGGATGCCGATGGCACCGCCGCCGAAGATCGCGAACCAGATGGTCGAGACGACGGAGGGGACGATGAGCACGCCGGTGACGAACTGACGGACGGTGCGACCGCGCGAGATGCGCGCGATGAACAGGCCGACGAAGGGCGACCATGACACCCACCATGCCCAGTAGAAGACCGTCCACGACGACAGCCACTCATTGACACCCTGCCCATCGGCAGCGGTCCGTGAAGCCAGCTGCGGCAGATCCTGGATGAACGCACCCACCGAGGAGGGGATGACGTTGAGGATGAACAGCGTCGGACCGCCGATGAAGACGATGAGGGCGACGATGACGGCGAGCACCATGTTGATGTTCGACAGCCACTGGATGCCCTTCTCCACGCCCGACACCGCCGAGGCGACGAATGCGGCCGTGAGGATCGCGATGATGATGACGAGCACCGGTGAAGTGACCTCGGACATGATGCCTGCGGACTCGATGCCGCCGCCGATCTGGATGGCACCCAGACCCAGCGAGCAGGCCGAACCGAACAGAGTCGCGAGGATCGCGAGGATGTTGATGACCTTGCCGCCGATTCCATTGACGGCGCGTTCGCCGAACAGCGGGGTGAACATCGACGAGAACAGCTGCGAGCGTCCCAGACGGAACGAACCGTAAGCCACGCCGAGACCGACGATGGCGTACATCGCCCACGGGTAGAGCGTCCAGTGGAACAGTGTCGTTCCCATGGACGTGCCCATCGCCTCGGCAGTGGAGCCGTCGACGGTGTTCGGGGGAGGCGACATGTAGAAGAAGAGAGGCTCGCCGACCGCGGAGAACACGAGTCCGATGCCCATGCCCGTGGCGAACATCATCGCGATCCACGAGGAGGTCTTGAACTCCGGCTTCTCATCGTCCTTGCCCAGCGGGATCCGTCCGAATCGGCTGACGGCGACGACGATGACGAAGATCGTGAAGATCGTCGCGGCGATGACGAAGAGCCAGCCGAAGTTGTCCATCACTCCGGTCAGCAGCGTGCCAGCAACATTGCCGAGGCTGTCGGGAGAGACGAAGCCCCAGACGACGAATGCGACGGCGAGGATGCCGGCCGCGAAGAAGACCACCTTGTCCAGACCCTCACGTTTGAAGGGCCGGAGCGCGGTCGTCGGATGCTTCAGGTGCTCGATGAGCTCCTGAGTCTTTGTATGTTCACTGCTCATAGTGATCGGGCCGATCGGGGGCGGGTCCTCGGTGACACGAATGAGAACGGGCTGCCGCCTCGGCGTTCCTTCCTTGAATGGACTGCATCGGACAGGTGGCCGAAGGGATCCGAGCCGAGTGCACCCGAACACCTCTCACACATGATCATGACAGACCATGGGCGATGATGGTCGGAATTCCCTCATCTCGGACCACCATCGGTCGCCTTTCGCTGTGCTTCACCGTCACACAGGTGCGGTGAATAGTGAGGGGCCCTGCCGCGCACGACAGGGCCCCTTCCAGCTCCCCCGGCTGGGCTCGAACCAGCGACCCTTCGATTAACAGTCGAATGCTCTGCCAACTGAGCTACGGAGGAAAACGGCGCAGTCGTCTACGCACGAGGAGAAACTCTACCAAAAGATTCGGGATCTCGCCGCCGCCTGCGGATATGCTGGTGCCCAATATGCATCTCAAAAGCCTGACACTGCGGGGATTCAAGTCCTTCGCCTCGGCGACGACCCTTCGATTCGAGCCGGGAATCACCTGCGTCGTCGGACCGAACGGCTCGGGCAAGTCCAATGTCGTCGACGCCCTGTCCTGGGTGATGGGCGAACAGGGTGCGAAGAATCTGCGCGGCGGAAAGATGGACGACGTCATCTTCGCCGGAACCTCGAAACGTCAGGCCCTGGGACGCGCCGAGGTGACTCTGACCATCGACAACACCGACGGAGCCATCCCCGTCGACTACACCGAGGTGACCATCTCGCGGACCCTGTTCCGCACCGGCGGATCCGAATACGCCGTCAACGGGGCACCGGCGAGGCTGCTCGACATCCAAGAGCTGCTCAACGATTCCGGCCTGGGCAAGGAGATGCACGTCATCGTCGGTCAGGGCCGTCTCGACGCGATCCTCCATGCCGACCCGCTGGAGAGGCGCAGCTTCATCGAAGAGGCCGCCGGGGTGCTCAAGCACCGACGTCGCAAGGACAAAGCGGTCCGCAAACTCACCGGACTGCAGACGAATCTCGACCGGCTCACCGATCTGCGCACCGAACTCAACCGGCAGCTGGGGCCCTTGGGACGGCAGGCCGAAGCCGCCGCGAAGGCAGCGACCGTGCAGGCGACGCTGCGTGACGCCACCGCCAGGCTGCTCGCCGACGACGCCGTGCGGATGCAGTCCTCCCTGGCCTCGACGAGCGAGGGCGAAGACCACAGCGACCGCATCGCCGAACTCGACCACCGCCGCACCCGCGCCGAGGCGCGCCTGTCGGAGATCGAAGCCCGGCTGTCCGAACTCGACAGCGAACTCGAAGTCCAACGCACCGCCGAATCGCGGACACAGACGCAGGTCGTGCGCGCCCAAGGACTGAGCCAACGTGCCGCGGACAAGCGCTCCCACCTGCTCTCGGAGGTCACGAGCCTCGGGCAGAGGGAAGCGAAGTCACCCGAAGAGCTGCGCGCCCAGGCCGAACGCAACCGTTCCGAACTCACCGACGCCGAGGCGGCCGTGACCGAGAAGACGAACGCACTCGAGGCCAGCCAGCAGCGGAAGGAAGAGCTCACCCAAGCCCTGCGCGCCGCCGAAGACGAGGTCAAGGCAGCACAGATTGCCATCACCGAAGCGGTGAAGAACCGCTCGGCGCTGCAGTCGAAGCAGACCCAGGCGGCCGAGCGGATCACCGACCTCAAATCCCGAATCGAAGCCAACCGCGCGGAGATCGACACCGTCACCGCCCGCATCGCCGAACGCAGCAGGGAACTCGAAACCGCCGAGACCGGCGTCGAGGACGTCGAAGCCGGTGAGACCGAACTCGACTCCGCGTACGAGGCGGCGCAGGAGAGCCTCGAGAAGCTGGAGACCGAACGCACTGAGCTGCAGGAGCAGCGGGCGCAGGTCGCGTCCGAACTGTCATCGGCGAAGGCGCGCGCGGAAGCCCTGGCGTTGGGCACCGCCCTGGAAGCCGACCTCGAAGACATCGTCAATGCGGACCTGCCGGGAGTGCGCACGGCCGTGACAGAAAGACTGAGTGTCGACCATGGGTTCGAAATGGCCGCGGCAGCGGCCCTGTCGACGACGGTCTCCGGTGTCATCGTCGATGACAGCGCAGCGGCGCTGGCAGTGCTCGACCACCTCGGAGAGGACACGAACGTGTCACTGACGATTCCCGCCGGAGTCGAACCAGCAGCAGGGAAGGGTGGTGGGACCACCCTTGACGCTCTGCCGGAGCTGCCTGCGTCAGAAGGCCTGCGATGGCTCTCCGATGTCGTCGACAGCGACGTCCCCGAACTGCGTGCTCTGCTGGCCCGGGCGCTGCACGGTGTCGTCTGCGTCCCCGATGCGCGCACCGGAATCGAACTGACCGCGGCCCGGCCCGAACTCACCGCTGTCACCGTCCACGGTGAAGTGCTCACCGCGACCCGCATCAGCCGGGCCCGCACCGCCTCGGGCACACGGCTGGCCTCACAGACCGCGCTCGAGGACACCCATTCCCTCATCGCCGAACTCGACGACCGGGCGAGGAAGCTCGACGCCTCCTTGACCGAACTCGAACCCCGCCTGACCGCCGCACGTGAGGAATCAGCCGCAGCCCTCGATGCTCTCCACTCCTCGGATGCGAAGATCATGGCCGCGGCCGAAGAGGTCTCGCGCATCACCGGTGAGATCGGTGTGGCTCGCACTCGCCTGCAGCGCGCGCAGGAGAACGCGACCGAACTCGAATCCCGCCTCGCCGCCGCCGAACGGGACTCTCAATCGGCCGCGGCAGCACTGGCCGGAGCCGCCGAGGTCGACGAAGTCGTCGATACCGCCGCCCGGGATGAACTCAGCGCACAGGTCGCCCAAGCTTCGGAAGACCTCGTCGAAGCCCGCATCAGTCACCGGTCGGCTGCCGACCGGGCCCGGTTCCTCAGCGACCGGGTGGACTCCCTCCTGCGGGCGGCGAAGGCCGAGGAAGCGGCGCGGGAGCAGACGCAGCGCACTATCGCGAAGAAGAAGCGGGCGGCAGCCTCGGTGCAGCTCATCGCCGAAACCGCGGCCGAAGCCGCGGAGCTCGCCGCCTCAACGGTGGCCGAACTCGGTGAGGCGATCCAGGTTCTCGTCGATGAACGCGGCGGTCTGCGCGAAGAGAAGGGCCGCCTAGGCGAGGAATTGGGATCGACGCGAACCCAGCTGCAGAAGCTCAAGGACGCCGCGGCCGAAGCCGAACTCGCGAAGGAGCGTTTCCGACTTCGGCTCGAGGAGATCGCGCACCGATCGGAGGAGGAGACGGGGTTGGGAATCGACCGCCTCATCGACGAATTCGGGCCGCATCTGCCCGTTCCGTCGTTCGAGGAGGACGTCGAGGACCGGCCGTATGTGCGCGCGGAAGTGGAGAAGCGGCAGAAGCAGGCGGCGTCGCAGCTCAAGCGCATCGGCACGGTCAATCCGCTCGCGCTCGAGGAGTATGAGGCGCTGAAGGAGCGGCATCAGTTCCTCGAGAAGCAGATCGCGGACATCGAATCCTCGCGCAAGGACCTCATGCAGCTCGTCGAGGAGGTCGACCGGCACGTCGAACGCGTCTTCGCCGAAGCCTATGCGGATACGGCGCGGGAGTTCGAGGACATCTTCTCCCGTCTCTTCCCCGGCGGTGAGGGCGCCTTGAGCCTGACCGATCCGAACGATATGCTCACCACCGGCGTCGACGTGCACGCCCGCCCGGCCGGCAAGAAGGTCAAACGTCTGTCTCTGCTCTCCGGAGGCGAGCGGTCGCTGGTGGCCGTGGCCATGCTGGTCGCGATCTTCAAGGCCCGGCCGAGCCCGTTCTACGTCATGGACGAGGTCGAAGCGGCCCTCGACGATCTCAACCTCTCGCGCCTGCTCACGGTGTTCAAGGAGCTGCAGGACTCCTCGCAGCTCATCGTCATCACCCACCAGAAGCGGACGATGGAGATCGCCGATGCCCTCTACGGAGTGACGATGCACGGCGACGGGGTGTCGAAAGTCATATCGCAGCGGATTCCGTGATCGGCAGTCCGCTCTTCGGCCGGCGCGCCCGAGGTGGCAGGCCCGCCGCTGGGGCACAAGGCCGTTTGACGGTGATGCCCAGGACAGTCCCAGGGAATTTTGCAACTGCCGTACGGCGGGCGAGCACAATAGTCGTGGCCGGGGACTATAGACTTGGGCCGAGACACAGGTATTCGAAGAATGTGAGGAGCGGGACGTCCATGGCCGAGGCTGCTGTACTGCGAGGTGGCTCGAGGGCATGAATTCGGTACTTGTCGTCATCGTCGGACTTGCGATCTCCTTCGCCCTGGCACTCGTCGTCGTCCTTCTCGTGGCTCTGCCCGGCCTGCGCGCCGAAGGACGCCTGCGATACTCCTCCGACGTGCAGCGATTCCGTCTGCCGCCCGAGTGGACCGGCTACGACGACGAAGTCCACGAATTCTTCGGCCACGATGACGGCACCTCGCACCTGGCGACCAGGGAACAGGCGGCGGTGACCGCGATCCGCGACCACTCCTATGTGCTCCGGCCACAGCCCCGACGCCATGCCGCGCCCTCGCTCATCACGGTCCGCCCGCGCACCCGCCACTGGAAGATCCCCGAGTCGGGAACAGGGTGGAAGACCACCGCCGGGCTGCTCTTCGGCAGCCGCGGTTCCTGACCTTAAGACCCATGCGGCCTCGAGCGGTCGAGGCCCGCGACAATGGAAACCGCGCCGACTGATTCCGGCGCGCTCACCGACACACTGACACCACCGGAAGAGTCCGGGAACTCGAGTGCCGGCGGCCCGAACGGCGGCACTCAAAGGAGGACGGAAGAACCATGGATCAGCCGATCATCTTGCTCATCGTCGCAGCGATCGTGTTCGCTCTCGTCGTCGGCGTGGGTATCTCGCTGCGCGTCAATGCGCGTAAGAAGGGCCTCGATGACAGGCGCGGCATCGATGCGGAGGTCACCGGTGAGCTGAGCATCGATGACGTCGCCGAGGCGGTCGAGAAGGACAAAGCCGAAGCGCGCGGTTCCGAGGTCCCCACCGAACCGGCCAGCCGCCTCGTCCGCCTGCGTGAACGCCTGGCGAAGTCGAACAGCGGGCTCGGACGCGGACTGCTCAACCTCCTCTCCCGTGACAACCTCGACGAGTCCGCATGGGAGGAGATCGAGGATACGCTCATCCTCGCCGACGTCGGCGTCGAACCGACGACCGAACTCGTCGACCGCCTGCGCGAACGCGTCAAGGTGCTCGGCACCCGGGATCCCGAAGAGGTCCGCGGGCTGCTGCGCGAAGAGCTCATCAAACTCGTCGATCCGACGATGGACCGCTCGCTCGCCGATACCGGCAAGGACGGTGACCCCTCCGTCATCCTCGTCGTCGGGGTCAACGGTGCCGGGAAGACGACGACGGTGGGCAAGATCGCCCGCGTGCTCGTCGCCGAGGACAAGTCCGTGCTGCTCGGCGCCGCGGACACCTTCCGCGCCGCCGCGGCCGAACAGCTGGCCACATGGGGTGAACGCGTCGGCGTCGAAACCGTGCGCAAGGAAGAAGGTGCCGACCCCGCCTCGGTGGCCTACTCGGCCGTCGAGAAGGGACAGGCCGACGGTTCCGACGTCGTCCTCATCGACACCGCCGGACGTCTGCAGAACAAACGCGGACTCATGGACGAACTCGGCAAGGTCAAGCGCGTAGCCACCCGACCGCTGGGGGAGGGCCACGAGATCGACGAAGTGCTCCTCGTCCTCGACGCGACCACCGGCCAGAACGGCATGCAGCAGGCGAAGGTCTTCGCCGAGGCGGTCGACATCACCGGGATCGTGCTCACCAAGCTCGACGGCACCGCGAAGGGCGGAATCGTCGTCGCCGTCCAGCGTGAACTCGGGGTGCCGGTCAAGCTCATCGGCCTCGGCGAAGGCGCGGACGACCTGGCGCCGTTCACCGCCGAAGGGTTCGTCGACGCACTGCTCGACTGATTTCGCACACCGAATCTGCGGATGGATTCTGCCGGGTCTCACCCTTGTGAATGCTGGGTGAGACCCGGCTTGTCATAATCACGAAACATAGCCGAATCATCACTGTGACATGCGTCATGGAAACTGTCTCTGCGCGGTTCGATCCGGAACCGGCTTCGACAGATGAGAGACGACATGGAACTCGATGCAGTGAACGTATGGATGATGGTCGCGGCAGGGCTGGTCCTGCTCATGACCCCCGGGGTGGCGTTCTTCTACGGCGGGATGACGCGAATCACCTCGGCGATCAACATGATGATGATGGTCTTCTCCGCAATGGCCGTCGGTGGGCTCGTCTGGGTGCTCTACGGATACGGACTGAGCTCGGGTGATTCGATCGCCGGGCTCGTCGGTAATCCGCTGTCCCAGCTCGGACTCACCGGTGCCGTCGCCGACGACCCCGCCTCGCTGATCTCGATCGGCTACGGTTCGACGTTCGCGATGATCGCGATCGCACTCATCGCCGGTGCCGTCGCCGACCGAGCGAAATTCTCCACCTGGCTGGTCTTCTCGGCCGCTTGGGTGACGCTCGTGTACTGCCCGCTGGCGTTCATGGTCTGGGGCGACGGACTGCTCAGCGAATCCGGAGCGATCGGCAGCCTGTTCGGGCCCGCCATCGACTTCGCCGGCGGCACCGTCGTTCATATCAATGCCGGCATCTCCGCACTCGTCCTCGTCGTCGTCATGGGTCGCCGCGCCCGCTTCTCGACCCCGCACAAGCCGCACAACATTCCGATCACCGTGCTCGGTGCGGCTCTGCTGTGGTTCGGTTGGTTCGGCTTCAACGGCGGTGCCGCCTCGACGATCGAACAGGGCGGACTCATCTGGATCAACACCCTGGCCGCTCCGGCCGCCGGCATGATCACCTGGATCATGATCGAACGGCTGCGGGCCTCGCGACCGTCCAGCATCGGCAGCGTCTCGGGTGCGATCGCCGGCCTCGTTGCGATCACCCCGGCGTGCGCCAACGTCGATCCCTACGCCGCCGTGCTCATCGGCATCGCCGCAGGAGCGGGAGCGATCTTCGCCGTCGAAGCGAAGAACCGCCTGCGCTACGACGATGCGCTCGATGTGGTGGCCGTCCACCTCGTCGCGGGAATCATCGGCACCGTGATGATCGGCTTCTTCGCCTTCCCCCACGAGGACGGACCGGCTGGTCTCTTCTACGGCGGCGGACTCGAACTGCTCATCGCACAGGTGCTCGCCTGCCTCGTGGCCATCGTCTTCGCCGGACTCGTCACGCTGGCCATCTCGCTGGTGCTGCGGCAGACGATGGGGTTGCGGATCGACCCGCGCGAGGAGCTCGAGGGCATCGACACCTACGAGCACGCGGAGCAGGCCTACTCCTTCCGGTGATCCACGGCCGCCGGCGCCGGCTTCCCCGGTCGCCGGCCGCGGTCGGCTGAATTTCGGCCATCACCTCTGCGGCGAGCAGCATCCCTCACCGCTCCTCGCAGTCCGCCTTGGTGCAACGATTGGGTATGCGACTGCCAGCGTGTTTTGCGAGGAAATGTCGGGTGAACCGCTAGCGGTGAGGGATGCCTCGCGAGTGGCGTACGGCGGGCAGCCTCGGCGAAGGAATTGAGAAGTTGCCGCAGGATTCCTGCGGCCGAGCCAGTGATCTGGTCGGAGTGGCTCCTGTCCCCGGGGCAGGCTCACTGGGACTCACCGGGGCTCACGGGGGTTTGCCAGCATCCGCGGTTTCAGCCGGACCCGGGTGAGTTGCTAGTCTAGAGAGTCGACCAAACCATCGTGAAGAAGGCTTGTACGTGTTTAACTCTCTGTCCGACAGGCTCACCGCGACTTTCAAGAATCTGCGCGGGAAGGGCCGGCTGTCCGAAGCCGACGTCGATGCCACCATCCGTGAGATCAGACGTGCCCTGCTCGACGCCGACGTCGCCCTGCCTGTCGTGCGTGCCTTCACCGGCCGGATCCGTGAACGCGCCCTGTCCGAGGAGGTCTCGGGCGCACTCAATCCCGGCCAGCAGGTCGTCAAGATCGTCAACGACGAACTCGTCGGCATCCTCGGCGGTCAGACCCGTCGACTCAACTTCGCCAAGCGGCCGCCGACGGTCATCATGCTCGCCGGTCTCCAGGGTGCCGGTAAGACCACCCTGGCAGGAAAGCTCGCGCACTGGCTGAAGTCCGAGGGACACCGGCCGATGCTCGTCGCGGCCGACCTGCAGCGTCCCAATGCCGTCAACCAGCTCCAGATCGTCGGCGAACGTGCCGGTGCCGTGGTCTTCGCCCCGGAACCGGGCAACGGCGTCGGCGATCCGATCGAGGTCGCCACCGACTCGATCGAGGTCGCGAAGTCCAAGCTCCACGACGTCGTCATCGTCGATACGGCCGGTCGCCTCGGCATCGACGAGGAGCTCATGCAGCAGGCCGCGGACATCCGCAGCGCGGTCAACCCCGACGAAGTCCTCTTCGTCATCGACGCGATGATCGGTCAGGACGCGGTGAAGACCGCCGAGGCGTTCCTCGACGGCGTCGACTTCACCGGTGTCGTGCTCTCGAAGCTCGACGGCGACTCCCGTGGTGGTGCCGCGCTGTCCGTCGCCGAGGTGACCGGAAAGCCGATCATGTTCGCCTCCACGGGCGAATCGATGAAGGACTTCGAGCAGTTCCATCCGGACCGGATGGCCGACCGGATCCTCGACATGGGCGACATCATGACGCTCATCGAGCAGGCCGAGAAGAACTTCGACGAAAAAGAGACCGAGAAGCTGAAGAAGAAGGTCGAATCCGGCGAGGACTTCGACCTCAACGACTTCCTCACGCAGATGGCGGGCCTGAAGAAGATGGGCTCGATGAAGAAGATGCTGGGCATGATGCCCGGTATGGGCCAGTACAAGGAGCAGCTGGCGAACTTCGACGAGCGCGAGGTCGACCGGGTCGAAGCGATTGTGAGATCGATGACACCCCAGGAGCGCTCCAACCCGAAGATCCTCAACGGCTCCCGCCGTGCCCGCATCGCCAAGGGTGCCGGCACCACGGTCACCGCGGTCAACCAGCTCATGGAGCGCTTCACTCAAGCGCAGAAGATGATGCGGTCGATGACCCGCGGTGGCGGAATGCCCGGAATGCCTGGCGGCGGAGGTATGCCGCAGATGCCCGGAATGGGCGGAATGCCTGGTGCCGCGGGTGGCAAGAAGAAGAAACCCGCAGGGAAGAAGAAGGGCCGCAAGGGCGGTCAGTCGGGCAACCCGGCCAAGCGTGCGCAGGAGGCGCAGGCTCTGGCTGACAAGAAGGCGGGCAAGACCCAGGACCCGGTCGGCTCGGCCTTCGGCGGAGTCGATCTGGGCAAGGACGAGGAATTCGATCCGGCGAACCTGCCCAAGGGCTTCGGCGGAATCTTCCCAGGTGGCAAGAAGTAGAGCCTTCTGGCACAATTGACTCTTGTACTTTTGCTCTCGGTCCGGGCCCTCTCATCCGCGCCGAAGTGATAGTCCGAGCCGCGGCTTCCAGCAGATCAACCCCACGATTCTTCTGGTACAGCTGTGCACACAGAACACAAAAGGAGACACCACTAAAGTGGCAGTCAAAATTCGTCTGACCCGCATGGGCAAGATCCGTGCACCCTTCTACCGCGTCGTCGTCGCTGACTCGAAGACCCGTCGTGACGGTAAGGCCATCGAACAGATCGGCATCTACCACCCGACCCGTGAGCCTTCGGTCATCGAGATCGACTCCGAGCGCGCACAGTACTGGCTCGGCGTCGGCGCACAGCCGAGCGACCAGGTCAAGGCTCTGCTCAAGCTCACCGGTGACTGGCAGAAGTTCACCGGCGAAGGCGAAGCGGTCAACACCGTGAAGCCGCAGCCGGAGAAGGAAGCCTACGTGGCCCCCAACGCCGAATCGGTGGTCAAGGAAGCCATCACGCAGAAGGGCGGCAAGTCCGCTGAAGCTGCCGAGGCGCCGGCCGAGGAAGCAGCCGAAGCCGCACCTGAGGCCGCTGAAGAAAGCGCTGAAGCCTGAGATGTTGCCTGATTCGCTCGAACATCTGGTCCGCGGAATCGTCGATCATCCCGACGACGTCTCCGTTCGTTCGCGTTCTTCGCAGCGCGGCACGACCCTCGAGGTCCGGGTTCACCCCGAAGACCTCGGCCGGGTCATCGGCCGTGCAGGCAGGACCGCCAAGGCCCTGCGCACCGTGATGAACTCGCTGGCCGGCCGTGAGTCGGTGCGAGTGGACCTCATCGAGGCGTAAATCCAACATCCGAGAGGGGATGCTGCGCACATGCGTTGCATCCCCTCTCGTGTATTCACCTAACCGTCGCCGACTACACTGGTGCCAGAACACGGCGGCCCGCCGTACGACCGCAGAAACGCAGTCACCCGGGTGCAGGTCCGGCCGGACAGACAGCGACAGCAGACTTCGAGGAGCAGTATGGACACGGTGATCGCCCGGCTGGGCAAGCCGCACGGAATCAAGGGCGAGTTCACCGTCGAGGTGCGCACCGACCGGCCCGAGGACCGGCTCAATCCAGGGGCGACCTTCGCCACCGATCCCGATATCGGAGAGCTGACGCTGAAGTCGGCGAGGTGGCATCGCAACCGCCTGCTCCTGGCCTTCGACGAGGTCCCCGACCGCAACCGCGCCGAGGAGATCCGCAACACCCTCATCCTCGCCGAAGCGGATGAGGACGAAGACGAAACCGACGCCTGGTACCTCGACGACCTCATCGGCCTCAAGGTCTACGAGAACGACGCCCTCGTCGGCGAGATCGTCGACGTCACGAACGGCACCGCCCAGGATCTGCTCCACATGAAGCACACCGCCGGACACGTTGTGCTCATCCCCTTCGTCACCGAGATCGTGCCCGACGTCGACATCGAATCGGGACGCGTCACCGTCACCCCGCCCGCCGGCCTCTTCGACGCCGAATGAGCGAACCATCCCCGATGCCCGAATCGTCCCCGATGATTGGCACCGACACCCCCGCCGAGGCGACCGGAACGGACCCGGTGACCCAGGGTGCGACCTGCGCCGACGTGGTCGGACCGCAGATGTCGATCGACGTCGTGTCAATCTTCCCCGAATACCTCGCCGGACTGCAGCTCTCGCTCATCGGCAAGGCCGTCGATCGTGGTCAGCTGAGCCTCGGCGTCCACGACCTGCGGGACTTCACCTTCGACCGGCACAACACCGTCGATGACTCGCCCTACGGTGGGGGAGCGGGAATGGTCATGAAGGCCGAACCCTGGGCGCTGGCTCTCGAGCACATCCTGGCAGGTCGCGGCAGCGCTGCGGTGGACGAAGGTGCGGACGGTGCTCGGACCGCCGGTCCGGCAGTCGGAGGCAAGCCGACGCTCATCGTGCCCAGCCCTGCCGGGCAGGTGTTCGATCAGCGCATCGCCGAGGATCTCGCCGCCCGCGACCACCTCGTCTTCGCCTGCGGACGCTACGAAGGAATCGACCAGCGCGTCATCGATTGGGCCGGGGAGCACTTCGACCTGCTGCCCATGAGCATCGGCGACTACGTCCTCAACGGCGGTGAAGTCGCCTCGATGGTGATGATCGAAGCGGTCACCCGCCTCATCCCCGGCGTCATCGGAAACCCCGAGTCGCTGACCGAGGAAAGCCACGAAGACGGACTGCTCGAATACCCGATCTATACGAAGCCGGCGAACTGGCGCGGTCGCGAAGTGCCCGAGATCCTGCTCAGCGGCAACCACGCTGCGATCGCCAGGTGGCGACGTGACCGACGTCTCGAACGCACCGCGGATGTCAGACCGGATCTGCTCGAGAAGCTCGATGACCTGAGCAAGGACGACCTGGCCGCGCTTGAGCGGTTTGAGTCTGAGCGCTCAACCGTGACAGAATAGAGCGTCGCGTTTGTTGGCACTCACCTGCTTCAGGGGGATGAGTGCCCACGGTGGCCCGTCGCATCGATTCGGCGGGTCGACGGGGAGAGATCCCGACAGACGATCCAGTTACCGGAACACCGGTCCGATATGCGTGTCCTCGACCTGAAGCAGAGGCCACAGGAGAAACCACAATGCAGAAGCTCGATGTTGTAGATGCAGCCTCGCTGAAGTCTGACGTTCCCGAATTCCGTCCGGGCGACACCCTCAACGTTCACGTCAAGGTGATCGAAGGTTCGCGCTCGCGTATTCAGGTCTTCAAGGGAATCGTCATCCGTCGCCAGGGCGACGGCGTTCGCGAGACCTTCACCGTCCGTAAGATCAGCTTCGGCGTCGGTGTGGAGCGTACCTTCCCGGTGCACTCGCCCAACGTCGACAAGATCGAGGTGCTCACCCGCGGCGCTGTGCGCCGTGCGAAGCTGTACTACCTGCGCGAACTGCGCGGCAAGGCTGCTCGCATCCGCGAAAAGGCCTGATTTGCCCGGCACTGTGGGCGATGATCACAAGGTGCCGAACAGACATGAAGACGCGACCTTCGGGTCGCGTCTTCTGTCTTCGGCACGGTTCTGGAAGGCGATCGTGGCGATCGTCGTCGTCATCATCGTGCTCGGCGGATCGATCCGCGGATTCGTCATCCAGCGCTTCACCATTCCGAGCGCCTCGATGGAGCCGACGCTCAATGTCGATGATTCGATCACGGTGTGGCGCCCGGACGCCCTGCGCGGAGACCTCCAACGCGGAGACATCGTCGTCTTCGACGGCCGCGGATCGTTCGTCGACGATGCGCTGCCCACTCCTCTGCAGAAGATCGGTTCCTGGGTCGGACTCGGCCCTCGGGACGTCTACTACGTCAAACGCGTCATCGCCGTCGGCGGTGACAGCCTCGAATGCTGCGACGCGAAGGGTCGTCTGCTGCTCAACGGCAAGCCTCTGACCGAGGACTATGCGCCGGCCCCCGCCTCGTCGGTGGAATTCTCCATCGAAGTCCCCGAGGGCACCATGTGGGTGATGGGCGACAATCGCAACGACTCCGCCGACTCCAGGTCGCTGCTGGGACGGCCCGGTGGGGGATTCATCCCCACCGATCGGATCATCGGCCCCGTGATCGGGCACGGTTCCTCGATCGACTGAGCGCACACACCGCAACTGCACTGCGGCTGAGTGTGCGGCGAGAGTCGTGCTGATACGCTCGGTTCAGTCCACAGCCGCAGTCCTGGTCCGATGTGAAAGCGAACGAATGACAAGCGAATCCGAAGCTTCCCCGCCGCCCGCCTCGAAACGGTTCGCGCGCGGTCTGCTGGAGACCCTGGCGATCATCGTCGTCGCCCTGCTCATCTCGACGGCCCTGAAGACGTGGGTCGTCCGTTCGTTCTACATCCCGTCCGAATCCATGATGACCACTCTTCAGGTCGATGACCGGGTGCTCGTCAACCAGCTGGCTCACCGCTTCGGACCCGCCGACCGCGGCGACATCATCGTCTTCGACGACCCGGACCATTGGCTCTCGGCCGCCGAGACCGCCGAATACACTCCGAACCCGGTCCTCGAATTCATCGGCTTGGCCCCCGCGGACTCGGGCAATCAGCTGATCAAACGGGTCGTCGGCGTCGGCGGCGACACGATCAGATGCTGTGACGCCGAGGGACGCCTGCTGGTCAACGGCGAACCGATCGACGAAACCTATCTCGATGAGGGCACCGCTCCCTCGGAGGTCGAATTCGAAGTCACAGTGCCCGAAGGCCATTACTGGGTGATGGGCGACAACCGCAGCAACTCCGCCGACTCGCGCTACCACATGGACACCGACCCCTTCGTGGCCGAAGACGACGTCGTCGGCACCGTGTTCCTCATCAACTGGCCGTTCAAGCACTTCAGCTGGGTCTCGACACCCGACAAGGTCTTCGCGGACGTACCGGACACCGCCGAGGGACTCAGCGGGAACTGATGGCCGCACGTGGACTGACCGACCTCAGCGTCGAACGGGAACTGCTGAGCGAGGGATTCGACTACGTCATCGGCGTCGACGAGGTGGGCCGTGGTGCCCTGGCCGGGCCCGTCAGCGTCGGTGTCGCCCTGTTCGATCTGCGCATTCTCACCGCCGCCGAGGTGCCCGCCGGCATCCATGATTCGAAGCAGCTGAGCGCGCAGTCGAGGCAGGAGGCCACCGACCGCGTGCGGTCGTGGGCGACCGTCGCGGCGGTGGGATCGTCGACGCCGGCCGAGCTCGACGAGGTGGGGATGACGATGGCGCTCAACCTCGCCGGACGTCGCGCCATGATCTCGATGCTGCGCGAATGGGCGGACGCTCGTTCCGACAGGCACGGTTCGGGCGGTTCCGAAAGGAACGGTTCGGGAGGTGCCGATGTCAACGGAACGGCCGCCTCGGCGAGGGAATTCCCGGGCCGGACGATGGTGCTCCTCGACGGTCGACACGATTGGCTTTCGGCCCCACTCACCCTCGATTGCCTGGGGACATTCGGTGACTGTGTCGACCTCGAACTGCCGCCTGTGCGCACCGTGATCAAGGGGGACGGCTCCGTTCCGGCTATCGCGGCGGCGAGCATCGTGGCGAAAGTGGCACGCGACGAGACGATGATCGCACTCGCGGAGGCCCATCCGCACTATGGTTGGGAATCGAACGTGGGATACGGGACGGTGAAGCACCGACAGGGCATCACCGAACTCGGACCCAGCATCCACCACCGGAGAAGCTTCCGCCTGACCGCGGACTCAGGAGCGAAGGAGGGCCTGTTATGAGCGCCGATGATCTTGACGACTACGAAGCACAACTCGAGCTTGCGCTGTACAAGGAATACCGGGACGTCGTCGGTCTCTTCGCCTATGTCGTCGAGACCGAGCGCCGGTTCTACCTCGCCAACCACGTCGACCTCAAGGCTCACAACGATGCCGGCGACGTGTACTTCGAACTCACCCTGCGCGACGCGTGGGTGTGGGACAGCTACAGGTCGGCACGGTTCATCAAGACTGTGCACGTGCTGACGTTCAAGGACGTCAATATCGAAGAGATCGCGAAGTCCGATCTCGAACCGCCGACGGCGATCCGCGGCTGAGACGGGGCGCCGGGGCCACCGGCGAACCCTGGGCTCACTCACCCATGCACCGATTGCTGTGGACGAGGCACTGACTCGACCGTCCTCGGCCTGTGGATGAGGCGGCCTCGTCCACAGGCCCTTTTTCTGCTCTTCCCTGAAGTATTGCCGGCATGGTCATCTGACCGGTATGGGACGGATACGAACACCCGGTCGGACACGAGCGTCGAAGAGCACGCGGACCGTGAAGGGCCTGCGCAAGCAGGCGCTCGGCAGCAGAGGAGAGGACCTCGCCGCTGCGTTCCTCGAAGACGCTGGACTCGTCGTTCTCGAACGCAACTTCCGGTGCCCACGCGGTGAGCTCGACATCATCGCCCGCGACGGTGACACCGCGGTCTTCGTGGAGGTCAAGACGCGTCGCACGGCCATGCTCGGATCACCGCTGGAGGCCGTGACCCGAAACAAGCTCGCCCGCATCCGCACATTGGCAGGGTTCTGGCTGAGCGGGCAGGACGAATACTTTCCGGCCACGCGCATCGACGCACTCGGGATCATCATGGAACCGCGCGTCCAGTACTTCCACTGCCCGAACATCCAGGTCGATTCGTGAGTGAGGAGACCCTGGGACGGGAGGAACCGTCGGGCGATCCGGTCGAACCGCCAGAGTCGGTCGATCCGCCGGGGCTGGTCGAGCCGGTCGAGGCCGACGAAGTCGAACCCGCATCCTCGGCGCACATCATCGGGCGGGCCTCCGCCGTGGCCCTGTGGGGACTGACCGGGAAGATCGTGTCGATCGAAGCCAGCGTCAGCGCGGGCCTGCCGGGAATCGACATCGTCGGACTGCCGGATGCCTCGGTGAGCGAATCACGCAAGCGCCTTCGTGCGGCCCTGTCCTACCTCGGCAAACCAGTCGCCACAGAACACCTGACGATCAACCTCACCCCGGGAACGGTTCCGAAGATCGGCACCGGATTCGACCTCGGCATCGCCGTCGCCGTGCTCAGAGCACTCTCGTTGATCTCCAACGATGACACAGGCAGCGTCATCCACTGCGGTGAGATCGGACTCGACGGCAGAATCCGTCCCGTCACCGGGGTGCTCCCGTCCCTGCACACAGCGCTGCAAGCTGGGTTCGACCGCTTCGTCGTCCCCATCGGCAATGCCGATGAGGCGGGACTCATCGGACGGGCAAGAATCCTCCCGGTCGCCTCGCTGGCCGAGGTGGTCAATGCCTACGGAGGATCGATGGCCGTACCCGCACTGCCGGCGGTCCTCGAGATGGACCGGCCCGTCCCCGTGAACCCGGAACTCCACGACCTCAGCGAAGTCCAAGGACAGGCCGAAGGACGTTTCGGCCTCGAAGTCGCCGCGGCAGGTGGCCACAACCTGCTCATGCGCGGAACACCCGGAGCGGGCAAGACCCTGTTGGCCCAATGCCTGCCCGGAATCCTGCCGCCGCTGAACGACGACGAAGCCGTCGAAGTCGCCACCGTCCGTTCCCTGCGCGGAGAACTCGACGGCAGTGACGGATTCGATCACCGCCCGCCGTTCGAGGCACCCCATCACCGCAGCACCGCCTCGGCGCTCATCGGCGGACGCCGCCCCGGAACGGTCGGAGTCCTCAGCCGAGCCCACCGCGGGGTTCTGTTCATGGATGAGGCACCCGAATTCTCACGCGATGTGCTCGAAGCCCTGCGACAGCCGATGGAATCCCGTCGCGTCCACATCCACCGCGCCTGGGGATCGATGGTGCTTCCGGCATCCTTCCAGCTCATCATGGCCGCAAACCCCTGCCCCTGCGGAGTCGGGATGGCCGGCGCCGGCGGGGACTGTCGGTGCACCCCTCTGGACAAACGCCGCTATCGCAATCGGCTCTCCGGGCCGCTGCTCGACCGCGTCGACCTGCAGCTCGAGCTGTTCCCCGTCTCTCCCGCCGACATCCGGCTCGGCGGGGACCAGGAGACCAGCACCACGGTGGCCACCCGCGTGTCGGGCGCACGGAAGCGACAGTCGGAACGCTTCGCCGGCTGCGACTGGAGGCTCAACGCCGAAGCGCCCGGAACCTGGCTGCGCGAACACTTCGCACTCACACCGAAAGACCTGACGGACCTGGACCGGGCACTCGACACCGGCCGGATCACCATGCGCGGCTATGACAGGGTGCTGCGTGTCGCAACCACTCTGGCCGACCTGGCGGGAAAGCAGGGTCCCGACCCCGACACGATGAGAATGGCGCTCGCCTTGCGGACACAGGAGTCATGACCGTGAACACACATGAGGACGTACGCATGGCCATCGCCTCACTGTTGCGCATCGGTGAGCCCGGCGACGGACTGCTCAAACAGCTCGTCGACGGAATCGGCCCGGTCGCTGCTCTGGCGATCATCACGGCCGTCGGTCGCGGTGAGACCACCGCGCACAATGCTGTCCAAAGTCTGGCCGACACCGGCACCGAGGCGGCCGAACACAGTCAGCTGCCAGCGGCCATCGACCGGTGGGCTGTGCGAGCCGGCGAAGCCGACGCGGTCGGGAGCGACCTGGACAAGATCGCGAGAATCGGCGGCCGACTGATCATTCCCGATGACGATGAGTGGCCCCGAATGCTCGACGACCTCGGCCCTGCAGCACCGCTGGGCCTATGGGTGAGAGGAGCAGCTTCCCTCAGCGCCGCACTGACTCGTGCCGTTGCCGTGGTCGGGGCCAGAGCAGCCAGCAACTACGGAACCAAATGCGCCTCTGACCTCGCGTGGGATCTTGCCGCTCGCGGAATCACCGTCGTATCCGGCGGCGCGTTCGGCATCGACGCTGCCGCCCACCGTGCCGCCATCGCCCGCGAATCGCCGACGGTGGCATTCATGGCCGGGGGAGTCGACCGCTTCTACCCGGCGGCGAACGCCGACCTGTTCGAACAGATCCTCGCCACCGGTGCCATCGTGTCCGAGACTGCACCCGGAATGACGCCGATGCGCCACCGGTTCCTGCTGCGCAACCGACTCATCGCCGCCTCGTCGCAGGTGAGCGTCATCGTCGAAGCCGGCTGGCGCAGCGGGGCACTCAACACCGCCCGACATGCCCTCGAACTCTCCCGCCAGGTCGCGGCCTTCCCCGGGTCCGTGTACTCGGCGTCCTCGACCGGAGCACACAAGCTCCTGCGCGAACACGAAGCGGAACTCGTCACCTGCAGCGACGACGTCATCGCGCTCATGGACGATGACACCCCGGCACTCTTCGACACGGCCGTGCTCAGTGCTGCGGTGGGGAGTGGAGAACGCCCGCCGTCTCTCGATCCCCGCGAAGGGCTCGACGAGCGGGAGAAGATCTGTCTGAATGCGCTGACCGTGTCGAAGCCGCTCGACGTCGGCACCATCGCTTCCCGGGCAGGGCTGACGATCGCGGATGCGCTCAACTCTCTCACCGCGCTCGACCTGACCGGATTGGCCGCACGCCGTGACACCGGATGGGTGAAGCTGCGCAGACCGCGCTCCTGATGCCGGCGATGACCGTCAGTCCGCCGCGGAGACCGCGTATCCTGAGGACGTGAGCACAGACTCTCCCGCCGACCATTTCTCTCAGGCCTGGACAGCACTGTTGAGAACCGTCGCCGGACTGCGTGACGGCGACTTCGGGCGAGCCTCCGGCTGTGCCGGGTGGCGCGTCCAAGACCTCGTGTGCCACCTCATCATCGATGCCCAGGACGTCCTCATCACCCTCGTGACACCGAGCGAGGGCGCACCGACCCACGACTCAGCAACCTACTGGACTGTCACAGACTTCCCGCCGACCGGGGATGATCCCCTCGACGCGCTCATCCCGCGATTGGCTGCCGCCTATGAGGACCCGCAGCTGCTGAAGTTCCACCTCGACGATGTGGGCACAGCCGCCGACCGGGCCGCTCGGCTCGCCGACCCCGAACGACGGGTGGAGACCCAGCACATGGTGCTCACGATCGGAGACTTCCTCAACGCGTATGTCCTCGAATGGACCCTTCACCACTTCGATCTCATCGCACACCTGCCGAATGCGCCGACTCCGCCGACAGGCTGCGTCGCTCGAAGCCGGACGATGTTCGAGGACGCTATCGGGGCGACGATCCCCGCGGAACTGACCGATGCCGAAGCACTGCTCATCGGCACGGGACGACGACCACCGGACGCGGCGCAGAGATCGGTCCTCGGCGACATAGGCGAACGGCTGCCGTTCATCCTCAGCTGAGGCCTGATGGCCGACACCTGACGCCTGATGGCCGACGGAAAACGGCGGCGTCCTTCGGCGCCGCGTATCCTGGGGACGTGAGCACATCATCGACCGTCGCCGAGGTTGTGTCAGGCTATGCCGACCACCTGAGGTCTCGTGACGTCTCCGAACACACCGCCCGAGCCTACGTCGCCGACGTCTCCGACTTCCTCGATCACGCCGTGCACTCGACGAAGCTCCGACAGGGGAGCGGAGAGGGGCACCTCACGACGGCATCCGGCGCACGGATCGACATCGCTGCGATCGAACTCGACGATCTGCGGTCCTGGCTCATCGCCCTGGACGATGCCGGTGCCGCGAAATCGACGGTGGCTCGCAAGATCGCGGCAGTGCGCTCCTTCTTCGCCTACGGTGTGAGCAACCTGGGAGTGCCGAACAACCCGGCCGCGCGTCTGCGGACTCCGAAGAAGGACTCCCGCCTACCCACGGTGCTCAAACCTCAGCAGGCCGCCGACCTCATCTCCGCCGCCGAGAACCACCGAACCGGAGTCACCGGCGTGGGGCGGAGACGGAAAGGGGGAAGCGCCGACAACGGCATGGATACGAGTGGCTTGATGGCAGACGATTCCTCGACGAGCGACCCGGCTGCAGACGACACCACGACGGGTGATTCCGCACAGCACGGCAAGAACGATCCACTCGATGCGGCCAAACGCATCCGCGATGCCGCAATCCTGGAAATGCTCTACGCCACTGCGGTGCGCGTCTCGGAGCTGACCGGACTCGACCGCAGCGACATCGATCACCGCGCATCGATGATCACCGTGCTCGGCAAGGGCAACAAAGAACGTCGCGTCCCGTTCGGGACCCCGGCACGCAGAGCCCTCGACGACTGGCTCGCCGCCCGCGAACTGTTCACCGGTCCTCACAGCGGCGACGCACTGTTCCTCGGCGTTCGCGGGGGACGCATCGGCGCCAGGCAGGTGCGCGAACTCGTTCACCGGTACGGCTCCGACGACCCCAGCGCCCCGGACATCGGACCACACGGACTGCGACACTCTGCGGCCACACACATGCTCGACCGCGGTGCCGACCTGCGTCAGATCCAAGAGCTGCTCGGCCACTCCACGATGAGCAGCACCCAGATCTACACTCAGGTATCCATGCAGCGTCTGCAGGACACCTACCGGCGAGCACACCCGCGAGCCTGAGACTCACAGAGACGGATTTGGCCGGCAGAGTCATGGCGGAAGCGTCGGCCTGGCCGAGGCCTCCTACTTCCGGAATTCCCAGTGCCAGGGCTCGGGCAGGGACCCCGTCTGCCGTGCCCAACCGGGATGAATCCACCCGAACTTCGGCGCATTCGCCCGCATCCACTGATGCTGCGCGGTGCCGAAGGAATTGATCCCGCTGCCGAGGTCGACGGCCAGCGCCCACCCGTGATTCGACGTTCCCGGTGTCGCCGCCATCCGCCCCTTTCGCCGTTTGAGGATCACCTGCGTGGCGTAGTCCCGGTAAGCATCGGTGACCGAGATCGGGGCGCCGAACCGAGCCTCGAACGCCGACGAGAGCCGATCGAAAGCCGCTTGAGCATCGCAGCGCAGCATCTGCCCGGGGGCCGACTCCAACTGGCACATCGCCGAGGCGGGAATCTGCCCATTGCTGTGACCGCCCCACGCTCCGGCACCGGAGGTGGCCGAATCTCCGCCGCCTTTCGGTTCCTTCGCGGGCTTCCGTGACAGAGGCAGAAGTGCCGACTGCTCCTGGCCGAAGAACTTGCCCGGATCGACGTACCTCTGATCGCTCGCGGCCGGCCATGCTCCTATATGCAGGCACGAACGCTGACAGTGGCCACCGCTGCCCACCGTGCCGATCTTCTCGACGGCGGCAAATCCCTCACCCTTCTTCAACGACGTCGCGGCCGGTTGGAACGTGAGCACATGATCGGACTCGGTGAGGATGCTGACGGTCGCAGTCCCCGCCACCGTGCCGGCAAAGCGGATCGTCCCTTCCGTCGGTGCCCGCAGCGGTTCGCCAACGACAGCGAGCACGTCGATTCCGCGATGCCCCTTGAGCCACGGCTTGTCCGGAGGATCAAAGGCTTCGATGATCTCCATCGCCGGCACCGGGGTGACCCAGTTCGTCGGTGCGCTCCTCTGAAGGCTGATCTGTGTCCGTGTCGACGCAGCCCCGGAGGCGGCGCTCGCCGTTGGGGGAGTGCTCGTGAGCACAAGCGCCGCTGCGATGATCGCGGCAAGGAGCAGTGACTGCGGTGAGCCGAGGCTTGAGCGTCTCGTTCGGAGATGGAGCAGCAGGCGGAGACGGTCGAACGCGAAGTGAGTCATGGGAGCATGCAAACCCCTAGGGCGCGGTCGTGTCACCCGTGAGTATCACCCCTGTGGACGAGCTGCCTCCACCCACAAGCCAAAGACGTTCGAGTGCGGCGACCGTCCACAGGAAGCGATGGTCGAGTGCACCGAATCGACGGCAATCCGGCTCCACACGCCCGACGGGACCCTGCGCTCCGACACTCGCCCGCACCCATCGATCCCCACCCGTCGACGTAAGAGTCGGTGCGACGATACGGCCCGGCGGGCCGCCTCGGCGAGGGATCGATCTCGATTGGAAATGACTTGCCCAACCGGGATAGACTTAAGCCCAGCAGAAGCGTGTCTTCTGACTACGCGTATCCGAATTCTTCTCCTTCCCATGGTGCAGGCAGCCGTCAGGTGTGCCTGTGGGGCGGACGAACCGGGTACCAGGAATCAACCGAAAATGTCATCGACGCATCCCGTCGATCGAATCGATGCGGACCCTCAGAGGTTCGCTTTGAGAGCGATCGACGCGCGCGTGACGTAAAAGCACCCTGAGGGTGCAGAGAAAGGAGGGCGTCGGCATGGCCGTCGTCACCATCCGCCAGCTGCTCGACAGCGGCGTTCACTTTGGACACCAGACCCGTCGTTGGAACCCGAAGATGAAGCGCTTCATCTTCACCGAGCGCAACGGCATCTACATCATCGACCTGCAGAAGTCGCTGGGCTACATCGACAACGCCTTCGAATTCGTCAAGGAGACCGTGGCCCACGGCGGCTCGATCCTCTTCGTCGGCACCAAGAAGCAGGCCCAGGAATCCATCGCTGAGCAGGCTCAGCGCGTGGGTCAGCCCTACGTCAACCAGCGTTGGCTCGGCGGTATGCTCACGAACTTCCAGACCATCTCGATGCGTCTGCGCCGCCTCAAGGAACTCGAAGAGATCGACTTCGACGACGTTGCAGGTTCCTCGCACACCAAGAAGGAACTGCTCATCCTGCGTCGCGAGAAGGACAAGCTCGAGAAGACCCTCGGCGGCATCCGCGACATGCAGCGCACCCCGTCGGCCGTCTGGATCGTCGACACCAAGAAGGAACACCTCGCGGTCGACGAAGCCAAGAAGCTGGGCATCCCGGTCATCGGCATCCTCGACACCAACTGCGACCCGGACGACGTCAACTACCCGATCCCGGGCAACGACGACGCCATCCGCTCCGTCTCGCTGCTGACCCGCGTCGTCGCCGACGCCGTGGCCGAGGGCCTCATCGCCCGCCACTCCTCGGACGACGCGAGCGGTGAGAAGAACGTCTCCGCCGTCGAGCCCATGCCCGAGTGGGAGCGCGAGCTCCTCGAAGGCAAGACCGAAGAGAACGGCACCGAGGCTGCTGCCCCGGCCGAAGAAGCCGCTCCGGCCGCTGAGGCTGCTCCTGCGGCCGACGCCGAGAACGCCGAAGCCGCTCCGGCCGCTGAAGCTGCCGACTCCACCGAGTCGACCGAGTCCTGATTTCGTTTAACTCCACCATCCTGAGGAGAAGGAATGGCAAACTACACTGCCGCTGATATCAAGGCACTGCGCGAGAAGACCGGCGCCGGAATGATGGACGTCAAGAAGGCTCTCGACGAGTCCGACGGCGACCAGACGAAGGCCATGGAAGCCCTGCGCATCAAGGGCCTCAAGGGCGCCACCAAGCGCGAAGGCCGCTCGACCTCCGACGGTCTGGTCGCGACCTCCGTCGAAGGCGGAGTCGGCACCATGATCGAGCTCAACTCGGAAACCGACTTCGTTGCGAAGTCCGAACCGTTCGTCAAGCTCTCCGAAGAGGTCCTCGAGCTTGCCGTGGCCAACAAGGCCGATTCGGCCGAGGCTCTCCTCGCCGCTGAGACCGACGGCAAGCCCGTCTCCCAGTTCATCACCGAATCCGGTGCCTCGCTGGGCGAGAAGGTCGAACTGCGTCGCGTGGGCCGTGTCGAAGGCTCCAAGATCGCCTCCTACCTGCACCGCACCAACAAGGACCTGCCCCCGCAGGTCGGCGTGCTGCTGGCCTTCGAAGGTGACGACGAGACCGTGGCACACGATGTCGCCGTGCACATCGCCGCTATGGCCCCGAAGTACTTCTCCCGCGAAGACGTTCCCGCCGACCTCGTCGAGAACGAGCGTCGCATCGCCGAAGACACCGCGAAGAACGAAGGCAAGCCCGAACAGGCTCTGCCGAAGATCATCGAGGGTCGCGTCAACGGCTTCTTCAAGGAGAACTGCCTGCTCGACCAGGGATTCGCCAAGGATCCCAAGCAGTCCGTGGCCAAGGTCCTCGAGGCCGCCGGCGTCAAGGCCACCGGCTTCCTGCGCTACCGCGTCGGAGCCTGAATCACCACTGACCGTGAAGCAGACAGATCTCTGCTTCCCAGGTTCACCGAGTGAGTGAGAACTCACCCGAGGAGCGGGGTCGGACCAATCGGTCCGGCCCCGTTTTTCGCTAAACTGACCCAGACGCCCGATCACAGTGACGATCCCACCGGGTACAGACCTGCCCGCACGGAAGAAGGACTCCATGACAAGCACCCCTGTTCACGAATCCAGCTACGCCAGCCGCGCGGTGCGCTCCCATCGGCGCCGCGTTCTGCTCAAGCTCTCCGGCGAGGTCTTCGGCGGCGGCAAGATCGGCGTCGATCCCGACGTCGTGGCCGCAGTTGCCCGCGAGGTCGCTCCCACGACCGAGGACGTCGAGGTCAGCATCGTCGTCGGCGGCGGCAACTTCTTCCGCGGAGCCGAACTCTCCCAGCGCGGCATGGACCGCACCCGTGCCGATTACATGGGCATGCTCGGCACCGTGATGAACTGCCTGGCACTGCAGGACTTCCTCGAACAGACGGGTGTCGACACCCGCGTGCAGACCGCGATCCCCATGTCGCAGGTCGCCGAATCGTATATTCCCCGCCGTGCCATGCGGCACATGGAGAAGAACCGCGTCGTCATCTTCGGCGCCGGCGCCGGACTCCCGTACTTCTCCACCGACACCGTGGCCGCCCAGCGCGCACTTGAAGTGCATGCCGATGAGGTCCTCATCGCCAAGAACGGTGTCGACGGCGTCTACACCGCCGACCCCAAGGTCGACCCGAAGGCCGAGAAGATCTCCGAGATCAGTTACCAAGACGCCCTGCAGCGAGGCCTCAAAGTCGTCGACGCGACCGCCTTCAGCCTGTGCATGGACAACAAGCTGCCGATGCACGTCTTCGGTATGGAAGGCGAGGGCAACCTGCGCAAGGCCATCATCGGTGAGAAGATCGGCACGGTCGTCCACTGAGACCCACCCTCGCCGAGGCGGTCCGACGCTGAACGCAGGCGGATCCTCAAGGTGGGGGACCGTCTCCACCGAGGCGGTCATCCGCTTGGCATCCACGCAGGTGAGAACACTCCTGCGATGATTCGGTGCGGCATTTTTCAGTGATGACCCATAGAATGAACCCAAAGCTTTAAGAAGAGGGAAAGAGGCAACCGTGATTGAAGAGACACTGGCCGAAGCCAGAGAGAAGATGGACAAGGCCGTCGAATTCACGCAGGAGGACTTCGCGTCGATCCGCACCGGCCGTGCCAACCCCGCACTGTTCGCCGATATCGAGATCGACTACTACGGCGCTCCGACACCGCTGCAGCAGCTCGCCTCGTTCCAGACGCCCGAGGCACGCACGATTCTCGTGACCCCCTACGACAAGGGCACGCTGACCGATATCGAGAACGCTCTGCGCAACTCCGACATCGGCGCGAACCCCGCCAACGACGGCAACGTCATCCGCGTCGTCCTCCCGGACCTCACCGAGGAACGCCGCAAGGAATACGTCAAGATCGTCAAGGGCAAGGCCGAAGACGGCAAGGTCTCCATCCGCAACATCCGTCGTCACGCCAAGGAGACTCTCGAACGTATCAAGAAGGACGGCGAAGCCGGCGAGGACGAGGTCACTCGCAGCATCTCCGAGCTCGACGATCTGACGAAGAGCAAGGTGGAGAACGTCGACAAGCTGCTTGCGCAGAAGGAAGCTGAGCTGCTCGAGGTCTGATGATCGCCGTGACAGGGTCCGACAGCCCCGCGACAGATCCGGCTCCCCTCGGGGAGCCGGATGCGTCAGGCGAGGCCGCGCGGGTTGAGACCCCTTTCCCGAAACGTCGAGACCTGCGCAACTCGGACAAGCCGTATTCGCCTGACGACCCGGAATCGAATCCGACCGCCGAGGCGGCGGCGACCGATTCAGAACCTGAACCGAAAGATTACGGTCGAGCCGGACGCAACTTGCCGGCCGCGATCGGCATGGGACTTCTCATCGGCGGCGTGGTGCTCGCGTCTCTGATCTTCCTGCCGATCTCGTTCCTCTTCATCGTCCTTGTCGGCATCGTCGCCGCAATGTGGGAGCTGGCGAACGCTCTGTCACGTTCCGGCTCCCTCGTCTCCCGCGTGCCCACCATGGTGTCGGCGGCCTGTATGGTCGTGGCCACGTTCATCGGGGGCCGCGAAGCGCTCTGGGTGACCTTCGCCGCCAGCGCGGGAGCAGTGATGCTCTTCACGATGGTCGAGCGCCGGAAGAACGCAGTCAAAGACGTCTCGCTCTCCCTCTTCGCTCTCACCTATGTCGGCCTCATGGCCTGCTTCATCGTCTACATCCTCACCCAGCCGGACGGCAACTTCTACGTCATCATCTTCCTCGCCGCGGTCGTCGCCTCCGACACCGGCGGCTACGTCTTCGGCGTGCTGTGGGGCAAGCATCCCATCGCCCCGCGGATCTCTCCGAAGAAGTCCTGGGAAGGCTACCTCGGCTCGACCGTCTTCGCCGCAGTGGTCGCAACGATCCTCGCCGTCACCGTCGTCGACGCTCCGTTCTGGACCGGTCTTGTCATCGGTGCCGTCATCCCTGCTTTCGCCACTCTCGGCGACTTCAGCGAATCGATGATCAAACGCGACCTCGAACTCAAGGACATGGGCACCCTGCTGCCCGGCCACGGCGGTGTCATGGATCGACTTGACTCGATCCTACCGACAGCCCCGGTCGCGCTCGTTCTCTTCTCGGTCCTGCCCGGCTACCTCTGACCGGCCCGCCGACTCGGCTGCCCGGCTGCCTCTGACCCTGTCCGGTTCGCACCTGCCCGACGTGGCGGCTCACACACGACAGCCGTGCAGCGAACATGAGACAATGGCCGTGTGAGTTCTCAAGCAGGCAGAAGGCAGACCAGGCCCGTCGTCGAACATGCCGACGGCACGACATCGAAAACCCCGATGCGCGATGGCCGTCCCCTTCTCAACTTCAAGTCCGCACGGGTCAAGCAGCCTCCTCAGCATCTGGCCGATATGACGATGGACGAACGCGTCGACGCGGTCAAGGAGATGGGACTGCCCGCTTTCCGGGCCAAGCAGATCTCCACCCACTACTTCAGCCACTATGTCACCGACACCGAGGCGATGACGGACCTGCCCAAGGACAAACGGGCAGAGATCCAGGAACGGTTCTTCCCTCACCTGCTCACCGAAGTGCGCCGCCTGCGCACCGAGAACGGCGACACCATCAAGTTCCTGTGGCGCCTCTTCGACGGAGCTCTCGTCGAATCAGTGCTCATGCGCTACCGCAACCGGGTCACCCTGTGCGTGTCCAGCCAGTGCGGCTGCGGAATGAACTGCCCGTTCTGCGCCACCGGCCAGCAAGGTCTGACCCGCAACATGTCCACGGCCGAGATCGTCGAACAGGTCGTGCGCGCCAACCAGGTCATCGCCGCCGGCGAACTCGCCGAAGCCCCGAAGTCGGATATGCCCGGTGCCGGAGAGACCGCGCTCGGCGCGGAAGCCGACGAAGACGAAGCGGCGGGAGAAGCCGCATTCGACGGGGAGGCCACGGCCGCCTCGGCGAATGGCCCCGAACGGGTCTCGAACATCGTCTTCATGGGCATGGGCGAACCCCTGGCCAACTACAAGCGAGTGATGAACGCGGTGCGCCGGTTCGTCGGACCGAGCCCCGAAGGACTGGGCATGTCGGCCAGGCGGATCACGATCTCCACGGTCGGACTCGTGCCCGGCATCAACAAACTCGCCGCCGAAGACATCCCCGTCACGTTCGCCCTCAGCCTCCACGCACCCGATGACGAGCTGCGCGATGAGATGATCCCGGTCAACACGCGGTGGAAGGCCGATGAGGCCATCGACGCCGCTTACAACTACTACCAAGTGACCGGACGGCGGGTGAGCATCGAATACGCGCTCATCAAGGACATGAACGACCACGCGTGGCGTGCGGAACTGCTGGCCAAGAAGCTCAACGCCCGCGGACGCGGCTGGGTCCATGTCAACCCGATCCCGCTCAACCCGACTCCGGGCTCGGTGTGGACGGCCTCGGAACCGGAGGTCGCCGACGAATTCGTCCGCCGCCTCATCGATCAGGGCGTTCCGACGACGATCCGCGATACCCGCGGATCCGATATCGACGGCGCCTGCGGACAGCTCGCCGCAGCCGACTGATCGACGCCCGGTTCGGCAACTGCGGACCGCGGCAACGCAATTGCTGCGGCTTCCATCTATTATGGTGGAAACACCACAGCCACTCGCTTCTGGAGGAGACATGGCGGACACGACTTTCCCTCGAATGTCCGGTTGGAAGAACGGATACGACCCCAGGCAGGTCGACAGCTTCTTCAAGCGTGCACGTGAGTCCTTCGAACGGCCGACGCCGCAGCCCGGCGACCTCGACTCCCGGGCGGTGCGCACGGTCGGTTTCGATCTCGTCCGCAAGGGCTACCACGTCGCCGTCGTCGACGCCGCGCTCGACCGTCTCGAAGATGCATTCGCCAAGCAGGCCCGAGACCGTCTGATCGCGCAGTCCGGGCAGGACGCCTGGGTCTCCGAGCTCACCCGTGTGGCCGCGTCGCTACGGGGTCGACTGGTCCGTGAACCCGGTGAGCGCTTCGACAATCCTCCTCCCGGAGTCATCGGCTACGACATCACCCAGGTCGACGACATGTGCGACAAGGTCAACTCGTACTTCACTCAGGGCGTGGCGATGAGCGTCGACCAGGTCCGCCGCGTGCTGTTCAAGACCGCAAAAGGCAAGAAGGCGTACAACGAGGACCAGGTCGATGCGTTCATCGACCGCGTCGTCGAAGTGATGGCCTCCGTTGACTGATTTCCACTACTTCGCGGTCCCGACCGCGGCCGATCCCGGCACGCTCAACCCGGTTTACGAACTCCTCGACTTTCCGATCGCGATGGGCAAGGCCGAAGACATCGTGCTGACCGGACCCGCTCCGGAGAAACCGCTCGTCGACGGCCGGGAAGTCACGGATCCCCGCCTGGTCAAGGCCCTGTCCGTTCCCGTCGAGCTCGACCGCGCCGAGGTGCTCGACCGCAGTTCGAAGCTCGCCGGAGTGCTCCGTGCCATGGGCGTGGTTCCGGAATCCGGTGCCCGGCTCACCTTCGCCGAGGATGTCCCGCCGTTGGCGCGGGCGCTCGGTGTTCTTGCTGCCGCCCGGATCGGGCTCGTCGTGGATCTGCGAGCAGGAGCTCCGTCTGACTCTGCCTCAGACTTAGTGGTTCTCCACGCCATCGAAGACGAACCGGTCGAGCCGGGGCGTGCCTCCGTGCGGGTCACCCGGTCGCGCTTCGAAGGCGTCGGAGTGACGATCGGCTCCGAGACCGCGAACCTCGACCAGGCGATGCGCGACTCCCGCGTCGAATTCGCCGCAGTAGTGCCGCTCGACCCGCAGCGCACTCTGCTGCTCACCGACGACGGTGATCTTGAGGCGGGTACGAGCCTCGAATGGTACCGCACCGAGGTTCTCTCTGCTTCCTGAGCCCTGGACGCATGGGGGCTTCGACGCCGACGATGGTGTCGACGTTCCGGCTTCCGCGGACCCGCGGCCTGCTGATCCGCGTTCGGCTGAGACGGCGGCTGCTCTGCGCGCGGCCGGCTGTGTCTTCGCCGAGGACGAGGAAGCGATCCTGCTGGAGTCTGCAGCTGGCTCTGTGCCGAAACTCGATGAGCTCGTTGCACGTCGCGTGGCCGGTGAACCCCTCGAGCAGATCGTCGGCTGGGTTGATGTCGCGGGTCTGCGACTGAGCGTGCGTCCCGGAGTGTTTGTGCCGCGGCAGCGGACTGCTCTGCTTGCGGCTCACGCAGTCGCGGTGACCCGACGGATGCTGGACCCACAGGGAAATGGGGCCAGGACCATCGCATGCTCAAACTCTGTTGCTGACCGGCCCGTTGTGCTCGAAGCGTTCAGCGGAGTCGGCCCGGTCGCCTCAGTGGTGGCCTCCTTGGTGCCGGGGGTGGTGATCCACGTCGGCGATGCTCAGGCGGAGGCCGTGCGGTGTGCGGTGGAGAATGTCGAACGCTGCATCCAGTCGGGGGACTCAGCGCACGCGGGGGAGTCTACGCAGGCCGGCGGGTCCGAACAGGCAAATGAGTCCGGCACTACCGTGTCGGGGCATGTCCTCGACTGCCTCCACGGACTGCCCGACACGCTGCGGCGGTCGATCTCAGTTATCGCTGCCGTGCCGCCGTACGTTCCTGAAACGGCAGCCGATTTTCTGCCGCATGAGGCCCTCGACTTCGAACCGAGCAGCGCACTCTTCGGCGGCTCCGACGGACTCGACCTTGTCCGTCGACTCATCACGGAGTCGTTGGACTGGCTGGCCCCGGACGGTGTGCTGCTCATCGAGCTCGGGCGAGGTCAGATTGCAGGGGCCACCGGGTTCGCAGCCGAGCAGGGGCTGGAAGCCCGGAGCCACCTCGGCGAGGATGACCAGACGGTCGTGCTCGAACTGCGTCGTGGAAACTGACAACGGCCGGCTGAAATCGAGTGATTTCAGCCGGCCGGCTGCGTACCGACTGGTTCGAAGTGCGGGCGCGGGGCGCGAAGTCTGTGCGTCAGCACTTTGAACCAGCCGGTGACTGCAGATACAGCACGCCCGCCGAACCTCAGCAGGATCGGCGGGCGCTGACTGTGTTCAGCGGAGGGCGGGTGCCCTGCTCACTGGTTTCAGTTCGCGAAGGCGTTGATTCCGGTCATCGTCCGACCCAGGGTCAGCTGGTGCACCTCGTGTGTGCCTTCGTAGGTGAGCACTGTCTCGAGGTTGACCGCGTGACGCAGCGGCGGGTACTCGCTCGTGATGCCCGACCCGCCGAACAGGGCGCGCAGGTCACGGCACACGTTCATCGCGGTATCGACGTTGACCATCTTGCCCAGGCTGATCTGCTCGGGACGGACACCCTTCTCGGAGTCCTTGAGCTTGCCCAGGTGAGCGGCGAGCAGAGTGATCTGCGAGTACTGGCCGAAGGCCTTCGCCAGCTTCTGCTGCGTGATCTGGAACGACGCCAGCGGGCGATCGAACTGGACACGGGTGCCGGTGTACTCCAGTGCGGAGAGCAGCGCGTCTCGGGCTGCACCGGTGACACCGAAGACGATGCCGTAGCGGGCCTCGGACAGGCAGGACAGGGGGCCCTTGAGTCCCTTGGCCTTCGGCAGCATCGCATCCTCGGGCAGGCGGACGTTGTCGAGGACGATCTCACCGGTGATCGACGCACGCAGCGAGATCTTGCGGTGGATCTCCGGGGTCTGCACACCCTCGGTGTTCGAGGGGACGACGAAGCCGCGGACGACGTTCTTGCCCTTGTCGTCGACCTCTTCGGTCTTGGCCCACACGACCATGACATCGGAGACCGGGGAGTTCGTGATCCACATCTTCGCGCCGTTGAGGATCCAGTCGGATCCGTCCTTCTTCGCGGTCGTCTTCATCCCCGACGGGTCGGATCCGACATCGGGTTCGGTCAGCCCGAAGCAGCCGATGGCCTTGCCGGCGGCCATCTTCGGCAGCCATTCTTCCTTCTGTGCTTCCGATCCCCAGTGGTGGATGGCGAACATCGCCAGCGAGCCCTGCACGGAGACGAGGGAGCGCAGACCGGAGTCGACGGCTTCGAGTTCGCGGCAGGCCAGTCCGTACTGAGTCGCCGTCGAACCGCCGCAGCCGTAGCCGTCGAGGTGCATGCCGAGCAGCCCGAGCTCGCCGAGTCCTTCGGCCAGTTCCCGGGCGGGGATGGTGGCGTCGAGGAAGTAGTCGCCGATCTTCTCCCGGACGTTCTCGTCCAGCCATTTCTTCACGATCGATGCGAATTCGAGGTCGTCGGATTCGAAGACCGAATCCAGTCCAAGAATGTCGTCGGGGCTCAGCGTCTTGCTCATATCCATCTCTTTCGCCATTGATTGTCTTCATTCACAGTTTTACCGGAACCCGGTGGAAGGTCGGTGTCCCGAAGCACTACAGATGACTAGGTTCCGCTAGGCGACACACGTGTCCGTGTCGAGTCATTTCCCAGAGAACTTTGGCATCATCGGTTGGCGTGAGTAAACGTGGTTTCATTGTAGTCGGCTCAACTGGTTCGGTCGGCACCCAGGCCCTTGATGTCCTCGCCGAACACCGGGACGAGCACGCGATCATCGGCTTGGCCGCGGGGTCCCAGCTCGACCTTCTGCTCGAGCAGGCCCTCGATTTCCACGTCCCCGTCATCGGGCTCACGACCCCACCCGCCGGAGGTGAGGCCGAGGTGCGTGCGCGACTGACCGAGCTGGCTGCCCAGCGGGGGACCGCCGATCCTGTCGAAGCCATCCACCTCGGGGACGATGCCGCCGAGGCGGTCGCGGGCTTGGCCGCCGATATGGTCCTCAACGCGATCACCGGTGCCGCCGGTCTCGGCGCGACCCTGGCCGCCCTCGAACGCGGCACGGACGTGGCCCTGGCGAACAAGGAATCCCTCATCATCGGCGGGTCCATCGTCCTCGACGCCGCTCGTGCCTCCGGGGCCCGCCTGGTGCCGGTCGACAGTGAGCACTCCGCCATCGCCCAGGCGCTGCGCGCCGGCACGCACGGTGAAGTCAGCAAGCTCATCATCACCGCGTCGGGCGGTCCCTTCCGGGGCATGACCCGTGATGCCCTGCGTCGAGTCACCCCCGCCCAGGCGCTCAACCATCCCACCTGGTCGATGGGGTCGATGATCACCATCAACTCTGCGACCCTGGTCAACAAGGGCCTCGAAGTCATCGAAGCCCACCTGCTCTTCGACATCGACTTCGACCACATCGAAGTCGTCGTGCATCCTCAGTCGCAGATCCATTCGATGGTCGAGTTCGCCGATGCCTCGACGATCGCGCAGATCTCCCCACCGGATATGCGCCTGCCGATCTCCTATGCGCTGGGCACCCAGGACGATGGAACGACGAAGCGACTGACTTCGAGGGCCGTTCCGCACAATTGGGGCCAGCCCATGCACTGGTCGTTCGAGCCGGTCAACCATCTCGCCTTTCCTGCGCTCGGTCTGGCTATCGACGCCGGTAAGAAAGGCCGCAGCTACCCGGCTGTGCTCAACGCTGCCAATGAGGAACTCGTCGCCGCATTCATCGCCGGAGACATCGCCTTCACCGGAATCGACAAAGGCCTGTCCCGAGCTCTGGCCGCCCACGAACCTGCGGCCGAACACACGGTGGAGACCGTGCTGGCCGCCGACGCCTGGGCCAGGGACTTCGCTCGCGCCGACGTCGCTGAACAGAACGGGGGCCGCCGATGACAGTTGTGCTCTACATTGTCGGGATCATCCTGTTCCTCATCGGCATCTCGATCTCGATTGCGCTGCACGAACTCGGCCACCTCACCCCGGCGAAGAAGTTCGGGGTGAAAGTCACGCACTATATGGTCGGCTTCGGACCGACCCTGTTCTCCTTCCGCCGCGGTGAGACCGAGTACGGCATCAAAGCGTTCCCCCTCGGTGGGTTCATCGCGATGCCGGGAATGTATCCGCCCGAGGAAGCGACGAAGTCCCGCTATGAGACCGCCGCCGCTGCGCAGAAGGGCGGCACTGCCGCCGGCGTCGACGGCGGGATCGACGGCACGTCGGGCCGCCTCGGCGAACCGGGCGCTGCACTCGACTCGACGGGCAGCGAAACCTCGGGCCGCCTCGGCGAGGGGACGGATGACGGTGATGCCGCTCCGCTGCGCCGGGACCGCAAGAAGCGGAAGGGGCGGCTGTTCGAAGACACGATGGCCGATGCCCGGGAGTTCTCGAACCAGGAGATCGCGCCGGGGGAGGAGCACCGGACGTTCTATGCGCTCAGCGTGCCCAAACGCCTCGTCGTCATGTTCTCCGGTCCCTTCGTCAATCTCGTCCTGGGCATCCTCATCATGGGGATCTCGCTGCTGGGCATTGGTGTGGTCACTCCGACGACGACCGTCCAGACTGTCGTCGAATGTGCGGTGCCCGCCTCCGAAGCGCAGCAGCGTCCCGCCTCGGAGCAGAACACCTGCCGTCCCGACGATCAGCTCACCCCTGCCTGGGAGGCTGGGATCAAACCGGGTGACGAGATCACCTCGATCGCCGGCGTCGAGACGAAGGACTGGGACCAGCTGTCCTCGGTCATCAAGGAACATGCAGGCGAACGCGTCGATGTCGACTTCATCCGCGATGGTCAGGCCCAAACGGTGACCGTGCCGATCATCGCCACCGAACGGCCGAAGGTCGACGACACCGGCAAGGCCGTGCTCAACCCGGACGGAACTCCGCAGACCGAGACCCAAGGATTCTTCGGCGTCGGACCAGTTCAAGAACGTCAGTCCCTGCCGCTCGAGGAATTCCCCGGCGCCGTGTGGGACCAAGTCTCCGGAGTCTTCCACGCGATCATCACCCTGCCGGTCAAACTCGTCGATATCGGCGAAGTGGCCGTCGGCACGAAGGACCGCGACGCCGAAGGACTCGTCGGCATGGTCGGCGTCGGCCGCATCGCCGGCGAGATCGTGTCCACCGACCAGATCGACGTCGTCGACAAGGCACAGATGGGACTGGGCATGCTCGGCTCGCTCAACATCTTCCTCTTCGCGTTCAACATGATCCCGCTGCTGCCCCTCGACGGCGGACACATCGCCGTGGGTCTCTACGAAGGTGCGCGCCGCCGCATCAACCGGTGGCGCGGCCGCGGACTGGTCGGCCCCTTCGACACTGCGAAGCTGCTGCCGCTGACGTACGTGTGCATCGGGCTGATGCTGTGCATGACGGCGCTGCTCGTCTACGTCGACCTCGTCAAACCCATCACCCTCGACGCGATCTTCAACTCCGGCGGTTAGGCCGGGTCGCTCGGGCAGGCTCATGGGTCGCCCGGGCGAGTGGGTTCACGGGCCGCCGCGGGATATCGAACTCAGGAACTGAGGGTGATCGTCTGCACCTCGCCGAGGTGATTGAGGCCGACCGTGATCGTGGCGTTCTCATCTGCTGTGCCCGGCACTGTGACCACTCCGCGCAACGGGGAGACCATCTCGAGGTCCGCCTCGGTGAGAGGACGGTCGATCTGCTTCTCCGCCCGCCACCGCGCGAAGCGCTCCCGCCTCTCTTCGCGGGGTTCGTCGAGGTCCATGTTCATGGAGAAGATCGCCTCGGCGACGGTGTCGTCGAAGTCGTTGACGAGGTTCGCCGCAGCCATCACGGCATCGATCTGGGGTTGGGCGGCGGGATAACGGGGCACCGGCGCCGAGGTGGCCCGACGTTCCAGCCGGGTGCCCTGTCGTCCCGTGGCCGCCGCCCAACCGAGGTCGAGCGCGTCCTGGACGACGCGCTGCGCCGGGTAATAGGTCGTATTGCCGAGCACGACGAGGCTGAGCCCCAGATCGGGGAACCAACGCATATGTGAGCCGTATCCTGGGTAACCGCCGGAATGGCAGACGACGCGGCCGAATCGCGTGTCCAGACGAGTCTCGAGACCGTATCCGTAGCTGAGTGTCTCCGCATGGTGGTCGCTCGTCTGGACCTCCATGATCCGTCGTGGCTGCTGGTTGTCGGTCAGTATCCGCGACCAGGAGCCGGAGGCATAGGAGTCCATGCGTTCGAGGGCATCGAGATGCGCGTCCATCCATGTGCCGATGTCGTTCACCGTGGAGATGACCCCGCCGATGGGGGAGAAGACTCCTGGGCCGGTGAGTTCGGCCGGGTGGAGGCCGCCGCCCAGGTCGACGCGGAACCCGGTCGCCAGGTCCGGGAAGTCCGTGTGGTCGAAACCGGTGCGCGTGAGCTTCAGGGGATCGAAGATCTCAGTGGACACGAGTTCGGTGAAAGCCCTGCCTGTGACCGCCTCGGCGACCATGCCGAGAAGCGCATAGCCGAGGTTCGAATACTCATAGCCGGTGTCGGCGGGCGCGCAGGCGATGGCGCCGCGGTGCAGCCAGTCGGTGAGCTCGGCCGGAGTCATCGCCTCCATCCGGTCCGCCCACGGGTCGTCCTTGGTGAAACCGGTGCTCATCGTCAACGCCTGCCGGCAGGTGCGGTCGGCGATGGCCGTATCGGTCAGTTCCGGGAGCAGGGCGCCGAAGGGAGCGTCGAGATCGAGTCCGTCGGCGGCGAGGAGCCCGATGGCTGCGGCGGTGAAGGACTTCGTCATCGAAGCGATCCGGTACGGAACGTCGCCGTTCACGGTTCGGGCGGGGCCGCCTCGGCGAAAGATTCCCCATGCCAGAGATCCACCCTGGTCGTCGAGCTTCTGTGCTGCGGCCTCGAGAGCCGCAGTCACCGCCTCGACATCGGGTTCGACGAATCCGGGTGTGCTCACAGGGCTGCTCCTTCGCGCAGACGTCAGGTCACCCTCACACTACCGTCAGCCGGTGACACCGGATCGGGACAAGTGGGCCGTGGCGTGGTGCGGGCGAAGTCGAGGTCGCGCGGGGGCCGCCCGGGGTGCGCCGGTGGACTGTTCGGGGTATGCCCCGTGGACGGACAGTTCTGTGTCAGTGGGAGGTCCTACAATGGTGATGGTTCGCACAATCCGGGTCCCGCATCGGCGCCGGCTCGGACATTGTGGCTGGTCAACAGCCTGACTGAAGGGATCCTTCGTGACATCGGTCAATCTCGGAATGCCCGCACCGCCGCCTCCCGTGCTCGCTCCGCGAAGGAAGACGAGGCAGATCAATGTCGGAAAAGTGGGGGTCGGATCCGAGTCCCCGGTGAGCGTGCAGTCGATGACGACGACACAGACGACGGACATCAACGGGACCCTGCAGCAGATCGCCGAACTCACCGCCGCCGGCTGCGATATCGTGCGCGTGGCCTGTCCCACCGCCGACGATGCCGCGGCTCTGCCGATCATCGCCGGCAAATCCCAGATCCCTGTCATCGCCGATATCCACTTCCAACCCAAATACGTCTTCGCCGCCATCGACGCCGGCTGTGCGGGAGTGCGCGTCAACCCCGGCAACATCCGCAAGTTCGACGACCAGGTCAAGGAGATCTCGAAGGCCGCCGCCGAGGCGGGCGTGTCCATCCGCATCGGCGTCAACGCCGGGTCCCTGGACAAACGGCTGATGGAGAAATACGGCAAGGCCACGCCTGAGGCGCTCGTCGAATCCGCGCTGTGGGAGGCCTCCCTGTTCGAAGAACACGGATTCTATGACTTCAAGATCTCCGTCAAACACCATGACCCGGTGATCATGGTCCGCGCCTATGAGCTGCTCGCCGAGCGCGGCGATTGGCCGCTCCATCTCGGCGTCACCGAGGCGGGGCCCGCCTTCCAGGGCACGATCAAATCCGCCACCGCCTTCGGACACCTGTTGGCCGAGGGCATCGGAGACACCATCCGAGTCTCCCTGTCCGCGCCTCCCGCCGAGGAGGTCAAGGTCGGCAACCAGATCCTCGAATCCCTCAACCTGCGGCCCCGAAAGCTCGAGATCGTCTCCTGCCCGTCCTGTGGGCGCGCGCAGGTCGACGTGTACACGCTGGCCGAACGCGTCACCGCCGGACTCGAAGGCATGGAGGTGCCGCTGCGGGTGGCCGTCATGGGCTGCGTCGTCAACGGCCCTGGTGAGGCCCGCGACGCCGACCTCGGCGTGGCCAGCGGCAACGGCAAGGGCCAGATCTTCGTCAAGGGCGAGGTCATCCGAACCGTGCCCGAATCCGAGATCGTCGAGACGCTCATCCATGAGGCCAACCGCATCGCCGAGGAGGCCGCGGGGCAGCCATCGGGCGCTGCGTCGGGGCCGCCTGAAGTGACCGTCGGCTAGGTGCGATACCTTGTGAGGACGAAGAGTTTCATGGTCCAGTCGTTGGCCCATGCTGACGGCTGAGAAAGAGTTCAGGGGCACATGGCGCTGAGGATCGCACGACTGGAACATCAGCACACCCGGTGGCTGACGGACCTGCTTGCGCGCAACCCCTGCGAGAACGTCTACCTCATCTCCCTGCTCGAAGTCACGGGCACCGCCCGTCTGGGCTCCCCGGCAGGCACGCTGTACGGAATCTTCGATGGTGACCGGCCCGTCGCCGCCTACTGGGTGGGCGGCAACATCATCCCGGTCGCAGCGACTCCGGCGACGAATGAGGTGCTCGCTCGCAAACTCAATGCCGACGGTCGCGTGTCCTGCTCACTCATCGGCAGCCGGTCCGTCATCCTCGACCTGCAGCAGCGACTCAATTGGGGCCGAGCGCGTGGAGTGCGTGAACGGCAGCCGCTGTTGGCCATCAGCTCGGATCCGCTGGTCACTCCCGATGAGCATGTGCACCGGGTGACCCTCGATGACCTCGGTGCGGTGTTTCCCGCCAGTGTGGACATGTTCACCAAAGAGGTCGGATTCTCACCGATCGAGGACGGCACCGCCGGGTACCTGGCGCGGGTGCGCGGGATCATCCGCGGCAAGAACTGCTACGCCCGGATCTCCTCCACCCTGCCCCAAGGCGGTGCGGTGCCGCGGTGGCCGGCCGAAGAGCAGGACGAACAGGTGCTGTTCAAGGCCGATATCGGCATCCGTGCCCGCCGCATCGTCCAAGTTCAAGGAGTATGGGTCCATCCCGCAGTGCGCAATCAGGGTCTGGGGGCAGCGGGCATGGCCGCGGTCGTCCAGCGCACGCGTGACAAAGGCCATTCCACGGTGAGCCTGTATGCCAATGACTACAACGAGACGGCGCTGCGCATGTATGCCCGCGTCGGCTTCGAACAGGTCGGCACCTTCGCCACCGTCATGTACTGAGCGGTCGGCGGATCAGTCGCGGCGGTTGCGCGACTGAGGTTTGGCCATATCGCCGAGGAACTTCTCCATCTCCCGGCGGTCCTTCTTCGTCGGACGCCCCAGCCCTTTGTCTCGCCGGGGCACGAATCCGCGCAGTGCCGGATCGGGCGGGGGAGTGAGGTCCTCATAGCACTGGACGGCGATGGAGGCCTGCATCCTCGTGGGGATGAAACCGGTGATCTTCCAGATGAATTCGGACCCGGCCTTGCGCACACGCACCTCTTGGCCGATGCTCACCTTCTGCGCGGCCTTGACGCGCTGACCGTCGACCTGCACATGCCCGCCGCGGCAGGCCTGAGTGGCGAGATTGCGGGTCTTGAACATCCGCGTCGTCCACAGCCACACGTCGACGCGCATGTGCTTTCCGGCATCGCGGTTGATCTCGGTCATCAGCGATGACCGTCCGAGAAATTCGTGCCGGACGAGGGCATCCCCGCATCGGCACCATCGGGGTCCTGTATCCGGGAGTCGGCGCGCAGCGCCAGTGCCGAGCGCCGGGTGAAAGTCTGCGCGGGACGCCCTCGCCCCTGGCTGACGGCCTCCCCGGTGGGATCGAGCAGCGGCAGCATGGTGCGGCGGAACGTATCTGCCTGGAGGCTCTCCCCGGCGACGATCTCGTGGAGCTCGCGCAGCTGCCGCAGCGAGAACTCCTTCTCCAGGAGCCCGAAGGGATCCGGGGTGCGTTCGTGGAACGCCCGCAGTCGGTGCACGGCCACGCGCACGATCTCCTGATGCTCGGCGCTGAGCTCGCCGACATCGTGGACGGGCACGAGCTTCCGCCTGTGGACGGGGGAGTCCGGGTGATCGGAATCCGATTCGGCAGGATCAGGGTCGGCCGCCTCGGGGAGGACCGCCTCGGCGGGGGAAGATTCCGTCACCTGCGCCGGAGCATCCGCCACGGCCGCCTCGGTGGGATCGTCCTCCTCGGCGAGTCCGACATCGGAGGCGGAGAGAACATCGAGGTGGGCCACGGAGATCACCCAGCCGCGATCATCGCGGTCGGGTTGGTCGAACACGTGCAGCTGGACGGGGGCGCGGTCGACCAAACGAGCCTTTTCGCGCAGACAGCGGGCGACCGCCTCGGCGAGGCGTTCCTGCGGACGCAGGATCGACCCGGGCAGCTGCCACACCCCATCTCCTGGATGGGTCATGAGAACATGCAGGCCACGGCCGGGCACGGGGCAGAGGACCGCGGTGTCGACCGCGACCGAGGGCCGCGGGAACTGCGTGAGTTGGCTGGGATCAGGCATGCTCTTCGTATCGTTCGGACTCGTCATTTCAGCGGGGACCGGGCGGGGACCGGACGGCCCCGACCGATGCCGGGCTTCGGTGCTGCAGCCACCAGTCTAATTCTCTTCCCGCAGGTGACGAATCCGCGCCCGCTCCGATTCCCTCCGGCTCGCCCGCGTGCGATAGTGTTCGATCTGAGTCTTGACAAGTTGAGGAGATTTACCCATGGCCCTGCGCATGTCGTCCCTGTTCGTGCGAACCCAGAAGGAAGACCCGGTCGGCGCCGAGGTGGCCAGCCACAAACTGCTCCACCGTGCCGGATACATCCGCAGGTCAGCACCGGGAATCTACACGTGGCTGCCGCTGGGACTGGCCGTGCTCGGCAAGATCGAAGCCATCGTGCGCGAAGAGATGGCGCTCGCCGGCTCCCAAGAGGTCCACTTCCCGGGCCTGCTGCCCGCCGATCCGTACAAGAAGTCCGGCCGTTGGGAGGCCTTCGGTCCCGACCTCTTCCATCTCAAGGACCGCCGCGAAAACGACTACATCCTCGCCCCCACGCATGAGGAGGTCTTCACCCTTCTGGTCAAGGACCTCTACTCCTCGTACAAAGACCTGCCGCTGTCGATCTACCAGATCCAGACCAAATACCGCGACGAGGCTCGCCCTCGGGCCGGACTGCTGCGCGGACGCGAATTCATCATGAAGGACGCCTACTCCTTCGACATCGACGACGCCGGACTCGACGCCTCCTACGAGGCCATGCGCGTGGCCTATCTGCGGGCCTTCGCCCGCCTCGGCCTGCCGTGCCTGCCGGTCAAGGCGACCCCGGGTGCCATGGGCGGCTCCGGGACAGAGGAGTTCATCTACCCCTCCGAGGTCGGGGAGGACACGTTCGTGAAGTCGCCCGGCGGATATGCCGCAAACGTCGAGGCCGTGACCTCGATCGTCCCCGAGGCGATTCCCTACTCGCAGTCGCCGGCCGCGCATGTCGAGGACACCCCCGACACCCCGACCATCGAGACCCTCGTGGCAGCCGCAAACGCCTCGCACCCGCGCTCCGATCGTGAGTGGACGGCCGCAGACACACTGAAGAACGTCGTCTGCGCCGTCACCCACCCCGACGGCACCCGCGAGATCATCGTCATCGGCCTGCCCGGCGACCGCGAAGTCGACCTCGACCGGGCCGCCGGCACCGGAATGCTCGGCGACGGTGAGGTCGACCTCGAAGCCGCGACGGCTGAGGATCTCGCCGCCCATTCGGAGCTCGTCAAGGGTTACATCGGACCCGGCAACTCCCTCGACGCGCCGGTTCTCGGCCTCGAATCGCCCTCGAAGATCCGCTACCTCCTCGACCCTCGCGTCGTCGACGGCACCCGCTGGATCACTGGAGCCAATGAGCCCGGACGCCACGTCTTCGACCTCGTCGCCGGACGGGACTTCACTGCCGACGGCACCATCGAAGCCGCCCAGGTCGTCCTCGGCGATCCGGCACCGGACGGCTCCGGTCCGCTGGAGCTGGCCCGCGGTGTCGAGATCGGTCAGATCTTCAAGCTCGGCCGCAAGTACGCCGAGTCCCTCGACCTCAAGGTGCTCGACCAGAACGGCAAGGCGACGACCGTGACCATGGGCTCCTACGGTCTCGGCGTCACCCGCGTCATGGCCTGCATCGCCGAGGAATACCATTCCGAGGACGGCCTCCTGTGGCCCCAGCACCTGGCCCCGGCCGATGTGCACATCATCGTCGCCGGCAAGGGTGAGGAGATCGCTCAAGCCGCCGAGAAGATGACGACCGAACTCGAGGCCGAAGGCATCAGCGTCCTGCTCGATGACCGCAATAAGGTTTCGCCCGGATTCAAGTTCGCCGATGCCGAGCTCATCGGCATTCCCACCGTCATCGTCGTCGGCCGCGGTCTGGCCGATGGCGTCGTCGAGGTCCGCGACCGTCTGGCCGGGGAGAAGTCCGACCAGCCCGTCGCCGAGGTGGTTCCTGCCACCGTGGCACGTGTGCGTGAGGCGTACGCGAAGGCTGCAGCCGCAGCCGACGCGGCGATCAGCGCCGACCAGAACGCCTGAGCCGCCTCGGTGTTCGAAGCTCTCGCCGGAGGAATCGATGTCACCTGGACGATGGTCCTGTGGCTGCTCGCCGCGGGAGTTCTGGCCGGGTGGATCGATGCCGTCGTCGGCGGGGGCGGGCTGATCCAGCTGCCCGCGCTGCTGCTCGTGCCGGGGATGAGCCCCGTGCAGGCGGTCGCGACGAATAAGATCGGGTCGATTGCGGGCACGACCGCCTCGGCGGTCACCTATCTGCGCAAGATCACCCCGGACCGGTCGGCGACGATTCCGGCCGCGGCCTCGGCGTTCTTGGGTGCCGTGCTCGGGGCGAAACTCGCGACCTTGGTGCCCAGCGACGCTTTCACCCCGATCATTCTGCTCGCGCTTATCGGGGTCGGGATCTTCACGGTGCTCAACCCGAGCCTCGGCGCCGATGCCACGCTGCGGTTCGGGGAAACGTCGAAACGCCACCATGCCCTGTCGTGGCTGATCGGGCTCGTCATCGGCGTCTACGACGGAGTGCTCGGGCCGGGGACGGGATCGTTCCTCGTCATCGCCTTCGTCTCGATCATCGGATTCTCGTTCCTACAGGCCTCGGCCACGGCGAAGGTGATCAACTGGGCGACGAACTTCGGGGCGCTCGTCTACTTCATCCCCGACGGTCAGGTCGTCTGGCTGCTGGGCGTGATCATGGCCGCCGGCAATGTCACCGGCGGGATCTTCGGTGCGCGCACCGCGCTGGCGAAGGGCTCCGGGTTCGTCCGCGTCGTCTTCGTCATCGTCGTCTCCGCTCTGATCCTCAAACTCGGCTTCGACTTCATCTCCACCCTCATCCACTAATTGCTACCTGACGGCGGCCCAGCAACCTCGCGCGAGGTATCTGGGCCGCCGTCAGGTAGTAATAAGGGGTTAGCCGATGGGTTTGAGGGCGTGGGCGTTGACTCCGGCGACATCGGCGCCGGACAGCGCGCGGGCCACCCACAGGGAGCGGGCAGCATCGGCCAGGCTCGAATTCGACCCGCCGGAGGCCGCGCGCAGATACCAGAACATGTTCGTGATCTCCCGTGCCACGGTCGCCCCCATCCCGTACTGCGGATCGACCCCGGCGCACAGCGCTAGGTCCGTGGCGAAACCACGCAGCCACGCCGCCTGCGCCTGCGGATGATCCGAGGGGATCTCGGCGAGGCGGTTCCACAGCACCGGGGCCAAGGTGTATGCGGTCGGACCGGCCAAAGGCTGCGGATCGATGGCCTTCCACGTCGAGATGCCCGTCGGGTCGGGATTGCCGGCGAGGATGTTGTAGTAGTGCAGATCGGCATGGATGAGCCAGTTCTCATCCGAGGACGCCAGAGTCTGCATCCAATTGCGGGCGAACGACAGCAGCAGAGAATCGTGAGGGCCCGCCTCCGACCACCCGGTCAACAGCGCGGCATCGGCATCGAACGAATTCAGCCACCCGGCCACGACATCCTGGACCCGCAGGAACTCCGAGGTCGCCGGAATCTCCAAGGACCGCTGCAGCGCACCCCACACCGGAGGCACATCGGCCAGTGGCAGCACGGACAGATTGTCCTTCGTGCGCAGCCGCTCCTGCAGAGTGACCCGGAAGCTGCGATCATCCCGGATGACCCGCACCGCCCCGTGCCCGTTCCACATCTTCAGCGCCCGCAGCACCTGCGCATGCGCGGCCGTATGTGCCGAGGTGGGAGCCGCGAACCGCAGCACCCCCTGATAGTTCTCCTGAGTGAGCACCGGAATCACCAAGGACTCGCACCCGGCCCACGGCGCCCCCGGCACATCGTCGAAGCGCAGCTTCCACCGATCGAGGAGTTCGTTTGCCATATAGTCGAGCGCGGCGACCCACGAATCGGTGCGATAATCGCCGATGATCTCGCGAGTCGCGCGGTAGAGAACCGGTGGGACCTTCACTCCTGCACCTCCGCCTGCCCGGGTTCGTCATAGGTGAAACGCAGCGGCTGCGGAGCGGCGAAGACCATCCGGTTCCGGGCCGATTCCCAGAGCCGGAGAATCGCCGAGGCGTCCGCCTCCAACCAGGGCAGAAGCGCGGAAGCGATGCCGTCTTCCAACGACAGCGCCAACTCCTTCGCGGAGTCCGCATCCGTCGGGGTGGGATCGAGCTTCCACGCCGAGGCGGCCGGATCGGCTGCGTCCTCACCGAGGCGTTCGAGCATCTCCCCGGACAGGGCACCCAAGGATTCGAGCCTGGCCAGGGTGGCTTTGCGTTCACGCGACTTCGAATCGAAGTTCACGGCCAGCCGTTCAAAGCCGTAAGCGGCAGCCCGCGACTGATTGAGGATCGCGTTGAACATCTCCGCCCGACCCTTCGGATCCTGGCTTCCGGAGTCGTTCGTCCCGGCATCCGCGTCGGCCCCACCGGTGGCACTGGGTGGCGCTGTCGCATCATCGCCGCCGTCCCTGTTCTGGTCGAGTTCCTCACGGCCGGCGCGGATGAGTTCGTCGGCGGTGGTGATGATCTCCGGGTTCTTCGTCCCAGCGACCAGAGCCAGACCCGTGGCCACATCGGCCAGGACGGGAATAAGGTCCGAACCTAAGGACGCTGAGGCTTCGAAGACGGCGCGGGAAGCCACCTCGGCGGCTTGGACGAAGGTGCGGTTCTTCTCTGTCGGAGGTGCCTCGGTGGCGAATTCGGTCGGCGGGTTCCATTCGGGACCGATCGCCGCAGCGAAGTCAGTAAGGTCCTCACCCGCGGTTTCGGGATCACCGGCGCCGGGAGAAGCGGAGTCCAAGGTGCGGGCCAGACGATTGCGCAGCTGCTGAGTCGCATCAAGAGTGGGGATCTTGGGATCTTGATCGAGTCGCAGGCCGCAGGCGGTGAGCAGGCTCAGACTCAACCCGCCGACGCCGGCAGTCAACAGGCCGCGGCGACTGACGGGAAAATGCATACGGCAATCCTATCGGATGCCCCGCCATCGCCGAGGGGCACCGACCGTCGCCCGCCCGACCGCAGAATGAGACGCGCACCCGGCAGAACCCCGCCGAAGGCTTAACCTCGACGGCGGCTGTCGCTTAGGGTGGGGGAGAACACGGCGGTCGCACACGTGCACGGTGCGCCGGCCCCCCTCGCCCCGCCTCGGTGAAGGGGACGCACAAGGATATGGAGGAGAAATGGACGAAGACGTCGAGCGGATCAAGGGCCTGCTCGCCCCGCCCCTGCAGGATGCGGGATTCCACCTCGAGACCGTCAAAGCGGTGGCGGCCGGTCCGCGGCGCACGTTGACCGTCGTCGTCGACCTCGACGAATCGAGCTCCGATCCGATGTCGATGGAGAAGATCGCCGAATCGACGAAGATCGTCGGCGACGCCCTCGACGAGGTCGAAATCTTCCGGGACAAGCCGTACCAGCTCGAGGTCACGAGCCCCGGCGCGACCCGGAAGCTCGAGACCCCACGCCACTTCCGACGCGTCATCGGCCGTCGCCTGGAGATCACGACGAAGAAGGACACCTTCAAGCTCGACCTCGCCGAGGTGGGGGAGAGTTCGATCACGGGCACGGACCCCCAGCGCAAGGAGTCGAAGACGGTCGACCTCGGCGAGATCCGCAAGGCCCAGGTGGAGTTGAAGTTCCGCTGAGGCGAACCTCACGTACCTCCGGCAGTGCGGCGGCCCCTTCGCAGACAGAGTGCGGGCGCGGACTGGGATAGACTGTTACGCCTGCATAAGTGAACACAGACAATTCAATGCTCGGTTGAGCGAGAGAGGACTTAGACATGGACATCGACCTCAATGTTCTGCGCGTCATCGAACGAGAGCGTGAGATTCCGCTGGAAACCCTCATCGAACTCATCGAACAGGCGCTCTTCCTCGCCTACCAGAAGACCGAAGGGGCCTGGCCCGACGCCCGTGCCGAACTCGACAAGTCCACCGGCGAGGTGCGCATCCTCGCCGTGGAATTCGACAACGACGACAACCCGATCGGCGAGTTCGACGACACTCCCACCGGCTTCGGCCGCATCGCCGCCCAGACCGCTCGGCAGGTCATCCACCAGCGGCTGCGCGATGTCGAGGACGAGACGCTGCTGGGCACATTCAAGGGCCGTGAGGGCGAGATCGTCTCGGGCATCATCCAGCAGGGCCGCGACCCGCAGATGGTCCAGGTCGACATCGGAGACGTCGAAGCCGTGCTGCCCCCGCACGAACAGGTCCCCGGCGAGACCTACGCCCACGGCACCCGACTGCGCGTCTACATCGCCGACGTGCACAAGGGCACGAAGGGCACCTCGGTCACCGTCTCCCGCACCCACCCGAACCTCGTGCGCCGACTCTTCGCCCATGAGGCTCCGGAGATCGCCGACGGCACTGTCGAGATCGTGTCCCTGGCCCGCGAAGCCGGCCACCGCACGAAGCTCGCCGTGCGCGCCACGAAGCCGGGAGTCAACGCGAAGGGATCGTGCATCGGCGAACTCGGCTCCCGTGTGCGTGCGGTGATGAACGAACTCGGCCAGGAGAAGATCGACATCGTCGACTACTCCGACGACCCGGCGAAGTTCATCGCACACGCCTTGTCCCCGGCCAAGGCCAAGAGCGTCGAGATCCTCGACGCCGCCGCTCAGGAATCCCGCGCAGTCGTCCCCAACGACCAGCTGTCCCTGGCCATCGGCAAGGAAGGGCAGAACGCCCGCCTGGCAGCCAAGCTCACCGGCTGGAAGATCGACATCGTCGCAGGCGAATAGCCTCGTGCAGTGATTCGCACCACTGGCCCCCTTGGCGCGAGCCCGGGTGCCGGTGCTGTAGAATCATTCATTGTGAATGTTGGTGATGGACCCGTAAGGACGTGCATCGCCTGTAGGCAGAAGGCCGGTCGGGACGAGCTGACACGCTTCGTGTTCCGCCCCGATCAGCACCCCGCCGTCGTCCGCGATGTGTCAGCGACACTGCCGGGACGTGGTGCGTGGGTGCATCCTGATGCGAAGTGCCTGGACAAGGCCCTGACCACTGCCGCCTTCGCTCGATCCTTTCGAACGAAGATCACCGCCTCGGACCTCCCGAGGCCGGACACCGAACCCAAAGAGAACGGGTAGCCGAATGGATGACAAGTTGTGAGTGTCGCACGATGACACCCAAACGGAATTCGAGAGAGCAGTGAAATGAGTACTGCTCTTCATTGATGAGGTTCTTTCCTGACCGGGAAAGAACCCGGACAGGAGAACTGTGGCAAAGCCCCGTGTCCATGAGCTCGCGAAAGAGCTCGGCACAACAAGTAAGAACGTCCTCGAAAAGCTCCAGGACATGGGCGAATTCGTTCGCTCCGCCTCTTCGACGCTCGAAGCGCCCGTCGTGCGCCGCGTGAAGGAGGCATTCGCCGATTCCTCTTCCGCTGATGGTGAGAAGTCCACCGGCGCGAAGAAGGCCGCCAAGCCGGCCGCGAAGCCCGGAGCCCCGAAACCCGGTGCGAAGCCCGCACCCAAGCCCGCCGCGAAGTCGGCCGCCAAGCCGGGTGCTGCGAAGTCCGCCGGTGCGGCGAAATCGGCCCCCGCCGAGGATGCCGCCCCCGCTGCGAAGTCCGCACCGAAGCCTGCCGCCAAGCCGGCGACCCCGGCTGCCCCGGAGGCAGCCGAATCGACCGAGGCTCCCGCTGCCAAGCCGGCTGCCTCCTCGGCGCCGAAGCCCGGTGCCCCGAAGCCGGCTGCCGCACCCAAGCCCGGTGCCCCGAAGCCCGGCGCTCCCAAGCCGGGTGCTGCCGGGAAGCCCGGCGGTCGTGGTGCCGCGCGTCCCGGAAACAACCCCTTCGCTTCCTCGCAGGGAATGCCGAAGCCCGGTCGCGGACCCAAGCCCGGCGGTCGTGCGGGCCAGGGCGGTCAAGGCGGTCAGGGTGGCCAGGGCGGACGCCCCGGAAACAATCCGTTTGCGCCTTCGCAGGGAATGCCGAAGCCCGGCCAGAAGCAGCGCGGATCCGGTGAGGAATCCTCGGGCGGTCCCCGTCCGGCACCTCGCCCGGGCGCACCACGCCCGAACCCGTCGATGCTGAAGAACTCGGCACTGAACAAGCCCGCTCCCGGCCGCGGTCGCGGCGGCGGACGCGGAAACGCCCCAGGCGGCGGCGCACCCGGTGCCCCGGGCGGCGCTCCCGGCGGTCCTCGTCGTGGACCCGGCGGCGGTCCCGGTGGTCGCGGTTCAGGTCGCGGTCGCGGAAGCACGCAGGGTGCATTCGGCCGCGGCGGCGGTCCCCGTCAGAAGGGACGCAAGTCGAAGCGGGCGAAGCGCGCAGAGCTCGAACAGATGCAGGCTCCCTCGGTCGGTGGCGTCACCGTTCCGCGCGGAGACGGCAACACGCCGCTGCGTCTGCGTCGCGGCTCCTCGCTGGCCGACTTCGCCGAGAAGATCAATACCGATCCGACGAACCTCGTGACCGTGCTCTTCCACCTCGGTGAGATGGCCACGATCACCCAGTCCCTCGACGAGGCGACCTTCGAGGTCCTCGGCGAAGAGCTCGGCTACAAGATCGAGATCGTCTCGCCCGAAGACGAAGATCGTGAGCTGCTGGAGACCTTCGACATCGACCTCGATGCCGAAGCCGCAGAAGAGGATGACGAGGACCTGCAGGCACGTCCGCCGGTCGTCACCGTCATGGGTCACGTCGACCACGGTAAGACCAAGCTGCTCGACGCGATCCGCTCGGCCAATGTCGCTTCCCGCGAAGCCGGCGGAATCACCCAGCACATCGGTGCCTACCAGGCCGAGGTCGAGCACGAGGGAGAAGACCGCAAGATCACCTTCCTCGACACCCCCGGTCACGAGGCGTTCACCGCCATGCGTGCCCGTGGTGCGAAGTCGACGGACCTCGCGATCCTCGTGGTCGCCGCCGACGACGGCGTCATGCCGCAGACGATCGAAGCTCTCAACCACGCTCAGGCGGCCGATGTGCCGATCGTCGTGGCCGTGAACAAGATCGACAAGGAAGGCGCCAACCCCGCCAAGGTCATGCAGCAGCTGACCGAATACAACCTCGTGGCCGAAGAATACGGCGGCGAGACCATGTTCGTGCCGATCTCCGCGCTCAAGCGCGAGGGCATCGACCAGCTGCTCGAATCCGTTCTGCTGACCACCGATGCGGCCCTGGACCTGCGGGCGAACCCCGACAAGTCCGCTCGCGGCATCGCGATCGAAGCCAAGCTCGACAAGGGCCGCGGTGCGGTTGCCACCGTCCTCGTCGAGTCCGGCACCCTGCGTCAGGGCGACGCCATCGTCTGCGGCACCGCCTACGGACGTGTGCGTGCGATGTTCGACGAGAACGGAAACGTCGTCGAGGAGGCAGGGCCCTCCCGCCCCGTGCAGGTGCTCGGCCTGTCGTCCGTCCCGCGTGCCGGTGACTCGTTCATCTCCACCGATGACGACCGCACGGCCCGTCAGATCGCTGAGAAGCGTGACGCCATCGAGCGCAACGCCGCTCAGGCCCGCGGTCGCAAGCGCATCAGCCTTGAGGACTTCACGAAGGCTCTGGCTGAGGGCAAGGTCGACATGCTCAACCTCATCCTCAAGGGTGACGTCTCCGGTGCTGTCGAAGCGCTCGAGGATTCGCTGCTCAAGATCGATGTGGGCGACGACGTCGACCTGCGGATCATCCACCGCGGCGTCGGTGCGATCACGGAGAACGACATCAACCTGGCCACGGTCGACAACGCGATCGTCCTCGGCTTCAACGTCCGTCCGGAAGCGAAGGCTCGCGACCTGGCAGACCGCGAAGGCGTCGACGTCCGCTACTACTCGGTCATCTACCAGGCGATCGACGACATCGAGTCCTCGCTCAAGGGCATGCTCAAGCCCGAGTACGAAGAGGTCCAGACCGGTACCGCGGAGATCCGCGAGGTCTTCCGCTCCTCGAAGTTCGGCAACATCGCCGGTTCGATCGTCCGCGACGGCCTCATCAAGCGGAACTCGACCGCTCGCGTCACCCGCGACGGAATCGTCATCGGCGACAACGTCCACATCGAATCGCTGCGCCGGTTCAAGGACGATGCGACCGAGGTCCGCGAGGGCTACGAGTGCGGTATCGGACTCGGCAAGTTCAACGACCTGCGCGTCGGCGACATCATCGAGACCTTCGAGATGCAAGAGAAGCCGCGCGACTGATCGGTCGCACAGCGAGTTCCACCCGCTGATTCGACAGCGCAGCAGCGCAGGCGAGGAGGATGGGACTCACATCGTGAGTCGACGGCTCCGGTCGGCCCCCGAACGGGGGACCGGCCGGAGCCGGTTCGATTGCACAGCTAATATTGGGTCGGAAGAGTTGTTCCGGCCCCGAACAGAAGGACACACACCATGGCAGACTCGACACGGGCCCGCAAGATCGCCGACCAGATCAAGGTCATCGTCGCCAGCACCATCGAGCGCAAGCTCAAGGATCCCCGCCTCGGCTTCGTCACCGTCACCGATGTTCGCGTGACCGGCGATCTGCAGCACGCCACCATCTTCTACACCGTCTACGGCGACGACCAGGATCTCGTCGGCACCAGTCATGCCCTCGAATCGGCCAAGGGCTTCATCCGCTCCGAGGTCGGCAAGGGGCTGACGATCCGTCTGACCCCGAGCCTCGAATTCATCGCCGATGCCGTCCCCGAGGCGGCCGCCCGTCTCGACGGACTGCTCGCTCAGGCCGCCGCCGACGACGCTCGAGTCGCCGGGTTGGCCAAGAACGCGCAGCATGCAGGTGAATCCGACCCGTACAAGAAGGCCGACGACGCCGACGAGGAGTGATCGTCGCATTCCAGCGAACAGACTGCATCGCGCCTGGTCATCGGGTGGAGAGCGGCGGAACGGCCGTTCCGGGTCCGATTTGAGCTTCGTCACGTCACGAAAAAAGTTCTCGTAACAGTTTTGTTATCTTTCCGAGATGTCGTAGACTTTTTGCGGTAACGAAATGATTACGACTCTGTTAAGGGAATTCTGCATTGGGTAAGCACTCCTCACCGAAGCCGTCGTTCGCGAAGCAGCTGATCCGGGACCTGACTCCCGGCAAGCGCCCCGCAGGCCGACGCGCAGCGAATGCGCCGTCCTCGGCGACTTCCGTGCTGGCGACCGTCAAGCAGCGTCCCGTCGTCGCCGCGATCGCCGTTCCTGCAGCCGCGACCGCCGCCGTCGTCGGTTCGACCGTCGTCATGGGTCCGCCCGAGTCCGGCAACGTCACCACCGAGGCCGCATCGACGACCCCCGAGGAGTCGACCACTGCCTCGACCCCGAGTCAGAAAGAACTCGACGCCGAACGCAAGAAGGCCGGCGAAGAGTACCTGGAGAAGGTCAAGGACGACCCGAAGTACAAGAACAAGACCTCGAAGACCGATCTCGAGGTCAAGGCTCCGCCGAAGCCCAAGCCGACCGCGGAATCCTCGGCTGCTGAGGAGAAGAGCGACGATTCGTCCTCCGATGAGAAGTCTTCCGATGAGAAGTCCTCCGGCGAAGGCACCTCCTCGGACACCTCGGCACCGCCGTGCAGCGTGTCCTCCTCGATCGAGTCCGGCCTGCTGCCGAACGCCGTCAACGGCTACCGTGCTGTCTGCGCGAAGTTCCCCGAGGTCAAGACCTTCGGCGGACGTCGCCCCGGCACCGGTTCGGATCACAACACCGGTGAAGCCGTCGACATCATGATCACCGGATCCACCGGCGACCGCATCGCCGAATACCTCATCCAGAACCAGAGCGCCCTCAACGTCAAGTACGTCATCTGGAAGCAGCGCATCTGGATGCCCGGACAGGGCTGGAAGGGCATGGAGGACCGCGGAGACGCGACCGCCAACCACTTCGACCACGTGCACGCGTCCTTCAACTGATCGCACACCCAGTGAGCGATACTTCCCCACAGGGCGTCCTTGTCTGCGACAAACCGCAGGGACTGAGCTCCCACGGCGTGGTCTCCCGCATCCGCCGTTGGTTCGGGACGAAGAAGGTCGGCCACGCCGGCACTCTCGACCCGATGGCCACGGGCGTCCTCGTGCTCGGCCTCGGCCGCGGCACCAAGCTGCTCACCTACATCACCGGGGTCTCGAAGACCTACTTCGCCACCATTCGCCTGGGGGCATCGACGCCGACCGATGATGCCGATTCCGAGCCCGATCGCTTCGCCGATCCGTCCGATCTCGCTCGTGTCGACGCTGCGGCCATCGAGGCCGCCGTGGCCAAGCTGCGCGGCCCCATCGATCAGGTGCCCAGCGCCGTCTCGGCGATCAAGGTCGACGGCAAGCGCTCCTACGCCCGCGTCCGTGCCGGTGAGAACGTCGAACTCAAGGCCCGTCGTGTCGAGGTATCGGCCTTCGAGATCATCGACATCCGCTTCGCCGCCGAGGACGGGCATATCGACGTCGATGTCGAAGTCGACTGCTCGTCGGGCACCTATGTGCGCGCCCTGGCCCGCGATATCGGCACCGACCTCGGCGTCTTCGGCCATCTCACCGCGCTCAGGCGGACGCGCGTCGGCGATTTCCACATCGACCAGGCCGTGACCCTGCCCGAGGACCTCGACCTCCCCGCGCCCAGCCTCATCTCCCTCGCCGAGGCGGCCCGCACCCTCCTGCCCGTCGTCACCGTCGATGCCGAGCGGGCCCGCGCCCTCATGCAGGGCAAGATCGTTGAGGCTGGTGACTGGCATATAGGCTCCGACGCCGGCGACGCGGGGAACCGAGAGGTCGCCGTCATCTGCGATGACGCCCTCGTCTCCGTGGCCGAAGTGCGTCGGAATGGCGGTCTGAAGTCGCTGACCGCCTTCGCCATCGACCTCGCCTGAGGGGCTCAGCCTTCACGCTCGAAACAACTAAATAGTTTGTATTCATCAGATACAACTGAAACTATTGTGTCTGAGGCTATCATCTGGTCTACTTGTCCTATGTTCGTCTTGACCATCGACCAGCAGGATTCGCGGTCGAACGCCGACGCGGTGCCCCGCATCCTCGATGCTCTCTCTCCGATCGACACGGTCGTTCCCTTCGCCCGCACCATCGGTGACGAGGTCCAAGGGGTCCTCGACGGTCCCGACGCCGTCGCCGAGGCGGTCCGCCGTATCGGCATCGACTCCGGTTGGCATATCGGCCTCGGAATCGGCGAGGTCGAACGGCCGCTGCCCGAGACGACCACCGAAGGCAGGGGAGAAGCCTTCTACTCCGCCCGCCAGGCGGTCGAAGCGGCCAAATCCGCACCGGTCCACCTCGTCGTGAGCGCCGACCCGGACGTCGTCAGCGCCGATGCGGACAGTGACCATCGTGGGCTGGCGGAGGCAGCTCTGCGGCTCCTCATCAGCACGCTGACAGAGCTGCGCGGTCACTCCCGCGGCTACGTCGGATACCGACTGGACCACCCTGATGCCACTCAGGCCGAGATCGCCGCGGAATTCGACGTCTCCCAACAGGCGGTCTCTCGGGTGCTGGCGGCCGGTCCCGCCGAGATCATCGCCGGGGCCGAGCACCTGGCCCGACATCACCTCGACCGGCTCCAACGAGCCCTATCGGAAGGAGACGCACATGTGGACTGACGTGCTCGTCGCCATCGCCGCCGCCATCATCGCGGCCCTCATCGGCTGGCCACTCGTCCCGCTTCTCCTCCGTCTGACCCATGCGGGCCCGGGCTCCAAGCCCGAACGCACAGGAGCCGAGGACGTCGAAGTCCTGCGCGGCGGACTGTGGATCGGCATCGTTGAACGCGCACTCATCGCCGGTGCGATCGTGCTCGGTCGCCCCGAACTCATGGCCGTGGTCATCGCGGTCAAAGGGCTCGGGCGCTTCGCGGAGATCAAGTCCTCGGCGGCCGCGGGGGAGCGGTTCATCATCGGCACCTTCGTCTCCATCGCCTTGGCCTCCCTCCTCGGCGTCATCGGGTGGGCGATCGTTGCCTGAACCCGTCCTTCCGCCTCGGCGAGGTCCGGGTTAGGAGGCGGAAGATCTCTGCGATAATCTGAATCGGTGCACGGAAGGAGCGAATGTCTGGTGGAGCTGTATCACGGACTCGGTGAGGTCGAGGTCGACGCTGTCGGCACCGTCGTCACCCTCGGCAACTTCGACGGCGTGCACCGCGGACACGAAACGGTCCTGACCACCGTCGCCGCCCTGGCCAGGCAAGAAGGCCTGCGCTCGATCGCAATGACCTTCGATCCCCACCCGCGCACGGTCCACCGCCCCGACGAGCCGACCGTGATGATCAATTCGACCCGGCAGCGCGCCGACCTCATCGCCGCCACCGGAATCGACGGCCTCCTCATCCAGCCCTACGACCTCGACTTCGCCGCCCAGTCGGCCGAGGAATTCGTGCGCCGGTACTTCGTCGAAGCCCTGCGCGCGAAGATCGTCGTCGTCGGCGACGACGTCCGGTTCGGCAAGGACAATGAAGGCACGATCGAGACTCTGCGCCGCCTCGGCGAGAAATTCGGGTTCCGTGTCGAAACGATCGACGAAGTCGGGCGCGGGGGTCGGTATTCGTCCTCCCGGATCCGGGAGCAGCTCACTGCCGGTGATGTCGCCGAGGCGGCCGACCAGCTCGGGCGCTACCACGCACTCCACGGCACCGTCGTCCACGGCGATGCCCGCGGACGCGACCTGGGATTTCCGACGGCGAACCTCTCGGACGATCCCGACGGACTCGTCCCCGCCGACGGCGTCTACGCCGGCTGGGCGACGTTCTCCGGTGAGGATCAGGCGTACCCGGCCGCGATCTCCGTGGGCACGAACCCGACCTTCCAGGGACAGGTCCGACGGGTCGAGGCGTACGTGCTCGACAAGGAATTCGGCGAATTCGACGTCTACGACCGTGAGATGACTCTCGAATTCGTCTCCCGCATCCGTGGGCAGGTCGCGTTCACCGGGATGGACGACCTCATCGTGCAGATGCATGAGGACATCGCCGATGTGCGCGAGGTCCTGCACACCTGATAAGCTGATCTCTGCCGTTTTCACCGGCCGCGGTCCCATAGGGCAGAGACTTCAGGTCCCTGCGCCGCGCAACGACACGAAGGAGAACTCCATGGCTCTCGATACCGCTGTGAAGCAAGAGATCATCAAGGAATATGCAACTCATGAGGGCGACACCGGTTCTCCCGAGGTCCAGGTTGCACTGCTGACCCGCCGGATCACCGACCTGACCGAGCACTTCAAGGATCACAAGCACGACCACCACTCGCGTCGTGGCCTGCTGCTCCTCGTCGGCCAGCGTCGCCGCATGCTCAAGTACCTCGCGAAGGTCGACATCGAGCGTTACCGCTCGCTCATCAAGCGCCTCGGCCTGCGCCGCTGATTCGACTCAGCGCAGCTGAAATGGAAGCGTCCCACCTTCGGGTGGGGCGCTTCTGTGCTTCTGCGGTAGACTTCGTACCGGACAACCACGCCATGGACGTTTCGGTCTTCGGTAGTGGCCTCCGGAGGAATGAGCGCTTGAGCGCCGGTTCCGTGGGCCCCGATCGATGACCGGCTTGGATCCATGGGATGTCCGAGCCAATATCCCGCCGGAACGACGCGGGGTCGCGCACTGCCGAGGGCACACCGCCGAAGGCAGCGCGTCCACTCATGCGTTGAGAACTATCACCTGCGCACCGCAGACCACCGCGTGCCGGCACAACATAGGAGACTACGTGGGACTCAACCCTGAATCCGCCGTTGCCCATATCGACAACGGCAGCTTCGGCAAACACACCATTCGCTTCGAAACCGGACGACTTGCCCAGCAGGCCGCCGGATCCGCCGTCGCCTACCTCGACGACGACACCATGCTGTTCTCGGCCACCTCGGCCGGCAAGAACCCCCGTGAGGGCTTCGACTTCTTCCCCCTGACAGTCGACGTCGAAGAGCGCATGTACGCCGCCGGCCGCATCCCCGGCTCGTTCTTCCGCCGTGAGGGACGCCCCTCGACAGACGCGATCCTGACCTGCCGCCTCATCGACCGTCCGCTGCGCCCCTCGTTCGTCAAGGGCCTGCGCAACGAGGTCCAGGTCGTCGTCACCGTGATGTCGGTCAATCCCGACCACATCTACGACGCTCTGGCCATCAACGCCGCGTCGATGTCGACTCAGCTCTCGGGTCTGCCGTTCTCCGGCCCCATCGGCGGTGTGCGCATCGCGCTCATCGACGGCCAGTGGGTCGCCTTCCCGAACCACTCGCAGCTCGAGGACGCCGTGTTCAACATGGTCGTCGCCGGTCGTGTCGTCGGTGACGACGTCGCCATCATGATGGTCGAGGCCGAAGCCACCGACAACGCCATCGACAAGATCAAGACCGGTGCCGCGGCCCCCACCGAGGAGGTCGTGTCCGAAGGTCTCGAAGCTGCGAAGCCGTTCATCGCAGAGCTCTGCCGCGCGCAGTCCGAGCTCGCCGATCGCGCCGCGAAGCCGACCGTCGAATTCCCCGTCTTCCGCGACTACGAGGACGACGTCTTCGAAGCGGTGAAGGAACTCGCCGAGGCGAAGCAGACCGAGAACTTCACGATCGCCGACAAGCAGGAGCGGGAAGCCGCCGGTGCCGCCCTCCTCGACGAGCTCTTCGAGAAGCTCGGAGAGCGCTTCGAAGGCCGTGAGAAGGAGATCGCGAACGCTCTCAACGCCCTGACCAAGCAGGTCGTGCGCAAGCGCATCCTCACCGAGCAGGTCCGCATCGACGGCCGTGGGCTCAAGGACATCCGTCCGCTCACCGCCGAGACGAACGTCATCCCGCGCGTGCACGGTTCGGCGATCTTCGAACGCGGCGAGACCCAGATCTTGGGTGTCACCACCCTGAATATGCTCAAGCTCGAGCAGACCATCGACTCGCTCTCACCCGAGACGTCGAAGCGCTACATGCACCACTACAACTTCCCGCCCTATTCGGTCGGTGAGACCGGCCGCGTGGGCAGCCCGAAGCGCCGCGAGATCGGCCACGGCGCTCTCGCCGAACGCGCCCTCGTGCCCGTTCTGCCCAAGCGTGAGGACTTCCCGTACGCGATCCGTGAGGTCTCCGAGGCCCTCGGTTCGAACGGTTCGACCTCGATGGGCTCGGTCTGCGCCTCGACGCTGGCTATGCTCTCGGCCGGTGTGCCGCTGCAGGCGCCCGTCGCCGGCATCGCCATGGGTCTCGTCTCCGACGTCATCTCCACCGACCAGGGTGAGCAGACCGCCTACGCGGCTCTGACCGACATCCTCGGTGCCGAAGATGCCTTCGGCGATATGGACTTCAAGGTCGCCGGTACGCGTGACTTCATCACCGCGATCCAGCTCGACACCAAGCTCGACGGCCTTCCCGCCTCGGTGCTCGGTGCCGCCCTCAAGCAGGCCCGCGAAGCACGCATGGTCATCCTCGACGTCATCGCAGAGGCCATCGACGCCCCGGCCGAGATGGCCCCGACGGCACCGCGGATCATCTCCGTGAACATCCCCGTCGACAAGATCGGTGAGGTCATCGGGCCCAAGGGCAAGATGATCAACCAGATCCAGGAGGACACCGGCGCGGACATCAGCATCGAAGACGACGGAACCGTCCTCATCGGTGCCACGGACGGACCGGCCGCCGAGGCCGCCCGTTCGATGATCAACGCGATCGCGAACCCGCAGGTTCCCGAGGTCGGCGAACGCTACCTGGGCACCGTGGTCAAGACAATGAGCTTCGGCGCATTCGTGTCCCTGACCCCGGGCAAGGACGGCCTGCTGCACATCTCCGAGCTGCGTAAGCTCAACGACGGCAAGCGCGTCGAGGACGTCGAAGACGTCGTCGGTGTGGGCCAGAAGGTCCAGGTCGAGATCACGAAGATCGATGACCGCGGCAAGCTGTCGCTGGCTCCGGTCACCGACGAAGACGAGAAATCGGACGAAGAGGGATCAGACAACTGATACTGAGCAGTTCGCACACCGGGGAGGGCAGCCGAATCGATCGGTCTGTCCTCCCCGGTGGTTTGACGCTGACCACCGAACACATGCCGGGTCTGGCCTCGGAGACGATCGGGATCTGGGTCGCGGCCGGGTCCCGTGACGAATCCGCCGAGACCGCCGGCTCGACGCATTTCCTCGAGCACATGCTGTTCAAAGGCACCGGCAGCCGCGATGCGAAGACCATCGCCGCGGCCTTCGACCGCACCGGCGGGGATTCGAATGCGATCACCGCCAAGGAGCTCACCTGCTACTACTCCCGGTGCCTCGTGACGGATCTGCCGAACATCACCGGCCTCCTCGTCGATATGGTCTCGAACTCCCAACTCGACGTCGAGGAGTTCGAACGCGAGCGCGGTGTCATCATCGAAGAGCTCGCCATGTCCGCCGATGATCCCGGAGACGTCCTCTTCGACGACTTCGATTCTCTGGTCTTCGGGCCGCATTCGCTGGCCCGGCCCGTGGGTGCGACGAAGGATCAGGCCCGCGTGCTCGGCCACCACACGGTCATCGACCACTATCAGTCGACGTATATCCCGCCTCGTCTGGTCATCGCCGCCGCGGGCGGGGCGACCCACGAAGAGGTCCTCGAGATGGTTGAGGATGCCCTCGCCGAGGCGGGGCTCGGGTCCCGCGCCGACGTCTGGTCGGGCGCGGGGAACGGGGACGCCGCCTCGGTGGCGAAGGGCTCGCACCTCGGTGGGGCCGCACGGGTGCGTCCGGAGTTCCATTCCGGAAAGTCGCACACCGTCAAAGACATCGAACAGTTGGGCATCATGCTCGGCTGCGAAGGCCTGCCGGAAGGCGACGACGACCGGTTCATCTACTCGGTCATGCTCACCATGCTCGGCGGGGGAATGTCGTCGCGACTGTTCCAGAGCGTGCGCGAGGAGCGCGGACTGGCCTATGCCGTGAACTGCGTGGCCAGCCAGTTCACGGATACCGGCACCTTCGGCATCTACGCCGGATGCACGGCCGAGAACGCTCAGGCCGTCGTCGATCTGGCGGTGAGCGAATGGGATCGGCTGGCGCAGGAGACGCCGAGTCAGTTCGAGCTCGACGAGATCGTGTCCCAACTGTCGGGGTCGATGGTGCTCGGACTCGAGTCCTCTGCGGCGCGGATGAATCGTCTCGCCCGGTCGGAGATCTTCGGGCTGCCGCTCGAATCGCCGATGGACCTCATCGAACGCGTCCGCTCGGTCACGGCCGAGGACGTCAGCGAGATGGCCGGGCGGCTGCTGTCGCGGCCCAAGGCTCTGGCGCTGGTCGGACCGGCCGCCGAGGTTGAACTGCCCTGAGCGCGTCGCCGCGTTCGGGGCGTCGAGCCTCGGGCGCGGGATGCCGTCCGGCTGGAACGTGAAAGGAGACAGGCGAGATGGCGAGGAAGAGCGCAGCGGTCCGCCGGGAGGAGATCCTGGCGGCCACGGTCGAGGAGATCGAGGCGACGGGTCTGCGCGCGCTGCGCGTCTCCGACGTCGCCGCGCGTCTGGGCTTGAGCGCCAGTCTCGTCATCTACCACTTCGAGACGAAGGAAGCCCTCGTCGCCGAGGCCTTCGATTTCGCCGGGCGGCAGGACATCGACCGTGCCCGGGAGCTGGCTGCCGGGCAGGTCTCGGCTCTCCAGCGACTGCGGGACGTCGTCGGCTGGTACCTGCCAAGCGGCTCCTCGCGCAGTTGGAAGATCTGGATCGACGCTTGGTCGGCCGGACTCTTCGATGCTGGTCTGAGAGCAACATTCGCCGCTCTCGACCGGGAGTGGAAGTCGATTCTCGTGCACCTCATGGACGAGGCCATCGCGGCGGGGGAGTGCACGGCACCTGAAGGCGGCACCGCGTCGGGCGCGACCAGGGTCCTCGCCTTCCTCGACGGCCTGGCTATCCAGGTGATGGTCAATTCGGAGACCGTTGACACAGAGGCGCTGAGCACCTGGGTCGACGACTTCCTCACCCGCGAACTCGGCTGAGGGTGATTGTTGGGTCGATCCACGGTGTTCTGCACGTCCAGAACGCCGCGGATCGACCCAACAATGCTTCCGTGCGGTCATGTGGTCGACTGCCGTGCGCTCCCATCAGTAGCGAGCGGAGAACCCTCCGTCGGCAGACAGCAGCTGGCCGCTGATCCACCGACCCTCAGCAGAGAGCAGAAATGCAGTGACCCCGGCGATGTCGCGAGGAGTGCCCATGCGGCCGAGCGGCTGATAAGGGATCAGCCCGGTCCTCGTCTCTTCGTCCATCCAGCCCGTATCGATCGGCCCAGGATTGACGACGTTCGCAGAGATCCCCTTCGGTCCGAGTTCCCGCGCAGCGGAGATGACGATTCGATCGAGCGCGCCTTTCGATGCTCCATAGGGCAGATTGCCCGTGGCGTGATCGCTGGTGAAGGCGACGATCGCGCCTCCCGACTCGCCGATCTGCTTCGCGAACGCCGCGATGAGGAGCAGCGACGCGCGTGCGTTGACAACCATGTGGCGGTCGAAGCTGTCGGCGGTGGTGTCCAAGATCCCGGACTCTTCGCCGTGCGCATGGCTGAGCACCAATCCGTCGATGGTGCCATGATCCCTGCTCACCCGACCGACCAGCTCCTGAGCTTCCTGAGCCGATGACAGGTCGCACGGGTAGTCTCCGCGATCGAGATCGCTCGTGCACACGGTCCAGCCGTCGGACGACAGTCGTGCGGCCACTCCCGCGGCAATGCTGTTCTCTCGTCCGGCTCCGGTGATGAGTGCTGTCGGCATGCTTCGATCCTAGCGGCCTTGACGTGGTGGCCCTCACCCGGACAGACTGGAGTCACACGTCTTACTGAATAGCGGTTCAGTAAGAGTCTTGAGACGCCGATCTTTTGGGAGCCCCATGTTCATGGACATCACTTGGCAGGATCCGGACACCGGTGCACACGGGTACGTCGTCATCGACACCCTCGTGCGCGGCACCGCTTCGGGCGGTCTGCGCATGCGCAAAGGCTGCACCCTCGAGGAGGTGCGCGGACTCGCCCAGGGGATGACCCGCAAGGAAGCGATCCATCTGCGCGAGGGCCGACACTATGTGCCCGTCGGCGGAGCCAAGGGCGGAATCGACTTCGACCCCCGCGCACCCGGAGCCAAGGACGTCCTCGAACGCTTCCTCGTCGACATCAACCCGATCATGCACGCCTACTGGGCCCTCGGCGAAGACCTCGGCGTTCGCCAGGACGACATCGACGAGATCCTCGCCCGCCGCGAACTCGGCTCGGGACTCTCCGCCGTCAACAAGCTCGTCGACGATCCCGTCGCCGTCGAGGCCCGTGCGGAGAAGGCCTTCTCCGCCGTCGTCGACGGCGTCGCCCAGGACGAACTCGTCGGCGGCCTCGGTGTGGCCACCTCGGCGATTGCGGCCCTGCACGACGCCGGCCGCGACCCCAGCGAATCCACCGCCGTCATCCAAGGATTCGGCTCCATGGGCGGTGCCACCGCCCGCTATCTCGCCGAGGCGGGACTGCGCATCGTCGGCATCGCCGACGCCGACGGGTTCGTGTCCAACCCTGCCGGGCTCGACGTCGAAGCGCTGCTGGTCACCCGGGACCAGTTCGGCGGAATCGACCGCGAAGCGCTGCGCCCGGAGGACCGCGTCGGCGATCGCGACGACTGGCTCGCCGCCGACGCCGATGTCCTCGTCCCCGCGGCCGTGAGCTACTCGATCACGCCGGACAACTGCGACCGCATCACCGCCTCACTCATCGTCGAGGCCGCGAACATGCCTGTCCTGCCCGCGGCCGAAGAGACGCTGCTGGCTCGCGGCGTCATCGTCGTCCCGGACTTCCTCGCGAACTCGGCGACGAACGCCTGGTGGTGGTGGGTGACCTTCGGCGACGTCGACGGCAGCTGGGAGGACGGCCGCACCATCGTCACGACGACCCTGCGCGACCTCACCGCCGAAGTCCTCACCGCAGCTCGCGACCAGGGCATCAGTCCCCGGGGGGCCGCCCAGGCGAAGGTCGATGCGAATCTCGCCGCTTTGGGCGATCGTGCTGCCGCTGCCGTTTCGGTGACGGAAAGCTAGCGATATGGACGCGTTCTTCGATCCCGGCAGCGTCGCCGTCCTTGGAGCATCGAACGATTCCAGCAAATGGGGTTTCTGGCTCGCCGCCGGAGCTCTGCGCGGGGCCGAGCGCCGCCGCGTCTACCTCATCAACGCCACAGCCGGCTCGATCCAGGGCCAGCCGACGTACGCTCGCCTGAGAGACCTGCCGGAGACGCCCGAGCTGCTCGTCATCTCCGTGCCCGGCCCCACCGTGGCGGGAGTCGTCGCCGAAGCACTCGAGAACGGAGTGCGCGCCTTCCTCATCATCTCCGCCCGCGTCCCCGACGCCGACCAACTGGCTGCCACTATCCGTGAGACCGGCGGCCGCCTCATCGGCCCGAACTCGCTCGGGATCGTCGACTCACACGCCGATCTGCTCCTGGCCTGGGGCAACTTCATACCCGGAAGTCTCGCCGTGGTCACCCAGAGCGGCCAGCTCGGCACGGAGATCGCGACACTCGCGGCCCGCAGCGGACTCGGCGTCTCCCGATTCGCTTCGATCGGCGGACAGTCCGACGTCCGCGCCGCCGAGGTGCTCGGCACCCTCGTCGACGACCCCGCCACCGCTCAGGTCGCGCTCTACCTCGAATCCTTCACCGGCGGAGCCGCCCTCGTCTCAGCCCTCAAAGCCCTGCGCGCCGCCGGGAAGCCGACGATGATCCTGACTACAGGAGCCTCCAGTGCAGGAGCGCGTCTCGCGAGATCCCACACCGGATCGATGACCTCGGCCATGGACACCGTCGATGCCGCCTGCCGGGCCGCCGGCGCCATCCGCCTGGCCACCCCCGGACAACTCGTCGAACTCGCCGGATTCTTCGCCTCCGCCTGGCTGCCGAAAGACCGGCGCATCGGTGTGCTCTCCGACTCGGGCGGACAGGGAGCGATCGCCGCCGACACCGCCGAGAGCTGGGGACTCGACGTGCGCGAACTCAGCGCCGGCGCTGCCGGACGCGTGAGCGAACTGCTGCCCGAGGCCGACCACATCGTTAATCCCATCGACCTCGACGGCGCAGGAGAGAAGAACCTTGATGTCTATGCTGACCTCGCCGAGGTGCTGCTGACCGATACGGACATCGACGCTGTCGTCGTCTCCGGATACTTCGGCTGCTACGGCGAGGACGTCCCCGACCTGCGCGACCGAGAACTGGCTGTCGTCGATCGTCTGGGCGAGCTCGTCGCCGAGGCGAAGAAGCCCGTCATCGTCCACTCGATGAGCGCATCGTCGCCCGCCGTCACCCACCTCTGGGAGCTCGGCATACCCGCCTACACCTCCATCGAAGCGGCCATGCGCGTGCTCGCCCGCGCCGGCTTCTACGCCGCCCATTCGGGTCGGCTCACCGAATCCCTCGAACTCACCGGCCCCGTCACCCCGTGGGGCACCGGATACGCGGCCGCTCGAGCAGTGATCGAGGGCGCTGGGATTCCCGTCCCTGCCGCTGTGACTGTGGGCAGCGTGGGCCCGGGGGAGTCCCGTGCACCCGCCGAGGCGGCCAAGGCGTCCGAACTCAGACCGCCGTTCGCGCTCAAGGCCGGATGGCCCGCCCACAAGACCGAGGTCGGCGGCATCGCCCTGGGACTGAGCGATCTCCCCGCAGTCGAAACGGCATACGCGGACATGGTGGGTCGCCTCGGCGAGGGTGAGTACATCCTCGAGGAGATGGACACGCGCGATCACGTCGTCGAGATCCTCGTCGGGGGTCGGCAGGACGAAAACTTCGGGCCGCTCGTCATCGTGGCCGCCGGCGGGACAGAGACCGAACTCTTCGCCGACACGTGGCTCGAACTCGCCCCCGTCACCCACACCGAAGCCTTGGACATGATCTCGCGACTGAGCTGCTCGCGGCTGCTCACCGGATGGCGGGGCAGACCCGCCGCGGATATCGACGCCCTCGCCGAAATCATCGTCGCGGTATCCAGAATGGTGGCCGGGAACAACGCCATCGCCGAGATCGAGATCAACCCGGTGCGAGTCGCTCCGGACAGCGCCTTGGCCGTCGACGCACTCGTCGTGACGACGGAGAACCCGACCGCAGAGAACGTGCCAGCAGAGAAACCGAACAGCGAGGAATGAGAATGGACCAGACGACCATCACCGGCGGAGCACACCTGGCTCGTGCGCTCCAGGCCGAAGGGATCACCCGCGTCTTCGGAATCCCCGGCACCCACAACCTCGAGATCTTCGCGCAGCTGAGCGCCGCAGGCATCGACATCGTCTCACCTCGCCACGAGCAGGGCGCGGGCTACATGGCCGATGGAGCCGCCCGCGTCACCGGCGAGGTGCAGGTCATCGTCACGACCACCGGGCCGGCCGCACTCAACGCACTCACCGCCCTGCTGCAGTCCTTCACCGATTCCGTGCCCGTCCTCCTCATCACCCCCGGCATGCCGTTGACCCACCCCGGCCGCGGGAACGGACTCCTTCACGAAGTGCGCAACCAGTCCGCGGCCCTCTCGGCGGTACTGACCGAGGTCATGCGGGTCACGAGCCCCGGCGAGGTGTCGCTGGCCGTCGGGCAGACGCTGTCGGCGATGCGCTCAGGCCGGCCCCGCCCGGCCGCCATCGAGATCCCCCTCGACCTCATCGAAGACGCCGGCCCGGGACAGCTCCATCCGTCCGTGACCCGGGCGCTGCCGGCTCCCGTGTCCTCGGAGATCGATGCTGCCGCCGAGGCGATCGCCGGCTCGAATCGACCGCTCATCATCGCCGGGGCCGGAGCACACGGAGCAGGAGCGGAGGTCGCAGCTCTGGCTGAGACGCTCGGAGCGGGAATCGTCCTGTCCTCGAACGCGAAGGGACTCGTCGATGACCGCGCCGAGACCACCATCGGCGCCGTCGGGGTCCTCGAGCTGCTTCCCGAACTCACAAGCGATGCCGATGCGGTCATCGCGATCGGTACGGAACTGGCACCCAGTGACTTCTGGCCGGAACCCCTGCCGCTGCCCGACACCGTGGTGCGCATCGACATCGACGAAGTGCAGATGCTCACGAACGCGACCGTCACCCATCCGATCCTCGCCGCCGCGAAGAACGCGACAGCGGCCCTGAACGAACAAGTGTCAGCGCTGCGGACGGAGTCCGCGACCGCCGCCGCACGGAACTGGACGGCCGGCTGGAAGAGCAGGGCCGCCTCGGCGATGGAAACCGGCGGCCGACCTTGGGCCGATCTGTCGGCCGCACTCACAGCGTTCGCGGAATCGGACACCTCACCGCTCTTCGTCGCAGCGGATTCGACGATGGCCTGCTATTACGGGGTGCAGACCGGGTGGAAAGCTCGCTCCGGTGACCGGTTCCTCTACCCGGCCGGGGCAGGCACGCTCGGTTACGGGCTGCCCGCCGGCATCGGTGCGAAACTCGCTGCTCCGCAGGCCAGAGTGGTCGCGGTGGAAGGCGATGGGGGATCGATGTTCACGATCGCCGAACTCGCCGCGGCCGTGCAGGCGGGCGTGCGGATGTGCCTCATCGTCGTCGATAACGGCGGGTACGGGGAGATCCGCAATGAGATGGAGGACCGCGGGGACACTCCGTCAGGGGTGAAGCTCACCGGGCCGGATTTCCCGGCACTCGCGCAGGCGATGGGGGCACGCGGAATCCACGTCGACGGCGCGGACGCGCTGCTGGCCGCGCTCAGCGAGGCGGAGGCAGCGGTCGGCCCGACGCTCATCCACATCACCGAGGATTCCCGGGCCGGAGCGGACATGCTCGACTGACCGGGGACGAGGGACGTCGGCCGGGCGCAGTGAGGCGCCCGACCTCCACTGACACTTCGAAGGAGAACTGATGAGCTACACACCTTGGCCGCTGAGCGATGAACAGCATGACATCCTCGACCTCGTGCGCGGATTCGCCCACGACACGATCCGCCCGGCCGGTCGCCGCGTCGACGAGGCCGACACCGAATCGCCCGTCGACATCTTTGCGGCGGCAGCACGGCTCGGGATCACCGACTTCATGATTCCCGAGGAATACGGCGGCGGCGGATTCACCGATGTCTTCACTCAGTGCCTTGTCCAGGAACAGCTGTGCTTCGGGGATCCGGGCATCGGGAACTTCGTGTGTTCGAACGGCTTCTTCGCCGACCCGATTCTCGCATTGGGCACGCCGGAGCAGAAGGAGGAGTGGCTGCGCCCGCTGACTGGAGCAGACCCGAAGATCACGGCGCTGGCAACGACCGAACCCGGATCCGGATCGGACTCGGCTTCGATCATGACCCGGGCGGATGCCGTCGACGGTGGATACGTGCTCAACGGGCAGAAAGCCTGGATCTCGAACGCGGGGCTCGCCGATTTCTACGTTGTCTTCGCCAAGACGGACTCGAGCCGGCGCTCTCGCGGAATCAGCGCATTCCTGCTGCCCAGGGAGACCGAGGGGATGGAGTTCGGTGCGCCGATGAAGAAGATGGGACAGCGAGCCATCGTGTGTCGGGAGATCTTCTTCTCCGACGCATTCGTGCCCACGTTGGGCCGCCTCGGCGAGGAGGGGCAGGGCTTCTACGGACTCATGCGCACCTTCGACATCTCTCGGGTGGTGCTCGGTGCTGCGGCGCTCGGCACGGCACGGGCGGCCTTCGAATATGCGCGTGACTATGCGCGGGAGCGCACGCAGTTCGGGACGAAGATCATCGATCATCAGGCCGTCGCGTTCCGGCTGGCGGACATGTCCTCGCGGATCGATGCGGCGTGGCTGCAGGTGCTCAATGCGGCGCGGATGCTCGACGCCGGCGATGCCGTTGATCGACAGCGGATGACGGCCGCGGCGGCGATGGCGAAGCTGAACGCCTCGGAGACGGCCATGTTCTGCACCTGGGCGGCCGTGCAGACCCTCGGCGGATGGGGGTATTCGCGAGAGCATCCCGTCGAGCAGTGGATGCGCGATGCCAAGCTCGAGGAGATCGAGGAGGGCACCTCGGACATCATGCGGCTGCTCATCTCACGCAACCTCGGGTGAAGTCACTCGGCGTCATATGGAATAGACCCGACGGACCCCTTGTTGTCCGAGATGAGACCCTGGGATAGGGTCGAAATGAAGCCACCGATGTGGTGGTCATCAAATCTGATCAGGAGGAATCTCATGGCTGAGCAGTACACACTTCCGGAACTGCCCTACGACTACTCCGCTCTTGAGCCGCACATCTCGGCTCGCATCATGGAGCTGCACCACGACAAGCACCACGCCACCTACGTCAAGGGCGCCAACACCGCCGTTGAGCAGCTGGCCGAAGCCCGCGAATCCGGCAACCTCGCCAATGTGCCGAAGCTGACCCGCGACCTCGCGTTCAACCTGGGCGGCCACGTCAACCACTCGATCTTCTGGAACAACATGTCCCCGGACGGTGGAGACAAGCCGGTCGGTGAACTCGCCGCAGCCATCGACGACCAGTTCGGTTCGTTCGACAAGTTCCGCGAGCACTTCACCACCGCGGCCACCACGATCCAGGGCTCCGGCTGGGCCGTCCTCGTCTACGACCAGCTCGGCGGAAACCTCTTCATCGAGCAGCTCAAGGACCAGCAGTCCGACATCCAGCTCGGCGGCACCCCGGTTCTGCAGCTCGACATGTGGGAGCACGCCTTCTACCTCGACTACCAGAACGTCAAGCCCGACTACGTCAAGGCTTGGTGGAACATCGTCAACTGGGCAGACGCCGGCGCACGCTTCGACCGCGCAGTCGCTCAGACCAAGGGCCTCCTCCTCGGCTGAGACCCCAATTGCTACCTGACGGCGGCCCAGCAACCTCGCGCGAGGTTGCTGGGCCGCCGTCAGGTTGTTTGAGACCTCGGAGCGGGCGCTGGCGGACCGGCGACTGCGGATAAGGTGGCCGGATGAGCGCAATTCTCCGACCCTGGCAGTCAGGCGCTTCGGGTGATGCCGAGGCGTTGGCTGAGGTGTATGAGCGGGCCGATGACGCACTGCTCAGCAACATCCCCGACGACCGCACGATCGGTGGTGCCCAGACATGGCTGGAGACCATCACCGACGCCGAGGCAGCCGGTGACCTCTGCGCTCGGGCGATCATTGATGACGGTGACCGTTCAGGGCGACGAATCCTTGGAAACGTCATGGCCTCCGGGATCGAACGCCGGCACTCGAGCGCGTGGATCTCCTATTGGTCCGTGGCCGAAGCACGCGGCCAGGGCCTGGTGTCGGCAGCGCTGCGCAGCCTCGTCGACCTCCTCCACGACGAACTCGGGATCTACCGGCTCGAACTCGGCTACCGGGTGAACAACCCGGCTTCGGCGGCAGTCGCGAGGAACGCGGGTTTCATCGTCGAAGGCCGCGAACGAGAGAAACTCCTTTACGACGGCATCAGATACGACACCGAGGTCTGCGCTCGGCTGAGTGGAGACCCGCGGCACCGTGGACCGCGCATACCGTTCGACCCACCTCGTTGACCCCGCATCGTCCCCTCCAGAACTACCTGACGGCGGCCCAGCAACCTCGCGCCAGGTTGCTGCGCCGCCGTCAGGTAGTAATTGGGAGTGTTCGGATGGTCACTGGATGTGAAGAGAACTGCCGAGGGTCGCTAGACTGACTGGCGGAGATCGTTCCGGTCGTCTCGCCTCGGCCCGACCGGCACACCTCGCAGGGATCATCGCACAAGGAGTCACAGCATATGAGCATTCGCGTAGCCGTCATCGGAGCCAAGGGTCGGATGGGATCCCACGCCGTCGATGCGATCAACGACGCCGAAGGACTCGAACTCGTCGCCGCACTCGGCAGCAGCGATTCGCTGGAGACCCTGCTCGAGAAGAACATCGACGTCGCCGTCGAACTGACCGTTCCCAAATCCACCGAGGACAATGTCACCTTCCTCGTCGAGAACGGCATCGACACCGTCGTTGGCACCACCGGCTGGGACAACGACCGCCTGGCCCGACTCGAAGCCACGCTGAAGAACCACCCGGAGACTGCGGTGCTCATCGCCCCGAACTTCTCGATCGGTGCCGTCCTGGCCATGCGCTTCGCCGAGCTCGCGGCCCCCTACTTCGACTCGGCCGAAGTCGTCGAGATCCACCACACCCGCAAACTCGACGCCCCGTCCGGCACGGCGAACCACACGGCCCAGCGCATCGCCGCCGCCCGCAATGCCGCCGGTCTGCCCGCCGTTCCCGACTCCACCGAATCCGATCCGCAGGGTGCACGCGGTGCCGTCATCGACGGAATCCACGTCCACGCCATCCGTCAGCAGGGCATGAATGCCCACGAGGAGATCCTCTTCGGTTCCGACGGCGAAGCCCTGACCATCCGCACGGACTCGCACTCCACCTCGGCGTTCATGCCCGGCATCGTCACCGCCGTGCGGTCCATCGCCGATTACACGGGGCTCATCCACGGCCTCGAGAACATGCTCGACCTCTGATGTCGAAGGCCAAGATCGGAGCGATCATCGTTTCCGTCGTCCTCGTCTTCTACTTCGTCCTCATGGGTCAGCGGGCGTGGATCCTCGTCCGCGAGCCCGCGATGATCCCCAAGATCATGGGTATCGCCCTGTTCGTCCTGCCCGTAATCGGCGCGTGGACGCTCATCGTCGAACTCGTCTTCGGCGCCCGTACGGAGAAGCTCGCCCGCATTCTCGGGGAGGAAGGCGGACTGCCCGTCGACGACCTGCCCAGGACGCCGGGCGGAAAGATCATCCGCGAGGCCGCCGACAGGGAATTCGTGAAGTACCAGGCCGAAGCCGAGGCCGCCCCCGAGGACTGGCGATCCTGGTTCCGGCTCTCGTGCGCCTACGATGCCAGCGGCGACCGGAAACGGGCGCGGGCCACGATGCGCAAATCGATCAGCCTCTTCCGGGAAGGTCAGAAGCAGGGCGCTTAGGTCCCGGCGACGCCACCCTGATGATGCCCGCGATCCCGCCTTCCAACGGGCCGCGGCTGCTGACAACCAACTTCCACAGCAGCGGCAGCAGCACGAATGTGAGTGCGTGGATGACGAACTCGAGAGTCTGCTCGCCAGCAGTTGCGGATTCCTCCAACGGATCGCCGACGATCTGAGACCTCGTGATCTCCAACAGCACGACGTGCGCCGAATACACGCTCAACGGCATCGATCCCGGAGCCGACAGCGGTGCGAGCACCCATGACTGGCGACCCAAGAGCGCTGCAGCGGCCTGGCATGCAGCGATCGTCATCACCGCGGTTCCACCCGTGGAGAGCAGATCGAACGGCGTCCCCGAATGCGGTCCCGCGATCGCCAGCCACCACCACGACGTCGCCGGAGTCACGCCGTAGCTGCCGGTGAACAGGGCCGCCGTGAGATCCGTGCCCCACATCTGCGCAACCTCCACGAGCGCGGCATCACCGCCGAAGACATTGAGCAGAATCCATGAGGCGCCGCGACCGATGATGAAGAGTCCGAGTCCGGTGGTGAACAGTGCGAGCAGGTGGCGCCCGATGTCGAGCTTCGCCACGGCCATGCCGAGCAGAATGTATGACAGCCACTGCAGCACCGGGTAATAGCCGGTGAGGAAGAGATCGGTGAGCATCGTCCCCGGCGTCGCGAAGTCGAAGAAGCCCATCGGCAGGTAGCTCGGTTCGAGGAGGAACGTCGAACGCACCCACATCGAGACGACGGGGGAGACGACCATCCAGACCCCGGCGATCGCGAACAGCGCCCCCGCGCGCAGCCGCAGGAAGAACAGGGCGAGGGCGAACATGATCCCGTAGTTGACGAGGATGACCGCGAGCAGTCCGGAGATCGACCCGAGGCAGAGCCCGATGAGGACGATGGCCGCCGCCCGGATGAGCACGCTCGGTGCCGCATCGCGCAACCGCCCCGACACTGCCATCCGCGATCGGGTCGAGAGCACCAGGGAACAGCCGGCGAGGACCGCGAACAGCGCCGAGGCGCGCCCGGCGAAGACCGCCGCCCAGGTCGGCATCCCCGTCTCGTCGCTGAGGGCGAAGATGTGCGTGACCATCATCGCCAAGAGGGCGATCCCGCGGGCGACATCGAGTCCGATGAGCCGCCCATCGGGGCTGAGCCGACGGGCAACCCTCGCCGAGGTGGCCGTGGAGTCCGCGTCGTGCGCTCGGTGAGGTTCCGCCGGGTGAGAGCTCATGGAACGATTCTCACACGACTTCACTTCTGCGCGCCCTCCCGCGTACGCTCCCGGGGTATCTTTATGCCATGACCTTCAACCCGAACGCCGATATCAGCGGCAACAGGACGAGCAAACGCGGTCGCAACACCGCGATCGTCGGGGGCGGCGGCGTGGGCATCGTCGGCCTGCTCGTCTTCCTCATCGGACCGCTGCTCGGCGTTGATGTCACCGGACTGATGGGCGGAATCACCCCTGACGACGGCGGCCAGAACCAATCGAGCGGGACGAGCATGTCCCAGTGCGATACGGGCGAGGATGCGAACACGAACATCGACTGCCGAATGGCCGGAGCACAGGTCGTTCTCGACGACTACTGGGCGCAGAAGGTCGACGGCTACGAACCGCCGGCGATGACACTGGTCGACGGTCAGACCTCGACCGGTTGCGGGACCGCATCGAACCAGGTCGGACCCTTCTACTGCCCGGCCGATCAGGGCGTCTACATCGATCCGAGCTTCTTCGACATTCTGCGCCAGCAGTACGGTGCCTCGGCCGATGAGCTCGCCCAGCTCTATATCGTCGGCCACGAATGGGGTCACCACATCCAGAACATCACGGGTGTGATGAGCGAACATCCGAACAACGGCACGGGTCCGGAGAGCAACGGCGTGCGCACCGAACTCCAAGCCGACTGCTACGCAGGCGCCTGGCTGGGCAAGGTCACCACTCTCACCGACGACAACGGCACTCCGTATCTCGAAGAGCCCTCCAAAGAACAGCTCGACGACGCTCTCAACGCGGCCTTCGTCGTCGGCGACGATCACATCCAGGAGCAGTCCGGCTTCGTCAACCCGGAATCCTTCACCCACGGCTCGAGCAAGCAGCGCCAGAAATGGTTCACCACCGGATACAACGAGGGCCTGAACAGCTGCGACACCTTCGAAGTGTCGGGCAACGAGCTCTGACTGACGGTTCCGCCCAACAGCAATCGCACCCCCCCCAACCGGCGATCGACACCTCGGGAGCCGACCCTTGCCGCCGTTCGTCATACGGTGATATGAATAACTGAGGCAGCCCCATCGAGGGGCAGCCACCCAGTCCCACCCGACGATCTGATCAAGGACGATCATGTCTCAGCTGTTCCCGCACCTCTTCGAACCCATCACCATCGGCTCCACAACGATCCGCAACCGCATCGTCTCCTCCGGCCATGACACCGTCCTCGACGATCACGGCCACATCGGCGACGACCTCGTCGCCTACCATGAGGCCCGCGCGAAAGGCGGAGCCGGACTCATCGTCCTCCAGGTCTCCGGCGTCCACGAAACCGCCCGCTACACCAGCCACGTCCTCATGGCCACCGACGAATCCTCCGTCCCCGGTTACCAAAACGTCGCCGAGGCGGTCCACCGCCACGGAGCAACGATCTTCGCCCAGCTCTTCCACCCCGGCCGAGAAGTCATGGACGGCGAGCGCGGCATGGCACCACGGGCCAAGGCCCCGAGCGACGAACCGCAGGAACGCTTCAAAGTCGTCCCCGAGTCTCTGACCACCGCTGAGGTCAGAGACATCATCGCCGGCTACGGACATGCAGCGAAACGCATCGCCGACTCCGGAATCGACGGCGTCGAGATCGTCGCCAGCCACGGCTACCTGCCCATCCAATTCTTCAACCCCGCCGTCAACACCCGCACCGACGACTACGGCGGCAGCCCGGAGGACCGTCGCCGCTTCCTCACCGAGGTGGCCCAGACCGTCCGTGCCGCCGTGGGACCCGACGTCGTGGTGGGCGTGCGGATCTCCGGTGAGGAGAAGACCGAGGACGGCCTCGTCGCCACCGAGATCCTCGACCTCATCGAACACCTCGACTCCCTGACCACCGACGGCGTCGACTGCCTCGACTACTTCTCGATCACCGCCGGCGATTCCTCCACTCTGCAGGGCGCCGTCCACATCGTGCCCTCGATGCAGATCGACCCCGGCTACGCCGCGAACCTGTCCGAGCAGGTCAAGAAGATCACCGACAAGACCGTCATGGTCGCCGGCCGCATCAACCAACCCCACGAAGCCGAAGTCGCGATCGCCGAGGGCCGCACCGATATGGCGATCATGACCCGCGCGATGATCTGCGATCCCGAAATCGCGAACAAATCCCGGGCCGACAACGTCGATGAAATCCGCGCCTGCATCGGCTGCAACCAAGCCTGCATCGGCCACTTCCAACAGGGCGTGCCGATCTCGTGCATCCAATTCCCCGAATCCGGCCGGGAACTCACCTTCCTTCCCCGACCGACGGTGCGCACCCGACGCAAGATCCTCGTCATCGGCGGGGGACCGGCCGGACTCAAGGCCGCCGCGGTCGCCGCCGAACAGGGAGATGACGTCGTCCTGTGCGAGAAGGAGCCCCACCTCGGCGGGGCGGTGCTGCTGGCTCAGGAACTGCCGTATCGATCCGAATTCGGGGGAGCGGCGACGAACCTTACCGCCGAGGCAGCCCGCGCCGGCGTCGACATCCGCACCTCCGTACCGGCCACCCAGGACCTCATCACCGAGGTGGCCCCCGACCACGTCATCATCGCCACGGGAGCCGAACAGCGCATGCCCGCCCTCGAGATTGCTGACGACGCATTCGTCATCGGGGCTCGCGACTACCTGCGCGAGACCCCGGACCTGCCGCCCGGCCGCGTGCTCGTCACGGACTGGAAGGGCGATTGGATCGGACTCGGCATCGCCCTGCGGCTGGCCGAGGCCGGGCGACACGTGAGCTTGGCGACGGCGGCGAACTTCGCCGGTGCCGCGATCCAGCAATACACGCGCACCCTGCTCGTGTCCCAAGCGCTGCGGACCGGTCGGGTGCAATTCGTCAACGACGCTCGCCTCGTCGGCGTCGATGTCGACACCGGGTACCTGCAATCCACACTTTGCGAGGTCGTCCACGAGGTCGCCGACGTCGCCGCGACGATCGTCTCCGGCGCCCCGCGAGCGGTGACGGTCGACCTCGACTTCGGGGCCGCCTCGGTGACGGTGATCGGTGACGCCCTGGCCCCGCGCACGGTCGAAGAGGCCGTGTACGAAGGGCTGACCGCGGCCACCGCTCTGGCCGAACGACGAACACCGGTCACGGCGTGAGCCCACGACCGGCCCAACCCGCGGCCGAAACCGAGGCGAAGAAGGCGGCGATCATCCAGGCCACCCTCGACCAGATCGTCGACCGAGGCCCCACGGCTGTGCGCATGGCCGATGTGGCGAAGGCGGTCGGCATGTCGGTCGGGACAGTGCAGTACTACTTCGGGTCACGCGATGCCCTGCTCGCCGCAGCGTTCTCGGCCCACAGCGATGCGGTGCTCAAGGACATCGCCGACATGGCAAACCATAATGGCAAGAACACAGGCGAAGGGGCAGAGGCCAGTTCGCCTCGGTCCCGCCTGCACGCGGCCTTCACCGCCGTCCACGAGGTCGGCAACCACGGCCAGAGGTCGCGGATCTGGATCGAGCTCGTCACCGCGGCACGCACCCATACGAGCCTGCAAGACTGTGTCGATTCCGTCTTCGAAGGGTGGCGCAGCCTGTTCTCACGCATCATCGGTGACGGCATCAGGACCGGAGATTTCACTCTTTACGGGCTCACCGCCACCGAGGTGGTCGATACGTTCATCGCCATCATCGACGGCTTCGACCTCGCCGCCGTTGCCGGACAGGGACCCGAGCCGACGACGATGGCGCGCATCCTCGGCGCGACTGCGGACGGCCTGTTGAGCGGTGGGAGTCCGGGCGCCGCTGCGACGCATTCGGGTCCGCACAATCCGGTCCGGTCATAGCCCGGCCCGCCTCACAGCCTGGCGATCGTCTCCACGTCCTCACCGAACTCCCGAGCCGTCTCCTCGGACACCGTCGCCCGCGTCGCCCGCAGCGCTTCGAGATAGTCATCGGTCGAAAGCACATCAGACCGGGAGGCGATATCGACGTGCTGCTGTCGCAGCGACGACGCCAGAGCTTCCTGCGAAGCCCGCCGGGCCGCATATTCGATATCGGCCGGGGTCAGACCGTCACTGGCATCGACGAGCACATCGAGATCGACACCGGCGATCGTATGCTCTGGAATGTAGCGAGACCAGATCGCCTCCCTGGCGGTGGCATCCGGCAAACCGATGGGAATGACATAGTCGAAGCGCCCATGCCGCAGGAACGCCGCATCGAGGGCACGGACGAAGTTCGTCGCACAGATGAGCAGCCGACCCTCCCGATCCCGGAACTCCGCAACCTGCTTGAGCAGCTCATTCGTCACCCCCTGCGTCGGCGACGGCGGCTCACCTCCGCGCTTCGACGCGATCTCCTCGACCTCATCGATGAACACCACAGCATGTTCGAGCTCATTGATCTGCTCGAACGTTGTTCGCAGACCCGCGGCCACACCGCCGGGCTCACCGGACAGACGCGACGGGAACACCTCGACGAACGGCCAGTCCAACCGCGACGCCACCGCCTTCGCGAACGTCGTCTTCCCCGTCCCCGGCGGACCGAAGAGCATCACCGCCCGAGGCGGCACGACCCCGAAATGATCGGCGAGATCCGGTTCGGCCAAGGGCACGACGAGGCGATCCTCGAGCATGTCCTTCTCCTCCTGCATCCCGCTCACCCCATCCCAGAGGTGGCGGGGCAGAATCCGTCCCCCGACCGTTTTGAGTCGGTCGAGCTCACGACGTTGCACCGGCAAGTGCCGCTCGACGTACTTCAGCCCGGACCGGGCCTCGAAACCGTTGGCCACCAGACCATCGCAGGCCGACGTCCCCGCGGGAATGAGCATCGACAGCTTCCCCAAGCCCAGCGGCATGAGGCGTCGTTCGAGCGCATCGAGCAGCCCCGCCTCGGCGCGGGTGCCCTGCTCAGGATCGGCACGCACCGCCTCCAGGACATGGAAGAACACGAGAACTCCCTGACCGTGCGCGGCGCGGCCGACGGCGGCACCGACGATCTCCTCATCGCGGACGGCCACGACGGCCTGATTGCGCTGGCAGGCGGCCAACACCTCGGAGAGCGGATAGAGCGGGGGAGCGGCCTCGGATTCCGGGACGGCGGCTTCGAAGAGACGGATGATTCCGTCGAGGTCATCATCATGGAAATCGCGGATGCGGGTGCGGGTCATCGAAAACTCCTTTGTTTCGGTGGCGGGCAGGGCTCAAGAGTAGACGATCGAACGGCCGCAGGTGTGATCCGTCTCTCAACGTGACCGCACGGGCACCGCAGGCGAGGCGAACGACACCCGCAACGCGGGTGGACCACTGCACTCATGAGAGGACGTGGGCGCTATCCTGGTTCTATGGCGATTCTCGGTGACCAGGCAGCAGCGACTGCCATTGACGCGTTCGGTTCCGTCGGCACTGCAATGGTGACTCCATTCAAGCGCGACGGCAGCATCGACTATGCGTCCGTGGAGAAGGTGGCGAACCACCTCGTCGAGCTCGGCAACGACATGCTCGTCGTCTCCGGCACCACCGGCGAATCTCCCACGACGACCGACGACGAGAAGGTCGAACTCATCCGCGTCGTCCGCGGCGTCATCGGCAAGCGGGCGAAGATCGTCGCCGGCACCGGCAACAACGTCACCGCACACACCATCGACCTCTCCCGCCGCTCGGCCGACGCCGGAGCCGACGGGATCCTGCTCGTCACCCCGTACTATTCGAAGCCGACCCAACCGGCGATCGAAGCCCATATGCGCGCGGCCGCCGACTCCACCGACCTGCCGGTCATGCTCTATGACATTCCCGGCCGCGCCGGTGCCCCGATCATCACGGACACCCTGCTGCGACTCTCGGACCACCCGAACATCCTCGCGGTCAAGGACGCCAAGGGCGACCTCTTCGCCTCCTCGTTCGTCATGAACAACTCCTCGCTCGTGTACTACTCCGGCGAGGACGCCCTCAACCTGCCGCTGCTGTCCCTCGGCGCGCTCGGACTCGTGTCCGTGGCCGGACACGTCTGCTCGGACCGGTTCGCCGCCATGGTCTCCGCAGTGGCGAACAACGACCTCAACACCGCACGCACCCTTTCCCGCGACACCGCGGACGTGGTGGATGCGCTCATGAACCACATGCCGGGAGTGATCTCGGCGAAGGCCGCTCTGCAGGCCCAAGGAATACTCGACAACCGCGACGTGCGTATGCCGCTGCTCCCAGCTGATGAGGAACAGATGGCGTTCGTCGCCGCCCAATTGACCAGGAGTGGTTACCTCAGTGAATAATGCATTGACCCAAGAACTGTCCCTCCCGCCGAAGATGGACAAAGAAGCCGTCCGCATCGTCGCGCTCGGCGGACTCGGCGAAGTCGGTCGCAATATGACCGTCTTCGAATACCACGGCAAACTCCTCATCGTCGACTGCGGTGTGCTCTTCCCCGAAGAGGACCAGCCCGGCGTCGACCTCATCCTCCCCGACTTCTCCTACCTGGATGACCGCCTCGATGACATCATCGGCCTCGTGCTCACCCACGGCCACGAAGACCACATCGGCGCCGTTCCCTACCTGCTGCGTCGCAAGGGCGACATCCCGATCCTCGGTTCGCAGCTGACCATCGCGCTCATCGAAGCCAAGCTCAAAGAGCACCGCATCAAGCCCATCACCCGTGTGGTGAAGGAAGACGATGTCGACCAGCTAGGCCCCTTCGACCTCGAGTTCGTCGCCGTCAACCACTCGATCCCCGACGCCCTGGCCGTGTTCATCCGCACCGGCGCCGGAAACATCCTGCACACCGGTGACTTCAAGATGGACCAGCTGCCGCTCGACGGCCGCATCACCGACCTCCGCGCCTTCGCCCGCCTCGGCGAAGAAGGCGTCGACCTGTTCATGACGGACTCGACGAACGCCGAGGTTCCCGGCTTCACCGCACTGGAGAAGGACATCGGGCCCGTGCTCGAGAACCTCTTCGGCACCGCCGAACGGCGCATCATCGTCGCCTCGTTCTCCTCCCACGTCCACCGTGTGCAGCAGGTGCTCAACGCCGCCACCGCCCATGGTCGCAAGGTAGCCCTAGTCGGCCGCTCCATGGTGCGCAACATGAAGATCGCCGAAGACCTCGGCTACCTCAACGTGCCTGCCGGAACGCTCATCGACATCAAGAAGGTCGACGACTACCCCGAGGATCAGATCGTCCTCATGTGCACCGGCTCCCAGGGGGAGCCGATGGCCGCCCTGTCCCGGATGGCCAACCGCAGCCACCGCGTCGACGTCGGCGACGGCGACACCGTCATCCTCGCCTCCTCGCTCATCCCCGGCAACGAGAACTCCGTGTTCAAGGTCATCAACGGCCTGATGAAGCTCGGCGCTCGTGTCATCTCGAAGGCCGACGCGAAGATCCACGTGTCCGGCCACGCCTCCGGCGGCGAGCTGCTCTACTGCTACAACATCGTCAAGCCCCGCGGCGTCATGCCCGTCCACGGCGAATGGCGCCACCTGCTGGCCAACGCCCGCCACGCCGAGGCGACCGGAGTCGACCCGAACAACATCGTCCTGGCCGATGACGGCTGGGTCGTCGACCTCAAGGACGGTCACGCGGAGGTCGTCGGCGCCGTCGACTGCAACTACGTCTTCGTCGACGGTTCCTCGGTCGGTGAGATCACCGAGGCGGACCTCAAGGATCGTCTCGTCCTGTCCGGTGAGGGCTTCGTGACGATCTTCATGGCCGTGAACTCGCAGACGAAGTCGCTCATCGCCGGTCCCGAGATCCACGCCCGCGGTGTGGCCGAGTCCGATGACGTCTTCGACTCGATCGTCCCGAAGGTGCAGAAAGCCGTCGAGGATGCTCTGCGCGACGGCACCACCGATCAGTACCAGCTCCAGCAGGTGGTGCGCCGCACCATCGGCCGCTGGGTGTCCTCGAAGCTGCGCCGCAAGCCGATGATCGTCCCCATGGTCGTCATCGTCTGAGACTCCGCTTTCGAGCGGCTCCGTCGTCGGTCTGTTGCCCGACGAAACTGCGAACGCCCGCAGGTGCCTCCTCGTGAGGCTCTGCGGGCGTTGTCGCGTTCTGGGCGAATCGCCTTTTGATCGGCACATCGCGTTTGAACCCGATGCGTGGATCAAAAGGCGATGACACCTGGTTCGGGGGACGATTCGCGCGTGCGGAAGCGTCAAGCGCGAGCGGTGGGCTCCGGTTCGTCATCGTCGATGTCAGAGCTGCCGCCGCGAGCCGAGTGCCCGTCGGCGCCTTCGGCAATCCCGTCGGTCATGGCCGCGTCTGTGGCTGCCACACCGGTCAGGCGCGGGCGGTGGACTCCGGTTCGTCGTCGGGGTCGGAGGTGCGAAGGTCGCTGACGCCTGCTTCAAGGCCCGGCAGAGGCTTGCCCGGCGAGCGGCGGATCATCACCACGACGGCGGCGAGGCCGATGACAATCGCAGTGAGGACGACGGTGCCCGCGTTGAAGCCCAGCCCGTTGAGTCCGATGAACGCCAGGGCACCCGCGGCCAGCGAATACACGAGCATCGGGATCGAGGTGCGACGGATGAGCTCACCCTCCCGACCGATGAGTCCCACCGTCGCCGAGGCGGCCACGACGTTGTGCACGGCCACCATATTTCCAGCGGCGCCGCCGACCGCCTGAGCCGCGACCACGGTCTCAGGGCTGGCGGCACCGATCGCGGTGCCGGTGGAGAACTGGAACTGCGAGAACATGACGTTCGAGACGGTGTTCGATCCGGCCACGAAGGCACCCAGGGCACCGACGAACGGGGCGAACAGCGGCCAGGCGTCGCCCACGGAACTGGCGGCCGCCTCGGCGAGGGTGACCGGCATCGACTCCAAGCCGGCGCCGTTGTAGTCGGCGCCGGAGTTGATGAACACGCGAACCAGCGGCAGGGAACACAGCAGGGCAACGGCCGCGCCGGCGATCTGCGAACCGGCGATCTGCCAGGACCCTGCGATCTGCTTCTTAGTCATCCGGTGGATGAAGTACGTCAGCCCGCAGGCGAGGACGAAGATCGCGCCGGGCGACCACAGCAGATCCATGTTCTGGCTGATCGGGGTGCCGAAGATGTTGTCGATCTTGATCACGGCCGGACCGTTGAGGAACTCCTTGATCGCGGGCACATTGCGGGTGATGAGCAGCAGGGCGACGACGATGAGATAGGGCGACCACGCCCGGGGCAGCGACATCTTCTTGGTCAGCTGCGCCTTCTCCTTGTTCGGGTCGACGGTGCCCATCCAGAAGGCCGGCCACTTCTCGCGCGGTGCGAAGTCCCAGGTCTTCTTCGGCATGAGGAAGCCCATCCGCGAGGTCGTCACGACGATGGCGAGACCGATGAGCCCGCCGAGCAGCGACGGGAACTCCGGCCCGAGCACATTGGCCACGATGAGGTAGGGCACGATCATTGCCAGGGCCGCATAGATCGCGAACGGGGCGATGGCCAGGCCGTCGGCGAAGCGTCGGTTGGCACCGAAGAATCCCGTCATCAGGCACGAGAGCAGCAGCGGGATGAGGATGCCGCAGCAGGCGTGGATGAGTGCGACCTGAGTCGCGGTGTGGGCGACGAATTCGGCCTGGCCGAGGCTGAGCTGACCGGCACGTTCAGCGACGTCGGCCGACATCGATCCGTCCTCCTGCGCCAGCCCGGAGCCGATGCCCAACACCATCGGGGTGCCGACGGCGCCGAAGCTCACCGGTGTCGACTGGATGATGAGACCGGCGAGCACCGCGGCGATCGCGGGGAAGCCGAGGGCCAGCATGAGCGGGGCGACCACGGCGGCCGGAGTGCCGAATCCGGCGGCGCCCTCGATGAACGAACCGAAGAGCCAGGCGACGATGATGACCTGCACCCGCCGGTCCGGGGAGATCGCGATGAAGCCGGCGCGGATCGTCTCGATCGCTCCGGACCGGGTGATCGTGGCCAACAGCAGAAGTGCACCGAAGACGATCCACAGCAGGCCGATCGCGACGAGGAGGCCCTGGACGACCGAAGCGCCGATCGTCACCCACTCGATCTTCCAGGCGAAGTTCGCCACGAGCGCCGCGGCTATCAGTCCGACAGGCATGGCGTATTTCGCGGGCCAGCGGAATCCGATGAGAAGGATTCCGGCCAAGAGGATGGGGGAGAGGGCCAGGAGTGCTGCAACAGCGAGGTTGTCCACCATAAGTCCGATCCGCGGCGTCATTGCCGCATCGTTCCACGGACCTGACCTGGAGCGACGATCTTCCTCAGCCGACCGAGAACCAGCGGTGGTCGGTGACGATGGGCCGCCTCGGCGAGTCCATGAGAGATGTTCCCCTTATCCTCCCCAGCCGCCTGATCAGAGTCAATGAACACACCGTCTCGAATGCAGGATATGGTTTGACGAGACGTGCATCACCTCATATTCTTTCGTTGTGTGAACAAACATTTTCACAATGTGAAAGTTTCGCAGTCAAAACCCCGTTGACCAGCGAACATATCGCATCACCAGATGTGGATAAGGACGCAGCACCGATGTGCTGACTAAGGAGAACCATCGATGACCGCTCATATCGAAAACCTGGACATCCCCGCCGGGATGGAGATCACCGGTGAGCTGCCGGACGGGGCTGAGAAGGTCCTCACGCCCAAGGCGCTTGAGCTCATCGTCGATCTGCACCGGAAGTTCAACGGCGACCGTCTCGAGCGCCTCGAGGCTCGCAAGGAACGCCAGGCCGAAATCGCCGCGGGCAAGGACCTCGACTTCCTCCCCGAGACCGCGGAGATCCGCAACGATCCCTCCTGGCAGGTCGCACCCCCGGCACCCGGTCTCGAAGACCGCCGCGTCGAGGTCACCGGCCCCACCTACAAGAAGATGACGATCAACGCGCTCAACTCCGGCGCGAAGGTGTGGCTGGCCGACCAGGAAGACGCGAACACCCCGCAGTGGGACTCGGTCATCCAGGGCCAGATCAACCTGCTCGACTCGCTCAACCGCGAAATCGACTTCACCTCGCCCGAGGGCAAGGAATACAAGCTCGCCCCCGACGAGGAGCTGCCGACCATCGTCGTGCGCCCCCGCGGCTGGCACATGCCGGAGAAGCACATCCTCATCGACGGTGAGGAGACCTCCGGTTCGCTCGTCGACTTCGCGCTGTACTTCTCGACCGCCGGTCAGATCCAGATCGAGAAGGGCCGCGGCCCCTACTTCTACCTCGCGAAGATGGAATCCCACCTCGAGGCCCGCCTGTGGAACCAGGTCTTCGAACACGCCGAGGATGCCTTCGGCCTGGCCCGCGGCACCATCCGCGCCACCGTGCTCATCGAGACCTACACCGCGGCTTTCGAGATGGAGGAGATCCTCTACGAGCTGCGCGAGCACTCCGCCGGACTCAATGCCGGTCGCTGGGACTACATCTTCTCCGTGATCAAGAACTTCCGCTCCCGCGGCTCCGACTTCCTGCTGCCGGACCGTTCGGACGTGACGATGACGGTGCCGTTCATGCGCGCCTACACCGAACTGCTCGTGCGTACCTGCCACAAGCGCGGTGCGCATGCCATCGGCGGAATGTCCGCGTTCGTCCCCTCGAAGGACGAAGCCGCGAACAAGGCCGCCTTCGACAAGGTGCGCGAGGACAAGTCGCGTGAGGCCTCCAACGGTTTCGACGGCTCCTGGGTCGCACACCCCGGAATGGTCGCCCTCTGCAAGGAGGTCTTCACCGAGACCCTCGGCGAGAAGCCGAACCAGATAGACAACAAGCGCGAAGACGTCAACGTCACCGCTGCCGATCTGCTCGACGTGAAGTCGACCCCGGGTGCGATGACCGAGGCGGGCCTGCGCACCAACGTGTCCGTCGGCATCCAGTACCTGCGCGCCTGGCTCGAAGGCAACGGCGCGGTCGCCATCAACGGACTCATGGAGGACGCCGCGACCGCCGAGATCTCACGGTCCCAGGTGTGGCAGTGGCTGGACGCCGGAATCACCCTGGACTCCGGTGAGAAGGTGACGAAGGAGCTCGTCGAGCGCATCGTCGCCGAGGAGGTCGCCAAGCTGCCCGGTGACGACGCAGGCTGGAAGGACGCCACCGACACCTTCGTCTCGGTCGCCCTCGATCCCGAGTACGTCGACTTCCTCACCCTGCCGGCCTACGCCCGCATGCCGTGATCGGCACTCGCTGACGAAGCCGAACGCCCCCGAAATCTGTGCCTTGAGCACCGATTTCGGGGGCGTTCTTCGCTAAGCTCGACATACACACCCACGTGAGGGTTCCAACTCGACCCGCAGGTGGGAGGTGCCGACGACGGATGGACCTACGGAGGTGGGGATGAGCCTGACCACAGACGAACTGCCCCGACTGGCCAGCCCCTCAAACATCGCCGAACTCTCCGAGCTCATGGCCCGCGCCCATGCCGAGCACCGCACCGTGACCGTGTTCGGCGGCGGTACCGCCTTCGACGATCATCCGCCGGTCTCCACTCCGGTGCTCCTCATCGACCTGACATCCATCGCCGAGGCGGCCGATCCTCGAGGCGGCACCATCCGTGCCGGAACCGGCTCCCGGATCAGCGCCCTGACCAGGTTCGCCGCACAGTCAGATCTGGAGCTCCTCGGCGACCTTCCCGCCGACCGCATCGAAGCCGGCGCCACCCTCGGTGGCATGATCGCCACCGCGGCCACCGGGCCCCGCAGTCTGCGCCGTCCCCGCCTGGCCGAGACCGTGGAATCCGTGACCGTCGTCGGTGCCGATGGGACCATCGCCCGCACCTCTCACGGGCTCCACCGGGACCTGGGCGGCCGCGATCTGCCCGGACTCGTCACCGGATCCTGGGGAACCCGAGCGATCATTGCCGAGGCCGAGATCCGTCTGACAGAGCGCCCCGCAGCGCAGGGATTCGTCTGGATTCCCGGCACCGAGGCGGCTGCCGATCTCCTCATCGCCCGCAGAGCCCCGGACGCGGTCGTCATCGAACGCCCACCTGGTTCACTGGCGGCGACAGTGGTCCTCATCGAAGGGGAGACCGACGAAGTCGAGGCCGAAGTGGGCCACCTCGTCGATCGGAACCCCGGTGCGACCCCGTGCGGGGAGCCGGAATGGTGGGGGCGCCGGGCGCGACTGGCCGCGACTATCGGAGTATCCGTGGTGCCGAGTTTCATTCCGAGGCTCATCGATGCCGTCGCCCGACTGGAGACGACGATCGGCTATCCGCTGCAGCTGCGCGGCAGTGCAACGGGCACGTTCGAACTGGGCATCGGCGCACCGGAATCCGAACCGGGGGTGGCCACCCGAGTGGCCCTCGAGCATCTGCGCAGCTTCGGCCTGCATGTCATCGCCGCCCGGCTGATCCACGCACCCGCACCGGTCTGGAACGAGGTGGACGCTTGGGGTCCGCAGCCGGGGCGGTCGGGTCTGCGCGAGATCAAGAAACTGGTCGACCCTCGAGGAATCCTGGCTCCGGGCCGCGGGATCGCCGGAATCTAGCGTCGCGCCACCGAGGCCGGGCGACCAAATTCGTGCGGCCGGCTCCGAACTTCTACTTGACCAACAGCACCGGGCACTCGGCCTCGAGGATGACCTGCTGCGCACTCGAGCCGAGCAGCAGCTTGACCACGGGCGAGCGTCGCTTCGTGCTCATGACGATGAGTGCGGCATCGTGATCCTCGGCGAGACCGAGGATCTGCTCGGCCGGGTCGGGCCCGGAGCGGTGGACGGCATACTCGAGCCCCGCCTCGGCGAGGGCGGCCCCCAACCGGGTGCATTCGGACAGGGACGACGTCGACGGGGCCGTCGTCGTATCCGTGCCGAACACGACCGCCTGCACCGCAGCGTTCTCACGGCGGGCCGCGGCGATCGCCTGCTCGAGCACCTCATCCGAGGCATCCGGGCGCAGCGCCAGGACCACAGTATTTGAAGCCGAATTGATGCTCGGTGAGGCAGTGACCTGCAGCGACGGGGCAGGGAAGCGGCGCTGCGGAGTCGAATAGAGGTCAGTCATCGCAGTCCTCCGCTCAGCCGATTCCGATGACGCCGACGGCGACACCCACGGCGAGCATGACGAGGGCGACGATGAGCGCGCGCCACAGCACCTTCTTGTGGTGATCGCCGAGCTCGACGCCGGACAGGGACACGAGCAGCAGGATCGCGGGCACCAGCGGCGACTGCATGTGCACGGGCTGGCCGGTGATCGAGGCGCGGGCCATATCTGCAGCGGAGATGCCGAAGTGGGAGGCGGTCTCGGCGAGCACGGGCAGGATGCCGAAGTAGAAGGCATCGTTGCTCATGAAGAACGTCATCGGGATCGACAGCAGGCCGGTGATGACGGCCATGTAGGGGCCCATCGAGTTCGGGATGACCTCGACGAGCCATTCGGCCATCGCGTCGACCATTCCGGTGCCGGACATGATGCCAGTGAGCACGCCCGCGGCCATGACCATGGCCACGACGGAGATGATCGCGGTCGCATGGGAGGCGAGCTCCTCCTGCTGGTCCTTCATCTTCGGGAAGTTGACCATGAGCGCGATGACGGTGCCGATCATGAACAGGTACGGCAGCGGCAGGATGTCGATGATGAGCAGGACCATCACGGCCACGGTCAGAGCCAGGTTGAACCAGAACAGCTTCGGACGCAGCGTTGCGCGGTTGGGATCGAGCGCGGTGTTCGACAGGCCCGTGCCGGAACCAGCGGAATCGCCTGTGTCGTTCGCGGAGGCGGGTCCCGCCTCGGGGGTGGTGTCATCATTCGCCGAGGCGGCCGAGCCGGTTCCGTGTCCGTGACCACCCGCGGTGGTGCCCGCGGACGAACCCGCGGTCGTGCTGGCTCCGGCCACAGCGCCGACGAGGTCCATGCGACGATTCGAACCGCGGTCCTCGACCCAGGCGACGCCGTTCTTGGCCAGGCGGCGACGTTCGGAGATGCCGAGCACGTAGGCGAAGACGAGGCACGCGAGCAGGCCGGCCACCAGGGAGGGGACCATGGGGACGAAGATCTCGTTGGCGTCGATCTGCAGCGCCGAGGAGGCTCGGGCAGTCGGGCCGCCCCACGGGACGATGTTGAGGGTGCCGTTGATGAGGCCGGCGACGCAGGTGAGCACCACGGGTGACATCTCGAGGCGCTGGTAGATCGGCAACATGGCCGCGGTGACGACGATGAACGTCGTCGATCCGTCACCGTCGAGGGACACGGCGCCGGTGAGCAGTGCGGTGCCGAGGACGACTTTGACGGGGTCGTTGCCGGCGACCTTGAGGATGAACTCGACGAGCTTGTCGAAGAGACCGACGTCGATCATGATGCCGAAGTAGATGATGGCGAAGAGCAGCAGCGCTGCTGTCGACGACATCGAGGCGATCGCGTCCATGACCATGTCCCCGATGCCCAGACCGGCCCCGGCGAAGAGGCCGAAGATCGTGGGCACGAGGATGAGCGCGAGGATCGGCGAGAGTCGTTTGGTCATGATCAGCGTCATGAAGACGAGGATCATGGCAAAACCGAGAATGACAAGCACGAGCTTCTCCTTCGAAGGCGAATGTGAGGCTCGAAACACCGTAGGGCCCAGATCACGGGCCGCGCGCGCTTGTGTGCACTGATGGCGTTTAGATCGTTGCGCGCCTTTTGCGCATTGCGCTCAAACGCGGCTACGCTGAGCGCGTGCCCCGGCCCCATCGTTCGTTCTCCCGACGTGTGCTGATCTCTCAGCTCGCGCTCGTCATCGTGATCCTCGCCCTGGTCACCGGAGTGTTCGCGTGGATGGGTGCGCGCACCGTCACCGAGGTGACCGAGACGAAGGCGCTGGCCACTGCCCGCACGCTGGCGATCGATCCGGACGTCCGCGCCGCCGCCACCCAGGCTTCTGCCGAGCATGCCGAGAAGCCCGATGAGCAGCTCGTGACCTCGATGTTGGCGATCACCGATGATCTGCGCGACCGGTCGGGCATCAGCTTCGCCGTCATCACCGACGATCGCGGCATCCGACTCACCCACCCTGATCGGTCGAAGATCGGGCACAGGGTCTCGACGTCGCCGGAGGAGGCACTTGCCGGACGCGAGAACGTCTCCCACGAATCAGGAACCCTGGGCGAGACGGTGCGCGCGAAGGTGCCGATCTATTCGAATGAGGACGGCAAGACCGTCGTCGGTGAGGTCTCGGTCGGCATCTTCGCCTCTGTGCTCGACGCCGATGTCCGCCGCGAACTCATCCTGCTCGGCACTGTCGCGGTGCTCGCCCTCGCTCTCGGCGGGGTCGTCTCCGTCATGCTCGGGCGCCGGCTGCGGCGGGAGACGCTCGGCGTCGGACCCGAAGAGCTTGCCGAGATGGCCCGCGACCAAGGGGCCGTGCTCCACGGCCTCGACGACGGAGTGCTCGGATTCGATACGAACGGAAAGCTGACCCTGAGCAATTCGAACGCGAAGGAGCTGCTTGGGGCCTCCTCGGCGAAGCACGTTGACCGCGCGGGCGAAACGGCCGGCGCGAACGGGGGAGCCGCCTCGGCGGGGGATTCCGGCCGCGAACTGGTCGACGCCTCCGACAACGAACTCGTCAATGTGCCCGATGAGATCACCGCGCTCATGGCCGACGCCCCGGCGGACGGAGCCCTGCGGCGGCGTGTCACGATCGGCGACCGGATCCTGCTGGCAACAGCCGTGCGGGTCCAACGCGACGGGGTGTCCGTCGGCGGAGTCGTGACCCTCCGCGACGAGACCCAGATGCTCACGATGGCTCGCCAGCTCGAGTCCGTCACCGCCATGGCCCGGGCCCTGCGCACCCAGCGGCACGAGTTCGCCAACCGGCTGCACACCGTGCTCGGACTCGTCGACACGGGCGCCACCGATGAGGCCCACACCTACCTGTCCTCCCTCCTGGGCACCGGGCCGATCACGACTCCCGTCGAGGACATCGACCTCGTGTCCGACCCGTACCTGCGCGCAGTTCTGGAAGCGAAGGGAACGACCGCCGCCGAGGCGGGAGTGGCCCTGGCCGTCACCCCTGACTCCCTGGCCGTCGGTGCGGTCCGCGACCCGGAGGCAGTCACGCTCATCCTCGGCAACCTCATCGACAATGCTGTCCGTGCGGCCGTCGCAGGCCGGCGGTACGCCGAGGACGGAGGCCGAGTCGAAGTGCAGGTGCTCAGCTCCGGGACGGAGCTCCACGCCGTCGTCACGGACACCGGTGACGGGATCGACGACGAGGTGGCGGGGAAGATCTTCGACGAGGGATTCTCGACCTCGACGGCCGCCTCGGCGCCGGATTTCGGGATCGGACTGACCACCGGAACCGGCACCGGGGACGGCCACGGACTCGGCATCGGACTTGCGCTCAGCCGCCGCGTCGCGGAGAAGGGCGGGGGAGCGGTGTGGCTCATCGACGGCCACGACCCGGACCTCGGCGGGGCGAGCTTCGGCATGCGCCTGCCCGATGCCCTCGATGAATTTCAGCAAGATGAGGAGAGATGATGGTCAAAGTTCTCGTGCTCGATGACGATTTCTTCGTCGGGCAGATCCATGCCCGGTACGTCGACGAGGTGCCCGGCTTCACGGCGCTCGAACCAGTCCGCGACCTGACGACGGCCCGCGAGGTCATCGCCGAGAACGAGGTCGACCTGCTTCTCGTCGACTATGTGCTGCCCGAGGGCACCGGAGTCGAACTCATCCGTGAGACCGACATCGATGCGATAGTGCTCTCGGCGGTCACTGATCCGCAGGTGGTCCGTTCGTCGCTGCGTGCTGGGGCGATGACGTACATCGTCAAGCCCTTCGCCGCCGAGGTGCTGCAGAACTTCCTGCGCCGCTATGCGCGGTTCCTCCGCTATTGGGAGCGGGAGAAGGTCGGGCAGACCGACCTCGAGCGGCAGCTGCGCAACCTCCACGATGCCGCGGCCGTCGGCGGGACCGGAGCGAGCCCGGCGGGATCGTCGACGACGACCCGGATTCTCGCCGCACTCGAGGAGGCGAGCGGTCCGATGACGGCTCTCGAGGTCGCCGAGGCGGTTGGTGCCTCCCGTGCGACCGCGCAGCGGCATCTGGCGAAACTTGCCGAAGCCCGCACGATCACGGTGTCCCTGCAGTACGGCAACACTGGTCGGCCCGAACACCTCTACGCCACCCGCTGAGGTGTTTCGGGCTCGTCTCGGTCCCTCTCGAACTCTTTCGATCGACGACTTCGCCGCTGCCTGGCCGCACTGAGTCCGCCGCCAACGGCAAGTTAAGTGTGCGCAGATTGCCAAATAGGCGAGGCGGTTTCTAGGTTCTAGTGCAACACCCGGTCTGACCAGCACTATCAGACCGGGTGTTTCCACTGAACGAAGGAACACCCCCATGACCACGCACTACAGACGTCCACGGCTGCCCTTCCA
>NZ_JABKDD010000013.1 GCF_013623905.1 Brevibacterium sediminis
CCAACCGTCCCTGGCTCGATGGTGCCTTGTTGACCGACCGTCCCTCACAAGCTGCCGACCGCACTGTTCCTGGCCACTGGGAGGGTGATCTCGTCGTCGATTCCCACGCCGGTGGCCTGGTCACCGTCTTCGAACGCCGGTCCCGGTTCTCCTTGATCCGGAAACTGCCGAACAACCGCGAATCGGTCACCGTCACCGGACTAGTCCAGGACATGATCGCTTCCCTGCCGGAAGCGTTGTTCTCGACTCTCACGTGGGACCAGGGTCAGGAGATGGCTGAGCATCTGCGGATCACTGTCGCCACCGATTGCCAGGTGTACTTCTGCGACCCGCACTCACCCTGGCAACGACCGACGAATGAGAACTCCAACGGTCTCGTTCGGGACTACTACCCGAAGGGCACGGTCTTCGATGAGTCGGTTACTGACGAGGAGATCCAGGCGATGCAGGATCAGCTCAACCGCAGGCCGCGGAAGGTCCTCGGGTTCGCGACCCCGGCCGAGGTCCTGGCTGATCTGTTGCATGAGCAGGTAGTCTGAGACCAGCCCACTGTTGCACTAGAACACTGAGCCCACCCGAAGAAAATGTGCAATCTGAGCACACTTATCTCCCCAACGCAGGACTCATTCTTGGTGTGCCGTCATTTCTGCCTTCTTGAGCGCCGTCGGGAGAAGATCTTCGGTCAGGTAGTTGCTGACACCGTTCATCGCTTCTTCGTCAACGGCGAGGCTGGTTTCTGAGTCGAATGCCATTTGATGAACTGTCAGCAATTCTCCTGCCCAGGAAACGTAGCACTCTGACATTGCCATCTTGCCCTGGCCTAAAAACGTTCCGTTGTCGGCCGCAGTACAGAAGCCTTCGCCCTTGTTGCCTTTGGGTTCGAAGACCTCGACCGACTCCGTCGATTCCGCGCTGATCGATTCTTGGCAGTCGCCCACGGTGTTTCGGAGATCTTCGAGCAGCTCCGCCGATCCGCTTTCGGGTCTGGTCAGCGATGTCAGGATGTATGTACCGGTGCTGTCGTCGGACTGATCAAATGATCGCGCAGCAGAGACTCCGTCCAGATCGGATGAGTAGGCGGACATGGCACCGATGACGCACTCGGATTGTGTGGACCGATTGTCGGGAGAGCTTTCCTTAGAGCCGAACGGATTGGCAGCCTGCTCGTCCTTTTCCCCGAATTCGACGTCGTCCTCAAGGGTGCAACCGCTGGGCAAGTCCTCCAGTGAGAGGATTCTGTCGCTGTATTCGGCGCCACTCAGAGCCGCGCGTTCGTCGGCTTCCTGAGATTCAACAGCTGCTGGATCAAGGGAGGCCTCCTCCTGTTTCTGTCCTTGCCCAGCCTGATCACCGGATCCGTCAGAGCAGGCGGACAGCGCGAGTGCGCAGGCCACAGCCATGATTCCGATCGTGAAGCGTTTCAACAACTTGCCCTTTCGTGTGCGGCTTTAAGCAGGAGCCTACAATATCTGTTGTCTCTTTGACGGTCTCAGTCCAGTTTGTGGCGGATTCGCCTTTCCTCCCTTCTCGAGTGCCAGACGCAGACGGTCGACTCCAGCCCGCGGAGAGACTCAGTCGTGACGCAAAGCGGAACGCGGCAGAACATCGTCGCCGAGAAACGGGTGAAGCGTCGAGAAACGCATGTGCACACCCGTTTCTCGACACGTAGCCCGTTTTTCGGCGAGATATGCGGCCTGACGTGGACATTCACTCCGCATGTTGTCGAATGCAGCACTTCCAGCCTGCAGGCCGGTACTCCGATGCTCTGCCCGACATCCTCACCGACATCCCGGCTGACGTCGAAATTCGTCCGACTTGCCTCGGTTGCCGAAGCCCCCGCGGGCCGCAGCGCCACACGCCGAAACCTGCGGATTTGCTGGGCAGGAACGCAATATCGTCCTAAGATGAGAGACATGGCGACCAGAACGACTTCCCCCGCTTCTGGTTCCGGGAAACGCACAGCGCGCAAAAACGCTGGTCGGTCCGGTCAAGCGGGGACCGAAGAACCCGGGACAAACGTTGTCACCGGTGCATGGAGGGGAGTGGCCCACATGGCCGGAAACCGTGCGCGTAAGACTCTCAGCGACGAACCGACCGATCAATCACCGACGAAGCGGGACGGCACAGCCTTCTTCCTCATCGGACTCTCGATCATCATCGCCGCCTTCGAATGGTGGAACATCCCCGGCGCGATCAGCGACGGCGTCCGCGGAATCGTCGAAGGCACCTTCGGCAGGGTGGCACTCGCCCTGCCGGTGGTCTTCACCTGCTACGCGATCCGCCTGTTCCTTCGCGGCGACGACAACCGCGGCAACAACCGCATCCTCATCGGTATGATCTTCGGTCTGCTCGCAGCCTCGGGCCTGGCCCATATCGCCGCCGGCAACCCGACCTTCACGAACTCCCGCGAGGCCATGGCCAACGGGGGAGGCGCGCTCGGATTCGTCGTGTCCTCACCGCTGGTCGTTGCGACCACCGTGTACGTGGCGGTGCCGCTGCTCGTCCTCCTCGGGCTGTTCTCCCTGCTCGTGGTCACCGCGACACCGGTGCGCGCGATTCCCCGTCGCCTCACCGACCTCTACTACCGCCTCACCGGCGGTGCCCGACCCGAAACCGACGCCGAGGCGGCCGAGACCAAACAGTCCGACCTCGTTGCCGAGAACGGTCGCACCTCCGACCTCAAACCCGTGATGGGCGCCAAGCGCCGCAGCCGGAAGAAGAAGACCGAGATCCCGGATCTCGACGCCGACTCCGCCGACGACGACACCGCCACGAAGGCCTACGACAAGGCCTATATCCACGAGGATGACGTCAGCGACGAAGACGCCGACACCACGCGCATCGAAACCAGTCCGGAGCCGAAGCTCAAGCCCGGCCAGCGCCGGCCCACCAAGGCCGAACGCGAGATGGCCGAGCTGAAGAAGACCATCGGGATGGACGACGACGCCGCGAACCAGGCGAAGAAGTCCGAGCCCGCTGCCGCCTCGGCGCCGGTGCCGACGACGAACGCACCCGCACCTCCGCCCACGGAGCAGCTGCCCGAACGCGTCGAACAGCTCACCCTGGCCGGCGACGTCACCTACACCCTGCCCGCCTCCGACAACCTCCAGCCCGGACCTCCCGCGAAGGAACGCTCCGAGGCCAACGACCGCGTCGTGGAAGCCCTGCGTGATGTGCTCGAGCAGTTCAAGATCGACGCCGAGGTCACCGGGTTCTCCCGCGGACCGACGGTCACCCGCTACGAGGTGGAGCTCGGCGCCGGCACGAAGGTCGAGAAGGTCACGGCGCTGTCGAAGAACATCGCCTACGCCGTGGCCAGCGCCGATGTCCGCATCCTCTCGCCGATCCCCGGCAAGAAGGCCATCGGCATCGAGATCCCGAACACCGACCGTGAGAACGTGGCGCTCGGTGATGTGCTGCGCTCGAAGGCCGCCCGTAAGACCGACCACCCCATGGTCATGGGCGTGGGCAAGGACGTCGAAGGCGGATTCGTCGTCGCCGACCTCTCGAAGATGCCCCACCTCCTCGTCGCCGGTGCCACCGGTGCCGGTAAGTCGAGCTTCGTGAACTCCATGATCACCTCGATCATGATGCGCGCGACCCCCGACGAGGTCCGCATGATCCTCGTCGACCCCAAGCGCGTCGAGCTGACGATCTACGAAGGCATCCCGCACCTGATCACCCCGATCATCACGAACCCGAAGAAGGCCGCCGAGGCGCTCGAATGGGTCGTGCGTGAAATGGACGCCCGCTACGACGACCTCGCGAACTACGGGTTCAAGCACGTCAAGGAGTTCAACAAGGCCGTCCGTGAGGGCCGCATCCAGCCGCCCGCCGGATCCGAACGCGTCCTCCAGCCCTACCCGTACCTGCTGGTCGTCGTCGACGAGCTCGCCGACCTCATGATGGTCGCCCCGCGCGACGTCGAAGCCTCGATCCAGCGCATCACACAGCTGGCCCGTGCCGCCGGCATCCACCTGGTGCTCGCCACCCAGCGACCCAGCGTCGACGTCGTCACCGGTCTCATCAAGGCCAACGTGCCCTCCCGCCTGGCATTCGCGACCTCGTCGCTGGCCGACTCGCGAGTCGTGCTCGACCAGCCCGGTGCTGAGAAGCTCATCGGTCAGGGTGACGCCCTGTTCCTGCCGATGGGCGCGGCCAAGCCGATGCGAGTCCAGGGCGCCTGGGTCAACGAGTCCGAGATCGAGAAGGTCGTCGAACACGTCAAGAGCCAGCTCACCCCGAACTACCGCGAAGACGTGGCCGTCGAAGCGCCGAAGAAGCAGATCGACGAGGACATCGGAGACGACCTCGACCTGCTGCTCCAGGCGATCGAGCAGGTCGTCACCACGCAGTTCGGCTCGACCTCGATGCTGCAGCGCAAGCTGCGCGTCGGCTTCGCCAAAGCAGGTCGCCTCATGGACCTCATGGAGTCCCGCGGAATCGTCGGACCCTCCGAGGGATCGAAGGCCCGCGACGTGCTCGTGCGCCCCGACGATCTGCCGGGCACCCTGGCCATCATCAAGGGCGAGACCCCGCCCGAGGATTCCGGCGGCGCCTCTGCCGACGTCCCGACCGACGGTGGCCACGGCCAGTCCGGACAGACCGGATCCGGGCACGCCTCGGCAGCCGGGGACTATGACGAGGAGTTCGACGACGACTACGGCGAGACCTCCCACGGCTCGGCGTCGGCGTACCGATCGGCATCGCCCGACCGCTACGCGAACGGCGTCGGTCATGCCGGCGACCTCACCGTCGGCGACGTCGATCCGGAGACCGGACTCGAGGTCGTCGAGGCCAGCGGAGAGGACGCCTGGCAGCTCACCGGCCGCTGATCTCATCCGAACCCCACCCCTCGCCGAGGCGGCGCACCGTACCGACGGTGCGCCGCCTCGGCGATTATGGTCGTCATTCCCATGGTTGGAATGATCTGCTCAGCTCACTCCGATAGGCTGGATGCGTGAACGATCGAGTCGAGGCTGGAGCCTCTCAGCAGCCCTCTGCAGAACCGAGTCCGTGGAATGTCCCGAACGCACTCACGGTGCTGCGTATCCTCATGGTGCCCCTGTTCCTCGTGCTTCTGCTGGCAGACGGAGGCAACGATGTGACTTTGCGCTGGTGGGCGCTCATCGTGTTCCTGCTGGCCATGTTCACCGACTTCGTCGACGGCTATCTGGCCAGGCGGAACAACCTCATCACGAACTTCGGCAAGATCGCCGACCCCATCGCCGACAAGTCGCTCATGGCGGCGGCACTCATCGGTCTGGCGATCATCGTCGAACTGCCGTGGTGGGTGCCCGTGATCATCCTCGTCCGCGAATTCGGCATCACCGTGCTGCGGTTCTTCATGATCCGCATCGCCGTCATGCCTGCTTCACGCGGAGGCAAGATCAAGACCGTGCTGCAGACCGCTGCGATCGGACTTTTCCTGCTGGTCTTCCCGCTCTCGGGCGTGGTGCCCTCTGTCGTCTACGTCATCCTCCTCGTCTTCGCGTGGATCATCATGACCGCGGCCATCGTCGTCACCATCGTCACCGGCGTCGACTACTGCGTGCACGCGGCGAAGCTGTACAGGGACGCGAAGAGCGGTGGGAGCACGCAGACCGGCGGGGACGCGCAGCGTGGCTGAGTCCGAGCTGTTGACGATCGCGCGTCGCATCATCTCCACCTGTACTCGATTGGGGATCTCGCTGGCGTCGGCAGAGTCGCTGACCGGGGGACGCTTCGTCGCCTCGCTCGTCGATGTGCCGGGGGCCTCGGCTGTGGTGCGCGGCGGACTGGTCACCTACGCCACCGACCTCAAGGCGAGCCTGGCCGGAGTCGATGCTGACCACCTCGAGGAGACCGGACCGATCGACCCGGTCGTCGCCGCGGAGATGGCCGTTGGCACGGCCGTGCAGTGCGTCGCCGATATCGGAATCTCCTGCACCGGAGTCGCCGGTCCCGATCCGCAGGACGACAAGCCCGTCGGACTCGTCTACACGGCGATTGCCTTCGGCGGGAAGGCGAAGGTCTTCGAACACGATTTCACCGGCGACCGTGATGCCATCCGCAGCCAGACGGTGCAGGCGATGGCCGTCAACCTCGACGAATTCGTCGGCGAACTCGCCTTCGGGCCCGAGGCCGGACAGGCGTCGAATGCTGGCGGAGATGCCACGGAATAAGTTCGTCTGCTGTGCGGTTGACCGGGTGATGACCATCGGACGAAAATTCTCCAAAGTCTTCGAATGGACTGGCAATACCATCCGCTCGGGGCACCAGGTTGGTGCTGTGTCACGGCCAGGTTGTAAAGTTATTGGAACTACATTGACGGGACGCGCTGACAAAGGGAGGGCCGCGTTATGTTACTGAGAGTCGAAATCGGCGACGCACTTCGTTCCGCCCGCCGTCGTCAAGGACGCACCCTTCGCGATGTCTCGACCGGGGCCAGCGTTTCGCTCGGCTACCTCAGCGAAATCGAGCGCGGACAGAAGGAAGCCTCCTCGGAGCTGCTGTCGGCGATCTGCGAAGCACTTGACCTGCCGCTGTCGGCACTGCTGTCGTCTGTGTCCGATCGCTTCGCTCTCGAAGAAGGCGTGCAGATCCCCGACACCATTCCGCAGGAGCTCTCGGACAAGGTCCTCGGTCACCCCGAGGGATACTCTGCTCCGCGGCTGGCCGCCAAGCCCTGATGAGGCACACGCTCTACTGGATCCTCATGAACGAGGAGTTCGGTGAGGCGCGCGCCGCCTCCCTGCACACCGACCTCACTTTGAGCTCCTTGGGTTCGCGGACCGCAGCTCAGGCGTTCGAAGCCGGGGTCGAACCCCGCGACATCTGGACTGCCGTCTGCGATTCCATGGGCGTTCCCGAATCTCGGCGTCTCGGCAAGGAAAAGCCGCGCTCGACGCCGTTCTGACCGAGGTTCGACGCCGTACTTCTGGATCGGAGCTGCCTCGCACCGTCTGTGGCTCTGTCTGCTCGGAACAGCGCTGGTCTTTACTGTCGGCGCCGTGCCGGCCGAGTGTAGACTGACCGCATGAATCAGGCCATCCCGTTCATCACCTTCCAGCCCAGTCGAGGACAGAGCGCCGCCGAGGCCATGGAGACCTACCTCGAGGTCTTCGCCGACGGGCGAGTGATCCTCGACAATCGGTACGGTCCCGACGGTCCGGGCGCCGAGGGTACGGTCATCATGTCCGAGATCGAGATCGCCGGCCAGAGACTGCGCTTCAGCGACAGCTTCGTCGCACACGAGTGGGACATCACCCCTGGCGTGTCACTCATGGTCGACTGCGATTCGGCCGAGGAACTCGAACGTATCTTCACCGCACTGAGCGAAGACGGAACTGTGTTCATGCCGCTCGACGACTACGGATTCGGCCCGTTCGGGTGGGTGGGGGACCGCTTCGGTCTCACCTGGCAGCTGGGTCTGGCCCAGGCCTGACTCTCGCGGAGACACGCGACACACCCGAATATATAGAACACCTGTTCCCATGTGGGTTATCCTGGTGAGCAATCACGGGACCTGTGACCATGAGTGGCTGGTTATCCACGGGGGAATCGCTTCCTCTGTCGTTATGTCAGTGCCATCTTCTAGCCTTGGTCTCAACGGAAAAGCAACGAAGAGGAGACGTCATGGCACGTACACCCAAGAACCTTCAGGTTCCCACCGGCGGAGACAAGTCGAAGGCACTCGAAGCCGCAATGGGCCAGATCGATCGCAACTACGGCAAGGGCGCGATCATGCGCCTCGGCGACGGTGTGCGTGAGCCCATCGCCTCCATCCCGACCGGTTCGGTCGCACTCGACATCGCTCTGGGCATCGGCGGTCTGCCGCGCGGCCGCGTCGTCGAGATCTACGGTCCGGAATCCTCCGGTAAGACGACCGTGGCTCTCCACGCCGTCGCAAACGCACAGAAGGCCGGCGGAATCGCCGGGTTCATCGATGCTGAGCACGCACTCGACCCGGAGTATGCGAAGAAGCTCGGCGTCGACACCGATCAGCTCCTCGTCTCCCAGCCGGACACCGGTGAGCAGGCTCTCGAGATCGCCGATATGCTCATCCGCTCCGGGGCCCTCGACGTCATCGTCATCGACTCCGTCGCGGCCCTTGTGCCCAAGGCCGAAATCGAAGGCGAGATGGGCGACAGCCACGTCGGCCTGCAGGCTCGCCTGATGTCGCAGGCACTGCGTAAGATCACCGGTGCCCTGGCCCAGTCGAAGACCACCGCGATCTTCATCAACCAGCTGCGTGAGAAGGTCGGCGTCTTCTTCGGTTCGCCGGAGACCACCTCGGGCGGTAAGGCGCTGAAGTTCTACGCCTCCGTGCGCATCGACGTCCGCCGCATCGAGACCCTCAAGGAAGGTCAGGACGCGGTCGGCAACCGAACTCGTGCGAAGATCGTGAAGAACAAGGTCGCTCCGCCGTTCAAGCAGGCCGAGTTCGACATCCTCTACGGCCACGGCATCTCCCGCGAAGGCAGCCTCATCGATATGGGCGTCGACAACGGCATCGTGCGCAAGTCCGGATCCTGGTTCACCTACGACGGCGATCAGCTGGGTCAGGGCAAGGAGAACGTCCGCAACTTCCTCCGCGACAACCCGGGCCTGGCCGAAGAGATCGAGCTGAAGATCAAGCACAAGCTGGGCCTGATCCAGGTCGACGAACCCGAGGACGGCGCCGAGGCGGCCGGAGAAGCACAGACGGATGACGTCGAAGTCTCCTGACGCCTCGTCGACTGACGACGAATTCCCGGGCCGCGAGCCCGCCGCATCGACCGAGACGGTCGGTGCGGGGGACTCGGGTCGGAGCGATTCGTCTCAGACCGAGACGCTCTCGCAGCTGCGCAGTGCGATCTCGGAGATCGACCAACGTCATGCCGAAGGAGAGGCCGGGTTCTTCGCCGGCCTCTCCGGACTCGACGACGACGATGTCACCGGTGGCAATGGTCGAACCGACAAACGAAAGAACTCGGGTTCGAAGCGCAAGAAGAACTCCAGCGGCTGGAAGCGACAGCAGAAGGAACCGGACAACGGGTGGGTCGAAGGCGGTACCGACTCGACTCCGGACTTCATCGACGTCCCCGATTTCCTTGCAGCCGAGAATGATGGTCCAGATTTCCTGGCGAGCGATGGCAATGCCGGGCCCGACTTCCTGGATGACAGCGACGACTCACCCGATTTCGCTGCCGGTCCCGGGCTGAGCTTCGACGACGAAGACGACGCTCCCGACTTCGACGCGGACTACGCTCAGGCGAAGAAGACGGCGATGAACATGCTCGCCATGCGCGATCACTCCAGCGACGAACTGCGCAAGAAGCTCCTCAAACGCGACCTCATGCCCGAAGCGATCGATGTCCTCATCGAGAAGCTGCAGAACTCGCGTCTGCTCAACGACGAAGAGTTCGCCCACCGCTTCGCGCGGGCACAGCGCGAGAACCGGAAACTCTCCCGGTCCGTGCTCAAACGCGAACTGAGCAAGAAGGGCATCAGCCCCGAACTGGCCGCCGACGCAGTGGCCGACATCGACGGCGAGGAAGAACTCGCCCGCGAAGTCGCCGAGAAGAAAGCCGCCTCCACCCGGCGCCTCGACTATGCCGTGCGAGAGCGCCGAATCCTCGGCATGCTCGCCCGCCGCGGCTTCCCCTCGGCGATCTGCATCAAGGTCACACGGGAAGTGCTCGCCGAAGACTGAAACGGCTCCGGGGGAACGGCTAGAATGGGTGCGCCATGACTGAACTGATTGAATCCCCGACGACATCCGGAACCACCCCTCGCAGCTACGAGGTCAAGACCTACGGATGTCAGATGAACGTGCACGATTCCGAGCGTCTGTCCGGACTGCTCGACGATGCCGGCTACGTTCAGGCGAACACCGACGACCAGGCCGACGTCGTCGTCTTCAACACCTGCGCCGTCCGCGAAAACGCCGACAACCGGCTCTACGGCAACCTCGGCCAGCTCGCGAAGGTCAAAGAGAACCACCCCGGCCTCCAGATCGCCGTCGGCGGATGCATGGCACAGAAAGACCGGGACACCATCGTGAAGAAGGCCCCCTGGGTCGACGTGGTCTTCGGCACCCACAACATGGGATCCCTGCCGGCGCTGCTCGAACGCGCCCGCCACAACGAGGAAGCCCAGGTCGAGATCCTCGAAAGCTTCGACGTCTTCCCCTCCACCCTGCCCAGCCGCCGCGAATCCCAGCACTCCGGATGGGTGTCGATCTCGGTCGGCTGCAACAACACCTGCACCTTCTGCATCGTGCCCAGCCTGCGCGGCAAAGAGAAAGACCGCCGCCCCGGCGACATCCTCGCCGAGGTCGAAGCCCTCGTCGCCGATGGAGTCGTCGAAGTCACCCTGCTCGGCCAGAACGTCAACTCCTACGGAGCCGAATTCCGCGACAAAGGCGCATTCGCGAAACTGCTGCGCGCCGTCGGCAACGTCGACGGAATCGAACGGGTCCGCTTCACCAGCCCGCACCCGGCCGCATTCTCCGACGACGTCATCGACGCAATGGCAGAGACCCCGACCGTCATGCCGCAGCTGCACATGCCGCTGCAGTCCGGTTCGGACACGATCCTCAAATCAATGCGGCGGTCCTACCGGACCAAACGGTTCATGAACATCCTCGACACCGTGCGCGAACGCATCCCGCACGCGGCCATCACCACCGACATCATCGTCGGCTTCCCCGGAGAGTCCGAAGAGGACTTCCAAGGGACGATGGACATCGTCCGCCGCGCCCGTTTCTCCCAGGCCTTCACCTTCCAGTACTCCATCCGCCCCGGCACACCGGCGGCTACGATGGACAACCAGGTCCCGAAGGACGTCGTGCAGAAGCGGTTCGAACGCCTCACCGCGCTCCAGGATGAGATCGCCTGGGACGAGAACAAAGCCCAGATCGGCCGTGAGGTCGAGGTGCTCGTGACCAAGCTGCCCCATGACGATTCCCCACGACTGAGCGGTCGCGCCGAAGACAACCGCCTCGTCCACGTCGGAATCCCCGAAGGCGCCCAGATGCCGCGGCCCGGTGATTTCGTCACCGCCACCGTCACCGAGGCGAAACCCTACTTCCTCCTCGCCGACTCCGGATTCTCCGTACGCCCGTCCCGAGCCGGTGACGCCTACGACCGGGCTCAGGCCGACAGCTGTGGCGCACCGAGCCCCGGACAGGGTGCCGCCGGTGCAACGAACCTCGGCATGCCGACGATCCGCCCCCGCGGCTGAGATGGGCGCCTTCGCCATCATCCCGGCAGCCCCCGTGCTGCTCGAGAACATCGACCGCAGCGAGACGGCGCGAATGGCCGAGCTGCGGACTGCCATCCGCGATACCGTGCGGACGCGGACCGATTGGGCCCTGCCCATCGAGACCCTGCCACCCGTGGCCGGACTCGGCGGCTGGGGAATCGATCACGGCGTCGATACTCGCACCGGTCGGCTGCTGTCCGGGTCCGACTGGGTCGAAACCGTTGACACCCTGACGACGGATGAACGCAGACTCGCCGAGGCGGCCGACCCAGCCGTCATCGTCGCGATCCTTCACGCTCACGCCGCCGGCGTCGACATCGGACCGCTCGGATCGAGCGAGAACCTTCTGCTGCCGATCGACCTGTCCGGAGCCGCAACAGAGGACGCACCCCTGGCCCCGATCGACGGTGCCTCGGAATTCGACTGTGCCGTCAGCGAGACACTCACCTCCGGGACGTCGATCGACACCGAAAGACTGCTCGACCTCTGCGACCAAGCAGAGGCCATGGCCGCCAGCCTCAGTGTGCTGGCTGCAGGCTTCCGCCACGCCGTTGACCAGGGCGCGCGAGTCTCGACTCTGGAACCGGTCATCGACGAACGTGTCCACGAAGTCCGGACACTCTGCGGCACCGGACTCTGGGAGTGATCGCCGATGGCTGAGGACACTTCGCCGATCATCACCGTCGTCGGAGCCACCGCCACCGGGAAATCGGACCTTGCGCTGGATCTGGCCGACCGCCTCGGCGGGGAGATCGTCAACACGGATTCGATGCAGTTCTACCGAGGGATGGACATCGGCACGGCGAAGCTGCCGATCGATGAGCGTCGGGGGATTCCGCATCACCTCATCGATATCCTCGACGTCACCGAAGAGGCGAACGTGCAGGACTTTCAGGCACGTGCGCGGGCAGCGATTGCGGACATCCGGGGGCGCGGTCTGCGGCCGATCCTCGTCGGCGGGTCCGGGCTCTACGTTCGTGCCGCGGTCGATCATATGGAGTTTCCCGGCACCGACTCCGAGGTGCGGGCTCGCCTCGAGGCCGAGGTCGCAACAGACCGGTGGAGGCTGCATCAGAAGCTGCGCGAACTCGACCCGAAGGCGGCCGAGAAGATCACCGTCAACGACCAACGACGTATCGCACGAGCGCTCGAAGTCATCGAACTCACGGGACGTCCCTTCAGCGCCCAACTGCCGGACTACCAGGAGATCGAACCGACCATCCACCTGGGCTTGAGCATGGACCGGGCCATTCTGCACGAGCGCATCGCCACCCGCGTCGACCTCATGTGGGAGCACGGATGGGTCGACGAAGTGACGCGTCTGCTCGACGTTGGGCTGGCCGAAGGCAAGACAGCATCACGTGCCATCGGATACGCACAGATCCAACGCCATCTGGCAGGAGAGCTCACCGCCGCCGAGGCGAAGGAAGAGACGACGATCCGCACCCGGCAGTTCGCACGCCGACAGGACACCTGGTTCCGCCGCGACCCGCGCATCCGCTGGATCGACGGCAGTGCCGCCGACGCCGAACAGAATCTGGCGACTGCACTCGATGTGCTGAATGATCGCTGATGAAGTGGCGACTGCACTCGACGTCCTGAACGGGCACTGAAGACCCGACTGGACGCTCACAGATAGGATGGAGCCATGAGCACTCCGGATACCCCGTTCGCCGCTTGGACCGATGTCAGCTTCGTCAAGGGGCACGGCACCCAGAACGACTTCGTTCTGCTCTCCGACGACGACAGCACACTGGAGATGCATCCCGAAACCGTCGCCACCCTGGCCGATCGACGGGCCGGACTCGGCGCCGACGGCATCATCCGCATCGTCCGCTCCGCAGCCAGCGGCATCCCCGGAGCCGCCGAACAGGCCGAAGCCGGTGCCGAATGGTTCATGGACTACTACAACAACGACGGCAGCCTCTCCGAGATGTGCGGCAACGGAGTTCGCGTCTTCGCCCACGCGCTCCTGACCAGCGGTCGCGTCCCCGCCGATGCCCGCGAGATCCTCGTCGGCACCCGTGACGGCATCAAAGCCGTGCGCACCACCCTCAATCCCGCCCTCGGCGTTCAGACCGGAGACGACGTCGTCGACACCGGCACAGCCGGACCCGGATCGGCCAGCGACGCCTGGTACACGATCGACATGGGCGAATGGTCACTCGACCCCGCCAGCAGCGTGCTCGTGACCACCGGCGGAATCGACGTCGCCCGTCCCGGACTGCGCGTGTCCACCGGCAACCCGCACACCGTCGTCGCCCTGGCCGAGAACGCCGAACTCGCAGCAGCCGAACTGCGCGATGCCCCCGTCCTCGACCCCGTCCCGGCACAGGGATCCAATGTCGAATACATCGTCATGGAACCCGCCCGATCCGATGTGGCCGGGGGAGAGGGCGCCCTGCGCATGCGCGTGTTCGAACGCGGCGTCGGTGAGACCCGCTCCTGCGGAACCGGCGCCTGCGCGGCAGCGATCGCAGCCCACCACTGGGCAGGCGAGAAGTCACCTCTGCAGTGGAGAGTCGACGTGCCCGGCGGTCAGCTGCGCATCGAAATCGAGCCCAATGCGGAGGGTACGAGCGGACGCGTCAGCCTTGCCGGCCCCGCGGTCCTCGTCGCCAGCGGCACGATCGGCTGAGCTCAGTCGCGTTCGACCGTGAGCACGCGGAAGCCCTTCGACGATCCCGTGCGCACGACCTCGAAGCCGTCGCCGAGCATCTCGGCGATCCACTTCTGCAGGGAATCGGCGCCGAGGTTCTTCGATACGACGAGATCGGCGCGGCCACCCGGCGCCAGACGCGGCAGCCACGTCTCCAAGAGCTCGTGCAGCGCTTCCTTGCCGACGCGGATCGGCGGATTCGACCGGATCGCGGCGAACTGCAGGTCGGCGGGAACATCCGCAGCGGTGACGGTGTTGATCGCATCGAGACCCAGCCTGCGCGCATTCGCCGCGGTGGTCTCCAGGGACCGGGAGTTGACGTCGAGTGCCCACACTCGAACATCCACCTCGGCGTCCTGGGCATCCAAGGCCGTGTGCAGGGCGATCGGCCCCCAACCGCAGCCGAGATCGAGGATATCGCCGGCCGGCGGCTCAGCCAGATGCCGCAGCAGCACAGCGGTGCCGAGGTCGAGGCGAGTGGGCGAGAACGTGCCGGATACGGTTTCGACGGTGACGGCGCGGCCGGCCAGATCGAGGTTGAGTACCCGCGACTTGGCCTCGCTGCTCGGCGATTCGGTGAAATAGTGCTCTGACACCGTTTCAGTCTAGACGGCTGTGGGAGAATTGATGGACACCACCGTCGGTGCGAATCGCCTGGACCGGTGGCAAGCATGACGACGTCCGCACGAGAAGTTCCGTGCGGGCGGCAGAGAACAAAGGAATGAATGACGTCTGAAGACAAGGAGCGTCGCAACGCGATGCTCGATCGTGTGCTCTCCCGAGGCGCCCAAGCCCTCGATGATCACGACACCACCCAGGGCGATGACCAGTTCGACCTCGCCGAGCGCGCCGCCCTCACCCGCGTCGCCGGACTCTCCACCGAGCTCGAAGACATCACCGAGGTCGAATACCGTCAGGTCCGCCTCGAACGCGTCGTCCTCGCCGGCATCTGGAACACCACCCAGGCCGAAGCCGAGAACTCGATCCGCGAACTCGCCGCACTCGCCGAAACCGCCGGTTCCGAAGTCCTCGACGCGCTCATCCAGCGTCGCGACAAGCCGGACCCGGGCACCTACCTCGGCAAAGGCAAGGCTGCCGAACTCGCCGAGGTCGTCGCCTCCGTCGGCGCCGACACCGTGATCATCGACTCCGAACTCGCCCCCAGCCAGAGGCGCGGACTCGAGGACGTCATCAAGGTCAAGGTCGTCGACCGCGTCGCGCTCATCCTCGACATCTTCGCCCAGCACGCGAAATCCCGCGAAGGCAAGGCCCAGGTCGAACTCGCCCAACTCGAATACCTCCTGCCGCGACTGCGCGGTTGGGGTGAGTCCCTGTCCCGTCAGGCCGGCGGCCGTGTCGCCGGCGGTGCCGGAATCGGCTCCCGCGGACCCGGTGAGACGAAGATCGAACTTGACCGTCGCCGCATCCGTACGCGCATGTCGAAGCTGCGCCGCGAGATCAACGCCATGGCGCCCTCCCGCGAGACCAAGCGGAAGAACCGCGCCCGCCACCACGTACCCTCCGTCGCGATCGTCGGCTACACGAATGCGGGCAAGTCCTCCCTGCTCAACCTGCTCACCGACGCCGAGGTGATGGTGCAGAACGCCCTGTTCGCCACCCTCGATCCGACCGTCCGGCAGGCCAAGACCGCCGACGGCCTCGTCTTCACCTACACGGACACCGTCGGGTTCGTCCGCAACCTGCCCCACCAGCTCGTCGAGGCCTTCCGCTCGACCCTGGAGGAAGCCGCCGGCTCGGATCTGCTCCTCCACGTCGTCGATGCCTCCCACCCGGATCCGCACGGACAGATCCAGGCCGTGCGCGACGTCCTCAAAGATGTCGAGACCGGGGATATCCCCGAACTCCTCGTGTTCAACAAGGCAGATATCGCCGAGGAGGCCGTGATCACCGGCCTGCGCGCGGAGTATCCCGACGCCCAGTTCGTCTCCGCCGTCTCGAAGGAAGGGATCGACGACCTTATCGAGGCCATCGAGGACCGCCTTCCCGTCCCGGACATCGACATGACCGTGCTCGTTCCCTATGAACGCGGTGACCTCGTGTCGAAGATCTACGCCCTCGGTACGGTCGAACACGAGTCGCACGGCACGGAGGGCACCAGCCTGCAGGCCAAGGTGCCGACCGAGCTCGTCGACGAACTGCGCGAATTCCAACGTCCGGACCTGGTCATCGACGAGTGAAGGCTGTCGACACCCTCCTCGAATCCGCTGTCGGCGCCATCGGCGGATCGCCACGCGAGGGTCAGCAGGAGATGGCGCAGGCGGTCGCCTCGTCGCTGGACAAGGGAATCCATCTGCTCGTGCAGGCGGGAACCGGCACCGGCAAATCTTTGGCCTACCTGGTGCCGGCGGCCGAGTACGTCACCCGCACCGGCGGGAAGGTCGTCGTTTCAACGGCGACCCTGGCCCTGCAGACGCAGATCATCCACCGCGACCTGCCCCGGCTGTTCAAGGCCGTGAAGAAGGACCTCGATCCGCTGCCCCGGGCGGCACTGCTCAAGGGGCGCCGGAACTATGTATGCAAGCACAAGCTCGCCGGCGGGTACCCCGACGAGGGCGAGGGCATGCTCTTCGACCTCGGTGCCGACGCCGAGGCGGGACGCAAACCCACCGAACGCTCCGGGCTGGGGGAGGAGATCCAGCGGATCCGCACCTGGGAGAAGACCACTGACACCGGCGACCGCGACGATCTCCTACCCGGCGTCAGCGATCGTGCCTGGTCACAGGTGTCGGTCAACGCCTTCGACTGTCTCGGTTCGAACTGTCCGCTGTTCACCGAATGCTTCGCCGAGCTCGCCCGGAACAAGGCCGCCGAGGCGGACATCGTCGTCACCAACCATGCCCTGCTGGCCATCGACGCCTTCGGGGAATCGAACGTGCTGCCCGAACACGATGTCATCATCATCGACGAGGCTCACGAGCTCAAGGACCGGGTGACCAGCGCGCTGTCCGGGCAGATCAATACGAGCATGCTCTCGGCCGCGACGAGTTCCGTACGCAAACACACCACCGTCCAGGACGGTGTCGTGTCTCTGCTCGACTCCGCCGCGGCGGCACTCGAACGTGCGCAGACCTCGGTGCCCGAGGGCCTCATCCTCCACATGAGCGAGGCGCTCGGACTGGCTCTCGCGCAGATCCGCGACTCCGCCCGCCAGATCATCAACGACATCGGCGGCAAGACCGAGGACGCCGACGCGGGACGACAGATGGCCAAGGCGCGCTGCCAGGAGATCTTCGAACTCGCCGAACGCTTCTGCGACCCGGGCAAGAACGACGTCATCTGGCTCTCACGCTCGACCTTCCGCGAGAAGGAGACGACGAACCTTGTCGTCGCGCCATTGAGCGTGGCCGGCACCATGCGCAACGGCATCTTCGAAGAATCCACGGTCGTGGCCACCTCGGCGACCCTGTCCCTCGGTGGCAACTTCGACGCGGTGGCAGCGTCTTTGGGACTCTTCGGACCCGACGCCCCGAAATGGGACAGCCTCGATGTCGGATCACCCTTCGACTACGGCAAACAGGGAATCCTCTATGTCGCCTCCCACCTGCCCAAACCCGGACGCAGCGGACTGAGCGAGGAGGCGCTGACCGAACTCGAGGAACTCGTCGAATCCTCGAACGGCGGAGCATTGGGCCTGTTCTCCTCCCGGGCGGCGGCCAATGCGGCGGCCGAACATCTGCGGGAGAAGTTCGATTTCCCGATCCTGCTCCAAGGCGACGACGGCCTGCCGGCGCTGGTCTCCCAATTCACCGCCGATGATCAGTCCTGCCTGTTCGGAACCATGTCACTGTGGCAGGGAGTCGATGTGCCGGGACGGACGAACCGCCTGGTCATCATCGACCGTCTGCCGTTCCCCCGTCCGGACGACCCGCTCATGCAGGCGCGGGCACGCGATGCCGACCAGCGGGGAGTCAACGGATTCATGGCGGTGTCGGCCACGCATGCTGCCCTGCGCCTGGCTCAGGGTGCCGGACGACTCATCCGGTCGACCAAGGACAGGGGAGTGGTGGCCGTGCTCGACTCGCGGCTGCGTTCGGCCCGGTATGCCGGGTTCCTCGTCAATTCGATGCCGAAGATGTGGCCGACGACGAATTCCGGCCTCGTCCGCAAGAGCCTGGCACGGCTGGCCGAAACCGACGAAGGATGATGCAAAGGCCCGCGACCGAACCGGTCGCGGGCCTTTGTGTTCAGACTGCGGAGAGCCGACGGAAGATCAGAGGCGGCGGATGACGGCGACGACGAGGCCCATGATCTGCGCGTAGGTGCCGTCGATGGGTTCGTAGTTCTCGTTCTGCGGCATCAGCCACTGTTGACCGGCCTTGCGTTTGAGGGTCTTCACCGTGGCCTCGCCGTCGAGCAGGGCGGCGACGATCTGACCGTTGTCAGCGGTGTGCTGCTTGCGTACGACCACCCAGTCGTCGTGGCAGATGGCGGCTTCGATCATCGAATCGCCGACGACCTTGAGCAGGAACATCTCACCGGAGCCGACGACCTGGGTCGGCAGGGAGAAGACATCGTCGACTTCCTGCTCGGCAAGGATCGGGCCGCCGGCGGCGATGCGTCCGACGACGGGCACCTGCACGGTGTTGTTGGCGAGCTCCTCGTACTTCGCGCGCTCGGCCTCTTCCTCTTCGAACGGATTGACCACTTCGATCGCACGCGGGCGCTTCGGGTCGCGGCGGACATATCCGAGGCGTTCGAGCTGGGAGAGCTGGTGGGCGACGCTGGAGAGGGAGGCCAGTCCGGCGGCCTTGCCGATCTCGCGCATGCTCGGCGGGTAGCCGTTGGTCACGACCGCGCGTTCGATGGTCTCAAGCACGAGACGCTGACGGGGAGTGAGGCGGAAGTCGCCCTCACCGGATGACCCCTCGGGGATCTGGACGACGTCGTCATCGGTGCGAGCGGCAGCGATCTCGCTGGCAACATCTTCGTTGCGAGGCCTGCCTCTGCCTCGTTTGTTCTGAACCATTGCTCGTTCCCCTTCGTTCTATTCCCTGCCGCTGAACGCCGTGATCTCCGCTTCGGAAATTCTCGTGTCAGTGCCGACTGAGATGGTTCTGACAGATCAATCAACAACGCTGGTTCCCTCTCATTGTGGCATAGATGTTCGAGTTGGACTGGACATTTGTTCGATTGGCATGTTGAATAGAACAGACGTTCTACCGATTGCTGGTGGAATCGTACGAATGAAAGAGGTAATGCGATGTCTGCACAGAACACCGAGCTGCACCTGACCCCTCGTGGACGCCAGGCTGTGCGCCTTCTCCGGACCCTGCTCGTCGCTCTCGTCGTCATCGGCGGGGCGGTCCTCCTCGCCACCCAGTCGTTCTCGGCCGCTGCTGTCGCCGAATCGGAGACGGAGAGTATCGGCATCGACGCCGAGGCGGTCGTTGTCGGTGAGGGCGAATCGCTGTGGACCGTGGCTTCGAATCTCGGCATCGACCGCGACACCCGCGATGTCGTTGCCGATATCGTCGAGCTCAACCACCTGGACACCCCGACGGTTCACCCCGGCCAGACCCTCGACGTCCCCGTCCGCTGAGGTCGAACCCTGCTCGACCGGCAGGACGCCGGCCCGACCGGCAGCGCGCTGACCCGTTCGATCGGGTGAGCCGACCGGCCGATCTCGATGCCCGACCCGCCGCCCGGGCGCCGGGGGCCTCTCGGTAGAATGATCGCCGTGGGAAACATCGACTCTCTGCCAGTGCGTTCAGACCTCGTCGGCCTCAAGCCGTACGGGGCTCCGCACCTCAATGTGCCGGTCCAGCTCAACGTCAACGAGAACGCCTATCCGCTTCCGGACGTCGTCGTCGAGAGCATGCGCGCCGCCGTCGACGATCACTTCGCCGGACTCAATCGATATCCCGATCGCGAATTCACCGCACTGCGCGAACACCTCGTCACCTATCTGGACGGTGTGAACGAACGTGCCGGAGACTCCGTCGACCTCGATCCCTCCATGATCTGGGCCGCCAACGGCTCGAACGAAGTGCTCAGCCATATCGTCCAGGCCTTCGGTGGTCCGGGCCGCACTGTCTTAGGGTTCACCCCCTCGTACTCGATGCACCCGCTCATCACCACGGGCACGGGTGCCGAATGGCAGCACGTCGAACGCAAGGACGACTTCACCCTCGATGCCGAGACGGTCGCCGCCGAGGTGGCCCGTGCGAATCCGGACATCGTCTTCCTGTGCACCCCCAACAATCCGACCGGCACATCGATCGGCCTCGACGTCATCGAAGCCGCCTACGACAACTGCGCAGGGATAGTCATCGTCGACGAGGCGTATGCGGAATTCTCCCGCCCCGCCAAGTCCTCGGCGATGACTCTGCTGGAAGGCCGGCCCCGCCTTGTCGTCTCCCGCACCATGAGCAAGGCCTTCGCCTGTGCCGGCCTGCGCTTGGGCTACGCCATCGCCGCGCCCGAGCTCATCGACGTCCTCCGCCTCGTCCGCCTGCCCTACCACTTGTCCGAGGTCACTCAGGTGCTTGCTTGCACGGCTCTCGAACATGCTGAGCTGCTGCTGGGCAATGTCGACCGACTCATCGACTCGCGTAACCGGATGTCCAGCCACCTCGCCGAGGCGGGCTTCACCGTCCACGACAGCGATTCGAACTTCGTCCTCTTCGGCAACATCGCCTCACCGGCCGATCTGTGGCAGAAGCTCCTCGACCGTGGAGTGCTCATCCGCGATATCGGCATCACCGGCCACGCCCGCGTCAACGCCGGCACCGAGGCAGAGACCGAAGCGTTCCTGACCGCCATCGACGACATCCTCGCCGAATCACCGGACGTCCTCGCGGACCGTCCGCAGTCCCCGACCCCGTCATCAGCCGCCCCGACGAAAGGCACTCCATGAGGCAGGCCCAGAACTCACGCACCACGTCCGAGTCCACGGTGTCCGTGTCCGTCAACCTCGACGGCACCGGAACTTCGAACATCTCGACGAGCGTGCCGTTCTTCGACCATATGCTCACCGCCCTGTCGAAGCATTCGATGATCGACCTCGACATCACCGCCACCGGCGACACGCACATCGACGTCCACCACACCGTCGAAGACACCTCGATCGTGCTCGGCCAGACCCTGCGCGAAGCACTCGGCGACAAGGTCGGCATCCGCCGCTACGGCTTCGCCGCCGTGCCGCTGGACGAGGCCTTGGCCCAGTGCGTCGTCGACGTCTCCGGTCGCCCCTACTTCGTCCACGAAGGCGAACCCGAAGGCCAGCAGTACCACCTCATCGGCGGTCACTTCACCGGTTCGATGACCTCCCACTCGCTGGAATCGATCGCCTTCAACGGCGGACTGACCGTCCACCTCGACCTTGTCCGCGGTCGCGACCCGCACCACATCGTCGAAGCCGAGTTCAAGGCCTTCGCCCGCGCGCTGCGCGAAGCCGTCGAAACCGATCCGCGCAGCAACTCCGTTCCCAGCACCAAGGGAGTCCTGTGAGCACGACCGTCATCGTGACCCCGTTCGGGGTCGCCCAACAGCTGGCCGCCGCGTGCGTGCTGTCGAACATCTCAGGCACCATCGTGCCGATCGGCGAGTTCAGCGGAATCGTGCTCGCCGACACGGATGTCAAAGCCGGCAACGAGGCGGCCGCAGCGATTTCGAAGCTCGCGGGCAAACATGAGGTCCTCCTCCTCGTGCGCAGCGAAGAGCAGATCGACGCCGGCCACTTCCGCCACGGCGCCCGAGAATCCGATGTGCCGGCCGGGCTGGCGCTGAAGAACCTGCCCGATGTGCTCGAAGGTCTCCTGCTCGAAACCGTTGCCGCAGAGGACGTCGAAGGCAATATCCCGACCTCGTCGATGACGAAGCTGCAGGCCAGTGCGGCCACGATGAGCCCTGGCCGGGCCGCCATGGCACGTACCGCTCTGCTGTGGATCATCGCCGCCGTCCTCGCCGGACTCGTCATGGCCTTCGGTATCGCCCTGGCCCTGGGTGGGAACACCATCGCCTGGGTCGTCGCCGCACTCGGTGCCATCGTCCTCGGGTTCTCCCTGTGGAGGATCTGGTCGGTGCTGAGCAAGGGGGCGAAGCGATGACGACTGTCGCCGTCCTCGACTACGGTGCCGGAAACGTCCGCTCCGCCGTTCGTGCGGTCGCCGCAGCCGGCGTCGAGGTCACGCTGACGGCCGATCACGATGTCATCAACGACTCCGACGGACTGCTGGTTCCCGGCGTCGGCGCATTTTCGGCCGTGATGGCCGGACTGGAGAACGTCGGGGGAGTCGACCTCATCCGGGCACGCCACGAACAAGGGCGACCGCTGCTCGGCATCTGCGTCGGCCTCCAGGTGTTCTTCGCCCGCGGTGTCGAACACGGAGTCAAGACTGAGGGCATCGGTCTGTGGCCCGGAGCCGTCACCGGCCTCGAGGCACCGGTCATCCCGCATATGGGATGGTCGAAGGTCAACGCTCCCGCGGACTCGGCCATGTTCGATGGCATCGGGGACGAACGCTTCTACTTCGTCCACTCCTACGCCGCGACCGAGCCGCCGGCGAACGCGACGGTGACGACCGCCCGCCACGGCAATGACTTCATCGCCGCTGTCGAAGACGGAACCACCTGGGCGGCACAGTTCCATCCCGAGAAGTCCGCCGAGGCGGGCGCCAAGCTCCTGCGCAATTGGCTCGCCTCGTTCGCCGCCGACAGCAGCCCGGGCAGCGGTTCGGGCAGCACCGACAGCTCAGGCACCAACCCCAGAGACTCACTCAGCTCCTGACCGAGCACACCGACTATGGTTGCCTCAAACCCCGTGGCACCCTGGCAGAAAGGTCACAATGACAGACAGTTCGAACAAGCTGGTCCTCCTCCCCGCCGTCGACGTCGCCGACGGCAAGGCCGTCCGCCTCGTCCAGGGCGAAGCCGGAACCGAAACCGACTACGGTTCACCCATCGACGCCGCTCAGGACTTCGAGAGCCGCGGCGCCGAATGGATCCACCTCGTCGACCTCGATGCCGCCTTCGGACGCGGATCGAACTCGGATCTGCTCAACCAGGTCGTCAAGGCCGTGGGGATCAAGGTCGAACTCTCCGGTGGCATCCGTGACACCGAAAGCCTCGAACGTGCACTCGACACGGGAGCCGAGCGCGTCAACATCGGCACCGCCGCCCTGGAGAACCCCGAGTGGACGGCCGAGATGATCTCGCGCTTCGGCGACCAGGTCGCCATCGGCCTCGACGTGCGCGGAACCACCCTGGCCGCCCGCGGCTGGACGAAGGACGGCGGCGACCTGTACGAAGTCCTCGCCACCCTCGAAGCCGCCGGCTGCTCCCGCTACGTCGTCACCGATGTGCGCAAGGACGGCACCCTGCAGGGCCCCAATGTCGACCTGCTCGAGGATCTCGCGCAGAAGACGGACTCTCCGATCGTCGCCTCCGGCGGAGTCTCGAGCCTCGACGATCTGCGTGCCCTCCGTGAGCTCGTGCCCTTCGGCGTCGACTCGGCGATCGTGGGCAAGGCACTCTACGCCGGCAAGTTCACTCTGGAAGAAGCCCTCGACGTCGCAGGACGGTGAGTCTGTGAGCACGCACTCGCACGATCCGGGCCACCCTCACGAGTCGGGCCAGCCGCATGGGCCGGACGAGCCCCGGTCCGCGGCGCCTGCCGCCCAGGCAGGCGAGACCCTCGCCCCGACGGATTCCGCCGGACAGGCGTGGGAGGGCCGGGATCTCAAACCCAGCCCGTTCTCCGGTGACACCGGGCTGGCGGATGCGGCCCTGTTGGAGGCCCTGACCCAGGTCGCGCATGCACCCCTGGATCCGGCCGCCCACCAGCAGGTCGTCGCGGCACTGTCCGGGGCCAGGCTCTATGCCCCGATCGTGCCGATGGTCGTCGATCAGGAGGTCGGAGACAACGGGCTCATGGCCGACAACTCCTCGGAGATGGCGATGGTCCGCCTCCAAGCCGAGGACGGCCGCGAGTGCACCCCGGGATTCTCCGGAATCCCACCGTTGACGGCGTGGCATTCCGGCGCCCGTCCCGTGCCGATCGAGTCCGAACGGCTCGTCCTCGGGGCGATCGAGGCCGAGTCCCAGCTCGTCGTCCTCGATCCGGGGGCCGAGTCCTCGTTCCTGCTGCGCCGCCCGGCCATGTTCGCGTTCGTGCAGTCCGAGCCTTGGACTCCGTCCTGGGCCGACGCCGAGGTGGCCGAGCGTCTGCGTGCCATTGCCGAGTCCTTCCCGTGGCTGGCTCGGATCGGTGTGAGCCCCGGCAGCAACAGCGTCCACCTCGGTGGTCCGGAGCTCGGCATCACACTCGGTGTCGACTCCGATGTGCCGCCGGAGGAAGTGCGCCGGTTCCAGGAAACTGTCGCCGGTGACGAGGACCTCGTCGCGAAGATCGACTCTCTGGCCATCCGCCTCGTCGAAGTCTGACCGTTCCGGGCGTGTCAGATCGGCAGGGCACCTATGCTTGTGACCCATGAGCGAAATCCGTGACCTCGGCCACTCGACCGCACCGGACGACAGCTACCTCGACGAGATGGCCAGACAGACCCGGGCTCGGGCCGAGCAGGCCGCCGAGTGGGTCTCTGACTTCACCGGTGCCCCGGTGACGAGCCGGTCCGGCATCGCTGCGGGACTGGACGCCGCGGAGGGCGACCTCACGGGCCTGCTCCACACCATCCATGATCTCGCCGAGACGGCCTTCGAAGAGTTCGATTCGGTCGCCGCGATCGCCTCGGTGTTGGAGAATCACGGAGTCGACGTCGAGACCGGCCTCTACGGTGTGAAGACCACACTGCGGGCGACGACGGGATCCGGCCACGGTCGCACGATCGCGATCCTCGCCGAATACGATGCCCTGCCCGAGATCGGGCATGCGTGCGGGCACAACATCATCGCCACCGCCGGAGTCGGTGCGTTCCTGGCCCTCCATGCCTTATACGAGAAAGACCCCGACGCCGTGCCGGGCACCGTCGTGCTGTTGGGTACCCCAGCGGAAGAAGGTCATTCGGGCAAAGAGGTCATGGCCCGGGCCGGTGCCTTCAACGGAATCGACGCAGCCATCATGGTCCACGGCTACGGCTACGACTGCGCCGACCAGGTGTGGCTGGGACGCCGCCTGCTCAAGGTCACGTATTCGGGGGTCGCCGCCCACGCCTCGGCGCAGCCGTTCATGGGGCGCAACGCCCTCGACGCGGCGAACCTCTTCTATCAGGGACTTGGCCTGATGCGGCAGCAGATGCCGCCGATCTCCCGTCTGCACGCGGTCATCACCGACGGCGGAACGAGACCGTCGATCATCACCGAAACCGCCACCGTGCAGTGCTACGTCCGTTCGAAGTTCCCTGAGACGCTCAAAGAGCTCTCCGACCGGGTCGAGGAGGCGGCGAAGGGCGCCGCGCTCATGACCGGCACCGGCGTCACTGTCGACTGGGACGAACATCCGCCGTCGCTGCCCGTGCGCACGAATTCGACCCTGACCGCCCGTTGGGCCGAACACGAACAGGCGCGCGGTCGCCAACCGCTTCCCTCCGGAGTGCTCGACGAATCGATCGCTGCGTCCACGGACTTCGGCAATGTCTCCTACCGGATTCCCGGCATCCATCCGCTGATCAAGACCGCCGACGCCGAGGTGGCCTTGCACACTCGTGAATTCGCCGAGGCAGCGCAGACCCCGGCCGCCGAAATTGCGGCACTCGACGCAGCTTACGGTCTTGCGTGCACCGCACTGGACTTCCTCGTCGACGATGCTCTCGCCGCCGAGGTGACCGAAGAGTTCACCCGCGACGGGGGAGCCATCGACGTCGAGCACTTCTTCGACTGAGATCGTCCCGCCGCACCCAGACCTGATCCATCGAAGAGAAGGACCGCTCATGTCGACGACAGATGGGAAAGTCGGTTTCGGCCAGCGCACGCTGGACTGGATCGAACGCATCGGAAACAAGCTGCCCGAACCGTTCACACTGTTCCTCGGGCTCTTCATCATCACCGGCCTCGTCTCCACGGCGATGGCCATGGCCGATGTCACCGTGGCTATTCCCGGCGGCGACGAGACCATCGCGATCAAGGGCCTGTTCACCGGGGAGGGTCTGTCGTGGCTGACCACGACGATGGGCGACAACTACATCGGGTTCCCGCCCTTGGCGACGGTGCTGCCGATTCTGCTGGCCGTCGGTGTAGCCGAGAAGTCGGGAATGCTCGCCGCGGCCGTGCGCATTGCCTTCGGCAAGAGCCCGAAGTGGCTGCTGCCCTATGCCGTCGGCTTCGTCGGGGTGGTCGGGTCGATCATGGCCGACTCGGCGTTCGTCATCATCCCGCCTTTGGCTGCGCTCGTGTTCAAAGCGGCAGGACGGCATCCGATGGCCGGGCTCATCGGCGGGTTCGCCGCCACGGGTGCCGGCTATTCGACCTCGATCGTCCCTACGAGCCTCGACGCTCTGTTCGCCGGGATCACCACCTCGGTGATGGAGACCCTGCCGAACACCGACTACACCGCGGTCAACCCGGTATCGAACTACTACTTCAACATCGCCTCGTCGATCGTGCTCGCGATCATCGCCGGATTCATCATCGACCGGCTCATCGAACCGAACATGGTGCGCAAGGGAGTGCCCCGCGAATACGCGAATGCCTCGGCGAGCGGGCTGGCCCGCGAATACCAGGCGCCCGACAGCCCCTACGGAGATGCCTCGGCGACTTCGGATGGATCCTCTGAATCCTCGGACGCAGAGTCGTCCACCGAGATCAAGGCCGAACTCGAACCCGAGGAGAAGAAGGGGCTGATCTGGGCGGTCGTCTCGGGTCTCGTCCTCACCGCAGTCTTCCTCTTCGCGTTCCTACTTCCATCGTCTCCCTGGCGGAACGAGGACGGCGGATTCCTCCCGGAGTCCCCGCTGCTGTCGTCGATCGTGTTCATCGTCTTCGCCTACTTCATGCTCATGGGCGTCGTCTACGGCATCGTCGTGCACACCGTGAGGTCGATGAACGACCTCGTGAAGATGATGAGCCAATCGATCATCGACATGATGTCGTTCCTCATTCTCGCGTTCATCCTCGGCCAGTTCATCGCCCTGTTCAATTGGACGGGAATCGGTTCGTGGATCGCCGTCGCAGGGGCGTCGGGGCTCGAGGCGATCGGGCTGACCGGGTTCGCCGCGGTCATCGGCTTCATGCTCCTGGCCAGCGTGCTCAACCTATTCATCGTGTCCGGATCGTCGATGTGGACGCTCATGGCCGCCGTGTTCGTCCCGCTCTTCGCCCTGCTCGGCTACGAACCGGCGTTCATCCAGGCCGGTTTCCGCGTCGGAGACTCGGCCACTCAGGTCATCACTCCGCTCAACCCGTACATGATCGTGCTGCTCGGCCTCGTTCGCCGGTATGAGCCGAACGCCGGGTTGGGCACAGTCATCTCTCGGATGTTCCCGTTCGTCATCCCGTTCTGGCTGGCCTGGGCCGTGCTGCTGGGCATCTGGTTCGTCTTCGACCTGCCGTTGGGCCCGGGCAACGGGATCCGACTGTGAGGTTCGATTGCCGATGGTGAGTCGAATCAGCGATCTTATCGTCAAAACCCCGGACCCGGCTCGGCTGAGCCGATTCTGGTGCGAAGCACTGGGCTACGAGGTGACGGCCACAGACGAAACCGGTGTCGCGATCTCCGGGGCGTCGAATGCACCGACTATTCTCTTCGAGCGTTCGAGCGATTCGTTTGGGGACAACAATCTGCATCTCGACCTCTGTCCGACTGACCGCAGCCAGGCGGACGAACTCGAAAGACTTATGGCTTTGGGTGCCACGAAGACTGATGTCGTGCCGTCCGGAAGCTGGCATGTTCTCGCGGATCCGGACGGCAACAAGTTCTGTCTCATGGCGAAGCGCATCCCAGCAGAGCCGAACGACTTCCATGACTGAGTCCTAACCCAATCGGTGACAGAAACATGAAACGACCATGCAGTTCTGCGGATCACTGTCGAACTTCCGCGGTCAGAGGACGTTCGCGACCGTTATTCCTCAGAGCATCTGCCGTACGCCTTCGCGCCAGTCGGTTGTGCCAACTGTTTCGGCCAAATCGCTGGAGGCGATGACGCAGGGTTCGTACCAGATCGGTGCCAACTGGTTGAGCTCATAGAAGGAGCGTTCGAAAGCACCGATGGCACGGGTCGCCCAGCGTGGGACTGAGAGCGGACGCTTGTGCTTCTGCCCAAGAGTGTCCGCGGTGAAGTCGGCGATCTCGGCCAGTGTCGGATTTGATGCCGGTGCGATCCGCAGCTGATGCGTCCCCGCGGGGACGCGCTTGAGATCCTCAGCCGCCTGGATCATGGCAGCCGCGTGATCGGCGATGACGGTGATTCCGTGCGGGACATCAGTCCGTGCCGGCACCATGGCCCTACGCCCGGCGGAAACGGGTTCGGTGATGCACATCCGCACGACCGACGACCACTTTTCCGCGGTTCTGCCGAGCAGGTCCCCGGCGATGACGCTTGCGCTCGTTGCGGGATGAGAGTCACGGGCTTCGATGAGTCGCTGCCGGATTCGTCCCTTGTCCTCCACCGGAGCGAACGGTGAGGTTTCGGTGATTGGGGCATCGAGTCCGGCGAAGGCGTAGACCGACTCCGGGAAGACGACGGGGATGCCGAGGTCTGCGGCGGTGTCGAGGATCGCTGCGTCGAGGCGGGGGAGGACCTGCTCCCATTTCCGACTGTCATAGGGAGCGTGTGCGCAGGCGAAGATCGCATCGACTCCCTGAGCGGCCTCGGCCAGCTGGGCGCGATCACTCGCATCGGCCTTGAGGTGAGTTGGAGCGCTGACTGTCGTCGTGCCAGACGTTGACGACGTTTCCGATGGGGCGGTGGTGTTGGTCGCTCCGCCCGAGGCGCTGGACGAACCTCTGCCGGAGCGGGTGGCGATGCGGACATCTGTGCCTGATGCGATGAGCTGAGTCGCGATCTCCGGACCGATCTGACCATTGCCGATGACGAGTGCTGTTTTCATGACGGATCCCTTCCGATGCCTCCGATGATTAAACGAGAGCGGTGCTCTCTCGAATCAGCGTAAGGCTCGGCAGCCGACAATTCAAGAGCAGTGCTCACTGTTGTCATCATTGCTCTCGGATCGTAAGGTGAAGCCATGACTGAGACCCCGCGGCAGCGCGCCCGCATCGAAACGGAAGCGCAGATCACGGCCATCGGCAATCGCATGATCGATGACGAGGGCGTCGACGGGCTGTCGCTGCGAGCGATCGCCCGTGAGCTCGGAGTAGTCTCCAGTGCGGTGTATCGGTACGTGAAGAGTCGTGATGAACTGCTGACGATCCTCATCCGCGATGCCTTCACAGAGATCGCCGATGCTGTCGATGAGGCGCTGGACGGTCACCGCAGTGTCGAGACGCTGGCCCTGGCGATGCTCGAATGGTCGAGGAGACATCCGAGTCGGTGGGCGCTGATCTACGGCACGCCGATCGCCGACTATGAGGCTCCGCGTGAGGAGACCGTTGTGCCGGGGACTCGAATCATGGTGACGCTCGCGGAACTGGTCGCGGAAATTCGGGACGACGCCGAGGCGGCGACTGAGGGGGACGCGAAGCCGAGAGGGTCGGCGGCGAAGAGTTTGCAGGGCGGCAAAGAGCGGCGAGGGATGGAGGCCGCGCTGCAGCCTCTGCGGGACGGGCTTGCGGAGCTCGGTCTCGACTATGACGATCACGTGATTTTGGAGACCATCACGATCTGGGTTGCTGTGATCGGGCTGATCAACGGTCTGCGGTTCGGCCAATTCGGGCCGGGATTCGACGACGTCGAAGACGATCTCATGTCCGAGGTGATCGGCCGCCTCGGCGCGTGAATCGGTGATCATCTGCGGGCTAGGACACGGCCGCCTCGGCGAATGAGGATATGACAACGGCCCCCGATCGATGATCGAGGGCCGTTGCGTGAGTGGTCGGCGGGGGAGTGTCAGCGGACGGGGCCGGTGAACTTCTCTCCGGGGCCTTCGCCGGGGGCGTCGGGGTATTCCGAAGCCTCGCGGAAGGCCAGCTGCAGGCTGCGCAGACCATCGCGCAGCGGGCGGGCGTGGTGGTCGCCGATCACGGTGGCCGCACCGGTGACGAAGCCGGCCAGTGCGGTGATGAGCTTGCGGGCCTCATCGAGGTCCTGGAGGTCGGCGCCGCGACCTTCGGCGGTGTCCTCGGCCAGGCCGCACTTGACGGCGGCAGCGGACATGAGGTGGACGGCGCTGGAGGTGATGACCTCGACGGCGGGGACCTCGGCGATGTCGCGCGTAACGTCGGCGATCGCCTCGGCGGGAACAGATTCTTCAGAACTCATGCCATAAGCTTGACATATAAATCAATGCGGCGATCACACCAGGGCCTCGATGTGCGAAGAGTCATGAAGCGTAGTACACTGGTAGCTGGTGCGAAGCGGAGTCTGTCTCCCACCTTGATCGCGAAGAGCGATCGGGTCCAAAGATCTGTCCGTCAGGTATAGTCTGATCGGGTCCAGATCGAGGTGTATTCACTGAACGTACGTCTACCGTACTGCTCGTGTGTGCAGGCTCCCTTGGCATGTGTCAACGGGAGCCTTTTTCGTTGTCACGACCACATTTGAGCAAAAGGAGTGAACACATCAGCGAGACGCGCATCAATGACCGGATTCGGGTTCCCGAGGTCCGGTTGGTCGGACCCAATGGTGAACAGGTCGGTATCGTTGCCATTCGCAAGGCACTCGATCTCGCCGGTGAAGCCGGCCTCGACCTCGTCGAGGTAGCACCACAGGCGAAGCCACCCGTAGCCAAGCTCATGGACTACGGAAAATTCAAATATGAATCTGCCCAGAAAGCCAGAGAAGCCCGGAAGAACCAGGCGAACACTGCGCTGAAGGAGATCCGCTTCCGTCTCAAGATCGACGAACACGATTACGAGACGAAGAAGGGCCACGTCACCCGCTTCCTCGAAGGCGGCGACAAGGTCAAGGTCATGATCATGTTCCGCGGACGTGAGCAGTCCCGTCCCGAGATGGGCATCAAGCTGCTCAACCGCTTGGCCGAAGATGTGTCCGATCTTGGCTCCGTCGAATCCTCACCGCGAGTCGACGGACGCAACATGGTGATGGTCATCGCCCCGCACAAGTCAAAGTCTGACGCCAAGGCGGAGGCCCGGAAGGCATCGGCAGATGCCAAGGGCAAGTCCGCTGAGGTGAAGTCCCGTCGCGATCGGGTCGCTGCAGAGAAGAACGCAGCTCGCCCGGACGCGTGAGAAATTAAGTACGTCGCGTTCCAGGTCCGTCCTGGTCTGTGCGTGTGAAGTAGTTGCCAGCGGTTGACGCGGGCAACGAATTGCAAAGGAGAACGGCACTATGCCGAAGCAGAAGACGAACAGCAGCGCCAAGAAGCGTATGCGCGTGACTGGCAGTGGCAAGATCATGCGTGAAGGCGTGAACAACCAGCACAAGTTCGAGGGCAAGTCCTCGGCTCGTAAGCGCCGCGTGTCCACCGACCAGGAACTCACCGGCGGCGACCGCGCCATGGCCCGCAAGCTTCTGGGCAAGCTCAAGGGCAGGTGAGACCCCTTTCGGGTCTTTCTTTCCCGGACAGTCTCCGGGATCTCCCACGGGCAGTCGAAAGCGGCTCCCACAGCTTGAACCAGAGTCCGGCACCGCCGGCAGATACGAACTTTCTAAAGGAGTAACACGTGGCACGTGTGAAGAGAGCGGTCAACGCTCACAAGAAGCGCCGGGTCATCCTCGACCGGGCAAGCGGCTACCGCGGACAGCGCTCGCGCCTGTACCGCAAGGCCAAGGAACAGGTCATCCACTCGCTGGTCTACAGCTACCGTGACCGTCGCAAGCGCAAGGGCGACTTCCGTCGTCTCTGGATCCAGCGCATCAACGCCGGCGCCCGCGCCAACGGTATGACCTACAACCGTTTCATCCAGGGCCTCAAGGCCGCTGGAGTCGAGGTCGACCGTCGCATGCTCGCCGAGCTCGCCGTGAACGACTCGGCTACCTTCGCGCACCTGGTCAAGGTCGCCAAGGATGCACTTCCTGCTGACGTCAACGCAGCGAAGACCGACGCCGCCTGAGCAGCGTCTTATCTAAACTCCGGTCACTTAAGTGACTGACCGATCGCCTCGGTGATCGACGACGGCCCCGAACTGCAGGTTCGGGGCCGTCGGTCTTTCTGCCAGGACCTGCCTGGTCCCTTTTCCAGCTTCTGCCTCTTCAGCCTCCATCTCTTCTACTTCAGCACTCAACGGATCGAACGGATCGAGAACACGGTTTCATGAAACTCCCTGACGTCATCTCCTCGCCTCAGTCGAAGCGGATCAAGAACGCCGCGAAGCTGCTCAAGCGCCGTGATCGCAAGGCCACGGGGCAGTTCCTCGTCGAGGGTCCGCAGGCCGTCCGTGAGGCCCTGGCGCGCAAGGGCTCCGTCGTCGAGCTCTTCATCACCGAGGAAGCCGCCGAGGAGCATCCCTCGTTCGTCTCCACGGCAAAGCACGGGCGTATGCAGTGCAGCATCGTCACCCCCGAGGTGCTCACCGAGCTCGCCTCGACCGTGAACTCCCAAGGCGTCGTGGCCGTGTGCAGGGCGCTCGACGTGGAGCTGACCTCCGTGCTCGACAAGGAAGCGCAGCTCGTGGTCGTCCTATCGCAAGTGCGCGATCCGGGCAATGCCGGCACGATCATTCGCCTGGCCGATGCCGCGGGCGCCGATGCCGTCGTGCTGACGTCGTCGTCGGTGGATGTCTACAACGACAAGGTCGTGCGCTCGACTGCCGGTTCGCTCTTCCACGTTCCCGTCGTCACCGGAGTCGGACTCTCCGAGGTGACCGAACTGGCCCGTGCCCGCGGCCTGCAGGTGCTCGCCGCCGACGCGAACGACGAAGCCCACGATCTTCACCACCCGTGGGAGACGGGCCTCGACCTGACCGCACGGACCGCTTGGGTCTTCGGCAACGAAGCGTGGGGGATGAGCCCCGAGGATCTGGAGCTGTGCGACTCATCCGTCGCCGTCCCGATCTACGGCTCGGCCGAAAGCCTCAACCTCGGCACCGCCGCCGGAGTGTGCATCTACGAAAGTGCTCGCAACCAACGGATGTGAGGGGCTGGGCGGCCTCGGTTGATTGAGGACGGTGCTCACGACTGGCTCGCTGATCTGCGGGCGTGGTTCAATTCTGCGGTGATCTACGCTACTGTGGCGACAAGTAACCTAGTCGATTAACAGCAGCAGTCAGGGCGGTGAGACGAGCGTGGTTGATATTGCCGATGCGCCGAAGTCTCTGGCGACGCTGCGGAGCCATCATCTCAAGGAAGCGATCGAGTCAGTGGTCGTCTTCTCGGCTGTTGCGTGTATTTTCTGGGTACTCGATTTCGGTACGGGGGCCTCTCCGTCGGTACCGCAACTGCTGTTCACGGTGACGGTGCCTGTTGCACTCATCAAAGAGTATGTCGTCTACACCTCGGCGGTGAAGAGACTCGGTTTCGTCGATGTCCCGAAAACGGCGACGGCAGGAGTCTCAGCTTCCCGCGGCCGCTGAGACGCGGACGACTGTGCGCTCATCGTGCGGGAATGCCCTCCGCGACCGTCCGGCAGGTACGTAAAAACTATTCCGCCGCAGTTGCGGCCTTCGCGGTCTGCTCATTGGCGACGAGCTCCCAGATGTAGCCGTCGAGGTCAGCGAAGTAGCCCATGTACGAGCCATCGACATCTTGACCAGGATCGGCTGATCCACCGGCGGCGACAGCACGGTCAAGTACCTCGTCGATCTCAGCACGCGTGGCGAATGCACACGAGATGATGCTGGCGCCGGGAACCGGATTCTTCGAACCGGGCTGGCCAGAGAGCTCGAGGTACTGACCGTATTCGTCGGCGGTGATGAAGAAGATGGAGAGGTTCGGCAGCTCGAAGGCGACGATGCCGTCCTCCACACCGTCGGTTTCGAGGCCGAGTCCATCGGCGTAGAAGTTTGCGGTGGCCTGCGGGTCGGCGACGGGCAATGACAGGATCGTTGTCAGTGGCTTCATGCCTGCAGTCTAGGGCGGACTGACACGGTTGGGCAGGGTCAGCCGTGTCACCAGCAGCAGTTAAGGTGGGCGCATGGTGACTTCAGCCCCACGACCACCGAAGCTCAGCCTCGGCGATCTGATTCAGGGCTACCTCGGCGATATCGATCCCGAAGAATTCCTCGAAGGGATGGAATTCACCGATCTCAACCTCGCCGAGGCGGATGCCACCCAAGCGACGTTCCTCGACTGCCGATGGTCGAACGTCAATTTCGGTGATGCCGAGGCACCGATCGACCTCACCGGAGCCAGGATCTCCGGCACGGAGATTACGGACTGCCGCGCCGACACGTGGACTATGTCCCGTGGAAACCTACTGCACACAGCGATCTCTGGAACACGGATCGGTGCCGGCGTTGTCTATGACAGCGTGTGGGAGAAGGTGCGATTCACCAATTGCCGTATCTCCTACCTCAACCTGCGTGAGTCGAAGCTCACCGACGTCGAATTCCGCGACTGCAAGATCGACGAGATCGACCTCGACCGAGCGAAGGTCAGCCGGGTCGCATTTCCGGGCAGCAGCGTCGGAGTCTTCCAGTGCGAAGGCGCCACCCTCGGCAACGTCGACATCCGGGGATTGGAACCGCACAGAATCTCTGGTGTGCACTCATTGCGCGGAGCGACCATCGACGATACCCAGCTCATGCTCTTCGCCGAACTCTTCGCCTCGGAACTCGGCATCACCGTGGAGTGAGCGGACGGTGACTGCAGGGCCCGACGAAACACCCGGGGCCCGCAGTCTCCACTATCTCAGCCCAATGGTCTGAGTCCGTAGACAGCCGCCTCACGGTTGAGCCGGTCGAGCCCTTCATCCGTGATGTCGGCACCGTTCTCCGCAGTGTCCCGAGCACGGTCGTGCTCGATGAGTCCGGGGTAGTACACTCGCCCTCCGTCTGCCGGTTCCATCGATGAGATCGCGGCGAGAACAGTGTCGACGAGTTCACCGAACGCCGTCGCACCGACGAACTTGTCGGGGTCCACAACGATCATCAGATGGGCCGTGTTCGCGGTCTTGCTCGCATCAAGGAGGTTGCCCACCTCCCCGGTTATGCTCGCCCCGGAGAGCACCCCGGTGAGCAGGTCGATCATGAGTGCAAGTCCGGCTCCCTTCGGCCCGCCGATCGGTGCCAGCGAACCCTCGAGCGCCTCGTGTGGGTCCGTAGTGAGCCGACCCTGTGCATCATTTGCCCAGCCGTGAGGCAAAGTCGTCCGCCCCTCCTCCAGGTACCGGCGGATCTTACCGCGGGCGACAATAGTCGAAGACATGTCCAAGACGGCCATGGGCTGGTTGATGCTGGGAATGCCGATCGCCACCGGATTCGTCCCGAGCAGCTTGTTCTTGGCATTGAACGGTGGCAGCGCGGGAGACGCATTCGTCATGACGATGCCGATGAGTCTGTTCTCGGCAGCGGTCCGAGCATAGTGCCCGGCGATGCCGAAATGATTGGAGTTCTTGACTGAGACCGCTGCGATGCCCATTCTGCGCGCTTTGTCCATCGCCACGTCCATGGCCCGAGTGGCAGCCACCTGGCCGAAGCCATTGGCCGCATCGACTGTGGCCAGCGCCGCCGTCACCTCGGTGACGACCATTTCCGGATCGACCTCCATGACGCCTGCCCTGACGCGTTCGAGGTAGGTCGACAGCCGGGCGACTCCGTGGGAGCCGAGGCCGATGCGGTCGGCTGCGCACATCACCGTGGCCACGGCCGAAGCGTGCTCGGCCGACATGCCGGCGTTCTGGAGAACGATCGTGGCGAAGTCCTCGAGTCTTGACAGCTCTATTCGAGGCATTGTGCTCCTTTGCGGGTGGGTGGTGTTCGTTGCTGAGCGGTCAGTCCTCGTCCTCACCATCTTTGTCGATCGTGGTGTAGTAGCAGTATCCGAGCAGCCCAACGGCGATTGCGGCGATGATGCTCGGCTGAGACAGCGACTCACGGGCGGCGTCGATCCACGCGCCCTGTGCGAAGAGGATTCCGGCGATCTGGGTGAAGACGATGATGAAGGCGAGGACGAGGAACACGACCATCGCCAGCGTGAACAGGGGCAGAAAGATGGATCTGAGTGTGGTTTTCATGTCAACCTCCCATGGGGACAGGAACGATGCCCAGCGCGATCAGGACACCGAGGATGAAGAACGGAACGACGTAGTACATGACCAAGGGAATGAACGTCTTCTCCGGTCTGGCTTTGGTGATGCCGCAGGCGACGAAGATCGATCCCGAGGCCGGTGGCGATGCCCCCTCCGTCGACGCGAATACGAGAATCGCGATGACTGCCAGAAGCGGATCGATGCCGGCGCCGACCATCGAGAAGAGCGCCACCTGACCGACCGCGCTCAACGTCGCCGTCGACGACAGCGGACCAGCGACGATGACGATGAGAGCACCGATGAGGGTCACCAGCAGCCACAACGGGAGACTCATTGCGCTGAGCACGGAGTTGACGTCCTCGTCGAGACCCAGCGACGCGAGCACCTCTGAGGCGGTGATGGCGAAGAAGAGAATCGCCCCGATCGTGAAGAAGCGTGGGACGGAGCCCTCGAAGAACCGCCACCACTGGGAAAGAGTCTTCGGGAGCTCTTTCCACGCGACGACTGCGCTGATGAAGATGATGAGAATGGGAATCCACATGATGAGTGAGATGTTCTCCATCGAGTCGCCGATGCGCGGCAAGGATGCGAGCAGGTCGGCAAGTGGCCCGACAGTGACCAGGATCGGGAGGACAGCGCCGAGGAAGATGAGCGCGGATGTCCATCCTCGGCTCAGAGATGTCCTCAGCGCAACGTGTTCGGCACCGGTTTCGGACTTGATCCCGTCGCGATACACGAACCACCACGTGAGGAAGACTCGGTAGATGACCTGATACGAACCGGCCACCAGCAGTGCGAGGTAGACCTGAGAAGTCGTCACCAGCGTCCCGGCGAACCCGATCATGATGATCATCGAGGCGCTGGGCGGCAGGGCCGATCCCAAGCCGGCATTGCCGGCGATGACGGTGGCCGCGCGTTCTCTCTTCCACCCGGTGCGGACCATCCACGGCCCCGTGATCGAGCCGGAGGCCGCCGCGTTGCCTGTGTTCGACCCGCCGGCTACGGCACCCATGGCTCCCGACGCAGCTGTATCGACGAAGGCGGGTCCGCCGGGGAGCCGGCCGAGCAGGGACGACAGGATTCCGATGAGTTTGTCCATGACGCCCGTCTTCTCGACGAAGTACGTCATGAAGACGAATGCGACGGCGGCGTAGAGAACGTCGTTCTCGGACGCCTCGACGAACGCGTCGGCCGCGTACTGCGGAGCGTTTCCTCCGGCGAACAGCAGCGTGGCGATGAAGCCGAGCAGCATTGCTTCGGCCATGTTTCTTTTGACGACGACGTTCCACACCACGATGACTGTGATGAAGACCGCCAGAGCGATAAGGGCGAGAGGCATCTTTGTCCTCCCCTTTCTGGATTCGTTGGCGAAGTTCGTTACTGCGTCTGCTGGGACGCCTCTTGGCGCATGGCTGCTTTGCGGCCCTCTTCATCGGCCACGACGGCTCGACCATCGGCGAGGACCTTCTCCGCTTCGAGCGGATTGACGACGAAGACGCCGTCGGCGTCGGCGACGATGAAATCTCCGTGGTGGCACACGGCCCCTGCTGCGGAGATGGTTTCGCGGAGTCGCCCGGGGCCGGTCTTGTACGGTCCCGCGGGAGAGACGCCGCGCGCCCAGACAGGAAATCCGAGCGCTTCGATCTCGTCGACATCGCGAATCGCGCCGTCGATCACCATGCCCGCGATTCCGCGAAGCTGAGCTCGCTCGGCGATGAGCTCACCGATGAGGGCACGTTCGCAGTCTCCTCCGCCGGCGACGACGAGGATATCCCCGGGCTGAGTCAGGGGGAGCGCCTGGTGGATGGCCAGATTGTCCCCGGGGCGTGTGTGCACTGTGAACGCCCGACCTGAGATCGGCGCCGACTTCCATATCGGTTTGACGGCGGAATCGAGAAAGCCCAACCGATCGCCGGCATCGCCGAGAGCAGAGGTGGGAATCGATGCGAGCTGTTCGGCTACGGAGGCTTCTTCAGTCCGTGAAAGGGTGAGATGGACCGACTGCGCGGCTTGAGTCATGGGCCATTGGCGCGGGAAGCTGGCCAAGAGAGTCAGGCTGTCGTTGAGTTCGATCGATCGGCGCCGCGCGTGCTGTGCAGTGCCGTTGAGCAGTCGATCGAGTGCTTTCTCCCCGAGTGCGAGTTCGCCGGCGATCTGTGCTCGGACCCATTCGGTCTCTCCTGCCTCTTCACCGGCCTGAATGGCCTCTGTGATGAGAGCGCCCAGACCTTTCATGAAAACGCTGCGAAGGAGTTTGCGCTGTGAGGCGTCACCGATCTGCCCTTGGAGGGACTCGGTCTGGGCGCCGATCGTTCCCAGCACGGTGGCGGCAAGGTCGGAATATGGTCCCGACAGGAGCACGTGAGCCCGAGCCCCGAACTGGATGACGGATCCGATGACTGCACCATCAACGAATTTGGCATCAGATCCGAGCGCCGACTGCACCTCACGCTTCTTCTGCGGTGAACCCGCGTTCATATCGATGTAGATTGCTTCGGAACGCAGATGTCCGGCGGCTTCGGAGGCGACCGCAACGGAAGGTGCTGCAGTGGTCAGACCGAGGACGACCTCGGCGTCGGAGACGGCTTCGGCCGCCGAAGCGGCACGCGCGACATGCGGGGGAGTCGCGACCGGACTTGGATCGAACCCGGTGACTGCTTGTCCCGCCTCGGCGAAGGCAGACGCATAAGCGGAACCGGCTTCACCAAGACCGAGAATGGTTACTCTCATATTATATTCCTCTCACTGGATGATAGCTAATATCATATGGCGCGGGTGACGGTAGTATTGAGTGGGAGCGCGCTCTTGTCAACTGTCGGCGGCCGGAAATCGGTACGTCTTCGAGCCGGCGCTCGGAAATCTGCTGAGAGGACGTGAGATCGTGGAAGCCAAGGGAAACCAGGGGCGCACCCTCGACAGGGCATTGGATGTGTTGGAGAGTGTGACGAACAGCCGGGAACCGGTCAGTCTGACCGACATCTCGAAGATGACTGGTCTGCACATCGCCACGACTCAGCGGCTAGTGGGGCAGTTGGTCGGACGGGACTATCTGCAAGGTGGCAAGCGCGGGTACACGCTGGGGCCGAAGGTTCTGCCGATGTCACATGCCTATGTGCTGCAGGATCGGTTGGCACTGATTGCGCCTGGTCTGCTGTCGATGCTGACCGCGCAGACCGGGCTCACCTCATCGGTGTTCGTCCGTGTGAAGGATACGAGGGTGTTGGTCGCACGGATTGAAGCGCCGAACCCTTTGAGCTATCAGTTCCCGGTCGGTCAGGTCCTCAGCCTCTTCTTCGGCGGCGGCAAGGTCTTGCTCGCCCATGCTGAACCGCAGGCGCGTCAGCAGCTCCTGGATGAATACTCGCCGATCCGATTGGAGAATGGACGCATCCAGGATCTGAACGCGTTGCAGGAGGATCTCGAGGCAATCCGACGGGACGGCTACCTGATTGCCGAGTCGGAGCGGAACCTCGGGGCGATGAGCATCACGGCACCCATCTGGTCGCCGGACATGGAGCTGCTCGGGTCGCTCAATTTGGTCGCCGAGCATGGTGAGATGGACAGGGAAGGGCTGTTCGACCACCGGGCAGAGCTCCTGCGAGCATGCAGGAAGATCACCGCACAGATGTGATGGCAGTGATCATCCTGCACTGACTCGAAGTCGGGTACCGGCCTGTCGTCACACCGACGTCGAATACCTCCTGGATCCGATGATGAGGAGGGCCACACTGCTGATCGCCAGCACCATCAAAGGCACCATCGACAGCGCAAAGCTTCCGGCTCGATCATTGATGAAGCCGATGAGGATGTTGTTGCCGAATGCCGCCAGCGATCCGATCGAGTTGATGATGGCGATCCCGGCGACTGCTTCCTTTCTGCTGAGCCACTCGGAACTCAGGCTCCAGAAGGGCCCTTTGGCGGCATAGGTCCCCACCAGTACGCCGCAGATCACGATGACGAACACGACGATTGTCGACGCGTTCGGGACGAAAGCCAGAGAGATCGCCGCCACGATTGTGGGGACCAATGTCATCAGCACTCGTTCGGAGCGCCGATCCGAGAGCTTGCCCCAGAGGTACATGAGGATTGCTGCCACTGCGAACGGGATCGCATTGATGAGGCCGACCTGAGAGTCCGTGAGACCGAAGCTCTTGATGATCTGCGGCTGCCACAGTGACAGCCCTTGGCTGATCGCGGCGGTTGAGGTGTACACGAGGGCGAGCAGCATGATGCGGCCGTTAGTGAAGAGTGTCCAGAAGCTGGTGTGGGATCGTGTCTCCTCGAGGGTCTGCTCCTGCTCGCTCATTGCTGTCGTCAGCCATACGCGTTCTTCGTCGGAGAGCCACTTGGCGTCCGTCGGGCCGTTCGGCAGCACTTTGAAGGCCATGACGCCGAGGATGACGGCCGGCAGACCCTCGATGATGAACAGCCATTGCCAGCCGTCGAGGCCGAACATCGACAGTCGCAGAAGGAGCCCGCCGATGATCGATCCGAGGACGTTGGACAAGGGAATGGCAATGCTGAACAGCGCCATGTTCCGCGCACGGTAGCGCGGAGGAAACCAGTAGGTGAGGTAGAGGATGATTCCGGGAAAGAATCCGGCCTCAGCTGCTCCGAGGAGGATGCGCATCGCCGTGAATGAGAAAGGTCCGATGACGAACGCCATGGCGGTCGCGATGATCCCCCAGGTGATGAGAATCCGCGCGATCCACAGTCGTGCGCCGACCTTGGCGAGCATGATGTTGCTGGGCACTTCGAGCAGGACGTAGGCGAGGAAGAACAGAGAGGACCCGAGTCCGAAGATCGTTGATGTCAGACCGATGGCGTCGTTCATCTGCAAACTGGCGATTCCGACGTTGTTGCGGTCGACGTGCGCGATGAAGTATCCGAAGGTGAGGAAGGGCATCAGTTTCAGTGAGATCTTTCGAATCGTCCTCCTTTCGAGCTCGCTGCGCTGCGATGATTCAGTGGCGGTATGTGACGACAATGTCAGCTTCCTTTCGTGGTCGGTCGGTGAATCATCAAGATTCAGGAGATTGAGTAGACGGAGGATGCGGTGCGGGCGAAGAGATTATCGATATCCTCTGCCGCCAGACCCTGGCAGAGCCTGAAATAGGAGTTCCACAGCACCGTGTACGAGGCGATTCCCTTGTCGACGGGGAAGTTGCTCCCGAACATCAGCCGATCCGAGGTGAACTCGGTCAGCAGGACGTCGAAGAACGGAGCCTGGACCGTTGCCAGCTCCGCCGAAGACGGAGGTCGATCGCGGTGCTCGACCTCGAGCCCGAACGACCGCAGGCCGATGCCGGAGATTTTAAGGTGGACATTCGGCAGGTCGGCAAGCCTGCGGACTCGATCCGACCACGGCGAGTTCGGTCGAGGCAAGCGTCCATTTTTACTCAGAGGCCCACCGAGGTGATCGATGACGATGCATGTTTTGTTGCATTCCTCTGCGAGTGAGACCACCTCATCGAGCTGACTTTCGTAGGCCCATACGTCGAGGACGAGGCCGCGTTCACCGAGCAGCTTGACACCGTCGCGAAACGCTGGGTCGGACAAGCGGCCCGGGGGAGGAGGGAAGGGTGAGGTGACGATTGAAGGGTCCGAGTGCCACGCCGTCTGGTTGCGGACGCCTCTTAGGCGGCCGTCGGAGGCGGCGAGCATCGCGTCGAGGACGGAGTTCAGCGTGTCGCCCTGGTCGAGGTCAGCACCGGCGATGATCGCTGCTGCAACCTGACCGCGAGGTAAACGAGACGACTCCGCAGCGACTGCCGCCGCGAACTCCACCTCGCCCACGGACCTCATGCATTCTGGTCCGGTCGTCCTGTACCCCGTTCTGCTCTGCACATAGACACTCGCCCGAAGCTTCGGAACTGCGACTGCGTCCTGATCGAAGTCATCGAGCAGATAGCGATCCCCAGGCCTGTTCCAGAGGTGGTGATGCGAATCGATGATATCGACGTCGGACGTCAGCGGCTCTTCAGCACCGAGGGCCAGCCAGGCCGGTCGAATCGGTACATGGACTCGGCGCGGACCGGCCGATCGCGCACGGGGGTGGGTGGTACTCATCTCAGCATCTCCATCGACGTCGAAACTCGACAAACTATCATTAGGTGACAACTTCTACCACTGAGTGGCAGATGAACGATAGAGTCCTCTGGAAGGCTTGTCAACGCCCAGGCAGCCCAGAAGAGTTCGGGCACGAACTATGTCGAAGTTCGTCGGAAGAGAAGTGGGGTTTCGCGATGTCGCCGAGTTCTCCTCGAGACACCAGTAACATGCGGTCACTGGACAGAGCGATCACTGTGGTCGAGGCTTTGGAGGAAGCCGGTCGGCCATTGAAGCTGGTCGAGATCTCTCGTGTGACCGGACTGCACAATGCAACCGTCCAACGCATCCTCAACGCGCTCGAATCGCGAGGGCGGGTCGAGCGAGACGGAAGGGAATATCGATCCGGTGCCAGCGCGGTCTACGGTGCTCATGCGTATCTGACGACGAGCCCATTGGTCGAACGTGCAAAGCCTGTGCTCAGGGAACTGGCTCAGCGAACGTCGTTGACCGCGTCGCTCTTTGTGCGAGCGGGGTGGTCGCGTGTCGTCGTGGCCAGAGTTCCTGGGGCCAAACCGATGGCATATGAACTTCCGATGGGGTCGCGGCTGTCCCTCCACCGGGGAGCGGGGAAGATCTTTGCCGCTGAATTCTCAACCGAGCAGTTGACTCAGTACATCGAGCAGGTCGCTCCTGAAGAAATGGGCGGGGAGTCCGACTCATGGGGCGCGCAGCTGAGGGCGCAGCTCAATGAGATACGTGCACAGGGTTATCACATCGCAAGAGGCGAACGTATCGTCGGAGCAATGTCGATCTCGGCGCCTGTGCGAGATCGTTCCGCGGCAGTGCGGGCGTCGATCACTGTCGGTGCCGAGTCACGGGACGTCGCTGAGGCTGCCGAACAAGAGCTGCTGGCGGAGGTGAAACACGCTGCCGAAGCCGTTCGGCTATCGTGAGCCCTCAGCTCAGCTTCCTCTTCGCCTCCGATCTCGACATTTCCGTGGAGTGAGAGTGGGCGACGCCTAGCGGAGTTGCAGGCTCTCTGACCAGGTGAGAGACCCATTGCGCAGACCACACTTCGGTGAAAGACTCACAGCATCGCGGCATTCGCCCGCAGCGAATCCGCGTTCTCACTTTCGACTCGACGGAGGATTCGCAAGATGGCCAAAGAGATTTTCGTATCGCTCGGCATCGACATCGATGCAGTGTCAGGTTGGCTCGGTTCCTACGGCGGGGAAGACTCTCCCTCGGACATTCAGCGGGGCATCTTCGCCGGCGAAATCGGAGTTCCCAGGTTGCTGAAGATGCTCAAACGCCGCGATCTCAAGGCAAGCTGGTTCATCCCCGGTCATTCGCTCGAGACCTTCCCTGACCAATGCAAGATGGTGCACGACGACGGACATGAGATCGGCGCCCACGGCTATAGCCACGAGAACCCCGTCGCAATGACGAACCGTCAGGAAGACATCGTCATGGAGAAGTCCGTCGAGCTCATCACGAACCTCACCGGCAGCCAGCCGCGTGGCTACGTCGCCCCGTGGTGGGAGCTGAGCGCATACACTCCAGAGCTGCTCAAGAAGTTCGGTTTCGAATACGACCACAGCCAGAGCCACAAGGATTTCGTGCCGTACTACTCCATCGCCGGCGACGAATGGACGCCGATCGACTATTCGCAGTCGCCGGAAACGTGGATGAAGCCGCTCAAACACGGCAAGGAGATCGACCTCGTCGAGATCGCCGCGAACTGGTACGTCGACGACTTGCCGCCGATGCTGTTCGTGAAGAGCAGCCCGAACACCCACGGGTTCGTCAATCCGCGCGATATCGAGACCCTGTGGCGCGACCAGTTCGACTGGGTCTACCGCGAACTCGACTATGCGATCTTCCCGATCACGATCCACCCGGACGTGTCCGGCCGTCCGCAGGTGCTGCTCATGCTCGAACGGCTGCTGGACTACATCGGCGGGCACGACGGTGTGAAGATCGTGACCATGGGCGAGATCGCTGATGACTTCCGGGCACGCTATCCGTTCGAATCACCTGAACGCCCGCCGGCGTACTGATAACACTGGTCAGCAAACGGCGTCCGTCGCCGGTACCTCCGTGAAGCGGGCAGATGGCCCCGTGAATACTCATGGAAAGAAGGTCGGGATGAGAGTTGCCGGAGTCGACCTCGCAGCCGAGGCAGACCGCACTGGCCTCGCCATACTCAACGTTGGCGAGCGGGAATCCCTCAACGCGCGAATGACAATTGACGAACTTCTTCTTGGCGCCGACGATGACGCGATCCGGGACACAATTGTTCAGGCAGGTCGGACAGGTATTGACGTGCCTCTTGGCTGGCCACAGAAGTTCGTCGAATTCGTGTCCGACCACGCCAGTGGAAGTCTGTCCGCGCCGGTGACCACCGACCGCGAATGGCGACGGGGGCTGGCGCTGAGGGAGACTGATCGGTCCGTCCAACGCTGCACCGGTGTCTGGCCATTGAGCGTGGCCACTGAGCGGATTGCTTATGCGGCAATGCGCTGGGCCGGTATTGAGGCACACCTGAGGGCAGAGGGCGTCTCAGCCGCTCGAGACGGGTCGGGTGTCGTCTATGAAGTCTATCCTGCGGCAGCGCTGAAAGCGTGGGGCCTGCAACATCGTGGTTACAAAGGACAGAAGAACTCTGAAGTCCGGCACCAATTGGTTGACGACCTGTCCGCGAAATTTCCCAACTTGGAGTGGAATGGGCACAGAGACCTCTGCGTTGCCGATGACAATGCGCTGGACGCAGTGCTCGCCGCCATCATCGCACTGGAAGCCTATCTGGGCAGATGCGAGCCGGCTCCCACTGAACTGAAGTCGAGTGCGCGAAGAGAAGGGTGGATCTGGGTTCCTCGAAATGACTGACCTGGCTAGTCTTCGTTCGCTAAACCCCTCGGGACTGTCCAGAGCAGTGAATCGACCGGCCGGTCCCGGAGGGCAGCCTTGATGATCCGGCCGAGGGATCCCCACGCACACAGCGTGGAGATCCCCAGCAGAATCGTGAAGAGCCGTGACCGTACCAATTGACCTACTGGCCGATCAGGGTCGGACGCACCAAAAAACAGCGCCTCACCGCTTCCCCAACTCGTCGATGAGCACACGCTTGTTCTCCGAATAGTCGACGGGCACGACCACGACGTGCACACCGCCGGCCTCGAACGCATTCTCCAGCGCGTCGCTGATGCTGTCGACATCCTCGACGCGGGTGCCGGTGGCCCCATACGACTCCGCGTACTTCACGAAATCAGGGTTGCCGTAAGTCAGACCGTAGTCGGGGAATCCGTCCGCAGCCTGCTTCCACCGGATCATGCCGTAGGCGTTGTCCTCGAGGATGACGACAACAAGATCGAGACCCAAACGCACAGCGGTCTCCATCTCCTGGCTGTTCATCATGAACCCGCCGTCGCCGACCACGGCCATGACCCGACGCTCCGGGTAGGTCAGCTTCGCCCCGATCGCCGACGGCAGCCCGGCGCCCATCGTCGCGAGAGCATTGTCGAGCAGCAGAGTGTTCGCCCGGGTCGTGCGGTAGTTGCGGGCGAACCAGATCTTGTACATTCCGTTGTCCAGGGCCACGATCCCATCGGTCGGGACCACGTCGCGGACCTCCTGGACGATCCGCTGTGGGATGAAGCGATCCTCATCGGCTCCCTCGTGGATCTTGATGAGGATCTCATCGCGCATCGGCAGGAGCGCCTCGGCGGTGGGCACGGGACCGCCGAGTGCCTCGGCGAGCTTGTCCAGGGAAGGACCCAGGTCACCGATGACCTCGAACTGCGGGAAATACACCTGCTCGACGATGGCGGGACGGTACCCGATGTGGACGACGGTCGGCCCGGTCTCGTCCATCGTGAACGGCGGCTTCTCCGTCGTATCGTGACCGATGGTGACAATGACATCGGCCGCATCGATCGCGTCGTGGACGTAGTCACCGGACGTCAGCGCCGCCGTGCCCATGTACAGATCCGACGCTCCCGTCACCGACCCCTTGCCCATCTGCGTGGTGACGTAGGGGATGCGCATCTGGGCGACAAAACGCGACAGCTCCTCACTGCTGGAAGCCCGGGAGGCATCCGCACCGAGCATGAGCAGCGGGTTCTTCGCCTCTTTGATGACGTTCGCGGCGTTCGCGATCGCCGTATCCCCGGCGACGGGCCGACCGTTCGTATGCGGTTCGATGAGCTCGAATCCGTCGACCGGCATTCCGGCGATGTCCTCGGGAAGTTCGAGGTGCACCGGTCCCGGACGCTCGGCCTGAGCGGCACGGAACGCCTCCCGGACCATTGTCGGGATCATCGCCGCCGAGGTGATCTGCTTGCTCACCTTCGTCAGCGGGTCCATCGTCGCCACCGTATTGACCATCTGGAACGCCGCCTGCTCGGCCGTGCGGATGCCCTTCTGGCCGGTGATCATGATGACCGGCATCCCGCCGAGGTGGGCGTACGCAGCCCCGGTCGCCAGGTTGAGCGCGCCCGGCCCCAGAGTTGTGAGCACCACACCGGGCCTGCCCGTCAGCCGGCCGTAGGTGGCGGCCATGAAAGCGGCCGCCTGCTCATGCCGGGTGAGGATGAGTTCGATCGATGAGTTCCGCAGGGAGTCGACGAAGTCGAGGTTCTCCTCACCGGGAATGCCGAAGATCCGCTCGACGCCCTCATTCTCCAGGGCCCTGACCATGACATCTGATGCACGTTGTGTCGTCATGTTCCCGACCCTACGCCTCACGCGGCTCGATCCCTATGATCGACCCCACACAACCGTCACCGAGGCGGCCCACCCACCCAGCGGACCCGACCAGGGCCCTGCCGGGGGAGACGATAGACTGGCAGGCGAAGAGAAACGACGTCCCCTCAGCTGCGGGCAAGTACGGACAAAAGGACATTGATGACAGACCAACTCGACCCCTTGGACGAGTCGGCCGTGAAGCAGGCCGTCGACGCGGCACTCAAGGCATTCACGGATGCGACGACTCTCGACGAGCTCAAACAGGCGAAGATCGACCACACCGGGGACAAAGCCCCGCTGGCGCTCGCCAACCGAGCCATCGGCTCACTCGACAAAGCCGATAAGGCCGCCGCCGGCAAGATCGTCGGCAAGTCCAGGGGAGCGGTCAAGCAGGCCCACGACGCACGTTTGGCAGAGCTCGAAGCCGAACGCGATGCGGCCGTGCTCATCGAAGAGGCCATCGACGTCACCCTGCCCACCGATCGTCGCCGCCTCGGCGCTCGCCACCCGCTGAGCCTCATCCAGGAACAGGCCGCGGACTACTTCGTCGGCCTCGGCTGGGAAGTCGCCGAAGGCCCCGAGATCGAATCCGAATGGCTGAACTTCGACGCCCTGAACTTCGGACCCGACCATCCGGCCCGCCAGATGCAGGACACGTTCTTCGTCGACCCACCTGAGGCCGGTCTCGTCCTGCGCACCCACACCTCACCGGTTCAGTCACGCTCCCTGCTCGAACGCGGCGTGCCGCTCTACGTCGTGTGCCCGGGCAAGACCTTCCGCACCGATGAGCTCGACGCCACCCACACCCCAGTCTTCCACCAGATCGAAGGCATCGCCATCGACAAGGGCCTGACCATGGCCAACCTACAGGGCACCCTCGACGGCTTCGCCCGCGAGATGTTCGGCCCCGAGTCGAAGACCCGCCTGCGCCCGAGCTTCTTCCCGTTCACCGAACCCAGCGCGGAGATGGACTTCTGGTTCCCCAACAAGGTCGGCGGACCCGGCTGGATCGAATGGGGCGGCTGCGGCATGGTCCACCCCAACGTGCTGCGCGCCGCCGGCATCGACCCCGACGTCTACCAGGGCTTCGCTTTCGGAATGGGCATCGAACGCACCCTGATGCTGCGCGAAGGAATCAACGATATGCATGACATGGTCGAAGGCGATGTGCGCTTCTCGGCCCGTTTCGGAATGAAGGCTTGATATGCGCGTCCCACTGAACTGGCTGGCCGACTATGTCGATCTCCCGGCCGATACCGACCCCCATGCCCTCGCCGCCGAATTCGCGTCCATCGGACTCGAGGAAGAGGACTTCTTCGGACCCGAGATCACCGGGCCCCTCGTCGTCGGTCGCGTGCTCGAACTCGTCAAGGAAGAGCACTCGAACGGCAAGACCGTCAACTGGTGCCGCGTCAACGTCGGTCCCGAATACAACGAGGATCTCGACGATCCGAAGGACCCGCAGCCCGGCGAGGAGCGCCCGAGCCGCGGCATCATCTGCGGTGCGCACAACTTCGAAGCCGGCGACCTCATCGTCGCCTGCCTGCCGGGAGCTGTCCTGCCTGGTGACTTCAAGATCGCTGCTCGCAAGACCTACGGTCACAAGTCCGACGGCATGATCTGCTCGGCCAAGGAGCTCGGCCTCGGCGAGGATCACTCCGGAATCATCGTTTTGTCGGATCTTGGTCTGACAGGTGAGCCCGGCGATGACGCGATCGCGCTGCTCGGCCTCGACCAGGTCACCCTCGACGTCAACGTCACCCCCGACCGCGGCTACCAGCTGTCGATGCGCGGCATCGGACGCGAATACGCGCAGATGAAGGGTCAGACCTTCACGGACATCGGATCCGCCGAGGTGGCTCCCACCAATGCGGCCACCGACGATGGCTACCCGGTGTCGGTTGAGGACAACAACCCCATCAACGAGGTGGCCGGCTGTGACCAGTTCACTGCCCTGCAGGTCACCGGGCTTGATCCTCAGGCGAAGACCCCGTTCTGGATGCAGCGTCGCCTGCAGCAGGCCGGCATGCGCCCGATCAGCCTGACCGTGGACGTGACGAACTACGTCATGCTCGAACTCGGTCAGCCGCTGCACGCCTACGACACCGCGCTGCTCGGCGACGAGATCGTCGTCCGCCGCGCCACCGCCGGCGAGAAGTTCACGACGCTCGACGATGTCGAGCGCACGCTCGATGCCGAGGATCTGCTCATCACCGACCGCAGCGCCGGTGAGACTGGCAAGGGCGGGAAGATCATCGGCCTGGCCGGAGTCATGGGCGGCGCCGACGTCGAGGTCAATGACCAGACGACCGACGTCGTCATCGAGGCCGCTCACTTCGACCCGATCTCTATTGCCCGCACTTCGCGGCGCCACAAGCTGTCTTCGGAGGCCTCGCGTCGTTTCGAACGCGGCGTCGACCCGAAGCTCGGTCCCGTGGCCGCACGTCGCTGCGCGGACCTACTCGTCGAACTCGGCGGCGGAACGCTCAGCCCGGCGACCACGCAGGTCGGTCAGGCCCCCGAGCCGACCATTCTCGACCTCAAGGTCGCCCGTGTCGCTTCGCTGGTCGGCATCGATTACTCGATCGACGAGGTGACCTCACTTCTCGAGGGCATCGGCGCGACCGTAGCCGCCAAGGACGAGGAGACGGTGTCGGTGACCGTACCCAGCTGGCGCACGGACATCACCGACGACGTCGACCTCATCGAGGAAGTCGCCCGCACCGGCGGCTATGACCGGATTCCGTCCGTTCAGCCTGCCGCTCGGGCCGGTAACGGTCTGACGGTGGCGCAGAAGACGCGCCGTCGGATCTCGAACCTGCTGGCCGCCGATGGATTCACCGAGGTGCTGTCGTACCCGTTCACGAACGATAAGCGGGATGACCAGCTGCGGCTCGAGGCCGATGATGTGCGTCGCAAGCACGTGCGCCTGGCCAACCCGATGTCCGAAGACCTGCCGCTCATGCGCACCAACCTGCTCTCGACGCTGGTCGACCTCGTGGTTCGCAACCAGGGCCGTGGGGCGAAGGACGTTGCGCTGTTCGAAGCGGGACTGGTGTCCACCTCGGCGGGTCTGCCTGAGGGTCCCGGACCGCGTCACCTGCCCGGATATCACCCGAGCGACGACGAGCTCGAGGCGATCTACGCCTCGGTGCCGGCCCAGCCCTACCACTATGCGGGCATCATCGCCGGCAATGCGGAGCTGCCCGGTGTCTGGGGGAAGGGGCGCAAGGCCGAGGCCACCGATGTCATCGATACCGTGCGCCGGATCGCTGCGGTCAATGGCCTCGAGGCCACCGTCGAGGCCGACCAGATCGCTCCGTGGCATCCGGGCCGTGCGGCGAAGTTTGTCCTCGCCGACGGTCAGGTGCTCGGCCATGCAGGTGAGCTGCACCCGAAGGTGTGCGAGAACCTCGGCCTGCCGGCTCGGACAGTGGCCTTCGAGATCGACCTCGATGCACTGCTGGCCCAAGACGACCTGCGGGCCTGGGACGGCGCTCTGTCGACCTACCCGGTGTCCCGCCAGGACGTCGCGCTCATCGTCGATGCGGACCTGCCCACGCAGACGCTGGCCGCGACGCTGCGCGAAGGTGCGGGGGAGGAGCTCGAGCTGCTCGAGACCTTCGACCTCTACACCGGCGACCAGCTGCCCGAGGGCAAGAAGTCTCTGGCGTTCAGGTTGACCTTCCGCGCCCCGGATCGCACGCTCAAGGCCGATGAGGCCTCAGCGATGCGTGAGGCGGCGACGAAGCTGGCCGCTGAGCGTCACGGCGCCGAAGTCCGAAGCTGAGAACAGTGCGTAGCAGAGCCCGGTCGACCGTTAGAGTGGTTCGACCGGGTTCTGTTGTATTCGCTCCGAGCATCGCGGCAGAGCGCACCCAGACAGTAAGCACCACCGACCACCTGTACCCCCATCGCTCACGAGGAGATCTGACATGACCGAGAAGCTGCCTTACGGAACGAACTTGCCCACCGGCAACACCGCATCTGAAGCGACCGCGGTCCCATCAGAGACGATCGCCCTCATCACCGGCGGTGCCCGCGGAATCGGACGCCACCTCTCGGAGGCGTTCGCAAAGGCCGGCTACGACGTGATCGTCACGGCGACGTCGGCAGAGAAGGCGGAAGCTGCGGCTGAAGAGATCGCTGAGGCGACCGGGGGAGTGGTGACCGGCGTCGGTCTGCGCACCGATGACATCACTGCGGTGAACCAGCTGCGTGACTCTGTGGCCGGGCTCGAGAAGTCGACGGGCAAGCGCCTGCAGGTGCTCATCAACAATGCCGGGCGCATCGAGTCGACCGAGGGCCCGATATGGGACGCCGATCCGGAGAGTCTCAAGGGCGTCGTCGACGCGAACGTCACCGGGGTTGCGCTCATGATTAATGTCTTTGCACCCGTTCTGATGGCGGGCGCCGAGGCGACCGGACGTCCCAGCAGGATCATCGACCTCAACTCGGGTTCGGGAGCGCAGGGGACTCCCGCGTACGCCGTGTATTCGGCGTCGAAGGCATCCCTGTTCCGTCTGGCTGATTCTGTAGTCCACTTCGGGCACGATAGGGGACTGCGCATCTTCGAGATGGCGCCCGGGGTCGTCGAGACCGCGATGACGAAGTCGATGCCCGTGCACGACTTCCGTAAAGGCGATGATTGGACCTCTCCCGAGCAGGTCACCGATCTCGCGTTGGCTCTGGCTTCGGGAACATTGGATGCGTTCACGGGGCGGTACGTGCGTGCAGGCGCGGATACGGAGGAGTCGTTGCTCGCCGAAGCGGCAGGTGGGATGTCAGACGGGATCCGACGAATAGTTCTTGGCTGAGACCAACATTGCTGGCTGTGTGATGTCCAAATTGCGCTATTCGAAGTAAGTCTTGAAACACTTGTGCAGAACAGAATTTCAGATTGATGTTCTCGATTGGTAACAAGGCAGGTGTCTTTGGCGGTCTATGGGCGAATTCGTTAGCAACGGGGATGATTGCTGTATGAGCGCGAAACGAAATGCAGCGTTTAGAGTGCCGATTCATGTAGTGCTTGCCGGTACTGATCGCTTGTCGACGTTGGTGCCATCAATTGTTCACTCGTTTGCCAGGGGAATGTCCGCGCCCGGAGCGAATCGAGTCATGTACCGACCGACAGACACAGAGGACTCACGCAACTATGTCCATCAGGTCGCTGATGCCGAGGGATTGGCTTCTTTACTCCAGAGGCTGACTGGCATTGTAATCATCACGGGACACGGCCGTCTTGATCGAGAAGATTGGGAACTCTGCATAGGAGACAGCTCAATCGATGTTGAGTCTTTGACGCAATCAGTTCCAGATGGCACTGTCAAAGCCGACCTCTTGATTGTCGATGCCTGTTTCGCTGAAAGATCAAGAAGGTGCTGGCGGAGAGTTCTCCACAATGACGGTGTCTTGCTGACTGCAATCGGTATTATTGAACTTAGATCAGCGGCGCAAGTCTACGTGGGACTTTTATCAGCAATTGCCAACCGTCCGGGCACCGCCCGGCCAACGCGAGAGTGCTGGGAATCCGCATTTCATGCGGTGGAGGAGTCGTTGAAAATTTATTCAGATATGGGTGGTGCAAAATTGCGTACGCGGGAACCGCCGTACTCTGCTTTCATGCTCAATTAGAAGGATAGAGTCTTCATTTGAAACCGAGTCGTTTTTCGCTTGTTCATCCCGTAGAAGCTCTCAACCCCAACCTTCGCCCGTTTAATAGCCGGATCGGTTAGCGGCGGTTAGCCCTGCCGCCGTTATCGTTATCGACGCGTCTTTCCCTTATAACATGGCTCTGGTTGTGTAGGTCCAATACGATTGGTGATGTTCTGCTGAGATGCCGATTGCATACGCGGTTTTCGTAAGGCAGCCAGATAGTCGATCGTCGTGAGTGAGGAGGCAGGCGTGATCCGGACTCTGCTTATCGACAATGCTGATTCGTTCACGCTTAACCTCTTCCACCTCCTCGCCGAGGTGAACGGGTGCGCGCCGACGCTCGTGCCCAACGACTGGGAAGAATTCGAGCTGAGCGTGCTCGACGAGTTCGACAATGTCGTCATCTCCCCGGGACCGGGAACTCCGGAGCGGCCGGCCGACTTCGGCATCTGCGCCGAGGTGATCGAACATTCCCCGATCCCGGTGCTCGGCGTGTGCCTCGGCCATCAGGGGATTGCTCATGTGCACGGAGGAACCGTGGTGCACGCTGCCGAGCCTCGACACGGTCGGGTCTCGGCGATCCGGCATACCGAGACCGAGCTGTTCGCCGGGATGACCTCGCCGTTTTCGGCGGTGCGGTATCACTCTCTCGCAGTGACGGACTTGCCCAATTGTTTGGAGGCGACAGCGTGGTCCGAAGACGGAGTCATCCAAGCGCTGCGGCATCGGACCAGGCCGCAATGGAGCGTCCAGTTCCACCCAGAATCAATCGCCTCTGACGAGGCACGGACGCTGCTGCGGAACTTCGCCGAGCTGACTGAGGTGTGGAACCGGCACAATGAGCATGATCCTGACCGACTAGCTAGGGAGAAATGGGCCGGCGATGGAATTGGACCCGATTCCGACCTCCCCGCGGGGACGTGCGCAGGACTCAATCCGTCCCAATCGACTACCGATCTATTTGACTCTCGGCACCACTACATTCTCGACACCGATGTTCTCCCTCAAACAGTCTCCGACGAGCAACTGTTCATCGAATTCTTCGGTGATGAACCTGAGGCCGTTTGGCTCGACGGAAACTTACCTGGCAACGACTCGTCCCGGTTCTCAATCATGGGTGCGCCGACTGGGCCACGGAGCAGAGTAGCGACCGCCTCGGTGCCGGAAGGGAATGTCGAAGTTCGCTCGGCCAGTGGCGAATCAGAGAACATCATTCAGTCGTCCGGGTTCTTCGACTGGCTCGATGGTGAGCTCGCTGGCACGACTGTCTCAGTGTCAGGCACAGGAGTTGAACCGCCCAGCGCCGGATCCGAAATCCCCGATATGCGCGCGGACAGCCAAGACCTGCCGTTCGAGTTCCGGCTTGGGTGGGTCGGTTACCTCGGCTACGAGCTCAAGGCCGAGGTCGGCTCACCGAATCGGTACGAATCCGACTTGCCTGACGCCGTCATGATGTTCTTGGACCGCGCGTTGGTCATCGACCACGACACCGAGCGCATCCACCTTCTGGCGCTGCGTCGCGCCGATGACTCAGACGGCCAAGTAGCTAACCAGGTCTGGCTCGACCACACACGCACACGGATCGCATCGATCCCCACCGATGAAGTCAGTGGTGCTGACCAACGCCGGACCACCTCGGCGGAGGCCGACACCGCAACCCCAGAGGAACGGCGCAATCCAACCCTCGAGGCACGCCACAGCCAGCAAGAATACCTCGACCTCATCGATCAAGTGCAAGAGAAGATCACCGATGGCGAGACCTACGAAGTCTGCCTGACGAACATGCTCGAATGCGCCGTCGATCCGCATGCGTCACCACTGGAGATGTATCTGCGGCTGCGTGAGGACAATCCGACGCCGTTCGGGGCGTTCATCCGCACGCGAGAGGCGGTGATTCTCAGCACCTCACCTGAGCGGTTTCTGCGGATTGGCGCAGACGGCCGGGTGGAGTCGAAGCCGATCAAGGGTACTCGGCCCAGGGGAGCGAACCAGGCAGAAGACGAGGCGATCAAGGCTGAGCTGGCCGCCTCGGTGAAGGATCGGTCGGAAAATCTCATGATCGTCGATCTCGTCCGGCACGACCTCGGGCGCACGGCCGAGCTGGGATCGGTGCAGGTGGACACGTTGTTCGGGATCGAGTCGTATGCGACGGTGCATCAGATGGTCTCGACGGTCAGTTCACGCTTGGCCGAGGATGCTAGCCCGGTGGCGTGTGTGCGGGCGGCGTTCCCACCAGGGTCGATGACTGGGGCGCCGAAGCTGCGGACGATGACGACCATCGAAGAGCTCGAGGCCGGCCCGCGTGGGGTGTACAGCGGAGCAGTCGGGTATTTCTCGCTCGGCGGTGCCGTCGATCTCAGCGTCGTCATCCGCACGCTCGTCGTTCAGGGTGAGACTCTGAGTTACGGGGTCGGCGGAGCGATCGTTGCGCTCTCGGATTCCGAAGAGGAGTACGAGGAGACAGTGGTGAAGGCGGCTCCGGTGCTGAGGTTGCTCGGTGGAGTGGAGTTCCCCGGCGAGGTTGTCGTTCATGCGGACGATCCGTCCGAACTGAGGACAAATAACCATTCAACTGAGCAGATTGGCGATGTTGGCTTCCACACCATGATTCCCGCCGAGGAGGCCGGACCGACCGATACGGCTGTGGCCGAATCTTCGGGTGGAGTTGAGCGATGAACGTGTGGCTGTGGAATCAACAGGATCACCGTTTCGAGGAGCCTACGACGGACATCAGCTCATCGAAGCTGATGGCCGCCGATTCGTGGCTTGTTGAAGACGGGCGGGTACGAGCGTTCGACCTCCATCGGACACGGTTCGGTGATGCTGCTGCGCAGGTGGGGATGGGTGATGCGATCACCGACGATTTTTGGGCGGCAGTGGTCGAGAAGATCCCGGCGAAGGGGGAGTGGTTCCCGCGCGTAGATCTCCTCGATGTTTCTCCTGACGCCGAACGTGAGTTGGCATTCCGGTTGCGACCAGCACCGACTCGGACGCAGGAGTTGAAGGTTCTCATCCCGCCATATTCCGACCCGCGAATCACTCCGAATCGGAAAGGCCCGGACATCGCATTGCTTGAGCGTGTGCGGACGGAAGCACGTGAGCAGTACGGCTGTGACGAAGTATTGCTCATCAATGGGGACGGGTACGTCATCGAGGGAGCGACGACGAGCCTGCTGTGGTGGGATGAAGAGACGCTCTGTGCACAGGACCCGGAGTTAGGCGCACTGCCGGGAGTCACCTCGGCGGTGATCCTCGAGGAGGCTCGCGCTCGGTCGGTTCCGATCGAGTTGCGGCGAGTGCGGCCCGAGGAGCTTATCGAGCACGAAGCATGGCTCGTCAACGCGCTCCACGGGATTCGGCGAGTGAGCGAACTCGTTGACGGGCGTGACCTTCACGACAGCGTGCAGCGCGGCGATGAGCCGAATCAGACTTGGGCTGAGCATCGAGGCGGGCCCCATGCGGATGCGGTCCGGCTCGGCCGTTGGCGTGAATGGTTGGAAACGATTAGGGTCGCTCCGGGCATGTGAAGGCTCCGGGCGATGTAGTTGGTCAGGTTGCGGAACCCGAGTGCGGAGCCCCGCAGGTGTTCGAGCCGTCCGTTGAGCGCCTCGGTCGGCCCGTTGCTGGCGCCGGGTCGTTCGAAGTAGGCGAGCACGTCAGCGGCTCGCTTCTCCAGGGTCCGGCCCAGGGTGGTGAGCTCGGTGAGCACCTTGGGGACGCCGGCGCTGAGGTCGGTGATCAGCTTCTCCATGAGTAGGAACCTCCGTCGTCGGGAGACCTCGACGTCTATCTGCGGACCGACGTGCCCGGCCGACCTACACCGTCATCTGGGAAGACCCCTGAAACGTCTTCGACGACGGGACCGGCGAGGAGGAGGGCGCGGTGAGCTAAAGGAATGGAGCTTGCTCGGCTTCGACGCCGCCGCAAGCTCCGGTGAAACGATCGGTACTGGTCGGTCGTCGTCGGTCACCACCGGATGGCGGCGTCCCCATTCTCGGCGTTTGCGCAGGTCAGCGGTTCGTTCGCCCAGTGGGCGCATCAAGCGATAGACGCAAAGCCGACGTGATTAGGTCGTCGGTTCGATTCCGACAGGCGGCTCCGGCGAAAAGCCCCTGACCTGCGGAAACGCAGGGCAGGGGCTGTTCGGTTCTGGTGGTCGCGCGATGCGCTGGCCTCACGGCTCTGCCCGACACCGACGTCGCTCTCCTCTGCGACGGACCCCTCGCCGGCTGAGCGCTCGCGGCCGGCATCCTGTCCGTGTGCCGATAGGCCTCGCACCGCTCGGCAACGCAGCATGGCGTTGGGTCGCGACCTGGCCACGGCTCGGCGGGGCGCGATCGTCTCGTGCGTTGGCGGACTACGGGAGCTTGGACGCGAGGACGTCGGCCGCCAGGATCTCGGGTGCTGCGCTGAGGAGGTGCTGGTTGGCCATCAGGGCTGCGACGATGGCGCCGTTGGCGTGGGCGTCGCGAGCGGCCTCGTCGGGGAATGCATCGAAGATCCAGAAAGTGTCGGCGTGGGTCCTGACCGCGAACCAGACAATCGTTCCTGTTTCTTCGTTGGCGAGTTCGACAGCGCCGGCGAGCAGATCGGCGAGCGCGTCGTGCTGGCCATCGGCCGCGACGATCTTGGCGACGAAGGCATACGGAAGTGATGCGGGTGTGGACATGAGGGACTCTCCTTGACGTCGTGGTTCTTCGTGGGACGAGTTCAGCGTATGACGAGCGAGGGCCGGTGGGTAGTGGCGTATACGGCAGGATTGCTATTGTTTACGTCATGCGTATTGGACTGATCGCGATTGACGGCTGCTTCGGTTCGGCTATCGCGTCGATCATCGACATCGTGCGGGTGGCCGACGGAGCCCGCGGCGATGTCGACCCGCGGATCGACCCGATCGAACTCGCCATCCTCGGACCGAAACGGCGAGTGACCACGACGGCATCGATGACCCTGTCGGTGGACCACCCGCTGTCGGAGTCCGCAGAGTTCGACGTGGTCGTCGTCCCTGCGCTTGGAACCCTTACGGCCGCCGCTACCAACGACGCCCTCCAGAGCCGAGATGCTCGTTCGGTCATCGCCTCGCTCGGGCGCCTCGACGAGGCGACCACCCGGATCGCCGCGGCGTGCACCGGCGTGTTCGCTGTCGCCGAGACCGGACGGATGCAGCATCGGCGGGCGACGACCAGCTGGTTCCTGGGGCCGGAGTTCCTGAAGCGCTATCCGACCGTCGCCCTCGATCTCGACACCATGGTCGTGGTCGACGGGAACCTCGTCACCGCCGGCGCCGCGTTCGCCCACATCGACCTCGCGCTCTCACTCGTGCGATCGATCAGCCCCGACCTGGCCCAACACGTCGCTAAGCTCCTCATCATCGACGAGCGCCCGTCGCAGGCGGCCTTCGTCGCCTACGAACATCTCCGGCACGAGGACCCGATCGTCGTCGCGTTCGAACGCTTCGTGCGCGCCCGCCTGGACGAACCGTTCAACGTCGCCTTCGTCGCGCAGTCGCTCGGCACCAGCCGGCGCACCCTCGAACGACGAGTCCGTGCGGCGCTCAACCTCACTCCGCTCGGCTTCGTCCAACGGCTTCGCATCGAACGAGCTCGGCACCTCTCAGCAACCACGGACCTCACCTCCGCCGAGATCGCGCTACGGGTCGGCTACGCGAACGCCGAGACTCTGCGCTCCCTCCTGCGTAGGGAGCGACGCCGTTCCTGACCTACGCCATGCCTGTAGCCGGTGTGCTAGTGCTCGACTGGAACCACCTCTCAGCACGTCGCGTCGACGCTCCTGCGTCGCCCCTGGACGACCCACTCGACACGCCCGCAGCACAGGCCATGTGACGTGTCCCGGCTTCCCGGACGGTCGGGGTTGGGTGGCTGTGATGTCGCTGCGTTCTCGTCGAGAGGATCAGCAGACCCGATCAGAGTCGATTGGGATAAGACGCGAAGGCGGTCAGGTCAGGGCGGCCGAAGCCGGCCAGCGGGGTAGCGTCGGACACTCCATTTGAAGGCGCACCGTTGTTGACCGATGCGTTTTGGCCCGTGGCGATCACCGTTCCGATCGTCGCAGTCTCCGATGTTCAATGCCGAATGGTTACAGGCTCGTCCGCCATTATCCACTCGACGATTGCGGCAACATGAGCATCGACCGAGTCGAGGGCCGGTAGGGGAGCGGTCTCCGGTGGGACTAACAGGCCGATCTCCGTACACGACAGGGCCACAGCGTCAGCGCCACGAGCCTTGAGGTCGTTCATGATTTCGACGTAGCGGGCTCGGGAGGCATCGGTGAACTTCCCTTGGGTGAGTTCATCCCAGATAATCTGATCGACCTCGAGGCACGTTGCCTCATCCGGTACCAGAGTCTTGATGCCCTGCGCTTCGAGCCGGCCCGTGTAGAAATCCTCCAGCATGGTCCATCGGGTGCCCAGAACGGCCAAAGTTGAGTATCCCTGTCGCTTCGCCATCGTCGCGATCGAATCGACCATGTGAATGAGAGGCGCATCGACTGAGGCCTCGATCGCCGGGGCGCACTTATGCATGAGATTGGTGGCAATCGCGACAGCTTCGGCGCCGCCATCGACTAAACGCTGCGCCGTCGCCGTCAGGGATGCATCATTACCTGCCCAATCGTTGGCCTCCTGCAGCTCCCGGATGTCCGCGAAGTCGCACGAGTCGAGGAGGATCTGCGCGGAATGATGACCGCCGAGCTTTTTGGCCACGGCATCGTTGATCTTCGTGTAGTACTCGATGCTCGAATGCCAGCTCATTCCACCCAGCAGACCGATCCTGCGCATACTCCCACTCCTCAAATCAGCACCTAAGTCACGACGATTACTTCCAGTGTGGTGCGCATCATCTGCCTCCGGTAGACCCAGTCCGCTCTGCTCTGACATAAGCTGGACTTATGGCTACAGTCTTCGAACAGGCTCTCGACCTCGGCGAGCCCAAACGCCTCCTCATCTTCGGCGCCATCGCCGAATCCGGCAGCATCGGCGCCGCCGCCCGTGAACTCGGCTGGTCCCAACCAGCACTGTCCCAACACATGAACGCCCTCGAAAGGGACCTCGGCGTCACCCTCTTCGACCGCACCCCACGCGGAATCCGACTCACTACCGCCGGCCAGCTCGCCCGCATCCGTGCCAACGAGGTGGCCGCTTCGGTGACGGGACTGCGCAGTGACCTCGCCAAAGCCTTCGGCCTCGGCGGACGCAATGTGCGTCTTGCGGGATTCCCGAGCTTCGTCATCGGACCGCTCGCCGCAGCTCTCGGTCGACTCGAGGCAAACGCAGGCACACAGACTGACTCACCACTTCACCACTCATACGAAGTCTCCGAAGCTGAACCGCCCGAAGCGCTTCGCCTGCTCGACGACGGTGCCATCGACATCGCCTTTCTTTTCCATCATGAAGACGAAGCCCCACCCGAGCTGGCCGGCCACATGACCGTCGACCTCGGCGCCGACCACCTCGACCTGCTCGTACCCGAACGCTGGAACCGAGCCGGGCAGATCCAACACCTCAATGATGTCGCCGAACTGCCGTGGATCATGGGATGCGTGCGGTGCCGATCCACCGCCGAACGCCTGTGCCGAACTGCCGGCTTCGAACCCCGCACTCGGCACATCACCGATAACCCCGGCGCCATCCAATCGCTGGTCTCCAACGGCCTAGGTGTCGCACTGCTCCCTCGCAGCGCCCGCCGCTACTCCCAAATCCCAGGCATTGATCCCATCGCCCTTGCCGAGGCCGGCGCTCGTCGCGTCACCGCGATGATCCCCGACGGCCTGGCGGACGCCTCAGAAGTGGTCGACCTGATTGATGCGCTGCGAGCCTCCGACGTCACAGGAGGTGGGCCAGGTGCCGCAACCGGGTCCGAGGAAGCAGAAGCCACAACTCGTGCACGCGCCACCGGCACCTCGACCGACGGCTACGGTGACTCGTGATGAGCACGTTCACCAAAGTCCTCGACAAATGGCTGACGGTCACCACGGCCGCGGCGATCATCGTGATGATGCTCCACATCGTCACCCACGCCTTGGCCCGGTCGATTTTTCACGCCCCGCTCTATGGCACCAATGAGATCGTCGAATACTGGTACCTGCCGATCGTTGCGCTGCTCGGCATCCCCGCCGCCCAGCTGCAGAAGGAACACATCACCGTGACCATGGCCGTCGAGAGGGCGAAACCTGCCACCGCCGCAGTGTTCACGGTCTTCGCCTGCATCCTCGGTGCGCTCGTGTCTGTGGCCTTCGCCTGGTTCGGGCTGAAGAAGGCCCTGGAGAACACGGCAATCGGGTCGACCGCCGACGTCTCTGCCGTCATCACCTGGCCGGTGTATTACCTCGTGCCGATCGTGTTCGTGCTCCTCGCCGTGCTGTACATCCTCGACGCCACCGCGATCCTCCGCCGCCGCACCGAAGCCGGGGAGGAGCAGTGAACGCGAACACCGACCTCACCGGCGCACCCCTGCCACCAGACAACTCAAACAGCGCGACCATCACCGGCGCCCAATCCCCGAATACCACGAAGCTCTTCCCCTCAGGCTCCCGTCGTGAACGCCCCGGCATACTCGCCCTGACTATCGGGTTCGGGCTCGTCGCCGTCTGTCTCATCGGCCTCTTCACCAGCCCGAGCGCTGCCATCGGGGGAGCTTGGTGCATCGGAATGATGCTCGTCCTGCTCTTCCTCTCTGTTCCGGTGGCCATCGCGCTCTCCGTGCCGTCGATCATCGGCGTCTACGCCGTATCCGGGATTCCGGCGACGATGAACATCCTCTCGACCGCACCGTTCAGCGCCGTCTCGGACTGGTCGATGAGCGTGCTGCCCATGTTCATCTTCATGGGCATGCTGCTCACCCAATCCGGACTCTCCGGCAAGGTCTACCGGGTCGCCGACCACTGGTTTAGCTGGCTGCCCGGCGGCATCGGTATCGGCACCACCTTCGCCGGGGCGGGACTGTCCGCCGTCACCGGCTCGACCATCGGCATGACCTACGCCCTGGGCCGAGCCGGCATTCCCGAAATGCTCAAGGCCGGCTACGACAAACGCATGGCCGTGGGCACGATCATGGTCGCCGGCATGACCGGCAACCTCATCCCACCCTCGATCCTCATGGTCATCTACGCCGGCATCGCCTCTGTGCCCGTCGGCCCAGCACTCATGGCCGGCGCCCTGCCCGGCATCCTGCTCGCCGTATGCTTCGCTATCTTCATCTTCGCCATCGGAATCTTCGCCCCGAAACTCGTCGGCCGCGGCCAAGCAACAACCGCCACCACAAACCCAGACACCACCAACCCCACAACCCCCGAACGCCCCACGACCACCTGGCGCGACCGCTTCACCTCCCTGACTAGCGTGTGGGGCTTCGCGATCATCCTCGTCGTGCTCTTCGGCGGCATGTTCTCCGGCATCTTCACCCCCACCGAGGCCGGAGCCGCCGCCGCACTCTGCTCACTGCTCCTCTGTCTGTGGGAAAAACGAGGGGAACAACCGTGGCGCAAGGTCGCGGACTCGGCCATGGATACGGTGGCGGCCACCTCGGCGATCTTCTTCATCATGATCGGCGCGACCATGCTCACCAGCCTGCTCGCCATCACCGGACTCGCGCCCATCCTCACCGGCCTCATCACGGACCTCGGACTGTCGCGGATCGGATTCCTGCTCGTCCTCATCGTCCTCTACATCGTCATGGGCATGTTCTTCGACACCTTGTCGATGATGCTGCTGACCATCCCGATCCTCCTGCCCACCCTCGAGGCGATGGGCGTGAGCCCGCTGTGGTTCGGAGTCTTCGTCGTCCTCCTCGGCGAGTTCGCGATGGTCACCCCGCCGGTCGGCATCATCGCCTACATCGTCCACTCGATCGCGAAGAACCCCGAGGTCAACCTCGGTGTCACGGTCACGCTGCGCGACATCTTCACGTCCCTGCTGTGGTTCCTGCCCGTCGTTGTGGTCTTCCTGGTCCTCCTCGTCGCCGTGCCCGGAATGACCGAATGGCTGCCCGACCTTATCAGCCGCACCAGCGGGGGAATGTCTGGGTGAACCTCGCCGAGGATGCCCCGCCCAACCGTGCACTATGTTGTTCGGGTGGCTGCCGCAGGGTGTGAGCGGACTCATGGTTAGGGTGACCTCATTCAGGCATATGATTGGAGGGAATTCTCAGCTCTCGTTCAAAGGAGTCCCATGAAGCGCATCCGCACAGCCGCCCGGCCCGCCAAAGCCCTCGCGGCGGTCGCCTCGCTGGCACTGTTGGCCGGATGCGCCGGTTCCGTCGGCGGTGACGGATCGGGTTCGGGAGACTCCGCGGGGGAGGGCTTCGCCTATGACGCCTCCCAAGATGAGATCGATGAGGCTCTGGCCGATCTTGACCCGGTGACGATCAAGTTCCAGCCTTCGGCAATGTCGGAGAAGTCGATCCTCGCACCCAACGGCCTCGACGTGAAGAAGGCCATCGAGGAGCGCTCTGGTGGCAAGATCACGGTCGACATCGTCTGGGGTCAGGCGATCGCGAGCTACGAAGATGTCGATGACGCCCTGGCCGATGGCCGAGTCGATCTCGCGTTCACTCTGCCGTCGTACACCCCGGCCGAGTACCCGGCCTTCGACGCGATCGGCACGGCCATGTCGACGCTGCCGTCCTCGCCAGTGGCCAGTGATCTGGCGGCGAATGCGGCCGGAGTCCAGGCCGCGTGGGAGACACCCGAGGTGCTCGAGGAGTTCGAGAAGAAGAACCTCGTCCCGCTCATTCCGATGCTCGCCGCCGGTGGGTATTCGACGATGTGCTCGAAGCCGATGACCTCGCTCGATGACTGGAAAGGCAAGCAGGTGCGCGTCGGTTCGGCGGCTGCTGGCAAGCAGGTGACCGACTTGGGTGCGACGCCGGTGTCGCTGTCGTTCCCGGAGACCTATGAGGCGCTGCAGCGTGGAACCGTTGACTGCGACCTCGGTCAGCTGGCACCGAACGTCGAGGCAGGCACCTTCGAGGTCGCCCCGAACATCGGTGTCGCCTCGGATGCGGGCATTGCTCGGTCGGCCGGTGCGATCACGGCGGGTAAGAAGTATTCGGCACTGCCGGTCGCCTACCAGCAAGTCATCTTCGACTCGATGTCGACGACGTTCAGCACGATGATGGAAGTCGTCATCGGAGCGAAGGCGCAGGCCGTCGAACAGGCGAAGGACAACGACGGTTCAGTTAAGCCGTTTGATGATGGCGTGCAGAAGCATATGGCGAAGTACGCGAAGAACCTGTCGGACAAGACTGCGGAGAAGGCGGGCGTCTCCGATGCGCCGAAGACACTAGGCACCGCTGGTTCGGAGTGGGCGAAGTCCGTGTCCGAGCTGGGCTATGACGACAAGGGTGACTTCGCCTCACTCGACGAGTGGTACCCGGAGGACGCTTCGTACGACAAGCTCGGCGACGAGCTGTTCGAAAAGGTCATGGCCGCGCACCGGCCGGAGTGAGGGCGAAGCAACACCGAAGATAGGCGTACTCGATAAGCTCAACGTTTGATTTGGGGCTGACCTTAGTCTTTTGCGCGCCAAGCGTATGAAGAATAGTGCGGTGACGTCCTCCCGGAAGGCCTGAATAAGCACGATCCGATAACAAATCTACTGGTCAGTGCCGGGACCTCAGTAGTCGATTTCTTGATCTACAACGGCGGTGATACTTTCATTTTAAAATTGAGAGATTGGTGTTTGGATGTTCTACAAAACAAACGATGGGCCACCTGAGAAGCCAGCGTCCCAACCTTCGGTGGGCACTCCGCCTCAGACTCATTACTTCACTCAATCATCGCCGCCGATGCCACATGAGATGCGGCAACCGCAGCCACTACAGCCTCAGCATCAGAATCCCAGTTTTCCCCTTGGCGCCGTTCCGGTGCAGGGCGGTGGGTACCAATACCCGCATCCTCATCAACATCAGTACCCTGCGTATGGCTATCCAATGATGCACCAGCAGGTTGTGGTCCAGAATCAACAGCGTGGTACCAACCATGGATTGCATATCATCCTCAGCATCTTGACCGCGGGGATGTGGGTTCCTGTATGGCTGATCATTTGGGCCGTTCGGGGGCGCTAATAATCATCAGTAGCGGCTAGTTAACTATCGGCATGTCATCGTCGATTCGTTCCCGAAAACGCTCACTGTGATGATGACAGTCGCCATAGGCGCGCAGAGGTTGGGTATCGGGCTGGCGAAGGCCATTTACGACAAGAGCGAGCTCGGTTCACTCGACGAGTGGTACCCGGAGGACGCGAATTACGACAAGCTCGGCGACGAGCTGTTCGAGAAGGTCATGGCCGAGCACCGGCCGGAGTGTGCGCAACTCCACTCACGAGTCCGGTCAGGGATTCGAGAGCCACTGAATCCAGATCGACGCCCGTCGTCAGACGTGCCTTTCGCGGGTGGATTTGGCGCCCATCTTTGCGCTGACGGCGGTTGCCGCTCTGGCAACCAGGGGTCCGACTGTGTCTATTCGATCAAGGATCCGTGCCGATGGGCCGGAGACGTTGATGACTCCGACGATCTGACCGAGGCCATCACGAATCGGAGCGGCTGTGGACGTCAGACCGACTTCGATCTCCTCGGAGGCAACGCTGTATCCTCGTCGTCGGTCGGCCTCCGTACGTTCCAGCACCGTTTGCACGTCTCGCGGTGCAGCTGGTCCGACATTGTCAGCGCCCAGATCGCGGGAGACCAGACTCTCAATATGTTCGTCATCGCTGTCGAACATCAAGGCACGACCAGAGGCCGTGTAATGCAGGGGAGACCGGCGCCCCACCCAACCGCCTGCCTGCAGCGATTGCCTTGACTCCTCGCGAAGAACCGTCAGTGACCGATTTCCCTCCTGCACCGACAGGAGCGACACCTCCCCGGTCGCGGCGACGAGCTGTTGCAGGACCGGCCGGCAGACTCTCACCAGGTGGTCGTCCCCGGCTCGTGCCGCCAGAATTCTGAGATGCCAACCCAGCCGATACTGGCGAGTTGACTCGTCCTGTTCCAGCAGACCTCCGCGGGCCAGGGACTTCAGCATCCGTGACACCTGACTGCGTTCACGGCCGACCGCGGCAGCTAACTCGGAGACTGACTTAGTCGCACTATTCGGGTCTTCGAACGCCAGTAGCAGGGAAGCTACTCGCTCGGCGGTTGTGTCTGCCACCTCACGTCCTCGTCTCTTGATCTTCTGTAACCAGCCTTCCGCCACTCTAGCGCAAATCTGTCGATTTATTGCTGACAGAGCAACACCAATTGCTCGGAGAGCCATTCTATTCCTAAGCTCGGCGTGTCCCAGAACACAAAGAAGCGGAGTGAAGAGATGGAATCTGTAGATGCACAGTCGGATTTGCAGAGCGGATATGCCACGCCCGACAGCGAAATCCTCTACGGAAGACAGACACAGCTTGGCGTCATGAACTTCGGAACCCCGAGGCGCCGGTTCGCCGACGTACCGGCACTCATCCGAAGCTATGCCCATGTCAAAGGTGCAGCTGCCAGCGCCAACTTGACGCTCGGCGTCCTCGACTCCACGAGAGCTCAAGGTATCCAGGACGCAGTCAGCGAAATCCTGGCTGGCCGACACGATCAGCAGTTCCCGACAGCGCTGGTACTCGGCGGCGGAGGAACGACCTCCAACATGAACGTGAATGAAGTCATCGCCAACCGTGCCAGCCAGCTGGCCGGAACCGACGTTCACCCCAATGACCATGTCAACGCCTCTCAGTCCACCAACGACACTTACCCGACGGCTATGGCTCTCACTGTGCTCGATCTTTCGGCACCCGTTGTGGCCGCTGTTGAAAACCTCATCGCTGCTCTCGAGCGGAAAGCGACTGAGTTCGCTGAGGTTCGGCGTCTTGGACGCACCTGCCTGCAAGATGCCGTCACCCTCACCGTCGGCCAGACGCACCAGGGCCAGGCCACCGGCCTGAAACGAGGAGTGACGTCGTTGCAGGAAGCGCTGAAGGAACTGACCGCCGTTCCACTCGGGGCAACCGTCCTCGGCACCGGGATCGGAGCGCCCGAGGGGTACAGCGAACTGGCAGTCGCAGAACTCGCCCGAACCACGGGCCTGCCGCTGACAGTTAACGACGACTTCTTCGACGCTCTGGCACATCTAGACACGTACGCAGCCGTCGCATCAACCGTCGCTCGGATCGCAACGCTCATGGCCAAGATCGCCGCGGACTTCCGGCTGCTTTCCTCCGGTCCCGGGGGAGGACTTGCAGAGCTGACATTGCCGGCCGTCCAGGCGGGATCATCGATCATGCCAGGGAAGATTAATCCTGCAATCCCTGAGTTCGTCATGCAGCTGAGCTATCGGATTCGCGGCGCCTCGCACACGGTCGAGTCAGCTGTCGCTGCCGGTGAGCTCGAACTCAACGTCATGGAACCAGTCATCGTCGACGCCCTCATCGATATGTTCGACGACCTGACAGGAGCTGCCGCCGTATTCACCGAACGCTGTGTCAACGGCTTGGAATGGAACGGCCAGCGCCTGGAATCAAACGCTGACGAAGGCTATGACAAGTGGGTGGCGCTCGCCGCCGAAGACGGATACGACGCAGCTGCTGCACAGGTGCGTTCATCCCGCGCTGCGAAGACTCGGGAGGTCTGACAATGAGCACGACCCCAATCCAATACGAAGATGTACCGCTCAACCGGTTTCATATCCGAGTGGCTGCGGCAGGTTCTGGAGGTCAGTTCAGCGACGGGTTCGTTCTCGGCATCATCGGTATCGTGATCACCTCTGCTACCAACGCCCTGAATCTCACGCCCCTGCTTATCGGAATGCTCGGTGCGGCAACTCTTGTCGGCCTCTTCCTGGGGGCCATCATCACCGGGCCGATCGCCGACCGAATCGGACGATCCACAATCTTCCGGTTCGACATGCTCATCATCGCCTGCCTCTCGCTCTCGCAGTTCTTTGTGCAAGAGTCCTGGCAGCTGCTCATTGCACGGCTCCTGATCGGGCTGATGCTCGGCGCCGACTATGTTGTGAGCAAGACGCTCGTGACAGAACACGCGCCACGGCATTTTCGTGGTCGGCTGCTCAGCTTGATGGCGGTGGCTTGGGCCGCTGGCTACGTGTTCGCCTACCTCGTCGGATTCCTCATCTCCCACATCGACGGTGAGTCCTGGAGGTACATGCTCATCGCGAGCGCCATCCCTGAACTCCTCGTTTTCAGTGTCCGACTGGGAGTCCCCGAATCGCCGTTGTGGCTCGTGCGACACGGAAGGGCGGAAGACGCTGCAGCAGTCGTTCGAAAGGTCGTTGGGGCCGACGTTGCTCCACCCGCTGCCGACATGAGCGGTTCTTCGGAGCGAACGCAGTCTCGTTACCGAGTGCTCTTTAGTGCTCAGCACCGTCGCCGTACCGTCGTCGGAGTGGTGTTCTACGTCTGCCAAGTCATTCCTTACTTCGCCCTCGGGACGTTCTCTCCACTGGTGATGGAATCACTGGGAGTGACGAACAGCTTGGCTGGCGGAGCTCTCTACAACATCTTCCTTCTCACCGGAGCGATCCTCGGCATGGTCATCGTCGATCGACTCAGTCGCCGATCATTCCTCATCAGCACATTCTTCACAGGCGCGGTCTTCCTCACCGCTCTCGTGCTGCTCGCCCCTGTGAGTCCGATTCTGGCGGTTGTTCTCTTTGCCTGCTTCGCGCTTGTTCTCGCAGCTGCGGCGAACCTTGAGTTCATCTACCCGCCCGAACTGTTTCCCACCGAGGTGCGGGCGTCAGGGCTGGGGATCGTCACCGCCGGAAGCCGAATCGGATCCGCTGCCAGCACGTTCCTTCTGCCATTGATTGTTGCCGGAGCCGGGATCAACACCGCACTGTTCTCTTGTGTTGGAATCCTCCTGATTGGCGGCATCGTCTGCTATCTGTGGGCGCCCGAAACTGCGAAGGAATCCATCGCCGACCTCGATAAGAAGGCGGGAGATAGTTTCAGCAATACCTCGGTCAGCGGAAGCCGGTGACGTCTGTCAACTGATCGCTGATTGGTGAGCACATGTGGCGGCTGCATTCGGAACGTACGGTTCCGGGTGTGGCCGCCTTTTCCGATGCGTGAACAACCACTCGGAAGCGCCTGCATCTCGGGCTCGACTTACGGCGGCCTTCAAGTCAGGCGACACGAATGAATCCCCTGATGCATCGCAAACTCTCCATCGCAGTCACCCGCTTCCGTTAGGCCGGTGACGGCGCCGAATTACAGTGAACCGAACCTGGCCAGTAGTGTCCAACAAGACACAGACCGCATACGACGGAAAGGCTGACGGGTGAAGACCCTCGACGCCATCGTCTCGCTCATCATGGGCCTCTCGATCTGATCCATCACTCTCCATCTGTACCAGTTTCTCGATAAGCTTGCGGGAATCATTTCGATGAGTTTTGCACCAGTCAGACCGGTGTGAATCTGGTTCCTTTAGCTGCGGTGAACCACCGGCTAGTGGGCAGTGGGCACTAGCCAATTTCGTAGAGTTTCCAACCTGTCGCGGAGCTCCTCCCACGGCAGGTTGAGGTCGAGAGTCTGGACACCGATTCGGTTGCCATGGATGACAATGTCGACATCGGGCTGCTCGTCGTGGATGGTTCGGGCATACAAGAGAAGCCCGCTGACGGAACCATCGCGATGAACATCGGCGTTCCATACATACGTGGCGATTTGGTAGAGGTTATGCGAATGAACCGTCTGTTTTTCGCCTCGGCCTGACTGGAGCGAACGACCATAGCATTTCGCATCGATAATGAGTTTCGCATCGCCACTTGTCAGCATGACATCGGTCTGCATGACAGGTAATTGTCCAGTGCCACTGCTTCGAAGAGTGTCATAAGCCCATGGCACCTGGCGTGCGTGTGGTGCTAGCTCAGGGTGGTGGATCTTGAAGTACTGAAGAATGAACCGTTCGTAGAGTCTGTCCATCGCCTCGTCGCTCAACCAAGACCAGAGTTTTGAGCGGCCTGGGTCCTCTGTCGGAAGTAACCCCTTGACTATCAATTCGCAGACCCCGAGCAGCATTCGATAGCTTGCGTTTGCGCGGTGAATACTCAGATCACCCCAACGAATTGCCGTTGGTCTGATCTCGTTGACAGATACGAAATGGGGCAATAAGTCAGTGAGTGCCTTTCGTCGTATCGGCTGGACCTCGCCCCGACGAATCAACAAGACTACTACGGACTTGAGCGCACGATTGTGGGGAGTGTCAGATAGGTATTCGTCGAATTGACAGACTAAGCGTCCCCGCAGCATTGATCGAGTACTGGCTGTCTTGGAAACGTCGATTCGACCGCGAACGGTCGTGAGAGTCTCTGTACGGGGAAGGTAGTCGTGGTGTAGTCCGCGTTTGATCTGTGTACTCACCCCGCGGTAGAGCAATTCCGCGAGAAGGTCGTGGAGGTGGTCAAAGGACTCGCTCTCGACTGATGCGACGCCCCGGTTCTGGAGTGCCCGAAACGCATAAGCCATCATCACGTACACATTTCGGATCAGAATCGTATTCGAACTCATCGGAGAACGGCTCTGAGCTCCTCGGACCAGTTCTCGTACTTGTCTGGCTCATCGAACCAGTATTCTCCGAGAAGCGGAATGAGCTCGTCGTGCACGATCGATTGGATCCAGTGCTCGTCGAGATTGTCACTTCGCGGACGAGTCAAGTAGCTGTGGCCGACTGTGAAACCTTGACCCAGTGAGAGGTCATTGGTGATGTCTATATTGAGCCGGTTGATGACATCGACCAGACCATCGAACTTTGGATCGTTGACCTCGGCCCGCCAGTCTGCGAATCCCGGAGTTTCGAACGCCGGATGCATCGGGAAGAATCCGAAGCGACGTCGCAATGCGTAATCGATGACGGCAAGGCCTCTGTCGGCTGTGTTCATCATTCCGATGATGTGGAGATTGCTCGGTATGGAAAACAATTCGTCCTTATAAAGCAGCCTGAGTTCTTGTCCACGTTTGTCCGCTTCGATGAGCATGAGAAGCTCGCCGAAGATCTTCGAAATATTGCCGCGGTTGATCTCATCGATGATAAAGAAATAAGGCCGCTTGGAATCGTCTGCTCTGGCTTCTTCGCAGAATCGATAGAAGGGTCCCTTTTCCAGACGGAATCCGCCCTCTTCTGTCGGCCGGTAGCCCATCATGAAGTCTTCGTAGGAGTAGCTCTGATGGAACTGGACCATTTGAGTTCGAGCAGTGTCCTTGACACCCATGATTGAGTAAGCGAGCCTCTTCGCAGCAAATGTCTTACCAACGCCGGGTGGGCCAGAGAGAATGATGTTCTTCTTGCGTTTGAGCAGAGACGCCAAACGGTCGTACTCGTCCTCGGTGACGAAAACCTCGTTGAGGAAGTCTTCGCGAGTGTAAGCCGGGAGCGTTTCTCGAAGAGGCTCTTGCAACGCCTCGCTGTCTTCGGCGAACAGCTCTTCGAGCTGATCTATGTACCCGGGGAAATGGCTAATATCGGTGAGAGTCTTCATCGCGGCATTTTCCGGGTTCTCCCACTCACCGTCATGCGTCCACTCGACGGTCCGGACGTAGCGGTACGAACTACGATCTGGTTCGTACCGGGCAGAAGAAGTAACCTCGCCTCTGCCGACCAGCAGTCGACGTCCCTTCTTGGCATAGATGATGTCGCCTGGCTCGATCTCATTCTGGAATTGCCAAAGCGCCAAGACATCGTTCTTCATCGAAGCCCCCGTCTCATCAACGTCAAGGGCCTGGCGTATGGAATCCCTGTCGGGGAACTGAGCGAGGTCCCCGACATCCCAACCGAGTGCCATGATTCCTTCGGAAGAGAACTCCTTCCATTCTGAGGCTTGGCTACCAGGGGAGTAGAGCCAATAGCGACGTGAACGCGGAGTATCTTCATCTGGATCAGATGATTCATCAGATTCTTCGTTGTAGAACGTGTCATCCCACAGTTCCCGAATATATTCGTACCAGAAGCCGAACTCTCCTTCGAACTCCTGCGCGAGTGCTCCGCGTGCCGTCAGCAGGTCACGATCAACAGAGACCGGATCGTCCCCACCTACCGTGCCTATCCACTCAGACAATCCGTTGCGCAAATGAAGTTTCGTCGTGGCAGAGGCGATCGGTTCAAAGGTGTCTGGGCGAGCAAGGAACTGCAGGGCGTTGCGCATTCCTGGTTGATCTTCGCCAGAGTCGAGCATGGCTTGTTGAAGTGCCCAGGGGTCCGAACGCGCAGTCTCCCGAGTGCCTTCGTCAAGGGAGTTCCAGTAGCGGACAAACGTCGCGGCCCAGGACAGATGCAACCACATGTCACTGTAGTACCACTGTCCTGCTCGGAATCCGCCGAGATCCGAAGGCCGGTCAAACGACCTTAAGATTTCGGATGGCAGCTGCAGGTCGTCATCGAGATGAGCGAGGACCTGATCAAGATGTGATCTCCGGGTCTGCGGCCGAATACCCAGAATCGGGACCTCACGGAGGAACACCAACTCTGCGGCTAGGAGCACGACCTCTCTTGGCGCATTGTTGAGCTGGATATCGAGCTTTTCCCACTGGCCCATCGAAGTTCCGACGATTGGGTCGTCCTCGATTCTGGCGCGCAGTTCCTCAGCAGCTGTAGGTGTCCAGACTTCCACTGTGGGATCGAAGACGGAGCGGCGATCTCCGAGAAGATGCGAAACTATCTCAGCAGCTTCCCCCGCAAGTTCCATCTCGTTCCCGGGACGGGACTGGGCCGCGACGGACAGTGATACCTGATCAGAAGACATATTTGGATGCTAGCGGCACATTTCAGATGTTGTCCACGCCTTTCAACATCGACTTCGATCTCTGCGTACCCAGCGTCACCTCAGTTGATATCAACTAGGCTGAATCATGTTGCAGCGGCACGATGACACCAGCCACAGGGAGGCCAACGTATGACGATCCTCTACACCATCGGACTGGGCGTCCTCAGCGCGCTCATCGTCGGATTCCTCGTCCGGCGGATGATGCTCACCGGCACCGGAGCCGCCCGCAACACCATCGTCTCCCTCATTATGGGCCTCTCGATCTGGCCCATCACCCTCCAGGCGTACAAACTCCTCGGCATCTCAGAATCCGACCAATACCCGAACCTGTCGATGAGCTTTCCGGCGATCATGGTCTTCCTGCTGCTCTTCGCCTGGTTCATCGTCATCCAGATGTTCGTCCTCCTCGCGATCGAACTCATCATGCCCTCGGGCACGCTGAGCTCACTCATCCGCAATGCGCCGAAGATCCCCACCTGGTATCGCCGCGTCAACCGCCTGGCCCAGATTCAGTCGATCCTCATCAAATTCGGCCTCTCCCGTTACCTTAGGCCCCGAATCCCCACCCTGCGCGTCTCACTTCGAGAGATCGCAGCCACCACCCGCGACGCCCTGGCCGCCTCGGGGGTCACGTTCATCAAGCTCGGCCAGTTCATCGCCACTCGCGGTGACATGATCCCGCACGAATTCGTCGAGGAGTTCTCCACCCTTCAGGCCGGGGTGAAGCCCGTTCCCTTCGCCGAGGTGAAGGACCAACTCGAGACCGAATGGGGCCGTCCCGTCGCCGAGGTGTTCGCCGAGTTCGATGAGAAACCCTTCGCAGGTGCCTCCGTCGCCCAGGTCCACCGCGCAGTGACCTGGGAAGGCCGCGTGGTCGCGGTCAAGGTCCAGCGACCGAAGATCCGCAAACAGGTCCGGGCAGACTGCGATATCGTCCTCACCCTGGCCGACCGCCTCGATCGCACCACCGACTGGGCGAAGAAGATCGGCATCGCGAAACTCGCCCGCAGCTTCGTCGATTCCCTGCAGGGCGAACTCGACTACCGCGGCGAGCTCGCCCACATCGAAGCCCTCCGTCTCGCCGACGAGACCGGGCGGTCGACGACGCAGACCGACTCGGTCGTTCATATCCCGCACGTGTACAAGGAACTCTCCGGCGAGTTCGTCATCGTCATGGACCTCGTCGAAGGTGTCCCGCTGTCCCACGGCGCCGAGGTGGTCGACCACCTCTCCGAAATCGCGCGCAGAGAGATCGCCCAGGATCTCTTCCTCATGGTCGTCCGCCAGGTGCTCGGAAAGGGCATCTTCCACGCCGACCTCCACCCCGGAAACATCGTCGTCTCGAGCGCTGGCCGTGCCGGCCTCGTCGACTTCGGTGCCGTCGGCCGCATCGACAAACGCGATCGTCGAGCCATCGCGCTGCTGCTCATGGCCTTCGACTCGCAGAACTCACAAGCGGCAACGGCCGCAATCCTTGAGCTGCTCGGGACACCGAGCGAGGTGAACCTGCGGGAGCTGCAGCGTGAGATCGGTCAGATCATGCTCAAGTACGGCGACGGTGCTCCGGGCTCGACCTCGGCTGCGCTGTTCGGTGAGCTCATCGACTTCGTCGTTGACTTCGGGTTTCCGATGCCGGCCTCGGTGGCCACGGCGTTCCGTGCCATCAGCACGCTCGAAGGGTCAATCACTCGCCTCGTGCCGGAGCTCAACCTGTTGGCACTGGTCACGGATAACGGGAAGACATTGCTCCGGGAAGTCGGGGGACTGGGAGTCGACCGTCACGAGATGACGCTCTATGCGGCAGCGACCGCACCGCAGATCGCCGAGCTGCCCGGACAGATTTCCCGGATTGCCGGTCACCTCCAGGACGGAACGCTCGACGTCGGAACGAGCGGGCTGAACATTGCGACTATCAAGAATCTGCTGGTCTCGACCGTCGAGCAATTCATTCAGGTGATCGTCTCGACTGCACTCATCCTCGGCGGGGTGATTCTCATGGCCGCCAACTTCGGGCCGGCTTTGGCGCCAGAGCTCAAACTCTTCACGTACTTCGGCGCCTGGATGTTACTTGCTGGTAGTGTGATTGCAGCGTTGGTTCTTGCGCCGGCGCTCAGGCAGCGGATGACGTGGGAAGGGCTGGGGTAGGCCAAGTGACGGAGCCAGTGGAGACGACGCGAATCAGCGATACCGCACTCATCTTCGAAGGCGGTGGGATGCGGGCCTCACTCACCAGTGCCATGGCCGTTGTCTTGCTCAACGAAGGTCTGTCGTTCGATTGGGTCGCTGGCATCAGTGCGGGAGCTTCCACTGCAGTGAACTATCTGTCCGGAGACAGGTGGAGAGTGCGTCGATCGTTCGTCGAATTCGCCAAGGAAGAGGAGTTCGGCGGATGGCGGTACTTCGCTCGTGGGAAAGGTATGTTCCACGGCGAGTACATCTACCAACGAGCGGGCGCTCCAGATGAAGCTTTGCCCTTCGACTGGGACACCTACGAGGCAAGCACCGGCGACGTGCGCATCATTGCGTTCGACGCCGAGACCGGCGAAGAGGCGGTGTGGTCGAAGAAGGACACTCCGAATATCGACGATCTGATGATCCGTGTGCAGGCGTCATCGACGATGCCGATTGTCATGCCGCCTGTGCACCTTGATGGGCACGTGTACGTCGACGGTGCGATGGGGGAGGACGGCGGAATCGCTCTGAGCCAGGCCCAGCGCGAGGGCTTCGAGAAGTTTATTGTCGTTCTGACCCAGGAGCGCGGCTACAAGAAGGAGCCGCAGCGATTCCCTGCAGTCTTTCGCGGCCTATTCCGAAAGTATCCGGCGCTGGCCGATGCGCTGCTGACACGGTGGAAGCGGTACAACGAAACTCGCGAACGCATCTTCGAACTCGAAGCCGCGGGCAAAGCGCACGTCTTCGCTCCCGACCGCATGCCGGTCGACAACAGCACCCGTGACCTGTCGAGACTGGCTGCTGCCCACCGTATGGGGCTTTCGCAGGCACGGAGGGAACTGCCTGAGCTACGTGCCTTCGTAGCTTAGGAACAAACTGCATTCGTTTAAAAGTGATCGACACGATGTAACTAGTAAGCAAACGACTCTCTAACAGCGAACATCGAGAAAATGGGCATCACTGCGCCGTAAACGTCAAATCATTGCAGGATCGTGAATGGCTATCTATCACAGAAATTAACGACCCAATAAGCGAGGCGAGGATTCACGAATATAGAGATGGTAGACTAAACAGTCTAACGGATAATACCCGATTCAACGGGGACCAAACCCTAAACGAAAATAATAAGATCACAGCCGATCAACGAGCTGTGGGTGAAGAGATTTCAATGCTTGCAGTAGGCAGATCAGCCGTGATATGCGATGTTGACGGAACGCTATGTGATGTACGTGAAATCCGGCATTTCGTAGAAAAACCAAAGGATCGAAAAGGCTTCCGTGCCAACTTCAAAAGCTTTCATGCAGGATCTTTGTACTGTCCACCGTTTATAGAGGTGTCAACGTTGATGAAGCATCTTTATACGAACGGCTTCAACTTGATCCTGGTTACGGCGAGGGAAGCTCGCTGGCGAGAACTAACCGAGAATTGGTTAAAGATCCATGATATACCATGGCACGACATCATCATGCGCAAAGACCTGGACTACAGGGCCGATTCAATTGTCAAACAAGAGATGTGCGAAGATCTGACAAGTAAATATTCGATTAGACTAGCAATTGATGATCGCGACGACATCTTGGCGATCTGGGCGGGATCGGAAATACCAACTATAAAGGTTGGCTCAGAGGGTCAACTCTCAGCAATCAGTTGGCCATACGGAAAAGTTGATTCGGAAATCGCTGACATAGTCGAATAGCCCGAAGCGATAGAAATTTGCCAACATTGGAGACACTCCGGACGCTGCAGTGCATCAGCTCGGAACTTGTATATAGTTGAAGCTGAGCTACAACACAACGAACGGATGGACCTCCCAAGTGTCAATGACCGCACCAGAACCCTTTACCATGTCTCAGGAGTGGAGCAGCGAAGGAGTTCCGCCGATCCTGAGGTGGGCAGGAGGGAAGCGGTGGCTTGTGCCCTATATCCAGGACCTGCTGACTGGGATTGAAGTTCACAACTACCATGAACCATTCGCTGGCGGGGCTGCCGTCTTCTTTGGGATTCCCCAGCATGGACAGGCATTTCTCTCTGATTTGAATGCAGATCTGATCGAGACATACTCAGCTGTCAAGCTTTCGCCCGAAGACGTCTGGCAACGACTACGGAAATATAAGAACACTGAAACGGACTACTATGCCGTTCGTTCTAGACGCCCTATAACTTTAGCAGGTCGCGCAGCACGTTTTATATATTTAAATCACACCTCATATAACGGCATATACCGAGTGAACTTGCGAGGTGAGTATAATGTACCCTTTGGGCATAAAGCAACGGACAATCGTCCTAAACTAGCTCACTTAGTTGCGGCGTCCAAACGTTTGCAGCGAGCCAATTTGGAAGTCGGAGACTTCTCCGCTGCAATTGAGCGAGTAGAAAAAGACGACTTCATATTTCTAGATCCGCCTTATACCGTAGCTCACAATAATAACGGATTTGTTAAGTATAATGACAAGCTATTTCAATTTGTGGACCAAGAACGGCTTAGTGCTGGTATAGATGAAATTCGTTCCAAGGGAGCGTATTATGTATTGACTAATGCCGCGCATGAGTCCATCGCAGAGCTCTTTGAGAAGGGAGATTATCGAGTGCAAACTAGTCGTAGGAATAGTATCGGTGGCCGGTCGGCGGCCCGAGGGAGAGCTACCGAATTTCTATTTACGAACCTGCCGATATCATGATAATTCCACCGCCTGGCGAACTAATCCGAGATAGCCTCATCGTTGAAAAACGAATTGCGGCAGAAACGCGACGCAGGCTGAACGCCGATCATTACGCTACAGTTCGACCGACTCGAATTCCGGATCTCGAAGAGGACGGTTGGGTCGTTGATACGCGCAATAAGAAATCAGTGCGAATGCGAAAGCCAAAGCCACACGACGTGGCGTTTGAAGATCGCGTTTGGGCGACATTCGCGAAGTTAGGGTTTACCTCTCTGAACGCTGACCGTCACATGACCATTAGATACGGTCAAGGAGAATCAGACCGCCAGCAGATTGATGTATTTGCGGCCGATCAAGACGTGATATTGGTAATTGAATGCAAATCAACAACTGAAGCGCGTACAAGTCAGTTTAAGAAGGAAGTAGAACTGATCTCGGGTCAGCGCGAGGGTCTGCTAAAGACTATTCGTAAGGAATTTCCTCAGCATAAGGTCAAATTCATACTCGCGACTAACAACTTCGGTGTAACCAAGCCGACATCAGAGAGAATCGCATCAGCCGATATTGTGCATATGACGGACGATGTGATCGATTACTATCTTGCATTGGCTGAGCATCTAGGACTTGCGGCGCGTTTTCAGTTACTAGGAAATCTGTTTGCTGGTAAGAAAATTCCAAACCTGGACAACAAGGTAGTTGCAATTGAGGCATCAATGGGAGGAAGCAAATATTACTCTTTTTCCATTGAGCCTGCTCGTCTGTTGAAGATGGGGTATATTCTTCATCGAAATAAAGCTAATTCGAGTTTAATGCCGACATATCAACGACTCGTTAAGAAGCATCGGCTGAAAAGCGTTTCAAAATATGTAGATTCTGGTGGCTACTTTCCTAATTCTCTAATCTTAAGTTTAGAAGGCGGAAAGCGTGGTTTGCGTTTCGATCCAACTTCTAAGTCGAGTGGCCAAACTCGTGCTGGAATTTTGCATCTACCGCAAACCTATCGGGCTGCGTACGTCATCGATGGGCAGCATCGTCTGTATGGCTATTCCGATAGTAAGCGTGCTGAGACTGACTTGATTCCAGTTGTGGCATTCGTTTCTCTGAGTCGTTCAGAGCAGATGCGAATGTTTATGGATATCAATGAAAATCAGCAGGCCGTACCTAAGAATCTTCGAAATACCCTAAATGCTGACCGTCTATACGCCTCTGACGACTTGCGAGAGCAGGCCAAGGCGATGAAATTGACGCTATCTCAGAATTTGGGCGAAGACAGGACATCGCCTTTGTATGGCAGAGTGCTTGTTGGGGAAGACACTAAGACTCCATTGCGGTGCTTGACGATAGATGCCGTTTCTAGAGGTATCGAGCGTGGTGGTTTCATTGGTTCATTTACGAAGAATGAAATTAAGGAACTTGGCACATTTTATCGCGGTAGTAGCGATGCCACGTGCGACGCTCTTTTTGAGTACTTGAGATTGTGCCTTGGCCGTTTGGCTGACCGGCTGGATAGCCAGCATAAGCTCGGCAGCGCCGAAGGAGGATTTGTCTTTATTAATAACGGAGTCGAATCTGTTATCCGGCTCCTTGGCGATATAGTAAGGCATCTGGGCACCTCTGAACCTGGTTATGATCCAAGGTCCACTAGTCCATCAGTTCTGTTTGAGGATTCAATTGTTTACATTGATTCTTTGGCTGATCACTTGGAATCATTGGATCCGGCCGAGGCGCTGCAATATCGTCGTATGTATGGTTCCGGTGCCGGGACGAAATACTGGCGCAGGTTGCAGCAGGCTGTTTCGGAAGCTCACGCTGAGTTTAGCCCGGCTGGACTTGCCGAGTATCTCGAGGATGAAGAAAAGCAGTTTAATGACGAATCTCGGGATATGATCAATGAAATAGAAGCTTTCATGAAGGGCGACGTCCGCAGGCGTCTTGAAGACGTTTATGGTTCTGAATGGTTTCGATCTGGTGTTCCGCGTGATATTCGCGTCGAAGCAGGCAAAATGATGATCGAGCGTAATGCCGATCGTGCAGCAGACGCTCAACTTAGTGAATGGGATTGTCTGTATCTAGTGAACTATCGCGAGATCATGATTGCCACGGACAAGATTTGGAAAGATCAGTTCGAAAAGCGTTATACCCGGCCCGGGGAAGAGCAGCTTGCCGGTGGTCGGCGCGGTCGCACGAAGTGGATCGTAAAGGCAAATGATTTGCGTAATGATGTTTATCATCAACGTACTGTTTCTAACGAGGACCATGAATTCTTAGTTAGCCTGTACACATGGCTGGTAAAAGGGTTGACGGATAACGATTTGTAGTGATCTGAGTGGGATCTTTAGCTCTGGGCGGCCTTTTGCCGTTAGCAGTTGTTTAGTTGGGATTTCGTTATTCCGATCTGAGCTTACCGAGTTATGTACTGATACTGGTCTGGCTTAGTCCGTCGGTAGGGCTTAGCCCATTGCTCTCTCCCGGGGCGTCGTTTGCACACCCAATTATGAGGATCGACATGTCGTCTGGGACTGCTGAAGGTTTAGTTGACTCCAGGGTTTATGCCGCCAGAGCGACGGGCTTGTGGTGAACAAGCTCGTATTCAACCGGGGTCAGTTTATCCAGTCTCCTCGGTCGACGCTTCCGGTGATAGGTTCGTTCGACCCAGTGCACGATCGCTGTGCGCAACCTCGCTCGCGTGTCCCAACGGCCCCGGTCGAGGACGTTCTTCTGCAACACGGCGAAGAACGATTCCATCGCCGCATTATCACCAGCAGCACCAACCCTTCCCATCGACCCCACGAGCCCGTAATGCCGTAGAACCTGCTGGAACTTCCGAGAACGAAATTGCGACCCGCGGTCCGAATGCACCACGCAACCGGCCACGGCTCGCGGTCCGCCACGACGAGCCACAGCGTCATCAATCGCCGCCACAGCCAGGCGAGATTTCATCCTCGAATCGATGGCATAACCGACGATTCTGTTGCTGAACACATCCTTGACCGCGCACATATACAGTTTCCCCTCACTGGTGTGATGCTCGGTAATGTCGGTCAACCATAGTTCGTTGATGCCTGACGCTGAGAAGTCGCGTTCGACGAGGTCATCACACACTGGCGGGCCGGGCTTCTTACCGTGCTTCCGGGCCCGTTTGATCGTGAGGGAGAACAGTTCCTGCTGCGAGCACAGCCGCCACACACGACGCTCTGACGCCTCGTATCCGCACGCGTGGAGTTCATCAGCGATGAACCGGTGCCCGAACTCGGGATCGTCCGTATGCACGTCGTAGGCGGCATTGATCAAGTGCGCCTCCTCGAGATCCCGGTCAGAGATAGGTTTCGTGCACCACTTGTAGAAGCCCTGCTTGGTAAAGCCGAGGACCCGGCAGGCCACTGCCACCGGCACCCCGGTGGCAGCAAGGTCGAGGACCAGCGGGTACATCATTTTGGGTGATGACCACCGAGCCTCAAGTTCGCTTGCGAGAGATACGCTGCAGCCTAGCGGAGGATCTTGTTCTCCCTCTCGAGCTCGCGAATGCGTTTCAGCGCTGCCGCCTGGGCGCGAGACTCCTCGACATCACGGGAGGGCTCGAGTCCGTGCTCGCGTAGCCGCGAGTCACGTACCCAGGCCTGGAGAGCTGACTTCGAGATGCCGAGGTCGGCGCAGACCTGCTTCTGGGTCATCCCCTCGCCCAGGAGCTCGAGCGCTGATTGCTTGAACTCATCGGTGTAGATCTTTGGCATGACTTCTATCCTTCCTGGAATTTATCCAGTCGTGAAGTCAACCAAACCTTCAGCAGTCCCTCTGTTTTGCGCGGGCGGCCGAGGCATGTTTCTATTTCGGTCAGATAGATAGTTTCCGGGTTAGCCTTCTGTTTAAAATGAGCGAGTTGGGTTCCACTGCGGCGCTAGCCATGATCGTAGGCCGGAATATCTTTTAGTGTAAAAATTGAACGGCGGGATTTCGCTGGGAGGAAATTGATCCTTCTTATGCTGACGTCATTTCGGAATGTGTGCCACGGCTTAACTGTCGTTGACTTAGTCCATGAGAAGGGCGTGTTCAATGCGTGTGAACAACCGCACTTTTCAATTATGAAGGTGGTGGCAAGAGCTTGGGTTATGGTCGGCCGATCCTAGCTCTAGACATTTAGAGTCTCGACGTGAATCTGGGGGAAGTGAACAAGGCGATCCTGTGAAGCTATTTAGGGCGCGGGCTTCAAAAGCAAATGGTCGGGGTTCGCAAAGAAGGTGAACCCCGACCATCTTCGGTCTAAGTACTTGGATCAGGCAGTCAGCACAACCTTGCCCGTGGTCTCACGACCCTCCAACGCCCGGTGTGCATCCGCGGCATCGGCTAGCGCGAACGTGGCGCCGACGCGGAAGTTGAGCCAGCCGTGTTCGATGCCGTTGAAGAGCATCGCCGAACGCTTCGCCAGTTCCTCCGAGCTGCGGACGAACCACGCCAGCGACGGACGGGAGAGGAAGATTCCGCCCGAGGAGTTCAGACGCTGAATGTCGAACGGTGGCACCTGACCCGAAGCCCCGCCGAAGAGCACCATTGACCCCAACGGCTTGATCGAGGCCAACGACGCATCGAAGGTGTCCTTACCGACACCGTCATACGCGACGTCGACACCCTCGCCATCGGTGAGCTCCTTGACCTTCGCCGTGATGTCGACACCCTCACCGTAGAGGAACACGTCATCGGCTCCGGCCTTCCGCGACAGCTCCGCCTTCTCATCCGTGCTTACCGTCGAGATGACATTGCCACCCAAGTGCTTGATGATCTGTGTGAGCAGCAGTCCGACGCCGCCGGCACCGGCGTGGACGAGCGCCGTCTGACCCGGCTTGATCTCATGGGAACTCGTTGCCAAGTACTGCGCGGTCAGGCCCTGCAGCGGCATTGCCGCAGCCACCTCGGCGGACACGCCCTCCGGGACGCGCAGGAGGAAATCAGCGTTCACGACGACCTGCGTCGCATACGAACCCGGGCCCTCATGCCAAGCCACACGGTCACCGACCTGCCAGCTCTCAATGCCCTCGCCCACCTCGGCGATGTAGCCCGTGCCCTCGACACCGACGACATGCGGGTACTCCATCGGGTACACACCCGAACGACGGTACGTGTCGATGAAATTCACGCCAGCCGCCTCGACGTTGACGAGCACCTCACCAGGGCCGGGCTTCGGAGTCTCGATCTCACCGAACTCTAGGACCTCGGGTCCACCGGCCTGCATTGCACGAACTGCCTGGGTCATGACGCCTCCTGCATATAAATTAATTGCCTGGTATGGTTATACATATGAACGATCTTACGGTTGCCGTCTCCGGTGCCACCGGATACGCCGGGGGAGAGGTCCTCCGGCTGCTGAGCACTCACCCCCACCTGAACGTCACCACGGTGTGCGGACATTCCACTGCAGGCGAGAAGCTCGGCCGACATCAACCCCATCTTGCCCGATATTCTGACTTCGTGGTCCAAGAGTCCACCACCGAGGTGCTCGCCGGCCACGATGTCGTCGTCCTCGCGCTCCCACACGGTCAGTCCGGACGGATCGCCGCCGAACTCGAACAGACGAGCCCCGACACCCTCATCGTCGACCTCGCCGCCGACCACCGCCTCATCAGCGCCGCCGCGTGGGAGAAGTTCTACGGTTCAGAGCACCAAGGCACCTGGACCTACGGTCTGCCCGAACTCCTCACCGCCGACGGCACGAAACAGCGAGAAGCCCTGAAGTCAACGAACCGCATCGCCGTGCCCGGTTGCAACGTCACCGCCGTGAGCCTCGGGCTCGCGCCGCTCATCCAGGCAGGACTTGCCACGCCGGTTGGGCTCAACGCCGTGCTCGCCAATGGTGTTTCCGGTGCAGGCAAGGCACTCAAGCCGCACCTCACTGCCGCCGAGGTCCTCGGCAATGCCTCGCCGTATGGCACCGGCGGCACGCATCGGCATGTGCCCGAGATCGAACAGAACCTCAACGGCGTCCTCGGCGCCGACGCCGCCGACGGCCCCACCCGCATCTCCTTCACCCCGACACTCGTGCCCATGGCTCGCGGAATCCTCGCAACCATCACCGCCGACGCAGGCAAAGCCGCACCGCGCACCGCCGAAGGCCTCCTCGACGCCGCAGCGCTCAATAAGCAGCTCGCCGCTTCGTTCGCCCAGGCTTACGGAGACGAACCCTTCGTCCGAGTCCTGCCCGAGGGCCAGTGGCCGCAGACTGCGGCAACTACAGGGTCGAACGTTGCGCAGGTCCAGTTCACCGTCGATGAACGGGCCTCAACAATCCTCGTCGTCGTGGCACTCGACAACCTTGTTCGCGGTACGGCCGGACAAGCCATCCAATCTATCCACCTGGCCCTCGGCCTCGACGAGACCACCGCCCTTCCCCTCGAAGGAGTCGCCCCATGAGCGTCACCGCCCCACTCGGCTTCACCGCCGCCGGACTCACCGCCGGCCTCAAACCCTCCGGCACCAAAGACCTCTCACTCGTGGTCAACAACGGCCCCGACACCGCAGTCGCCGCCGTCTATACCTCGAACCGCTGCAAGGCCAACCCCGTCCTGTGGTCCCAGAAGGCCTCGGCCAACGGGCAGGCCCGCGCCGTCGTCCTCAACTCTGGAGGAGCGAACTGCTACACCGGCGACTTCGGGTATGAGACGACGACCCTGACCGCACAGACCACCGCGGAACTCCTCACTAATGCTGGAACTGGAACCCCGGCCGACGACGTGCTCGTCTGCTCGACCGGACTCATCGGCGTCGGCGGGCAAGACTTCCGCGACACGATCGTGAACAACCTCGCCCCGCTCGTTGCCGCCGCCGACTCGAGCGTCGAAGCCGGACAATCCGCCGCCGAAGCGATCATGACCACTGACACTGTTGCGAAGGTCGCCACCCGCACGGGATCCAGCGGGTTCACCATCGGCGGCATGGCCAAAGGTGCCGGCATGCTCGCACCCGGATTGGCCACGATGCTCGTCGTCATCACCACCGACGCGAAACTCGACCAAGCGACTCTCGACCAGGCTCTGCGTGCCTCGACGAGCCAGTCCTTCGACCGCCTCGACACCGACGGCTGCATGTCGACGAACGACACCGTCATCCTCATGTCCTCCGGCGCCCACGACGCTACGGTCGACGCGGACGAGTTCACCACCCTGCTGCGCGAACTCTGCCTCGACCTCATGCACCAACTCCACGTCGACGCCGAAGGCGCCCACCACGACATCGCCATCACCACCCGCGGTGCCGCCAGCGAGGCCGACGCCGTCGAAGTCTCCCGCTCCGTGGCACGCTCGGCCCTGTTCAAGGCCGCGATCTTCGGGGAGGACCCGAACTGGGGTCGCGTCGTCGCTCAGGTGGGAACCACCTCGGCGGATTTCGATCCCACACAGATCGACGTGATCATCAACGGCGTCCAGGTGTGCACGGCTTCCGGCCCCGACGAAGACCCCGCGAATGTGACATTCGACCGCACAGTTGATGTGTCTATCGACCTCCACGCCGGCGACGACACCGCCACCGTGTGGACCTCGGACCTCACCCACGACTACGTCGAAGAGAACAGCGCCTACTCCTCATGAACCCCCCCGTCGACATGTCCACGAAATCCACGGCCGCTCGGCTCGCCGCTGCCCAGGTCAAAGCCGAAGCCCTGACCGAGGCGCTGCCCTGGATCAAGACCTTCGCCGGTGCCACGATCGTCATCAAATACGGCGGCAACGCCATGGTCTCCCCGGAGCTGCAGCAGTCCTTCGCCGATGACATCGCGTTCCTCCGCTTCGCCGGCATCCGCCCCGTCGTCGTCCACGGCGGCGGCCCCCAGATCTCGGCCATGCTGAAACGCCTGGGCATCGAATCCGAGTTCAAAGCCGGGCAGCGCGTGACCACCGAAGAAGCCGCCGAAGTCATCCGCATGGTGCTCTCCGGCCAGGTCAACCGCGACATCGTGTCCCGGATCAACCAGAACGGCGACGCCGCGATCGGTCTCTCCGGTGAAGACGCGGACCTCCTCCTCGCGCACAAAACCACCGCCGAGGTGGACGGCGACGTCATCGACCTCGGCCGAGTGGGCGAGATCGCCCAGGTCAACACCACCGTGCTCACCGAACTCCTCGACGCCGGACGGGTACCCGTCATCTGCTCCATCGCCTCCGAAATCGGGGGAGAGGCAGGAAAGCCGCTCAACATCAATGCGGACCTGGCCGCCTCGGCGGTGGCGAAGGCCCTCAAGGCACACAAACTCATCATGCTCACCGATGTGCCCGGCCTCTACGCGAACTGGCCGGACACGTCCTCGCTCATCTCCCGCATCGACCCGGACAAACTGCGCGAACTCCTGCCCTCGCTCGATTCGGGAATGATCCCGAAGATGACCGCGGCGCTCGAAGCGATCGAGCACGGGGTCAAGCAGGCCCACATCATCGACGGCCGGATGGCGCATTCCCTCCTCCTCGAGGTCTTCACCTCTGAGGGCATCGGCACCATGGTCGAGGACACCATCGTCGAACCCGCACCTCTGGGCGACGGGCACCAGACCAACCCCGCCGAGGCGGCCCCAACGGACGAGACGAACAAGAGCGACGACAGCAACGGAGGACGTTCATGACCGAGACGACCGATCAGGCTCCGGCCGGGCAGGCTTCCGACCAAGCACAGACCTGGCGGGACGACTTCTCCCGTGTTCTGTCCCCGGTGTTCGGGTCTCCGCAGCTCGACATCGTCCGCGGTGAAGGCTCCTATGTGTGGGATGCCTCAGGCAAGCAGTACCTCGACCTGCTCGCCGGCATCGCCGTCAACGCGCTCGGCCACTGCCACCCCGCGTGGGTCAAGGCCATCACCGAGCAGACGAACACGCTCGGCCACATCTCGAACTTCTTCACCTCCCCGGCCCAGATCGGCCTGGCCGAGAAACTCCACGAGATCCTTGACCTGCCGGCAGGGTCGGCTGTGTTCTTTTCGAACTCGGGAACCGAAGCCAACGAGGCGGCTTTCAAGATGGCCCGCCGTGCCGCCGGTGGGGGACGTCCCTTCATCATCGCCGTCGAAGGTGCCTTCCACGGCCGCACCATGGGTGCCCTCGCGCTCACTGCGAAGGCCGCCTACCGCGAACCCTTCGCTCCCGGCGTCCCCGGAGTTGTTCACGTGCCCTACGGCGACGTCGAGGCACTGGCCGCAGCGATCAACGACAACACTGCCGCCGTATTCATCGAACCCATCCAGGGCGAAGTCGGCGTGCGCAAGCACCCGGAGGGCTATCTCAAGGCCGCCCGTGAGCTGACGACCAAGGTCGGGGCGCTGCTCGTCCTCGACGAAGTGCAGTCGGGCATCGCTCGCACCGGGTATTGGTTCGCCCACCAGGACTGGTCGATCGGCGAGGGCGTCGTCCCGGACATCATCACCTCGGCGAAGGGACTCGGCGGCGGCATGCCGATCGGTGCCACCATCACCGTCGGCGATGCGAACACGAAGCTGCTCGAAGCCGGTCAGCACGGCACGACCTTCGGCGGCAACCCGATCGCCTGCGCGGCCGGGCTCGCGGTGCTCGAGACGATCGAGAAGGACGGGCTGCTCGACCATGCTCTCGACGTCAATGACTGGCTGACACCGCGACTTACGGCCATCGACGGCATCGGCGAGATCACCGGACAGGGACTGCTCATCGGCATCGAACTGCTGCCCGATGCCGACGCTCAGGTCCCGGACTCGAAAGCCGTGGCCGCCCGCGCACTCGAAGCCGGGTTCATCATCAACCCCGTCGCACCGGGACGCATTCGTTTGGCTCCGCCGCTGACCATCACCACCGACGAACTCACCCCGTTCATCGACGCCCTACCCGGACTCATCACCGGCTGATCCCCACTCACGCTTTCCAAAGGACCCACCATGACTCGCCATTTCCTCAAGGACACCGACCTCACCCCGGCCGAACAGGCCGAGGTCCTTGACCTCGCCGTCGAACTCAAGGCCGCCCCCTACTCGCGGACTCCGCTGGCCGGCCCGCAGACCGCCGCCGTCATCTTCGACAAGACCTCGACACGCACTCGGGTCTCGTTCGCTGCCGGCATCGCCGCGCTCGGCGGGCAGCCCCTCATCATCAACCCCGGTGAGGCACAGCTCGGGCACAAGGAATCCATCGCCGACACCGCTCAGGTGATGTCCCGGATGGTCTCGACGATCATCTGGCGCACCTACGCCCAGTCAGGCCTCGAAGAGATGGCCGAGCACTCCTCCGTGCCCGTCATCAACTCCCTGTCCGATGACTTCCACCCCTGCCAGATCCTGGCCGACCTGCTCACCATCCGCGAACACCGCGGCGACGTGAAGGGCCAGACCATGACGTACTACGGCGACGGGGCGAACAATATGGCCAACTCCTATGCCCTCGGCGGAGTCAACGCCGGAATGCACGTGCGCATCGCCGCCCCCGAAGGCTTCCAGCCTGCCGCCGCGATCGTCGCCGAAGCCGAAGCCCTCGCCATCCAGACCGGTGGATCGCTCACCGTCACCGACGACCCCGTTGCCGCCGCGACCGGCGCCGACGTCCTCGTCACCGACACCTGGGTGTCCATGGGCCAGGACTCTGCCGGACGCGACGACGAGGCCTCTCCGTTCACGAAGTTCCAGGTCAACCAGGAACTCATAAACCTCGGAAACGACGCGATCTTCCTCCACTGCCTGCCCGCCTACCGCGGCAAAGAGGTCACGGCCGAGGTCATCGACGGCCCCGCCTCGGTGGTCTTCGATGAAGCCGAGAACCGCCTCCACGCGCAGAAGGCACTCATGACCTACCTCCTGGAGCGATGATGGCCGAGACGAATAACAGTGCACCGCTGACGAAGACCGCCCGACAGCAGAAGATCATCGATCTCATCACCCGCCAATCCGTGCGAAGCCAGATCGAACTCGCCGAGGCGCTCGCGACGCAGGGCATCACCGTCACCCAGGCAACCCTGTCGCGCGACCTCGCTGAGGTGGGGGCCGTGAAGATCCGATCCACCGCGGGATCCGTGTACGCCGTTCCCGGTGAGGGCGGGGACCGGTCCCTGCAGCAGTCGACGGGGGAGAGCCTCGACGCGAAGCTGCCGCGGATCCTCGAGGAGCTGCTCGTCTCCGCGGTCTCCCAGGACAACACGGTGGTGCTGCGTACCCCGCCGGGGGCCGCACAGTACCTGGCCTCGGCGATCGACCGGTCCTCGATGGTCGGGATATTCGGCACGCTGGCCGGCGACGACACCGTACTCGTCATCGCCGATGCCGCGGTCGGGGGAGCGGCCCTGGCCGAGACCTTCCTCGAGTACGCGGCGGGCGGGCTGGCCGAGGGGTGAGCCTCTGTCGGTGGGCCCTGGAATTGGGCGTGCCGCCTCGGTGGGGATTCCACGGGACGGACGGCCGCCTCGGCGAGGGAAAACTGGAACAATGACAACTGAGTTTCATCATTTCAATGAACGGACCGGCGCATCCGTGCTGGTGGGAAAGGACGATCTGTGAGCGAACGACTGAGCCTGTGGGGCGGACGATTCTCCGACGGTCCGGCCGATGCGCTGGCCGCGCTGAGCAAGTCCACGGACTTCGACTGGCGCCTGGCGAAGTACGACATCGCGGGATCCAAGGCCCACGCGAAGGTCCTCCACCACGCGGGACTGCTCACCGATGACGAGCTGTCCGGTATGCATTCGGCTCTCGACGAGCTGCTGCGACGGGTCGAAGCCGGCGAATACGTCGCGGCCGAGTCCGATGAGGACGTGCACTCGTCGCTCGAGCGCGGGCTCATCGAGATCGCCGGACCCGAGCTCGGCGGGAAGCTGCGTGCCGGTCGGTCCCGCAACGATCAGATCGCGACGATGGGGCGGATGTACCTGCGTGACCATGCCCGTGAGGTCGCCGGCCTAGTGCTCGACACCGTCGAGGTGCTCATTGCTCAGGCCGAAGAGCATCCCGAGGCGCCGATGCCCGGACGCACGCACCTCCAGCACGCTCAGCCGGTGCTGCTGGCTCACCATCTGCTCGCACATGCATGGCCGCTGCTGCGCGATGTCGCTCGCTTCGTCGATTTCGATTCCCGTGCGGGAGTGTCTGCCTACGGTTCGGGTGCTTTGGCTGGTTCGTCGTTGGGGCTCGATCCGCAGGCCGTGGCCGCGGACCTCGGGTTCAACGATTCGGTGGAGAACTCCATCGACGGCACTGCGTCGCGCGATGTCTTCGCCGAGTACCTGTTCATCACGACGATGATCGGCATCGATCTTTCGCGTCTGTCCGAGGAGGTCATCGCGTGGGCGACGAAGGAGTTCTCGTTCGTCACCCTGCATGATGCGTACTCGACGGGGTCGTCGATCATGCCGCAGAAGAAGAATCCCGACGTCGCCGAGCTCACTCGTGGCAAGTCCGGTCGGCTCATCGGTGATCTCACCGGTCTGCTGTCGACGCTCAAGGCGCTGCCGTTGGCGTACAACCGGGATCTGCAGGAGGACAAGGAGCCGGTCTTCGACGCCACGGATACGCTCGAGCTGCTGCTGCCGGCGTTCACCGGGATGGTGGCGACGCTGAAGTTCGATACCGAGCGCATGGCGTACCTGGCTCCGCGCGGATTCGCCCTGGCCACGGACATCGCCGAATGGCTCGTGCGCGAAGGCGTGCCGTTCCGTGTGGCTCATGAGCTCTCGGGCGCGTGCGTGCAGCTGGCCGAGTCGCGGGACGTCGAGCTGTGGGATCTCTCCGACGAGGACTTCGCGGGGATCTCTCCGCACTTGACGCCTGCGGTTCGTGAGGTGCTCACGACGCTGGGGTCGATCGATTCGCGGTCGGCAAAGGGTGGCACGGCTCGTTCGGCCGTCGATCAGCAGATTGCGAATGCGAAGGCCGAGGTCACACGCCTGCGCGAGTTCGCGGGGTCGGCTCGCAGCGTGTGAGAGGCTGAGGAAACAGAGAACGATGTGAGGGCCGGTGCCCGGATAGACGGAGGGGATCCGTTCATCCGGGCACCGGCCCTTCACATCAACGATCTCGTAAGGAGGACCCAAAAATGCGAAGAAGAACAATCCTGCTCATCGGCGGCGTCGCGATCCTTCTCCTCGGCGCAGGTCTCTATGGCCTCGGACTACTCTTGGATACTGGCTCGGTCCCGGGCGACGCCAACATCGGAGCCGGAATTGCCATGTTGTTCGGAGAGTTCGTCGGAGGTCTCGGACTGGCTGTTCTCGTGGTCTGGGCGATCGCGGCGCTCGTTGTCAGGCTGAGACCGCGCAATCAACGAATGCACGGTCAAGAGGCTGAAACGACCGGCCTCGGGTGATCCCGTTCCCGCCCGTCAGCTCTTTTCGGCGTCGAGCCTGTGCTCGGACGGACCGCAATCAGCTGAGTCAGGGCAGGTCGGCCGACAGCCGAGCGATCTGAGCGTTGATGTATCTCTGCTCAGGGACGTTCGTGCACAGTCTGCTAGCGGTCCGGTAGGCAGTCAGTGCCTCGGCGGAGTCGCCAAGCGCTTCTAAGATCGGTGCTCGGACGGCATGCAGTCGGTGACTTCGGCTCATGCGCTTGTCAGCGAGGAGTGGCTCGAGCATCTCCAGGGCCGCACAGGGTCCGTGGACCTCGCTGACGGCGACCGCGTAATTCAAAGTGACCGTCGGAGACGGCGCAATGCGCGCGAGCATCGAGTAGAGCTCGACGATCTGAGGCCAGTCAGTCTCCTCCCAGGTCGCTGCCTCTGAATGCACCGCCGAGATGGCAGCCTGCAGCTGGTAGGCCCCGACAGGTCCGGTTGGGAGTGCGGCCTCCAGAAGGCTGACTCCTTCGGAGACCAGCGTCGAATTCCACCGCTTGCGATCCTGATTGCGCAGAGTCACCAACTCACCGACATGGGTCCTGCGGCCCGGTCGGCGTGCCTCGCTGAGCAGCATGAGCGCAAGCAATCCCGCAGTCTCGGTCTCATCGGGCAGTGCTGCATGAAGCAGACGAGCCAGCCTGATGGCCTCGTCCGTGACCGCTTGGTCGAAGAGGACCTCGCCGTTCGGGCGACTGTGACCGGCGGTGTACATGAGGTAGAGGGCATGGAGCATCGCGGGAAGCCGCTCGGTCGTAGTCTCTGGACGCGGGAAGTGCCGACCGTTCTCATCGATTGTGGACTTGGCTCTGCTGATTCTCTGTCCCGCGGTGGCGGACGGAATGAGATACAGGGCGGCGATCTGGTCAGTGCTCAAGCCGAGGACGGCCCGCAATGTCAAGGTCACCTGAGCATCGGGACTGAGCGACGGATGACAACACAGAGCGAGGACCTGAAGTGAGGAATCACGGTTCTCAAGGGCCGCCTCGGCGATGATAATCTGATCGGGGCGATCACGCGAGAACACCCTCCGCTCGCGTTCGAGTCGCGAGCCGTCCTGACGCTTGGCATCGATGAGCCGACGGGACGCGACCCGCAGCAGCCAGCCTCGGGGTTTGTCCGGCACACCTTTCGTCGGCCACTGCTGGGATGCTTCGAACAGTGCTTCCTGAACGGCGTCCTCGCACGCGGCGAAGTCACCGAATCGCCTCATCAGAGCAGCGAGGATGTGCGGCGACTCGCGGCGCCACACATCCTCACTGGTCGTCATCGTCATTCTCCGTCGTCACCGAAGACCATGATCGGTCGCAGCTCGACGGTCTCCCCGGGGCCGGCGAATCGGGCGGCGATTTCCTCGGCGCGTTCCTGCGATTCGACGTCGATCTTGAAGAACCCAGCGAGGTGCTCTTTCGACTCCGCGTAGGGGCCGTCGTTCGATGTCGGCCCACCGGCCTTCCACCGGTAAAGCGTGGAGGTTGCGGGGTCGCCCAGAGCCTCGCCGCCGACCAGTTCGCCTCGCTCCTGAAGTTCGCCCAGGAGTTTCTCGAAGTCAGCATCCAACTTTTCCCGCTCTTCTTTGGGCAGGGCCTGCACCTCGGCAACATAGTCGCCGGTGGGGTGACCCCAAGGCTGGGGATTCGAGTGGATGAGAATGACGTACTTCATTGTTCTGCCTTTCGTCGAGGGCCGCCTCTCGGCCCTTCTAGTGTGACATCGAGGCTGAGTCGGAGATTTCGACAGCTGGGCGATACTTTTTCTGGCATCCGCTTTCAAGGTATGGCTCCAGTGATGTCATCGCGGCAACTATCGATGAGGGAAACTCTGCGGTCTCGGACCAAGGGCACGGCCGCCTCGGCGACCACGTAGAATTGACCCCGTCGGCTCCGCGCCGGCACAGACCACAGATTCGAAAGGACCGAAGTGACCGACATCTTCAGCGAACTCAAGGCCCGCGGGCTCGTCGCAGTATCTACTGACGAGACCGCCCTGCAGAAAGCCCTGGCCGAGGAGTCGCTGACCTATTATGTCGGTTTCGATCCGACGGCCCCGAGCCTGCACATGGGCAACCTCGTGCAGCTCCTCACCGCCGCCCGCCTCCAGCAGGCCGGACACAACCCGCTCGCCCTCGTCGGCGGCGCCACCGGTCTCATCGGCGACCCGCGCATGTCGGGGGAGCGGACGCTTAATCCGCGTGAAGTCGTCGAAGAGTGGGTGGCGAAGATCCGCGCCCAGGTCGAGAAGTTCCTCGACTTCGACGGTCCCAACGCTGCGCAGATCGTCAACAACCTCGACTGGACCTCGCAGCTGTCGGCCATCGACTTCCTCCGCGACATCGGCAAGCACTTCCCGGTCAACCGGATGCTCGCGAAGGAGTCCGTTTCTGCTCGCCTGAACAGCGAAGCCGGGATCTCCTTCACCGAGTTCTCGTACCAGATTCTCCAGGGCAACGACTACCTCGAGCTCAACCGCCGCTACGGCTGCTCCCTGCAGACCGGCGGCTCCGACCAGTGGGGCAACCTCACCTCGGGCGTCGACCTCATCCGCCGCGTCGAGCAGAAGTCCGTCCATGCCCTGGCCACCCCGCTGATCACGAAGGCCGATGGCACGAAGTTCGGCAAGACCGAATCCGGCACCGTGTGGCTCGATTCGTCGCTGACCAGCCCGTACGCGTTCAGCCAGTTCTGGCTCAACGCCGATGACCGCGACGTGGTGAAGTACCTCAAGGTGTTCTCGCTGCGCCCGCTCGACGAGATCGAAGCCATCGAAGCCGAGTTCACCGCTGCCCCGCACACCCGTGTGGCGCAGAAGGCCCTCGCCGAGGATGTCACCACCTTGGTCCACGGACGCCAGGCTTACGAACAGGCCATCGCCGCGGCCTCTGCCCTCTTCGGCGGGGGAGAGCTCGCCGGTCTCGATGCCTCGACGCTGGGTGCCGCAACTTCCGAGCTGCCGCGCGGTGAGGTGTCGACGACCCAGCTGGCCGAAGGCCTGCCTGTTGCGGATGCGTTCGTCGCTTCCGGCATCGTCAAGTCCAAGGGTGAGGCTCGCCGTGCCATCAAGGACGGGGGAGCGTACGTCAACAACGTCAAGGTCGCCGACCAGGAGCAGACCCTGACTTCCGATGATGTGCTCTCGACAGAAGGTGGAGGAGTCGTCCTCCTGCGCCGAGGCAAGAAGACCCTCGGTGCTGTCGACATCGTCGGCTGAGCAGCCTGCGTCACTGATAATGCCGTGTCCTCCGCACCCGGAGGGCGCGGCATTGTCGTATTCACGACGGTTGGGACCGTTCGACAACGGGAATCCTTGTCATCGACGAATACAAGAGGACGCATTGTCGAGGCGGCTTCGGCGGCAGCACTGCGGCCAAGTAGATGCGATCAATCAGCGTGCGCTCTGGCAGACTGCGGTCAACCGGACCGGCGATGTGGGGCCATCACCATGGAAAAGCATGCGGTCATCGAGCAGACTGGCAGATGACGGACAACCGAACGAATACCGACTGACGAACGCACGAGGAGATCATGCGCACCCTGCTCAACATCATCTGGTTCATCTTCTCCGGTCTCTGGCTGGCGCTCGGATACTGGGCCGCCGGGATCATCGCCTGCATCTTCATCGTCACCATCCCGTGGGGCATCGCGTCCTTCCGCATCGGCAACTACGCACTGTGGCCCTTCGGCCGCGAGGTCATCGAAACCCGCCCGGCGGGAGTGGCGACGACCCTGGGCAACATCATCTGGCTCATCGTCGCCGGCGTCTGGCTCGCCATCGGACACGTCGTCACCTCGATCCCGCTGTTCGTCTCGATCATCGGCATCCCACTCGGCTGGGCGAACATCAAACTCATCCCCGTCTCGCTCATGCCGCTGGGCAAGCAGATCGTCGACAGCGACCGGCTGATGCCCGGCTACCGCGGAGCTTGAACCACGGATTCAGGAACCCTGTACTTCGAGGTCCTCGAGAGAGATGCGGCCTTGGCGTACTGCCCAGAGCACGCGGCGAGTGCGCACGATTCGGGGCAGGGTAATGATCAGCAGTCCGCCGAGCATGTTGAACGGGATCACGATTCCGAACCACTGCAGGAAATCGAGGATCGAAATGTCCGCGCCCGTCATCATGGCGGCGAAGATGACGATCGCATTGATAGCTCCGTGCAGCATGCTGACGCCGATCACCAACAGACCGGTGATCATACAGACGATCGCCTTGACGACGTCGTTCTGTGTTCCCTGCTGCATACGGGTTGACAAAGTGATTGTCGCGCCGGCCAGTAGTGAGAGGGCGAGCATGACGATGAGTGAAGACTGGTTGATATAGCCGAGCGCCATATCCGCAATCGTCTTGTGGTAATCCGGGAGGGCGATAACGATCAGCCAGGCGAAGACCGCGCCCCCGATCAGGTTCGTCACGAGAGTGGTCAGCCAGAGGCGGAGCACCTGGATCCAATTCGCCTGGCCGGCGATGACGGCGTTGATCGGAAGGAGGAATTCTTCGGTGAACAGTTCCGAGTGCGCCAGTTTCAATGCCAGGAGGCCGATGCCAAATGCCATCCCGGCGAGGATCGTCGACCCGGTCGCTTGCTTGACGAGCACCATGGCCAAGATGCCGAGCCCGACATCGATGCCGCCGAAGAGCCCGGTGACGATGAGTTCCGGCCACTTCCGGTTGAGCCGCTTGGCACCCTCAGTGACTGTATTGGCCGCCTCGTCGATGAGGGCGTCTTCGAGATCGAGGTCGTTGCGGCCAAGTCGTTCTCGCTGCTCTTTCTGAGTCATCCCGTCAGTGTAGGGGTCGGGACGCGCTGAAACGCTGGGAATCATCTGCACAATGAGGGCAATCTGCTGCCGCCGGCGAGAGCATGGCGGGGTTCTGCAGCCGTACGTTTGTGCTTGTGGAAGTAGGTGCGAAACCGGGCATCTGGAGCTGGTGACGGGTGTCACAGGTGAATTTCCGGTTTCGAGTTGCACGGTGGCTCTGGGGTGGTCTAGAGTTATATCTCGTTGCCCCGCCGGAAACACCGTCTTCGAGACAGAGTTTCCACCGGGTCTGACCAGGACAAACACGGTTTGGTCCGAGGGTTCAGGACGCCGGGTGGGTGACACAAAATGAAACTGATACCCCCAGTGAACATGCTGCGTTTTTCGGGTGGTGGTGATGGGTGTGTGTTTGTGGTTTGAGAATCCAATAGCGTGTTTGTTTGAACAAGTTGTGATGCCAGAACATTTTTATTTTCTGGTAAGACAATCACCTGGCCAAACATTGGTTCACCCGTGGTGGGTGGTTCTTCGCCGAACCTCTCGCATCGCATGGGTGGCTGGTGTGTTTGGTCAGTATTTTTTGGTCAACCTTCTCACCCCGTGAGGGGTTGGCTGTCTTGCTGGGATTCATTCGTAACATAAAGTTTTTTATGGAGAGTTTGATCCTGGCTCAGGACGAACGCTGGCTGCGTGCTTAACACATGCAAGTC
>NZ_JABKDD010000014.1 GCF_013623905.1 Brevibacterium sediminis
CCACCGCAGGTGCCGAAGCCGGCCGGTGTGGTCGGTATCAATCACGAACCAGTCCTAGTTGAAGTCCAAGAAATCACTGCTGAAGCAGCGTGAGTGACTCCAAACAGCTTGACACCCCGCGGTCAATGAAGATTTCTACCAGCCAGCGACCCAACCTGGTGACATCATCGAAGTCGAGGACGAAGAGACCGGCGAGATGGTCAAACACGTCATCTACCTCGACGAATTCGGCAACGGCACGAAGACGCGGCCGCTGTCCGAAGAAGAACTCGAAGACCTCGACGAGGCGCCCGAGACCTGATCGCGAACCAGCCGCCCACGATGGGTTCGGCAGCGTACTCGCAGCGCGCAGAGAACTCCTCAATCATCCGAGGTCAGGCCCATGCGTGCGAACAGCCGTGCGGCGGTGGCCCGTGAACTCTGCTTGACCACCTGCCCGAGCTCGGGGTCTCCGGCCAGCAGCGATTCCGCAAGGCCTTTGGCCTGCGCGAAAGCGATGTGGGCCGGCAGCGGCGGCGTGTTGCGGTCGCAGCGGACGTCGAGGACGACCGGCCGGTCGGCGGCGAAGGCCTCGTCGAGGCTCCCGTCGATCTTCTCCGAATCGTCGACGCGGATGCCTTTGAGCCCGAGCAGCTCCGCGTAGCCGGCGTAGTCCATCGACTCGACCAGCTGGGCCGTGTCCCACCTCGGGTCTCCGGCCTCCCGCATCTCCCAGGACACCTGGTTGAGGTCGCCGTTGTCGATGACGAGGACGACGAAGGTGGAGTTCGACCATTCCCGCCAGTGGCGTTTGACGGTGAGCAGACCGTTCATTCCCATCATCTGGAAGGCTCCGTCGCCGATGGTGCACACCACCGGGCGATCGGGATGCGCGAACTTGCCGGCCAGCGCATAGGGCATCGCGGCGAGCATCGAGGCCATCCGACCCGAGAGGTTGCCCATCTGGTTCGGCCCCAGTTCGACGTGGAAGCCGTACCAGTCGGCCGTGCTCCCGGCGTCGCAGGTGATGATCGCGTTCTCGGGCAGACGTTCGTTGAGGGAGACGAAGACCCGGCGGGGGTTGATCGGGTCGGCTTCGGTCATGGCGACCAGAGTGTTCTCCTTCATCCACGCCCGGTTCTCGTCGGCGATCTTCTCCTGCCACCCGGTCTCGTGCTGGCTCAGATGCGACTGCAGGGCAGCCAGCGTGGTCTTCGCGTCACCCCACAGGTTGACCTCGGTGGGATAGCGGATCCCCAGGTGACGCGGCGACAGGTCGATCTGCACGGCACGTGCCCGGCCGGTCGGCGGCATGAATTCGCCGTAGGGATAGTTCGTGCCGACCATGAGCAGGGTGTCGCATTTCTGCATCATGTCGTAGCTCGGCCGCGATCCCAGCAGACCCAGCTGCTGAGTGTGGAAGTCGACATCACCGGGCACCACCTGTTTGCCCAGCAGGGTGGTGATCACACCAGCACCGAGGCGCTTCGCCACGGCCATGACCTCATCGGTCGCTCCGATCGCGCCCTGTCCGACGAGCATGGCGACCTTCTCACCGCTGTTGAGGACTTCGGCCGCGCGGGCGAGCGCGTCGTCGTCGGGTCGCAGGCGGTCCTCGGCGTAGCCGATGCCGGTGCGGGAGACGAAATGCTCGACCGCCAGCTCTTCCATGTCCATCGTCTGGACGTCGGCGGGCAGGACGACGACGGCCGGACCGCGGTTGGCCTTGGCCATGCGGACGGCTTTGTCGACGACGAGCTGCGCGTGCATCGGCGCGGCCACTGTCTGCACGAACACCGCGGCGTCGGCGAAGAGTCGTTCGAGGTTGATCTCCTGTTGGAATTCGGAACCCAACGACACTCGTGCCTGCTGCCCGACGATGGCCACGACTGGGGCGTTGTCACCCTTGGCGTCGTAGAGGCCGTTCATGAGATGGATGGCGCCGGGGCCCGAGGTCGAGACGCACACGCCCACCTCACCGGTGAATTTCGCGTGGGCGGTGGCCATGAACGCCGCCTCCTCCTCGTGAGTGGGGCGCACATAGGTGAAGTCCTTGCCCTCGTCCTGCGCTCGGCCCATCGCCCCGTCGAAGCCGCCGATGCCGTCGCCGGGGTATCCGTACCAGTGGTGCAGATCCCAGGCGATGAGCCGATCGATGATGAAGTCGCTGACGGAGGTCGCCATGTGCCTTCTCCTCACGAATACTCGCGTGTCGAATGTGCCCAGCCGACGTGCTGCGACGTGCTGCGACGTGGCCCGGCCTGGCCCTCCAGGCTTGTCCTGGCACCGTCAGCTGTCAAGACTCCGAAGCCCCGGCGCCCGGGCCTCACCGACCATCGCCGCGGCATATCTCCCGGCGGAGGAGATCAGCACAGAAGGGGGTGTCTTGTCCTCGCGAGCAGCGGCCTCACCACGAGGCCCGCACCGTTTCCGTCGGCCCATCGACTTCCGTGAAGCCGGCGTCGACGACGCTGACCTGCTGCTCGTTCGCCGCCCACGCGTCCTTCGTCGCAGTCTGCACGCGCAGACTGAACCCCGACTCACGCCAACGGTCCCGCACATCGTCGGGCATCTGCTCGAATGCCAGCTGCGCGGCGTGTCCGCATTGCGCGGCGGCCTTCCCGGTCGTGAGCGTGAGTTCGGGAGAGAGCTCGATCGTCACGACCGCCTCGGCGGCGGGGATCGAGGATTCGCCCTCATCCGGGAATTCGGTGCCGCCGACCTGCAGCTTCTTCAGCTCCGGTGGCAGGGGTTCGACGGGGCCGGGTGCGAAGACGAACGCCTCGGCGGGGGCGAAATCGTCGGTGCCGCCGAAGGTCACGCTCACGCACCCGAGTGCCCGTGCGCCCTCGAGCTTCTTCCCGTCGCCACGGCGCACGACCTTGCGGATCGCTCCGTCACGCCAGTATTCGACGGCCTCGTTCCAGTCCCCGCCCGGCTGTGAGCGCGGATCGTCGAGGAAGGTCACGACAGCACGAGAGGTGGCCTCGAGGACGTCGATGTGGCGAGCGATGGCGGTCTTGGACCGGCGCACGACGATCGGCAGTGACCATGGGATTTCGTGATCGGTTTCGTGCCTGCGCATGTGTTCGGTCAAGGGTTCGCTCCTGCAGTGTCTTCGGCGGTGACGGGCTGGTGTCACAGTCCCCTTCTCATAACAGCGACGGTCGGCGGATATTCCGGATCTTCGCAGGTGAGTCCTACCGTGGCCACCGCCGCTGGCCTCGCTAAGCTGGGAATCATTGCCGCCGACCAAGAATGAGGCTGATGATTCCCGGCGTGACAGTCGACCCCGCGCTCACCGAAGCGCTGCTGGCCACCATTCCTGCCGACATCGTGGCATCGATGTCGCCACAGATGCGCGAGGTCATGGCCGTCCAGGCCACTCGGGCCGACGAGTGCCGCCGAGCCGGCGAGGACTTCGCCGCTGCCTCCGGTGACCTCTCCCCTGCCGCTCGATCCTTGGCCGCCAAACGCGCCGAATACCGGGCCGAACGCGCGCTGTGGAATGAGGGTGGGCCGACCATGGCCCGCACCGATGATCACCACATCCGCACCGCCGACGTCGACGTTCCGATCCGCATCCATCGCCCCACCGCCGAGGCGGTCCTGCCCGGTCTCGTGTTCCTGCACGGGGGTGGGTTCAGCCTCGGCGACCTCGATACACACGACCGGATCATGCGCGTGCTCGCCGCCGCCGGCGGCTTCGCCGTGATCGGAGTCGACTATTCGCTGTCGCCGGAGGTGAAGTTCCCGCAAGCGCTGCACGAGTGTGCCGGGGTCGTCGACCACCTCGCCCGTCACGGTGAGGAGTTCGGCATCGACGGAGAACGTCTGGCCATTGCCGGAGACTCCGCTGGGGCAGTCCTGACCCTCGGCGCCGGTCTGCTGCTGCGCGATGAGCCGGAGACCATCGGTGCGAACCCCGAGAGTTACTCGGCTCTGCGCGCCCTCCTGCCCATCTACGGCAGCCACGGGCTTGTCGACTCGGCCAGCCGCAGGCTCTACGGCGGCGATTGGGACGGCATGGGCATCCACGACCTCAGCAACCTCCTCGGCGACTATCTGCCCACCCCCGAGGATGAGCACTCACCACTCGTCGCACATCTGACTGCCGACTTAACCGGTCTGCCACCGGTGTTCGTCGCCGCCGCCGGACTCGACCCGCTGCGCGATGACAGCCGGGCACTGGCCACGACCCTGCAGCGGGCGGGTAACGACGTCAGGTTTGAGGAGTACCCGCACGTGCTCCACTCGTTCCTCCACTTCGGTCGGATCCTCGACGACACGAACACCGTGCTTCACAATGCCGCCGAGTTCGCCGCACGTCGTCTGAACTGATTCCTGCGGTCTGCGTCACCGTCGGACTGCCGTTGCCGCTCGCGTTCGATCTCAGCGTCGAACTCGGCGCCGAGGAGCAGCGAGAGGTTGACCATCCACACCCAGGCGAGCCCGACGATCACTCCCCCGATCGACCCATAGGTGACGTTGTAGCTGCTGAAATTGTTGATGTAGAGCACGAAGCAGGCCGACACGGCAAGCAGCACGAGCAGCGCGACGAACGCACCGAGGCTGACCCACCGGAACTTCGGCTGCCTGACGTTCGGGGTCACGTAGTAGAGCAGGGCGATGAGCACCATGACGAAGAAGACGAAGACCGGCCATCTGACCACGTTCCAGATCAGCAGGGCAACCGCGCCCATTCCGATGAGCTCGCCGAGCGTTTCGGCGATAGGCCCGGACAGCACGAGCAGCAGCCCCAGAGCGGCCAGGACAATAAGCGTGACCACGGTCATCAGGAGCATGAGCGGCTTGAACTTCCAATACGGCCTGGTCTCCTCGACCCGGTAGACAGCGTTCAGGGCACGACCGAGCGCGCCGATGTATTTCGAGGACGACCAGATCGCCAGCAGCAGGCTGCCGATGAGGGTGACTCCGGCCGAGGATGACTCGGTGAGTTCGACGATGAACGGGCGGATCGCCGCGGCCGCCTCGGCCGAGACTCCGTGGACCAGGGAGAGCACCGCCTTCGTAGTCGACTCGGCTTCCCCGACCACGCCGAGCAGCGACACCATGGCGAGGATCGCCGGGGCAGCAGAGAGCAGAGCGTAGAAGCTCAGCCCGGCTGCTCTGTCGAGGCACTCGTCGTCGAGCAGACGCCGAAGAGCGCCCTTGACGATTCGCACTCGATGCAACCGTGGCCCGGCCCGTCTCAACGCTGTCCCACTCTGTAGTCTTTGGCCGCGTGGATCATCGCATTGAGAGTCGCGATGACCGGCACGGAGAAGAAGGCCCCGGCGATGCCCGCCACCGCTGCTCCCGCTGTCACCCCGAGGATCACCGCCAAGGGGTGGATCTTCACTGTGGGTCCTGTCAGCCACGGCTGCAGGACGTGGCTTTCGAGCTGCTGGACGACGATGACGACCCCGAGCATGATCAGGCCGTGCACCCAGCCGTTGAAGAGCAGTGCCAAGCCCACTGCGACCGCTCCGCCCACGATCGCTCCGACGAACGGCACGAAGGCACCGAGGAAGACCACCATGGCGATCGGCACCGCCAAGGGGACGCCGAGGATCAGTGCACCGACTCCGATTCCGATCGCATCGCTGGCCGCGACGACGAGCTGGATCCGAATGAAGTTCGTCAGCGTCTTCCAACCGGCCTCACCGGCCGCGGAGATCCGCGCATGCGCCTTCTTCGGCCAGATGTTGACGACCCAGGTCCAGATGCCGCGTCCGTCGATGAGCGCGAAGAGGGTGACGAACAGGATGATGATGACGCCTTCGATGACATGCGCCGCCGTCGTGCCCACCTCGGCGGCACCGGAGCCGAGACCGGCGGCGTTGTCCTGCAGCCACTTCCCCGAGGAATCGACGAGGTCATTGAGTTTGGCTTCGGTGATTCCGAACGGCTGCGTGGCCAAGAGCTGCTTCGCCGCGTCCAGGGTCGTCGCCACCTGCTCCTGGATCTCAGGTATCTCACTTCTGATCTGAAAGGTGATGAGGAGGACGAGTCCGGCCAACAGGCCGAGGACGACGACCCAGACTGTGACCACCGCCAACCACTTCGGCCACCGATGCCGCTGCAGGAACGTCGACATGGGGACCAGGAGGGCAGAGAGGACGAGCCCAGCCAGGAATGGAACGACGATCTGTGCGACCTGCAGTGCTACGAAGATCGCGACTGTGATTCCCGCGATGATCACCAGCAGGTATCCGGTGAAGCGGGCACCGAGTCTGAGTCCCTCGGGTATCGGGTCATCGCGATTCGGAGGCGCGTTCAATGGACCTTCTGTCATGAACCAACACTAATGCCGCGAGCCGCACAGTGGGTGGACCATTCTGTTCTGCCCCGCCGGCGCGGGCGAGAACGGGGCTCCGGTCAGCCGCCTCCGAGGAAAATCCGAAGATGTACTAAAAGTGAATTACTACGGTGTTCCGATGACCAGATTGCGACGTTGGCCCTACACCTTTGCCATGGTGCTCGCTCTCCTCGTCGGAGCGGCCGCCGTGTTCTCCTCCCTCTTCCTCGATCTCCCGCTGCGGGACCCCGACGGATTCCTCGGCCCCTCATACATCCGTCTGCCTCTGCTGGTTCTCGGATTCATCGGCGCCGGGCTAGTCGTGGAAACGGTGAGGCGAAACGGGTGGCGAAATCTGCCGACGTCGGTCGTCGACATCGCAAAGAAGGAATGGAACACCCACCGGCTGCTGTGCATCGGCGCCGGACTGCTGAGCTTCTACGTCTGCTACGTCGCCTACCGCAATCTCAAGAGCGTGCTGCCGGTGTACCGCGAGGGCACCCTCTTCGATCAGCAGCTGTTCCGCCTCGACCATTGGCTCGCCGGCGGGAACACTCCGGCCGTGCTCCTGCACGAACTCCTGGGCACCGGCATCGCGGCGAACCTGCTGTCGATCGCCTACCTCGCTTACCTGCCGCTCATTCCGATCAGCCTCGGCGCGGTCCTCGTGCTCAATCGCAGACTCGCCGTCGGCGCTTGGTATACGACGATGCTGAGCCTCAATTGGGTACTCGGCACAGTCAGCTACTATCTCCTGCCGTCGGTCGGTCCCGTGTTCAGCCACCCGGAGGTCTTCCGGGCGCTGCCCGACACCGGAGTCAGCGAGCTCCAGGAATCCCTCATCGACACTCGCCTCGACTACCTCAGCAACCCGATCGGAAGCGATTCCATCCAGGGTGTCGCCGCATTCGCTTCGCTTCACGTCTCCGTCACCTTCGCCGCAGCACTGTTCATGACGCTGACGAAACAGCATCGCGCCGTCCAGGTGTTCACCTGGATCTTCTTCGGTGTGACGGTCGTCGCCACGCTCTACTTCGGATGGCACTACATCCTCGACGACATCGCGGGCATCGGCATCGGCTGGGCGTCGGTGGCGCTCTCCGCATGGGTGACCGGGCACCGCCGAGTTCGCCGACGGCCGGTCGCCGCAGTCTCCGAGCCTGATTCCGTGCCCGCCGCGAAGCCCGCGGATTCTGTCTCACGCGCCGCCGGGGCTATACTGTAATCACTTGCGAACCCGATTTCGGGTTCCCTGCGTCGTCAGGACGCCTCGACTCTGCAGCTGGGTGATAGCACCCGCGCATTTCCGAAGCCGTTTTCTCTCGGCGATCGAGAGCGCCGACAGCGCTCATTCCATGACCGGAAGCGGCTGCCTGCCACCTATTCACGGCACCGGCACGCCCTCCGGCACGTCGAAGGGCCACCCCATCACTACTTCACAGACACGCACCAATCCCCGCAGCACCCGCACCCGCGGAGGCAGCACACGCAACACCACCGCAGGCAGCACCGGCAATCGCGCGAAGAAAGCCACCCCGGCGCCCACCTCGTTCGCCGAACTCGGTGTTCCCGCCAAGCTCGTCGACTCCCTCGACCGTGAGGGCAAGACCCAGGCCTTCCCGATCCAGCAGGACACTCTGCCCGACACCCTGGCCGGCCGCGATGTGCTCGGCCGCGGAAAGACCGGGTCCGGCAAGACCCTGGCGTTCTCCATTCCGCTCGTCGCCCGCCTGGCCGAATCCGGCAAGGGTTCGCAGAAGTTCCGCCATCCGCGCGGGCTCGTCCTTGCTCCCACCCGTGAGCTCGCCACGCAGATCACCGAGGCCATCGATCCGTTGGCCAAGGCCGTGGGCCTGCGGACGACGACGATCTTCGGCGGCGTCAAGCAGCGTCGACAGGAGGTCGCGCTCAAGGCCGGAGTCGATATCCTCGTGGCCTGCCCGGGTCGCCTCGAGGACCTGCTCCAGCAGGACATCCTCACGCTCGAGAACATCGAGGTCACCATCCTCGACGAGGCCGACCACATGGCTGACCTCGGGTTCCTGCCCGGAGTCACCCGAATCCTCAACCAGACCCCGGCTGAGGGACAGCGGATGTTCTTCTCCGCCACCTTGGACAACGACGTCGACAAACTCGTCCGTCGTTTCCTCCACAACGAGGTCCTCCACTCCGTCGACGAGGCGACCTCCCACGTTTCGGCCATGACCCACCACGTGTTCGAGGTGTCGGTCGACGACAAGAACGAACTCGTACACAAGCTCGCCTCCGGCACGGGCCGCCGCATCCTCTTCACCCGCACGAAGCACCGGGCCAAACGCTTCGCCCGCCAACTCACGGCAGCCGGTATCCCCGCGGTCGACCTGCACGGCAATCTGTCGCAGGGTGCGCGCGACCGCAACCTCGCCGCGTTCACCGATGGCGAGGCGAAGGTGCTCGTGGCCACAGACATCGCCGCCCGCGGCGTCCACGTCGACTCCGTCGAGCTCGTCGTCCACGTCGATCCCCCGACCGAACACAAGGCTTACCTGCACCGCTCCGGTCGCACCGCACGTGCCGGCAGCGCCGGTGACGTCGTCACGGTGATGACCGCCGAAGAGCGCAAGGACACTCAGATCCTCCTGCGCAAGGCCGCCATCAAAGCGACCCCGCAGAAGGTCACCGCAGAGTCCCCCGAGGTGACCGAGCTCGTCGGTGAGATCGCCGAATACGTCGCCCCGCAGCCGAAGGAACCCGTCCAGCCGCGCAGGAAGACCGAACCTTCCACGTCGAATGGTCGTTCATCCCGCCGTCGCCGAGGTGGCCGTGGCGGACGCGGCGGAAGCTCGGGTCGCGGTGACGCCGGCAGCGACCGCAGCCGTGAGAACTCGGACGCCACCGGTGGCGGTCGCAGCGGCGAATCGCGTCGCAGCGAGAGCGGCGGCCGCGGCCGGGGCGCCGGGCACACCGGCGAGAGAAATCGTCGTCGCGAGAACTCCCGCGGCGGCCGCTCCGGCAATGGCCGCTCGGGCAGTCAGCGCGCGGAATCTTCGGGTCGTCAGCCGAGCAGCCACCGCGCGTCCGAATCCCGCGGCACCAGCCCCGAGACTCGTCGCCGCAACCGCACCCGTGCCGGAGGCTCGCAACAGGTCTACTCGACCAGCAGCTGACGTCCTCACAATCCAATAACCCTGCTTGGCTACTACACTTTGGTGTAAATGCCGACTGGGCGAACCAGCTGTGAGAGGAGTCTTGCCGATGAGCCACGACCGCGATTCCCTCACCCTCGTCTGGTTCCGCGACGACCTGCGCGTCGAGGACCACGAGGCCCTGACAGCGGCCTGCGGCGACGGGCAGGTGATCGGCCTCTGGATCAGAGAGTGCCGCAGCGACGACGGCCTGGGCCCACGCCCGTTAGGCGGGGCGGCCCGGTGGTGGGCGCACGAATCGCTGCGCGTCCTGGAGACCGAACTCGCACAGCTCGGCATCCCGCTGCTCTTCGCAGCAGGCTCGGCCGCCGACATCGTCCCGCAGGCGGCTGCGGACCTGAAAGTCGATGCTGTGCGCTGGTCGCGCCGTTATGCGCCGGCTGCACGTCGCCTCGACGCGCAGATCAAGACGGACCTGGCTGATGCCGGTCGTGCCGTGCACTCCCATACCGGCGCGCTGCTCGTCGAGCCTTGGACGGTCAGCCCTCAGGGCGGTGACTTCTACAAGGTCTTCACGCCGTTCTTCAACGCTGTGCGCGATCGCAGCGTCGGCGACAGCCTCCCGGCGCCGCGCACACAGAGTTCTCCGACGAAGGCCCAGCGACAGGCTTTTGCCGGGCACTCCTGGGTGCGCGACCTCGACGATCTCGGTCTTCTCGACGGGACCGACACGGGCTCGGGCAGCTTCGCCTCGGCGAGGACTCCACAGTGGTGGCGGACGACCGTGGCCGGGCATTGGAACCCCGGGTGCAGGGAAGCGGCCCGTGAGCTCGACTGCTTGAGCGACGGGCTCGACGGCTACGCAAATTCTCACGATGTCCCCGCAGACCCTGACAGCACGTCAGGCCTGTCGCCGCGACTGCGCTTCGGCGAACTCTCCCCCCGCCAGCTGCTGGCAGCGGCCCTGGACATACCGGAGGTGAGGGACGATGATCGGCAGGCATGGATCCGGCAGCTCTACTGGCGGGAGTTCTCCTGGCACCTGACCTTTCATCTGCCGGCCGTCGAATCCGAACCGATGCGACCTGAATTCGCGTCCTTCCCGTATGAGGACGACCCCGAGGCACTCGACCACTGGTGCAGCGGCACGACCGGGATCGACCTCGTCGACGCCGGCATGGCTCAGCTGTGGCAGACCGGATGGATGCACAATCGAGTGCGGATGGCCACGGCGAGCTTTCTCACGAAGAATCTGCTGCTCCACTGGTGGCACGGCGAGCAGTGGTTCTGGGACACGCTGGTCGACGCCGATGAAGCCAACAACCCGGTCTCGTGGCAATGGGTGGCCGGGTGCGGAGCCGATGCGGCTCCATATTTTCGGATCTTCAATCCCGAACGCCAACGTGAGCGTTTCGATCCCGACTGCGAGTACGTGGGCAGGTGGTTGGGCCGCGGTCCGGGCGGTCTCACTCGGGCGGAACGCTCGCAGGGTGATCGCGAGCCGATCGTCGATCTCAAGGCATCGCGTCAGGCGGCATTGGCCGCCTATGACCGGATGAAGAGTGAGGCGAAATGAGCACGACGAACGGTCGCAGGATTCTCATGGCCGGGTGCGGAGACCTGGGCACACGGCTGGGCCTGCGACTGGTCGACCAGGGGCACCGGGTGATCGGACTGCGCCGACGCGTCGCCGAACTGCCCGACGCCTTCGAGACGATCAGTATGGACCTCTCCGGATTCGGAGCTCCCGGTCGCGATAGGGTCGATGCCGCGGACCGCAGCGATCCGCGACTGGACGCACTCGATGCGGTCGTGATCACTCTGACTTCGGACGAACCGACTCGGACCGGATACGAACGGGCCTACCTCCACGGGCTGAGAGGTCTCGCCCGCGTGCTCGGGTCACAGCCGGGCCGAGTCGTCCTGGTCTCCTCCACGCGTGTCCTTGCGGAGGACCCGACGCGTGTGATCACCGAAGACGCTCCACTCGCCCCAGGGTCCGGGCCGGGTGAGGTCCTCGCTGCGGCCGAGTCCGAGGCGGCCGAGCTCTTCGACCACCTCACGATCGTCCGCCCGGCTGGTATCTACGGACCTGGCCGCACCCGCCTCATCGACTCCGTGCGACGCGGCCAGCGGTTCAACCATCAGCGGTGGACGAACCGCATCCACCGAGACGACCTCGTTCGCGGCCTCGAGCACTTGGCACTTGCCTCGGAACCGCCGGACCTGGTCCACGCTGTCGATTCGCTTCCTGCTCAGATGGGCGACGTCGCCGCCTTCATCGCCGGCCGCCTCGGCGTGCCCGTCCCCGGCCATGCCGACGACGAGAAGCCGAGCGGCAAACGGATCGACGGAACTCGCTTCGGCTCGCTCATGGGCGAACTCAGCTACCCCACGTACAGGCACGGATTCGCTTCGATGCTGACGACAGCCCCCTGATCATCAACAAAACCGGGAACGTTCAGGCTCGGCGCCGCGCCTCGGCTGCGATGTTCTTCGCCATGGCGGGAAAGATGAAGCGATGAAACGGGGCGACGAGGGCCCAGTAGATGCGGCCTCGCACTCCAGTGGGGATAAAGGTCGCCGTCTGGTGATACTCACAGCCTTCGACTGAGTCTGTCAGAGCGAATTCGAGCCACGCGTGACCGGAGACCTTCATCTCGGCGCGCAGCAGAAGACGAGAGTTCGGCTCCAGCTGTTCGACTCGCCACCAGTCGACGGGATCGCCGATGCGCAGGCTGTCGGGCAGCCGTCGGCCCCGGTTGAGGCCAGCGCCTCCGACTGCTTTGTCCCAGATCCCACGAATCTTCCATGCCAGCGGCCACGAGTACCAGCCGTTGGTCCCACCGATCCCCTCGATCACAGGCCACACCTCGGCGGCGCTGACACCGCTGATCGTCGTCGACCGTTCATCGGTGTAGATGCGCCGGCCGGACCACTTCGGATCACTGGGCGACGGCTGGGCCGCCTCGTCGAGCTCTCCGGCGTCGGCGTCCCAGTTCGTATCCACGGCACCTTCGATTTCACGGCGCAGGGCGAGTCGGACGGCGTCGGCGAACCCGATGAGCCCGGACTCGGGCGGCGGAATGACCGCGTCGACGTCCTGGTCCGAGGCCACAGCATCCTCCTGCAAGGATTGGACGAGCGGCAAGGTGAGGCTGAACGGCAGCGGGGTGACCAACCCGACCCAGATGCCTGACAGCGTCGGTGCGGGAAGAGGCAAAGCGATGACGTGGCGGGGCTTGAGCCCTGCGACGGCAGCAAAGGTACGCATCACGTTCGCATAAGTGAGGATCTGACGTGAACCGATATCGAAGGACCGGTTGACCGCCTCCTGCACATCGGTCGCGGAGAGAAGATAGTAGAGAGCGTCACGAACCGAGAGCGGCTCGACACGGTTGGACACCCAGTCTGGTGCCGGCATCCAGCGCAGGGTCATGGCGAGGTGGCGGATCATCTCGAACGAAGCCGATCCGGAGCCGATGATGATGCCGGCGTTGAAGACGATCGCGTCGACTTCGGAGTCGAGCAGAATCCGTCCGACGTTCGCTCGTGAACGCATGTGCTTCGAGAGCTCACGTCCCTCCGGATGGAGCCCTCCGAGGTAGACTATGCGGCGCACGCCGGCAGACGCGGCCGCGCTGGCGAAGCGCCTGGCCGCTTCGGCTTCGGCTGCCTCGAAGTCCCCGCCGGAGCCCATGGAATGCACCAGGTAATAGACGGTCTCGATGCCGCCGAGGCTGTCATCGAGACCGCCACCGGTGTCGAGGTCGACGGTTCTCACGTCGACGTCGGCTGCCCATGGAACCTGCTTGAGCTTCTCCGGCCGCCGCACCCCGACCCGAACCCGGTGCCCGGCCTGCAGCAGTCGGGGCACAAGGCGACCGCCGATGTAACCGGTCGCCCCGAGCACGAGCACGCGTCGCGGGGTGCGGGTTTGGCGGATGACTTCGTCGCCGAGCGACTTCGGGCCGGGCGGGGTCGAGCGTTCCGTCGGGCGATTCATCAGGAGATCCTTCCGGCCTGCCGAGATCGGCTGTCACTGACCAACCATACACATGTAACCCATTGACTACTGCCGACCATCGTATAGCTGCTGCTCAGTCCGCCAGCGCAGCGCCGACGTCGTAGCGGAGGATCGCAGCTATGCCGTCGCTCATCGGATCGTGACTGAGACCGACCTCAGCTGAGGACAGGATAGCCGCGGAGACGATCTCCGCTTCTCCTGCTGAGGCCTCGGCATCATCGAGCAGAAGGACCGCCGCTGCTCCGCGTTCCACTGCCTTTTCGACTTCTGCTCGCCCTTCGACCGCACGGCCGTGTGCTTTGCTTTCGCCCAGACGCTCCGAGTTCTCAGCCTCTCGTTCTTCGGCGAGCCTCGTCACCAACGTCCTGATGGCCACGTCAATCGCCTCTTCGGCACCTTCGTCTCCATCGCCGCCCTCGGAGATCTCATGAAGCATCTCCTCGGCTCGTGCCGACAGCTCAGCCTTGACGGCGGTTCTGCCCTGCACCTCTCCGGCCAGAACGAGTGCGTCCGACGCGTGGTCGGTGATGAGACCGTCGACGAAGTCGGCGACACTGCGTGCATTGTCCTTGATGATCTCGTCGACACGGCGCCGGATCTGGTTGTGCGAGTATGCTCCTCGCCGCGGCTTGTTGATGTCTTCGTCGTTGTCGCCGGTGACGTGGACCGACTCTTTCTCGGTGCGTTCGCGATCCGGGGTTACGCTCAGCTCACGAATGGCCGCTCCGTCCTGGCCGGCGATGACGAGGACGACATCGAACTGTCTGCACTCCTGTCGGAGAAAGGCTCCAAGCTCCGGCGCCTCGCCGTAGTGGGCCGAATCTCCTTCTCCCAGCGCCGCGTCCCAGTGTTCGTCCAGCAGAACTCCCTGTGAGTTCGCGACGATGGTCCGACCGTCTGTGTGCACCTCGGTGGGTTCGTCGGCGAGGATGATCGCATCGATGGACTCGAGGAAAGACTCCTCTTTCGGACAGCTGGTCTCGCAGCTCCGACCACCGCAGGCGCAGCTGCGTATCGGCATCGGCTGATGGGGTTCGTCCTTCAAGGTAGACGGTGGCATATGGCCCGCCGCTCTCGACGACCGTGCGCAAGTGATTGTGGTTCATCCCCTGTTCCTCCTCGGCATCAGTGTTCATCTGTCGGAATCCCGATGGATTCCGCCGCGTTCTGCGCGATCCTCTCAGCCTGGCATTGTGCGGAGACCCCTGTAAACAGTCTTGACAATCCGTGTCAGTCGCTTTAGCTGTCCGGGCCCTCTACTCGTGCACACGTCTGTTGTCTGTGAGTCACCTGCAGCTGTTGAGGGGTGTGGGGCCTCAATCTAACGTGGACCGCAATCTGACCAGTTCGTCAGCAATCTGATCACTTCGTCAGTCGAGGAGGCATCATGACCGCCGAAAAGCCAGGGCCAGACGTTCCCCATGAGCGTGGTCGCCCGATCCAGTGGGCGGCTCTCATCGTCACCATACTCTTCCTGGCAGCCGGCATTCTCGGGTTCATCCCGGGAGCGACGACGAACTTTATGTCGATGCGATTCGCCGGCCACCATTCGACCGCGCTGCTTCTGGGCCTGTTCCAGGTCTCGATCCTGCACAATATCGTCCACTTGCTGTTCGGCATCGTCGGGGCACTCGTCCGTCGGTCCCCCGCCGGGTCGTTCCATTACCTGCTGTGGGGCGGAATCGTCTACGCCGTCCTGTGGATCTACGGGCTCGTCATCGGTGCGGAATCCGCTGCGAATTTCGTTCCCCTCAACACTCCGGACAACTGGCTGCATTTCGGTCTGGCGATCGTGATGATCGGCAGCGCCCTCGTTCTCAACCGCCGACGCTTCAAGGATCGCTGATATGTCCCTCACCGAGGTTGCAGAAGGCATCCATCGCATCGACGACGCGTACGTCAATTGGTACATCGTCGAAGACGAGGAAGGCCTGACTGTCGTCGATGCCGGTGTTCCCACCTCATGGCGTTCGCTCAGGAGGGCCCTCGATCGACTCGGTCGCGGGCTGGAGGACATCCGAGCTCTGCTGCTCACGCACGGACACTTCGACCACATCGGCTTCGCCGAGCAGCTGCGCTCGGAGGCCTCCGTCCCCGTGTACGTGCACGACAACGATGTGCCCTTGACCCGGCATCCGCGTCAGTACGGCCGGAACCGCCCGCTGACGTGGTATCTGCTCACCCAGTTCAAGGCACTGCCCATGGTCACAGCTTTCGTGAAGAATCGTGCCTGGTGACCCCGCCCCATCGAAGAGGTCACGCGCATTCGCACCGCAGAGCTGGACGTGCCCGGTCGGCCACTGCGCCTTCCACTTCCCCGAGAGGGACACGGTCATCGCCGGTGATTCACTTGTCACGCTCAACCCGTATCGCGGGACAACAGGGGCCCAGATCGTCTCCAGTGCTGCCACCGCTGATCCCGACAGGGCTCTGGAATCGCTCGATGCCCTCGCCGAGACCGGCGCCCGCACCGTCCTCGTCGGACATGGCGAACCGTGGACCGGCGGAGTCGAACGCCTGGTGAGATCGGCTAAAGCCCGCGGCCCGTCGTGAGGGCTGAATCGTCGGCAGCCGTCAGGATTCGCGTCCGGTGAGCTTATCGCGCAGACGGTCGACCATTCCGATACCAGGGCCGACACTCTTGTGGAAGAGTTCCGAGTGCGGCGCGTTCGGGTGGGGTCTGGTCGGAGCCACTCTCTTGGCCGAAACCACCCTCTTGCCCATGTCGATGAGCTGATCCTGCGGAATGTGCTCCCTGAGTTTCGGGAACTGCTCGTCTTCTTCGTCCCGCGCGTGATGATCGAGCAACTGCTCGAACTCGATGACCTTTTCGAGGAAAGCACCCTCGGTGACGTCGAGGTCTTCGAGCTCCTTCATGACTCGGACAAGCTCTTCGTGCTCTTCTTTGTCGTGCTCGACCTCGTCTTTTCCGCCCGGAACGTGCTCTTCGATCGACGGGTAGACGATCATCTCTTCGGCCACGGAATGCCGCATCACCTCGGCGATGACGGTATCCGCGATTTCACGTCGCTCGTCCAGATCCTCGGTCCTCTCCACCTGCCGAAGCAGGTCGAGCATGTCCCTGTGATCGGCTGTGAGCATATCCACGACATCGTTGCCGCTGGTGTCGGCGAGAGTCATTGTGCCTTCTCCCTGTCAGATGTCCCCTCGGCAACCGGCGCGATGGCGTCATCGCAACCCGCGGCGCCGGGGAACCGGCGGTGTTCGGACCGTCCGGTCCGATGTGACTCGACCATATTGGCGCGACGGTCCCTCGTCCATAGGCCGCATCGCGAAAGACTCATCGTTCGGTGCATCAGATTCTCGTTCGCGAACGCACGGGCAGGTGAGGCATCGGTCCTATTGCCGTGTCACCGCACTGTACGTATAGTTCGAGCAGGTCAAGAAGTCGGCCCTCTCCTTTGTGAGGTACGGGTATGTCCAATAGTCTTGACGGTCGAAGCGAAACGCCGGTCGACCGTCTTCGAGTCGCCGAACTTCCGACGGGAATGGACGAAGCCGACTCCTACTCCGTCATCGATGATCGGGAAGCAGCCGCTTTTGAGCTTCGTCTCGCCGGTGACGTGGTTGCGGCGCTGCACTACACACTCGATGAAGAGAATCAGCAGGCCGTCTTCGTCTACTGCGAGATCGAGGAGACGCTGGCCGCCGCACAACATTGCAGGGTGCTCTTGACAACGGCAACCGAAGCCGTGGAAAGCCGAGGAATGTCGGTGTCAGTGACCTGGCCGGTGGCCCTCAAGGTGAGAGAGGTTTCGCACTGATGTCGGAGAGACTCATGCTTGACAGCCTGGACACGATCGAAGAGCTCGCAACGTCCGGACGACCGCTCTATGTCCGCTATTCGGAAGGCTATGAGAGTGACACTCAGGGCGGGAGCATCGACTTCGAGTCGGGTCTCGAGCTGCCCGGCCTGGCCGTCAATCCTCTGACCCCTGAAGACTGGTGGACCCGCCCGCTGGGCGATTGGCTGGCTCGCCAGCTCTGCCAGTACAAGCATCTCCAGGAGAAAAACCCCGACCGCTTCGCCTGGATACTCACCGGAGAGCAGGTCGGGCGTGGTCCTGACTGCGAACCGCTGCTCGTCGAGGTAGAACCGATCGCCCGCCTTTCCCCGAGGCTGCTCGACGAAGCGGAGAAGCGCTACCGGCGGAATTTCGACGCGGAGAAGGGTCCCGAGGACTCGGAACCCGCATAGGAGGATTCCTCAGCAGCGAGGGCCCGACACCTGGTCATCAGGTCTCGGGCCCTGACTTTCACCTCTCAGTAGTGTGCGGGCGGGTCGCTCGCGGGGAACGATTCTTCCTCCCACTCATCCACCAATTCATCCTCGTGCTGCTTCGACGCGGAATCCGTACCGGGCTTTTCCGCAACATCGTCTTTGGCTTCCTCGGGGACCTTTGTCGGTTCATTCTCGTCTTCGCTGTGAACACTCATCACGATCTTCCTTCCTCCATCGAGTGTATGAACCCATGCTGACACTGTTTCAGGCGGCTCGGTAGGGGTGTTGCCCGGTATGCCGATCGTGTCATCGTGTCCCAGCCTGACCGCCTGAACAATTGCCCGGAACCGATTTTGGGCATATCACCAGCCTTGAGTAAGATATTGCAAGGTCAAGCAGGCGGCCTCCAGATGTGAGGACCCCTGATTGTGTATCGCCTTCCCCTTCACCCGCAGATTCTCGCGCGGACCATCCATGCCAGCGGCTCAGAACTGAACCGCAGACGTTGAAGGACACCGTTGCTGCGTCCGACCCCCACCGCGAATCGGTCGCAGAACTCCTCATCAGACTCCTTGCCTCAGAAGACGAGCTCGGCAGCTTCGTGGATGAGCTCGCATTCATGGCCGCCGCCGAAATCGGTCAGGACTCTCAGGTCTCGTGCGGGATCATGTTGGTCCGCAACAGACGCAGCACCATTGTCTGCGGCAGCGACGACGCAGCGAGACGATTCGAAGACATCCACACCTACCTCGGAGCGGGACCGCGTGTGGAGGCGAAGAAGACCGGTGCGATCATCTGCGTCGAGGACGCCGAGGAAGAGAAGCGCTGGCGAGACTTCATGGAGATCGCTGTGCTTCACGATCTGCGAAGCTTGGTGGCGGTCCCGCTCGGCATCGACGACACTGCGCAAGCGGTCATAACCTTCTACGCCATGCAACCCCACAGCTTCGGGGAGCCGACGCTGTCGGCCGTGCAGAGATTCGTGGAACCGGTGAAGAGGTCGTTGCGAGTGGCGGTCCGAACCGCCCGCTTCGCCGAGGCAGCCGAACACCGACAGCGGGCGATGGAATCGCGCACCGTCATCGACGTGGCCATCGGAATCACGATGGCCCAGGCGGCCTGCAGCCAGGATGAAGCTGTCACCATTCTCAAGAGGGCCTCATCGCATCGCAATATCAAACTGCGCACGCTCGCCGGAGAACTCGTCAACTCACTCGGTCAGCCCGAGCCGATCACGCCGTTCACCGAGTGAGTGACCGGCCTTCCAGCGGATTGTCGAAATGTTCGGTCGACGCACTCGAGACCACCCCGTAGACTGATTCTTCATCCGCGCACTCCAGCGAAAGGTGATCCGAATGTCAACCGACGACAACAGCACCGACGGCAGCACCGCCGACAGCATGCGCAAGGCAACGGAGAATCTCGACCACGAAGCCGGAGGCGCACCTTCGTCCGAGTATCTCGACAAGGTCGACCCCGACGACTTCGGCCGGAAAGACGAGACCGGCGATGATGAGAATCGCGAGGACGAGGAGAACGCCGACGAGGAGGACGAGCCGGCTGATACGCCGCCGACAGATCGCTGAACGCCTTCGTCGTCACTGCGTCGCGGGGAACATCTCCTCAACGATGTCGAGCAGAGCCATCGCCTCGTCATAGTCGCCGCGCATCGACCAGTACGGGAGATCGTGGACCTGACCGGATTCGAAAGCTGGGATGCGATCGTACGGCGTTTCGTCCTTGAGGTCGTCGACGCCGATGCTCGCATTATTGAAGCCGACCACGAAGACCGTCTCGGAGCGAAGAACATCAGGCAGCACCTCGAGCGAGGGCCCGAACATGTCTCCGCCCGCAGTGTAGGGTTCGATGTCGTTCTCTTCGAACAGCGGAGCAGTCGTGAAGCCGAGCGGTTTCAGCTCCGCCGACAGGCTCTTGTCCTCGATGAGGATATAGGGAGTGTCCTTGCTGTCGAGCGTGAGGATGGAGATCTCTCCCTCGGGGATTGAGATGGTGTCCTTCACCTCGGCAACTCGGTCCTCATAGGCTGACTCGAACTTCTCATAGTCCGCCTGTCGGCCCAACACGTCGGAGGCAATGAAGGAGAACTGGTCCTGCCAGGTCTGCTTGTCTCCTGATACGAGTACCGTGGGCGCCACTTCCTGCAGTCTGTCGTAAGAGTCGGTCGCGTGCTTGAGTGGGAATCCGATCCCTCCGGCGATGATGAGGTCGGGCTCGGCCTCGATGATGGCTTCGAGATCGAATCCATCGTTGCTCCACGGCAGGAACTCAGTCCCCTGCGCCTCAGCCTTCTCAGCCCAGAACGGTGAGAACTCCCCGTCGGTTTCCGTGACCTCGGGAGTCGTTCCCACGACCGGCACGTCGAGGTCGAAGAGATAACCGGCGAGAGCGTAGTTGAGCACAACCACCCGCTGCGGATCGGCCGGGACCTCGACCCTGCCCTGTTCGGTCGCGACCGTACGGGTCTCCGATCCGTTCGCCGAGGGACCAGTCTCGGACGTATTCGTGGGACCTGCACAGGCGGTAATGAGCAGAAGACTTGCACCCATGAAGAGCGCACTGATTCGACGGAGCAGGGACATTGACTACCTCGATTGACGGGTACGGACTAGACTCGAAGAACATAGCCCAGCCTAACCAAAGTTCTCGTCTCACTTACGACAAAGGCGACATCATCACCCGACCAACACGACACGCTCGTCTGCGACGAGACGACAGCGGGACGGAACGACCAGTGCTCCTCACCGGGCATGATTGGCACAGCCATTCATACCCTCTGCTCATCCATGTCATCAGCGGGTCCGTCGACGTCCATCTGCGCGGGCGCAGGTTCGAACCGACGCATCTCGGCCTCGTCTCCGAATCCAGCCTGTGGCTGGGCTCAGGTGTCGACCACTTGGTCACAACGAGATCGGACTCCATCATGCTCGGCCCACGATTGTCACCGCAGACGGAACCGCCCGAAGGGTTCCTCCATATCCGCCGGTCAACCGCCATCCGCGAAACCGCCCTGCTCATCCTCGCCTCGTCTCCGAACAGCGAGGCCGAGCGCCGGCCGCTCAGGGAAGCCCTCGACGCAGAGCTGGGCACCTTCGCCGTCGATGACTTCCCGATTCCGGAACCGCAATACCGCGCAGTCCAAGCGATCGCGAACGACCCCATGAGCCTGATAGTGCCGTTGACCGCCGTCGCCGAGCGACATTCGATGAGCAAACGACACGTCGAACGGATCATCAAAGACGACCTGGGCATGTCTTTCGTGCAGTGGAGGACGCGGAGGCGACTCAACCTTGCTCTGCGCAGAATCCGCGCAGGATTCACAGTTGCGTCCGCTGCCCGATCCGTCGGCTACCTCGGATCCGATGGGCTCATCAGGGCGATCAGTCGCCTCACCCACCTCACCCGCGAAGAGCTCTCCGGCGACCTGGCGGGTGCGGTCGCGGACTCCCGCACAAGGTGACCGATACTCCGGCTATCGCCGCTCGTGGTGACCGCCGGCCTACCGGACAGCCCCCTCAGAACTTCGGCACGTCGGCGATCAGCGCCCGCGTGTACTCGTGCGATGGATCCTCGAGCACCGAGGCGGTTGGTCCGTAGTCGACGATCTTGCCCTTGTTGAGCACCGCGAGGTTGTCGGCGATATGCCGCGACAGCGCGATGTTGTGAGTGACGAAGAGCATCGCCAGCTGACGTTCCTCCCGCAGGGTGCGCAGCAGCGCCACGATCGACGCCTGCACGCTGACGTCGAGTGCCGAGGTGATCTCGTCACAGACCATCACCGACGGCGCGTTGACCAGCGCTCGAGCAATCGCGGCCCTCTGCCGCTCACCGCCGGAGAGGTCACCGGGACGCCGGTGATAGAACGACCGTCCCAGCCGCACCGAATCGAGTGCTTCCTCGACGGCGGCTTTCCGGCTGGCGGCCGTACCGTTACCGCTCATCTCCAACGGCACCGTCAACGACTGACCGATCGATCGCCGCGGGTTGAGCGAGGAGAAGGGCGACTGGAACACGTATTGGATGCCCACGCGCTGTTCGTTCGTGCGTTTGCGCGTCGACCGTGCAAGCTCCGTTCCCCGCAGCTTCACCGCTCCTTGGTAGTCGTCGTTGAGCCCGGCCACGCACTGTGACAGTGTCGTCTTGCCCGATCCCGATTCGCCGAGCAGCATCGTGCACTCCCCCGGCTCCAGGACCATATTGATCCCGTCGAGGATCTGCGCCTTCCCGTAGGCGAGCGCCACATCCTTGACCTCGAGCAGAGGCGCATTCGCCGAGGCAGACTTGCCCATCTCCTCCACATCGGAGACATCAGAATCAACCGCCGAGGCGGCCGCCACGTCAGCATCGGACCGATCCGATCCCGAGTCGGCGAGCTTCTCCCCCGTCGACACGAGGATATGTGTCTTCTCATCAGCCTCGGCGACGGCTTTCGCTTCCGCGGCCCCGTCGCCGATGGTCTTGCGTCCGGCAAGATCGGGCACAGCCGCCATAAGCATCTTCGTGTACTCATGCTGGGGGCGTTCGAGCACCGCCGACACCGGGCCTTCTTCGACGAGGTCGCCGCGCAGCATCACAGCCACCCGGTCGGAGATGTCCTTGATCACCGCAAGATCGTGGGTGATGTAGAGACCGGCGACGTTGTTCGCCACCGTCATCTGCCGGATCGTGTCGAGCACGACCGACTGCGTGGACACGTCCAGGCCGGTGGTCGGTTCGTCGAGGATGAGCACGTCCGGGTACATGGCGAAGGCCATGGCGATGCCGATGCGCTGCTGCTGACCGCCGGACAGCTGATGCGGCCACCTCTTCTGATAGGCACGATCCCCGGGGAGCCCGACGTCGACGAGCACCTCGGCGACGCGATCAGTTCGCTCACGATCCGAGGCTCCGAAGTCGTGGATGTCGAGGACCTCCCGGATCTGCTCGCCCACGCGCATGGCCGGGTTGAGCGAGAGCGCCGGGTCCTGAGGGATGTACGCGATTCGGGATCCGCGCAGATCGCGCAGGGCCACCTCGTCGAGGTCGCCGACCTCAAGGTGGGTGGCGTCGCCCCGCGGCCAGATGCTCACGGACCCGGACCCGAACTTCAGGCCCTCCCGGAAGTGCCCCATGCAGGCCAGACCAGCCGTGGTCTTACCGGAACCCGACTCCCCCACTAGCCCGAGGATCTCGCCTCGGGACAGGGCGAAGTCGACGCCGTGAAGGATCTCGTCGCCGGCGTTCGTGAGCACGCGCAGGTCGCTGACGCGCAGAACGATCTTCTCGTTCGGTTCGTTCGCATCATCGTGGCGAACGGTCTCTGTCTTCGGGCTCATCATGCCTCCACGGATGTCGATGCGGTGGCTCGGGCGAAGGAGTCCGCGAGCAGGTTGGTGCCGATGGTCAGCAGTGCGATCGCGATGACCGGCAGCAGCACACCCCAAGGTTGGATGGACAGGGCGATTCGGTTCTCGTTGATCATCAGACCCCAGTCGGCCGCGGGCGGCTGCAGACCGAGTCCGAGGAACGACAGCGACGCGATGTAGCCGATCGAATAGGTCAGACGCAGTCCTGCCTCCACGCTCAACGGACCGGTGATGTTAGGGAGCAGCTCACGGATGAGCACCTTCCACCGGGGCATCGCATACATCTCCGCGGCCTTGATGTAGTCCTCGGTGATGACGCCCAGGGTCGCGGACCTCGCGACACGGGCGATGCGTGGTGCGTGGGTGAGGCCGATGACGGTCACGAGCACCCACCCCTGCGGGCCCAACACGGTGATTGCCAGGAGGGCGAACACGAGCTGCGGGATGGCGAGTATGACGTCGTTGAGCCGCATGATCACGGCGTCGAAGGTTCCTCCGACATAGGCGGCGAGCATGCCGATGATCGCACCGACGACCATGCCGAGCGCCGTGGCGAGCACTCCGTAGACGATGAGTGTCACTCCGCCGGCGAGGAACCGGGAGAACACATCGCGGCCGAGGTTGTCCGAGCCGAACAGGCCGTAGGGACTGAACGGCTTCGTGACGAACTCGGTGGCGGTGTTGCCGGTCGCCCAGGGCAGCAGCAGCGGACCGCACAGGGCGAGCGCGACGACGACCACGGTGATGATCAGGCCGATCTTGCCCTGTTTCTGGGCGAGCACCCGCTTGTAGAAGGGAACGTAGGTGGTGGCGGATTCCTTGGGCACCTCAGCGGCATCCGTGGCCGCGGACTTGAGGTCATCAAGGCTGTTGGCGTCGGTGCTCATGCTGCGCTCCTGAGTTTCGGGTTGGTGAGGATGCCGACGACGTCGGCCGCCAGGTTCACCACGACGTAGACGGCGGCGACGAGCATGGAGATCGCCTGGACGACCTGCACGTCACGGTAGGTGACCGCATCGATGAGTGCTTGGCCGAGCCCCGGGTAGCGGAACAGGAACTCGACGACGACCACTCCGCCGGCCAGCCAGGCCAGCTGGATCGCGACGACCTGAGCGACCGGTCCGAGTGCGTGGGGCACGGCGTGGCGCATGATCACGCGCTTCTCCGGGACACCCTTGAGCCTGGCCATCTCGACGAAGCCGGAGTCGAGGACTTCGATCATCGTCGCTCGCATCATCCGCACGATGTAGGGGGTGACGACGAGGACGAGTGTCAGGGTCGGCAGGATGAGCTGCTCCGGCCGGTTCCACACGGGTTCTCCCGGCGGGGCCAGGGTGACGGCCGGCAGGATCTGGAATACCGAAGTGGCGAAGATGGCGATGAGGCCGATGCCGATGACGAACTCGGGCATGGCCGCCAGCACGAGGCTGACCCCGGTCATCGCTTGGTCGCGGCGCTTCCCGCGGTGCAGCGCCTGAAAGACGCCGAGTCCGATGCCCAAGGGGACGGAGATAATCGCGGCCAGTCCCATGAGGATGAAGGAGGCCCCGATCCGATCACCGAGGAGTGCCCCGACGGAACCTCCCGTCGCCGAGGAGGTTCCGAAGTCGCCGACGAAGAGTCCTCCCAGCCAGGTGAAGTACCGCTGCCAGGCGGGTTGGTCGAGTCCCAGCTGTTCGTTCAGGGCCGCGATGCGCTCCGGGGTGGCCTGTTGGCCGAGGATCGCCCGGGCGGCGTCGCCGGGCAGCAACAGGGTGGCGCCGAAGACGAGCAGGGAGACTGCGATGAGGATGAATGCGGAGAAGAGCAGCCGCTTACCGATGACTTTTCCGAACATGTCAGACCTCTCCGATCCATACGCGGTCGAATCTCCAACCGCTCAGGGGTCGTCCTGTTGAGTTGGGGACGAGCCCTCCGACGTACTTCTGGAAGGCGTCGACCTGGTTGGCGAAGCCCCAGACGATGTAGCCGCCTTCGTCGTAGAGCATCTTCTGCAGCTCGTGCTCCAAGTCCCGGCGCTCCCCGGCGTCAGGGATGGCCCGGGCCTTGTCGAAGACCCTGTTGAACTGCGGGTCGTCCCAGTGGGTTTCGTTGAACGGCGACTCCGCCAGGGAGCAGGAGATGACCTGCGGCATGAAGTCACGTGTGTACCAGAAGTCCTGTGCGAAGTCCCATTGGAGGTATCCGTCGCCGAAGAACGTGGTGGCGTCGACCTTGCGGATCTTGACCCGGATTCCGGCGTCGGCGGCCTGCTGGGCGAAGACCTGGGCGGCCTCGACTGCTCCGGATTGGATGGGGGCAGTGACGAGTTCGACGTCGAGTCCGTCAGGGTAGCCCGCCTCGGCGAGGAGCTTCTTCGCTTTGTCCAGGTCCTGTTTGCGCTGCGGGAATTTCGGGTAGTTCTCACTCAGCGGGCCGAACATGTCGTTGCCCAGGGTGCCGTAGCCGGAGAGCACCTGCTCGATCATCTGTTCGCGATCGACGACGAGCCGGAAGGCTTGTCGGACCTTGACGTCGTCGAAGGGCTTCTTGTCCACGCGCATGGTGAAGGGCAGCCACATGCCAGTCTTCGAGTTGAGGATGGACATGCGCTCATCGGCGGCGATGACTTCGACGAGGGCGAGTGGGATGCCGGCGATCGCGTCCACCTGGGTGGACAGTAAGGCGTTGATGAGGGCGTCGTCGTCGTTGAAATTGAGCACCTCCACCTCGTCGAGGTACATCTTGTCGAAGTCGAAATAGTGCTCGTTGGGCACGAGCACCGTCGACTGGGCGGCGGTGAAGGATTTGAGTTTGAACGGTCCCGAGCACACCGGGTTCTCCGGGTCGTAGCCGACGGGGACGATGGCGGCGGTGTATTCGGCGACGGCGTCCTTGAACAGGCCGTTGGGTTCGCTGAGTCGGAATTCGACGGTGCGGTCATCTTTGGCGACGACTTTCTCCAGCATGGAGAAGTTTGCGGCCGCAGTCTTCGGATCGTCGGGGTCATTGATCCGCTCGAAGGTGAACACGACGTCTTCGGAGGTGATCGGCTTGCCGTCGGAGAACTTGATGCCGTCCTTCAGCGTGCACGTCCACACGGTGGAGTCGGAGTTGGCTTTGATCGATTCGGCCAGCAGCGGCACGACCTGGGAGTCGTCGTCCCAGCCGTAGAGGGCGTTGTAGAGGTTGACGGCTCGGCAGACGTCGCCGTTGTTGACGGGGATGTGGGCGTCGACGGTGTCCGCGGAGTTGCCGCCGGTGACACCGACGCGCAGGGTTCCGCCTTTGACGGGCTTGCCGGCGTCGGCGGCACCGACTTCCCTGCCGCCGCAGGCGCTCAGCCCGGCGACTCCAGCCACGGCTAGGCCTGCGCCCAGCGCTTGTCTTCGGTTCGGTGTGTTCATGTGCCTTCTTCCTAGGACGTCGGGCCGAGTCGGCCGGCTGCGGCGGCCCGGTCTGACTTCGGGTGTCGGGTGTCGTCGGTGGACGCGTCGTTGTTGAGGATGTGAGCGGCGAGGTAGTTCTCGAGCATGGTCAGTGCCTCGTCATCGGTGATGGGCATGTGCTCGGTGGTGCGGGCAACGCCGAGGCCGTCGATGAAGATCGACAGGGATTTCACCATCAGTGCGGTGTTGCCTTTCCGGATCGTTCCCGTGCGCTGGCCGCCGTCGATGACGGTGGTGATCATGTCCATCCATTCGCCGTAGACGGCGGTGAGGTTCGCACGGGCGCTTTCGTCGGTGGCTGCACGGGCCCAGCATTGGAGCCAGATCGACCACACTCTCCGGATCTTCGGGTCGACTCCGGCATGGATGCGTGCGAAATGACGGAGCACGCCGATGGGGTCGGCGGAATCGTTGAGGTGGCGGGTCTCGGCGATGACATCGAGGGAGTGGCGCAGGGCCGCCTGCAGCAGCTGGTCTTTCGTCCGGAAGTGGTAGTTCACCGCCGAGGCGCTCACCCCGGCCGCATCTGCGACGTCTTCAGTGCGGACCTTGTCGATGCCGAGATCGGCATAGAGGCGCCAGGCCGCAGCAATGATCTTCAGCCGATTGCGAGTGCCCTTCGACATCCAGTCCTGTTCGGAGGCCGGCCCGAGGGCCGCTCCCCCATCGGCTTGCGCCATGCGCGCATCACGCGCGAGATCTTCTGCGGAATCGTCGGCAGGTGATTCGCTGAGAACAGGAGGAACGTCGGCGACCATTGTTCGCCGAGGCGGCCGTGCCGTTCGCCCGGTCGTCAGCCAATCCGTGGTGACCCCGGTGAGTTCGGCGATGTGAGAGATCTCCTCGACCCGGAATTTTCGTGTTCCGGCGAGGGATTTCGACAGTTTGCTCGCGTCGAGGCCGATCTGTCGGGCGACTTCGCTGTGGTTGATTCCCGCGTCTCTGATGGCGATGCGGACACGACTGACCAGCGATTTCGGTGCGCTCTCAGCGCCTTCGCTCGTCGTGACCACCCAAACAGTCTGCACATTAGTTGCGATTTTGGCAAGACTTACTGGGGTTTTGAGTAGTTGATTGTGATGCTCGGGTGTGCCGACGAAGAGCATTTCGCAGACAGCAATCTTGAGGTTCATCAGCAAGTTGATACCCATTTATCGAGCAGGGACGATAGAGTCACATTCAACGAACCTTGGCGGTATCCCCTTATCACTGCCGCCGATCCCCTGATTCCGGTATAACGCAAGGAGGCGTTACCAGGATGTGGTACTCACCGTCGTCGGTGCGTTCGTTTCTCGCCGACAGGTTGACTCCCGAACGCAAGGCCTGGTTCTCTCGAACTCGTCATGGTGAACAGCCCTGGCAGAAACCGGCGTCTCTCAGACGTCGAGATTCGATACCGAGCCGATCCCCGACAAAGCCGTCGACCTTTGACGCTCGTAGCGAACAGACCGAGGCGCTCTCAGCAGTGCGCTCTGCCTTGGCGGATTCCGACATCGAATTCGCTGAGATTCCCCGGCTGAGCCACTTCCGCCCGACTCTGGTCGTCGATGCAGAGAACACCAATGCAGTCGTGTCTGCCTTGCTCGGTCTTCCGAATGAGGGAAACGATGCGAGGGACGGGAATGAAACCTGGTCGGTCCGGTTCCGCAATGTCCGAGGCGCGATGCTGAGCCGACGAACTGCTCGCGAACGCCCGGCCCGGATCGGCAGCGTGACGTGCCTTCGGCGCCTCCGCGCAGTCAACGGCAGAGAACTCACCACCTCGGCGCTGACCATCACAATCGAACTGTGGAAGAAGGTGGGCGATAACGCGCCACGAGCCGACGGGGCCAATCACCTGCCGGGGACTCTGGTCCGACGCCAGAATGATCACTCTCTCACCGTCGACTACATCGAACCGACGGTCTGGCATGCTGCCGTCACCAACAACAGTCGGCTCAGACTGCCGGCACCTCATCTTCGAGTGCTCAGCGAACCGGTCGACGCCGTCTACACCTGGGTCGACGGCTCCGATCCCAAATGGCGCGCGCGGATGCAGGCCGCTCGAGACGGTGCTGACCTGAGAACGAACGCGCCGAGCTCCGTCTCTGACTCTCGGTTCACTTCACGCGATGAACTGCGCTTCTCTCTGCGTTCGCTCGAATACTATGCATCGTGGGTGCGTCGGATCTTCATCGTCACGGACGGGCAGATTCCATCGTGGCTGAACACCGACGATCCGAAGATCACTGTGGTCGACCACCGCGACATCTTCTCCGACCCCAGCGTGCTTCCCGTCTTCAATTCGCACGCCATCGAATCGCAGCTGCATCACATTCCGGGACTGGCCGACCACTACCTCTACCTCAATGACGACTGCTTCTTCCTCCGCCCGACCGACCCGGAGCTGTTCTTCACCGCGAACGGCCTGACCCGGCACTTTCCCTCGGCAGTGCCCGTCGATATCGGCAGTTGGACCCCCCGGGACCTCCCCATCATCTCAGCGGCGAAGCGAGGGAGGGACTACGTTCTCGAGAAGTACGGTCACACAATCACCCATCGGTTCAAACACACCCCTCACCCACAGCTGCGAACGGTTCTTGAGGCGATGGAATCCGAAGAGCCCGATCTGTTCGCCACTGTCGCGGCGTCACCTTTCCGTGCTCCGGAAGATGTCTCCATCCCGTCATCCCTGCACCACTTCGATGCGTTTGCAAGAGGCATGTCCGTGGAAGGACGCATCGGGTATCAGTTCGTCGACCTCGCCGAGGAGGACCTCGAGCTGCGGTTGCTCAGAGTCGCCCGACGTACCGATCTGGATGTCTTCTGCCTCAATGAGACCGACCTGCCGGAAGGCTCTGAGGAAAGAGTCGATCAGCTCGTGGCTCGTTTCTTCGATGATCGTTTCCCGGTACCGTCAAGCTTCGAGAACGACCGGCCCTCGAATAGTTAGAAGCCGTGAGGCCGCAGACCGGTAGTGGTCTCATCTGGGACGACGCCGACCGATCATATTCTTCACGCTGAGTGGAATTCCCAAAAGTTTGTTGAGCCTCCGGTCGGTCCGATTCGCCGTGGCGCGGACTTCTGCCGCCGACGCCTGTGACCTCTTCAAGGCGGCTTCGGTCCTCGCAAGTCGTTTCTCAAGGTCACGTACACGCTTCTCGAGCTCGGCAGACCAGCCTGACCCGGTCCCGGATTTCAGCCCTTTCTGGGTCTTCTTGAGGGCAAGGTAGCGCTGCTGCAGCACTACGGCCATACGGACGAACTCCGGTGGACGATCCTGCCACAGACTCGTCTGCGGTTCGGGGAACTCAGTGGCGTCGAGTCGGCGACCGTAGTCGGCCAGGGCCTCTTCCTGGCCGGGTTCGTAGATGTGCGAGAAACCGTTGGCGTGGATGAAGTCAGCCAGTCGGTCGAATCGTTCAGGCTGGCCGCGGTTGAATTCGGAGAAGTCGGCCCTCTCGTAGAGTTCGGCGACCGTCAGCGGTGCTTCCTCCACGGTCAGGTCGATGGCCGGAACACCGTGGTATCTCGACAGTTCAAGCGTCCGACCGTCATGAGCGAGGACGATTCCGGGAGTGCCGGCGAGGATGCCTGCGACGTTTCCGTGGATGCGGGGTCCGAACGAGAAGCTCAGCTCACCCATCCTGCGCATCCACTCTGGAGCATCCAGCTGGAACTGGGCCTTCTTCTCCGTGAACTGAGGATGGCTCCGGTCCAGCGGCAGGCTTCGATCATGCCCCTGGTAGGGGTCAGTGCCCCACAGCATGAACTCCAGCGTGGCGAGATCCTGTGGCATATACGTGGCGTCGTAGTTCGACTCTGCGTCGCGGATGAGTTCTCTGCCGAAGGGATTGTTCGTCTGCAGGTTGTAGGCGATCGGCGATCCCGACGGCAGCGCGTCGGGTTTGTCCACCCGATGCCCGCGACCGTTCATCGTCATGGAGGGACACCCGACCACGATGACGTCCTTGAAACCGAGGGACTTGAGGTACTCCGCGGTCAGCTCTCCCCGCACTGTCAGCGCGCTGGATTTCTCCAAAACCGCCTTGGCGAATCGTCTGACCGTCGGTTCGATCTTCTTCAGCGCGGCGGGGTCGCCGTCGAGCGGAAGCTGAGCTCCGCCGGAGAGCATCAGGAAAGGGATTGTCAGTTTTTCGATGAAGTCGGTGGTGCGAGCCAGCTCTGCCTCGAACCCCGGTCGGAAGGCGTTGGCAAGCGGCAGAATGAAACCGTCGTACTCGTCATTGACCTTCGGCGCCATCGCGCCGTTGATCTTGTAGCGATTCGCGTCGACCACGGTGTCTGCTGTCGAGAACAGTTTGTGAGCGGCCATGCCGAAGATCAGGTTGCCGTTGTTTCGCCCGATGGTATTGCGATCGAGCGTATCGAAACCGTCGAAGACCTCGAACGGAGTCTTGCCCAGACGCATCAGAAATCGCTTGCTCATGTGCACGCCACCATTGGTCGTCGGTTGAGAGACGTCTTTGCCCTCGAGGCACACCCTAGTCCCTACCGATGGCTCGGGCCACCGTGGTCGAAACTCAGAGCTCTCCCACTTCGGTCGAATGTATTCGGCATCGCCTCCTGCCGGATGGGACGATGTGGACCTAGACTGGGACTGCGTGGAACATACCCGACAACGATGTTTTGGAGGAATCCACAGTGGAGTTGAGGAACCTCTTCGCCCGCTCGGCGATCAGAGTTCTGGGGACAGCCAGACGGACATTGAAGAAGGCGACGCGTACCTCAGCACGAACTCCCGCCTCCGGACCGGTGAACTCTGCCGGACTGGCTTCGCTCGACCTCGTTCAGGCCCAGAACCTGCTCCACATCGACCTCGCACCAGCCTCACCCGTCGTCCCGAGCGGACTGTGGGTGGAACATGACGAGGATCTGCACCGCATCGGCTCGCTGGAAGAGGTGGACTCCGACGCCGACGATAGCGGTGGCGCGGCTGTTCGAACGGCGACCATCGACCTCGATTCACTCATTGAGAACCTGTCCGACTGGACTTCGCCTCCGCCGCCAGGCGCCGATGGTGATGAGACAGCCGGATTCGTCCTGCGACTCTACGTCGAATATGCCGACTACGACGTGGACGAGATGCCGAGTTCCACCCTCGAGACCTCAAACGACGGCACGACTGTCGCTTTGGTCCGGCTCGGACGAGCCACAAGCACTCGCACTGAGAATCTCGCCTACCGTCGAGTCGGTTACCGCGATTGCTATCCGCTGGTCAACCGCAATGGTCACATCGCCATCGAGGTGGATCGTCCTCACCGCCCCTTTGCCGACGTTCGGAATGAGGGGCTGACGATCCGTGACGGCAGGCTTGAAATCGAGGGCCGGGTCATCGCACGGGGAACCGAATACTCAGACGCAACCCTCGTCGTGGTGGGCCGAACCTCGGGATTCCGTGCCACTGCCGACGTCGAACTCGCTCCCAATGACGAGCTGTCGGAACGACGCTTTGGACTCAACTACTACAGGTTCTCCGCAGCTCTCGACTTCAACGACCTCGTCGACGAGATCAGCGACGACAATGCCGACTTGTACCTCGACCTCGCCCCGGTCCTCGGCGATGAGCCCAAGCGCGCGCGAATCGGGAAGAGCCGTTACCTGGTCCGCTTCGGCACCACCGGCAGCACAGTGTCCTCCGGCAACAAGACCGTTTCCATCATTCCGTACTACACGTTCAAGGCGAAGTATCCGTCACTCCACCTCGAGACTTTCAACGCCTCTGCCTTTGACTATATGCATCGTCTGGTGGCAAACCGGCGGTCCTGGAATCCTCCGAAGTCGTCTGATCGCAAACCCGTCTGGTTGATCGGCGAACTGCCGTATAAGGCACAGGACAACGGACTCCAGTTCTTCCGATACATGCGGGACGAACATCCCGAAGTCGATGCCTACTACGTCATCGAGCCGGACTCCCCCGAACGGGTCAACCTCGACGGCTACGACAACGTCATCGACTTCCGTTCACATGACCACATCCAAGTGGCGCTTGCCGCCGACAAGATCATCGGAACCCACCACCCAGACTTCCTCTACCCGACGAGGGAGCCACAATTCGAGAGAGCGCTGCGGGCCGATAAGGTCTTTCTGCAGCACGGAGTCACCGCCGCCAAGTGGATGGTGCCCAACTACGGACGATACGTGCGTGGGTTCGACGTCGATCTCATCACCGTCTGCTCCGAACGAGAGAAGGAATTCTTCGTCAAGGATTTCGGCTATGCCCCTGAGCAGGTGGCAGTGACCGGCTTTGCCCGGTTCGATGCACTATTGGCAGACGACGTCGACGTCAATCCCGACCAGCTGATGATCATGCCGACCTGGCGTCCGTGGTTGCAGGACCCAGAGCGTTTCGTCGAGTCCGACTATTTTCAGAGATGGAAGTCCCTGCTGACCAGTGACCGATTGCGCGCCCTGATCGAAAAGTACGATCTCACACCGATCTTCTGTCTGCACCCGAACATGCAGCAGTTCAGTTCGCACTTCGATGGCCTCGGCATCCGAATCGTCGTCCAAGGCGAGATCGACGTCCAGCTGCTGCTCAAACAGAGCTCGATGCTCGTCACCGACTATTCGAGCGTCGCATTCGACTTCGCGTTCCTCCACAAACCCGTCGTCTACTACCAATTCGACGACCACCGCTTCGCCCAACCGCATGCGGACCCGGTGGCAGAATTCCCCGGACCTGTTGTCGCCGAAGAGGCTCGGGTCCTCGACGCGGTCGAGAGTGCGTATGAGTCTGGTGGGGCAATGGCTCCCGATTTCCGCAGGCGCGCCGACAGGTTCTTGGCTCACAGAGACACCTCCAGCCGAGAGCGCATCTTCGAAGCGATTCAGAACTCGACGAAACCTGATATCACCATGGCCGATCGGGTCCAAAGCGAAACGGCACAGTCGGTCTACCGGGTCGCGCGGAGAAACAGGTACTACCTGCCGGTGATGAAGCGACTCTACAAGCTGATGCGTCTGGCTCCGCTCGACGAGCAGACGATCGTCTTCGAGACCGGGCAGGGGAAGCAGTACGCCGACAGTCCTCGGGCAATCCACGAGGAACTCATCCGACAGGGCGACACCCGACGAAAGGTGTGGATCTACCATAAGCGACTTCCCGTGACCGACCAGCACACAACGGTGGTCAAGCGTCACTCCCCCGCCTTCTTCTGGCATCTCGCGACGGCGAAGTACTGGATCAACAACCACAACTTCCCCAACTACATTCACCGCAGGGATCAAGGCGTGTACATCCAGACCTGGCACGGGACACCGCTGAAGCGGATGTTCCTCGACCAGGACAATTTCTACGGCCGCGATCCAGGGTATGTCGACCGTGTCAAAGAAGCATCGGCACAGTGGAATGCCTTGGTGTCTCCGTCGCCCTACGCCACCAAGGCAATGCGATCGTCCTATGGATACACAGGCGAGGTCTATGAACTGGGGTACCCGAGAAACGACGTCTTGAGAGGTCCGGACACGGATGAGATCAGGGCCGGCGTCCGCCGTCGTCTCTCGATACCCCGGGAGCGCACCGTCGTGCTCTACGCGCCGACCTTCCGCGATGACCAGCCCACAACCCGAGGCCGCTTCGCATTCCAGTGGCCCTTCGATCCGCAGGACTTCGTGGAACGATTCGGCGACGACGTCACCCTCCTCGTTCGCACCCACTTCCTCATTAATACGAAGCTCGAAATACCGGAGGAGCTGAAGGCCCACATCATCGATGTCAGCGGATTCCCCGACATCAATGAGCTCTTCCTGGCCAGCGACATGCTGGTCACCGACTACTCCTCGTCGTTCTTCGACTATTCGGTCCTCGAGCGTCCCATCATCTTCTTTGCCTATGATCTCGAGAACTACCGGGACAATCTGCGCGGTTTCTATCTCGACTACGAAACGGAGCTGCCTGGACCGGTGGCCACAACATCGGCAGCGCTGTTCGCCGAAATCGACAGAGCATCCTCGGTGACGGAAGAGGACAGAGAACGACTGCGATCGTTTGCGAAACAGTACGCCCCCAACGATGACGGACACGCGGCAGCGCGAGTCATCGATCAACTTCTGTAGGACCGCGGGCAACGGCCCGGGCACGATGTGGAGGAACGATGTTCTCACGGCGTAAGAAGTACCTGCCCGAGGCAACTGTCTACGGACTCATCGGCGGAATCCCGAAGACGTTCGGCGGCAGAACCGGTGTGTGTCTGCAGAGAGCTGATGCATTCGCAGAACTCGACGGTCGGCACGTCGAGATCCTGACGCTCTCCCCGCGGAACGACGATCCGGAGGCTCTGACCGCTCGGTTGCGCGGCGAAGGGAGGATCGGCAAGAAGGTCACTGTTCGCAGTGTGTGGGCCGACCTGAGGCGAGCCTCCCCGCACGACTTGGCGCAGATCGCGTCTCACTCGACGGAGTCAATCACCATCGATCCCGCCAAGCTTCCCGACTTCGACGGAAAGCCGGAGATCAAAGAACTGGATGATTCAGGAAAGACGCTTCGGTCCGATCGGTTCAGGGAGGACGGGTCCCGGTATTTCAGCTACCGCCTCGGCGGCGAAAACGAGACGAAGAGCGTTGCAATCTTCGACACACGTGGTCGACCCATCGCCCAGTGGAACGAGCAGTACGAACTCTACTTCGCATGGTTCGACTGGCTCATCGGCTCGGAGCAGGCGATCATCATCAACGACGGCCCTCCCCTGGCCCGCTACCTTCACCAGTACCAGCGGGAGAACGTCATCCTGGTGCAGACTATCCACAGCAAACATTCGGCTGACCCGACCAAGCGCTCGGAAAGGCTCGGATGGACCTATACGCCCGCGCTGAAGAATGTCGATCGCTTCGATCTCTTCGCCGTACTCACTCAGTCACAGCACTCTGACCTCACCGATCTGAACTACATCATGGACAATGCGGCGGTTCTTCCGAACATGACTGCCGCGACACCGATGCGCCGGATCAAGCCACGGTCACCGGGCACTGGTGTGATGCTTGCCCGAACCACGTTCCTCAAGCGGATCGACCACGCCATCACCGCTGTGCACAGTGCGAGGCAGTCGGGCACGGACGCTATCCTCGATATCTACGGAGTAGCGGACGAAGCGCAGGAGCCGCTGGAGACTCTCATCGAGGAATTGGACACGCATGGCACCATCGCTCTCAGAGGGTTCGACCCCCGCGCCAAGCAGAAGTTCGAGCAGGCGTCGTTTACTCTGCTCACCAGTGAATATGAAGGCCAGCCCTTGGTTCTTCTCGAAAGCATGGCTGCCGGGTGCATTCCCATCTCCTACAACATCAAATACGGACCTGCAGACATCATCACCGACGGCGTCGACGGATTCCTCGTCCCCGACGGTGATATCGATGCCATGGCCCGCCGAATCAAAGACCTCCACACCATGGACGAGCAGAAACTGATGCAGATGAGACAGGCCGCGATCCGGCGCGTCGGTGATTTCTCTCCGGAGAAGATCACCCAACTGTGGGGTGCCGCACTGACGCGTGCAGTATCGAACAAGCAACGACCGGCCGAAGTCGACGGGAACGCACGCCTGTCCAGCGTCAGAATCGTGGATGGAGAATTGGCTCTGCGGGTGGTGCTCGGCGGAGATGCTGCATCCGGTCCCGAATGGGCTCTGCTGTCGTGGACCGAGAGAAAGGGCGGACGATTCGGTCGACTGCCGGCCCGACTTGAGCAGGTCGGCGGCGAGACTCAGGTCGTCACGACTGCTCACGCGGATGACTTCGCCGCCGTCGACCATGGGCACATCGACTTCTGGATCGATCTGAGAGTCGCCGGCCATCCCTGCAGGCTCCGCATCAAGGGGGCCGGCGACCTCGAACCCCAGCCGTTGGGCCATTTGGAGGTGTATGCGACGAGGTTCGGCAGCCTCAGCCTCCGGTTTCCTGCGCTCGACTAGTTTGCCCACTATCCATCCGGTCTTCTGCCTGCGGGAACCGGATTTTGCACTCTTGTCAGCCTTCGGCCCGCTGCCCCTCGGATAATCCGAAGGAACCTGCGCGAGGCTGCAGCACAACAAGCCACGGGAACCCAAATGAACAATGAGAGGATGAACACTGGGTTAAACTCCCATGGGACTACTGAATAAGTGCGAATCCATCAGCACTGAAATGCAAAGCGAGGTCAGAGCGGTAAGTATCCGATCGGTGGCGGTTCAGGACAATGACGAGGGTGTCTACGTCTCCGCTGAAATCACCATGCCGGCGGCAGAGGGCGAAGCATGGCTTCAGCTTCCTGAGGACACGAAGACTGACGAAGAGGCCGCCGCAGACGCTTTTTTCATCATCGGTTTGATCCTGGCGATCGGCAGCGACGGCGTACTGGAGATGGATCAGCCTGTCTCGAGTCGGCTCATCTACAACTCACAAGCCGCACAGGACATTCTTCGCACCTGGTACCCCAAACAGTTGGTTTCTGCCCGTCTCGAAGTCACTCCACGAGCGCAGGACAAGGCTCCGTTGCTTGAGAAGACCGTCTCCTGTTTCACCGGCGGAGTCGACTCCTTCGATACTCTCATCCGGAACGAGTCCGACATCGACGCACTCGTGTACATGCACGGCTTCGACATCCCGCTTTCGCGGACAGATGTCCGTGAGCCGACATCCGCACACCTTCGACAAGTGGCCGATTTTACGGGCAAACAGCTCATCGAGGGCTCCACGAACATTCGCAGGTTCCTCAATCGCGCCGGCAAGTGGCCCACTCTGACTCATGGCGCAGCCTTGTCATCGATCGGACACCTTCTGAGTGGCCAGTTCGGGCGGTTGATGATCCCTGCCTCTCACACCTATTCCGACACTTTCGCCTGGGGTTCACATCCCCTGCTCGACCACCTGTGGTCGAGCAACCGACTTTCGGTTGTGCATGACGGTGCCGGATCCACAAGGGTCGACAAGACCAAACGTGTGGCCAAGTATCCGGCGGCCAAAGAACATCTGCGCGTGTGCTGGCAGAACACCGGAAAATACAATTGCGGAGTCTGCGACAAGTGTGTAAGAACTATGGTGGCACTTTCGCTGAGCGGAGACCTGCCCGAGTTCAAAACTTTTGATTCCGAGATTTCTACCGACGCGAGCCGCAATCTCAAGATATCGGGGGTGAACAGCCTTTCGTTCGTGAAGGAGAATCTCGAGTTCGCCAAGGAACAGGGCGATACCGAAATCGAAGCCGCGTTGAACTATCTCGTTACTGATTTCGAGACTCGAAAGAAGTCGAAGAACGCTTCGGCGGAAGTAGCTTCACTGGAGCGGAGAATTGCTCCTCTCGAACGCAAACTGGCTCGCATGGAAACTAGTGTGAAAGCAACCAAGACCCGAGCAATTGCCGCGGAGAAGTCGGCGAAGAAGCTTCAGAAGATGCTCCCGATCCGCACGTGGACAAAGATCTCCAATGCACGGCACGGCAAGTAGACTCGCCGGTTGCGGCTTGAGCTCGAAGACTGAGCCACATCAGGCAGTCTAGAGATTCGTTTCAGGTCGGCAAAGTGAGAAGAGTGGTCCGCTTCTCGAACACATCATTCGAGAAGCGGACCACGCTTTTACTTCGAGAATCGCTCGGCTGCATATCAGGTGGCAGCGCAAAGATGTCGATTCACCTGACCCCAGGTAGACGCCTTTTCGCGGTCACGATCGGGTGACGAGCTTCTGCACTTTTCTCAACCCACGGACTACGCGCTTCCCAATCGAGTCAGGCGTTTCCGTCTTCGTTGAAGTCTTCGCAACATCCATGCTGATCCGCTGCTGGTAATACTCGTAGGAGCGTCGCAGCTTGCGTCGCATCTTCTCTTGGTACTGTTTCCGAGACGTCCCGGCGTAGGTCGGCATTTTCTCTCTCAATTCAGAGAGCGAATAGGCATCAGCCTCTGAATTCGGGGCAACGATGCCTTTCATGCCAGTGAACAGTGTCCTGTAGACGGACATCAGCGTATCTGGGTCTTTCGCAACGCCTTCGCTCATGGCAACGTCCAGCGCTTCCAGAACCCTTGCGGAATTCCAATCTGAATCCTCGAGCGCTCGTTCGGGGTAGCCCATAGACCGATAGAAGTCTGGCACTTTGAAGTTCCAATTCAAACCTATCGAAGGAATTCCAAGTGCAAATGATGTGATGCTGGCATGCAGACGGTAAGCGATAACTCCGTCGCACTTCTGCAGTTCGGCGATCAGCTCTTCGGGAGCGTTGAGGGTGACAGCTGCCTTCTTATTCGGTACTCCGTGGTACCGAACGAGTGAGTCGAGAAATATCTCGTCGGAGAAGTGGCCCGTGGTAAAGATCCTATAGTCGTCTCCGCGGGACTCCAGCTGACTGATGATGTCGAGCCAGAATCGACGCTGATCGGCTTCATTGAAATCGATGCCGTTGTCTTTGAAGATTCCAGCGCGGGTCACCACCAGACCGATGCACCTGCCTGAATCTGTCTGAGAACTTTCAGCGGGCCGAGAATCGACGCCGAATACCGAGTCCGCCAGAACCGCAGGGTCGGAAACGAGCGCGGTGGGAGTCTGGGTCCCCTCCACATATTTTGTCGCTGACTCCAGGTCATCTCGGGTCGTCAGTTGCCGTACTACGGGCAGACGGAGAGCCTGCTTCAGCTGCTGTGATCGTTCGTTGGTCTCCGAATACGGCTCCACACCGATGCTTGAGAAGAGCACCGGAACATCGTATTCAGCCGCAAGCTCCAGGGTTCGAATCGTCCGGAGATAGAAGCTCTGATAGCGATAGTTGAACAGAGGAGCACCCCCGAATACGATCACGTCTGCGCGAGAAATGGCTCGTCTCGCGGGTTCGAGGAGAGACTCGTCTCGGGTGCTCATGTACTTACGGCTGATGATGCTCGCGGCTCGGCTCCGAATCGTCAGCGACTTCGGATCGATTCCAAGGTTGCTCCCGACCGCTTTCAGCAGACTGATCACCGATGCCTCGATGATCTGATCACCGATGTTGTCCGAGTCGCGGTTGGTCAGCAGCAGCACTTCAGTGTTGGGCATTGGAACGGACTTTCTATCTTGGAGCGACAGGGTTCAGGCCTTCTGGGCTTTGAGCGCGAGTTTTTGATAGTTCTCGTATGTGCGACGGAACTTCCGGTTGACGCGCTCCCTATAGCCTTTGGGCCCGATCGCGACCTGCCGAGGCAGGCCGTCCCAGAGATCGTCAAACGCAAATGGCTCGGCTCCGGATTCTGGGGCAACCACACTGCCGATTCCGGAGAAGAGCGTGTCGTACACGGATTTGAGGAATTCGTAGTCCTTATTAACGCCCTCAGCCATTGCTGCTTCGATCACAGGCACGACGTCGGCTGCAGTCCAGCGTTCCGATGCGATTGCTCTCTCCGGGTACCCAACGGACTCGTAGAAGTACGGCACCTTGAAATTCCATGACAGGCCGACTGAGGGGATGCCTAGGGCAAAGGAGGTGATACTGGCGTGCAACCTGTAAGCGATGACTCCGTCACAGGCCCTCAGCTCTCGCAATAGTTCATCAGGCGTATTCACCGTCACCGCAGCTCGTGCGATCGGAATGCCCTTGTCCTTGACAAGCGAGTCGAGGAACACCTCGTCAGAGAAGTGGCCGGTGGTGAAGAGCTTATAGTCGTAACCGCGCTCCTCGAGCATCGCCATGGTGTCCAACCAGAACCGGCGTTGATCCGATTCCGAGAACTCGATCCCGTTGTCGGCAAAGATACCGGCGCGGGTGACCACGAGCCCGATCCGCTTCGGTTTGGTTTCCGCGACCGTGGACTCCGTCGGTTTCGAGCTGCTCACCGCTGGGGCAGAATCAGCTGCCGACGGCTTTGCAGATGCGACAACACGACGGAGGATCCTCTTGAGCTTGCGTTTTGCTCGCACTGGTATAGACGGCACCGGTTTCGGCGCGGGAGCCGGCTCCGGTTTCTTCCGGTACACGATGTCGGCCAAGACTGCCGGGTCCGCCACATGTGCAACCGGGATATCAGTGCCTTCCACGTACTTTCTCAATGACTCGACGTCGTCTCGAGTGGTGATCTGCCGGACGACGGGGACCGCCAAAGCTTCTTTGAGTGCGATACATTTCTTGTTTGTCGGATCGAACGCCTCGACGCCAATGCTCGAGAAGATGACGGGCACACCGTACTCCTGCGCTAGCTCAAGAGTCCTGATAGTGCGCAGATAGAAATTCTGATACTTGTAGTTGAACAGCGGAGCGCCGCCGAAGATGATCAGATCGGCAGCAGAGATGGCGTCTCGCGCCGGTTTGAGCAACTCTTCATCTCTGGTCTTCATATATCTCTTCGAGATGATGCCTGCAGCGCGACTGGAGATCACAAAATCGTCAGCGGTGAATCCGAGATTCTTCATCACCCCTTTGACAATCGAAATCACCGTGGCCTCGATGATCTGATCTCCGACATTGTCGGAATCACGATTCGTCAACAGCAGGATTCGAGTTGGGCTCATTGTGGTTCAGGTCTCCTCATCACCGGGGCGAACTTCGCCATTATCGAGATTGTGGCATGAAACGCCATCCAAAGTTCGGACCGTGCGTCCGCAAACTCATCTGCGGACGAGGGGCCCATCCTCGAACGATCTGATTGTCCGGGAGACTCCTTCGGACAACGACGTCGTGGCAGCCCAGCCGAGCATCTTGAGCCGACGCGAGTCCAAACCGAGTGAAGCCACTGGAGAGTAGGAACGGCCGTCCTCTGGATTGGCGAAGTCCAGTTCGAGATTCATCTCAGGTCGAGCCCCGGCAAAAGTCTCGGCGAGCTCACGGATACTGATATTCCCTGAGGGATCGGCGACGTTGTAGACCTGTTCTTCGCCCAGCAGATGCGCAAAGAACAGCCCCTCCACTGCGTCGGCGACATAGGTATAAGTCCGCGTCGCAGCGCCAGCGCTCATCATCCGGACATTGCGTCCACGGACGACATCTGCCAAGAAGTCAGCCTGTACCCGGCCGTCGTCGAGTGCCATGCCTGGGCCGTAGATGTGCCCGAAGCGCAGGCTGAGGCCCCGAATGCCGAACTCGTCCGCATATGCGGCGAGAGCGGTCTCAGCGATTCGCTTGCCCTCCGAGTAACTGGCCCGGGGAGCGAAATGCTGGAGTGTTCCCTCGTCGTCCTCACCTATGAGTTCGCTGCCCGCGACCGCACCATAGACCTCCGACGAGGAAAGGAAAGCGAATGACTTTCCGCCTGCTTCGACTAGTGCGTCAAGAAGGTTGATCGTACCGAGGGTGTTCGCCTTCAGCGTGGTCACCGGCGATGATTTGTGCAGACTCGGACGAGCCGGAGAGGCTCCGTGGAAGACAATTGAGAACTTCCGTTCGAAACGGCGAGTGTCGATGACGTCGCCTGCTAGCAATGTGAAGTCAGAACGGTCAGGGGCAGATCCGAAGCGCTTCTCCGCCTTGGCCGGGTTCCGGACCATTCCTGTGACGTGGAGTCCGAGGTCATAAGCGTCGTTCGCGGCCAGCAACGAACCCACTATGTACATCGGGATCATGCCTGAGGCCCCGGTGACGAGAATCTCTGCCTTCCGGAACTTCTCCCATGGCAACTCTGCAGCAGCGATTCGGGCGACGTCGTCAGCGAATACAGGTGTATCGAAGAGAACGACGTCCGTGGAGTCTGCGTCGGAAGCGATTGTGCGGTCCTCACTCGCCACCGAAAGCCTCCCTGTCTTCGATGAGGGTGAGGAACGTCCGGCAGACATAGTAGTCCGAGGCCGTGGTGATCTTGATGTTAGTCCGCGGACCTTCCACTCGATGAACGTCATAACCAAAGCCGTTCATCAAGGTACAGGTATCGATGGAATCGTTCTCACCTTCGGCGACAGCACGATCGTATCCGGCAAGGACATCCTTGAGCGGGAATGTCTGAGGAGCCTGGGCCGTCCACAGCGGGTCCCGCGGAATGACCTCTTTGACTCCCTCGCCCTCTTCGACGACGACGGTTTCCGTCATCTTGGTGCATGTGACGGCCGAACCGAACTCGCGTGCACTGGCGATGTTCCTCGAGACAAGATCAGCGTCGATGAGCGGACGTACACCATCGTGGATGAGCACGATGCTGTCCGGGTCGTTGTGTTCGGCGACGACCTTGAGAGCGTTATGTCGTGATTCCTGACCGGTCGATCCGCCGTCCACGATCCATTTCACTTTGTCGAGCTCGTACCGCTTGACGAGGCGTTCCAGGTGTTCCCGAAACTGCGGAAGAATGGCCACGGCAATGGCATCGATCTCGGGATGCTGCTCAAAGATGTCGAGCGTGTGCACGATCACGGGTCGGCCATGAATCTCCAGGAACTGCTTCGGACGGGAGCTGTGCGCCATACGAGCTCCGACGCCTCCTGCGAAGACTACTGCGATGTTTGCCATTGGTTCTCTTCGTCCTCTTCCTCGGTCTTGTAGCTGCTCTCGGAGTCGTTGTCTGTCGGCTCGTTCAGCTGGTCCTCTTGGCCGGGCGCACCCGGATCTTCCTCACCGACACGTTCGGTGATCTCTTGCTCTTCGCCTTCGGTGGGCACCTGCGGTTCCGAAGCAGGCTCGCTGAGGATGAGGGAGTCGATCACCCGGTCGGAATTGTGAGTGTCCACATAGTCGAAATTCTCTTTGACGAATTCCTTCGTCTCCTTGTTGCTCAGTTCAGGCGCGCGGATGAGCTCGGCCAGTTCATCGAATGTAGTGGCGATCTGTCCGGGAGCAGCTTCGCGATAGTCTTTGTGCATGCCTCGGGTTGCCGAATACGTGTCGAGGTCGTAGGCGAAGAAGATCATCGGACGCTCAAGCAGCGAGTACTCGTAGATAACAGAGGAATAATCCGTGATGAGTACATCGGAGATCAGCATCAGGTCATTCGTATCGGGATATGCGGCGACGTCGATCAACCGGTCGCTGAACTCCTCCGGAATGGGTGCTGGATCCGGCACGAAATGGTGCTGACGGAACAGAACGACCGTATCCTGACCGCAAGAATTGTAAAGTTCGCGGAAATCGATCTGTTCATAATCGTAGTGAGCATCGCCTGAACCACGGCCCCGGAATGTGGGAGCGAAGAGGATCTTTCGCTTGTCCTTTGCCGCCGGGAAATCAGTCTCGAAGTCGACGAGGACTTCCTCGGCACGCCCCTCGCGCAGGAACCCGTCGATCCTCGGAAGTCCGGTTGCGATGACAGCCTCTCGCTCGATTCCAAACGCTTCGCTGTACACGTCGCGCAGATGCTGGGATCCGCAGATCGCGTAGGAATAGAGACGATGCGCGTTCTTCAGATTCGGCGATCCATATTGCCCGAATCGGCTGTAACCCACTGATTTGAACCCGCTGCCAGCGTGCCAGAGCTGGATGATCTTCTGCTCGTCTCGATTCCCCAGATCTTTGAGGATGGCGAAGTAGTCGTCGATGAGGATCGTGTTGGCTTTGCCCATTTCCCAAGCAAGGGCGAAAGCGCTCTGGCGGCTGCTCGTTCGCCCCGTACGGAACGAATAGCCGAACTTGAACTGAGAGTCGAGACCCCGTTCGAGCATACGATCGTGGACAGCTTTGAGATTGCCCTGCATATTAGGACGGGCTTCGGACGCGAACAGGATATTGCTTCCGTCAGACGGCCGTTTGTGCGCGGAAATGGCGAACACTGTCCGAAGAGCCTTCCGTTTGGTCTTCGTCCACCTTTTCCGAGCCTTCGACTTCAAACGTGCCATGGTCGAAGACGGCTTCTTTCCGGAACGACCGAATGAGTAGGTTCGCATGAGGAAGTAGGGAGCAGCTTCGTCGTCCGAAATGCCAAACGTCACGGTGTAAGCAGAAAAGTTCTTGTTGTAGACGAAAGCTCGAGACGCGTCGCCGAGTTCTTCGGCTCTTCTCAGCGGATACGAGGCCGGGTGGTTCTCCTCGCCTCGGCGAGCGATGAGGTAGTAGGTTCCGTTGGGAACCTGTGCTCGTCGATTGAACTGCGTGACATTGATGGTCAGCCGATAGCGCCCCTCCCCCATCGGCTCGGACCGGACCGGAAGCTCCACTTCGTAAGGACGCGAGTTCGGTGTAAGAAAGAAGGAGTCAGGCGCTTCGCCGGAAAACCTGACGACAAATGTCAGAATCACTCGTTCCCACGAGATTCTTTCAATAGTCAGATCATCTATCACGAATGCCCCTCACGCGCCCCGGCATTGCACTACCGACGTGCTCCATTTACCACCAGTTAACGTTGGTAGCCTAGCAGTTCGCTCAGCAGCCACAGAACTTGCTGGCGCGCTCGGCCGCTGTCATCCGTGTCCGAGCTGAAAAGTTCCTACCATCGGGAGGATCACGATAGTCTGGATCGGTCTGCCACTGACGCCTGCGGGGTCACGCCGGCACCTCCGTTCCCCCAAGACACGAGGAGTTCGAACCGTAATGAACCCCCTCCGCACAGTTGCTCGCAACGCACTTCGCTCACGTGCTTGGAAGAGCACAAGTCAATGGATTCGAGGCACGGAGCGATGGAACCGACTCGAGGACGAGTACGACGGCAGCTACGTCAAGGCCGAGGTGGTGGTCTATTTCGGTGATCGGAGCTCGAAGTTCTATCAGCTTGAGCAGTGGATTCCCGTGCTTGAGGAGCTCCACAAAACGCATAGGGTCGTCTTGGTCATGCGTAAAGGCTCCGCTCTGCTTCGGACACTTGAGACCACGAACCTTCCCGTGGTGTTCAAACGCAAATTCGACCCGTTGCACACCTTTTATCACGCCAACGACTTCACGTTGGCGCTCTATGTCAACAACGGAATGACGAACTTCCAGTCGCTGGCCTTCGCCCCGATGGTGCATGTACACGTCAATCACGGTGAATCGGACAAGCTGAGCATGGTCTCCAACCAAGCCAAGTCCTACGACAAGGTGTTCGTCGCCGGCGACGCCGCCATCGAACGGCACCGCAGAGCACTCATCGATTTCGACGAGTCCGCCCTCGTCAAAGTCGGACGACCACAGCTCGACATCGAGCGTACCGTGGAGCTGGAGCCCTCAAACGCGCGAACCATAATGTATGCGCCCACGTGGGAGGGTGAGAACGAATCCAACAACTACACGTCCGTCGATCTTTTCGGTCCGCAGATCGTCGAAGCGGCATTGCAGTTTCCCAATGCCCGAGTGATCTACAAACCGCATCCCCGAGTTGAGACATCCAACGACCCGGCAATGACTGAAGCGAACGCTCGGATCCTTGAACTCCTCGAGGCGGCTAACGATTCGATCTCAGACGAGTCCATGCAACATCAGGTGCTCATGCAGGGCGATATTCTCGCGATGTTCGACGCGGTCGATCTGCTCGTCACCGATATCTCCAGTGTCGGGCTCGACTTTCTCTACCTGCACCCCGAGAAGCCGCTTGTACTGACGGATCGCCGCAATGACACCATTTCGCTCAACGCCGAAGCGCCGATCAGTCGCGCCACTCCGATCATCGACCGAACGACGGCCGACGGTTTGGACCTGATGTTCCAAGCGATTCTGTCCGAGGATTCGGCTGCGGAGGCCCGTCTCGATCTTCGTCGTCACTACTTCGGCGAAGGAGGGAAGGGAACATCGACAGTCCTGTTCACCGAAGCAGTGTCGAAACTGATCGCCGCTCGTACAGTCGACCTGGAGCACTTCCATTCCGATGACAGCATCAACGCCGAGTCCGAGGACGAATCCACCAGCGAATAGAAGGCGGCGGTAAGCAGCTCCACCTGGCGGCGGTTTCCCAGTTCAGGGTGGTTGTTCTTGCTACGCTGATTTCACAGGTCGTACCGAGAGGTTCCCGTACTTCGTGGAATACCATTCCCACTGCCCTGTCCGCATTGCACGGAATCCTTTAGGGAGTCGAATCCTTCGCTTCGACTCCCACGGGCTGCGGGGCATTCGGAGATAGACGTCAAAAGTCTCCCCCATCGCTTCAGAGAAACTTTCGAAGTCGACGTCGAATGACACCGCATGTCGTCTGCCCAACCGGCCAGTGGACGTCAAAGAGCCTCCACACACGAAGAAGGTATTGACGTCGCGTGCAGACACGACCATCTCCACGTTTTCTCTGACGTCTCGACGGAGGTCGGCGAATTCGAGTTCGATCCGACAGCCTTCAGACAAGCTCTCACACGTCGCTCTTTTCACTGCGACAGGAGAGCCCGATGATTGGATGAGATCATCATAGACCTGCGCCACCGGCAATTCCTCGATGACCGATTTCCAGCGCCGGTACCCGGCTTCAGGCAGATAATTCTCGACTGTATCCATGGCAGAGCTGCGCATCACCGAAACGGAATCTGCGCTCAGAGAGAGAAATTCCTCGATCTGATCGGCCAGGGCCTCGACATCGCTCATCGGCGTGATGAAACCATTGCGCCCCTGCTCGATCAAGTCACGCGGCCCGTAAGTGATGTCGTAGACAATCGGAATGCACCCGGCGCCCATCGACTCCATCATCGACAGCGGAAGCCCTTCACTCGTGCTCGTCAGCATGGAGAATGAAGCAGACTTTAACCTGTCGGGGACATCGTTGACGTAGCCAGCCAATTCCACTCGATCGCGAACATCGAGAGCATCGACGAGGCGTTCCAGTCGGTCTCGCTCCGGTCCCTCCCCCAAAATGGTCAAAAAGACGTCGACTCCGCGGTCACGCAGTTTCGCCACCGCCCGTATAGGATGGTCCACACGTTTGAGCTCGATGAGGTTGGCGATCATCACCGCCTTGTTGATCGGCCGTTCTTTCGGGGCCTGCGTCAGCACCGACCCGGCCGGCAGTTCACCGGTCAGAAGTCTGATGTTGTCGTCAGTGAAACCGATGGCGCGAACGGCATTCGCCTGCTGACGTGTCTGAACACCCACCACGTCGAAGCGGTCGAAGTTGCGCACAGTTTCAACTCTGCGAGGAAGCACCTGGCCATGGTCGCCATTCCACGGATGGCGAAGATGAGTGCCGTGGAGGAACAGAACGAGCGCGAAATTCCGATTCGAGATCTCGTGGATGAACTCGCTGACCTTCTTGTCATCAACGATGACGACAGCGGGTTCTTTGTTCACAACTGACTTGATCCAGGAGTTGTAGAAATCTCGTGGACGTCGCCACTCTGTCATCGGCGTTCCGTCCAGCGAATGGAGGATGAACCTTCTGCCCAGTTTCGGATCCCGGATGTCCGCGACAAGAAGACTTCCGTCTTCCCTGTAGTAGTGACGACGGATGATCTTGCCGCTGCGCGCGTCACGGACCGCATCGTAGAAAGAGGTGATGTTCTCGATTTCACCGTCCACATCCGGAATCGGACTCCGCGGCTGCTCGCCCGCGAGCTGCGAGAGTTCGTGGTCGGACCTGTTGCGCAGATCCTGCCAGATGTTCACCAGATCGACGTCATCGCGCATGCGTCCCGACGAAATCAATCCATCTCGGATCTCATCTGTGTCCATTCGAGGGCTGAACGTCAGGATGGTCTGCGACAAGGTCTTCCCGAAGCTCTGGAAGCTGCGAATACGGCGAAGCGCCGCAGTCGTCATCCCACCCATAGATTCAGGGATCCACCACAAGACGTTGTAGACGTGCACTTCATCGGTTCCGAGCTTGTGGTCGGACTCATTCCGGACCCGAAGGTTGTCGTTGGCGTCATACGCCTGTCGAGCCATGAACTTCACAAGTGGTACCCTTCTCAGCTCTGGTCGTGCGTCGGTCTCAGCGGCACTGATCAACGTGAAAGTGCCATACGACCATAGTGGCGTGTCTGACGACGCCAGTTGACGAGCTTAGGGCTGTCCGAAGTCTCCCACTGTGCACGTACGTTCCACTCGTCGCCGATGTCAGAGTACCGCCCACAGATGATCATCTGCATTGCATCAACATAGCTCAGCTTGAGGTCATCCATCAGACCGATGATCTTGCTGACGAGATCTTCGCTGCGCAGCTGGCTGAGGTTGAGTACGGCAATCTGCGGGTCGAAGGGAACGAAATCTTCGGTGAGGCCGGCATGACTTGCGAAGACGAAGTTGAGTGCTCCGACATGATCGTCGCCGAATGAGCTTGCGATCCTCCTCATCAGAGTGAGACCGCTGGAGCGGTTCTTCCTCACATCATGTTTAGCGGCGATCAGTGCTGTCCCGAGGTCAGCCTTCGAGAGCTCCACGATGTCTGCGGAGAACTCGCCGGCTGCGGGAACAACTACGAGGCGTTCATGGTCCGGGAACAGCACCGGAAGCAGAGCCTGTGCCAGGTCGTTCTCGTTCGTGATGTCTGCATAGGACAAAGCGCCCAAGCTCTCGACGGTTCCCAGCGAGAGCTGTGCCTGGATCTCGGCGACGACTTCTGCACTCGCTGCTCCTGACGGCAGCCAGATGCGGTACCGTCCGGAGGCATGGGCGTCGATGGACTTGATGGCCGTAGAGACCAGAGATTCTTCGCCTTTCTCGACGGTCATGAAGACGTCTGCGACCTGTGCTTCGGGAGTTGCCTTGTTCACCTTGCTCACTGCCGCATCGATCGCAGTGCTGTCTCCGATGGGAAGCTCAGCTGTTGCCAGATACTCATCGGCGGCGGCCATGTCGTCCGCAGTGATCTCTGACCACTTCGAGTAGACCTCGTCTTCCGAAGCTCCAGTCGCGATGAGCGGGATCATTACGGACAGTTTGTCCAGGATCCCGTCCCGGATGGCGTCGAACTCGTTCTCGTCGATGCCGATCAGCCCACCGAAACGTGAATCCGATTTGTTCTTCGGTTCGAAATCGACCTCAGCACCCACCGACCGCGCGGGCAGGTTCGCATGGAGCCGCGAGGTGAGAACTCGCTTGTATTTGTAGGCGTAGTCGGCGACCCAGTTGCGAGCAAGTTCCAGGTTCTCGGGGAAGCTCTTGTCACGGATCGCAGTGACTGTCTGCTTCTTCTTCGGACCTTTTCCACCCTTGGTCCAATCGATTCGCAGCGTGCCGGACCGGCGGTCAGTCGGCGGAGCAGGAAACAGAGTATCGACCGTGGTGGTGAGGCAACCGGAGAAGAATGCCGGTACACCGACCGCTCTGAGCACCGCGACCGACTGCCAGTCACGGCATCCCACCGGGCCGTACTTCTTCAGGTAGTCGATGGCGTCGGGGGTGAGCATCTCCGGGTACCGGACGAAGACTGAGAGCAGAATCGGCCGCAGGTTCGGGTGGAACGGGATGTTGAATGACTTTCCGAAGATGTCGTGCATGTACCAGCCGAAGGCGATGTACCAGGTGTCTTCCGGAATGTCCTGATAGACGTTGCCGTCCCTGTAGACCTCGACGAGGTTGAGTTCAGCTTCAGGTCCAGCGTACTTTCGTTCCTCTTTGACTGATTTGCGGAACTTCTTGAAAAGCTCGGTCAGCCCCTGGTCACCCGAGAAGCTGAGGTTTTTGTACCGCAGAAGATGACCGATCGACGCAATCGTTTGGATGTAGTCGCCGATGTTGCGTGAACGGATCCCCGGCTGGTCATAGCTGAGCACACCGAAGTTGCGCTTGCCGACTGTGGTCGGGAGAGGCTCGAGGTGCTTTCCGCCCGGAAGCCAAGCGAGCATTCGGTTGAGCTCGTAGCGTACCGCCGAGTCCATCTGATCCGACGGCCTATCGAGACGTGCCTCGACGAGGGTGCGCACATGGTCGAAGGCTCCGATGCAGAATGCCGATTCAGCGGTGCGCAGCACTGCTTTGTCGCTCCAACGGTCGGTTTCGCCGGTTTGATTCGAGTGGTCGAGAAGCGGCAGAGCCTCCTGCCCGAGTGTGTCGATCGCAGTAGGAAAGTATTCTTCGGCTGCGGAGACGATGATGTCGCGGTCGTCGATCTTCTCAAACTCGGCCCACGCCACTTCCGGGTCTGATGATCGCTGATACGCCATTCCGAGGATCACTCTGCCTGCTTCCTCGGTCGACACGTGACTGCGCAGATTCAGTCCGATGGACACAGCCTCCGCCAGGTATCCCTCTCCGACGATCACTCTCCCCGCGTCAACAACTGATTCCCCGAGAGCTTCACCCTGTGCCAGTGCTTCCGAGAGCGTCGCGTGAGCCTTGACGCGAGCCAATTGGCGCGATTTTGCGTCGACCTCTCGAGCTGAGGGTGCAACGGTCCAACCGTTCGTGTCTTCCGCCGTCTTGCCTTTGAGCCCTGAGGCCAGCGTCTGATACGCGCGAGCGGTGTCCGTCGCAATCTTCTTCGCAGAACCGCCAGACTTCCCCGCTCCAGCTCCCCCGGCGGCACGTTCACGCACGTATTTCGTCCCCGAGGCGCGCTCCACCACGGGCAGGGCTCTACGGGCGATTCCGTGGACGACTGGCTTCACCAGTTCGCGTCCCTTGCTGAAGTATCGGTCGGCGGCGTTTCGTCCAGTGGTCACTCGTTCGTTCCTTTGCAGAGGTTTCGGTGATCGGTCGTTCGTAGCAGTCGGTGGTCAATAGCAATCAGGCACACGGTATACGACTTGACTGTCAGTTCGTTGAACCGCAGCGGTCTCAGTTGAAGGTGCCGAGGCCCGTCTTGCGGAGGCTTGCGTCGAATTGCGGGGCAAGAGTCTGAGCATAGGTCGCAGTAATGTGCGCGGTGTCGAAATAGGTGATGACGCCGCCGATGACAGGCTCGCAGCGCCCCTCGGGGCAGAACCAGTCTTGGGGGTAGATGACCGACATTTTCTTCGAGTCTATGGTCTTCGCAGAGGCGGCGAGCGGGTCCATCCAGTGCCATGATTCCGGAGTTCCAGAGCACTCTTCGAGGTCGTCTTCGTGCTTGGCAACGCAATCCGGCACGGTGACACCTGCCCCGCCTGGGTATGGGGTATCCCGAATGACAACAACATCCAAATCAGCATCGACCCAGCGCTGCAGGATCTCACGATGTCCTTCAGGCGCCTTCTTCTCTGTTTCCTCCCAGTCCATACCCTCCAGCGGCGTGGACTGCCGCTCGGAGGTGATGACTGCGTCGAAGCCTCCTTCGGTCGTTCTCTTCGATACCCAATCGGCGTATTCCTGACACCCCTTGGTTTCGTCCGGCGTCGAAAGGTCCTGAGGCAGGGTAGAAATGCTGCAGTTCGAGGCGAGGAAAGTGGTGATCGTCAGATCATGCTCGTCCGCCAAGCGCTCGAGTGTCGGCAGCCAATGACCGGCATGCGAATTTCCAACCAGCGCGACATGTTTCGACCCGTCTCCATAGGTGCACTCCGGTTTGCTCGCATATGGTGCACTGGCCCAGCAGCCATCGGCATAGGCTTTTGACTTGTCTTTCTTCGCCGCAGCGGGCTCCATCTGCAGCGAGTCCTTGTCTTGGCAATTGGGGTTGTCCTTGGCGCTGGGAAGGAGAATCCCGGCGCCAAGGCAGGAGTCGGGATCGTCCAACTGGGCCTGCAGTTTGTCTTCGTTCTGCTCGACGATGGTGTTGGCGATGACCATCTGGCTGAGCCCCAGGGCCGCGACGAGAGCCATAGCAAGTGCCGCGAACGCGAAGGTCTTCTTCGAACTGCTGAAGAACGACGACTTGCGGAATCGGTTCTCGACCCAGGTTGTCGAGGCCCAGGCAGCGATGATCGAGACCAAGATGATGGCGATATTGTCCAGGACGCCGAGACTCTCCGAGCGTCCAAGCTTGGCCGAGAGGTATGGCACGAGGACGATGAGGGGCCAATGCCAGAGATAGACGGAATACGAGATGTCACCGAGGAAGCGCACCGGACGCAGTGACAACAGTGGAAGCACAGACGCCCGGCCCCGGGAGTCGGCGAGGATGACGAGTGCAGTCGATACCACCGGGACCAACGCGATGTAGCCGGGGAACGGCATGTCCGCGCGGACGAGGAAGGTGGCCGCCACAATTCCGGCGAGACCGATCCACCCGAGCACTGAACTGAATGGAATCCGCTCGGGTCGAACATAGAGCACAAAGACGGCGACGAGGCCGCCGGTGGCCAGTTCCCACATCCGGGTCGGAGTGATGAAGTAGGCCATTGCAGGTTCGTTGGCGGTGTACCAGACAGAGAAGACGAACGAGGCAAGGAAGATCCCGAGGACGGTGAATCCGACGAACTCTTTGGACCGTCCGAGTTTCGTCCCTACGAGAAAAGCCAAGCCGATGATCATCGGCCAGACGAAATAGAACTGTTCCTCGACCGACAGCGACCAGAAATGCTGAACGGGCGACGGAGCATTGTCCGCAGCCAGGTAGTCGACGCTGGATACGGCAAAGTCCCAATTGACGACGTAAAGCCCCGCGGAAAGGATCTGGCGTCCGGTATCGGCCCAAATCGATTGTGGAGCAACGAAGAAGGTTGCGATGCCGACGAGGAACAGGACGAGCAGCGACGCCGGCAGCAACCGCCGGACCCGCCGTGCCCAGAACTTTGCCACGTCTCCCCAACTCTGTGGCGGAGACTTGATGAGGTGGCTAGTGATCAGGAAGCCGGAGATGACAAAGAAAACGTCGACACCGACGAACCCGCCGACGAACCGATCGGGCCACAGGTGATAGAGCAGAACGATTCCCACGGCCAGGGCTCGCAGCCCCTGGATATCGGAACGGAATCCCGAGGTTTTGGGCACGCTCGACCTCTGTGGGGAGTTTTCAGCGACGGGGGCTGTCGACTGCATCAATCGGCTCCACTCAGTTTCTCAGCCGGTTGGTTCGGACCCGACTGCGGTCCCTGTCATTACTCGCTTCTTTCGTACGCGGCAGTCAGCATGTTCCCCGGAGGCTCCTCCAATTTGATTGCTGCTGTATCGGGGCGCACCGTTCCGCCGTAGCGGCGTGAGGTCACACGATGGGCGGCCGGCCGTGCCGGGACATTCGAAGTACACCTCTTCTTGACAGCTTCTGCCGGTCTTCGTCCTGACCCCACGGGTCGAGACGCCATCCGGCACGCCATCCTTCCATCCACGCTTTGAGTTGGTGTGGCTTGTTGGCCCACTTGAAGAACTGCATCAATGTCCATGAACCCACATAGGCCCAGCTGAACGGCCACGGCAGATTACGCCGCGCCAGCCAAACTCGGTTTCTCGCATTCATGTAGAAGTATTCGTCGTGGCGCCTCGGGTCGATCACCGGGTGGGCGACGGCGAGGTCACCCATGTACCAGACGATGTAGCCGGCGTCCCAGACTCGCCACGCGAGTTCGATTCCCTCGTGTGCGTACCAGAATGGTGCCGGCCATCCTCCGCACTCGTCGAAGGCTCGACGCTGCATGCAGACTGCGCCTTCCCACACCGAGAACACATTCGATGAATGGTCGGCGCTTCCTTTCTTCAGTCTGGGAATCCATCGTTTCGGTGCATCTGGCCCACCGGGTTCCTCGACCCTTGGCTGGATCAGCCCGATACGCGGTTTTGTCCGCATCAGTTGGGCCATACGCATCAGCGACGTGTCGTCCGGCAGCCATGCGTCATCGTCGAGAAAGAACAGGAACTCGCCGTCGACGTGGGGGACTCCGGCATTGCGACCTGCAGGGATGCCAAGGTTCTCCGGGAGCCCCAACTTCTTGACTTGGTCCGGGATGCCTTCCGGCTCCCAGCCGTTTCCTACGCAGACGATATCGAGATCGACGCCCTTCTGCGCCAGCAACGACTCGAATCCTCGGTTGAGATCGTCCAGTCGTTTGCCCTGGCTGAGAACGACAACGCCGAATGTGTAGCGCCTATTGTCTTCGAATCGCTGGGAAAGGATCCGCGATGACTCGCTCATGACAGCCTCCTCGATGCCATGATCGACATGAAATGCCCGATAACGGAGAGCAGGCACAGCGGAGCCATGATGAGGACGAGACAACGTTCACCGAATAAGGGCTCAGATCCTGCCGATGCTGCTATTGCTGTGACAATGCTCGAAGCCAGTGCCATCAAAGACATCTCTACCGAGTGGAAGATTCGGTGGAAAGGCACGAACCGAGCGATTCGTTTGAGTGTGGAAATGACTCCCGGGTTGAGCGCGGTGGCTTCCTTCGAGTCCGCGAGCTTATCGAGTCCATTGAATGCACGGGAGACATGAACCATGTCGTTGAGTGCTTTGTTCAGAAGCACCAACCCGGCAAGGACCGTTCCGGCAAGCAGGAGCGGGTAGGACCCAGCGGGGTCGTCGATGAGATTGTTCCACTCCCCCACAGCTCGGATTCCGAGTGCAACTGCGACCAGCCCCTCTGTCGTATAGTGGCCGACCTTATCCAGAAACACACCTTTGGCGCCGCTGGTTCCGCGCCATCGGGCGACTTCACCGTCACAGCAGTCAATGTACATCTGGACTTGAGAAAAGAAGACAGCAAGGATCGCTCCCCAGATGCCCGGAATCAGAAGGCTGAAGGCGATGCACCAACCGGCCAAGATCATCAGGCCGGTGACACCATTTGCGCTGATCCTCGTGCGCACGAGCAGCATCGTGAAGTAGATCGAGATATGGCGGAGGTAGAGTTGCGCCGACCAGTGTTCCGCGTTCTTGCGACTGCGGACCTCTATCGGCTGTGCTTTCGCCCGAAGCTCCGACAATGTCGGATGTTTAGCCGAAGACTTTTCGGGCACGTCCGTTCCTCTCAGATCCATCGATGATGTCCAGCAACGATAGCGCGAAGTTCGCGCCGTTGCTGTCAGGACTTGCCCAGCTCGCTCTTGATCCGCGTCGTCGAGATCTCGGGAGTGCGCGGCAGATAGACGACTTCGCATTTCTCCTTGAGGAAGTCGAACTCTCCTTCCCAATCGTCACCCATGACAAAGGTGTCGATGTGGTATTTCTCCACGTCGGTCGACTTCTGCTCCCAATTGTCTTCAGGAATGACGAGATCGACATAGCGGATCGCTTCGAGCATGTGCTTGCGCTCTTCATAAGAGAAGTACGACTTCTTGCCCTTACCCGCATTGAACTCATCGCTCGACAGCGCAACGACCAGGTAATCGCCCTGTTCCTTGCATCGTTGAAGCAGCCGAATATGCCCATAATGGAGCAGGTCGAAAGTTCCGTACGTGATGACTCGTTTCATTGCTGATTCCGTCCAGAGGTCAAAGCTCACCTCGTGAGCCGCAGAATTAGTTCCGCGTTAGTTTATCATTCTGTTACTTAAAGTTAAGAAAATGTCACACGGCTCACTTGGCGTGCTTCAAGTGGTGTTCTTCCGAACGGTTTCTGATCACTTGTTCGCTTGATTTGATGAAGCGCGAAGTCTGCCGGCCGATTGCAGTATCCCCAAGATAGAACTGAGCCAATTCAGCGACCGATCCGGTTCGTGCATCGGCTTCCTCAATGAGGTCGACAACTCCTTGTCGGCTCCTTGGGTCGACTGCCGGGCATTGGTCTAGAAGCCCGCCTTCTAGCACCTCCGCAGCTGGTTCATGGGGTTTGACCATCACAAGGGGTTTCCCGGAGGCGAGCCAATCGAAGGCCACCGAGGTCATTTCGACGACGGCAAGATCGGCTTCGTCCAACTGCCATGACACGTCCGGGCTCTTGTCGACGAATCCACGGGGATCCGATTCGACGATCTCCGCTACGTCTTCTACAGCCTTCTCGAACTCATGACGCATCACTCCGGTACGTGGATGCGGTCGGAAGATCACTCGGTAACCTGCTTCGAGAAGAGATGTGACGATCTCCTCTCCGTTATAGGCGATGGTTCCATACGCCATCGACGGAGAGTCGCCTTCCCACGTCGGTGCATAGAACACCGCCCGACCATTGGGGTTCGTCTTCTTGAACTCTTCCCATTCGGACGGGACGGATCGGGGGCGGTCCAGTTGGGGGCGCCCAACATCGAACATGCGGTCCTCCGGCATTCCGTACAGTGCCTGCTCAATCCGGTCTCTCGCCGCCTGCCCGGCAGTGAACACGTAGTCATATCCCTTGAGCTGATTGGAGATCATCGAGATCTTCTCGCTCTCGCCATGGCTGAGATGGACGTGCGCTGGTTCCGGATATCGAAGTGCTTGAAAGTTGCTGGTCCCCTGGTTGACGTAGAACACCGCCCGCAGGCTCGGCGAGTGCATGAACTTGTCCAACCCGCTGGTCAGACGTGAGAACCGAACAGGAAAATCGGTAACTCCTTTGAGGTACTTTGCGACCATGGCATTCCGGACGATGATGCCGATGGGCCGATCTCCGTGGCCAAGCTCGATGAGCCGTGCCTCCAGCTGTTCGAAGGGCCACAGCCACTGTTCCAGCTGATAGACCGAGCTGAGATCCCCTGCAAAGTAAGCAGCTGCCACGAACTCGTCGTCGTCGTGAGGATGGAATTCATCAGACAGCCGAGACTCGCGAACACGCTCACGGAGTCTGAGCGCAGCGAGTTTTGCCACCGATTGTGCAAAGTTGGCACCACGGACTGCGGTGTGCGGCAGATCTGCCGGTAGGAAGGTCATGCCCACTATTGTGCATGCCTATCTGTGTTCGACCTGAACTCGACCTCCGTTCCTAGTTAATCGAGGTCAGCTACGCCCCGAAGTCGTCATCCGGAGCCAGCGGCTCAACCTCGTCGAGATCGGGTTCGGTGCTGAAGGATGCCCGAGGCGGATCCGGCAACATGTCGATGAGTTCATTGACGGCCTGCGCAATGATGTCGTGCTGATAGCCGGAGAGCCCGAAGACTCCGTGGAGATAGGCATCGATTTCCAGCTCGCTCAGCTCACTGCCCAAACTGGCGCTGTGCAGCCAGACTCCTTCGAGGGACAGCTTCCAGTAGTCGATCACCTCGGCCAGCTTTGCCCCTCTTAGTTGAATGGCTCTGTCCATACTCTCGTATTCGTAGCCCTCGAAAGATCGGATGGGTGCCGTTGGCGGCCAATGGGCCCCAGGATTCATTCATCTCGACGGTGTTCGCGCCGCCGGTTTCAGGGGCGGCCATGTCGCCAGAGACAGATCGCCCCTCACTCCTGCGAAGACCGAGCCTTCACCAGAATGAGGGGCGAAGCAAAGATCAACCTTCGAACAGCGGTGCGAAGCCTGCGGGCAGCTGTGAGCGGAGATCGTCGACCTCGCCCTCGGAGGCTGCGGCGTCAAGCGTCGAGATCACCGCACGCGCGTAGGCACGGGCGGTATCAGGATCGATCCCCTCGCCCAGCTGAACAGCCAGACGACGGAGGAAATCATCGACGTCGTCGGTCAGCGGCGCTTCCGAGCCGTGCCGTTGGAGCGGCTCCTGCAGTTCGGCAGGAAGCTGGGCGGCCAGATCCGCCGCCTCTCCGCCATTGAGCTGTTTGCCGAGGTTATCCAATACCGTCCTGGTCACGACGGCGGCGCTTTCAGGATCGCCGGGTCCGCCGATTTCGGTGACATTCTTGAGGAACTCATCACCGCGCATGTTCAAACACCATCCTCCCGCGTCTATGCGTCATCGCCGAAGACATGGCGACGCTGCTCGGCGTGGAACTCAGCCTCGGCGAGTTCGGGGCGGTCCTGCGCTGTCATCATTCTGTGCCAATGCGGATAGAAGGCAGGCAGCTGAGACGCCACAGTGATCCGATCCCGGGCGTCTGCCGGAAGCGTCAGCTCAGCGGCGTCGAGGTCCTCAGTGAGATGGTCGAACTTCCGGGCCGCGATCACCGTGCCGTCCACGCCCGGCCGATCAAGGATCCAGGAGATCACGACCTGCGGGATCGACCAGCCCAACTCGTTCGCAATCTGAGCGAAGAGTTCGATGAGATCATAGGCCCTCTTCTCATCAGTGACGTGGGGTTCCGGCCAACCGGTCCCCTGTCGGGTGTCCGAGGGCGTCTGCCGGCCGCGTCTGACCTTCCCGTTGAGGAGACCCTCCCCCAGCGGGCTCCAGCCGAACGTCGCCACGCCCAGGTCACGAGCGGCCGGGATCATCTCGTATTCGATCTCGCGTGCCTCGGGCGTGTAGTACACCTGCTGTGAGATCGGGCCCTCGAGGCCCGCCAGCCGCGCTTCGTAGACGGTCTTCGTCAGCTGCCAGGCACTGAAGTTCGAGACTCCCCAATACCGGACCTTCCCGGCCCTGATCATCTCGTTGACGGTGGCGATGGTCTCTGTGATCGGCGTCTGTCCGTCCCATTGGTGGATGTAGAGCAGATCGAGATGATCGGTGCGCAGTCGTTCGAGACTGTCCTCGACTGCTCGCGTCAGATGCTGTCTGCTTGCCCCGGAGTCGTTCGGGCCCTCTCCGGTGGGCATCCGCGCCTTGGAGGTGAGGATGACTTCATCGCGTTTGTCGCCCATGATCTCGCCGAGGACTCTTTCCGCGTCCCCGGCCGAGTAGAGGTTGGCTGTATCGATGAAGTTCACTCCACGGTCCAGAGCCTCGCGGAACTGGCGTCGGGCGTCATCTCCGCAGACCCCTGCGATCCTCTCGAATCCGCCACCGGATCCGAACGGAATGGTCCCCAGGGCCAGCCGTGAGACGCGCAGGCCCGAGTTCCCGAGTTGGGTGTAGTCCATGAGCAGCTCCTCCTCGCCATATCGTCGGGTGAGCACGTGTGCGGACTGGGTCCTCACGATTCCAGAAGGTTGAGGGGCTTCGCTACCCCTCCCCTCATTGCAGGGACCGGGATACAATTCGGGCTTGTCACTCTTGTCGCCGCCACCCAGGTCACCGGTGCCGCTCGAGGGGATGATGCTGAATGATTCGTCGCTGCGATCGGTGCCGATATCGGTCGAGTGGTCCAAGGCGTAGGTGGACAGTGTCGTCGCACGACCACTGATGTCCCCTGTGAAGCGCTTGTCCATCCTCGCGGGACCGACCGACTTCCCGGTCATCGGCGCCCCAGTTGATGACAGGTCGACGGGGGTGAATGATTCCACGGCCTGCCACGGCCTCGAGTATCGTCAAAGAGCTGTTGGACGAAGAGGAGCACCATGGGCAGATCACGCAGGCACAAGGCCGAGCGACCGTCACTGCGTAAGCGATCGGCGGTGGCGAATACGACGGCCCCCGAGGAACCGATGCTCTTGAGTCGCCGGATCATCGACAGCGAGCCACAAGAGATGAGCGTGGCCCGGTCTTTCGCCGAGGCGCTGTCCGCACATGACATGGACAGCTCCGGCTCGTCCGTCCCCGGTTCGATCACACAGGTCGTTATTCCCAGGTCCGCTCCCGGGTTGCTCGAGGAGATCGCCTCAACGTGGCAGCTGCACCCGGTCCTGGTCGATGACCTCTTCCACGCGAACCAGCGAGCCAAGGTCGAACGCTACGACGATGTGCTCTTCGTCGTCCTCAAATCGGCGGTCTACATCGATGCCAAGGAAGAGGTCGAGTTCAACGAGTTCCACCTTCTTATGAAAGACGCCGCGCTCGTCATCATCTGCCAAGGTGACCGCTTCATCGACGGTACGCCGATCCCAGCGGACACCAGCGGGGTCCAGGCGTACTTCACGAATGAGAAGCGCAGCTGGACGAAAGATCGCGAACTGCTCGCGCTCGGTCCCGAAGCACTCATCTACCGTCTGCTCGATACTGCGGTCGATACGTACTTCCCCGTCCTCGACGGTCTGCAGGTCGACAAGGACGGGATCGAGAGGCAGGTCTTCAGCGGGGACACAGCTGCTGCCGAGCGCATCTATCTCCTCAGCCAGGAGGTGATCGATGTCCTTCACAACTCCACCCACCTCAATCGACTGACGCAGGCGTTGGGCAACGGGGCGGCTAAGTACGCGATTCCCGACGACCTTCGCGCCTACCTCGATGATGTCACCGACCACCTCACGCGAGTCCTCGCCGAGGCGGGCGAGCTGAGAGAGGCCCTGTCGCAGATCCTCAACGTCAATTCCACCCTTGTCGCGCAGCGGCAGAACGAGGACATGAAGAAGATCTCCGGCTGGGCAGCGATCCTCTTCGCCCCCACCCTCGTCGGAGCGATCTACGGCATGAACTTCGAGGATATGCCCGAACTCCACTGGGCCTTCGGCTATCCGATGGCACTGGGGCTCATGCTCGGTCTGGGGGTTGTTCTCTACGTCGTCTTCCGCGTCAAGAAGTGGATGTGACGAGGTGACCTGACGGGGCGGCCGCCTCGGCGCAGGTCTTCGTTTTCCCACCCGTTCGTCCATTCTGCCGGTGACGTTCACGACGGCTTCGCCACAAGCTCACCTGCGCTTCGTAGCGTCGCGGACGTGAATACACAGAGAGAGACATCCACACGCACCCGTCCGTACACGATTCTCGCCACTGCAGTTCTCGCGGCCTCAGCCACTTTCGGCGCCGGCCTCGCCCCCGCGGCAGCCGCCGGGCTCGGCTCCGCCGGTGAAGCACCAGGACTCGGCTCCCCCAGCGGCTTCACCGCCCCGGACAAGGTCGCCGACATCGAATTCCCGACCACGATCTCCCACCGAGGCGGCGCCGACGTCTATCCGGAAGAATCCATGGAAGGATTCACCGCCTCGGCGAAGGACGGATTCCTCCCCGAGATGGACATCCAGTTCCTCGAAGACGGCACCCCTGTCCTCATCCACGACGACACCGCCGACCGCACCCTCAACGGCGCGACCGGACCCATCCGGGACCTCAGCAGGGAGGAATGGGACGCGGCCACGATCAAGCACCCGACCGGCGGAGAAGAAGCCGCCACCGTCACCCTCGACGAACTCCTTGACGAGATGGGCGGCGAGGTCGTCATGGTGCCCGAGATCAAACCCGGGGCCACCCCCGAGGAGGTCGACCGGGTTCTCGACGAATTCGACGAACGCGGGTTGAAGGATTCCCTCGTCGTCCAGTCTTTCGACTTCGAAGCGGCGAAGACGATCGCCGACCGCGGATACACCTCGCTCTACCTCATGGGCTCGACCATGCCGAAGGAATCACCGGCAGAGATCAAGGACGCCGGCATCGAATGGGTGGGACCGAGCAAGAACCTGCCGACGAACAAGATGCGGGAACTCGACAAGGCCGGCTTCCACGTCGCCCCGTACACACTGGCGACCGCGAAGGACGGTCACCGTCTGCCCGGGTTCATCGACGGCTATTTCACCGACGACGCTTGGACCGACTGACTCACTCGCGTCGGTGAACAGTCAGCGGGGTCCGGGTGATGGTCGGAAAATCCTCGCCGCGAGTGCCTGCGAGGTTCAGTAGACTGCATGGATGGAGCCACTCGAACGCGGTGCCCCGATCCCGGATCCGCTGACACCCTATCTCGAGGTCGACCGCACCCAGCCGCGGCACGAATGCTGGGTGACCGGTCATATGGTCGCCGGTCTTGACGGAACCGCTGCCATTCACGGACGCGTCGGTGCTCTGTCGACAGAACCCGATCAGGACCTGTTCCGACGGATGCGACAGATCGCCGATGTCGTCATGGTCGGCGCGCAGACAGTGCGCAGCGAAGGCTACGCTCCGATGCGGCTGAGCGAGTCCGCCCGAGCGCAGCGTCAAACACGGGGACAGTCCGAGATGCCTCCGGTGGCTGTCGTCAGTCGCAGCCTCGACCTCGACTGGTCGTCACAGGTCTTCACCGCAGCGCCCGAGCACGCGCGCACCATCGTCATCACGTGCGCAAAGGCCGATCCGGTGCGGCTGGCGGCCGCCGAACAGGCGGCCACGGTCATCATCGCCGGCGAGGAGCGGGTCGAACCAGCCGCCGCTCTGCAGGCCCTTGCCGGTCTCGGCTACCAAGTCGTCCTGTGCGAAGGCGGACCCAGGTGGCTCGGGGAGCTCGTCGCCGCAGACCGCCTCGACGAGCTGTGCCTGTCGATCTCACCGATGATGGGCGGCGATGCGCTGCCCGTCAGCGTCGCGCCGCCGGGAGCCGGCATCGCACAGTTCTCGCTGAAGTCGACGATGGTCGCCGATGACACTCTCTTCCTCCGATACGAAGCGAAGCCGGCGGCGGCGGAGGGACGATCATGAGCACCTCCGGGCTCGACGACCTCATGGGTTCGGTCGATTCTCCGCTCATCGTCGTCACCACCTCGGCGGAGGGCGAACGTGCCGGATGCTTAGTCGGATTCCATTCCCAGGCGAGCATCGATCCGGAGCACTACTGCTTCTGGCTGTCGAAGGCCAACCACACCTACCGGGTGGCGCTGCGTTCCGAGCGCTTCGCGGTGCACTTCCTCACCGACGTCGACCGCGAGTCGGCACGGCACTTCGGATCACTTTCAGGAATGGAGACGGACAAGTTCGCCGGTCTTGACTTCACCGTCACCGAGGATGGGGTGCCGCTGCTCGCGGACCTGCCCAACCGTCTCATCGTCGAACGCATCGCGATGCTCGACGACGGGAGCGATCATGTCTGCCTCACTGCACGTGTGCTTGCGACTGAGACGACGGGCGGCTTCGCATCGCTGCGCCCTTCGCAACTGGGAGACCTCACCCCCGGACACAGCGCCGAGGAACGGGCGATCCGCCCGTAAGCCGACCGCGTGCCGATCTGCTGTCAGCGATGACGGAGCAGATGGTCAGACACACCTCTGCTGTTGAGCCTATGACGACAACGGCAGAGTTCATTCGGAGTCGATGGCATGCCCGAAGTGCGTAACCCGCATCGCAATGCCATCGACCGGGTGGTCGTGGCCTTCCTCGCGGCTCTGCTCCTCGGTATGGGCGTGACGAAAGGTCTTTGAGGATCGGAGCAGAATCAGCGTCGACTGGTTCAGACTCGGACGTCCTCTGCGTCGATGTCGGAGCGCAGGCCGCGCCAGACCGGGTGCCGCAGGCGTCCGGCCTCGGTCAGGCCAGAGAACCGGACCTCCCCGACGAGGTCGGGTCGCACCCAGTGGGCATCTCGAGACTCGTCGGCCGGCACGGTGAGCGCCGGCGTCTTCCGCGACCGACGATCGAGGCTGGAGCGCAGCCTCCGCAGGGCCTCCTCGTCGAACCCGGTGCCCACGCGACCGAGGTAGTGGAGCCCTTCGTCGTCATGGGCGGCGACCAATAGCGAGGCGAAGCTGGATGAGCGTTCTCCTTCTCCGGTCCGCCAGCCGACGACAATGACATCGCGGGTCGAGCCGTGCTTGAGCTTGGTCCAGGTGCGGGTGCGCTTTCCGGGCAGATAGACGCTGTCGGTCCGCTTCGCCAGCACTCCTTCGAGTCGAAGCTTCCGGCTGGACTCGAAGGCGGCGTCGACGCTTCCTTCGAAGGCCTCGGGCACATGGATGTGCTCGCTCTCGGTCACGAGTTCGAACAGACGTGCGCGCCGTTCCGTATAGGGGGTGCGCAGCAACGACGATCCGTCCGCGTGGAGGACGTCGAAGAGCATGAGGTAGACAGGGGTGCGTCGCTGTTCCCGTTCGATATCGCTGTCCCGGCTCAGCCCCATTCTGCGCTGGAGCCGTCCGAAGTCCGGTCGGCTGCCCTGCCCGAGGGCGACGATCTCACCATCGAGGATGCAGTCGACATCGATACACTCGACCAGTTCGTGAAGCTCCGGGTACTTGTTCGTCATGTCATGGCCGTTGCGACTGGTCAGCTCGATGCTGCCGGTGCGCTCCCCGTCACCGGGCGCCACCCTCGCCAGCGCACGGATGCCGTCCCATTTCATCTCGAACGCCCAGTCCTCGGCCTCCCGCCGGAGGGAGCCGATGTCCCCGATGCTCGCGAGCATCGGGGACAGATCCGCCGGCAGAGCCTCTTTCTTCGCAGCTCGCTTCTTGGAGGTACGCCCGGTCGGCGTGCCCTTCTTCGATGAGTCGTCCGCTGCCGCCGACTGCTTCTTCGACTCGTCCTCCATGAGGTGGATCATCCAGTTCTTCTCGGGCTCCCTGTTCGGTCCGTGGTCCCCGGTGTTGAACAGGGCGAACCGCCGCACTCCCCCGAGACCGCCGTCCTCGCGCCCGTGGAGGACCGCGATGATCTCCTTGCCTTCTTGCCACTTCTCGACCTCGATGGTGCCTGCGTCCCAGATCTCGACGTCGCCGGCCCCGTACTCCCCTTTCGGGATCGTGCCTTCGAAGCTGCCGTATTCGAGGGGATGGTCCTCGGTCTGTACCGCCAGGTGGTTCTTCCCGGGGTCCGTCGGCGGCCCCTTCGGCAGGGCCCAGGAGACCAGCACACCGTCGTGTTCGAGTCGGAAGTCCCAGTGGAGGCTCCTCGCATGGTGCTCCTGGATGACGAAGGTCAGTTCGTCCCCGCTCGTTCCCTGTTTCGCTGGCACGGGTTCGCTCGTGCGCTTCGGATCCCGTTTGGACCGGTAGACCTCAAGTCGATCGCGCTCGGCTTTCGCGGCATCGTCCGACTTCGGGTCGGTTTGGGACTCCGAATCGGCCCCGGACTCCGGGGCCGAAGCGGTTCCTCCGGCCGCCTCGGCGAGGGGCTCGAGGAGGTCCCCGACCTCATCGACCCGGTCGAGAACCTCCTCGAAGCGCACCTGCTCGACGGCGGCCGGGTCGTCGAATTCGTCCCACCTGCGCGGTGCGGCAACCAAGGGGGTGAAGCGTCCGCGCAGAGAATACGGAGCCACCGTGGTCTTCGCCGCCGAGTTCTGCGACCAGTCGATGAGGACCTTGTTCTCCCGCAGCGTCTTCTTCATCGCAGAGACGATGAGCTTCTTGTGGTCGGCCTCCAGGCTGCGGGCAAGCTCATGGGCGACATCGGAGACCTGCTGCGAGCTCACCGACCCGTCCAGCGGTGCATAGAGGTGGACGCCTTTGGAACCGCTGGTCACCGGGTATGCGTCGAGGCCCATGCCCTCGAGCAGTTCGCGGACGAGCTGAGCCACCTCGATGCAGTCGGCCAATTCGCGTCCCGGGCCCGGGTCGAGGTCGAAGACCATCCGGTCAGGGTATCTGCTCTCGGAATCGATCGTGCCGGGACCCTTCGCCCCGGCCCTCACCGTCCACTGGGGCACATGGATCTCGAGCGCGGCCATCTGCGTGAGGTACGTCAGCGTCGCGAGATCGTTGACCAAGGGGTAGCGTTTGGTGCCGGTGCTGTGTCGGATCGCGCGGGAGCGGATCCATGACGGGGCGGATTCGGGCAGGTTCTTCTCGAAGAACACGTCCCCGGGGTCATCGGGAGTGCCGACCCCGTCGACCCAGCGTTTGCGCGTGGCGATCCGGTCCCGAGCATGACGAATGAGATGCGGCGCGATCGTGGCGCAGTAGTCGAGGATCTCACCCTTGGTCGTCTTGGTCTCCGGATAGAGGACCTTGTCCAGATTGCTCAATGTCAGCCGATGGCCCTCGACCGTGACCTTCTGCTCGTGGCGTGCCATTGGGCACCTCCTCCTGTGCACCGTTCGGGCTCATACCCAAGATCGTCCTTTCACGGTAGTCGGAGACCGCCATGGGCAACAGGGGGTGCGAGATCGTCCCGACCTCCCGCATCTGCGAGCGCCCGATCCTCACCACAGGTGGCCGAGTATCCGCGTCACAGACAGGGCCGCCGCGATGACGAAAGCTGACCCCTCTTGTCGGGGTGTCCGAACGGGGTTAGATTGGCCGGACGTCGACAACGCTGTCTGGAGGGCCCTCATGGGACACTCGCTGCACCTCACCGTCGACGGCCAGGAGCACACCCTGGTCGTGGATTCCCGAACCACCCTTCTCGATGCCCTGCGGGACAGGCTGGGGGTGATGTCTGCGAAGAAGGGCTGCGACCACGGCCAATGCGGGGCCTGCACCGTCCTCGTCGACGGCCGTCGGCTCAACTCCTGCCTCGCGCTCGCGCTCACCCACGACGGTGCCGAGGTCACGACCGCCGACGGTCTGGCTCCCGAAGGCGAACTCTCCACCTTGCATCGGGCGTTCCTCGCCCTCGACGCATTCCAGTGCGGATACTGCACCCCGGGGCAGGTGTGCTCGGCCGCCGGCATGCTGGCCGAGGCCGCCGATGACGCTCCGAGCGTGGTCACCGAGGACCTCGAAGGGCCCGTGGAGCTGTCCGAGGAGGAGATCCGCGAGCGGATGAGCGGCAACCTCTGTCGCTGCGGAGCCTACGTCAACATCGTCGCGGCCGTGAGCCGAGCCGCAGAGGAGTCACGATGAACCCCTTCGACTTCGAACGCGCAACCGACACCGCCGGTGCCGTCGCCAGTGTCGCCGACAGACCCGATGCTGTATTCCTCGCCGGGGGAACCAACCTCGTCGACCATCTCAAGCTCGGGGTCGCGGAACCCGCCCTGGTCGTCGACATCAATCGCCTCGATCTCACCGACATCGAAGAGCTGGCGGACGGGGGCCTGCGGATCGGTGCGATGGTGCGCAACAGCGATGCCGCCGCCGATCCGCGCATCCGCCGCGACTACCCGATGCTCTCACGCGCCCTGCTCTCCGGCGCCTCCGGTCAGCTGCGCAACGCGGCCACGATGGGCGGCAACCTGCTGCAGCGCACCCGGTGCGTGTACTTCCAGGACACGACGACCCCCTGCAACAAACGCGAACCCGGCTCCGGCTGCTCGGCCATCGGCGGCTACACCCGCTACCACGCGATCCTCGGTGCCTCAGCGGACTGTGTGGCGACGCATCCCTCGGATATGGCGGTCGCTCTGACCGCACTCGACGCCGAGGTCGTCGTCCTCGGTCCGACCGGTGAGCGCCGGATCCCGGTCACCGAGCTCCACAGGCTGCCCGGCGACCGCCCCGAGCAGGACACGGTCCTCGAGCACGGCGAGCTCATCACGGCACTCGAACTTCCCTGCGCGCGCATGGGACGTTCGACGTATCGGAAGATCCGCGATCGCGCGTCCTACGCTTTCGCTCTCGTCTCCGTCGCGGCCCGGGTCGACGTCGACGCCTCGGGACCGGCACCGATCATCCGTGAGACCTCGATCGCCCTCGGCGGAGTCGCCCACAAACCCTGGCGTGCACGCGCCGCCGAGGCGGTGCTGCGTGGTGCGGAACCGACCGCCGAGACGTTCCTGGCAGCCGCCGACGCCGAGCTCGAGGCCGCGGAGCCCCTCGAGGGCAACAGCTTCAAAATTCCGATGACCCGTGGAGCGATCACCACCGTGCTCGCCGAGCTCACCGGAGCCTCGGAAGACCTGCCGGAGACGACCACGGAGGACGCTCATGAGTGACCTGCTCACGACCACGTCCGTCGGCACTCACCAGGTGCGCCTCGACGGACCCGACAAGGTGCGTGGACGCGCCCCCTACGCCTACGAACACCCCCTGACCGATCCTCTCTACCTCTACCCCCTGCAGGCGGAGATCGCCCGCGGACGCGCAGCGCACATCGATGCCTCCGCGGCGGAAGCAGCCGAGGGGGTGGTGTACGTGCTCACCGCCGACAACGCACCCGAGCTGGCGAGCACAGATGACGGCGAACTCGCGATCCTGCGCTCTGCTGAGATCGGATTCCGCGGCCAGTACCTCGGCGCTGTCATCGCGACCACCCCCGAGCAGGCCCGCCACGCGGCCGAACTCGTCGATATCACCTACGATCAGGACGATCACGATGTCGAGCTGCGGGAGGACCACCCCGCCGCGCGAGAACCGGAGTCCGGCAGCGGGGATGTGCGCACAGGCGATGTCGACACGGCCCTCGCCGAGGCGGCCGTGAGCATCGATGAGCGCTACAGCACGCCCATGGAGCACAACAATCCCATGGAACCGCACACCACCGTCGCCCGCTGGGACGGAGACTCACTGACCCTGTGGACCTCCACGCAGGGGGTGCACCCCGCACGGTCGACTCTGGCACCGGTCCTCGGGGTGGAGCAGGAGAAGATCCGCATCATCTCCCCGCACGTCGGCGGCGGCTTCGGCTCCAAGGGCCTCCCCCACGCGGATATGATGCTCACTGCCCTCGCGGCACAGGCGGTGCCGGGTCGACCCGTGAAATATGCCGTGACCCGGCAGCAGATGTTCTCGATCACCGGCTATCGAGCTCCGACCCTGCAGCACATCCGTCTGGGCGCGAGAGCCGACGGCACGCTCACGGCCTTCGCTTATGATGCGATCTCAATGTCCTCGCAGACCAAGGAGTTCCCCGAGGAGTCGACGAAGCCGGGCCGCATGATGTACGCAGGCGACAACCGCCGCCTCACCCAGCGAGTGGTTCCCCTCGACGTGCCGGTGCCCTCCTGGATGCGTGCTCCCGGCGAGGCTCCAGGCATGGTCGGACTCGAAATCGCCATGGACGAACTCGCAGTGGCCGCCGGCCTCGACCCCATCGAGCTGCGGGTGCGCAATGACCCGACCACCGACCCGGACACCGGGCTGCCATTCAACCAGCGCCGCCTCGTCGATTGTCTGCGAGAAGGAGCAGACCGTTTCGGTTGGGAGAAGCGGAATCCGCAGCCGCGCACCCGTCAGGAGAACGGCTGGTTCATCGGCATGGGCGTGGCCTCTGCGACCTACCCGGCCGGTCGGCAGCCGGGCTCCGTCGCGCGGATCCGCCGCACTCCCGAAGGCTTCGAGGTCTCGATCGGTGCCGCCGATCTGGGCACCGGGACGTGGACCGTCCTGTCTCAGACTGCCGCGGACGCTCTCGGAGTTCCCATCGGGCAAGTAGATCTGCGAATCGGCGACACCGCGCTGCCGAACGCGACCGTGGCCGGCGGATCCACGGGTTTGGCGAGTTGGAGCACGGCGATCGTCTCCGCAGCCCAGGAGCTCCGTTCCGAGCACGGAGCCGATCCTGCCATCGGCGCCGAGGCCCAGGGTGAGGCCGAGGCCAATCCCGCGGCGGAGAAGTTCGCCCTGCACTCTTTCGGCGCCCATTTCGCCGAGGTCCGCATCCAGCCGACCACCGGTGAGATCCGACTCGACCGCATGTTCGGCATGTTCTCCGCCGGTCAGATCGTCAACCCGAGCACCGCACGCTCACAGCTCATCGGCGGCATGACCATGGGCGTCGGGATGGCTCTGCATGAGAAGGGCGAGCTCGACCCGCGCTTCGGTCACGTAGTCAACCACGACCTCGCGGAGTATCACGTTCCCGTCAACGCAGACATCACCGACATCGAGGCAGATTGGCTCGACGAGAAGGACCCGCACGCCGGTCCCCTCGGCGCGCGCGGCGTCGGTGAGATCGGCATCGTCGGTGCCGCAGCCGCGATCGCGAACGCCGCCTTCAACGCCACCGGAGTCCGAGTCCGCGATCTGCCGATCTTCGGCGACGCGTTCCTGCCGACGTGAGCGGCGAGACCGGGTCGACTCCTCCCAAACGACCCGTCCCCGGTCCCCCGAGAGGACTCATCCTCGCCGCCGGAGCCGGACGACGCCTCGGCCGAGGGCCGAAGGCACTGCTGACGCGGGAGGACGGGCTCACCCTGGTGGAGTCGATGGTCCTCGCCCTGCTCGACGGTGGCTGCCGGGACGTCACAGTCGTCACCGGAGCCTGCAGCGAGCAGGTCGCGAGCCTGCTGGGCGGGTGTGACCGCGTGTCCGTCGCGTTCAACCCTGACTGGTCTTCGGGTATGGGTTCCTCGCTGCGCCGCGGCCTGCAGGAGATCGGCCCCGGACCCGACGTCATGGTCACACCTGTGGACCGTCCCGGAATCTGTGCGGCGGAAGTCGCTCGTCTCATCGCCGCCCATCGTCCCCGTGCGATCACCGCTGCGGGCCACTGTGATGCGAATGGGTCGCTGCACCGCGGTCACCCTGTGCTCTTCGACGAGAGCTGGACGAGCCAGGCGGCTGCCGCCGCGCACGGCGACGTCGGTGCCCGCGACCTGCTCGCGACGCACAGATCTGTCGTCGACCTCGTCGACTGCTCCGACCTCGACGACGGGGCCGATGTCGATGTGCCCAAGGACCTGCACAGGCTGACCGTCGTCAGTTCTCGCGATTAGCTCTGGGTTGTCGGGAGCAACTCGGCCGGAGGCGCCCTGAAGTGCTGTGAGCAGAGTCGGGTCTCAAAGAAGGCTCTGCATAAAGCTGCTGAAGCCTCCCTCCGCGCGTCCCTCCAGACGGGCCGAGGTGAGAACCCGGCAGGTGTCGGTGCGTCTCACGTTTCCCCCCGCGGCGAGCAACGCAGCAACAGTTGCGGCATCTTCGCCGAGTGGCAGCTGAGGCATGCCGCCGATGATGTTGAGATACGAGCCTCGAATGCCCAGGTTCGCGCCGAACACGTGGGGATGGTCCTCAAGTAACGTGTGGTGAGAGTGCCATTTCGCGATCAGCGCTGCCGACCCGGTATCAGGTCGAGGCGACACTGTGCCGACCAGGCAGTCGCTTCCGGCTTCCGCCATGGCAAGGTGCGTCGTCAGCCAGTGGGTGGGAACTCTGCTGTCCGCATCGGTGAACGCAATCCATGTCAGGTCGAAGTTGACATCGCGATCAGCTTCAGCCGTCTGCTTGAAATGGTTCCAGGCGAAATTCCGAGCACTGCCCACGTTCTTGAACGTCGTCTCAAGTATCGTGACTTGTGGATGCTGTTCGGCGAAGTCTGCGACGCGACTCACCGTCTCGTCGGTACAGGCGTCGGCCACGACGAGGATTCGAGTGGAGGATTGCGCGAGCCCGTCAGGGAGCTGAGCACACGCTTGGGCCACCGAGTCGAGACAGCCGAGGATCTCGTCTTGTTCATTGTGAGCCGGGATGAGGATGCCCAAATGCGTGATCACTCAACGGCTTCCGCACGGAGGAAATCGTCAGTTTTGTCCACCGTCACGATATCGAGACGATACTCGGCCTCGGAGCGAAAATCGGTCCGCAGTCGGGGCCAGTAGTCCAGGCACGCGTCATGGACTTCATCGGCGGTCAGAGGCCAATCTTCGATGTCACCCTTCCAATGACAGAGAACGAGCACAAAGCGCGATGGGGTTGATTCATCAATGCGCTCCAACGTTCGTTGCAGCTGTGCACGTGTCAGATAGAAGCCGGTCTCTGAGAGGACGACGCAGTCGAAATGCCCTTCGGGCCATTCGTATGGGACAGTGGCGTGCAGGAAGGCTATTTCGGTTGCAGTGGTCGTCTGCAGACGTTTCGCTGTTTTCAGCGCCTCGCAGCTGGCATCGACAGCTGTCACTCTGACGCTGTAAGCGGCAAGCTCTCGAGTCAAAGCGCCGACTGAACAACCGATCTCGAGAATGTGGGAGAACGAGGTCGACGGGAGGTGGGACACAAGGGTCTCGCGTTTGGCGATTTCGTATTCGGAATCCCACACCGTCCACGGATCACTGCGTTCTCTGTGCACATCATCGAACACCGCCGACGCAGTGGACGCATCATTGATCCGCGAGCCTATTCCCTCCTGACCAGAGCTCGGCGATGCCGCACCGGATCTGAAATCTGTGAACACGAAGGTATCGTGGCTCCGGATGAAGTGTTCCAAATGGGCGCTGGTGAGGATCGCTTCGTCCCCGTGCTGATCCGACAGCGCTTCTGTCTGCGACGGGTAACACGCGAGCAGAGCATTTCGATCGAGACCTTGTGGGTCGGCTAAGATCCGCCAGGCCTGCCACCGAGGGTCTGTGGGAGCAGCCCAGTGCCAGAACCAGATGGGATACTCGAGCACTACGGCATGATGTGATCGCCCGATGTCCAGCGCCGCGGCGCCCACCGCCTCGTGGTCACAGTGCCCATCCCGGCTGTAAGGCGCAACGAGTGTCACCGGCCCATGTGATCGTGCGATCTCGTGTCGGATCACGTCTCTGATCTGGCTTGAATATTCGGGCAGCTGACCGTCGGGCAGATCGAGAAATCGACTGGAGTGCGCCTTGTCGAAGGTGCTCAGCGCACGATCGAACTCCTCCAGACGGATGCTTTTGAGCTGGTCGCCGGTATACGTCGGCGACTCAGGGTGCGATTTCTCGCCTGCGCTGAAGAGTAGGACTTTCAGCTGGCAGCTCCACTCATCGGCACGTGCGAGCAGCGCAGCGGCTCCCAGCGCTTCATCGTCTGGGTGTGCGGCAAGGACGATGATGGTTCCGCCTGTGGCGATTGTGCTCTCTGGAACCGCCGGAAGGTCAAGGGCACCCGCCTGCACCCAGGCATCTTCTCTGGTGCTGCGGTCTTGGTGGCTAAACCTCATCGACATCTGACTCTGCACAGATATTCTCGCCCAAAGCAGCTTCGTCCCGAGGCCCGTGATGCTGACTGAGGTAGACGGTGAGATCAGCGTCAGCTTTGGCAAATGCCGCATCACTCGTCAGAACCGCGGGACCGGCCAGCTCCCTGCTCAGAAGCTGGATCCGTTGGGCACTGCGGTATATGTTGTTGCGAACTCTCAGAGCCAGTCTCCACGCGTGTTCTCGCGAGAACTTCTCATCCCCATCCGCTGCAGCAGCAGTTTGCGCCAACATGGTGCGGACCGCGAAGATCTCAGCATCAAGCTGCCCGAGCTGCATCTCTCCCATCGGCGAGCGCCCAGCCCTGTTCAGGTGGGTTTGGGCTGCACGCCGGGCCAGTCCCAAAGCTCCACCGAACCAGCAGGCTGCCACGCGAATCCCGCCCCAAGCGAAAGAGGGGCGGTCAAGGTACCAATTCGGGGGGCCGACACTCGTCGCCGGTGCTCGGTCGAAGACGACTGAGCCGCTCGGGATTTCTCTGAGACCCAGACTCGGCCAAGCACCTGTCTGCGGTCGTACACGAGGGTGCCGAAGATTCACCGCGTAGGCTCGGTTCCCGTCGCTGCCGCTGGCGATGACGATCGCGTCGGTGAGTTCCGCGGCCAAAGAGCAGCACGCTTTCGTGCCGGTGAGGAGGTTCTCCGCACCGGCATCGATCACATTCACGCGATGTGTGGGCAGGTCAGCCGCGTACACGCCCCAGGCCGAATCGGGGTCAGGTGTTTCGTGTCCGGCCTCGGCGAGGATGCCCAGAGCGTCGACGTGGGGTTCAAGCATACGAGCGACGCCGATGTCGATCGCAGCCAGTTGAAGCAGCCTTTCCCATTGATCGATCTGAGGTGAACACCCTGTGAGCTGCAGAAGCCGGGCAAGGGCGGTGATCTTGTCGACAGCGGACGCACTGCTCGTGACGACCTCGGTGAGATCATCCCTGAAGTCTGGAGTTTCCCACCACGGTTCGAACGGTGTGGCGATGATCCGAGACGAGGTTGAGTCGAACAGGGTTTCCATTTCACGTCCTTCGGGCAGAACATCTTATCGGAACTCGGATGCTTGGCAGATCTCAGTCAACTGCTCTCCACCGTGTCGTCGGCATCTGTGCTGTTGTCTGTATAGACTCGCTGCCGCATCCGCTGGCCATGAGTCAGCTTCTGCACGTCGGCGTCAGTGTCGAAGCTGGCACCGAGGCCGCCGGCAACCACACCCATAGCTGCGCTGAGCCATGCGATGTCGAGGTAGTTGGTGAACGACGCGTCTTGTTGAATCTGTTGGGTCATAAATGCCGGATCGATAACGACGAGGCCGCCCAGGAGAATGAGGACGACCAGCGTCGCGTAGAGAGCGATCACAGTGATCAGCAGTGTGAGGACGGTGGAGAGGTTGTAGTACATGACCACCGTGGCCAGACGTTCGTTGACCGGTCGATCCCAGAGTTTGTGACTGGCGATCAACCAGGCGACCATCACTAGGATGGCGAGCGCGCCGATTGAGAGCAGCCGGAGGGTGGACAGGTAGGTCGACATCTGCCAGATCGAACTGTAGAAGATGCCGAAAGCTCCCGTTGCCGAGGCTGCCGCGAGTGCTCCTGAGAGTTTCGGAGCCGTGCGCCAAGGTTCGTTGGCAATCGTCATCCCCATGATCAGCCGTGGGCCTCCGGTGATGGTGTGGGCATGCAGGGACTGATGGCTGGAGTCTTCATTGTTCGACCAGTTCGACCATCCGAGCAGAAATTTGCGCGTCGTGGCTTCGGGGTCCCACGGAACCAACTTGTTCACCGAGCTCATCATGACTTTGATGATGCGGCGCTTGGTGGCCCACGCGCCGAGTGTGGGGCATGAGACGACCGCAAGGTTGCGGTCCGAGTAGACTTCGGCGATCAGAGGGTCGCCCTGGGTGTGCCGTGGGATCTCTGTGAGGATGAGGATGATGTTGACGTCAGGGTAATCAGCGCGGAGGTCTTCGACTGCGTCTAGAGCCAGCTCGCGCTCGGGTGTCAGATAGACTGTGTCGGTGCGAGTGTACAGCGTCGTTGTGACCCCATACGCCTCACGCAGAGAACGCTCTAACGAGGAGTGGATGGAAGCCGCTCGCCTGCTGGGCAGACCTGGGTCGGCTACGACCAGCACTTGAAGAGCCTGGGATGAGGTGGTGGGCATAAAGTCCTCCGCTACTCGACCAGCGAGTTGTGTAGGAGATTGTTCTGGTTCCGAAGTCTAGTGAGCGTAATCACTATGGGGTAGTCCTACACGTCGGCTTCGCGGTCTGAAGCTTTATCGCCAGCGCAACCGCGGACAACTGCTTCGGACTGGCCGGCGAGCGGTCCCCCTGAATCGAGGTGACCAAGACAGAGTGAGCAGCGACATACGCGGTGTCGAATTCTGCTGTGCCACAATGGTCTCCATGGTCCCCGGCACTGTGCACGAACTGTCCGAGCATGATCGGTTGATCCTCGATTTCGAGAAGACTGCGTCTACTGCGGCGGGGCGACACGAGTTGTGCCAGCGAATCGAACTTCCAGCAGAGAGGTACGCCATCGTGCTCGAGGGGATCGTGGATACGGACGCCGCATACGGTTACGCCCCGGACGTTGTGGAGCGGGTGAGGCGGTTGCGGGCGGAACGGTTCGCATTCGAACGCCGGCAAGGCCGATGGAAGAAGCACAGCAACTTCCCCCTATAGCCCGATAGGCCGCCATCAGATCAGCGCGGCTTCTCACCCGTCT
>NZ_JABKDD010000015.1 GCF_013623905.1 Brevibacterium sediminis
AAGGGAAGTCGAAGAAGGACGTTATCCGGTGCATCAAGCGGTATGTGGCCCGAGAGGTGTATCGGATTCTCGAAGCGACGAACGTGAGGTGCGAGGCCGCTTGACAAGCATAGAAGGATCCCGACGGCGGCCCAGCCACCTCGCGCGAGGTTGCTGAGCCGCCGTCAGGTAGCAATTAGTCGTCGGTGAGGGTGAGGCTGAATCCGCCGGCGATGAGGGAGCCGATGTTGTAGATGAAGGCCGCAAGCGTCGACAGCGCCGTCATCAGCACGATGTTGATGACCGCGATGATGAAGCCGGCCGCGACGACCCGGCCGAAGCCGAAGATGCCGACGATCCGCTCGGCCGACTCTGCGCCGGCGAGCTCGCTCATCGTCGATTCGAGGCCGCTCATCACACCGGTCGCCTGCAGCACGACCCACAGGACGATGAAGGCGACGATCGTGGCGATGCCGATCGCCACGGACATGAGGAACGACATCTTCATGACCGACCACGGATCGACCGCGGAGACGGTGAGGCGGACGGTGCGGGGGCCTTTCTTCTTCTTGCCCTTCCCGCTGTCGACCATGTTCTTCACACCCATCTTCACGCTGCCGGAGCTCGCGCGGACGGTGTTCGCGGCATTTCCCATCACCGAGGTGGCGCCGCGGTTGCCGCCGCCCGATCCCTGGGAGCCCGATCCCTGTGAACCGGAAGTCGGTGCGCCGGATCCCTGCGAACCGGTCTGAGCACCCGATCCCTGAGATCCGGTGTGTGCCGACGGCGTCGAGCCCGCCGAGGGTGCCCGGTTGGGCTTCGGCGAGGCCTTCGGAGCGGGAGGTGCGACGACGGTGGCGTTCTGGCTGTTCGGTCCCGAAGAGCCGCGACCGGGGCCGGATCCCTGTTTCGCGCCGGTTCCCGACCCGGAGTTCGAGCCTGAACCGCTTGCCGCAGCCGACTTGTCGTCCGACTTCGACGATCCGGCCGTCAGACGGGTCGAGCCGCTCGACGTGCGTATGATCTTGCCTGAGCCTGGCTGTTTGCTATCGCTCACTCTTCCACATCCTCGTTGCCGGTCTGAGGCTCTGCGACCTCACCTTCCGGGACTTCGGCATCGTCTTCGCTTTCGATCTCGTCTTCGACCTCGGCTTCGGGCCCACGGGTCACTGCGATAATACGATCTTTCTTATCCGGTTTCGCGAACACCACACCCATGGTGTTGCGTCCCTTCGCCGGAACTTCATCGATGCTCGACCGAACGATCTTACCGCGCTCCATGACCACGAGGACCTCCTCACCGTCTTCGACGATGAGTCCGCCTACCAAGTCTCCGCGCTGTTCGGTGATCTTCGCAACCCGGATTCCCAGACCGCCGCGCCCCTGCAGACGGTACTCGTCGACCGGGGTGCGCTTGGCGAACCCGGCTTCCGTGACGACGAAGACGTAGGTGTCCGGCCGAACGACGTCCATCGTGAGCAGCTCGTCGTCGTCCTTGAACTTCATACCTGTGACGCCACCGGTGACTCGGCCCAGGGGACGGATCGACTCGTCATCGGCGGCGAAGCGGATCGACATGCCCTTGCGCGAGATCAGCAGCAGGTGATCCTCAGCACCGACGATGCGGGCCGAGACCAGCTCATCGGGCTGACCCTTGTATTCGCGCAGGTTTATGGCGATGACACCGCCGGTGCGGTTCGAGTCGTACTCGCTCAGGCGGGTCTTCTTCACCACACCGGAACGGGTGGCGAGGATGAGGAAGTCGGCTACGTCGTAGTCCCGGATCGACAGCACCTGTGCGATCGTCTCACCTGGTTGGAGGGCGAGCAGGTTCGCTACGTGCTGGCCCTTGGCATCCCGTGAGCCTTCGGGCAGCTCATAGGCCTTCGCCCGGTACACGCGACCGGTGTTCGTGAAGAACAGCAGCCAGTTGTGGGTCGAGGTGACGAAGAACTGTTCGACGACGTCGTCGCCGCGCAGTGCCGCGCCCTTGATGCCCTTGCCGCCACGGTGCTGGGCCCGGTAGAGGTGAGTCTGGGTCCGCTTCGCGTAACCGCCGCGGGTGATCGTGACGACGACCTCTTCCTCGGGGATGAGGTCCTCCATGGACACGTCTCCGTCGAATCCGGCGAGGATCTTCGTCCGGCGATCGTCACCGTAGCGCTCGACGATCTCGTCGAGTTCCTCGGACACGATCTCACGCTGGCGAGCCGGGGTTGCCAGGATGTGGTTGTACTCGGCGATCTGCTGCTCGATCTTCTCGGCCTCTTCCTGGATCTTCAGTCGCTCCAGTGCGGCCAGTCGGCGCAGCTGCAGGTCGAGGATCGCATTGGCCTGGAGTTCGTCGACCTCGAGCAGCTCCATCAGTCCGCTCCGCGCCTCGTCCGAGGACGGGGAGCGGCGGATCAGGGCGATGACCTCGTCGAGGGCGTCGAGGGCCTTGAGGTAGCCGCGCAGGATATGCGCGCGTTCCTCGGCCTTGCGCAGACGGAACTGCGTGCGACGGACGATCACTTCGATCTGGTGCTTGACCCACAGACGCAGGAAGGAGTCGATGCTCAGTGTGCGCGGCACGCTGTCGACGAGGGCCAGCATGTTCGCGGAGAAGTTCTCCTGCAGCGACGTGTGCTTGTACAGGTTGTTGAGCACGACCTTGGCCACGGCATCGCGCTTGAGCACGATGACCAGGCGCTGACCGGTGCGGCCGGAGGACTCGTCGCGCAGGTCGGCGATGCCGGCGACCTTGCCGTCCTTGACGTAGGAGGCGATCTTCGCGGCCAGTGTGTCCGGGTTGACCATGTACGGCAGCTGGGTGACGACGAGGCAGGTCCGGCCCTGGATCTCTTCGACTTCGACGACTGCCCGCTGGGTGATCGATCCGCGACCGGTGCGGTAGGTGTCCTCGATGCCCTTGCGACCGAGGACCGTCGCGCCCATCGGGAAGTCGGGTCCCTTGACGATGCCGAGGAGGGCCTCGAGCGCCTCTTCCTTGCTCGCCTCCGGGTGGGACAGCAGCCACTGTGCGCCCTGGGCGACCTCACGCAGGTTGTGGGGAGGAATGTTCGTGGCCATACCCACGGCGATGCCTGCCGAGCCGTTGACCAGCAGGTTCGGGAACCTGGAGGGCAGGACCATGGGTTCCTGGTTGCGGCCGTCGTAGTTGTCCTGGAAGTCGACGGTGCCTTCTTCGATGTCCCGGACCATCTCCATGGCCAGGGGCGCCATCTTGCACTCGGTATAACGCGGTGCGGCCGCTCCGTCGTCGCCCGGGGAGCCGAAGTTGCCCTGACCGGCCACGAGCGGGTAGCGCATCGTCCACGGCTGCACGAGGCGGACCATGGCATCGTAGATCGCCGTGTCACCGTGCGGATGGTACTGGCCCATCACGTCGCCGACGACGCGCGAGCACTTGGAGAAGTTGCGGTCGGGGCGGTACCCGCCGTCGAACATCGCGTAGAGCACGCGGCGGTGGACGGGCTTGAGTCCGTCACGGACGTCGGGCAGGGCACGTCCGACGATCACGCTCATCGCGTAATCGAGGTACGACCTCTGCATCTCGAGGTTGAGATCAACCTGTTCGATCCGGTTGATTTCTGTTCCGATATCGTTCTCGTCGGCCAATGTGGGCTCTTCCCTTGTGTTCGAACCGTGTCCGGCTGGATCTCAGCCGTGTGCGGCGGCGATTGGTGCGTGCAAAGAATGGGGGGCGGTGCATCCGGTCTCCCACCCTCACCGAGGCGGCTGCCCCGGTGAGGACGGACGATCAGATATCGAGGAAGCGGACGTCCTTCGCGTTCTCCTGGATGAAGCGGCGACGCGAATCCACGTCATCGCCCATGAGGACGGTGAAGATCTCGTCGGCGACGATCGCATCGTCGAGCGACACCTGCTTGAGCAGCCGGTGGTCGGGATCCATCGTCGTCTCCCACAGCTCCTCGTAGTTCATCTCGCCCAGACCCTTGTAGCGCTGGATCGCGAGATCCTTGGGCAGTCGCTTGCCGGCGGCCCGCCCGGTCTCGAGCAGTCCGTCGCGTTCCTTGTCGGTGTAGGCGAACTGGTGCGGGGCGTTCGACCACTTGATGCGATAGAGCGGCGGGGTGGCGAGGTAGACGTAGCCGTGCTCGATGAGCGGCTTCATGTACCGGAAGATCAGCGTCAGCAGCAGGGTCGTGATGTGCTGACCGTCGACATCGGCGTCGGCCATGAGGACGATCTTGTGATAGCGCAGCTTCTCGAGATCGAACTCCTCACCGATGCCGGTGCCGAAGGCCGTGATCATCGCCTGGACTTCGTTGTTGCCCAGCGCACGGTCGAGTCGAGCCTTTTCGACGTTGAGGATCTTTCCGCGCAGCGGCAGGATCGCCTGAGTGTTCGGGTTGCGGCCCTGAGTCGCCGAGCCGCCGGCCGAGTCACCCTCGACGATGAAGACTTCCGAGATCGACGGGTCCTTCGACTGGCAGTCCTTGAGCTTGCCGGGCATGCCCGAAGACTCGAGCAGTCCCTTGCGGCGAGTGGCCTCACGGGCCTTGCGGGCGGCCAAGCGGGCCTGGGAGGCCTGCAGCGCCTTGCGCACGACGTCCTTGGCCTGGGCCGGGTTCGACTCGAACCAGTGTCCGAGTTCGTCGCGGACCACGCGCTGGACGAAGCCCTTGACCTCGGAGTTGCCGAGCTTCGTCTTCGTCTGCCCCTCGAACTGGGGATCGCCGAGCTTGACGGAGATGACGGCCGTGAGACCCTCGCGGATGTCATCGCCGGTGAGGTTCGGGTCCTTGTCGCGCAGCAGCTTCTGGTCCTTCGCATACGCATTGACCAGCGAGGTCAGAGCCGTGCGGAAGCCCTCTTCGTGGGTGCCGCCCTCATGGGTGTTGATGACGTTGGCGTAGGTGTGGACGGACTCGTTGTACGACGTCGTCCACTGCATCGCGATCTCGAGCGCGAGAGTCTGTTCGCCCTCTTCGGCTTCGAAGACGATGACATCGGGGTGGACGAGATCGGCCTTCTTCGTCGAGTTGAGGTACTCGACATAGTCGAGCAGACCGTTCGCGTACTCGTAGGTGACGGTGCGCGGCTTCCACTCGGTCGCCTCGTCCTCGTCGATCTGGACATCGTCGTCATCGACTTCGTTGTGGCGCTCATCGGTGAGGCTGATCTTCAGGCCCTTGTTGAGGAAGGCCATCTGCTGGAAGCGCGCACGGAGGTACTCGTAGGAGAAGTCCGTGGTCTCGAAGATCGAGCCGTCCGGCCAGAAGGTCACGGTCGTGCCCGTCTCATCGGTGGCTTCGCCGCGCTGCAGTTCGCCGTTGGGCACACCACGGTCGAAGTCCATCGTCCACACGTAGCCGTCGCGCCTGACTTCGACCTCGAGTCGTTCGGACAGTGCGTTGACGACGGTCGAACCCACACCGTGGAGACCGCCTGCCACGGCATATCCGCCGCCGCCGAACTTACCGCCGGCGTGGAGGATCGTGAGGATCACCTCGACGGTCGGCTTGCCTTCCGTCGGGTGCATCGCCACCGGCATTCCACGGCCGTCATCGGCGACACGGACGCCTCCGTCGGCGAGGATGGTGACCTCGATATGATCGCAGTAGCCGGCCATCGCCTCGTCGACCGAGTTGTCGACGATCTCCTGAACGAGGTGGTGGAGACCACGTTCCGAGGTCGAACCGATGTACATGCCGGGCCGTTTCCGGACTGCCTCGAGACCCTCGAGAACAGTGATGTCGCCGGCATCATAATGAGGCTGATCCTCGGTCGTCATATGACTCCTTGTTCGGATGGTCGCTATCAGCTCCCCATTCTACCGCGCCGCACGCTGAAATGCCCGTAAGCGGCCTGTGAAGGCATATTTCCCGAATTTTCGTGCCGCAGATGTACCCCCGGACAGGTGAGGTAGCGGCTATGGCCGTTTAAGGCCCTCTGTGTTCTTCTCAGAAATACAGGGATTCTTCCCGGAATTTCGCCGAGGCGGCTGCCCACTTCACCCGAATGTGTCCCGGGGTCCGCGGCCGGCCACCGATCGTCGACCGCGTTTGAAGCTGCGTCCCTGTGGCCCCTTGATCTCGATCTCGGTGATCGTCGCCGAACCCAGCCCTTCCTCGAGTCTGCGCAGGATCGTCGGTTTGAGCACCCGCAGCTGGGTCGCCCAGGTCGTCGAGTCTGCGGCGATGACGAGCAGGGGAGGAGAGAAGTCGACGGGCGTCGCGTGCTGGGCCACCTGGGGTCCGACGAGGTCGGGCCACCGGCCGAGCACCTTGCCGATGTCGAGTGAGGACGACCAGCCGCGTTCCGTGATGAGCGACCCGAGCACGGATGACACGGTCTTCGGGTCGCGGCCGTCACGACCCGATCCGGAGTAGACGGCTTCGCCGCGCAGGCGGGAACGGCGACGGCTGCGGACGAACTTCGCTTCGGTGACCTCCATCCGTCGGACTCGGTCGAGGGCTTCGAGTGCGGCGACGGGAGTGGAGTAGTCCCGGTCGATGCCGCTCATGATGCGCCGCTCTGCAGAAGTCGGGACTGGTCGATCCGGATTCCTTCGAGACCATCGGGCAGATCGGAGTCGACGGCCGCGGTGATGAAGACCTGTTCGGCCGATGTCACTCTGGACGCCAGACGCTGACGCCGACCGGTGTCGAGTTCGGCGAAGACGTCATCGAGGACGAGGATCGGCTGTTCAGCGGCGCTTCCGGCATCGGCGGAGAGCAGATCCCACCCTGCCAGCTGCATGGCCAACGCCAGCGACCAGGTCTCTCCGTGAGAGGCATAGCCTTTCGCCGGATGGGTTCCGATCATCAGGGACAGATCATCGCGACCGGGTCCGTGCAGGGTCAGTCCGCGCTCGATCTCAGTCGTGCGGCGACGATCGAGGGCCGCCAGCAGCAGCTCCTTGCAGTCGGCAGCGGATGCTGCCTGCGAGTAGTCGATGCGCGAATCGTAGGCGATGTGGGCGCCTTGCCGTTCCAGTCGGGCATCGGCTGCGATATAGGCGAAGTTCGTCTGCAGCGGCTCGACGATATCGGCGAGGATCCGCTGTCGCCCGAAGACGAGTTCGGCAGCGGAGTCCGCGTAGGCCATATTCCAGATGTCGAGTGTCGCCTCGAGGCCGGGATCGCGGTCCTCGCGGAGCCGTTTGAGCAGAGCATTGCGCTGTTTGAGTGCCCGTTCGAAGTCCGTGATGATCGAAGCGAAGCGCGGATTTCGCGCCACGACGAGCGTGTCGATCCACGACCGGCGTTCGGCCGGTTCACCGCGGACCAGACTGAGATCCTCGGGAGCGAAGACGACGCAGGAGACGAGGCCGAGGATGTCCTTGAGCTTCACCGCATTGCGGTTGACCCGGGCCCGGTTGGCACCTTTGGCCTGGATAGTCACCTCGACGGTGGCATGCCGCTGATCCCGGTTGACCAGTGCGGACACCGTCGCAGCCGGTCGCCCCTCGTGGACGAGCGGAGCGTCGAAGGCCACCCGATGGGAGCGCTGATGAGCGAGGTACCCGATCGCCTCGACGATATTGGTCTTCCCGGTCCCATTGTCGGCCACGAATGTGGTGACTCCGGGTGAGAACTCGAGGTCGAGTTCCGGATACGACCGATAGTCACGCAGGGAGAGTCGGGATATCCACATTCAGATGCGCGTGGGCATGAGCAGATAGCGATAGGACTCGTCGGCAGGACCGTCGAGTTCCTTCTGCCCGGAGATGATGACCGGCTTCATCGGCTGTGTGAAGGAGAAGTTCACGTACGGGCTCTCGACAGCGGCGAGACCTTCGGCGATGTAGTGCGGGTTGAAGCCGACGGTGATCTCGTCGCCCTGGAGGGTGGCTTCGACGGCTTCGGAGGCCTGAGCGTCGTCACCGGTGCCGGCGTGGAGGGTGAGCATGCCGTCGGTGACCTCGAAGCGCAGCGGGGTGTTGCGTTCTGCCACGAGTGAGACGCGGCGAACGGCTTCGCGCAGCACGGCGGTCTCGACGATGGCATGGATCGGAACCGAATCCGGGAACAGCGACCGGACCTTCGGGTACTCGCCCTCGATGAGCAGCGAGGTGGTGACTCGACCCGCCGAGGTGAAGGAGATGAGGTCCTTGCCGGCATCGGTGCTCAGGCCGATCGTGACATCGCCGCCGAGGGACTTCGAGACATCGGAGAGCGTGCGTCCGCGCAGCAGAGCCACGGCCGAGACGTCGGGGCGTCCCGGGTTCCAAGTGAACTCGCGAACGGCCAGACGATAGCGGTCGGTGGCGAGCATCGTGACTTTCTCGCCCTCGATCTCGACTCTCACGCTGGTGAGGATCGGCAGGGTGTCGTCCTTCGAGGTCGCGATCGTGACCTGTGAGACGGCGTTCTGGAACTCACCGGCCGAAACGGTGCCCGAGTCGTCGGGGATCTGCGGCAGCGCGGGGTATTCGGCCACGGGCATCGTCATGAGTGAGAAGCGCGAGGATCCGCAGGTCACGTCGACCTTCGCATCGATCTGTTCGAGGGTGACCTCTTGGTTCGGCAGAGCCTTGGAGATGTCGGCGAGCAGACGTCCGGAGACGAGGACCGTTCCTGCGGAGGCGACGTCGGCAACGATCTCGACGCGGGATGAGACTTCGTAGTCGAAGACGGCCAGACGCACTGTGCCGCCGGCTTCGGCGGTGATGAGAATACCGGTGAGGACCGGAGCGGAAGGACGGTTGGGCAGAGTCTTGGTCGCCCAGGCAACAGCGTCAGCGAGAACGTCGCGATTGACTTTGAACTTCAAGGGGGATGCTTCCGCGTTCACTTTACTCCTTCGGGGTGGCCACCCGACCTGCACTGGGCATCTGGCACGAGATTCCGGGTTGCGAGTCACAGGCTCGATACTGCTCGGAAAACTTTACACAGCCTATCCGATTTGTGCCCACCTCAGGAGTGCCGGCCGAAAAGGGATGCCAGGGGTGCTCAGCGAGCGAATCTCGCATTCGAGAATCAGCCGAGATCCTGTGTTCGAATATTCTGCAGGTCCATGACTCTCTCGACCTCGAGCTTGTGAGCTCGAAGCTCATCCACCGCAGCAGTCGGTGGCGGTCGCCCTCTTAAGAGTTGAATTCACTTGGTAGAAGTATCAGCACATGTGGAGACTGTGGACAAGTGCCGCTTACCCCAGAGTAATCAAGGGTTCTGAGCCATTATGAGCTTGTGGATGCCATGTGCACCGCGACCGAGGCGTCGGTGGGCGCTTGGGTAAACACAAGCATGTAGTTCACATCTTTCCACCCGTGGAGCAGTTCTGTCCACCGTTCTGTCCCCAAGCTGTGAGCAATTGTCCCCAGGGTTATCCACAGATGTGTATGACGTCTTCTATAGGCGGTGCTGTTGTTTAATGCGGTTTGTGAGTTCGGTGACCTGGGTGTAGACGGCCCGTCGTTCGGCCATCTGAGTTCGAATCTTCTTGTTCGCGTGCATCACGGTGGTGTGATCGCGTCCACCGAACGCCTGTCCGATCTTCGGCAGGGAGAGGTCGGTGAGCTCGCGGCACAGGTACATGGCGATCTGCCTGGCCGTCGTCAGCGTCCTGGACCGGGAGGTTCCGCACAGGTCATCGAGGGTGAGGCTGAAGTAGGCAGCGGTCTGGCCCATGATGTCCGCGGCCGTGACCGCAGGGGTGTCATCGGGGGTGATGAAGTCCTTGAGCACGGTCTCGGCCAAGGAGACGTCGATCTGCTGATCGTTGAGGTTGGCGAATGCCGTGACCCGGATGAGAGCGCCTTCGAGTTCGCGGATGTTCGAGGACACACGGGAGGCGATGTATTCGAGGACATCGTCGGGAACATCGAGCTGCTCGGCTGCGGCCTTGCGGCGTAGAATCGCGAACCGAGTCTCCATATCCGGCGGCTGCACGTCCGTGAGCAGACCCCATTCGAATCGGGAGCGCAGCCGCTCTTCGAAGCCCTTGAGCATCTTCGGCGGCTGATCGGAGGTGATGACGACCTGTTTGGCCTCATTGTGCAGAGCGTTGAACGTATGGAAGAACTCTTCGACGGTCGCATCCTTGCCCTGCAGGAACTGGATGTCGTCGATCATGAGGATGTCGACCTCACGGTAGCGGCGCTGGAATGCCGGACGCAGAGCATTCGAGGTTTTCGATGAGCCGATCGTATTGATGAAGTCGTTGACGAACTCTTCGCTGGAGACGTACTTCACTCGGATCTCCGGGAACAGCTGAGTCGCGTAGTAGCCGATCGCATGGAGCAGATGGGTCTTGCCCAATCCCGAGTCCCCATAGATGAACAGAGGATTGTAGGCCTTGGCCGGTGCCTCGGCGACAGCGAAGGCCGCTGCATGGGCGAACCTGTTGGAAGCGCCGATGACGAAGGTATCGAAGGTGTACTTCGGATTGAGCTGAGCGACGCCGGGAGCATCGACGGGCGGGCCCATCGGGGCGGCGGTCGCCTCGGCGATCTTCATCTCACGGTCGGTCATCCCGGAATCGTCGGGAGCCTGAGGCTGCGAGGCGGGCGTCTGCGCTGCCGGCGGTGCCGATGCCTGCGCCTGCGGCATCTGGGTGTCCGAGGTCTGCGCGGCCGGCTGGCCCTGGTTTGGCTGGGCGGATTCGGGCGTCGAATGATCGGCGGGGACCGGTCGGACCGGTTCGGCCGCCTCGGTGGGGATGGGTTCCGGCGATTCCGTCGCCGAGGTGGAGGTGGCCGGATCGATGGGAACCTGAGTTCCCGGTGTCGGCTCTCCGATGAGTTCTTCGAAGCGGATCGGCACGTCGAGCTCGGGATCGACGACGAAGCCGAATGTCACTTCGAACCCGAGGACCTTGGAGAACTCCCTGGTCAGGGGGCCGAGCAGTCGAGTCTCGATGGTGCGGCGGGTGTGTTCTTCGCGCACGGCGAGAAGGATGAGGGCATTGTCGACGAGGGCCTTCGGCACGGCGAGGGAGAGGAATCCCTTCTGGTGCGACGAGAGGTCCGGGTCCTTTTCCAGGTTTGAGACCACCGTGTGCCAGCGGCTGATGAGCTCATTCTTGGAATTCGACACCGTCACATTTCCTCAGCTTTCAAAAAAATTCGTTCTGGCGTGATCCACACCTGTGCATGACTTCCACATAGTTTTCCACAGAATGTGGATCAGTGCCGACTCAGCCCAGTGAATCTCCACACTCGTGGATAAGCTTGTGGAAAACTACATGGGTGTGACTTGTGGACGAGGGTTGGTGACGGAAACGCGAACGGCGATGAATTTCGGGCGAGCGTGACGTGAAACATGCGGATCCCGTTTGACCGCTCGGATAGCGCCTCGCTAAGATGGAGTGTCCTGTGTACCGGGCTTCATCCGATTATCCTGATTATCTTTTGGCTCTTATGCACAGGAGTGCTCGGCGGTCGAGACTCGTACCGCCGTTTTTTGTGAGAACGCACCGGCGTTCACCCGCAACCTAGAAATCGGAGACTGAAGTGAGCAAGCGTACATTCCAGCCCAATAACCGTAAGCGCGCCAAGAAGCACGGCTTCCGTCTGCGTATGCGCACCCGCGCGGGCCGCTCGATCCTGGCTGCACGTCGTCGCAAGGGACGTTCCGACATTTCGGCCTGAGCATGCTTGACGCGGCACATCGGATCCGCAGCGGCGAAGACTTCAGACGAATCTTCAGAGCCGGGGTCCGGGTGCGCACAGAGCATCTCATGGCGCACAGCCTGAGAGACACCGATGATACCCACGCTGCACGCGTGGGTTTCATCGTATCCAAGGCCGTCGGCAACGCCGTGGTGCGCAACCGCACCAAACGTCGGCTGCGCGAGATCATGCGTGCGCGACTCGGAGAGCTGAGAGCAGGAGATCTGTTCGTCATCCGGGCACTGCCGCATGCCGGACAGGCCGACTTCAGCGTTCTGTCCGCCGAGGTCGACGAGCTGCTGGTCAAGGCAGAGAAGAAGCTGGAACGTCGTGGACGCCGAGCATGATTTGAAGCATGTCTCCGAGGTGCCCCACCGGCCGGCAGGTTTCTGGCCGACACTCGGCTGGATCGTCCTGATCGGACCGAGGATGCCGTTCGTCTGGTTCATCCGCGCCTATCGGATCGTGATCTCACCTCTCTACGGCCAAGTGTGTCGCTACTATCCCAGCTGCTCCATGTACGGTCTCGAGGCGTTCGAGATACACGGAGTTCTCAAGGGCGTGGTGTTAACTGGGTGGCGCATACTGCGGTGCAATCCGTGGTCGCACGGAGGTGTCGACCATGTGCCGGGCTCGGCGCGGGAGGCCAGGTCGAAGACCATCCACCGCGGTCAGGCACACACCTGAATATATTGAACTTGCAGTCCGCGCACGAGCGTGAAGAAGCGGACTGCCTCGGGGCACACGTCGTGTCGCGCAGACCTGTGAACAATGGCAAAATGAACTTCGCGCAAGAATCGGTGTAACGAGGAGAACTGAATGGACTGGATGGACAAGCTGCTCTACCCGCTGCAGTGGGTAGTTGCTTGGATCCTCGCGATCTTCCACGAGATCTTCACCGCAATCGGTCTCCCGGCCGACAGCGGTTGGACCTGGGTGCTTTCGATCGCCGGACTGACCGTGGTCATCCGTGCTCTCCTCATCCCTCTCTTCGTCTACCAGATCAAGTCGCAGCGCAAGATGCAGCTGCTGCAGCCGGAGATCCAGCGCCTGCAGGCGAAGTACAAGGGCAAGAAGGACCAGTACTCCCGTCAGGCCATGGCCGAAGAGCAGATGGCGCTGTTCCGTGACAACAAGACGAGCCCGTGGGCATCATGTCTGCCGCTGCTCGTGCAGATGCCGATCTTCTTCTCGCTTTTCCGCGTCATCCACAACATGCCGAAAGTCGCTTCCGGTGATGTGGGAGCCATCGGCGGTTTCACACAGCAGCTGGCGATCCAGGCTGAGAATTCGTCGATCTTCGGCATCAGCCTTTCGGCGGTCTTCACCGACCCGGGCTTTGCGGTCAAGCTGCTGACAGGTGTCCTCATCGTCATCATGGCCGCCACCATGTTCATCACGCAGAAGCAGATGATGGCGAAGAACATGTCGGAGTCGGCGATGGCCAATCCGATGATGCAGTCGCAGAAGATGCTGCTCTACGTGATGCCTCTCGTCTTCGGCATCGGCGGCATCTACTTCCCGCTCGGTGTCCTCATCTACTGGTTGGTCTCGAACACCTGGACGATGGCCCAGCAGCACATGGTCATCCGCAATATGCCCGCTCCCGGCTCGAAGGCCGAGAAGGAGATGCTTGAGCGCAAGGCTCGCAAGGGCAAGACTCTGAAGCAGGATGAGCTCAAGGAATCGACCGTCACCGAGGAGGCCCCGAAGAAGAGCGGCCAGCGGCAGCAGCCCGTGAGCAAGAACCGTAAGAAGAACAAGAAGCGCTGAGGACAGACATGACCGAAGAGAAGATCGACGAGACCTCCGAACAGACACCGGAAGAGACTCCGGAGGAGACCTCGCCGAAGCCGAGCCGTGCCGAACTCCTCGAAGAAGAGGGCGAGATCGCTGCGGACTACCTCGAAGAGCTGATGGATCTGGCCGACATCGATGGCGATATCGATATCGATGTCGCCGACGGCCGTGCGCAGCTGTCCATCGTCTGCGAGGACGACGAGGACTCTAACCTGAGCACCCTGGTCGGCCGCGAGGGCCGCACCCTCGGTGCGCTGCAGGAACTCAGTCGTCTGGCGGTGCAGACCCAGACCGGTCAGCGCTCGTGGCTGATGCTCGATATCGACGGTTTCCGCAACAGCCGTCGCGAAGAGCTGATCAAGAAGGCCAAGCGCGCGATCGCCGAAGTCAAGGACGGCGGCGAGGAGTTCGCGTTCAAGCCGATGAACAGCTTCGAGCGCAAGATCATCCATGACCAAGCAGCTCGTGCCGGCCTGGTCTCGGAGTCCGAGGGTGAGGGCGACGGTCGTCACGTCGTCATCCGGCTCGCCGATGACTGATCAGCCCGAGAACGACCCCGAGCTTTCGACCGAGGCAGAGCTCTCGACCGAGTCGACGACAGCGGAGATCGAGACGCCTCCGGCTGGCACTGAAGAGTACTTCGGTACGGCTTACCCTGCCGCGCAGCGGTATGCCGAGCACCTGGCCACGACCGGAATCGAGTGGGGTCTCATCGGACCGCGCGAGGTCGATCGACTGTGGACCCGGCATATTCTCAACTGCGCTGTGGTTGCCGAACACATCAATGATGATGATGTCGTCGGTGATGTCGGCAGCGGTGCCGGATTGCCGGGTATTCCGATCGCACTGATGCGCCCCGAGGCGAAGATCGTCCTCATCGAGCCGATGGAACGCCGCGTCGAATGGCTGACCATGGTCGTCGACGATCTGGGCCTGAAGAATGTGCGAATCGTGCGAGCACGCGTCGAGGAACTCGTCGACGAGGAGATGTTCACGGTCGTCACCGCACGCGCTGTCAAGGCGATGACGACTCTCATCGAATGGACCCGCGAGGTGATCAGCCCCGGGGGCCGGATCCTCGCCCTCAAAGGAGCTTCCGTCGAAGGCGAGCTGGTCAAAGCGAAGAAACTGATCAAGCGGTATCGACTGTCCCAACCTCAGATCCACGTCGTTGATGGCGGCGGCATCCTCGAGGCCCCGAGTCGTGTCGTCGAGATCGTCAAGAAATAGTACGAAGTAGAGTTGGTCTAGGCTGGATGAGAGCCTTGTGAAACCGATGGATGATGGAGTGCGCCCTATGCCGATCATGGATGAGTCGTCTCCCATTGGTGCCGCGATTGCACGGGACAACCGGCGAGCGGATCGACTGTCGCAGACAACCTTTCCACGGCCGGACTCGACCCGTATCTTCACGATCGCGAACCAGAAGGGTGGCGTCGGAAAGACCACGACGGCGGTGAACATCGCAGCGGCCCTGGCCAATCAGGGGCTCAATGTGCTGCTCATCGACATCGATCCGCAGGGAAACGCGAGCACCGCCCTGGGCATCGACCACTATTCCGAGGTCACGAGCATCTATGACGTCCTCATCGATGACGTTCCCATGCGCGAGGCGGTGGCGCAGTGTCCGGACTTCGACACTCTCAAATGCGTACCGGCCACCATCGACCTCGCCGGCGCGGAGATCGAACTCGTGTCTCTCGTCGCACGTGAACAGCGACTGCAGCGTGCCTTGGGCATCTACCTCAAGGAGGAGGAAGCAGCGGGAGACCGCGTCGACTACATCATCATCGACTGCCCGCCCAGCCTCGGTCTGCTGACGGTGAACGCTTTCGTGGCCGCTCGCGAGGTCCTCATCCCGATCCAGTGTGAATACTACGCACTCGAGGGCCTCAGCCAGCTGCTGAAGAACATCCAGCTCATCCAGAAGCACCTCAATCCCGAATTGGCAATCACGACGATTCTGCTGACGATGTATGACGGACGGACGAACCTCAGTGCTCAGGTCGCCGAGGATGTGCGCACTCACTTCCCGGAGCAGGTCCTCGGTACTGCCATTCCACGTTCGGTGAGGATCTCCGAAGCACCGAGCTATGGCCAGACCGTGATCTCATATGACCCACATTCCAGCGGTGCCCTGTCCTATCGGGAAGCCGCCGAAGAAATTGCGAATCGAGGAGTAAGTCGTGGCTGAACGCAAAAAGAGGGGCCTGGGGCGCGGACTCGGAGCATTGATCCCCGACGCGAACTCCAATGATCGTCCGGTCGATGTCTTCTTCTCCGGCGGGAACTCGGAAGACGGCAAACGCGAGAGCGAGACGAAGACGTCACGCACTGCGCGCACGGACCCAGCGGCGTCGATGCAGTCGTCCCGACGACGCAAGCCGAAGGCATCCGGGACAACTCGATCGCCGTCCACGACTTCCGGGGCAGATACTGAGACTGAGGCGGCTGCCTCGAAGACAGCATCTTCGAAGGCCGGGTCGGCGAAGGCCGAGGCGACAAAATCGGGAACGACCAAGGCTGCGTCGTCCAAGGCCTCTGCGTCCAAGGCCGCAGGTTCGAAGTCCACCGCCGCTGAACCGACCGCTTCTAAGTCCACTGCGTCTAAGTCGACAGGGACGAAGACGGCGACCTCCAAGACGTCGGGAACGAAGGCATCGACGGTGAAGTCGAACGCATCGAAGGCGACTGCACAGAAGGCGACCGGGAGCGGTTCCTCCAGAACTTCTGCTGGCGCCAAATCGACGTCAACGAAGACGAAGGCTGGGTCTTCTTCTGCTCGGCCGGCGTCCGGTCCGTCCTCTGCTTCCTCAGTTGAGAGCGCACAGAAGGCGTCTGCAGCGCCGAAGAATACGACGCGGAAGACATCGTCCTCCGCCTCGGTCTCTGACTCAGCAACGGGCTCAGGCGAAGTTGAGACTCCAGCGGCGAGCTCGTCTGCTGATTCCACTTCGGTTCAAGTGGCTGACAATGAAGCTGTTGACGTGAGTTCTGACCTCGTCAATGACCCTCAGGTCCCAGAGGCCACTTCGGCAACTGCATCGGCATCGTCGGCCGAGGATGATGTTCGAGAAACGCATCCCGGCGTATACACGTCATCTGGGCGAAGCCATGCTGACAACGAGGCGGATGAAGAAGGCCAGTCCGGTGTCAGCGGAGTTGACGAACATGTTGCTACTACGAATATAGTCGAATCAGAGGCAGTGGATGCCCTAGACGAGACCCGTCCGGCGGCGGCCTCGGAATCAGAACCTTCGACAGCTTCCGAATCCGATAACGGGACGAGCCGTTCAGCTTCAATCGGACAGCCGGGTGACTCCGACACCGTAGTGACTGCCGATGAGGGCGAACTCGACGATTTCGAAGGTGTCGAGTCGATTCCGGATACCGAATTCGGTGAGATCGATGTCGATCTCATCGATGCGAACCCCAGGCAGCCGCGAACGGTCTTCGATGAAGATCTGCTGGCGGAATTGGTCCACAGCATTCGTGAGATCGGTGTCCTTCAGCCTGTCGTAGTCAGGCAGAAGCCGAGCGACCGCTCGCGCTTCGAGCTCATCATGGGTGAGAGGCGTCTTCGCGCGACGAAGGACGCTGGTCTGTCGACGATTCCGGCAATCATCCGGTATGTCGAAGATACAGACCTTCTCCGTGATGCGCTTTTGGAGAACCTGCATCGTGCAGAGCTCAATCCGCTTGAAGAGGCAGCGGCTTATGGCCAGCTGCTCGAGGACTTCGGGTGTACGCAGGAAGAACTCTCCGAGCGCATCGGGCGTTCTCGTCCTCAGATCTCTAATACCCTGCGTCTGCTGCGTCTTCCTCCTCTGGTGCAGAGGCGGGTCGCTGCCGGCGTCATCTCGGCCGGTCACGCTCGAGCGATTCTCGGACTGCGCGATCCGGAGCATATGGAAGTGCTGGCGCAGCGGATCGTTGCTGAGGGTCTGTCCGTCAGGGCATCGGAAGAAGCTGTCGTGCTGCTCAACCGAGGCGACTCCATCAATGTTTCACGTGCAACGACCAAGGTGTCCCCTGAGTTCATCGCTGTAGCTGAACGTTTGGGTGATCGACTCGACACTAAGGTGAACATCTCCGTTGGCAAACGCAAGGGCAAGCTGAGTGTGGAGTTCGCGAACCAAGAGGACCTCGACCGTATTCTCGGTCTTTTGGGTATCCCGAACGAGGACGCGCTGTGAGCGGCTTGCTATAGGCGAAGATGGGCTTCGGGGTGTTCGCCCCGAAGCCCATTTCCATTATGCGGAACTCGGTTGAGGCTGTCGTATCAATTCAACGCGCCGGTATCCACAAGTTCGCTATTGACGGTATTAGGCCACTCTCTCGCTTGTGCAATGGCGTTCACACCGTTTCACGTGAAACGGCGCGACTGCAGGTTCGTTCGGCGTCGACTCTCCATCCGTTGAACGCGGTTGTTGATGGAATTCGAGCTTCTTCTGGCAAACAGACGAAATGCATTCAGAAGAAGCCTAGTATGAAGGTCCACAGGGGTGGCTCTTGCAGCTGCTATGTGCGCCCTGCTGAGCGAGCATGTTCCGCTGTCAAGAGGTGGACTCCAGGAATCCATAGCCTCATTGATGTGGGCAGGTGGCCCGATACCGTGGGATGTGGTCTTCATTGCGAGAGGAATTTTCCTGAAGTCTTGTTTCACGTGAGACAGACGAGACGGATCGGTTGTCGGAACTTCCCCTGGAGTAGCCAGGTCCTGGTTTCGGACGGCTTGGATTACTTGTTGGAGGGTAGGCATGGCGCGTGGACCGGTCCCTGTTTCACGTGAAACAGGTCGGTGCTATGGCTGTGCAACAGGCAGCGCGGCTTTCCACAACCACATCTGGACCCTACTGAGCCTCCTTAGACTCAAACGCGGTATGTTGGTTCTCAAGCGTCTGCGTCACTCCCCGAAGACGCACGGGCTGAATCTCTGTTTCACGTGAAACCATGTTTGATGCGTCCGGGAGTCTCAGGTGACTAGGTAGGTGACGTGCGATCTGGAGCTCTGCTAGGACTCTGATCGCATCAATCGTCTGACGGTGAATCGAGTGGTGATTTGGGGTTCTCAGTCAACGCATGTCTCTTCCTGAGAGAATGTATGTCGGAAGTATAGAGAGGCATTCAAAGCTTCCCTTCCGCTTCCACCAGCTCCTTTTCCGGCTGTTGGAGTGCCGGTAGCAGGCAGAGTATGGACCACTGTAGCCGCATATTCCGGTTGCGCGGGATGGAGAATCAGCGTGAATACGGATCCGACGGGGCGTTGGATATGAGCCGGCAAGGTGTTCGCGGGTATAGAGCGCCAGGGGCAACGTGCGAGTGGTGTTTCACGTGAAACAGCTGTCAGTCGAATGGCATTCATCAAAACACACCGTGTCTTCGGGCTCGTTTGTTCACACAAACACTTCTATAGTTCAAGGTTGCCGCGCGCGGTTTAGTCGCGAATCAATAGCTGCCCACCGGTGGTCACCGCTCCACAAGACACTGAAATACATCAACGGGATCTCTCCTCGGGGGCCCACGTAGCCTCTATTCGCGGGAGCAGATGAGAGCAAATGGCGGGATTCGCTGAACTCAGGGGTTGTGACTTGGCGAGTATTTTCAACGATCTTCACGGAACCAGAGCACTTCGTCTCATGAGGAACTGGGTATATGGCGATGTTTCACGTGCAACCTCGTTTCAAGCGATTGAGATGCAACGAGCTGCCTCTCGAAGTGCACCGAAAGAAGTAGTCGGAGTCAGGATCATTGATACAACGTTCGGGTTGCCCATTCTTTGCCGGTGTCGAGTGTGTCGTAATTGCCCAAAGTTGGCATCATGCGAGCGCCGGTGCTGGTTCGCTTTGTGTTGCGTGGGAAGGCTTCGTCTGGCTCGTGCGTGCTCAGTCCACTATCGGTGCGCTTGCGAGATGATCACCCCCTACCGGTGATCTGCTGACGACTAGTTTCCGGTGTAGCGTGCGTTTCACGTGAAACACGCGCTGGCGAGTACCATCGCACGGTTGGTGAGCGCATCTACTCGACGCGAAGATAGCTGTTCTCCGCGTATTGAGGCGTATGCGGGTGGGATAGAACTTCTGGTTGTTTCAGTCTGCTGGGCTGAGGCGGGAACTAGATCATGTTCTGCGCACAGGTCATATCCCCAACTCAGGGGGTCATCGTCGAAACTACGGCCTCTTCGCTTCGTTGTTTCACGTGAAACAACCGAGCACTGATAAGAGACGCGCTGCTATTCAACACACGTCTTTGAGCTGAACGAACAGCCCTAGTAGTACTGGATGTAATGAGTATAGGGTCGGGGACTCTCAGCGCCCCGATACCTGATATTTCTCTGTGCCGAACGCGAATACTGTCGACTACCGTCTCTGACTGGTCCAGTGAATCGCCCGTTCGCAATGATGGCGCTGTCGAAGTGATTAGAGCCGGTGTCCCCGAAAATGCATGGGCAGTGAAGGCCGGGTTAGCTCGACGTCATAAGGATGCTGTGATGTCAGCCGGGGTTTCTGGGTGTTGTTATAGTCATTGGTCTTGCGCCATCGGAAAGGTCGTATGGTTTCACGTGGAACGACGGAACTGGACTAGCCTTTTTCGTTGTCGTGTGAGAGCAACTCAGTTCGTGTGTATGGTCGCTGCGAAGCTACGCGAGGTTGTGGCCGAGAGTTTCAATGAGCAGGCAGTCGTCCAGATGGCTTCGCGCCTCAAAGGAGGGCCCTTGTTGCTCGGGCGATTCGTCGATTGAAGTCTACCCAGGCTGTCGTTTCACGTGAAACATATCTCTCCCGAGCCCATGCTGGGAGGTCGGTAGGGTTCGGTGCGCGCGCTGCGCGGGGTTAGTGCGGGTCGACCGTTGTCCGTTGTAGGTGTTGTCCCTGAGTTGTATCAACCCGTCTTCGGTTCTTGAAGAGAGCACCTGTTATCTGTGGTTAGTCGTCTGGTGCTTTGTCTCCAGAGGGCCAAGACTGAGGCGAGAAGAGCCGTGCTCCTATTCAAGAAGCATGACTCTGGAGGCAGCGAGGTTGAAGCTGGGTGACTAGTTCAGCGCCTTGATGGCATCGAGACTGAGTGTGCCGGTCTGCGGATCCTTGTCCTCCAGAATGTAGAGCCGCTGGAGCGCGGCGGCTATTCCGTCGGCGATCGCGTCCCTGACGTGCGGATCCTTGAGATTCTCGAGATCGTCAGGGTTGGTGAGGTAACCGCTGACGACATGCACCTTCGGAGTCTTCAGTCGCTTGAGTGATGACCATGTGCGCGCATGCGTGCGGCAGTCCAGCATTCCGGTCCGTGCGACCAATTCGCCTTGGATGAGCTCCGCCAGCTTCTGCCCCGTGGGCGAGTTGAGGTCCGCCTGACGTTCATGACCGAAGTAGAAAGTTGCCAGTCCGTTGGCATCCTTGGATTTGCTGACATCTGCCGTGACGGTGATGACCGCAGATGCGCCGAGTGTATCTGCGCGATTGACCTCGACAGCATCGCCTTCGAGGAGAAGAGCCCCCGCTCCGATGGCCTCCAAACGACCGACAAGGCGACTTGCTATGTCTGAAGTGATCTGACGTTCGAGGGCAGATTGCTCGTCGGTCATCGGCAACGTTTGGAAATCTACAACTGTAGTCGCCGCCTCGATGACAAAAGTGCGGCCGACGAGGGACGTGCCCGAGGCTGCCACACGTGCACGTTCCTGAAGCGCGAAGAGATTGCCGGTGTCCTGGTTGCGGTCGATCGCGTTGAGTCCGCGCAGAGTCTGTGGTCCCGTGACACCGTCGACCTTCGTACCCAAACTCATCTGCAGTTCCTTGACCGCTGCCTCGGTCAGAGACGCGTACTCGGAATCGATACGACCTGGATAGAACCCCAGGCCGGCGAGTTTGGTCTGGAGGTCGACGACATCATCGCCTGTCAGCACCCTGACGGGGTCGAATCGGAGCACACGGTCACCCAACTGATATCGGGCCTGTTCCAGCGCAGAAAACGTCTCAGGACCCAACACACCGTCGCAGAGGATTCCTCGATCCTGCTGGAACTGGCGGACCCCCAGCTCAAAGGCTCGATCGAAGTCCGCGGTCTCGGTATCACCGACATGGAGCCCCAAACGGGCCATCTGAGCTTTGATATTGGGCAGCATCTCGGAAATGTCGCCACGCGAATAGCGCGGTAAGTTCGTGTTCGTCAATGCGTTGCCAATCGTAGGTGATGCGTTTCGAGGGTCAGTGTTCAGCGGCGCTCAGAAATGCCTAAGGCGCCCGTTGATACTACAACAGGCGCCTTAGAACTCGATCAGATGAAGTCGGAGAGCTCATCCTCGAGAGCGGGCTTCGGACGTGCGCCGATGATGGTCTTGGCGACTTCGCCGTCCTTGAAGACGTAGAGCGCCGGAATCGAGGTGATTCCATAGGTGCTTGCGGTCTCGAGATTCTCGTCAGTGTTGACCTTGACCACGTTGAGCTTGTCTCCGTGCTCTTCGGCGATCTGGTCGACGATGGGGCTGACCATACGGCAGGGGCCGCACCAAGGAGCCCAGAAATCGACGAGTACGGGCTTATCGGACTTCAGTACGTTCTCTTCGAACGTGGCATCAGTGACTTCTGTCGACATGAGTAACCTTCCTTCACAACGAATGTCTCTATCAGAACAGTGGAGCTGGATCTTTCATTCCCGGGCCTATTCGCTCGGCCCGCTGTGCTGTCAAGCGCAGCGATACGAGCGGGCGTTTCGGGATCAGGAAGCGACTGAGGCTTCGGCCACTGCTGCTTCCGCCATGGCGGGCTTTGAAGCAGCTTCGAGGTCGCCGAGGTAATGTTCGGCGTCGAGGGCGGCCGAGCAGCCCGAACCGGCAGCAGTGATGGCCTGACGATAGACCGAGTCGATGACGTCGCCTGCTGCGAAGACGCCCTCGACAGACGTCTTCGAGGTGCGACCGTCGACGCTGAGGTACCCGTCGGCGCGCATCTCGAGCTGATCGGCGAACAGGCTTGTGCGCGGGTCGGAACCGATAGCCACGAACATGCCGGTCACCGGCAGTTCTGAGGTCTCCCCAGTGACGGTGTTGCGGATGGTCAGCCCGGTGAGGGAATCTTCACCGTGGACTTCGGCGACCTCGGAGTCGAGGAGGAACTCGAGCTTCTCATCGGCGTTCGCGCGGTCCTGCATGGCCTGCGAAGCACGCATCTCCTGCCGACGGTGGACCAGCGTGACCTTGGACGCGAAACGGGTGAGGAAGGTGGCCTCCTCGAGTGCGGAGTCGCCGCCGCCGATGACAGCGATGTGCTGATCACGGAAGAAGAATCCGTCACAGGTGGCGCACCAGCTGACTCCGTGCCCGGAGAGCTTCTTCTCGTTGGGCAGTCCGAGCTCGCGGTATGCCGAACCTGTTGCCAGGATCACGGCCTTGGCTGTGTAACGCGACCCCAGAGCGGTCTCGATCTCGTGAGCACCCGGGTTGAGTTTGAGGGTCTCGACATCGTCGTAGATGACCTCGGCACCGAACTTCTCAGCCTGCTCTCGCATGCTCTCCATGAGTTCGGGCCCCTGCACACCGGCGGGGAATCCAGGGAAGTTCTCGACGTCGGTGGTGTTCATCAGTTCGCCGCCTGCGGTCACCGATCCTGCGATGACGACCGGCGAGAGGTTCGCACGGGCCGCGTAGACGGCCGCGGTGTAGCCGGCTGGCCCCGATCCGATGATCACCAGTTGAGTATCAGTCATGTGAAAAGTTCCCTGCTTCTATCTGCTGTGCTCAGCGCGCCGCGGAGTGCCGCGCGAATTGACGTTCGTATCTATAACGGTACGGTGCCGCGGACTATTCCGCACCCGCATCCTGTCCGGCATCAGGGTACGAGGAACTGCTGGTCGGTTCAGAAGAACTTCACAGAGCTGATGGTGGCCTTATAGCCGCCATCGGTCTGCGGAAGTTCAGTGACCCAGAGGATGAGCTTGTCCGTCTCGACGTCTTCATCGAACTCCACGGTGACGGCGCCGTCCGCATCGAAGACGCCTTCGCCGATGACCTTCGCGTCCTCGGGGTCGTCCCCGTCACGGATCTCGAACTTGCCTCCGGAGTTCCCCGACGCCACCTTCACCTTGCTGATGGTGGACTCGTCCTCGAACTCGAAGAGCAGACCGACACCGGATTTGAGATTGCCGAAGCTCGCCGAGTTGTACCGGTCGGTGTTCCAGGATCCTTCGGCCTTGGGAATGACGTTCTCGGTTTCACTGTCGTGTTCCGATCCGTCGCCTTCGGGGTCGAGGGATTCGACCGTCTTGATCTTCGGAGGATCGGCTTTCGGAGTCTTCTTCTCTTCCTTCTTCGTCGGCTGCTCGCTCGCTGCGGACGTCTCGGAGACCGGAGTGGACTCCTCGTCTCCCGAGTTGAAGCCGATGATGACGATGCCGAGCACGATTGCGGCAACGACCGCGAGGCCGAGAACCAGCCACAGGAAGGGTTTCCGAGTGGAGGCTGGATCCCGCTCGTCGGGGCCTGCTCCACCCGAACCGCTGCCAGCACCGCCGGAAGCCGCGCTACCGCCAGCACCACCGGTGCCGGCACCCCCTGCCGTGGCTGAGGCAGCTGCGGGTGCGGAGCTCGAAGCCGCTGAACCGGAGGACTTGGCTGCAGCGCCCGCCGCCGCGGCAGCACCGGCAACGCCTGCTGCCGCGGCACCTGCTGTCCCGGCAGCCTTGTTTCGGTTCTTCACAGACCCAGCCTGGGCTGCACCGGTCGAATCGCTGTGCTGTTGGCGCGGTTTCCCGGCCTTGCGCTCAGCAGGGCGCACAGATTCGGAGCCCTCAGCCGCCTCGGCGCGGGACTCACCACCGGTGTTCCGGTTGTCGACTGCACTGCGATCGTCAACGGAGTCCGGGGACAGCCGGCGCATCTCGTTCGGCGGTGCGGCAGCATTGGCTTCCTGCTGACGGGCAGTCGAACTCGCCTCGAAGGCAGCAAGCCGCCTGCGCGCTTCGTCTTCCTTGGCCTTCGCGATCCGCCGTTCGCGTTCATACTCGCGTCGCTGATGCTCGCGCTGCTGTTCGTTGGTTTCGAACATGCCGCCGAGGAACCAGGAACCGTCGTCCTCGTCCTCGCCGTCCATGATCACGCGAGTATCGTTCTCATCGCCTTCGTCGTCGTTCTCGGGGACGATCTCAAGTGCCTGAGTGTCAGGATCCGAATCGTCTTCCCGGCTCATGATCGGGGTCGTGAGGTTCTCGTCGTATTCGTGCTCCGCATACTCCGAATACTCCGAGTACGTCTGCTCCGGCTGCCATTCCTCCCAGTCCTGAGCGGCGCTGTCGAGTTGTTCCTTCGCAATCGGGAAGCTCGAGGCCTCGCGCATCTGCATCCTGTCGGCATACCGGCCCGTGGTGCTTCCGACCACTCCGGCCGCCAGTCCCCGCGTTCCCGGACGAGTGATTCCGATGCGCACCAGGGCGGCCTGCACCTGATCTTCGCTGGCGCTGGTCGAACCGCCGGGACCGGGCCCGATGGTCTTCGAACGTGGAGCGGGCAGGCTGGTGGCCTCATCAAAGCTGCGCGGCGACTGATCGAACAGATTCTCGTTCTCCGCCACCGGAGCGCGATTGACGTAGCGCAGCAGTTCCGGGTCCCACTTGTCGATATAGCCGAGAACCTCGGCGACCGAACCCGGACCGGGATCCGAACCTGTGATGATTCCACTGACGAAATCATCGAGTCTGTCAGGGACCTCGGGGTTGAGCGCCTGCGCCCGGGCGATCCGGGCGTTCTCTTTCTCCGCAGGTGGAATGCCGTCGAATGCCTCTTCGCCGGGCCAGTATCCGGTCAGAGCCGTGTAGAAGAGCTGGACGAGCGCGAGGGCGTCTCGACGTGAGGCCTTTGTCGGCGTGTAGTCCTTCTGCTCGACGAGCCCGGTGTCCAGCGCCAGTGCCGCATCGATGCCGATGCCTGCGATGACCACCGCACCCTTCGACGTCAGACCGACCAGACTCGGACGCAGGAACATGTGGAACAGTCCCCGCCTGGCGGAGGTCACTAGCGCCGAGCCGACCTCGCCGATGAGTGCGCAGGCGGCGTCGACGGGCAACGGCGAACGGGGCAGGATCTGGTTGAACGGCGTCACCGCGATGCGCTTGATGACGATGTAGTCCAGTCCGTTGGAATGGCCGACGTCGAGGGTCGGGGCGATGCGCGGGTCACCGAGGATCGACACACGACGGGCGGCTTCGAGGACGTCGTTGGAACCGTCGGCATCGGCGACGAGGATGAGCACGGGTTCATCGAGGATCGCATCGAGTCCGGTACAGACGGCACCGACCTCGGGCTTTTCGGGAAGCCATCGGCGGTCGACGGTCGATACGACATAACGGCCGGCCACCACCATGCCGGGTTCGATATCGATCAGGGCGACCACCTCCGGTGGGGATTGACGGGGCTCAGGCTGTTTTCCTTAGTTTTCCAGCTACCACGCCAATAATCGAATGCAACTCTCTGACTCTGAGCAAATAACAAGCTCCGATGAAGAACAGGAGCATCACGGTGCCGACGGCAGCCGTGGTGATGAACGCCTGCCAGCGTCCTGCCAAGGCGAAGTCCGGGAAGAAGTAGAGCAGACCGAACCCAGCGCCTGCGGCGACGATCGCAGCGAGTAGGAACTTCACATGCGAGGTGAGGATTCCGCGCAGGTCGATGGCGCCGAGGCGCTTCTTCAGGACCGCAAACGAGATGATCATCGCCATCAGATAGCCGAGGCTCATGACGAGACCGATGATCGCCACCGTCACCGACTTCGGGAAGATCGATACCGAGAGCACCGCCAGGGACTGGAAGATGATCTGCGGCAGCTGGATGAGGAACGGGGTCTTCGCATCCCCGTAGGCGTAGAACACCCGCTGCGCGAGATAGTTCGCGCTGAAGGGAACGAGGCCGAAGACCATCGTGATGATGACCAGACCGATGGCCATGGCCTGTTCGCGACCAGGACCGGCAATGATCATCGCCACCGGTGAGGCGAGGACGACGAGGGCGGCGAGGGCGAAGGTGTTGACCATCCCGACCATCCGCACACCCATCGAGAAGTCGCCGACGACAGCCTCGGTGTCCTCCTCGGCCGCGTTCTTGGCCAGAGAGGTGAACAGCGCCGTGGCCAGGGACACCGCGATGAGCGAATGCGGGAGCATGAACACGAGGTAGGCGTTCGTATAAGCGGCGTTCGAGGCGTTTCCGTCGCCGGGGATCGACGCCCCCGAGGCGACGCGGGAGATGATGAGGAAACCGATCTGGCCGATGAGCATGGCTGCGAACGTCCAGAAGGCGACCTTGCCTGCCGAGCCGAGACCGACTCCCCGGAATCCGAACGTCGGCTTGTACCTGAAGCCGATGCGCTTGAGCGGCCAGATGAGGATGAGCGCCTGAGCCGCGACGCCGAGGGTCGCCGTTCCGGCGATGAGGGCGATCTTGTCCGGGGTCCAGGTGTCGAGCCCGTGCGGAGACGCATTGTTCGTGCCGAAGATGAGGATGAAGACGGCAAGTCCTGCGATCGCGACGACGTTGTTGAGCACCGGTGCCCACATATAGGGACCGAACGACGACTTCGCATTGAGCACCTGGCCCAGCAGCGTGTAGAGGCCGTAGAAGAACAGCTGCGGCAGACACCAGAAGGCGAAAGCCGTAGCCAGCGCCATCTGCTCCTCGCTCCACCCCGAAGAATAGAGCCAGACGAGCAGCGGGGCAGCAGCGGTGGCGATGATGCTCACACCGGCAAGGAGCAGGAACGACAGCGTCAACAGTCGGTTCGTGAAGTCGGCACCGCCGTCTTCCCGTTTGGAGGCACGCACGATCTGCGGGACGAGGACAGCATTGACCACACCGCCGGCCAGCAGCATGTAAAGGGTGTTCGGCACCTTGTTGGCTATATCGAAGGCATCGGCCTGGACCGCCGTGACTCCGATCGCCATGGCCAGCATCGAGGCTTTGACGAAACCGAGCACACGCGAGGTCATGGTGCCGGCGGTCATGATCGCCGAGGACCGGGCCAGGGATGAGAAGCTGGACACGCTCTACCTCTTTTCGGGGTCGTCGGTCTTGGCGCGGGCCATCGCATCGGCCAGCTGCTGTTCGGGGATCTTCGGTCGCCCCCGAGAAATGGTCTTGATCAAGCCGATCACGAACACCACGGCCAGTGCCAATCCGATCACAGCGGTGCCGATGTTCTCCCAATCGGCGCGGACCCGAACCATGAGTGATTCCTGCTTGGGCAGGACCACCTCGTCGGCGGTGACCATCTCGATCGTCGTCGGCACATCGGCGTTGGCGAGGCCCTCGACGGGCACGTCCACACGCATCGTCTCCGCGGCAGGCACCTTCACGGTCTCCGTCTCCTGCGCCCGCAGCTGCGGAGTGTTCGGCTTCATCCGGATCCGCAACGTCGCCTCGGCGGGGGAATCATTGACGATCGTGACCGGAATCGTCGTCTTCTCGCCGGTGACGAGGAGGACGGACGATCCCTTGCGCAGGTGCAGGCTGTCCATGAGATTCTCGCTCTGCTCGCGGGCCTGACCGGCGCAGATGTTCGCGTTCCGGCCCAGGGTCCACGCCGCCGAGGTGCAGGTGAGGAGTTCGCGGTCGAGTCGGATATCGGCGCTGTCACGGTCACTGAAGACGCTGTTGAAGTCCGCTTGGTTCTCCCGGGTCATGGCCAGCGATTCCACGGCCCTCTTGCGGATGTGCGGAGCGTCGGCCTCCGTCCGCAGCAGCCCGCGCGCCTCGGAACCGGAATCGAGGATCTTGTCGACTCCGGTGGGAGCGATCCACGGTGCCGAGCTCAGTTCCTCGACGGTCTGCTCCCAATTCGCCGAGGCGGCCGCGCGTGGGAGCGGAACGAACAGGCTGCGAGTGCGGTAGGGCGCCTCGGATTGGATCACCGCGGACTCCGCGACGAGCTCCGACAGTGCCCCGGCCGGGTTGTCCTCGGCGATCGCCTCGGCGCTCATGTCCGTGAGCTTCGTATCCGAGATGAGAGTGTCGATCGTCGACTCCCCGTCATCGGTGATCGTCGTCTGAGAATGCGCATCATCGTGGATGCCGGTGATCGAGGGCTGCTGACCATCGCTGAGGATCGCGGTGGAATTTCCGGACTTCTTCAGTGCCCGCAGCCCGTTCTTCGTCGCACTTCCGGCAACCGGCCAAGCGATGTCCGTGCGGGCATCGGGGAAGACGTCCTTGACGATCTCGCGCTGCTTCTGAGCGAAGGAGCTCAGTCGGTCTATCTTCGTCCCGCGCAGAGCACTGAGATCGGGATCGCCATAGGGCAGAGCGACGACCGTGTGCTTCTGTGCCGCCTCCACGAAGTCCTGATACCAGGAATCGAGGCGTTTGCGCTGCTTCTCTGCGGCTTCGAGTTCGGCACCGCTGGAATCGGCGTCATCGTTCTCCGGTGCTCCGACCGGTGGCGACTGAGTCTCCTCACCGCTTCCCCCGTCGGGCTCTTCGGTCTCCTCCGGTGCGTCGGCGGGAGTCGGTTCGGCGATGGCGGCTTCGAAGGATGCGATGATTCGGGGGTCGATCGCCAGAGCGAGCTCTTTGTGTTCCAGCAGCTTTGCGATCGTGTCGAGCGAACCGCCTTCGGCGATGGCGGCATCGAGCCGGTCGGAAGGGATGAGCCCGCCCTCGGAATGGCCGGGCAGAGTGACGGGAGCGAGCAGGCTGATCTTCGTCTGATCGAACTCCGGATCCGGGTACCACGTGGTGAAGCCGAGCGCAGAGGCTCGCAGACCGGTGTCGTCGCCGAGCTGAACCGCCAGCCCCCGCGGGCCCCAGGAACTTACGGGTGAGGACTTGCTCAGGTCGAGGTCATCGGCGGGCACGCGGAAGGTGAATTCCGCGGAGGTGCCGGGATCGATGGTGTCGTCGAACGAGGTGTCGAGGGTGATTCCCGAGCTGTCATCGGAATCGGCGTCCTTGTCCTTCTTCGCCTTCTTCCTCGCTTCGGTTCCATCATGTTCGAGATCGGCGACGGTGCGGTGCTGTGCCTGTCCCTGCTTCCAGGCGGTCAGGCGGGATTCGGAATCGAGCTTGCGAGTCGACATCTGCAGGCTCAGGCTCGGCTTCTCGACCGCCTTCTTCGTCGTGTTCGAGATCGTTCCCCGCACGGTCAGCGTGCCCTTGTCATCGATCCACGGAGTCACCTCGTCGAGGGTGATCGAGACCTCATCCTTCTTCGCATCGGTGTCCGCGTCGGTATTCGCATCGGTGCTGGCTGCGGCCGGGGCGGCATCGAGCAGCGGATATGCGAAAACCGGCCCTGCGAGCAGCAGGAGCGTGCTCAGCAGGGCGGTGAGGAATCGCAGTCGGCGGATGGGAATGGGTTTCACTGCTCCAGTCGGGACACCATCGGTCGGGCGGCGGCGACGATTCGGCGCTCATTGGCGAACGACAGTCGCGAACGCAGGTCATTGAAGGGCACCCACGCCGCATCGATCGCTTCTTGGTCAGGATCATTATCCACTGTCAGAGTCCCCGACTGTGCACGCAGCAGGAAATGGTGGACGAGTTTGTGGATCCGGATTCCGGTCACGGTGAACCAGTAGTCGACGGTTCCCAGCGGGCAGATGATCTGCCCCGCGATCCCGGTCTCCTCTTCGACCTCACGGCGGGCCGCCTCGGCGGGGGTCTCCGTTCCTTCGAGATGCCCCTTGGGGAGGCACCATTCGATCCGGCCGGCGCGATTGATGCGCGCGATGACGGCCACGGTCAGCAACGGGTGAGAGAAGTCGACAACGATGCCACCGGCGGAGATCTCCTCCACTGTGGTGCGGCGGGACGTGCGGGGTCCCGGCTTGGGCATCGGTGTGGTCATTCTCCTACCTTAGTAGGCGAAGCTTGGAAGTTTCGTGTCATCTGCTCCCGGTAGGCTTATGGAGATCGGAACTCACGCCTGGACGCGGGAGACGAGTTCCCATGGGCAAGAGCAGAGATCTGAAGAATTGAAGGAGCTCGGTGGATCCGCAGACCGCGCACAACCGACTGCACGACAAGCTCGACGAACTCGAGCACATCATCGGCCCGCTGGGTCAGAGGTTCTCCTCAGCCGGTTTCGAACTCGCCCTCGTCGGCGGTTCCGTCCGTGACGCGCTGCTCGGTCGCCCCATGCCCGACCTTGACTTCACCACCGATGCCCACCCCGACGACATCCTCGGACTGATCTCCGATTGGGTCGACACACATTGGGACATCGGACGCGAATTCGGCACCATCGGGGCCGTGAAGTCCGGTGTGCAGATCGAGATCACGACCTACCGCGCAGAAGCCTATGAAGAGGACTCGCGCAAACCTGTGGTCGCCTTCGGCACGGACCTCGACGCCGACCTCGTCCGCCGCGACTTCACGATCGGGGCGATGGCGATCCGGCTGCCCTCGAAGACGTTCGTCGACCCGCATCATGGATTCGACGACCTCATCGCCGGTCGCATCCGCACCCCCGGGGCCGCCGCGGACTCGTTCTCCGATGATCCGCTGCGGATGATGCGCGCGGCCCGGTTCACCTCTCAGCTCGGGCTCGACCCAGTGCCTGAGGTGGAAGAGGCGATGACGGCGATGGCCGATCGGATCGAGATCATCTCCGCCGAACGCGTCCAGGTCGAACTCGTCAAGCTCATCACCGGCATCGATCCGGTCGCCGGAATCGACCTGCTCGTGCGCACCGGAATCGCCGACCATGTCCTCCCCGAGGTGTCCGGACTGCAGCTCGAGACCGATGAGCATCATCGGCACAAGGACGTCTACCAGCATTCGCTGACCGTGCTGCGTCAGGCAGTCGAACTCGAGAGGCGATATGCCGCGGCTCAAGAGGAGGCCGGAATGGCCGACGAGGATCCGCAGCGCCTGCGCGTGCCGGACTTCGTCGTGCGTTTCGCCGCGCTCATGCACGATGTCGGCAAACCCGCCACTCGGCGTTTCCAGCCCGGCGGTGCCGTGACGTTCTACCATCACGACGCGGTCGGTGCGAAGCTCACGGCCAAGCGGATGAAGGCGCTGCGCTTCGACAAGGACACGACGAAGGCGGTCGGCCGCCTCGTCGAACTGCATCTGCGCTTCTACGGCTACGGCGATGCCGGGTGGACGGATTCGGCGGTGCGCCGCTATGTCACCGACGCGGGACGGCTGCTCTCGCGGCTGCACATTCTCACCCGTGCGGACGTGACCACCCGGAACAAGCGGAAGGCCGATCGGCTCGCGTTCGCCTATGACGACCTGGAAGAGCGCATCGAGGCCCTGGCGAAACAGGAAGAACTCGATTCGATCCGCCCGGACCTCGACGGCAAGCAGATCATGGCGATCCTCGATATCGAACCATCACCGCTGGTGGGCAAGGCGTACAAGCATCTGCTCGAGCTGCGGATGGAGCACGGGCCGCTCGGACGCGAACGCGCCGAGGCGGAGCTGCGCTCCTGGTGGGAATCCCACGGTCAGTGACCGACCCCCGCCTGCTCACCGGCTGATCAGTGCTGATAGCTTCGTAATCGTTTAGATTTGTGTGTGACGTCACATGATGTGACGGTGGCGAAAGGTGAGGAGACCACAATGACAGTGACCGAGGAGTTCCGCGCTGCCCGAGACAAGCTGATCGAGCTCCGCAGCGATTACGAGGCCGCGCGTGAACAGTTCGAATGGCCGCGTCTCACGCACTTCAACTTCGCACTCGACTGGTTCGACAAGATCGCCGAGAACAACGACAAGCCGGCTCTGTGGATCGTCGAACAGGACGGAACTGAGGGCAAGTGGAGCTTCGCGGAGCTCTCCGCTCGGTCGAACCAGGTGGCGAATCACTTCCGCCGCGCCGGGATCAAGCGCGGCGACCATGTCATGGTCATGCTCAACAACCAGGTCGAGCTGTGGGAGACGATGCTCGCCGGCATCAAGCTCGGTGCCGTGCTCATGCCGGCCACCACGCAGCTGGGCCCCATCGATCTCACCGACCGTGCCGAGCGCGGTCAGGCCGAGTTCGTCGTCGCCGGCGCCGAGGATGCCGCGAAGTTCGATGACGTCGATGTCGAAGTCGTCCGCATCGTCGTCGGCGGCGAGCCCACCCGCCAGCAGGACTACAGCTACTCCGATGCTGATGATGAGAGCACCGAGTTCGACCCTCAGGGCAGCTCGCGCGCCGATGACCTGATGCTCCTCTACTTCACCTCGGGCACCACCTCGAAGGCGAAGATGGTCGCCCACACTCATGTCTCCTACCCGGTCGGTCATCTCTCGACGATGTACTGGATGGGACTGACACCCGGCGACGTCCACCTCAATGTCGCATCGCCCGGCTGGGCCAAGCACGCCTGGTCGAACATCTTCACCCCGTGGATCGCCGAAGCCTGCGTCTTCCTCTACAACTACTCGCGCTTCGACGCCAACGCCCTCATGGAGACCATGGACCGCGTGGGAGTGACGAGCTTCTGCGCCCCGCCGACAGTGTGGCGCATGCTCATCCAGGCCGACCTCAGCCACCTGAAGAATCCCCCGACGAAAGCTCTCGGTGCCGGTGAACCCCTCAACCCCGAGATCATCGACCGCGTTCACAGCGAATGGGGTGTGCTCATCCGCGACGGCTTCGGTCAGACCGAGTCGACCCTGCAGATCGGCAACTCGCCCGATCAGGAGCTCAAATACGGTTCGATGGGCAAGGCCCTGCCCGGATTCGACGTCGTGCTCATCGACCCGGCGACCGGTGAGGAAGGCGACGAGGGCGAGATCTGCCTGCGCCTCGATCCTCGCCCCGTCGGATTGACCACCGGATACTGGAGCAACCCGGAGAAGACCGCAGAGGCCTTCGAAGGCGGTGTCTATCACACCGGCGATGTGGCCTCCCGTGACGAGGACGGATACATCACCTACGTCGGTCGCGCCGATGACGTGTTCAAGGCCAGCGACTACCGGCTCTCCCCCTTCGAACTCGAAAGCGTGCTCATCGAACACGAGGCCGTCGCCGAGGCGGCCGTCGTGCCCTCGCCGGATCCTGTGCGACTGGCTGTGCCCAAGGCGTATGTCGTGGTGTCGAGCAAGTTCGAGGCCGATGCCGAGACGGCCCGGTCGATCCTCGCCTACTGCCGTGAGAATCTGGCTCCGTACAAGCGCATCCGCCGACTCGAGTTCGCCGAGCTACCGAAGACGATCTCCGGAAAGATCCGTCGCGTCGAGCTGCGCGCCCGCGAAGACCAGCTGCATCCGTTCAGCGGCGAACCCGTCGTCGAGGGCAACGAGTACGCCGACACGGACTTCAACCTCAAGAGCTGAGCGGCGCCGCGACTCTCGTTCAAGCGGCCCAGCACTTTTCAGCCCGTATACCTGTGGCAAAGCGCTGGGCGGCTTGAACGAGGCGTCGCGGCTGGCGGCATCTGCGGAAAAGTGCGGGCACGCTTGAACGAGAAGGTACGCGCGCATGGTCGAGGTGCCCCGGCTGGCGACGCCGAGCACTGATCTGCGGGCAGACGTTTGAATGTGAGCAAACACGCACTCGTCATGGTTGATTCTCCCGCAGTGAAGTAAAATGCCTGGTGAGATGCCGAATGCGGGGTTACTCAGAGAACGGTTCGGTAACCTGGCGTGTCTGCAGGGCGTCAGGCTCAGCACTTTTTCATCCTCTACTAATGAATGCGTGCGAGACTGATTGGCGTCTTTGACCTTTTTCGGACCTCGTCGCCACGCATTGCGGCAGGCTGACTGACCTGGAGGACCTTGGGTGGCTAAGGGACAACACACAGCCAAGAACATCGGCAGGAATACGAAGAACCTGCTCAACTACCCGCGAGCGGGTGTGAGCGGATGGACCCGTTTCCTGCCGAGCATCCGCGTACTCGTCGTCGGCGGGCTCAGCCTCGTCATCGCCCTGTGCGTGGCGTTCGCCATCGGCTATGCCGCAACGGACATCCCCGAGCCGAACCTCGAGGCCACCGGTCAGACCTCGACGATCTACTACAGCGACGGCAAGACGCCGATCGGTCAGTACAAGGTCGAGGACCGCAAGTCAGTGGAGATCGACGAGATCTCCGAACCCATGCAGAAGGCCGCGATCGCCGCCGAGGACACCTCGTTCTACGAGAACCGCGGCATCTCGATCAAGGGTCTCTCCCGCGCTGTCGTCGGCGTGGCCACGAATAAGTACGCGGGTGGCGGTTCGACGATCACCCAGCAGTACGTGAAGAACTTCTACCTCACGAACGAGCATTCGCTTGATCGTAAGGTCAAGGAGATGTTCATCTCGCTCAAGATCGACCAGCAGCAGTCGAAGGACGAGATCCTCGCGAACTACCTCAACACCATCTACCTCGGCCGTCGTTCCTACGGCATCGAAGTGGCATCTCAGAACTATTTCGACAAGCCGGCCTCGGAGCTCAATGTCAGCGAGTCCGCTCTGCTTGCCGCGATGATCCAGCGCCCGGGTGCCGCCGATCCTTCGGACAACCCCGAGGCCTATCAGGACCGCTTCGACTACGTGGTCAAGAACATGGTCGACGAAGGCTTCATCACCGAGGAGCAGGCCGCCAAGGTCGAGATGCCCGAAGTGAAGAAGCAGAACAAGGAATCCTCGCTGTCCGGGCAGAAGGGCTACATGTGGGATTTCGTCCGTCGTGAAGCCCTGCGCAAGCTCGATATCGATGAGGCTCAGCTCGACCGCGGTGGCTACAACATCGTCACCACCTTCGACAAGGATCGTATGAAGGCAGCCGAGCAGGCCATCAAGACGCTTCCCCAGGACCAGCCCGAAGGAATGCAGGCCGGACTCGTCTCGATCGACCCCGACAACGGCGGAATCGAAGCTTTCTACGGTGGTAAGAACTACCTCGATCAGGCGTTCAATGCCTCGACCCAGAGCCATGTGCAGGCCGGATCGACGTTCAAGCCATTCGCGCTCGTCGCAGGTCTGGAGAACGGTGTCAGGCTGACCGATTCCTATCCCGGTGCCAGCCCGACGGTGCTCAACAACGACGGCACGCCGTGGCCGGTGCGCAACTTCGGCGGCTCGAGCTATGGCCCGGTGAGCCTGCTCAAGGCGACGCAGTCCTCGATCAATACAGCCTATGCGGCACTCAACGTGCAGGTCGGGCCCGACAAGACTGTCGACGTCGCCGAACGTGCGGGTCTGAGCGAGAACTGCACCGACAAGGAGATGAAGACCGGGGATACCGGCGGCTGCTCGATCGGTCTGACCCCGAACCCCTCCAATGTGCTCGGTACGCCCAGCGTCAAGCCCATCGACATGGCTTCGGCGTACGCGACCTTTGCGGCAAACGGCGTGCACCACGAGACGCACTCGATCAAGAAGGTCACGAAGGGTGCCGAGGACGAGGAAGTGTACAAGGCCGAAACCAAGGGCAAGCGCGTCTTCGACAAGGCAGTTGGTGCCGAGACCTCGTACGCCCTGAGCCAGGTCGTTCAGGGTGGTTCGGGCAGCTACGCCCAAAACCTCGGTCGTCCTGCTGCCGGCAAGACCGGTACGACGAACGAGAACAAGGCCGCATGGTTCTCCGGTTACACACCGAACCTCGCCACCTCGGTCGTGCTCTATCGTGAGGTCGACGGAAAGTCCGTGTCTATCGGCTCCTTCGGCGGTCGCGGTGAGGTCACCGGTGGTTCGTTCCCCGTTCAGGTGTGGACCGACTACATGCAGAAGGCCCTCCAGGGTGAGAAGGTCGAACAGTTCCCGGCTCGCGGCGAGCTTCCCGATAAGCCGAAGCCGAAGAACTCCAACCCGGCCCCGGCTCCGAAGCCCGAGCCGAAAGCACCGTCGGGCAGCAACGACGGCAGCGACGGGGACAAGGAGAAGGAAGAGCCCAAGGCTCCGATCGAGACTCCGAAGGACGACGAGGACAAGAACAAGGACTCCGACGGCGACGAGAAGGGCAAGGAAGAAGGCTCTGAAGACGGCACCGACGGTGACGGCGGCTCCAAGGAAGATCCGCCGAAGACTAAGAAGCCGGCTCCGTTGCCTGTAGATCCTCCCGGTGACTCGGACAATGAGGGTGATGGCGGCGGCTCCGGAAGCGATTCGAAGAACGGCAGCGACGATGGCGGATCGGAGAACGGCGGTGGATCCAACTCGGACGATTGACAGCAACAATGGCGGCTGACCGGTAACCTCGAGTCATGCCCTCGAAGTCCAGCACCCGGATCGCCGAGCCTCTGCTCGGCGGTCCGGTCGGCATTCACCTCGGTGCAGCCGGTCGCCGGTTCCGCAGCGCGCAGGCCTCTGCGCTGGCTGCGGTCCTCGGCGTCACCACCTTCCTCGCTCTGGCTCTGCAGGGCCCGTGTCTGAGCTCGGGATACGAACAGCCGTCCGCCTCGGCGAGGATGTGCGCAGGGCCGCTGTCCACGGCCTTTATCGGTGACACCAACCCCGACGTGCTCGGGCGCGCGCACGGCGGAGCGGCGGCCCTGGCCCCGCTGGAAGCTCGCCTGGTCGACCTGTTCCAGCTGTTCACCAACGACGTCTCCCTCTTCATGGTCGTCGTGCTCCTGCTCAACACGGCAGGCATCGCGGCACTCGGCGCCGGACTCCTCGTCCTCGCCCGCTTCCGGGGGTGGCTGGTCGCGGTCTACGTCTCCCCGCTCATCCTCTTCACCCTCGGCTCCACTCTCGACCCGATTGCCCTCGCGCTGGCGGTGTGGGCGATGGTCATCTTCTTCGGAAGCCCACCGCTGCGCCCGCGCGGGTGGTTGGCCGGAGTGCTGTTGGGCATCGCGACGTTCATCAATCCGCTCGCCCTCCTCGTGCTCCTCGCCATGACTGTGACCGGGCCGAACCCGGCACGGGGACTGAAGCCGCGCAATCCGCGGATGATGCTCGCCGCGGCCACGGTCACCTCGGCGGTGCTGCTCGTCGTCGATCTCAGCGCGATCGACCGGATCATCCACTGGTACTCCGATGCCGTCGACGGCGGATCCTTCGCCTCGATCCTGCTCATGGCCGAACTCGGCGACGTGTCCGTCTGGGCCCCGCTGTGGATCATCGTCAGCGCCGGAGTGGTCCTCGCCGTCACCGTCTCCCTCTACATGGTCCGCCGCACGGGTCTCGACCCGGCCGTAGCCGCATGCCTGCTCATCGGCGGCTGCCTGCTGCTTGCGCCGGGACTCATGCCCTGGGACAGCCTGTGGCTGCTGCCCTTCATCGCCCTGTCCGTCCGCCGCTGGTGGGTGCTCATCGTCTGGACCCTCGCCGAGGCGGTCTTCGCCGTCGCCGTCCAACTCGGCGATGTGTCGGGGTTCGAAGTCGATGAGGGACTCGACTCCACCTTCGTCGCCCTGTTCACCCTGCTGCGGCTGCTCGCTCTCGTCCTCGTCGTGATCATGGCCGGTGAGAACCTCTACCGGCGAGGTATCCGCGGTCGCATGGCTGCGTCGGCGCCGCCTCGGCGAGAAGAGATCGACGATCCTGGCGACGCACTGGAACATCGGGCTGCCGGACGTAAGGAAGAGCACGAATCCGGACATGACAGTCAGCGCACCGGTCGATTAGACTAGTGAGGTCTGTTCCCATTTCGTGACGATCACGAGACGGGGAGCGGGCGTGCATATACCCTCCTGCCATGGACCGACCATGGCCGCAAAGACCAGAGGAGGTGGGTGACATATGCGTAAGTACGAGCTCATGCTCATTCTTGATAACGACCTCGAAGAGCGGACGCTGGCTGACACCGTGAACAACCTGATCAAGGTTGTCCCGGCTGAGAACGGCACCGTCGACAACGTGGATATCTGGGGACGTCGTCGCTTCGCGTACGAGATCCAGAAGAAGTCCGAAGGCTACTACGTCGTGGTTGATTTCCACGCCGAGCCTGCAACGACCAAGGAACTCGATCGTCAGCTCGGACTCAACGAGTCCGTTCTGCGTACGAAGATCCTCCGCCCGGACGCCAAGTAAGGCATCTTAAGCTACCTCGCTTCTAGGAGATTCAATGGCAGGCGAAACAGTCATCACGGTCGTCGGGAACCTCACCAGCGATCCCGAACTGCGCTTCACACCGAACGGTGCGGCAGTCGCTAACTTCACCGTGGCCTCGACGCCGCGTATCTTCGACCGTCAGGCCAACGAGTTCAAGGACGGAGAGACTCTCTTCCTCCGCTGCTCGGTGTGGCGTGAAATGGGAGAGAACGTCGCCGAATCTCTGCAGCGCGGTACTCGGGTCATCGTTCAGGGCCGACTGAAGTCCCGGTCCTTCGAAACCAAGGAAGGCGAGAAGCGCACGGTCATGGAGCTGGATGTCGACGAAGTCGGCCCCAGCCTGCGACGCGCCACCGCCCAGGTCTCGAAGAACAGCCCCAGCGGCGGAGGAAACTTCGGCGGTGGCGGCGGCAACTTCGGTGGCGGCAGCCAGGGCGGGGGCGGCCAGCAGGGCGGCTTCGGCAACCAGCAGTCCTCCGGCTGGGGCAACAATCCTCAGCAGGGCGGCCAGCAGGGCGGTCAGCGCCAGGGCTACAGCCAGGGCGGCAACAACGCACCCGCCAATGACCCGTGGGCATCATCGAACCCGCAGAGCGGCAACGGCGGCTGGGGCAACCCCGGCGCCGATGAACCCCCGTTCTGATCCACGTCTTCACGACATTTCGAGACATTCGTTAACAGGAGATACTCATGGCAAAGCCAGAGATCCGGAAGCCTATCAAGAAGAAGGCTAATCCGCTCAAGAAGGGCGAAGCGGCGAACATCCACTACAAGGACACCGCTACGCTCCGTAAGTTCATTTCCGACCGCGGCAAGATCCGTGCACGTCGCGTCACCGGTGTGACCGTGCAGGAACAGCGCGTCATCGCAAAGGCCGTCAAGAACGCCCGCGAGATGGCACTTCTGCCCTACTCGAGCTCAGCTCGCTGATCGGAGGGAAAGAATAATGCCTAACCGCAAAGTGATTCTGAACCAGGAAGTCGACGGCCTCGGTGCCGCCGGCGACGTCGTCGAGGTTCGTGCCGGATACGCACGCAACCTGCTTCTGCCTCGTGGCTGGGCTTCGGCCTGGTCCGCCGGCGCTGAGAAGCACATCGAGTCTCTGCGCAAGGCCCGTCAGGCCAAGCAGATCGCTGATCACGACGAAGCCATCAAGGTCAAGGGCGAACTCGAGTCGACCACGGCTCGCATCGACATGAAGGCCGGCAAGAACGGTCGCCTCTTCGGCGCCGTCACCCCCGCCCTCGTGGCCGAGGCCCTGCAGACCGCGACCGGACGCGAGTTCGATCGCCGTCAGGTCGCCCTGACCGGTCACGTCAAGACCCCCGGCAGCTACAACGCTGTTGTGCGCGTCGGCGACGAGATCACCGCGAAGATCAAGTTCGAGGTCATCGGCAAGGCCTGATCAAGGCCTTGTCCGGGCGTCCCAGTCCGGATGATTCGGACGTGGTGAGGGCCTGAACGGCCCCACCGCACCACCGCCGAGGCGGCACCTGGGTTCAGGTGCCGCCTCGGCGTTATTCATGGGGTTGGCTGGGCGTTGCGGCGGGGTTGGGCGCCGCAGTGGGTGTCAAATGACGCAGGCGGCGTGCATCCGCACGGAAGCGGGCGAGGTGCCACGTCGCGGCAGTGGTGTGCGTTGGGCCGGCGGGATGGGCCGGTGCGATGGGCGCCTCTGTGTGGAGACATCCCTACGCGTTCGTGGCTTCACGGCTCGTTGCTCCCAAAACGTCGCGGGAGTCGCACACCCTCTCGTTGCACTGGTTCGGTGTGGCACTCACGGTGAAGGATGCTGCGGGGTGCGACGGCGGGATGCTGCGATGCGGTCCGGACGCTGCGGGACGATGGGAAGGTATGGGTCAGGTGAAGAGCTTCTGGCCGATCATCGTGTCGCCGGTGCCGATGCCGGGCGGGATGGCGAACAGCGCCGAGGCCTGATGCTGCAGGTACTCGGTGAGCAGGTCCTTCTGTGCCATGGTCTTGAGGATCGGATAGAAGTTCGTCCGCGGGTCCCGCACATAGGCGATGAAGAACAGCCCCGCATCGAGGCGGCCGAGCGAATCATTGCCATCGGTGAAGTTGTATCCTCGACGCAGCATCTTCGCCCCCTTGTGGTGTTCGGGAGCGACAATGGCGATGTGCGACCGCGCATCGATCGCCGGTGCGCCCTCCGCGTTCTTCGCAGAGAAGTCGATGGTGGTGAACTCTTCATCCGCGGTGGGTTCTGCCACGGACTGCGGGGCGCCATAGCGTTTGTCGCGGCCGATGATGTCTTCCTGTTCAGCCAAGGACACTCGGTCCCAGATCTCCAAGTACATGTGGATCTTGCGAGCCATGAAGTAGGTGCCACCGGCCAGCCAGCCATCGGAAGCCGGATCATCACCAGACTGTACCCACAGGTGCTTGTCGAGTTCGCCGTCGGCGTCCTCGCTCTTGATGTTGTTCGTCCCGTCCTTGAACCCGAACAGGTTGCGCGGCGTCTCCTGCTCAGTCGACGTCGAAGAGGTGCGGCCGTAGCCGATCTGCCCCCACTTGAGCTTCGCAGTGCCGAAAGCGATGCGAGTGAGGTTGCGGATCGCATGGACGGCGACCTGCGGATCGTTCGCGCAGGCCTGGACGAGCAGATCCCCATTGCTTTCAGAGGCATGGATGGCTTCATTCGCGAACTTCGGCACACCGTCCTTGAGCACCTGCGGCATCTTGCCCTTCAGGCCGAAACGATCCTTGCCCGACTCATCGACGAACAAGGTGGCACCGAAGCCGAAGGTGATCGTCAGCCCGCTGGCCGGATAGCCCCACACCTCACCGGAATCCTTCGGCGGCAGTTCGGTATTCGCGTCCGGAGCGCCACCAACCAGGTCACCGGCACTCATCTGTTCCGCCGCCACCGTCCAATCCTCGAGGAGGCTGATGAGCGCTTGACGGTCCGAGGTCGTGACATCGAAGGCCACCGTGTACATATTGTCCTGAGCGGGAGTGAGGATGCCCTGCTGCTTCTCAGCCCGGAAGGGATAGCTTAGATGGACGGCGGACTGCTTCTTCTCCTGCGTTCCGCGCACGGCATAACCGACCGCACCGCCCCCGACACCAGCGATGCCGAGAGCACCTGCGGCCCCACCGAGGGCAAAGAGCCGACGCCTCGGAATCCCGCGCACCTTGCCTTCGGTGGAACCCGCCTCGATGGGTTCGTCATTGCTCATGCTCGTACTCCGACAGACTTCAGCGCAGGATCGTGCCGCTGACCTGCGACAGGGGTTCGCTCAGGGCATTGACTGCGTCTGAGAGTTCCTGCTGGGCTTTGGTGTAGTCGGTGTCCTTCGGAGCTTCGCCGGCGTCCTTTTGCACTGCCGCGACCTTCGAATAGTCCTTGTAGAGGATATTGCCCTCATCGTCCTTGCCGGTCTGGTACTTCTTGAGCACCGTCTTCACACCGTCGAGGTTCGTTGTGATCTTCTTCGCGAGCTCGGGATCCTGGGCTTCGACGAGCTTTTCGACATTGCCGTAGGCCACCTCGGCGCCTTCGATATTCGCGTGGAAGTCAAAGAGGTCGGTGTGTGAGAAGGTCTCCTCTTCGCCGCCGATCTTCGACAGTGCGACCTCTTCGAGCAGCGCGGATGCACCCGTGGCGACATCGGAGAGTTTGAGTTCGAACGTACCGCTGGCGCCGTCGACCTTGCCGTAGACGAGGTCGTAGAGGGTCTTCGTGTCCTCGTTGAGTTTGTCTGCGACCTTTTTCCGTTCGGCCCCGGACTCGAACTTATAGCCTTCGGACTTGTCCGTGAACAGATCGGCTTCGATCCGGTGCCAACCGGTCCAGTCGGCCAACACCTCGGGGTCGTTGGGCTTCTTCCCGGCATCAGCCGAGAGGTCCTGGACTCGGGCGTCGAGCGCACCGTCGAGGTCTCCGGCCTTTTTGATGCCGAAGGACTCGGCGGTCGGTTCGATGCGTTCATAGTGCTGACGCGCCAACGGATAGAGGGCCTTCGCCTTCTCGGTATCACCCGAGGTGTAAGCATCGCTGAAGTCCTTCGTGGCATCGACGAGCTGACCGACCTGGTCCTTGACGTAGCCGGTGTAGTTCGTGATCGCCTTGTCCTCGGCGGCTTGGGTGTCGCTGTCGACGGAGACGTCTTCGCCCTTCGTTACGGCGAACTTCGCCAGTCCCACGAAATCGCCGACCATATTCGGCTTGCATGCCGTGTAGTACGTGCCTTCTTCGAGTGCTGTGGTCACCGTAGTCGTCGTGCCCGGGCCGATGTTCTCCTTCTCGGATTCGATCTGGAGTTTGTTCTCGGCGAGGATCTCGAACTCGTTCGGCTTCGTGCCGTTGTTCGTCACGGAGAAGCTCACCTTGCCCGAAGGCAGTGTGGCGGGGCTGACCTCACAGGTGTCATCGGTGATGGTCACCGTGACAGTGTCGCCGGAGGCAGAGGCATCGTCCTTCTTGTTCTGCGGATTGTCGGTGCAGGCTGCTAGCGACAGGGCGAGCAGAGTGACCGTGGGCAGAGCGATGAGAGCGGAATGGCGATTCATGGATGTCCTTGCAGATGAGACTGGTGAATGAGGATGGTGCTCTGGTGCGGCCGGGCCGCACCAGGGGCGGTGTGGCAGATCAGGGATGGGGCGTGGTCGCCGATGATCTCGCCTCGACCGCCGCCGAGGTGGGGCCCGCCTCGGCGAGGGTGTGCCCTTCCGTCGGGGCGGGGGTCGTCCCGCCCTTCTTGCGTGGCGACTTCCCGTGGACCTGGCGGAAGAAGATGATGGCCACGGGAACGATGTAGATGATCCAGCCGATGGTCTGGAGCACCGTGGGTTGGACGTTGACCTGGAAGATCGCCTGTCCGAGGACGTAGAGCCAGTAGATCGGCGACGTGGGTTCCGGCAGCAGGTGGCTGAAGTCCCACGCATGGTTCATGATGCCGGGCAGGACTCCGGCTTCCTGCAGATCGCTGATGCCGTAGGCGAAGATTCCGGCGGCGACGAGGATGAGGAAGTAACCGGTGACGGAGAAGAACAGCTTCATGTTGATCTTGCGCGAACCGCGGTAGATGAGCCAGCCGAGGATGAGCGAGAGCAGCAGCCCGGTGACGACGCCGGCGGTGGTGGCGATGACGTTGTTCTCCACCGAGGAGCGGACCGTGGCCCAGATGAACAGCGCGGATTCCGCGCCTTCCCTGCCGACGGCGAGCACGGCGAGCCAGACCAGACCCCAGCCGGACGAGCGCTTGTCCAACGAGGCGGCCATCGACGATTCGAGTTCACCTTTGAGTGCGCGTGCGTGCTTGCCCATCCAGAAGATCATTCCGGTCACCAGGGCAACGGTGATGATGGAGAGCACGCCGCCGATGATCTCCTGCGCCTGATAGGTCAGGGTCTTCGGCCCCCAGGTCAGCAGGGCGCCGATGCCGAAGGGGATGAGTGCGGCGAGACCGACGCCGAGCCAGAGTTTGGGCAAGACGTCTCGTCGACCGGTCTTGACCAGGTAGCCCACGAGGATGCCGATGACCAAGGTGGCCTCGAGACCTTCGCGCAAGGCGATGAGGAGGTTCGCGACGAACATCTGACTCGCTCTCGTCAGTTCGTCGAGGCGGGTGTTCGGGCCGTCTCGAAAGGGGATGAACGAATTTAGCCTAACCTAAGGTCGGCTGATTCAGTGTACATCCAGTTTCGTGGTGCTGCGGACGCGAGAAATCACGCGAATTTCAGCGGCGGCAGGGGTGATTGTCGGATTCGACAGGTGGATCGGAATCAGGATCAGAGGTCGAGAGGATCCTCGGCGGGGTAGGTGAGGTTCCCATCGTCGCCAAGTCGTGCACCCTCGCTGAGCTTCGCCGCATCGACATGTCCCGCGCCGAGGATGTGTGAGACCGCGAGGCCGCGGGCAAGCAGCTGGTCGGCGATGATCCTGCGGTGGCAGCGCCACCACACCGCCTCTGAGCACATGAGGACGCAGCGTTGGGTCGTCGACCATTCGATGAGGATGTCGAGGTCGGTGTGGAACTCTTCGGAGAGGCAGTGGTCGGCGTAGTTGTGGAAGCTGCGGTTCTGCCACCAGGCATTCGTCTCAAACGGCACGGTACGGCTGACGGGGCGGCGTCCGGTCAGTCCCTCGAGACGGCGCAGTTCGATCCCCGCCTCGGCGAGGTCGGTCTCAAGGGTATCGGCGTTGAACCAGGGGTACTTGTTCGAACCGGGCAGTTTCCGGACGTCGAAGACCGCCTCGGTGCCGGTATCGGTGAGCAGTTCGATGAGTTCGTTCAACTCTCGGTTCGAATGCCCGACCGTGAGGACGGCCGGCAGGTCGGACTTGGCGGTACCGGCAGGACCGGTGGCCGCCTCGGTGGAAGCGACGCGACCGGTCCAGCTGGCGTTCATATCCGGTCGATCAACCCTCGGAGAGGTCGGCGATGAGGGCGTCGATGAAGGATTCGCAGGCGGCGATCTGGTCGAGTTCGATGAACTCGTCGGGTGCGTGAGCCTGGGCGATGTCTCCGGGACCGCAGACGACGGTCGGGATGCCGGCTTCGGAGAACAGCCCCGCCTCGGTGCCGTACGTGACCTTGTCATCGGTGGCGATGGCGCCCCAGTTCGCGGCGAGCGAGACGATGTCCGCATCGGCCGGAGTCTCGCAGCCGGGAGCTTCGGCTTCGATCGTGAAGTCGACACCGGCGGTCTCGTTCTCGGCCGCCATGGCTCGACCGAGGCGTTCGGCTTCGGCGCGGAAGCGTTCGATGAGGGCCTCGCGGTCCACGGAACCGAGCGATCGGAACTCGAACTGGACGGTCGCCTCGGCGGGGATGGTGTTGACGGCGATGCCGCCGGTGAACGTGTTCGCCGTGACCGAGGTGAAGGGCACGACATAGGCCTCGTCGAAGGGCCCTTCGGTGCGGAATTCGGCTGCGACGGCGTGGACGAAGGCGACGAATTCGGAGGCATAGGCGATGGCATTGACGCCTTCGGGGGTGAGCGAGGAGTGGGCGGCGACGCCATGGAAGTCGACGCGGAAGACGTTCATCGATTTGTGGCCGCGGATGGCGCGCATGCTCGAGGGTTCGCCGACGATGCAGCCGCGGGGCGCCAGGCCCTCCTCTGTGATGGCTTCGACGAGGGAGATGGCGCCCACGCAGCCGATCTCTTCGTCATAGGAGAATGCGAGGTGGATGGGTTCGCTGAGTTTCGCGGACTTGAGCGCTTCGAGGCGCGAGAGGATGACGCCGATGAAGGACTTCATGTCGGCACTGCCGCGGGCAAAGTACTTTCCGTCGCGGATCTCGGGAGTGAATGGGTCGGAGGACCAGTCCTGGCCGTCGACGGGGACGACGTCGGTATGTCCGGACAGGACGATGCCTCCGCTGGTCGTGCCGTCGGCTGCGGGGATGGTTGCGAGCAGGTTCGCCTTCGTGCCCTCCGGGTTCGGGATCCGGCGTGATTCGATGCCGGCGGCCTGGAGGCGGGCTTCGACGTGGTCGATGAGCGGGAGGTTCGTGTCCCGGCTCGTCGTGTCGAAGGTGATGAGATTCGTGATCTCGGTGATGGTGGCCTCGGCGGGTGTCGATGGCACGACTGCTCCTGACTCTCGGATGCGGGTGGTCTCGGTTCGGTCAGATCGCTGCGTCTGCGGGAGGGCCGCGGCCCCGGGCAGGACAGCGGTGACCAGACGACTTCACTCTACGGGGCGGACGCGTGCCGTGTGGGACCGGCCCAGTGGGTGGGCACTGTTCAGCCTTGAGCGCGCAGCTTTTGAACCATGAGGGTCCCATATTCAGGCCCCAGCGAGGACGAGAAGTGCCTCGTTCCGCGCATCGAGACCGTCGTCGGGGATTTCGGCGGACATCTCTTCGCGCATGACCGCTCTCTTCACTGGATCCATCGTCAGCTGAGCCGAATAGGTGAAGACCATCGACAGCCAATCGTGCTTCGAATAGTGAAGGTCCTCGACGAAAGTGGTCTCATTCGGGGTGAAACCGGCGTCCTGCAGTTTTGTGAGCGCCGGATGTTCGACGGGTTCGACCTCCCGCGTGGACTCAGCTGTACCGCTGCCCGCCCTCGCCTCTTGGCTCGCTTCGGTGCCCCGGCTTGCTCTCGAACCGAGACTCGCGGTCCTGCCGTCGGCATGAAAGCGAGCGATGACCGCATCGAGCCGGGTCTTCAGCTCACTGATGGATTCGATATCGTTCCAGGCCAGAGCCAGGATTCCACCGGGGCGGAGCACCGTGCGAACTTTCGGCAGAGCAGCCAGAGGATCGAGCCAGTGGAAGGACTGACCGAAGCTGACGAGATCGAAGGTCCGGCCCTGCGGGTCCCAGTTCTCGAACGCCGAGACTTCCACATCGAGGCCTTTGGCTTGAGCGATTGCGGCCATCGCGGGATCTGGTTCGACGGCTAGTATCTCAGCGCCTGCTGACCGGAGCTGGGACGCGAGAATGCCGGTACCGGAACCGACGTCGAGGATGCGCGGAGCACCCGAGGTTCGATCGCCGGTGGACGGCAGTGAGGCATCCGTTCGAGAGCCGGTGCCAACTGCGGCTGCTTGCATAATCGCTGTGACGAGGGCGGATGGGTACTTCGGTCGGAAGACGTCGTAGTCCTGGGCCACCTCGCCGAAGGATTCTGCACGTTCACGATTCTCGAAGTACTCCATCCACGTAGCCTAACGTTCCACGGTCGGGCAGGGCCGCCTCGGCGACTGTCACGAAGGCGCATCTCTCATGAGTCGTGGCGTCTCCACCCGGTGCACCGGGGAGATATGGGATCGGCGAGGTGGATAGCAGGGAGCGCGGGGAAGTAGGAGCAACGGTGAGGGATGCTCGCGGGAAATGGGGCGGCCCGAGCGGCGGGGCTCTCCGCGGAATTCCCAGGTGCGAACCCGCCTGCGGATGCGTGTGGAGGGGCAGGGTTTCGCTAAAGTCGTGGAGCAGGGGGTAACGATGTCGATCGAGAAGACACCATCCGTACCGCGCTTCGGCGCCGGCAGCGGAAACGGCGGGCCGGCCGAGCTCACGCCGGAGGATCAAGAGCGCGCTCGCGGGCTGAAGAAGATGCGCACGCTCGCGCTCTCGCTGCTCATCCTCGCCACGCTCATCTTCCTCTCCACCCACCTCTTCACCGACAACACCGGCGTCTGGGGGTTCGTCTCCCGCGCCTCGGAGGCCGCGATGATCGGCGCCATCGCCGACTGGTTCGCTGTCACCGCGCTGTTCCGCCACCCTCTCGGGCTGCCGATTCCGCACACCGCGATCATCCCGCGCAAGAAGGACACCCTCGGTGCGAGTCTGTCGGCCTTCGTCGCCGCGAACTTCCTCCACGCCGAGGCGGTGTCGACGAAGATCCGATCCGCCGAGATTTCCCATCGTGCCGGGAAATGGCTGGCCAAGCCCGCCAACCGAGACATCGTCGTCGACCGTGCTGCAGGAGGACTCGAATATGTGCTCGCGCGTATCGATGACGACTCCATCAAGGCGCTGACCAGGAACGTCATCATTCCACGGCTCGTGGCCACCCGAAAGACACCGGTGCTCGCTCAGCTGCTGCGTCAGATCGTGCTCGACGGTGCTCACCACAGACTCGTCGACCTCATCGTCGCGGAGGCCTACAGCTGGCTGGGTGACAATCCGCAGGTCATCGATGAGATCGTCCACAACCGGGCACCGTCCTGGGTCCCCGATTTCGTCAACGAACAGCTGGCCAACCGCCTGCAGCGCGAAGTGCTCGGCTGGGTCGCAGACGTCCGCGACAATGAATACCACAGGGCCCGACAGGCGCTGGATGCGTGGCTCGTCGACCTCTCCGACGACCTCGAATCAGACTCATCCCTGTCCCAGCGGGCCGAAGAGATCTTCAACGACCTGCTCAGTCAGGACGGCGTCGTCGACTCCGTCCTCGAGATCTGGGGTTCGCTCAAACAGCTGCTGCGCGAGGCCATCATCGACGAAGGCGGCGAAGTCCGCGCCCGCATCTGGCAGCTCATCGGCGAATTCGCCGACCGGCTGCAGGCGGACTCGGAATTCTCCCGCCGCATCGACGACCGGATCGCCACCACCGCCGGTGATCTGGCCGAAAGCTTCGGCCCCGAGATCGCCAGCGTCATCTCCGACACCATCGAGCGCTGGGATGCGAAGGAAGCCGCCGAGCGCATCGAGCTCTACGTCGGCCGCGACCTCCAGTACATCCGCATCAACGGCACTGTCATCGGTGCGCTGGTCGGTCTCGTGATCCACACCGTCATCGTGCTCCTGCCGGGATGAGCCTCACGCTGAGCCGATGAGGTCGGCCGCGTTCTCGTTCCCGCCGAGTGAGAGTCGAGACTGCGAGATCAGGCGGACTCAGTCTCCACGGGTTGTGAACACAGTGCCGGGATCAGTGTGGCGATCTGCTTCCTGATCCATTCGACCGCTCCTGCACGACCGGCGATGTGGTCGCGGAGCGCACTTTCGAAGATGCCGTCGAACATCGTGTAGGCCGCACGCGACTCGACCAGCGGTCGATTCCCAGCAAGGTCGGCATACTGGCTGACCACGCGCCAGATCATATCCTCGAGCCCACGGTCGATGTCGTAGACGTCCTCGCGAAGCACTTCCTGGAACATGCTCTGAGAGCGCAGGTCGTACCACAGGCGATGCATCGACGACTCCTCCGTCAGCGTCTGCACGAGCTTGTCCGCGAAGCCGGTGAGCAGATTCTCGGCGGTAGTCGACTCCTCGACGACCGAGTCGTAGCGGTGCATGCACTGGGTCTTGTAGTGCTTGACGCAGAAGACGATGAGTTCTGTCTTGTCACGGAAGTAGTAGTGGACGACCCCGTGACTGAACTCCGAATTGGCCGCGATCTCACGCAGGCTCGTTCGGGCATAGCCGAGCTCGCCGAGCGTCTGCAACGCGGATTCCGCGAGCTTGATCCGACGCTCGTCGTAGCTGCCCGTGCCCCGTCTGCTGCGGGCGGGCTTCTGCTGAGACTCGGTACTGGCCACATTTCGATGCTAGCTTCTCCGTCTGGTCTGGGCAATCGGTCTGGACAATTGGTCTTGACAGGTGTCAAGAATGAATGTGACGCTGAACACCCAGCATGGAAACGACGGCAAAGGAGCCGCAATGTCTATCTATGATCTGACCGGACGTCGAGCATTGGTAACAGGTGGGGCGCAGGGACTCGGAGAGTCCTACGCCCGTGCACTGTCCGCCTCGGGGGCTAAGGTCGCGATTGCTGACCTGCAGGAACGCGGCGCAGAGGTGGCTGCCGACCTCGGTGCCGGTCATCATTTCGCCAAGCTCGACGTCACCGACGACGCATCCTGGCAGACGGCGATCGAATCGACCGTCGGCGCACTGGGCGGTCTGGACATCATCGTCAACAACGCCGGAGTCGAGATCACCAGTCTGATCACCGATATCGACCCGACCGATGCGAGGACGATGCTCGATGTCAATGTTCTCGGTACGGTGCTCGGTCTCAAGCACGGATTGCGTGCGATGCGCCCTGGAGGTCCCGCCGAAGGCGGTGGAACGATCATCAACGTCGCTTCGGTGGCCGCCACGATCGCTTTTCCTGGCATCTCTGTGTACTCGGCAACGAAGTCGGCGATCGACCGGCTCACGCGGGTCGCAGCGATGGAGAGCGGAAAGCTCGGCTACGGGGTTCGTGTGAACTGCATCTTCCCCGGTCTTGTTCCCAACCAGATGGGTGCGGGGCTGGCCAACGATGTCTCCGAACTCGGTCTTTTCGAGAACCCCGAGGCGGCCGTCGCGGCAGTCATCGACCTCACCCCGTCGGGTCGCCTCGCCGAGGAGAAAGACATCACCGATGCCCTGCTCTTCCTCGCCTCGGACCAGTCTCGATTCGTCAACGGCGCCGCACTCCAGGTCGACGGCGGCATGGGCATGTGAAGTCTGCCGAGGCGAGACCCGGTGACCGTCCCGCCACCCCGAATACCCGAACACTCGAAACAACGAAGAACTGCGAAAAAGGAGACAGAGATGTCAGCATCGAACAAACCCGTCATCGTCTACGGCGCCAGCGGCTTCACGGGCCGGATCGTCTGCGAATACCTCCGACAATATGGTGTTCCATTCATTGCCGCCGGACGCAATGAGCAGCGGCTGAAGGACTCGATGGCCACAAACGTCCCCGGAATCGAGACCGCCGACTTCGAGGTCAGGGCCGTTGAGAACGAAGTGGCAGCGCTCACCGAGCTCTTCTCCGGAGCCGAGGTCGTCATCAACACCGTCGGCCCCTTCAGCAAGTACGGACCCACAGTCGTCCAGGCGGCTCTCGACGCCAAAGTCCACTACTCCGATACCTCGGGTGAGCAGGACTGGCTGATCACCTGCCAAGAGCGGTTCGGTGAGCAGTTCGCCGCAAAGGACAGGCTGCTCTCGCCCGGTCTGGCCCAGATGTACACGATCGGCGAGATCGCGGCGAACCTCTGCCTCGACAAACCCGGCCTCGATACCTTGGATATCGCGGTGTTCTGGGGCGGCAGTCCGACGATCGCATCGACGCAGACGATCCTCGTCAACGCAGCGACCTCGAAGGCGTACTACCTCGAGCGCAATGCCTACACCGAATTCGACCCGAATGAAGGGCTCGTCCCGCTCGTCGTTCCCGGCCAGCACGAACTCGCGCAGTCGCTTCCCTGGGGCGGCACGAGCCACCCAGTGTGGTTCAAGAACGATCCGCGGGTTGCCAATGTCAAGGCACAGGGCGGGGTCTTCAACACGCCGCTCATGCGGGGTGTCCCGGTCATCGTGGCCAATGCCCTCGAGCAGACGAAGGACATGTCCGATGACGAACGTGACGCGGTCCTCACCGAGATGGCTGCGCAGGTGATGAGCGAGATGCCGCCGCGGGAGAATCCACTGGTGAACAAGTCACTCGACTCGGTCCACGCGAGCGGACCGCTCGGCAGAGCGCACTGCGTCATCCATGGCAACAGCAACTATCAGCAGACCGGGCTGCTCCAGGCCTACTTCGCGTATCACCTGCTTCAGCAGCCACCTCGGCGAGTGGGCTTCGCTTCGGGATGCCAGGCATTCGGGCACAAGGAGCTCCTCGGGGTGCTGAGGGAGTTCGGCCTCGTCGCCGAACCGGTGCTCACGGTGCAGAACTGAGTCAGGGGATCGAGAATCATGAGACTCGCGGACTTCCTCGACAAGGGAGCGACCATCGACCCCGAAGCTGCGTGTCTAACCACGGACGGTCAGACACGCAGCTATGCGCAGGTACAGGAGCTGTCGTACGAGATCGCCGCCGGGCTCGCTGCGAGACACGTGGCGCCCGGTGACAAGGTGGCCATCATCTCGAGTAACGATCCCACGGCCTTCACCTGCGTATTCGGCATCAGCCGCCTCGGTGCGGTGTGGTGTCCGATCAACCCGCGCAACGAAGCTGCAGAGAATCGCGAGCTGTTGGAGCTTTCTGACTGTCGGGTCGTCATTTTCGCCGGTGCGTATGCGCAGCTCGTCGAGAAGATCAGAGCCGACCTGCCACTCGTCCACACCTGGGTGTGCCTCGATGGGGCAGCGGACGGGGCGCTGACATGGGAAGCCTTTCTCGGCAGCGGTGGAGACACTGCGGCCGAGACAGAGCCTGTCGACGATCTCGCGATGGTCGTCGGCACCGGAGGCACGACGGGGCGGCCGAAGGGCGTCATGCTGTCCAATCGCAGTCTTGAGACGATGACGGCACTGACCCTGATGTCCTATCCGTTTACCGCGCGACCGGTGTATCTGGCGATGGCTCCGCTCACCCACGCCGCGGGAGTGCTGTGCTTCCCGATTCTGGCGCTTGGTGGGGAGATCGTCATCATGCGTACTGCCGACGTCGGGCAGTTCCTCACGAACGTCGAGTCGCACCGGGTGACTCATTCGTTCCTGCCGCCGACGATCGTGTACATGATCCTCGCCGAGGAAGGACTCGATTCCACGGACCTCAGTTCGCTGGAATGCCTGTGGTACGGAGCCGCTCCGATGTCTCCCGTGCGGCTGGAGGAAGCACTCGAGCGAATAGGCCCCGTCATGGCGCAGCTGTTCGGGCAGACGGAGGCTCCGATGATGGTCTCCACCCTGGCGCCACAGGACCACTTTCTCCCTGATGGGTCGGTGGCCACGGGCCGTCTGCGTTCTGCGGGCAGGCCCACGCCGCTGTGCACGGTGGCGATCATGGATGTCGACGGCGCACTCCTGCCTCGCCGTGAGCGCGGCGAGATCGTCGTCCGCGGCTCACTCGTCATGGACGGCTACTATAAGAATCCCGCAGCCACCGAGGAGGCCTCTCGCTTCGGATGGCACCACACCGGTGACATCGGTTACCTCGATGACGATGACTTCCTCTACGTCGTGGACCGGGCCAAGGACATGATCATCACCGGCGGGTTCAACGTCTACTCCACCGAAGTGGAGCAGGCACTGCTCTCGCACTCGGAGGTGCAGGACTGTGCCGTCATTGGTCTTCCCGATGACCACTGGGGTGAGAAGGTCGCCGCTGTCGTCCAGTTGCGCCGAGGCGGTGAGGTGACGATGGAGGAGCTGCGTGCCCACGTCAAAGCCCGGATCGGCAGTGTGAAGACCCCGAAGCACATCGAGGCCTGGTCGGATCTGCCGAGGTCCAAGGTCGGGAAGGTACTCAAGGTCGATATCCGCGACGAGCTGCTTCAGGAGGGTCAGCCGGTCACCCGTCCTGGTGGACGAGCTGAATGAGGTTGCCGACGGTCTCGTCGAGCACCGCCGTGGTGATCGGTCCCATCGTCGTGGGTACCTGAGTGAAGGTGACGCCGAGGCGGCTCAGCCGCTCATACTCGGCTTGGACGTCATCGATGGTGAACTGATGCATCGGGATCCCGTCGGCCACGAGCGCCTCGGTGAAGGGAACCACTGCGGGATGCGAATTGGGCTCGAGGACGATCTCTACGCCGTCGGGATCCTCCGGGGAGACCACAGTGTCGATGAGGTGGTGTCGGAAGACTGTCAAGCCCGGTGCCCCGAACTCGGTTTTTCGTCAACGGAGGTTGGGAAATCCCGCACCGGCTGACGGGCTGACTGCATAGTGCCAGGGCCCGTTGGGCGAAAACATAGAGACATGACTTCTTCACAGCATCCTGCCGCAGCGCAGCAGCCCGCCCACCAGCACCCTGCCATCATCACCGCCGGCAACGTCACGAAGCACTTCAACCAGACGTATGCTCTCGCCGGAGTCGACCTCACGATCGGTCTCGGCGATTCCCTGGCCATCATGGGACCCTCCGGCTCCGGCAAGACGACTCTTCTGCACTGCCTGGCCGGCATCATCAGTCCCGACAGCGGCCGCATCCGACTCTCGCCGACCGACCGCAGCGCCGCCGCCGAGATCACCTCCCTCAAGGAATCCGGCCGCACCGCTCTGCGCCGCGAGGTCTTCGGCTTCGTCTTCCAACAGGGACTGCTCCTGCCCGAACTCACCGCCATCGACAATGTCGCGCTCGCCGCCATGCTCGCAGGCATGAACCGCTCGGACGCCACCCAGCACGCCAGGGCCTGGCTCGACCGTCTCGGCCTGAGCGAGCACGGACACAAGCGGATCGGACAGCTCTCCGGCGGCCAGGCTCAGCGCGTGGCTATCGCCCGCGCCCAGGTCACCCAACCTGTCGTCACCTTCGCCGACGAACCGACCGGCGCCCTCGACTCGCGCACCTCGAATGAGGTCCTCACCGAGCTGCTGGGCTCCACTGTCGGCCGCGGCTCCACTCTCGTCGTCGTCACCCACGATGAGAACGTCGCCGCCCGCTGCTCCCGTGTCGTCAGACTCGCCGACGGCCGCATCGTCGCCGACTCGGCAATGCAGGAAGCCGCACACTGATGAATATCCTTCCCGTCCTCCTGTCCAAACAGTCCCTGACCTCGACGACCTCGCGGCTCGTCGGGATCGCCTTCTTCTCCTGCTCGACGATCTTCCTCACCGTGGCCGCCGGCGCCTGGGCATTCATCGACCGCCCCGACGTCTCCGGATACGCCGAGGTGGCCGAGCTGTACCAGCTCCTCGCCGTCCTCGCCACGGTCTTCCTCATCGTGCCCGCGACCAGCCTCGGGGTCGCCTCGGCGAAATTGAGCGCCCGCCGTCAGGACGAGCGACTCTCGACCCTGTCCCTGCTCGGGGCGCAACGCGGCACGATCCGCCTCATCGCCGTCGCCGAACCCTTCGTCCCCGCCTCACTGGGCATCCTCGCCGGAATCGGCGGCTACCTGCTGGTCGCCTGGCCGCTGAGCTTCATCACGTTCGTCGGTGAACCACTGGGCTACCAGGCACTGCTCATGCCGGTCTGGCTGCTCGCCGCGGTCGTCGCCGGCCTCCTTGCCGTCTGTCTGATCGCCTCGCTCATCGGCCTGCGCAAGATCACCATCTCCCCGCTGGGCGTGCGCACCCGGTCGCTGCCCCGGAGATTCCCCTTGGCCCGCATCATCACGGCGATCGTGCTCATCCTCATCGTGGCCATCGCCACCTACGTCTCCACCCAGATGGAGCTGCCGATGGCGGTGACGATCATGTACAGCATCGCCACGATCGGCATCACCCTGCTGCTCATCAGCGTCCTCGGCGTCCTGTGCATCCGCGTCCACGCCGGCATCGCCGGCAGAATCGCCCGCGGTCCCGCCTCGGTGATGGCGGCGGGAATGATCGCCGATGCCCCCGGACAGTACTGGCGCCGGGTCGCCGGGCTGGCGATGATCACCTTCATCGCCGTCGTCGGCGGGGCGGGAACGGCGATGATGCGCAGCGGTCAGGAGGACTTCTCCGCCGAGGACCGCGCGGTCATGGGTCCGTACGTCCACCTCGGCGACGATATCTTCACCGGACTCATCCTCACCCTGGTCATCGCCTTCGTCCTCGTCATCGTCTCGGCCACGATCAACCAGGCCGCTGACATCCTCGACCGGGCGACGACCTACCGCGAGCTCCACGCCGCCGGAATGACCCAGCAGATGATGCACCGGGTGACCGTCAACGCCGTGATGTCGCCGATCCTGTTGGTCACCGTCGTCTCCCTGTTCCTCGGCGGAATCCTCGCCTGGCTCATGGCTTCGGTGAGCGACCTCGGAGATCCGTTCACCGTCGGAACCGTCGCCGCCGTTCTCGTGGCCGGGGTTGCGATGGTGTGGCTGGGGCTGCAGGTCACCCGGCCGCTCGTCCGCCGGGTCACCGAGATCGATCCCCACAACCGCACCCTCGCCGAGGCGGCACCCGAGAACCGGGCCACCGCCGAGGCGACCATGGCCTGAGAGGAGACCCGATGTCCACGTCCTTCGCAGCAGTTCCCCTCGTCCTCGGACGGAGATCGCTGACCTCGGCGAGCTCCGTGCTCGTGGCCGCCGCGTTCTTCGCGTGTGCCACGCTGTTCCTCACCGTGGCGGCCGGGGCCTGGATGTTCTTCCAGATCCCACCGAGCCCCGATCCCGCGGACGAGGGCCTCGACATCATGTACAAGACCCTCGCGGGCCTGGCCACGGCTCTGCTGATCATCCCCGCCTCCACTCTGGCATCGGCCTCGGCGACCCTGTCGGCACGCCGGCAGGACGAACGGCTGTCGACGATGTCGCTGCTCGGGGCCCGGCGCTCCCAGATCACTGCGCTCGCCGTGGCCGAACCGCTGATCCCGGCCCTGGTCGGCATCGTCCTCGGGGTGTTCGGGTATCTCGGATTGGCGCTGCCGGTCAGCGTCATCCACTTCATGGGCGAACCCATCGGGTACGCGAACATGCTCATGCCCGCGTGGCTCATCCTCGTCGTGGTCGTCTTCCTCGCCCTGGTCTGCGCGGGCTCTGCCCTGCTGGGTCTGCGCAAGGTCGCGGTCTCTCCGTTGGGCGTGCGGACGAAGAGTCTGGAGCGGAAGTTCCCCGTGGCCAAGGTCATCGTCACGGTGCTCGTGATCTGCCTGCTGCCGGTCGTGTACGCGCTCACCCAGAGCGGCGGCCTCGGCGTGGGGATCGTGCTCGGCGCGATGGTCGGATTCTTCGCTCTCGGGCTGGTCGTCGTCGACCTCCTCGGCGGGCTCCTCGTCCGCTGGTTCGCTCACCTGTCCGGTCGGCGGGCCGCCACCCCGGAGCGCCTCATCGCGGCTCGCCTGGTCTCCGACGAACCCAAACGGTTCTGGCGACGCGTTTCCGGACTCGTGATGGCCTCGTTCACCGCGGCCGTCTGCGGGTCGGGGGTGGCACTGATGCAGCTCGGCCTCGACGCCGCCGAGGACGACCCGGCAACGATGGGCACCTCCGATGTCAACCTCTTCCACGACATGTTCACCGGGGTGCTGCTCGTCATGGGCATCGCTATCGTGCTCATCGCCGTGTCCGCGGTGATCAACCAGGTCGCCGACATCTACGACCGAGCCGACACCTTCTCCGACCTCTATGCCGCGGGCGCCGATACCCGGCTGCTGCACCGAGCGCTGGTGCGGGCCGTCATGGCCCCAGCGATCTGGGTGTCCCTGCTGGCCGGAGGGCTCGGGCTGCTGCTCGTCCTGCCCCTGGCCGGAGCGGCGCTCGTGTTCAAGCCGGTCACCTTCCTCACGATCCTGCTCACAGTGGTCGTCGGCATCGGCATCATCCGCGTCGGGCTGCAGCTGACGAAGCCGATTGTGCACTCCGTGGCCACGGCCGGGAGGACGCGGGACTGAAGCTTCTGCGTCAGTGCCGCGTCCTAGGATGGTCGGCACCGGTTCGGCGGGGGTGATCGGGCCGGTGGGACCCTCCGCGGGTCTCCGGGTACAGTTGGAGCGCACCATCTGCGGGTGCGTGTCGACGCGGCTGTGTAGGAAGAGGAACTGAAGTGAGCAACGACCAGGGCTATGACGGTCTGAGGACCCCTCCGCAGGACGTCGAAGCCGAGCAGAGCGTGCTCGGTGCGATGCTTCTGTCAAAGGACGCCATCGCCGACTGCGTCGAGACGATGAAGGGCGACGACTTCTACAAGCCCGCTCACGAAACCATCTACGAGGCGGTACTCGACCTCTACTCCCGGGGTGAGCCCGCGGACTCGGTGACGGTGGCGAACTACCTGACGAAGACCGGTGACCTCGCCCGCGTCGGCGGTGCCGCTTACCTGCACACCCTCATCTCGTCGGTCCCGACCGCCGCCAACGCCGGCTACTATGCCGCGATCGTCAGCGAACAGGCCGTGCTGCGCCGCCTCGTCGAGGCCGGCACCCGCATCGTGCAGATGGGCTACGACGCCGAAGGCGATACCGATGACGTCGTGAACTCCGCTCAGGCGGAGATCTACAAGGTCACCGAACGCCATACGACAGAGGATTACGTCATCCTCTCCGACATCCTCGGCGAGGTGGCCCAGGAGATCGAACGCAACGGCAACACCGATGGGCAGACCGCGGGTGTGCCCACCGGTTTCACCGAGTTCGACAACCTCACCAACGGTCTGCATCCGGGCACGATGATCGTCATCGCCGCGCGTCCCGGTGTCGGCAAGTCGACTCTGGCGCTCGACTTCATCCGTTCGGCTGCGATCCACAATGATGCGGCCGCTGTGTTCTTCTCGCTCGAGATGGGCAAGAACGAACTCGTCATGCGTCTGCTCTCGGCCGAGTCGGAGATTCCGCTGCAGAACCTGCGCCGCGGCGAGCTCAGTCCGCACGACTGGACGACGCTGGCCGCGACCGAGGCCCGGATCAACAATGCGCCGCTGTTCGTCGACGATTCGCCGAACATGGCGCTGACCGAGATCCGCGCGAAGTGCCGCCGGCTCAAGCAGCAGCACAATCTGCAGATGGTCTGCGTCGACTACCTGCAGCTGATGTCCTCGGGCAAGCGCGTGGAGTCCCGTCAGCAGGAGGTCTCGGAGTTCTCCCGTTCGCTCAAGCTGCTGGCCAAGGAGCTCGAGGTGCCGGTCATCGCACTGTCTCAGCTCAACCGAGGCAGCGAGCAGCGCACGGACAAGCGGCCGATGATCTCGGATCTGCGTGAGTCCGGTTCGATCGAGCAGGACGCGGATATGGTCCTCCTCATCCACCGTGAGGACATGTACGACAAGGAACACGAACGCGCCGGTGAGGCCGACATCATCGTCGCCAAGCACCGTGCCGGTCCGACGATGGACATCCCCGTGGCGTTCCAGGGCGCGAAGTCCCGATTCGTCAACATGCCGCAGTGACGAACGGGGCTTGAATGGACGCCTACTGGATGCGCGGCAAGTGGGGTGACGGCGGGAAGAGTGAGCGCCGCTGGAACCAGGGCAGCAGGAATCCGCTGACCATCATCATCACCGGTGCTGTCTTCTTCGTCGGCACGGGTGCGGTCTTCACGATCGGATACCTGTATCCGGATCAACTGCTGTTCACGATCATCCTCGGATGCTTCGTGTTCCTCGGCGTCACTCTGGCGATGCGCAGGTTCATGGGACACACGCCGGCGTATTGGTACACCGGACCGTTCGTGGCCATTGCACTCATCGGCACTGTGATGCTCGGCGAGGATCTTGCTTTGTCTCAGGCTGGCGAACTCACCGAGGTGGTCGTCGCCGATCACAAAGTCGAACAGAAGACCGTGCACAGTTCCAATCCGCCCAGGTCGCGGCAGGTCTATGTTCATACCTACAGCCTCGAACGCACCGACGGCACCCCCGTCGCCGAACCGCTGATCTACCGCGGCAAGGACGGATACGACGACTTCGATGAGGGCGACACGATCTCCGTCCTCATCGATCCGGAGGGGAAGGCACCGACCAAACCGGCCGAAGACGTGGATCTGCCTGCCGATATCGGCATCCTCGTCACCGGACTGGTCACCTCGGGGATCGTGTTCCTCATCTGTCTGATCGTCGTGCTGCTGCGCTGGACGCGCTCGCCGTCGCAGCAGCACGTGCGCTGACGAGGCCGCACTTGTTGCAGGTGTGCCACCATGGCAGGCATGGACACCAATCCTAACGATCTGCTCGTGCTGCTGGCCGTCTCCCGCACCGCCAAATTCACGACGGCGGCACACAACCTCGGGCTCACCCACTCGACGGTCTCCCGCCGCATCGCCGCCTTGGAGAAGTCCTTGGGCGGACGCGTGCTGGCTCGCTCGGATGACGGATGGGAGCTGACCGACCTCGGGGAACGAGCCGTTGCGGTGGCCGAACAGATGGAGAACGCGGTTGCCGAACTCGAGAGTCCCGGCCAGGGCCCGGAGACGGTGTCCGGAGTGGTGCGGATGACCGCGACGGATGGGTTCAGCGCCTATGTCGCCTCCCCGGCGGTCGCGAAGCTGCGACGTCGGCATCCCGGGCTGAGTGTCGAGATCGTCACCGTCACCAGGCAGGCCCTGCAGCAGCGGTCCGGTCTCGATATCGAGGTCGTCGTCGGCGAACCGCGCGTGCACCGAGCAGAGGCGATCGAGCTCGGTGACTACGAACTCGGTCTCTACGCCTCGCGTGACTATCTCGCGGCCAGCGGCACCCCCTCCTCGGTGGAGGAAGTCAGCGACCACCGGCTTGTCTATTTCGTCGATTCCATGCTCCAGGTCGACGACCTCGATGCGCCGAGGCGGCTGTTTCCCGAGATGAAGGATGCACTGACCTCGACGAACGTTTTCGTTCACGTCGAAGCGACTCGTGCGGGTGCCGGAATCGGCTTCCTCCCGTGTTTCATGGCCGACCGTCACCCCGACCTCGTGCGACTCTTCCCAGAATCGGTGGCCGAGCGACTGCCCTACTGGCTGGTGCTCAGACCCGATTCGATGCGGCGACCGGCGATCGCCGCCGTCGTCCAGGGACTCAAGGATGAGATGCTCGCCCACCAGGCTGCTCTCGAAGGCCGGAAGTTGCCCCGGTGAGACTGCGCGACCAGGATATGAGCATGAACCAGCCCCAAACTGACATCGGCGACGAGCTGGTCGGACGTCGCATCGTGCTCACAGCTCAGCGGCGCGCGGAACAGCTCGCCTCCGCCCTCGAGCGTCACGGTGCCAAGATCGTGCACGCCCCGACCCTTTCCGTCATTCCTCACATCGATGACCCTGAACTCGTCACACGCACCCGTGAACTCATCGAGGCCCGGCCGGACATCGTCGTGGTCACGACCGGCGTCGGATTCACCGGCTGGGGTGACGTGGCTGAAGCCGCGGGTCTGCGCGAGGAGTGGCACTCGATGCTCGCCGGAGCACGGATATACGCTCGCGGCCCCAAGGCACGCGGAGCGATTCAAGCGGCCGGACTGAGGGCTCACTGGGTCGCCGAATCCGAGACGAGCGCAGAGATCCAGCAGGTCCTCCTCGGCGAGGGCGTGGACGGTCAGCGCATTGCCGTACAGCATCACGGTGCAGGAGCCGACGGACTTGATGAGGCCTTCGCCGCAGCAGGCGCCGATGTCCGTTCCCTCGTCATCTACCGGTGGGGCCCGGCCCCCGATCCGGCGGCCGTGGTCGACGCGGTCCGACTCGTCGCGGAGCGCAGGTGCGATGCCGTGGCCTTCACCTCAGCACCCGGGGCGGCAGCATTTCTCACCGCGGCCGAGGAACACGGACTGCTGTCGGCCGTGATCGAGGCGTTCAACGAATCGGTGGTGGCGGCAGCAGTCGGCGACGTCACCGCGGCACCGCTGCATGAACAGGGCATCAGAACCGTGATTCCCGAGCGATTCCGACTCGGAGCCCTCGCTCGCGTGCTGATCAGCGAACTCGCCGAATGATCTCAGTCTGACGCGAATTCGATGTCGACGGCGTCTGCCTCGCGCAGTGCGCCGATCGCCTCTGCCTCAGCGGTCAGTGCGCTCTTTACCGACTTCGGGACGGTGCCGAAGGTTGCGATCGTCATGCTCAGTCGTCGATTCCGCTTCCGCGCCCTCCAGGTCCCCGCGATCCTGCCATCGACCAGCAGCGCTCCTGGATCGCCCACGGTCTTCCAGATCTCCCGATGGAACTCCTTGGACGCGATCGTCTCCCGATCCCGCATCTGCGTATAGGGATCGTGTGGGGGAAGCAGACGCACGCCGTGCGGAAGCTGCGCGCGATGCAGCTGATCGACATCCTCGGCGAGCATCCAGGTCCGTCGCCCGCGCTCGATTTCGGTGATCTCTCCGGCGATCAGGTCCCACCATGGTGTCGCCTCCGTGGACCGGATTCCGATCCACGCGGCGAAGTCGGCGCGTGTCGACGGTCCATAGCAGTGCAGATAACGCCGCAATAGTTCGGACCTGGCCCGGTCGCGTTTGCCCTCGTCGGATGCGGTCGAGGGCAGCGAACGCGGATCGACCCATTCGTCGAGCAGAACGAACGGAGCCGTGTTTCCCTCGCGCGGGGCGAAGCAGAGGATCTGCCGCAGAGTGAGCAGTCGAATGCAGAAGTGGATCACGCCGGCACCGAGGCTCTGGCCCTTCGCATACGGGCCCTGAGATTCCCATGTGCTTCGCTGTTTCGTCGTCAGGGAGTCTGCGAGCACGTCGGCGAGTTCCTCGCCGAGCTCGGTGATCGTCATCCTCCGCCCTCTGAGCACCCCGGCGACCTCCTGCTCGACCCGATCGAGGATCTGGCTCAGCGGGATCCCGAGCGAATCGACCGACTGTTCGACTCCGAGGACGAAATGGCGCATCGCCTTCTCATTCGTCGGTTCGACCCCGGTGGTGAAGACCGGGAGATCCGCAGCGGGAAAGAAATGGGGCGCCCCTCGCATGCACCAGCTCTGCAGCAGCGACTTCTCCTCTTCGACGGCCGAAGCAAACGCTGTCGCACTCATGTCCTCGACCCGCGCATGGAGTGCGGTCAGCGCGGATCCCGGTGGGCTGTTCTGGATGCCGCAGGCTCCCGCGGCCTCAGTGAGTGAGTTGCGGCTGAGTCGCTCATCGAGATGATGAGCGCGGAGGCGGAAGGCGATGATCTCGTCGTTCGTCGCGGAGTCGGCCATGTGCCCAGGCTAGCTCAGGACCCGTGTTTGAATAGGGCCACGTGCTCGGCCGGCATCTGGTGCGTGCACGACCACAATGAGAAGGGACGACGATGACGCGAACGATGCAGGTCAGCGACAGCATGGTGATCAAGGCCGACGCCGCCGCACTCTGGGAGCAGATCGCCGATCCGACCCAGATGGCCCGATGGAGCCCGGAGAACACCGGCGCAAGCACGCGCACGACTGCAGGTCCGCTGCAGACAGGCGACGTCTTCGAAGGGACGAACCGTCGCGGGCCGGCGACGTGGGTGACCGAATGCGTCGTCACCGAATCTGTGCCCGGCAAACGGTTCGCCTTCACCGTGCGCCGGATCGGACCCCGAACTCCGAGCATCGAAGGAGCGAACGCGAGTTGGGCATACGAGTTCGAGGACCTCGGTGAGGCGACTCGAGTGACGGAGTCGTGGACAGACGATCGTCGCGGTTGGCCCGACTGGCTGGCCTGGGTCTTCGACCACATCGTCACACGTGGGCGGAGCTTCGCGGACTTCCAGCGATTGAACATTCGGCGGACGCTCACGACCATGAAGGACGATTTCGAACGCGAAGGATGACTTCGACAATTGAAAGACGACGTCGCACAGCGGTGACGTGATCGAAACGAGGGCGAAACAACTCCTCGCTACTCTGATCGCATGACAGCGACGGCACAGCCCACAGAGAGCTCCGCCCGCCACGATGCGGACGGGATGAACTTCTATACCCGCAAATGGGTGCGGCCTGAGGACCTCAACGCCAACGGCTCCCTCTTCGGCGGCAGCCTGCTGAGGTGGATCGACGAGGAGGCCGCGATCTACGCGATCATCCAGCTCGGCAACCATCGAGTTGTCACGAAACTGATCTCGGAGATCGACTTTCAGGCTTCGGCGAGGGAAGGCGATCTCATCGAGATGGGGCTCATCGCAACCCAGTTCGGGCGTACGTCGCTGTCGATGAAGGCGAGGGTGCGCAATATGATCACCCGGAAGACGATCCTCAGCATCGAGAAGATCGTATTCGTCGGAGTCGACGAGGACGGCACACCGGTTCCACACGGGTACACGACGATCACCTATGATCGCGACCGAATGCCCCACCCGCAGCCGTAGACACGCTCGGTGCTGCAGAAGTGATGGGCAGAGGTGCCCTGACAGGGTATCCCTCTCAGATGAGAACGCGTCTAGCCTGGAGAATATGGACAACCGGGCCGAAGTACGCGAATTCCTCATGTCACGGCGGGCGAAGATCACCCCTGATCGGGTCGGCCTTCCCACCCACGGCACGAGGCGAGTGCCGGGCCTGCGTCGCAGCGAGGTCGCGGCCCTGGCCGGACTGAGCGTCGAGTACTACTCGAAACTCGAACGGGGCGCGATCGGAGGGGCTTCCGCGGCTGTCCTCGAAGCGCTCGCCGAGGCTCTGCTGCTCAACGACACCGAGCGGGGCCTCCCCACAATCGCGGAATCCAGGACCTCGTCGGCGAACTCTCGACACAGAGCGAGACGTTCCGAACCCTGTGGGCCCAACATGATGTCCGCACGCACGGGACGGGGATGAAGCGCTTCAACCATCCGGTCGTGGGCGAGCTCGTCCTCGCCTTCGAGGAGCTGCGGATCACCGCCGAAGACGGCCTCGCCCTCCTCATCTACACAGCAGAACCTGGCTCGGAATCGGAGCAGAAGCTGCGTCTGCTCGCCTCGTGGGCGGCGCCGACGACCGAGACCGAACGACCACCCGAGAACCAACTTCCTGAGAACAGAGGACACCGTTCATGAGCCACCGCATTCTCCCAACGACACCGACAGCGAAGAACCCGCCCGAGCAATTCAGCGGCGATGTGTGGGTCGACCCCATCGCCTCCCCGCAGGAGGATGGTCAGACCATGGTCGTCGCACGGGTCCGATTCGCCCCCGGCGCACACACTGCATGGCATTCGCACGCCAAGGGTCAGACTCTGCACGTGACCAGCGGAACCGCTCTGTTCGGCACACGCGACGGTGACGTGATCGAGGCCCGCCCGGGGCAGACCGTCTACTGTCCGGCAGGCGAGGAACACTGGCACGGAGCCGCCCCCGAGACATTCATGGAACACATCGCCATGCTCGAGAACGCCGAGGATCCCGCTCAGACGACCACCTGGCTCGAGCACGTGGACGAGGCGGACCTGAATCGTCCGCGAGGCTGAGCCCCACGACCAGAACCGAACAGCAGCGAACAACCGAACTTCTCAAGGAGAGAACAATGCGCGGAGTGATCATGCACGAACCCGGCGACGTCCGGGTCGAAGAACGACCCGATCCGACCATCGAGGCACCCACTGATGCCGTCATCCGGATCGTGGCCGCGTGCGTCTGCGGATCGGACCTGTGGCCCTACCGTGGTGCCGACGCACCGGATCAGCAGCTCATGGGCCACGAATACGTCGGCATCGTCGAGGAAGTCGGCGACGAGGTTCGCACCGTTGCACCCGGTGACTTCGTCGTCGGATCATTCGTCATCTCCGATAACACCTGCCCGATCTGCACCGCCGGCTACCAGTCCCGCTGCGTCAACGGAATCTTCGTCGACGGCGGGATCGGCACCCAGGCCGAATTCGCTCGCATTCCCCATGCCGACGGCACCCTGGTCGCCACGCCGGGACAGCCTGATGACGATCTCATCCCGTCGCTGCTGGCCGCATCCGATGTGCTCGGCACCGGGTGGTTCGCCGCAGATGCCGCCGAGGTGGGCCCCGGTAAGTCGGTCGCCGTCATCGGCGACGGCGCTGTCGGACTGATGGGAGTCCTTGCCGCCAAGCAGATGGGAGCGGAGACGATCATCGCCATGACCCGTCACGTCGACAGGCAGAACCTCGCCCGCGAATTCGGTGCCACCCACATCGTCGAAGAACGCGGCGACGAGGGCGTGGCGAAGATCAGAGAGCTCACCGACGGACTCGGCGTCCACAGCGCCATCGAGGCAGTCGGCTCACAGGAATCGATGATGCAGGCGATCCGGTCGACCCGACCCGGCGGTCATGTCGGCTATGTCGGTGTCTCACACGATGTCGAGCTGCCCGGAGGAGAACTGTTCTTCGGTCTGGTTCATCTGCACGGCGGGCCCGCACCGGTTCGTCGCTTCCTGCCGGACCTTATCGAACTCATCTGGAACCGAGAGATCGACCCGGGTAAGGTCTTCGACCAGACGATGAGCCTCGACGACGCCGCGGCCGCCTATTCGGCCATGGACAGCCGCGAAGCCGTCAAGGTCCTGCTGCGGCCCCGATCTCTTCATCTGTCAGTACAGGAAAGGTGACACCGTGGACACAGCAGATCTGCTGAAAGCCCTCAACGCCGGAGAGATGATCACGGGCGGCTCGCCTCTTCATGAGGTCATGCACCGCACCAGCCAGGAAGCCCTGCGCATCACGGCGGAAATCAACGGCAGCTACCATGAACCCGATGAGGTTCGCGCGCTGCTGGCCGAGCTGACGGGACGCCCGGTCGATCCGACTGTGACCATGTTTCCCCCGTTCCACACGGACTTCGGGAAGAACATCACCTTGGGGCAGCGGATCTTCATCAACTCCGGGTGCAGCTTTCAGGACCAGGGCGGGATCACGATCGGCGATGACACGCTCATCGGACACAACACGGTTCTCGCCACCCTCAATCATGGGATGGAGCCGGACCGTCGTGCGGACATGCACCCGTCTCCGATCGTCATCGGACGCAATGTCTGGATCGGGTCGAACGTGACTGTCCTGCCAGGCATCACCATCGGTGATGACGCCGTCGTCGCCGCGGCGTCTGTGGTGACCAGAGACGTTCCGGCTCGCGCCGTCGTCGTCGGCTCACCGGCACACGTCGTGCGCACGATCGACGAGTGACTCACCCGACGAGGGAGCCTGCTGTCTCCGCGCGACCGATCACAGGCCACGTGGAGACTGCTCGGGGTCGCCGGTCGAAGCAGTTAGGGCTCAGCCGCCGAGGTAGGCCAAAGCGCCGACGACCTGCGCCTTCGTCGCGATCTCGAGAGTCGGCTCGAGTTCGGGGGCGAAGAACGGCGAATGATTGGCCGGAACATCCGTGAGCACGGTTCCGGCCTCCTCGGCGGCCTTGTACTTCTCGGCATCGAAGGAACCCACGAACCAGTAGGCGTAGGGAATGCCGAAGGCATTCGGCAGTTCGCTGAAGTCCTCCGACGCAGTCGCCGGGGTCGCCTCGAGCACCGTCTCGGTGCCGAAGAACTCGGTGAGCGCCGCGGTGATGGTGTCATTGACCGCTTCACTGTTGTCCGTCAGCGGGAACTGGTCGAAATACTCGAACGTCGGTTCCTTCGGGGTTCCGGCGGCCTCGCATTCGCCGCGGACGATCCGCTCGATCGATGCGATCACCCGCCCCCGCACCGCGGTGTCGTAGGTGCGGACGTTGAGCAGCAGCTCGGCGCGGTCGGGGATGATGTTCGACTTCGATCCGGAGTTCGACGCGCCGACCGTGACGACGGCGAACTCACTCGGTTCGGTCTCCCGGGACACGATCGTCTGCAGGCGCAGAACGATGGAGGCAGCGAGGACCACGGGGTCGACGGACAGGTGCGGCATGGACCCGTGGGCGCCGCGACCGAAGACCGTGATCTTCACCGAATCCCCGGCCGACATCACTGGTCCGGCAGCGGTGAAGATCTTGCCGGCCGGCAGCGGCATGACGTGCTGGGCCAGGGCCACATCGGGGGTCGGAACCTTGTCCGTCAGCCCGTCATCGATCATCGCCTTCGCCCCGGCCGCGTTCTCCTCTGCCGGTTGGAAGAGCGCGATATACGTGCCTGACCAGGCATCTTGGTTCTCTTTGAGCAGCCGGACCGCGCCGAGCAGAGCGGCGGCATGCATATCGTGACCGCAGGCGTGCATGACACCGTCGACCTCGGACGCGAAGTCGAGGCCGGTGTCCTCGGTGACGGGGAGAGCATCGATATCGGCTCGTGCGAGAACGGTCGGTCCGGTGCCGTTGTCGATGACGGCGACCAGACCGGTGGCGGAGATCCGGGTGACCTCGAGGCCGAGTCCCTCGAGTTCGGCCGCGATGCGATCGGCGGTCTTGTGCTCGTCGAGGCTGACCTCAGGATTGCGGTGAAGGTCTTTGTAGACCTCGCGCTGCCAGTCGAGCTGGGAATCGATGGAGTCGAGGAATGAAGGTGTCGTCATCGTGTCTCCTGTTCAGGCGGCGGGTGGACTCTCCAGGCGCGGACGTTTCTCACAGTATCAGCGGGGATGACGCCTCGAACGGTACGAATTTCTCAGTTGTGCGAAACGTTGCGACAACTGCAGGTGGCGGAAGAGACGTGCAGAGACGGACGGGAAGTGCACAAGGATTGGATTGGCACCTGCCGGATCAAAACGGTGCGCGGTTGGTGGCGAGAAGACCAACGCGGCACCAATCACGACGCTACCGAGCGGCTACTCCTGGCCCCAGAGGCAGACCCACGAGGTACCACAATATGAAAAGGACCAGCCAGACGACGAGATTGACCAAGGCGATCGGAAGAACCAGCGACATCAACGTGCCGACACCAGCCGTGGGTCGATGTTGCCGGATGAATCCGAGGGCAAGAACGAAGTATGGGCTCATCGGGGTCAAGCTGTTTGTCGGCGCATCGGCGATGCGGAACATCGCCTGAGTGGTCTCTGGCGCAATGTCGAGGAGCATGAGCATTGGTACCAGGACCGGTGCTACGAATGCGTACATTGCCGAACCCGAGGTGAGCACCAGATTGAGGCAGCTGATAAACAGCACGGCGACAACAAAAATGACGATTGGAGCTGCACCTATGCGATCGAGGAGCCCTGCCCCCTCAATCGCAATGACTTGCCCCATATTTGTCCATTTGAAGTAGGCCAAGAATTGTGAAGCGGCGAAGAAGAGAACCACGACTGGAACGAGAGCAGCGACGCCAGGAGCCATGAGTTCGGGGATGTCGCTGAACTTCTTGATTGAGCCGACGATGACACCGTAGACGATTCCCACAGTACTGAAGAACAACATCATGATGACGGCGATATTGTTCATCAGAGGTGAATCGACAACACTCCCACCCTCTCCGCGGAGGGGCGAACTCGCCGGTACTGTTGCCAGGACAAGGAGGCCGAAGAAGAGAACAGTGGCGATTCCTGCGCCGATCATGCCACGTTGCTCAGAAAGCTTGAGCTTCATGTCCGGTAACGGATCAGCGTCTATTGAAGGTTCTGCCGCCTCAAGGGACGCGACTCGTTTGGCCACAACCAGTTCAACAACCAAAGTGATGGAGAGAGCCAGCACAATGGACGATGAAGCCGAGAAATAGTAGTTAGATAGCGGGTTGACGTTATAGCTCGGGTCGATCGTGTGGGCAGCGGCGGTCGTCAGACCGGCAAATACCGCGTCGGTTCCGGTGGGAATCAGTCCAACGCTGCTTGCTCCACCCACAGCAACATATGCCACGACAGCACCGATGATCGGACTGCGCCCGACCGCGCGGTAGGCGATCATCGCCAACGGAATCATCACTGCAAAGGCGGCGTCGCCAGCAATTTGGGCGGCCATTGCGGTAATCGCGATCATGAAGGTCACGTAGCGAGGATTGACCTTGGAAAGCATCCCCCTCATCAGGGAAGGTAATAATCCTGTTGCGTCTGCAATAGACACTCCAAGTGCGACCACGACAATCAACCCCAGCGGGGGGAAGTTCACGAAGTTCTCGATCGCACCGTCGAGCATCATCTGAATGCCTTCGGACGTGAGCAAACTCTTGACGGCCACTGTTTTGCCGTCAGTGGGATTGACTGAAGAAAGATCCAAGCGAGCGAACAGTGCGCTGAGCAGGGCGACGATGACGGCAAGGCCCACAAAGATCCAGAATGGGTGAGGCAGTTTGTTGCCTGCACGGTCTACTGCTTCGAGGAGTTTCATCACTCCTCGGGACAAGCGACTTTGCCTGTCCTCGTCAGTGGGTGCTTGAACTGACATATCTCTCCTAATCAAGTAATCGTCAACTCCAGCTACCGGTTTCCCCGGGCTGGACGTTCACACGTGCGTGTATGTACCTGTGGAATCGAATGACCCGTAGAACATATCGCCGCTGTTGTACGCCGCGAGCCCCGTACCAGACGTCGGAATGACGATCATTCCTCCCATCCCGCCGCGAATTGCGATTCGGTCGAGGACTGCGACTGCCGCCTCATTTGGAGAGGCTCCTCCGAGAGAAACTCGATCGTGCACGCTGTGAGCTGCGACTTCAGTCATGAATACTTCTCCCGTGCCGGTGCAAGAGACAGCCACTGTTCCGTCGTCAGCGAATGTCCCGGCACCTACCAGCGGTGTGTCGCCTACCCTGCCTGGCTCCTGATTGACGATTCCACCGGTGGAAGTTGCTGCTGCCAGATTCCCGTCTGCATCGCGAGCGACGGCACCGACTGTGCCGTGCTGGAGCAAGGCGTCAGGCTGCTTCTGAAAGGCGGCGAGCTCCTCTCGCCTTTTCTCCGTGATGAAGTATTCGGGATCGACTGTTTCGACGTCCCACTTACTCAGCTGTTCGTGAGTCGGTGTCGCGAATAACAGGTGGTCGGTTTTGTCCATCACCGCGCGAGCAACCGAAATGGGGTTGCGAGCGGTAGATACACCGGTGACGGCCCCCGAGCGGCCGTCACCAGCCATGATCGAAGCGTCGAGTTCAACGGTTCCTGACGCAGTGAGTGCGGCCCCGTGGCCCGCATTGAAATCGGGGGCATCCTCGAGTTCGCGGACCGCGGCAACGACTGCGTCGACTGCAGAGCCACCCGCGCTGAGTACTGAGTAGCCTGCTTCGAGAATTTTCTCCAACGCTGCATGCGCGCTGGCTGTACCATCCGAGGTAAGGGGAGTCGATCGATGTCCGGCACCGCCATGAACGATGAGAAGCGGCTCGGTACTCTGGCCAAACGATCGGAGGATGGTTTCAGTCATGTGATGTTCCTTTCATTTGTGCTGAGCGAGATCAGCTTGGCATAGTTGTTTCATAACTGCAATGTGGATCACATTTGAAATGTACGCTTCATTCTCGGGAGTCATACGATGGAAACAGTCGCGGAGACGGTCAATTCGTCGATTGATTCGCTCAGTCCCGCCAGTCGCCGGATTGCTCGTGCTCTGCTGGCCGACTATCCGAGTGCTGGTTTGGGGACAACATCGTCACTAGCGGCCTTGGCTAGTTCGAGTTCTGCTTCGGTCGTGCGTTTCTGTACGCAGCTCGGATTCAACAGCTTCGTCGAAATGCAGGATCGTCTGCGGACCGAATTGACGACGAGATCGGCGAGTCCGCTTGTACGGGCTGAGGCAGAGACGGCTGGGCGAGATTTTTCAGACGAGTTCTCCTCGAGCGGGACGGACCGGGCGGATCTCATCACTAGAACTTTTCAGCAGAATCCACGTTCGGAAATCGACCGCTTGGTGAAGATGCTGACAAAGGTATCGAATCGCGTGGTGGTTGTTGGGGGACACTACAGCGGGCTGGTTGGCCGCGTAGCTCAGCTGCAGCTATCGAAGGTGAGGCCGAACGTCTCGTTCTTGGAAGATCCGATGGGACGTGACCTTCATGTTGTCACCGATCTGCGGCGGCAAGACGTTTTGCTTGTTCTTGACGTCAGGCGATATCAGGAGCATCTTTTCCAGGTTTCTGAGGCCGCAAAGAGAAACTCTGCTTCGGTCGCGTTGATCACTGACCAATGGTTGTCGCCGGTCGCTGGTATTTCCGACGTCGTACTGCAGGCCGCCGTCGACGTTTCATTTTTTGATAGCCAAGTGGGATGCCTGGCGTTGGTTGAGGCGGTGGTTCACGAGGCCGCAACCAAAATAGACGGTGCGCTAGAACGACTTCGGACGCTGGAAGACCTTCGACCTTCGCAGAGACTCAAGTGAAGGTTCGGATCTAAGACTGTCACCTCAGTCGGACTGAAAGTCCAACAAGTAACCGGACGCAATGTCTTAGTAAGACTTAAACAGACCGAGCTGGGACAGTTCCTCGCGCAGCGAGGCGGCTCCTGAGAACACATGACCGACGAAGCCGAGTCGTTCGGCTGCCTTCACATTGGCGGGCAGATCGTCGACGAAGACCGACCGGGCCGGGTCGAGGTCGAATCGGTCCCGGGTCAGTTCGAAGATCGCCGGATCGGGTTTGACCAGCCCGACTTTTCCCGAGACGACGATGTCTTCGAGTTCGCTGATCGCCGGGGCGACGACGGGGGCATGGTGGATGGTCTCGGCCGACCAGTTCGACAGCCCGAGCAGGCGGACGCCGGCGGTCTTGAGACCTGCGACGATCTCGGCCATGCCGTCGATCGGACCGGTCAGGGATTTGTCGAAGTTCTCGTAGTAGGCGGCGACGATCTCACCGTGGCGGGGGTCCGCCTCGGCGGCTCGGGCGACGATATCGGTGATCGAAACGCCGGAATCAGCTGCGGTGTTGAGCGAGGGGAAGTCGGCCGCCTCGGCGAAGGAATGCCATTCAGCGGCACTCATACGATCGGCCAGGGGCCCTGTCTGGTCCCAGCCGATGAGCACATTGCCGAGGTCGAAGACGACGGTCGTCGGGGTCGGGCGATCGGGTTCGGTCATGAGCCACCACCTGTTATCGGCATCCTGGAGTCGAACCCCACGCTACCTGGAGTCGACGGACCATTGTGGATTCGGTCCGGCTGGCCTAGGTTGGTTTCATGATCGGCTACCCGCCCCTGCAGATCCGGGTGAAGACTCCCCGACTCGAGCTCGTCGGTGCCGCCGATGAGATGCTCGCGGCGCTCGCCCCACTTGTGCGGGACGGCAAGGTCTTCGCGGAACCAGCCCCCTACGACGATCCGATGTCGTTCTACGAATCCGACCCGGACGTGCGGGTGAGCAGGTGGCTCCAGAGCGTGTGGCGCGGACGCGGACGCTTCTCTCCCTCTGATTTCCGGTTGGCCTTCGCCGTCCTCGTCGATGGTGAGGCCGTGGGGATGCAGGACCTCATTGCGGAGAAATTCGACTCCTGCGGGACGTTCGCCTCATTCTCCTGGCTGTCGACGGATGTGCGCGGTCGCGGCCTCGGCACGGAGATGCGCAGTGCTCTGCTCCATCTCGCGTTCGCGGGGCTCGGGGCGAGTGAGGCCGGTTCCGATGCGTTCGTCGACAACATCGGATCGAACAAGGTGTCCGAAGCCTTGGGGTACGAGCGCAACGGCCTCGACTGGGACATCCGCCGAGGCGAGCCGGGACGCATCCAACGCTGGCGCCTGACCCGCTCGGCGTGGGAAACCAGACGGCGGAACGACATCGAGCTCAGCGGAGTCGAGGACTTCTGCACTTTCCTAGACCACCACTAATTGCTACCTGACGGCTGTGAGTCTTGGTAGTGGCTGGTCTGGGACCGGCTGGCAGAGTAGGTGCTGGCCTCTCCATCCCGTGATCGTGACTCAACCTGGCGGTGACCCACCCCCTTTTGGTGGTGTCTTCGGGCCGATTTGTCCGATCACATGGGTGGTGCGGCCGGCACCGACTCGGCCCACCTCGGTAACTTGATCAGAAGGCTGTCCACCCCCGGAAAACCGGGGGCGTGACTCATCACAGTGTTGTTCCGAAGTGACCTCATCCCGGACCGGTACCGGCCGCAAGCGGCCGCACAACCTATCGGTCAAACAGGGAGCTTCGAACCGCTATGTCCATTGT
>NZ_JABKDD010000016.1 GCF_013623905.1 Brevibacterium sediminis
TGGAAGGGCAGCCGTGGACGTCTGTAGTGCGTGGTCATGGGGGTGTTCCTTCGTTCAGTGGAAACACCCGGTCTGATAGTGCTGGTCAGACCGGGTGTTGCACTAGAACCTAGAAACCGCCACACCCAAATGGGCAATCTGCGCACACTTATCTTTTGGGGAAGCAGGTTCTGCTGTCCGATCGGTCTGAGGAAGCTGGGGTCGGCCGACCCGCTCGCCCGAGGAGGCCCCCGCCACTCAGCCCTGCTCAGATCTGAGGGTACGGCGCCAGGGCCTGAACGGTGACGAGAGCGGCGGTCATCGCCTCATGTCCCTTGTCCTCGACCGAGCCCTCGAGCCCGGCACGGTCGAGTCCCTGCTGTTCGGTGTCGCAGGTCAGGACGCCGAAGCCGACCGGCTTGCCGGAGTCGATGGCGACCCGGTTGAGGCCGTCGGTGGCGGCTTGGCAGACGTAGTCGAAGTGCGGGGTGCCGCCGCGGATGACGACTCCGAGAGCGACGACCGCGTCGAAGTGCGGTGCCAGGCGGGCCGCGGCGACGGGCAGTTCGAAGCTGCCGGGCACGCGGATGAGTGTGGCTTCGGCTCCGGCCTCGGCGGCGGCGCGCTGGGCCCCGTCGACGAGCCCGTCCATGATCTGGGTGTGCCAGGAGGCGGCGACGATGGCGACGCGCAGGTCAGCGGCGTCGACGGTGAGTTCTGGTGCTCCGGAATGAGCCATGATCGTGTCCTTTGTTCGAAGGCTAGGAAGAGCCTGGTTCGTGTCTCTGTGTGGGGCCGAGGTTCAGCTGGCGACGGCCCCGGCTGTGCCCGCGCTCGTACCGGATGTGCCCGTGACCTCCGGCAGCGAGAGCACATGGTGCATGCGTTCGCGCTTCGTGGCCAGGTAGTGCGTGTTCTCCGGCCGCGCCGCGACCTCGAGCGGAACCACAGCTTCGACCGTGATGCCCAGCTCTTCGAGAGCCGAGGTCTTCGCCGGGTTGTTCGTGAGCAGGCGGATGCGAGTCAACCCGAGCGAGCGCAGGATCGTCGCCGCGGCACGGTAGTCGCGGGCGTCGTCGGTGAACCCGAGGTCCCGGTTCGCATCCACGGTGTCCCGCCCCTGATCCTGCAGGGCGTACGCGCGCAGCTTGTTGCTCAGCCCGATTCCGCGACCCTCGTGCCCGGTCAGGTAGAGCACCGCCCCGCCGTGTTCGGCGATGAGGCCGAGCGCCAGGTCGAGCTGCTCACCGCAGTCACACCGGTGCGAACCGAAGACGTCCCCGGTCAGGCACTCCGAATGCAGCCGCACGAGAGGTGCCGGACCCGCTGAGTCGGAATCCGGGGACCCCGCAAACACGCCGAGGTGGTCATGCCCGTTGATCGTGAACGCGCGGGCCCGCAGGCTGCCGTGCTCCGACGGCAGAGCCACCTCCGCGGTCGCCTCAACCGATTCGTCCCCACCAGGGGCACCGGCGATGTTCACCGAGGCGGCCGCCTCAGTGCGGGAATCGTCCGAAGGCGAAGACACGGACGCCGCGGAGTCGTTGGACTCATCCGCGTCACGCAGCTCGAGGTAGGCGATGAGCTGTTCGATCGAGACCATGACGAGGTCGTGGGCGTCGGCGAAGTCGCGCACCGCGTCGAAGCGCATCATCGAACCGTCGTCGTGGACCACCTCGGCGATCATCGCCACCGGCTGAGCACCGGCCAGGCGCGCGAACTCGACTCCGGCCTCGGTGTGACCTGGACGTTCGCGGACCCCGCCGTCCTTGGCGATGAGCGGGAAGATGTGGCCGGGCCGCGAGATCGCAGTCGGATCCGGACCGGCGGCGGCGAGGACTCGACCGGTCTCGGCGCGTTCGGCGGCGCTGATGCCCGTGGTCACCCCGACCGCGTCGCAGCTGACCGTGTAGGCGGTGCCCTTCGGATCCTCGTTGTCGGTGACCATCGGCGGCAGACGCAAGGACGCGGCTCGGTCGGCGGTCATCGGTGCGCAGATGACGCCCGAGGTGTGCCGGACGAAGAAGCCCATCGTCGTGGGGTCGGCGAACTCGGCGGCCATGATGAGGTCGCCCTCGTTCTCCCGGTCCTCATCATCGACGACGAGGATGGGTCGGCCGGCGGCGACGGCTGCGATGGCCGCGTCTATGGGATCGAGGCGGCTGGCGTGGGCGATGGGATCAGTCATGATCGACTCCTTGCTGGGTGCTGTTCGAAGGTGATGAGCCCGCCGAGGCGGGGCTCGAGTGAGTGGGGACCGCGTCGGCGGCGCCGCCATCGGTGCGGAAGGACAGGAGGCGTGCGGTGTACTTCGCGAGCACGTCGACCTCGACGTTCACGGCCGCGCCTACCGGCAGCTCGCCGAACGTCGTGTGTGCCAGGGTGGCTGGAATGAGGCCGACCTCCACCCACGCCGAGGGTGCGCTCGGTTCGGACACGGCCGTCAGCGTCAGCGACACACCATTGAGCGCGATCGACCCCTTGATCGCGGTCAGCGGTGCGAGGTCGTTCGGGATCCCGATGCGCAGGGTCGACCAGTCGGGTCGGTCGATGCGGTTGAGGAGTTCGCCGCGTCCGTCGACGTGTCCTTGGACGACATGCCCGTCGAAGCGCCCCGAGGCGGGCGTGCAGCGTTCCAGGTTGACGCGGTCGCCCGTGACCAAGGAGCCGAGCCCGGTCAGGCGCAGGGTCTCGCCCATGACCTCGGCGGTGAATAGGCCGGGACGCTGCTCGGTGGGCTGCCTCGTCGAAGTCAGGCAGACTCCGTTGACGGACAGCGAGCCGCCGAGGTCGAGGTCGGCGACGAGGGGGCCGGCGTCGATGGTGATCGCTGCCGAATCGTTCGTGTGCTCGATGGACTCGACGGTGCCGAGTTCTTCGATGATTCCGGTGAACATGTGACTCCAGATTCTTCAGGCGGTGGTCGGTGGTGGTTGGGGGAGTGCGGCGGCTACGTACCTGGTTCGGGGGAGCCGGTTTCGGTAGGTTCCGGATCCGCAGTTGTGAAGTGCAGCAGGAAGTCCGGGCCGAGCCGTGACACCGCCTGTGTCTCCGTGTCGTCGGGGATCAGCTGCAGCGCCTCGGACAGGGTGCCGATGTCCAAGCCGTCGACGCTGCTGCGGCCGGGGCCGATGAGCAGCGGAGCCTGATAGCAGAAGACCTCGTCGACGACACCCGCGGAGAAGAACGCGCCGAGCACCGTCGGCCCGCCTTCGACGAGGAGGTGGCGCACTCCGGCGGCGTACAGTTCGTCCAAGGCCGCACGGACATCGTGGGTGCGCAGCTGCAGAGTGTTCGGATTGAGGGCGAGAAACGATGTGACCGGCAGTTCCGAGGTGCCGAGCACGACGGGCCGCGGCTGGTCGTCGAGTGAGATTCCGTCCGGGCCGCGGGCATTGAGACGCGGATCGTCGGCCACGGCGGTGCCGGTGCCGACGAGGATGGCGTCGACTCGGGCCCGGACCTCGTGAGCGTGTGCGCGAGACTCCGCGGAGGTGATCCACTGACTGGTTCCATCGGCGGCGGCGACGGCCCCGTCGAGGCTCTGTGCGATCTTCGCCGAGACGAACGGGCGGGCCTCGGCCGTCGACCGGACCCAGCGGGCATTGAGTGCGCGGGAGTCCTCTTCGTGCAGTCCCGAACGGACCGTCAACCCCGCCTCGGCGAGGGTCTTTCCGCCGCCCGCGGCCAGGGGATTCGAGTCGGGGGAGGCGAAGACGACGGAGGGGATCGCAGCGTTGATGATCGCCTCGGTGCAGGGGCCGGTCCGGCCGTGATGGGCGCAGGGCTCGAGCGTGACGAACAGTGTCGAGGTGGTCAGATCGATGTCGAGGTCGTGGGCGGTGGTGATCGCGTCCACCTCGGCGTGGGGAGTGCCCGCACCTCCGTGGTGACCGGTGACGATCTGGCCGTCGGCTGTCAGGATTGCCGCGCCCACCAGCGGATTCGCTCCGCGAACACCTTCGCGGGCCGCACCCAGGGCAGCGGTCATCGCCGCGGATTCGAGGTCCGTGAATTCCGCTGCGTCGCCTGGCTGCGCGCCCATGAAAAAAACCTCCCGAGCCTTCGCCGGGAGGGAGGATATTGCGGGTGCAACCATCAGGGCGTCTCAGTCGCGTGCGACGGTGCGGTCGATTGCACCAGACACAGCGGCCGAGGCCACCATGCTCCTCCCATCCAGACTCTGACTGTCGGTTTCGGAATTTCACCGAATCAACCGCCTGCACGAATGCGAGCGGCTCGCGGACTATGACCGCCGGTACGGAATTTCACCGTCCCCGGAACATGTGAGGCCAGAGTAGCATGACCATCACCGAGGCGGCCGCGAGGTCCGTCACATGGTGACATCTGGGCGGGGTGGGAGCGGTTTTGCGTGCGGATGGGGTGGAGTGTCTCCGTGGTCCGGGCGGGCCGGCGTTCGCGAGCGACGCGAAGGCGCTCGCGGTGACCATGATTTGCCGAAATGCATAACCTGGGTATATAAATAAGTTATGGATGATGTGGATTCGGCTGAACTCGTGTCGCGGCTCGTTGTCGTCTCGTCGCGCCTGACCAGAGCGTTTCGACGAGTGATCGGCAATGAGAACTCGCTGGCGGCGCTGCGTGCGCTCGCAGTCGTCGAGCAGTATCAGCCCGTACGGGTGGGCCATTTCGCGCAAGGATATCTGAGCTCTCAGCCCGCGGCGACGAAACTCCTCGCCAAACTCGAAGAAGCCGGACTCGTCGTGCGCGAACCCAGTCCCACGGACGGCCGGGCGTCGCAGTTCTCTCTCACCGAAGCCGGACGGGCGAGGCTGGCGGAGAACCGGTCGATCATGATCGAGCAGATGCAGCCCTACTTCGAGTCGCTGAGCGTCGAGGAGAGGCAGAGCGTCGATCGTGCGCTCGGACTGGTCTCGGACTTCCTCAAGGACCGCCACCCGGTCGACGGCGTCGACGAACCCGCCGACGAATCGGACTCCGACTCGGCCGCGGGCTAGCCGCAGCACACACCTCAGTTTTTCAACCACGCTTCCGAATCGGACTTCGCAAGCGGAACGCACCATAGGAAAGGAGACGCGACCAGCAGATGAGAGCGTCAGCAGACAACGAAACAACAGGGGACGAAACACCCGGCGATTCCGGGGCGGGAGCGTCGATCCTTCGCCAGCCGCGTGCCGTCTGGGCGGTCGCGTTCGCCGCGGTCATCGCCTTCATGGGCATCGGCCTGGTCGATCCGATCCTGCCGGCCATCTCGGCCGAGCTCGACGCCACCCCCGCCCAATCGATGCTGCTGTTCACCAGCTACCTGTTCATCACCGGCGGAATGATGTTCTTCACGAGCTTCCTGTCTTCGCGCATCGGTGCGAAGACCACGCTGCTCATCGGTCTCGTGCTCATCGTCGCGTTCGCGGCTCTGGCTGGATTCTCCGGTTCCGTCGACCAGATCATCGGTTTCCGTGCCGGTTGGGGGCTGGGCAACGCGCTGTTCATCTCCACCGCTCTGTCGACGATCGTCGGTGCCGCGTCCGGTGGTGCTGAGAAGGCTATCATCCTCTACGAGGCGGCTCTCGGCGTCGGCATCGCCACCGGCCCGCTGCTCGGCGGACTGCTCGGCGGCATCTCCTGGCGCGGACCGTTCTTCGGCACCGCAGTCCTCATGGCCATCGGCTTCATCGCCATCGTTGTGCTGCTGCCGGGAGGAACGAGCTCGAATGGGGCCTCGGCGGAGCCGATCAAGCTCAGCGCTACGTTCCGTGCGCTCGCCCGTCCGGGTGTCGCCATCCTCGGCGTCTCCGCTCTGCTCTACAACTTCGGCTTCTTCATCCTGCTGGCCTACAGCCCGTTCCCTGTCGAGGCTGCCGCCGCGAAGCTGGGCATGGAGGACTTCGGCGCCATGGGCCTCGGCTACGTCTTCTTCGGTTGGGGCATCTGCGTGGCGATCACCTCGGTGTTCGGTGCTCCCGTGCTGACCAAGCGGATCGGACGTCGTCGCAGCCTCATCGTCACCCTGGTCGCACTGGCCGTGCTACTGGGCGTGATGTCCTTTCTCGTCGAATCGCTGGCCGGGATCATCGTCTGCATCATCGTGGCGGGCATGCTTCTGGGCGTGCTCAACACGGTGTTCACGGAATCGGCGATGGAGGTCAGCGACCTGCCTCGTCCGGTCGCCTCGGGGACCTATTCGGGTGTGCGTTTCATCGGCGGTGCCGTTGCGCCGATCGTCGCCGGTGCGGTGTCGGAATCGATCAGTGCGGGTTCTCCGTACCTCTTCGGTGCGGGGGCCGTGCTGCTGTCGGTCGTCGTCATCTCGCTCGGCTGGAAGAAGCTGCGTCGCGTCGACGGGCATATCGATGAGTCGTCGGTCGACGAGGCTTATGCCCTCACCGGAGGCGACGCCTGAGGCGAACTCGCCTGCAGGCAGTGCTGATCGTCGACGAGGTCGAGCCTTTTCGAAGCGGCAGCGGCTCGCGGATCACGGCGTCCGAGGAATCATTCCTCGGGCGCCGTTTCCGTGTCCGGACCATGACAAATGAGTGAATCATGCGCTGTGTTGCAGATCTGAAACCGGTTCGACACATGATCGATGGAATGCCTGGTGCAGAATAGAGTGCGCGCTTCCTGAAGATCGGCTGAGCATTTTCGGCCCATCGACGTCGGAGCGCGATCGGAAACGTCACCTACAAATGAAGGTCATCATGTCCTACGACGCGAATGCAGCATACAACTCCGGCGCACCCGGTCAAGGAGCTCCCGGTGCCGCCGGCCAGGGCTATGGAGGGCAGGGCTTCGGTGGAGCGCCACGCGGTGCCGCCAGCCCCGATGACCTCTCACTGCCGCTCTACGGCGCTTCCTTCGGCCAGGCCGTCAAGCGCTTCTTCAAGAACTACGCGAAGTTCAGCGGGCGGGCCTCGCGCAGCGAGTTCTGGTGGGCGACGCTGTTCTGCGTTCTCGTTGCGCTGGTGCCCTACATTCTTGTCATCATCGGAGCGGTGATGATGGCGGCGTCTGCTTCTGCCGATCCCTACGGGGGCGGGGCGCCCTCGGGCGGTGGCATTGCACTGATGGGCATCGGAGGGGTCCTTCTCGGCGTGTTTGTCCTGGCCACGATCGTGCCGTCGATCGCTGTCTCCTGGCGCCGCCTCCACGATGCAGGCTTCTCCGGCCTCTTCTACCTGCTTACCCTGACCTCTATCGGCGGAATCGTTGTGCTCGTTATGGAGATCATGCCGCCCAAGCCCGAGGGTCAGCGCTTCGACGTCTGATTTCGAGGTCTGACTGCGGCGCCTGTGCTCGGGCGGAGCATCACGTCTAGTTGCTGACACGTAACACAGCTGCGCAACCATAACGCCCCGTCAGTGTCATCTCGCACCATTGCAATGGTGCGAGAAGCCACTGGCGGGGCGTTGTGCTGTTGGGAGGGCGCATTGCGAAGACCCCGCCGAGGAGGTCCGAGCGGTCAGCGACTGCGGAGGGTTCTGACGAATGACGTGACCATGGTGACGAAGACGATCGCCCAGACGGTCAGTGCGATCCAGTACCAGTGGAGCCCGATCCATTCGATCGCCGGCACATGATCCGACCGGCCCAGGTAGATGCTCGCCACGGCGTACATGCCGACTGGGAACACCATGCTCCACAGCCCGGCCGAATAGGTCATCGGCACCCGGTGGACGGCATGCCTCCAGGCTCCTGCGGCGACGAGCGCCGGGACGAGCCACGTGGCGATCGCCCACAGCAGCGCCGAGGAGGCGCCGACCAGTACACGTGTCGCTTCGAGCAGGGGAGCGTCGCCGAGATCGAGAATCCGGGAACCCGCAACGATCGTGATTGCCAGTGCCCCCATCGTCACCCAATACGGAGCATCGAGGTCCTTGGGCCCGAACCGATGCCGAAGCACGCGCACGCCGATCGCAATCACGCAGACGACGTAGAGCGCCAGTCCAACCGCCCACATGACCACCGCCGCGAGCGCGAGGAATGCGACCAGACCGGGCTCGAGATATGCGGTGTTCGGAAGCTCGATCCCCAGGCTCGCGGCGACCACCGCCACTGACTGAGCGGCCACCGCCCACACAAGCCACGTGCCGTTCACCCCTGCAGATACCGGCCGTGTGCTCGACCCGAGGATCGCGGTGAAGGGAATCCCGTACCCGAGCACCAGCCAGAGCAGACCGCCGAGAGCGAAGAAGGCGAGGGCCAGCGGGATCAAGCCGAAACCGACGAGCCCCGTCGCCAGGACATTCGTGCCTGCCACAGCGGTGAAGAACCCGAACGCCCGGGAGGGATCATGCAGGTCGGCGCGAACAGCTTCTGGATATCGGAGGATCCGCACCACGGTGAGTACGGTGAAGAACACATACAGAGCGACGGCGATCCAGAACAGACCCACTGACAGCGAGTGCAGCTCTTTGAGCTCGGCACCGATCGACACGATGCCGGTCGCCATCACCGAGGCGAAACATCCGGGAGCCAGCGTCGAAGGGCTCAGCCCCCACCGTCTGTGCAGTCCGGTGAGGTTGCGATCGGCCGTGCTCATCCGCTCCTCATTCTCGTCGTCGTGTGTCGAGGGACATCGACGTCTTCGATAGTACGACCCCACCCCTGAAACCGCGTTGCAGTCCCGCCCTCCTGAACCGTTCCGCGGTCCCCACCGAGAGGCCACCCGAGAGTCCGCCCGATGGCCTCTGTCCAGCGAATCGATGTGCAATTCGTGACATCTGGGTCTTCTCGAGTCACTCTCGCGTCATTTTCATGAGAGAATTCACTGGTGTTACCAATGGGTAACTTCGCGTGGAATCGCCCGCTCCACAACCTCACGTGCCGGTGGTGGCGTAGTCTGCAGTCACCTGCGCGCAGCAGAATTATCCGGCACTGACCGGATCGACGAGGGCACAGACGATTGGGAGCGATGGCTATGGAGAGCACAACGGACACTCTCGCCGAGGACACCGACATCGACGCGCCAGCGGTCGCGCTGCACGGTTGGTCGCTGTCCGGCAAACAGGGCGATGTGTTCACCGATATCGACCTCGAGGTGCCGACCGGTGCCATCGCTGTCGTCCGTGGTCCCGCCGGCAGCGGGAAGACCTCTCTCCTCCTGTCCTTGGCTGGAAGGATGCGGGTCTCCGCGGGGGAGGGCCGCCTCGGCGATACCGATATCCGCAAGCAGGCCCGCAACGTGCGCGGGCAGGTTGCGGTCGGACATATCGGCGGGCTGACGGACCTTGAGGACGATTTCACGGTTGCGCAGCACGTCGCCGAACGACAGATCATGCTCCAGCCCTGGTACAAGCCGTGGGCGTCGAAATCGACCCTGCGTGAGGTCATCGGTCTCATCCGGGACACCTTCACCACGGCTACGGAGATCATTGACGAACTCCCGCCGGGGACGTTCTCGAAGCAGGACGCCCAGCGCGCGGACTTCCTCATCGACGATGACGGAGAGGTATTCGTCTCCGAGCTGAGTGAGCTGCAGAAATTCTTCCTCGAATTCGGGCTGGCGAGCCTCAGCCGCCCACCCGTCGTCGTCATCGACAACATCGACTACCTGCGCGAATCCGCCGACCGAGCCCGTGCTTGGGCCGGGATCCTCATCTACCAGCAGCTGCGCAGATCACGGGATCCCGAGAACCCGCTCACGGTCATCGTCTCCTGCGAGGACTCGAGCGAACTCGACATCGCCACCAGATCGCTCGGCTTCCGCGCGGAGCCGTCGCTGGTCGAACTCGAACTGCCGCCCCACCCTCCCGCTCATCGCGGGTCCAAACACTGAACTGCCTGCCCCACGTATACGAATCCGAGGAGATTCCCGAATGTTCTCCCTGCCCTGGTTAGAACTCTCACGATTCAAACGCCACACGATCACGCGCTTGGCGATGATCGTCATCATCGTCATCCCGTCGATCTACGGCGGGCTGTACCTGGCCTCGAACTGGAACCCGACCGAGCACCTCGACAAGCTGCAGGCGGCAATCGTCAACGAGGATACCGGCGCGGAGAAGCCCGACTCGGACGGAGAGAAGCTCAACGCCGGTCAGGAGCTCGTCGACGAGATCACGCCGAAGGGCGAAGGCGGATTCGACTGGCAGGAGACCAGCCAAGAGGAAGCCGACGAGGGACTGGCCGAAGGGAAATACTTCGCGGTCCTCGAGATCCCCTCGGACTTCTCCGAGATGCTCGTGTCGACCGGAGGTGACGATCCGCAGCAGGCAGGGCTGCGGCTGCGCACCGACGACGCCCACAACTTCATCGTCGGACAGGTGGCCGGGACCATCCTCTCCGAGATCAAGGGCGGACTGAGCAAGACGACGACCGCCGAGTACGTCAACCAGGTCTATCTCGGATTCAACGACATCCATTCGGAGACGGAGAAAGCTGCAAACGGTGCGTCCGACCTGCACGACGGAGCAGGCCAACTCCACGACGGCACCGGAGAGCTCGTGGACGGGACGACGAAGCTCGACAAAGGAATCGGAACGCTGCAGACCGGGCTCATCGACCTCGATAAGGGTGCGGGCGAGCTGAAGAAGGGCAGCGGCGACCTCGCCGACGGGGCCGATACCCTGGCGAAATCCACCACCGAAGCGAAGAACGGCTCGAAGAAACTCGCCGACGGTGCCGGGCAGGTCGCCGACGGCACCTCAGAGCTGCGAGATACCGCCGATGAGGCGACGAAGAAAGCCGAGGACGTCAAACGCAAGGCCGATGACGTCGTCGACGGAGCGCGACCGAAGCTCGAGCGCGCCGAAGGGGACTTCGACGACGCCCGCACCACCGTGCGCGGGGACATGGACGACCGGATCAAGCAGCTGCAGGAGGACTATCCGGACGACCCGAACGTCAAGAAACTCGCCGAGGATGCCAACGGCCTCGGCGAGGACCTCGATTCCGCACACCAGCGCGCCTCCGATGCCAAAGATGAAGCCAAGAGCCTCGAGGACAAGCTGACCGACGCGGTCGACGGCGTGATGGACAAGATCCGCACGGCCGATAAGAAGATCGGTCAGCTCGACGACGGAGCGCAGAAGGTCGCGACCGGTGCCGATGACCTCCACTCCGGACTGATCAAGCTCGACGCCGGAGCGGGCAAGCTCGCCAAGGGTGCCGGTGACCTGCATGACGGGGCCGTCCAGCTCAAGGACGGCACGGCGAAGGCCAAGGACGGAGCCGGTGATCTCAAGGACGGATCGGAGCAGCTCGTCGACGGGTCAACCGAACTCGATAAGGGTGCGGGCAAGCTTGATGACGGCTCCGGAGAACTCGCCGACGGGTTGGAGAAAGGACTCGAACAGATCCCGACCTACGACAAGAAGGACCGGGAGAACCGTTCGGATGTCGTGGCGGTTCCCGTCGATGCAGACAAGGTCAAGGACAACGCCGTCGATGCCTATGGCGAAGGACTGTCTGCGTTCTTCGTCTCCCTGGCTCTGTGGATCGGCGGAATGATCACCTACATGGTGCTCAACGCCATCCCATACCGAGCACTGTTCTCATCGGCCACCTCGTCGCGCATCGCATGGGCCGGCTACGTTCCCGGGCTGCTGTTCGGCATCGCCCAAGTCGCGGTCCTCTATGCGATCCTCGCCTTCACCTTGGACTTCTCGGCCGGTTCGTGGTTGTGGACGCTGCTGTTCTCGATGCTCGTGGCGGCCTGTTTCCACTCCGTGCACCAATTGTGTGTCGCGGCCTTGGGTGGTGTCGGCAGGCTGATTGCCCTGGTTCTGCTGATGCTGCAGATCGCATCGGCAGGCGGAACCTATCCGGTGGAGACGGCGCCGAAGATCTTCCAGATCATCTCGCCGTTCCTGCCGATGACGCACGCGGTCAGCGGTCTGCGCACACTGGTTGCCGGTGGTGACATGTTCATCGCCGCGCAGGCGGCAGTGGTGCTGCTGCTGATGACTGCAATCTGTCTGGTCGCCACAACCGTGGTCTGCAGCCGCAAGCGTATGGTCACGCTCACTCAGCTCCACCCGAGTCTGCAGCTGTAGGCCGGGCCGGTTGCAGGGTCGTGCCTTGGGGTGCGGGCTGCAGAGTTGTTGCGGGACACGGGGCTGCTGCGGACTTACAGGCCTGATCGCAGCGCGGGCGTCGCAGCGCGGGCGTGGCCCGTTGCGGATGCCAGACGCTGTCGGCGCATTTGTTTGGTCGATCCACGGTGTTTTCGCTGGGCGAAACGCCGTGGATCGACCAAACAATCCAGCGAAATCCAGTCGGGAGGTGATCAAGCAACCATCGCCGAGGTGTTTGGGGGTCTCCAGGGTGCAAACGGCGCGTGTCAGCAGAGTAAGGAGTGGGTCGCCTCTGGCGTTGCGGGCGTAGGCGGCGCCTCAGTCTTCGAGGTAGCGCAGGTATCGCTGCGGGTCGTGGAGGAAACGGCGCCAGTGATCGACCATGTCGAGGTCCTCCCACGCGGATTCGCGCAGTCCCCAGTCGCCGACCTCGACGATCTTCGCGTTGTCGGCCCGGGCGAGGACGGGGGAGTGGGTGGCCATGACGGTCTGCAGGCCCTTCCGCTGGCGTTCGCGGATGAGCTGCAGAAGAGTCAGCGAGGCCGTGAACGACAGCGCGCTCTCCGGCTCGTCAAGGATCCACAGTCCTAGCTCCATGAAACGGCTTGTGAGCATGTCGACGAACATCTCGCCGTGCGATCGCCGGGCATAATGATGGCCGCGCATCGAGCCGACGCCCATGAGATAGGCCATGTTCTCGTGCATCGTTTCGGCGCGAAGGAAGAATCCGCTGCGATTCGTTGTCGCTCCGCGCACGATCTGCAGGTGTCCACTCAGCTCGGGAGGCGCCTCCACGTGATCGCGCACCTCCCAATCTGAGCCGCCGCCGTGCGGGAGGTCAAGAGCCGTGGCGATGGCCTCGATGATGGTCGACTTGCCCGAGCCGTTCTCGCCGACGAAGACGGTCGTCCGATCGAATTCGAAGCCGGACAGAACGTCGCGAACGGCCGGTAGATCACGCAGCCAGGGACTCAGCTTCGGAGGAGACAGGGCATGCTCGGCCACAGAACGCAGTGGCAGGTCGATGCGGGGATCCATGTCTGCGACGGTACCGATGGGCACTGACATCGGCGACGACGTCGGTCGCCTCGGCGCAACGTCCTATCCCAGCGCCAGCCGCGCGGCCAGCAGCACGAGCACGACGGCGATGATGACATCGAGGACCTGCCAGACTCGCGGCCGCCCCAAGTAACGGGAGAGCCCACGGGCGCCGTAGCCGATGACGAGGAACCAGCTGATCGAGCCGAGCATTGCCCCGAATGTGAACGGCCACACCCCGTCCGAACCCTGCTGATTCGCGAGATTGCCGAGCATGACGACGGTGTCGATGTAGACGCCGGGGTTGAGGAACGTCAGCGCCAGAGTGGTGACGATGATGGACTTGAGAGACCGTTGATGAGTGTCCGCCTTCAGCCCGGTGGCTTCTCGCGCCGATTTCAGGCTCGTCCACGCGAACCACAGCAGGTAGGCCACGCCCAGCCAGCGCAGGACTTCGAGCGCCCACGGCGCGAGCAGAACGATCGCCCCGATCCCCACCGTGCCCGCTGCGATGAGCAGCACGTCGGCGACGATGCAGATGGTGACGACGACGCCGAGGTGCTCGCGCCGGATCCCCTGCCGCAGCAGGAGTGCGTTCTGCGGGCCGACGGCGATGATGAGGGACCAGCCGGTGAGGAGTCCGGTGACGAGATGAGTGAACACGGACTCAACAGTAGAGACCGATAGTTCAGAAGAAAAACAACAGAATATGGATCTGATGCACAATTACTTCATGAACATCGATCACGTCAAGGCGCTCGCCGCCGCTGTCGACGAAGGCACCGTCGAAGGGGCGGCCTTCGTTCTCGGCATCACCGCCTCGGCGGCGAGCCAGCGCATCCGCACACTCGAGTCCCGCCTCGGGCAGGTGCTCATCCGACGAACGAACCCGATCACCGTCACCGAGGCGGGGCAGGCGATCCTCCGTTATGCTCGGCAGGTTGAGCTGCTCGAGTCCGAGGCGCTCGACCGGCTGCACGGCATCGATGCCGACTCCCTCGGGCTGGGCGGATCCGGTGACCGGGGTCGTGAGCCCACGGTGCTTCGGGTGGGGGTGAACGCCGATTCGATGGCGACATGGTTTCGCCCGATCTTCGCCGAGGCGGCCGGCTGGGACGATGCCGTCGTCCGCATCGAGATGGTCGATCAGGACAAGGCGCTGCCGCTCTTGGCCTCGGGAGAAGTGCTCGGCACGATCACCTCGACCGCGACCGGCGGGTACGGGACGTCGGTCGCCGAGCTCGGGACGATGCGCTACACCGCCGTGGCCGAACGCTTCCTGTTCGATCGGCATTCCACCGGCACCGAGGCGGATCTGACCAGACTGCCGATGGTGAATTTCGGACAGGACGACGATCTGCAGTTCGAGTTCCTCAGGCGCTGCGGAGTCGAGGGCCGGCCCCCGATGTCGGTCGTGCCGGGCTCAGCGGAGTTCGCGGCCGCCGTGGAGGCAGGCCTCGGGTGGGGGATGGTGCCGGTTATGCAGCTCGACGGTCTCGAAGCCGACCTCGTCGAGATCGGCGCGGAGCCGCATATCGACGTGCCGCTGTACTGGCACCACTGGACTCTGGCCTCGGACAAGCTCTCCCGACTGACCGACGCACTGCGTCGCGCGGCCGCCGTCATGCGGTGATTCGGGGGCGGAGCTGAACTGCCCTCTGTTGATCCGCTCAGGAGCTGAGGAGCTTGCTGATCGTCCACTTGACCTGCTCATGTGCGGCGTCGACGGTCATGGTCTCGGGAGAGATGATCGAGTGCAGGGCGATGCCGTCGACGGTGGTGAAGAGTGCTGTGGCGGTCGGCGCCACCTCAGTCGGGTCGAGATGCCCCTCCTCGGCGAGCAGATTCAGCCAGCGATGCAGGCTGTCATAGGTGACACGGTGACCGTGTTCGAGGAGGCGCCGGGACACTGCCCGCTTCTCCGCTCCAAGGGCATGCAAGTGCATGGAGAACCAGGTTTCGAGCTGCACATCTCGATGCTCATGAGTCGGCAGGAACTGGGCGCAGCACTCATAGAGCCGGTTGGCCGGGTCGCGGTTCGCATCAGCGATGGAGAAGTCCTTGACGACGGTGTCGATGGAGCGCCGAGCGACTGCTTCGTGGAGGTCTGCCTGGGTGGGGAAGTAGTGGCGCAGAGTCGATGGTCCGACCCCTGCTTCCTTGGCCACGGCGCGCACACTGAGGTTCGCATGCCCAGGCTGCGACCCCTCAGCCAGGCGAATGGCTGCGGCGACGATTTCATCTCGCTTCGACAACCGTGACTCCTCGCTTCATTGACAACGATGCTTTAACTCAGTGTATAGTACGTTGTACTAGTACGGTGTGCCAAGGCGCCGATGCGGCGCGGCAGGAACAGTGTGCTGACCCGACCAGAGGACCCCAACAGAAGAAGAGAGAGCCCTCATGATCGACAGTCTGCAGGAATTCGCCGGAAACATCCCCGACTGGCTGCAGTGGGCAGGCATTCTGCTCGTCTCGGCCATCCCTTTCGTCGAGTCGTATTTCGGCGCTGTCATCGGCGTCGCGATCGGACTCCACCCCGTGGTCGCCATCCTCATGGCCATCATCGGCAACGTCATCTCAATGCTCGCCTTCGTCTATGGGGCCGGTGCCATCCGCGACAAGGCGACGAAGAACAAAGAGGTCGAGGAGAAGCCGAAACGACAGCGGCTCAAGCGCATGTTCGACAAATTCGGCGTGCCGGGAGTCTCGCTGCTCGGCCAGACGCTCCTGCCCTCGCAGATCACCTCGTCAGCGATGGTCGGCTTCGGTGCGAACCGCAATGTCGTAGCCTTCTGGCAGGTCATCTCGATCATCCTCTGGGGCGTCCTCTTCGGAGTGCTCGCCACCCTGGGCATCGAGCTGGCGCTGCGCTGAGGAGCCGCAGCAAAGGCAAAGTGAAGGACATGCTTTGCCCAGGCCAACTGGGGGATGGGCCTGCCGTGTCACACCCTCCACCTAGACTGGCCCCATGACGGAATCCACCCCGACATCCCCACCGGTTGCAGGCTCACCCGGCGCCCCTGACGATTTCGCGATCGAGGCGCAGCGGATCCTGGCCGAGCTCACCGCGAACCCGAACGCGCAGTTCCGCGATGGCCAGCTCGAGTCCATCCGCGACCTCGTGCAGGCGAAGAAACGCGTCCTCGTCGTCCAGCGCACCGGGTGGGGCAAGTCAGCGGTGTACTTCGTGGCCACTCGGATGCTCCGGGCCTCGGGCACCGGGCCGAGTCTCATCATCTCCCCGCTGCTGGCGCTCATGCGCGACCAGATCGCCGCGGCCGAACGTGCCGGAGTCCGTGCCGCCAGTCTCAACTCCTCGAACGTCACCGAATGGGATTCCGTGCTCGAGGACCTCAAGGCCGGCAGTCTCGACGTCCTCCTCGTCTCCCCGGAACGGCTGAACAATCCGCAGTTCCGCGACGAAGTGCTGCCCCAACTGCTGGCCTTCCTCGGACTCATCGTCGTCGACGAAGCCCACTGCATCTCCGATTGGGGCCACGATTTCCGCCCCGACTACCGCCGCATCGGCCGGATTCTGTCCGAACTGCCACGTGACACCCCGGTACTCGCGACGACGGCGACAGCGAACTCCCGCGTCGTCACCGACGTCGCCGAACAGCTCGGCGACGACACCACAGTCGTCCGCGGTGAACTCGCCCGAGATTCCCTGCGCCTCGGCGTCCTCCCAGGGCTCGACGCCAGCTCCCGCATCGCCTGGCTGGCCTCCCATCTCAACGACTTCACCGGGTCCGGAATCGTCTACACGCTCACCGTCTCCGCTGCCGAGGACATCACCCGAATGCTGCGCGAACAAGGCCACGAGGTCCGCGCCTATACGGGCCGGACCGATGCCGAAGAACGCGCGGAACTCGAGCAGCAGCTCAAGGACAATCGGATCAAGGCGCTGGTGGCCACCTCGGCGCTGGGCATGGGATTCGACAAACCGGACCTCGGATTCGTCATCCACATCGGCGCGCCCTCCTCAGCCGTGGCTTACTACCAGCAGGTCGGCCGAGCCGGCCGCGCCACAGACTCCGCCGATGTCCTGCTGTTGCCCGGAGCGGAAGACGAACAGATCTGGGAGTACTTTGCGACTGCGTCGATGCCCAATCAGGACGATGCGAACGCCGTGCTCGCAGCCCTCGCCGAGGCGGACGGCCCCCTGTCCGTGGCCCGCTTGGAAACTTTGGTCGGAACCAAACGCTCCCGTCTCAACTTGCTGCTCAAGACCCTCGAAGTCGAAGACGCGGTGTCGAAGGTCAAAGGCGGGTACGTCTCGACCGGGTTGGGGTGGACGTATGACCGGGAACGCTATGAGAAGGTCGCGGCCGTCCGAGCCGAAGAGGCCCAGGCCATGCTCGATTATGAGGCGACCGGGCAGTGTCGGATGGAGTTCCTCATCCGTCAGCTCGACGATCCCGACCCGAAACTCTGCGGCCGCTGCGACAACTGTGCGGGAGTGTGGTTCTCTGCCGAGATCTCCGACGAACAGCGCCAAGCGGCGGCCGGGAACCTGCACAAGATCGGCCTGCCCATCGAACCGCGCAGTACCTGGCCTAGTGGATTGGCCAACATCGGGGTTCCGCTCAAGGGTCGGATCCCCGCCGAAGATCTCGCCGAGGAAGGACGCGCCATCGCCCGCCTCTCCGACCTCGGACAGGGGCAGAGCCTGCGATCGTTCCTCGCCCCCGATGCTCCCGACGCCGAGGTGCCCGGCCAGATCGGCAAATGGTGCCTCGAAGTGCTCGGGCAGTGGGACTGGAACACCCGCCCCGAGGTGGTCGTATCGATCCCGAGCAATCGCCGTCCAGTGACGGTGCGGTCTCTGGCCGCGAATCTCGCCGCGGCCGGCCGACTCGTGGACGGCGGGGAACTGCTCCAGGTAGGCGATCACGGCACCCCTGATGTCAACAGTGCTTTCCGCGTCAAAGACCTCTATGAGGCCTTCGTTGTTCCTCCGGAAGTCGAGGAGGCAGTGGCCGGGAAGTCAGTGTTGCTGGTCGACGACGAGGTCGTCTCGCGGTGGACGATGACGGTCTGTGCACGATTGCTGCGGCGGGCAGGAGCCACCTCGGTGCTGCCGTTCGCCCTTGCACTCCGGGCCTGAGGTCAGTTCGACGAGCCGTCCCGGAGCTGACCCCAGCCGAACTCGGTCTCCGATATTTCATCTCGAAGATCTTCGAAGAATCGATCTCGCGCCTCATCCATGTTTTCGTACATATAGGAATCTGAAACGATGACGCTGAGAGTCTCTCCGCATGCCTGAATAGACGCTACGAATCGATCGAGCCTAGACCCCTCAGATTCGATAGTAAGTTGTTCGAATTCGGCATCAGTAAGCAGCTTCTGAATCGCTGGAATTACTATGTATTCGATCCTGCCGTTCAGTTCCGTGCTGATGTCCAAATGGATCCGCTCTCTTTGACTTCCAGTCGTGCGACGCTCTCGGCCGTCGGCTTGTTGGTTTCGAGCTTAAACGTCGGCGAATGAAGATGCCATAAATACAGAGACTGTCGCGATGTTCATTCTGAGACTATTCAGCGACCGCATGATTTCAAAGCTCACCATCAAGCGTGCTGGATGACTTACAGCGGTAGCTCTAACTCCTCTGCAGGTCTCTGACCAGGCGCGGAGTTGACCGGCGGCCGACCTTCACTGTCCACTTCGACCACGGGTAGGAGAGTCGGACATGGAAATAGTTGATGTATTCGGCGGCAGCGAACTGCCAGATGACGATGATGAGAACCGCGCTGAGCGAAAAGCCGGGCCAAGCGACGACGATGCCGATGAGTGAGGTGAGAAGCACCAGCGGATTGATGACGCGCAGAAACCGATAGATTCGAGCGACCGGTCTTGGAATCGGGGCCGGCAGATGATGCCGGGCGATCAGCCAGTAGATTCCGGCCTGGACGAGGATGAAGAGCAGCGGGGACAGCGCTGCCTATAGCGCTGCTTCGGCTCGATCGGCCGTGACGAAAGCGAGCCGCGTCGGAACGACAGCGAAGACCGCCGCGGCGACGATCTCCCCGAGCCCCAGGCTGAGGAATCGTCGCCGCAGCGGTGCAAAACGATCGGTGTCAGTCACAGCCGGATCAGCGACTGCCGAAGGGCAGTCGACCAGAACAGTGCCGGGCCGCCTCGGCGAGGCTGACGGTCACAGATTCTGCTGGAGCTGGAACGTCGCGCCTTCCGGATCGGTGACCGTGACGATGCGTCCGTACGGGGAGTCTTCCGGACCGGCGAGCACCTTGCCGCCGAGCTCGGTCACCTTCGCTGCCGCAGCATCGGCGTCTTCGACGTTGAAGTAGGTGCGCCAATAGGAATTCTGTGCCCATTCGCTGGCGTCACAGATTCCGGCCACGGCATCGTCGCCGTCGCCGTGCGTCGAGTACGGGAAGCCCTCCATCGGAGTGATGTCGAATGAGAAGACCTTGGCATAGAAATCATTCGCTGCCTGGTAGTTCGTCGTCATGAGTTCGAACCACACGGGAGTTCCCGGTGAGAGCGGAGTATCGAAGCCGGAGAACTCGCCGGGCTGCCACATGCCGATGGGCGAACCCGTCGGATCGACGACGACGGCCATCTGGCCGAGCGGGCCGACGGGCATGGGTCCGACGACGTCCGCAGCACCGGCACCCAACGCTGCCTGGTGGACTCCGGCGATGTTCCCAGTGTGCAGGTAGGTCGACCAAGCCGTGGGCATCTCCGGACTCGGGGTGCCGTCCATGTTCATGGCTCGCATGGCGCCGCCGACGTTGCCTCCGTCCTTCGTGATCATGTTGTAGTGGCCGAAGTCCTCACCCATGTCGGTGAATTCCCAGCCGAAGAGCTGATTGTAGAAGTTCTGGGCGGCCTCGAAGTCCTGGCAGACATAGTCGATCCAGATCGGCTGGCCTTCGCGGGGGTTGGCAGGCATTGCGTCTCCTCTTGTGATGGGTGGAGGTGAGTTGCAGTGAATAGTGCCGACGGCAGGGGGATGACCCTACTGCCAAGCGCGCGTGAAATCCGCGAAGCAGTCGGTCAGCGCCGCCTGCAGAAGCGGACCGAAGGTCACGCGCCCGACCCCGAGCTCAGCGAGCTGTGAGAGGTCGAGTTCTTCGGGCACCGCGCCCTTGATCGGGTGCGCGGTGACATTGAGCGGCAGAGTGATCTGCGCGAGGATCGACTTGAGTGTGCCCACATCGGGCAGGCGGACGGGGTAGACGGAGTCCGCGCCGGCGTCGGTGCACAGACGCAGACGTCGAACCACCTCGGCGGTGGGATCCCCGAAGTCGCCGGGATATTTGAACACATCTGTCCGGGCGTTGATGACGACGTGGACCCTTTGAGCCTCGGCCGCTTGGCGCAGACTCCAGATGTATTCGGCATGCTCCTCGGGACTGCGCATGCTGCCGCGACTGTGCACCGTGTCCTCGATATTCACACCGACCGCTCCGGCCTCGAGGAGACCGGCGACGAGCTCGGGAGCGGGGGTGTCGTATCCGGATTCGAGATCCGCGGTGACGGGAACATCCACCGCGGAGGTGATCCGCGAGATACCCTCGAGCGCCTGCTCGAGCGTCATCTGCTCACCGTCGCCGTGGCCGAGCGAATCGGCGAGTGGGTGCGACCCGACGCTCAGAGCGTTGAAACCGACGTCGACCATCGCACGAGCCGACCAGGCATCCCAGACAGTCGGCAGCACGAGAGGTTCGTCCTGGTGATGTCCCTGCAGAAGGGTGAAAGCGCGTTCGGCGAGAACCGTGTAATCGACCATGGTCAATACTTTTCCACTGTTGTGCCTCGACACGCCAGGGGTCGGACTGGTTCACCAGAAGGTTTCAGGCAGGCGCAGTGATAGCGTGAACAACATCCGATGTCGCCGTACGGAGGAGCAGAGGTGGCCGGTTCGGGCACCATCCGCGTTTCGCCCAAACCCGAGCGGGTATGGGCACTCCTCGCCGTGCTTGCCAGCATGGCCACGATCCTCATCGAGATTCCCGCGGCACTGATGTCCGAAGGCGGCTATTCGTTCACTCAGCAGCCCATCAGCCATCTGGGGATGACCGGATGCGGGGACTGGGGAGACGTCGGAACCCCGATCGAGGTCTGCTCACCGGCCCATCCCTTCGTCAACGGTGTTTCCATCATCGCCGGATCGATGCTCGCGATCATCGCCTTCATCTGGCACGACTGGATCGCCCCGAGTCGCTGGGGCAGGTGCGGATCCTTCCTACTCGCCGCCGGCGGAATGCTGTTGGCCGGAACCGGGATGGTCCCCGCCGATATCGATCCGACTCTGCATGCTGTCTTCGGTTTCGGCGGATCCGGAATCCAGAATCTCGGTCTGCTCGCCGCAGGCATCGCCTTGACTCATTGGCCCGAGAAGCGCTGGATCGGTCCCGTCGAATTCGGCGGGCTCACGCTCGGACTGGGCGCGTTCGGTCTCGCCGGAGCACTGTTCTTGGCTGCTCCCGAGACCTGGAACCTGCCCGTCGGCATCGTCGAGAGAGCCGCGTCCTACCCGTTCCTCATCTGGTTCATCCTCGCCGGATGGATGCAGCTGCGTGACGCCTCCAGGCGAAAGCGCGAACTCACCTCCGGGCGCTGACGATCTACAGCCGCGGAGTCCGCGGCGGCACCTGGCGACGGTCGCCGGTCGCCTCGAACGCTGCGGCGATCTCGATGAGCGCAGAATCGTCCCAGCCTCGTCCGGCGATCGTCAGGCCCACGGGAATCCCGGTATCGGACATGGTGCCCATCGGCACCGTCACCGAGGGAATGCCCAGATGCCTGGGCACGAGGTTGCCGTTGGCCACCCACGTGCCGTTGCGCCATCCCAGGTCCGCGGAAGCTTCATTGACGTCCATGTCCGATGGTCCCACATCGGCCATCGCCGGGAAGATCACCGCATCGAGGCCCCGCTCGTCCATCCATTCCTCGAGGTCGACCCGGCGGGTCTCCTCGAGCCCGCGCACACCGGATTCGAGCTCCGGGATCTCCGTGACCGAGGCGTAGCGATTCGTGCGCACCTGCTCCGGGTAGGTTGCGATGTCATCGTCGAACCCGACGTAGCGATCCGGCAGCGCACCGGGTGGGTGGGGGAAGATCAAGGCTCCCTCCACCTCGGCGAGGGTGTTCAGTTTGGGGTCGCCGTTCGCGGCGAGGAAGTCATCCCATCCCCACGACGAGAGGTCGTTGATCTCCCGGTCGAGGTAGGCGGCGGTGACGAGCCCCCGCGTCGCGATCGTCGGCGCACCGGGCCGGTCGCCCTCGTATTTGCTCACGACCGGGAAGTCGGTCTCGACGACCTCGGCGCCTGCGGATTCGAGATCGGCTCGCGCCGCCTGCCAGGCCTCGATCACCGAGGCGCGCGTCTCGACTCGCTGTCCCGTGGGCCCGCCGATACCGCCGTCCGGGTTCGTCCCGGCCTCGTCATCGGCATTGATGTACATCCGCGGCACGCCGAGGCGTTTGCCGGCCAGCACTGCCTGTGCCGCCGCGACGGATTCCGGCAGCAGTGCGGCATAGGAGTCCGGGCGCACCGCGCTCGCCTTCGGGATATCCACCCACGGTTGGACGCGCCAGAAGTCCCCGCGAGTCTGTTCGTCATCAGCGACGATGACGTCGAGAACCTCCGCCAGATCGGCCATCGTGCGAGTGTGAGGGACGACGACGTCCATCGTGGGCACGAGCGGCCAGTTTCCGCGCACGCTGATGACCCCGCGCGAGGGTGTGTAGGCGATGAGCGCATTGTGCGACGCCGGTGCACGACCCGATGACCAGGTCTCCTCGCCGAGGCCGAATGCTGCGAAGCTCGCCGTCGTGGCCGTGCCCGATCCGTTCGAGGAACCGGAGGCGAAGGCGCTGGTCAGCCAGTCGGCGTTGTAGGGGCTTTCGGCCCGACCATAGAGTCCGCGCTGCATGCCGCCGTTGGCCATCGGCGGCATGTTCGTCAGGCCCAAGCAGATGGCGCCGCCGGCGCGCAGCCGTTCGATCGTGAACGCATCTTTCTGCGCCACGAGGTCGGCGAAGGCCGGAGACCCGGAGGCCACGGTGAGGCCCGCGACCATATAGCTGTCCTTCGCGGTGTACGGAATTCCGTCGAGGGGGCCGAGAGTCTCACCGGCTGCACGTCGTTCGTCGGAGGCGGCCGCCTCGGCGAGGGCTTGCGGGTTCTTCACGATCACGGAGTTGAGTTTCGTGTCGGTGTCGGGACCGTCGAACGCGGCGATCCGGTCCTGATAGGCCTCGACGAGCTCCACCGAGGTGGTGCGGCCGTCCTCGAGGGCGACTCGCAGATCGGCGATGGACGCTTCGACGACATCGAACTTCGACATGATCTTCCTCCGGGCACTCGACGGTGCGTGCGCGATGTGGGTGTGTTCCTGCCCAGAGTAGCGCCGATTCGCCGAGGATGGGCTGCGGATTTCGTTGTTTGCCGGGCACTGAGAGCGGTATTCGCGGTCTGTACGATCGAGGCATGACGGTCAACGCGATCATTCTCACCGGCGGTCGTTCGCGACGCTTCGACGGCGTTCACAAACCCGGCGTCGAGGTTGGCGGACGGTCGACGATCTCCCGGATCCTGCAGAGCATCCGCGGTGCGGCAGCTGACACCGAGGTGTGGGTGGCCGGACCCGCAGACGGACTCTCGGCGGCGGAGCAGAAAGGGGTCCGCTTCGTTCGGGAAGAACCCGAGTTCGCAGGCCCTTTGGCCGGGATCGCGGCCGCAGTCGCGGCGATGCCGCCTGAGGCGGACTTTCCGGCCGAGATGGCCGATGTCACCCTTGTCCTGGCCGGGGACATGCCGCTGATCACGGCGGGCCACCTCGGTGTGCTCATCTCTGCGTGTCGTGCCACCGGACGTCCGGCCACGGGCGCCGACGATCGGGGAAAGACGCAGTTCCTCTGCGCGGCCTGGCCGACTCGGCTGCTGCGTGCCCGTCTCACGGAGATCGGCGACCCGACGGATGGGGCGGTGAAGCTGCTCTTCGCGGGACTCGAGCCGGTCGCGGTCGCTGTGGACCCGGAGGTAGTGAGCGACTTCGACACTGCAGCCGAGCTCGAAGCGATTCGAACCCGGCTCAGCCCTGACGGGCCTTGAATCGAGGATTCTTCTTGTTGATGACGTAGACGCGGCCGCGGCGGCGGACCACCTGCGAACCGGGCAGTGACTTCAGTGAACGCAGCGAACGACGAACCTTCATGGATGCGACTCCTTAGTGAGAATGAGTATCATTAGAGATAATACTATGTTCTCCAGCGAAGGGAAGCGAATGCAGGGATCAGACGAACGCGGCCGGAGTCCCATCGTCGACGGAATCGAAGCGATCGCCGTCGTCGGACTCTGCGCGGCTGAGCGCAGGCGCTATGCGATGGGTCTGGCCAGGGATCGCGGTTTTGTCTTCGTCCCCGCGGAGCAGACGGAACAGGGCATCGAGGCGATCGACCGCCTCGTCGATCTGCTCGGAATGACATCCGGGGTGCACGGGTTCGTCCTCGAATACGGGGAGGACGCGGATTGTGCGGAGATCATCGGAGCTCTGAGTGCTCCCGACACGCGAGCCGTGCTCACCGACCTCGTCTGCGTGCTCGACCTTGCCTGCCTGCGCAGCGATCTCGATTCGGAAGCGCGCGCCGGAGCCCTGGTTGCGCAGATCGAATTCGCCTCGACACTTGCTCTGCTGGCGCCCGATGCTGCCGACTCGGCCGGGGCCGAGGCGGCCATCGGGCTGATCGCGCACCTGGCACCTGAGGCCGAGCGCTTTCTCCTGCGCGACGGCGCGGTGCATGAGCCGGTGTGCTGGCAGTTCGGGCACCGACCTCCCGCCGCGGGGTGGACGGCGATACTCAACTCGGAGTTTCGGCCCCCGGCTCGGTCGGGAGGTGTCCGCGCCTGCCGTTTCGAACAAGCGCGACCCTTCCACCCGCAGCGACTGCAGGCGGTGCTGAGTGCGGCTCTCGGCGAAGGCTGCTGGGGGCGAATCGTCCGTTCGGCCGGCTTCGCGAAGCTTGCCTCCCGACCCTATGTGACCGCGCATTGGGATCAGGCAGGCACGCTGCTGACGTTCTCACCGCTGACCGCTGATCCGCTGCCCGGTGCAGAGCTGTTGGCGCTCGGTCAGGATCTCGCCTTCATCGGCTTCGACCTCGACGAGGCGGGGCTGTGTGAAGCGCTCGACCGCGCCGTCCTCACCGATGCTGAGCTTCTGGCGGGTCCGATGGCCTGGCTGGAGTATCACGACGAGTTCCCCGCATGGGACTCCGCGCACCGCGGATGACGCCAGCGGTCTTAGTCTGACGCCGGGGCGGTGCTCCGGTTGCGCTCAGCCGGACGCCCGACATTCGGCGCACAGGCCGAAGATCTCGAAGACGTGGTGTGTGATCTCGAAGCCGTTCGATGCCGCAATCTGACGCATCCAGTCCTCACTCGGCGGGTCGATCTCAACGGCGGTGCCGCAGCGCTCGCAGACGAGATGGTGATGGTGCTCGGTCTGCGCGCAGGCGCGGAAGAGCTGGGTCTCGGCGATGGTGATCGTATCGGCGTCGCCGCCGCGTGCAAGCGCATTGAGCTGCCGGTAGACGGTGGCGAGGCCGACGCTGGCCCCTTCGTCTTCGAGGCGGCGGTGGAGCTGTTTGGCGGAGACGAAGCGGGTCTCGGTCTCAAGGGCAGAGCGGATGAGTGCCTTCTGTGCGGTGCTGCGCGTCTTCTTCTGCGGAGCTGCCATGGGAGTCCTCCCTTATCGTCACTGTCGAACTCATCGTCGACGTCACAGGGGCATATGCATGAACGCGCATATGCGAGAGAAATAATGAAACACGTTACCATTAACGGGCGGTTCACCCACACCTCTACGATTGACCCCGTACCGAGAACGGGGCCCGCGCGCACAGCGGAACCCGCGCTGTCGAGCCACCGAGCACGAAAAGCGAGCACGACCACCGAGGAGGCGCAATGAGCGGCCCCACCCGCAGACCGGCGATCCCGGTCATCCTGCTCACCGGCTACCTCGGTGCCGGAAAGACGAGCCTGCTCAACCACCTCCTGCGCCACCCTGACGCCCGCATCGGCGTCATCGTCAACGACTTCGGCGACCTCAACATCGACGCCGGACTCGTCGTCGGCCAGGTCGACGAACCGCTGTCGATCTCGGGCGGATGCGTGTGCTGCCTGACCGATGACTCCGAACTCGAAGACGCGCTCGTGGCGATGACGAACCCCAAGCTGCGCCTCGACGCAATCATCGTCGAGGCCAGCGGATTCGCCGAGCCCCTGACCCTGGCCCGCATGATCACGCGCATGGGCCACCACCGATTCCACCTCGGCGGGGTCATCGACGTCGTCGACGCCACCATGTACTTCGACACCATCGATACCTCGAGCCTGCCGCCCCTGCGCTTCGCCGCGACGACATTGGTGCTGGTCAACAAGCTCGACCAGGTGCCCGCCGTCGACCGTGAGAACACGGTCGAGGCCGTGCGCGCCCGCGTCCACGAACGCAATCCGCGCGTCATCGTCATCGGCACCCACCACGCTCGCCTCGACCCCACTCTCATCTTCGACCCGGGCGAAGGAGAGCAGGATCCTCGCCGAAGCGGCTCCGACGACGGTGACAACCCGATTCAACCTGAGCTGCCGATCCGGGAACTGCTGCGTCAGGCCTACGCCGAGGCGGCAGCCGACGAGCTCGGTGACGACGAGGCCGACGCGGAATCCCTGCCGCATCGACATGCCCAGTCGGTGACCGTCACCGGCAGCGGTCCTGTCGATCCGGATGCGGTGATGGATTTCGTCGAAGACCTCCCGCCCGGGGTGTACCGCGTGAAGGGCACCGTGCTCGCGGCTGTGGGATCTCGCAGGCGCAGCTTCGATGTGCAGGCTGTGGGTCCGAACGTCTACGTCGCCGAGGCGCCCCGACCTGTCCCGAAGACGCCGTCCTTAAGCGCGGGGAATGGTGATCGGCCGGATGCCGACAGCGTCCTCGTCGCCATCGGAGAGGACTTCGACACCGAGGCGGCCGAAGCCACTCTGACCGCCGCCCTCAACAGCGACGCCGCCGGAGGCCTGGATGTCGCGGCATCAGGCAGTGACCGTTCCGAACGCCTCCTCCACCACGTCCGCCTCCACACCTAATTGCTACCTGACGGCGGCCCAGCAACCTCGCGCCAGGTTGCTGAGCCGCCGTCAGGTAGCAATAGGGGAATGGTAATCCTCCGGTTTTCCTCCGTGTTTCCTGAGGGTGGTCTGGGGGACAACTCCCGTGCCGGGCACCCGTGACCGCTTCTAGGGTCGGAGCGTGCCCCACCGAACGGCCGTGATCGACCTGCCGGGAACAGCAGTGAGAATTCATCCTTTTGGGGGACACCGTTGCCTACTTTTGGGCGATCCGCTGAGGCGATCCGCTTGGAAGACTGACTGGAGCGCCCTGCTCACACCCCCGAACCCGGAGGACCCCTGTGCACCTGATCACCCGGATGAGTCTGAAGAACCGCCTCATCGTCGGATTGCTCACCCTCGTGATCGCCGTCTTCGGCATCGTCGCGACCACCTCACTCAACCAGGAGACGATGCCCTCGGTCGACCTGCCCGGCACTTCGGTGCAGGCCACCGTCCCCGGCGCTTCTCCGGAGGTCATCGAGGAGACTGTGACCAAGCCCCTCGAAACCGCGCTCGACGGGGTCGGAGAGCTCGAATCGGTGACCACCTCCACCTCGTCGGGGATGATGACCGCCGAGGTGACTTGGCCCTTCGGCAAGGACTCCGAAGAGATGACCGACGCCGTCCGCTCGGCCGTCGACGGAGTGAAGTCCGACCTGCCCGCCGATGCCGAAGCCGAGGTGCTGTCGTATCAGATGGATGAGGTCCCGGTGACGATGTTCGCCGTCTCCGGCGGAGACTCCGCCACCCTCGGTGACCGTCTCGAGACCGACCTCGTCCCCGAACTCCGCGCTCTCGACGGAGTCTCGAACGTCGAGGTCACCGGCCAGGACGAGCAGCGAGTCTCCATCACGTTCCGCCCCGAGGACGTGGCGGAGAAGAACGTCGTCGAATCCTCCGTGCCCGATGAGCTCGAAGCCGCCGGTACTGTCGTTCCCGCTGGCCAGAGTTCACAGGGCGACACGTCGATGGCCGTCGAGGTCGGCACCGAGGTCGACGCCGTCGAGCAGATCGAGAAGACGCCTCTGCGCACCGCGGACGGCACCGTACTGCTGGGTGAGGTCGCCGACGTCGACCTCGACTCGGTCGAGAAGACCTCCCTGTCCCGTGCCGACGGCAAGGACTCCGTGACTGTGTCGGTGACCAAAGACCAGGACGCCAATGTCGTCGACGTCTCCCACAAGGTCGCCGACACCCTCGACAAGGTCGGTCCGAAGCTCGGTGAGGACACGGAATTCTCGACGATCTTCGATCAGGCTCCGGAGATCGAGAAATCTATCCACGACCTCTCCGTCGAAGGCGGACTCGGCCTGATCTTCGCGATCTTCGTCATCCTCGCCTTCCTCGGCTCGTTCCGTTCGACCATCGTCGCCGCGATCTCGATCCCGATGTCGCTGCTCATCGCGATGATCGGCCTCATGGTCGGCGACTACACGCTCAACATCCTCACCTTGGGCGCCCTGACGATCGCCGTCGGCCGCGTCGTCGACGACTCCATCGTCGTCATCGAGAACATCCGGAGACGCCAGGGCACGAGCGACCTGACGGTCGAAGACATCGTCGCCAGCGTCAAACAGGTCGCCGGTGCCATCACTGCCTCGACCCTGACCACCGTCGCCGTGTTCCTGCCCATCGCGTTCGTCGACGGCATCGCCGGACAGCTGTTCCGGCCCTTCTCCGTCACCGTGTCCTTGGCACTGCTGGCCTCCCTCGTCGTGGCGCTGACGATCGTCCCCGTGTTCAGCTACTGGGTCCTGCGTCGCAGCCCCAAACCGCTCTCGCCCAAACGGCAAGCCGCCACCGACCGCAGCTATGAGCTGTGGGCCGCCAAGCAGCACCGCCGCTCGGTGGCCCGTGCCGAACGCCGCCAGAAGTCGATCGAGAAGAAGAACGCCAAACGCGCAGCCAAGGGCAAAGACCCGCTGCCGGACGCGACCGTCGAACCCGTCGTCGCCCCTGCCCCCGTAAACGGTGAGGCTTCCGGCCGAGTCGATCGTCTCCAGCAGCACAGCCTGCCGGCGATCATCTCCGCCCTGCACCACCCCTGGAGGACCATCGCCTTCTCCGTCGTCATCTTCATCGTCACGATGATGGGTGCGACCTTCCTCAAGACGGACCTGCTCGGATCGGCCGGGCAGAACTCCGTGTACATCACGCAGACCCTTCCCGCCGGCGCTTCGCTCGAAGCCGGTGACAAGGCCGCGAAGCGCGTGGAAGCCGTGCTCGGCGATGACCCAGACGTCGAAACCTACTCGACGACGGTCAACGGCCCGGAATCCGGAGCGGAGAACCAGTTCAACGTCACCCTGGCAGAAGACTCCGAGGCCGAGGTTGCGACGAACCGCATCCGCACCCAACTCGACGACCTAGGGAAGGACGCAGGCGAGATCGACGTCCAGGATGCCGGCGGATCCGTCAGCGAGGACGTCGAGGTCACCCTCTCGGGCACCGACCTGGGTGCGCTGCGAAAGGCCGCCGATGAGGTGACGAAGAAGATGGCGGACACCGACGGCGTCCAGTCCGCCCGCAACGACCTCGCCGCCGATCAGCCGGTCATCGAGGTCGACGTCGATCGGGAGAAAGCCGCCGACTACGGATTCAGCCAGGCCGAGGTCGGTCAGGCCATCGCCGCCGCACTCCACGGCGTCGAAGCCGGCACCATCACCCTCAACGGCCAGGAACGCGACATCACCCTCGCTTCGACTCATCCGGATGCGACCCCGGACGAGATCCGTGCTCTCGAACTGCCCGTCACCGAGGTGCAGACGCAGAACGCCCAGGAGGATGCGACGGATCGGGTCGAGGAGAAGACCGACGCCCGCGCCGAGGAAGCCAAGCGCAAGGCCGCTGACGAATCGGCCGAGCAGCTTGAGTCTGCCCGTGAAGCTCGTGACAACGCGGCCGACCAGCTCGAACAGGCCCGCAAGGCCCTGCGCGATGCCGAGAATCCGCCGCCGGCTCCGAGCCCGGGCGACATGGCTGCCGACCAGGTGGAACAGGCCCGCGAAGGCGTCGAACAAGCAGAGAAGGGACTGAAGGAAGCCAACGACGCCATCGACGACCTCGTCGACGGCCAGCGTGAACAGGAGCAGAGCCAGGAGGAGGAAGAAGCGCTTGCCGATGAGCAGGCCGCCATCCCCGACATCAAGGGCGAACCGATCACCGTCGACGAGATCGCGGAGGTGAAGAAGACCGAGACCCCGGCGACGATCGACCGTGCCGACGGAGACCGGAAGGTCACCGTGTTCGCAACTCCGTCCAGCGGTCATCTCGAAACGGTCACCGCTGCGGCCACCGATCTGACCGAGACCATGGATCTGCCCGACGGAGTCAGTTTCGACGTCGGCGGTGCCAGCCAGGAGCAGGCGGAATCCTTCGGTCAGCTTGGTATGGCGATGGCCGTGGCGATCGTGCTCGTGTTCCTCGTGATGATCGCGACGTTCCGCAGCTTCGTCCAGCCGCTCATCCTGCTGGTGTCGATTCCGTTCGCAGCGACCGGAGCCGTGCTGCTCCTGCTGGCGACCGGCACACCCTTGGGCATTCCCTCACTCATCGGTCTGCTCATGCTCATCGGCATCGTCGTGACGAACGCGATCGTGCTCATCGACCTCATCAACAAGCTGCGGGAGGACGGACTCGACCTCATGGACGCGATCGTCCACGGCACCCGACTGCGCCTGCGCCCGATCCTCATGACCGCGGCCGCGACGATCTTCGCCCTCGTGCCGATGTCGCTGGGGCTGACCGGTGGGGGAGTGTTCATCTCGCAGCCCCTGGCGATCGTCGTCATCGGCGGGCTCACCTCGTCGACGGTGCTCACGCTCATCCTCGTCCCCGCCCTCTACCTCCTCGTCGAACGGCGCAAAGAGGTCCGGGCGGCACATAAGGAGGAGAAGCGCGCCGAGAAACGGGCGGAGAACCAAGCGCGGATCGAAGCGGAAACCGCCGAGGTGGCCCAACGTTCCGACGACCACTGACCACTCCCTGCTACCTGACGGCGGCCCAGCAACCTTGCGCAAGGTTGCTGGGCCGCCGTCAGGTAGCAATTGGGGGTGGGTTAGGTGTCGGAGAGGCCGGGTAAGCGTGAGGCGGCGAAGCGGATGTGCTCTTCGGTCAGGGCCGCAGCCTCCTCGGCGCGACCGGCGGTGATGGCGTGCATGATTCCGTGGTGTTGGGCTTGCAACTTCGCCATCAGCGCCTGCTGGTCGTCGACGCGGCTGAACGAGGAGAAGATCGACTTCCGCAGAGAGGTGCGGATGGCCCCGGTGAGGTCTGAGAACAGCTGATTGCCCGCCGCCTGCGCGATGGCGACATGGAACGCGGTGTCCGCGTCGTTGAAGGTCTCCAGGCTGATCCCGGGAGTGTCCATCATCGCCAGCTGCGCATTCACCTCTGCCAGCGCGTCCTTATCGGCACGGGTCGCCGCGAGGATCGCGCTCGAGCGTTCGAGCTGGATGCGCGTCTCCGTCACGTCATCGATGCTGAAGTTCGTGAGCGCCACATGAAGGCGGAGGAACCGGGTGAGCGCGGCCGAGGGCATGGCGGCGATGAACGTGCCGGCACCGCGGCCGGACCCACCCGAGGACCGGACGACTCCGAGACTGTCGAGCACGCGCAGCGCCTCGCGCACACTGGCGCGACTGACGCCGAGCTTCGTCGCCAGGTCCCGTTCGGCAGGCAGAGGGTCTCCGACCCCCAGCGAACCGGCCATGATCTGCTCTTCTACGGCATCGATGACGAGCTCATAGGTGCTCGCACGGTTCACGGGTTTCCATTCGGGACCGGCGGCCGCCTCGGCGCCGCCTGCCTGATCCGGGCGGACCTCGTTCGTGTCATCATTCATGGTCGTCTCCACCGCGCCATCATGTCATGCCTCTCGTTGCTCGTCGTCCTGCTCGTGGGGATGCGACCGGAACCGCCGCCGGAAGAAAACAGTTGACGCAGATCACACCCTCGTCTTATGCTCAGATTAATGGTCTGACCTCATGAAGGCCATACTGAAAGTTTTGATCGTTCGAGTTCGGAGCGCGTTCACAGGGGAACGGACCCGATGTGGGCAGGCCCGGCCGATTTGGAGAAGCCATGTACACACCTGAAGTCGCACCGGTGGCCGACAGCCTGCTGTGGTCGTCCCTGTTGGCGATCCTGCCGCTGCTGACGATCTTCGTCACCCTCGGCGCACTCAAATGGAAGGCCCATTGGGCCGGACTGACCGCGGTCGGCGTCGCTCTGATCGTCGCGATCGCCGCCTACGGAATGCCGGTCGGACTCGCCGCGCTCTCGGCGACACAGGGGTTCGCCTTCGGACTGTTCCCGATCATGTGGATCGTCATCACCGCGATCTGGCTCTACGAACTCACCGTGCGCTCGGGCCACTTCGAGGACTTGCGGCTGGTCATCAACGTCATCTCCGATGACCCGCGCATCCAGGCCATCATCGTCGCCTTCTGCTTCGGCGGCCTCCTCGAAGCGCTCGCCGGATTCGGTGCCCCGGTGGCGATCACCGGTGTCATGCTCGTCGCCGTCGGCTTCACCGCTATGCGAGCGGCCGTCGTCGTCCTCGTTGCCAACACCGCGCCCGTGGCCTTCGGCGCCATCGCCATCCCGATCATCACCGCCGGCACTCTGACGGGAATCGACTACCAGGACATCGGCGCCATGGTCGGTCACCAGACCCCGTTCCTCGCCGCAGTCGTGCCGCTCTTCCTCGTCCTGCTCGTCGACGGGCGTCGCGGGCTGAAGCAGATCTGGCCGCTTGCCCTCGTTGTGGGCATCGCCTTCGGCCTCGCCCAGTACGTCTCCGCCACGTTCCTCTCCGTCGAACTCACCGACATCATCGCCTCACTCGTCGGCCTCGCAGCCGTCGTCATCATGCTGCGCTTCTGGAAACCGAAGGGCGGTCAGGACGCACTCGACCGCATGGCCGATGAGCGCGAATACGAAGGCGCCGATGCTCCCGATGCCGGCGGTGCCTCTGCTGCCGTTGCCACCGATGTGAAGAAGGAGACCGCGCCGCTGACCGGGTCCCGAGTCGTCCTCGCGCTCTTTCCCTATCTGCTCGTCATCGTCATCTTCTCCGTGGCCAAACTCGTGCCGGTACTCAACAACTGGCTGGCATCGACCGATGTGAAGATCCCCTGGCCCGGACTGGATGGGAACATCCTCAACGCCGCCGGCGAAGTCTCGACGAGCACGGTCTACAACTTCCAATGGCTGTCTTCCCCGGGCACCCTGCTGCTCATCTCCGGCATCGTCGTCGCGATCGTGTACAAGATGTCGGCGAAGGACGCCGTCGATGTCTTCATCGTCAACGTCGTGAAGATGAAGTTCTCGATCCTCACCGTCGGCTCCGTTCTCGCGCTGGCCTATGTCATGAACCTCTCGGGCCAGACGATCACCATCGGAACCTGGATCGCCGGCACCGGAGCCTTCTTCGCCTTCCTCTCGCCGATCCTCGGCTGGCTGGGCACTGCTGTGACCGGTTCGGACACCTCGGCGAACGCACTGTTCGCGACCTTGCAGCAGACCGCCGCACACGAGGCCGGGCTCAACCCGCTGCTGCTCGTCGGCGCCAACAGCTCAGGCGGTGTCCTCGGCAAGATGGTCAGCCCGCAGAACCTCACCATCGCGGCCACCGCCGTCGGTCTGCTCGGCAAGGAGGCTTCGATCCTCCGTCGCGTCATCGGCTGGTCCCTGGGCATGCTCGTCGCCATGTGTCTGCTCGTCGGACTCCAGTCGACGGTGCTGTCCTGGATGGTCCCCGGCTCCTGAATTCGCGCGGTGCCGTCACGTCGATCGGACCACCCACACCAGCCACCACCCACTTCTCAACCACCGCCTAATCAAAGGAGCGAAAAACATGGTCAAGAGGCAGATTCCTCAGCCGGCCGAGATCTTCGAGCTGATGAAGTTCAAGAAGTTCGAACTCGACCCGAAGAAGCGTCGCTTGGAGAATGCGCTGACGATCGAGGACCTGCGCAAGATCGCGAAGCGCCGAACCCCGGCCGCGGCGTTCGACTACACGGATGGGGCCGCCGAGGGTGAGATCTCGATGGAGCGCTCGGTCCAGTCCTTCCGCGATATCGAGTTCCACCCCTCGATCCTCAAGGACGTCACGAACGTCGACACCTCGACCCAGATCATGGGCGGCAGCTCGGCCATGCCCTTCGGCATCGCGCCGACCGGCTTTACCCGACTCATGCAGACCGAGGGTGAGACCGCCGGCGCCGGCGCCGCGGGGGCTGCGGGCATCCCGTTCACGCTCTCGACGCTGGGCACGACGTCGATCGAGGACGTCAAGAAGACCAACCCGCACGGGCGCAATTGGTTCCAGCTCTATGTGATGAAGCAGCGCGACATCTCCTACGGCCTCGTCGAGCGGGCGAAGAACGCCGGGTTCGACACTCTCTTCTTCACCGTCGACGCTCCCGTCGCCGGTGCCCGACTGCGCGATACGCGCAACGGCTTCTCCATTCCGCCGCAGCTGACCCCGCAGACGATCCTCAACGCCATCCCTCGTCCCTGGTGGTGGTGGGACTTCCTGACCACCCCGAAGCTCGAGTTCGCGTCCCTGTCGGAGACCGGCGGCACCGTCGGCGAGCTCCTCGATTCGGCGATGGACCCCTCCATCAACTTCGATGACCTCGCCGAGATCCGCGCCATGTGGCCCGGCAAATTCTCCGTCAAGGGCGTGCAGACGCTCGAGGATGCGAAAAAGCTCGCCGACCTCGGCGTCGATTCGATCGTCCTGTCCAACCACGGCGGGCGCCAGCTCGATCGCGCGCCCGTGCCCTTCGAACTCCTCCCCGAGGTGGCTCGCGAGATCGGCAAGGACGTGGAGATCATCATCGACACCGGAATCCGCAACGGCGCCGACATCGTCGCGTCGTTGGCGCTGGGCGCGGACTTCACGCTCATCGGCCGCGCCTACCTCTTCGGCCTCATGGCCGGCGGTCGAGCAGGAGTGGACCGGACGATCGAGATCCTCGGCGAGCAGGTCGAGCGCACCATGCGCCTGCTCCAGGTCGCCGATGTCTCCGAGCTCAACCCGTCCCATGTGACCCAGCTGCGTCAATTCAACCGCGACGAGCGCGCGGAGATCATCAGCTCCCGCCCGGCCAAGGGCTGATTCGCCGAGGCGGCCCCGCCGGGGACAATAAGATCACCGAGGCGGCCCCGCTGGGGTCGCCCAGACGGCTCCATAGGCAGAGAACGGACGGCCGGCAGCGAGAAGTATCGTCGTTGCCGGCCGTCCGTTTCGTGTTCAGGTGCTCACTTGCCGAATTCGTCCTCGATGCGGTCGAGGACGTTCGTGGCGGAGTAGTAGTCGAGGCGGAATGAGTCGAGGCCCATCGGGTAGACGGCATCGTTCTTCACCGCCGGTGTGCTCTCGACCAGCGAGTTCTTCGCATATGACGCGGCGGTCTTCTCGTTCGCGTTGAACAGGAACACGGATTCGCCGGTGACGGCCTTCGACAGGTTCTCACCGGTGACTTCGACGATATCGGCGCGTTTGCCCATTTCTCCTTGGCCGGCTGTGCCTTCGGGGACCTCGGCGAGTTCGAAGCCGACCTCTTGGAGGAGCTTGCCTTGAGCGGATTCCGGTGTCCAGATGTTCGCACTGGCGCCGGATCCTCCGCCCTTGGCCTTCTCGTTGAAGATCATGCCGGTGACCGGCTGCTTCGGGGCGTCGATGGCGGACTTGACCTCCTCGGCGCGGGAACCGAATTCGTCGTTGACCTTCTTCGCCTCATCCTCGTGGCCGGTGATCTCACCGAGCTTGGTGGTGACCTCCTGCCAGTCCTTGTCGCCGTAGTCGATGACGACGGTCGGGGCGATGTCGCTGAGCTGATCGTAGATGGCGTTCGCTGAGTCCTGGCCGGTCTTCGAGACCACGATGAGGTCGGGTTCCTCGGCGAGCACGGCCTCGACATCGGGGTCGCCCTGGTAGAGGGCTTTGACGTCCTTCTCCTTCGCGACGTCGCTCCACTGCGTGAAGAAGCCCTGGTCGTCGGCAGCGGGGGAGTTGGGCATGGTGGCCCCGGAGGCGGTGACCGGTGCGTCGACGGCGAGGAGGCTGCCGGTGAGAGTCACCGAGGTGGAGACGACCTATTCGGGAGCTTCGTCGATGGTCACTTCGTGGCCGGCGTCGTCCGTGATCGTCAGGGGCCATTGACCGTCGGCGGCGGCGTCGCCATTGCCGGAGTCGGAAGAGCCGGACCCGCCGCAGGCGCTGAGGCTGAGAGCGGTGGCGAGGGTGACTGCGGCAAATACGCGTGTGCTGCCGGGTTTGACGCGGGACATAGGGGACCTTTCGAGAATGTTCGCTTGCGAAGATGAGCCTAACCTAAGTAGGCCCGGGAGACTGCATTCGTGGTGCGATTCAGCGGAAGGTGCGGCGTGTCGAGCGAAGTATCCACTTAGGGTAGGCTCATCTTCGTGAAATCGACTCTGAAGAATCGGGCGGTTGCTGCGGCCGCCTCAGCTCTGACTATTGCTCTGCTCGCTGTCGGCTGTGCCGCCGAGGGTGACAAGGGCGCCGACGGGGACGCCGGAAACAAAGATGTTGCGACAGGAGGCGAGGCCTTCGGCACTGCTGATGAGGAGACTGCGAAGCTCGGCAGCGATGCCGAGGCCGGGGTCTTCCCGCGGATGGTCAAGCATGCCAATGGCACGACGGAGATCGAGAAGAAGCCCGAGCGCGTCGTCGTCCTCGACACGGGAGAGCTCGACGATGTCCTGTCGCTGGGCATCACACCCGTCGGCATGGTGACGACCGAAGGCGCCAGCCCGGTGCCGAGCTATCTCGAAGACCAGGTCAAGGGAGTCGAGACGGTCGGCACGATTCAGGAGCTTGATCTCGAGAAGATCGCCTCACTCGAACCTGACCTCATCCTCGGCAGCCAGCTGCGCGCCGACAAACTCTATGACGAACTCGACTCCATTGCTCCGACGGTGTTCTCGATCCGTCCCGGTTTCCCGTGGAAGGAGAACTTCCGCCTCGTGGGTGAGGCGATGGGCATGGAAGACGAGACGACGAAGGAGCTTGAGGAGTACGCTCGCGAGGCTGGAGAGCTCGAGGACTCCGTCGACGGCGACCCAACGATCTCGCTCGTGCGTTTCATGCCTGATCGCCTCCGTCTGTATGCGAACCAGTCGCTCATCGGAGTCATCCTCCACGATGCCGGGTTCAAGCGCCCGAAGAACCAGGACGTCGACGAGCTCGCCGTCGAGATCTCTCCGGAGAACCTCGACCAGGCGGCCGGCGATTATGTCTTCTACACCAGCTATGGCGATCCGGAGGCGACCGGGGAGAAGAAGGCACTCGAATCGAGCCAATGGAAGGGTCTCGACGCGGTCAAGGACAGCAAAGCCATCCGCGTCAATGACGATGTCTGGTTCCTCGGACTCGGCCCGACCGGGGCCGGTCAGATCCTCGATGATCTGGAGGACCACCTCGGCGAGTGAATCTCCGAGAGATTTCGCAGTGACGGCGAAGAAATCGCCTCTATGCTGACTCTCATCATCTGACTCGGAGAGGTCACCATGGGATCAGCAGCCGCTGCGAGAGGCGACGACGGGTTCGTTAAGGAACTCGACCGGAATTTCAAAGGGCGCGAAAGCGGCCCATCGGGCAGTGCTGCGGTCACTCCTCTCGTTGTCATCGGCGGGGTTCCCGGGGCAGGCAAGACCGAAGCACTCAGAGTATTACGGGGCCGATCGCCTCGGGTGCGGTCGGCGGACCCGGAGGGCGTGCGACGTCAGCTGCGTCAGTGGATGCCGTGGTTGCCATACGCGCTCGTTCGACCGATTCTTCACACGATCGCCCACCTCCGCGCGCTTGCGCTCATGCTCAACAAGGGCGGCGGACCGCTGGTCATCCATGATCCGGGCACCCGCCGATGGAGTCGCCGACTCATTGTGAGCCTCGCAGGGATTCTCGGATATCGACCGATGATCGTCTTCATCGATACGGATCGAAATTCCGCGCTTCGCGGTCAGGCGCAGCGGAAGAGGGTCGTCAGAGGCCGCGCCTTCGATCGCCATTGGAGGCGCTGGGGCGAACTGCGCGAGCGCATCCTTCGTGGTGACAGCCTCGGTGACGGTGAACCCTGGGATCGTGTCGTGCTGTCGCATCGGGACGCTGTTGTCGATGATGTTCTCGGCCTGCTCGATACCGCAGCGGCTGTAGGATCTCGTTACTCTTGTCAGAAGCTCACCGAGGTGACCTTGGACATGACAACTTGAGGAGACCACTTTCGTCTCACTAAGTTGTCATTTTCTTCCAGTACCTACCACAGAGTAGATGAAAGCCTAAAGATGAGCTATCGCGGTGCAACATTGCGTAAAGGAGTGAGCGCCCGCTTTGCGGTCAAGTCGCTCGGGTAAAGTCATATCACCTACGAGTGTTCGACGACGAGCAGGATCCGCCTACTGTCAAGGGAGCTTGGATTGACCAGGTCCACGCTCGTCAGCGATCTCAATGTCTGACCTCTGCCTGCCAACATCAGGGCTCACAGGCGGTGGAAGTGCATCCGATCTCATTTAACCTGTAATCATGCCATGAAAGTCATACGACGTTCGCACACTGAGGGCGAAAGCCATCTCCTCGCTGCGGACTGGCGTCACAGCGTTCAACGCACTGGAAAACAATGGAAGAGTGACCACAGTCTTGATCCATCTTAAGCACTGTTTCGAAATGCTCCTCGAAGCAGCGCTGCTCGCTACTGGAGACAAGAATGTCTTTGACAAAGGGAAACGAGTAGCCACAGATTGAACCGTCCTTAGTTTGATTGAGGGTGTGACAGATATCCGGAAGGACGGCCCTTTTACCGAACCCGAAGGATCCTACCGAGCTCCACGCGCGTACCACACGGTTGGCGGTGGAAGCTCGCCGAGACCCTGCGATGCGCAACGGGGCGATCGCTCGGATCGCTGAACAGACCGGTGTCCACAAGGAAGCTCTACAGACGTGGGTCAAGCGCGCTTAAGATGACGATCTGCCCACGACGCCGATCGACTCCACAGCTCGGATCCGGCAACTGGAGGCTGAGAATCGGGGGCTGAAGAAGGCGAACGAGATCCTCCGGTCAGCGACCGCGTACTTCGGCAAGGCGGAGTTCGACCGCCTACGGAAGTGATCGTCGCTTTCCTCGACGAGCACAAAGACCTATAGGGCACTGCGCTACACACGACCAATGACCCTGAAGCCGAAGCGGCCGGCATCCGTGAAGTCGACTTGGAGATAAAGTTCTACATGGGAAAATATGACCTGGCCGACAAATCAAACGTTAACCGCACCCGAGCCACAGCTCTGCGCAGGCACTTGGGACTAGACAATGACGACGACCATTTTTCGCACCTCTTTCGACTAGGTACCCAGAAAACGTTGCGACACTCGGACAACGCGCTACGAGCGATGCGAGATGCGCTACGCCAAGTTGATATAGAGAGGGTCTGGGCAGCGCACCGTCCTATCTCAGCAAAAGTAGCCGACAGTCTTCCTGCATGTGACCAACTAGGCAGCGCCCAGTAGGTAAAAGTAAGGAACTACGCTCTGATCGCCTCAGAAGGGGCCGGATGACCCGCATTGTTTGACTGTGGAGCTTCAGCCAGCATCGCGATCTACCATCAGGTCCGCGACGACCGGCGCGAGTGCGACACCCAGGGCGTGGTGCTGGTCGGCGTCGAGATGCACGCCGTCGTGCTTGCTGCTGGTGGTGATCGTGTTCGAGTCGAAAAAGACGCAGTCGGTGTCTTCGCTGACCTGTCGAATTGCCTGCGCGAGACCCTGTGCGGCGATATCCCCGCCCGCGAACTTCGGGCCGATCGGTCCTCGAGGGTTGTCAAGCTGCGGGGGCGCGATGACGAGAATCGGCGGGGTAGGCATCCCGGGCTCGATCGGCGCTGTCCTGATCGCGTTGATGAGCGCTGCGATGCCCATCGCGGAGTGCCAGGGTTTGTGCTGGTGCATGGATTGGAAGTCGTTCGTGCCGAGTAGGAGAATCACGAGGTCGAGCGGGGATTGCGCTTCTATGACCTGTTGGATGCCGCTGAGGGCGTTCCGCCCAGGTTTGTATGGGTCGTCGAAGGCGGTGCGACGCCCGTTGAGACAATCCTCCGTAAGCCGGATGCGACCGTCCCTTCCCGCGTTGAGCGCGGCGTGCAGGACTCCGGGCCAGCGCTCTTCGAAGGGAAGTCGCTGCCGAGTCGTCGGGACTATGCCCCAGGTCAGCGAGTCCGAGTACACAAGGATGTGCTTCGTCGTTGGCATCTTGTCTCCTTTGCGTTGCCGTCGTTCTCTTTACGCGTTCACGGGTCCGGAAGGAGGATCGTGGCGAGGTTGACGCGTTGCTGACCGTCCTCCCGTTCCGTCAGGTAAGGGGCCAGTAGCTCGGCGAGGCTGGACTGGATCGTGGCGAGATCCTCCCTGTTCACGTACAAGGGCGTTCGCGCGAAACCGACCAACTCACGGGCTTCGGGAGAACCCGCGCTGAGGAAACGATCGAAGTCACCCGTGACGTCTCCCAAGAAAGTCAGGAAGGCTGTGTTTAGCTGCGCGCTGCTCATCGCAGAAAGCTCGGCGTGGTCAATCGCTGCCATCCGGTCCCCTAGCGCCAAGGTTCGCTCGATCGCGCCACGAGATCTGCGCTCATTGACCACGGCGACAACCTCGGCATCGAGGAGGGCCGCTACATGTCGATAGAGCGTGGCCTGCGGGATATCCGGGAGCGCCTCGCGCAACTGTGCCGTCGTGCGGTTGCGACCACCCAGCTGCTGGATGATCCGTAATCGCACGGGGTGCAGCACGACCTCTGCCAGAGCAGTCTTGTCCGGCACCTTGACTCCTCACTGTTATCATTATGATAATGTTCTCGTTACGATTCTATTCTAGCGATCAGGAGAGAACGATGACGAACATCACGTACGACCAAACGGGAGTACACGTGCAGTTTCCCGGCTGGGAGGCGACGATGACGGGCTTGCCGAAGCTGTCAATTCCGAGGGCGGCGATCCGTGGTGTAACGAGCGAGCCGGGATGGACTTCCGAGATCCTCGGGATGAAATCCGGTCTCGTCATCTCTGGCTACCGCAAGCTGGGCACGTTCAGACACCCTTCGGGAGTGCGGCGCCTAGTCTCGATGAAGCGCGGTCACCCGCTGCTGCGGATCGCCGTCGACCGGGCCGCCGTCGGGTTCGACGAGGTCCTCCTGAGCACCGATGCTGCAGAGTCGATCGCGGCAGACCTCCGATCGGACGTGCACTCTTGAACGCTGCGATCGAGGTAGAGGCGCTCTCAAAACGGTTCGGGGCAGTCGTTGCGCTCGAAGATGTCACCTTGAAGGTCGAGAACGGGCGCGTCGTCGGGTTCCTCGGGCCCAATGGGGCAGGGAAATCGACGCTCATGCGCGCACTACTCGGCCTAGTTCGCTCCGACAGCGGTGAGGCTCACATTGCTGGCCTTCCGTATGCCCACCTGCCTGCGCCCGCAAAGACCGTGGGCGCGGTCCTGGACATTGCCTCAGCGCATCCACGCATGACGGCACGCGCTCACCTTCACACGTACGTGGCACTCGGAGGAATGGACCGGTCGCGGGTCGACACCGTGTTATCCCTCGTGGGGGCGCAGTCGTACGCCGATCGTCGGATCGGCACCTTCTCCACCGGGATGCGCCAGCGCCTCGCGCTGGCCACCGCGATGCTCGGCGACCCGGACATCCTCGTGCTCGATGAGCCGTCGAACGGTCTCGACCCAAGCGGAAGCGCCTGGCTTCGCACATTCCTGCGCGAGTTCGCCGATGCTGACGGCGCGCCGTACTGCTCTCCAGCCATGTGCTCAACGAGGTTGAGCACACGATCGACGACGTCATCCTCATCGACCGAGGCCGCACCGTCTGGGCTGGCGCACTCGAACGACTCGTAGCGCAAGATGCTCCCCTCGAAGAAGCCTTCCTGCGCCTCACGCAGAAAGGACTCCTCCTATGAATGCCGTCTATGGCGAAGTCGCGCGACTGAGCGGCACCGGAGTAGCACTGCGGTCGACACTGGTTGCGCTCGCGTGTGGTGGCGGATTGCCGCTTCTCCTTGCGCTCACCGGACCGCAGAACGCCCAGCCTCCCATGCCGGACATCGACACCCCCGAAGGCGTTGGATTCGTGCTCGGCATCGGAACCGTGCTTCTGTTCGTCCCCGCGCTGATCGGGACCATCGCGATCACAAACGAGTATCGACACCGCACGATCGGCACGACGTTCCTCGTCGTTCCTCGTCGGGGTCGAGTACTCACAGCCAAGCTCGCCGTGTACACAGCGCTGGGCATTGTCTACGGAATGGTCGCATCCCTGTCGGCCTTCCTCGCCCTGATCGTCGCAACATGGATGCGCGGTGTACCGCTGGGCGTCAATGTGGTGAATCTGGTACCGGCACTCATACAGCTCAGCCTCGCCGCTGCCGCCTACATGCTGCTTGGAGTAGGGATCGGCGCGTTGGCGCGTTCACCCTTCGTCGCGATCGGCGTCGTGCTCGGCTACTTCCTGTTCGTCGAGTACGTCCTGATGATGGTTCCCGGCGTCAATGCGATCTACCCGTTCCTGCCGGGCGGCGCGACGGCATCGCTGACGAGTTTCGACTTCCTCACCGGCGCGATCGCGAGCCAGACAGCGCTGACGCCTGCGACGATGGTCTCACCTGTGCTCGGCGCTGCGATCCTCGTGGCATACGCGGTCATCGCGGCGATTCTCGCCATCTTCGTTCCCCTTCGGCGAGACCTGAGGTGAACGGATCCAGGGTCTCGCCGAACGGGAGCCTCTATGGCTGCACATACGCGCTCGCGTAGTCCTCACTGGGAGCCACGGGCTGGATGATGTCGAGCAGCACACCATCGGGGGCAGCAATGATGAAGTGCCGCTGACCGAAGTCCTCGTCGCGAAGCGGTAACACCACGTTCACCTCTGTTCTGCCGGCCAGCTGCTTGTGGACGGCATCGACGTCGCTGACTTCGAGGTTGACGATCACTCCTCGGGGAAGTTCACGGTATCCGGCCGGCACCGTGGAGTGATCGTGAGCCAAGATCGCCAGCTCGAACTCGCCTAAGCGCAAGCTGACATACCAGTCGGATTCAAAGGTCGTCTCAAAACCGATGAAGTCGCGGTAGAAGGACGCCGCGGCGTCGACATCGCGAGACATGAGCACGGGATAGAGGCTGGTGACGGACATTGCACTCCTTTACGTACGATATGCATGTAACGAAGCCAGCATACATACACACTGTACGTAAAGGAAGAGGACCATGCCCCGCGCCTCCGCAGCCGACGCCGCCCAGACAGCCCAACGCATCCTCGATTCCGCGAAGGAACTCTTATCAGCGCGAGGCTTCAGCGAAGTCTCCGTCGATGATGTCGCCCGGGACGCCGGGGTCACACGGGGGGCGGTCTACCACCACTACCGGAACAAGGTCGCGCTGTTCGGCGAAGTCGCCGCCCGACTCCAAGCCGACGTCGCACGAGCTGTCGTCGCGGCGGCCGAGAATGCAGACCCGCAGCCTCACGAACAGCTCAAGGCCGGGTCGCACGCATTCCTCGATGCGATCACGAACGGAGCCGCCATGCGCATCCTGCTCATCGATTCACCAGCAGTGATCGGCTGGCAGGAATGGCGCCGACTTGACGCAGAGAATTCGGCGACGCATCTGCGAGAGGCACTACGTGAGGCAGGAGTTGCAGAAGACATCCTCGATGCGTCGACCGCGCAACTCTCCGGCGCGATGAACGAAGCAGCCCTGTGGACAGCCCAACAGAACGACATCGACCTGGCTCGTCGACAGTCTCATCGGGCCCTTGACAGACTGCTCACGGCCTACGTGTCATAGAGCCGACTCTGGAGCATGGGAGAGTTTTCCAGAGATTCGCACGATGTCGAGGAGGTCGCGCGCGTCGAGCCGATCGGCGAAGCGGCGGCACACGGATTCCAAGTGCACGGCAGTCGCTCCACGAAGGGCGTCGAGACCGAGGGGGGCGAGTACGAGCAGACAGCCGCGACCGTCTGCCGGGTCGGGATCACGGCGAATCAGCTCTCGCGCTTCCATCCTGCCGGCGTGACGCGAGAGCCTGCTCCGCGACCACCCCATCTTCTGCGCTTGGGCATGCAGTGTGCTCGTCATCTCCGGCGCTTCGACCAGGGTGCTGAGCACCTCGTAGTCGGGCTCCGAGAGACCCGACGCTGCAAGGTCGTGCACCACACCGGCCTGCACTGCGATCGTCATGCGACGAAACGCGCGCCAGGCGACTTCCTCATCCTCGTTCAACCACGGCGCCGCGGACCCCATCCTTTTCGTTGACATGTAATCATTCTACGATCTATGCTCGTTTACATGTCAATAAAATCTCCTAGAGTCGTGATCCTCACGTGCAGCACCAGGCCAGGAGCTATGGGCCCGGCGGTTGCAGACTGGCTCCTGCGAACCCTCACCCCCGACGCCGACGCACTCGGCGTCGAGCTTCAGCATGTGTCGTTGCGCGATCTCGACCTCCCGTTCTTCGACGAGGAGGAACATCCTGCTGTTGGCGCCTACCGAAACCCGCACACCAAAGCGTGGAGCAAGATCGTCGACGAGGCGGATGGCTTCATCGCGGTCACGCCGGAATACAACTACGGCATGCCCGCGACGCTCAAGAACGCCCTCGACTACCTGAGCCAAGAATGGGCATGGAAGCCCATGGGGTTCGTGAGCTACGGCAACACCTCGGCAGGCACCCGATCCGTGCAGCACGCGAAACAGGTGATAACGACACTTCGTCTCGTCCCACTCGGCTCGACCGTCGCCCTGCGCCTGAAAGACACGATCGATTCGACCGGGGTGCGCTCGGGCGCACAGCTGACCGCGTCAGCGAACAGCTTGCTGGAAGAGCTGATCAGACTAGCTCACGCACTCAAGCCCATGCGGGAGGCTGCACGGCCAGGTAACGGAGTTGGGCCGCTGCCCGGTAGCTATACACGCCCGTTGACTCCCAACGACGCACCTCATGTACTGGTTCTGCAGCGATGCTGCTGGGTCGACGAGGCGTTGAGCAACGAAACACTAGACCTCACTCCGTTCACCGAGACCCTCGACGACGTGCAGGCCTGGCTCACCGACTGGGAGACGATCGGACTCTGGCTCCACGGTCGTCTCATCGGAATGGTTCGCGCTCGACGCGCATCGCGAACAGGGTACATCGGCAGACTCGCCGTCGTTCCCGATCTCTACGGACGGGGAATCGGGCGCTGGCTCCTCCGGCACGCGACGGATGCTCTCGCCAGCTCCTGCGACCGGATAGAGCTCAGCACCGGATCGCGGAGCACGAAGAACATCCATCTGTACACGAGCGAAGGATTCGTCCAGCAAACCGAGAATCCCGAAGGAGCAGTCGATCTTGTCAAGCGTTTTTGAAGCGAGGTCCGGTGGACTGACATTCGGCTCCCTGCGAATGCACCTACGTGTCGTCGCCCGCTTGAGGCATCGGCAGGCTTTCGAGGAATGCTCTTGCTGCGGGGGTGGAGTTGAAGCTGCTCCACGCGAGGTACTCGATACGGGTGGGGCCAGCTGTCACCGGGATCGTTCGAAGGTCGTTGCTGCCGGCGGGGAGGACAGCTGGTGAGAGCAGGGCGATCACGAGGCCCTGCCTGACCAGGTCGACGATGAGGTCGGCGCTCATCGCTTCGAAGGCGACCTCGCGATGGACACCAGCGGCCTGGAATGCGAGGTCGGAGGGAACTAGGCCGGGTGTTCCCTCGGGAAAGTCCACGAACACTTCATCGGTCAAGTCTTCCAACCGTAGTCTGCGACGCCGAGCCAGTGAGTGTTCAGCGGCGACGACGACGATGAGCCGCTCCCTGGCAAGAACGCGCGCGTTCACGCCTTTCGGGGGTGCGCTGTCGGGCAGCCCGAGCACTGCGACGTCCATACGGCCCTCGCTGATCGCGGTGATGAACTCATCGCTACCGCCGCCTCGGAGCTTGATCCGCACCGCAGGGTGGGCGCGATGGAAAAGCTCCAGTACAGTAGGTATATCGATGGTGGTCACCGTCGGAATCACACCGATCGTGAGACTGCCTCGAATCTGCCCGTCCGCCTCCGCCGCCTCGGAGACCGCCCGTTCAGCCGCATCGAGACTCTCTCGTGCTCGTGCCAGGAATTGTTCTCATGGCCCTCGATTGACAGGATCGTGAGAAATTTTGACACGCGATGGCCAAGAAAGTGACACCTCGAACGAGAAGCTACATTTATTGTATGACCTGGCGGAACTTGTCAGTCGAGCACCGCGCTGACCTGCGATGTGACCCATGCATGAGACGTCATGTCTCACCAACTTGTCAAGCTCCATGCTCGTGCTTCCCAGTTCAAACATCCACGGTAGGACGCAGCTGCCCCGAAACAGACAGCGATAGTGTCATATTCAGCGGGTTGCCTGTTCGTCGACTCCAGGTTTGGTGCTGTCTGCGATTTTGAGCCAGACCACTCCAGCGATAATCACTGCCAGCCAGATAGCTGTGGTCCACGTAAGATGCTCGTCGAAGAACAGAGGACCGAAGACGGCTGCTCCGACGGCCCCGATGCCTGTCCAGACCGCGTACCCGATGCCGACGTCCACATGCTTGAGCGCGACACTGAGGAAGAACATCGTTAGAAGGAAGAACACCACCGCAAGAGAAGACCAAATCGGGTCGGTGAAACCTCCGCTGCCGTTGACCGAGAGAGCATAGCCGATCTCGAATCCGCCGGCGACCAGTAATGCGATCCATGCGCGGCCATTCTTTGCGGGCTCAACGGTGTCGGCGGCTGGAGCCGGGGCGTTCATGAGGCCTCCTTACTGAGCTGAGAAGAGTGGGGGGGTCAAGCGGTTCCCGAGAAGTTGAGGCCGATGACCCCGGCGATCACGACGGTGATCCCGAGTGCCTTCTTCCACGTGATCTTCTGAGAGAGAATGAGGGCACCGATAATGACGATTCCAACCTCGGCGAGTGAGGTCCAGAGTGAGTAACCGATGCCGACATCGAAGGTGAGCAGGGCGAGGCTGAGGAAGTAGGTTCCGATCGCGCCGCTGATGAGGGTGACGATGGTCCACCGGAGGTCGGTGAAACCGTTTGCTTTGCCGGCAGAAATCCCGACGGCGATCTCAAAGACGACGGCGATAGCAAGGTAGAACCAGCTCATGACGATATCCCTTTCACTGTGGCAAGTGCCCTACGCCGACCAAGCCAGGATCACTGCGCGGTGGGTAGCGAGCCGGGTCCTCAGGTATCTCACTCGGCACCTGCGGTCGTATCTGCCCCGAATGGATGAGACGAGACGTCGATGAGGACCTTGCCGATGGCATTGGCTTGAACAGCGTCGTGAGCGTCGGAAGTCCGGTCCAGCTCGAATCGTGTCAGAGGCAGTCCGGCTTCTTCGCCCACGGGCAATGCCCGGTCCTTGAGTGCGTTGACGATATCGTCGGCGGCGGCCCTCAGTGCTGTGTTGCCAACCGTGTACAAGAGGACGAACTGATACCGCGTGTTCGTCGCAAGATGTGGCCAGACATCGAGGTTCAACGGCTGGCCTTCGGTCGCATAGACTGCGACTGTTCCATGATTGGCCAGCACCTGAGAATCGAGTGCGGCGTTGGCACTCGGCGCAACCTCAACGATCTGGTCCACGCCGTTGGCTGCGATCTTCCGGATTTCAGCGGCGGCAGCGCCCTCTCGATAGTTGATGACGTGATCTGCTCCCGCGGCTGAGGCGAGTGCGGCCTTTCGCCGGGAACTGACAGTGGTGATCACTTCGGCTCCGGACCAACGCGCCAGTTGGATGGCAGCATGCCCGACGGCCCCTGCGCCGCCGGTCACCAGGATGGTTCGTCCTTGAAGAGTTCCCGGCCCGAGCCGTGCTGGTCCCGAGTCGGAAACGGTCAATGCCCTGTGGGCCGTCATGGCGGGCACGCCGAGAGCGGCGCCGACATCGAAGCTTGCGGTGTCTGGGAGGTGGACGACCCTTTCTTGTGGCAGGACAGTGTATTCCTGCGCGGTCCCTGTGGGGCGCTCGTGAGCGGCGAGGTGGACCCAGACGCGGTCGCCCACGGTAAGGCCCTCGACTCCGGGGCCGATGGAATCGACGATCCCGGAGCCATCCTGGTTGGGTACACGGGCTTCGCCGGGCGTCGACGTCGAGGAGGGCCCGCCTGCTCGTCCTTTCCAGTCCGTCGGATTGACTCCGGAGACGACGATCTTGACTCGGACTTCTCCGGCTCCTGGGGCGGGTACCTCGACGTCGACGTATTCGAGAACCGTTGAGTCGCCGTACCGCGTGTGGATGACTGCTTTCATATGGGCCTTCGCCTTCTGCGCATACGTGATCGCTGGTCGGATAGAGGGTGCGTGAGGTCTGATGACAAGTCCTGACTAAGCGTTTGCCTGGCACGGATCGCGCGGTGGCGCGACCACGTCCACCAGTTCTGGGAATTCTCGCAATCGACGTTCGTGCAGTCCTGCGATCGCGTCGCCGATCGTCGGGTCGGTGTCGTCGGTGATGTCGAACATTGTGAAGTCGTCGAGCAGGGGCCAGCCGAGTCTGTCCGTCTCCAAATGGGCCGGATGGGTGATGAACTGCCAGTAGGCGTCGAGGTCGTTGAGTATGAAATTCGCTCCCCAGGCGCGGTCCTCACCGTGGGCCCGTCCAACGTGCGCGGAGACCACAGCCGGCACCGCGACAGCCTGTCTTCTCAGGCTGTTGAGAAGGTTGTCGAGCTGTTCGTCTGAAACTCCCGACTTGATATTGAAACGGATGACGTGATGGATCACGGGAACTCCTAGTAAACGGAAGGCTGTCCAGTGCAACTGGGCCAGTGGCCGTGAGGGGAAGGCACGGTCTGCGTGGCTCAATTCTGGTACTGAGTACCAGTTGGTACTGGGTACATAATAAGACTAACCTGATCTCATGACAACACCGTCCTCTCTGCGTGCCCGCTCTCAGTCGCGGATACGGCAGGCCATCATTGACGCTGCGTATGACCTCTTCGCTGAATGCGATTTTGATGCCGTTAGCGTTTCCGAGATTGCTGAGCGTGCCGCGGTGGGGCGGACGACGTTCTTCCGGTATTTCGGCGATAAGCAGGAAGTGCTCTTCGCCGACGAAGGGCAAGTAGCAGAACTGCTCGTTGCGGAGGCGTCAAGGGTCGGTACATCACCGACATCGACTCCATTTCATCGGGCGCGTTGCGCCTTACGAGCGGTTTCTGTCCACCTGGTCGCTGGCGGGGAGCGGTTTGCACTGCGGTCTCGCCTCGTGGCTGAGAATCAGTCTCTCAGGGACCGCGAAGAGCGGAAACTGCTGTGGTTGAGCGGAGTTCTCGCTGAAGCCTTGAAAGAGTGTGGCGCCACGACGCAAGAGGCGAGGTTGTCGACGGAGATCGCCTTCGGAGTCTTTCGGGCCGCAAGATACCATGGTTCCATCGACAGTATTGATCTCGTCCGGCGCGTCGATGACTCGTTCGAGCAGACCATTCGCATGTTTGATCCATAGAGGGTGCTGTGGCTGGCAGGGTATGCCTGTCTGCGGGCTTGGCCGGTATCAGCGACTTCTTCTTGGCTTTGGTGGCGACTGCTCGCAACTAGCCTGGAAATTTCACGTGATCGCTCGGTTGGGCGGTGTATGGCAGTGCCTCTCTGACGGGAGATGCTTGGCTTGTTGAAGTCAAGTCGGCCGAGTCTGCTGAGTGCCCCACCACTTAGCCTTGATCCACCGATCTGCTTGCAGGCAAGGGGTGCGGCTGGATTCGAGCGCGAGCATGACGTGCGGGCAGGAGGTAGCGTCTCGGTCTCTCACCGGTCTCTTCCACAAATGTTTCCCAAGGTCTCCTCCAGACCCTGCGGCGTTGTGCTCGAGCAGGAGCGGATCGGTCAGGACAATACCGTCGTCGGTGGACTCAGAACCGCTTGCCAGAGTCGTGCGAAGTCCGTCGCCCACGGCCACTTCGTGGGCAGGTGCAGGATCAGCTTCCTGGCACGGTGAGCAATCCGGGCCGGGATGCTGATGATCCGTGTTCGCAGTGTCTGGGCGCGTACTTTGCTCATCCGTCCGCCGATGAGTCCGGCAGCGGCCCGCAGCAGGTTGTGAGTGATCGCTGTGATCGTCACCCAGGCGGCGTTGGCGTTGAACACCCCGGAGGGCATATGCGCCAGGGCACCGTTCTTCAGCTCCGCATTGATCTGCTCGATGATCGCGTGCTTGCGGTGCATGTGATCAGCAGCGACAGTGTCGAAACGATCCCGGTCGACGGTGGTGAAGAACGCGTGATAGCGGAACAAGTCGGATAACGGATTCTGCCCGGCAGCGCGTTTGGTCTCGTTGAGCTCCGGGATACGGCGGACGACCAAGCGGCCAGTGGTGTGCAGGGACTTCTTCTTCGAGGTGAACGCGGTGAACGGAACCTCGGCGACTTCAGCCTTACTGACCCAGGCTCCGGAGTCCTCGTCGTAGATCGCTTCGGGATACTCGATGCCAGTCCATGCGTCATCGCTGATTGTTCCGATCGCTGCTTTGACCCGCTTGTCCATGCGCACGGTGATCGACACATGAGCCCCGGCATCATGGGCGGCTTTGGTCACGGTCGATGAGTAGTACGCCGAGTCAGCGCGAACGAGCACCGCAGCACCAGGGTTGATGCGTTTGGTGGTGGCCAGAGCGTCGGAGACGAACTTATCAGCACCACGTGCTGAGAAGGTCGAGCCTTTGCGCAGGCGCTGGCCCACGATGAGCTGGTTGGAGCTGCTGGTTGACGCGGTAGCCAATAGCGTGTTGAGGCCGCGACTGCCCTGGTAGCCGAACCCAGCTCCCTGCTTCGACGCAGAGTGAATGTCGATGACGGTGTCGTCGACATCGACGAAGACTGTCGATGATTGCGCGTTCTCCTGACTGGCGGGCAGCAGAGGCGTGTGTTCATTGAGATTGGTCAGGAAGCGGGAGGAGATGGCGTCGAGTTGTTTCACGTGGCCGAAGGCGAACGAGCGGAGGAACGAGCCCAAAGTCGAAGGGGCATAGACGCGGTCGAAGGGGTGTTTCATGCCGCCGTGGCGGAGAATGTTCATGTCATCGATCGAGTCGGCCCCGGCAGCCATTCCCGCAACCAGTGTGGCCAGCTTCGCTGCCGGATTCGCGCCCTTATCGGCCCCGGTGGTGGTCACGGTCAGACGGTTTTCGGCGAGGTCTGGCAAGCCGGCGTTCTGGGCCAGGGCCATGATCGGGACGAGCCCGGTGGCAGCGGTGAGATTCGTGTCGTCGAAAGAGTGGGACACAGTCGTGGGGGAGTGATTGAATAGCACTTGAGAGGTGCCCCTTTCTGAGCGGGATATGGAGACTTAGAACATCATTATTTTCCCAGCTCAGGAGGGGTATTTCTATTTCACGCGGGGCCCGGTCTGGCTACTCGCATCGGTGGATCAAGGCTAAGACCTGGAGCGAACCCCAGGGCGCTTCACCGCTATCTGCGAGTGCTGGGGCGTCTCGTACACGCCCATAAGGTCGTCGAGTGGTCGTGGAAGAGAATCGCTAGGAATCGCCGAGCCTTGTTCTGGTCGATGACGCTCATTCGCGACGAGCGGGGCCTCGCCCCCGCCTCCACCGCCTAGCTGTACGAAACTGGGCTGCGGCTCCGTGCGCCGCCCTCGTTTGAACATATCAGGGCTAAGAAGACCACCAACGGAACGATTAAGCGCCCCCTCAACGTGTGGGAGAGCGGGCATTCCGCCTCAACGGTCAAGAGCTCCAGCGGGGCCGTGGTCCTGGGCCGTTCGGCCTAGGAAGGGCCGCGGGTAGTGCTCAGGGTTCGAGCAGGCGCTTGAGGTCTTTTGCGAATTCTGACGGCTCTGAGCTTGCGCCGAGGTGGTTACCTGGCATGTCGACTAGGGGCAGTCCTAGACGTTCAGCGAGCATTTGGGTTGCCCGCCGCGCGAGTTGATGATGGCTCAGTGAGCCTGCACACAGCGTAATCGCAACACGTCGGATGGCCTCAATATCGGGTACGTAAAAGACTGATGGACCGGCCATCTGCCCTAGAAAGTAGCGATTCTTTTCGAGTTCCTCGGCAGGTAGCTCGGGCATCGACATATGGGCGGGAGGTGTCTGATCTGGTCCCGTATGGTGGGCAGCGCCACTGAGATCAAAGAACTCCTGCACTGCCCGCTGGGGATCAGCCTCCGCGGCTTCAAACACCGCTGCAGCTCTGTCCGCTAGCTTCGAATCAGCCACGAGGGACACGAGCGGCGGCTCATGCAACACGGCCCGGCCAACCATTTCAGAATACTGCTTGGCCAGTTCCAACAGCGTCACGGCGCCGCCACTGGTTCCGACGAATAGGGCGGGCCCTCCGGTGAGCCGGTCAACAAGCGCAGCAAGATCCTCGGCAAGTACCTCGGGCGTGGGTGCAGCCATCCCCAGGACTGCACGACTGGCACCGACACCACGCGGGTCATGGGTGACGACGGTATAACGGTCGGAAAGCTCATGCGCTAGCGGTGCGAAACCAGCCCGCCCCGCCGGCGCACCGACCAGAAACAACAGAGGCCCCTCCCCCTGGACGTCGAACGCAATCGTGCAATCTGTTCGCTCGAGAAGGTTCACCGAACCGGTGATTCGATCGCTGAAATCCATGATCTTCCGCGTAATTACATCGAGCGCTCGGTCGAGCTCCTCACGCCTATCCTGGACGCGACGGCGATGGGCTGTCAGTAACTCCACTCGAAGTCCGGCCAGATCAGCCACCTTGTTGTCTGCGCCCGTGAACTGCGCGATATCAGCCAGAGGCATCCCCGTCTCACGGAGATGAACCAGCATGCGGATCAACTCGACGTCGGCCGTCGTGTACTGACGGTGTCCCGCACTGTCGCGTCGTGGAGACGGTATGACCCTCTGGCGCTCGAAGTATCGTATCGTGTCCGGTTCCAGACCGATCCGTGCCGAGACTTCGGCAATCCCAAACAGCTCATCTCGTTCACTCATGCCTCAAGCTTCACCCCTGAACCGAGGTTCAGGTCAAACGAAGGGAATGCTGAAGGTTTGTTTGACTCTGACCTGACCCATGGTTTGGTTTCCACTCGAAGTCCGCCAACCACAATCGATCGAGTTCTAACCGGCTTTCGAACGGTATATGGTCGTTTGTGGTCGCGGACCAAAACAAACCGGGGTAGTGACGTTGACGCGCGTATGATCTGGGCGACCGGACCGGTAGTCCCTTCGAAAGTCGGGTGCTGTCCACAGCGCCCACAGTGGTGGCTACCGATGTGCCCTCCTCGGTGAGGTACATCAGTTCCGTGTCCAGCAACGTCTTCGTTGTCATGTTTCCAGCATCCTCGCACCGACATGAAACTGGGAACACCGACACGCCTCCGACGCGAAATTGAGATTCCGACACGAAATCCGAGAACCTACAGCGGCTGTCTGAAAAGAAATCCTCTCCCGCCGGAATAAAACCATCCTCAGCAAAGTTGAGTCTGGTGTACGCAACTTTGATGAGGCCGACTTGACGGTCGGAACCTCGAAGAGAATACTTGAGTCCGGTTGGCTCAATGTGTGCGGTCGAGTGGTTCTGACTCAAGAACCGGAGCCGCCCGATCGCACACATTCGAGTCGCAGGAACTCACGATCTGTAAGGAGAGAAAACTATGGCACGTGCAGTCGGAATCGACCTCGGAACCACGAACTCCGTCGTCACCGTCCTCGAGGGCGGCGACCCGAAGGTCATCGCAAACGCGGAAGGCGGTCGCACGACCCCGTCCGTCGTCGCAGTCAACAAGAACGGCGACTCCCTCGTCGGTGAGATCGCCAAGCGCCAGGCCGTCACGAACATCAAGAACACCGTCGCATCGGTCAAGCGCCACATGGGCACCGACTGGTCCACCGAGATCGGCGGCAAGAAGATGACGGCCCCCGAAGTTTCGGCCCGCATCCTCCAGAAGCTCAAGCACGACGCCGAAGAGTACCTGCAGGAGAAGGTCACCGACGCGGTGATCACCGTTCCCGCATACTTCAACGATGCTGAGCGCCAGGCAACCAAGGATGCCGGTGAGATCGCCGGCCTCAACGTCTCGCGCATCATCAACGAACCCACTGCTGCCGCTCTTGCCTACGGCCTCGAGCGCGGCAAGGAAGACGAGCTCATCCTCGTCTTCGACCTCGGTGGCGGTACCTTCGACGTCTCCCTGCTGGAAGTCGGCAAGGACGAAGACGACTTCTCCACCATTCAGGTCCGTGCGACCTCCGGTGACAACCGCCTCGGCGGTGACGACTGGGATCAGCGCATCGTCGACTGGCTGGTCGAGCAGGTCAAGAACAACTACGGCGTGGACCTGACCAAGGATGCCACCGCTCTGCAGCGCCTCAAGGAAGCCGCAGAGCAGGCCAAGAAGGAACTGTCCTCGGCCACCAGCACGAACATCTCGCTGCAGTACCTGTCGATGAGCGAGAACGGACCCATCCACCTGGATGAGACCCTCACCCGTGCGAAGTTCGAGGACCTGACCAAGGACCTCCTCGAGCGCACCAAGGCTCCGTTCCACGCAGTCATGAAGGACGCCGGTGTCTCCGTCAGCGACATCGACCACGTCGTCCTCGTGGGCGGTTCGACCCGTATGCCCGGCGTCTCCGCCGTCGTCACCGAACTCACCGGAGGCAAGGAGCCCAACAAGGGCGTCAACCCCGATGAGGTCGTCGCCATCGGCGCCGCCGTTCAGGCCGGTGTCCTCGTGGGTGAGCGCAAGGACGTCCTGCTCATCGACGTCACCCCGCTCTCGCTCGGACTCGAGACCAAGGGCGGCGTGATGACCAAGCTCATCGAGCGCAACACCCCGATCCCGACCAAGCGCTCGGAGACCTTCACCACCGCTGAGGACAACCAGCCCTCCGTGTCGATCCAGGTCTTCCAGGGTGAGCGTGAGTTCACTCGCGACAACAAGAACCTCGGCACCTTCGAGCTGACCGGTATCGCTCCGGCTCCGCGCGGTGTGCCGCAGATCGAGGTCGCCTTCGACATCGACGCCAACGGCATCGTCCACGTGTCGGCCACCGACAAGGGCACCGGCACCGAGCAGTCGATGACGATCACCGGCGGTTCCGCACTGCCGAAGGAAGACATCGACCGCATGGTCCGCGAGGCCGAGGAGCACGCAGAAGAGGACAAGAAGCGCCGTGAGGCTGCCGACGTCCGCAACAATGCGGAGAACCTCGCCTACCAGACCGAGAAGCTGCTGACCGACAATGCCGACAAGCTGCCGGAAGAGCTCAAGACCGAGATGCAGGGCGATGTCGACGCCGTCAAGGAAGCCCTCAAGGGTGAAGACGACGACGCCGTGAAGAGCGCCTACGACAAGCTCGTGGAGAACCAGCAGAAGATCGGCGAAGCCATCTACAGCCAGCAGGGCGGTGCCGAAGGCGCCGAAGCTGCCGGTGAAGGCGCAGCCGATGCGAGCGCAGACGACGATGTCGTCGACGCCGAAGTTGTCGACGATGAGGATGAGGAGAAGAAGTAATGACTGCCGAGGGCAACGACAAGTCGTCCGAGGAGCCAGGCTTCACCTTCAGTGACAAGCGCCGGGTCGATCCGAACACCGGTGAGGTCCGTCCCGAGGCCGACGCCCAGTCGGCCTCGGCCGGGGCCGGCGAGGAGCCGACCGCGGACCCGAATGCCGAACAGGCTGCCGCGGCCGATGCCAGCGACCTCGGTGTGGACATCCCGTCCGATGCCTCGGGTCTCGAGGACATCGAGCCGGAGGCCGAGCCCGAACCGGGTTCTGAGGCAGCGGGATACCTGGCCGACCTCAAGCGCATCAACGCCGAATATGCGGCCTACCGGATGCGGGCCGACCGCGAACGTGAGCGTGCGGCGCTCGGCGGCACGATCAAGGTCGTCGAGGCCCTGATTCCCGTGCTCGACGAGGTCAAGCTCGCTCGCGACAACGGCGATGTCACCGGGCCCTTCGAGACCCACGTGAACAAGCTCGTCGAATCGCTGAACAAGCTCGGCGTCGAACAGTACGGAGAGGTCGGCGACGAGTTCGATCCGAACATCCACGAGGCGCTCATGCAGCAGCCTTCGGATGAGGTCGAGAATCCGACGCTCTTCCTGGTCATGCAGCCGGGCTACCGGATCGGGGAGCGCATCATCCGCGCCGCCCGCGTCGGTGTCCAGCAGCCGGAGGACTGAGCAGCGACCATGATCGCCGAGGCGGCCGCCCGCCCCGCACGCCGGTTCACCGACGTGCGGGGCCGGGGAACCGCCTCGGCGGCGGTCCGGATCTTCGGGGCATCGCCCCGGGGATGCGGATTGTGAGAGGACAAGTGAATACCCTGATGACAGGATTGATTGGAAGGAAAGGAGGTGCCAGGTGAATACCGGACCTCAGAATGATTGGTTCGACAAGGACTTCTACAAAACCCTCGGCGTCTCCAAGGATGCTTCCGACGCCGAGATCAAGAAGGCTTATCGCAAGCTCGCGCGCAAGTATCACCCGGACGCCAACCCCGGTGATGAGAAGGCCGAGGAGAAGTTCAAGGAGATCGGCCAGGCCCACCAGGTGCTCTCCGACAAGGAATCCCGGGCCCAGTACGATCAGGTCCGTGCCATGGGCGGCGGCGCCAGGTTCAGCGCCGGTTCCGGTGGACCCGGCGGGGCTGCCGGCGGCGGATTCGACGACGTGTTCTCCGACCTCTTCGGAGGCGGCGGACGCACCCGGACCCGCACGACCTACGGCGGTGGGGGAGACGTTCCCCCGGACCTGGCGGATCTGCTCGGCGGATTCGGCGGAGGCTTCGGCGGTGGCGGCGGATACGGCGGCTACCAGCCTCCGGTCAAGGGCGGCGACATCAAGTCGAGCACGACGCTGTCGTTCACCGAAGCCATCGACGGCGCCTCGGTGAAGCTGAACATGCCCGGCGGGAAGCCGCTGACCGTGCGCACCCCGATCGGGGTCAAGGACGGACAGAAGATCCGCCTGGCCGGCAAGGGCAAGGCCAGCCCCAACGGCGGCGAGCCCGGAGACGTCATCCTCACCGTGCACGTGAGCCCGCACCCGGTCTTCACCCGCGATGGTGACAACCTGCGGATGGATCTGCCGATCAGCTTCGACGAGGCGGCCCTCGGCGCCGAGGTCAAGGTGCCGACTCTGGGCGGGATGCCCGTCAAGGTCAAGGTCGCACCGGGTACACCGTCGGGACGGACCCTGCGCGTGCGGGGCAAAGGTGTGAAGACGAAGAAGGGCACCGGCGATCTGCTGGCGACAGTCGAGATCGTGGCGCCGAAGAACCTGTCCAAGGAAGCCAAGCAAGCGGTCGAGTCGTTCAAGGCCGCCACTGAAGGTGAGGACCCACGCGCCGGCTTGCTGGACAAAGCCAAGGCCAGCTGAGGTGGTGAATCACAATGCACATTTCATCGAGTGCGGCGGTGTATGTCATCTCGGTGGCCGCGGATCTGGCGGGCATGCACCCGCAGACGCTGCGGCAGTATGACCGACTGGGTCTCGTCTCTCCGGAACGCACTGCGGGCCGGGGCCGGCGTTATTCCGGGAAGGACATCGCCAAGCTGCGACTGATCCAGCAGCTGTCGCAGGACGAGGGAGTCAACCTCGTCGGGATCAAGAAGATCATCGACCTGCAGAATCAGGTCGATGCGCTCAAGAGCCGCAACGAGGAGCTTGAGGACGAGGTTCGGGCACGCCGGTCGGTGCAGGAACGCGATGCGCGTGTCTTCGCGGCCGGAACCGTGGGCGGAGACGTCGTCTCGATCTCGAGGGGACGACGCCCACAGGGTCGCCCTGAGCCGGGAGCTCTGGTGCTGTACAACCGGTACCGACGCGGCTGATCCTGACGAGGCCCGACTGGGACGCTGAGAACAGCGTCGAGGCGGAGTGCGAACCGAACTTTCGGTGCGCACTCCGCCTTTTCGCGTTGCTCGACGAATCCAGTTCATTGCGGCGCAGAAAAGTACACGTGTTGTGCGACACTGACTCTGTGAACGAGAAAGAGAAGGTTCGACAGGTCGCCGACAGTGCCGATTCGGCGGCTCAGGAAGCCGCGGACAGCCGCTGGTTCGAGCGTGTGGCCCGCGCGGGCTTCATTGCCAATGGGTTGGTCCACGCGATCCTCGGTGCGACGGCCGTGACGATCGGCCTGGGGCAGGGCGGCGGCGAAGCCGACCAGGCCGGAGCGGTCGGACAGATCGCTTCACAGCCCTTCGGCCTGGTGCTGATCGTGATCTGCTTCCTCGGCTGTGCGCTGATGGCGTTGTGGTGCTTGGTCAACGCGTTCTTCGGTGCGTCGTCGCTGCGCGGTGCCGGAACTCGCGACCCGCAGGAGAAGCAGGGGAGGAAACAGTGGATCGACTTCTTCTCGACGGTCGGTTCTGCCATTGCCTATGTTGTGGTTGCCGCGACCTTCTCCCAGTTCGTCTTCGGCGGAGGATCGGACTCGGGCAAAGTGAGCTCACAGGCCTCGACGACCGTGGCGAAGGCCCCGGGCGGACTGTATATCCTCATGGCTGCCGGCGCCGTGATTGCGCTCATCGGCATCGTGTTCTGTATCAATGGTCTGCGCCGGAAGTGGAAAGATGAGCTTCGTCGGCCGCGCAGCGCGTTCACCCGCTTCCTCGTCGGATTCACCGGTGTTGTCGGGTATCTGGGCAAAGGTGCGACGCTGCTGTCGGTGGGCATCCTCATCGTGGTGTCTGCGGCGACCGGTGATCCGGAGGAGTTCACTGGTATCGACGGTGCGCTCAAGGGCATGCGCGATCAGCCGTTCGGGCCGTATCTGCTGTTGGCCGTGGGTCTCGGCCTGGTCCTCTACGGGGTCTTCCTCGCCCTGCGCTCGAGGTACGACCGCATGGAATGAGCTGTCTTCTGCTTTGTTGCAGCGAAAAGAAGAAGGGCGCGAACCCAACTGGGTTCGCGCCCTTCTTCGACTCACGCCCGCCTCAGTCGAGCCGGCATGTTCTCAAGTCGGTCGCTATCAGATCTCAGCGGGATCTTTGGCAACCTTCTTGCGGCGCATGGTCATGGCGACTGCAACTCCACCGATGAGGAGGAGGCCGGCGCCGCCGACCAGGCCGGTCAGCTCGGTACCGGTGCGGGGCAGGTCGCCGCCGTTGCCGGCGTCTCCGTTGTCGCCATCATCGTTTCCGCCGTTACCGTCTTCATTGCCGTCGCCGCCACCGGCGTTCGGGTCTTCCTCGACCGAGAAGTCACCGGTCAGTTCGTCATCGCCGCAGGTGACGGTGACGTCGTATTCGCCGACGTAGGCCGATGCGTTGGAGGCGCTGGTGCCATAGACGTTGACGTTGGCCTTGCCTTCGTCGTCAGCCTGGACGGTCTTGTCGAAGGCGGTGACGCTCGACTCGCCCTTGGGATTGACGAGGAAGCGGACGTCTTCACCGGGTTCGCAGTTCTCGACGGCGAGGGTAACGCCCTTGTCTTCCTTGACGAAGTCAGCAGGCGTGATCGACTCGGGGGAGACGGTCAGCTTGGCTTCTTCAACCGGAGCGGTGGGCTCTTCGGTTTCGTCTTCGGTGATGACGAAGTCCTGAGCCGGGGAGTTGGTTTCCGACTCCTGGTCGACGCCCCAGACGGAGTAGTCGCCGGCCGGAAGCGCCTCGTCGCCCTCAAACTTCAGGGTTGCGGAGATCTTTCCTTCGTCGTCGGCTTCGACTTCATTGGTCGCGAACGGCGACGTTGCGTTGCCGCCGACGACGGTGACCTTGCTGTTCGGGGTGAAGCCCTCACCGGTGACCTTGATGCCGTTCTCTGCGAACTCGCTCTCCGTGAACTTGTCGGCGTTGAGCGAGACCTTCGGGTCGACCTCGGGAGCCTCGGGCTCGTCTGTGTCGTCGACGACGGAGAAGCTCAGCCCGTCATAGGTGCGCTCCTCGCCATCGCGAGTGATCGTGACGGAGAAGTCGACCTTGCCGTTCTCGATGTCTTCGGCGGGCTGAGTCGAGTAGATGTTGTATTCGAAGGTATCGCCCTCAGCAGTTCCGGCTTCGCCGGTGAGCGAATCCGAGATCTTGTCTCCGGCTTCAAGACCGGTGATCGTGACGACGATTCCCTTGTCCTTGTTGGCGAGGTCCTCGGCGGTGATCTCCTTGGGGGAGGTTGTCACCTTCGCTTCGATGGCCTGCGCCTCAGCCTCAGGCGACTCCGAAGGAGTGCTCTCCTGGGCGTCGCCGGAGTTCTTGACGACAGTGTGCGAGTAGCTGTCCGAACCGGGAGCAGCGATGACTGGGGATGCGGCCAGGCCGGTGATGGCGATGGCCACCGCGGGGGCGAGGGCGAGCTTCTTCATGTATTTCCTTAGAAAATTACAGCTGGGTGTGAAGTATTACGAATGTAACAGTAATGCAACATTCACCACACACATAGTTGTGGTCGTTTTGTTCAGCACTGACGTCGGCTCTGTTGCAGAGTTCATTCTTCATTCACCCTGAACACCCGGTTCGTCACAGACTGCAGAACAGAAGGAGGGGCGGCTCAGCGTGTGCTGAGCCGCCCCTCCCTCTCGATTCAGGTCATCCGCCTGGCTCGGATCAGAAGCTCGTCGGAGTCTGTCCGAACTTGTTCTTGCGGCCGGTCAGTGCGATCGCGGCACCACCGACGAGGAGGAGCAGGGCTCCCGTCGTCAGTCCACCGAGGTCGGCACCGGTGCGAGGCAGCTGGCTGCCGTCATCTCCACCGCCGTTGCCGGCATTGCCGTTGTCCCCGCCGTCAGATCCGCCGCCATTGGCGCCTTCGGTAACTGTGAAGGAGTCTTTCATGGTGTCGTCGCCGCAAGTTGCGGTTGCGGTGTACGCACCGACGTAGGCGGAGACATCCGACGAGGTGCCGAAGACGTTGACCGAGGCATTGCCTTCGTCGTCAGCTTTGACGGTGTTCTCATAGGCCGTGACGTTGATGCCCTTCGGGTTGACCTCGAAGTGGACATCTGCGCCGGGCTCGCAGTTCTCGACGGCGAGGGTGACGCCCTTCTTCTCGTTGGCGAAGTCCGCCGCCTCGATCGTCTTCGGCGAAACCGTGAAGGAAGCCTCGGCTGGAGCTTCGGTCTCGCCGTCGTCTCCGTCGTCGCCGTCATCCTTGCCGTCGTCATTGCCGTCTTCGTTGCCGTCGTCCCCGTCGTCTTCGCCGACAACGTTGATGGTGCCGTTGAGGGTCTCCGACTCGGTGCCTTCGCGGTCGATGGTGACAGTGAATGGCACCTCGCCGACCTCGAGGTTGTCGGGGTTGCCCTCGTACCAGAGGTGGAGCTTGTAGTCGCCGTCGGCCTCTGCCGTTTCGGCCTCACCGGTGAGGGAATCGGTGATCTTGTCACCCGCCTTCACGCCGGTGACTGTGACGGTCACGCCCTTGTCCTTGTTGGCGAGATCCTCGGCGGTGATCTCCTTCGGATCGACCTTCAGTGAGGCATCGATCGGATCGACAGCGTCGTCTTCGGTGATGGTGAAGTCCTGAGCCGGGGAGTTGGTTTCGGACTCCTGGTCGACGCCCCAGACGGAGTAATCGCCGGCCGGAAGTGCTTCGTCGCCCTCGAACTTCAGGGTTGCGGAGATCTCGCCGTCGGCGTTGGCTTCGACTTCCTGGGTCGCGAAGGGCGACGTTGCGTTGCCGCCGACGACGGTGACAGTGCCGTTCGGGGTGAAGCCCTCACCGGTGACCTCGATGCCGTTCTCGTCGAAATCGCTCTGCGAGATCTCGGTGGTGTTGAGCGAGACCGTCGGTTCGGCCTCTGCCTGAACATCGACCTCGGCGGCGCTGGTGAGGGTCTTGGTGTCGGCGTCTTCCCGCTGTACCTGGACTGCGAAGGAAACCGACTCCTGCGAGACCTCAGAGGCGGAACGCAGCTTCATCGTCGCGGTCGAACCCTGAGCGGTGACGGCCGGGCCGGTCAGGCCGGACTTGGCGGCGACCTTGTCGCCCTTCTCGAGGCCGGTGACCTTGACGGTCACACCGTCCTCGTGGAGCTCCTCGGCGGTGACTTCACCCGAGGTGACCTGCACCGAGGCGTTGATGGGGTTGGCCTTGTCCTCGGACTTGTCGTCGTCCTTGGAGTCCTTGTCCTCGTCCTTGGGGGCAGGAGCGGGCTTCGGATCGACCTTCTTCGGAGGCGTCTTTGCCTCGTCCTTCTTATCCGCTTTGTCCTCGGCGGCCTTCTTCTCGTCCGCCTTCTTCTTGTCGGCGGCTTTCTTGGCAGCCTCGGCCTTTTCCTTGGCCTTCTTTTCGGCTGCCGCCTTCTCCGCGGCTGCCTTCTTCTCGGCTTCGGCCTTCTCAGCCGCGGCCTTCTTGGCCTCTTCCTTCTTCTTGGCTTCGGCCTTTGCGGCTTCAACCTTCTTCTGCTCGGCCTTCTGCGTGGAGGCGGACTGGGCAGACGTCGATTCCGCGGCAGCGACCGGGCTCGCGACAAGCCCGGTGAACGCGAGCGCGACTGCCGGCGCGAGGATGATCTTCTTCATTGGAGTGCCTTCAATCTCTGTGGCGAGGGGTGTGATACGGCACTCATCCTAGGTTCTGAGGGTTTTCCAAACTATTTCTGTACGTTTTGTTCAGGTTTAAAAGCGGTAACACTTAGGTGAATTTCTTTAACCGTTTCGTGACCTACTCGTCGGTAAAAGAATGGCTGTCAGTGCCGCCTCGGCGAGGGGACGCGTCGGCCGCGCGAATTCAGCGGTTCTGAGCTAGACCGGCCACGCCTCGGCGCGGATCTGCTTGCGCTGTTCGACGGTGGGGACGCGGACGGTCAGGGCGGAGGGGTCGACCTCCATCTCCAGGTAGGACGACTGTCCCAGCGGGTCTCCGTCGATCTGAATATCGACCTCGTCGCCGGCTTCGATGACGACCTTTCGGCACTTCCGGATGTTCGTGTGCAGCCCGCGTGAGGCTCGGCGGCCGGCGATCGATGCGAGCACGCCGACCCATTGGCCGAGGTTCTTCGGGCTGACGATGAGCACGTCGAGCATGCCGTCGTCGATGACGGCCTGCGGCAGCAGCTGGATGCCTCCCTGCAATCGGCCGCAATTGCCGCCGAGCACCGAACGCACCCTGGCCGAGATCCGATATTCGTCGTCGAACGTGACCTTGACATGACTGGGTTTGCCGGTGAGCTTCCGCGATCCCGCTTCGACGTAGGCGAGCCATCCGAGGCGGGCCTTGAGATCGTCATTGGTATCGGCCATGACCGCGGCGTCGAAGCCGAGTCCGGTCATCACGGTGAAGACATGGGTATCGCCGTCGGGGGCGATCTTCGCCGTCCCCACGTCGATCTCCCGGTTGCGTCCCCACAGCGCGATCCGCAGCGCCCATTCCGTCTTGTCGAGGACGAGGTCGATATTGCGGGCGAGCAGATTCCCGGTCCCCAACGGCACGATCCCCAGCGGAGTGGAGGTGCCGGCCAGCGCCGAGGCGACCGCGCGGATGGTGCCGTCCCCGCCGGCGGCGATGACGACGTCGACTCCCTCGTCGAGGGCACGGACCGTGGCCCCCTCACCGGAATCCTCGGGGGTGGTCTCGAGCACGAGCGGAGGGTTCCATCCCTCGAAACGACAGATCGCCTCGGCGGTGGCGGCCAATTTGCGCACATCGGTCTTTGTGGGATTGACGATGAGCGCGGCACGGTATCGGGCCGCATCATCGACTGCCTCGTCGGCGAGGTTCGCCGGGTGGACGTAGCGTCTCATCGTGTTGAGCGTGCGTCGCACGCCGTTGCGGCGGCCGATGAGGAACGCGGCCACGAGCACGGCGAGGGCACCGATGACGATGACCCAGGTCATCAGGGGGTCCAACTCGATGATCATGTCCCAAATCTACAGTGCTCCGGTCGTGTGCAGGCTGAGTGCCGAATGTCGAAAACACGCCCGGCCCGTTAAGCTGAGAGGGTGATCGATCTAGCGCTTCTCAGAGACAACCCGGCCCTGTTCAAGGCATCGCAGGAGGCTCGCGGGGCATCCGTCGAGCTCATCGACGAGGTCATCGCCGCCGATTCCGCTCGTCGCGCGGCCATCACCGCCTTCGAAGACGCACGAGCGGATCAGAAGTCGTTCTCCTCCCAGATCGCGAAGGCACCGAAAGAGGACAAGCCGGCACTCATCGCCGAGGGCAAGGCGAAGTCCGAGGCCGTGAAGTCGCTGTCCGCGGAGTCCGAAGAAGCCACTTTCGCCTTCGACCAGCTCGTGTCAAAGGTCCCGAACCTCATCATCGACGGCATCCCTGCCGGCGGCGAAGAGAACTTCGTGACGCTCAAGACCGTCGGCGTTCCCCGCGACTTCACCCAAGACGGCTTCGAACCGCTCGATCATCTCGAGATCGGTGAGAAGCTGAAGGCCATCGACACCCAGCGGGGAACAAAGGTCTCCGGATCGCGTTTCCACTACCTCACCGGTTTCGGCGCGAAGCTCGAGATGGCTCTGCTCAACCTCGCCCGCGACGTCGCCGAGGAGGCCGGGTTCAGCCCGACCATCACCCCGACCCTGGTCCGTCCCGAAGTCATGCGCGGCACCGGGTTCCTCGGTGAGCACGCCGATGAGGTGTACCGCCTCGAAGCCGACGACCTGTTCCTCGTCGGCACCTCCGAGGTGCCCCTGGCCGGCTACCACATGGACGAAATCATCGATCTCTCCGACGGTCCGCTGCGCTACGCCGGCATCTCCTCCTGCTACCGCCGCGAGGCCGGCTCCTACGGCAAGGACACCCGCGGAATCATCCGCGTCCACCAGTTCCAGAAGGTCGAGATGTTCGCCTACGTCCCGGTCGAGGACGCCGAAGCCGAACACGAGCGGATGTTGTCCCTGCAGGAGAAGATGCTCGGACTGTGCGAGCTGCCCTACCGGGTCATCGACACAGCCGCCGGCGACCTCGGTGACTCGGCCGCCCGCAAGTTCGACTGCGAAGCCTGGGTGCCGACTCAGGGCACCTACCGGGAACTGACCTCGACGTCGAACTGCACGACATTCCAGGCCCGCCGCCTGCAGATCCGCGAACGCCGCGACGGATCGACCCGGCCCGTCGCCACCCTCAACGGAACCATGGCCAACACGCGTTGGCTCGTGCCGATCCTCGAGAACCATCAGCAGGCGGACGGCTCGGTCACGGTGCCCGAGGCACTGCGGCCCTACCTCGGCGGGATGACCGCACAGGGACCGGAAGGACCGCGCTACTGAGCCTGTGCCGGGACGCGGGGAACTGACCGTGCGGCGGAACTCGGCGGGACTCGGTTGGGTTCGGTCGCCTCGGCGCCGGGAAGAACGACGACAAGAAGATTCACGCATACGTTGGGAGACACATTGACCCCGCACCTCATCGCACTCGATGTCGACGGCACGATCGTCGGCTACGACGGGACCCTGTCGGAGTCGGTGAAGCAGGTGCTCGATCGGCTCGCCGAGGAGGGCCACCACCTTGTGGTCTCCACCGGCCGTGCCCTGCCGGGCGCGCTCGAGGTCGTCCACGCGCTCGACCTCAAGCACGGCTTCGTCGTGTGCTCGAACGGATCCGTCGTCGTCCGCCTCGACCCGGAGCTGCCGTTGGGGTGGGAGCTGCACCATGTCGTGTCCTTCGACCCGAAGGATGCGCTCGAGCAGATGCACGCGGCGTTGCCGACGGCGCTGTTCCTCGTCGAGGATCCGGACCTGCACCGGTGGGCGTCCGGGGCGTTCCCGGTCGGCGAACTCGCCGAATCCGACACACTCGACATCGTCGACTTCGACGAGCTGCTGACCAAGCGGGCCACCCGCATCGTCATGCGCGAGGTCAACGGCACCGCCGAGGAGTTCGCCGCCGCCGTGGACTCGCTCGGACTGCATGAGGTCAGCTACTCGGTGGGCTGGAGCAACTGGCTCGACATCGCCCCGGACGGGGTCTCGAAGGCCAGCGGTCTGGAGATCGTGGCCGAGGAACTCGGGGTCAAGCACGCTCACACTGTGGGGGCCGGAGACGGACTCAACGACCTCGAGATGATCGAATGGGTCGAACACGGAATCGTCATGGGGCAGTCGAAGGACGAACTCAAGGTGCTCGCGAGCGTGGTCACCGACTCGGTCGACGACGACGGACTGGCGACCGCCCTCGTCGACTACTTCAGCCTCGACTCAGCGCTCCTCGAGGCAGAGGGCACCACCAACACCCGCCCCTAATTGCTACCCGACGGCGGCCCAGCAACCTCGCGCTGGAGTGGTCCCCGAAAGTTGGACTGTGATCAACACAAACCAACTTGAAGGGACCATTCCATGCGTCAGGACTGTCTGATCACCAACGACCAAGCCAAGGCCGCGATCGAACTCTTCGACC
>NZ_JABKDD010000017.1 GCF_013623905.1 Brevibacterium sediminis
TCCCGACGAGGACATCGTTCGAGTCAGTAGTTCTGCGGGTCATGATGATCGATGGGACGGTCAGTTCCTACTCTGCCAGCCAGTCCCAGACCAGCCACCATCAATACTCACAGTAGTTCTGAGAGCGCGAAGTTGGTGCGGAATGAGTGAGAGACTATGGGGATGGTGCATTCGACCGATCTTTCGGACTACGCCGCAAAGATGCGGCGGTTGGCTCATTCAAGTACCGATCTCGAGGTCGACGCCCGGTTCATCGACATGATTGTGCCTCGCAAATCAACGGTCCTTGACATCGGCTGCGGCATCGGCAGTGCGGTCGCGGCACTGCGCAGAGCCGAACACCGGGCATTCGGCATCGACCCGAATCCCGAGGTGCTGCAGGTGGCGAGGGAGCTCTTCGACTCTGTTTGGTTCCGGCAGTTGTCAGCGACAGACCTGTCACCCGGAACGATGCCAGATCATCAGTTGCCGAAGCGCTTCGATCTCATTCTCATGTCAGGCAATGTGCCGGCTTTTCTGACTCGAGTGGAGCTCGCAAGGGCATTCGCCACTGCCGACGAGCTGCTGGCACCTGGCGGTCGCCTCGTTGTCGGAACAACGACCCACCGACGAGGCGGTCCTGTCGATCTCGATCACTGCGCGGCCGGAACATCACTGAGACTTGAGCATCGTTATGGAGACTGGCACCTCGGCGCATTCGACTCCGACTCACCGTGGTCGGTCAGCGTCTATTCGGCCCTAGGTACCCGCCGCACAGCTGACGGCCCCGACGGCATTCACGCATTACCACCCGAATAGCCCTCCCAGAACTACCTGACGGCGGCCCAGCAACCTCGCGCGAGGTTGCTGGGCCGCCGTCAGGTAGTAATTACCAGGAGATAACTTGGGGGATGCTCACGTGCTTGAGGCCCTCGAGACCGAATTCGAGACCGAAGCCGGACTTCTTCACCCCACCGAACGGCACGCGGGGGTCGACCGCGCCGTGCTTGTTGATCCACGTGGTTCCCGCCTCGAGACGGTCCGCGACCTGTCGGCAGGCGTCGAGGTCTGTGCCCCACACCGAGGATCCGAGGCCGACTTCGAGCTCGTTGGCCCATTCGACGGCCTGGTCGAGGTCGGTGTACTTGATGATCGGCAGGACCGGCCCGAACTGCTCCTCGGCCACCAGCGGGTTGTCGTTGTCGATGTCGGCGACGAGGGTCGTCGGGTAGAAGTAGCCGGGCTGCTCGGCAACGGGATCGCCGCCCATGAGCACGCGCGCTCCCCCGTCCTTCGCCGCGTCGACAAGGCGAGCGACGATGTCGTACTGCTGCTTGTTCTGCAACGGCCCCAGCACGTTCTCCTCTTCCAGCCCCACACCCATCGGGGACTGTCCGGCCACCTCGACGAGGGCCTGGCAGACCTGGTCGTAGAGGGATTCGGGAACATAGAGCCGCTTCATCGCAGCACAGGTCTGCCCGGTATTGATGAACGCGCCCCAGAACAGGTCTCCCGCAATCTGGGCCGGATCGGCGTCTTCGAGGACGATACCTGCATCGTTGCCGCCGAGCTCGAGGGTGATGCGGGCGAGGTTGTCCGCGGCCGTGCGCATGATCGCCTGCCCGGTCTTCGTCGATCCGGTGAACATGATCTTGTCGACGTCTGCATGGCTGGTCAGTGCCGCGCCCACAGAAGCATCACCGGGAACGACGGAGAGCACATCGGCCGGCAGCACCTGGTTGACCACAGCCACAAGCGCCTGCACGGACAGCGGCGTGTACTCCGAGGGTTTGAGGACGACGGTGTTTCCCATCTTCAGAGACGGCGCGAACTGCCAGACGGAGATCATCATCGGCCAGTTCCAGGGGCCGACCGCACCGACGACGCCGACGGGCTTGTAATGGAGTTCAGCATGGGTTTCGCCGTCGTCGACGAGGACCTCGGGTTCGAGTTCGAAGGACGCGTTCGCACGCAGCCAGGCCGCGCAGGCACCGACTTCGAAGCGGGCGTTCGGTCCGTTGAGGGGTTTGCCCTGTTCGCGTGAGAGCAGCTCAGCCAGCGCCTCGGCGGAGGCTTCGATGGCGTCGGCGGCTTTGCTCAGCAGCTCGCTGCGCTCCTGAGAGCTGCGCGCTGCCCAAGCAGGCTGAACCCGGCGCGCGGCCGTCACCGCAGCGTCGATCTCTGCCGGTGTGCCTTCGTGAGTGCGACCGACGACCTCACCGGTGGCGGGATCGTGGATCTCGCGTCCGGAGGGGTCGACGATGGCGGCGAGAATTCCAGCGGTGGTGGTCATTTCGGTGGCGGTTGCCTCGGCGGTCATGGTGCTCCTTTGATCGGCGACCGGGTGGTCGACTGCGGTTGGTGTGGTCATCTTCTGGCGGTGTGTACGGCTGTTTCAGGCGGTCGGAACGCTGACGTCATCCCAGGGAACCACCTGAACCGATTCCTGCATAGAGGTTCGGCGAGGACGAGCGGAGGACGATGGCCCAGATCGTGCCGATGAGCCCGGGGACGAGAACGATGGCCGGCAGCAGCCAGGACAGGACCGTGGTGCCCTCTGCGCCGATGAGAACGTTGAAGTTGATGACGATGGCGACGAAGAGGACGAGGAGTCCGATGGCTGACAGGCCCGGGGCGATCGCGCGGGTCCACAGCGAATACTCCCCCGACTTCGTGCGCAGGAATCCGACGACGGCGAGCGCAGTCAGCGCCATGAGCAGGACGAGTCCGAAGGCCCCCATGTTCGTCAGCCAGGTGAAGAGCGTGACGACGGGGAACAGCGGGTCATCGCTGCCGGAGCCGACCACGGCGAAGACGAGGATGATGACAAGCGCCAGTCCCGATTGGGTGAGGGAGCCGGCCACGGGCGCACCGGTGCGCCGCGAGGTCCTGGCCAGCGACGACGGCAGAACCCGGTCTCGACCGAGGGCGAAGACGTAGCGGGCGACGATGTTGTGGAAAGCCACGAGCGCGGCCAGCAGCGAGGTGAGGAACAGCAGGTTGCCGAGGTCGACGAACCACACCGGGGCGTGCTCGCCGAGGAAGACGAACATGAGGTCGGGCCCGAATTCCTGGGACCGGCCGATGACCTTCGAGGCGCCTTCGCCGACAACCATCGCCCAGGCGGAGAACGCGTAGAACACCGCGATGATGCTCACGGCGATGACGGTGGCCCGACCGGCCGTGCGGCGGGGATCCTTGACCTCCTCGTTGTAGATGGCCCCGGATTCGAAGCCCATGAAAGCCGCGATCGAGAATGCCAGGGCCGCGCCGACTCCAGGGGCGAAGAGCTGGTCGAAAGCGAGCCCGTCGCCGGTGATGCCTTCGGGGCTGTGCGCGAGTCCGATGATGTCGAAGACGATGACGACGAGGAACTCCGCGCCGACGATGATGCCGAGCACCTTCGCAGAGAAGTCGACGCGCAGCACTCCCATGATGCCGACGATGACCCAGGCGATGAGGGCGCAGACCCACCAGGACCAGGAGATGCCGAAGAGAGTGTCGAGGAACGAGGAGAAGACGAAGCCGAACATTCCGGCGATGCCGATCTGCATGGCGTTGTACGCGACGAGCGCGGTCATCGCCGCTCCCATTCCGGTGGGCTTGCCCAGCCCTTTCGAGATGTAGGCGAAGAAGGCCCCGGCGTTGTGGACGTGGCGGCTCATCGCCGCATAGCCGATGGCGAAGAGGATGAGAATGATCCCGAGGACGACGAATGACAGCGGAATCCCCACCAGGCCGGTGACAGCGAAATTGCTGGGGACTCCGCCCGCGACGACGGTCAACGGCGCCGAGGCGGCGATGATCATGAAGACGAGCGCGGGGATTCCGATGCGGCGGGCATCGAGTGAGGCCGTGGCCGAGGGTGCCTGCCCGACGTCCGTGGAGGCCCGATCGGCGGCATTGCCGATCGGGGAACCCATGCCGCCTTTGGCAGGGTCCGAGCTGAGAGTGCTCATGTGATCCACCTAACAGTCAAAGTGATTACTGCCAGTGTGGGTGCCGCCTGCCGACCGCGTCTTGGCTTTGCAGGCAGAGTTCTTGACGATTCGCGCATCCGCGTCGGGGCGCTTCGGTTCAACCGGTGCGAAGACCGGTTCAGTCGGCGTGGATGCTGCGGCGGTACCCGGCGGGCGGCTGGCCGACTGCACTGCGGAACAGCCGGGAGAAGTGTGCGGGGTCGCTCAGTCCCCAGCGGGCACCGATGGCGGCCACCGGGGTCTGTCGCTGTCCGGGGTCGGCGAGGTCGACTCGACACTTCTCGATGCGGCGTCGCCGGATCTCTCCGGCAACGGTCTCCCCGGTGCCTTCGAAGATCTGGTGCAGGGTGCGCACCGAGATGAAGTGGGCGGCGGCGATGGCCGAGGGGGTGAGCTGCGGGTCCGAGAGGTGGACATCGATGTAGTCGGTGATCTCGGCCCACAGTCGCTGCCGTTCGTCGATCTCGCCGCCCGCGGCAGAGAGCTCGTCGGCCATCACGGTGGTGAGCAGATCGACGACGTTGCCGGCCAGCCGCACACCGGTCGCCCGGTTGAGGGTCGGCAACATAGCCCCGGCCTGGGAGATGACCTGGGCGACGACCGCGCCGAGCTGGTGGTCGGCTCCGATCGGGGTGGCGGTGAGTTGGCCGACGGTTCCGGCAGGAAGGTTGACCCGTGATTGCGGGAACATCATGACGTAGGACGAGAAGTCCGAATCGAAGCTGAGCGTATACGGTCGGGACGTGTCGTAGATGGCCAGCGATCCGGGCGCCAGAGCCATCTCACGTCCGTCCTGGATGAGCAGTCCGTGCCCGTCGAGCTGCAGCGAGACCTTGAAGTAGTTCGTGCCGGCCGCGCAGCCGTGCGCCTCCGATCGGGTTCGGGCGATCAGCTCGGGGGTGCGCAGGACGGCATGGGGGTTGGCGTTGATCTGCGACATCACCACGGAGTCGTAGTCGCGCGCGCTGATGCGACCTTGGAATCCGCCTCGGCGCTGGGGTTCCGTATCGAGCGGGACGAACGAGTCCGAGACCAGGCCCTGCCAGCCGTCGAAGTCGTTCGCGGTGTCTTCAAGCAACATCGTCGTCCTTAGATCACTCGGCCCCGACCGCTTCGCCGAAGGCCCGTTGTCCGGTCACTCTATCCCCAACCGTCGCGCCAGTCACGACCCCGAGCACGATTACCGACCATTTGGTCACCCAGCTCCGACAAGGCTCCCTCCGCCCAAGGTTCGCCCCGGTTCCGCCGGATCAGCTCGGTCGGCCGAGTCGGGCGATGACGTAGTCGAGCTGGGCCCGAAAGCCGGCGAAGTCGAATCCGCGCCCGCCGATGATCGCACTGGTCTGCGCCCCGAGCAGATACGTCAGAAGCACTTCGGTCTCGGATTCGATATCGACCTCGGCGCGCAGACGACCGTCGGCGTCGGCCTCGCCGAGCCAGGACACGATCCACGCCCTCCACAGCTCCATGGTCTCTGCGGTCGCGCGGGCGTGTTCGGGGTTCTGGGCCACCTCGGCGAGATAGGACAGGACGACGCGGGCTTCGTCGTGCAGCGCGGGGGTCACCGGGAGCACCTCGTATGCAAAGGCGCGCAGAGCGTCGAGCCCGCGCAGGCCCGTCGTCGAGGTCGCGACCCGGGCGTTCGTGGCCTCGAAGACGTAGAGGTAGGTGGCCGCGAGCAGGTCCGCCTTCGAACCGAAATACGTTTTGACGACCCCATTGGCGAACCCGACCTCGGTCGCGATATCGCGCATCGTCGCCCCGTTGAGGCCCTGCCTGACGATCAGGCGCAGCGTCGCCTGCACGAGGTCCAGTCGCCGCTGGTCGTGGTCGACGATCTTGGGCATGGTTCCTCCACAGCGATGCAGATCGGGTCTTGACTTTATTTCCTACGAGTGTAGATTTTAGCGTGACTCAGCCCACAGGCCCAGATTGCAAAGGTGCACAATGTCCTGCCATTCCTCCCCCTCCGTCGCCGAGGCGACCACCGCCACCCCCTTCACCCTGCCGACCGAGGCCGAGATCTCGACCGTCACCGCGGTGCTGCGCGCGGCCGGGCACTTCCCGGATACCGCGCGCATGGCCTACGTCGGCCTGCTCGATCCCGTGCGCGGTACGAAGCGGGCCATCGCCGAGGTGGATCGCCGTTTCCGTGCCTTCATCCTCGACAAGTCCGCAGGCACTGCCCGCGATATCGTCGTCTCGGCCACCCGTGAGACGGTCGAATCCGTCGCCGAAGTGGACTCCACCGAAGAGGGCGAGTTCCCCGTCATGGAAGAGGAGTTCGAGGTCGTCGAAGAGGTCCTCGCCGCCGATCCGACGTGGCTGGCGAGCCTGGAGAAGCGAGGGCTGTCCGTCGCAGAGGTCCGGGTGGCGCCGTTGTCGGCCGGGGTTTTCGAATACCCGGAGGAGAAGGGACGGAGGATCCTGCGCGGGCTGGCATTCCACCAGCAGCATGAGTCGGACTCGGCGTGGGCGCACCCGATCGACGGACTCGTCGCCTATGTCGATGTCACGAACAGAACCGTCGACCAGGTCCTTGACCTCGAGAACGTTCCGGTGCCGGCCGAGCACGGGAACTACACGGATCCGGAGCTGACCGGACCTGTGCGGACCACGCAGAAGCCGATCTCGATCACGCAGCCGGAGGGGCCGAGCTTCACCGTCACCGAGGGCAATCACATCGAGTGGGAGAAGTGGTCGTTCGATGTCGGCTTCGATATGCGCGAAGGCCTCGTCCTGCACAACATCGCGTTCGACGACGGTGAGCGCCGTCGCACGATCCTCGATCGGGCGGCGATCGCCGAGATGGTCGTTCCCTATGGTGACCCCTCACCGGTGCGATCGTGGCAGAACTATTTCGACACCGGCGAATACCTCGTCGGGCAATGGGCGAACTCGCTCGAGCTCGGGTGTGACTGCCTCGGCGACATCACCTATCTGTCGCCGTGGGTGGCGAACAACCTCGGCGAACCTCGGCAGATCAAGAACGGCATCTGCATGCACGAGGAGGACGCGTCGATTCTGGCCAAACATTCGGACCTGTGGTCGGGTGTCGCCTATACCCGGCGCAACCGTCGCTTCGTCGTCTCGTTCTTCACCACGGTCGGCAACTACGACTACGGGTTCTATTGGTATCTCTACCTCGACGGGACGATCGAGTTCGAGGCCAAGGCCACCGGTGTCGTCTTCACCTCGGCGCTGCCGAACGGGTCGACGGAATTCGCCTCGGAGATCGCGCCCGGACTCGGTGCCCCGTTCCACCAGCATCTCTTCGGGGCTCGACTCGACTTCGCCCTCGACGGCGGCAGATGCCGAGTCGAGGAGGAGGACGTGGTGCGCCTGCCGGTGTCTCAGGACAACCCGCGCGGCAATGCCTTCAGCCGGTCCCGGACCGTTCTGGCCACCGAACTGGCTGCGCAGCGGGATGCGGATCAGTCGAAGGCGCGGACGTGGGTGGTGACGAACCCGGAGTCGACCAACCGCCTCGGCGAACCGGTCGGGTACAAACTGCACCCGACGGGCCTGCCGACGCTGCTCGCGGCCGAGGACTCGTCGATTCATCGCCGTGCCACGTTCGCATCGAAGTCGCTGTGGGTCTCGCAGTATCAGGAGGACGAGCGCTACCCGACCGGGGATTTCCCGAACCAGCATCCCGGACATGCAGGGCTGCCGGCGTGGACGACAGCCGATCGCAACGTCGACGGGGAGGACATCGTGGTCTGGCACAGCTTCGGCCTCACCCACTTCCCGCGGGTCGAGGACTGGCCGATCATGCCCGTCGACACCGTCGGCTTCAAGCTGCGACCCGAGGGATTCTTCGACCGCTCCCCCGTCCTCGACGTCCCCGCCCCGGAGTCCGGCTCCCCCTGCTGCGACTCCTAACCTCCCCAATTGCTACCCGACGGCGGCCCAGCAACCTGGCGCCAGGTTGCTGGGCCGCCGTCGGGTAGCACGGAGAGGTCGGGTGGGACCGGAATTGACGATGCGCGCACGACCGTCGCCGACGGCTTGCCGAATCGTGCACACCTCGTCCGCAGGCATTCCTCACCGGTGACCGACATCACTAGCCTGAGGCCATGACAACCGAGCATGAATCAGGCACCGTGGCCTCGAACACCTCAGACCACCCGGACACGTTCCCCACAGAGATCCCGAACGAGCGATTCGACTACATCGTCGTCGGTGCGGGATCGGCCGGGTGCGTCCTCACCCGCCGGCTGCTCGATGCCGGAAAGAAAGTCTGCCTCGTCGAAGCCGGCGGAGACGAGACCAATCCGAACATCGACCATCTCAACAACCTCGGCCTGATCTGGCATTCGCAGCAGGACTGGGACTACTACACTCCCCCGCAGCCGGCGGCGATGAACCGCCGCATCCACCTCCCCCGCGGCAAGGTCCTCGGCGGGTCGAATGCCCTCAACGCCGTCATCTGGGTCCGCGGCGATGCCTGGGACTACGAACAGTGGGTCGAATCCGGGTGTCCGGGATGGTCCTGGGACGAGGTCTGGCCGGTCTTCGCCGCAATCGAGAACTTCGACGGCGACATCGCTGAGAATCGAGGCACCGACGGTCCGATGGATGTGCGCGTCGACTATGCGCGCAATCCGCTGCAGGAGGACATGTTCACGGCCGCCGCACAGACCGGCATACCCGTCAATGACGACTACAACTCCGGATCCGTCGAAGGCATCGGAAAGATCCAGCTCAACGTACGCGACGGCAAACGACTCAACACATGGCGCGCCTACCTCAAGCCCCGCCTCGGCGATGAGAACCTCACGATTCTCACCTCCGCGCACGCCCGTCGGCTTCTCCTCGACGGGACCGCGATCACCGGTCTCGAGATCGATTTCCGCGGCCGCGTCGGCACCGTGTCCGCCGACGAGGTCGTCCTCTCCGCGGGTGCTCTGGCCTCCCCCGAGCTGCTACTGCGGTCGGGCATCGGTCCCGCCGAGGAGCTTGCCGAGGTCGGCATCGACTCGGTGGTCGATCTGCCGGGCGTCGGCAAGAATCTCCAGGATCATTGGCTCTCACCGGTCATCTTCTCCACCGGAGATCGGGAGGTGTCGATGGGAGAGGTGGCGCCCGCCGAGGTGCACTTCTTTGCGAAGTCCCGACCGGATCTGCCGGTCCCCGACACTCAGCCGTTGTTCTTCTCCGTGCCGATGTATGCCCAGGATGCGGCGCCGGCCGGGCAGACCGGACCAGGACCCGGCGGAGCATTCACTCTGCAGGGCGGCCTGGTTCGCCCCGAAAGTCGCGGAGAGGTGCGGCTCAGCGGGCCGAATCCACAGGATCCGCTCGTCGTCGATCCGCAGGTGCTCTCGGCACAGGCCGATGTCGATGCTCTCGTCGCCTCGGTGAGGCAATGCCGTGAGATCGGGCGAGCCGAGGCCCTGTCATCGTGGCAGCCCACCGAGATTCACCCGGGCCCCGAGGTGGCCGACGAGGACCTCGAGGACTACGTCCGCGGGTCGGTTGTGACCTATCATCACCAAGCCGGGACCTGCCGGATGGGGACGGACGCCGAGGCGGTCGTCGACCCGGCCACGTTCGAGGTCCGGGGCGTGAGCCGGCTGCGGTTGGCCGATGCGTCGATCATGCCGCTCGTGCCGACCGGGAACACGAACGCTCCGACGATCATGATCGCCGAACGCGCCGCGGCCGCTCTCGTCGGCTCCCCAGCCGAAGGAATCACCGCACCCGCCTCCCATTGATTCCCCTTATTGCTACCCGACGGGGGCGCAGCAACCTGGCGCCAGGTTGCTGGGCCCCCGTCGGGTAGTAGGAGGCTGGTATCTTCTACTTCGTCGGCCGATCTGCAGACGAGAGGGATTGGGAGTGCACGAGGCAAGCGAAAAGACCGTCCCCGCACAGGAGCTGCTGGTGACGATCGGGACGGGGCTGCTCGCCGGTGGGATCTCCTCGGTCGATGTCGAAGACGCTCTGACCGGGCTGGCACCTGCGCTCGGCCTGAAGTCCATCAACGTCGCAGCTCTTCCCAAGGGCCTGTTCCTCACCATCGGCCCCGGCAGTCCCACCCGGTTCGAACGCATCGGTCCTGACCTGCGGTTCGACCAGACAGCGAAGCTGCTCGACATCGTCGACGCCGTGCGGTCGCGTCGGCTCGGCATCGACGCCGCTCGCCGCATGATCGAGGCCGAGGTCTACGGCACTCCCCCGCGCTGGCCCGGATGGGTGACCTGCCTCGGCGCGGTGCCCGTCGGCGTCGGGCTGTGCCTGCTGCTCGAACCGGGACTGGTCAACCTCGCCTTCGCCGCTCTCGGTTCGCTCATCGTCGCGGGTGTGCTCGCCGTCAACGCCCGCCACCCCAGCCTCGGACCGCTGCTGCCGGTCGCCTCGGCGTTCATCGTCGCGGTGCTCATCCTCATCGGCTTCCGCCTCGACTGGCTGGACAGTCCCCTGCGCACGATCGTCGCCACCCTGGCGCTGCTGCTGCCCGGCAGCGCCGTGGTAACCGGGCTGACCGAGATCTCCGCCGGCGCCCTCTCGGCAGGCAGTTCCCGGCTCGTCTCGGCCACCGTCCAGTTGGCGATGTTCATCGCCGGAGTCGCCGGTGCCGCCGTCGTCACTGGCACCGGCGCCGAGGCGCTTGCGAACTCCCAGCTCACCGCCTCGACATGGTGGCTCTCCGCCCTGGGCGTGGCCGCCGCGACACTGGGCCTCATCATCTATCTGCACACCCCTCTCGAGCACACCGTGCCGATCGTCCTCACCATCACTGCGGCCGCGCTGGCGCAGCTGGGCATCGGTGCCGAATTCGGTGCGGCCATCGGCGGTCTGGCCGGCGCTTTGACCGCATCGGTGGTGGCCGTCGTGCTCTCGCGCCTGCCGAAAGGCCCGATCTGGCGGATCAGCTTCGTGCCCGCGTTCCTCGTCGTCGCCCCCGGGTCGTTCGGGCTCCTCAATGCCTCACAGATCGAATTCGGTGACGGCGCTGGGGTTGCCGGCAGCATGCTGGCGGCTGCGACCACGTTCTTCACGATCGCCATCGGCACGGTCATCGGCGCCGCCATTGCCCACACCGTCGAGCCCAAGGACGAAATCGTCGCCTGAGACACCCCTAGAGCTACCTGACGGCGGCTCAGCTACCTCGCGCGAGGTTGCTGAGCCGCCGTCCGGTAGTAATTGGGAGGGAAGTCAGGACGGTTCTTCTACAGCGAACGGTGTCGAGGCCCGGTCGAGACGGTCGACCTCGTCGGTGCTGAGCTCGAGCCCGGGCGCGGCCATGACCGCCTCGAGCTGCTCAGGTGTGCGGGCCGAGGCGATCGGCGCCGTCACGCCATTCGCCAACAGCCAGGACAGCGCCACAGTCGTCGGAGCGACATCGTGCGAATCAGCGATCGCGACGAGATCGTCGACGACCTTGAGCCCCTCGGCATTGAAATATCCCTGCACCATGCCACCCCGATCGGCCCCCTCGAGGTCGGCTTCGGTGCGGTATTTGCCGGTGAGGAAGCCGGCGGCAAGGCTGAAGTACGAGAACACCGCGAGATCCCGCCGCTCGGCGATTGGGCGCAGATCGGTCTCGAACTCCCGCCGATAGACGAGGCTGTACTGCGGTTGGATCGCGACCGGCTTGACCAGCCCTTCGTCCTCAGCCGCTGCGAACCACCCGGCCAGACGCGCCGGCGAATAGTTCGACACCGCGGTGTGCTTGGCCTTACCGGAACGGACGATCTCATCGAAGGCGCGGGCCACCTCGGCGATGGGGGTCACCTCATCGTCACGGTGGGCGTAGTAGAGGTCGACGTGATCGGTCTGCAGACGCTCCAGTGAGGCGTCGATGGCGGTGCGGATGTATTCGGGATCCTGCGTCTTGTGCTCGGGATGGTCGCCGACCTTCGTGGCGATGACGACGTCATCGCGGTTGTCCCGCGAGTCCAACCAGGTGCCGATGATGGTCTCGGATTCGCGGCCGGTGTTGCCGGGCACCCACGCAGGGTAGGACTCGGCGGTGTCGAGGAAATTGCCGCCGCCTGCCACGAAGGCGTCGAGGACGGCATGGGACTGCGCCTCATCGGCCGTCCACCCGAAGGTGTTCGTGCCGAGATTGATCGGGAAGACGGACAGGTCGGTGCCGGGGATCTGCTTCCGTGACGTCAAATTTTCCTCCATTCGCAGAATGTCCGGGCCTCAGATGGCCCGCACCTCTGCACAACGGATAGATCTGGAGGACTATTCCGCCGAGGCGGCCCACCCCTGACCGCGCCCCGCGCGGGAGGTCGTGAACGCCGCGACCTCGTCACCGGCGCGGGCGTCGGCCCTCACCTGCGCGACCTGGTCGGGCACCATGGCCCCGAAGATACGGTCCCTGACCGGCTGCGGCAGGAGATCGGCCAGGCGGGTCACGGGACCGATGAAGCCGGGTACGGTGATCTCGAAACGGGGCCGGGCGACCGCACGGACGACGGCGGCCGCGACATGGTCGGGACGCAGCAGCGGACCCGCACCGGTGCCGGTCCCCGCGGCCAGGACGGTGTCGACGACGGCGGGCATGACGGCGGTGAAGTGCACCCCGGTACCGCGCATCTCCGTGCGCACAGCCTTGAGGTAGCCAAGCACTCCGTGTTTGGTCGCCGCGTATGTCGCCTCGCCCGGGGTGGGCAGGATCGATGCCGCCGAGGCGACCGTGATGAGGTGACCGTGCCCGGCCTCGCGCATGGCAGGTGCTGCGGTCTTGATTCCGTTGATGACGCCGAGGAGGTTGACCTCGAGCTGAGCGCGAGCCGCTCCGTTCGGTTCCTCGTCGAAGGAACCGACCCACATGATGCCGGCATTGTTGACGAGCACATCGACGGGGCCGAGATCGCGGCGGACGAATTCGAGGAAATCGGCGAAGGATTCCGGGTCGGTGACGTCGAGGCCGAAGGCGCGCACTCCCAGTTCCGCGGCGGTGTCCTCGGCCGCTTCGAGGTCGCGGTCGCCGATGGCGACTCGAGCGCCGGCCGCGGTGAACTGTGCGGCGATCGCCTTGCCGATTCCGCGTGCCCCTCCGGTGACGGCGACGATCTTCCCGCGGGTCGTGCCGGAGCGTTTCATGCGGCGATAGCTCCCTTCTTCATCTCCCGGTCGATCTCCCACAGATAGTGGTCGAAGTCGACCTCCATCGTGTGCCGGGGCGAATCGTAGAACTGCTTCTTGTTCCGGCGGTCATCGCGAGCCATCTGTCTGACCATGTCCCGGCTGCTCGGCAGTTCGCAGGATCCCGTGAGGATCTTCGCCACCAGCTTCGACTGGGCTTCGGACAGCGGCATGACCGCACCCACCGGCTGGAGCAGGCCGATGAAGAACAGCCCCGGCAGGTCGGGGTGGACCATCCGCTTCCACAGCGGCAGGTCGTTGTTCGCGACATCGACGACGTCGGAGGACAAGAACGGAAACGACACTCGGTACCCGGTGGCCCAGACGATGAGGTCGGCCGGGGCCGAGGTTCCGTCGGTGAAGACGACGCGGTCGCGCTCGAGGCGTTCGATCCCGGGACGCACCGTCACGGTACCGGCCTTGAGGCGATCCCGGATGGCATCCGACTGCACGGGGTGGGACTGGCCCGGCGTGTGGCCGGGCACCGGCAGTCCGTATTTCTTCAACCCGCCGGAGAGGATCGCGCCGAGGCGCAGCCGGGCCGAGGTCATCCACCACGGGGCCCACCCGGGCAGGACGATCTGGTCGGCCGCCATGCCCATGATCGTCTTCTTCATCACCCATTGGCCGCGTCTGATCGAGAGGGTGACGTTGTTCGCCCGGCGCGAGCCTTCGACGGCGATGTCCATGGCCGAGTTGCCGGCACCGACGACGACCACATCACGTCCCTCGAGCTGGTCACCGCTGCGGTAGTCGTGGGCGTGGATCTGTTCGCCGGCGAAGTCCCCCGGGTAGGCAGGGTCGGGCCAGCGGGCATCCCAGTGGTGGCCGTTGGCGACCATCACGGCATCGTAGTGCCGGGTCTCCGACACGGCATCTTGACCTATTCCGGATCTGATGTCGACATCCCAACCGCCACGGCCGCCTCGGCGAACATCGGTGACTTCGGTGTTGAAGGTGATCGTGTGACCGAATCCGAAGTGGTCGACGTAGTCACGGAAATAGTCGAAGACCTGATCGTGGCTGGCGTAGTGCGGGTAGTGCTCGGGCATCGGGAAGTCGGAGAAGGCCATGCGCGGGCACGAGGTGTTGATCTGCAGGGTCTCGTAGCAGGCGCTCTGACCATTGGGGTTATCGAAGAGCCATGTGCCGCCGATTTCGCTGCCCTTTTCGAAGCAGTCGAAGGGGATGGCTGAGGTGTAGAGCGTCTTCGCGGCGGCGATGCCGGAGGATCCCGCTCCGATGATGCAGACCTTCGGCAGTGAGGGGTCCGGGGCGATCGGGGCGGTGGGGGCCGGTGCGCGACGACCTTGTCGAATCATGTAAGCCATGTCACAGAGTATGCCAGTGAAAATATGAATTTTCACTATTATGGGAGGATGGATTCTTCTCCGGCCCAGCCTTCGTCCCCACGTCGCTGGCACGGCACCCTGCGGTCGGAACGGGATTCGGCGCGTCGTACGCGCCTGCTCGACGCGGCGCTCGAGCTCTACGGAACGATCGGGTTCCGCAAGACCTCGGTGCAAGCCCTGTGCCAGGAGTCGGGGGTCTCCAGCCGGTCCTTCTACGAGCTCTTCCCGACTCAGGAGAGTCTCCTCGAAGACCTCTACATCGAACTCAACGAGGAGATCACCACGGTCCTCGACGAGGCGCAGATCCCCTCTGACGCCACTTTGGCCGAAGCTGCCAGGCTGATCGTCGGCGCGGCCCTGTCGCCGATGCTCGATGACGAGCGCAAGGCTCGCGTCCTCGAGGTAGAAGCCGTCGGCATCTGCGACTCACTCGAGGAACGGCGTCATCAGACGATGCGACTGCTGGCCGCCTCGGTGCAGGGAGCCTTCGACGAACTCGATCACGCCTACGGCCTGACCGCGCCGGCGGCGTCGAATGACCTCACAAGCATCGTCCTCGTCGGCGGAATCACCGAGACGCTCGTGCAGCGCATCCACACTCCCGCCGATGAGCGATCATCCCGGGATGAGTTCCTCACCGACATCACCGAGGTGGCCCTGCGTGCCCATGGCATCGCCGACCGCCATTTTCGCCTCCGCCCAGCGTGAGAGTGCGGTGAGCGCGGTACAGATCCTGTCGATGGTGCCGTCCATGCCGGTGGTCGGACCTCACTTGAGGAGGCGCATCACTTGAGGAGGCGGTCCATTCGACGGTCGGAGAGCTTCCTTCCGCCGGTCTGACAGCCGGGGCAGTACTGGAGGGATTTGTCGGCAAAGGACACCTCGGCGATGGTCTCCCCGCAGACATGACAGGTCTCACCTGTGCGGCCGTGAACGGAGAATCCGCGTTTCTTCGCGGTTTTGATCTTGCCCGGCGGCAGGCCGACGAGGGCTGTGCGGGCGGCATCGAGCACCTCATGGATGGCGGTGTGCAGCGTCTGCGGGTCGACGGTCTTCGCGGTTGCGAACGGGGAGAGCTTCGCAGCGTGGAGGATCTCATCGGTATAGGCATTGCCGAGGCCCGAGATGATTCTCTGATCTTCGAGGACCGTTTTGATCCGGGAGGTCGACTCGGACAGTGCCGCGGCGAGTTCGTCGACGGTGAGACTCAGGGCGTCGGGACCCAGCGAGGCGAGGGCGGGCACCTCGGAGGGGTCACGGACGAGGGACACGGCGGCGTTCTTCTTCGATCCGGGTTCGATGAGGTCGAAGGCGGCTCCCGAGGCCAGGGTTACGCGCATTCCCAACGGCCCCTTGCCCATCCGGACCGGACCATTCGGTGCGGTGTCGTGCCAGTTCAGCCAGCCCATTCGGGCGAACCGGCAGACCAGGTTAAGTCCGTCGAGACCGATGACGAGGGCTCGCCCACGGCGGGCCACCTCGGTGATTGCAAGTCCGGCGAGCGCATCGATGCTCGGGTCGACGGTCTTGAGCAGGCTGAGCTCGGCGATGTCCGCGCGGGTGACGAAGTCCCCGACCAGCCGAGGACGCAGGAAGTCGACCAGCGCGTCGACCTCGGGCAGCTCCGGCATAGTCCCAGTATCCTCCTCACCTCCCAATCCCAACACCCCCAATTGCTACCTGACGGCGGCTCAGCAACCTCGCGCGAGGTTGCTGAGCCGCCGTCGGGTAGTTCTGAGACGCGCAAACCCGGTCGCAGGAGGTGACCGACCTTGAGAACCCGTCGGTCGAGGACTAGCGTGGATTGACCACCGCAAACCGAGTGGCTTCGGTGGATCGCTGACTGCCGAAGGAGGCGGACAATGGCTGAGAACGTTGCTCAGAAGCTCATCCGGTCACATCTGGAGTCCGGGGAGCTCGCTCCCGGAAACGAACTCGGGATCCGGATCGACCAGACTCTCACCCAGGATGCGACGGGCACCCTGGTCATGCTCGAGCTCGAGGCGCTCGGCCTCGACCGCATCCGCACGGAACTGTCCGTGCAGTACGTCGATCACAACCTGCTGCAGACCGATGAGAAGAACCCGGAGGACCACGAGTTCCTCCGCTCTGCCGCGGCACGGTTCGGTCTGTGGTTCTCCCCCGCCGGCAACGGCGTCTCCCACCCCGTTCACCAGTCGCGATTCGGAAAGCCCGGAGCCACTCTCATCGGTTCCGACTCACACACCTGCGCTGCCGGCGCCCTGGGAATGCTCGCGATCGGCGTCGGCGGGCTCGAGATCGCCATGGCCATGGCCGGTGAACCCCTCTTCATCAGCGCGCCGCAGATCATGGGCGTCGAACTCACGGGCACTTTGCCCGACTGGGTCTCGGCCAAGGACGTCATCCTCGAGATGCTGCGTCGCCACGGCGTCAAAGGCGGAGTCGGAAAGATCATCGAATATCACGGGGACGGACTGAAGAGCCTCACGGCCATGGACCGTCACGTGATTGCGAATATGGGTGCCGAGCTCGGCGCCACCGCCACGGTCTTCCCCGCCGACGATGCCGTCCGCGACTACCTTGAAGCCGTCGACCGCGGTGAGGATTTCACGCGCATCGAGGCCGATGAGGGCGCCGAATACGACCTCACCGACGCCATCGACCTCTCCCAGCTCGAGCCGCTCATCGCCGCACCTTCGTCGCCGGGCAATGTCACTCCGGTGCGCGAGGTCGCCGGCGAAGACGTCTTCCAGGTCGTCGTCGGCTCCTCGGCGAACCCGGGTCTGAGGGATTTCGCCGTCGTCGCCGAAACACTTGCCGACCGCCAGATCCACCAGCAGATCTCACTCGACATCAATCCCACCTCACGGGAGGTCCTTGCCGACCTCATCGCCGGCGGGTGGCTGACCTCTCTGGTGGGATCCGGGGCCCGGATCCACCAGTCCGGATGTATGGGCTGCATCGGCATGGGTCAGGCTCCTGCGGTCGGGCGCAACAGTCTGCGCACCATGCCGAGGAACTTCCCCGGCCGGTCCGGCACCGACGAGGACGCCGTGTGGCTGTGCTCGCCGGAGACCGCGGCCGCTGCCGCACTGACCGGGAAGATCACCGATCCTCGCGATCTCGACATTGACTATCCCGAGGTGCGGTTGCCCGAGAAGTACTCCGCGAACCGCAAGATGCTCGTACCACCGCTGGAACCGGAGGAAGCCCGGTCGGTCGAGCTCGTCAAAGGAACGAACGTCTCGACCCTGCCGGACTTCGAACCGCTGCCCGATGACATCGATCTGGAGATCCTGCTCAAGGTCGGCGACAACGTCTCCACCGACGAGATCATGCCCGCCGGATCCCGCGTTCTGCCGTACCGGTCGAACATCCCGAAGATCTCCGAGTTCGTCTACATCCAGGTCGATGACACCTATGCCACCCGCGCCGCCGAGCACGACGGAGGGCACGCGATCGTCGGTGGGGAGAACTACGGTCAGGGGTCCTCACGCGAGCATGCGGTCATCGCTCCGCGCTATCTCGGACTGCGGGTCGTGGTGGCGAAATCATTGGCGCGGATCCATTGGCAGAACCTCGCGAACTTCGGCGTCCTCGCTCTCGAGTTCACGAACGAGGCCGACTACGAATCCCTGTCCCAGGGTGATGTGCTTGAGTTCCGTGGTCTGCGCGATGAGCTCGGCGAAGGGACGACGATCACCGCCGAGGCGGCCGGCCGAAAGTTCGAATTCCGCCATGGCCTGTCACCGCGTCAGGTCGAGATGGTCCTCGCCGGCGGTCGCATCGCCCAACGCGCCGCCCACCTCAGTTGACTCCACGAACTACCTGACGGCGGCGCAGCAACCTGGCGCGAGGTTGCTGGGCCGCCGTCAGGTAGTAATTGGAGAAGAAGGAAAAGAGAAGGCGGCCCGGACGCTCCCGCGGTGGGGAGGTTCCGGGCCGCCGTCTCGTGCCGAACTCCGAGCGGTCAGGCGCTCAAGATCTCAGGCTGCTTCAGCCCTTGACCTTGGCCTCGATGGCTGCGCCGACCTCGGCGTCGATGTTCTTCCAGTACTGGATCGCGTTCGACAGCACCGGCTCCTCGACTCCGTCGGAGAGTGCGCCGGCCACGGTCTCGATGAGCCCCTGGCGCTCCTCCTCGGAGTAGACCTCGCGAACCAGGGTGTGTGCCTGGCCGAAGTCGTCGTCCTCGGCGTGCAGGCTGTAGGCGCTGCGGACCAGCTCGCCATCGGCCTCCCAGCCGTTGTCGACCGGACCCTGCTCGTCCTGGAAGGAACGTCCGTACGAGTTCGGGGCGTAGACCGGTGCATTACCCGAGTGGTGGTACTGCATCTGGCCTTCCTTGTCATACGAATTCGTCTTCGTGACAGGGGCGTTGACCGGCAGCTGGTTGAAGTTCGTGCCGATGCGGTTGCGCTGTGCATCCGGGTAGGAGAACACGCGTCCCAGCAGCATCTTGTCCGGCGAGAGCCCGGTTCCCGGCACGGTGTTCGAGGGGCTGAAGGCAGCCTGCTCGATCTGCGCGAAGTGGTTCGACGGGTTCTCGTTGAGGGTGAACTTGCCGACCTTGATGAGCGGGTAGTCCTTCTTCGACCAGGTCTTGGTCAGGTCGAAGGGGTTGAAGCGGTAGTCCTTGGCTTCTTCGTACGGCATGATCTGCACGCTGAAGGTCCAGGACGGGTAGTCCCCGCGCTCGATGGCATCGAACAGGTCGCGGCGATGCATGTCCGCGTCCTCGCCGGCCATCCGACCGGCTTCCTCGTTGCTCATGTTCTCCACGCCCTGGTCGGTGTGGAAGTGGTACTTGACCCAGAACTTCTCACCTTCGGCGTTGATCCACATGTAGGTGTGCGAGGAGTAGCCGTTCATGTTCCGCCAGCTCCTGGGCAGACCGCGCGGTCCCATGAGGTAGGAGACCTGGTGGGCCGACTCGGGCGAGAGCGACCAGAAGTCCCACTGCATGTTGTTGCTGCGCAGACCCGAATCGGGCAGGCGCTTCTGCGAGTGGATGAAGTCGGGGAACTTCATGGGGTCGCGGACGAAGAACACGGGGGTGTTGTTGCCCACCATGTCGAAGTTGCCCTCTTCGGTGTAGAACTTCAGCGCGAATCCGCGCACGTCGCGCCAGGAGTCGGGGGAACCGAGCTCACCGGCGACGGTGGAGAAGCGGGCGAGCATCGGGGTCTTCTTGCCCGGCTGCAGGAAGTTCGCCTTCGTGTAGGCGGAGACATCTCCGGTGACTTCGAGCTCACCGAAGGCGCCGGAGCCCTTGGCGTGTGGGCTGCGCTCAGGAACTCGCTCACGGTCGAAGCGAGCAAGCTTCTCAACCAGAGCCACGTCGTGGAGCAGCAGCGGCCCGTTCGCGCCCACACTCAGCGAGTGAGCATCGGATTCCCGCGGCGCACCGGACTCGGTGGTCGTTGCCTTCGCACTGTCGTGTCCGGCGTATTCATGATCTGTATGTTGCGTCATCACATCTCCTTCAACCGTTTGACATCAGGCGTCGTCGCCCAGCCCGCGATCACGGCCACCGGTGAGATGCGGTTCCCGCCGGTGCAGCTGATCGATCGGCTGAGCGCCGTTCGCCCAGTCTCGTTATCCCGACTTCGGCAGAACACTGTCGGAGTTGGTTTCAACCTAGCGATGTTCTCTACTTCATACAACCAAGGGTGGGCTGTCTAAATTCCCGTCCTCGACGTTGTCCGGCTCACCCCTCCGCCGAGGCGGCCGACCCACCACCGGAACCGCCGGTCGAGCCGCCGGTTCCGGATCCGCCCGAACCCGACGAGCCGCTGCCGGAACCGCTGCCCGAACCGTCCGAGCCGGATCCGGAGCCTGTGCTGCTGTTTGTGCCGCCGCTGGTGTCCCCGGTGCTGCCGGTGCCATCGGTCGAGGTGGAACCGCTGCTCGTTTCGGTGCCGTCGGTGCTCGTCGAACCGCCGGTGGAATCGCTCGTGCCCGTCGTCGTGTCCGTACCCTGAGAGTCCTGGCCCTCGGCCGCACCTTCGGTGCCGGTCTCCCCCGCCGAGGTGGACTGACCGTTCTGCGTGTTCGAGCCGCTGTTCGATGAGCTCTGACCGCCGTCGGCGCTCGACCCGGATCCGCTCGACGATTCGTCTCCTGCGCTCCCGGAGTTCGAGGTTCCGTCGTCGGTGACGGATTCGTCGTTCGTCGACTGCCCGGTCACCGATCGTGAGATCTGCGAGGTGCCCGGTGAGATATCGACTTCGGTGAAGTTCTCGGCCACGACGACCGCGCCGAGTCCGATTCCGAAGGCGGCGACGCCGATCGTCAACGGGTAGAGGACCCGTTTGCGTCGCAGCTTCTGCCACCAGGAGCGGGGCTCGCTCTCGGTTTCACTGCTGTCGCCGTCTTCGGCTGTTCTGTCGTGCGGCACCGAGGCGGCTGACGCAGTCGCGTGGCCACCGGTGGGCTCCGGCGGGGCGAAGGCCGAATCCTCGGCAAGTGTCTGATCGACAGCTGCGGTCTTCGCGGTGGGGTTCTTTGCGATCTTCGCCTTGACGGCCGGGGCCAGCTTGGAGCCGACCTCTTGGATCTTCTCTTTGCCTTTGTCGAGGCTGCGGCCGTAGAGGGTGACGGCGAGACCGGTGACGATGCTCGCGATGCCCGCGCCGACGACGGTGCCGGCGACGCCGAGCTGACCGCCGATGACCGAGGAGGTCGCCGCGGCGCCGGCACCCGCGATCAGCTGGGTGGCCGAAATGCGCCCTTCGGACTTCTTCTCGTCGGCACCGCCAGTCGCTTCTCTCGCCGGGCTTCCGTCCCCCGACGGCACCGAGGCGGTCCGCTGCCCGTCCTCGGTGCCCACGGTCTCCGCCGACACGCTCCTCGCCGGACTTGCTCCGGTCCGATCGTCACTGCGGATCGGATTGGGCGGCATCACCGGAGTAGTGACATGCTCGGTCGGCGCCGCCTCGGCACGAGGCCTCTCCGCGATCTCCTCGGTGATGAGCGGCAGAGTCTGAGAGTGCCGCGGCGCGCTCGTCGGAGCCTCACTGCCGGGAGTCGTCCGCTGCTTGTCCGTCTGGTCGGTTTCGCCGTGATTCGATGCCAATGGTCCTCCATAAACACGTACTTCTCACCAGTATCGGACTCGAGTGTGCGGGCATCCTGACCCACCCCCTCGCAGTCTGGGAGATCGCTGACCCAGCCGACCACGGGTAGGCGTGGTGACCTGCGAAAACGACGACCGGTGTGATGCGGCAGACACGCGCTTCACACCATTTCCCCAGCCGTGTGAACCCCGTCTTCCCTCAGCGCAGGAGGACTCCGCCGAGGCGGTCCGCCGGACCGTCGGAATCGGTGAGTTCGAACAGCTGGAAACGCGGGTGGTCCGGGCTCGACGCGAGGGTGAGGAGGAAGGCGGCGCCGTCGTCCGCTCTCACTGCGTGTTCCTCGTCGGGGCCGATCATCACCAGCCCTCGCCGAGGCGGGTCGACCGAATCCGCCTGAGCGACCATGAGATTGACTGCGAAGCACGGCTCACCCAGTTCAGTGAGCACGACGGCTCGGTCCCCGCGGAAGCGCAGCGGAGTCAGCCGGGGAATGCGGTGTGTTCGACCGTCGACGGACAGCACCACCTCGGCGGTGGGCAGGAAGGTGCGCACCATCCCGGGCAGGGCGGAGAACTCGGCGGTGCGATCGAGCCGTGCGATGCTCAGTCGCCACGGCCGCGCAAGCGGGGTCAGATTCCCGGAGTCGGCGAGGGAGACGAGCTCGGTCGTCTCCCCGGCACCGTTGGCCCAGGGAACGGGATCACGATCGTCAAAGCTGGTGAGAACGCGCATGGAACCACTTTAGACGGACCTGCGACGGGCTGTTCACAACCTCGGAATCGGGGGTTCCCGCGCAATCGGGGTTGCCATGAGAGCTGAGAGGACTAGCCTTGAGTGGTGTTTTTGGTCGGGGCGACCCGGCTGAGAACAACGACATCAACCAGAACGATGAGGGGCTCGCGGAGACGACTGCGCGTGATTCTCACACTCTGTGGATTCGCGCCCGGGTCGCGTTCCCGCAAGCCTCTCACCGGCAATCGGAGGGAGGGACATGTTCGGACCGGATAATGTCCGCCGGCGGTGGCGGCCGGAAGAGATCACAGTGACCAAGCCCGACGTCACGAAGCGGGCCATCGGCGCCGCGGCCATCGGCAACATCACCGAATGGTACGACTTCGGTGTCTACGGCTACCTCGCCGTCGTGATTGAGGGAATCTTCCTGCCGGAGGACTCAGGACCGATCGGGACCGTCATCGTCGCCGGACTCTTCGCCGTCGCCTTCCTTGTCCGTCCGCTCGGCGGTCTGGTGTTCGGCCCTTTGGCCGACAAGATCGGGCGCAACAAGGTGCTGGCGATGACGATGATCATGATGGCCGCCGGCACCTTCCTCATCGGTGTCATCCCCGACTATGCGACCGTCGGCCTCTGGGCACCGTTCCTGTTGCTGGCCTGCCGTCTGCTCCAGGGCTTCTCCACCGGCGGCGAGTACTCGAATGCGATGACCTTCATCGCCGAATACGCACCCGACCGGCGCCGCGGCTTCCTCGGCAGCCTGCTCGAGGTCGGAACGTTCACCGGCTACGTCCTCGGTGCACTCGTCGCCACGATCATGCAGGCTGTTTCGACTCCCGAGTTCCTCGAGTCGTGGGGCTGGAGGATCCCGTTCTTCGTCGCTCTGCCTCTCGGCTTCATCGGCGTCTACCTGCGCACGAAGCTCGCGGATACTCCTGCCTACAAGGAGATGGAGAAGCTCTCCGAACAGGAGGAGCAGAAGAACCACGCTAAGGGCGAGTTCAAGAAGATCTTCAAGCTGTGGCCGAACCTGCTGGCCTGCTGTGGTCTGGTGCTGGCCTGGAACGTGACGAACTACATGCTCACCTCCTTCATTCCCGTGTACTTCCCGATGGTCGAAGACCTCCAGGGCAGCGGCGGAGTCTCAGAACTGACCTCGCAGGTCCTGCAGATCATCGTCATGGCCTGCTGTCTGGCGCTGATCCCGGTCATCGGCAAGCTCTCGGACAGGCTGGGCCGCAAGGCCGTTGTGCGCGCGGGAGCGCTCTCGCTCATCGTGCTCTCGTTCCCGTCACTGTGGCTCATCCGCGGGCACAACGACTTCGTGGTCTTCCTCGGCCTGCTCATCATGGGGCTCAGCCTCATCTGCTTCAGCGCTACGATGCCCTCGACTCTGCCGTCGCTGTTCCCGACGATGGTCCGCGCCGGTGCACTGGCGATCGCGTTCAACGTCTCGATCTCGCTGTTCGGCGGCACGACGTCGTTCGTCATGACCTCGCTCATCAACGCCACCGGATTCCTCATGTGGCCGGCGATCTACCTCATGGCCGCTGGAGTCATCGGGCTCGTCACGATCCACTTCGTGCCTGAGAGCAATCGTCGTCCGCTGTGGGGTTCGACTCCGTCGGCGGCGTCGAAGGAAGAGGCGAAGGACCTCGCCCAGGAGCTCAACGAGGAGGCCGACCTGGTCTGAGCCGGCGCGTGTCAGCGCCGATGGTCTCTCCGGATCAGCTCTGGGCGGGGCCGGTCATCCCTTGCACAGGCAGAACGGGTGGCCAGCCGGGTCGAGGAACACTCGGAACGTCTCTCCCGGCTGCTCTGGGGCCTTGCCTGCGCCGATCTCGAGCACGGCTTCCTCGGCGACGTCGAGATCATCGACCATGACGTCGAGGTGCATCTGCTGCGGGTGGGCCTGCCCGGGCCAGCTGGGTGCGTGGTAGTCCTCGACCTGCTGGATGCAGATCGGCGGCCAGGAGTTGGAGACGACTTCTGCCCAGGTGCCGTCTTCTTCGACGGTGACCGACCAGTCCAGGAGTTTGCCGTAGAACTCTGCGAGTTCACCGGCGTCAGGGGCGTCGAGCACGACAACGGGCTGCTTTGCGATAGCCATGCCCCGAGTCTACGCCGCCGCACTGACACAGCGAAGGGCTGGACACCAGGGCGTAGGATTGTTGAGCAGATCCGCCGATGTTTCCGCGTACTCTCGGCCGCACCGGCTCCACACGATGAAGGTTCGCGATGAGTTCTCATGCCCTGCCCGTCGGCGACGGTCCGTCGGTCTATGTCATCCATGACAATCCGGAATGGATCGCTCCGTTCACGGATGCGCTCGACCGCCTCGGCGTCGCCCATGTCGAATGGCTCCTTCCCGACGCATCGATCGATCTCGCCGCCGAGCCCCCACAGGGGGTGTTCTGGTCGCGACTGTCTGCGTCGGCGCACACCCGGACCGATCCGCATGTGAAGGAGTACGGGCGTGCGGTCCTCGACTGGCTCGCGGCCGCTGGGCGCCGGGTCGTCAACGGTCGCGATGTCTACGAGCTCGAGGTGAGCAAGGTCCGTCAGCATCGCGAGCTGGCCGGCCGAGGGTTCGATGTGCCGCGCACCGCGGCCGCGTTCGGACCGCGGGCGCTCGTCGGGGCCGCGGCCGGCTTCACTCCCCCATTCATCACGAAACACAATCAGGGCGGCAAGGGCCTCGGTGTGCGTCGCTTCGACTCCCACGCCGAGCTCGAGGCGGTCGCCGATGAGTTCGCGCCCGGTGGAGCGAATGCGCCGATCGACGGCATCACCCTCATCCAGGAGTATGTGCAGCCTGCCCAGCCGTTCATCACCCGTGCCGAATTCATCGGCGGACGCTTCCACTATGCGGTGCGCGTCGACGTCTCAGGTGGGTCGTTCGAGCTGTGCCCGGCCGATGCCTGCACGATTCCGAGTGCCGGGGCCGATCCCGACGTCGAGGCGGTCCCACAGTTCGCCCGCCGTGAGGAGATCACGGCCGGAACACCGCTCATCGCTCGGCTCGAGACGTTGTTGGCCGACCTCGGCATCGAGATCGCCGGCGTCGAGTTCATCGAGACCGCCGACGGCCGTCAGGTCGTCTACGACATCAACACGAACACGAACTACAACCCGTCCGTCGAGTCCGCCGAACAGTCGGCAGGTCGTCAGCCTGCCGCGGACCGTATCGCCGATTTCATCGCCGACACCCTCGCCGAGGCGGCCCCACAGTCGGTATCCCCCGCCGGGTCCGCAGCCCGGTGAGGTCCCGCGCCCGCGTGCTCACTGAACTACTGGCGGAACTGCGAGCAGTCCGGCCAGGGCGTCGTGCGCTCATTGCCCTCGATGGGGTCGACGGTGCGGGGAAGACGATGCTCGCTCACGAGCTCGTGAATTTGGCCAAGACCGCTGCGGACGTTCCTGGACATGGTTCCGACCGCCGGGTCACCGCCATCAGCATCGACGGGTTCCACCACCCTCGGGCGATCCGCTACGCCCAAGGCAAGGGGCCAGACACCTTCTATCGCCGTTCCTATGACTACGGAGCTTTCGTCGATTCCGTCGTCGAACCATTTCGACGAGGCGGCACGGTCGTTCCAGCCGTGTGGGACGTCGACAAGGATCGGCCGATTGCGCCCGAACCTCGGAATCTGCCGAACGACTGCGTCCTCCTCATCGACGGAATCTTCCTCCACCGTCCCGAGCTTGTGGACCTCTGGGATGCGAGCGTGTGGGTCGATGTTCCCTTCGAGGTCTCGGTCCCGCGAGGAAACGAGCGGTTTGCCGGAGCCTTCGATGCCGATCCCGAGGATGAGTCGAATCGCCGCTACGTCGGTGGTCAGCGACTCTACTTCGCCGAGGCTGCTCCGTGGGAAAACGCCACATGGGTGCTCGACAATCGCGATCTGGAACGGCCGACCCTGATCCGCCGGTCCGGGCCCGACCGGCCCTGATCTGCCGGCCCTGGCCCGTTCGCTCTGACAGCACACCTTATCCCGATGATAGTGTCGAAGTGCTACAGGGGAGCGCCGAAAGGACCGGCGCTGAGAGTGCGCATGCAGACCCTTTGAACCTGATCCGGTGAGCACCGGCGGAGGGAGTGGACAAGCAATGACCACCACAGATTTCGACACATCGATCACCGTGGACGCCGACGGAGCTGTATCAGCACTGGTGAGTTCGACCAGCCGGCAGTGGGCGGGAGCGGTCGATCACCGGTTCGTCCGGGAACTGTTCGTCGGCAGCATCGACGACGCAGTGATGCGCGACTATCTTGTGCAGGACTATCAGTTCTTCGAGTCGTTTCTGTCGATGCTCGGCGCGTGCGTGGCCCACGCCGATGAACTCGAGGCGAAGCTGCGGTTCGCCCGGCAGCTGGGAATGCTCGTCGCCGATGAGGACACCTATTTCGTCGACTCCTTCGCCGAATTGGGAGTCGATACAGCCGATTATCTCCACCCGGAGCTGACCGCCCCGACGGTTGGGTTCCGCGATCTCATGGACTCGTCAGTCGCTTCGGCGTCGTATCCGCAGCTGCTCGTCGTCCTCGTCGTCGCCGAATGGCTCTATCTCGACTGGGCCGAGTCCCGGAAGGACATGCCGCCGCGACATATTCACCGAGGCTGGATCGATCTCCACCGAGGCGAGGCCTTTCACGGGTGGGTGCAGTTCCTCGTCGACGAACTCGAACGCGTCTTCCCCTCCGGCGACGCCGAAGCCGCCGACTCCTTGACCCGCGTGTGGCGGCACGCCGTCGATCTCGAATGCGCTTTCTTCGACAACGTGTACGACAACTGAGCCGCCAGGGAACGCACACCGCAGCCGTCCATCTCACTGACCTAGACTGGTCACATGAGCACAGGTGTTGATGCAGTCGTCATCGGATCCGGCCCGAACGGCATGGCCGCCGCCGTCACCATGGCCCGTGCCGGGCTGAGCGTCGAAGTCTACGAGGCTCAGCCGACGATCGGCGGCGGCGCCCGCACCCTCGACCTCGGTCTGGCCCCCGGCGTCACTCATGACATCTGCTCGGCCGTCCACCCACTGGCCATCGCCAGCCCCTTCTTCGTCGACTTCGACCTGCGTGCCCGCGGCCTCGAGTTCACCACCCCCGAGATCTCCTACGCCCAGCCCCTCGACGGCAAACCCGCCGCGCTGGCCTTCCACGATCTCGAAAAGACGGTCGACCACCTCGGCGCGGCAGGACCGGAATGGCGGCGTTTCTTCGCTCCGCTGCTCGACCGGGTCGATGACGCGATCTGGCTCTCCCTCGGTGACAAACGTTCTGTGCCGGAGACCCTGCGCGACCTTCCCGGCATCGCGAACGTCGTGAAGTTCGGCCTGCGGCTCCTGTCCCAGGCCAGTCCCGCGTGGAACATTCCGCTCTCCCATGAATCCTCCCAGGCCCTGTTCACCGGTGTCGCCGCGCACGCAATCGGCGGGCTGCCGGCGATGGGCACCGCGGCCACGGCCACGATGCTCTCGACCGTCGCCCACGCGGGCGGCTGGCCCTCCCCCATCGGCGGATCGCAGTCGATCATCGACTACCTCGTCGCCGACCTCGAAGCCCACGGCGGAACCGTGCACACGGATGCGCGCATCGACCATGTATCGGACATGCCCGCTGCCCGCGCCTACCTGCTCGACACCTCGGCGCTGAACGCCGCGCAGATCTTCTCCGGCCTCATCCCGAGCCACGTCGACAAAGCCCTGCGCAGCTTCAAACACGGCAACGCCGCTGCCAAGGTCGACTTCGTCCTCGACGGCCCGGTCCCCTGGTCCGACCCCGAGGTCGGCCGTGCCGGCACTATCCACATCGGCGGATCCCGGGCGCAGATGGCCGCCGCCGAGGCACAGGTGATGTCCGGTCGCATGCCCGCCGATCCCGTGTGCCTCGTCTCGGATCCGACCGTCTTCGACCCATCCCGCGAGGTGAACGGCCTGCGACCGCTGTGGACGTATGCGCACGTGCCCTTCGACTGCCCGCTCGACCCGACCGAGTACATCACCCGCCAGCTCGAACGCTTCGCTCCCGGCTTCCGCGACCGCATCGTCGCGCACAACGCGATCCCCGCCTCCGAGATGGCCGGCCACAACCAGAACTACATCGGCGGGGACATCGCCACCGGCATCGTCTCCTTCTACCGGATGATGGCCCGCCCGCGCACCAGCTGGGACAACTACAGCCTCGGCGTGCCCGGTGCCTACCTGTGCTCGGCAGCGACCCCGCCGGCACCGGGCGTGCACGGGATGAACGGCTGGTTCGCCGCCCGCCGGGCTCTCAAGTCCCGGTTCGGGATCACGGAGGCCCCGAGCCTGGCCCCGGGCGACTGATCCCTCCCTGCCGGCCCCGACCGTCTGAGCGCGTCTCCACAGGGACGCGCGGCCGGCTCAGCCCCGCACCCACCGATCAGCGTCGCTGTCATAGTGCCATTCGGCCACCTCGGTGACGGCCTCGATGACGTTGTTCAGCCAGTACGTAGTATCCGGGTGCCAGCCCGCCACGAGACTCGCGGTCCGATCGTCCGTGTTACCTGCCGTGGGGATGGTCTCCGATTCCTCGCCGAGGCGGCCCTCCGCCACGTCGATGACCGCACCGGCCGTGCGCAGATAGCCGGCCAGACCGACGTGGACACCGTCGAATTCCTCGGCCACCCGTGACCAGTCGGGGATGACCCAGCGGCCCTTGCGCCCGGTGGTCTCGGACCAGACATAGCGGCGCTGGGCGGTGACGTCGAGCGGGTAGCGGCGGCACAGATCGGCCCAATCCTCGGGTGTCCGGATCTCGGCGATGCGAGCGTCCGGGCGCAGTCGCAGACGGCAGGCTCGGGCACGCTCGAGACCGAAATCGTCCTCGACGAGTTCGACGCCGATCAGGGTTCCGTCCGGCCAGGTCCCCGTCGACGACCAGAGCCCGTCTGGCGGAGTCGACCACCATTCGCCGCTGAGCTCCATATACGGGTTCTTGGCGAAATCGTGACGGTAACGGGTTCCCGTGGTGAGGACATCTGCAAGCCACTCGTCCAATCCCCAGGGGAGCCTCGTTCCGTCTTCGTCAAGAGGCGGGTATAGATCGGTCAGAGTGATTTCTATGCGCTCATCCGTCGGGCCTGTCTCGAGGTCGAAGACCGCGGGCAGTCCTGTGTGGCGTCCATTGACTTCATTGAGTTCTTTGTCGTCCCAGCCCAGCGCCCACTGATCATCGGGATCGAGTGGCTTCGACCAGGCATCTAGTAAGCCCGTGGAAACGAGCATCTCGGCGAAGGGACGCAGAGCCTCGCGCACCTCGCCGATTTCCGCGGTCCCCCAATCGTCATCATCAGGAGGCTGCCAATACACTGCAGCGTCGACTACGTCGGACATGGCTTCCTTAACTGCACTCCAAGTCGGCGCAATCGGGCACAGGCACCTCAGATTGCGCACCACCGCCTCCGCGCCTGGGGCTTCTTCATCGCCAGTCCACGGAAAACTCTCGACCTGCTCGAGGGCCAGCCCGAACACGAGCGAGCGTCCCCGCGGGGACGCGAGCAGATCCTCGGCGGACAGGCGGTCGTCATGAAGGGTCGGAGGCGCATCATCGGCGGTCATGACCTCAGACTACGCGAACACCTGTCAACTGGCCCTGATGGAATCGCCCGCGTCGAATCCTCCGTTGGCGCGCTCACCGGCACGACCGCCTCAGCGGCGGCGAGAATCCGCGCCCCTTTCGCGGCCTTCAAACCCGCGCCGAGGACCCCGATGATGACGAGGACGGCCCCGCACAGCTCGCCGACGGTGACCCGCTCGCCGAGGAAGACGAACGCCGCGCTCATTCCGACGACGGGCACGAGCATCGAGAAGGGGGCGACGACTCCGGCGGGGTTGCGCGACATCAGCCACGACCACACGCCCGAACCGAGGATCGTCGCGATGACCACTGTATAGATCAGCCCAGCGATGGCAAGAAGTCCGGTTGGGGTGGTCAGTCCCGAAAACGACGCCCCGACCCGGTCGGGTCCTTCGACCGCAAGGGAGAGGGCGAGCATCGGCACGGGCGGGACGAGCGACATCCACATCGTCAGCTTGATCGGCTCAGTGGTGTGAGCCTGCCGGTTGCAGATATTGCCGATCGCCCAGCCGAAGGCGCCGGCGAGGGTGAGGAGGAAGGGCAGGAAGCTCGCGTTCGAGTCGAAGCGCTGCCAGCCGACGACGGCGAGCCCTGCCATCGCGATGAGGAGGAAGGCCATCTGCGAGCCGCGGACCCTCTCGCGCAGGAATGTCATGCCCAGCAGCACCGTGAAGGGGCCCGAGGCTTGGAGGACGAGGGACGCGAGGCCCGCGGGCATGCCGGCGGCCATCGCCCAGTAGAGGAAGAGGAACTGCAGCAGTCCGAAGCCGAGTCCGTAGCCGATGATCCACCGCGCTTTGACGTCGGGCTTCGGTACGAAGAGCAGCGCGGGAACCGCGAGCAGGGCGAAGCGCAGAGCCACGAGGAAGAAGGGTGGGAACTGGGCCAGGGAGAGATCGATGGCGAGGAAATTCAGTCCCCACATGACCGCCACCGAGGCGGCGAGAAGGCAGTGCTTGAATGACATGGCCCCATTCTCAACTTCGAGAACAATGAAGCACAATCGCAGAGTGCTTCATCGACTCTGTAGCATGGCTTCATGGTCATCGATCCGAAGCATCTTGAGCTGCTGCGCCTGTTCGACGAATACGGCAGCGTCACCGCCGTCGCCGATGTCACCCATCGCTCCCCGTCGGCCGTCTCTCAGCAGCTGAGGCAGGCCGGGAGCGAGATCGGCCACGCTCTCGTCGAACCCGCCGGTCGCGGACTCACGCTCACAGCCGCGGGACGACTGCTCGCCGACGGTGGTCGGGACGTGGCCCGCACGCTTGCCCGGGTGCAGGCCCGATGGGAGGGCCACCTCGGCGAAGCTGCCGGAGAGATCGCCCTGGCCGGGCTGCCGAGCGCGCTCACCCACCTCCTCCCCGATGCGCTGCGCAGGCTGCGGGAGGACCACCCGCACATCGATCTGCGCATGGACGATGTCGACCTCGCCGAGCACGAATTCGCGGGGCTGACCCGAGATGTCGATATCGTCGTCGCACACAGCCTCGTCGCCGAACGCCCCCTGGGTACCGACGGACTCACCGTCGTCCCGCTCGCCCGCGAACCGATCGACGTGGCCCTCGCCATCGGCCATCGGCTTGCCGATCGCGCCGAGCTGACCCCGGACGATGTCGTCGATTGTCGCTGGGTGGGAGTGCCCCGCGGATACCCCTTCGACACGATCCTCACCTCGATCGAGCATCTCACCGGTCGCGACCTCGACGTCGTCCAACGCATCCGGGACAACCGGCTCATCGAAGCGATCGTCGCCTCCTCGGACCAGGTCGCGCTCCTCCCCCGGTTCACGACGCCGCGCGATGCGGGACTGTCACTGGTGCCACTGACGGGGGTGACGACGACACGCTGGATCGTAGCCGTGATGCGTCCGGACACGGCCGAACGTGTCGCGGTGCGCGCTGTGATCAGCGCGCTCAGCCGGGTCGACGACGCCGCGGATTAGGCGGTGCCCGTGCTGGTGAAGCGCTTGGGCACGAGCTTCTCCAGGGGCAGGAACGCCGCCCAGCAGATGACGGTCGGCAGGAAGTGGATGCCCAGCGCCAGGTAGGTCATGAGGTGGAAGAGGAAGAAGAAGGCTACGGCCCCGTACAGCCACCCGCGCTTGAGGAACAGCACAACCGGCGAAAGGAACTCGAAGACGAGTGTCGCCCATTGCGCGGCGATGAGGAGGCCGGGCATCTCGAGGAACGGTTTCGACCATTCGGCGCCGCGGCGCATGAGCGCCCAAATGATGACCGCACCGTTGGCCCAGTGGGTGATGTTGCCCGAGGCGATCCACTTCATCACCACCGAGTAGAAGTAGGTGAGGACGACGGAGATCTGCACCATCCGCAGCGCCCAGCCGGCCCGCGCCGAGGCGGTGCCGACGTCCCGGAAGCGCGCCGTTCCGATCGTCGGCAGGACGAAGGCGGCGATGACGAGCGCCATATGATCGTGGGCGACGTAACCGTAGCCCTGGGTGTAGAACATCCACGCGCCGAAGCTGAGCGCCACCGCCCAGCCGCTGAGGCGCTGAAGGATTCCGGCGGCGGCGAGCAGCGAGAAGACGATGATGAGGGTGAGCAGGATCTGCGCACCGAGGACGCTGACAGCAGGGATGTGGAGGAACCGGGCCAGCCACAGCGGCTGGTAGAACTCGGGCGTCCAGCCGTGGGCGATGACATCACCGGAGATCGTGAGCACATCGATGATGATGAACAGGTAGATGAAGACACGGAACACGGCCACCCGAGCGAGGGGGACCTCGGGCATGAACCAGCGGAGGAGCGGATTCGTGGGGGCCGCCTCGGTGGGGGTGGATCTCAAGGTCGGGATGCTGCTCATCGGACCTCCCACTTCGCCAGCGTCGTCTGTTCGGGTTCGCCGACGGCCAGGCCGTTCTTCAGCTGTGTGGTGGTGCGGCAGAGGATCATCGTTTCGGGCTTCGGTTCGTCCGGGTGCAGCCGGATGTACGAGTCGGCCATCGACTGCAGGAGTTCGGGGTGGGCGATGACTCTGTCGAGCTGGGATTCGACGTCACCGCGTTCGATGCCGACGGTCGCGGCATTGAACCCGAGGCGGCGCGGTTCGTCCTCGCCGGGGAACTGAGCTTCGATGCACGTGGAGTTCACGGTTCCGTTGAGGTCTTTGGCGGTGGCGTACTGGGTGAGCGATCCGAGCGGGAAGAAGTCGTTCGTGTTGAGGAACTGTCCGCAGGTGAGGATGACGAAGGCGATGGCGGGAACGACGATGCGCCAGCCGACGGAGACCTTCGACAGCGGTTTCACCCGGGTCGCGGGGTTCGGGGTACCGGTGGACGTGGCAACGTCGGTCGCGGACTCATCGGAGGCGGACTGATCCGAGCCGGGCTCGCCTGTGCGTGAGGCGGACGATGCGGCGGGGTCAGGCCCCTGAGCAGCGGGGTCCTGGCTCGTCAGGAGACGGCGCTTCTTCTCTTCCATACGCTTGCGGGACTCGTCCTCTCGGGTGCGGCTCGTTCGCAGACAATCCTATCCGCCCTTCTTACTACCTGCCGGGGGCTGAGCAACCTGGCGCCAGGTTGCTCAGCCCCCGTCAGGTAGTAATTGGGGTCAGGAGCTGCGGGCGTAGAGGTTGAGCTGTTCCCAGCCGGCCGCATATTTCTGGAAGGCGGCGACCGCTGACTCGGAATCGTTGTTGCTCAGTGCCGTGACCCACGAGTCGACGAGTTCGGCGGCTTCGCTCGGCCACAGCACATCGGACATCCCGCCGAGGTCGAGTTCGAGGACCGAGTTCATGTCGAAGGTGTCGATCCACTCGGCCAGAACCGAGGTCTGCTCGACCATATCGACGACCTTCGAGGTGTCCGCGATCGTCTCCGAGGCCCATTCCATGCGCGCCGAGGCGGCCAGGATATCCGTACGGATGAGCACCCGGAGGCCCTCGTCGGTCTCCTCGGTGATGATCTGATCCTCGGTCAGAGAGAAGAACAGCCACCACGACGGGGGCACGTCCCAGGCAGAGACGCGGGTGAAGATCCGCGTGTCCTTGGCGTCCTGCAGCCACTCCGCACGACGGCTGGCGGCACGTCGGCGAGCGGACTTCGGAGCGACGATGTCCAAGGTCGCCTTCGAGGTGTGCTCGGCCAGCGAATCGAGCGCCTCCCATCCACGAATGTCTTCCTGAGCAGGACAGAAACGGTCCACCCCGTCCGCGGTCTGAGACGCTGGGAGGTAGATCGGAGTGCGCCGAAAGGAATCAGCCACGGGCGAAGGCGGCAGGGAGATCAAGCGCTTGTCAGCGTCGTGGGAGATCTGCTCCTCGATGCGTGACCGGTTGTCCTCCACCTGCCTGTCTTGCAATTCGGAATGCACCACAAGGGGTTCGAAGATCCGCAGGGTGACGACATAATCGCGACGGTAGGCCATGGGTTCAGCCTATCCAAGGTCCACTCACAAAATGGAACTTCCCAGTATGAACAGGTAGGATTTAAGCGCATAGCAGAGATCTAGTCCGGGGCCATTCGCCCCATTGACGACGGAGGGGGTCACGCCAGTGGGTCGCGGCCGCGCAAAGGCAAAGCAGATCAAGGTAGCTCGGAAGCTGAAGTACTACAGCCCGGATACCGACCTTAATAGACTCCAGCAGGAGCTGGGCGCCGACGCGAGCAAGTCCGGTCCGTCCGATCCGTACGACGATGAACCCGACTACTCGGATTACGCCGACAAGTACAATGTCGACGATGACGACGAGTACGAGAACTGATCTCGGATGAGTCCAGCCGCACACGGCTGATCTGACACGCACTGAGGGCGGGGACTTCGGTCCCCGCCCTCTGTCGTGCGCGCAGACGGTCGTGGGCCCGCCGGTCCATCCGCTCGTGGGCATTCCCCCGCCGAGGCGGCACTCGCCATGCGCAACCGCGCCGAATGACCGAGAACTCGAGTTCCATCCCCTCGCCGAGGCGGCTGTGACCGAGGAGCATCACGCACCGTTGAGTGCAGTTCCTCCACTCCCGCGGCCATTACGCACCGCAAGCAGCACACCCCCGTGCAGGAACACGAGGGTGTGAGACTAACGGTGCGCGAAGCCTCTGCGCCGAGAAGGCGAGACTAACGGTGAGGGATGCCCCGCGACCAGGCCAGCCGGCTGCGCGAGGCACGCGACCCATTACTGCAGGATCGCGGCGCCGCCGTCGACGCCCTTGGCGCCCTGCACATAGTAGGGATCGGTCGCCAGAGAACCGTCATCGGCGGCGACCTCGCCGAGCACCCAGGCTCCGGGGCTCGCCTTGAGCACACCATCGACCGACGCTGCGTCGACGACGAGAACCATGCCGACGCCGAGGTTCCACGTGCGTTCGCGGTCGTCCTGCGGCACTCCGCCGAGGTCGCCGAGCACGGAGAACACCTCCGGGATCTCCCACGAGGCACGCGACATCGTCGCGACCAGCCCCTGCGGAAGAACTCTGGCCACATTGGCCGAGAGTCCCCCGCCGGTGACGTGCGAGACCGAATGCACCGCGTCGGGCAGTGCGTCGAAGAGAGCGGCGAGCTCGCCGGTGTAGACATGAGTGGGAACGAGCAGCTCCTCGCCGAGGCTGCGCCCGAACTCCGACACATGCTTGTCCAGACCCCATCCCGCCTCGGCGATGATGTGGCGGACCAGCGAGTATCCGTTGGAGTGGATGCCCGAGGACGGCAGACCGATGAGCACGTCCCCGGCACGGACCTTCTCCGGGCCGAGCAGCTTCGAAGCCTCGACGACTCCGGTGGCGGCACCGGCGACATCGTACTCATCGACCCCGAGCAGACCCGGGTGTTCGGCGGTCTCCCCACCGACCAGTGCGACACCGGCCGAGGCACAGGCGTCGGCGATTCCGCGCACGATATCGGCGATGCGTTCGGCCACGACCTTGCCGCAGGCGATGTAGTCGGTCATGAACAGCGGCCGGGCACCACAGACGATGATGTCGTCGACGACCATGCCGACGAGGTCATAGCCGATGGTGTCGTGCTTATCCATGGCTTGAGCGATGGCGACCTTCGTACCCACTCCATCGGTCGACGAGGCAAGCAGCGGACGCTCGAAGTCCTTGAGCACGGAGACGTCGAAGAGTCCGGCGAATCCGCCCATCCCACCGACGACCGAGGAGTTGTGAGTGGCCGAGACCGCGGCCTTCATGAGTTCGACGGCGCGGTCTCCGGCCTCGACGTCGACGCCTGCGGCGGCATAGGTGGTGGACTTCGGGTTCGCGTCGGAACTCAACTCAGCATCCTTTGTCGGCGGGGGTGTTGTTGACGGGAATCGGGTATTCGCCCGAGAAGCAGGCGGTGCACAGCTGGCTGCGCTCCTGCTGGGTGGCGGCGATCATGCCGTCCAGAGAGATATAGCCCAGAGAGTCCGCACCGAGGTTCTCGCAGATCTCGTTCGTCGTCAGCCCGTTGGCGATGAGCTCGGCACGGGTGGCGAAGTCGATTCCGTAGAAGCACGGCCACTTCACCGGCGGGGACGAGATGCGCACATGGACCTCTGCCGCTCCGGCTTCCCGCAGCATGCGCACCAGCGCCCGCTGGGTGTTTCCGCGCACGATCGAATCGTCGACGACGACGAGGCGTCGGCCTTCGATGTTCTCCCGGATCGGGTTGAGCTTGAGGCGGATGCCCAGCTGCCGCAGGGTCTGTGAGGGCTGGATGAACGTGCGTCCGACATAGGCGTTCTTCATCAGCCCCTGGCCGAACGGGATGCCCGAGGCCTCGGCATAGCCGACGGCCGCAGGGGTTCCGGATTCGGGAGTGGCGATGACGAGGTCGGCGTCGACCGGGTATTCCTCGGCGAGCTGCCGGCCCATCTGGGTGCGCGCGGCGTGGACGTTCTTGCCGGCGAGCATGCTGTCGGGACGGGCGAGGTAGACGTATTCGAAGACGCAGCGGGCCTGGTCCGGTTCGGCGAAGCGGTGCGAACGCAGACCGTCCTCGTCGATGGCGATGAGCTCTCCGGGTTCGATGTCGCGGACGAACTTCGCGCCGACGATGTCGAGCGCCGCGGTCTCCGAGGCGACGACCCAGCCGTTCTCCAGCCGTCCCAGCGACAGGGGCCTCACCCCGTGCCGGTCCCGGGCGGCGTAGAGGGTGTGCTCGTCCATGTAGACCAGCGAGAACGCACCTTCGACATGGGGCAGCAGGGTCAGGGCCGCCTCGGTGAGGTTCTCACCCTCTTCGGTCGCGAACAGCTCGGTGACCAGGGAGGTGTCGTTCGACGAATCACGGAAGGGCCGGGTGCGGGACGTCTTCTTCGTGGCCTCCTCGACGACCTTCGTCGCGTGGTCGCGACGGGAATCGGCCATGGCCTCGAGGGCGTCGAAGTTCGTCAGATTGCCGTTGTGCGCCAATGCCACGGTGCCGAACGGAGTCGGCCCCAGGGTGGGCTGAGCGTTCTCGAACGACGGTGATCCGGTCGTCGAATACCGTGTGTGCCCGACGGCGATATGGCCCTGCAGAAGCTCGAGATCGCGCTCATGGAAGACCTGGGAGACCAGGCCCATGTCGCGGTAGATGAGGATCTGCTTGCCGTTGCTGGCAGCGATTCCCGCGGACTCCTGTCCGCGGTGCTGCAGGGCGTAGAGCCCGAAGTATGTGAGTTTGGCGGTTTCCTCGCCGGGGGCCCAGACTCCGAACACACCGCATTCGTCCTGCGGTCCGCGGTCCTGGGGGTCGATTTCGTGCGTCAGCTGCCCGTCTCCTCTTGCCACGAGTGAAATTGTCTCATACCCGCAACGGCGCTCTGACCCGGTGATCAGACTGTGGAACCGGGGGCCGTATCCCGACCCGTTCCCGCCTCGTCCGCGTCGTCCGCCTCGTCGGCAGTGGGCACAACATCCTCTGCCGCAGGTGCGGCATCCTGGCTCGCCGAGGCGGTCCCACCCTCGGCGGCGCCGGCATCCGGGTCCTCCCCGCGGGCTTCGGCGATGCGACGGCGCGCGATCTCCTTCGGGTCGTCGACCATGTCGATCTGCGCACCGACCCGGAACTCCTTCGACTTCTTCCGTCCCAGCCAGTCGAGGATGAGCGCGACGAGTCCACCGAGGAACAGTCCGCCGATCCCGAGGACGAGCAACAGCAGGCCCAGTCCCTTGGCCACCGTGTAGCCCATCGGCATATCGGCCGGGTCGACGAAGACCGCGAGGATTCCAGCAAGCACGATGCCGAGCACCGCGCCGATGCCCATGAACACCGAGTACTTGGGGCTGCGACGGACGGAGACGTCGATCTGGTCCTTCATGATCTCCTTGGACACGTGGCCTTGAGGCCGATGAAACGCCGGGATCGCCCCGGAACAACAGGTCGCGAACAGTCTAGTCGAGTCAGCCTGAGGTTCCTCCCAGGCAGTCTCATGCCAGTTCCCATAAACTGGACACAACTATGCTGGACTCAACCAGATTGACGGTCACTGAAGACAGAGGTTCCGATATGTCCCATACGATCATCGTCGGCATCGACGGTTCCGACAACGCCGAATGCGCCCTGCAGTGGGCGATCACGCATGCACAGAAGACCTCCTCCGAGATCCGCATCGTCTCCGCCTACACCGTCCCCGGCGTCAATATGAGCCAGGCCGACATCGTCTTCCCCGCCGACTTCGACAGCGCTGTGAAGAAGACCGTCGAAGACATCGCCGAGGCGGCCGCCGCCACCGTCACCAAGGCCGGCGTTCCCGTATCGACGACGATCGCGCCCGGTGACGCCTCCGGGGTCATGGTCGAGCATTCGAAGAACGCCGCCCTCGCCGTCGTCGGCGCCCGCGGTCGCGGCGGGTTCGCCGGTCGTCTCCTCGGATCCGTGGCCCTGGCGATGCCCGCGCACTCCCAGTGCCCCACCGTCGTCGTCCCGAGCACGTGGCCGACCCGAGTCATGCCGACGACTCCCCTGCCCGTCGACGATCCCGTCCGCACGACGGATGATCCCTCCGCCGAGGCGGAACGACGAACCCGACCCGACTTCTCCGGGGAGGTCGTCGCCGCCGTCGATCCCTTCGAGACCGACACCCCGGTGCTGCGTGCCGCGGCCTCACAGGCCGCGATCTACGGTGTTCCGCTGCGCCTCGTCGGAGTCACCGCCACGCATATCCTCTCGCCCGAGTGGATGCCCAGCGAGGAACACCTCATCCGGATGTACGACGAAGCGGCGACGTCCTTCACCGCCGCTGCCGACTCCCTCAAGGGCGACTTCCCGGATCTCGAGGTACGGTACTCGGTCTTCGATGCTCCCGCCACCGAGGTGCTCGTGTCCGCCACATACACCGCCGATCTCATGGTCATCGGCTCCCGCGGCCGCGGTGGGTTCGTCGCCACCGTCCTCGGGTCGACGTCGCAGGGTGTGCTCTCGCACGCCGTATGCCCGGTGCGCGTGGTGCGGGTCAACCGACGTCAGCCCGGGCGCCGCCGCTGAGCCGCGTCCCTCTCACCCGAGGGCGATGAGCCCGATACCCACGACCACGATGAGGGCACCGGCGAGTTTGAGCACCACGTTCCTCTCTCCGAAGAACCACCAGGCCAGCAGGGTGCCGACGACGATCGAGGTCTCCCGTACGGGCGCCACGAGCGCCACCGGTGCCTGCTGCATCGCATAGAGGACGAGCACATACGCCAGGGGTGAGAGGATCGCCACGGTCACGAGCGCGCGTTTGTGGCTCGTCAGGATCTCCCTGAAATCGGCGCGCTTCTCCCGCCCGCCGGGAAGCGCGTAGGCTCCTGCGGTCATGATCAGCCCGACGCAGGCTTCGGAGACGGCGAAGTAGAGCAGCGGGGAGTCGCTGACATGGTTGACGGCGAAATCGTCCCACAGCGTGTATGAGGCGATGAACGCTCCGATCAGCCCGCCCCACGCGAGCCCGCGGCGCAATCCGTGGCTGCTGGTGGGGCCGTCCCCGCCGCGGGGACGGATCGTGACGACAGCGATCCCGGCGATGACGGTGAAGGCTCCGGCCGCCTCGGCGAGGGTGGGACGCTCACCGAGGACGGCCACGGCGATGATGATCGTGACCACGGGCCCGGTGCCGCGCGCCGTCGGATAGACGACGCCGAGCGGGGCGTGGTCGTAGCCGGACTGCAGGGCCACGGAGTAAGCGATGTGGAAGACCGCGCTCAGCGCCGCCGCACCGACCAGACCCCAGTTCAGCGACTGCGTTCCGGAGGCGATGATGACGATTGCTATCGGAGCGAGCAGGATCGCCGAGAGCCCGTGGTAGGCGAGCACGAAGGCAAAGCCCTTGCCGGTGACGGACTTCGCGGCGAGGTTCCATACGGCGTGGGCGACGGAGGCGATGAGGACGAGCCCGAGGACTGGGAAGGTCACCTCAGCACCGCCCTCTTCGGCACCGTCACAGTTTGATGGCGACGGTCTTCGTCTGCGTGTATTCGTCGAGAGCTTCGATGGACTTCTCGCGTCCGTAGCCGGACTTCTTGAATCCGCCGAAGGGCAGTTCGACTCCCCCGCCGGCACCGTAGGTGTTCACGAAGATCTGACCGGCGTCGACCTCGGCGGCCAGTCGGTGGGCACGGGAGATGTTCTGCGTCCACAGGGCCGAGACCAGACCGTAGTCGGTGCCGTTGGCCAGCGCCACGGCCTCATCGTCGTCGGCGAACGGCAGGGTCACGACGACGGGACCGAAGACCTCCTCCTGGGCGATCCGGGACTCCGGGTCGACGGAGTCGACGATGGTCGGGGTGATGAACGCCCCGGCCGCAAGGTCATCGGCCAGCCCGTCGGGCCGAGTGCCTCCGGTGACGATCTGCCCGGAATCGACTTCGGAGAGGAACCCGTCCACCCGCTCATGCTGCTTGGCCGAGATCAGGGGTCCGAGCATCGGGTCGTCGAGACCGTAGCCGATGGTCACCTGCGCCATGGCGGCGGCCATCTTCTCGACGACCTCGGCGTGGATGTCACGGTGGACGATGAGCCGGGACCCGGCCGAGCAGGTCTGCCCGGCGTTCTGGATGATGGAGCGCACCAGCGACGGGATCGCCGCATCGATATCGGCGTCGGAGAAGACGATGTTCGCGGACTTCCCACCGAGTTCGAGGACCGTGGGCACGACCCGATCGGCAGCGGCGTGGGCGATGGCCGAGCCGGTCTGTGTCGATCCGACGAAACCCAGATGTGCGACTCCGGGGTGGGCGCTCAGTGCCGCTCCCGCCTCGGCGCCGAGGCCGGTGACGACGTTGAAGGCTCCGGCCGGGAAGCCGACGGAGTGGATGAGTTCGGCCAGCCGTACGGTCGACCGCGGGGTCTCGTCCGCGGGTTTGGCGACGGCGCAGTTGCCGGTGGCCAGCGAGGTGGCGGCGGCGCGGCCGATGAGCTGGAGCGGGTAGTTCCAGGCCACGATGTGCCCGGTGACGCCGAAGGGCTCTCGGCGCGTGTAGACGTGCATGTCCTCGGCCAGCGGGATCGCGTGACCGTAGTAGGACTCGATGGTGTGCCCGTAGAACTCGAAGTAGCGGGCGCACACGTCGACGTCGGCACAGGCCTGGGTGAGAGGTTTGCCCGTGTCCTCGGATTCGATGCGGGCCAGATCGTCGCGGTTGGCGGTGATGACGGCCGCAGTGGCGATGAGCAGGCGGGAGCGCTGTTCGGGGCTCGAGCGCTTCCATTCCTGCTGTGCCTTCGCCGCAGCCTGCACCGCCCGATCGACTTCATCGGCCCCGGCGCGGGCGATATCGCCGAGCTGACCGCCGGTGGCCGGATCGATATTGGCGTAGGTGAGCAGGGACGGCACATGCCGCCCGCCGATGAACGACGTCGTCTGCGTGATCTGTGCGCTCATGCTCAGGCCTCGAGTTCTGCAGGAGTGAAGAGGGGCAGGAAATCGCCGAGGTCGGCTCGGGTTCCCGAGGCGTCGATGTCCCCGGCGGCGAGCGCGGCCTGGAAGTCGGTGCGTCCGGTGACCAGGCCCAGCCACACCTCGGCGGAGGTCTCGACGACGTTCGGCGGGGTGCCGCGGGTGTGCCGGGGACCGGCGATGCACTGGGTGACGCCGAACGGCGGGACCCGGACTTCGACGCTGTTGCCTTCGGCGCGGGAGGCGAGCTCCTCGAGGGTGAAGCGCACTGCGGTGGCGGTGGTCGATCGGTCGGCCGGGGCCGCGTCGAGCCTCGCCTGCGTCAGCCACAGCTCGAGTGCGCTGCGTCCCTGATCGGGGTCGATCCTTCTGCGAATCGCCATCAGTCCCTCTTCCTCTCACCGATATCGGCAATATCTTCCCCGAGCTCCAGGCGTCCGACAACGTTCGTCCGCCCCTCGGAATCCGTGCCCCCGGTGACCGGGTCCGTGATCGCTGCGATCACGGCGTCCACCGTGTCGTTCTCCGGCGCCGAGGCGGCTCCCGGCTCGGCGCCGAACGCTCCCGCCCGCTGGAGCAGGGTCAGCGCCACGAACCCCGTGGCCCGGGAACTTCCGTCGAGGCATTTCACGGCGACGGCGTACCCGGTCCGGGTGGCCATGACGATGACGCCCTCGGCCCCGCCCTTGGCGAAGACGCCGAGTCGGTCGATGACGGTCGAATTCGGTCGGCCGTGCCCCTCGATCGTCCATGGGTCGGCGAAGACCGCCTCGGTGAGGGTGCGGGCCTCACGCTCATAGGCAGTCCATGGTCCGGCCGTCTCCTCAACCGCGCCGTCGGCGCTGCCCATCCGGATGACACGGCCGATGGCCCGGGCCAGACCGGTGAGGCTGAGCGCGAACACGGGTGCCCCGCAGCCGTCGATGCCGACCGCGGAGGGTTCCTCGGAGGCGAAGGTCTCGACCACCTCGGCGACCTTCTGCTGCACGGGGTGGTCCGGGGACAGATAGGTGGAGGTGTCGGCTCCGATGGCGCGGGCGGCGGCGAGGAACGCAGCGTGCTTGCCGGAGCAGTTGAAATACAGGGGCGAGCGCGGGTCGGTGTTTTCGTCCCCCTGCGCCCGTGCGCGTTCCTGCAGTTCGCGGCGGAAGGCTCCGTCGGCGGGATGGGCGGACGGGCACTGCAGGTCGGATACGCTCAGCCCTGCTGTCTCCAGCATCGATTCGACCACCTCGACGTGCCCGGCTTCGGACTTGTGCGAGGCGGCGGCCAGGGCCGCGGCGGGTCCGGTCAGCTGCGCCCCGAGGCTCATCGCCGCGATCGCCTGCAGCGGTTTGAGACTCGAGCGTGTGAACACTGCAGCATCGGGGGCGCCCAGACTGATCAGCGGTGATCCGTCCGGGTCGAGGACGACGGCGGACCCGATGTGTCGGGATTCGATGAAGCCGGAGCGCTCGACGACTGCGAGCTCGCCAGCCTGCGCGGGGGTGAAAGTCGAGAAGGTCACGCACTCAAGCCTACGACCCTTTAGGCTGGTGGCGTGAAGGTTCTTGTCATCGGTTCGGGCGCCCGTGAACACGCCCTTGTCCTCGCTCTCTCGCGCGACCCGCAGGTCGACGCCGTCATCGCTGCTCCCGGCAATCCCGGTATCGCGCAGATCGCCCACACCGAGGCGGTCGATGCCTCGGATGCCGCCGCCGTGACCGCGCTGGCTGAGACCCTCGACGTCGATCTCGTCGTCATCGGGCCCGAAGCCCCGCTGGTCGCCGGAGTTGCGGATGCTCTGCGCGAAGCTTCCTTCCCCGTCTTCGGCCCCAGCGCGGAAGCCGCGCACCTCGAAGGCTCGAAGGCGTTCGCGAAGGAGGTCATGGAGTCCGCGAACGTGCCGACTGCACGTACGGTGGTCGCCTATTCGACCGACGAGGCGGCGGCCGCACTGCGCGAATTCGGCGCCCCGCACGTGGTCAAGGCCGACGGCCTGGCCGCCGGCAAGGGAGTCGTCGTCACCGATGACCTCGATGCCGCGCTGACACATGCGAGCTCCTGCCTCGAGGTCTCCGACCGGGTCGTCATCGAAGACTATCTCGACGGCCCCGAGGTCTCCCTGTTCGTCCTCTGCGACGGCACGACCACCGTTCCCCTGGCCCCGGCTCAGGACTTCAAACGCATCGGAGACGGTGACACCGGCCCGAACACGGGCGGGATGGGCGCGTATTCGCCGCTGCCGTGGCTGCCTGCCGGCACCGTCGACGAGATCATCGACACCGTCGCCCAGCCCGTCGTCGATGAGATGGCCCGCCGCGGCACCCCGTTCACCGGGCTCCTCTACTGCGGGCTCGCGCTGACGTCGAAGGGTCTGCGCGTCATCGAGTTCAACGTCCGCTTCGGCGATCCGGAGACCCAGTCGGTGCTCGCCCGCCTGTCCAGCCCCTTGGGCCAGACGCTACTCGCCGCCGCCGAGGGCCGCCTGAACGAGACCGCACCCCTCGAATGGGATCCGCGCTCCTCGGTGACCGTGGTCATGGCAGCCGAGAACTACCCGGGCACTCCGAGCACCGGAGACATCATCCGCGGGCTCGACACCGTCGCGACCCTGCCCGACATCAGCGTCCTCCACGCAGGCACGAAACTCGCGACCGGTCCCAGCGGCGGATTCGCCCCCGAAGATGCCGTGATCACGAAGGACATCGCCGAGACCGGTGACATCGTCACCTCCGGCGGCCGCGTGCTCTCCGTCGTCTCCCTCGGCGACGACCTCGACGATGCGCGGGCGAAGGCCTATGCCGCGGTCGGCCAGATCAAGTGGGACGGTGAGCAGCACCGCACCGATATCGCCGAGGCGGCCGCCGCCGGACGTATCGAGCTCGCCTCCGGATACGCCGCCCCCGCACCGGTCGCCCCGGTGCTGCCGGGCTGGAAGCACGTGTATTCGGGGAAGGTCCGCGACCTCTACATTCCCGCCGACGCCGCCGATGCCGCGAGTGCGCAGCAGCTGCTCATGGTCGCCTCGGACCGCATCTCCGCCTATGACTGGGTGCTCGACTCGGAGATCCCGGACAAGGGCAAGGTGCTCACCGGACTCAGCCTGTGGTGGTTCGATCAGCTCGCCGATGTCATCGGCAACCATGTCATCAGCTCAGACGTGCCCGAGGCCGTGGCCGGCCGCGGCCTCATCGTGCAGAACCTCTCCATGTTCCCCGTCGAGTGCGTGGCCCGCGGCTACCTCACCGGATCGGGAATGTCGGACTACCGGGCCACCGGGTCCGTGTGCGGCATCCAGCTGCCGGCCGGACTCGTCGAGGCCGATCGCCTCGAGCCTCCGATCTTCACTCCGGCGACGAAGGCCGAGCTCGGCGAACACGATGAGAACGTCAGCTTCGAGGCCGTCGCCGAGACCGTCGGGACCGAGACCGCAGAGAGGCTGCGCGACCTGACCGTGGAGATCTACCAGCGTGCCGAGCAGATCGCCCGGGAACGCGGGATCATCCTCGCCGACACGAAGTTCGAGTTCGGGACCCTGCCCGACGGCACGATTGCCCTCGGCGACGAAGTGCTCACCCCGGACTCCTCCCGCTTCTGGGACGCCGAGGGCTATGAGGCAGGCAAGGCTCAGTCGAGCTTCGACAAGCAGTTCGTCCGCGATTGGCTGACCGAAGAATCCGGCTGGGGCAAGGCATCGGACACGCCTCCCCCGGCGCTGCCCGCCGAGGTGGTCGAGAAGACCCGTGCCCGCTATATCGAGGCTTTCGAGAAGCTCACCGGAGAGACCTTCCCCGGCTGAAGCGCTCAGTTCTCAACCCCACAGAAGCCGCGGGGCATCGACGACAAGTCGGTGCCCCGCGGCTTCACCATTGCCGCCAACGACTCCTGTGCGAATATCGCAGTGTGAGACGCTGAATCAGCGCTACTGACAATCCGTGTTGCAGTTTCCCTCACTTGACGCATATTTCTGCAACGGAATCAGTGGAATCACGGGGGATGTTCCGCTAAGGTGACTTCACAGTGATCCACAACACACTCAGAGAGCGGGCTCGGCAATCCGCCTCTGCCACGACACTGCAGTCGGGAGGCAGCATTGGACCTCGATATCCTCGATGTCACGATCTTCGACGGTGAGGCTCTGCGCGCCGAGGATCGCGTGAGCATCCGCGACGGGATCATCACCGAGATCGGCACCGGACCCGCAGCTGTGCCCGCGTCGCGCACGATCAAAGCCGCCGGGAAGCTGCTCACTCCCGGCTTCGTCGATGCGCATGTGCACACGACCTTCGGCGGTCAGGAGGCCCTGGCCTGCGATATCAGCGGAGCGGACAGCCTCGAGGCCGCGCTGCAGATGGTCCGCGACTATGTCGCCGACACGAACCGTGATGACGGCGCGACCGACCCTGCGAACGACTGGGTCATCGGCGGCGGCTGGTCGATGGCCCACTTTCCCGGAGGAGACCCGACCGCCGACATCCTCGACGTGGCCTGCCCCGATCGGCCGGCGATCCTGCTCAGCGCCGACCACCATTCGGCATGGGTGAACACGCAGGCGATGACCGCAGCCGGACTCGACGAGACGTCCACGGCACCTGCCGGCGGCGTCATCGTCGCCGATTCCGCGGGCCGCCCCACCGGGTGCCTGCACGAATCGGCCATCGACCTCGTCTCAGCCCACGTTCCCTCCGCCTCCGAGGAGGAGGTCCTGGCCGGTCTGCGCGAAGGTCAGCGCTACCTCAACTCCCTCGGCGTGACCGCGTGGATGGACGCCATCGTCGGCGACTACGGCGGTCACCGCGACCCGTACGACACCTACGTCGGCGCATCGGAATCCGGCGAGCTCCGGTCAGAGGTCGTCGGCAGCCTGTGGTGGCCGCGCGGAGTCGAGGACATCGACGCCGAGGTGGCCCGACTGACCGATCTCGCACGCTCCGACGGACGCTTCCGCGCCACCTCGGTGAAGTTCATGCTCGACGGGATCGTCGAGTCCCGGACCGCGGCGATGACGACCGAATACACGTGCACCTGCGGTGGCTTCGGGACGAGCTATTTCACTCGCGACCACCTCGAGGCCTCGTTCGCGGCCCTCGATGCGGCCGGCTTCGACATCCACTGCCATGCGATCGGCGATGCTGCAGTCAAGGCCGCCCTCGACGCTTTCGAGGCCGTCCGCAGCCAGGGCACGGCCGGCACCGGGACGACCGGCGCAGCTGACACCGGCGAACGCCGTCACCATATCGCCCACGTCCAGGTCGTCGATCCCGCCGATGTCCCCCGCTTCGCCGAACTCGGCGTCACCGCGAACCTGCAGGCGCTGTGGGCCTGCTATGACGAGCAGATGATCGACCTCAACCTGCCGTTCCTCGGTGCCGAGCGCAGCGGCTGGCTCTATCCCTTCGGGTCCCTCAACCGCTCCGGCACCCATCTGGCGATGGGTTCGGACTGGCCGGTATCAACGGCGAACCCGTGGGACGCGATCCATGTCGCGCTCAATCGCTCGCACCCGACCGCCGCGGATGAGTCGCCGCTGCTGCCCGACGAGGCGATCGACCTGACGACGGCGCTGCGTGCCTACACCGCAGGTTCGGCACACCTGCTGCGCTCGGCCGACAACGGCCACATCCGCACCGGTCAGCCGGCCAACCTCGCCTTGGCCAGCGCCAACCCGTTCACGCTGCCGCCGACCGATATCGCGGAGATCACGAACGAACTGACGATCTGCGACGGGCGCATCGTCCACGACGCCCTGCTGCCTCGAACACCGGCACCGACCACGCCGTCCGCCCCGACCGCCACCGGCTCAGCCAGCTGAAGACGAAAGGCCATCATGACCAGTACAGCCACCTCGACGCCGTCTGCGGAGACCGGACTCGACCACCTCGAGATCCAGGGTGTGAAGAAGGTCTTCGGCGACAACACCGCCATCGAACGCCTCGATCTGAACGTCCGCAAGGGCGAATTCCTCTCCCTGCTCGGCCCCTCCGGCTGCGGAAAGACCACCCTGCTGCGGATGATCGCCGGCTTCGAGACCCCCACCGACGGTGCGATCCTGCTCGCCGGCAAGGACATCGTGTCCCTGCCGCCGCACCGCCGACCGGTCAACACGGTGTTCCAGTCCTACCTGCTGTTCCCGCATATGAACATCGCCGACAACATCGCCTACGGACTCAAGCAGGCGAAGGTCCCGAAACCGGAGATCGCGCAGCGCGTCCGCGATGCCCTCGCCCTTGTGCAGATGGAGGACTTCGCCGGGCGCAAACCCGAACAGCTCTCCGGCGGTCAACAGCAGCGCATCGCCCTGGCCCGGGCGCTGGTCAACCGGCCGCAGGTCCTCCTTCTCGACGAGCCGATGTCGGCGCTCGACAGGAAGCTGCGGGAGGAGATGCAGCTCGAGCTCAAACGCCTCCACACGAAGCTCGACACGACCTTCGTCTTCGTCACCCACGATCAGGATGAGGCGCTGGCGATGAGCGATCGCATCGTCGTCATGTACGACGGCGTCATCCAGCAGATCGGCTCCGGTGAGGACATCTACGCGAACCCGCACAACGGCTTCGTCGCCGGCTTCATCGGCAAGCAGAACTTCATCTCCGCCGAGGTGGCGTCCACCGATTCGACGACCGCGACCCTGCGCACGGCTAACGCTGTGCTCACGGCCCCGACGCTGACACTCAAACCGGCCACCGCCGCCGGTGAACCCCGGAATCTCGAGGTCGGCGACCGAGTGCGCGCAGCCATCCGTCCCGAACGGATGCACGTCGCCCCCGCAGGCGAGAGCTCCGGAGAGGCGAACACGGCCCGCGGCTCCGTGATCTCGTATTCGTTCCTCGGCGACGTCATCCAGTACATGATCGTCGTCGGTGACAACGACGAGATCCTCGCCCGCGTGCCTGCCGCCGGGCGGGAGCCGATCAGCGCTGGCACCGAGGTGGAGCTGAGCTGGAATGCCGACGCCGTCGCCGTGTATGACCGTGAGCCGAGCGCGGTCGCGTCCCTCCTCGAAGGCGGTGCCTGAAATGGCCCGGAAGAGACCCGATGTGACGTTCCTGGCCCCGCGGGCCGCCTCGGCGAGGTTGAGCCGGCGAGCGCTGCTGGCCGGATTCGGTGTCGTCGGGCTCGGGGCACTGAGCGCGTGCGGCAAGAACACGAAGATGGCGGCATCGCCGCCGACCGACGGAAAGCTCGAATCGAAGCTCAACCTCTACTCGTGGGGCGACTACGACAATCCCGAACTTCTCGACGCCTTCAAATCCCAGAACGACATCCTCGTCCAGGTCGACGCCTACGGATCGAACGAGGAGCTCGTGGCGAAGCTCTCGACCTCACGCGGGACGTCCGGCTACGACGTGGTCGTGCCGACGGGGTCGAACATTCCGCAGATGCTCGAACATGACCTGCTCCAGGAGCTCGACCTCACCCTGATCCCGAACTTCGAGCATATGGATCCGAACTTCACTCATCAGTACTTCGACCCGGACAACACGTACTCGATCTGCAAGGCGTGGGGCACCACCGGTTTCGTCTACAACACGAAGAAGATCACCCGGGAGCTGACCAGCTGGCAGGACTTCCTCGATGCCGCACAGAAGGAAGCGGCCGGCACGACCGCTCTGCTCGAGGACCCATGGGAGGTCTCGGCGATCGCTCTGGCTGCACAGGGTTTCAGCCTCAACACTCAGGACGAAGGAGAGCTCGACAAGGCTCGGAAGATCATCGTCGACGATCTGGCCCCGAACGTGAAGGCCTATGTCGGCAACGCCGCCACGAGCATGATTCAGGGCAGCTTCACCCTTCTGCACGCCTTCAACGGCGACGCCCGGCAGGGCCTGACCGAGGTCAAGGACCCGGAGAATTGGAAGTTCGTCTTCCCGACCCCCTCGGCGAATCTGTGGATGGACTGCTGGGCGATCGCCACCGGCGCCCCGCACCCGGATTCCGCTCACGCCTTCATCAACCACATGATCTCGCCGGACACTGCAGTCGACCAGCTCGACTACATCGGCTACCCGATCGGAACGAAGGGCCTGGCCGAGCAGGCGAAGAAGGCCGACCTCGACCAACAGGACCTCATCTTCCCGGCACAGAAGGTCCTCGACCGTCTCGAACCGAGCAAGCAGACTCCGGCCGATCAGATTCGGACGAAGATCCTCACCGACGCCCAGGCCAGGAGCGGAGCATGAGCACTCAGACCCGACCGCAGCAGCCACGACCGAAGAAACCGGCGACGAAGTTCTTCGGTCCGGCGGCCATGTCGTTTCCGACATGGGCCTATGCGCTGTTCTTCTTCATCATTCCCCTCGCCCTCATCGTCTTCTACAGCTTCGGGTACAAGCCCGACCAGTTCACGGCCATCGCCACCGATCGCCTGTCGTTCGGTCGGTACCCGGAAGCGATGAGCGCAAGCTTCGTCTCGACCTTCTTCGCGACGCTGCGCATCTCGCTGCTCGGCACCCTGCTGTGCCTGATCATCGCCCTGCCGTTCGCGTACTGGCTGGCGATCAAGGTTGCGCCCGCCCGCAGGTCGCTGGCTCTGGCCCTGGTGATGGTGCCGTTCTGGACGAACTTCCTCGTGCGCACCCTCGGCTGGCAGATCATGCTCTCCCCCGACGGGTTCCTGTCGAACTGGCTGCAGGGGCTCGGGCTGCTCGACGGACCTCTCGACATCCTCTACACGCGGACGGCGGTGCAGATCGGCGTCGTCTACAACTATCTGCCGCTGATGATCCTGCCGCTGTTCGTCGCCATCGACGCCTCGGGCAAGAAGCTGCGCGAAGCCAGCTACGACCTCGGCGCGGGGAAGGTGAAGACCTTCATGCGGGTCACGCTGCCGATGGCGATGCCCGGGGTCGTCTCCGGCTGCCTGCTCGTGTTCATCCCGCTCAACGGCGACTACGTCACCGCGACCGTCCTCGGAGGAGCGAGCGGCTCCATGGTCGGTCAGCTCATCGCCAATCAGTTCAACACCGCACAGAACTGGGCGGTCGGAGCGGCCATGGCGATGATCCTCATCATCTCCACCTTGGCCGTCGTCGGGGTCGGCTTCGCATTGCTCAAACTCGGGCAGGCGATCACGGCCAAATTGAACAGTGTTCCGCTGCATGACGGGAGGGCCTGAGATGCCGAAGAAGAACACGTTCGCACGTCGGACTCCGACCGATATCGCCCTGCACGTCTGGGGCATCCTCGTCTTCATCTACCTGTTCGTGCCGATCGCGGTGATCATCGCCTATTCGTTCAACAACGGCAAGGTGCTCGCGAACTTCCGCGGCTTCGGCCTGCACGCCTACATCAGCGGCATCAACAACGACATCATCGTCTCCTCCATTGTCACGAGCCTGCAGGCCGCTGTCGGCACCGCCATCGTCTCGACGATCTTCGGCACCCTCGGCGGAGTCGCTCTGGCCCGGGCCCGAAGGGGCGCTTGGTGGGCACTCGGATTGACCGCGATCCTCGGACTGACCCTGGTCACCCCCGAGATCGTCGACGGCATCTCCTTCCTGCCGTGGTTCGTCACCGTCGGCGTCGATTGGGGAATCACCCCGCTCAACAACGGCCTGGTCAGGCTCATCATCTCGCATGCGATGTTCTCCATGGCGATCGTGACGTTCATCGTCAGGGCCCGGCTCGCCGGAATGGACACCCAGCTCGAGGATGCCGCCGCCGACCTCGGTGCCACCCCGTGGAATCGGTTCAAGGACATCACGCTGCCCATTGCGGCCCCCGGCATCCTCGCCGGTGCTCTGATGTCGTTCACCGTCAGCCTCGACAACACGATCCTCTCGAGCTTCGTCCAACAGCCGGGCTACACCCCGTGGCCGGTCTACATCTTCTCCGCCGTCCGCGTGGCCCTGCGCCCCGAGGTCGCGGCGATGTCGACGGTGATGTTCGTGCTCACCCTCGCCGCGCTCGGTTTCGTCGGCTTCGTCCTGCGCAAGGCCGGCGGGAACGCCACGGAGATCATCAAGACGATGGCCGCATGAGGCACACAACTCGCACCGCGAAGAAAGTGAAGTGACATGGACGTCAATGCCGCATTGGCCGACGCCTCGACCATTCCGTTCTGGCTCGACACCGACCTCCGTCCGGAGCCGCTGCCGCCGCTGCAGGAGAATCGAGAAACCGACCTCCTCGTTGTCGGCGGCGGGTTCACCGGTCTGTGGACCGCACTGCAGGCGAAGGAGCGGGACCCGGACCGTCGGGTCGTGCTCGTCGAGGCGAACTCGATCGGGTGGGCCGCCTCGGGGCGCAATGGCGGATTCTGCGCGGCCAGCCTCACTCACGGCTACGACAACGGGGAAGCTCACCTGCCGGAGGAGAACGATCGGCTCGCGCAGCTGGGCCGTGAGAACCTCGACGCCATCGAGGCAGCGGTGGCAAAGTACGGGATGGACGTCGAGTTCGAACGCACGGGCGAACTCGATGTCGCCACCGAGGACTACCAGGTCGCCGAGCTGCGGGAGGCCCACGATCCCGATTCCGGTTTCATCTTCCTCGACCAGCAGGAGCTCGCGGGGATCGTCAAGTCGCCGACGTACAAAGGTGCGCTGTGGGATTCTCGCGAGGTCGCGCTCGTCCATCCGGCGAAGTTGTGCTGGGAGCTGCTGCGGGTCATCCGCGAACTCGGGGTCGAGGTCTATGAGGGTACGAAGGTCACCGATGTCAGCGACGCGAAGACGAGCGTGCGAGTCCAGACCCGCGTGACCGCGGAGACGCTCGAGGACTGCGCGGCCGCTCAGTGCAGCCAGGTCACGGCGAAGCGGGTGGCCCTGGCGACGAATGTGTTCCCCTCGCTCCTCAAGCGGGTGAGTCTGCATACGGTTCCCGTCTACGACTATGCGCTGATGACCGAGCCGTTGAACAACGAGCAGATGGCTGCGATCGGATGGGAGGGCCGTCAGGGCATCGGCGACTGTGCGAACAGATTCCACTACTACCGGCTGAGCGCTGACAACCGGATCCTCTTCGGCGGTTGGGACGCCGTCTACCACTTCGGGCGGCAGCTGTCGTGGAGATACGATCAGCGGCCCGAGACCTTCGAGACCCTCGCCGAGCACTTCTTCGAAACCTTTCCGCAGCTAGAAGGGCTGAAGTTCTCCCACAAATGGGGCGGACCGATCGACACCTGTTCACGGTTCTTCTCGTTCTTCACCAGCGCCTATGGGAAGAAGGTCGCCATGGCTGCGGGGTTCACCGGCCTCGGGGTGGGTGCGTCTCGGTTCGCTGGAACAGTCATGCTCGATCTGCTCTCCGGTGAGGACACCGAACTGACCGAGCTCGAGATGGTGCGCAAGCTGCCCCTGCCGTTCCCGCCCGAGCCGATGGCGTGGCTGGGCATCAAGATGACGACGAATGCGCTGATCAAGGCCGATGAGAACGAGGGTCGTCGCGGTCCTCTGCTCAAAGTCCTCGATGCAGTGGGCATGGGCTTCGATTCCTGAGGGCTCCGGCCTGTCCGACGACCGGACCGCGGGCGGGGAATTCGGCCGTGGTTGGTAGACTCTGGGTGAGCGCGGGAGGAACTCCCGAACACTTTCACAAAGGAGCAGTACACGCATGGCACGTGTCGTCGTTGAGGTGATGCCCAAACCCGAGATCCTTGACCCCCAGGGCAAGGCGATCTCCGGCGGACTGACCCGTCTGGGCTTCACCGGGTTCGGTGAGGTTCGTCAGGGCAAGAGGTTCGAACTCGAGGTTGACGGCGAAGCCACCGAGGAGGTCCTCGCCCAGGCACGCGAAGCCGCAGAGAAGCTTCTGTCGAATCCCGTGATCGAAAACGTTGTGGCAGTCCGCGTGGCCGAGGACGCATCGTGACCGCTGTCGCGGCTGATCCCACCGCCGAGGCGACCGCAGAGTCCGGTGTCTCCGTCGGAGTCGTCACGTTCCCCGGAACTCTCGATGACCGTGATGCCGCTCGCGCCGTGCGTCTGGCCGGTGCGAACCCGGTGAACCTGTGGCACGCGGATTCGACCCTGTCCGGAGTCGACGCCGTCATCCTGCCCGGCGGTTTCTCGTATGGTGACTACCTGCGCTGCGGTGCGATCGCCGGATTCGCTCCGATCATGGAGTCCGTCGTGGCCGCGGCGAATGCCGGTATGCCGGTGCTCGGCATCTGCAACGGCTTCCAGATCCTCTGCGAATCCCGTCTGCTGCCCGGTGCGCTCATCCGCAACGATCACCAGCATTTCATCTGCCGCGACCAGGACCTGGTCGTGGAGAACGCGAACACCGCGTGGACGAGCGACTATGAGCAGGGTCAGACGATCCGCATTCCGCTGAAGAACGGTGAGGGCGGGTTCGTCGCCACCGACGAGGTGCTCGACGAGCTCGAGTCCACCGGACGCGTGGTCTTCCGGTACCAGGGCTTCAACCCGAACGGGTCTCTGCGAGACATCGCCGGAATCACGAACGAAGCAGGCAACGTCGTCGGCCTCATGCCGCACCCCGAACACGCCGTCGAGACCGGCTTCGGCCCCGAGTCCGGCGGCGGAATCGACGGTCAAGGGTTCTTCTCCTCGGCCGTGCGCACGCTCGTCGCCAAGGGCTGAGCCGACCGGCTGCCGCGGAGAAACCGACAGACGAACGACGCAGGGTCCTTGACTCAGAACCAGTGTTCTGAGTCAAGGACCCGGCGTCGTTTGCATCCTGTTGGCGGGTGGAGTGATCACGGGCCTCTATTCGTCGATGTACACCCTCAGTGGCGCCGAGTCTTCGAGGTCGCCGCATTCTGCAGTGATGACGTATCTGCCCCACAGGTCCTTGCTTGAATCCGCTATGTATCGGACCGATGCGGACTCATCTTCACCGGCGAGTTGACGCTTTTCCCAGACCTTCGTCTGACCATCCGTGTTCTTCTTGAACACGCGGAACACGGCCTCGTCTTCGGCCGAGCAGTTGACCATTGTGAGATTAACTCCGTCGGTGCCGAGAGCCGTGTCGTTCGTGTCCTCCTCTGGGTTCACCAACAGAGTGCCATCGTCGTATTCACCTCGATCGCCCTCCGAGATGAGGTCGACTCTGGTGAACATCTCTCTCACTGTCTCACCGTCGCGTTCGACATAGACCGTGAATGGAAGGTCTGTCGGGACGTCCGGTTCCTCATCCACGACAACCGAGCCGTCGAATGGCCCGTCCTTCTTCACCACGGACTTCTTGTCGTTGAGGCTCGTGGTGACGACGTCCCCTGCTTTGAGTCCGTCGACGGTGTATTCGATACCCTTGCCGTGCGCGACCTCGTACACTGTCATCGTCGCGTACCTCAGCGCCAGATCTTCATCGTGAGACTTGGGGTCGTCCTCCGCGGCTTCCTCCCCTGCTGCCGCAGATTCACTCGAGTGATTTCCGTCGGTCGGCACAGAGCCCGAAGGTGCGGCATCGAGACTCGAAGCGGCCGTCGGGCCGGCTGCGAGGGCAGAGATCCCGAGGGCGACGGTTGCGGCGAGTGCGAGCTTCTTCATTGTGATCATCCTTCTTTCGTCCTTGCCAGTGATGCTCTGAAAGCGTTGTCGGGTTGATCTGCCGTATTCGGTTGTGATGCGACCGTAGGCAAGACGAAAGGGTTCTGTGGAGTTCTGATCATTGTGGTCATGACAACTTCGAAACAGCGTTCCGAACGGTTTCGAGACGTCAATGTGACCTGCCGATTCGAACGCTGAGCCGACGTTCAGACTCACGCGCCGCCTGCAACGGCACCCTCGCCGAGGCGCCACTGTCGTTCCTGGTCATCCCCTCTGGCCCAGCATGGCCGGGTCGGACCGGGTCCTGCCAGAAACGGCGAGGTGAAACGCGCACACAGGTCCTGATCAGTTTGCCGATCACATCGTCATCACTCCGTGGAATTCGGCAGGCTGAATTGTTATTGCCGATTTCGGAGATTTCAGTCCGCGGTCCCCTGCTCGCGACTCCGGAAGCCGGAGACCAGTACCGTCAGCAGCACCCTGGCCGGAATCAGTCCTCGGCCCAGTCGAGTCCGACAGCGGTCTCGAGAGTGCTGTTCGTGGCGTGCAGTGGGACGGCCCATGTCTTGTCCCCGACGATGCCATCGGAGTCGACGCCGCCCCACTTCTGAAAGCCCTCCACAGACTCCTTCGTGCCTGCCCCGAAGTCTCCGTCGGCTTCGCCTGGCGACGGCCAATCACCGCTGTCTGCACCGGAGATGAGTACCTTCTGCAGGTCGCGGACGACATCACCTTTCGACCCGGTCTTCAGCAGAGGCATCGGACCACCGTTCGGAAGTGATTCCCAGGTGTCTTTTCCGACGATGCCATCGACCGTCAGTCCGGCACTCTCCTGAAATCGTCTGACCCCAGCTTCGGTGTCCGGTCCGAAATCACCGTCGACTGCGACGCTGTGATCGGGAGTTCTCCGCAGTGCTCGCTGGGCACGCAGGACCGCGGCGCCCTTGTCACCGCGTTTAGTTTCGGGCTGACCTGGATTGGACATGGTTGTGCTCCTCTGTCATCGGTTTCGTGGAAGCTTCCTTGCCTCCACGACCACCAAGCTAGGCCCGTTGTTCCTGCACCGGCAAGGCGCCGACGAGACTCAACGGGCGTGCACGCGAACTGTTCGGCACTGCCTGTGAAGACAGCACAGATCGGCCCCGGTTCTTCTACTCGAAGTCGAGGAACCGGGGCCGATCGCTTCCGCCAGGACCGCCTCTCGCCGTCGGGCCGGGTGGAGTCACCAACCCGACGGATCACCGGTCACTGTCAGCTCTTGTTCTTCCTGCGAGCCAGTCCGATGGCTGCTCCACCGCCGAGGATGAGCAGGGCACCTGCGGTCAGTCCGGTGAGTTCAGCACCGGTGCGAGGCATCGACGAACCGCCGCCGGCTTCGCCGGAGTCTCCTCCGTTGCCGCCACCGGACTCACCGCCGGTGACTTCGAACTTTCCTGACCTGCTGACGTCCATGCAATCGGCGAAGACCTGGTAGGTCCCGACGTAGTACGCGGGATCATCCCCGAGTCCGTAGACGTGGATTCCGGCTGCTCCTTCCTCATTGGTCGTCGCGGTCTGTTCATAGAGTTTCTCGCTCTTGTCCCCGGAATAGACCTCGAAGTGGACTTCGGCGTCCGGGACGCATTCGTTGACCATCAGCTGCACACCTTGGTCCCGGTCGATGAAGTCCTCCCCCGAAATCGTTTCGGGATTGATCGAGAGCTTGGGATCGACGACGCTGCCGTCATCGGTGACCGTGAACGTGGTCTCTGCGCTCTTGTCACCGCAGGAGGCCAGGACGTTGAAGTCACCGATCCAGCCCTTGCCGCCGTCACCATCAGGCAGGAACTGGACGGATCCGGCTGCGTCCTCACCGGCTTCCTGGGTCTCGTCCCAGATCACGGTGTCGGGATCTTTCGCGGAGCTCACCTGGAACTTCACCTCGGAGTCGACGTGGCAGTCGACGAGGGTGATGTTGACACCGTTCTCGAGGAAGTCGGCGAGCTTCTGGCTCTGCGGGGTGACGCTGAGATCTGCATCGGAGCTGTCGTCGTCTTCAGTGACGGAATACGTCGTCTCTGCGCTCGTGTCACCGCATTCTGCGCTGACGACGAAGTCACCGATCCATCCGTCACCGCCGGTGCCGGGCATGAATGATGTGGAGACCGAACCGTCATCGCCGGCGGTCTTCGTCTCTTCCCAGATGTTCGTATCTTCGCCCTTGCGGACGATGGTGACGGTCACTTCTTCGCCCGCCTCGCAATTGCTCACGGTGATGTCGACACCGTTGTCGAGATACGAGTCGATCCCCTGGCTCTGCGGGTCGACGCTGACGGCCGCATCCGAGTCATTTTGGCTGTCGGTGATCTCCACACTGCCGCTGAACGTCTTCGACTCCTCGCCGTCGCGCGCGACGGTCACGGTGACATCGACGACGTCGCCGACCTTGAGCTCGGTGTTGCCACGGAGCTCTCCGTTGAACGTTCCGTCACTGTCGACGGTGATGGAGCCGTTCTCGCCGGGTCCGGCGGTGACGGTGTCTCCGGCTTTCAGTCCGGTGATGGTGTACGGGATGGCCTCGGCTGCCTCGTCGACGGGCATCGACGACTGGTCGAGGGAGAACGAGGCATCGATCGGGGTCGAGTCCTCGGTCGGTTCGTCCGAACCTTCGCCGGGGTCGGCCGCCTCTTCACCGTCGCCGGGATCTGCTGCGTCCTCGTCGCCTCCCGGATCAGTTGATTCCTCCCCGTCACCGGGTTCGGTGGGTGTGCCGGGATCCGCGGCGTCGTCACCGGGATCCGTGGGCGGGTCCTCTGTTCCCGGGGAATCTGCGTCGCTGTTTCCTGCTTCTCCTGCGGCTTGGACGTCGGCCGCCTGCGCAGTTGTGCGCTCATCTGCTTGTGCGGCTGCCTGGCCCCATCCTCCGATGGAGAGTGCCAGAGCGAACGTTGCCGCCATTGCCAACCGTTTCATGATGGTCCTTCCAGAGTTCTGGTCGGTTGCCGTCTTCAGTTATGGCTTGGACCATACGCAGGCAATGAAGAGCGCACGACTTTAGGTCATTTAGGTCATGACAGAAGTGATAGAGGTGTTTGGCCGAATGTTTATCACTTCGCAATACTGTTCGCGCGACCCAGTCATAGTGCCCCCACGTGTTCGTGCCTCAGGCTGTGCTCTCACCTGCACAACAACTTCTATTTGGGGCTGGTGAGCCGCACGGCAGAGCGGTCAGAGCAGTGTCACATTTGGATCGACTTCGGCATTCATACCCTGAAAAACGTTATGTCGGATTTTCGCACACCATCTGATTTCTGCGGTGAATGCGATGCAGGGTCCCCGAGCTCAAGCTCGGGGACCCTGCCACTGCTCGGAACGATCAGGCTTGCGGAGAGCGGCCTTCCTCTGCTGGCGCCTCGTGGCTTTCACCTTCGGTATCCGGTCCGTCCGTGCTGTCGCTGTCGGAGGCCGCAGCCTCGTCGAGCGGTGCACCTGCGTCGGCATCGGCCTCGGCGAGCACCTCGGCAGTGAACTGCTCCTCGGCGTCCTCCCCGCGGAACTGCGACATGTACAGCCGGTGGTAGGCGCCTTCTGCCGCGAGCAGCTGCTCGTGGTTGCCGTGTTCGACGATCGCTCCGTCCTCCATCACGAGAATGGTGTGAGCGTCACGGATCGTCGACAGCCGGTGGGCGATGACGAACGACGTCCGATCGGTTCGCAACGCTGCCATCGCCTGCTGCACCAGCACCTCGGTGCGGGTGTCGACCGATGAGGTCGCCTCGTCGAGGATGAGCAGTGAGGGGTCGGCGAGGAACGCTCGAGCGATGGTGATGAGCTGCCGTTCGCCGGCCGAGACGCTGCCGCCGTCGGAATCGATGACGGTGTCATAGCCGTCGGGCAGCTGGCGCACGAACCTGTCGACCATCGTCGCCTTGGCGGCTGCGACGACTTCCTCATCGGTGGCGCCCAACCGGCCGTAGCGGATGTTGTCGGCGATGGTGCCTTCGAACAGCCACGCATCCTGGAGCACCATGCCCACATGTGAGCGGAGGTCGGCCCGGCTGAGGTCGCGGGTGTCGATGCCGTCGAGGTAGATGGTTCCGCCCGTGATCTCGTAGAAGCGCATCACGAGGTTGACCAAGGTGGTCTTTCCGGCGCCGGTCGGGCCGACGATCGCCACCGTATGTCCCGGTTCGGCGGTGAAGGACACCTTTTCGATGAGAGGCGTCTCCGGAGCGTAGCGGAAGCTCACTTCGGAGAATTCGACCTTGCCCGGAGTACGCGGGGGCAGCTCCCTTTGCACCTCGTCGGGGTCCTCTTCCTCGGCGTCGAGCAGTTCGAAGGTCCGCTCCGCCGAGGCGACACCGGACTGGAGCATATTTGCCACACCTGCCATTTCGGAGATCGGCTGCGAGAACTCGCGCGAGTATTGGATGAACGCGGTTGCATCACCGAGCGTCATCTGTCCCGTCGCGACCTTGAGGCCGCCAGCGACTGCGATGAGGACATAGCTGAGGTAGGACACGAACTGCATCGAGGGCATGATCATGCCGGAGACGAACTGTGCTCCTGCCGAAGCCTTGTACAGCGATTCGTTGCGACGGTCGAACTCCTCGAGCATGACCTCGTCACGGCCGAAGGCCCTGACGATGTCAAGACCGGAGAATGACTCTTCCACGTGCCCGTTGACCTCACCGGTGTGCTTCCACTGCGCCTTGAACAGCTTCTGCGAACGGGTGCCGATGACGCCGGCGATGATCGCCGACAGCGGCAGAGCGATGAGAGCCAGCAGTGCGAGCTGCCAGGACACGATGAACATCATCACGCCGATGCCGATGATCGTCAGCGCCGACTGCACGAGCTGAGAGAATGCCTGCTGCAGGGCCTGCTGGATGTTGTCGACGTCGTTGGTCACTCGCGACATCACGTCGCCGCGCTGACGGGTGTCGAAGTAGCGCAGCGGCAGTCGGTTGATCTTGCGTTCGATGTCCTCACGCAGACGGTAGACCACGCGCATGACCAGGGCGTTGAGGATATACCCCTGCGCCCACATGAGCATCGAGGCCACGAGGTACATGAGCAGGACGGCGATGATGATCTGACCGAGCGCCGTGAAGTCGATCCCCTGCCCGGGCACCACCTCGGCGGTGGCGAGCATATCGGCGAAGTCGTCTCGGCCCTCGGCGCGGGCCCCGGCGATGATGTCGTCGATGTTCGCACCAGCGGGCAGCTGAGCGCCGATGACTCCGGAGTAGACGACGTCCATCGCCTTGCCGAGGACCTTGGGCGCGATGACGGTGAGCACGACGGAGCCGACGACGAGGGCGACGACGTAGAACATGCCCTTCTTCTCCGTGGCCATGAGTCCGAACAGACGCTTGACCGACGGCCAGAAGTGCTTGGCCTTGCGCGGAGGTGTGCCTCCGCTCATCTCCAGTTCCTCGCCGCTGGGGATGTATTCGTCTTCCCCAGCCACCACAGTTTCGGTTGAGTTGTTGTCGGCCATGTCAGTTCACCTCTTCCGTGGTCAGCTGGGATTCGATGATCTCGCGGTAGGTCGGGTTCGTCTCGGCGAGTTCCTCATGGGTGCCGCGGCCGACGATCTTCCCGGCTTCGAGGACGATGATCTGATCGGCGTCCCGGATCGTCGATACACGCTGGGCAACGACGATGACGGTGGCGTCCCCCGTCGATTCGTCGAGGGCGGCCCGCAGGCGGGCGTCGGTGGCGACGTCGAGGGCGGAGAACGAATCGTCGAAGACGTAGATCTGCGGCTTCACCGTCAGGGCTCTGGCGATGCACAGACGCTGCCGCTGCCCACCGGAATAGTTCGTGCCTCCCTGGGCGACGCGTTCTGAGAGCTTGTCTTCTTTCTCAGCCACGAAGTCGTCGGCCTGAGCGATGCGCAGGGCCTCCCACAGCTCTTCATCGGTGGCGTCTTCATTCCCGAAGCGCAGGTTCGAGGCGATCGTGCCGGAGAACAGGTACGGCTTCTGCGGCACCAGACCGATGAGCTGGGCCAGTTGGTGGCGGTTGAACTCGGTGACGGGGGTGCCGTCGATGAGGATCTCACCGACCTGCGGGTCGATGAGTCTGGGGATGAGGTTGACGATCGTCGACTTGCCGGAACCGGTCGATCCGATGATCGCGGTCGTCGTTCCGGGCTGGGCGGTAAAGTTCAGTCCTTCGAGCACAGGCACCTCGGCGCCGGGATATCCGAAGGTGACATTGCGGAATTCGAGCTCACCGCGACCGGGCAGCTCCCTGACACCGGCAGGGATGGTCATCGTGCTGCGGGTGTCGAGGATCTCGGCGATGCGTTCGGCGCAGACGACGGCGCGCGGAATCATCATCATCATGAATACGCCCATCATCACGGCCACGAGGATCTGCAGCAGGTACTGCAGGAACGCGGTCAGCGATCCCACTTCCATCTGTCCGGCGTCGACGCGGTGGCCACCGAACCACAGGACGGCGGCGGTCGCGAGATGGAGGATCATCATGATGGCGGGGAACATGAGCACGAACAGGTTGCCGACCTTGACCGAAGTTTCGGTCAGGGCACGGTTGGCATCGGCGTAGCGGTCGGTCTCAAAGGGCTCACGGACGAAGGCACGGATGACGCGGATGCCGGTGATCTGTTCGCGCAGAACGCCGTTGATGTCGTCGACCTGGTCCTGCATGCGGCGGAACAGCGGCATGAGGAGGTAGACGAGAATGGCGACGACGATGAACAGGACGGGCACGGACACCCACACCAGCCAGGACAGTCCGGCGTCTTCCCGCAGGGCCATGATGATTCCGCCGATGCACATGATCGGTGTCGAGACCATGAAGTTCAGGGTCATGAGCACGAGCATCTGAACCTGTTGGACGTCGTTGGTGTTGCGGGTGATGAGGGTGGCGGATCCGAATTTTCCGACTTCGAGCATCGACAGGTCGTCGACCTGACGGTAGATGGCTCTGCGGAGGTCGCGGCCGACGCCCATTCCCGTCCGGGCGCCGAAGTAGATCGCGGTGATCGCGGTGACGACCTGCACGAGGCAGACGAGCAGCATCGTCATGCCCGTCGACCAGATGAAGTCGGTATCGCCCTTGGCGACTCCTTCGTCGATGATCCGGGCATTGAGGCTGGGCAGGTACAGTGCTGCGATGGTCGAGGCCAGTTGCAGGATGACGACCAGAATGATGAACGGCCAGTAGTTTTTGGCGTATTTCAGGGACAGGCGGAGTAATGCCACGTTGAACGTCCTGAGTGAAGAGCGGCTGATGATGGAGTCGTGAGAGTTGCGAAGCGCAACAGACTACCTTACATTGATTCTCCTCTCAGAGATAGACGAGCCGGCGGCTGATCGGGGGCGTTCTGCCACGACCTCCACTTCACCATGAGGCACTGACACGGCCTTCGCACCGCGTGCCTCCTCGCTTCTCGGGCGCTCCCGCATACGCTTGAAAGCATGAGCTCAACTCTGCAGGACCTGGTCAATCGTGCCGTCTTCTATTCGACGGAGGTGCAGACGCATTTCGGTGCGCTCATCGCCGACGCCGAGTGGGAAGTCGACTTCAGCTCCGACCCGCACCTGACGTTCACGTCGACCGAGGGCGCCGTCCTGCGCACCCGGCCGCATCTGCTCGGTTCGGAGTCAGGCAGGGAGAAGACGTGGCTGTGGGGTTGGGAGAACGTCAATGACTTCCCCGACGCCATCGTCGGGCTCTCCCACGAGGTGCGCAAGTTCGGGGCCGCTGAGGACGTCAGCGAGCTCACGACACCTGAGCTCTCCCTCGATGAGGAGCTCGCACTGCGGCTGACCCTGGCGTCGAAGGAGGCCACCGATAAGTGGGCCCACTATCCTGCCGCCGCCGGCGCCGGAACCACTGTTTGGCTCCTCGTCGATGCCGCCGAGATCGCCTTGCCCGCACCGCAGGTCAAGGTCTCTGTGCGGGCGCTCATGCAGGGACTGACGCAGACGACAGTGACCAACCACCGCGCGGCCATCGACGCGTACGTCGCCAAACGCGGCATTCCGACGGCAGAGCTTCCCGAAGGTGGCCTGCGGATGCTGTTCGCCGACGGCTCGGCCGACCTGTCCTTCGACGATCAGCGTCGCATCTCCAACTGCGACCTGAATGCGCCGCTGGAGGGCGAGGCCGCCGAGCAGTACGCCGCCGCGGAACCCACAGGCACCCCCGCCGAGGCGGCCGCCGCCTCTCGCACGACCGAGTCGACTTCCGCTCCCGCTGCGAAGGATGTTGCCGCACCACCTGCGTCGACACCCACGACACCGACACCGGCCTCGGCAGGGGAAACGGCGGAAACTGCGCCCACGGAGTCCGTGCCAGACGAGAAGCCGGCAGCGGAGGCGACCCCGACGGCCGAAGCTCAGACCGACGAAGCTGCAGAGCCTGCGGCGGAGGCTTCGGATACCGCACGCGGAGAGCAGCGGCCGGAAGACGAGCGGCCACTCGGAGACGGGCCTGTCGAACCCGCCGAGACGGAGACTCCGGTCGAGGAAGAACCGAGCAAGGACGCCAAGCCGAAGAAGAAGGGCCTGTTCTCCAAGCTGTTCGGACGCTGATACGCCGCTGAGCAGTTGCATCCCTGACGGATGCTTGGGGCCCCGCCGATCGGCGGGGCCCCATTGATTTATCGGCTTTCAGCGATTGACGGGTGTTTCGGGTCCCCAGCGGAATCCTCGATCGAAGAGGAACCTTCGCTCCTCATCATTGCGCAGCGTCAGTTCCGATTCCCCTGCTCGCAGAGAGAACTCCCCTTCTCCTACCTCCGAGTACTGGAACTCGACCGTACCTGAGGAACCGCGGATAAGCGTCTGAGCGCCTTTCCGGACGGGGTAGAGCTTCGCTGTGATCGACTGGCCATCGACGCTGTAGACCCCATCCTGGAAGTCTCCGTCGGAGTACCGCACACTCATTCTCTTGCCTTTGCCCGATCCGATCTGCCCGAAGGCGATCTGAGTGATGTCCTCGGTTGTATGGTCAGTGCCCTCGATCAGGGCGGGCTTGCCTGACGTGGTGACGGTATAGACGCCTGAGATCTCCTCAGGAGCGCCAGGGCGACCCCAATTGAGGCTGATTCCGGTGGCCAGTCCGCTGCCGACGATGATGACAACAGCGAGTATCGGGGAGACCCAGCGAGTGATGCGAACGAAGATCCGGTTGTGCCAGATGAGGCCGTTGACTGCCGGCCCGACGCTGCGCCCGAATGCGAAACTCACGACTCGGGGCACGTTGGGGATGAGAAGGATGAGACCGACGAGGGCCATCGCTCCTGAGAGCTGCTTCACCGGCACGTCGAACGTCAGGTTGAGCAGGAAGACCACGCTCATGTCCAGAGCTGCGATGAGTGCGCCGAGCCAGGCAGAACGACGGAAGAGCAGCAGGATGACCGCGAGAAGCTCGGCCAGGCCCGCCAGGAATTGAACGGTCGGGGAGAAGGCCATGAAACGCCACAGCAGCCCCATGGGGCTCATCTCGCCGTACTGGACTATTGCGTCGGCATAGTCGGCATAGCCCATCTGAACGTGGTAGATCTTCGTCCAGGCGTAGGGCAGGAGCGCCATCGCCAATCCGATGCGCAACAGCCAATGCAGGGCCCAGAGGATACCGATCCAGCGCGACCGTGACCGAGCCTGTAGAGCGTCCGGCTCCGCTGATTGTGCATGCAGTGCAGTATCGTTCGTCGTCATAATGTTCACATTACTGACAAAACGACTTGTCCTGCAGTAGGGTTCTCCGGACTATTCCCCAAGACATTCCCCACCCCTATTACTACCTGACGGGGGTGCAGCAACCCCGCGCCAGGTAGCAGTACCCCCGCCAGGTAGCACCAAGCACACCCACCGCATTCGTTGGTGAATACGTAATGGCCCCGCCCAAAAACTGGACGAGGCCATCACCACTAAAAAATATTGCGGCAGTCACTTACTCTCCCACAACCACCAAGTTGCAGTACCATCAGCGCGAATGGGCTTAGCTACCGG
>NZ_JABKDD010000018.1 GCF_013623905.1 Brevibacterium sediminis
ACAATGGACATAGCGGTTCGAAGCTCCCTGTTTGACCGATAGGTTGTGCGGCCGCTTGCGGCCGGTACCGGTCCGGGATGAGGTCACTTCGGAACAACACTGTGATGAGTCACGCCCCCGGCAAGGGGCGGACAACCTTCTGATCAAGTTACCGAGGTGGGCCGAGTCGGTGCCGGCCGCACCACCCATGTGATCGGACAAATCGGCCCGAAGACACCACCAAAAGGGGGTGGGTCACCGCCAGGTTGAGTCACGACCACGGGATGGAGAGGCCAGCACCTACTCTGCCAGCCGGTCCCAGACCAGCCACTACCAAGACTCACAGCCGTCAGGTGTGTCTGAGGGGTGTCGCGCCGAGGCAACAGGCGGGCTGAGAGTTGTCGGCGGCATCGCGGCACCATACACTCCCGGTTATGGCCCTCAACGTGGAACGGATCGACCACATCGTGCTCAACTGCCGCGATGTGACGGCAACGGCGGAATGGTACGAACGAGTCCTGGGCATGCGCGCCGAACGGTTCGGCCCCGCACAGCGAGTCGCGCTCGCCTTCGGTGATCAGAAGATCAACCTCCGCCCGATCGGCGCGGCCGACGATGATCCGGACTGGGTGACGGGCAGCACCGAAGCTGCCGGGTCAGAGGATCTCTGCTTCATCACGACCACCACTCCCACCGCCGTCGCCGATCATCTCACCGACTGCGGAGTCGAGATCGTCAACGGACCGGTGACGAAGGTCGGTGCCCTCGGGCCGATGACCTCGCACTACTGCCGCGACCTCGACGGGAATCTCATCGAAATAGCGGTGTACCCCACTGCTGGGCCCTGAGCCGCCGACGGGCAGCAGAGCGAGGGTCACGCGAGTACGGACCCGACCGGCACCCGTTCACGCAGGTACCCCGCGACGGCCATCCGGTTGATCGCCGAGCGGCTGACGATGCCGACCATACGTCCCTCGGGGCCGTCCACCACCGGCACCTTCTTCAGCTTCGCATCGGAGAGGGCGGCGACGGCATAAGCGATCGAGGCGTCGACGTCGATGGTGACGACCTCACGGTTCGCCAGGCGCATGACCTCGAGATTCGCAAGATCGGCCATGGCCTGGCTCAGATCATCCTCGGCGCCGATTGCGAACGAGTAGATCGATGTCGACGAAGGGCGGGCAGCCGACAGATAGCGCATCACGTCACCGTCGGAGAGGAAGCCGACCAGGTCGCCGTCGGCGTCGACCACCGGTGCTCCCGAGATGCCGCGATCGGTGAAGGTCCGCAGCGCCTCGAGCACGCTCTGGTTCGCCGACAGAGTGAACACCTCGGACTTCATGATCGCCGCGACGGTGGTCGGATCGACCGATCCCACCGTGATGTTCGCCGAGGTGGCCGACCGGTCGACCGGAACCGCCGAGGCGGCCGATAGTTCCGTCGCGTCGCCCATGGAAGCTGCGCCCGGGCCGGGTACGCCCGGGTCGGCGTCATCCGCCGAGTCACCCTGACTGTTGCGACCCGCCCGACCGCCGCGGTCATGCCTCACCGAACGGTAGGCGAGGAACGCGAGCACGATGCCGATCACCGAGGTGGCCACCACAAATGCAACGGCACCGCGGAAACCCAGGAGCAGCGACGAGAGTTCGCTGCCGCCGGAGTTCAGGCGTGCCTTGCTCAGGGCACCGTAGACTCCGGCGGCCAGTGACGTACCGACGCAGCCGGCGATCTGGAAACTGATGGACACGACGGTGACACCATGCGGACTGGTCTCGTGATCGAGGTGGGACAAGGCGAAGGTCTGCGCGGGCCCGATGACGAACGCCGTCGCCAACACCGCCGGGACGTAGAGCGCGCCGAAGATCACGAGAGACGTCTGCCCTGCCGCCAGTCCGACCAGGCTGACGAAGACGGCCATGACGAGGAAGCCGATCGGGATCGACCACCGACCACTGTGGCGATCGAACAACCGTCCGGCTACGGGACCCAGAGCCACTGTGAGCAAGATGCCCGGGGCTAATGTCAGCGAGGCGCCCAGCGGCGGAACATCGCGTGCTGCCTGCAGAAACAGGGGGATGATGACGTTCATCGCGAAGACGAACACAAGTCCGAGCATCGTCATCACCACACCGAGCACGAACGGGGTGCTCGAGAACGGCCGCAGGTCGAGAAGCGGATGATCGATCCGCCGCTGGCGGGCGATGAACGCCCACAGTGCCAGCAGTCCGATCACTCCGGACGTCGCTGCCCACACGGCGGAGCCGCCGAATGCCGCGGTGACACCGTAGAGGATGCCGACGAGCGCCACGGCAACGAGCAGGAACGAGAGGGTGTCGAGGCGGGGTCGGCCGAGCTCGGCGACGGTGCGCAGGACGAGAGTTCCGGCGATGAGCACGATGAGACACAGACCGCCGAAGACCCACATGAGCGTCGTCCACGGGGCGACGGTGAGCAGAGCTCCGGAGAGGACGATGGCCAGCGACGGTCCCAAGGTGGTCATCGCCGCCATGATGCCCATGTTCATCCCGAGCTTCTCGCGCGGGGAGACAGCCAGGGTGGTGTTCATGCCGATAGGGGTGAGCAGGCCAGTGCCGATCGCCTGCAGCAGTCGTCCGATGAGGAGGACGCCGAAGTTCGGCGCGAAGGCTCCGACGAGCGACCCGATGACCATGACCGCGACGACGCTGACGAACAGACTGCGGGTGGGGAACCGGTGATAGAGGACATTGGCGACCGGGACGAAGACCGCGGCGACGAGAAGGTAGGCCGTGGTCAGCCACTGGACCGTGGTCACGGCGACGCCGAAGTCGGCCATGATCGGGGTGAATGCGACATTGAGGAAGGTTTCGTTGAACGTGGCAAGGAACGCTGCGGCGGCGGCAACCGCGATCATCGGTCCCACACGTTCGGTCGCGTGCGGACGGGAATGGGCAGGTGAGGTCATGGAATCTCCTGACAGTCGGCGGATGTCAGCTGCTTGACCGTGCCGTGTCAGAAGTTGCTCGAGTGAACCTCGCGTGTCGTGTCATCGAAGCGCTGTGGCCAATGGGCCGTGATCGAATGTAGCAGATTTCGCCGATCTTCGTAAGCCGAGCCGGACCGATCGCTCCCGCCCACTCCCCCAATTACTACCCGACGGCGGCCCAGCAACCTTGCGCAAGGTTGCTGGGCCGCCGTCGGGTAGTAATTGGGGTGTTGGGGTTGTGTTGGGAGGTGTGAAGATCGCGTTAAGATCGCCCGCCGACCGGCCCCTGCGGCGGTGGGATGGACGCATGTCATTCACTTCATCGCCGAGGCGGCCGACCGGACCGTCGCACGCTGCGTCCCGTACGGGGCAGGTCCGCTCAATGCGTTCTGAGCACTGCCCGTGCACCGAGTTCCGCTCCTCCCGGGAGGGCCGGTCATGAGCTGGTTCGCTGGCATCACGCAGATCCTGCTTGTCCTCGCTCTTCTGGCCGCGGCCCACGTTCCGCTCGGCAACTACATGGCCCGCGTGTTCCTCTCGGAGACCGACACCCGCGCCGAATCCGTCCTCTACCGCCTCACCGGCGTCGACTCGTCCTCGCAGCAGCGGTGGCGCACCTACTTCCTCTCGGTCCTCGGGTTCACGGCCGTCTCGCTTGTCGTCCTCTTCGGCTTGCTCCGCCTCCAACACGTCCTGCCACTGTCGAACGGCAAGTCGGATGTGCCCGTCGACCAGGCGATCAACACTGCGGTCTCCTTTGTCACGAACACGAACTGGCAGTCCTACTCCGGTGAGACGACGATGGGCTTCCTCGCCCAGATGGCCGGGCTCGCCGTCCAGAACTTCGTCTCCGCGGCCGTCGGCATCGCCGTAGCCGTCGCCCTCATCCGCGGGCTCATGCGCTCGAACTCCCTGTTCATCGGCAACTTCTGGGTCGACCTCACCCGCTCGACACTGCGTATTCTGCTTCCGCTCTCGGTGCTCTTCGCGATCATCTACATGGGACTCGGCGTCATCGACAATCTCACCCCTGACCAGGTCGTCCACACCGTCACCGGCGGCACCCACGCCGCCGACGCAGCCCAAGCCGGCAGCACCATCACCCAGACCATCCCCGGTGGTCCCGATGCCAGCCAGGAGGTCATCAAACACCTCGGCACGAACGGCGGCGGCTTCTTCAACGCGAACTCCGCGCACCCGCTCTCGGCTCCGAGCGCCCTGGTCAACCTCGCGAACATCTTCCTCATCCTCCTCATCCCCTCGGCACTGCCGCGCACCTTCGGCATCATGGTCGGCAGCCGCAAGCAGGGCTGGGCGATCCTTGTGGCCATGGCCACCTTCTTCGTCCTCTCACTCGCCGCCGTCATCGCCCTTGAAACGACGACCACCACCCCGGCTTCCCACGCAGCGGGAGCCGCAATGGAAGGCCGCGAAACCCGTTTCGGCGTCATCCCCTCGGCTTTCTTCGCCGTGGCCACGACTCTGACCTCGACGGGAGCGATCGACTCGGCCCACTCGAGCTACTCAGGACTCGGGGGAGCGGTGCTCATGATCAACATGATGATCGGAGAGATCGCCCCCGGCGGCGTCGGCTCCGGCCTCTACGGCATGCTCATCGTCGCAATCGTTGCCGTCTTCGTCTGCGGACTCATGGTCGGTCGCACTCCGGAGTTCCTCGGCAAGCGCATCGGCCGGACCGAGATCACCTTGGCGAGCACCTTCATCCTCGTCTCCCCGGCGCTGACCCTGATCGGCACCGCCGTGGCCACGCTGTGCCCGGGCACGCTCGACTCGGTCCTCAACACCACCTCGGCGATCCAATCCTCCGGCCACGCAACCGCGCAGACCGCACAAACCGCGACCCAACTCAACCCTCACGCCCTGTCCGAGATCCTCTACGCCTTCACCTCGGCGGCAAACAACAACGGATCCGCGTTCGCCGGCCTTGACGCGAACACCCCGTTCTTCAACATCGCCCTGGCGATCGCGATGCTGCTCGGCCGCCTCGTGCCGATCGGCGCCGTGCTCGCGCTCGCCGGAGCGTTGGCCAAACAGACCCCCGCCGAGGCGAGCCCGGGCACCCTGCCCACCCACCGACCCCTGTTCGTCGGGGTCGTCGTCGGCAGCGGCTTCGTCATCAGCGCCCTCACCTTCCTCCCCGTGCTCGCACTGGGACCGATCAACGAAGGACTCATGTGAGATGAGAACCATCACCGCTCCCGCCCTCCTCCAGGCAAGCCTGCTCGGGCTCAGAAAGCTCGACCCCCGCACCGCCTGGCGCAACCCCGTGATGTTCCTCGTCGAGATCGGCGCGGCCATCACCCTCATCCTCGCGATCGCCGATCCCAGCCGTTTCACCTGGGCGATCAGCATCTGGCTGTGGCTGACAGTCGTCTTCGCCAACACCGCCGAGGCGCTCGCCGAGGGCCGCGGCAAGGCCCAGGCCGACTCCCTTCGGGCCAGCCGGGTCAGCGTCGACGCAACCCGCGTGCTGCCGGGCGGGGGCACCGAAACCGTGCCCGCCTCCCAGCTGCAGGCCGGGGACCGGGTGCTCGTGACCGCAGGTGAGACGATCCCCGGCGACGGCGACGTCATCGAGGGTGCGGCCACCGTCGACGAGTCCGCCATCACCGGCGAATCCGCGCCCGTCATCCGTGAGGCCGGCGGCGACCGCTGCGCCGTCACAGGCGGGACGAAGGTGCTCTCCGACTCGATCACCGTGACCGTCACCGCGAGCCCCGGAGAGAGCTTCCTCGACCGGATGATCACGATGGTCGAGGGTGCGAACCGGCAGAAGACCCCCAACGAGGTGGCCCTCGGCGTCTTCCTCTCCGTGCTCACCCTCATCTTCATCCTGGTGGTGCTCAGCCTCGCCCCGATCGCCTCCTTCTCCGGCGCCCCGCAGTCGCTGACCGTGCTCATCGCCCTCCTCGTCTGCCTCATCCCGACGACGATCGGCGCGCTGCTCTCGGCAATCGGCATCGCCGGCATGGACCGGCTGGTCGCGGCGAACGTGCTCGCGAAGTCCGGCCGCGCCGTCGAGGCCGCCGGTGACGTGTCGACGCTGCTGCTCGACAAGACCGGCACGATCACGATGGGCGACCGGCAGGCCACCGACTTCGTGCCCTTGGGATCGACGACACCGGAACGGATCGCCGAGGCGGCCCGGCTGTCCTCGTTGGCCGACGACACCCCCGAGGGCAGGTCCGTCGTCACCCTCGCCGAGACGGAATTCCGCATCGACGCCGCCGGCCTCGAGGCCTATCCCGAGGCCGAATTCATCTCGTTCTCGGCGACGACCCGCCTGTCGGGGATCGTCCTGCCGGTTCGTGAGCAGGTCACTGAGCAGGATGGGGCGACTTCCCCCGCCGAGGTAGGCGCACATCGATCCGCGCGTACGCGGTCGACCGTCGTCGAGGTAGTCGGAAGGACTGGTGCGGGTGCGTCGTCATCCGCCGCGGTGGGGTTGGCCGCGGGAGTGGCACCGTTGCGTCGCACCGTGGTCAAGGGTGCGGCCAAGGAGGTCATCGCGTGGGCCCGCGACCGCGGGGCCGAGGTCCCCGAGGCCGCGACCGCCGAGGTCGAACGCATCAACACGGGGGGCGGCACGGCACTCCTCGTCGCTGAGGCTGTCGGGTCCTCCGCACGGGTGCTCGGGGTCATCGACCTGCGCGACATCGTCAAACCGGGCATGGCCGAGCGCTTCGCGACGCTGCGCGAGATGGGGATCCGGACGGTGATGATCACCGGCGACAACGAGCTCACGGCCCGCGCGATCGCCCGGGAAGCCGGGGTCGATGACTTCCTCTCCGAGGCCACGCCCGAGGACAAACTCGCCCTCATCAAGACCGAACAGGCCGGCGGTCGGATGGTCGCGATGACCGGGGACGGGACGAACGACGCGCCCGCGCTCGCGCAGGCCGACGTCGGGGTCGCAATGAACACGGGCACGACCGCGGCGAAGGAGGCCGGCAACCTCGTCGACCTCGATTCGGATCCGACGAAGCTCATCGACATCGTCGCGATCGGTAAGCAGCTGCTCATCACCCGTGGGGCGCTGACGACGTTCTCGATCGCCAACGATGTCGCGAAGTACTTCGCGATCATTCCGGCGATGTTCCTGCTCGCGTTCCCGGGGCTCGGGGCGCTCAACATCATGGGTCTGCACAGCCCCGCCTCGGCGATCCTGTCCGCGGTGATCTTCAATGCCCTCATCATCGTCGCCCTCATCCCGGTCGCGCTGCGCGGGGTGCGGTTCCGGGCGCGGACGGCCTCGTCGCTGCTGCGGATGAACCTGCTCGTGTTCGGCATCGGCGGACTCATCGTCCCGTTCATCGGCATCAAACTCATCGACCTCGTCATCGCGCCGCTGCTCTGAGCAATTCACCACTGCGGGTGGTGCACCGCTCTGAAGCGCCCGCCTGACCTCGTCGTTCACACTGACTACTCTGAAAGGACCCTCATCATGCTCCCCATCTTCGGCCGACAGCTCCTCACCGGGGCACGGATGCTTCTGGTGCTCACCCTCGTCGTCGGCCTCGCGTACCCGCTGGCGATGGTCGCGATCGGTCGTCTCATGCCCGCCCAAGACGCGTCGATTCGCAACAGTGCCGGCGAGGTCGTCGGCAACGCCCGCCTCGCCCAGCCCGTGAGCGGGGACGAATGGTTCTTTCCTCGGCCTTCGGCCGGTGACTATGACGGACTCGCCTCGGGGGCGTCGAACCTCGCGGCGAACAGTCCCGAACTGCTCAAACAGATCGCCGACCGTCGCTTCCAGATCGCTGAGCGAGAGCACGTCGACCCGGCGAGCATTCCTGCGGATGCGCTGAGCGCGTCCGCGTCCGGTCTCGATCCGGACATCAGCCCTGAGTATGCTCGACTCCAGATCCCTCGCGTCGCGCGGGAGACGGGACTGAGCAGGAAGGACGTGACCGCGATGGTTCAGGCGAACACGCAGGATCCGCTGTTCGGCTTCATCGGTGAGCCTCAGGTCAACGTCGTCACTCTCAACAACGACCTCGCGAACGGCGGGCGCTGATGGACTCACCTCGGCGGGGCACGCTCACGGTCTTCCTCGGCTACGCGCCCGGGGTGGGCAAGACCGTCGCGATGCTCGAGGCTGCGGCGACTGCGGCAGACAACGGCCGCGACGTCGTCATCGGCATCGTCGAGGACCACGGACGTGCCTTCACCCGGTCCCTGGCCGAGGGATTCGAGACCATCGCCCGGCGCCCGGCCGACTACCGCGGTCGGACGTTTCACGAACTCGACACCGAGGCGGTGCTCACCCGGGCGCCCGAACTCGTCATCATCGACGAACTCGCGCATACGAATGTGCCGAGCGATGATTCGGTCGGTGGCGACGGCACGGAGACCTACCTCGGCGGCGGAACCACGCCCACCCCGACCCGCACCAAACGTTGGGAGGACGTCGAGGCGATCCTCGCCGCCGGCATCGACGTGTTCACGACGGTGAACATCCAGCACCTCGAATCCCTCGGCGACGTCGTCGGTGCGATCATCGGCCGCAACCAGGCCGAACGCGTCCCCGACCCCTTCCTCCGCGCCGCCGACGAAGTCGAACTCATCGACATCAGCCCCGCCGCACTGCGCACCCGACTGGTCGACGGGCGGATCTATGCAGCGGAGAAGGTCGCTGCCGCGATGTCGAACTACTTCCGGCTCGGCAACCTCACCGCGCTGCGCGAACTCGCCCTCCTGTGGCTGGCCGACCGGGTGGACGAAGGCCTCGAGAAGTACCGCGACGAAAAGGGTATCCGCGCCACCTGGGCCGCCCGCGACCGGATCCTCGTCGCCGTCACCGGCGGCCCGGAATCGACGACGCTCATCCGCCGCGGACTGCGCATCGCCGGCCGAGTGGCCGGGCGCGAACTCCACGTCGTCCACGTCATCGAACCCGACGGCACCCGCCGCTCCGGTGCCCCGCACCTGCTGTCGGCCCGCGAACTCGCCGAGGCGAACCACGCCGTATGGCACACCGTGGTCGGTGGCGATGTCGCCAAGGCCCTCATCGAGTTCGCCCGCACCCTCAATGCCTCACAGATCGTCCTCGGGGTCTCGCGCACCCCGTGGTACCGGCGCATGTTCGGCCCCGGCGTGGCCAACCGCGTCATCAGCGCCGCCGCTGACATCGACGTGCACCTGGTCACCCACGCCCAGGCCGCCCGATTCTGGCGGCCGGATCGAGAACGCACCCGAGACAATCCCCTCTCGCGTCTTCGTCGCATCCTCGGCTGGATCATCGGTGCGCTCGCCCCGCTCGTGCTCACCGGCCTGTTCGTCGCGCTCGGCCCCGGGTCGACCTCGCTGGGCATGAACTTCCTCGCCTACATCACCGTCGTCGTGCTCGTCGCCCTCATCGGCGGGTTGTGGCCGGCGGTGATGACGGCCGTGTTCGGAGCCGGACTCATCAACTTCTTCTTCACCCATCCGGTGAATTCGTTGTCGGTGAGGCAGATTGAGAACATCCTCGCGCTCGTCATCTTCGTCGCGGTCGCCGTGGCCGTGGCCACCGTCGTCGACCAAGCCGCCCGCCGCTCGAGGCAGGCTCAGGCGGCCGAACACGAGGCGGGAGTGCTCAGTGAGCTCGCCGGATCGATGATCGCCGAGGGTGACAGCCCCGAGGCGATGGTCGCGGGCATCCGCACGAGCTTCGCCCTCGACGGGGTCACCCTCTTCGTCCGCGGGAACGGGGCGGGCGGCGAAGACCGCACCGACGCTGTCGGTCGTGCCGGTGACGGCGACCGGGCGGGCAATACGAACCGCGCGGGCGGCGGGGACGTGGCGGCCGCCTCGGCGGGGGAACCGATCAGGTCACGGGCCGAGGCGAGCGAGGTCATCGACCTCGACGAGGACACCTCACTGGCGCTGAAAGGGCGGCCGCTCAGTGCCGGAGAACAGCGGATCCTCGACGCTTATGCCGGCAGGCTGCTGCGGGTGCTCACGGAATCGGCCCTGCAGCGCAGCCGCACCGAGGCCAGGGAACTCTCGGCCGGCAACGCCGTGCGCACCGCCCTGCTCACCGCGGTCTCCCACGACCTGCGCACGCCGCTGGGCGCGATCACCACGGCGACCTCGACGCTGCTGCTCGACGAGATCGAGCTTTCGGATGCCGACCAGCGGCTCATGCTCGAGACCATCGAGCACGGAGCCCAGCGCCTCGAGAAGCTCATCGACAACCTCCTCGACATGAGCCGGATCCAGTCCGGGGCGGTGACGATCGCGACGGCACCGGTGCTCGTGGCCGATGTCGTCGCCTCGGCGCTGGATGAACTCGACGGGGATTCGGCGGGGATCGCGACCGGCGATGACGGGGGCCCGGCGGGGACCGCGGCCGGCGATGACGGGGACTCGGCGGGGATCGCGGCCGGCGATGACGGTCGCTCTTCACAGCCGAAGATCACCGTCGATGTCGACCCCGAGACGTGGATCGACGTCGATGCGGGGCTCGTCGAACGCGTGCTCGTCAACATCATCGAGAACTCCGTGAAGTACGGCGAGGGCGCACCGATCACGATCGATGCCTCCACCGGCGCCGAGGCGGTCCACCTCCGCGTCGCAGACTCCGGTCCCGGAGTGGCCGAGGAGGCACTCGAGTCCGTCTTCACCCCGTTCACCAGGCTCGATGAGTCCAACACGAAGGGTCTCGGGCTGGGGATGGCGGTCGCGTTGGGTCTGTGCCGGGCGATGGACATCGAGCTGAGCGCCGAGCCGACCCCGGGCGGCGGATTCACCGCGGTGCTGACGATTCCGCGCCGAGGTGGGGCGCCGGCAGCACCCGAGGAGACGAGGAAGGGCGACGCGTTGTGAAGCACGTGCTCATCGTCGAAGACGACACCGACATCGCCCGCGCCGTGAGTGTGGGGCTGCGGGGCAAGGGCCATGAGGTGACGATCACCGGCAGCGGGCGGCAGATGAATGAGGCGCTCGCCGAGGCGACCGTCGATGTCATCCTCCTCGACCTCGGACTGCCCGACGTCGACGGCATCGAACTCATCTCGCAGGTGCGCAAGTGGAGCCAGGTGCCCATCGTCGTCATCTCGGCCCGCCATGACGCGCGTGGCAAGATCGCCGCCCTCGACGCCGGGGCCGATGACTATGTGACGAAGCCGTTCTCCCTCGGCGAGGTCCTCGCCCGCCTGCGCGCGATCGAGCGGCGCTCGGGTACGGCGGCCGATTCGAGTGTTGTGCGCACCGGTGATGGGCGGGTCGTCATCGACCTTGCCGCTCATGTCCTTCAGGTCGAAGGTGCCGAGGTGCATCTCACGCCGATCGAATGGAACATGCTCGGCGTCTTCGCCAAGCATCGGGGTGCGCTCGTCGATGCGACGACCCTGCTCACCGAGGTGTGGGGCCCTGAGTATGCCGGGGAGCGCGGCTACCTGCGGGTCTATATGTCCCAGCTGCGGCAGAAACTCGAGGCCGACCCTGCCCGACCGCAGTACCTGCACACGCAGATGGGCATGGGCTACCGCTTCACCCCGTAGTGTGGGCGACATGCCCAACCCCACACGAGTCGCCGTCCGCATCGTCCTGCTCGATTCCGATTCTCGCGTCCTGCTCTTCGAAGGGCGCGACCTCGCCGATGCTCAGGACAGCATCCGCTTCTGGTTCACCGCCGGCGGTGGCAGCGAAGCCAGCGAAACCCTGCAGGAGACCGCGGAACGCGAGCTGGAAGAGGAGACAGGTCTGTCCGGCATCGATCTGGTCGGCCCGTTCCATCGTCGTGAATTCGACTTCCTCAACCACGGAGAACCTCAGCACCAGGTCGAGCATTTCTTCGCCGCACGGACGGATGTGACGGATCTGAGCGACTCGAACTGGACCGCGCTCGAGCGAACGGCCATGACCACATGGCGCTGGTGGAGCGCCGACGATCTCGAGGACGCACCGATCCGGTACTTCCCGGAGAACCTGTCGGAGCTGATCAGGGAAGCGGCCGACTTGGTCTAGACTGAATCGCCCCGGGAACAATGGAGACAGTGAAGCCACGGAAAGGACTTCCCTGTCATGCTCCAAAAGAAATACCCGCTCGAGCTTCGTGAACGAGCCGCTTCCTGTGTTGCGTGAGTGGTTTCTAGACAGCTCCACTCTCGCAACCGGAGGCCTTCACCCATACACAGATCAACTGCGATTCACGCAACAACTTCATGGCCAGCAACACCTAGTCCCATCTCGGACCCACTTTCCTCTGCGGTCTCAGTCTGCGTCCGAGACGCTAGGCGTCCTGCACGGTGACGAGGTGATTCTGGTACGCCCAGACGACGGCCTGGAGGCGGGAACGAACTCCCAGCTTCGGCAGCATCCGAGCGAGATGAGATTTGACCGTTGCCACCTCGATCACCAGTTGGTCCGCGATCTCACTGTTAGTCATTCCCTGCGCCAATAACATGAGAATCTCACGTTCACGGGTCGTGACGGCCGAAAGGGCGCGAGAGGCAACGACAGGCTGCAGTTGGCGGCGCTGGGTGTATTCGCTGACGATCCTCCGCGTCAGTTTCCGATCGATTGTCCCGTAGCCCTCCGCTATACTGCGCAGAGCGCTGAGGATCTCCTCGGGTTCGGAGTCCTTGAGAAGAAATCCGGAGACGCCGACCTCGAGAGCACGGAAGACATAGTCGTCGATGTCGAATGTCGTGAGTATGAGGACGGGGATCGGGTCATCGAGCTGCGGTGCCGATATTCGAGCCGCGACCTCGATGCCGTCCAGACCCGGCATTCGGATATCGAGGCAGGCGACATCTGGACGCAGTTCGAGGGCAAGGTCGAGTGCTTGGTCGCCGTCGGCAGCCGTTCCCACGACCTCGATGTCATCTTCGGCCCCGAGTAGTGCGGCCAGCCCGCCGCGGGCGAGCGGTTGGTCATCGGCGATCAGTGTGCGGATCATCGGTTTCCTCTGTCAGGATCGAAGGGGATTCTCATGTGTGTGACCCACCCATTGTCGTCGGTGGGGCCGAAATCGAGTGAACCCCCGACCAGCGCCGCGCGTTCGCTCATGCCGAGGATCCCGAGGCCGCTGCCCCCGGCGCCGGAATCGTGCCTCTGCGTCGGTGATGTGTTGCGGACGGTGAGATGAAGGGCATCGGAATCGCCGGCATCGACGATGACTGTGGAGTCGGCACCCGGCGCATGTCGCCCGACGTTGGTCAGGGATTCCTGAACCATGCGATATCCGGCCAGCTGCGCGAGCGGACTCAAGAGTCGTCCGGGATCGCGTTCGCCGTCGGGAAGGACGGTGAGGTCGACACGCCTCCCATTCCGGTTGGCGGTGTCGACGAGGCGTTCGATGCTGGCCAAGGTCTTGATCTGCTGATCGTCATCCTCACGCAGCAGTCCAACGAGTTGGCGCAGATCGTGGAGGACCGCGCGGCTCTGCTGTCGGATTTCGAGCGCACCGTCCTTTGCCGCCTCGGGATGACTCTCGCACTGCCGGGCAATGCTCGCGGCCATCAGTGAGATCCCCGAGAGATGATGTGCCGCAATGTCGTGGAGTTCACGTGCCATTGTCGATCGCTCGTGGGCGATGGCCTCGCTGATCTGTGCCTCTCGCTCTCGGGCGAGCGCGTTCAGCATCTCACGCTGGGCCGAGGTGGCCGCTCGATGGGAGGAGAGGACACAGGCGGGGAGGAGGGGGCCGATCACGACCACCAGTGCCTGAGCAAGAGCGGCGACCACCGTCTGAAGGACCTCGTCGTCACCGAGTCCAAGACGGTTGATCAGCTGTCCCAGAGCGACGCACGTGACGACGGCGATCGACCAGCGGATCGTTCGAGTGAGTGTGAAGTGCAGACCGGCGAGGAATACGGAGGCCGTGACCGGAATGATCGTGACAGTGAACGCAGAATTCGGTGCGAGCGCTGCCAGTGCCAGGGGGAGTGCAGAGACGATGAGCATGGAGCGAAACGGCCAGCGGTCCCTCCCCGCAAGCGCGCCGGCTTGGAGGAGGAGCGTTGCTGCGGTGAGGAGCCATGATGACGTTGTCATCGGTTCATCGAGCATTGTCGGGTCATGGGCGAAGAGTCCGGCGGTGATCGCCAGAAACGCCAGAGCCGCGCAACCAGTCGCCAACGGCACGGTCGGGTTCGCTCGCACTGTGGAGATGCTGTCTCTGGGCATGGCAGCCTCAATCGCGATCGTGCTGTCGGGCGCCGCCGTGCTCAGCGAACATCATCTGAGGTCCTGACCAGGGGCGTTTTCTACAGGATGGTATCCCAGTCGGCCTTTTGTTGTCACGACGATGAGTATGGCGGCGACAGTGGAGCCCATCGCCATGGCGGTCCACATCAGATCGCCGTCGCCTTCGAGAGTGGGGAAGATCTCCGACCACATGACAGAAGCGAAGTTGTTGGCGCTTACGTGCATGAGCATGGACAGCGGGAGGCTCTCTCCGGTGCGATTGAATACCCACGACATGACGATATTGAAGGAGCAGCAGAAGACGGAGAAGGCCGCAAGGCGGACCCACGAGGCATCAGGGTAGCCGCCCCATTCGGTGAGGAAGAGGGGCAGGTGCCACACGGTCCAGAGGGGACCGAGGATGAAGGCGGACTTAAGTGGGGAGTGGACCTTTTGAAGTCGGTGAAGGGCGAAATCGCGCCAACCCGGTTCTTCGGCGAGGCCGGTGGTGATGAACTGGAAGGCGAGCATGGGCAGGTAGGCAGCCAGGACGGCGACCGACGGTGCGATGATGTTTCCGGCTGAGAATGCCAAGCCTGTCAGCACCATGCCTGCCGGAACTGCCAGCACGGCGATGAGGTACCAGATAGGAGCGGCCCTCCATCGAAGCAGGCGCCCCATCCAGGCCTTCAGCCCCTGACGTCCGTCAATGACGGCAGTGAGCAGGAAAGCGGATCCGATCGGGCCGATGTAGGCTCCGGGCAGCACGCCCAGCAGTTGGCTGGTTCCCAAGATCTCCGGGAACCGGAAGCCCCATGCTCCCACACCGTTGAGCGACAGGATGTACGGGGTCCAGGTCACCCAACTGAGCAGATTGGCGAGAACGAAGAAACTCGTCAAGGGACGTTGCCGAAACAGGTTGACGAGTTTTCGGCGAGAGGGTGTCGTGTGGAGTTGTTGGGCGCCGGTGTGTGCGCTGTGCTGTGTTGTCATGATCCCAAATTAGTGACCGCGACGTGTCAGCCTCTAGGCCAGGAAGGGTGGACTCGTGCTCTGCATACTTTAGGTGCAAACCAACGGTGTCACGATTGATTCGTAGCCGGTCGGGCGAAGTGGCGGGCGTGACCAAATCCGTCGCCTATGACCACTTCGGGGACAGGTCTGGAGTCTTCTTCGAGTTGTATCGGGCTTTCGAACACTGGCGGCACGAGACCCTCGACGCGGCACTCGACGATGTGGCGCCCGTGCGCGCGGACGTCGCGGCCGTCGCTGCTGCGGCATATATCGACTGCCACGTGGTTGAGGGGCGAGAACTCTCCGACGTCATTCACGCCCTGTCCGCTTCGTCAGAGCTCGACAGCATCCTCCGCCGAACGGTGGACGAATACCTCGCCAGGTGCCGTGAGGTGCTGGCACCTTTCGGAGGCGATCTGGGTGTGGGCGGCCTGACTGCGATCGTCGGCGCCGGCGACATCATCGCCATCGGCATCCCGAATAGGTCGATCAGTCTCGAGGTCTCGGACGAGGAGCTCACGCGGCGGCGGGACCGTCTCGAGGCGCACGGCACCTATCGTCCCCGGCAACGCGAGCGCAGCGTCTCGACCGCGCTGCGCGCCTACGCCGCGTTCGAACAGTCCGCGGACAGGGGCGCGGTGCGGAAGGTGCCCGAGGTGGTGTGAGGGGGGCGGGCGAGGAGACCCAAGGCTTCGACCTTGCCTACCCGTGGTCTGCAGGATGCTCGCGCAGGATTGACCCTGTGCGCGCGAGGACTTCGAGCTGGGTCGAGTTGTAGAGCTCAGCGAGCGCGACATGAAACGCCTGCCGGCCGAAGCTCCGGCCCCGCTTGGAGGCGAATCGGGGCGCGCTGAGCTCAGGGATATCGGCTTGCAGATGGCGAACCGCAGCGGCGAGTCGCTCGGGCAGATGGCGGACGTCCGCGAGATCCATCTCCTCTGTCAGCTGGCCGAACTCCTGGAGAGCTGCATGATCCGCTGTCTTCGTGCGCACCTGATTCCAGGCTGCCATTGATTCTTCTGAGACGAGTCGTGACGCCACTGTCAGGAAGTCTTCGTCGGCTGATGACAGCGGCTCGGAGGAGTCGCTGTCCTTGTTCGTGAGCGCCGAGAGTTCTTGGGCGATCTGGGCGTTGATGGTCTGCAGGCGTCTGATCGCGGATGAGGTCTCGTCGGCCAATTCGCGCAGCTTGTCAACATAGGCGTCGGCGTCGCCGAGTCCGCCTCCGGCGAGGTCCATCTCGCGGATCTCCGAAAGTGGAGCGCCGAGATCGACGAGGCGTCTGATCCGCAGCAGCAGCGTCAGATGCGCGACCCCGTAGGACTTGTAGCCGTTCGCTCCTCGGGGCGGCACAGGCAACAAGCCGATGTCGTGGTAATGCCGAACTGTTCTCAGCGTCGTCCCTGCCAGATCAGCGAGTTCCTGCGTGCTCCAACTCATCGCCCACTCTTTTCGAAGAACGGCCTTGACTATGCCGTTACGGCCGACTTTAGCATCTCAATGATCGCTGCCGGCAGGATTCGAGCGCAAGACCACAGCTGCTCGTGACTGCCCGGAGAATGAGGAAGAGGAGACGGTCAATGTTTAAGGGAATTGCCTCGGCACCCCGCCGTGAGGACAGAAAGGCAGACTCGCCAGCGCGTAGACGCCTGCTGCTGTGGTGGCTGCATGGCGCCGTGAGGTTCGTGCTTGCCGCGCTGCTGATCTACAACGGCGTGATCAAACTCGGGCTCGGACAGTTCGGGGCACCGGACATCGGAGAATCTCTCATCACCTTGGGCGAGATGAGCCCGATGGGACTGCTGTCGCGCATGGTCGGATTCTCTCCGCTGTTTCAGGTGCTTGCCGGAGTCGCCGAGGTAGGTGCGGCCGCGGCGCTGATCTGGCGGCGCACCGCTCTGTTCGGGGGACTGGTGACCTTTGCATCGATGTCGTTCATCTTCGTGCTCAACCTCGGCTACGACATGCCGGGCAAACAGCTCTCCATTTTCATGCTGGTGCTGGCCCTCATCGTCATCGCCCCTTGGGGGCTGAGGACGGTGTCTGCGATCGTCGGCTCCGGTGGTCTCCAGGCGCCGCGTCGCCCTCGTCTCTTCCGCGGGGAGAGAGCGAACAAGATGGCAGGAATCGTCGCACCGATCGCCGGTTGGCTCGTCCTGCTTCTGTTCAGCGCGGCGATTGTCGCAACGCAACCGACGCATTCGACCGATTCTTCCGCACCGGCGGGAGTCTGGACGATCGAGACATCGGACTCGCAAGAGGAAGGCGCCGACGACCAGAGGTGGCAGACGATCGCGCTGGGTGATCGACTCACCGATGGGCGTGCCAAGGTCCAGGTCCGACAGGCGGACGGCACTCTGCTCACGGGAACCTATGCACGCCACTACGACACGCTCGACCTCGAGCTCAAACCCTTGCGGCAGCCGGGACAGACAGCGGTGGCGTATGCGAACGAACCGGCTCTGAGGCAGTCGGTGACCTATACCCTGAGCGGGTCGAGTCGGATGGCGATCGCCGGTGACCAGACCGCCTCGGCGCGCTTGGACCATGATGCCGCGGTGCTCTACGAGCGCGGCTTCAGCTGGGGGATGCGCTCGGACGACCCGTTCGAACGGTGATGAGCGCGGTGACGACCTCGGACTCTCGGTGCCGCCAAGAAGCGAACTGACAAACCTAAGCTACTTGGAGTAACCTACTAATAGTAGATTAGAGGTGGAGGGCATGGCAGCAGAGCGAGCCGCGCCAGAACGGAAGCGGCTGAACAGGGAAAACCGTCATGAGCAGCTGCTTGATGTCGCACGGGAGATGATCCGGTCCCAGGGGACTGAGAGCTTCACTCTGGCGCGTCTGGCTGAGGCGGCCGGAGTCACCAAGCCCGTGGCCTATGACCACTTCGGTGACAGATCGAGGGTCTTCGTCGAGCTGTACCTGGCCTTCGAGAAGCGTCGCCTGGAGACTCTCGATGAGGCTCTGGACGATGTATCGCCGACGCTCTCGGACGTCGCGGAGGTCGTTGCCGCTGCCTATATCGACTGCTACGTCATCGAAGGGCGGGAGCTGTCAGACGTGATCGCGGCACTGTCCGGTTCGCCCGAGCTGGACGCCATCCGACGGCGGACGGTGGAGGAGTACCTCATCAGGTGCCGTGAGGCGCTGACCCCCTTTGCGGGCACCCTCGGCGAGGCTTCGCTGTGGGCGATCGTCGGTGCTGGCGATGGTCTTGGCCGAGCAGTGACCGAACGACAGATCCGAGCCGCCGACGCCTGCCGGGTTCTCACGCGAGTCGTGACGGCTGTGGCGGCGCCGACCGCAGGTATTGAACAAGAGACCGCAGACATCGACAAGGAGAAGGACACATGACGATCAACCATCCACCGGTGCCGGGCAGCGCACTGTGGGTCCACGCGCACCCGAGACCAGATTCATTGAACGGTCAGCTCTTCACCGAGGGCGTGCGTGCCCTCGGCGAACAGTACCGAGTCGCGACCTCGGACCTGTATTCCCAGGACTTCGACCCGCGACTCTCACACCGAGACCTCGGCGGGAGCAGCCTGTCGGGGAGTGACGGGTCAGGAAACAGTCGATCAGGAAGCACCGTCGAGCTCAACGCCGAGGCCTTCAGCGCCGGTTCGCTGCCGCCCGATGTCACCGCTGAGCAAGAGAAGCTGGCCGCGGCGGAATTGCTGGTCGTCCAGTTTCCGCTGTGGTGGTACGGGCCACCGGCGATCCTCAAGGGATGGTTGGACCGAGTTCTGACAGCAGGTTTCGCGTTCGGCGATCTCGACCCCCGCCTCGGTGTTCCGCGTCGGTACGGCGACGGCGGACTCTCAGGGCGTCGTGCCCTGGTAGTCGTGACTGCCGGCGAAGACGAGCGGTCGATCGGGCATCGCGGCATCAGCGGAGACGTCGAATCCCTGCTGTTTCCTCTCACCCACGGGGCACTGTGGTACGTCGGAATCGACACGTTCGACCTGCACGTCATCCACGACGCCGACGTCCTCAGCCCGGAGCGGGTTCAGGAGGAGAAGGACCGGCTGACCGGTCGACTTCGCGCGCTCGATTCGGAGCAGACAAAGCCGTACCGACGGCTCAGTGACGGCGAGTACGCGGGCACGCGTGCCCTGAAGGACACCATCCTCCCCGGTCGGACCGATCTGGCCATCCATCGTCGAGATGAGGCCGCGACTGCGTGAGCTGAAATGGAGGGCGCGCGGCAGGTCCGGGCCCTGCCGCCGCCGTCCACAGCCTCTTGCCAGCTGATGCCTGGATAATTGATTCCAGCCGCCCACTTGATCACTTTCGGAAGGACCATGGACGACTATCGAAGTCCCGGCTGGGACATCACTTTCAGCACCTCTGACCAACTTCATATTGCGCGCACAGACGCTTCGCACGCCCATATCGATCGGGCACAGCGCACGCGAACAGGTGGTCGCCGTTGACCTGGCTGCTCTCGCTCCTCATCGGGCTCCTCGTCGTCCTCCTCATCACCGTGGCCACCGGCTACTTCGTGGCGCAGGAATTCGCGTACATGGCCGTCGACCGATCTCGTCTGGCCGCACGTTCGGCCTCCGGTGATCGAGCCGCGGACCGGGCCCTGTCCATCACCCGCCGCACCTCCTTCATGCTCTCCGGCGCGCAGCTGGGCATCACCGTCACAGGACTGCTCGTCGGCTACGTCGCCGAACCGCTCATCGGCACCGCCGTCGGTGAGGCACTGGGAGGCACCCCGATCCCTGCCGGCACAGGCGTGCTCATCGGCACCGTCCTCGCCCTGCTCGTCTCGACGCTCATCCAGATGCTCTTCGGCGAACTGTTCCCGAAGAACCTGGCCATCGCCCGCCCCGAGGCGCTCGCCACGTGGCTCGCCCGTTCGACCTCGATCTATCTCGCCGTCTTCGGCTGGCTCATCACGATCTTCGACAAAGCCTCGAACGCCCTGCTGCGCGTCCTCGGCATCGAACCGGTCCACGACGTCGACCACTCCGCCACCCGGCGCGACCTCAAGCACATCGTCGCCGAATCCCGGGAGGGCGGCGAGATCGTCGACGACGATTCGCTCATCCTCGACCGCATCCTCGACTTCCCGCAGCAGAGCGTCGCCCACGCCACAGTGCCGCGCTCCCGCGTCGACGTCATCGACATCGACACGCCCCTGGACGAGGTGCGCGAACTGATGAGCCGCGGCCACTCCCGCTACCCCGTGCTCGACGCCGATGATCAGGTGATCGGTACGATCGACCTCCTCGACGTCCTCGCCGAGGCGGGGTCGGGCACCACCGAAAACGTCGCCGCGGCGGCACCGGGCACCACCGACACCGTCACCGCGACCGGGGTCCGTTCCCTCCTGCGCGACCCGGTCTTCGTTCCGGAATCCCTCCCGTTGCCGGACGCGGTGGCCACGCTCCTCGAACGGCGGGAGCAGATGGCCTGCGTCGTCGACGAATACGGCGGCTTCGCCGGAATCGTGACGATGGAGGACCTCGGCGAGGAACTCGTCGGCGACATCGCCGACGAACACGACCACATCGTCGAAGAACTCATCGAGACCGGCGACGGCACCTGGACGGCGCCCGGGATCATCCCCCTCGACGAGGTGGCCCGCGTCCTCCAACGAGAACTGCCGACCACCTCGGCTCAGACCTTGTCGGGACTCGTCATCGAACACCTCCGCGGATTCCCCGAGGTGGGCGACCGGGTCTCGATCGAACTGCCGATCGACCCCGCCGACCTCGGCGGAGACGACACCCCGGAGACCGAGCGCCTCGTCATCCACGTCATCGAGGTGGCCACGCATGTGCCCGCGCGGCTGCGGATCGGAATCGAGGTGGCACGATGAGCAATCCCTGGGTCATCGCCGCGATCACGATCGCCATCATCGGCCTCAGCGCGTTCTTCGTCGCCGTCGAATTCGCGCTCATCGCCGCCAAACGGCACCGTCTCGAAGACGCGGCCGCGGACAGCCGATCGGCCCGAGCCGCCCTGCGCAGCTCGACCGAACTGTCGGTGCTGCTGGCGGGGTCGCAGCTGGGCATCACGGCCTGCACCCTGGCGCTCGGGGCGATCACGAAACCGGCCGTCCATCACTGGATCACCCCGGTCGCCGAGGCGCTGGGCCTGCCGCTGTGGATCGCCGACATCGTCGGCTTCGTCCTCGCCCTCATCATCGTCACCTTTCTCCACCTCGTCGTCGGCGAGATGGCGCCGAAGTCGTGGGCGGTGGCGCATCCGGAACGCTCGGCGATCATGCTCGCATTGCCGATGCGGGCGTTCATGTTCCTCACTCGCCCGCTGCTGCATGTGCTCAACAACGCTGCGAACGCGTGCCTCCGCCTGGTCAAGGTCGAACCCGTCGACGAGGTCGATCAGGCGCACACGCCCGAGGACCTGAGGCAGCTGCTGCAGCATTCGGCGCAGGCGGGAACCTTGGAGAAGGAGTCCTCGGAGGCTCTGCTCGGAGCCCTCGACCTCACCCGGCTCACACTTGACGAGCTCGTGGCCGGTCGCCCGGAGCCGACGGCCGTCGGTCCGGCAGCGACTGCAGGGGAGGTGCGCGAGGCGTCGCGCCACGACCGTCACCGTCGCATCCTCGTGCGCACCGAGGCTGGCGGCCCGCTGAGTCATGTGGTGCATGTCAGGGATGTCCTCGGACTCGCCGAGGATGCTCCCATCACCGAGGCGGCCCGACCCGTCACCGTCGTGGACGGATCGATGACCGTGGTGCGGGCGTTCGAGGCGATGCGGGAGGACAGCGTGCAGCTGGCCTTGGTGGAGAGGGCCGACGGCAGCCACGCGGTCGCCACCGTCACCGACGTACTCACCCACCTGCTGACTACCGGCCAAGTGCCCTCCCGATAATTACTACCTGACGGCGGCCCAGCAACCTCGCGCGAGGTTGCTGGGCCGCCGTCAGGTAGTAATTGGGGTCAGGCGCTGGCGCGGGCGGTGCGCACCGAACGGTTGGCGAGGAATGCCAAGATGATGCCGATCACCGAGGTGGCCACGACGAGTCCGACAGCACCGTGGAAGCCCAGCAGCAGGGAAGTCCGCCTCACCGCGACCGGCCGCGGCCCCCGCACCGCTGAGGGCGCCATAGATGCCGGCTGCCAGAGAGGTGCCGACGCAGCCGGCGATCTGGAAGCTCGTCGAGACCACGGTGACGCCGTGCGGGCTCGTCTCACGATCAAGGCTGGACAGCGCAAAGGTCTGGGCCGGGCCGATGACGAACGCCGTGGCCAGCACCGCCGGAATGTACAGCAGCGCGAAGACGAGTACGGAATCAAACCCGGCGGCGACTCCGACGAGAGTGACGAAGACAGCCATGACGAGGAAACCGAGCGGGATCGACCAGCGTCCGCCGTGTCGGTCGAAGAGTCGCCCGGCCACCGGGCCGAGAACCACGGTGAGCAGAATGCCCGGGGCCAACGCCAGAGAGGCGCCCATCGGAGCCAGGTCTTTCGCCGATTGCAGGAACAGGGGAATGACGACGTTCATGGCGAAGACGAACACGAGTCCGAGCATCGTCATGACCACGCCGAGGACGAAGGGGCGGCTGGCGAAAGGACGCAGATCGAGCAGCGGGTGCTCAATGCGACGCTGCCGGGCGATGAAACCCCAAAGCGCAAGCAGACCGGCAACTCCGGCACTGCCGGCGACGAGCGCCGAACCGCCGAAGGCTGCGGTGACTCCGTAGAGGATGCCAACCAGGGCGACCGCGACCAGCAGGAAAGACAGAGCGTCGAACCTCGGGCGCCCGAGCTCGGCGACAGTGCGCAGGAAGACCCCGCCGGCCAGAAGGACGACGAGGCAGAGTGCGCCGAAGACCCACATCAGAGTCGTCCACGGGGCGATGGTCAGCAGCATCCCCGAGGCGACGATGGCCAGCGACGGCCCGAGAGTCGTCATCGCGGCCATGATGCCCATGTTCATCCCAAGCTTCTCCCGCGGGGAGGCGGCCAGAGTGATATTCATGCCGATCGGGGTGAGCAGTCCGGTGCCGATGGCCTGGAGGAGACGGCCGATGAGGAGGACCGCAAAGCTCGGGGCCAGGGCACCGACGACGGACCCTAAGACCATGATCGCGGTGACGGACACGAACAGCGCCCGGGTCGGGATCCGGTGGTAGAGGACGTTGGCGATCGGCACGAAGATCGCCGCGACGAGGAGGTAGGCCGTGGTCAGCCACTGCACGGTGGCGACATCGACGCCGAGGTCGGCCATGATCGGTGTGAACGCGACGTTGAGGAAGGTCTCGTTGAAGGTGGCGAGGAAAGCCGCGGCCGCAGCGACGGCGATCATCCACCCGGTGCCGCGGGGCTTCGACGAGGCGGCTTGGCCAACGGACCCTTCGGCAGATCGCGGGCGGGCATTGACGGATGAGGTCATGAAGTCTCCTGACGTTCGGCGGTTGAATGCTCGATCGTGCCGTGTCAGAAGTTCCCTGTGACGTGGGTCTTCGCGTGTCGTTTCGTCGATGCGGTGCTGGTGGCCGGAAAGGGCCGTCAATGAATGTAGCAGTTTTCAGCTGTTTACATAAGCGAGATCAGATGCATGCATCAATGTATGCATCTGTTATTGTGGGCTCGTGAATGATTTGCTGACACTGCCCTGGCAGCGCATCGACGACTCTGCTCCGATCGCCGTTCGGATGGCCGCGGCGACCGCCCGGGAGATCATCGAAGGCCGACACGAACCCGGCGACCTCCTCATCGAGACCGACCTCGCCGCTGCGCACAACGCCAGTCGCACCCCCGCCCGGGAGGCGATGCTCCAGCTCGAGCGTTGGCGCCTCGTCCGCCTCGTCCCCAAGAAGGGCGCGCTCGTGACCACCGTGACGGGCAAGGAGCGCCGCGACCTACTCGCCGTGCGCTCGATGTTCGAGATCGACGCCGTGGAGACACTGGCCGACGGCGGCGACCTCACCGCTCTGGCCGCCGATCTGCGCACCCTGCTCGGCGAGCAGAGGAAGGCACTTGACGGGGGCGATCCGCTCGGCTTCGCCAGCGCCGACTATGCCTTCCACGCCCGCCTCATCCGCAGCGGCGACAACGCCATCGTCACCGAGATGCTCACGACCATGGGCCCGCGCCTGGCCCGCCTGACCTTCCAGGTCGCCATCGACGCGCCGCACACCCTCGACACGCTCCTGACCGAGCACGAAACGCTCACCGACCGCGCCGAGGCGGGCGACGCAGAAGGCTTCGCCCGCCTCGTCCGCGACCACATCGAAGGCTCCCACTTCCCGCAGTCCCGCTGAGGAGGACCATGACCGCTTACCCCTCGACCTCCACGACCGATACCGCCGCCGAGGCAGTGCCCACCGGGAATAGGAATATCCACACCGAGGCGGCCCCCGCCACGGACATCGAAGCGCCGGTTCCGAACCCTGCCAGGTCCCACCTCGGTGAGGTGGCTCCCGATCGTGGGCCGGAACGGCCACGGCGGGCACGGGCGTGGCTGATGGTGGCCCCGGCGATGTTCCTGCTCGCATGGGGCGGCAATCATTTCACCCCGCTCGTGCACATGTATGAGGAGGACGGCGGATACGCCATCTGGCAGGCGAACCTGCTGCTGGGGATGTACGTGGGCGGACTCATTCCGGGATTGTTGGTCGCCTCGGCGCTGTCGGATCGGCACGGACGCAAACCGGTCCTCATCGCCGGATCGCTCGCCGCGATCGCCGGCAGCCTCGGGCTCGGGCTCGGTTTCGATCTGTTCTGGCTGCTCTGCCTGGGCCGGGTGCTCGCGGGAATCGGCGTCGGAGTGGCGATGTCGGTGGGCACGAGCTGGATCAAGGAGCTCTCGGCCCCGCCGTTCGATCACACGGCCGGAATCACTGCCGGTGCCCGGCGGCCCTCACTGACGCTGACCTTGGGGTTTGCCATGGGTGCGGCGGTCACCGGATGCCTGGCCCAATGGGGGCCGGTGCCCGAAGTCGTGCCCTACGCCGTGCACGGAGTCCTCAACCTCGCCGCACTGATCCTGGTGATCTTCGCGCCGGAATCGATGCCGCGCGACCAACAGGCAGCAGGCCATTGGTGGCACGGTCTGCGCGTCCCGCTCGTCGCGCATCGGACGTTCCTGCGCCTGATCGTGCCGGCCGCGCCGTGGGTGTTCGGTGCCGCTGGGGTCGCCTATGCCGTGATGCCGGCAATCGTGCAGGGCGAGCTGGGGGAGTGGACGACGCTGTACGCCACGGTGCTCACCGTCGTCACGCTCGGAGCCGGTGCGCTGGTGCAGAACATCGTGCCGTGGATCAACCGGCTGACCGGCGGGCGCGCGCTCGTCGTCGGACTCGGGCTGATGACCGTGGGGATGGGGCTCGGTGCGGTGGCCGCACCCCTGGCGGACCCGATCCTCGCGTTCATCGTGGCGATCGTGCTCGGCGTCGCGTACGGAATCTGTGTGGTCTCCGGGCTCATCATCGTCCAGGCCATCGCCTCACCGCAGGAGCTCGCCGGCATCACCGGGGTCTACTATTCGCTGGCGTACTCCGGCTTCCTGCTGCCCACGGTGCTCGCCGCCCTGCTGCCCGCGCTGTCGTACACGGTGTCTTTAGCGGCGGTGGCGGTCATCTGCCTGACCTGCCTCACAGCAGTCGCCATATCCACCAAACACCCCTAATTGCTACCCGACGGCGGCCCAGCAACCTGGCGCCAGGTATCTGGGCCGTCGGGTGGTTCTGGGAGCTTGCGTGCCTAGACGAAATTGGACGCCATACTCATCGCCCACGCCACTCCATCGGCTTTTTCGCCAGGAATGATTCTACGGCCGCAGCGAAATCCTCACTGCCGTAAACTGCAGCGACGACATCGGAATCGTCAACAGGTTCTGAAGAATTTAGGCGGCGCAGATTCTCTTTGATGGACCACTGCGTGAGTGGTGCTCCGCTGGTAATGCTCGCGATGGTCCGACCAGCGGCAGTATCGAGATCCTCTTCGACGGAGGTGAGGAAACCGCTGGCGAGAGCCTCTTTCGCATCGACTCGCCTGGCAGTCAGCAACATCGAAGCCACACGGGGTTCGCCGAAGGCTCGTACGAGTCTGCGCAAGGTACTTGCCGAAAGGGTGTTTCCGAGCGTCTTCGCAATCGGAACCGAAAACGATGCGCCAGGGGAGGCGATCCGGACGTCTGCGCAGGCTGCAATCCCCAGCCCCCCTCCCACGCAGTGTCCGTCGATGACAGCGACGACAGGTTTGGCAACCGAGGCGAGCGCGCTGAGGACTTCGTCGATTCGCTTCTCATAGGCGACCCCGTTCTCACCGGTGAAGCCTCGGAATTGTGCGATGTCCGTCCCCGCGACGAATGCCCGCCCACCGGCTCCACGGAGGACGAGTACCCGGAGGCTCTCATTGTCATCGACTCTCGCCGCCGCCTCGGCGAGACCTTGGTACATCTCCCAGGTCATTGCGTTCCGAGCTTCGGGCCGATTGAAGGTGACATGGAGAGCGGAATCACGCACCTCGGTGAGAATTTCTGCTGTTGTCATCGCCGGTCTCCTTCCGCCTGCTCCATTAGTTCGTCAAGAACATTGTCCGTATCGGCTCCCAGAGAGGGGCCCGCTGTACCGCGAGTGAGTTGCGAGCGGGAGAAGCGCATCGGATTGCCCAGCTGTCTGACCGGTCCGAGAGTGGGGTGCTGTGAGTCCCAGAAGTAGTCGCGGGCCTTGAGGTGATCGTCATTGAATACCTGTTCGAAGTCATTGATCGGGGCTGCGGGAACCCCAACTCTGTTCATCTCTTCGAGGATTTCCTCAACCTCGCGCTCGGCGAACTCTTCTTCGATGATCGCGATGAGTGCTTCCCGGTTTTCCAGGCGCGTCGTGGGTTCGGAGAACAATTCGTTCTCTTCGAGAAAGGCGAGGTCGAAGGCCGAGCAGAAACGTAGCCAGGTGGCCTGTGTATTCGCCCCGATAGTCACATAACCGTCCTTGGCCGACACCGCTTGGTAGGGTGCTTGCGCCTGATGTGCCGACCCGTTGGGCCGCCCCACCTTGCCTGCGCCATAGTAACTACCGGCTTCCCAAACCGCGAGAGAGACGGCGGATTCGAAGAGCGATACATCGAGATGTTGGCCCCGCCCGGAAGTTCTGCGCTCGTAGAGTGCCGATACGATACCGAGGGCCATATAGAGTGCGGTGGTGAGATCGCAGATCGGGACTCCGACCTTGACCGGAGGCTGGTTGGGAAAGCCAGTGATGCTCATGAGCCCCGACCGCGCCTGGGCCATGATGTCGAGTCCGGCCAGTGGGGCAAGTGGGCCGTCCTGTCCCCAGCCGGATGCCGAAGCGTAGACCAGTCCCGGGTGGTCGTCTTTGAGATCGTCGTACCCGAAGCCCATCTTCTTGAGAGATCCGGGGCGCAGGTTCTCCACCAGTACGTCTGCTGTATTGAGGAGAGCCCTGAAAGAGGCTCGTCCTGCGTCTGATTTGAGGTCAAGGACGATGGACTCCTTGTTCCGGTTCAGGCGCATGAATGGGCTGGATTCTCCGCCTATGTGCGGCCCGGACGCTCGAGTCGAGTCTCCTGTGCCAGGGGTTTCGATCTTGATCACTCGTGCGCCCATATCAGCAAGCTGCATCGTTGCGAACGGTCCGGCGATAAAGACACCGACCTCGAGAACTGTGATTCCTGAGAGAGGGCCTGGGGGGTCCGTCGAGACGGTCATCGATTCATATGTCGTCTGGGTCATTGTGTCCACCTCACTGTGTTGCAAGTCACTGTCGATTGTCTACAATAGGCTATCAGTGGGCGAGTTGCACGTCATCGTTGAGGCACTCGCTCAAGAATGGAGGGACAAGCGGATGATGGCACCATCACGGGCGACGGATTCGATCATCGATAGTCCAAGCCTGGCCGAGCTGGCAGCGGACAAAATCAGCGAACTCGTGTTCCGCGGGGAACTTGGACCAGGCGACCGCATCGTCGAGGAGCATCTCTGTAGTCGACTAGGTGTCTCCCGAGCTCCAGTTCGTGAGGGACTGAGGATACTCGAAGGTTCTGGGTTGGTGATTCGCCGAGCGCGTGCTGGTGTACGCGTCGCGGATCTCAGCCAGAACGATGTATTCGAGATCCTCGCCTTTCGTGAGGGCCTCGAGCAGATGGCTGTCACCCATCTGTATCGATATTCCGACGACATCACCAAAATAGACACTCAGGACTTGGACGTTGCATTGGGTCGCCTGGCTCATGAGTTTGAGGACGGCGACGACGAGTTCGGTCGTATCCAAGCCAGTTATGCCTTTCACACTGAGCTGGTCAAACTATGTGGCAACTCTCGCATCGTTGCGAGCTACCGGCAGATAACTATGCAGGTGAAACTCTGTATGTCACTGAATCTCAGGCGTCTCAACATTGTCGAGACGCCGAGCGAGAATGTTGCCCGTCACCGGGAGCTGCGTGCTGCTGTTCTGTCTGGAGACATGACACGGGCACTCGAGGCAATCAGTGGACACGGCCACGACACCTTTGCTCGAGAATTCCTCGACACTCTCCCTGGGGGAACCGCGCGTTCCGCGCAATGGCTTGACTCGCGAACCTGAGCAGGGCACAGCGAAACAACACCGTCAAACTCGGACCCACTTGAAGGGTCCGGATTCAATGAAGAATCAGGAGTTTTCAACTATGGCCGAGTGGCTTACAGTACTGCACACACTCATCACGGTCGCCGGGGTCATCGTCTTGATTCTGGCGCTCAAGATCAACCCGCTTTTTGCGTTGCTCATCGGGGCCGGGTATCTCGGCCTCGCAACTGGTCAAGGGTTCGGCTCAACGACGGAGATCATCGCCACTGGGTTCGGCAACATTATGGCCGAGATCGGCTTGCTCATCGTTTTCGGCGTCCTTCTCGGTAAGCTGCTTGCGAAACTTGGCGCGATTGAAGGCCTGGTCGCCGCATTGATGGCGGTTTCCGGCAAGCGGTTCGCTCCCTATGCGCTGGGAATCACAAGCGGAACTGTGTTGCAGTCGATCTTCTCCGACGTGATCTTCGTAATCACTGCTCCTGTAGGACGTTCAGTTGCCCGTCGTATCGGACGGGCTGGAACGGGGATCATATCGGCGGCCATGTGCGCAGGCATTCTTTTCGGACTGACGATGATGATCCCCAGTGTTGGATCCTTGGCGCTGAGTTCACTGCTCGAGATCTCAATCCCTCGGTTCCTGGCCTTCGGCATCATCACCGCAGTGCTCGGCATTATCATCACAATCGCCATCATGAAGACTCTCTTCCTTCGCTTCGGCTTCTGGGACGCTGCAACTGATGAGGAGACCTACACCGGACCGGTCGACGACTCCGAGCCCGAAGATGATGCGCCCCGCCGACTCCCCCTGTGGTTGACGATCAGTCCGGTGTTCCTTGCTCTGGTCCTCATCGCTTCGGAGTCAATCCTGACCAACTTGTCGATCGACATACCGATCATGGACTTCTTCGGGGCTCCGACGATCGCCATGTTCTGCGCAACGTTTATGGCTTACATCCTGCTGCTCGTGCATAGGAATCAAGAATGCGTGTCTGCGACGCTTAAATCGGGGTTCGCCGCGAGCGGTGAGATCCTTGCACTTACCGGTTTGGGCGGCTCATTGGCAGAAATGGTGAAGTCGATAGGTCTTGGAGACATCCTTGGAAGCATGTTCGAAGCCGACGCTGCGTCGCCTATTCTCTTGGCCTGGTTGCTCGCAGTCGTCCTACACACGGCAATCGGATCTGTGTCGGTCGCCTCGATTACAGCCGCCGGGTTTCTTGCCCCTGTCGCCGCATCGACGGGAGTCGATCCGGTCCTTATCGCCATGGCGGCAGCCTCAGGTTCCCTGTTCCTCATGACCGTGCACAGCAACTTCTTCTGGATGGTCAAGACGATGCTTGGTCAGACAACGAAGGGTGCGGTGAAGTCTGTCAGCGTGACGACGAGCGTTGGGAGCGTCGTCGGTCTTGGTCTTGTCTATGCCTGGTCGGCATTCCTTTGAGGTTGTCACGTCTCGGACGTATCTAAAGGATCTGACCCGGTCGCAGCTGCAAACTAGGATCTAGGATGACAAGAAGAACGCAACCCCGTGAGAGAGGTCGAGAAACATGTTCGGACGTCAGCGTCAGCAGGAGTCCCCAGCCGTCAACGCGTTCATCGACATCATGGGGCCGCGCCACGTCCTCACCTCCGCGCGGGCGACCGCACCGTACGCCAAGGGCAACCGCTTCGGCGGCGGCAATGTGCTGGCCGTGCTGCGACCCGGCAGCCTCGTCGACATGTGGCGGGCCCTGCAGGTCTGCGTCGACAACGACCTCATCGTCATACCGCAGTCGGCCAACACCGGCCTGACCGGCGGCTCCGGCCCCGGCGCGCAGGACTACGACCGTCCGATCGTCATCATCTCGACCCTGCGAATCAACGAGATCTACCTCATCAACGACGCCCGCGAAGCGATCTGCCTGGCCGGATCCACACTGTACGAACTCGACGAGGCGCTCGCCCCGTTCCACCGCGAACCCCACTCGGTCATCGGCTCGTCCTCGATCGGCGCCTCCGTCATCGGCGGCATCGCCAACAACTCCGGCGGCTCCCAGATCCGCAAAGGTCCGGCGTTCACGAAACACGCGATCTTCGCCCGCGTCAACGAGGCGGGGCGACTCGAACTGGTCAACCACCTCGGCGTGGAGCTCGGCGACGACCCCGCCCACATCCTCGACAAACTCCAGCGCGGAGATTGGGACCCCGCCGGGGTCACGCCCGCCCCGGAGGACACGACGGAGACCGAATACGGCGAGCAGGTCCGCAGGATCGTCGACTCACCGGCTCGATTCAATTCGAACTCCGACTACCTGTACGAGGCCTCCGGTTCGGCCGGAAAACTCATGGTCTTCGCCGTGCGCACCCGTACCTTCCCGAAGGAAGAGGGAGCGACCACGTTCTACGTCGGCACGAATTCCCCGGCCGAACTCGAAGATCTGCGACGGGCGATACTGACCTCGGAGATGCCGCTGCCGATCTCGGGCGAATACATGGGCCGACCCTCGTTCGACCTCGCCGAGAAGTACGGCAAAGACACGTTCGTCTCGGTCAAGCACGCCGGCAGCCGCGAGCAGATCAAGCTGTTCGCGCTGAAGAACTGGGCCAACGGCGTGTTCGCGAAGCTGCCGTTCTTCGGCGAGACCGTCGCCGACACGATCGCGCAGAACGCGTTCGGCCTGCTCCCGCAGCAGCTGCCCAAGCGGATGCTCGAGTATCGCGACCGCTTCGAGCATCATCTTCTCCTCGTCGTCAGCGCCGAGGAGAAGAATCGGATGGGTGCGTTCCTCGATGACTTCTTCGCCGAGGCGGCCCACCAGGGTGACTATTTCGTGTGCAGTGCCGATGAGGCTCAGTCCGCGATGCTGCATCGTTTCGGTGCCGCGAGTGCGGCGACCCGGTACTTCAACCTCAACCGTGAGGACTCCTCGGACATGATCACCTTCGACGTGGCCCTGCGCCGCGATGATGAGGACTGGCTCGAGGTGCTGCCCGACGAGATCGCCGACCAGCTGCACATCAGCTCCTACTACGGACACTTCTTCTGCCACGTCTTCCACCAGGACCACGTGGCGAAGAAAGGCGTCGACACAGTGGCGCTGAAGCAGCAGATGACGGAGCTGCTCGAGGCCCGCGGTGCGGCCGTGCCCGCCGAGCACAACTACGGCCGGCTCTACCCTGTGCCGCCGGAGATGGAAGCGCACTTCAAGAACCTCGACCCGCACAACGTCTTCAACGCTGGAGTCGGCGAGACGTCGGCGAAGAAGGACTGGGCCTGACGCGGCGGGGCCGATGGAGTATCTCCTCGTCCCCAGGGCCCCCGCCGCAGCGGTCAGCTCATTTCAGGTGGCGGGCGAAGAACCGGGCGGCATCCTCGCCGGCGAATTCCGGGACTCCTGTGTGTCCGCCCATATTGGCGTAGAGCGTCTTCTCGGTTGAAGCGAAAGCATCGAAGAGTTCGAGGGCGGCCGCACGGTCGTTGCCTTCGTCATCCCACTGCAGGAGGACGTGCAGCGGAATGGTCACGCGCCGGGCTTCTTCCATGGTCGACTGGGGAATGAAGCTGCCGGCGAAGAGCCCGGCTGCCGCGATCCTGGAATCGATCGCAGCCAGCCGGACAGCGATCGCAATCACTCCGCCGGAGAAGCCGACACGGTCGGCAAGACCGGGAAGGCGCAGGAGTTCGTCGAGTAGCGACTGCCATTCGGGAACTGCCTGCTCGACGAGCGGCAAGATGAGCTCGTCGATGACATCAGCGGAGGGTGATTCGTCGGCGAGGATCGCAGAACGCAGCCGATTGCGTGCCTGATCCATGCCGGGGAGGCGTGGACGCTCACCCGAACCGGGCATCTCGAGGCAAGCGGATGCGAACCCGAGTGCCGCGGCGCTGCGGGCGCGTGCCATCAGTCGCGGGTACATCCGCTCCATGCCGATGCCGCCGGGCTGACCCATGAGAATGATCGGAACCGGCTCGGTTTCAGATGCGGAGGACGGAGTCCAAAGAATGCCCGGAGTATCGCCGAGGCGGAATTGACGTTCGACGAAATCCCCGTCGAAGTGCTGTTCGGAGGTGAAATGCATGGTCGTGCCTTTCGGGAGTGCGATGAATGATCGGCGCTCCCGGACGACCTACCGTCCGACCGTGACTCCATAGGGGAGCACCTTCGAAACTGCGTTCACTGGTACCACCTCCTCGGTCTCTTTCACGGAGTCTCAAGCGTATCAGTGGCAACTAGGTGGTATGTCGCACCGCAGACAGCAAAAACACCCCGCTGCAGCGGGGTGTTTTTGCGCCGAGGGTGATTGATGCTTGAGCGCCGAGCCTCTAGCACCAAACCTCAACAGTCGAGCGGAATCAGTCCTCGTCTTCGATCTCAGCGGCGGCGGCCGCCTCGGCGCGGGCCTGCTTGATTTTTCGTACCCGGGAGATCGTCATGATGGTCAGCGCGACGATGAAGCCGAACGCAGCGCCGATCGCGATGGAATAGGTGCTGGAGGGAGCACCTGGCATCGTTTGATTGCCCATTCCGACATCGATGAGCGGGTAGCCGTTGCTTATATGAAAGACGATTGCACCGACCCAAACGATGGCGAACAGGGCGCCGACGATATTGCCGACGATCAGCCGCCTCGGCGAGACGCGAGCCATCGACATGGAGAAGTCCACATTCTCACGCTGGCAGTATGCAGAGATGACGATGCTGGTCACCATGGAGCCGAAGACGATGAGCACACTCCACATTCCCGCGCCGAAGACGGCAAAGATGAGTGCAAGCGCGAAGAACACGTAGGTGGAGACGACGGCCCCCAAGGTATATGCCCGCAGAATGACGTCGCGTTCGCGTTCGTCTCCCATCGAGGGGTCGTCGAAGCCGGCGATTCTGTCGGCAAAGGCGTTGGGGCGGTTCTTGTTGCCGCTGATGTTGTTCATGACGATTCCTCCTGAAGTGAGAAGATCTCTTCGACTGTCGTGTCCAAGGCTCGGGCGATGCGCAGCGCCAGATAGACGCTGGGGGCGTAGGCGCCGCGTTCGGTCGCGATGATCGTCTGCCGCGACACCCCGGTGAGCTGGGCCAACTGTGCCTGCGTCAGTCCCGCAGCCTTGCGAACCTGCTTGAGGTCCGAGGTCTGAACTTCCATACCGTTCCTTGATGTCAACTTCTCTTTACATCAATAAGTAAAGCATGTTTGACATCTAGATGTCAATGATCTTTGACATCGCCGAGGCGGCCCCGCCGTTCCGTGTTCCCGTGGACTCGCGATCGGGCCACCACGGCCGGGCTGAGCCAGCGGGCCGTCGCCGCCTCCGTACATCACCTCCCGCAAACGCGAAAACACCCCGCCGCAACGGGGTGTTCTCTCGCTATGGGTGATGGATGCGCACCGGCCGGTGCGAAAAGAGACTCACGCGAGGGCGTGGCACTGACGACGACGGATGCTCGCCGAGGCGGTCGCCGGCAGGCGGCACTGCCGCCCATTGCACGTGACACCGGCGCGCGAGACAGCGATCGCGCAAGCGCTCGCCCCAGCGCGCTTTACGATTCCACAACTCGCTCGCGCCGCCGGTCCTTCTCCAGCCGCGCTTCGTGACTCGACCGCGAAGGGTTCAAAAGCTTCAGCAGCGACAGTGCGATGATCGCTCCCAGCACTGCGCAGCCGGCGGGCAGCAGCATCGCGGTCTTTGCATCGAAGGCGTCGATGATGTTGCCGGCGACGGCCGATCCGAAGGCGACGCCGAAGCCCAGCGAGGTGCCCAACCAGGCGAATGCCTCGGTGAGCCTGCGCGGGGGAGCGAGCTGCTCGATGACGGAGTTCGCGCCGATGAGGCTCGGTGCGATCGCGGATCCGACGACGATGAGGATGATGCCGTAGGTGATCATCGAGTTGGCCAGCAGCATCAGGCATGCGCCCACGGCCAGAGCGGACACGGCCACGCCGAAGCGGTGATGGACGGCGGCCTGCCAGTTGCGGGCCCCGTACAGCGCGCCGGAGATGAGCGATCCCAGCGCCAGGCACGACAGCAGCACACCGGCAGAGGACTTCACGCCGAGTTCGTCGGCGAAGGCGACGGCGATGACGTCGATGGCACCGAAGTTTACGCCGAGGAAAATGTTGACGATGATGATCGCGAAGATGCCCGGATTCGAGAACACGTGGCCCTTCGCCTCGGTGGTCCGCTCCACCGGTGGGGGTTCGGTCGACTTCTGGATGTAGAGCAGCAGCGAGCCGACGCCGACGGTGATCATCGAGAGGATGATTCCGGCCGGCGGCCACACGGCGGTGGCGAGCACCGTGGCCAGAACCGGCCCGGAGACGAACATCAGCTCATCGGCGACCGATTCCCACGAGAACGCGGTCTGCAGCTTCTTCGGGGTGTCGACGATATGCGACCAGCGTGAGCGCACGAGCGAACCGACGGAACCGACCGTGGCGCCGCCGATGCCGGCGAAGACGAAGACGAATCCCGTCCACCATTCCTCGTACACGGAGACGATGAGCAACGCCAACGCGATGAGGTGGGTGATGACGATGGGCACCATGACCTTCGCCTGGCCGAGGCGGTCGACGAGGCGAGCGATCCCGGGGCCCGCAAGCGCCTGGACGATCATGTAGACGGCGGAGACGATGCCCGCCATGCCGTACGACCCGGTCACGCCCTGGATGAAGAGGACGATTCCCAGCCCCAGCACTGCGATGGGCATTCGGGCGACGAGACCGGCCAAGGAGAACTTGAGAGCACCGGGAAGCGACAGAATTTCCCGATAGTTATTGAACACCAGGAAAGTCTACCGAGCGCCCTCAGCGACAGCCAGACGAATTGTGCGTTATTACTGGTGAGTCCCCTCACCTCGGCGCCGGAAGTCATGCACGGGTAACGAACCGGTATCAGTCCCGGTCCGCCCGGTCGAAACCGGGGGTCACTGCGTCTGACAAGGCAGAACACCTCGCCGAGGCGGCCCTGCCCTCCCGTTCGCCTCCGCAGTGCGGTACGGGGTGAGTCGCGTGGCTGAGAAATGGGTCACCTCGGTCGCTATACAATGAGCGGGATTGCCCAATGACCCCGGCGCCCGGCGCCGACCGCTCAAACCCCGGAGTGCCGATGACGGACAACACCACCTTCGACGATCTCTTCGACCACCAGAACGAGGAACAGCAGCGCCCGCGCAAGAAGAAGCGCGTCTGGCGCAAGGTGCTCGTCGCACTGCTGATCATCGTCATCCTCGGCGTGCTCGGCATCGGGCTCTACGTCTGGAGCGTCGGCCGGTCGTTCGACAAGAACGCGAACCAGCTCAGCGATGAGCAGGTCTTCGGCAAGTCCGGCGGCGGCAAGGACGGCGACGGCACGAACATCCTGCTGCTGGGCTCGGACGAGTCGATGAAAGATGTCGACGTCAACGATTCGCGCGGCCTGCGTTCGGACACGATCATGGTCATGCACCTGCCCGAAGACGGCGGCAACGTCCAGATCATGTCGATCCCGCGCGACACCTACGTCGATATCGAGGGCCACGGCAAGTCGAAGATCAACGCGGCACTGTCATACGGCGGTCTGCCGCTGGCCGTATCGACGGTTTCGGACTTCATCGGCACCGAACTCGATCACGTGGCGATCATCGACTTCGAAGGATTCAAGGCACTGACCGACAGCCTCGGCGGGGTGACTGTGAATTCCGAGCAGGCGTTCGAGAAGAACGGCCACACCTTCACCCAGGGCGAGAACGTGCTGAACGGTGACGAAGCGCTGACCTTCGTGCGCGAGCGCAAGCAGTTCAAGGACGGCGACTTCCAGCGTGCGCGCAATCAGCAGGCGTTCATCCGCGGTCTGACGAATGAGATGATCTCGGCCGATACGCTGTCGAACCCGAAGAAGATCCAGGACATGGTCAAGAACTTCGCGCCGTACATGTACGTCGACTCGGGCATGGACGCGAAGTACATCTCCGCGACCGCGTTCAACATGCGCGACGTCCGCCCCGGTGACATCGAGTTCTTCACCGCGCCCGTCGCCGGCGTCGGCACCTCCCCGGACGGTCAGTCGATCGTCAACGTCGACGAGGATGAGCTGAAGAAGGTCCGCGACGCGTTCAAGAACGACACCGTGGCCGACTACGTGCAGAACGCCCCGGAGGCCCACCTGTAGAACCTCGCCGAGGCGGCTCACCTTAGCCGCAGACGCCGAGGCCCAGCGTCGCTGAGTCACACACATCGAGCCCCGCTCCAGGAAATTCCTGGAGCGGGGCTCAGTGCATCTGGAGTGATAGCTACTCTCATCGGTGGCTCGTATCGGCAGGTGCTCTGCCGGGCTGGAGCTTCAGCTTCAGCCGTCGAAGTCGACCCTGTACACAGCGTGGGGTCCTGCACCCCACTCGTCCTGGTCGCCGATGGCCTGGTTGGAGACGCCGAGTGTCATCTTCTCGCCGGTCTCTGTATTCCGGTAGGTGATGTACGTTGTGCCTGCGGCGCCTTCTGCTCCGGAGTTCCTCCAATGAGTCCCGTCTTCATTGCCGTGGTCTGCCAGTTTCTTCGCGACGTCGTCGCTCGCAAACGCTTCGACGCGTCCGGTGTTGTCCTGGCCCCAGGCAATTACGAGTTCATCTGCATACTTGCCGGCTTCGATCGGATAGTAGATGGACTGCGTGTCGACGTCTGTGGCGGCCGACTGAGCCGATGAGTTGGCTGCGCCAGAGTCGGCGGCCATGGCTGGTCCTGTTGCGAGTCCGAGGCCGGCGAGTCCGGCGACGGTGGCGATTCCGATGGCTGCTGCGCGGTTGCGAATAGTTGACTTCATGGTGTTTCCCCTTCTGCTTCTGCGCCGCCGTGACGAGGCGACAGGTCGTTGTCGCAGATCAGTCTTGTCACCGATTCTGAGGGGGAGACAACGGTGGCTGAAAGCACAATCAAAGCGGATAACAGCGCGAAGACAGAAATATTGCAGTCCTGCGACAGGCGATGTCAAAGGGCCGTGAATGCCAGGTAAACGACAACAGATCCTGCCCGCGCGACCTGGCGGAACAGTAGACTGACTGCACTTCCTCCCGGTTCTGTGCGGGAGGCGTCGGAGGATTCGTTCTGCGACAATTCCGACTGGACAGCGATATCCGACCGTGATCAGTTGAGTGCTTACAAAATGAACAGAAGTCCGCGCAGAGTCGTGAACCTGCGATCAACGACTGAACCGGCCCGCACCTGAACGCGGACTAGCCTTGCGCCTACTCCAGCACACCGTCGACGAGAGTGCGGGCGTCATGCTGGACCTGGCGCAGGTGGTCCTCGTCGCGCAGGGATTCCGCGTAGATCTTGTAGACGTCTTCCGTACCCGACGGCCGCACGGCGAACCATGCGTTGTCCGTGGTGACCTTGAGCCCGCCGATGGGCGCATTGTTGCCCGACGCCGAGGTGAGCACCTCCTTGACGGGTTCACCGCCGACGGTCTTTGCACTCACCTGGGAGGCATCCAGGGAGCCCAGCCGTTCCTTCTGTGCGCGCGTCGCCGGAGCATCCTGACGCGCGTAGGAGCTGGTGCCGTGATTCGCAGCCAGCCCTGCGTAGCGCTGCGAGGGAGTCTGCCCGGTCTTCGCAGTCATTTCTGCCGCGAGCAGGGCGAGGATGATGCCGTCCTTGTCCGTCGACCACACCTTGCCGTCCCTCCGCAGGAACGATGCGCCGGCCGATTCCTCGCCTCCGAAGGCCAACGTCGAATCGAGCAGGCCGGGAACGAACCATTTGAAGCCGACGGGCACCTCGAAGAGGGTGCGATTATGCGCGGCGACGAGGCGGTCGACGATCGACGAGGTGACCAGAGTCTTGCCGATCCCCGCGTCCTTCGGCCAGTCGGTGCGGGAGTCGAGCAGGTAATCGATGGCCGCTGCCAGATAGTGGTTGGGATTCATCAGGCCGGCATCGGGGGTGACGATGCCGTGACGGTCGGCATCGGCGTCGTTGCCGGTGGCGATGTCGAAGTCGTTGCGCGAGGCGATGAGGCCGGCCATCGCATAGGGGGAGGAGCAGTCCATGCGGATGTTCTCGTCCCAATCCAGGGTCATGAACGACCAGGTGGGGTCGACGTCCGGGTGGACGACGTCGAGGTTGAGGTCGTAGTCCTCTGCAATCGCCGCCCAGTAGTCGACGCTGGCTCCGCCGAGCGGATCGGCGCCGATCTTCAGCCCGGAGCTGCGAATGACATCGAGGTCGATGACAGACTCGAGGTCGTCGACATAGTTCGAGACGTAGTCGAAGTTCTCGGTGTTCTCCAGATGGAATGCCCGCTGGAATGGGGTGCGCGGGATCTTCTCCCACCCCTCGGCCAGATACTGGTTCGCGCGTTCGGCGATCCAGGTCGTCGTCTCGGTTCCGGCGGGCCCGCCGTGGGGAGGGTTGTATTTGATGCCGCCATCGGCAGGCGGGTTGTGGCTGGGAGTGACGATGATGCCGTCGGCCTGCGCATCCTCGCGCGACTTCCCGGCATTGAAGCCGAGGATCGCGTGGGAGACGGCGGGGGTCGGGGTGAAACCGTCGCGCTCGTCGATGAGCGCCGGAACCTCAGCTGCGGCGAGCACCTCGAGGACGGTGAGGAATGCGGGCTCGCTCAGTGCGTGAGTGTCACGGCCGAGGAAGATCGGCCCGCGAATGCCTTTGTCTCGGCGGAAGTCGACGATCGCTGCGGTGATGGCCGCGATGTGCGCCTCGTTGAAGGAGCGGTTGAAGCTCGAACCGCGGTGGCCGGAGGTCCCGAAGCTCACTGCTTGCGAAGGCACCGAGGGGTCGGGAACCAAGTCGTGATAGGAATCGAGAAGGGCAGGGACGTCAACGAGATCCTTGTCCTGGGCCAACTGGCCGGCGCGTGTTGTCATTCTTCTACCTAACCAAATGACAGCGGTTGCGCACAGTTGTGTCCACGGAGTTCTTGCATCGTGGACTTCGCAGGCTCCTCGGAGCGAGAACCAGCGGCCTCGAACTCCGGGCCGCCGTCTCAGTCAGGCGGCTCCACGGAGTCGTCCTCCTCTTCCTTCGTGTCTCCACCGCTGATATCTCGGTCTTTCTCGGGGGAGGAGGACCCTTCAGCTTTGGCTTGGGCTTCCTCAGGATCCCGATCGATCGGAACATCGTGCTCAGATGCGATCCGCTCAAGCCTCTCTTCAGGAGTCTGGGAACTGCCTTCGGCGTCTGTTTCAGCGCCGACTCCGACGGCAGTGCTCTCGATGTTCTGCTCGTCTTCGGTCTGTTCTTCTGCTGAGTTCTCCGGCAGGTTCTTCTTCTCGTCACTCATGACTTCGCTCCTTTCGGAGTTGAACACGCTCTCGCCGTTCGACGGAGGAATGGGGATCACAAGAGGTATGGAAATGATCCGTGGTGCCGACGGTAGACCCATCGTGGTATGTGGGCAAGGGGTTTAAACCGACGGTCGGAGCCCTGTGCAAGGTGAGGTGCCGGAGATAGAGTGAAATCACTCTGCGGACAGGCGCTGAGCAGCTTGCCCGACGCGAACCCGCATGAATGGGACGAGGATCAGTTATGGTCGGGCCCGACGAGAATTCGGTCAGACAGCGAGCCTCCACCGGCGGCCTGCCCTCCGACCGCTTCATCGATTCGACCCTGGCAGATATCCACGCACGGTACGGCGGACTCGACGACGGTGAGGTCGCCGACTACATCCCGATCCTCGCCGAGGCGGATCCCCGATGGTTCGGACTCAGCCTCATCGAATCGGCCGGGACCGTGCATGAAGCCGGAGGCGTCGATATCGAGTTCTCCATCCAATCCATCTCCAAGGCCTTCGTCTTCGCACTCGTCTGTCAGGCCCGCAGCTCCGAACTCGTCCACGAGCGCGTCGGCGTCAACAACACCGGGCTCGCCTTCAACTCCGTGATGGCGATCGAACTCAACGACGGCAAACCGTTGAACTCGATGGTCAACGCCGGCGCCATCGCCACGACCGCACTCATGCCCAGGGCCACCTCGGCGGAGAAATGGGAGAACATCCGCTCCGGGCTCTCCCGCTTCGCCGGGCGGCAGCTTCGCCTCGACGGTCGGGTGTACGAATCGGAGATGAAGACGAATCAGCGCAACAAGGCCCTGGCTCGCCTGCTCGAGAGCTACGGGCGGATCATCACGGATCCGCTCGACACCGTCGACATCTACACCCAGCAGTGCTCGCTGCTGGTCACCGCGCACGATCTCGCGGTGATGGGAGCGACGCTGGCCGACGGAGGAATCAATCCACTGACCGGTCGGCAGGTCGTATCCGCCGAAGTGGCCCGCGACACGCTCGCGCTGCTCGCCTCGTGCGGAATGTACGAAAACAGCGGCGAATGGCTCTTCGAGATCGGACTGCCTGCCAAGTCCGGGGTCGCAGGCGGCATCGTCGCCATCGCCCCAGGCAAGGGAGCGCTGGGCACTTTTTCGCCGAGGTTGGACTCCGCGGGCAACAGCGTGCGCGGTCAACGCGCGTGCTTCCACATCTCCAGAGTCCTGGGCATGAATCTCTTCGCATCGAACGCGGCCGTCGAACGCCCACGGAAAGGACAATGATGAGCGCCGAAACCACACCGCACGACGTCGCCGAGGAGCGCCGGTCCTGGGCACCGATGATCGGGCTCTTCCTCGCCCAGGTGCTCATGTCGTTCAACGTCGCCGCCCTGCCGATCTCGCTCGGTGGAATGGTCGAGGACTTCGGTGTGCCGCCCACGGTCGCCTCGTCGACGATCGTTGTCTACGGCCTTGCTGTGGCCGCGCTCGTGATGACTGGCGCGAAGTTGGGACAGCGGATCGGGTGGGTGCTCATCTTCCGCGTCGTCCTCGTCGTCTTCGCGGCATCCTCGCTGCTGATGATCTTCTCCCGGACGGTCACCTGGGTCATCACCGGGCAGCTGCTCGCCGGTGCTGCCGCTGCGATCATCGTGCCCGCCCTGGTTGCGCTCATCGCGGAGAACTACCGGGGTGCGCAGCAGGCGGCGGCGGTCGGTTCCCTCGGTTCGGCGCGTGCCTTCTCCGGGATGAGCGCCTTCCTCATCGGCGGCACCCTGGGCACGTTCGTCGGGTGGCGGCCGATCTTCTTCATCACTCTGGGACTGGCCGTCATCGTCTTCGCGCTGACGTTCACGCTGAAGTCGGACAAGGGGGACGCTGCGATCCGGATCGACCTCGTCGCCTCGGCGCTCATCGGTGCTGCAGTCGTTCTGCTGACATTGGGGTTCAACAACCTCAACGGGTGGGGGATCATCCGCGCCGAGGATGGGGCACCGTTCTCGATCGCGGGGCTGTCACCGGCGCCGGTGTTCATCGTCGTCGGCGTGGTCCTCGGGCAGCTGTTCTTCGTCTGGACGAAGCGTCGGAAGGCCGCAGGAAAGGTTCCGTTCGTCGACATCAGCGTGCTCGGTCGTCCCAGTGAGAGGGCAGCGGTCTATGCGATGTTCGTCATCGTGGCCATGGAAGCGGCGGTGAACTTCACCGTGCCCACCTACATCCAGGTCGTGCAGGGGCGCACCCCTTTCGACACCTCGTTGGCGATGCTGCCGTTCAACCTCACGGTCTTCGTCACCGCCACCCTCATCGTCCGCTTCTACAAGCGCTACTCTCCTCGCACCATCGCCCTGTTCTCCTTCGGGCTGACGACGGCGGCACTCGTCTGGCTGGCCTTCGTTGTGACGAACAATTGGGAGACTCTGCCGACGATTCTCGGCCTCATCGTCTTCGGCATCGGTCAGGGTGCGCTGGTCACTCTGGTGTTCAATGTGTTGGTCACGGCCGCGCCGAAGCATCTGGCCGGTGATGTCGGTTCGATCCGCGGCACCGCGCAGAATCTTGCGTCGGCCGTCGGCACCGCGGTGATGGGAGCGCTGCTGGTCACGGTGCTTTCGGCCGGTCTGGCATCGGCCGCTGATGACCATCCCGACCTGCCGCCAGAACTCGTCGAACAGGTCGACCTCGACAATGCGAACTTCGTGAGCAACGACGAACTGCGCGACGTCCTCGCGGGGACGACGGCGACACCGGAGCAGGTCGAGCATGCCGTCGAGCTCAACTCCCAGCAGCGACTGCGCACGCTCAAGCTCGGCTTCCTCATCCTTGCCGGCATCAGCCTGATCGCGGCAGTGCCGGCCTCAAGGCTGCCGAAGTACCGGCCTGATGAGATCCCCGAACCCGCCGAGGCTGACTAGACCAGGCGGGTCAGCTTGATAACTTTATCAACGGCCTGAATCTAGCGGCTGAAAACGGCAGGGGAGAGAATCACTTCACCCAGGGCTCTTCGCCGGTCTCGGAGACGATCGGCTTGCCGTTGTCGAGGTTCCACGAACCCATGCCGCCGTCGACATTGAAGGCATCGAAGCCATTCTGGTTGAGCCAGGCGACCGCCCGGTTCGAGCGCCCGCCGGTGCGGCAGACGACGTACATGTCGTCATCGAGAGGAAGGTCGTCGAGGCGGCTCGGCAGTTCGCCCAGCGCCACGTGGATCGCGCCCTCGATGTGCCCGGCCTCCCATTCGTCGTCCTCGCGGACGTCGATGATGGCTGCCCCTTCGGGGATGTCGTTGACGGTGACGGTCGTTTCTTCATCCATGTCTTCAGTGTAGGCACGCACGTCGGGTGCTCGCACCCGGCTGCAGAGTCTGACTTGAACGCGCCGGTGATCGGGTGGGCGCCCGTGCCTGCATCCGTGTGCGCAGGTTGAACAGCTCCGTCGTTTCAGGTGTTCACCCAGTTCCAAGGGGGCTGTTGCCGGCCGGAGTGCCGTGTGAGAATGACCGTGTAGTCGTTGATGCGGCAGCCGATCACGGCCCGCAAGAACGAGCCACGGTCCGCGTCAGCTACTGCAGCGCCAGGAACCGTCTGCGAAGGGAAATGGTCATGAACAACAGAGACAAGAGTGACGAGTCGCCGGCCGAGGAGAAGGCCCGTGACATCGCATCAACACTGGACGAAGCGACGGAGCCGCTGGGCGGCACCTCGGACATGGAATCTCATGCCGAAGTCGGATACACCGAGAAGAACGTTGAGGAACGTGCCCAGAACACCGCAGCGGAAGAAGGTGTGACTCTGCACCGCAATCCCGATGGCTCGCACACGGCGATCGACGAATCGAAGGCCGCCGAGGTGACCCCGAGCTCCGGCTCCAAAGATTCCGGAGTCGCAAGCAGCACAGCTGCCGGCGGTGCTCCCTCCAGCACGGCGCCGGGTGCCGGCGCCGCAGTCGGAAGCACGACCGGTGCCGGTGATGACCCGCACAGGAACTCCGGCGCCTCCGTCGCTCCAGGTATGGGTGCTTCGGTCGGCACCACGTCCGAGCCCGGCGACATCTACAGCGCGCCAGGGATGGGCAACGCGGTCGGCAGCACGGCCGCAGCCGGAACCGCGAGCACGGCCGCCGCCGCTTCCGCCACCGGCAGCACCTCTGCCAGCAACGATTCGGCTCGCGACCACACCTCCGCCACCGACGACACGGAAGCCGGCCAGGTATCCGCCGCGGGTGATTGGCAGAAGCCCGCAGGAGAGGCGGCGACAGACGAGCTCGACCAGGCCGACGTCGTCAAGATCCTGCGCGGCGGTGATTCTGTCATGCTCGCGACCGCGCTCGCCGACGGCAAGATCCTCGCTCACCCTATGGCACCCCAGGAGGTCACCGAGGATGCCGACGTCTGGTTCTTCCTCGCCCTCGACGGCGACCAGGCGAAGGCGCTGCAGACGAACCCCGAGGTCAATATCAGCCTCGCTGAGGCGGGCAACTGGCTGTCGGTGGCCGGGCGCGTGAAGTTCGTCGACGACAAGGCCAAGGTCGATGAACTGTGGTCGGACTCCGCCAAGGCGTGGTTCGATGACCGCCGGGACCCGAACCTCGGACTCATCAAGGTCGTCACACACTCCGCACAGCACTGGGGCCTGCCCGGCGGCAAGGCATCGGGCCTGTTCCGCATGGTCAAGTCCAAGATCACCGGAGACCGCCCGTCCGGCGGCACGCAGACCACGGAGCTCTGAGCAGGTGAGTCATCTGAACGCATGGGGCGAGCAGCCGAGGTGCCTGCACGGTTTATTGGATCAGCCACTCACGTAACTGTGGAGCGGGCCCGCCGAAGAGACTATGGGCGGGTTCAGGCGGGCCCGGTGCGGGGCCGCGCGGTGTCGCGCAAGATCACCCGGCATCATCTTCTGCTAGAAGGGACCCACCATGTCGTTCCAGGCCTACCTCGACACCATCGAAGACAAGACCGGACTCACTCCTCGCCAGTTCATCGACCTGGCCAAGGGCAAGGGGCTCGACGACGACTCGGTCAAGGCCGGAGCCATCCTCGAGTGGCTCAAAACCGACTATGGACTTGGTCGCGGGCACGGCATGGCCCTCGTCCACATCATCAAGAAGGGCCCGCAGATCGACGCCAAACACGTCGGCACCGGCGGCACACACAACGATGAATCAGACATGCTCTGGCTCGACGGCAAGGCGAGCAGACCGGCATGATCACCGTCATGCAGCGCTCCGACCTGCTGCTGGCCGGATCGCCGACGGCCAAGTTTATCGGCGCCGAGCACGGTGCCGACGTCTCGTTCTTCTGGGTCGACACCGGACCGGGAAAGGGCCTCGATCTGCACTGGCATCCCTACACAGAGACATGGATCGTCCTGTCGGGGCAAGTGCGCATCGACGCAGATGACGAAACCGTCACTACCGGGGCCGGCGTCGTCGTTACCGTCGGAGCCGAAACGGTCCATCGTTTCCGCAACATCGGTGCCGAGAATCTCAAAATGGTGTGCATCCATGCCTCACCCGAAATCATCCAGGATTCCGTCACCGAGGGCTGACCAGGTCGGCTTCACACCCGCACCTCCCGCCGGGCCGCCTCGGCGAGGTTTAGCATGGAGACATGAGCAAGCGGATCGTCATCATCGGTGCGGGATTGGCCGGCACGACCGCGGCGCGGGAGCTGAACGCGCGCGGTCAGGCCGTCACCGTCATCGACCCCCAGGCCGGCGACACGTGTGAGCGGCCGCCGCTGTCGAAGCATCTCTTCGACGGCTCCCGCCACCACCTGCCGTACCACCTCGAATCGACCGAGCACATCACCTTCGTCTGTGACCGGGCAGAAGAGATCACCCTCGCCGAGGCGGCCGCAGAGTCCCGCTACACCGCCGAGACCCAGCGACACCCCCACCCGCTGGCGAACCACCACGCCACCGCCGGCACCATCCACCTGGGCTCGGGGGAGTCCGTCGACTTCACCCACTGCATCCTCGCCACCGGGATGGAGGCGAACCGCCCCGAAGTCCCCACCTACCCGGACGCCCTGCCGGTCTATGACCTCGCGGACGCCGAATGGATTCTTGAACGCGTGAATAGCGCAACCGAAGCCCTCAACGTCGGGGTGCTCGGCTCCGGTTATCTCGGAATGGAAGTGGCCACCTCGGCGGTGGCTGCGGGACACCACGCCACGGTCTATCTGCGCGGGGGCGAGCCCCTGCGCAAGCAGCTCTCTGCTCCGGTGCGGCAGGCTCTGTTCGACAAGCACAAGGCCGCCGGAGTCGAATTCGTCACCCACACCGCGAGCCCGGACGACATCCCGGCCGATGTCCACGATCTGTTCATCACCAGCGTCGGAGCCCGCCCCCGGCTGATCCCGATCGACGGCCACCGCCCCGCTCATGCATGGGATGTGGATGAGAGTTTGGCAACATCCCATCCGGGTGTCTTCGCCGCCGGCGACTGTGCCATCGTCACCGCCGGACCCTATGCACTCGACCACCCATGGGCCTGTGAACCGGTGGCCGAAAGCCATGGAAAATTCCTCGCTGAGCTCCTCGGCGAAGGGCAGATAACGGGTTTAATCGATGGTGTGAACGACACGGAATCTGCTTCAGGTTCTGGGTCGGAAGACGGTCCCAAAGTCTGGTCCGACGTCCCCTGGCATTGGAGCTTCCAAGGCCCCGAGAAGGTGTTCACAGCGGGCCTGACGAGCCCCGACGCCGACGACACGATCACCCGACACGACCCCAGCGGAGCGAAGTTCCAGGTCTTCCACTTCGACGGATCCGACCCGGAGTCGGCGCTCATCGGCGTCGAGACGTTCAACTGGCCCCCGATGCAGGCAGCCGCCCGGCGGGTACTCGGCGGTAACAATATTCCGACGAGAGCCCAGATCGCGGACCCCGACTTCGACTTCAAGGCTCACAGCCGACTGTGAGTCTGCGCTAGTCTCATCCCGTAGACTCATTCTGTTCTATCCCCAGTCGCCGACGAGAGAATTTTCTGTTCATGGATATGGCCAGGCTTGCTGCCGAGCACGGACTCGAGAGAGTGGGTGGACGGCCGTCTCTGCCCCAGTACGTCAAACAGCTTCTCAACCGAAGCGACTTCACGTACACATTGGCGAAGTACCGGATGCAGTCCGAGAACGAACGCAACCGCCTCGGCATGGCTTGGGTGCTCCTGCGCCCATCGTTCTCGGCTCTGATCTACGGCACGGTCTTCGGCGTCATCATGCAGGGAGCGACTGCTCGACCGCCGGACTTCGCGCCCTTCGTCGTCATCGGCGTCTTCATCCTCGAATTCTTCAACACCTCGATGAACGGCGGCGCGAAGTCGATCATCTCGAATGCCTCGCTCGTCCAATCGCTGCCGTTTCCGCGCATCGTTCTGCCGATCGCCAAGGTGTTCCAGAACCTGCTCGACTTCATCCCCACCCTCCTCTTCATGGCGCTCATCGTCATCATCTTCGGCGCGCGTCCTGATTGGGATTGGTTCCTCTTCATCCCATTGGTCTTCCTGTTCTGGGTCTTCAACCAGGGTGTGGCGTTCATCTTCGCCCGCGCAACTGTTCACTTCCGTGACCTCTCCCAGGTGACTCCGTTCATCTCCCGAATGATCTTCTACACCTCTGGTGTTTTCTTCGACCTCAAGGTCATGGTCGACAAGATCGACCCGTCCCTGCAGCCCTTCGCCGATTGGCAGCCGATCAACAATGTCCTGTCCATCGCTCGCGGCATCCTCATGAAGGACGGAGTCGTTCCCTACGACTACTTCTGGCACCTGGCTATTTGGGCATTCGGCATCTTCATCATCGGCTTTGTGTTCTTCTGGCAGGCCGAGGAAAGGTTTGGTCGTGATGAGTGAGACGAACGAAGACGATACCTTCGACACCGGCAGCCTCCCCGAGGTGACCCGGAACAACCCGCCCGTCGTCGTCTGCGACAACGTCCACGTCCGCTACAAGACCCTGGCCACGGGCAAGAAGCTCAAGCTGGGAAGCAAAGATGTGATGACGAAAAAGCGGGAACTGAGGGAGGTCCACGCCCTCAAAGGCATCAGCTTCGTCGCCCACAAGAACGAATCCATCGGCATCATCGGCAGCAACGGCTCCGGCAAGTCCACGCTCATGCGGTCGATCACCGGGCTGACCCCGACCTCCGAGGGTGCGATCTATGCGACGTCACGGCCGAACCTCCTCGGCGTCGGTGCCGCCCTGATCCCGGACCTCTCCGGTGCTCGCAACATCATCCTCGGTTCTCTGGCTCTGGGGCTCACCCGCGACGAAATCGATGCGAAGTTCGACGACATCGTCGAGTTCACCGGGCTTGAGGACTTCATCGACCTGCCGATGCGCACGTACTCATCGGGTATGTCCCAGCGTCTGAAGTTCGCGATCGCGACCTCGGTGCAGCACGAGATCCTCATCGTCGACGAGGCGCTCAACGTCGGTGACAAGAAGTTCCGTGACCGTTCCGAAGGCCGTATCCGCTCCATCCGTGAGAACGCCGGTACCGTCTTCCTCGTCTCGCACTCGATGCGCACGATCAAGGACACGTGCAACCGTGCGCTGTGGATCGAGAAGGGCGAACTGCTCGCCGACGGCCCGGCGCTTGAAGTCATTCGGAAGTACCAGGCCTTCACCAAGGCCGAGAAGGCGAAGGAAACCGAGGAAGAGCCGGGCTGAGGCACCGCATCCCCTAGCCGAGTCACAGTTCGCTCGCTAGATTCGACGGCATGGACAACAGTTCACGCGAGCCGATCGAGTCACGTCGCATCAGTGACCAGCCTGCGCTGCGCAGCTCGTCCGGCACCATCTGGATCGTGGCCGGAGGGATCTTCCTCGTCGTCATTGCGGGTGTGCTCACAGCGATCATCGTCTCCGGCACCACGGCGGTGCCCACAGCGATCACCACGATCGTGATAGCGGCAGTGCTCTACCTGATCCTGCTCATCGCCCGCTTCGCCTTTCGACCGGGCCGAGTGCGTCTGTGGGTCATGGCCGCAGCGATGATCGGCATGGCCGTTGCCTCGCTCGTCGGACTCGTCCTCTGCGTGGGCGCTGCCGCAAGCGGAGCCTGAGACCGCTCAGGCGAGGAGCACAGTGTGCTCGAGCGAATGTCGGCTCAATCGCTATCCGGCAGAGTTCGGCTGCACATGCCCCTTGAGGTACTCACCAGTCACGCTGTTCGAAGCATCCGCGATCTGCTGCGGGGTTCCCGTCGCGATGATCTGCCCGCCATCCTGACCTCCACCGGGGCCGAGGTCGATGATCCAATCGGCGTTGACGATCATGTCGAGATCGTGTTCGATGACCAGGACCGTTCCGCCCTGGTCGAGAAGCTGTTGGAAGACGCGCACGAGCACGCGCACATCCTCGGGGTGCAGGCCCACGGTCGGTTCGTCGAAGACGAAGAGTGTGTGCTGCTGTGACTTCCCGAGCTCGGTGGCGAGCTTGAGCCGCTGTGCCTCGCCGCCGGACAGTGCAGGGGTTGCCTCGTGGAGGGTGAGGTATCCGAGTCCCACATCGGCCAGTGCCCTCAGCCGGGCGTGGACCTTGCGCATCTCGGCGAGGTGGGGGAGCGCCTCGGCGACGGTCATCGCCAACAGTTCCGGCAGCGACAGCGGCTGGCCATCGGCGTCCGAGACACGGCGATACTCATCCGCATCCGGACTGTACCGGCGGCCCCCGCAGTCGGGGCAGGGAATGTCGACATCGGGGAGGAACTGCACATCGAGGGTGATCTCGCCGGTGCCTTCGCATTTCGGGCACCGCAGCGAACCCGTGTTGTACGAGAAGTCCCCGGCCGTGAGCCCGGCGTCCTTGGCCGAGTCGAGGCGGGCGTACGCCCGTCGGAGGTCGTCGAGGACTCCGGAATAGGTGGCCACGGTCGAGCGGACGTTGATGCCGATCGGGGTGGCGTCGACGACGTTGACTCGATCGATCCCGTCGGCGTCGATGTCACGCACATGAACGGGCCGCGAACGTTTATCGGCGGCATTGAGCGCGGGGACGAGGCTGTCGAGGACGAGGGTGGTCTTGCCCGATCCGGACACACCCGTGACGACGGTCAGTCGCTGCCGCGGTATCTCCGCTTCGAGGGCGTGGACCGTGTGAATCGGCGCGGTGCGCAGCCGGATCCGTCCGTGATCGAAGGTCGCCGAGGCGGCCGCGGGCTCGCGCACGAGTGTTTCGGCGCGGCCGGTGAGGTAGGGGCCGATGCGGGAAGCGGGGTGGCTGTCGAGGTCTGCGACAGTGCCGGTGGCCACGACCGTTCCGCCATCGCGACCGGATCCGGGTCCGATCTCGATGAGGTGGTCGGCTTCGCGGAGGACGAGTGGGTCGTGGTCGACCATGACGACGGAGTTGCCCTCGTCGAGGAGGTCGGTGATGACGCCCTGTAGGCCCGTGATGTTCGAGGGGTGGAGACCGATCGAGGGTTCGTCGAGGACGTAGAGGACGCCGGTGGTCTCATTGCGCACGGCGCGAGCGAGTTGGACACGTTGGCGTTCACCCGTCGACAGGGACGAACCAGCCCGGTCGAGGGCGAGGTAGCCGAGCCCCAGGTCGAGCAGCCGGCGTGCCATGCCGAGCAAGGCATCCACCAACGACCTGGCCATGGACTGCATCGATGCGGGGAGCCCGGCAGGAACGTCCGTGGCCCAGTCGACGAGTTCGTCGAGGGTCATCGCGGTCGCCTCGGCGAGGCCGATTTCGCCGATACGCGGTGCTCGAGCGGCGGGGGAGAGGCGGGTGCCTTCGCAGTCGGGGCAGACCTGTTCGGAGAGGAACCGGCTGACCCTGGCGAAGCGCTTCTCGGTGTCCGCGCGTTTGAGTTCTTCGGTCACGGTCAGGCGGGCGTTGCGGAAGGTGAAATCGAGGTCGTGCAGTCCCTTCTTCGAGGTGACCGTGATGTGCTTCTTCTCCTCGGGACCAGAGAAGACGATCTCGCGTTCCCAGTCCTTGAGGTCGCGCCAGGGCACGTCGGTGCGGACTCCGAATTCGCGGGCGATCTGCGGTTGGACGTTGAAACCGAACATCTGCCAGGGGATGACGGTGCCGTCGTCGATCGACATGTCGAGGTCGCGGATGAGGGCGGCATCGTCGACTTCTCTGATGGTGCCGATGCCCTCGCAGCGGGGACAGGCTCCACCGGAATTGAAGGCCAGCTCCTCGGCGCCGGGCGCGTGGACGGTCTCACCGCATTCGGGGCAGTCGAACGGCTCCTCGGCAGCGACGTTGAGAGTCGGTTCCTGCCGGTGCCCGTTCGGGCAGAGGTGGGAGGCCAGCCGAGAGAACATCAGGCGGATGACGTTGAGCAGCTCGGTCGAGGTGCCGAAAGTCGAGCGGACCCCGGGGACTCCGGGTCGTTGCCGCAGAGCAAGGGCGGCGGGGATATGGCGGACGGTGTCGACGTCGGCGCGGGCGGCTTGAGCCATGCGTCGACGGGTGTACGTCGACAGAGCTTCGATATAGCGGCGGGAGCCTTCGGCGTAGAGGACTCCAATAGCCAGCGAGGATTTGCCCGAACCGGAGACGCCGGCGATGGCGACGAGGGTATTCAGAGGCACGTCGACGTCGATATTCTGCAGGTTGTGCACGCGGGCGCCGCGCACCTCGACCGCTGTGGCAGGGGCAGTGTTCCGGGCTTCGGTCGACATATCGTGATCGTAACAACCGACACTGACGTGACTCGTCACCTGCTGAGACTGCCTTTGCAGCCGGATACTACGGGACTACAATCGTCTCGCTGACGAGAACAGGGGCATACTGGTCAGATCAGAGACTCCAACTAGGTCTGTGAATAAGCAACATCCGCCCCGGGTGACGAGCAACGGTGCCTGCATCCTGCAAGCCCACGATCCACCACCGGCTTCGCCAACCACGGCATCCGGCACCTACAAGAAGAGGCACACGATGACTGAGACACCCGTCGAGTCCCGCGAAGACAAGTCGCGGGCCCGCAAGGCCGTAGTCGCGGCCGGACTGGGCAACGCCCTCGAATGGTATGACATCATCCTGTTCGGGTTCATGGCCACCTCGATCACCGCGGTCTTCTACCCGGGCGAAGGTCTGTCCGCGCAGCTGATGACCTGGGCGACCTTCGCCATCACCTTCGTCGTCCGTCCCCTCGGCGCGATCATCATCGGCCGCTACTCGGACAAACACGGCCGCAAATCGGCCTTGTCGCTGACGATCGGGCTGATGACCCTCGGTGTGTTCATCATCGTCATCCTGCCCGGCGAAGCGACCATCGGCATCTGGGGCGCGATCGGCCTCATCATCGCCCGCATCATCCAGGGCATCTCCGCCGGTGGCGAATTCGGGTCGGCCACAGCCTTCCTCACCGAGAACGCCAAGCGCGGCAAGGCCTACTACGCCTCTTTCCAGACCGCTACCCAGGGTATCTCGATGTTCCTGGCCGCCGGAATCTCGTGGATCCTCAGCTCGGCACTGAGCGAAGAGGCCCTGCACTCCTGGGGCTGGCGAGTGGCCTTCGCCCTCGGCCTGCTCATCGGACCCGTCGGCTGGTACATCCGCTCGAAGATGGATGACACTCCTGAGTTCAAGGCCGCCGAGAAGACCGACAACCCGCTTCGCGTCCTCCTCAGTGAGAACTTCGGTCGCCTGTTCTCCGCGTTCCTCATCATCGCGATGGCCACGATCTCGGTCTACCTCATCACCTTCCTGCCGCAGTTCGCCGTCACCAACCTCGGCCTCGACGCGTGGGCATCATTCCCCGGTGCCGTCGTCGCCGGTGTCATCACACTCATCGGCGCTCCGTTCGCCGGCCGCCTGGCCGACCGGGTGGGACCGACGACCGTGATGATCCCGACGACCATCGTCGGCATCATCGTCGCCTGGCCGATGTTCATCCTCTTGACCGCGAACCCCTCGATCGGAGTCCTCACCCTGTGCGAGGCGATCGTCGGCCTGTTCATGGTCTTCTACTTCGGTCCGATGCCGGCGCTGCTGTCCGAGCTGTTCCCCGTCAAGGTGCGCAGCTCCGGCATGACCATCGCCTACAGCTTCGGTGTCGCGATCTTCGGCGGCTTCGCCCCGCTCATCCTCACCGCGCTGCTCGGCGCGACCGGTCTGCTGACCGTGCCCGGCTTCTACTACGCGGGCCTGTCGCTGCTGTCCCTCATCGGCGTGATCATGGCCCGGAAGCTCTACAGCCAGCGCTGACCGCACCGCAGACCCGAACAGACCCGACCCCGCGATTGTGCGGGGCCGGGTCTGTTCGCGTGTTCCTGCCGGCTTATCGGTCTTCGCCCGCAGGAATCGTGTGCTTGACGGGGTTTCCTCGCCTCGTTCAAGTCGGCCCGCGAAAATAGGTGCGTGTACCTCGCGATAAGCGAGCTTGGCCTTGAACGACGGTATGGAAGAGGGAAGGAACGCCCTCGCCGAGGCGGTTCACCCGCCGACCGGCACCTCGACGCCAGCCTCCTCGGCCTTCCGGACCTTCGCTGCCGCACGCTCGATGCGCACGATGTGAGCGAGCAGGGCGAACCACACAAGAGCCAGGCCGCCGAGCGTCAGCCACACAGCCGACGAACCGAGGCCGATGGCGAGCAGGATGGTGCGGACGTTCGTGAGAACGATGATTCCACCTGCGGCGACCGCAAGCACCCTGGCCGGCAGCAGCTTCACCAGCCATGCGGCGAAGGGTGCGGCGATGACGCCGCCGACGAGCAGCGCCGCCACGATCTGCCATTCGAAGCCCTGTGATCCGAGTGCAATGAGGAATCCGAGCGAACCGCCGACCGCGACGATGAACTCGCTCGTGTCGATCGAGCCGACGACCTTGCGCGGCTCCAAGCGTCCCGAGGACAGCAGCGTCGTCGTTCCGACTGGTCCCCAGCCGCCCCCGCCGATCGAGTCGAGTGTGCCGCCGATGAGCCCGACCGGGACGAGCATCTTCGCGCTCGGCCGTGACTTGAACGTCGGACGCGCACCGCCGAGTGCCAGGAACCGCCAGATGACGTAGACGCCGAGCGCCAGCAGGATCCCTGAAATCCATGGGGTCGCCGCTTCCCCGTCCAGACTGGCGAGGAACGTCGACCCTGCGATCGCCCCGACGAACCCCGGACCGGCCAGAATCGCGACGGTCCGCCAGTCGACATTGCCGAATTTGTGGTGCGAGATCCCCGACACCAACGTCGTCCCCAATTCAGAGAAGTGCACCGCCGCCGAGGCGGCCGCCGGTGCCGTACCCGCCGCGAGCAGCAGCGTGGTTGAGGTGACCCCATAGGCCATGCCCAGGGAACCGTCGATGAGCTGCGCGATGAGCCCGACTATTCCCAGGATGATGAGCTGACGCATGTGCTTGCCTTTCGTGGATGACGCGGAGGATGTGGAGGCGCAGAAGATTGGTGAGGCGTCGAAGATGCGGACGGTGCCAGCGACGCAAAGACGCGTTGACAACACACACTAGCGAAACTGTTGAGCAGAAAGGAAGATCGGCAGCAATCCTACGAACTCGGTCGCCGTATGTCGAAAGATGACGTCGAATGTCGATATTTCGCTGATGAGCAGCCTGTATGCGACGCCGAGGCGGATGGGTTACGCTATGCGAATGCATTCAATCCAAACGATCACTGCTCGCCCTGGTTGCTCAGTCGTTGAGCAATCAGCCTGTCCGGTGACCTCGACGGCCCCGGGGCAGGTGCGGGAACGGGTGCAGAGTCTCGCGCAGAGAAGCGCTGAGGAGCGGGCGCAATGACAGGGTTGCCGTCGGTGGGCCTGATCTCCCATGGAACCTCATCGCCCACCGGGCAGGTCTTCATCGAAGTGCTCGCGACAGAGATCGCCACGGACCTGCGTATTCGCGGGATTGCCGACGAGGTCATGCTCGGCCATGTGGACGTCCAAAAACCCGACGTCGACGAGGTGATCGCCCGACTGCCCGCCGACCGTCCGGTCGTCCTCGTGCCGCTCCTGCTCTCGGCGGGGTATCACGTCCATGTCGACCTCGCTGAGGCGGTCGACCGTGCCGCTGAATCGGGCCGTGACGTTCGACGAACGCCCACGCTCGGGCCCGACCCGAGGCTTGCAGAGATCCTCGCCGACCGCCTCCCGGCGCTTAGCGACAACGACGACGTCATCCTCGCCGCTGCCGGTTCGAGCGACGAGCGGGCCAACGAATCCTGCCGCGAGATGGGCAGGCTGCTGGCCGCAGAACTCGAGCGCCCCGTCGAGGTCGGCTTCCTCGCCGGCGGAGGAGTACCGTTGAAAGACCTCGTCGGACAGAACCGCAGTCGCGGTGCCCGACCCGTGCTCGCGAACTACCTGCTGGCTCCCGGTTTCTTCGACGACCTCGCCCGCAAGCACGTAGAGGGCGGCACTGACTCGACCGGCCTCCTCGCCCCGCCGCTTCTCACCGGAGGCGGCACCACGTCCGCCGTCCCGCCGAAACTCGTTGACATCGTCCGCGACCGAGTCCGAGAGGGCATCCGCGGCCAAGTTCGCGACGGTGTTCTCGCGACCGGCCGCAACAGCGGCCCCGGTGGCGCCCATGTCGAAGGCGGCTGTTCTGCCTACGTCCAACCTCACACCCAACCCCACAACTTCACCCCGCAGATGCTCAATGCCTGACCGCATACACGGCAGGCCGTGACGCCATATGTCACTTCGTGACACAAACCCTTCGGTAATTGGTTGAGCAATTCGGCATTCATGTAGCGTGATTCATCACTGGTTCCCCTCAGCGTTTGGAGACAGCAATGTCCACTCAGGTGGAAGAGAACAAGGAAACGGCAGGTAAACGGGCCGCAAAGCGGCCCGCCCGCCCGAAGAAGTCCAATGGGCAGTGGAAGATTGACGGCCATGAACCGTTGAACAAAAACGAGATCGACAAGGCCGAAGACAACGGCCTCAACGTTCGCGCCCGAATTGAGACCATCTACTCCAAACGTGGATTCTCGTCGATCGACTCCGACGACCTGCACGGCCGCTTCCGCTGGTGGGGCCTGTACACGCAGCGCAAACCCGGAATCGATGGCGGCCGCACCGCGAAGCTCGAGCCGCATGAGCTCGAGGACGAGTACTTCATGCTGCGTGTCCGCATCGACGGCGGAAAGCTCACCACCGAGCAGCTGCGCACGATCGCCGACATCTCCACCGAATTCGCCCGCGACAGCGCCGACCTCACCGACCGCCAGAACATCCAGCTGCACTGGATCGAGATCGAGAACGTCCCCGAGATCTGGCGCCGCCTAGAAGCCGTCGGCCTGCAGACCACCGAAGCCTGCGGCGACGTCCCCCGCGTCATCCTCGGCTCACCCGTCGCCGGCATCGCCGCCGACGAGCTCATCGACCCGACACCGGCGATCGAAGAGATCTCACGCCGCTACATCGGCGACCAGAGCCTGTCGAACCTGCCCCGCAAATACAAGACCGCGATCACCGGCCACCCCAGCCAGGACGTCGTCCACGAGATCAACGACTGCTCCTTCGTCGCCGTCGAACACCCCGAACACGGCATCGGCTACGACCTGTGGGTCGGCGGCGCCCTGTCCGTCGTCCCCCGCTTCGCCGAACGCCTCGGTGCCTGGGTCGCCCCCGACCAGGTCGTCGAGACCTGGCTGGGAGTGACCTCGATCTTCCGCGACTACGGCTTCCGCCGCCTGCGCAACAAGGCCCGACTGAAGTTCCTGCTCGCCGATTGGGGTCCGGAGAAGTTCCGCGAGATCCTCGAGACCGAATACCTCGGATTCAAACTCGCCGACGGTCCGGCGCCGGCCAAGCCGATCACCGCCGGCGACCACGTCGGCGTGCACAAGCAGACCGACGGCCGCTACTACATCGGGGTCAGCCCCGTCGTCGGCCGCGTCTCGGGCACCCTGCTCAGCCAGGTCGCCGACCTTGCCGACAAGTACGGCTCTACCCGCCTGTGCACCACCCCGCACCAGAAGTTCCTCCTCCTCGACATCGAGGAGAAGGACGTCGAAGCCGTCGTCGCCGAGCTTGACGCCTTGGGCCTCTCCAGCCGCAAGGACCTCTTCCGCCGCTCGACGATCGCGTGCACCGGCATCGAATACTGCAAACTCGCCATCGTCGAGACCAAGCAGACCGCAGCCGACACCATCACGAAGCTCGAAGAGCGCCTCGCCGACATCGAGGAGCTGCCCCACCCGATCAGCTTCCACCTCAACGGCTGCCCGAACTCCTGCGCCCGCATCCAGACCGCCGACATCGGGCTCAAAGGCCAGATCGTCACCACCGACGAAGGCGAACAGGTCCCCGGATTCCAGGTCCACGTCGGCGGAGGCCTGGCCTCGAAAGACCGCGACGAGGCCGGACTCGGCCGCACCGTCCGTGGACTCAAGGTCACCGCCGAGAACCTCAGCGACTACGTCGAGAAACTCGTCCGTCGCTTCCTCGCCGGGCGTGGGGAGACCGAGACTTTCTCCGAATGGGCCCACCGCGTTGACGAGGAGGAACTGGTATGACCCGCCCCATCGAGGAACTCAAGGCCCTCGCCGAGGCGGGTGCCCGTGAACTCGCCGGTGACCCGGAGAACGGTGTTCCCGAGGCCAACCCCGCCGACGTCATCCGCTGGGTGTCCCGGAACTTCGACACCGCGGCCTGCGCCGTGGCCTGCTCGATGGCCGACGCGGCACTGCCGCACTACGTCGCCCAGTACCAGCCCGGCGTCGATGTCCTCTTCCTCGACACCGGCTACCACTTCTCCGAGACCTATGACACCCGCAACGAGGTGGCCCGCCGTGTCGACGTCCACATCGTCGACGTCCTCCCGGAGCAGACCGTGGAAGAGCAGAACGCCGAATTCGGCAAGGACCTCTTCGCCCGCGACCCGGGCCTGTGCTGCGCCCGCCGCAAGGTCGCACCATTGAAGAAGTCGCTGAACGGCTACGAACTCTGGTTCACCGGAGTCCGCCGTGACGAGTCTCCCACCAGGACGAATACGCCGCTGATCACCTTCGATGAGAAGAACGGACTCGTCAAGGTCAACCCCCTGGCCGCATGGTCCTTCGATGACCTCCTCGACTACTCGCGCGCCTTCGACGTCCCGGTCAACCCGCTGCTGAGCCAAGGGTACCCGTCGATCGGCTGCCAGCCCTGCACTCGCCCCGTCGCCGAAGGGGAAGACCCCCGCGCCGGCCGTTGGGCCGGATCGACCAAAACAGAATGCGGACTCCACACATGAGCATCGACACCCAGTTCAACCACGACACCTACACCACCCCCGAGGCGGCGCCCGCCCACAACCCGGGTGCGAGCCTGTCCACCCTCGACGTCCTCGAATCCGAAGCGATCCACATCATCCGTGAGGTCGCCGCCGAGTTCGAACGCCCCGTGCTGCTGTTCTCCGGCGGCAAGGACTCCGTGACCGTCCTCCACCTCGCGGCGAAGGCGTTCTGGCCGGCGAAGATCCCGTTCGGACTCCTCCACGTCGACACCGGCCACAACTTCGACGAGATCATCCGCTTCCGCGACGAGACGGCCGAGAAGTACGGCCTCGACCTCACGGTGGCGAAGGTCCAGGACTACATCGACGACGGTCGCCTGCGCGAACGCCCCGACGGAACCCGCAACACCCTGCAGACCCAGCCGCTGCTCGACGCCATCACCGGCGGAAAGTTCGACGCCGTCTTCGGCGGTGCCCGCCGCGACGAGGACAAGGCCCGGGCCAAGGAACGAATCCTGTCCCTGCGCGACGAATTCGGCGGCTGGAACCCCAGCAGCCAACGCCCCGAACTGTGGAACCTCTTCAACGGTCGCCACCTGCCCGGCGAACATGTGCGCGTGTTCCCGATCTCGAACTTCACCGAACTCGACGTGTGGAGCTACATCGCCCGCGAAGGCATCGAACTGCCCGAGCTCTACTTCGCCCACGATCGCGAAGTCTTCCAGCGCGACGGCATGTGGTGGGCCACGGGCGAATTCTCCACCCCGCGCGACGGCGAGACCGTCACGACCAAGAAGGTCCGCTACCGCACCGTCGGGGATATGAGCTGCACCGGAGCCGTCGAATCGAGCGCCGATGACCTCGAGTCCATCCTCGCCGAGGTGGCCGCCACCACTGTGACCGAGCGCGGTGCCACTCGCGCCGACGACCGGATCTCGGCCGCGGCGATGGAAGACCGCAAGAAGGACGGGTACTTCTGATGACGACCACAACCACCACCGAAACAACTACCACCGAGGCGACGCCGACCTTGGACACGACAACGAAGACGCTGCTGCGCTTCGCCACCGCCGGATCCGTCGACGACGGCAAATCCACGCTCGTCGGCCGGCTCCTCCACGATGCGAAGGCGATCCTCGCCGACCAGCTCGCCGCCGTGACCGCCACCAGCCGGGAACGTGGGTTCTTGGGCGGTGAGTTCGATTTCGCGCTGCTCACCGACGGTCTGCGGGCCGAACGCGAACAGGGCATCACCATCGACGTCGCCTACCGGTACTTCGCCACCGACCGTCGCTCGTTCATCCTCGCCGACTGCCCCGGACACGTGCAGTACACGCGGAACATGGTCACGGGAGCCTCGACCGCCGATGCCGTCGTCGTCCTCATCGACGCCCGCACCGGCGCGACCGAACAGACCCGCCGGCACCTCACCGTCGTCTCCCGACTGGGCATCCGCCACGTCATCATCGCCGTCAACAAGATCGACCTCATCGACTACGACCAGGCGGCGATCGAGACGGTCGAGAACGACATCAAGGCACTCGCGGACGAGATCGGCCTCGAGACCCCGCACCTCATTCCGATCTCCGCCCTGGCCGGGGACAATGTCGCCACCACCTCGGACAGCACTCCCTGGTACACCGGGCCGGCACTGCTCGAACTCCTCGAGACCCTGCCGAGTGCGGACGAGGACACCGCCGACCTCGAGGCCTTCCGCCTCGACGTGCAGACCGTGCTGCGTCCGCAAGGGGGCCTGGCACCGGGTCTCGACCCCGAGGAATTCCGGGACTACCGGGCCGTGGCCGGACAGATCACGGCCGGGCGGGTCAGCCTCGGCGATGAGATCGAGATCCATCCTGCCGGGCTGAAGACGACGGTGACCGGAATCGATACCGCCAGCGGTCCCCTTGAGACCGCGAGTGCGCCGCTGTCGGTGGCGCTGCGGTTGGCCGATGACGTCGATACCGCCCGTGGCAGCGTCATCGCCGCGGCCGGCACCCTGCCCACCCCGCGCCGGGAACTGCGCGCCGAGGTGTTCCCGTTCACCGCGGAGGGCCTGCGCACGGGGGATCGGGTGCTCATCAAGACGGGGACGACGACCGTGAAGGGGATCGTCACCATCGAGGCCAAACGCAACCTCGAGACCTCCGAGACCGAACCCGCCGAGGTGCTCGCCGGCAACGACATCGGCCTGGCCCGGGTGAAGCTGTCCGCCGAGCTGCCGGTCCCGGACTTCCGCGACCACGGCACGGCCGGAGCCTTCGTCGTCATCGACCCGCAGACAGGCAACACCCTCGCTGCGGGAATCCACACCCCCGAGGCGGCCCCCAGCTCCGAATCCACCGAGGACCAATCATGACGCTCTTCCTCCCACAGCAGCCCGGCACGGTGCTGCTCGTCGGTGCCGGACCGGGCGATCTCGGACTGCTCACGGTCACCGGTCTGCGCGCATTGGAACGCGCCGATGTCATCGTGGCCGACCGCCTCGGTGCCAGATCAGTCATCGATCAGCTCGAAACCGAACGCGGCGCACCCCTGGACGCGGAGATCATCGACGTCGGCAAGCTGCCGGGGCACCATCCGGTGCCGCAGAGCGGGATCAACGACATCCTCATCACACAGGCGAAGCTCGGCCGTCGGGTCGTCCGACTCAAGGGCGGGGACCCGTTCGTCCTCGGACGTGGGGGAGAGGAGGTCATCGCCTGCCGGGCCGCCGGAGTCGATGTCCGCGTCGTTCCCGGGGTGACCAGCGCGAACTCCGTTCCCGCGGTCGCCGGAATCCCGCTCACCCACCGAGGTGTCGCCACCTCGTACACGGTCGTGACCGGTCACGACCAGCTCAGCGAGATCGGCGGGGGATGCGACCACACCGTCGTCGTGCTCATGGGAGTGGGCACACTCATCAATTCGGCGATGGTGCTCGCCCGATCCGGGCGCGGTGACGACTGCCCGGTCGCGATCGTCGAAGACGGTTTCGGTGAGAACCAACGAGTGACCATCGGAACCCTCGGCGACATCGCCTTCCGCGCGGCTCGCCGAGGCGTCCGCTCACCGGCCGTGATCGTCGCTGGTGATGTCGTGACCCTGAGCCCCTACGCCGATGGTGCGTTCACTTCGGCGACAGAGCCTATGCCAGCGCACGCATCCGAACTCGTGAGGAACCCATGACCTACATCATCGCCCAACCGTGCGTGGACCTGAAGGACCGAGCCTGCATCGAGGAATGCCCGGTCGACTGCATCTACGAAGGCACCCGTTCCCTCTACATCCACCCCGACGAATGCGTCGACTGCGGGGCTTGCGAACCCGTGTGCCCCGTCGAGGCGATCTTCTACGAAGACGATGTGCCTGATGAGTGGGAGGCCTATTACAAGGCGAACGTCGAGTTCTTCGATGACATCGGCTCCCCGGGCGGAGCAGCCGCCCACGGGGTGGTCGACAAAGACCATCCCTTCATCGCAGCTCTGCCGCCGCAGAACGCGGACGACTGAACACCCAGCGACGGACTTCTCAATGACGACGAGCGACACTTCGCTCATCTCCGACTGATCAAGGAAAACCATGCCTGCTATTCCCTTCAGAGTGGCCATCATCGGTGCCGGTCCCGCCGGCATCTACGCCGCCGACCTGCTGACCAAGGCCGAACATGACCTGGAACTGAGCATCGACCTCTTCGAACGCCTGCCCTCTCCCTTCGGGCTCGTCCGCTACGGTGTCGCCCCCGACCATCCGCGGATCAAGGGCATCATCAATGCGCTCATCAAGGTCCTCGACCGTGGTGACATCCGCCTGTTCGGCAACGTCGAATACGGGGTCGACATCAACCTCGGCGAGCTCACCGACCGCTACGATGCGGTGATCTTCTCCACCGGCTGCTTCGTCGACGCACCGCTGTCGCTGCCCGGCATCGACCTGCCCGGTTCCTATGGGGCCGCGGACTTCGTCAACTGGTACGACGCCCACCCGGATGTGGCCCAGACCTGGCCGCTGGATGCGGAGAAGGTCGCGGTGCTCGGCAACGGCAACGTCGCCCTCGACGTGGCTCGGGTGCTCGCGAAGCAGGCCGATGACCTGCACACGACGGAGATTCCCGATCACGTCTACGAGGGCCTGAAGTCCTCGAAGGTCACCGATGTCCATGTGTTCGGACGGCGTGGTCCCGCGCAGGCGAAGTTCACTCCGCTCGAGCTGCGTGAGCTCGGTCAGGTCGACGACGTCGACATCATCGTCTATCCCGAGGACTACGAATTCGATCAGGGGTCGCTCGAGGCCATCGAGTCGAGCAACCAGGTCAAGCAGGTGACGAAGACGCTCACGGACTTTGCGATGCGGGAGGAGACCGGGGCGAAGCGCCGTCTGCACCTGCACTTCCTCCACGCACCGGTGGCCATCCTCGGCGAGGATCGGGTGACCGGTCTACGCACGGAACGTCAGGAACTCGACGGGACCGGTGGCGTCAACGGCACCGGGGACTTCCACGACTGGGACATCGATGCCGTGTACCGGGCCGTCGGCTATGCGGGAACGCAGCTGCCGCAGCTGCCCTTCGATGAGGCCAAGAAGGTCATCACGAATCACGAAGGTCGCGTCGTCGACGCCGACGAGCAGGGCCAGGCCGCCGAGGCGGACGTCATCCCCGGCGTGTACACGACCGGGTGGATCAAGCGCGGACCGGTCGGGCTCATCGGTCATACGAAGGGCGATGCGCTCGAGACGATCGGGCACATCCTCGACGACCAGGCCGCCGGGGCGCTCACCGAACCCCTGTACCCGGAGGAGTCCTCGATCGTCGAGCTGCTCGAGTCGAAGGGCGTCGACTTCACCGATTGGGAGGGCTATCACCGGCTCGAGGCCGCGGAGAAGGCCCTCGGTGTGGCCGAGGGACGTGAGCGGGTGAAGATCGCGACCCGTGAGGCCATGCTCGCCGAGGCGCGCGCCCACCTGACCGCGGACGCGAACGCCGGGAGCTGAGAGCCGCGCCCACCGCGTCGGCACCCACCTCGAGGCGCAAACCTCACATAGTGACCCTCAACGTTCCACCATTCGACCCCGAACACCGAAAAGAGGTGTTCGGGGTCGTTTGAGTCTGTGACCTGGCCGTATAACACGGCTATGTAATTGACGTCACACGCCGATCGGAGAAAACTAGCGGCGGATAAACTGCCGTCTACCCTGGGAGGCAAAGATGCCCTCACAAAGTTCCCTGTCGTCGGGCTCGCCCACGAGCGTGACCGTCGTCCATGACAAAGGGCTCAAACGTGATATCGGCAAGACCGGCCTGCTCTTCACCGGAGTCGGGTCGATCATCGGCTCCGGTTGGCTCTTCGGTGCCTTCGATGCCGCGAGCATGGCTGGTCCGGCCGCGATCCTGTCGTGGGCCCTGGGTGCGGTCCTCATCATCTTCGTGGCTCTGAACTACTCCGAACTCGGTGTCATGTTCCCTGTCGCCGGCGGTGTCGTGCGCTACCCGCACTATGCCTTCGGTTCGTTCGCCAGCTACACCAGCGGGTGGATCACGTGGCTGTCGGCGGCGGGAACCGTGGGCATCGAGGTGCTCGCGGCCGTCCAGTACGCCTCGAGCTATATGCCGTGGCTGATGGAGTCGAAGGAGGGGGTGCTCGTCCTCACGGTGCCGGGCATCTTCGTGAGCATTGCGATGGTCGCGGTCTTCTGCGTCATCAACATGTTCGGCGTGAAGTTCTTCGCCCAGTTCAACAACGTGCTCGTGTGGTGGAAGCTGCTCGTCATCGTCCTCGTGTTCATCGGACTGGCGCTGCTGGCCTTCAACCCCGGTCACTTCCACATGCCCGAGTTCGGCGGTTTCGCTCCCAACGGCATCGCCCCGATCTTCGCGGCCCTGCCCGCTGCGGGCATCGTCTTCTCCTACCTCGGATTCCGTCAGGGTGTGGAGTTCGCGGGTGAGACGAAGAATCCGCAGAGGAACGTGCCCTTCGCCGTCATCGGTTCGATCGTGCTCACCGGCATCATCTACATCCTCCTGCAGGTCGCGTTCATCGGCGCCATCCCCACCGACCTGCTCAAGGACGGTTGGGGCGGACTGTCGTTCTCGAACTCGGCGGGACCGTGGGCGGAGATCGCGATCATGCTCGGCGCCATGTGGCTGGCGATCATCCTCTACATCGACGCCGTCGTCTCCCCGGCCGACACCGGCCTGATCTTCACCGCGCTCACCCCGCGTCTGTCGTACTCGCAGGCACGCGTGGGCAATGCCCCGAGTGCCATGACGAAGCTGAACAAGAAGGGCATCCCGTGGTTCGGTCTGCTCATCACGTTCATCGTTGCCTGCTTCCTGTTCTTCCCGTTCCCGTCGTGGGCGAAGATGGTCGGGTTCATCACCTCCGGCACCGTCATCTCCTTCGGCTCCGGTCCGATCACGGTGGCGGCATTGCGCCGTCAGCTGCCTAATCAGGAGCGTCCGTTCCGCCTGCCTGGTGGAGACGTCCTCCCGTTCCTCGGGTTCCTCGCTGCGAACCTCATTGTGTTCTGGACTGGGTGGGACACGAACTGGAAGCTGTTCCTAGCGATGGCTCTGGGCTACGTCGTCCTCGGCCTGCACTATGCGTTCAGCGACCGCAGCAAGATCCCGCCGCTGCAGTTCAAATCCGGTTGGTGGATGATCCTGTGGCTCGGCGGCCTGGCCGTGCTCAGCCTGCTGAGCAATTACGGTGAGGGCGCTATGGGCGTGCTCACGTTCGGCTGGGGCGAGCTGGTCTGCACCATCTTCACCGCCATCGTCTTCTACGTCGGCATCAAGACCCGCCTGGGGTCGGAGGAAGTCGTCACCAACGTCGAGAACACCAAGGAGGCAGCGGCCGAACACATTGACGGGGAATGAACCCGTGACAGTTCGTCGAACTGGCTGAACGTCGAATCCTTCGACGTCAAAGAACGATGCCCTCGCCGAGGCGGCCCGACCCCGTATATCCACGACAGTGGAGTACGGGGTCGGGTTCGTTCAGCGCAGGAACCGTGGCAGGTTAAGGGATCCGCGATCTGAGGCA
>NZ_JABKDD010000019.1 GCF_013623905.1 Brevibacterium sediminis
GTATCGGATTCTCGAAGCGACGAACGTGAGGTGCGAGGCCGCTTGACAAGCATAGAAGGATCCCGACGGCGGCCCAGCCACCTCGCGCGAGGTTGCTGAGCCGCCGTCAGGTAGCAATTAGAAGATGAAGGGTTTGGGATCGACGTAGCCGCCGTTCTCCATGATCTCGAAGTGCAGGTGGCAGCCGGTCGACGCTCCCGTCGTACCGGAGTACGAGATGATGTCGCCCTTCTTGACCCTCTGCCCGTCATGGACCTTGAGCTTCGTGTTGTGGTTGTACGTCGACGCGATCGATTTGCCCTTGATCTTGCCGTGGGAGATGACGACACGGTTGCCATAACCGCCGGTCCAGCCGGAGGTGACGACGATTCCGTCGCCGGCCGAGCGGATCGGGGTTCCGCAGGGAACGCCGAAGTCCATTCCGGTGTGCAGCTTCCGTGCACCGGTGATCGGGTGGACCCGGTATCCGAACGGAGACGTCGTCGGGTATCCCTTGGCCGGGTTGGCCAGGACTCCGTCGCCGAAGACGAACTTGCCCTTCTTCTCCTGCTCTTTCTCCCATTCCCGGACCTTCTCGGCCAACCGGTCCTGCTCGGCCTTCTCATCGGCCAGCTGCTTCTCGGTCTTGTCCTTGTTGTCGGAGATCGTCTTCTCCGCATCGTCCTTCGCGGAGATGAGGTCGTTGAGACTGTCGGCCTTCTTCTTCGCATCGACCTGCGCGGCCTCTTTGGCCAGCACCGCCTCGGCGGCTTCGTCCTTGAGGTCGGAGATCTTCTCGGTCACGCCCGAGAGCCGCTCTTCGTTGTTCTTGTTCAGCGCCCGCTGTTCGGAGAGTTTGTCGATCGTGCGCTGCTGAGACCGCACCGCCGAGTCGACGCGACCGATGCCGCCGTCGGCGCTCGTACCCTCGGCCATCTGCAGCAGCATAGCCAGATCGGACGTGATGCCCGAGTTCTGGTAGGCCTGTCGTCCGATGCGCGCCGCCGAGGTCTTGTGCTTGTCGATCTCCTCCGTGCCGGATTCGATCGTGTCCTTGAGATCCTTCTGCGCGTTCTCCGCCGAGGTCAGGCGCGCGGCCATGTCCTCATCCTTCTCGATCGCCTCAGCAAGCGCATCGTCGGCGGCCTTCGATTCGGCTTCGGCATCCGGCAGCTTCTCCTGCGCCGCATCGCGTTCGGCGATGACGCGGGCGAGGTCCTCATCGAGACCTTCGAACTCCTGCTGGAGCTCCTTGACGCGTTCGTCGACCTCGCTCTTGTCGTCGCGAGGATCGGCCACCACCGAGGTGACCGGCATGACCACTGCCAGCGCAGCTGCCGTGAGGACGAGTCCGAGTCTGCGTCTCATCTCAGACCTTCGTGTACTTGTTCAGCGTGATCAGCGACGACGCTCCGGCCATGAGCACGCCGATGATGATGAGCACGGGGGTGATGAGGAGGACATCCCATCCGGAGATGAGGCTGAATCCCGTGGCCTGCGACTGCAGCCAACCGCTGACTCCGAAGTGGACGAGCAGTCCCAGGGCACCGGCGGACAGCGTCGCACCGACGGCCGAGGCGATGACGCCCTCGAGCAGGAACGGCATCTGGATGAAGGTATTCGACGCACCGACGAGCCTCATGATGCCGGTCTCCCGGCGTCTCGAGAACGCGGAGAGTCGAATGGTGGTGGCGATGAGCAGCATCGCGCACAGCAGCATGATGCCGGCGATCGCGATCGCCACGATGGTCGCGATATTGAGCACCCCGAACAGGCGGTCGAGCAGCTGATTCTGGTCGACGACCTCTTCCACCCCGGGAGTCGACGAGAACGTCTCCTTGATGATGTCGTACTTCTCGGCCTCCTTAAGTTTGACCCGGAAGGACTCGTTCATCTCGTCCTTGGGCACTGTGCCTTCGAGGCTGGTGCCCTTGAACTGCTCCTGGAAGTGCTCGTAGGCCTCGGCCTTGTCCTCGAAATAGACCTTGTCGACATAGGGGGCCAGATCGGAGCTTTCGAGTTCTGCCCGGATCTGATCCTTCTGGTCGCCCGTGACTTCACCGTCGACGCAGTTCGTCGCCTCCGAATCCGGCGGGCACAGGAATACGGAGACCTGCACGCGGTCGTACCAGAAGTCCTTCATCTGCCCGACCTGCATCTGCAGCAGGATCGCGGCACCGACGAAGAGCAGGGACACGAAGGTCACGAGCACGACGGAGATGACCATGGAGAAGTTCCGGCGCAGACCCGACCATACTTCGGAGAGGATGAAACCGGCCCTCATGAGGCGACTCCGTAGGTGCCTTCTTCGACGTCGCGGACGATTTCGCCTTCGCGCAGTTCGATGACTCTCCGGCGCATCCGGTTGACGATCTCTCCGTCGTGGGTGGCCATGAGCACCGTGGTGCCGTTGCGGTTGATCTTCTCGAGAACGTTCATGATGTCAGCGCTCGTCGCCGGGTCGAGGTTGCCCGTCGGCTCGTCGGCGAGCAGGATTCCGGGTTTGTTGACCACGGCGCGGGCGATGGCCACACGCTGCTGCTCGCCGCCGGAGAGCTCACTGGGGTACCGCTTCTCCTTGCCGGCCAGGCCCACGGTCTCAAGGACGTCGGGGACGAGGGTCGACATGGCCGCGCGGGACTTTCCGATCACCTGAAGGGCGAAGGCGACATTGGCGAACACGGTCTTGTTCGGCAGCAGGCGGAAGTCCTGGAACACGGTTCCGATCCCCCGCCGCAGGTAGGGCACCTTCCAGCTGGGCATCTTCACCACGGATTTTCCGGCAATGTGGATGCGACCGGAGCTGGGGACCTCTTCACGCAGGATGAGTCGGATGACCGTGGACTTTCCCGAGCCGGACGCCCCGACGAGGAACACGAATTCCCCGCGGTCAGCCTCGAAGGAGATGTCATCGAGTGCTTTGCGGGAACGCGTGTCGTAGGACTTCGAAACGGAGTCGAATCTGATCAAGTCGGTCTTCAATCATGTTGCGGGTGGCTCGGCCGATTCCACTGTACGTAACAGTTCCGTGATGTTCGCGGAGGCGGCCGGGCGTGTGTTGCGATCTGATGAAGTTCACAGTCGCCTCGGTGATGGTCGAAACCTCGCCGAGGCGGCCGACCCTCAGTCGGCCATCGACCGAGTGAGACGGTTCGCTACCGTTGCCCGAGGAATCAGGACCGTTGCCCGAAGAATCAGGATCCGGCCTCGGCCTCTTCGGCCATCTCCTGTTCCTTGCGCCAGCGAATGCCGGCCTCGATGAGTCCGTCGAGGTCACCGTCGAAGACGGCCGAGGGGTTGTTGACCTCGTAGCCGGTGCGCAGGTCCTTGACCATCTGGTACGGATGGGTGACGTAGGAGCGCATCTGATCACCCCAGCTGGCCTTGATATCGCCGGCCAGCTCCTTCTTCTGCGCGGCCTCTTCCTGGCGCTTGAGGTCGAGCAGTCGCGACTGGAGGACACGCATCGCGGCCTCACGGTTCTGGATCTGGGACTTCTCGTTCTGCATGCTCACGACCACACCGGTGGGGATGTGGGTAATGCGCACGGCCGAGTCAGTCGTGTTCACCGACTGCCCGCCGGGGCCCGAGGACCGGTAGACGTCGATGCGCAGATCGTTCTCGTCGATCTCGACATGGTCGGTCGATTCGATGAGCGGGACCACCTCGACGGCGGCAAAGGAGGTCTGGCGGCGGCCCTGGTTGTCGAAGGGGCTGATGCGCACGAGACGGTGAGTGCCGGCTTCGACCGACAACGTGCCGTAGGCGTAGGGCGCGTCGATCTGGATGGTCGCAGACTTGATGCCCGCACCTTCGGCATAGGAGGTGTCGAGCTCCTGGACCTTGTATCCGCGGTTCTCCGCCCACCGGACGTACATGCGGGTGAGCATCTGCGCCCAGTCGGTCGCGTCGTCGCCGCCGGCACCCGACCGCACGGTCACGACGGCGGAGCGCTCGTCGTATTCGTGGCTGAGCAGGGTCGAGATCTCGAGTTCGGCCAGCTGATCGCGCAGCTTTCTGATTTCGCGGTCGGCTTCTTCGAGCGAGTCCGAGTCGCCTTCATCCTGGGACATCTCGACGAGCAGCTCAGCGTCGTCGATCCGCTCACCGAACTTCTCGAGCTTCTCCAGGGTGCCCTGCTTGTGCGAGAGCTTGGCCGAGGTCTTCTGCGCCGAATCAGGGTCGTCCCAGAACGTCGGCGACGACGCCTGCTCCGTGAGTTCGGCAACCTCGTCGCGCAAGTTGTCCAGATCGGACACGTCGAGAATCGCTTTGTACGTCTGGCGGAGGTTGGCGATTTCAGAAGAGTAATCAGTGGAGGCCATAATGATCCGATTCTAGTGCATGCCCTCCCCCGAGCATGAAACGGCGCCGAGGCGGTCGACCGTTGAGATGTCGAGGGCTGATCGGTCGAGGCAAGCCCCGATCAGTCGCCCCGGCCCCAAAAAGCGCCGCCGGCGGGAGATCTGATTCATCCCGCCGGCGGCGCGGCTCACGTCGCTTCATACGAAGACTGGTGAGGAAAATATAGACCGAAACCCACCCTTGCGCAAGACGAAAACGCCCCGCAATGACAATCGTGAAACTACACCGTGAGCATTTGCAGAACTCATTCCCAGTTATCCACAGATTTCGGAATTCACTAGATTCTTCATTCGACTACAGATAGGTTAAACAGCAAATCACGCTGTCAATAGAATGATCAGGCAAGGGTTCAGAGTGGAAGCCACCGAAGTCATCACCAGCGAGGTTCACAAGCGGATCAGAGATCTCGATGTGGATCCCCGCGCCGATATTCAGCGCTCTCGCGAGCTCATTCGCACCGTCATCGCCGAATACGACGAACGCAGCCTCGTCGCCGATCTCCCCGTGCTCGAGGATAAAGAGGCGACGTTTCGGCACATCGATAATCAGCTCTCGGGTTTCGGTGCCCTGCAGGATTATTTCGATGATCCGCACGTCGAAGAGATCTGGGTCAACTCCCCGAGCGAGGTCTTCATCGCCGTCGACGGAATCCACCAGCTGACGACGACGAAGCTGAGTTCGGGCGAACTCGATGACCTCATCGAGCGGATGCTGCGCACCTCGGGCCGTCGCGTCGATCTCTCCCAGCCGTTTGTCGACGCCATTCTGCCCGACGGGTCCCGGCTGCATGTCGTGCTGCCCGATATCACTCGCACCCACCCGGCCGTGAATATCCGCAAGTTCATCGCCCGGCCGCGCAACCTCGCCAACCTCGTCGCTCACGGCTCACTGACTCCTGGGGCCGCCGAGTTCCTCGACGCGGCCGTGACGTGCGGTGCCAATATCCTCGTCTCCGGGGCTACTCAGGCCGGCAAAACCACTATGCTCAACGCCTTGGCCGGCTCGATACCGGCCCGCGAACGCACGATCTCCTGCGAAGAGGTCTTCGAACTCAATCTGCCCAGCCGCGACTGGGTTCCCATGCAGTGCCGCCAGCCGTCACTGGAAGGAACCGGCGAAGTCACCCTCCGCGCCCTGGTCAAAGAGGCGCTGCGCATGCGACCGACGCGCATCATCGTCGGCGAGGTCCGAGAAGCCGAAAGCCTGGACCTCCTGGTCGCGCTGAATTCCGGGTTGCCCGGGATGGGCACAATCCACGCGAACTCTGCTCGGGCGGCGATCACGAAGATCTGCACTCTGCCTCTATTGGCCGGGGCGAACATCTCCTCGGCGTTCGTCGTGCCCACCGTCGCAGTCAGCCTCGATGTCGTCGTCCACCTGCGCAGGGATCCGTCCGGAGTGCGTCGAATCGATGAGATCTGCGCGGTGCCAGGCGGAGTCGAAGGCGACGTCGTCGAACTCGACACGATCTTCCATTCGCCACGAGGACAGCTCGTTCGCGGTCAGGGGTTCGGCCACCTCGGCGAGCGATTTGCGGCCATCGGCCGCGATCTTCACGCCATTCTGGAGGCAGCGTGAGCTATTCCCAGTCCGCTCTGCTCATCGGTGCCTGCCTCGGGGCAGGACTGTTCCTCATCTGGATGTCACTGTGGCGGCGACCACAGAACAAGAGGACTCAGTCACGGTGGGTGCGCGAGCTCGATGACATGCTCACCGGGGCCGGATTCCCCAGGCTGCGGCCGGCCCACCTGCTGCTCATCTCCGTCGCAGCGTTCTGTGTCGTTGCGGTCGTCGCGACAGTGCTCACCGGATCGTGGGCGATCGCGCTGTGCTTCGGTCTGTTCGCCTCCTGGCTGCCGCATCGGGCGCTGCAGCATCGGGCGCGGAGCCGACAGGTGATGCGGCGGGAGCTGTGGCCAGAGACTCTCGACCATCTCAATTCCGGTGTCCGTGCGGGTCTGTCCCTGCCTGAAGCACTGAGCTCTCTGGCCCATCGCGGACCCGAACCGCTGCGCCCGCTGTTCGAAGTCTTCGCCGAGGAATATCGGGCCAGCGGTTCGTTCGCATTGGCATTGGAGCGCTTTCGGCAAGTCAGCGCCGACCCGGTGGCCGACCGCATCGTCGTCGCGCTCAGCGTCACCAGGCAGGTCGGCGGAAGCGATCTGGGCACCATGCTCAGAGCATTGGCTCAGTTCGTCCGCGACGATGCCCGCACTCGCAACGAGCTCTCCGCCCGGCAGCAATGGACGGTCAATGGTGCCCGACTGGCCGTCGCCGCACCGTGGGTGGTGCTCGCGTTCCTCTCCACGCGACCCGAAACGGCCGTGGCGTACAACTCCCGAACTGGGCTGATCCTCCTGGCGGCGGGCTTCGTCGTCTCTCTGCTGGCGTATCAGGCGATGAAGCGCATTGGTCGGCTCCCTTCCGAACCCAGAGTCATCGAAGGGTCCTCACTCAGCGCCGCCCACCGACGTTTCGCGGGCAGCCCCGGCGCGAGTGGCGGATTCTCGGCCGACGACAAAGACGCTGCGGACCGGCGGGCGGCATGAGTCCCCTCGGCGAGCCCCTGTCGGTCCTGGCCCTCGGACTCTTCAACGGCTTCGCCCTGTGTGTCTTCGTCCTCTCCCTCCCGCCGCTGCGCAGACCGACTCTGTCGTCGCGGATCGCACCCTATCTGCGGGATCAGGAATCCCTGATCGACATCTACGCTCCGCCGACCCCTCGCACCGAGGGGTTCTGGGGACTGGTGAAGTCCTGGCTGATCGGTTCGACCCTGTGGGTGACGTCGCGCATCACCACGGATGCGACTCTGCGGCTACGCATCGACCGCCTCGGCGGCAATGCCACGATCGAACGCTTCCGCATCAGCCAGGTGCTGAGCATCCTCGTCGGGATGATCGTCGCCGGCGGTCTGGCCGGTGCACTGTCGGCGCAGCGCGGCTTCTCCCCCATCGTCACCGTCGTCCTCGTCATCAGCGGCGGCATCGCCGGGCACGTCTTCAATGATTGGCGACTCAGCCAAGCCATCGCCCGCCACGAATTCCGTGTGCTCGCCGAATTCCCGACCGTCGCCGAGCTCCTCGCACTGTCCATCACCGCCGGTGAAGGGATCGTGGAGGCTCTCGAACGCGTGTGCCGCACCTGCTCCGGCGACCTCATCGACGAACTCCGCGCAGCCCTGGCCGCCACCCGCACCGGGACACCGTTGGTCGAAGCGCTCGATGGGATGGCCACGCGCATCGCCATCCCCGAGATCGTCCAGTTCGTCGACGGCCTCGCCGTGTCGATGACCCGCGGCACCCCGCTGGCCGAAGTCCTCCGCTCCCAGGCCGCTGACGTGCGCGAACAGTCTCGACGACGGCTGCTGGAACTGTCCGGTCGCAAAGAGATCGGGATGCTCATTCCGGTTGTCGTATTCGTGCTTCCCGTCACCGTGATCTTCGCCGTCTTCCCGTCCCTGACCGTCCTCGACCTCAGCCCGTAGCGACCGCGCTCCGCACCACCGACCACATCCCGCACTACCGACCACGCGGATCGAACCCTCGACCTCGCCGATGAAGGAGACACGATGTTCCGCCAGTTCACCTACCGCCTCGTCCCGCTCATGCTCGGGCTCATCCCGAGCCCTCCTCCGCGAGGAGGAACCACCATCACCGAGGCGGCCGAGACCGACATCGACTCAAACCTCACCGCCGATGCCGACCGTCCCGATCGCGGGGACGTTCCCGGCTGGGTCCTCATCACCCTGATGACTGCGGGGTTAGTGGTCGCGCTGTGGGCTCTGGCCGGCGAGGCCTTCACCTCGATGTTCCAAGACGCGATGAACAAGGTCCGCGGGGCCGGGTGACCCAGCTGTGACCAGTGGCGACGAGACACTACCGGGGAGTCGGAGGAGGGTTGCCTCGATGACGGTGGCAGGCGAGCACAGCGATTCGGGGTCCGCTGTCGCCGAGTTCGCCCTCATCGCCTCGCTGCTGGCCCTCATCCTGGCCGGCGCCCTACAGATCGGTCTCGTCATCCACGTCCGCAACACTGTCATCGACTCCGCCATCGCAGGGGCGAGGCAGGCGAGCCTGGCCGATCAGACTCCGCGCGACGGGCAGAAGCTCACCCGCGACCTCATCCGAGTGTCCGTGGGCGAGCGCTATGCCCAGAAGGTCACAGTCTCGACGTCACAGCGCGGTGCCGTCGAGATCGTCGAGGTGAGGGTGACGACCCCGCTGCCCGTCCTCGGGCTGTGGGGACCCGCCGAGGTCTGGGACCTGCGCGGACGATCCATCGTCGAGGACGTCGACCGTGACTGAACCCGCGTTCGTTCAGGGAGTCGCGACCGACGACGCAGACGAAGGAACGGCGGTCATCGAGTTCATCTTCGCCTCCATCGTCCTGCTCATCCCGGTCATCTACCTCATGCTCACCCTCTCCCAGCTGCAGGCGGCCAGCTATGCGACCACCTCGGCGGCGATGTCGGCCTCACGTATCGCCGCCCGCGACGCGAACCCCTCGGAGGCTCGCGCCCATGCCGTCGCGAAAATGCATTTCGCGGACTTCGGGCTGCGTGATGCGCCGACTTCCATCACCTACTCGTGTGCCGGACCCTGTGGACAGGCCGGCTCTCTCATCACCGCTCGAGTCGAGACGAAAGTGTCACTGCCCGGGTTCCCGCTCCTCTTCGGCTCCGCCCGGTCTCCACACATCACATTGCGCGCAAACCACACCGACGTCGTCGCCACAGGACATCAGTGATATGCCGACCGCGGGAGAGCACATTTTGGAGCGATGTGAGGATTCGACGCGCGGTCAGGAGTCGGATCATGATTCGGATGCCGGGTCGATCACGCCGCTGGCGATCGGCTTCGTCGTCATCGCCTTGCTGCTCGCCTTCCTCATCGCTGCCCTGACCGACCTGCACATGGCCCGCCGAGAGCTGCAGGGGCTGGCCGATTCTGCGGCGCTGGCGGCCTCGGACTCATTCGAACCGGCTCCCGGAGACGATCCCGGTCTCGTGTTCTCACCTCCAGCGGCCAAACGCGCCGCCGGACGGTACCTCGACGCAGTGCCGACTCCGAAGGACATGGGCAATCTGCGGTTGAGCGCCGACGCCGATGGAACGCATTCGGTGCGCATCCGCATCGAAGCCCGCTACTCGCCGGCGCTGCTCTCACCGTTCGTGCCCGGCCTCATCGACCTCCACGCCACCGCTTATGCCCGGGGCGCCCTGCGCCTCGACTGATCAACCCGAGCCGTCTCCACCTCGACGCTGATTCCTGTGGGCACAGGTTCCACTCACGCATCCTGAGGCTGTGGATGCCCAAAGCGTATCCACAGGGCGCATTCTCGCTCTTGCCCAAGCCATGCGCTCGCGGTGAGTCTGTGGGCATGAGAACCCTGGGACTCATCCACCGCATTGAGACGAACGGAGCCGTCACGAGCATGAGCATCGAAGCCGAATCAGCCCAACCGGCCCTCGAGATCTTCCGGTCTGCCCTCGGAGCGGAACTGACTTCCCAGGACTTGGCCGTCGGCAACCGGCTCGACAACTACAGAAGCGAGTCGATCAGCTGGGGTCATTGGCAGAGACTCAATCCCATCACTGTTGTTGGAGCGAATGTTCTGCGCACCACCGACGACTGTGCCGACTCCGCACAGACGAGCGTATCCGTCCTGGCAGGACCGGATGCGGGATTCACCCTGACGCTCGACCCACGGCGGGCCCACTTGTCTCGACTGCCCCACCCCGACTGTCTGACCATCATCGACTCCAGCATCTCCCGCGCCCCTCAGCCGCTGCGACTCGTTGCCACGGGGACTGGGCCCGCCGTAGCTCTGGGTGCGACTGTGCTCGCACCGGGCCCGTCATTCGGTTCTTCAGTCGGCACTTCTTCCTCGGCTGCCCGTTCGGCTCCGCCGATCCGGTCCCCGCCGCTGCACCACAGCAATGACATCCACATCGCCCCGAAGACGGTCGACGATCCTCGGCCGGCCAGACCCCCACAGTGGTGGACGTTCCTCATCCCCGTCGGCATCGGCGTGGTGCTGGCCGTGGCCACCGGAATGTGGTGGTTCCTGCTCTTCAGCGTCTCGGCCCCGCTCTCCGGGTGGGTTGCCTACGTGGTGGAGAAGAAGCGCTTCACCCGCGACAGCGCACAATGTCAACTTGACCGCGACGAGGCGTTGGCCGAGGCGCGGGCCAGGCTGAGGTGCCTGGAGAAGTCGCACCGTCAGATGATCTTCTCGTCCCCTGGTCTGTGTCTGGGCTTCGGGACGGTCTTCAGCGACCTCACCATCGACGAACGGCTGCAGCATGGAACAGACCACGTCGACGGTCGGATCGTCTGCACCGATATGCCGATCCGCATCGATCCACGTACGACCACGGTCACCGTCAGCGGAACACCCGCAGTCCTGCGCACCATGGCCTTCGCCTGGTTGGCCGACCGGCGATTCAGATGGCGACTGAGTCCCGAACTCTCATTGCTGCCGGAACTGGCAGGCACCGGGTTCTCCGCCGACCACGCATCGACCACTGTCGGGTCAGGGTCACGCCCAGACGCCGGCATCGACGATCCCATCTCGATCACCCTCGACGAGGCGGTTCACCCTGCCGTGCTCACGCTCACCGCCCCGCATGTTGGCTCTGCGGTCTCGCTGACGGTGGGCTCTCTCGCGCAGGCACGCACTACCTCGTCGACTGCACTCGGTGGCCCGGTGCCAGGACGGGCACTCGTCGCCACACTCATGCCGGCCGCGCGATTCGTCACTCTGCACTGTGGCCGCTCAGCCGAAAGCGGCCCCCGTGCCTGGCCCGACCACGGGCTCGGCGAGCTCTGCGACGATGCACCCGAGGCCATTCGACAACGGTGGCGGTCTCGTACCTCGGGGCCGGTGCCGATCGGGCGCGGAACCGACGGTGACGTCGGCATCGATCTGTTCTCCGACGGTCCTCACGCTCTCGTCGCCGGCACCACGGGCAGCGGAAAATCCCTGCTCCTGCAGACATGGCTGCTGTCGATGGCCCTGGCACAGCCGCCTCGGCGACTGCGTTTCGTCCTCATCGACTTCAAAGGCGGGGCCACGTTCTCACCACTGCAGGATCTGCCGCACACCGACAGTGTGCTCGACGATTTCGACTCCGGTCACGCCTTTCGCGCTCTCGTCTCCGTGCGCGCCGAGATCACCCATCGGGAGCGGCTGTTGGCCGACCACGGGTGTGCCGATGTCACCGATCTCGCCGACCCTCCACCACGACTCGTCGTCGTCATCGACGAGTTCCATGCGCTGATGGCCACCCATCCTCGCGCCGCCGACCTGCTCGAACACCTCACAGCTCTCGGTCGGTCCCTCGGCGTCCACCTCATTCTCGCCACTCAGCGCCCGATGGGCGTCGTGACCGGGCAGATGAAGGCGAACATCAACATTCGCGTGTGCCTGCGAGTGCGCGATGAGACCGATTCCTTCGACGTCATCGGCTCCGAGGCGGGCGCGTTCCTGCCCGCGGACAAGCCCGGCGCCGCCTGTCTGGACTCCGGGATCTGCGTCACCCGATTCCGCGTGGCGGTTCCTTTCGGAAATGACGCCCACACCGAGGCGGCCCTCCGCCCTCGCGTTCGTCCCTGGGTTCCGGGGCCGGTTCCGTCCCTGGCCAGCGGCGCCCACGGCGTTCACGTCGACAACATCATCGCCGCGGCTCACGACATCGCCAGGGCCGAGGACGCTTCGGCTCATCGACAGGTGGTGCTGCCTCCCTTGCCGGGACCTGAAGAGATGTCGGCCTGGGCGGCAGGGGCACTGGCCCATTCTGATGGTGAGCTCGCCGCTTCCTCTGCGGGACCGGTGACGGACGGTGGTGAATTCGCGCCGACAGTCACGGGGATCATCGATGTTCCCAGTCAGCAGCGGCAGCAGATGTGGACATTCGACCCGGACGTGGATGGTTCCACGATCCTCACAGGCGGCAGCCCGGACACCGTGGAATCCGTGCTTGCGACCATGGCACGAGCGGCCGCTCCGACCCGACGGATCATCGCGATCGGCAGGATCGCCGCGGTCCTCGACTGGGCCGAGATCAGCTGCGGATTGAGCTCGGGCTGGCGGATTCAGGCGGTGCTCGACCATCTCTCTGCCAGTGGGGGCCCGAGCAGATTCTCGCGCGCCGGTGAAAGCACAGATTCCCCGACCGGGTCGAGGCAGAGTCGACAGCCACCGAGCCTGATCGTCTGCAGCAACTGGGCCGAGTTCGTCGACTCGCTCGACCACTACTGGGCCGAACGGGCCGAACGTCTCCTCGGACAAGGTGCCGAATCGGATCTCGTGTTCCTGCTCGCCGGGTGCCGGAATATGACGAGCAGGAGCTCTCGATTCGCCACCCAGATCATCTTTCCGCCCGAGGCCGGCGAAGACGGAACGAGCGTCGGGCTCAGCCGGCAGCGATTCGCCGGTTCGTGGCCGGATCTCCGCGCCGTCATCCGCGGTCCCCGCGCGCAGGCCGCCGGCGGGGACGGTGCCGATGTGCAGTTCGCACCCAGTGACGGCGCACGATTCGATTCGTCGATGTCCGAGGCGGGCACGAGCATCTTCGGCGGATCACCCCATATTCCGGTGGCCCGAAAAGGTTTCGCTCCACGCTGGCGGGGGCTTGACCAGTCTGTGGGCATGGGCGAAGAAACCTGCGGCGGCATGTCGGGCTGCATCCCGGTCGGCGTTGATGCTTTCGACGACCTCGTGGTGTGGGATCCGCGGCGAGACGGTTCGGTGCTCACCGTTCGCGGTTCTCCGCAGAGCGGCAAGACCGGATTCGCGACGTACCTGGGCCGCCTCGGCGGGATCTCTGTTCACGATGATGCGCACATGGAATCGGAACCAACCGACTGGGATCTGCTCGACGGACGCTTCCATGTGCTCACTGTGCCGACACGGTTCACTCCCGGCTATGGTTCCCCTCTGGCCAAAGCTCAGAGTCTCGGACCGCTGCTCGTGCTCGGTGCACATACCAGGCAAGACCTCACCGGGCTCGGAGTGCTGCGGCAACCCCCGCTCGACGGGCTGCCGGGAACGGGCTGGTTCGTCACCGAGGACCAGGCCCGCCCCATCCGACTCTTCGCCCCGACAGGAGTCGAGCGTGAGTCAGCTGACGTCAGCAGGCGGTCCTGAGAGAGTCTCGTAGCGGTAGAGCTCGGTGGCGGTTCCGGAGTCGAGCAGTCGATCGGCGAGCGCCGAGATCACGGGCATTCCGCTCGTGACCTCGATGACGACATCGGCGTCGACCGACAGCCTGGCCAACAGGAGTTCGGCATCGGCGACGGCCGCGGCGAAGTCCTCACCCGTGGTGTCTGCGGCATCGTCGCGAGTCTCGAACATCGACCCGAGGATGAGCTCGGTCGGCGGTTCCTCGTCGACCTGGTCGACAACAGCGGTCCCGTCGCCGGCGGTCGAACCGGCACCCGGTTCACCGGCCGAGGGCAGAACACCGGCGGTCTCATCGGCCTCCCGCGCATAGGACACGGCGAAGGCGCTGAGTCCACCCGCCTCGGCGGTCCCGGCAGCGCCATTCAGCAGCGCGGCACCATGAGCTCCGGCCGCCTCGGAGAGGAAAGCGTTATTCACCTGTCCGATGGTCAGCGGGCCGACGGCATCGTCTCGGTTGACGGCGGTGTACCAGGCGAGGAATGCCTTCGTCAGCTTCACCGAACCGGTGGCAACGATCTCGAGGTCCTCGGCCCGACCGCCGCCGGCCGGAGGCAGAGCACCAGCGGGGACCCGGATCACGCGGGTCGTTGTCAGCGGAGTGAACCCGAGCGCCTGCGCGAAGCCCTCTCCCGGGCTGCCGGCGTGCACACGGGCACGCAGATCGAGGCCCTCGAGTGCGGTTCCCCGTGTCTCCGCGCACACTGCGTCGAAGAGTTCACGCCCCTGACCATGTCCCTGCTCCTCGGCGGCGACCTCGACGTGGACCCACGCCCGGTAGGGGTGAAGCGGGGATTCGGCGATCGCGGCGGCTCCGACGGGAACGTCGGGGACCACCTCGGCGACGACGGAGCGGATCAACGGCGAATCCGAGGACGGACGGAACAAGGACCTGGCCATATGACCGGCCGGGGTGGTCGCGTCGGCGAACACCTCATTCAGGCGCAGATCGTCACCGTCGGTCAGCTCTCGAATCGGCATGTGCTCGCTCCTTGGGCGGTGGGGAACTTGATAATCTTGGCGTCATGACTGACTTAAGCGATCCTACCGCCGCCGCGCACGCCGCGGCCACGACCATCAACGCGAACGCGGGCATCGAAGCCCATGACATCGCGCTCGTCCTCGGCTCCGGTTGGGGCGGGGCGGCGGACCTCCTCGGCGAGACCGTTGCCGAGATCTCCGCGGCGGAGGTCCCCGGATTCCACGCCCCCGCCGTCGAGGGCCACGGCGCGACGTTGCGCACGGTGCGCATCGAAGCCAGCGGCAAGCATGCGCTCGTCCTCGGATCGCGCACCCACTACTACGAGGGCAAGGGTGTCCGGGCGGTTGCCCACGGTGTGCGCACCGCCGCGGCTGCCGGCTGTTCCTCGCTGGTGCTGACGAACGGGTGCGGCGGGCTCAACCGCAATTGGGGGCCCGGCACTCCGGTGCTCATCTCCGATCACATCAATCTCACCGGCACCTCTCCGATCGAGGGCGCGAACTTCGTCGATCTCACCGATCTGTACTCCCCGCGGATGCGCGCCATCGCCAAGGAGATCGACCCGACGCTCGACGAGGGCGTGTACGCACAGTTCCGCGGACCTCATTACGAGACCCCCGCTGAGGTGCGCATGGCTGGGGTCCTCGGTGCCGATCTGGTGGGAATGTCGACGACGTTGGAGGCCATCGCCGCACGTCAGTCCGGGCTCGAACTCATGGGAATTTCGCTGGTGACGAACCTTGCCGCCGGCATCCAGGAGACCCCGCTCTCTCATGCAGAGGTCATCGAAGCCGGAGCCGCGGCCGCCCCGCGCATCTCCCGTCTGCTCGCCGACATCGTCGCGAAGCTCTGAGACGGCCAGCCCCACTCCGCGCTCCCCCGCCCCGCCACCGCGAATTCGCAAAGGACCTCATATGACCCGCGTAGCCGACCGCTTCACGAATGGATTCGACGCCGAGGTGGTCCGTGCCTGGATCGCCGACGACCCTGATCCGCAGACGGCCATCTCCTTGGAGCACATCCTCGCCGAGGCCGAGAGCGGCGACGAGGCGGCGGTCGCCGATCTCGAGGACCGGTTCTCCGGTCCCCTCGTCTTCGGCACGGCCGGTCTGCGCGGCGAGATCGCCGCCGGCCCTAACCGGATGAACCGAGCCGTCGTCATCCGTGCCGCCGCCGGACTGGCCGCATTCCTCGCAGACACCGTCGGTGAGGGCTTCCAAGTCGTCATCGGGTGCGATGCCCGGTACAAGTCCGCGGAGTTCGCCGCCGACACTGCCGCCGTCATCACCGCCGCCGGCGGAGTCGCGATTCAGCTGCCCGAGCAGCTGCCGACCCCGCTGCTGGCTTTCGCGCTGTCGCAGCGCGGGGCCGATGCCGGAGTCATGGTCACGGCCAGCCACAACCCACCGGCTGACAACGGCTACAAGGTCTACCTGGGACAGCGTCCGCTGCAGGCGATCGGATCCGAGGCCGACGCCGAAGCGGGTGCCGGAGCGCAGATCGTCAGCCCGGCCGATGCGCTCATCGCCGAAAAGATCTCAGCAGTCGAGTCCGTGACGTCTGTGTCACGTGCGGAGTCCGGGTGGGAACATCTCGACGAGTCGATCGTCGAGGACTATCTGTCGCGCATCGACGATCTGGGTGTCCGGGCGGAGTCGGATCTCTCGATCGTGCTGACCTCGCTGCATGGTGTCGGTGCCGGAGTCGCCGAGGCTGCTCTGACCCGCACCGGGTTCACAAACCTCCACCCGGTGGCCTCCCAGCAGGCACCGGATCCGGACTTCCCGACGGTGTCCTTCCCGAACCCGGAGGAAGCCGGGGCACTCGATGAGTCCTTTGCCCTGGCCCGTGAGGTCGGTGCCGAACTCATCATCGCCAACGATCCGGATGCAGACCGGTTCTCTGCGGCCATCCCCGATGAGTCGGCGGCTATCGGCTACCGTCAGCTCTCCGGCGACGAGGTGGGGCTGCTGTTGGGTGAGGACCTCGCGGGCCGACTCGCAAAAAGCGGTTCAGACGGCGCCGTTTTCGCGAACTCGATCGTGTCCTCCCGGGCTCTCGCGGCTGCGGTTAAGAGCCACGGTTTCGCCGCAGTGAACACACTCACTGGTTTCAAGTGGATATCTCGTGCCAGTCTCGGGCTTGTCTTCGGCTACGAAGAAGCACTCGGCTACTGCGTCGACCCTATGATCGTACGCGACAAGGACGGGATTTCGGCGGCTGTGACGTTCGCGGCACTCGCATCGCGGCTGAAGGCGGCCGGCAGCAGCATCGACGCCGAACTCGATCGCATCCGCAATCGCGACGGATACTTCGCCACCGCTCCGCTGAGTTTCCGTCTCGACGATGTCTCTCTCATCGGCACGGCCATGGCGAAGCTGCGTGAGAACCCTCCGGCCGCTCTTGCCGGCTCCCCGGTCGCCGCGGTCCACGACCTGTCGGCAGGGTATGAGGGGCTGCCGCCGACCGATGGAATCCTGCTCCTCTCGGAGTCGAACTCGCGGGTCATCGTGCGTCCTTCGGGTACCGAGCCGAAACTGAAATGCTATCTTGAGGTCGTCGCCGAACCCTCGGAAATCCAGGCTGCGGCCGAGGCCGATGCACGTGCTGCGGCCAGCGCCGGAGTGCGCCTGCCGACCTCCTCGGCCAGCGCCTCGCTGAAACCGGCCCTAACGGAGCGCCTGAACACGATCACCACCGAGCTCAAAACCTTCTTCGCCCTCTAATTACTACCTCACGGCGGCCCAGCAACCTCGCGCGAGGTTGCTGGGCCGCCGTCACGTAGTATTTAGGGCCCGTAGAAATAAGAAGGAGGTAACGATGGACGTTCCCCACGATCCAGAGGCCGACGCGGTTCTGACCAGCCTGCTGGGATCACTGGGCGAAAGCAGCAGCGTCTTCGGTGCCGGTCGCCTCGGTGCCGAGTGGTCGGCGAAGCGGCTGAAGACCGAAACCCATCACGCCGTCATCGAAGTTCCACCGGATGAGACCGAACGCGTTCTCAATCAGGTGACTCAGCTGGTGTCCGCACACACTCCTGCGACCGACGACCCTGTCGTCACCATCCGCGGTGTCATCGGATCAGGCTTCGCGTCGATGAATCCGACCTACGTCATCGTCGTACTCGACCGGAGAGAGTCGACCCTGGGGATCGCGGCCCATGCAAAAGAGGGCCTCATCAAACAGCGAACGGCGCAGAAGGCCGTCACTAAGATCCGGGAAGCCATCGCCCTCTGACACTCCCAGAACTACCTGACGGCGGCCCAGCAACCTCGCGCGAGGTAGCTGGGCCGCCGTCAGGTAGCAATTAGAGGGAGTTGAGGATTGCGGCACTGCCGGAGAGGCCCAAACGGGACGCGCCGGCAGCGATCATCTCTTCGGCGGCTTCGGCGGTGCGGATTCCGCCGGAGGCCTTCACCCCGAGGCGGTCGCCCACGGTCTCGCGCATGAGAGACACAGCATGAGCGCTGGCGCCTCCGGCCGGGTGGAAACCGGTCGACGTCTTGACGAATCCGGCTCCGGCGGCCTCCGAGCGGCGGCAGGCCTCGACGATCTGCTCGTCGTTGAGCGCAGCCGATTCGATGATGACCTTGACGAGGGCGTCCCCGCTGGCCTCGACGACGCCGCGGATATCGGCCTCGAGTCCGTCGAAGTCCCCGGCGACGGCCTGTCCGATGTTGATGACCATGTCGACTTCGGCAGCACCGTCGGCGACGGCCTGAGCAGCCTCGGCGGCTTTGATCTCCGGCTTCACCTGGCCGGAGGGGAACCCGACGACGGTCGCCACGACGAGCTCACCCGGATCGGTGATCGGCAGCATGGACGGTGACACGCAGATCGCGAGCACGCCCAGCTCCTTCGCCTCCGCCACGAGGGCATCGACGTCGGCGCGGGTCGCTTCGGGCTTGAGCAGGGTGTGGTCGATGATGTTCGCGACATCGGTGCGGCTGGTCATTCGGTCCTCCAGAAGTGGTCGTGCAAGGTTGCGTGGTCGTGCATGGTTGCGCGTGCAGGTGCCGCGCAGAGTCATCAGGTCCAGCGTAGCGAGGCCAGCGGCCGCGCGGCAGTGCTGAGAGTGTGCGATTCGGCTCAGGTGATCGTGTCGAAGACGATCGATTCCGGCACCGAGGCGGCATCCCCGCCGATCTCGACCGCGGACTCCAAAGCCTCGATGGCGCGCTCGAACCGTTCCGGGGTCGCCGTGTGCAGTGTCATGAGCGGCTGACCGGCCGTGACCGTGTCCCCTGGTTTGGCGTGCAGTTCGATTCCGGCCACGTCCTGGACCGGGTCTTCCTTCCGTGCCCGTCCGGCGCCGAGACGCCACGATGCCACCCCGACGCCCAGCGCGTCGAGCTTCGTAAGCACCCCGGAGTCGGTCGCTGTGACGACCTCAGTGTGCTCGGCGACCGGCAGAGCGGCGTCCGGGTCGCCGTGCTGGGCGCGGATCATCTGCTTCCACTTGTCCATGGCCCGACCGTCGGCCAGCGCGGCTCGAACATCGACATCGGTCTTGCCTGCCAGGCGCAGCATCTCCTCCGCCAGAGCCACGGTGAGATCGACGACGTCGGCGGGTCCGCCGCCGGCGAGGACCTCGACGGATTCGCGGACCTCGAGGGCATTGCCGACGGTCAGGCCCAAGGGCGTGGACATATCGGTGAGCAGCGCCGAGGTGTTGACGCCTGCGGCCTTACCGAGTTCGACCATCGTCTGCGCGAGTGTGCGAGCCTTCGCCAGGTCCTTCATGAACGCACCGGAGCCGACCTTGACGTCGAGGACGAGACCGGAGGTGCCCTCGGCGATCTTCTTCGACATGATCGAGGAGGCGATGAGCGGAATGCAGTCGACCGTCGAGGTGATGTCGCGCAGGGCGTAGAGCTTCTTATCGGCCGGCGCCAATCCGGATCCGGCGGCGCAGATGACGGCGCCGACGTCCTCGAGCTGGTCGACGATCGCCTCGTTGCTCAGTCCCGCCAGCCAGCCGGGAATCGATTCGAGCTTGTCCAGGGTGCCTCCGGTGTGGCCGAGGCCGCGGCCGGAGAGCTGTGGGACGGCCACGTCGAAGACGGCGACGAGCGGGGCCAGGGGCAGGGTGATCTTATCGCCGACTCCCCCGGTCGAATGTTTGTCCGAGGTGGGCCGGGACAGGGACGAGAAGTCCATGCGCTCACCGGAGTCGATCATCGCCTGCGTCCAGTGCGCGATCTCAACCGGTGCCATGTCGTTGATGAAGATCGCCATGGCCAGGGCCGCCATCTGCTCTTCGGCGACAGCACCCCGAGTGTAGGCGTCGATGACCCAGTCGATCTGCTCCTTGCTCAGGGCTCGGCCATCTCGCTTCGCGGCGATGACGTCGACGGTGTCGAATGCTTCTACGCTCACGGTCTCAATCCTTCGTTCTCGTCGAAATCTGTGTTGTCGACGATGCGTGCGTTGTCGTCGAAATCTTCGCTGTCATCAATCCCTGCGGGGACATTCCGGGCCACAGCCGCCTCGTCGAGGAACAGGCTCGTCAGTGTTTGGCCTCATGGCCGTCGTGCGCCCCGGCCAGGTGGTCGGGGCCGAAGGCTTCGGGCAGGACCACGGACATCGGGGCGCGTCCGCTGGGCATGTTGATGACGAGGTCGTTGCCCCCGTGTTCGAACAGCAACTGTCGGCATCGCCCGCAGGGAACGAGGGTGTTGCCCTCTCCGTCCACGCAGTCGAAGGCGACGAGGCGGCCCCCGCCGGTCATGAACAGCTCGGAGACCAGCGAGCATTCCGCGCACAGCGTCACCCCGAACGAGGCATTCTCGATATTGCAGCCGCCGACGATGCGACCGTCGTCGACGAGACCGGCGGCTCCGACAGGGTAGTTCGAGTACGGCACATAGGCCTTCGTCATCGCCCGTGTCGCCTCTGCTCGCAGCAGCTCCCAGGTGCCTTCGCTGAGGTCTTCGGGGCTGACCGGGGTGGGTTCCTCGCTCCAGACCGGGTCGGTCGACTCAGGTGCGGAAGCGCGGGGTTCGGGGGCAGTCATGGGGATATCTCTTCCTTCGGGTGGTGACTGTGGGGTGATCGAGGGGAAATGCCGATCCATCGCCGAGGCGGGGCTCACTTCACGTAGGGCACACCTTCCGCGGCCGGCGGGCGGACCCGACCGACGAATCCGGCGACAGCGAAGACGGTGACGATGTAGGGCAGCATGAGCAGCAGCTCGTTGGCCACCGGGGTGCCGATGGACTGCAGAGTGTTGCCGAGGCTCTTGGAGAATCCGAACAGCAGGGCCGCGAACAACGCACCCTTCGGGTTCCACTTGCCCAGGGTCATCGCGGCCAGGGCGATATAGCCCTGTCCTGCCGACATCTCCTTGCCGAACGCCAATCCGGAGCCGACGGTGAAGAAGGCACCGCCGAGGCCTGCGATGGCACCGGCGAGCAGCGTATTGCGCACACGAGTGAAGTTGACCTTGATGCCGACGGTGTCCGCCGCCTTCGGGTGCTCACCGACGGCGCGCATCCGCAGACCCCATTTCGAGCGGAACACGAAGATCTGCAGCGCGATGACGACGACGTACATGATGTAGACGAGGATGTTCTGGTCGAACAGCACCCGTCCGAGCACCGGAATGTCCGAGAGCAGCGGGATCGGCAGGTTCGGCAGCTTCTGGCGGGAGTTCCACAGTCCCGGGTCCTGGGTGAGAACCGTCGAGTAGAGGAAGCTCGTGATGCCGACGACGAGGACGTTGAGGACCACGCCGATGATGATCTGGTTGACCCAGTACTTCACCGCGAAGAAGGTGAGCACCACGGCGACCAGGGCACCGGCGATGGGAGCTGCGAGAAGTCCCGCGTAGGGGTTCTTCACCACCGAGGCGACCACCGCGGCGAGGAACGCACCGGCCAGCAGCTGGCCCTCGATGGCGATGTTGATGATGCCCGAACGTTCTCCCACGAGACCGCACATGGCGCCGAAGATCAGCGGCACGGACAGTGCCAGGGCACCGGCGAGCAGCGTCGTCAGCGGGATGACGCCTCCGGATCCGCCGCCGGCCCAGGCGAGGAAGGAGAGAACGAAGATGACGCCGAAGAGCATCGGGAACCACGAGCCGAGGTCGATGCGCCTGATCGCCACATAGATGGACACGGCGGCCATGATGATGAGCAGGATGCCCAGCGTCAGCCCCGCCGCGGTCGAGGACACGGCGAAGTCGGGGATGGCGAAGAAGTCTCCGCCGGTGGCCACCCGGAAGGTCGTCTCCCCGTCACGGCCGATGAGGCCGAAGAAGATGAGCGAGACGAGGGCGAGGATCGTATAGACGATCGGGAACTTCCAGGCGATAGGCGCAAGCGCCTTGACCTGGGTCGAAGGTGTCTTATCCATGGTCTGAGCAGTCATCTCAGTCCTCCTTCCGCTTGAGCACCGGTGTGGGCAACCGGAAGATCGACCTCACCAGGGGCGGGGCCGCGATGAGCAGCACGATGACGGACTGGACGACGAGGACGATGTCGATCGGCGTACCGGTCTGGGACTGCATGAGGTAGCCGCCGGCCTTGAACGCGCCGAAGAGCAGGCCCGCAAGGAACGTCCCCAGCGGTTTCGACCTTCCCAGCAGGGCGACGGTGATGGCGTCGAAGCCGATCGATCCGCTGATTCCGCCGGTGAGTTTGTATTCGGTGCCGAGCACCTGAGCGGCACCGCCGAGTCCGGCCAGGGCACCGGCGACGATCATGACGAGGATAGTCACCTTCGACACGGAGATGCCTGCGGTCCGGGCCGCGTGCGGGTTCGCGCCGACGGCCTTGAACTCGAAGCCGATCGTCGAACGCTCGAGCAGCCACCACACGAAGATCGTGGCGAGGATGGCGATGACGAACCCGAAGTGGAGACGGAACGGCGGTGGCAGCAGCAGGAACATCTGCGCGGAGTCGTCGATGACGCGGGACTGCGGGTTCGCCGAGGTCGTGTGCGTGAACCAGTTCTGCTTGAGCAGGTAGCCCAGTGCGTAGCCGGCGATCGAGTTGAGCATGATCGTCACGATCACCTCGTTGGCACCGGTGCGTGCCTTGAGGACACCGGCGATTCCGGCCCAGATCGCACCGCCGATGATTCCGCCGATCGCGGCCACGAGCATGTGGACGACGGGAGGCAGCGGCAGCGCGTAGCCGAGGAATCCGGCGATGGTCGCGCCGAGGATGACCTGGCCCTGACCGCCGATGTTGAACAGACCGCAGCGGAAGGCCAAGGCGATGCCGAGACCGGTGAGGATGAGCGAGGTGCCCGAGACCATCGATTCGGTCAGGGGGCGGATGGCGCGTTCGGTGGTGCGTGCGTCCCAGTCGAAGACCGCTCCGCGGAACAGCGCCGAATAGGCGTTGCCGACGGTCTGGAAGAGCGTGGCGAAGAACTCGCCGGGAGCGGCGAAGAAGTTCTCGGCCGCCGCGACGACCTCCGCGTTCGACACGGCGATGAGGACACCGCCGAACAGAAGGGCGAGAACGATCGCCAGCAGCGAGACCAGCCAGGATCCCGACATGATCTGCTGGAGCAGAGTCTGTTCCTTGCCGTCCTCGGTCTCGGACTCCGGCGGCGGTGCCGCGGAAGGAGCCGCCGGTGAGATATCAGTCGTCATTTGGTCTCCTCCGCCGAGGTGGTGGCTGAGTCGTCGTCCGTTGCTTCGAGGGCTTCGTCGGCGGGAACGCCGGCCATCATCAGGCCCAGTGCTTCGCGGGAGGTCTCGGGTCCCACGATGCCGACGATGCGCCCGGCGTACATCACGGCGATTCGGTCGGCGAGGCCGTAGACCTCGTCGAGTTCGGTCGAGACGATGATGCAGGGGGTGCCGGAATCGCGTTCGGCGATGACGCGCTTGTGCACGAATTCGATCGATCCGACGTCGAGTCCGCGGGTGGGCTGGCTGGCGATGAACAGTCGCAGATCGCGGCCGAGCTCGCGGGAGAGCACCACTTTCTGCTGGTTTCCGCCGGAGAGGGTCGAGATCGGGTCGGAGACGCTGCCGAGGCGGATGTCGAACTCCTCGACCTTCTTCTTCGCCTCTTCGCTGATGACCTTCGATCGCATGTTCAGTCCCTTGGCATAGGGCTCACGGTCGTAGACGTCGAGGATCATGTTCTCGCGGATCGCGAATTCCGCGATGATGCCGTCGGTCGACCGGTCTTCGGGAACGAATCCGATACCGGCACCGAGGCGGTCCTTGACCGAATCCCCGACGAGCTTCTTCCCGTCGAGGGTGATCGTGCCCAACCGCGGTTCGGTGAGACCGATGATCGTCTCGGCCAATTCGGTCTGCCCGTTGCCCTGGACACCGGCGACGGCGAGGATCTCGCCGCGACGGACGTCGAAGGACACGTCGTCGACGACGACGTTCTCGGCCTTGTCGACGACGGTGAGTCCGCGCACCTGGAAGGTGGCATCGCCGGGATCGGCGGCATCCTTCTCGGTCGTCAGAGACACGGCACGGCCGACCATCTGGCTGGCCAGCTCGGTCTCGGTCGACTCCGGCGAGGCCTCTCCGACGATCTTTCCGCGGCGGATGACAGTGATCGAATCAGCGATCGCGCGGACCTCACGGAGTTTGTGGGTGATGAAGACGATCGACGTGCCCTGCTCCTTGAGCTGGCGCATGATCGAGATCAGCTCGTCGGTCTCCTGCGGAGTGAGCACAGCCGTGGGCTCGTCGAGGATGAGGATCTCGGCATCCCGGGACAGGGCCTTGATGATCTCCACTCGCTGCTGGGCGCCGACCGGCAGATCCTCGATGAGGGCATCGGGATCGATGTTGAAATTGAAGCGCGAAGAGATCTCCTTGACCTTCTTGCGCGCCTCGCTGATGTCGAGGAGCCCGAGGCTCTTCGTCGGTTCGTAGCCCAGCGCCACGGATTCGGCGACGGTGAACACGGGCACGAGCATGAAATGCTGGTGGACCATGCCGATGCCCGCAGCGACGGCGTCGCCCGGCCCGGAGAACTTCACCGGCTTGTCGTCGATGAGGATCTCTCCCCCATCGGCGTCGTAGAGTCCGTAGAGGACATTCATCATGGTGGATTTGCCGGCGCCGTTCTCACCCAACAGGGCGTGGATCTCGCCCGGTTCGATGGTGAGATCGATGTGGTCGTTGGCCACGAACGATCCGAACACCTTGGTCATCCCGCGAAGCTCGAGTTTCACTGCTTCCGGTTCTCCTCACAAACTTGAAAACTGCAGGGCCGAAAGAACTCGGCCCTGCAGTTTAACCGACGAGCTTACTTCGGTGTGCTCTCAGACTCGACGACCAGGCTGCCGTCGACGATCTGCTTCTTCAGATCCTCGACCTTCTTCTTCACGTCCTCGGGAACCTTGTCTTCGAAGTCGTGGTACGGAGCGAGGCCCACGCCTTCGTTCTCGAGCGTACCGACGTAGGGCTCATTCGAGAACTTGTCCTCCGAGCCTTCCTTGATGGTGTCTTCGACGGCCTGCGAGATCTGCTTGACCACCGAGGTGAGGATGATGTCGCCGTATTCGGTCGACTCGTAGCCGTCGGAGTCGACCCACACGAGGTTGACGTCGCCGGCTTCCTTCGCGGCGGCCGCGGCACCGAGGCCGACGGGTCCGGCCACGGGCATGATCACGTCGGCGCCCTGCGAAATGAGCTGCTTGGTCAGCTCCTGGCCCTGGCCCTGGTTCTCGAAGTCACCGGAGAACGATCCGTCCTGCTTCTTCTTGTTCCAGCCGAGCAGCTTGACGTCTTTCTTGTTGTCCTTATTGAACTTGTCCACGCCGTCGGCGAATCCGTCCATGAAGATCGTCACCGACGGAATCTGGATGCCGCCGAAGGTGCCGACCTTGCCCGACTTCGAAGTCGCGGCCGCAACATAGCCGGCGAGGTACGCGGCCTCGGCGGTGTTGAAGACGACGGCCTTGGCGTTGTCGATCGTCACCGGCTTGCCGTCGGCGTCGGAGAACGTGGAGTCGATGAGTGCGAAGTTGAGGTCGGGGTTCGCTTCTGCGGCTTCCTGGATCGTGTCCTCGAGGAGGAATCCGACACCGAAGGTGAGGTTGCAGCCCTGCTGCACCATGTTGTCGACGTTCGGCTTGAAGTCCGCGTCGCCCTGCGACTCGGCGAGCTTCTCTTCGATGCCGAGGTTCTTCTTCGCGTTCTCCATGCCCTCGCGGCCGGACTGGTTGAAGGACTGGTCGTCCCAACCGCCGGAGTCGGAGACCATGCAGGCCATGTAGTCGGAGCCGGATTCTCCACCTGAGCCGCAAGCCGAGAGGACGAGGGCAGATGCGGCGATCATCGACACCGCTGAAGCGAGCTTCTTCACGTTTTCTCTTTTCTGATACAGACAGCGCACACGGATGAGGGCCCTGTCTGCCCTTACCGAAAATGTGAAACCACTGGACGAACTGTCATATTTTGATGAGTTTCGGTCAGTCTAATGCACTGAGGTCATTTGGAAAGGTCCGTTAGCACCTCAATCGCGGACACCGATATGAAAAAGAAATAATCCGTCATGCGGTGGGGTTATCGGTCCGAAATGCGAACAGAAAACGCCTTGTGTTTGAGACAGAAAGATGCGGCAAACGATGCGGCCGGCGGCCGGCCGGACTGGCCCATCCGGTCAATCGGGCGAACCGCGGTGAACTAGGCTAGAGACTGCTATGGCACATCTCCTCGGGGCAGAAGCCCTCCACCTCGAATACCCCACGCGAGTCGTCTTCGACTCGGTCACTCTCGGCGTCGAGTCCGGCGACATGATCGGCATCGTCGGCCGCAACGGCGACGGCAAGTCGAGCCTGCTCGGCATGCTCGCAGGCACCATCGAACCCGATTCCGGACGCGTGACGTATCGCGGCGGGCTGCGTCTGGGCATGCTCGGCCAGCGCGATGACCTCGATGACGAGGCGACCGTCGGCTTCTCCGTCGTCGGCGATGCCGCCGATCACGAATGGGCCGCCGATCCGCGGGCCCGTGACATCATCTCCGGTCTCATCGCCGATCTCGATTGGGATGCGCAGATCTCCTCGCTCTCCGGCGGTCAGCGCCGCCGAGTGGCCCTGGCGGCTCTGCTCATCGGCGATTGGGACATGCTCATCCTCGACGAGCCGACGAACCACCTCGATGTCGACGGCATCGCGTGGCTGGCGAAGCATATTCGCGGCCGGTGGCCGAAGAATTCCGGAGCCCTGCTGCTGGTCACCCACGACCGGTGGTTCCTCGACGAGGTGTGCACGAAGACCTGGGAGGTCCACGACCGCATTGTCGAGCCTTTCGAAGGCGGTTATGCCGCCTATGTCCTCCAGCGCGTCGAGCGCGATCGGATCGCCGCCGCCACCGAGGCGAAGCGACAGAATCTCATGCGCAAGGAACTCGCATGGCTGCGACGCGGTGCTCCCGCCCGGACGTCGAAGCCGAAGTTCCGCATTGAAGCCGCCAACCAGCTCATCGCCGATGTGCCGGAGGTGCGCAATCCGATCGAGCTGAAGAAGATGGCCACGGCCCGCCTGGGCAAGGACGTCGTCGATCTGCTCGACGTGTCCAAGCACTTCGCCGAGACCACGATTCTGGAGGATGTCACGTGGCGCATCGGTCCCGGTGAGCGCACCGGGATCCTCGGTCCGAATGGTGCTGGGAAGTCGACTCTGCTCGGTCTGGTCTCGGGAGAGATCGAACCCGATGCGGGTCGGGTCAAGCGCGGCAAGACCGTGCAGATCGGTGTGCTCGATCAGCAGTTCAGGGATCTGGCCCGCATCGCCGAATCCCGTGTGCGCGAGGTTCTCGCCGAGTCGAAGACCTCGTTCAACATCGAAGGCAAGGACTTCACTCCGGCCCAGCTGCTCGAACGGCTCGGCTTCGCGAAGGAGCATCTGTCCGCCAGGGTCAAGGAGCTCTCCGGCGGGCAGAAGCGCCGACTCCAGCTTCTGCTGCTGCTCATGGCCGAACCCAATGTCATCATCCTCGACGAGCCGACGAACGACGTCGACTCGGACATGCTCGCGGCGATGGAGGATCTCCTCGATTCCTGGCCGGGCACCCTCATCGTCGTCTCCCACGACCGGTACCTGTTGGAGCGGGTCACCGATCAGCAGTACGCGATCCTCGACAACGGTCTGCGCCATGTGCCCGGCGGTGTCGAAGAGTACTTGCGGCTGCGAGCCGAACAGGAACCTCGCGGCGCTGCCGGTTCGAACAGGGCTTCCGGCGGTTCGAACGGGGCCTCAGCGGGAACCGACGGAAACGGTGACGGTGGGGCCGCCTCGGCGAGCGGAGGATCCGCATCGGTTCCGAAGCTGTCCGGCGCGGAAGCCCGGGCGGCGAAGAAGGAACTGTCGTCGATCGAGCGGCGGATGGAAAAGCTGAACACTCAGATCGCGAAGAAGCACGAGGAGATGGCCGCCCACGACCAGACCGATTTCGAGGGACTGGCCAAGCTCACGGCCGCGATCCGCGAGTCTCAGGACGAACTCGACGAACTCGAGCTGCGCTGGCTCGAAGCGTCCGAAGCTCTCGAGGCCTGAGTGGTCGACGAAGCGACGATGCGAGACCTGCTCGAGGCGGAACGAGCGGAGACGCAGGCGCTCATCGACCGCCTGACTCAGGGAATCGATGAGGTCTCGGCCGCTCGTGAGGGCGACAACAGCGACGACGAGCACGATCCGGAAGGGGCGACGCTCGCCTTCGAACGGTCGCAGGCCGCGACCTTGCTCGAACAGTCCGAGAATCGCCTCGAGGAGATCGCCGAGGCGGTCGACCGCCTGAACGCGGGCACGTTCGGGACCTGCATCGACTGCGGCAGACCCATCGCCGAGGCGCGGCTGGAGGCCCGCCCCTACGCGGCCAAATGCGTGAACTGCGCCGCCCGCGGCTAGTCGTTTCCATTCCCGTTCGCACGCACGAGTGCACCGTCGCACGCGACCGGGCGACCGCCTCGGCGACGGTCTGAACTTTCCCCAAAGCCTGCCGGGTGCGGTAGTGTATCGGCGTGTCATCACGGGACTATCGCATCGACCGCGCCAAGGGAATACTCATCTTCCTGGTGGTTCTGGGCCACCTCCTCGCCAGGACCTCCCCATGGGAGTCGCCGATCCTGGGCGCACCGATGTACTTCATCTACATGTTCCACATGCCGGCGTTCGTCTTCCTTGCCGGCATCACGGCGAAGTCGAACAAACTGGCCGAACGGGTTCTGACCTACTTCGTCCTCCTCGCCACGGTGCTGCCGCTCATGTGGGGGTGGATGTGGCTCTTCGGGCTCAATCCCGACTACGACTTCCTCCGACCGTTCTGGTACACGTGGTTCCTGCTGTCGATGGCGTGGTGGATGATCACGGTCCCCTTCATCGAGCGATTCCCGCGCACGATGCTCGTCGCTTCTCTGGTCGTCGGGCTCTTCGGCGGATTGCTGCCGGTCCTCGACACCGAACTCTCCGCGGCTCGGACGATGGCGTTCTGGCCGTTCTTCGTCATCGGCAAGCTCTACGGCAAGCAGATCATCGACTGGGCGGGCAGCCTCGCGATCTGGCAGAAACTCTGTCTCAGTGCCGCTGCCCTCGCGGCCGTCGGATATTTCTTCCTCGACCAGGTCGACTACAACTGGCTCTACGGCAGCCTCAACTTCGCCCACTTCGACGTCAGCGTTCCCGAAGGCGTGGGACTGCGACTCATCGTCGACATCGGAGCGGTGCTGCTGACGCTGGCCCTTCTGTCCTGGTTGAGCAATACCAAGGACACGATCGCGACGATCGGCAAGAACAGCCTCGCCGTCTACATCCTCCACGGATTCGTCGTCCGCGCCCTGCAGCCGGTCCTCGACGACAGCCGCAACGTCCTCCACGACGCCGTCGTCCTGCTCATCTGTGTGGCCCTGGCCGTCGTCTGGACGGGCTTGCTCGCCTGGTCGCCCTTCGAACGCGCCCTGCGCTGGTGGTCCTCGACCGTCACCGGCCTGCTGCTCAAACCGTTCCCCTTCCTCCGGCCGGAGGCCTCCGACCGTCGCAGCGGGCGAGGTCGCGGAGAGCGAGGTCGTCGTGGAGATGCCGTCAGTCCCGGCGACACCTATCACCCCGGCGACACCTACAGCGAGGGCGACGGACCGGACCGGCAGGGACTCGGCCTGCAGCCCATGCCCGGAGTCGGCTACCAGCACTCCCCCGGCTACGAACAGCACCCGGGTCAGCAGCAGTCCTTCGCCTCCCCCGCGCCGGTTGCGGGCGAGCCGTATCCGCTGCCGGGTTCGCACGAGGTTCCGCAGAACAACGCCACCTACGAAACCACCCAGGAAGTTCCCGCCGGCGCCGCCCAGCGAGCAGTGCGCTACCGTCGGCTGCCGGTCTATCTCAGCGGCGACGAGCACCGCTGACGATCGGACCGCCTCGGCGGTCACTGTCCTTACCGGGCCGCAGCGGAACCCTGCGATGCAGGCTGACGATCGGGCCGCCTCGGCGTGGGCCGTGTCCTTTCGTGGCAATCAGCGTCGATTTATGTCGATGTGACGGACCTCGCTGCGCCATTTGATGGTGAGATACCCAGGGTCGGGCCGCTCCCCCGGGCTCGACCACATCATCGAATCGGAGAGCATCCATGACCGCGACCAACGCCCTGACCCAACGCCTCGACGCCGGCCCCGTGATCTGCGCGGAAGGCTTTTTGTTCGAGCTCGAGAAGCGCGGATATCTGTCCGCCGGCGAGTTCGTCCCCGAGGTGGCCCTCGAGTTCCCCGACGCCCTGCGCTCCCTCCACGTCGACTTCCAGCGGGCCGGCTCCGACATCGTCGAGGCCTTCACCTACAACGGGCACCGCGAGAAGATGCGCGTTATCGGCAAGGAAGATCTGCTCGAACCGCTCAACCGCGCCGCCCTCCAGATCGCCCGGTCGGTAGCCGACGCCAAGCCCGGGAACTTCATGGCCGGCAACATTTCGAACTCGAACATCTGGGACCCCGCCGACGAGTCCAAGCAGTCCGAGGTGCGAGCCATGTTCGCCGAAATGGTCGCCTGGGCGGTCGAGGAAGGTGCCGACCTCATCATCGGCGAGACCTTCTACTTCGCTGGTGAGGCCATCGCCGCCGCCGAGATCGCCAAGGCCAGCGGACTGCCCGTCGTCCTCACCCTCGCCCCGATGGCCTTCCAGGAGATGGCCGACGGGGTCGGGATCGTCGAGACCGCGCAGCGGCTCGAACAGCTCGGCGTCGACGTCGTCGGCCTCAACTGCTTCCGCGGTCCCGCGACCATGTTGCCGTGGCTGGGGGAGATCCGCGCGGCCGTGTCCTGTCACGTCGGCGCCCTGCCGATCCCCTACCGCACCACTGAGGAGGAGCCGACGTTCTTCAACCTCTCCGACCCCCGCGCCGAGGTGGCCTCCCCGCACGGACGCACGTTCCCCACCGCTCTTGATCCCCTGCAGACCAACCGCTACGAGATCGGCGCGTTCGCCAAGGAAGCCTACGACCTGGGCGTCAACTACATCGGAGTGTGCTGCGGCGCGACCCCGATGCACATCCGCGAGGTCGCCGAGGCGGTCGGACTGACCACCGATGCGAGCCGCTTCTCCGAGAACATGGCCAACCACTTCATGTACGGCAGCAACGAACGGCTCGCCGACAACGTCGTGGCCCTCGGAGACACTGCCTGAGGCTCGGGAGAATCGCTCACAGCTAGGCGAACGAGCGTTCTGAGCACCCCTCACTGTCAGGGCCACCACATACAGTCAGCGCCATAACCCCTCGTTGCAACGGGAGGTTATGGCGCTGACTGTATGTGCTCCGACTACCGGTAGGCAGTGGCATTGGCGGTGCGTGATGCTTCCCGGCGTTCTGCCTGTAGGCAGTGCCGGTTACGGCGCGTGTGTGCTCAGGCTTCTGCGGTCACGCCGATCGAGTCGAGAGCGGCCTCGAGCCGCGCGATCGTGCCGTCGATGTCGCCGAGCTTGTCGAGACCGAACAGGCCGATGCGGAAACTCGAGAAGTCCTCGGGCTCATCGCACTGCAGCGGCACGCCGGCAGCGATCTGCACACCGACTTCTTTGAAGCTGGCACCGGTCGCGAGCTTCGGATTGTCGGTGTGGACGACGACCACGCTCGGCGAGGCGAACTCGTCCGAAGCCACCGAGGGCAGTCCGCGTTCGGCGAAGACCGCGCGCACGCGCTGTCCGAGTTCGGCCTGCGCGGCGGCGAGCTTATCGAAGCCGCGCTCCTCGCTTTCGACCATGAGCTTGGCATTGTGCGCCAGAGCATCGGTGGGCATCGTCGCATGGTAGGGCGCACGGCCTTCTTCGTATTCGTCGGCGATGAACAGCCACTTCTTCAGGTCCATCGCGAAGCTCGTCGAGGTGGACGCCTCCACGGCAGCGCGGCCGGCCTTGCTGAGCATGACGTAGCCGGCGCACGGCGATCCGCTCCACCCCTTCTGCGGAGCGGAGATGAGCACATCGACCCCGAGATCGGTCATCGATGCCCACACCGCGCCCGAGGCGATGCAGTCGAGAACGAAGATTCCGCCGACCGAGTGCACGGCCTCGGAAACCTGGCGGACGTAGTCATCGGGCAGGAGCATCCCCGAGGCGGTCTCGACGTGGGGAGCGAACACGACAGCGGGCTTCTCGCGCTCGATGGCGGCGACCACCTCGGCGACGGGGGCCGGCGACCACGGCGACTGGTGCTCGGCACTGTCCGCGGAGGCCTTGAGCACGGTCGTCTCCGAGGCGATGGCTCCGGCGTCGAGGATCTGCGACCAGCGGAAGGAGAACAGACCGTTGCGCACGATCAGCGCCTTCTTGCCGGTGGCGACCTGACGGGCAACGGATTCCATGGCGTAACTGCCGCCGCCGGGGACGATGGCAGCGGAATCGGCGTCGTAGGCCGAGCGCAGGATCCGGTTGATCTCCTGCATCACGGACACGAACCGCTGCGACATGTGGTTGAGCGATCGGTCGGTGAAGACCACCGAGTATTCGAGCAGTCCGTCCGGGTCAACATCTTCGTGTGGCAAAGTCATGGCTCTAACATATCGACAGTCCGCCATCCGGGCCACCGGAGTCGATCAGTGAGACCGCAGCGACCCTCGCCGAGGCGGCCGAACGTCAGTTTCACCCCGCACCGAGGCGGCCCCGTCGTTCCGGTCGACCATCACCGAGGCGGCCCGACGATCAGACTTCGACTTCGCCCCGATCCCCCGACCACAGGGTATGGAAAGTCCCGGGACGGTCGGTGCGTGCGTAGGTGTGCGAACCGAAGCGATCGCGTTGGGCTTGGATGAGGGCGGCACTGCCCGCCTCGGTGCGCAGTCCGTCGAAGTAGGCCAGCGTCGAGGACAGTCCAGGCACGGCGATTCCGTGACCGATGGCCTCGACCACGGTCGTCCGCAGGGATTCCTGGCAGCGGTCGGCGACCTCGCGGACGAAGTCGGCGGCCAGCAGGTTCTCGGGCGGAGTCGGTACGTCGAAGGCCTCGACGATTCGATCGAGCAGGCGGGCCCTGATGATGCACCCGGCCCGCCAGATTCCGGCGAGCGCCCCGAGGTCGATGTCCCATCCGTGTTCGGCTGCCCCGACCGCGATCTCGTGGAAGCCCTGGACGTAGGCCATCACCTTGCCCAGCAGCAGGGCCTCGCCGATCTCCTCGATGCGAGCCGCACGCTCGTCCGGAGACAACGACGACGATTCAGCGACGGGACGGGGACCGGCCAAGCGGAGTCCCTGAGCGCGCAGATCGACCGCGGATGACAGCGAACGGGAGAAGACCGCCTCGGCGATGGTGGGCACCGAAACCCCGAGATCGAGTCCGACCTGCGCCGTCCACGCACCCGTGCCCTTGGCCTTCGCGGCGTCGGCGACGATGTCGACGAACGGCCGGCCCGTCGCCTCATCGACGTGGTCGAGGACGTCGGCGGTGATCTCGATGAGGTAGGACTCGAGCTCTCCGGTGTTCCAGTCGGCGAAGACTTCTGCGATCTCGGGCGGTGTCATGCCCAGGCCGTCGCGCAGGAGGGTGAAGGCCTCGCTGATGAGCTGCATATCGGCGTATTCGATGCCGTTGTGGACCATCTTGACGAAGTGCCCGGCCCCGTCGGTGCCGATGTGATCGACGCAGACCTCGTCTCCGACTTTCGCAGCAATGGGGTCGAGCAGGGGACGCAGGCGCTGCCATGCGGTCTCCGATCCGCCGACCATGAGGGAGGGTCCGAGCAGGGCGCCGACCTCTCCCCCGGAGATGCCGACCCCGGCAAACTCGATGCCGGTGCCCTCGAGTCGGGTCCCGCGGGCGATCGTGTCCCGGAAGTGGGAGTTGCCGCCGTCGACGATGATGTCTCCGGGGGCGAACGCCTCGGCGAGATCGCCGATCGCCGCATCCGTGGCGCCTCCGGCATTGACCATGAGGATCGCCACTCGTGGTTGGTTGAGCTTCCCGGCCAGGTCGGTCGGGTCGGCGGCGACGAGGAAGTCCGCCTCCGGGAAGTCCTGCGCCAGGTTCTGGGCGCGCTCGACGTCGCGGTCGTAGACGGCCACTCGGCGGCCCGACTCACGGGCGAGGTTGCGGGCGAGATTCGACCCCATCACGCCGGTTCCGATCACCGCGACATCGGCCTTCATGAGCATCCTTCTTCCCTGTGATCAGCAGTGTTGACAGTCGCTTCCCACCAGCACTACGGTGCAATAAATCTGTTTTAATAACTGATTATAGATATTTCTTCATATTTTATCGAGAGGTTTCGGTTATGGGTCACAGCCCTTTCCTTCCACCGCTCGTCATCATGGGTGTCTCGGGAACCGGCAAAACCGTCCTCGGCGCGCAGGTGGCGCACGCCCTCGACCGTCGATTCGTCGACGCCGACGATCTGCACTCCGCGGCGAACAAAGCGAAGATGAGTTCCGGGGTGCCGCTCACGGATGAGGATCGCTCCCCCTGGCTCAACAGCGTCGCCGTCGAGGCCGCCCGCACCCCGGCCCCGGTCATCGCGTGCTCCGCGCTCAAGCGCACCTACCGTGACCTGCTGCGCAGGTCGGCACCCTCACTCGTCTTCATCCACCTCGACGGTCCTCGCGAGGTCATCGCCGACCATCTGGCCCGCCGCGACCACGAGTTCATGTCTCCCGATCTGCTCGATTCGCAGCTGGCCACCCTCGAACCGCTCGCTGCCGAGGAAGCTCACGCCACCGTCGACGTCGACCGGTCGATTCCCGAGGTTCTGAATGCGATCCTCGAATCCGTAAAGCGGCTGAACGCATGATCTTCCCGTCCACCGTCCGCCCATCCATCTGACCTCAAGGAAGAGGAACAATGACCGAACTCGAATTGGCCTGGACCCTGCCGACTCCGGCCCTGCTGGGAATCGCAGCCGCGGCGATCGCCGTGCTGCTCCTGCTCATCATCAAGGCACGCGTCCACGCCTTCATCGCCCTCGTCATCGTCTCAGTGATCACAGCACTGGCCGCCGGCATCATGCCCGGCGACCTCATCGACGTCCTCTACGACGGCTTCGGATCCACCCTGGCCAGTGTGGCTCTGCTCGTCGGACTCGGTGCGATGCTCGGGCGGATGCTCGAACTCTCCGGCGGCGCCGAGGTGCTCACCGACGCCCTCATCCGCCTCTTCGGTGAGAAGCGCGCACCCTTCGCCCTCGGCGTGACCTCGCTGCTCTTCGGCTTCCCGATCTTCTTCGACGCCGGCCTCGTCGTCATGCTGCCGATCATCTTCACGATCGCGCGCCGCCTCGGCGGGTCTCTGCTGCTCTACGCGATGCCTGCGGCCATGGCATTCTCCGCCATGCACATCTTCGTACCCCCGCACCCCGGCCCTGTCGCAGCCTCCGGACTGCTCGGCGCGAACGTCGGCCTCGTCCTCATCTGCGGAATCATCATCGCCATCCCCTCCTGGTACCTCACCGGGTATCTGTTCGGGCTCATCATCGGCAAACGCATCGACGTCCCGGTCCCGACGGTCCTTTCGGCCGGGAAGGACGACAACTTCAAAGATTTCGCCTCGCGCCCGAAGCTCGGCCACGTCATCTTCCTCCTCGTCCTGCCTCTCGTGCTCATCTTCCTCAACACCGGGCTGAACTTCGCCGGTGAAGCAGGGTGGGTCGATATCGAATCGGTGGGCATCAGCTCCCTGCGACTGCTCGGAGAGACGCCGATCGCCCTGCTCATCACCGTCGTCATCGCCATGTGGCTGCTCGGCTGGAAGCAGAAGAAGGACCAGTCGCTCATCGAGACCGTCGTCGACTCCGCGCTCGGCCCGGTGTGCTCGATCATCCTCATCACCGGTGCCGGCGGCATGTTCGGCGGAGTGCTGCGTGCCAGCGGCATCGGCGATTCCCTGGCCGATTCGCTGGCTGCCCTCGGCCTGCCCGTCATCGTCGCCGGCTTCGTCATCGCCGCGATCGTGCGTATCGCACAGGGTTCGGCGACGGTGGCGCTGACGACCGCGGCGGCACTGGTCCAGCCGATCGTCGTCGGCAATCCGGACTTCTCGAGCCTGCAGGTCGTGGCGATCGTGCTGTCGCTGGCCGCCGGTTCGGTCTTCGCCAGCCACGTCAACGACTCCGGCTTCTGGCTGGTGTCCCGCTTCTTCGGGATGGATACGAAGACGACGCTGAAGACCTGGACCGTCGCCGAGACGCTGCTCGGCACCGTCGGATTCCTGCTCAGCCTCGCCCTCTACGGAGTCGTCAGCCTGTTCTGAGGCCGGTGCTCAGCCGCCCGGGCGCCTCGGCACCTTCGTCAATTGCTGGGGTGCCGGGGTTCGTCGGCCCAGACGCTGCCCATCTCCGCATCGGCTTTGGCCACGATCTTCGCCATCGCGTCCTTCGCCCGGGCCGGGTCCTGCCCGCCGATGGCATCGGCGACGTCGAAGTGCCATTGCAGGGCATCCGGGTGCGGAAACTTCGGCATCAGTCCCGCTCCGGTGCGGCCGGCGAGGATCTCGCCGATGACGGTGTCGAAGGCGGCGAAGAGCTCGTTGCCTCCGGCGCCGAGCACTGCCCGGTGGAATTCCACATCGGCTTCGAGGAACGCCTCGACATCGCCCTGCCTGCCCGAGGCTCGCATCCGAGCGGCCAGACCCATGATCTCCTCGGCGGCTTCTGCAGGGGCATACTGTGCGGCCAGTCCGGCCGCTTCGGGTTCGATGGCCACTCGCAGTTCCGTCAACGACCGCAGCTGCCGCGCCGGCGCCTCGGTCATCCTCCAGCGGATGACGAGCGGGTCGAGCAGCATCCATTCGCTCATCGCGAGCACGACGAGGCCGACCCGACGGATCGGCTGCAGCATGCCCAATGATTCGAGGACTCGGACGACTTCGCGCACCACCGACAGCGACACATCGTAGCGGGCACGCAGATCTTCGGCCTTGATGATCGTCCCGGCGGCCAGCCGCCCGGAGACGATGTCCTGTCCGACCTGATCGCGCAGCGTTTCATGGAGGTTGCCGCGATTCTCCAGGCTCGATTTCGGACTGTCGGCCGCCTCGGCGGGGATCTGGTTCTCCTCCCCCACGGTCAGCCGCCGTCCACGATATGCGCTCCGGGGGCGGGACCGGTGGTGCGCAGTGCTTCGTTGACGCCGCGCGTAGCCTGCAGGAGCACAGCGAGGTCGAGGGCGTGGTGGGCGTCGCGGGCGAGGAAGCCGATCGTCGGCCCTGACCCGCTGAGCAGGGGCAGGACGGCGCCGGCGTCCCGGCCGGCCTCCATCACCTCGGCGATTTCGGGCATGAAGGACACGGCCGCCTCGGTGAGATCGTTCGCCGCGAATTCCGCGAGCGAGTCCGGTTCGCCGGCGGCGAGCGCCGTGAGCACCTGATCGGGGACGGTCACGGGTGCCGGGTCGGGGTTGAGTTCGTCGAAGCGGGCGTAGACGTCCGGGGTGGGCAGGGGCGACGCCGAGGTGGCCATCACCCAGTGGAAGGTTCCGCGGGTGAGCACGGGGCTCAGCTTCTCCCCGCGACCGTGGCCGATGGCCGTGCCTCCGCGCAGGAGGAAAGCGACGTCGGCCCCGACGGCGACCGCGCATTGGTGGAGGATCGCCTCATCGACTCCGCCGACGAGGTGAGCGGCTCCGACGAGCGCGGCGGCCGCGTCGGCCGATCCCCCGCCCATTCCGCCGGCCACGGGCACCTGTTTGTCGATGACGATGTCGAGGTCGCGCAGCACATCGACATCCCGGTCGCCCTCGAGCGCGGCGATGAGGAGGTCGACGGCGCGTCTGGCGAAGTTCGATTCATCGCGTGGGACCTCGGCATCCGCGTAGCGGCCCTGGACGATGATCGTTCGTGTTCCGCCCGGAATGAGAGTGAGGGTCTCGCCGAGGTTGAGCGCTTGGAATACGGTCGCGAGTTCGTGATACCCGTTGTTCGCCGCACCCACACCGAGGTGGATGTTGATCTTCCCCGGCGCCTGCACTTTCACCGGGGCCGGGATCGTCATGCGCGGATGCAGCGGGACGGTCATGGTGAGGGATCCTCGGCGGGCGGGGCCGGTGCAGCGGCATCTCCGTTGGAGGCGCCACCGTCGTCGACGGCAACGGCGGCGAGGCGTTGGAAGTCGGCGACGGTGAGGGCCTCGCCGCGGGTCTTCGGGTCGATTCCGGCGGCCGCCAGCAGGTCTTCGGACTGCTGGGGGCTGCCGGCCCATCCGGACAGGGCTGCGCGCAGGGTCTTGCGGCGCTGGGCGAAAGCGGCGTCGATGAGGGTGAAGAGGCGGCTGCGCACGGCCGGGTCGCGGTCGGTGCGGGTGACGTCGATGCGGACTAGTCCGGAGTCGATGTTCGGGGCCGGCCAGAACACGTTCTTGCCGATCTTGCCCGCCAGCTGCACGTCCCCGTACCACTGGGCTTTGACGCTGGGGACTCCGTAGGTGCGGGAGCCGGGGGCGGCGGCGAGCCGTTCGGCGACTTCGAGCTGGACCATGACGAGGACGGTTGTCAGGCTCGGGAAGGTCTCGAGGAAGTGCAGCAGCACGGGCACGGCCACGTTGTAGGGCAGGTTCGCCACGAGCGCATCGGGCTGGTTCTCACCGGCGTCAGGCGTGTCGGTCGCGGCTTTGGTGGTGTGCTGCGGCGTGGTCAGCGTCGTGACGCGGAGTGCATCGGCGTTGACCAGCTGGAACGGTGCGTCACTGCCGGCGAACCTGTCGACGGTGCTCGGCAGCTTCTGTGCGAGCAGTTCGTCAATCTCGACCGCGGTGACCCTGTGACCGGCTTCGAGCAGGCCGAGGGTGAGCGAACCAAGTCCCGGACCGATCTCGACGACGTTCGAGTTCCCATCGAGCCCTGCGGCGGTGACGATCGAGCGCACGGTGTTGGGGTCGATGACGAAGTTCTGGCCCTTCTGCTTCGTCGGGCGCAGACCGATGTCAGCGGCTAATTCGCGGATATCGCGGGCGGTCAATAACGTCACAGCCAACAACTTACCGCAACGGTCGGCTCGCACAATCACCTCGGCGGCCCGGCGGTTCGGGTGGACCTCCTCGGCGCAGGGAATGACCTCACCGCGCAGACGATAGGGTGAAGCCTATGGATCCGCAGACACTGACCGAACTGCTCGACGTCGCCGTCCTCGAACGTCTTGACCGCCTCGACGCCCTCGAGGGCGATGAGCTCGCCCGGTCCACGGCCCTGCGCAAGGAGGGCTACTCCGCCGAGGTAACTGCGGCCCTGCTCACTCAGGCCCGGCTGCGTCAGGAGGCGGCAGCGAAGCTCGGCCCCTTCGCGGAGGACATGCTCTTCACCCGCGACGGACTGGCCCAGGCCACGCGGCTGCCGGTCGCCGCTCATCATGCGCGTCGCCTCATCGGCGACGTGGCCGAGGGTGAGTCCTTCCGCATCGCCGATCTCGGATGCGGGATCGGCGCGGACTCGGTCGCCTTCGCCGGAATGGGCGCGCAGGTCTCGGCTGTCGATGCCGACGAGGTCACCGCTGCCATCGCCGCCTTCAACCTCCGCCACCTGCCCGATGCGGCCGTCGAACATACTCGCGCCGAGGATGTCGACCTGGATGGATTCGATGCCCTCTGGTTCGATCCGGCCCGGCGGACCATCGGCAAGGCCGACAAACGCGGATCGACCTCCCGCATCACCGATCCCGAGGCCTTCTCCCCTTCTCTGTCATGGGTGATCGATAAGGCGAGTACGGCGAAGGCAGCCGGAGTGAAGCTCGGCCCGGCACTCGACCACGACCTCGTCCCCGACGACGCCGAAGCCCAGTGGGTCTCCCATAACGGCGAGGTCGTCGAGGTCTGCCTCTACTTCGGTGCAGCCAGGCAGCACCCCGGCCGCGGAGCCCTCGTCATGGGCGAACGCACCCTCCTCGTCCATGAACACAATCTCCCTCGTGAGGACGAGTCGGGCATCGGGGAGCTCGGGAAGTATCTGCTCGAACCCGACGGGGCGATCGTGCGCGCCGGACTCGTCGCCGCATTGTGTGCACCGCTGCAGGCGCGCCGACTCCACCCGAAGATCGCGTATCTGACCACCGACGTCGAACCGAGCGGCCCGGCCGCCGCAGGCGTCACCTCCTACGAAGTCGTCGACGTGCTGCCCGCGAAGGTCCCGAGTCTGCGCAAGGAGCTCGTCTCCCGCGGAATCGGCTCGGTCGTGATCAAGAAACGCGGTGCCGACATCGTGCCCGACCAGGTCCGACGCCAACTCAAACTGCCCAAGGGCGACAAAGCCACGATCGTATTCACCCGGCTCGGCGATAAGCACGTCGTGCTCCTCACCCAACCTGTGTGACCCCTTCAACCTGCCCATGAAGATATCTGCCCGTGAAGGAGATCGAATTGTCCCGCTCCGACGTTCTCATCAGCGCCGATGAACTGCTCACCCGAATGGCCGACTCCGCAGCGCCGAGGCTGCTCGACGTCCGTTGGACCCTGCCGAAGCCCGATGGCCGCGAGGACTTCGCCGCCGGGCACATCCCCGGTGCCGTCTATGTCGACCTCGACACGGAGCTCGCCGACCACGGCACCACCGATCCGACGGCCGGTCGCCACCCGCTGCCGAGCCCCGAAGCCTTTCAGGAGACGGTGCGCTCCTGGGGCATCGACGAAGGCACCGAGGTCGTGGTCTATGACGACAACTCCTCCCTCGGAGCGGCCCGGGCCTGGTGGCTGCTGCGCTGGGCGGGATTGAGCGCGCGAGTCCTCGACGGCGGGCTCGCAGCGTTCCGTGACGCCGGCGGGACGCTCGAGACCGGCGACTCCCCCGAGGTCGCACCGAGTGCCGTGGAGATCAGCCCGGGTCGACTGCCCGTCATCGATGCCGAGGCGGCAGCCGGTTTCGATGGAGTCCTGCTCGATGCCCGTGCCGGTGAGCGCTTCCGCGGAGAGACCGAACCGCTCGATCCGCAGGCCGGTCACATTCCCGGAGCGAAGAGCGCCCCGGCCACGGACAACGTCCCCGCGGGGACGTTCCTGCCCGAGGCGCTGCTGCGCGAACGCTTCGATGAACTGGGCGCCCTCGATGGTCCCGTCGGCGTGTACTGCGGTTCGGGAGTCACCGCCTGCCACAACGCTCTGGCGCTGGCGACCCTCGGCGTCGAGGCCAGCCTCTACCCCGCGAGCTGGTCCGGTTGGTCATCCGATCCCAACCGACCGGTCGAAACCGGCTCCTGACGCTCAGTCACCACCGGAGCCTGACGCTCAGTCATCACCGCACGTGCGCGCCACCGCGTCCGCGCGCGATAAAACGTCGACGGCATTCTTGGGTCGATCCACGGTGGTTTGGCCGCGAATAACGCCGCGGATCGACCCAAGAATCGCGGCTCGCGAATGTCACGAAACGTTATTCAAGACTGAGACTGAGCGCTGAATCACAGTCGCAATCAGGCGGAATCACAGCCCACCACCAGCCATTCTTGTCCATACTGCCCCTTTGACCTGGGATTATGCCTTCGAACCTGCCCGAGAATCCTTTTGTAACAAAAACGTGACAGAAGATCACGAATTCGTTACAGTGGAGGACATCGTCACACTCAGACAGGCAACGAGAGGAAATCGTGGCATCTAAGCAGCACGGCCGCCGCGCCGCGAACGCCAAGGCCAAGACACCACTGACCGAGCTGAGCGAACTGCTCGCAGCAAACTCCGGCGCATTCGGCCGCCGTGCCGCAGTCGTCGCCGCCAGCGGCGGACTGCTCACCGCAGCAGTCCTCCCCGCCGCCGGGCAGGGAGCCGACGACGAGGCGAAGGTCGCAGCCGAGTCCGAGAAGCAGGCGCCGGTCGAGTTCAAGAACCAGACACCGACCATCGATGCCGGCGGCGCGTCGAAGAAGGGTGATCAGGAAGCTGAAGTCACCGTCGACACGGACGTCGTCACCGCCGAGGCCGCGCCCAAGCCAAAGCCCAAACCGAAGCCGAAGCCCGAGCCGAAGGAAGAGCCGGAGACGACCGTCGCCGAGCCGGCTCCCGCTGAGGAGCCCGAAGATGAGCCGAGCGAGTCCTCGGACGATGACTCCGCCGGCACCAGCGATGAGGGTCCGGCCGATTCGGGCGAAGACAAAAGCAAGGACGACGGCGCGGACTCGGGCTCCGGCGACGTCAAGGTCCCGGACGGGTCGAAGGCCGAGCAGGTCATCGCCATCGCGAAGCAGTACGTCGGCACGCCGTACGTGCTGGGCGGGACTTCGACCAGCGGCTGGGACTGCTCCGGCTACACCTCATTCGTCTACGGCAAGGTGGGCGTGAACCTGCCGCGCACGTCCGATGCGCAGAAGGGCGCCGGGCAGATCGTCTCGGCTTCCGAGGCGAAGGCCGGAGATATCATCTGGTCACCGGGCCACGTCGGCATCTACGCCGGTGACGGCATGATGTACGACGCTGGCAACACTCGAGTGAACACCAGCTACCGCAGCGTGGACTGGATGACCCAGCAGGGTGCTCAGTTCATCCGCGTGCTCTGAGCCCCACCCCGGAACCGAACACACAGAGTTCCCCTCGTCGGCACAGTGCTGGCGAGGGGATCTCTTATGTTCGCCGCTCGTTCACGACCATGATCGCAGCTGACTAGTTGTCACCCGCATTCGGGAGCTTTGTCGCTGCCGTCGTATTCGGCAGGCAGCTGACCCGATGCCTCGAGGTCGCCTTTCAGCCACTTCGCCACGGCCCGCAGAGCATACGGGTTCGAGTCGTACGCGGTCACGGCGGACTTCGCCGCGGTGCTGCGCATCGTCCACGGAGCAGCGGTGCCCACGGCCACCTCGGCGGAGGTCGACGGGCTCAGACTCACGGAGGTTCCACCGGATCCGACGGTGAGGTCCTCGGCCTCGGCTGCTTCCTTCAGTGCTGCTTTCTCCTTGTCGCTGCCGCCGACGATCGAGATCGAATCGGTCCCGGTGAAGGAGCATTCGCCCTTGAGCACGGTCAGCGACTTGTCGGCGACTTCGGTGAGGACCTTCTTCGGATCCTTCGCATCCGAGTCCCCGGCCTGCACGCTCTTCTGAGCCTCGGCGGTGGCCAGCTGTGCGGCGACGACGCGTTCGGACTTCTCGACGAGGTCCTTCTTCTCAAGCGTCCCGTCCCCCATCGCCTTGACGATCGCCTTCTGCGCGGCCGCCGAATCCGGGGGCATGAGCGCGATATCGGCTCCAGCGGCGAGCGCCTTGACCGTCTCTCCGCCCTTGAGGTTCTGCGGCACGGCCTTCATGTTCAGCGCATCCGTGGTGATGACGCCGTCATAGTCGAGAGTCTCCCGCAACGCCGAGTAGGCCTTCTTGTTCAGCGTCGCGGGCGTCGTCTTCGCATCGGGCAGACCGATATGGCCCATCATCACCATCGGCACCCCGGCCTTGACCGCGGACTTGAACGGCAGGAGGTCCGTGTCCTCCATCTCCTCGATCGACTTCTCCGACACCGGCAGGCTCTCGTGCGAATCCACGCCGAGCCGGCCGTGCCCCGGGAAATGCTTCGCCGAGCTCGACACTCCACCGGACCGGTATCCCTCGACGGCGTCGGCGACGACCTCGGCGACATCCTCGTGGTCGGTGCCGCCCGAGCGGACGTTGATCGTTTTGTCCTTCGGCCCGACCGTGACGTCGGAGTCCGGAGCGAAGTCGATGGTGAAGCCCAGATCGGTGAGGTTCTGCCCCTGCACGGTCGTGGCGTCGGTGATGAGATCGGAATCATCGGTCGCGGCCAGGCCCATGAGCGGCGGGAACGGCAGCGCGGCGGTGCCGAGGCGTGACACCGGGCCGCCTTCCTGGTCGACGCCGATCGATACGGGCTGCCCCTTCGTCCGTGCCCCGGAGATCTGATCAGTCAGTTCCGTGACCTGGTCCTTCGTCGGGTTCTCGGCCAGGTTGTAGCCCATGACGATGACCCCGCCGAGGTGGTTCTGCTTGACCATGTCCACCGGGGTCTGCGTATCCGTGCCTTCCCAGGTGCCGATGATGAGGGACCCGGCGAGTTCCTCGTCGGAGAAGTCTCCGACGATGTCCGCGGCCTCGTCCTTGAAGTCGGCCGGATCGGCGTCGGCGGGGTTGTCCAGGGAAGATTCGGTCTGGTTGTCAGACTGCGCTTGGGTCTGAGAACCCGAATCGGTGGAGGACTTCTGTCCGGCCGTGGAGGATTCGGGGGCTGACGCTCCGCCGGAACAGCCGACGAGCGCGAGAGTCGTGGTCAGGGCCAGGAGGCTCAGGCGAGAACGCAACATGTCTCCATGCTAGACGTTCCCGCCTGCTCAACGCCTGTTCAGAGTTCTTCGTGAGCGGCCAGACGGCGGGCGGTCTCCTTCGCTCCCCGTTCGTGCAGCGATGTCAGTGCCTTGAGATACGGTTCGGTGAACCTCGGCTCCTCGGCGAGGCAACCAAAGAACTGTTCCTGCCGGACGAAGGCCAGCGGGTCCTCGCCCTGTGTCGAGGCAACCGACTGCAGTTCGTCGGCATAGCGGTCGACGATGGTGAACCGACCGCCGGATTCGTCGTGCCCTTCGGCATACCGGGCCCACGAGGCGCAGATCGCCGCGGCCACCTCGATCGGGTGGCCCGAGGCGAGGTTGTCCTTGACGACCGGCAGCAGCCATTTGGGGATCCGGTCGGACGACTCTGCGCCGAGGCGGGCGAGGGTGTCGCGGATCTCCGGGTTGCTGAACCGTTCGATGAGTGAGTCCTTGTAGGCGTCCAGGTCGATTCCGGGCAGCGGTGCCAGGCTCGGTGTGCCTTCCTCGTCCATGTATCGGCGCAGGTAGACGGGGATGTCCGGGTTCGCCATCGCCTCATGGGCGAAGGTGTATCCGCCGAGGAGGCCGAAGTACGCGAGCCCCTGATGCCCGGAGTTGAGCAGGCGCAGCTTCATATGCTCATAGGGCTGAACGTCGTCGACGACCTGTACTCGAGCCTCTTCATAGGGAGGACGGCCAGAGGTGAAATCGTCCTCGAGCACCCACTGGAAGAAGGGCTCGGCGACGACCGGCCAGGCATCGGTGACGCCCGTGTCGGTGAGCAGATCGGCACGGTCGTCGTCAGTGGTGGCCGGGGTGATGCGGTCGACCATCGAGTTCGGGAACGCCACTGACTCGGCGATCCACTCGGCGAGTTCGGCATCGACGAGGCGAGCGAAGGCAGAGAACATCTTCGCCGCCACATCGCCATTCTCCGAGATGTTGTCGCACGACTGCACGGTGAACGGTGCGATTCCGGCCTCACGTCGTGCTCGCAGAGCGGAGACGACATAGCCGAAGACGGTGGCCGGCAGCTCACCGGCCCGCAGCGCCTCGACATCGGCGACGATCGTCGGCTCATCGGTGATGAACTCTCCGGTGACGGGGTTGACGTTGTATCCGCCCTCAGTGACGGTCAGGGAGACGATCCGGATCGTCTCATCGGTGAGCAGGTTAAGCAGTCCGGCAGGGTCATCGGGCCCGAATCGGTAGTCGATGATCGACCCGATCACCCGACGTTCCTTGGCCCCGTCGGCGTGTTTGAGAGTCAGCGTGTACAGGTGGTCCTGGTCGGCGAGCGCATCGCGCATGGCCACGTCGTGGGGCAGAACTCCGGCTCCGACGATCCCCCAGTCGGCGGCGAGCCCAGCCCCGAGCAGGTCGTCGAGGACCATCGCCATGTGCGCGCGGTGGAATCCGCCGACTCCGAAGTGGACGATGCCGGGGCTCACGGCCGACCGATCATAGGTGGGGACGGCGATGCCGCGGTCGGCCACCTCGGCGAGGTTCTGGGTGTTGAGGGAAAGCGCGGTGGTCGGTGCGGTCATTTGACGGCTCCCATGGACAGGCCCTGGACGAGTTTGTCCTGGGCGGCGATTCCGGCCACGAGCACGGGCACGGAGATGATGAGCGAGGCCGCGCACACCTGCGACAGGAACAGACCCTGGGAGGTGACGAAGCTGGTGAGGAACACGGGTGCCGTCGATGCCGCCGTGGAGGTGAGCACGGTGGCGAAGAGGAGTTCGTTCCACGAGAAGATGAAGCAGATCAGGGCGGTCGCGGCCAGTCCGGGTGCGGTCAGCGGCAGCAGGATCTGCAGAAAGACGCGCGGCAGGCGGGCGCCGTCGAGTTCGGCGGCTTCGAGGACTTCGACGGGCACCTCGGCGAGGAAGGAGCGCATCATCCACACCGCGATCGGCATGTTCATCGCCGAGTAGATGATGATGAGCAGCAGCCAGGTGTCGAGGATGCCGAAGGATTTCGCGACGAGGTAGACGGGCAGGAGGCCCGCAACCATCGGCAGCATCTTCGTCGACAGGAGGAAGAACAGCACGTCCGACCAGCGTTCGATACGGCGGATCGCCAGTGAGTACGCGGCCATCGTGGAGAGGACGAGGACGATGAGCGTCGAGACGATCGCGGCGACCGCTGAGTTGATGAGGAACGGCCACGGGTTCGCGCCGTTGCCGCCGCCGAAGAAGTTGACGAAGGACTCCAACGTCAGCGGAGCGAAGTAGCTCGGCGGGTTCGTCGAGGCGTCGGTCTCCGCGTGCAGGCTGGTCAGCAGCATCCACAGCAGAGGTGAGACGAACAGGAGTCCGACGAACCAGGCCAACAGGCCGAGCAGGATCTTGCCCGCCCGCCCCTGGCCGGGCCGCCTCGGTGCATTCGCCTTTCGCCGAGGCGGCTCTGCGGAACCGGGTCCGCCCGGTTCGGTCGGGGTGGGGGTCACCCCGGGTGCGGGGTGGTTATCCACGGTGAGGTCGGGGGTGCTCATGAGTTCTCCTCCTTGAGCAGGGTCGATGCGGTGCGCAGGGCGAAGGTCGCAGTGATGAGTGAGGCGATGACGACGATGACGCCGACGGCGGAGGCGACTCCGTAGTCCTGGGCGACGAAGAACTCCTGGTAGATGACGTACGGCAGGGTGGCGGTGCCGAGCCCTCCGGAGGTCATGGTGAAGACCATGTCGAAGTTCTGGACGATGTAGATGGTGCCCAGCAGTGCGGCGAGTTCGATGTATCGGCGCAGGTGGGGCAGGGTGATGAAGCGGAAGGTCTGCCAGGGTCCGGCGCCGTCGACGAGGGCCGCCTCGTAGACGTCCATGGGTCGTGACTGCAGTCCGGCGAGCATGATGAGCATCATGAACGGCGTCCACTGCCAGACGAGGACGATCCCGATGCCCAGCAGCGGGTTCGAGGTCATGAGATCCGGTTGCGGGGCGTTCTCTCCGAACATGGTGGTCAGCAGCCCGTTGATGAGGCCGTACGAGGGGTTGAAGATCGCATGTTTGAACAGCAGCGCGGCGGCGACGGGGACGACGAGGAACGGGGTGATCATCAGGGTGCGGACGAATCCGCGGCCGATGAACTTCCGATCGAGCAGCAGCGCGATGCCCAGGCCCAGCAGAGCCGAGGCCAGCACGACGCCGACCGTGAGCCCGACGGTGACGATGACGGCCTTGAGCAGGTTCGCATCGGTGAAGACGGTGACGTAGTTCTGGACGGTGCCGAAGCTGATGTCATCGGGGTAGGCGGCGTTCCAGTTCATGAACGAGATGATGATCGTGATCGCGAACGGGATCTGGGTGACGAGGATGACGAAGATCAGCGCCGGCAGCATGGGCGCGCGCTTGAGCCATCGGTCCTTGGCACGGGGTTTCGGCGGCATGATCGGCTGCGATGCACGCTCGGCGGCTGGAGCTGACACTTCGAACATCCTTCGTCAGGTGGTGGTGCGGTCGGGCGGTGGTGCGGATGGGGCCGGGGCCGCCTCGGGGAGGGTGATCGTCACCCGCCCCGAGGCGCTCGGTCACTTCTTGTACTTGTCTCCGACCTTCTCGGCTTCCTTCTGGCCCTTCTTCAGGGCCGCATCGGCCGACGTCCGACCGGCGATGGCGGAGCTGACGTCCTCGGAGATGCCCGTGGCGAGGTCGGCGAATTCGGGGATCGTCACGAACTGGACTCCCAGCGTCGGTCGCGGCTGGACTCCGGGGCTGACCGGATCGGCCGAGTTGATGGCGTCCTCGGTCTGCTGGTAGAAGGGCTTCGCGGCCTTCTGGTACTCGGGGTTCTCATAGGTCGAGGTCCGCTTGCCGGCAGGCACGTGCTGCCAGCCGAGCTCCTCGGCGACGGTCTCCTCGTAGTCCTTCGACGAGGCCCAGGCGACGAACTGCTTCGCCGCGTCCTGGTTCTTGCCTGCGGCCTGGATGCCCCATGCCCAGGTGTAGAGCCAGGAGCTCGACTCCGTTTCCTTCACCGGTGCCGCGACGTAGCCGATCTTGCCCTTGACGGGAGAGTCATCGGCCTCGAGGGTTCCGGTGGCGGCCGTCGAGTCGTACCACATGGCGACCTTGCCCTGCTGCAGGTTCGTCAGGCACTCGGTGTAGCCGGCCTGCGGGGCTCCGGATTCGCCGTGGTCCTTGATGAGGTCGACGTAGAAGTTCGTGGCTTCCTTGAATTCCTTGGAATCGACCTGCGCGTTCCAGTTCTCGTCGAACCAGGTTCCGCCGAAGGTGTTGACCACGGTCGTCAGCGGAGCGAACATCTCGCCCCAGCCGGGCAGTCCGCGCAGGCAGATGCCCTTCGTGCCCTTCTCCGCACCGTCGACCTTCGCAGCGAGCTTAGCGACTTCGTCCCAGGTCGGATTCTCCGGCATCTCCACGCCGGCCTTGTCGAAGATGTCCGTGCGGTACATGAGGAACGAGCCCTCACCGTAGAACGGCTCACCGTAGACCTGGTCGTCGACCGTCATCGACTCGGCCATTGGGGCGAGGATGTCGTCTTGGTCGAAGCCCTCGGCATCGACGACGCCTTCGTCCATGGGGGTGAGCCATTTGTTCTTCGCGTAGGTCGGGATCTCGTAGTTCGACATCGAGGCGACGTCGTAGTTGCCGGCCTGAGCGGCGAACTCCTGGCCGATCTTCGCCCGCACCTCGTTCTCCGGCAGCACGGTGTAGTTGACCTTGATGCCCGTGTCCTTGGTGAAATGATCGGCCGTGAGCTTCTGCAGGTCCTGCATCTGCGGGTTGTTGACCATGAGGACGTTGACTTCGTCGCCGCCGCCGCCGGCCGAGCTGCCGCCGGCACCACCACAGCCGGACAATGCCAGTGCTCCGACCATGCCGATGGCCGCCCAGGTGGCTCTCCGGCCTGTGATCAGGTGTTTCATCGTTGCGCCTTCCCTCGTCCTTGCGGGATCGCAGCCCGCCGTCGGTTCGCTGCGAGAAAATCATATGAGCATCCGTGCTCATATGTGCAATACTGTGTCACGAACCAATCAGATGTGCAACACTTCACATATGAGCGAACACACAGTCGTCGACGCCGAAGGGAGGCCCATGTCCACGGTGCCCACCGCCCGCCACCGCCGCTTCCTCGCCCAGCTGGCCCGCGATCACTACCTTGAGGGGCGGTCCAAGGTCGAGATCGGCAAGTCGAACGGACTCAGCCGGTTTCAGGTCGCCCGCCTCCTCCAGGAGGCCGTCGACACCGGGGTCGTGACGATCACCATCGAAGCCGATGCCGGTGAAGCCGACGGTCTGGCCGAGCAGGTCGCCGCAGTTCTCGGCCTCGACTCGGTCGTCATCGTCGACATCCCCGACGAGACTCAGGCCTCCCAGCAGATGGGTCGGGCCGCGCTATCGCTGGTCGGCCGCCACGCCCATGCGGGGATGCGCATCGGCCTGTCCTGGTCGCGCACCTTGGATTCCGCGGCCGCGTTCACTCCGGCCCTGCCCCGCTGCACGATCGTCCAGCTCGCCGGTGCCCTCCGCTTGGAATCGCATCGTCCCAGCTCGGAGATCTTCACCCGGCTGGGCCAGGATCCGGCGGTGAGCATGGTCCGTCTGCCCGCCCCGCTGCTCGTCACCGAGGCGGGAACCGCCGCTGACCTGCGGGCACTGCCCGAGATCTCCGGGACCCTGGCCGCCGCCGATGACCTCGATCTTGCCGTGGTCTCTGTGGCTTCCTGGGCCGAGGGCCTGTCCTCGGTGTGGGAGAAGTGCTCCCCCGCCCAGCGTCAGGCGGGCATCGACGACGGCGCCATCGCCGAGGTGTCCGGACGTCTCTTCGCCGCCGACGGATCGGATGTCACCACGATCGACGACCGCGTCATCGCCGTCACCCTCGATCAGCTCCGCCGAGCTTCGACGACCGTGGGAGTCGCCCGTAGAGCCGAGCGCGCCCGCGCGGTCCGTGCCGCCTGTGCCGCCGGGATCCTCGATATCGCGATCATCGACCGCTCCTTGGCCGATGAGATCCTCACCGAGGCGGCCGACCCCGGTGCTGCACCAGCTGAGGAGGAGTTCCGATGAGTGCGAATCGCAGGTTCGTCGCCGGTGTCGACTCCTCGACCCAGAGCTGCAAGGTCGTCATCGCCGATCCGGACTCCGGTGACATCATCCGCACCGGTTCGGCCCCGCACCCTCCCGGCACCGAGGTCGACCCCGAAGCGTGGTGGACGGCTCTGCAGGAGGCGATCGCGGCAGCCGGCGGACTCGACGATGTCGCGGGTCTGAGCATCAGCGGTCAGCAGCATGGACTCGTCGCCCTCGACGCCGAGGGCCGGGTCATCCGCGATGCCCTGCTGTGGAACGATCTGCGCAGCAAGGCCGCGGCCAGAGACCTCATCGCCGAGGTCGGAGCCGCCGACTATGTCGCACGCACCGGGGTCCTGCCCGTCGCCTCCTTCACCGCCGCCAAACTGCGGTGGCTGCGCGATGCCGAACCGGACAATGCCGTCCGGGTCGCCGCCGTCGCCCTGCCGCACGACTGGCTGAGCTGGCGCTTCCTCGGATACGGCCCCACCGACGCATCCGTCCGCGGTCCCGTGCTCGAGGCCTTGGTCACCGACGCGTCCGACGCCAGCGGCACCGCCTACTTCGACCCCTCCGCTTCTCGCTACGATCTCGATCTCTTCCGCATCGCCTTCGGTGCGTCCGCCCGTGAGGCAGCGGGCTTGCCGTGCGCCGCGGATACGGACGTGGAGGCGGATTCACCGAACGTGGGCGGGAACGGGCAAGCCGCCTCGGCGATCATCCTTCCCCGCGTCCTCGCCCCCGACGAGGCGGCCGGGCACAGCCCGGACGGAATCGTCGTGGGCCCCGGGGCCGGGGACAATGCGGCCGCGGCGCTGGGACTCGGGGTCACCTCGGGGGATCTCGTCATCTCGATCGGAACGTCCGGTACGGTCTTCGGCACCACCGACCTGCCCATCGCCGATTCGTCCGGCACGGTCGCCGGGTTCGCCTCGGCCGACGGCGGGCGCCTGCCGCTGGTCGCCACGCTCAATGCCGCCCGCGTCCTCGATTCGGCGGCGAAGCTGCTGCGGGTCAGCCACGACGAACTCGCGGCCCTGGCGCTGGCGTCCCGGCCGGGAGCGGACGGGCTCACGCTCGTCCCGTATTTCGAGGGCGAGCGCACCCCGAACCTGCCCGATGCCACCGCTCGCCTCGAGGGGATGACCCTGGCGAACTCCTCGGCGCAGAACGTCGCCCGCGCCTTCGTCGAAGGAATGCTGTGCGGTCTGGCGGACGGGCTCGACGCGGTGCAGGCTCAGGGCCTGGAGGCCGGACGGCTGCTGCTCATCGGCGGGGCGGCACGCAATCCTGCCGTCCGGGAGGTCGCCCGCGATATCTTCACCGTGCCCATCGACGTGCCCGAACAGGCCGAATACGTCGCCATCGGGGCGGCTCGGCAGGCGGCGTGGACACTCTCGGGAACCCTGCCGGACTGGACAGTCGAGCTCGTCGCCACTCTGCATCCGCGTCCATCGCGGGTGCGGCAGCAGTACCGGTCCTGTGCAGCGCAGACGGCTGCACAGCAGACGGCCAGTCTCGTCTCGCCGGGCCACACAACGCCGGAACCGACTTCGTCAGAACCCTCTCTGTCCGAACGCTCATCGTCCGATCAATCACTGACCGATCACCGTGGATCTTCGGGTGCGCACGCATCCGCGAAAGGTTGAGAACAATGGCCACAGTCACCTTCGACAAAGCACTTCGTCAATACCCCGAGGCACTCAAACCCTCCGTCGACGAGGTCAGCCTCGACATCGCCGACGGGGAGTTCCTCGTCCTCGTCGGCCCCTCGGGCTGCGGGAAGTCGACGACCCTGCGCATGCTCGCCGGGCTCGAACCCGTCGACTCCGGTCACATCCGCATCGGCGACCACGATGTCACAGACCTCTCCCCCAGGGAACGCGATATTGCGATGGTGTTCCAGAACTATGCGCTCTACCCGCATATGAGCGTGCGCGAGAACATGGCCTTTGCACTGAAGATCGCGGGAGTCGCCAAGCAGGAACGCGATCAGCGCGTCGAGGAAGCCGCCCGGCTGCTCGACCTGGAACCGTACCTCGACCGCAAGCCGAAGGCGCTGTCCGGTGGGCAGCGACAGCGAGTGGCGATGGGGCGTGCCATCGTCCGGTCCCCGCAGGTCTTCCTCATGGACGAGCCGCTGTCGAACCTCGATGCGAAGCTGCGGGTGCAGACCCGCGCACAGATCGCCTCGCTGACCCGCCGCCTCGGCGTCACCACCGTCTACGTCACCCACGATCAGGTCGAAGCGATGACGATGGGCGACCGGGTCGCGGTCCTCGCCGATGGCCGGCTGCAGCAGGTGGACACTCCCGCGAACCTCTACGATCGACCGGCGAACCTCTTCGTCGCGGGCTTCATGGGCTCGCCGGCGATGAACCTCGTCGACGTGCCGGTCGAGGGCACGTCGCTGCGCCTCGGCGATGTCGAACTCTCACTGACCGCGGAACAGCGTGAGCAGGTCACCGGTGAGACGGTCACCGTCGGCATCCGTCCGGAGGATCTGCAGGTCACCGAGACGCAAGGCCTCGAGGTCACCGTCGATCTCGTCGAGGAGCTCGGCGCCGATGCCTACGTCCACGGTCGAGCGGTCCTGGCCTCGGGCGAGAAGACAGTGGTGGCTCGCGTCGCCGGTCGGTCGACGATCCGCCGCGGGGACACCGTGCGCGTCGCTCCCGATACCGCGCGCCTGCACCTCTTCGACACCGATTCGGGCAGCCGATTGGCCGAGGACACACGCCGCGCCGCGTGACCGGCGGACCTCGTGACCGGCGCGCCGACGGAGGCGAGCGCACCGCGGGACGGCGGCGCCGCCTCGGCGGGGGAATGCGGGGCATCACACAGCTCGAAAGTCGCCGCTGAGTCAGGGGAATCGGGCGTGCGCGATTATGATCGGATCATGGTCGATTTCGCACGCTCTCCCCGCTCCACCCTCGGTGTCGAGTGGGAACTGGCTCTGCTGGATTCTCGCAGCCTGGATCTGACCCCGGCTGCCGAGACTCTGTTGGCCGATGTGGCCGAGCATGCGCCCGAGTACGAGAAGCACATCGTCGGAGAGATGCTGACGAACACCATCGAGCTCGTCACCGGCGTGCACAAACAGGTGTCGACCGTCGCCGAGGATCTGGCCACTTCGATCGGGGCGCTGCGGAAGCTGACCGAGGCACGCGGTGTCGAACTGATGTCGGCGGGCACCCACCCGTTCGCGCAGTGGCAGTCGCAGGAGGTCCGCGCGAAGGACCGTTATCTCGAACTCGTCGATCGCACCCAGTGGTGGGGCCGGAACATGCTGATCTTCGGCGTCCACGTCCACGTCGGCATCGACTCGCGCGACAAGGTGCTGCCGATCGTCAACGCACTGCTCGCCTATGTCCCGCACCTGCAGGCACTGTCCGCATCGTCTCCGTTCTGGGGCGGCACGGACACCGGCTATGCCTCGAACCGAGCGATGATGTTCCAGCAGCTGCCGACGGCCGGTCTGCCGTTCCAGTTCGATCAGTGGGCGGACTACGAGAAGTACGTCGACGATATGCTCACCACCGGGATCATCGACAACATCAACGAGATCCGCTGGGACATCCGGCCGGCCCCGCACTGGGGCACCGTCGAGGTCCGTGTCTGCGACGGACTGCCGACCCTCGAGGAGATCCTCGCGGTCACCGCGTTCATCCAGTGCCTCGTCGATGACATGTCCGAACGCCTCGACGCCGGTGAGACCCTGCCGACGATGCCCGATTGGTTCCACAACGAGAACAAATGGCGCGCCGCCCGCTACGGCATGGACGCGATCATCATCGAGAACGCCGCGGCCGACGAGCGTCTCGTCACCGAATGTCTCGCCGATGAGATCGAACGACTCTCGCCCGTCGCTGAACGCCTCGGCTGTGTCGACGAGCTGCACTCGATCACCTCGATCATCGAACGAGGCGTGCCCTACCAGCGCCTGCAGAAGGTCTTCGGCACCACGGGTTCGCTCACCGAGGTGACCCGCTCGCTCATCGGCGACCTCCGCAACTCCTACAGCTGAGGCGGCTCTTCCGGGTTCGATTGCGCCCACCCGCGGCCGCATCAGCCCCTCATGCGTCCTAGGGGTGGATCCACCACGATTCGCAAGGAGATTTCGAGACGGATCCACCCACAGGAGACACGTGGGCCCGCAGGCACAGCCCCAACGGCGAGCGAGCCGAGCTCACAGATGGGGTCGGAGCAGCTCCAAGAGCGTCGGCAGCGCGGAGGCGACTCCCGGGTGCAGTTCGTAGTCGTTGAGCTCGTCCAGCGGCACCCACGACAGCTGGATGCTCTCGGGGTCATTGATGACAGCGTCGAAGCGGCGCAGGGTCTTCGCGATCACCGTCGTGTACGACCAGGTGTCCAGGTCGAGGATGTGCGTCTCGAGGATCTCGATGCCCGATCCATCCTGGTCGGGCACCCCGGCCTCTTCCCAGGACTCCCGGACCGCGGCCTCGACCGCCGACTCGCCCATATCGCGGGCGCCGCCGGGGAATCCCCAGGTCCCACCTTCGACCGACCACAGCGCCCGGTGCTGCATGAGCACCCCGCGCTCGGGATCGACGAGCATGAGCCCCGCGGCCCCGTTGAGACCCCAATGCTTCTTCCCATCGGACCCATACGTCCACCCGTCACCCGATCGCCGAGGCGGCCGACCGGCAGGCAGGCGCGTTGACTTCGCCGCCTGTGCGTTCCGTTCGGCGGCGCTGTTCGGGTCGCTCTCAGACGAGGACATGATCGACATCCAAAGAGGAGACGGCGGCGAAGGACAGGTCACTCGGTCCGATTCCGCGGGAGACGAGCTCCGCACCGAGAGCTGCGACCATGGCTCCATTGTCCGTGCACAGTGTCAATGGCGGCACGCGCAGAGTCACGCCCGCCTCGGCGCAGCGAGCCGAGAGCACTTCACGCAGGTGCGAGTTCGCGGCCACTCCCCCACCGAGGACGACATGGTTGATGCCGGTGTCAGCCGCAGCGAGCAGAGTCTTGGTCACGAGCACGTCGACGACAGCGTCTTCGAACCCGGCGGCGATATCGGCCACCCTTAGGTCCGCGCCCAGAGTCTCGGCCTTCGTCACCTCACGCAGGGCTGCGGTCTTCAGCCCGGAGAACGAGAAGTTATACCGACGCTCGGGGTCGCGCAGGTCCTGCTTCTTCGCGAGTCCGCGCGGGAATCTCACTGCCTTCCGGTCGCCGGGGATCCCGGTGCCGTCGAGCAGGCCGAGAGCAGCCTTCGAGATGTTCGGTCCGCCGGGATAATTAAGCCCGAGCAGGCGCGCGGTCTTGTCGAAGGCCTCACCTGCGGCGTCATCGATCGTAGCGCCGAGGAGTTCGATGTCCTCGACGAGGTCGCCGATGCGCAGAATCTCGGTGTGCCCACCGGAGACGAGCAGGGCGATGGTGGGAGTGGTCAATCCGTCGACGTCCTCGGCGACGAGGTCGACGGCCACGTGAGCGGCCAGATGGTTGACTCCGTAGAGCGGTTTGCCCAGCGCCGCGGCAAGTCCTTTGGCCGCGCCGACCCCGACCATGAGCGCACCGGAGAGACCCGGTCCGGCGGTCACCGCGACGGCGTCGATTTCGGACAGCTCCACCTCGGCGGTCTCACAGGCAGAGGCGATGGCCGGGCCGATGGCCTGCACATGGGCGCGGGAGGCGACTTCGGGCACGACCCCGCCGAAGCGCACATGCTCGTCCATCGACGAGGAGACGGTGTTCGTCAGCAGCGTGCGCCCGCGGACGATGCCGACCCCGGTTTCGTCGCACGAGGATTCGATGCCGAGGACGAGTGGGTCGCTCATGATCCGTCCTCCGGGGCGTCGGCAGACTCCGCGGTTTCGAGGTCGAGGTCGGAGTAGATGGCCACGAGTTCGGGTTCGGTCACCTCGGCGATGTCCATACCGAGGGTGCGGGCGAAGAGGCGCAGATGCGTGTCCCACATCGGCCCCACTTCGGCGGCCTGACCGCGGGCGGTCTCGGCATCGGGCGCGGTATGGGTGAGCACGAGCAGGGTCTCGTGACCGGTCTCCCCCTCGATCGGCAGCACGCGGAGGCCGAGCACTCCGAAGTCGTCGAGTTCGAGCAGCACGTGGTCGAAGTCCTCGCAGCTGAGGACGGATCCGTTCAGGTCGATGTCCTCGAGCGCGAACGTGATCGTGCGCGTCTCTCCATCCTCGCCGAGGCGGAACGGCGCGAACCAGGCCCGTGCACTCTCGGCATCGGTCAGTGCGTTCCACACCGTTTCGACGTCACGCTCGAGGAGCAGCTCGATGACGAGGTCGGTGCCGTTCTCCCAGGTGACCAGGCGCGGGCTGGTCCCACTCATGCTTCCTCCCAAGCGCCGTCGAGGGCCGCCTTCTCATCAGGACTCAGCTGCATCTCCGTTCCGGCGAGCAGCTCGGTGAGCTGTTCGGGCACGCGCGCCGAGGCGATCGTCGAGGGGATGAAATCGTGGGTGAGCTGCCACGCGATGGCCGTGGCCGTCATCGTTACTCCGTGGTTGGCGGCGACATCGTGGAGGATTTCGAGGGCGCCGAGGGCTTTCTGGTCGTCGACGAAATCGGCGACTCGGTCACCGCGGACGCTGCCGGTGGCGTCGCCGCCGGTGTGCTTGCCGGTGAGGAAACCGGAGGCCAGTGAGTGGAAGGGCAGTTCGGCGATGCCCTCAGATCGCAGGTACGCCTGCTTCTGCGGATCGACGGCGGCGCGGGAGACGAGGTTGAACCGGTCTTGGACGACTCGATAGCAGGCAAGCGAGAACTTCGTCGAGATCTTCCGGGCTTTCTGCAGTCGCTCGAGGCTGAAGTTCGATGCCCCGAGGTAGCTGACCTTGCCGGAGCGGACGAGCGCGTCGAAGGTCTCGGCGACGGCGACCTGGTCGACGTCATCATCGTCTCTGTGGGCATAGTAGACGTCGATGTGGTCGGTGCCGAGCCGGCGCAGCGAGTCGTCGACGCAGTTGCGGATGTTCGCCGGATCGAGGCCATGCCCCTTCGGGTGCATGCCGACTTTGGTGGCGATGACCATCTCGTCGCGATTGCCGCGAGCCTTCATCCATTCGCCGATGATCGTCTCAGACTCTCCGCCCGAGTTCCCCTCGACCCAGGCCGAATACGCGTCGGCGGTGTCGATGAAGTTTCCGCCGGCCTCGGCATAGGCGTCGAGAACAGCGAAGCTCTGATCCCGATCCGCACCCCAACCGAAGGGGTTTCCGCCCAGCTGAAGAGGGTGAACGAAGAGATCGGTATCTGCCAATTGCACACGTGTCATACCCTCCAGACTACCCGTTTGACCTCCACTGCTTCGGGGCAGGACCGTCTCCCGGAACTCAGGTTAGGCTAAGCTATAGATACGCAATGATGCCGATCACGCCGCCTCGGCGGCAGACCAGCATTCGGTTGGCCGCACTCCCCCAAGGAAACATCATGTCTGAACCGTTCTCCGCTCGCCTCAAGGCCAGCACCGCCACCATCCACGACGAGGTCGAACACACCACGTTCATGGTCGACCTCATGGAAGGACGGCTCGACGCAAGGGCCTACGCTCTCCTGCTCAAGCAGTACGACGTCATCTACGGCGTGCTCGAGTCGAAGTCACGGGAGTTCGCCGAGGATCCGGTCTTCGCGCCGTTCTTCGACGCCCATCTGTTCCGGGCCGACCGCATCGCCGCCGATCTGGCCGCGCTCGATGGCACCGAATTGCCTGTCATGCCCAGTGCCACCGCCTATGCTGCGCACTTGGCGGGGCTCGAACGGGCCGAGCAGGTCATCGCCCACCACTACACGCGCTACCTCGGCGACCTCTCCGGCGGTCAGGCGATCGGCACCCTCATGGGCCGGCACTACAGTCTGCCGGCGACCTCGCTGACGATGTGGGATTTCGCCGAGCTCGGCAAGACGAAGCCGTACAAGGACGCCTACCGCCGACTCCTCGACCAGGTTGCGGCAACCGGCGGTGACGAGCAGATCGTCGTCGACGAGACGATGGAAGCGTTCCGACTCAATGGAGCGCTGCTCGTCGACCTCACCGAGGCGACTGATAACCGCGCGGTTCCCGTCGCCTAGGTGTACTTCCCCGTGAGGTTGTGAACACGAGCTGATGGTGTGAGTCCGCCAATACCGGTATGGGGTCGATGGAAATTATAGTCATGGACCCACGCCTCGTAGGCCGCTGCACGCTCGGCTTC
>NZ_JABKDD010000001.1 GCF_013623905.1 Brevibacterium sediminis
CCGATCACTCATCAACTTTTTCCCTTTAGTGGGGTTGGTGTGTGCGAAGAGTCTTTATTCGCCTTTCTGGTTGTGATGAGAGAATGCGCCCCGTTTTGTGGGGTGTGCATGACATAGTTTTTGGTGTTCGCGTTCGCTGTGCGGTTCTTGGACCACTACCGCTGACAACTCTGTTTTTGTGGGGTTGTGGTGGTGGTTTGTTGGTTTTGCGGTGGTGATAGTGGTGGGGAAACGCCCGGTTAACCGTTCCGATCCCGGTAGCTAAGCCCATTCGCGCTGATGGTACTGCAACTTGGTGGTTGTGGGAGAGTAAGTGACTGCCGCAATATTTTTTAGTGGTGATGGCCTCGTCCAGTTTTTGGGCGGGGCCATTACTGTATTCACGAACGGGTGTGCTGCCGGTGCTTATTACTACCTGACGGGGGTACTGCTACCTGGCGCGGGGTTGCTGGGCCGCCATCAGGTAGCAATAGTGAGGAAGGTTCGGAAGGCTTCGGCGCCGGTGACTTGTAGGTCACTGTCTGTGTGGACGTAGTCCTCGGCGCGGAGCACCATGCGGTGTTCGGTCAGGACCGTGCCGTTCTGACCGACAGCGCTTCGATCACCATTGGGGGAGTAGCCGAGCTTCTCCGATACCCGCCGGCTGGCGTCATTGCCGTCGAAGTACGCTGTGTCGAATCGTGCGGCACCGAAGTATCTGGTGAAGGCTTCGATGATCATCCTTCGCATTCTGGTGCCGTATCCGCAGCCCTGTTCAGGCAGCGCCAACCATGATCCTGTCGAGACTGTCCTCGTGAGTGGAAACCGACGTCCGGTCACACCCTGAACTCCGATGGCGCGGCCATTGACCCTGACCGTGAACTCGATCGTCCACTCATCTACGGTGAAGTTCCCTCTAGTGGACCAGTGGTATTGAGCGAGGCTTCGTGCTACCTGCTCATCGGTGCCCGAGTCCCAATTGACGAGGAAGGCTTCGATTCCATCACGTCTCACTCCGCCTCGCGCGATCTGTGCGAGTTCCGGAATATCGGCCTCTCTTACGGGCGAGAGTTCCATATCACCTGATCGCAGATGAAGTGCGAACGGCGGCCAGATCTCCGAGATGTCCATGTGCCTTGTGTCCATTCTTTCGTGTTCAGTGGCCCTGGAACTGCGCGGAAGACTTATATCCCACTTGAAGTGACCGGACAGCGCTGTCCATTATCTGGTCGCTCGGATTGTTGTTATACGGGTCACGGTATGTTTGTGCGCATGAGTCTACATCCATCACTGCAGCCAATCTTCGACACAGTGCTCCAACGTAACCCTGGAGAGTCGGAGTTTCACCAAGCGGTACAGGAAGTTCTCTATTCCCTGGGCCCCGTCGTGGACAAGCACCCCGAATACCTGGAACTCTCCGCGCTCGAGCGGCTCTGCGAGCCCGAACGCCAGATCATCTTCCGGGTTCCCTGGATCGATGACTCCGGAGTCGTGCAGATCAACCGCGCCTTCCGCGTGCAGTTCAACTCGGCTCTCGGCCCCTACAAGGGCGGTCTGCGGTTCCACCCCTCGGTGAACCTCGGCATCGTCAAGTTCCTCGGTTTCGAGCAGATCTTCAAGAACGCCATCACCGGCCTGCCCATCGGCGGCGGCAAAGGCGGATCTGACTTCGACCCGAAGGGCCGCAGCGACCGCGAAGTCATGCGGTTCTGCCAGTCGTTCATGACCGAGCTGTACCGTCACATCGGTGAGTATCGCGATGTGCCCGCGGGCGACATCGGCGTCGGTGGTCGGGAGATCGGCTACCTCTTCGGCCAGTACAAGCGCATGACGAACTCCTATGAAGCAGGTGTGCTCACCGGCAAGGGACTGTCCTACGGCGGTTCCATGGTCCGTACCGAAGCCACCGGCTTCGGCGTCGTGTACTTCCTCAAGGACATGCTCGCCGCCGCGAAGAAGAACATCGACGGTCGCACTGTCTCGATCTCCGGTTCGGGAAATGTCGCAGTATTCGCCGCAGAGAAGGTCACGGCCTTCGGCGGCACCGTCATCACGATGTCCGACTCGGCCGGCTTCATCCATGACCCGGACGGAATCGACACCGAACTCGTCAAGCGCATCAAGTTCGAAGAGCGGGGACGCATCTCCGAATACGTGGAGCAGCGCGGGGGACGCGCGACCTACCACGAGGGTGGAAACGTGTGGGACGTCGAGGTCGACGTCGCACTGCCATGTGCGACTCAGAACGAGCTCGACGGGGACTCGGCTGCGACTCTGGTCAAGAACGGAGTTATCGCCCTCGCCGAAGGCGCGAACATGCCCTGCACGCCGGAAGCCGTGAAGATCTTCTCCGAGGCTGGCGTCCTCTTCGCCCCCGGCAAGGCCGCAAACGCCGGCGGTGTCGCGACCAGTGCGCTCGAAATGCAGCAGAACGCCAGCCGCGACTCGTGGGACTTCGACTTCACCGAGGCGCGCCTGGCCGAGATCATGGGCGATGTCCACGACAGCTGCGCGGCTGCGGCCGACGAGTTCGGCCAGCCCGGAGACTACGTCGCCGGTGCCAACATCGCAGGTTTCATCCGCGTTTCCGAGGCAATGCTCGCTCAGGGAGTCGTCTGATCGTCTGGTCCATCGGCGGCCGGGCGACCAAAGCGCCTGTGCACAGCCGACAGGACGGCCGCGATCAGCGCTGACAGCCGAGGCTGACAACCCAAACGACAAGACAGGCTCTGCTCAGAACCCGTGAACTTCTCCACGAAGCCGTCGGTCCTGAGCAGAGCCTCTGTCGTACGCTGTGAGCCCGCGATCGACCCCGATAGCTGTGTCCTGCCTGTCGGTCCGTGTCGACCGTGCTGGGTGGGTTCGTGATCAGGGACCGGTCAGAGCCAGACGAGAAGGTCAGCGCTTTCCGATGGTTCCGTAGCCTTTTCGCCAACGCAGCAGGGGACGACTCGTTCCCGCATCGGCGCCCGCGCCCATGGACACCACCTCCCCGACGACGAGATTGTGGGTCGCAACCTCGAGCACCTCGGTGAGCTTGAGCTCGAACCAGGCGATTGCCTCGGTGAGCACCGGCTGTCCGGCATGAGGGGCGGGAAAAGTGTCGATGCCTTTGAGCGATCCGTACAGTGGTTGGCCCGAAGCGCCGAGGCGTTCGGAGATGTCGCGCTGGTCGGAGTTGAGCAGCGAGATCGCAAAGTGGGAACTCGTCTCCAGAGTCTCCATCATCCGAGAGCCGGAATAGACGCTGACGGCCATCGTCGGGGGATCGTACGACACGTCGAGAAAGGAATCGACGGTGATCGCATGCAGGGCACTGCCACGGGTAGCGGAGACCACGGCGACCGCCGCAGCGATGTCGTCGCTGAGCTCGCGGTAGCGTTCTGTGAGGGAATCGTCGTAGGCCTGGTCCATGACTCTCATTCTAGGGAACTACAATGGAGCCATGACCATTCCAGCTTCAGGCGGTTCAGCAACGATCGAGCGCGAGCAGTCCGAGCAGCTAGTCGAGCCCGGCGATCACGAGCGCTTCAGCCACTACGCGCCCAAGGACAAGATCATGGAGTCCATGGTGACCGGGACTCCGCTGATCGCCTTGTGCGGAAAGGTGTGGGTCCCCACGCGCGACCCCGAGCGGTTCCCGATCTGCCCCAAGTGCAAAGAGATCTACGAGACAATGTCCGAAGGACCGCAGGAGTAGATGTCCGCGGATCGTCTCCCAACAGCACCAGGGACCTCCGCGGCAGAACAGCTTCCACCGGCATTCCCCGAGCGCGCAGCATGGGGAACGGCGGGAAAGCTGCGTGCCTGGCAGGCTGAGGCTCTCGAACTCTACTTCCAGAAGCAGCCCAAGGACTTCCTCGCGGTCGCGACCCCAGGAGCAGGTAAGACCACCTTCGCTCTGCGGCTGGCGGCCGAACTGCTGGCACAGCGAGTCGTCAACCGTGTCACAGTCGTCGCTCCCACCGAACACCTCAAGGTGCAGTGGGCCGACTCGGCAGCACGCGTGGGCATCAAGCTCGACCCGCACTTCAAGAACTCCCAGGGCAAACACGCACCCGGCTACCACGGAGTGGCTCTGACCTACGCGCAGGTCGCTGCCAAACCCGTTCTCCACCACAACCGGACGGCCGCCGGCCGCACTCTGGTCATCCTCGACGAGGTCCACCACGGAGGTGACGCCCTGTCGTGGGGCGATGCCGTGCGAGAGGCCTTCGGCCCTGCGGTCCGTCGGCTGTCCCTGACCGGAACACCGTTCCGTTCCGACACCTCACCGATCCCATTCGTCACCTACGCACCCGACGAGAACGGCATCCGCACCTCGGTGGCGGACTATTCCTACGGCTACGGTCGAGCGCTCAAGGACTCCGTCGTCCGCCCGGTCCTCTTCCTCGCCTACGCCGGCGCCATGACCTGGCGGACCAAGGCCGGCGACGAGATGTCGCACGTCCTGGGCGAGGAGACGACGAAGGACATCAACTCGCAGGCCTGGCGCACGGCCCTCGACCCGAAGGGCGACTGGATCCCGGCGGTCCTCAAAGCCGCAGATATGCGATTGACCGAGGTCCGACGCACCGTCCACGACGCCGGCGGCCTCGTCATCGCCACCGACCAAGAGGCGGCCCGAGCCTACGCCAAACGACTGCACGAGATCACCGGTGAGAAGCCGACCGTTGTGCTCTCCGACGAGGCGGGAGCCTCGGAGCGGATCGAACAGTTCCAGAACTCGACCGACCGGTGGATGGTCGCCGTGCGGATGGTCTCCGAAGGCGTCGACGTTCCCCGATTGTGTGTCGGCGTCTACGCGACCTCCTCGTCGACGCCGCTGTTCTTCGCGCAGGCCATCGGGCGCTTCGTGCGTGCCCGCAAACGCGGCGAGACCGCCTCGGTGTTCCTGCCCTCAGTGCCCGTGCTGCTGGCCCTGGCGAACTCGATGGAAGCCGAACGCGATCATGCCCTCGATCGCCCGAAGAACGAGGACGAGAACGATGTCGTCGTCTTCGACGATCAGGCCATGGAGCAGGCGAACCGCAACGAGGGCGCCTCGTCGGACCAGCTCGGTTCCTTCGAAGCGCTCGGCGCCGAAGCCCTGTTCGACCGTGTCCTCTACGACGGCGGTGAATTCGGCACCGGCGGAGCCATCGGCTCCGAGGATGAACTCGACTTCATCGGCATCCCCGGCCTGCTCGAACCCGATCAGGTGCGTGAGCTGCTGAGCACTCAGCAGGCCCGGCAGGCGAAGCGCAAGACCGCGGCGGCTCCTCCGGCCCCTGAGACGGAGACGAGCGAGCTCGAGCACCGAGCGATGAAGGAAGAGCGCAACCAGCTCCAGAGCCTCGTGGGCGCTTGGTCCAGACGTACCGGAACGCCGCACCAGAACGTTCACGTCGAACTGCGCAAGGCATGTGGGGGACCGGCCGTCGCTCAAGCCACGCGGGAGCAGATCCAGGCTCGGATCAAGAAGCTGCAGGGCTGGTTCGTCGGCAAGAAGTGAGCACCGGATGTCGGCAGGGGAGACCCTGTCGGCATGAGGCTGACGAAGCCGCCGAGGCAGACGCACTGTCTGCCTCGGCGGCTTCGTCGATTCGCGGTGGGCCGGGTGTGGATCAGGCGGAGTAGAACACGGTGGGAATGGCGGGCTCGCCGTCCTGCAGGCGCCTGGCCGAACGCGGCAGCTCCGCCAAAGACTCGTCATGTCGGGCGCAGGCCTTCTTCACTCCTGCCGCGCCGATGAACGACTCATCGACCTCACCGTCGACGACGAGATCGACGCTGAGCCGACGGCCTTCGCCGAGATCATCGGGCAGGCTCGGAATGCCGACGGCTTCCTCCACGGCGATCGGACCGTCGATGAGGCGCAGCGCTTCCTTGTGTCCGCCGCGTGAGGGCTTGCCGGAGGAGTTCTTGGCCACCGAGGTCCACTCGCCGGCCTCATCGGCACGAGCCACGAGCTTGTACACCAGGCCGGCGGCCGGGGCACCTGAACCGGTGACCACCCGCGTGCCGACACCGTAGGAGTCGACGGGCGAGGCGGCCAATGCGGCGATCGCATACTCGTCGAGATCGCTCGTGACGGTGATCGTCGTGTCGCGGGCGCCGAGGCGGTCAAGGCTCTCGCGCACCTCACTGGCCTGTTCGATGAGGTCGCCGGAATCGATGCGCACTCCGCCGAGGTTCGGCCCGGCCAGCTCGATCGCCGTGGTCAGCGCCTCCTCGACGTCATAGGTGTCCAGGAGCAGAGTCGTATCGGTGCCGAGCGACTTCAGCTGAGCGGCGAAGGCCTCCCGCTCGGAATCGTGGAGCAGGGTGAACGAGTGGGCCGAGGTGCCGATCGTGCGCAGACCGTACTGCAGGCCGGCGGCCAGGTTCGACGTCGAGGCGAAGCCGCCGATGACCGCGGCCCGAGCCGCAGCCACGGCCGCATGCTCGTTCGTGCGTCGCCCGCCCATCTCCGCGCAGGGGCGATCGCCGGCCGCCTGAGCCATTCGGGACGCTGCCGAGGCGACCGCACAGTCATAGTTCATCGCCGACAGGATGAGCGTCTCCAAGATGACGCCCTCGGCGAACGTCGATTCGATCGTCAGCAGCGGTGAGCCGGGGAAGTAGATCTCCCCTTCTGCATAGCCGCGGATATTGCCGGAGAACCGATAGTCGGCCAACCAGTCGATGGTGCGCTTGTCGACGATGTTCTCCCTGCTGAGGAACGAGAGCTCGGCATCGTCGAAGCGGAAGTCGCGGATCATCTCGAGGATCCGACCGGTGCCGGCGACGACACCGTAGCGGCGACCTGCGGGAAGGCTGCGGCCGAACACCTCGAAGAGGCTCTTCCGGTGAGCGGCACCGGATTCCAGGGCCGCCTGCACCATCGTCAATTCGTACTGATCCGTGAAGAACGCCGTCGAATCGGTCCGTGTGAGATCACTCATAGGCGCGATCTTACGTCACGACAGCGTCAGTGTTCTGCCGTATGGTGGAAACGTGAGCAACCCAACGACACCAGTCCTGGAGCCGGAGGTCGACGTCCGACCCTCCGAGAACCTGGCCAAGCCCTGGCGGACCGTGGTCTTCAACGACCCGGTCAACCTCATGAGCTATGTCAGTTTCGTGTTCCAGACCTACTTCGGCTACTCCGAGGAGAAAGCCCACTCACTCATGCTCGAAGTCCATGAGAACGGGCGCTCCGTCGTTGCCACCGGAGGCCGCGAAGCCATGGAACGAGACACCCAAGCGATGCACGAATACGGCCTGTGGGCCGCGTGCCAACCCGATTCAGGATCCGACTGACACATGGCCGCTATCGACGCACGAGGGGACGATGTCGTCCTCACCCTGCAAGACAACGAACGCTCGCTCATGCTCACGGTGTTCACCGATCTTGCGGCTCTGCTGGCCGAAGACAGCGACAGCGATGACGACCGTCCGGACTCGGAGAACTGGGAAGCCCGGCTCGGACTCGTCGACCGTCCCCGTCCGGAGGACCCGGCGCTGCTGCGGCTGCTGCCCGACGTCGATCCCGAGGACGATGAGCGTTCAGCGGAGTTCCGCCGCCTCACCGAGTTCGATCTCAAACAGGCCAAAGCGCACAATGTGCGCATCGTGCTGCTGGGACTGAGCAAGGGCAATGACATCTCCCTGACACGGGACGAGGTGCTCGCCTGGATGAAGGGCCTCAACGATCTGCGACTCGTCCTCGCTGTCCGCCTCGGGATCGACACCGAGGAGGCGCAGGAGGAGAAGTACGCCCACCGTGAGGACCTCTCCGAATCCGAAGGCCTCACCCTGACCCTGTACGACTTCCTGACGTGGATTCAGGACCGACTGACGACGACCTTGCTCGGCCAGACGCAAGGGGATGACGAGATATGAGACTCACCGCAATCGGCACCGCAGGCTCCTTCCCAGGACGCGGCGCCCTCGCCAGCTGCTACCTCATCGAAACCGATGAGGACACACCCACTCGCATCATCCTCGATCTCGGGTCCGGTGCGCTCAGCCCCCTGCAGGAGACGGTCGACACCGATCGTCTCTCCGGAATCGTGCTCAGCCACCTCCATCCGGATCACTGCATGGATATGACCGGCCTCTACGTCAAACACTGCTTCGACCCGAAGTTCTTCAACGGCGACATCTCCGACACGGGAACGATCCGCACGCGCACTCCGGTGTTCGCGCCGGCCGGTGCGAAGGAACGCCTGTCCAGGGCCTATTACACGGATCCCGGAAAGTCCCCGGTGGCCAACGGGGGAGACGACTCGGACTTCGACCACGCCTTCGAATTCACCGACATCGACCACGGCAGTCGTCACCAGATCGGCTCCCTGACCATCGAATCCTTCCTCGTCGACCACCCCGTCGAGGCCTATGCTCTGCGGATCACGGATGCGGCCGGCAAGGTCATCACGTATTCGGGCGACAGCGATGAGTGCGACAACCTCGTCGCAGCGGCGAAAGACGCCGACCTCTTCCTCTGCGAAGCCGCTTTCCAGGAAGACCGCGACACTGCGCGCGGCATCCACCTCACCGGCAAGCGCGCCGGACGGGTGGCGCAGAACGCCGAAGCGTCCGCGCTCGTGCTCACCCACATCCCGGTCTGGACCGACTGCTCCATCGTTCGCGGTGAGGCGGCCGGGGAGTACCGTGGACCCATCGAGCTGGCGAAGCCCGGAGCCACCTGGACCGTGTGAGCCGGCGACGATCGCCGGCGACCAGCAGACACCACCACCGAGACGAAAGAGGCAGACAGTGCGAGCAGACGGCCGTGCAGCAGACGAACTCCGTGAAGTCCGGATCACTCCGGACTGGATCAACACAGCCGAAGGGTCCGCGCTGGTGGAATTCGGCAACACCCGCGTCCTCTGCGCGGCCTCACTGACCGAAGGCGTGCCCCGTTGGCTCAAGGGCCAGGGCCGCGGCTGGGTCACCGCCGAATACGCCATGCTCCCGCGCGCCACCGATTCCCGCAGCACCCGCGAATCGGTCAAGGGCAAACAGGGCGGACGCACTCACGAGATCTCCCGTCTCATCGGCCGCAGCCTGCGCGCCGTCATCGACATGGACAAGCTCGGAGAGAACACCCTCGTCCTCGACTGCGACGTCCTCCAGGCCGACGGCGGCACCCGCACTGCCTCGATCACCGGTGCCTACGTTGCGCTGGCGAAGGCCATCGACAAGGGGCGCTCGACCGGGTTGATCCCCGCCGCCCACCAGCCGCTCATCGACTCAGTGGCGGCCGTCAGCGTCGGCATCATCGACGGAGAGCCCCTCCTCGACCTGCCGTACGTCGAAGACTCCCGCGCCGAGACGGACATGAACGTCGTCATGACCGGGTCCGGAAAGTTCATCGAAGTCCAGGGCACCGCGGAGGGCGCACCGTTCGACCGCGATGAGCTCGGCAAACTGCTCGACCTCGCCGGCCACGGGTGCACCGAACTCACCCGCATCCAGTCCGAAGTGCTCGCCGGATGACGACCTTCGTCCTCGCCACTCACAATGAGGGCAAGAAGCGCGAGCTGCTGACCATCCTCGGGCCCGTCCTCGGTGCTGATACCCAGGTGCTCACCGCCGCCGAGGCTGGACTCGGCGATGTCGCCGAAACCGGAGTCACGTTCACCGAGAACGCGCTGATCAAGGCGCGTGCCGCGGCCGCTGCGACAGGACACACCGCCATCGCCGACGACTCGGGAATCAGCGTCGACGTGCTCGGCGGTGCACCGGGCATCTTCTCCGCTCGCTGGTCCGGCCGGCACGGAGACGATCGTGCGAACCTCGAACTCCTGCTCGCTCAGCTGGGCGACATCGCGGCCGAACACCGCGGAGCGCAGTTCCGCTGCGCGGCGGCCGCTGTGACCGCCGACGGTCGCGAGTTCACCGCCGAAGGAGTCATGCCCGGGCGCCTGGCCACCGAACCCAAGGGTGAGAACGGCTTCGGCTACGACCCGATCTTCGTGCCCGATGGTTCCGAACTCAGCGCCGCCGAGATGAGGCCTGAGGAGAAGAATTCACGCTCCCACCGCCGATTCGCCTTCGACGCACTGGCCGCGATTCTCGCCGACGAGCCGAATCTCTGAAGCACCTGCTCGAGACGCCCACCATCTGAACACAGCCGCCTCACCAGCTGAGAACTTCGGATACACTGACGATGCTTGAGTGTTGGCGAACGACCCTCTTGGTGGTCGGCGAAATCGAGGAGAACAATGAAGACTCCGCGCATCATGACGTGGGTGGCGGCAGCGGCCGCCACGAGCCTGCTGATCACAGGCTGTTCGGCCGGCGCCTCCGACACCGGAGGCGATGCGCAGAAGAAGGACTCGATGACGATCGCCTTCACCGCCGAACCGGTCAACCTCGACTTCACCTCCACCTCGGGAGTCGCCATTCCCGAAGCGCTGATGGAGAACGTCTACGAATCGCTCGTCCGCCTGGACGGCGAGGGGGAGATCCAGCCCGCACTGGCCAAGGACTGGACACTGTCCGATGACCGCAAGACCTACAGCTTCGAACTCCAGGATGGTGTGAAGTTCTCCAATGGTGCGGACTTCACCAGCGAAGACGTCAAGTACTCCTATGAGCGAGTGCAGAAGGACTGGAAGAACGCGCTGAAGTCGAAGATGGACATCGTCGAGTCCATCGAAACCCCGGACGACTCCACCGTCACGATCGAACTGAAGAAGCCGTCGAACACCTGGCTGTTCAACCTCACCAGCCTCGTCGGGGCCGTCTTCGACACCGAAGGCACCGACGACCTGGCGAACGAAGCCATCGGCACCGGTCCCTTCGCGATCGAGAAGTTCACACGCGGGCAGTCCATCGACTTCGCCGCTCGCGACGACTACTGGGGCGAGAAACCGTCCCTGAACTCGGTCCAGTTCAAATACTTCAAGGATGCGGTTTCGGCCTCGAACGCCCTGAAGTCCGGAGAGATCGACCTCGTCTCCAACCTCCAGGCACCCGAACTTGCCGGAGAGTTCCAAAGCGACGACTATCAGATCGTCTCCGGCACCACGAACGGCGAAGTCGTGCTGTCGATGAACAACGCCGAGGGCATCTTCAAAGACAAGAAGGCCCGTGAAGCCGTGATGCACGCGATCGACCGCAAGGCCGTCCTCGACACGGCCTGGGCGGGTTACGGCGAGCTCATCGGCTCGATGGTGCCCCCGACCGACCCCTACTACGAAGACCTCACCGGGGTGTGGAAGTACGACCCGAAGAAGGCCAAACAGCTCGTCGACGAAGCCGGGATCAAGGGCGAGGAATTCGCCTTCACCGTGCCGAACCTGCCGTACGCGAAGGCGATCTCCGAAATCGTCTCCGCGCAGCTCGAAGAGGTCGGACTCAAGGCGAAGATCTCGACTCAGGAGTTCCCCGCCGTGTGGTTGGACAAGACCTTCACCGAACACGACTACGACATGTCGGTGATCAACCACGCAGAACCGCGCGACATCCTCACCGTGTTCTCGAAGGACTACTACATCGGCTACGACGATTCGACCATCAAGGAGCTGGCAGACAAAGCCGATACCGGAACCGAAGACGAGTACATCTCGGGAATGAAGAAGATCGCGCGGACGATCGCCGAGGATGCCGCCTCGGACTTCCTGTTCCTGTTCCCGAATCTCGTCATTGCCAAGTCCGGAGTCGAGGGGATACCCGCCAACCGCGTCTCGGACGCATTCAAGATCGCCGACCTCAGCTGGTCCTGACCGCGCACGTCGATGCTCACCTACGCAATCAACCGCGCGATCCAGTTCGCGCTGTCCCTCCTCGTCGCCTCGGTGGTGATCTTCGCCCTGATGAGCCTGCTGCCGGGCAATGCGGCACAGGTGGCGCTGGGAACGAACGCCACCCCGGAGGCAGTAGCGTCGCTCGAAGCCCAATACGGGCTTGATCGGCCACCTCTCATCCGGTACCTCGACTGGATGGGAGGAATGCTCACCGGAGACTTCGGCACCTCCTACGTCACCGGTGCCGAGATCACTCCCGTCATCGTCGACAGCGTCCAGGTCACGGCGATCCTCGTCATCGCCGCCATCGCCGTGTCCATCCTCATCGCCGTGCCCCTGGGCACCTTCGCCGCCCTCGAGCAGCGCAACTGGATCGGCGTGACGATCTCGGCGATCAGCCAGGTCGGCATCGCGATCCCGAACTTCCTGGCCGCGATCATCCTCGTCATCATCTTCTCTCTGACCCTCGGATGGTTCCCGTCCCAAGGCTGGATGGCTCCGATCGAGGGCCTCGGCGGCTTCCTTCTCCGCCTCGTCCTGCCGGTCGTGTCGCTTGCTCTCGTGCAGGCGGCGGTCCTCACCCGCTACGTCCGATCCGCCGTGCTCGATGTGATGCGGGAAGACTATATCCGCACCGCCCGGGCCAAGGGACTGACCAAGACGAAGGCGCTGTTCGCGCACGGACTGCGCAATGCGGCGATTCCCGTCATCACTGTCGCCGGAGTCCAACTGGCCACCCTGCTGGTCGGGGCCGTGATCATCGAACAGATCTTCGTTCTGCCCGGAATCGGCTCCGAACTCGTCCGCGCCGTCGCCAACCGTGACCTCGTAGCGGTGCAGGGCATCGTCATGGTCCTCGTCCTGCTCGTGCTCATCATCAACCTCATCGTCGACATCCTCGTGCCCATCGTCGACCCCCGGATCAGGAACGCCGCATGAACCCGACCCCGACCAGTGCCCAGAGCCCCAGCGACCACGTCGATCCCGTCGCTCTAGACGCGACCGACGCGACCGCCTCGGCGAAGATCCGGCCGGGCCGGTCCCGCAGGAGCGGACGGCGGGCGAACGCATCGATGATCATCGGCGCGGGCCTCGTCGTGCTCATCGTCGGACTCGCTCTCATCTCCTTCGTGTGGACCCCGTACGACCCGACCACGATCGACCCCGCCGCCCGATTGCAGAGCGGCAGCCTCACCCACCCGTTCGGCACCGACACCTTCGGACGGGACACGCTGACCTGGGTGATGGTCGGGGCGCGGATCACGCTGCTCGTCGGGGTCGTCGCCGTCGGCATCGCCCTGCTCATCGGCACCCCGATCGGAATCATCTCCGCCTTCTTCGCGAAACAGCCGTGGGGAATGTGGATCGACGCGGTGATCATGCGGGCCAACGACATCCTGTTGGCCTTCCCCGCGCTGCTGCTGGCGATCATCTTCGCCGCCGTCTACTCGCCGGGGACGGGACCGGCCATGGTCGCCGTCGGCATCGCCGCGATCCCCGGCTTCGCGCGCGTCGCACGCTCCGGCACGCTGCAGGTGCTGGGCTCCGAATACGTCCGCGCCGCGCGAGCTTCGAACCGTCGGATCCCGGCCATCGCCGTCGTCCACGTGCTGCCGAACATCGCCGGAATGGTCATCGTCCAGGCGTCCGTGGCCTTCGCGATCTCCGTCCTCGCCGAGGCGGGGCTGTCCTTCCTCGGACTCGGTACCCAGGCCCCGACCCCGTCGTGGGGCCGGATGCTGCAGGAGTCCCAGCAGTACCTGTCCACCCACCCCGAGCTTGCTCTGTGGCCGGGAGTGTTCATTGCACTCGCGGTGCTCGGATTCAATCTCTTGGGCGATGGGCTGCGCGACCGGTTCGACCCGAAGATGGAGGCGCGAGGTGCCTGAGAACCTGCTCGAGGTCCGTGACCTCACCATCACCCCTGCCGGAGCGGACGCTCCGGTGCTCCACGATGTCAGCCTCAGCCTGGCGCCGGGCGAGCGGGTCGGACTCATCGGCGAATCCGGGTCGGGGAAATCGCTGACCGCCCAGTCCGTGATGGGTCTGCTGCCAGAAGAGCTGCACGCCCGTGGCCAGGTGCACCTGCAGGGGCACTCCGGGAACCTTCTCGAAGCGAACGAGAAGACCCTGGCCGGGCTGCGCTCGGACATCGTGTCCATGGTGTTCCAGGAACCCATGAGCGCCCTCAATCCGCTCATGCGCATCGGCGACCAGATCGCCGAAGTGCTGCGCCTCCATGGCAAGGCGCCGCGGGGGCAGATTCCGACGCGTGTGCTCGAACTGCTCCGCGACGTCCACATGCCCGACCCCGACAGCGACCGGTTCGCCTACCCGCACCAGCTGTCGGGCGGGCAGCGGCAGCGGGTCATGCTCGCGATCGCCCTGGCCAATTCGCCGAGGCTGCTCATCTGCGACGAGCCCACCACCGCCCTCGACGTCACCGTGCAGAAGCATATGCTCGACCTCATCGCCGAGAGGGTCTCGGCGGTGGAGGCCGGACTGCTGTTCATCACTCACGACCTCGCGGTCGTCGCCGGAGTCTGCGATCGGGTCATCGTCATGTATCGCGGACGCATCGTCGAGTCCGGCAGCGTCGACGAGATCTTCACCGCGCCCAAGCACGAGTACACGCGAGGGCTCCTGGCATCCTCGGATCTCGAAGCCACAGATGACCGCGGCCGACTCTTCACACTCAAGACCGCGCTCGCCTACTCGGGGCCGCAGATCGGCGAAGCAGAGGCTTCGGTCGATGTGAGGGAGCCGGGGGATCTTCGCGACGAACCGCAGATCTCGACCCGACCGGATCACACCGGCATGTCCGTCGCGGGGTCGACGGACGAAGACAGCGTCAGGACCACCTCGGCGAGGGACGGGGCCGGAGCCGCCTCGGTGAGGGATGACCACCGAACCCCCTCGGTGAGGGAATCGGCACCGCTCATCGAGGTCTCGGACGTCACCCGGATCTTCCGCGGACGCGGACTCTTCGGTCGCAGACGATCGGACGTCACCGCCCTGGGCGGGATCGACTTCAGCGTCGCGGCCGGAGCCCGCCTGGGCATCGTGGGGGAGTCGGGATCGGGGAAGTCGACGCTGCTGAACATCCTCTCCGGCCTCGACCGACCGACCACCGGGCATGTGCGCGTCGGCGACATCCGGGTCGAAGCCGCGAGCTCACAGGCTCTGCGCCGCCTGCGCGAGAACCTGCAGATCGTGTTCCAGGATCCGTTCGCCTCGCTCGACCCGCGGATGCGCATCGCCGACATCGTCGCCGAACCGCTCATCGCCGCCGGAGTCGACAAGGACGAACGCGCAGCACGGGTCGAGGAGATGATCGCCGCCGTCGACCTCGACCAGGACTCCCTGCGCCGGTACCCGCACCAGTTCTCCGGCGGGCAGCGACAGCGCATCTCGATCGCCCGGGCCCTCGTGACCAGGCCGCAGATCCTCGTCGCCGACGAACCGGTCTCCGCCCTCGACGTCTCGGTGCGTGCGCAGGTCCTCAACCTGCTCACCGACCTCGTCGACGAGTACGCGCTGACTCTCCTCTTCGTCTCCCACGACCTCGGCGTCGTCAAACACCTGTGCTCCGAGGTCATCGTCATGAGAGCCGGACAGATCGTCGAATCGGGTGCGACGGAGGACATCTACGCGAACCCGCAGGACGAGTACACGCGGCGCCTCATCGCCGCCACCCCGAGCCTGGCCGAAGCACTCACGGCCGGATAGACCGGCTCGCGCGCAGGGCGCCACGAACCATCGAGAGAAAGGGCAGCATATGACCACATCGCTTGCCGACCGCAGCGCGGCCGAAATGGCAGCCGGATTCGCCGGCGGGGACTTCGACCCGGTCGAGGTGCACTCCGCGGTCGTCGACCGCATGGACGACTGCGAACCGACCATCAACGCCCTGTTCCACCGCGACGACGAACGCTCCCGGGACGCCGCCGCTGCCAGCGCAGCACGCTGGCGAGAGGGACGACCGTTGAGCGACCTCGACGGGGTGCCCGTGACGATCAAGGAGAACATCGCCCGCCGCGGAGTTCCGCTGCCCAGCGGCCACGCCTGGGTGGAGATGCCGGTGGCCGGCCACGATGCCCCGATCACCGAGCGTCTCGAAGAAGCCGGAGCCGTCGTCCTCGGGTCGACGACGATGCCCGACTGGGGAATGCTCTCCTCAGGAGTGTCCTCTCTGCACGGAATCACCCGTTCACCGCTGGACCCGAGCCTGACGACCGGAGGGTCGAGCGCCGGAGCCGGAGCCGCGGCAGCCGCCGGATACGGACCCATCCACATCGGCTCCGACATCGGCGGATCCATCCGCCTGCCATGCACGTGGCTCGGTCTGGCCGGGCTCAAGCCCAGCTTCGGCCGCGTGCCTCTCGACGCCCCCTACCTGGGCAGATGTGCGGGACCGCTGGCGCGGACGATGGCCGACGTCAAAGCCGCCATGGACATCATCTCCGCCCCGGACGATCGCGACTATTCGCGGCTGCCGCGCTTCGCCGCCGATGATGCGCAGTCTCTGCCGGGCAGCGACTCGGCTGGAGCCTTCGACCCGCGGGGACTGCGCATCGGCGTGCAGCTCGACGCCGGGTGCGGGGTCGCCGCAGCGGCGCAGGTGCGCTCGGCCGTCACCGAGGCGGCAGAGAGGTTCTCTGCGGCCGGTGCAGAAATCGTCACGGTCGATCCTTTCATCGACGATGATCACCTCCGCGACATGGATCTGTTCTGGCGGGTCCGGTCGTGGGCCGACCTCAAGGCGCTGCCTGTCGACGAACAGGCGCTCATTCTGCCTTATATCCAGCAGTGGGCACAGGACGGAGCCGATACCAGCGGAGTCGACCTGATGCGCTGCTATCACAGCGTTCAGGAGATCCGGCGGCGGACGGTCGAAGCAACTGCCGAGTTCGACCTGGTCATCTCGCCGACAGCTCCGGAAGCGGCATTCCCGGCCGAGCAGCCGATGCCGTACCCGCAGGTGCACGAACCGATGGGGCATATCGGGTTCACCATGCCGTTCAACATGTCAGAACAGCCTGCGGCGACGGTGTTGGCCGGATCCATGGACGACGGTCGGACCATCGGAGTGCAGATCGCCGGACGACGGTTCGCCGACGAACTCGTCATGGCCGCCGGTGCCTGGTTCGAAGCCGCGGCCGACCTCGAGCTGCCGACTCGGTCGGTCGGAGTCTGAGAGAACGACGACAGCGGGCCTGTGACGACCGGGAATCGGTCGTCACAGGCCCGCTGTGACTTGGACGTCGCCTCGGTGACGGTGGGTGTCTCACCTCGGGGAGGTGAGGTGCACCGTGTCGGCGGTGGACCCTGGGGTCAGAAGTCGAAGAATTCGACCGAGAGCTTGTCTCCGTCGATCTTCACGCTTCCGGACACCGACAGGGAGTTGCCGTTGGAGAAGTACGAGGAGCCGGCCCTCTTGCCGTCGACGGAGAAGTTGAACTTGCCTGGCTTCTCGGTGAAGAACGAGCCGGTGTTCGTGTCTCCGGCGCCGAAGCTGGCCTTCACCTTCGGCATCTCCTTCATGTCCCATTTGGCGGTGTTCTTCTTCGCCAGATCATCGAGCTTCTTGTCCGAACCGCCGACTGGGATCTCGGTCGGGTCGTACTTGATGAAGTCGCACTTCGGCTCGATGCTCTTGTTGTCGAAGCACTTCTTGAGCTCCTTCTCGACCTGTTTCTGAACTTCCTTGTCGAAGGCGCCGGTCGGGGACAGATCGAGGTTGAGGGTGGTGGGGGACACCTGGCCCTTGTTCGGCTGTCCGCCGGGGGCGAAGGCCTTCGGGAAGTTCACTTTGGCCGTATCGGAAGCTTCGGAGATCCACTTGCTCTTCGGAATCGTGAAGTCGTAGCTGCCGGGGTAGACAGCGAACGACGTGGTGCCCGACTTCGCCTTGTAGTCCTCGCCGTTGACGGCGAGACCGTCGGCAGCGGGGATATCGAGGGAGATGACGTTGAGGTCGGGGCCCTTCATCGTCCACTTGTCGAAGAACAGGTCCTGTTTGCCGTCCTTCGTCGCAGAGAGCTCCACATTGTAGGGGCTGCCGTCGAGCTCGTAGGACACGACGACGGTGCCCTTGTCCCCGTCGGTCTTCGACGATTCGACCTTGGCCTTCTCGATCTTCGCCGATGAGGAATCGGTGAATTCCTTCTGCAGCAGATCGAGGTTCGTGCCCTCAGGCCGTGTCGAGGGGGCGATCTTCTCCGCGGCTGCGAAATCACCCTTGTTCAGGGCTTCGACGTAGTCCTCTGCGACCTTGTCGGGTCCGTACTTGTTCTTGTTCACGCTGCCGATGACGAAGAACCCGACGAGGACGAGGATGATGACCAGCGCGACCGCACCGAGGGTGATGAAGAGCGGAAGTTTGCTCTTCTTCTTATCGGGGCGATTGTCGGCACGCGTCGCGGTGCTCTGACCGCCGGCGAAACCCGGAGCCGGTGCAGGCTGCGGAATCGCCTGGGATGGACCGGAACCGGTCTGTTGGGCGTTCGGACCCGACCCCGTCTGATACTGCCCGGACTGGTTCTGGGCGGAGTTAAACTGGCCCGGCTGGTCCTGAGCGCCGGGGTACGGCTGATTAGACGCCCCCGGATATGCCGCATTCGAATACTGACCGCCTGGCTGTTGGACGCCCTGCGGCTGAGCGCCTTGCGATTGAGCCCCGGGGTAGCCGCCGTTCGGCTGCTGCGGGCTCTGGTACTGGTTGTTCGGATACTGCCCGTTCTGAGGCTGGTCACTCGGAGACGGGGCACCGGGATAGGGACCCGCCTGTGGGCCGCCCTGAACGTTGGCTCCGCCTTGCTGGCCGGAGTTGAAGGACTGATCGTTCTGGGCGCCGGGGCCCGAATACTGAGGCGGTTGGTTCTGCTGAGAAGCAGCCGGAGCGACCGTCGGTCGTTCCGGCGCATCGTTGCCCGGAGCTCCCAAGGGTGGTGCCTGGTCATCGGGCACCGAGGAACCGCTTCCGGACTGAGCCGAACCGCCGGTTGCGGTGGGGGCGTCATCGGAGACCGAACCCGGAAGGCCCTCATCCGTCGGCAACTCCGACTCGGGCTTCGACCCGCTGCTCTCCGGAGGCTCGCTGGGTGGTGGCGGGAAATTGGGGTGATCGTTCCCGTTGCTCATCGTGGGGTCATCCTTTGCGTGTACAAGCCTGTCCTGGCGCAATTGTACTTCCCGGAGCAGGGAATCGCGTGGTCAATACCGGGAAGCCGAGCCGGGTTAGGCGAAAATGGTCCTGATGCACACTTCTCCTCACCCTCAGCCCTACCGTCGGACGATCTTCGCAGCCCTCATGGAAGTCGTGAAGATCGACCTCATCGTCGTTCCCGCGGGATTCGTCGTCGCCATCGTCTTCTGGATCATCGGGCTCGGCTCGCAGCTGCCGTACTCGGCGATTCCCGAATGGGCGTTCGCACTGTGGGGGACGGTGTCAGGACTGAGTGTCTCGTCCCTCGGATTCGACTTCTCGCTGGCGCCGAGCCTCGTGACTGTCGGCCTGTGGCTGCTGGTGGCAACGGGGGCCAAACGAGTCGCCCGCAGCACGGCAGCGGACAGCCCGGCCGAGAGCGACGACGATCCCGGCGGATGGTGGGCGCTCATGGGTACAGCTCTGGGCACCTTCGTCGTGGCCTACGCCGCTCCTCTGCTCGTCGCGGCGGTCCTGGTCGGCCAGGCCACGGTGACTCCGCTCGGATTCCTTCGGCTCTTCCTCTTCCTCGTCACGGCTGTGGCGTGGGCCTTCATTCGGGTGCGAGGAATCGGTGACATCCCCGGACTGGCCGTGATCGCCGATGACACCTGGACTGTCTCCGTCGGACTCGCACGCCGTCTGCTGTGGGCCGCTGCGGCACTCGGTGCGATCGTGCTCGTCGTCGGAATCGTGATCCGCTGGAGCGATGTCGCCGACACTGTGCAGGTCTACAGCTCACCGGTCGCCGCAGGCATCGGTCTCATCGTCGTTCAGGCGCTCTTCGCCCCGAGCATCCTCTTCTCAGCCCTGTCGTGGACCGCCGGGACGGGAGTGAGCATCGGCGGGGCCGGGACGAGCTCTGCATTCACTTCGACCTCAGCGCCCGTGCCCGATGTGCACGTGCTGCAGCTGTTGGACGGTGACTATCCCGCCTGGACGGCGGCCGCACCGGCGCTTCTCGTGCTGCTCGGTCTGCTGTGCGTCATCCTCGGCCGCGACCGAGCCCGCGACATCGCCGCACAGTCGTGGATGGGACTGGGGCTTGCAATCGGGATACTGTTCGTCGCCCTCGAGGTGCTCGCACTGTTCGCCGGTGGGGCCTTGGGCCCGCTGGGTCTCTCCGGGTTCGGACCCTCGGCCCTGACGTCGGCGCTGGCGATCACTGGGTGGATCGGTGTGGGAATGGCCGCCGGCCTTCTGCTGATCAGACTCTCCGGTCTGCACGCCGAGTATTCCGAATTCGCCGAGGATGACGAAGAGTACCCCGACGACGAGGATGCCACAGCGGGCGCGTTCGAAGAGGACCGCACAACGGATGCGTTCGATGAGGACGAACCGGAATCGCTCGCCGACGACATCGTCGACGAAGACGAACCGCGTTAGACGAGGGCGCCGCCTCGGTGACGGATTGGGCTGCCTCGGTGAGGCAGCGTACTCACCGCGGCTGTGGCGCGAACGGAAGTCCGCCTCGGTGACGGGTCAGGCGTGAACCGAGGACATCCTCGGTGAGGGGATCAGCGCTGAATGACCTGGACCGTGGCCCCGTGGATCACTTGGTGCCGGGCAGATCGAGATCCTGGCCGGTGACCTGCTTGAACCAGTCACCCAGACCCGACTGATACTCACTCGAGCATGAGAGCTGCGCCTGTTGCGTGATCGCGTCGCGCAGGCATTCCTCGTACTTCGACTGCACCGGCCAGAGGATGACCGAGGACATCGTGGAGAAGATGAGGTAGATGCTGAGCAGACCGCCGAGGATGCCCAAGGACATGTTCCGGCGCTGCTTGGTCTTGACGACGGCGACGATGTACTTCACCGACCAGACGACTGCGGCGATGGCAAAGCCGATGGCGGCGAGCTTGAACGGCAGCTGATACGTGAACGTCAGCACCGAGGCGAGGATCAGCAGTATCAGGACGAGCCCGTGTCGTGCCGGTGCGGCCTGTGCCTCCTCTTCGGGAGTCGGCGCCTTCTTCTCTTCGGTATTCTGCGGTGACGTCACTGGATCAGTTTCTCACAGTCGACTGACAAATGCCTCGGCGGGCCGTGTCCGCACGATGACAGCAGGGCATCGTCCATGTGCTGCAGACGTTAGACTGTGCGGGTGCGCATCGTTCTTCTGGCATCAGGATCCGGTACCCTCACGCAGTCCGTCATCGACGCTTTCGCCGACGGGACCCGTGGAGTCGACATCGTCGCCATCGGGGCCGACTCGGACACCGCAGGGGTCCTGACCCGAGCCGAACAGCATGAGATTCCCTCCTTCGTCGTCCGGCCCAAGGACTTCGCCGACCGCGACGAGTGGAACCTGGCGCTGAAGGACACGGTGGCCGAGCTCGCCCCGGACTGGGTTGTCTCTGCCGGTTTCATGCGCATCCTCGGTCCCAGCTTCGTCGAGGCCTTCCCGTCCCGGATCATCAACACCCATCCGGCGCTGCTGCCGTCGTTCCCGGGTGCACACGGGGTCCGCGACGCGCTCGCCCATGGGGTGAAGCTGACCGGCGGAACCATTCACCTCGTCGACACCGGAGTCGACACCGGACCGATCATCACTCAGTACGCGGTGCCCATCGGCGATGACGACACCGAGGAGACCGTGCACGAGAACATCAAAGCCCGGGAACGCGAAGAGCTCGTGCGTCTGCTGGCACATCTGGCCCACACCGACCTCGTCGTCGAAGGGCGACATGTCCGCGGATATGTCGCCTCGGCGATGACCGCCCACTGACCCCGCCGTGAGAAGAACCGACCGGCAACCGAACCTCGAGGAGGATCTGTGACAGGAACCCGCGCGATCAAGAGAGCGCTGATCAGCGTCTACGACAAGACCGGGCTGGAGGAGCTGGCTCGCGGCCTCCACGCCGCCGGAGTCCAGATCGTGTCGACAGGATCAACGGCAGCGAAGATCGCCGAGGCGGGAGCCGCGGTGACGAAGGTCGAAGACCTCACCGGGTTCCCCGAGTGCCTCGAAGGGCGGGTCAAGACCCTTCATCCGCGCGTCCACGCCGGCATCCTCGCCGACTCCCGCAAGCCTGAGCACCTGGAACAGCTGTCCGAACTCGAGATCGAGCCCTTCGACCTCGTCGTCGTCAACCTCTATCCTTTCGCCGACACCGTCGCGAGCGGAGCCGGCTTCGATGACTGCATCGAACAGATCGACATCGGCGGACCCTCGATGGTGCGTGCGGCGGCGAAGAACCACCCCACGGTCACCGTCGTGACCGATCCGGCCGACTACTCGGCCGTGCTCGACGCAGCCGCCGGAGACGGCTTCGATATCGATGCCCGCCGCACCTTCGCCGCCCGCGCCTTCGCCCACACTGCCGCCTACGACGCGGCCGTCGCCTCCTGGTTCGCCGCGGAACTCGCCACCGATGAGAAGGCCGCATTCGCCGGCCTCATCGGAGAGAAGATCGCCGACCTGCGCTATGGAGAGAATCCGCACCAGGCTGCTGCCGTGTACTCCGACGGCACCGCCGGAATCGCCGGTGCGAAACTGCTCGGCGGCAAAGCGATGTCGTACAACAACTACATGGACACCGATGCCGCGATCCGCGCGGCATTCGACTTCGAGCAGCCGGCCGTCGCCATCATCAAGCATGCGAACCCTTGCGGAATCGCCGTCGGTGAGACCGCTGCCGCTGCGCACAAGTCCGCCCACGAATGCGATCCGCTGTCGGCCTACGGCGGTGTCATCGCCACGAACCGCGAGGTCGACGCAGAGCTCGCAGCATCGATCAAGCCGATCTTCACAGAATGCCTGGCCGCTCCGTCGTTCAGCGCCGAGGCACTTGAGATCCTCACGACGAAGAAGAACCTGCGACTGCTCGAACTCGGCGACATCGATGTGCCCACAGACGAGGTCAAGCCGATCAGCGGTGGGTTCCTCGTACAGGACCGCGACGCCTTCCAGGCGGACGGCGACTCCGTCGAGAACTGGACCCTGGCCGCTGGTCCGGCAGCTGCACCCGAGGTCCTCGCGGATCTCGAATTCGCGTGGAAGGCCGGACGGGCTGTGAAGTCCAACGCGATCCTGCTCGCCAAGGGGGGAGCCTCGGTGGGTGTGGGTATGGGGCAGGTCAACCGCGTCGACTCGGCCAAACTCGCTGTCGAACGTGCCGGAGCCGAACGCGCCACCGGTGCGGTCGCAGCCTCCGACGCCTTCTTCCCGTTCCCCGACGGTCTGCAGATCCTCATCGACGCAGGAGTCACCGCCGTGGTGCAGCCCGGCGGATCGATCCGCGACGATGAGGTCATCGCGGCCGCGGAGGCGGCAGGGATCACGATGTACCTGACCGGGAGCCGCCATTTCTTCCACTGAGATGAAGCGGACTCACCCCCGCCACGCACGGCGGGGGAGAGGGCCGATCGCGAAGCGATGGATCTACTGGAAACGGCGATACGCGCATCCCACTCGGCGTGACTGGGTGCTGCTCGGCTGTCTCCTGGGCGTCGTCGCCGCCGCGGCGTGCTCCGTCATCGATTTCCGCCTCGGTGCTGTCGTCCTCGCGGTCGTTCCTGCCGGTCTCGCCGGGTTCCGAGCGATGCCGCCGCCGTGGACCGAAGTGTGGGCGAATCGGTCGAAGGTCGTCGACATCACGACCTGTCTGGTGTTCGCCGGACTGCTGGTCGGGCTTGCGTTCCTCGTACCGCTGACCCGCTGAGGAGTCGGTCTCGGCGACGTTCTTTATGTACATTCGCTGAGAAAGGGGACGCGCAGGTGTCGTCACGTCGACAATAGTGGCAAGGTGAGTGGCGTCAGAGGTTCGCTTCGAACCTTTTCCGATGAAAGGAGACAGCATGGGACTCGACGATCTTACTAACAAAGCCAAGGACGCCTTGAATAGCGATAAGGGTGAAGAGATCAGCGACCAGGGCCTGGACAAGGCCTCGGACGCAGCCAACAATGTCACCGGTGGAAAGTTCGAAGACCAGATCAATCAGGGTCGCGACGGAGCCGATGACAAGCTCGGCAACGAATGATCTTTAATCCATAGCCGCGTCCGGCATGGATGAGCGCCGAGGAGAATGTGATTCTCCTCGGCGCTTTCTTGTGTTCTGGCTAGCGTCAGTCGATACCAACTATCGGGGCACGAGTGGCACCGCTGCGCGAGCGAACGGCTCAGTGCAGTGGATGCACGGCTTGGCCGTGCATCCACGTGCACCGTTGCCTCAGCTGAGTTTTTCGATCGGGGCGTAGCGCAGCAGCAGCCGCTTCGATCCGGCCGAACCGAAGTCGACGACGGCCACGGTCTTGTCTCCGACACCGTTGACTTCGGTGACGGTGCCGAGCCCGAAGGACTCGTGCGAGACCTTCTCGCCGACCTCGACGGAGATGACCTCACGATTGGGTCGGATCCGATTGGGGAATCCGGCAACCGGTGTCGACGAACTCGCACTCGAGCGTGAGCGGGAGCTGCCACCGGACGACCGTGACGACCCGAAGCCGCGTGATCCTCCCGAGTATCCGGACGAATAGCCGCCGGAGCCGAAACCTCCGGAACCGAAGCCGCCCGAAGCGAACCCGCCGGAGAAGCTGCCCGTGTTCTCCCAATTGATGAGGTTCTCCGGGATCTCGGACAGGAACCGGCTCGGCGGATTGTACTGAGGCTGACCCCACATGCTCCGGGTCTCGGCGCGAGTGACGAGCAGACGCTGCCGTGCACGCGTGAGCCCGACATACGCCAGACGCCGCTCCTCCGACAGCTCCTGCGGATTCTCGAAGGAACGCGAATGCGGGAATCCTCCGTCTTCGAGTCCGGTGAGGAAGACCACCGGGAACTCGAGTCCCTTGGCCGTGTGCAGAGTCATCAGTGTGATCTGACCGAGTTCGGCATCGGGGATCTGATCAGTGTCCGAGGCCAGAGCCACCTGTTCGAGGAACTGATCGATGGCCGCCGCGCCGACGCCCGGTGCAGCGGAGGCGTCTGCGGAACCGACGTCATCGACGTCGGGGTCGACCGCCTTGGCGGCGGTTTCGGTCTCTGTATCGGTCGTCTCAGGCACGGCGGTCGCCTCAGTGCCGGTGTCTGTGTTGGTGTCGTTGTCATCCGGGGTCTCCGGTTCCGCAACCGCGGCAGCCTCCCGAGTGGCGACGAAATCCTCGGCCACGGCGACGAGTTCGGCGAGGTTGTCGACACGGGACTCGTCCTGCGGATCGGTGCTCTTCTGCAGCGATTCGAGGTAACCGGACTGTTCGAGGATCGCCTCGATGACCCGGGAGAGCGGGGAGGACTCGGCGGTGGAGCGCAGATCCTGCATGAGGTCGTAGAACTTCTGCACCGAGGTCAGGGCGCGTGAACTCAGGTGCGGGATCTCGTCGAGGCGGCCCAGGGCGGTGAAGAAGCTGATGTTCTCCCGGTCGGCGAAGTCGGCGATGATGCCCTCGGTGCGGTCGCCGATGGAGCGTTTGGGCACATTGAGGATGCGGCGCAGATTGACGTCGTCATCGGGGTTGGCGACGACGCGCAGGTAGGCGAGGGCGTCCTTGATCTCCTTGCGCTCGTAGAAGCGGGTGCCGCCGACGACCTTGTACGGGATTCCGGAACGGACCAGCGCATCTTCGATGGCGCGCGACTGAGCGTTCGTGCGGTAGAACACGGCGAAGTCACCATAGGTGTACTTCTCCTCGTCGATGAGGTCATCGATGCGATCGACGATGAACCGGGCTTCACCTTGTTCGTTCTCGGCCACCCAGCCGACGATCTGCTCGCCGGAACCCTCCGAGGTCCACAGCTTCTTCTCCCGGCGGTCGGCGTTGTTCGCGATCACGGCATTGGCGGCGTCGAGGATGTTCTGCGTCGACCGATAGTTCTGTTCCAACAGAATGGTGTCAGCGTTCGGGAAGTCCTTCTCGAACTCGACGATGTTGCGCACCGTGGCGCCGCGGAAGGCATAGATCGACTGGTCGGCGTCGCCGACGACGGTGAGTTCGGCACCCGTCGGCCCTCCTGCGCCGTCACCGGCCAGGGCTTTGATCAGCGCATACTGTGCAGGGTTCGTGTCCTGGTACTCGTCCACGAGGATATGGCGGAACCGGCGCCGGTAGGAATCGGCCACCTCGGGGAAGGCGCCGAAGAGGTGGACGGTCTCCGCGATGAGGTCGTCGAAGTCGAAGGCATTGGCCAGCCGCAGACGGGAGGTGTAGCGCTTGAAGACGTCGGCGAGCACCTCGTCGGCGGGATCGTTGGGCCGCGGGATGAAGTCGTCGGGGGTCTGCAGGTCGTTCTTGAGGTTCGAGATTCGGTGCAGGATGGCCCGCGGGGCGTACTTCTTCGTGTCGAGGCCGAGCTCCTTGAGGATCTGGGCGACGAGTCGCTGGGCGTCCTGGGCGTCGTAGATCGTGAAATTCGACTTCATGCCCAGCACCTTCGCCTCGCGGCGGAGGATGCGCACACAGGAGGAGTGGAAGGTCGAGACCCACATGGAGCGGGAGGCAGGGCCGACGATCGAGGACACGCGTTCGGCCATCTCTTTCGCGGCCTTGTTCGTGAACGTGATCGCCAGGACTTCGCCGGGGTGGGCGCGACCGGTCGCCAAGGCGTAGGCGATGCGTCGGGTGAGCACCGTCGTCTTGCCCGATCCGGCTCCGGCGACGATGAGCAGCGGGGATCCCGTATGGATCACGGCCTCGCGCTGCCTGGGGTTGAGTCCGGTGAGGAGTTCGGCCGCTCGGGAGTCGGCGCCGGCGGCATGGTCGGTGTGTTCAGCTGCAGCAGTCATGTCGCCACCAACGATACCGTCAGCCTCAGACACGAGCTCACACCCCTCAGAACTACCTGACGGCGGCTCAGCAACCTCGCGCGAGGTTGCTGAGCCGCCGTCAGGTAGTAATTGGGGAGGGTCAGTGGATGAAGACGGCCACGATGACGTTGATGACCGCGAAGGCCACCACCAGGTGTGCCATGGTCGCCGACGGGTTCGCCACCTTCACGCCTGCCCCGCCCTCTGCAGGCGCAGAGGCGGCGAAGGCCTTCTGCTTCTTGTTGCCGATGAACGCGAAGACAGTGACGAGGATCGCCACGACCAGTTTGATGCCGAGCTTCATATGGTTGACGTCGCCATCGCCCATCTCGGCCAGCCCCATGAGCAGCAGGCCGGTGACCAGCTGCAGATAGGCGCCGTGGAGCATTCCGGGCATCACTTTGGGGGAGCGGATGACGGTGAAATAGCCACCGACGATGATGGCCATACCCAGCAGATGCAGGGTCAGAAGAATCTCGCGTAGAATTTCCATACAGTTAATCGTAGTGGCATGATGGTGTCTCGTGAGCGCGGGCCCCTCTACTGGTGCACGCTGTTCCGCCCTGGTGTAATGGCAGCACGCCGGCCTTTGGAGCCGTGCAGTATAGGTTCGAATCCTATGGGCGGAGCTGGCCCAACCCGACATGCGAAGGATTCAACTATGTCGCAGACTCATCCGACCGCCGTCATCGTTCTGGCAGCGGGCCAAGGCACTCGAATGAAGTCGGCTCTTCCCAAGGTGATGCATCCCATCGGCGGACGCTCCCTGCTCCATCACTCCGTCGCCGCAGCGGCCGGAACCTCTCCCGAGCACCTCATCGTCGTCGTCCGCCATGAGCGCGATCAGCTCGTCGCCCACCTCGACTCCCTTCCCGTGTCCTCCCAGCGAACCCTGCTCATCGCCGATCAGGATGAGGTTCCGGGCACCGGCCGCGCCACCGAATGTGCGCTCACCCAGCTGCCCGAGGACCTCAGCGGAACCGTCGTCGTCACCTACGGCGATGTGCCGCTGCTGACGACGGAGACCATCAACGGCCTCGTCGAGATCCACGAATCCAACGCCAACGCCGTGACCGTCCTGTCCGCCGAGGTGGACGACCCGACCGGGTACGGCCGCATCGTCCGCGACGCGAACGGATCCCTGCTGCGCATCGTCGAGCAGAAGGACGCCGGCGAGACCGAACGGGCCATCCGTGAGATCAACTCCGGTATCTACGCCTTCGACGCCGCGGCGCTCAAGGAGGGCCTGGCCGCGCTGACGACCGACAACGCGCAGGGTGAGAAGTACCTCACCGACGTCATCGGACATTCCCGTGAGGCGGGCCGCCCCGTCGCCGCCACGGCCACCGACGACCTGTGGCAGGTCGAGGGAGCCAATGATCGCGTGCAGCTGGCGAACCTCGGCAAGGAGCTCAACCGCCGGCAGTGCGAGAAGTTCATGCGTGCCGGTGTCTCCATCATCGACCCCGACACCACGTGGATCGACGTCGACGTGTCCATCGCCGCCGATGCGACGATCCTGCCCGGCACCCAGCTGTTGGGCGCCACCGACATCGGCGCCGGAGCCGTCGTCGGCCCCGACACCACGCTGAAGGACACCGAGGTGGGGGAGAACGCCAAGGTCGTGCGCACCCACGGTGAACTCGCCGTCGTCGGTCCGGAAGCCAACGTCGGACCGTTCGCCTACCTGCGTCCGGGCACCAAGCTCGGCGAGTCCGGAAAGATCGGCACCTTCGTGGAGACGAAGAACGCCGATATCGGCAAGGGTGCGAAGGTGCCCCACCTCTCCTACGTCGGCGATGCGGAGATCGGGGAGGGCTCGAACATCGGAGCCGCCTCGGTGTTCGTCAACTACGACGGCGTCAACAAGCACCGCACCGTCATCGGCAAGCATGCACGCATGGGCTCGGACAATATGTATGTCGCCCCTGTCACCGTGGGCGACGGCGCCTATTCGGGTGCGAGCACGACGGTGCGCAAGGATGTCCCTGCAGGAGCGCTGGCCATCTCGGTGGCCCCACAGCGCAACCTGGAGGGCTGGGTTCAGACAAACCGTCCGGGCACGCCTGCAGCGCAGGCGGCCGAAAACGCATCCGAAGGGGAACGGATCAGTGAATGAGATAACGACGGCGGGCGATAAGAAGCTCGTCCTGGTGAGCGGTCGGGCAAATCCCGAACTCGCCGAGCAAGTCGCGGAGAATCTGGGGACCGAACTCCTCCCCACCGACATCTACAACTTCGCGAACGGCGAGATCTACGTCCGCTACTCCGAGTCTGTGCGCGGCAGCGACGTCTTCGTCCTCCAGTCCCACTGCGCTCCCATCAACGAATGGCTGATGGAGCAGCTGATCATGGTCGACGCCCTCAAGCGTGCATCGGCCAAGCGCATCACCGTCATCGCACCGTTCTTCCCGTACGCCAGGCAGGACAAGAAACACCGCGGACGCGAGCCCATCTCCGCTCGGCTCGTCGCCGATCTGTACAAGACGGCCGGTGCCGACCGCATCATCACCGTGGACCTGCACACCGCGCAGATCCAGGGCTACTTCGACGGTCCCGTCGACCACCTGATCGCGATGCCGATCCTCGCCGGCTACGTCAAGGACAAGTACCCCGGCGACCTCGCCGTGGTTTCGCCCGACGCCGGCCGCATCAAGGTCGCGGAGAACTGGTCGAACTCGCTGGGCGGAGTGCCGCTGGCCTTCATCCACAAGACCCGCGACATCACCCGACCGAACGAGACCAAGGCCAACCGCGTCGTCGGTGAGGTCGAGGGCCGCACCTGCGTGCTCGTCGACGACATGATCGACACCGGCGGCACCATCGTCCAGGCCGCCGATGCCTGCATGGCCGCCGGCGCGAAGGGCGTCATCGTCGTGTCCACCCACGCCGTGTTCTCCGGCCCGGCCGTCGAACGCCTGTCGAACTCCGTGGCCGAAGAGGTCATCGTCACGAACACTCTGCCGCTGAGCGAAGACAAGATCTTCGACAAGCTCACCGTGCTCTCGATCGCCCCGCTCATCGCTCGTGCCGTGCACGAGGTCTTCGAAGACGGATCGGTCACGAGTCTCTTCGAGGTCTGATCCCGAAGGCTGAGGCCCCGTGATCCGCGCAATTGCGCCGGATCTGATGCGAACCCCGAGTCGATGCGGCTCGGGGTTCGCATCGTCTGGACTGCCGTGAGGTCCTACACTGGAGGCAAGACTTCGGCGAAGGGATCAGGGACGATGTCCTCACACGATTACAACCGGTACCGCGTGGACGTCCCCGGCGGGCAGCTGTCCGTGGGAGTGTGGGAGCCGGTGGCGAGCGGCCCCGGGCGCGTGCCCACCGTGTGCGTCATCCACGGCATCACTTCCAACCACCTGTTCTTCGCGGGCCTCGTCTCCGCACTGCCCGGCGTCCGCATCATCGGGCCCGACCTGCGCGGACGAGCCGACTCGCGTACCCTGCCCGGCCCGTTCGGGATGGCCGCCCACGCCGAGGATGTCACCGCCGTGCTCGATGCCTTCGCCCCGGAGGGGCCGGTCACCCTGGTCGGTCATTCCATGGGCGGTTTCGTCGCCATGACCCTGGCCGGAATGTCGGCTGAGCCGAACGTCGACACCGGCGCCGAGGCGGTTCGCCGTTTCCGCGGCCCCGTCCTCATCGACGGGGGACTTCCCCTGCCAGTGGGGCAGCCCCATGGAGACGGCCCCGTCGACGACCTCAACGATGAGGACCTCGACACCGATGATCTCATCGCCGCCGTCCTCGGCCCGGCCGCCGAGCGGCTGTCGATGACCTTCGGCAGCGTCGAGGAGTACTTGGCGTTCTTCGCCGCTCACCCCGCTTTCGTCGACGGCCTCGACACCGTGGCGACCGAGAGCTTCGTCTACGATCTGGCGGCCAAGGACGACCATTCGTTCCAACCGTCGACGTCGGTGGAGGCGATGCAGGCCGATTCGGCCGACATGTACACCGGCTCCGCCTACCGTGATGCCCTGGAGACGATCATGGGCAGTGACGGAACCCAGTCCGAAGTGGTCTTCCTCTTCGCCGAGCGCGACCTCGTCGCCGCCGAACCGGGCCTGTACCCGCCGGAGACGACCAACGACTTCGCTCGGCAATGGCCGCAGATGGACATCGTCGATGTGCAGGGGACGAACCATTACGACATCCTCCTCACCGAAACCGGAATCGATGCGTGCGCTGCAGCCGTGACCTCTCGGATTGGTGCCGAAACGGACGGTGCCGTAGACTAGTCGGGTTGCCTCGGCGAGGGAGACTGATGTCTCCGTGATCGACGCGGTCCTGCCCCACGAAACGAACCCATCGGGTTCGTGATTCGCGTGGGTGCTCAGGCTGTTTCGCCGTGGTGCTCGAAGGTAAGTTCACCACGAAGGAGAGAAAATGGCTGACTTCAAACTTCTGGCCGAAGCTCGCAACGAGTTCGGCAAGGGCGCAGCGCGCCGCATCCGCCGCGCAGGACGCATCCCCGCTGTCATCTACGGCCACGGCGGAGACCCCGTGCACGTGTCCCTCGAGGGCCACGCCACCATGCTGGCTCTCAAGCACGCCAACGCGCTGCTCGAGATCGAAAGCACCGACGGATCGAAGAACGTCCTCGCCATTGCGCGCGACGTCCAGATCGAGCCCGTCCGTCGTGATATCGAGCACCTCGACCTCATCATCGTCAAGCGCGGCGAGAAGATCGAGGTCGACGTGCCCGTCCACGTCATCGGTGAAGCCGCCCCCGGCACCATGGTCTCGCAGGAAGAGTCGACCATCGCCGTCAAGGCCGATGCGACCAAGCTGCCCGAGCTCATCGAGGTCTCCATCGAAGGCCGTCCCGCCGGCGAGCACGTTCTGGCCGGTCAGGTCGAACTGCCTGCAGGCGTCGAGCTCATCGCCGACGAAGAGCAGCTCATCGTCAACGTCTCCGAAGAGATCGAGATGGACACCGAGTCCGACGCCGAGGAAGAGACTGCTGAAGAGTCGACCGAGGAAGAGGCCGCTGAGGAGTCCGGTGAGGAAGAGACCTCCGAAGAGGAGTGATCTTCTCTCCTCCCGGCACTCAACGTGCCGTGAGGAGCACTGACTGACTACGCTGTTCGGTGGGCCGCCTGTTGGGCGGCCCACCGAATGCGTTTCTCAAGAGCGAACCCGGCGCACCTCTCGCCCCGCGGCGAGCAGAAGCCCCACCACTCGGTCAGCGGGCGCGGACAGGACGGACAAGGACGGCAATGTCGAACGAAGCATGGTTGGTCTTCGGACTGGGCAATCCCGGCCCCAAGTACGAAACGACACGGCACAACATCGGACAGATGGTCATCGCCGAACTCGCCTCCCGCATCGGAACCACGCTGACGCGGACGAAGCTGCGTGCGAACGTCGGCACCGGGCGGCTGCCCGGCGGCAGCGTCCCGGGACTGCCCGGTCCGCGGGTGGTGTTGGCCACCTCGACGGGATATATGAACGAATCCGGCGGACCGGTGCGCGCGCTGGCTGACTTCTACGGAATCGCCACTGACCGGATCATCGCCGTCCATGACGATGTGGACATCCCCTTCGATGCCATCAAAGCCAAGCTCGGCGGGGGAGAGGGCGGGCACAACGGTCTGCGTTCGATGACCTCGGTGCTGGGGACGAAGGACTATCTGCGGGTGCGAGCGGGAGTCGGACGCCCTCCGGGGCGACAGGACACCGCCGATTATGTGCTGCGCCCGTTCTCGAAGGACGAGCGCACGACCCTGCCGATGTTCGTCTCCGACCTCGCCGATGCCGTCGAAGAGGTCATCGTCAACGGGCTCACCGACATGCAGCAGAAGTTCCACTCCCGCTGATCGCACCTCGGGTGCTGACCAAGCAGCGGGCGCTGCCCGGGACTCAGGCCGTCTTCTGCTTCTCCGGGCGACGGTGCAGCCACCATGCGGCGAAGATGCCGCCGGCGAATCCGAACAGGTGGCCCTGCCAGGAGATGTCGTTCGTCTGCGGCAGCATGCCGAAGATCATCGATGCGCCGTAGGTGACGAAGATGAACAGGCCGATGGTGAAGTAGATGATCTTGCGCAGCAGGTCATCGGTGAACCAGGTGCGCAACGCGAGGTAGCCGAAGAATCCGAAGACGATGCCGGACGCACCGACGATGTGCTGGCCGGGCAGCGTGGTCAGCCACGCCCCGAGCCCGGAGCTCAGCGCGGTGATGCCCGTGACCGTCCAGAAACGACGCTTGCCTTCGAAGGCGATGACGATGCCGAGGACGAGGAACGGGAAAGTATTGGCCAGCAGATGGCCGAATCCCGAATGCAGCAGCGGCGAGGTGACCAGGCCGTAGAGCGAGAGCGGATTCCATGACTCCAGACTGAAGACGTCGAGGTCGACGGGGAGGATCGCATCGACGATCTCGATGACCCACATGACGGCCAGGACGATCAGCACCGGAGCGAACCGGGAAAGCAGATGCGGCCGGTCGACGGTGGTGTTCAGGTGCGCAACCGGGGGATTCGCGGAACGGCCGGAGTGGGGAGATCCGGAGTCGGTGGAGTCAGGGCCGAAGAGGAGTCGGGATTCCTCGGCGGAGAAACGGGGGGAGTGGTCGGTCATGTTCCAATTGTGGGTGATGAAGATTGGAGAACCCCGAACATCCGGGCCTTCCGGGCAATCGTGATCGTTCCGTTAGGCCCGTTATCGCCTCGAAATATTCACGACCGGTCCAACTCCCGAAACTATCTGTTCTGAGGCTCCGCTCTGGTCGACCCGAGGGACTTGCCATCCGCGTCGAGAGCTTCGACGATGATCGTCGAACCGTTCGGGGTGATGTCCGCCGCCGTCTCGAAACCGGTGCGCTCGACCTCGGTGTTCTCAACGAGGTGCTCCTCGTCGTCACCGCTGAGCACCCTCCACGAAGCCACCTCGGTGGCACCGTTCCAGCTCATGTGCACCCGAGTGATGTCGGACTGCGGCTGTGACTTCGTGGCCGTCGGGGGAGCAGTCGGCTGGGCATGCCAGTCGAAGCGGTAGGCGCGGTAGTTCGATCCGCCGGTGAAGGTGAGGTCGGCGAGCAGCTTTCCGTCCTTGGAGAACTCGGAGATGTAGGGCTCCGAACCCCAGCCGAGGACGACGTTGCCGCCCGGCAGCTCCTGGAAGTTGCCCTGACTGCCCGACGAACGGTCGTCGGGAGCGGGATACTCCGTGACCACCTCGGCGCGCTTCTTCTTCTCATCGACGTCGAGGCGCAGACCGCGGGTGTCGCCGAGCCGAGGCGCGGCGTGGTTGTCGAACAGGGTCAGCGTCCCATCGGAGCGGCGCTGGGCATCGTGCTGCCAGGCGAACTGTGCGCTCTCGCCCATCTCGAAGTCCGAGGCCTTGCCGCCGAGGACCCAGTTGAGATCGGCACTCTTCCGGTCGAGCTGGTAGACAGCGTGGGTATTGCGCGCCGAGACGAGGAGAGCCCTGCCGTCGTCGTCCTCGGACACGGAGTTGAGGTGGATGTAGTCAAAGGGTTCGTCCTTCGTGCCCTCACCCTCCTTGAGCTCCGTCTCGGTCTCATCGATGGGTACGGCATCGAGGGAGCGCCATTCGAACAGGGGATCACCGCTTGCGATGTCGACCTCCTGGACGATGCCCTCCCAGGCCCAGCCGTCCTCGGCTCCGCCGACTGAGCTGAGATCCGTCTGCGTCTTCACATAGGAGATGAGGAACATGGTGTCATCGGCGGTGATCGTCGTCTCGTGCAGGTCGGACGTGTCCTTGGGAAGCTCGCCGCCCATGCCGACACGGGCGATCTCCTGATACGAGTCGTCGAGGATGACGACCTCGCCGGCGGTGTGCGGGGTCTCGGCCAGTCCCTCCCACCAGGTGAGCACCGGCTTCCCCTGATATTCCTGGACGCGCAGATCCCACAGCGCTTCGGAGTCGTCTCTGATCCACACCGGGTCACCGGCGGAGTCGAGGATGAGCCCGCCCACCCAGGACGTGTCATCGGCCTGCGTCTGTCCCTTCGGGGCGAGGAAGGTCTCCAGGTCTCCGTTGTCGTCGGGGAAGGCCCCGGAGTCGATATCGACCTTCGGCGGGGCGAGTTCGGGGCGGGAATGGAAGTCCCACCGTTCGGCGACAGCGATGTCGTCATCGGCATCGGCCGTGCACCCTGCGAGCAGGAGCGTCGCCGCAGCCAAACCTGCAAGGACGGTTCTCTTCATGGCCATATGCTCATCCTCACACGTTTTCGACTCCCGTGGTCCTCGGGCCTTGCCGAGAGGGCGCCGAATGGGTCGTGTCAGCCGCGTGGCCTAGACTGTTCGGGTGCTCAACGGACTCGATCTCACCCGCCGGAATCCCACCATCACCGAACTCGTCGCGGCCTTCAACGACGCGAACACCGACGGTGGCACGATCGATGCGATCAAGGGACTGTGGCCGTCGATCCTGCGCCGCACCGTCACCACCGACGGGGCCGCCTCGGCGCCGCAGCTCATCGTCACCGCCACGACACGTGAGGCAGAAGACCTCGCCCAGGCGCTGGCCGACTGGGTGCCGTCGGCATCGATCGCGATCTTCCCCAGCTGGGAGACCCTGCCGCACGAGAAGCTGTCTCCGCGGTCGGACACCGTCGGCCAGCGCCTTGAGGTGCTGCGCCGCCTCGCCCACCCCACTCCCGGCCGGGAACTGACCTTCATCATCGCGCCCGTGCGCGCCTTCCTCCAGCCCCTGGCCAAGGGACTCGGCGACATCGAGCCGGTCGAGCTCGCCGTCGGCGACGAATACGAGATCGATGATCTGGCCGAACGGCTCACCGAACTCGCATACTCCCGAGTCGATATGGTCTCCAGACGCGGCGAATTCGCTGTGCGCGGCGGAATCGTCGATATCTTCCCGGCCACCTCGGAGCGAGCGCTGCGTGTGGAGTTCTTCGGAGACGAGGTCGACGAGATCCGCGAATTCTCCGTCAGCGACCAACGCTCGATCCCCACCGACGACGGTGACGAACCCCTGCGCCTATCGGCACCGCCGTGCCGGGAGCTGCTCCTGACCGATTCGGTGCGGAAGCGGGCCGCGGAACTCGCCGAGGATGTGCCCAGCGCCGCCGATATGCTCGACAAGATCGCCGGCGGAGTCGCCGTCGAAGGAATGGAATCGCTCTCCGCCGTCCTCGCCGACGGAATGGAGCCGATCATCGCCCTGCTGCCGGCTGGATCGAAGATCATCATCACCGAACCCGAACGCGTCGACGCCCGCGCCGCAGACCTCGTGGAGACGACAAACGAATTCCTCGAAGCCGCCTGGACCGGAGCCGCCGGCGGGGGAGAGACCCCGATCGACCTGTCGGCCGCCAGCTTCCGCACCGTGGCCGAGATGGCCGAAGGCGCTCGCCTCATCGGCCTGGCCTGGTGGGAGATCGGCGGATTCGCCACCGACGAGGAGCTCGCCGGTCCCGAGGAGAACATCTTCTCCGTTCCTGCCCGCATCCCGAAGGGCTATGCCGGAGACGTCGAAGCGATCCTCGCCGACGTCAAGGGACTCATCCACGACAAGTGGCGCATCCTCGTGCTCACCGAAGGCCAGGGTCCGGGCCGACGCATGGTCGAGGTGTTCTCCGAAGCCGGAGTGCCCGCCTCGTTCGTCGACGACCCGACCGATCTGCCCGAAGCCCTGGTGACCGTGACGACGGCCGCGTCCTTCGGCGGCTTCGTCTTCGACGATCTCAAACTCGCCGTGCTCACCGAGGCCGATGTGCTCGGTCGGGCGGCGGCCACCTCGACGCGGGATATGCGCAAGCTGCCCACCCGCCGTCGACGCAACCAGGTCGACCCGCTCAATCTGGCCCCCGGCGACTACGTCGTCCACGATCAGCACGGCGTCGGACGTTTCGTCGAAATGACGCAGCGGACCACGGGCCGAGGTGCGAACAAGCACACTCGCGAATACCTCATCATCGAATACGCGCCTGCCAAGCGCGGACAGCCCGGCGACCGTCTCTACGTTCCCAGCGATGCTCTCGACCAGGTCACCCGCTATGTCGGCGGGGAGAGCCCGAACCTCAACAAGATGGGCGGCGCCGACTGGCAGACGACGAAGGCGAGAGCCCGCAAGGCCGTCAAGGAGATCGCCGGGGAACTCATCCGACTGTACTCGGCCCGCCAGGCCACCGTCGGCCACGCCTACGGGCCGGACACTCCCTGGCAGCGCGAACTCGAAGACGCCTTCCACTATGTCGAGACCGCCGATCAGCTGACCACCATCGACGAGGTCAAATCGGACATGGAGAAGACCGTGCCGATGGACCGTCTGATCTGCGGCGATGTGGGCTATGGGAAGACGGAGATCGCGGTCCGTGCCGCGTTCAAGGCGATCCAGGACGGCAAGCAGGTCGCCGTGCTCGTGCCGACTACTCTGCTCGTCCAACAGCACTATGAGACCTTCGCCGAACGCTACTCGGGATTCCCCGTCACCATCGGCGCCCTCTCCCGGTTCCAGACCAAGCAGGAATCGGAGAAGGTCAAGGAGGATCTGGCCGACGGCAAGCTCGACCTCGTCATCGGCACCCACCGACTGCTCAGCGGCGAGGTGCGGTTCAAAGAACTCGGACTCGTCATCATCGACGAGGAGCAGCGTTTCGGCGTCGAACACAAGGAGACTCTCAAGGCGCTGCGGACGAACGTCGACGTCCTCGCCATGTCGGCGACCCCGATCCCGCGCACCCTGGAGATGGCGGTGACCGGCATTCGCGAGATGTCGACCCTGGCCACACCTCCGGAAGAGCGGCACCCGGTGCTGACCTATGTCGGCAAACGCGAAGACAAGCAGATCAAGGCTGCGATCCGACGCGAGCTCATGCGCGAAGGACAGGTCTTCTACATCCACAACAGGGTCCGCGATATCGAAGCAGTCGCCGGACACATCGCCGAAATGGTGCCAGAGGCGCGAATCGCCATCGCCCACGGCAAAATGAACGAGACCCGACTCGAACAGGTCATCGTCGATTTCTGGGAGAAGAAATACGATGTGCTCGTGTGCACGACGATCGTCGAAACAGGAATCGACATCGCGAATGCGAACACGCTGATCATCGACAACGCCGACAAGTACGGGCTCTCCCAGCTGCATCAGCTGCGCGGACGCGTGGGACGTGGACGTGAACGCGCCTACGCCTACTTCCTCTACCCGCCGGACACTCAGCTGACCGAGACCGCACACGATCGTCTGACGACTCTGGCCGCGCATACCGAACTGGGTGCCGGAATGCAGGTGGCGATGAAAGACCTCGAGATCCGCGGGGCCGGCAATCTGCTCGGCGGCCAGCAGTCCGGCCATATCGAAGGCGTCGGCTTCGACCTCTACGTCCGACTCGTCGGAGAGGCCGTGGCGAAATTCCGCGGCGAGGAGACCGAACCCGAGGCGGACATGCGCATCGAACTGCCCGTCGATGCCCACCTGCCGGCCGACTATGTCGACCACGAACGACTGCGTCTCGAGGCCTACCGAAAGTTGGCCGCGGCGACGGACGAAGCACAACTGCAGGAAGTCCTCGACGAGCTCATCGACCGCTACGGCCCCTACCCGGAACCCGTCGGTGTCCTTGCCGATGTCGCCCGGCTGCGCATCCGCGCCCGCGCTTCCGGGGTCAACGACATCGTCATGCAGGGCAACTTCATCCGCTTCGGACCCGTCGAACTCTCCGACTCCCAGGTGGTCAGGCTCAAGCGTCTGTACCCGAAGTCTCTGCTCAAACCGGCGCTGCGTTCGGTCCTCGTCCCGAAGCCGATGGCGGGCACCGGATTCGATTCCAAGGAGATGACCGATTCGGACATCCTGCGGTGGGCGCACCAGTTCCTCGACGCCATCCTGCCTGTCGTCGAGTCGGATGCCACGGAAGTCACGGAGGCCGGAGCCGCGAAGAACGGTTGAGAACTCTCCGACTGTTCACCGCTGTTCGGCCCACGAGCCAGGGCGGTGGCGTAGAGTGCGAAACGCGGAGACATCCGCAGCAAGTGCAAATCACGCAGCTGTCTACTAAGGAGAATCCCCATGGGTGTTGACGACAAGTTCGAGAACAAGGCCGAAGACCTCGGCGGCCGTGCCAAGGAGACCGTCGGCGATGTGACCGGTGACGACCAGCTCAAGGCCGAAGGTGCCACCGATCAGCTCAAGGCCAAGGCCAAAGACGTCGGCGAGTCGGTCAAGGACCTCGGTGCCTCGGTCAAGGACAAATTCTCGAAGTGACCGACGAATCGGCCCTCACCGCTTCTGCGGTGGGGGTCTTTCGTGCCGGCAGGAGGATATTTCGTGGGTGAACGTGACGAACCGGGACTCCAAGCGGTGATCGAAGCCATGGCGACTCTGCGACGACGGTGCCCCTGGTCGAGCCGACAAGATCATCAGAGCCTCGAGAAGTACGCACGGGAAGAGACGAATGAACTCATCGTCGCTCTTGAAGACTTCGCGACAGAACCCACTGCGGAGAATCGGGCGGCCGTCGTCGACGAGCTCGGCGACGTGTTCTACCAAGTGCTCTTCCACTCCGCCCTGCTCGATGAAAGCAGCGGGCGAGACTACGGTCACAGCCTCGGCGCCATCATCGATGGTCTCGAGGCCAAGCTCATCCGTCGTCACCCCCTGGCTTTCACCGACGATCCCGGAGATGAGATGGCATCGTTGGAAGACGTCGAACGCGAGTACCGCCGGATCAAAGCGGAAGAGAAGGCCGCAGCGCGAGGAGAGGACGGAAGCCGATGAGTCTGGAGAGGCTCGAGATCGAAGGCACCTTCAACTTCCGTGACCTCGGAGGGCCCGCCACCGAGGCCGGGGAGAGCCGAGTGCGATCCGGGAAGGTGTTCCGCGCCGACGGTCTGGCGCAGCTGAGCGATCGAGCGCGCGCCGATATCGGCGAACTCGGCATCGGCACCGTCATCGATCTGCGCGATATCGGCGAGAGGGCGAAACTGCCCGATGCGCTCGACGGCCTCGACATCCGACATATCGAGCTGCCCGTCTTCGACGACCACTTCTTCCCCAGCCGACCATTGAGCAGGGAAGAGATGAAAGCCGCCGCCGAGGCGACGGGAATGGATCTCAGCGACCGGAGCCTCGGCCGCATCTACGAACTCATGATCACGCACTTCGGTCACCGGCTGGCCGCCGCCGTCGACCTGATCGCCGAACACTGCGCTGATGGTGTGGTGTTCCACTGCTCTGCCGGGAAGGATCGCACCGGCGTGATCGGAGCATTCCTGCTCGACCTCCTCGGTGTGGGACGGCAAGATATCGTCGACGAATATGCGATCACCTCCACCCACCTGTCCGGGGGTTTCCTCGAGGCGATCACCAGGAACTTCTCCGATGCCGGGATCTCCGGCAACCTCGCCCAGACCGCCACCGCTGCGCCTCCCGAACTCATGCACGAGGTCCTCGACCGGATCGAGGCCGAGCACGGGACCGCCTCGGCGAAGGACGAGGGACAGCCAAGGGGAGTCGAAGCCTACCTGCTCGCGCACGGGATGGACCCTGCGACGCCCGAGCGACTGCGGCAATGCCTGCTCGAATCCGAGCCCAACCGGGGCCCGGAACGAGGGTGAGCCTGGACGCGCGGTGCATTAAGCTGTCCTCCAGGCACATGTTCCCCATGTGAAACCAAACGCTAAGGAGTACTCAGTGGCCGAGATCGTTGCCGCAAACGCCCGTGAAATCCTGGATTCCCGGGGAAATCCCACCGTCGAGGTGGAAGTGCTGTTGGCCGATGAGTCCGTCGGTCGTGCCGGCGTTCCCTCCGGTGCCTCCACCGGAGAATTCGAAGCCGTGGAGCTGCGCGACGGAGATCCCGAGCGCTACCTGGGCAAGGGCGTCACCCAGGCCGTCGACGCTGTCGTCGACGAGATCCACGAAGTCATCGTCGGACTCGAAAGCGACGACCAGCGTCTCGTCGACCAGGCGCTCATCGAACTCGACGGCACCGACAACAAGTCCCGCATCGGCGCGAACGCGATGCTCGGCACCTCGCTGGCCGTGGCCCGCGCGGCAGCGGTCTCGGCGGATCTGCCCCTCTACCGCTACCTCGGCGGACCGAATGCGCACGTCATGCCCGTGCCGATGATGAACATCCTCAACGGCGGATCCCATGCCGACTCGAACGTCGACATCCAGGAATTCATGATCGCCCCGATCGGCGCCGCCAGCTTCCACGAAGCGCTGCAGTGGAGCGTCGAGGTCTACCACGCGCTCAAGGGAGTGCTCAAGGAACGCGGACTCTCGACCGGACTCGGCGATGAGGGCGGATTCGCTCCGAACCTCGACTCGAACGCCGCGGCGCTCGACCTCATCATCGAGGCCATCGACATCGCCGGGCACCGTCCCGGACGCGATATCGCCGTCGCCCTCGACGTGGCGTCCTCGGAGTTCTACGCCGACGGTGCCTACGAGTTCGAAGGCAGCAAGAAGACCGCCGAGGAGATGGCCGCCTACTACGAAGAGCTGCTGGCGAAGTACCCGCTCGTGTCGATCGAGGACCCCCTCGATGAGAACGACTGGGACGGCTGGGCGACCCTGACCGAGACGATCGGCTCGAAGGTGCAGCTCGTCGGCGACGACCTGTTCGTGACCAACCCCGAGCGCCTGCAGCGCGGTATCGACAACGCCACGGCGAACTCGCTGCTGGTCAAGGTCAACCAGATCGGTACCCTGACCGAGACCCTCGACGCTGTGTCTCTGGCGCAGACGAACGGCTACACCACGATGATCTCGCACCGTTCCGGCGAAACCGAGGACACGACCATCGCCGACTTGGCCGTGGCGACCAACGCCGGTCAGATCAAGGCCGGCGCCCCGGCACGATCGGAGCGCGTCGCGAAGTACAACCAGCTGCTGCGCATCGAAGAGCAGCTCGGAGATGCCGCACGCTACGCGGGCCGCAGCGCCTTCCCGCGCTTCGAAGCCTGAGGCGAGCAGGGCTCTGAACTCCCCGAGGCGGGGCCGGACGATCACAATGATCGCCCGGCCCCGCCTCGGGGTTTCCAGCTTCGGACCTCCCTCATCCGAGGCTTCTCGTCTCGAGTCTTCCCGCCTTCGGGCCTTCCTCCATCCGGGGCCGCATTTCTCACCGCGAAGTCTCCTCGTCGCGACGATTCTCCGTTGCCGGGCCCGGTTCACTGCGTCACCATTTGTCACCGGTGGTCTCATATCCGCCCACCGGCGACTATCCCTCGCGTTCCTCGTAATTTGCACCGTTGCACCACTCTGACGAGTCTCTATGGGTGAGGGACGGTCGAGCACCTGTAGGAGTTGCCGGCAACGGTGCGGGATGAAACTCTGCCAATCGCACCATGGGAGACGGTGTGCTCGACGAAATAGGGGTGAACGACAGCCGCGGTGCGGGATGCCTCGCCCTATGCAGCGATGTGCCGCCTGGTGCGGCGGTCCGCGGCGGTGCGCTGCGGTCCGCGATGCATCTGCGGCACAGATGCCCGCGGTGGGGACCAGGCGGTGGCGTTCTGCGCACGGCGGATGAACCGGAGGATGTCATAGAATTTCGCCTCCTCGAACAGCTCCTTCCAACTGATCCGAATCACCTGCCAACCTTGGTCGCGCAGCCACTGCTCGCGGCGGCGTTCCTGTTCGAGCTCCTCGCGGGGGACACCTGAACCGAGATAGAGCTTGCCGATGCCGTCGATCTCGATGATGAGACGAGCCCGGCGGTGACAGAAGTCGACGCGGATATCGCGCCTCAATGATTCGGCGTGAAACGTGACCTGCGGTTCCATCCCCGTGATCCCGTGTTCGTAGAATCGCACCGCGGCGACAGCCTCGGCGGGGGATTCGCGGCGAGAATCAGCCAGATCGATGGCCAGTCGCACTTTCGCGGAATTGCGCTTCTCCAAGCATTGAGCGAGTTTCGTGAGGATCTTCTCCCTGGTGGTCAGCTTTCGGTGCAGCGCATCATCGATCATCGGCACAGAGACGTCGAGGTTGTAGCTGCGGGCGACGTCGATGAGTGTGCGTTCGAGTGTGGTCACTTCGGCGCCGTTGATCGTTGCGCGGTGGTTCTGCGGGATGATGCTGCCGCGGACGTGGATAGTCTTGAATTTGCGGTTGGTGCCCCGCCGGACGACCTCGACCTGGTGGGTGACAGGGTGGGAGATGGGCAGATTGTGGATTAGTGCCGCAGAGATGTGCGAGAAGATCTCCGCCGGTGGGTTCGACTTCGCGTCGTCGGTTCTCCGATCGGCACGTTGTGCGAAGTGAGCCATCACCGAGGCGTTGAGATCGTTGATATCGTCGCGGATGACTCCGTGCTCGATGAAGACCTGGTGGACCTGTTCGGCGATGCTCGCCCAGAGCGGGCGATGGAAGTCCAGTTCGCAGACGTGGCGGACGAGATATGTGCCCCGCGACAGCCGTCGGAGGCAACATCTGCGGGCGCGCCTGATGTCGCCATGGTTGAATCCGAGCCGAAGGATGTCATCGGTGCTCAATAGTTTATACATGCATCTAAAATGCAATAAACGCAACCAAACAGCAATGAGCGCTCTCTTGTCTGTGGATAACTCTGTGGATAGGGCATTGATCGGGCGGAGCTCTCGCAAGATGACTGGTCGCAGGTCAGGTGATCGACGGCGGCGATCTTCGGACATCCGTCACCCCGAGGCGCATAACGCACCGCAGGAGCGAGGTGGTTTGCTGCCAAGAGTGAGAGGTGCCGTCGTGGGTGTAGGAGTTGGGGCTGCGGGGAGGGGGAAGCAGTAGTGGTGTGAGATGCCTGCGGGAGGCGAGGCTGAGATGGCTCCTGGGGCGGGCACGGGCTGAGGTGAGAGATGCTCGCGGGGGAGGAGTGGGCGGGACCGGACGTGACGGAGGATACGTGAGAATCGAACACGCCACGAGCTCGAAATCCTCGCGCAGGGAATGCGGACACGGCACACTTGGAGATGTTGCGACACTCTTCCCCGATCCCCAGTCGCAGAGGAAAGAAGCATGGTCCCGAGCAAGCCCAGACGAAGTGCCCCGAAATCGGCTCCTGGCAAAGCCACCCCTCGTCGACGCCCGAAACCGGTCATCGAAGCCGATGCCGGCACGGACGCCGAGGCGCGTGGCCGCCGCATGTCGGTGCGCACGGGAATCTTCCTCCTCGTCGTCGCAGCCGTCCTCCTCGCGTTCCTCTCGCCCCTGAACTCCGCACTCAAACAGGCCCAGCAGATCGCGGCCCTGAATAACGAGATCGAGACGACGAAAGCCGAGGTCAAGAGCCTCGAAGAGAAGAACGAGAACCTCAGAGACCCCGCCTACATCAAGCGCAAGGCCCGCGAAGACCAGTACTACGTGGAAAAGGGCAAGAACGCGGTCATCGTCACGAATCAAGAGGCCGTCGACGAGGAATCCGAGCCCGAACGGCCGGTTCGCAAGCAGGCCTGGTACCTTGAGTTGCTGGAGTCCATTCAGGAGACCGGCAACACCGTGGAGAAGAGCTGATGATCACAGAGTGCACCGAGGCGGATTTCGCTGTCCTCCAAGACCAACTCGGGCGCATTCCCCGAGGCGTCTTCGGCATCGCCGCCCGCAGCGCATCCGGTGAACCCCTCGTCGTCGCCACCGCTCCGCGCCTCGAGGACGGCACGCCGTTCCCGACGACCTTCTACCTCACCCATCCTGCCTACGTGGCCGAATGCTCGCGGCTGGAAGCCTCGGGAATCATGGCCGAATGGACTGCGGAGATCGGCGAAGACGAAGAGCTCGCTGCCGCCTACGCCGCCGCACACCGGGCCTACCTCGACGTCCGCTCTGAGATCGGCTCCGCAGCGGGCCTGGCGGAAGTTGAAGAGATCAAGGATTACTCCGCAGGCGGAATGCCGAACCGGGTCAAATGCCTCCACGCCCTCGTCGGCCACTCGCTGTCCGCCGGGCTCGGCATCAACCCCATCGGCGACCGCGCACTGTCGTTCATGAACGATGTGCCTCCGCTGGCCGAGACCGCTGCCACCACCGAATCCACCGACTAGGACCTGCCATGCGTGTTGCTGCCTTCGACTGCGGGACGAACTCCCTGCGCCTGCTCATCGCCGATGTCGCCGCCGACGGCACCCTCACCGACCTGCGTCGCGAAACCCGGATCGTCCGTCTCGGCCAAGGTGTCGACGCCACCGGCGAGTTCGCACCTGAGGCGCTCGAGCGCACCTTCGCCGTGGCGAAGGAATTCGCCGAGGTGGCCGCCGAGTACCGGCCGGAGAAGCTGAGATTCGTCGCGACCTCGGCCAGCCGCGACGTGAAGAATCGCGATGAGTTCTTCGCCGGGATCTTCTCGATCCTCGGCGTCGTCCCCGACGTCATCGCCGGTGAAGAGGAGGCCCGGCTGTCCTTCCTCGGCGCCACTGTCGGCCTCACGGATGCTGACGGACCCTATGTCGTCATGGACCTCGGCGGCGGCTCGACCGAACTCGTCCTCGGCCGAGACGATGTCCAGGCGGCCGTGAGCATGGACATCGGGTCGGTGCGTCTGACCGAACGGCACATGCCGGTCGAAACTCCCAGCCAGGACCAGATCCAGGCAGCTCTGGCCGATATAGACGGCCAGCTCGACCAGGCCGCGCAGATCGTCGACTTCGCGGCCCCGCGCACTTTCATCGGAGTCGCCGGCACCGTCACCACCATCACCGCAGGCATCCTCGGACTCGAAAGCTACCAGCGAGAGCGCATCCACGGAGCACATATCAGCGTCGCCGACGTCGCTGACGAATCCCGAAAGCTTCTGGCCATGGACCGCCAGGCACGCACGGACCTGCCGTATATGCATCCCGGACGCGTCGACGTCATCGGCGCCGGATCGCTGCTCTTCGCCAGGATCGTCGCCCGCTTCGACCAAGCCGTGGCGGCCGCCGGAGGATCGCTGGATATTCGGATCTCCGAAACCGACATCCTCGACGGGACCGCGCTCGACCTCGCGCTGACGAGCTCGTGAGAGCCGCCGCGCGACTCCTCGCCGTCACGACCGTCGTCCTCGGACTCGTCGTCGGTACCACCCAACCCGTCATGGCCGCGCCGAAGGCCGGACCCGGCCAGTGGTTCATCAAAGACTACGGAATCGACAAGGTCTGGAAGAAATCCACGGGCAAGGGCGTCAAAGTCGCAGTGATCGACTCCGGCGTCAACTCCGACCACGAAGACCTCAAGGGCGTCGTGAAGAAGTCCAAGGACTTCAGCGGACTGGGCAAGGACGGAAAGACCCCGCTGGGAGGGAAGACCACGATCCACCACGGCACCGCCGTGGCCGGAGTCATCGCCGGCCGAGGAGTCGGTGCCGGGCCGACCGGCGTCGCCCCGGACGCCGAGATCCTGTCGGCATCGATGTGGCTGGGTCCCGACCGCCCCAAGGAATCCGGATCGACTCGAGAACAGGCCGATGAAGCCATCCGATGGGCTGTCGACTCCGGTGCGAAGGTCATCAACATGTCCTTGGGATGGGACGATCCGGGCTGGCCGGAGAGCTGGGACGAATCCTTCGCCTACGCCTACAAGAAGGACGTGCTCGTCGTCGCCTGCGTCGGCAACGCCTCACAGGGAGCGACCCAGGCATGGTCGCCGTCGACGGTTCCGGGCGTCATCGGGGTGGGCGGACTCGACCAGAACGGGAAGGTCCTCGACGACTCCACCGCACCCGGCACCGCCGTCGACCTCATGGGTCCGGCCAAGGACATTCCCATTCCGTACTACAGCGGCGGCTACGCCGAAGGCCAAGGCTGCTCGTTCGCCTCACCCGTCGTGTCCGGTGTGGCAGCGCTCATCCGCTCCGAGAACCCCGACCTCAGCGCCGATGAGGTGCGAGCCATACTGCAGTCGAGTGCCAAACCGGTGGACGGTCACAAGGGCGTGAGCAAGAAGGGCAAGCCCGACCCGATCGTCGGCTGGGGGCGCGTCGACCCGCAGAGCGCCATCAAGGCGAAAGCGCCCAAGAACGTCTCCTCCGCCGAGGATGAGCTGGCGGATTGGGTGAAGATGCATCGTCGCGGGGATGCGAAGTCAGAAGAGACCGAAACCGCCGCACCGGATGAGACCGAGAGCCCGAAGGCTCTCGCTCCGACCGATATCGTCGCCACGCAGTCGACACCGACACTCGGCTTCGCCGTCCTCGGGGCCGGAGCCCTGATCGCCGTGGTCCTCATGATCATCTCGATCGTCTCCTTCGCCCGCCGTCGCCACTGAGGCCAGGTGCAGAAACTGCTCTGATCTGGGGCGTTCGAGTCCGTGGGACAAACAATTAGTGAAAGTTTTCACAAGGGTCTAGCATGGGATTATGGCACTCATCAGAAACTCAAAACTGCGTCCACGAATCCTCGTTGTCGGTGGCGGCTCGGTCGGCCTGCTCGCCGCTCAGAATCTGCTGAAGAACCTCGGTCGGGGCGAAGCCACCGTCACCGTGGTCGATCCCAACCCGTACATGACCTACCTGCCGTTCCTCCCCGAGGTGGCAGCCGGGTCGATCGAGCCTCGTCACGCTGTGGTGCCGCTGCGCCGCAACCTGCCGGGTGCCGAGGTCATCACCGCGAAGGTCACCTCGATCAACCACGCCGAGAAGTTCGCCACCATCGAACCCGAGAACGATGAAGCGTTCGAACTCGACTACGACCACATCATCCTCGCCTCCGGTTCGGTTGCCCGTGCGCTGCCGATCCCGGGCCTGAAGGAGAATGCGATCGCGCTCAAGCGCATCGAGGAAGCCGTCGCCCTGCGCGACCACCTCCTCTCCCGCCTCGCCGACGCCGCACTCATGGAGGACGACGAGGAGCGTCGCAAGGCTCTGACCTTCGTCTTCGTCGGCGGCGGATTCGCCGGCATCGAGCTGCTGACCGAACTCGAGGACATGGTCCGCTCGGCCATCGCCCAGTACGAGACGCTGACCGAAGCCGATGTCCGCTTCGTCCTCGTCGAGGCCCTCGGCCGCGTCATGCCCGAGGTCGGCGAAGCTCAGGCCCGTTGGGTCGTCGAGCACATGCGCGAACGCGGAATCGACGTCTACCTCGAGACCTTCCTCCAGGACTGCACCGACAAGCACGTCAAGCTTTCGAACGGCGAAGAGTTCGACGCCGACACTATTGTGTGGTCCGCCGGTGTCAAGGCCAACCCGATGCTCATCGACTCCGACCTGCCGATCAACGAACGCGGCAACGTCACCGTACGCGCCGACCTGCGGGTCGAGGGCGATGACGGTGTCGTCGAGGGCGCTTGGGCTGCCGGCGACAACGCCGCGGTTCCCGACCTGTCCGGCGGCGGAGTGGCAGGCTTCTGCGTGCCCAACGCTCAGCATGCTGTGCGTCAGGCTCCGGTGCTGGCTGCCAACGTGCTCGCCGCACTGCGCGGAGAGACCGAGTTCAAGCAGTACTTCCACAAGACCATCGGTACGGTCGCAGGCCTGGGCCTGTACAAGGGTGTTTCGCAGATGGGTGACTTCGAAGCCCGCGGACTCCTCGCCTGGCTCATGCACCGCGCCTACCACGGCTACGCGATCCCGACCATGGACCGCAAGGTCAGGGTCTTCGGCAACTGGTTCGTCAGCGCCGTCCTCGGCCGCGACGCCATGCCGCTGGCAGACCTCGATGTTCCGCGCAAGAACTTCGTCGAGGCCGCCAACTCGAAGCCGGCTCCGAAGAAGGAGCCTGCCAAGGCCTGACTTGAGGCAGCCGGTGCCATCCGGCGACAAGCCCTGATGAGACGACTGACGCCGGGGATGCAGATGCATCCCCGGCGTCAGTCATATCTGCAGGCCCTGCTGCGAGTGCGTCCTGCTCAGTTCGCCACGGTGAAGCGGGCGTCGATGTGCGCAGGCTCGGCGATCTCATCGACCATGGCTACGGCGAAGTCCTCGGCCGAGATCGAGTCGCCCGCGGGCACCTCGAGCTCGACATTGTAGGAACCGGTGCGCTCACCCGGAGCGATCTCCGGGGCGGGGGAGATGAGCGTCCACGGGGACGGGTTCGCGGCACGAAGAAGCTCGAGGGCCTTCGTGCCGGTCTCTGCCTCAGCCTTGTACGCGGGAGGAAAGCCCTCGGTGTCCTTGAGCATCGTGTCCCCGGCGAACAGGGAACCGGCACCGCCGACGACGAACAGTCGCGTATCGCCGCTGGCCTTCGCCAGGGCCGACAGAGCTTCGAGCCATTCCTGGTGGTCCCCGCCCGTGCGGCTGGGTCCGGTGGTGGAGACGATGACATCGTGATCGGCGGCCATGCGTGCTCCGAGCTCCGCATCGGCCATGTCGCCGGCGACTGAGCGGGTCGCTCCGGCCACCTCGGTGCCGGAGCGGGTGATGGCGGTGACCTCGATCCCGCGAGAGGCCGCCTCGGCGACGACGCGAGAGCCGATCATTCCCGATGCTCCAAAGAGTGCGATCTTCATAAGAGTCCCTTCGTTCTTCGTGCGGCGCGACTGCGGTGCACGGTGGATGTCGTAGTCTGACTCTCCTAAGGTATCTTTTGGATATCGAGTACCTCAAGGATACTATTGGGCTATGAGTATGAAAGTTCGCTGGGAAGGCGATGCCTTCGACCCTGAATGTCCGACCCGAGTGGTTCTCGATCGCGTCGGAGACAAGTGGACGGTGCTTATCGTCGACATTCTCGATTCCGGTCCGAAGCGTTTCAACGAGATCCGGCTGGCCATCGGCGGGATCACCCCGAAGGTGCTGACCTCGACCCTGCGATCGCTTGTCGCCGATGGCCTCATCGAGCGCGAGGTCTTCGGCGAGGTGCCACCGCGGGTGGAATACTCGCTCACCGATCTCGGGCGATCGCTGCAGGATCCTGTGGCCGCGCTTCGGAAGTGGGCGGAGGCCAACGTCGCGGAGATCGTCGAGAACCGGGACCGCCATGACGAGGCACATGCGTCCGCGGGATTGCGAGCGTTCCGGTGACCGGAGCCTAACGGTCAACCGGCGGCTGGTGCGGGCGTTTCGGCAGAGACGATGGGTCGCATGTCGACCAGTCGAGTGTGGCGGATGCTGTCACACTCGTACTGCGGAGGAGCAGCAATAGGGATCAGCCGCGGGAGAGCTGTCCGAGCACGGTGACGAAATCACGCAGCTCTCCGGCGACGCGATAGACCCGAGGTGAACCGGAGTAGACCCAGTTGTTCGTGATGATCGAGGCGCTGCCGCCGTTCGTCGCCTGTTTGAACTCGGCGACGTTGAGCGTCGCAAGATGATCCTCGACGAGGCGGCTGCGCAGGTCCGAACCCATCTGCACCCAATGATCGGCTGCCTCGAAGCCGATCTCCGTCCAGTCGCCTCCAGCTTCACGGAAGGCGACCGGGCGACCCAGCGGAGGGAAATCGGCTGCGGTGGAGTCGTCTGTCGCGGTGGGGGAGGCCGCCTCGGTGGCGGTGATGATAACGGCGGGACCGTGCTGGCTGCGGGCGAGATCATCGTCGACGGAGGCGATCGGCAACGGTGCCTGACCTGGGCTGAGAAGAAGGAACGGCATAGGACGATCATGCCGCACTCGACGCGATTCGGCGATCTCGGTCGGTACTCGACGACGACGAAGAATGGTCCCCCCAGTGGGACTCGAACCCACACTGAATCGATTTTAAGTCGACTGCCTCTGCCGATTGGGCTATAGGGGGAATGCTCAGAACACACTTTATCGGCAAAGCCCGGCCACCGCGATCTGAGACATTCCGCGGACGATCCGGGCACACGGCTAACCTGGAACGATGACGACGAACGGACCCACCCGGCAGGCCTGGGTGATCCTCGTCGTCGGCGTCCTCACGCAGATGGCGGCGACCATCGCGATCGCCGGACCCGCCTTCCTCATCCCCTATATGCACTCCGACCTCGGGTTCACACTCACCCAGGCCGGCACCGTCGCGGCCGCACCGAGCTTCGGACTCATCCTCACCCTCATCGCCTGGGGCGCATTCGCCGACCGATTCGGCGAACGTCTGGCGATGACATTGGGCATCGGACTGACGGCTGCCTTCTCGGCCGCCGCCGTGCTCGTCGTCGACTCGCCGATCTGGATGGTCATTGTCATCGCCGCCTCCGGTGCCGCGGCCGCCTCGGTCAACTCTGCATCCGGCCGCGTCGTCATGGGCTGGTTCCCCCGCCACCGCCGAGGACTGGCCATGGGCATTCGCCAGATGTCCCAACCACTGGGCACGAGCGTGGCCGCTGTGACCATCCCACCGATCGCCGCGGCCGGCGGATTCCCCGCCTACCTCTGGTTCGTCGCCGCCGTGACCGGCGTCCTCGCCCTCATCTGCTTCGCCCTCATCCGCAACCCACCGGACCCGACCCCCACCCGCGCCGAGGTGGCCGACCCCGACCGCGACACCCTACCGGAGGCGGAACGACACGGACAGAACGAACCGGGCACCGCCTCGGCGGGGGAGGGGAAGCCCAGCGCCGCCTCGACGATCAATCCCTACCGCAGCGACTCCTTCCTGTGGCGCATCCACGCGGTCTCCGCGCTCCTCGTCGTCCCGCAGTTCGCGTTCTCCACCTACGGACTCGTCTGGCTCATCGTCGTCCAAGGGATCGGCGCGGGCGCCGCCGGAGCGATCGTCGCGATCGCGCAGATCGTCGGAGCAGTCGGCCGCATGGTCGTCGGCGCGCTCTCCGACCGCACGGGATCCCGCGTCGGCCTCATGCGCATCGTCGCCGTCGCAGCCGTGATCGTCGTCGTGGCCATCGCCATCCTGTCGTTGACGGAGCTGCCCGCCGTCGCCGCAGTCGTCTTCATCCTCGCCTCAGCCGTCTCCGTGGCCGACAACGGACTGGCCTTCGCCTCGGTCGCCGAAGCCGCCGGACCGCGCTGGTCGGGCAAAGCGCTGGGAGCCCAGAACACGGGACAGTTCGTCATGTCGGCCCTGCTCGGCCCCGGATTCGGTGCCCTGGTGACGGCATTCGGCTACCCGCTGTCCTTCGGACTCATCGCCATCGCCCCACTGTTGAGCGTCGGAATCATCCCGCGACGCGACGTCGATCGCATAACCTGATATTCATCTCGGCACATTATCGTGCACGAGGCACACCCCGGTGTCGACAGCGAAAGGGAAGGATCTCGTGAACAATCTGTTCCAAGAGAATCTGCGGGAGTACATCGACAAACTCCGCCTCGAAGGGTACACCGTCGAGGACAGTCAGACCACGGATCCGCACCTCATCGACCCCATGGGCCGGGCCGTCGAAACGTGGCGGGAAGGATACCCGTACGACGAACAGATGGACCGGGAAGAGTACGAACTCGAGAAGTACAGACTGCAGGTCGAACTGCTGAAATTCCAGTACTGGGGTCAGGACACGGGCGCCAAACACGTCATCGTCTTCGAAGGTCGTGACGCCGCCGGCAAGGGCGGAACGATCAAACGCTTCACCGAACACCTCAACCCGCGTGCCGCCCGCGTCGTCGCACTCAACAAACCCTCCGACCGCGAAGCCGGACAGTGGTACTTCCAGCGCTACATCTCCCACCTGCCCACGAGCGGGGAGATCGTCATGTTCGACCGCTCCTGGTACAACCGGGGCAACGTCGAGAGGGTCATGGGATTCTGCACCGACGACGAATACGAGACCTTCATGGAACAGGCTCCGGTGTTCGAGAAGATGCTCATCGACTCCGGAGTCCACGTCACGAAGTTCTGGTTCTCCGTGACCCAGAGAGAGCAGCGGACCCGGTTTGCGATCCGTCAGATCGACCCGGTGCGGCGGTGGAAGCTCTCACCGATGGATCTCGAGTCCCTCGATCGCTGGGACGACTACACGGAGGCGAAGGAAGAGACGTTCCGCCGCACGGACACCGACCACGCTCCGTGGATCACGATCAAGAGCAATGACAAGAAACGCGCCCGCCTCAACGCGATGCGCTACTTCCTCAACCAGTTCGACTATGAGGACAAAGACCCCTCGGTCGTCTACGAAGCCGACCCGCTGCTCGTCCGCCGCGGCCGCGACGCCGTCGACGACTAGCCCGCAGTCGTCCACCGTCACCGAGGCGGGGGATCGGAGATCGCTGGTCTCATACGCGGATGATTTCGGACAGAAATTCGGCCGGGTGGAAGGGGAAAGACCACCCGGCCGGAACCGTGGAGCGGGACTCGAACCCGCTGTGCAATGACGCGCCTCTGTGCCGCCGGAGGCCGATGCTCCGGACTGCGGCGAAACCGAATCAGATCTCTGCGGCGGCGTCCTTCCGTGCCTTGCGCAGCGCCCGGCGCTTCTTGTGCCCGGTGAAGCTGAGCAGGAAGAGGATGATCGCCAGGAGCACGAAGAGCCCGCCGCCGGCGATGCCCGCATCGACCCAGAACTGAGGCGGGAAGAGGCGGATGAGCGAATCATCGGCGTAGAACTCCCAGGTCCCATCGGCGAAGAACACCTTGTGGAACCCGCGGAAGAAGCTGTCCCAGCCGAGGACGGCGACAACGGCGACAGCGGCCATGAAGATGATGCTGAAGATCGACCCCAGACGCACGCCTGCATGGATGCCCGATCCGTTCTTGCGGCACATGTAGATGCCGAACAGCACAGATCCGATGATGCCGACGAGAGCCACGAGGTAGAGCAGCGAGATCAGACCCTTGACGTCAGCCATATGGCTGAGCTCGTCGGAGATGAAGATCGGCTCTCCGTTGGGCATGACGATATCGGCGAGGTAGCGCCGGGAATCGAAGTTGTGCAGGTAGTCGATGACATAGGTCCCGTAGTGCTCACGGTCGGCGGCACTGAAGCCGAACCGATCGGCCGGGAAGCCGGGCCGGAAGTACTCGAACTTGAGGAAGATCCCCGAGGCGACGAAGCGCACTGCCAGAGCCAACAGGACGAAGGGGGTGGCGAGCATGATCCAGATTGTGCCGATGACATCGAGCACGGACCGGCGTCGTTCGGGCACCTCGGGATCGCGGGCATCGGTCGACGTCGCCGCCTTCGACACGGCGGCCCAATCGGCTTCGCTCATCACTGCGGTGCGCGCATTCTGCGGCACCTCGCGTGTGGTCCCGGTATCGGTCGAGGATGATGCCCCGGCTGTCGATGAAACGGCGGCCGAATCCGTGCCGGCGGACTTCTGCGCGGCGGTGTGATCGGCGGTACGCGTGCTCGCGGGCTGAGAGGCCGGATTCGTCGAGTGGGCGGGAGTCACCCTCACCGGGCCCGTCGAGGGCTTCGCATCCGCGGAATGCTTGGGGGCATCCTCGGCGATGGGATCCGTGATCGGATCGAACGCCTCGGTGTCGGTCGAGGGATCATTGGCCGCCTCCAGAGGGGCCTGCGACTGCTTATCGGCAGCACTGGCAGACCCTGAACTCATCCGCCTGCTCAGGAGGTCTTCGGTCTCGTGCTTCTCGTCTCTGGACACATCCCCATTGTCAGTGACCACAGGGTCCTAGCCCGGGAGGACACGCCACGGCGGCCGATTTCGCGGAGTCAGCCGAGGAGGGCGGCGATGATGACGAGAGCCGGAACGGAGAGCACGGTGGTGATGAAGACGGCATCGCGCATGAGCGCCTCGGATTGTCGGTACTGCATCGAGTAGATGTAGACGTTCTGCGCGGTCGGCAGCGCGGAGGTGACGACGATGGCGAAGAGGTCGACCCCGTCGTAGCCGAGCAGAGGGCCGCCGATGGCCCACGCGATGACCGGTTGAGCGATGAGTTTGGCGCCGGTGATGTAGCTCAGCTGTGCGCGGCTGCCCTTGACGGGGATTCCCCACCCGTCCTTAAGCGAGATGCCGAACGCCAACAGGGCACCCGGGACCGCGGTGGCGCCGATCATGTCGATGGGCTCGAAGACGAAGCGCGGCAGCTCGAAGCCCGTCGCCGAGGCGGCCACACCGGCTGCAGCACCGAGGACGATGGGGTTCTTGAGCACTTGGAGGATCGCGGAGTACCAGTGCGAATCATGTTGCTTCTTGCCCGCACCGTCGAGCACGGCCATGCCGATGGGGGCGAGGACGAGCAGCTGGAAGAGCAGGACCGGGGCGACATAGCCGATGTCGCGGAGGACATAGGCGGCGATCGGGATGCCGAGATTGCCGATGTTGACGTAGCTGGTCGCCCACGCGGAGAACATCGCCTCCCCGGTGCTGCGCTTTCTGATCCACTTAGTGAGGACGAAGAGAGCGGCACCGACGATGAGCGCCGAGCCGCCGGTGGCGAAGAGCGCGGTGTTGAAGATCAGCCCGAGGTCGGTCTCGGAGACTGTGATATAGAGCAGCGTCGGGGTGCCGGCGTAGAAGACGAGCTTCGCGATGACCTGCTGACCGTGCGGACCGAGAACGCCGGAGCGGCCGAGGACGAACCCGACCAGAATGACTCCGGCGATGACGGCGAAACCTTCGAATACGGCCAGCATGGGCTGCTCGGTTCCTCGCTTCCTGCGTCTGGGAGTGCCGCGGTCAGTCTGGTGCGGCTGGTGTCAGTCCCGTAGAGCGGGTATCAGTTCGGGACGGTCGGGATCGTCGCCGGGCGGAATCCGCGGCGGGGTGCGGAGGTCGGGCCTCCTCGGCGGTGGGGTCAGTCCGCCTCGGCGATATCGGAGACGACATAGGAGGCTGCGGCGCTGACCGCACTGACGGCGAACACGGCCGGCCATGCGCCGATCTTCTTCGCCAGGGGATGGGAGGCACCGAACCCGCCGAGGTAGGCCAAGCTCAGTCCGGTGGCGGCGGGCCAGCCCTTCTTCACATACCAGGAGCGGGCGGCGTAGGCACCCGCTGCGGCGAGGACGACTCCGCCGAGGGGGCGGATCCCGGTCTCGCGGGCGGTGAGGAAGCCGCCGATGAGGCCGACGGCGACGAGTGGGGCGGTGGAGACTTCGCGTGCATCCTTCATACGCACCAGTTTAGGCGTGCAGTTCAGCGGACCGGACGGCGGTCTCATAACGCGGCATGCGCAGCAGGTGTGCGCGATGTCGGGCGGGAGCAGGTGGGATGCCGATCAGGAGGTCTGGGAAGTTGAGCGGGTGGAGAGCCTCAGAACAGGCTGATCTTGATGACCGAGGCGATGCTCAGCACCGAAATGAGGCACACCGAGGTGGTGAGGAAGATGACCGCCCACGGCGACGGCCGACCGCGTTCGGCCCGAATCGAGACCGAACCTAGCCGGTAGCGTCTGACCTGCATGGCGATGGCGACGATAGCCATGCCCATGCACACGACGAAGAGCGCCACCGACCAGCCTTGGAAGACGTGGATGAAGCGCATGAAGATGAGGCTGACGACCGTCATCGTCAGACTCGTGCGCAGCCATGATTGGACGGTGCGTTCCGGCTGCAGAGCCGGATCGTCATGCGGCTGCGGTCGCGGTGAGCGGGTCGGCATCACAGTAGGCCGGCGAACACCAGGACGAGGAGACCGGCTCCCAGCGCCGAGGCGAGGCTGACGATGGGGATGATGAGCGGCAGCGGCAGCGAGGTCTTGCGACGCATCGCCGATTCGATGCGATGCCAGCGGACGGCGGCACCGGCGGCGAGGATGAAGCCGATGACCATGAGCACGATCGACAGGGTCGCCCGCAGACCGGTGCCGAAGATCTCCGAGGTGAAGGCCTCGACGGCGATTCCGCCGCCGATGAACGCCAACGCGGTGCGGATCCAGGACAGGAAGGTCCGCTCGTTGGCCAGGGTGAAGCGAGGATCGGGGTCGACTCCGTCGGGGAAGACCCGTCGGGCGATGCGGCTGCGGGAGTCCTGCGACGAATAGTTCTCACTCACCCTTCGAGGATAACCGTAGACGGCGCAGAGATGGTGTGGAAGCCTATGCTCATGAGCGACGACGAGACGATGAAGTCCTTCCTGCAGCAGTCCCTGCGCCGGGGTCGGACGAACCTGCGATGGAAGCTGTCCGGACTCGATGAGAGGTCCCTGAGGTGGCCGCGCACCCCGACCGGATTCAACCTCCTCGGCGCACTCAAACACATGGCACAGGTCGAGATCGTCTACTTCGGCGACACTTTCGGCCGAACCTGGCCGAACCGGGAAGAGGTCGTCAGCGACGCGGACATCGACCTCGATCCGCAGGCCGACTGGTGCGCGACCGAGTCCGAGACGACCGCGTATCTGCTCGACTTCTACACTCGCGTCTCAGACTTCGCCGACGAGACCATCGACTCGCTCAGCCTGGATTCGCCGGGACGGGTGCCGCATTGGCCCACGGGCCGCGACGAGACCACCTTGGGACAGATCATGGTCCACGTCCTCGTCGACCTCACCCGGCATGTGGGCCAGATCGACATTGTCCGGGAAGGCATCGACGGCGCCGCCGGACTCTCCGAGGCAGCTCCGAACCTGCCGGAGGACTTCGACCACGACACGTATCTCGAACGCCTGCGAACCATCGCCGACCGTTTCTGAGGCGCGGCGGGACGGGGCCGACCGTCGCGAGGGATGGTGACCGATGACACGACAGCGCCGTTGTCACCTATCATGACTGTGGACATGCTGAGACCGCTGCGCCGCCGAAATGCGGGAGAACCCGATGGAGGATCCCCGACCGCTCGGTGAGTCTGTGCGCGGCCGAAGATGAAAGCGAAAAACTCCATGAGTGAGCAGTCGAACGGTTCCGGCCCCGGCTACGGGGGCGACGCAGAGACCGTTTCCGGAATCGAAGAGGCCTCCGGCCCGGCCAAATGGAAGGTCATCGGTCCCGGCCTCGTCGTCGCGGCCACCGGCGTCGGTGCCGCGGATATGGTGGCGACCCTGGTGGCCGGCAGCCAGTTCGGCTACGGACTGCTGTGGGCAGTGATCGTCGGCGTCATCCTCAAGATCGTCCTCGTCGAAGGAGCCGGCAGGTTCAGCCTCGCGACCGGCAAGACGATCTTCGAGGGGTGGCGATCGCTCGGCCGCTGGACCACGTGGTACTTCGGGCCGTACATCATCATCTGGGGCTTCGTCTACGGAGCCACGGCGATGAGTTCGGCGGCGCTTCCGCTGGCCGCGCTCTTCCCCGGCCTCAACCTCACAGTGTGGTCGGTGCTCATGGGCCTGGCCGGCTTCGTCATGGTGTGGTTCGGCCGCTACGGCGTGTTCGAGAAGATCACCGCCGTCCTCGTCGGGATCATGTTCATCACCGTCGTGGGACTGGCGATCATCGCCGCCCCGAACATTCCCGATATGCTCACCGGACTGATCCCCATCATCCCCGAGGGCGGAGTGATCTACACGCTCGCGCTCGCCGGAGGCGTCGGCGGCACCATCACCCTGGCCGCCTACGGCTACTGGCTGCGTGAGAAGGGCTGGCACACTCCGAAGTGGATGCGGGTGATGCGCATCGACAACTCGATGGCCTACGTGATGACCGGCATCTTCGTCATCGCTATGCTCATCGTCGGTGCCGAGGTCGTCCGTGCCGCGGGAGTCTCGATCTCTGCCGAGGACAAGGGACTGCTCGACCTCGCCGACGTCCTCAAAGCCCGCTACGGCGAGGTCGTGGGCATCGGCTTCCTCGTCGGATTCTGGGCCGCTTCCTTCTCCTCGATCATCGGAGTCTGGAACGGAGTGTCCCTGATGTTCGCCGACTTCTGGGGCCATATGCGCAAGAAGCCGGGCGGACATCCCGACACCCTGACCGGCGGCAAGTACTTCAAGTTCTATGTGCTGTGGCTGACGTTCCCGCCGATGCTGCTGTTCATCCTCGGCAAACCGATCGGACTCATCCTCGCCTACGGCGTCCTCGGCTCGCTGTTCATGCCGTTCCTCGCAGTCACTCTGCTCGGGCTCCTCAACGGCAAGAAGATCCCCAAGGAATGGGCCAACAAGCTGCACACGAACATCGCTCTGGCGATCACGGCACTGCTGTTCATCATCCTCGGCATCCAGCAGCTCTACTCGGCGCTCGCCCCACTCTGGGGCGGCGGGGAGTAACCCGCCTGGGCGGGGCCGAGTCTGGGCATTGCCGCTAAGCTGGGAGACGCAATGGCAGAAGAGAACCCGACCCCGTCGACCACCCCAGCGAACACGAATCCAGGACGGCCGCCTCGGCGCGGGAAGAACGGACGTGGGCGTTCGCAGCAGCGACGCAGAATCACGGCAGCGCACCATCAGCAGCGCCGAGCCCGGCTCAAGGACGCCCGCGCTGCCCATCCGGTCACCGTCACCTACCCCGAGGATCTGCCGGTCACCGCGGCGAAGGACGAGATCGCCGAGGCGATCCGGGACAACCAGGTCGTCATCATCGCCGGCGAGACGGGATCGGGAAAGACCACCCAGCTGCCGAAGATCTGCCTCGACCTCGGCCTCGGGGTCGACGGACTCATCGGCCACACCCAGCCTCGGCGCATCGCCGCCCGGACTGTGGCCGAGCGCATCGCCGACGAACTCGACGAGGAGCTCGGCAGCACCATCGGCTACCAGGTGCGGTTCACCGCGCAGGTCGCCGATTCCACTCGGGTGAAGGTGATGACCGACGGCATTCTGCTGTCCGAGCTCTCGCGCGACAAACTGCTGCGCGACTACGAAGTCATCATCATCGACGAGGCACACGAACGCAGCCTCAACATCGACTTCCTCCTCGGCTATCTCAAGGAAGTGCTCGACCGACGTCCCGACCTCAAAGTCATCATCACCTCGGCGACGATCGACCCCGAATCGTTCTCCGCTCACTTCGATGACGCTCCGATCATCTCCGTCGAAGGCCGCACCTTCCCCGTCGAGGTGCGGTACCGGCCTCTCGGGGACGATCCTGCCGATGACGATGTCGACGGGCCCGGCGAATCCGGGAACTACGAAACCGGAGTCGAGGAGCAGACCGACGGAATCATCGCCGCCGTCGATGAACTCGCAGCCGAGGCACCCGGTGACATCCTCGTCTTCCTCTCCGGCGAACGGGAGATCCGCGACACGGCCGATGCCCTGACCGACCACCTGCGCAGACGTCCGCGGATGAGCAGCTGGGAGGTCGTGCCGCTGTTCGCCCGACTCTCGGCGGGGGAGCAGCAGAAGGTCTTCCAACCCCATTCACGACCTCGCATCGTCCTGGCCACGAACGTCGCCGAGACCTCGCTGACGGTGCCCGGAATCAAATACGTCATCGACGTCGGCACCGCCCGCATCTCCCGCTACTCCAACCGCACCCGGGTGCAGCGACTGCCGATCGAGCGTATCTCCCAAGCCAGTGCGAACCAGCGCAAAGGCCGCTCCGGGCGCACCAGTGACGGCATCTGCATCCGCCTGTACTCGGAAGACGACTTCGACTCGCGTCCCGAATTCACCGATCCGGAGATCCTGCGCACGAACCTCGCCAGCGTCATCCTGCAGATGGCCTCACTGGGATTCGCCGCAAGCGATCAGGAGATCCTCGACTTCCCATTCCTCACCCTGCCAGAGGCCAGGGCCGTCCGTGACGGACGGACGATGCTCACCGAACTCGGGGCGCTGACCAGCGACTCGGCAGGGAAGATCCACGTCACCGAGATCGGTCGGAAACTCACAGTGCTGCCGATCGACCCCCGCCTGGCCCGAATGGTCATCGCCGGGGCGGAGGCCGGCTGCGGGGGAGAGGTCACCGTCATCGTCGCCGCGCTGTCCATCCAGGACCCGCGGGAACGTCCGGCGGAGGTCCGAGCCGCCGCCGATGAGAAGCACGCCCGATTCACCCACCGAGGCAGTGACTTCCTGTCCTACCTCAACCTGTGGAACTACCTGCAGAGTCTGCAGGCGGACATGGGATCCTCGAAGTTCCGTCGCCGCTGCAAGGACGAGTTCCTCAACTTCGTGCGCATCCGCGAATGGCAGGACCTCGTCGGTCAGCTGCGTTCTCTGCTCGGCTCGGCCGGCATTCGCATCGAGAGATCCGTCTGGCAGCCGGGCGACGATGCCGACACGGCCGGATCCGCGCTCGATAGCGAGGGCGGCAAGACGAATGCTGCTGGGTCCGGTGACGGTTCCGACCGTGGTCAAGGCGGTCGCAGCGGTCGAGGTCGTGAGGGTCAGAATGCTCCTGGCGGTCAGGGCACCCGCGGCGGTCGGGGCGAAGGAAGCGCTCAGGGCGGACGAGGTGCGAACGGCAAGATCGGATTCGCCGAGCTCAGCGCCGCCAAACGCAGCGCGAAGAAGCAGGGCGCGACCGGTCCGGCCGGGGACACCGGGAAGCAGGTGGCGGCTGCCAAACTCGACCCGCATGCCGCCGCCATCCACCGGTCCCTGCTCACCGGTCTGCTGACGATGATCGGCTCACGGTCGCAGCGGCACAAGGACTATCAGGGAGCTCGCGGCACCCGATTCGCGATCTTCCCCGGATCCGGACTCTTCAAGGTCAACCCCGACTTCGTCATGGCTGCCGAACTCGTCGAGACCTCCCGCCTGTGGGCCCGCACCGTGGCCGCGATCGACCCGGACTGGGTCGTCGGAGCCGCCGGTGACCTGGTCACCCGCCAACATTCGGATCCGCACTGGTCGACGAAGGCCGGCGCATCGATGGTGTACGAGAAGATCTCCCTCTACGGGGTCACTCTTGTCAGCGACCGTCGTGTCGGCTACGGCACCATCGACGCCGAGGCCGCCCGGGACGCGTTCATCCGCAAGGGTCTCATCGAAGGCGACTGGCACGAACGCTTCGGCTTCCTCGAACACAACGCGGCCGTCATCGACGAGGCCGAGGAACTGGCTTCGCGGACACGGAACCGTCGCGTGCTCGACCAGGACGATGCCCTCTACGAATTCTTCGACGAACGGATTCCGGAGGGGATCACCTCGGCGGCGGATTTCCGGGGGTGGTGGAAGAAGCAGAAACGACGGGACGCGCACCTGCTCGACCTCACCACCTCGGTGCTGCTCAGCGACGACAGTGAGGAGCTGACCGCCTCGGTGGCCTCGGATTTCCCGATGGAATGGGAACTGACCGACGGTACGCGGGCGAAGCTGCGCTACTCCTTCGACCCCGGCAGCACCGACGACGGGGTGACCGTGGAGATCCCCGCCGAGGCGGTGCCCGCGGTCGACGCGGACGAATTCAGCTGGCAGGTCCCCGGCCTGCGCGAAGAACTCGTCGCCGCCTATATCCGGTCATTGCCGAAGAGCAAACGCCGCTACTTCGTTCCCGCTCCCGACGTCGCCCGCGAGATCCTGCCGGCGCTCACCCCGTACCAGGGAAACCTGCCGGACGTGCTCGCCGCGTACTTGAGCGAACGCGCCGGCGGGGGAGGGCTGAACGACCTCGTGCCGATCACGGTCACCGCCGACGATTTCGACCGATCGCGGATCCCCGCCCATCTGCGGCTGACCTTCCGGGTCGTCGATGGAAAGAAGACCGTCGGTCTCGGCGAGGATCTGTCTGCTCTGAGAACGAAAGCCACACCCCAGGTGCGCAAGGCCCGCCAGAAGCAGAGCGCGTTCACCCCGAAGACCGGTCTGACGGACTGGTCGTTCGGTGAGCTGGCCGATCCCGATCAGGCCGCAGTCGGTGTCGTTCCGGGGCTCGCGGACCGTGCGACATCGGTCGACCTCGTGGCCTTCGACACCGCAGCACAAGCGCGCCTGGCCACGCGAGAAGCGATCATCACCCTGCTGGGCCAGCACACGTCTGACGCACTGAAGTACCTGCAGGACGGGCTGACCACTCAGGAGAAGCTCATCCTCGCCGGTCATCAGAAGACCGCCGACGAGCTCCTGGTCGGACTGATTCGTGTCGGGATCCGCGGCCTCGTCGCCGACCGGTTGGGGCCGGCCGAGACGTCATGGGTGGCCAACGCCGATGAGTTCGCGCAGCTGCGAAAGGACGTCGACGCCGAGCTGCCGCTGACCTGTTCATCGCTGCTGCCGTCCCTGATGAAGGCGCTGCAGGCGGCGACCGAGCTCGACAAACTCGTTTCGAAGGCATCCTCGTTGGCGATCCTGTCCAACCTCGCCGATGTGCAGGCGTGGCGAGCCTCCCGGACGACCGCAGCCGCCATTGCGGCGATGACTCCGCAGATGCTGCGCGAGCTGCCCCGCTGGGTGCAGGCCGAAGTGGTGCGCATCGGCGGAATGCAGGACTCGCCGATCCGTGACAAGCAGCTCATGGATCGAGTCACCGGCTGCAGCAGCGATGTGGTCAAGAAGATCGGCAATCGATTCCCGGCACTGGCGAAGGCCGAGTGGCCGCAGCTGATCGTGTCGCTGCCTGCCGAATGGGTCGAAGTCGTTGTGATGCTCGAAGAGCTGCGGGTGTCGCTGTTCGCGAATTCGCTGGGCACGGCACATCCGGTGTCGGAGAAGCGCATCGCGAAGGCTCTCGCCCAGCTCTGACCCGAGCATCCCTCACCGGCAGCGGCACAACACCTGGTTGCAGAGGGGCGTTGTGTCACGAAGAGTGAGTGACGCGCGAGTACCTGTAGGAGAAGTCGCCAGCGGGAGGTGTTGCCGCCAAACGTAGGAATTGCGAGGACCTGTGTGGGTCAGCGGCCGTCTCGGCAGCGGGTGAGGGTCAGACGTCGGCGAAGAAGCCGCTGCAGAGCCACCACAACGGCAGAGCTCCGGCGGCAAGAAGGGTGGCGACGCTCCACCAGATGCGCCACTTCCACGTGCGACGGCGAGTGCCGATGAAGAGGAACGCGAGATAGAAGATGAGGCAGAAGGCCCCGGACAGGCTGAGCAGCACCATCCCGGCCGCCTCGGTGCCGGAGGTGCCGAGATCGAAGAGGTACTTCGTCGTCTGCGCTATCTGCCAGGAGAACCAGATCGCCGCGCACAGCAGCGGGACTCCAAGGACTCCCGAGACGATGAGCGGCAAGGCTTTGAGCCAGCGTTCCTTCGGCTCCGAACGGCCGGCGTATTCGACGAATTCCTCAGACATCGTCCCCCAGCATATGGGCCGATTCCGACAGGACGCTGGATGCAACGCCCCACGGGCCTCCTCGCACATACGGTTCCGGCCGCCGGACGCCCGGCACAAGCTGGCCCCACACTGTGACTGAACGGACACGCCGGATGGGCGCGAAGAACGATAGGATATTGCGGTGACTTCTGGCCAGTATTCCGTCAAGGACATCCGACACGAGGCGTCCCGCCGCCGCACGTTCGCTGTCATCTCCCACCCCGACGCGGGCAAATCGACGACCACCGAGGCGCTCGCCCTCCACGCCCGCGCCATCGGCCAGGCCGGAGCCACCCACGGCAAGGCCGGTCGCCGCGCCACCGTCTCCGACTGGATGCAGATGGAGCAGGACCGCGGAATCTCGATCTCCTCCGCCGCCCTGCAGTTCGAGTACCGCGACGCCGTGTTCAACCTCGTCGACACCCCTGGCCACGCCGACTTCTCCGAGGACACCTACCGTGTGCTCTCCGCCGTCGACTGCGCCGTCATGCTCATCGATGCCGCCAAAGGCCTCGAGGCACAGACGATGAAGCTCTTCGAAGTCTGTGCCCACCGCAATATCCCGATCATCACGGTCGTCAACAAGTGGGACCGTCCCGGCCTCGACGCGCTCGAACTCATGGACGAGGTTCAGCAGCGCACCGGCCTCCTGCCCACCCCGATCACCTGGCCCGTCGGCCAGTCCGGAGACTTCCGCGGAGTCCTCGACCGCACCAGTGGCGAGTACACGAAATACACCCGCACCGACGGAGGCGCCACGATCGCCGGTGAGGACACCTACACGTCCGAAGCGGCTGCTGACCTCGAAGGCGATGCGTGGACGACCGCTGTCGACGAGTCCGATCTGCTGGAGATGGAAGACCAGAACCACGACCAGGAGACCTTCCTCGCCGGCAAGTCGACCCCGGTGATGTTCGCCTCGGCCGTGCTCAACTTCGGCATCCACAAACTCCTCGACCTCCTCGTCGACCTCGCCCCGCCCGCCGAGGCCCGCCTGGACAAGGACGACCAGCCCCGCCCCGTCGACGATCCCTTCTCCGGATTCGTCTTCAAGGTACAGGCCGGAATGGACTCCCACCATCGCGACCGACTCGCCTACATCCGAGTCTGTTCGGGAGTCTTCGAACGCGGAACCGTTCTCACTCACGCCAGCACCGGCAAGCCCTTCGCCACGAAATACGCTCAGCAGGTCTTCGGTCGCGACCGCGATGTCGTCGACGAAGCGTTCCCGGGAGATGTCGTCGGATTGGTCAACGCCTCCGCCCTGCGCGTCGGTGACTCCCTCTACCTCGACAAAAAGGTCGAGTTCCCCGGCATCCCGACGTTCTCACCCGAACACTTCATGGTCATCCGCGCCAAGGACTCCTCGAAGTACAAGCAGTTCCGCCGCGGCATCGAACAGCTCGACCACGAAGGCGTCATCCAGGTGCTGCGCTCGGATCTGCGCGGTGATCAGGCACCCGTGCTCGGCGCCGTCGGACCCATGCAGTTCGAAGTCGCCGAGGACCGGATGACCAACGAATTCAACGCTCCCTGCACCCTGGAGCGTCTCAACTTCTCCCTCGCCCGACGTACCACTCCCGAATGCGTGCCGACCCTGGCACGGGAACGCTCGGTCGAGGTCCTCCACCGTTCCGATGGAGAGCTGCTGGCGCTGTTCTCCGACCGGTGGCGGCTGCAGGGCGTGCAGAAGAACCACCCCGACCTGGTTCTCGAACCTCTGGTCGTCAGCTGAGACGAGCACTGCCGCGTTCGAAGGCCGGTGTCCGGCATTTTGACGCGGAGATTATTATGGATAGTTGGGGCCGAAGCGAAGCCCTACAGGGCCAACCGCCCGCGTGGGACATTCCCGCCGCTCGGTGAAACCCAAACAGACAAAGGAGAATTGTGGGAACGAAATCGATTCGAGTCGCGATTGCCGGACTGGGCAACTGCGCCTCGTCCCTGATCCAAGGCGTGGAGTACTACCGGAACGCGTCGCCCGGGACGAAGGTTCCCGGCCTCATGCACGTGGAATTCGGGGACTATCACGTCGGTGACATCGATTTCGTTGCCGCCTTCGACGTCGACGGCAAGAAGGTCGGCGTCGACATCGCCGAGGCGATCACCGCCAGCGAGAACAACACCATCAAGCTCGCCGATGTGGAGCCGACCGGCATCGAGGTCCTGCGCGGACCCACCCTCGACGGACTCGGCGAGTACTACCGCGACACGATCGTCGAATCCGACCGCGAGGCCGTCGACGTGGTGAAGGCGCTCAAGGACGCCGAGGCGGATGTCCTCGTGTGCTACCTGCCCGTCGGTTCGCAGAAGGCCGTCGAGTTCTATGCTCAGGCCGCGATCGACGCGAAGGTCGCCTTCGTCAATGCCCTGCCCGTGTTCATCGCCGGCACCAAGGAATGGGACGAGAAGTTCCGCGCCGCAGGTGTCCCCATCGTCGGCGACGACATCAAGTCCCAGATCGGTGCGACCATCACTCACCGTGTGATGGCGAAGCTGTTCGAAGACCGCGGCGTCGTCCTCGACCGGACCTACCAGCTCAACGTCGGCGGCAACATGGACTTCAAGAACATGCTCGAGCGGCAGCGCCTCGAATCGAAGAAGATCTCGAAGACTCAGGCCGTGACCTCGAACACCTCCGCCCAGCTGTCCGACCGCGACGTCCACATCGGACCCAGCGACTACGTCGAATGGCTCGACGACCGCAAGTGGGCCTTCGTCCGCCTCGAAGGCCGCAACTTCGGCGACGCCCCAGTGTCCCTGGAATACAAGCTCGAGGTGTGGGACTCGCCGAACTCCGCCGGCGTCATCATCGACGCGGTGCGTGCGGCGAAGATCGGCCTCGACCGCGGAATCGGCGGAGCCCTCATCTCCGCCTCCTCGTACTTCATGAAGTCGCCCCCGGAGCAGCAGGACGACGACGCCGCCCACGAAGCCGTCGAAGCGTTCATCCGCGGCGACCTCGAACGCTGATATCGCCGAGGCGGCCCACCCTGTTCTGAGGTGCTGAGTCGCCTGCCGGTCGAGAGGGCGCCGATCGCAGATTCTGCGGTCGGCGCCCTCGCACATTCACCGACGTCGGTGAGAACGGAACCGCACGACCGCCTCGGCGGGGTTCGGGTGGCGCCCCACCCCGGTGCATCCGGTATTTGAGACCGCCGTGACACAACGGGGATTGTTCACGATACTTGTCTCTTCGACGTGATCGCACTCACATGTGCGGCACACGGCCCAGCGCACCGATCGGTGCCGAGACGACCGAGGAGACCCCTATGGCGAGCACCTCCGCTGCCACCGATGAGAAGCAGAGCGACAAGTCAGAACTCAGCTGGCTGATGCGCGTCCTCGTCATCATCGAGAAGGCCGGCAACAAACTGCCCCACCCGTTCTGGCTGTTCCTCTCGCTGGCAGTCATCGTCATGATCCTCTCGGCGATCTTCGCGTCCACCGGGCTCAACGCCGTCAACCCGGCGACGGACGAGAAAGTGACGGTGACGAATCTCTTCTCCACCGAGTCGCTGCGTGAGATCGTCGCGGGAGCCACGAACAACTTCGTCACCTTCCCGCCTTTGGGACTCGTCCTCATCGTGCTCATCGGCGTAGCCGTGGCCGAGCAGTCCGGACTCATCCCGGCGATGCTGCGCGGAACCATCGCCGGAGCCTCGCCGAAGTGGATCACGTTCATCGTCGCCCTGGCCGGAACCGCCTCATCGATCGCCTCGGACGCGTCCTACATGATCATGATTCCCCTCGGCGGACTCGCGTTCAAAGCCGTCGGCCGCAATCCGCTGCTCGGCTGCCTCGTCGCCTATGCCGCGACCTCGGGAGGCTATTCGGCGGCTCCGATGGTCAACTCGCTCGACACGATCCTCGGCGGCCTGTCCACCTCGGCCGCCCAGATCATCGACGCCGACTACTCCGTCAGCCCGGTCGCGAACTTCTACTTCAACTTCATCTCCATGTTCGTCGTCGCTGCCGCGGTGACCCTGGTGACCGAGCTGGTTCTGTCCAAGCGAGCCGACCAGATCGAACTCGACGAGGAGACCGACGACGATCCTGACAACTTCGACGTCAAGATGGCCCTCGACGCCAACGAGAAGCGCGGAATCATCATCGCCGTTGTCGCCATCGTCATCTGCGCGGCGGTGCTGTTCGCCCTCGCCTGGCCCGCCGGGTCATTCCTCCGCGATGAAGCCGGAGGCTTCGGTCCCGATTCGGGTCTGATGGCCGGAATCGCCGCGATCATCGGCTTCGGCTTCTTCATCGTCGGCATCGTCTACGGCTACGCCACCGGATCGATCAAGCACACCGCCGATATCCCGGAGATGATGGGCAAGGGGCTGCTGCCGTTCGTACCGGTCATCGTCCTGTTCTTCGCCGCCAGCCAGTTCCTCGCGCTGTTCAAGATGTCCAACCTCGGCGAGATCATGGCGATCAAGGGTGCCGAGGTCTTCGGGGCGCTCAACACCGGACCGTTCGTCATCCTCCTCGGTGGATGGCTGCTCGTCGCAGTGGGTGCACTGTTCCTCACCTCCGGCTCGGGACTGTGGACGCTCATGGCACCGGTGCTCGTCCCGATGTTCATGCTGCTGTCGATCTCCCCGGAGACCACACAGGCTCTCTACCGCATCGGTGACTCGACGACGAACATCATCTCCCCGATGAGCCCGTACTTCGTCGTCGTCCTCGGCTTCATCCAGCGATACAAGAAGGATGCCGGCATCGGCACGGTGCTCTCATTCACGATCCCACTGTCCTTCGCCATGTTCATCCTGTGGGGACTGCTGTTCTTCATCTGGTGGGCCACCGGAATTCCGTGGGGACCGGGTGCGGCCACTCACTATCAGATGGGCTGAGTCGGTCACCCGATGGGCCGATCCGGGAATTCTCGCGCATGATCGGGTGTTGTCCACCACAGCATCACGATCGTGCAACGTCGGACGCTGTAGGCGGGAATCCTCAGTTCCCGTCCAGACCGTCCGGTTAGACTGTGACCGTGAACGATCATCTGTGCAGCCTCCCGGCTGCGCATATTCTACTCAGATCGAAAGGATCTCGACCGTGAGTAACCCCATGATGAACCGGGCTATCAACCAGGGCGCCCAGGCTGGACGCAACCAGCCGGTCATGTCCGATCAGGAGCTCAACAACCTCTTCAACCAGCCTGCCGCGGAGAACCGCAACGCCGGGCCCCAGGTCGCCGACCGTGCGATGACCTATGACGATGTGATGATGAAGACCGGTGTGCTCTTCGCCATCCTCCTCGCCGGTGCCGTCGTCGGCTGGCTCGTGCCTGTCCTCGCCCTCCCGGCGATGCTCATCGGCCTCGTCCTCGGCCTCGTCAACGCCTTCAAGAAGGAACCGAACAAGGCCCTGATCATCAGCTATGCCGCGTTCGAGGGTGTGTTCCTCGGCGGCATCTCCGCGATCTTCGAGTCCATGTACTCCGGCATCGTCGTCCAGGCCGTGCTCGCCACTCTCAGCGTCTTCGCGATCATGCTCGCCCTCTTCAAGTTCAAGGGCGTGCGCTACGGCTCGAAGATGATGAAGTTCATGGTGATCGCCGTCGGCGGCTACGCGATCTTCTCGATCGTCAACCTCGTCTTCGGACTGGCCTTCGGAACCGGAGGGGTCCGCAGCATGGAGATCTTCGGAATTCCGCTGGGCATCGTCATCGGCCTCGTCGCCACAGTGCTCGCTGCGATGACACTGATCATGGACTTCCAGATGATCGAAGAGGGCGTCAAGCACAAGATCCCGGAGAAGTACTCCTGGATGTGCGCGTTCTCGCTCATGGTCACCCTCATCTGGCTCTACGTCGAGATCCTGCGCCTCATCTCCTACTTCAGAGACTGAGAGACGTGACCGCTCCACAACTGTGGGTCGCGGCCGAACGCTGAACGAAGGGCGGATCCCCGAGAAGGGGGTCCGCCCTTCGTCGTGCGTTGCGAGCTGCCCATTGCTTGTGATCACTTTTCTGCCTATCGTCTGAGATACCGACGAGAAGCGTCGGCGGACCGTCTTCATCGATGAAGCGCGGACCAGAGACCTCATGGCCTGAGAGGACGATTCGATGACGAATCCGATGCGCGGTGTGTTCGCCGTTCCGACGACCCCCTATTCCGACGACGGAGACCAGAACCTCGACGCCCTGGGCAGTCGCGTCGAGGAGGTGCTCGCCTCAGGAGTGACCGGGCTTCTCGGCCTCGGCGCCACGGGGGAGGCGCTGGCACTCAGCGCCGCTGAGCGGGAAGCACAGATCAAGACCATCGTCTCCGCCGTCGACGGTCGGGCGCACGTGGTCATCGGCTGTATGGCCTACACCCCGGCAGAGATGTCGGCCCAGATCTCGGATGCCGCCGGCTGGGGCGCCGACGCCGTCATGGTCACCCCTCCCTTCTACGGCGGACTCGAACCAGACGCCGTCATCGCCGCCTTGCACCCGGTGCTGACCGCGTCCGAACTGCCGGTCATGGTCTACAACAATCCCCACTCCACCGGCACCGACCTGCTCCCGGACCACCTCGCCGCGCTCCAGCACACCGGCCGACTCTGGAGCGTCAAAGAGACCTCCGGCGAAGCCACACGGATCCGGGAGCTGCGCGACCGCCTCGGCGAGGATACCGAGATCTTCGTCGGGGCCGACGGAATCGCCCTCGAGGGCTTCGCCCAGGGCGCCAGCGGCTGGGTGGCGGCCTCGGCGTGGCTGCTGCCCGATCACTGCCAGAGACTGTGGGAGCTGGCCGACAGCGGTGATTGGGCCGGCGCCGTCGACCTATGGAGAAGCCTCGGGCATGCCCTCGGACTCATCGAGGGTGACTCCGCCTTCATCTCACTCATCAAACAGGCGCTCGGCCGAACCGGTCACGAACAGGGACCGGTGCGTCCACCCCTGCCGACAGCCGGTCCCGACTCATTGGCGTCGCTGCTCGACGCGATCGCCGAACTGGAGAGGAAACACGCAGCATGAGCCCTACGTCTTCAACTGACAGCACCCTCGTCGACCGCGGTCGAACCGCGCTTCGGGCCATCATCGACGGCAATTTCGGACAGTGGATCGGCGGCCGCGCCGTCACCGGCACCGGCGACGAGATCGGTCTCATCTCACCGAGCGACGGAACAGTGATCGGAAGCCTGTCCGCGGCCAGCGTTCAGCAGCTCGATGACACCGTCGCCACAGCGCGCACCGCCTTCAACGAGGCCGACTGGGCAGGAGACGCGAAGCTGCGGGCGCGGGTGCTGCGTCGCCTCGCCGACCTCGTCGAAGCCGATGCCGCAGAGATCGCCTACCTCGACGGCATCGAAGCCGGAAAGGTCGCCCTCGGCAGCGTCGAGGAAGACGTCCCCGATGTCGCCGCGAACCTCAGACTGAGCGCCGACCTCATCTCGCGCGACGACGGACGCTACCTGCAGAATCCTGACGGTTGGGGCTGGGTGACGAAGGTGCCCAGCGGGGTCGTCGGAGCGATCCTGCCGTGGAACTATCCCGTGGCCATGCTCGGCTGGAAGATCGCCCCGGCGCTGGCCGCCGGCAATGCGATGGTCGTCAAGACCTCTGAGGATTCGACGCTCAGCGCCCTCCACCTCGCCAGGCTCGCCACCGAGGCGGGGGTGCCCGACGGCATTCTCAACGTCCTCACCGGCACCGGCTCAGCGATCGGCGCCGCGATGGGTCTGCACAACGACATCGACGTGCTCACCTTCACCGGTTCGGGACCCGTCGGCAGGTCCTTCCTCGAGTCCTCGGCCCGGTCGAACCTCAAGAAGGTGTCCCTCGAACTCGGCGGACGGGCCGGTTATATCGTCGACTCCGCACAGGCCACGGATTTCGAGGCGATCGCCGCCGACATCGCCGGTGCGTCCTTCGGCACCAGCGGCCAGAACTGCACCGCCGCCTCTCGGGTGATCTACGTCGGCGACGATGACGAGAGGTTCGCCGAGTTCCGCACCGCACTCATCACCGCGACCGAGGCACTCACCGTCGGCGATCCGTTCGACGCCGATACGGACGTCGGCCCGGTGATCAATGCTCGCGCCCGCGATCGTATCACCGCCTGGGTCGACGAAGCCGTGGAGAAGGGAGCGCGGATCCTCAACACCCGTGCCGACGTCCCCGACATCGGCACCTGGTATCCGCCGACCGTCATCGAAGGCGTGCCCGATGCCAGCGAACTCGGCCGTGGAGAGATCTTCGGCCCCGTGACCCAGCTGCTGCGACGCACCAATCGCGACGACGCTGTGGACCTCATCAACGGCGAACCCTATGGGCTGGCGTCGAGCGTGTGGTGCGAGGACATCGCCCAAGTGCGGTGGTGGGCGAGCCGGATCCGCGTGGGCACCCTCGCGGTCAACGGCTACAGCGAAGGCACCGAAGCCACTCCGTTCGGCGGACTGCGACAGTCCGGATTCTGGGGCCGCGACAACGGCCCGGAAGCCCTGGACACCTATCAGGAAACCATGACCGTCTGGGTGGCCGACACCTGATCATCGTCTGAGGTTCCGCCGCTGTTCCCATCGACGAGGACTATCATGAGTCCATGACCACGGCAGCGGCGGAACTCGAGACCGAGGTGCGCCGTCTGCGCATCCGGATCATCTCCCTGACCACTGCCCAACTCGACGAGGCGGCCCCACCGGCACCGAGCAGACGTGCAGTCATCCGTGAGGCCCTGGCCGAGTTCTCATGGATCGGCTCCGAGGCCCGGCCGGTCCCAGAACTCGGAGATCAGACCCTCGCCGATCAGGTCGTCGTGCTCCTCGAACACGGACTGCGTTCGGCTCGGACACTGCCCGAACCCGATCGCGAGAACCGCATCAGCGCCCTCACCGAGGCGGTCGTGCGCCTGCGTCGAAACCTGGCCTGAGCATGGGGGAGAAGGAGGGCATGGTGGGGAGTACTCAGCGCACGTGGCCCTCTGTGCTCGCCGGGGTCGTTGCGACACTCATCTATTTCGGCACGGCCGAACTCATCGCCCGCAGCCTGGACGTGGCGTCGGCTCCTGCTCTGCTCATCGGCCAGGCACTCATCCCGCTGATGCCTACCGTGCTCATCAAGTCCGCGATCGCGGTCTTCGGCACTCACGACAAATTCGCCCTCGTCATCACCATCGTGGCAGGAGGGGCGGGGTGCGGTGCGATCATCGGGTGGATCGGCGCTCGCCGTCGCGGTCTGGCGCTCGTCCTGCTCATCGGTTTCGGCCTGCTGCCTGCCGTCGTCGGCTTCAGCTCCGGTGCCGGGCTTGTGGCCACCCTGCCGAGTCTCGGCGGAATCGCCGCCGGGGCCGCAGCCTTCCTCGTCCTCCTTCACGTCGCGACAGTTCCGGCTCGCACCGGTGGAGGCACTGAGGCTCGCTCCGACGCCGAGGACGCCGGAGCCGACACGCAGCATCGAACTCCGGCCAGGCCGGGTCGACGGGCCTTCTTCGGGCTGGCCGCGGGACTGAGCGCGGTCGGCATCGCCGCCGTCGCGGCCGGGCAGTCCGCGGCCACACTGGCCCGCAGTGCGGCAGGAACGGTGACGAAGCTCGTCCTCCCGCGACCGGCCGCCTCGGCGCCGGAGATTCCCACCGGAGCGGAACTCGACGTGCCCGGACTGACCCCGCTGGTCACGGAGACCCAGGATTTCTACCGCATCGACACAGCGCTCTTCCCGCCGTCGATCGACGCGGGAACATGGATGCTGCGCGTCCACGGCATGGTCGAGCACGAGTTCACGATCACGATGGCCGAACTCCTCGACCTCCCGCTCCAGGAGCACTATGTGACCCTGGCCTGCGTCTCGAACGAGGTCGGCGGCGACCTGGTGGGCAATGCGAAATGGCTGGGCTATCCGATCCGGGACCTGCTGGCACGGGCGAAACCGCACTCCGGTGCGGACATGGTGCTCTCGGGCTCCGATGACGGTTTCACCGCCTCCACCCCACTCGAAGTGCTCACCGACGATCGCGCGGCCCTGCTGGCCGTGGCCATGAACGGTCATGCTCTGCCACGCGACCACGGATACCCGGCACGCCTGGTCGTCCCCGGACTCTACGGCTACGTCTCGGCAACGAAATGGGTGACCGATCTCGAAATCACCCGGTTCGCGGACAAAGAGGCATATTGGACGACGCGCGGCTGGGCCACGCACGGACCCGTGCTGGTGGCCTCGCGCATCGACGTGCCCCGCCCCGGGGCCACTGTCACGCCCAAGAGCGGCGGCCGGGTCGTCACCGCAGGCATGGCCTGGGCGCAGCACACAGGCATCGAGAAGGTGCAGGTGCGCATCGACAACGGCGACTGGGCGGAAGCGGAACTCAGCGAAGAACTCACCGCCGACACCTGGCGCCAGTGGCGATGCGAGCACACGGGACTGAGCACCGGCACGCACACGGTCAGCGTGCGCGCGGTCGACCAGGACGGAAACGTGCAGACCTCGGAACGCCGGCCCGCCATTCCGGGTGCCGCGACGGGACTCCACGAGCGCCAGTTCACCGTTGAGTGAGCCCGCGCTGCGGAACGGACACGCGCATCGAACCGACAGGTCGGTCAGACAGTCGTGCCCCGCGTTCCCACCATGCGAACTTGGCGCTGCAGACTCAGGCTTCTCGCGATAACTTGTAATCTCATTCACATCATCTGTATTCCCGCATCACAACGAGGTGGTCAACGTGTTCGGTCTTCCGACGGCGACGGTCGTCATCATCGTCGGCATCCCCGCGATCTGGGTGATCTACACCCTCGTCTTCGTCTTCCTCTCCCGCGGTTGGAAGGCCGAGGACATGGCTGAGGATCAGGCCCTGGCGAGAACCGCGAACGGAGCGGACGGACGAGACGGCGGGGCCGCCTCGGCGAAAGGAAACGGGGGAGCGGCATGAACATCGAAACCTGGTTCCTCGTCATCTACTTCCTCGCCATGGCCGGCATCGGCGTGTGGACGCTCAAGATAGGTTCGAAGGGCAGCGAGGGATATCTGCTCGGCGGTCGCAGCCTGGGCGCTGCGGTCACGGCTCTGCGCCTGCAGTCGTCGTCGATGTCGGGGTACATGTTCCTCGGTGCGGGATCGCTGGCGTATACGAAGGGCTACTTCTCTCTGTGGTACGCGATGGGCGACATCGGCGGCGGTGTTCTCAACCTCTCGATCCTGGGCCGGCGGATGCGCAAGCTCTCCCAGATCCTCGGGTCGCTCACCTCGATCGAATACCTCGAACATCGATATCCGTCGAAGTGGATCCGCGCGATCGCCGCGCCGGTCGCCCTGTTCTGCATCTTCTTCTATGTGATGAGTCAGTTCATCGCCGGCGGGCGCGGACTCGAGATGGTCACCGGCATTCCGTATGCCTGGGCGCTGCTCATCGCCGTCGGCGTCATCGTCTTCTACACCTTTCTCGGCGGCTACCTCGCCGTGGCCTACACCGACTTCGTGCAGGCGATCATCATGCTCATCGGCATGGTGTGGATCCTCATCGGATGTCTGCAGGCCGTGGGCGGGTGGACAGCCGGCAACGAGACGGTCGGACAGATCAACCCGAACCTGCTGACCATGTGGGGACCGGACGGGATCGAATCCGTCCAATGGGGAGTCATCGTCGGCGCCGTCCTCGTCTTCTCTATCGGCTATATGGGCTGGCCGCACGTCAACGTCAGCCATATGGCGATGAAGCGGCCCTCGGTGGCCAGGCGCGCCAGCCTCTACGCCACCGGCTTCAACCTGCTGTTCATCCCCGCTCCCTACATCGTCGGCATCATGGCGCTCATCCTGCTGCCGACTCTGGACAATCCGGAGCTCGCGGTCTTCGAAGTCGCAGACACTGTGCTGCCGAACTTCGCCGTAGGCATCGTCATGGCAGGAATCATGGCTGCGATCATGTCCACAGCCGACGCTCTGCTGCTGCAGTCGGGCACGATCGCCAGCCAAGATCTGTTCCAACGCTTCTTCAAGAAGGACATGTCCGACCAGCAGTCCGTCTGGGTCTCCCGGTTCACCGTTCTCGTGCTGGCGATCATCGGCTACTTCGTCGCGGTGAATGATCCGCCGGCCGTCGCCGAGGTGGTCATCTTCTCGACCACGGTGCTCGGTGCCGCGTTCGTCCCCGTCTACATCGCCGCCGCCTGGTGGAAGAAGGCGAACGTGCCCGGAGCGATCTGGTCGATGATCGCCGGCACTGTGTCGTCGGTCGTGTGGCAGCTGACAGGACTCGTCGACGTCACCGGAGTCGACCCGATGGGAGTAGGCATCGTGTGCTCGACCCTGGCCCTCATCCTCGTCTCCCTGGCCACTCAGCGCTCGCATCCGGTGCCTGCCCACGTCCTCGAGGCGATGAAGGAGACCGACAAGATCGGCGCGATCCCAGCACACATGCTCACCGGTCAGAACGATTCCCTGGCCGGTCAGGTTCCGAAGGACGTCTGAGATGAGTGCCGAGATCGGAACCGGGCGCCCGGTCGGCCCGGATCTGCAGACTGAGGATCCGGTGCGGATGGACCCGCACGTCACCGCCGCCGAGGCGCTCGCCGTCTTCCAGCGCAAACTCCCTGACGCGCTCGCCGAGGTCCAAGCGGTGCATCATCCGTTCTGGTGGGCCGCCCTCGACGTGCGCACCCGCGGACTCTTCCGTCGGAGCGCATCCGGGCCGGTGCAGCGGATGGACGTGCTCGTCAACGCCTTGTCGGGCAGGGGTATGATCGCCGACTTCACCCCTCGCGGCGCCACGGCGGGATCATCGGAGTGGTCGAGTCTGATCGGCGAGCAGTCGGGACCGGTGCCGACTCGGGACGAGGCGGAGCGGACCGCGCGATCATTGGCGCGTGCGAAAGTCGTCAAGACGGTGAAGCTCGGAATGGGCATCGAGATCGCTCCGGCGGGCGGTCTGCGCGGAGTGCTCAAACCCAACTGGATCGTCTCCGGAGGGAATGCGAAGCATGAGGCCACGATCCTCGTCGATGGTCTCGATGGGTCTCACTACATTGTGCGGGTGGACAAGGTCGGGCGGAGCTGAGGGCTCGGCTGTCAGGTCTGCGGGGATGCTCAGCCCCAGTTCTTCGCGTCCGAGATGCAGAACGGATGACCGGCGGGATCGAGGAGCACGACCCAGGTCTCACCGGGCTGCGGTTCGGCCCGGGTGGCTCCGAGTTCGACGCAGCGATCGGCTGCCGCATGGATGTCGTCGGCGGCGAGGTCGAGGTGGAACTGCTTGTGTCCGTCGTCGGGCCAGCTCGGTCTCTGGTAGTCCGGGATCGTGCCGATGCCCAGTACATGGCTGGGACCGGTGAGCATGGCATAGTTCTCGTCCGAATAGGCGATGGGCCAGCCGAGGACGGAAGAGTAGAACTCTCCGAGAACGGCAGCGTTCGGGGCGTCAAGAGTGACCATCGCCAGTGTGGCGACGGGTGATGGGGCGGAGTTGTCGGCGGTGGTCGCGGCGGTGTCGGTCTTCTGTGTTTCGATCATGTCTGACATTCTTGTGCCATGGACGACGACGTCACTAGGAAAAATGCGTCAATGCCGCAGCACTTCTTCGGACGTGTGCTCAAGCCGGGGGAGATGCTCGAGCATGCGCGTTATTCGTCCGTTCGTGTCGTCGCCGAGCGCCTGCGCCCCTTCGTCAAACGCTATTGGGCCGTCGAATGGGATCTGCCGGAGGGCGAGAGCTATCAGACGGCTACCTTGTCCGAACCGACCATCCACCTGACCTTCGAGTTCGGCGACAGCCGGCGGGCGCACGTGGACGGGCCTGGAGCATGGGTGACCGGTCCGGTCACCAAACGGCGCTTCGATGTGGGAATCTTCGGGCGCGGCGGAGTCTTCGGCGTGAACTTTCAGCCGGGTGCGACACTGGCGTTCTCCGAGGAGCAGCCGGTGAGCATCCGTGATTCGACCGTCCCTGCCGAACTGTGGTTTCCGAGGTTGGATGCCGACCTCGGACTCTCCGAGATGTTTGCGCAGTCGCAGAGTGCCGGGGCGCCCGACTTCAGCGAATTGGCCGCATCGGTGGAAAGCTGGCTGCTGTCCTGGCGGCCGCAGATGACCCCGTCGTTCGAACGGCTGAAGCGGGTGCTCGACATCCTGTCCGACCCCGAAGTCGTGAGCCTGAAGGTTCTCTCGGAGAGAGCCGATATCGGTGAGCGTACGCTGCAGCGGATATTCAGCAGCTTCTGCGGAGTCGGGGTGAAGAAGGTCTTGGCCAGGGCACGGATCATCGACGCGGTCGCAGTGATCGACCGCGGGTGGGACGGAACTCTGGCCGACCTCGGCGCGCACTTCGGATGGTTCGATCAATCGCACTTCAGCACGGATTTCGTTCGCGTCACCGGTTTCAGCCCTGCCGAGTACGCGCAGCGGAAGTCCGCGCGGGTCACGCGAGGCTGACCGGGTTCAGCGTGGCCTCTGATCGAATGTGCTTCTGACCAGCAGCTCGCCCCTGCTGATGGTCGGCCGGCCCAGTGCGAATCCGTGCTCGATGGAGTGCTCTGCGTCGACGAGCAGCAGATCGGCGTCACCGCCCGGACGGATTCGTCCCTTGCGTGGGAGCTTCAGGGCGTCTGCAGTGTTGGCGGTGACGAACGAAAGAACCTGCGACAGGGGCAGGCCGCTGGAATCAGCGCACGCCCACACCTGGTCGTACAGGGTCGTCTGGTTTGCCACCTGGAGTTCCGTCAGACGTCCGTGAGCATCGAACTTCGGCAGGCTGCCGTTGGCGTCCGAGGACAGGGTGAGTCGGTCGAGATGGCCGCCGAATTCAACGAACTTCTTCACCGCTTCGACGGTGGACGCTCCGGCGGTCATGTCGACGAAGGCGCCTTTGGCCGCGAGGTCGACCGCCTCGGCGATGAGCTTGTCATCACGGGTGATGTGGGTGGCATACACGGCGGGCGGGGCAATCGGATAATCGTCGAGGAGACGATGCAGGGGTGCGAGCCGAGTCGAATGCGATCCGACGTGGAAGTGAGTGACACCGGCCTTTCCGCTGAGCAGCCCGCCGACATGGCATTGGCTGACGATGTCGGCGAGTTCTTCGATCGTCGGTTGGAACGACCGCCTTTCGGAGATGGCGATCTCGCCGGCCCCGATCACTTTGTCGATGAGGACGATGTCGTCGGCGACGGAACCGGTGACAGTTCGTGCCGGAAGCTGGTAGCTGCCGGTGTAGACGAATGTCGTGATGCCCTCTTCCTCGAGCCCTCGTGCTTTGGCAAGGAGGCCGCGGTGAGAGCGGGTGATGGAGTCGGTGCCGAGGCAGCCGACGACAGTGGTCACTCCTGCGCGGATGATGTCGCCGATGTCGATCTCGGGAGTGCGGGTCGCGTATCCGCCTTCGCCTCCGCCTCCGATGATGTGCACATGGGGGTCGATGAAACCGGGCACAGCAGTCAGGCCGTCGGCATCGATGACTGCCGAATCCGGCAACTGCGCGACTATGTCGCGATCCACCTGGCCGAGGTGGGCGATACGTGAGCCCTCCACGAGGATGTCGCGCACTCCGAGCGGCTCGGGGGCACAGATCTCCGCCCCGCGAATCAGGATGACCATGACTCTCGTGTCCTTTCGATGTCGCTCGGGACCGCCGGCTGCTTGGCAGATCAGTCGCTGCCGGGGATGATTCCCTTGCCGTCGACCTTGGGAATCGCGGCCAGGAGCTTCTTCGTATACGGGTGCTGCGGATCGTTCCAGATCTGGTCGGTCGGGGCGACTTCGACGATGCGTCCGGCTTCCATCACTGCGACCCTGTCTGCGATATCGCGAACGACTGAGAGATCGTGGCTGATGAAGATCATCGAGGCACCGGAGTCGATGGCGAGGTCGCGCATCATCCGAGCGATCCGCGTTTGGAGGAACGCATCGAGAGAGGCGATGGGTTCATCACCGACGAGCACTTTCGGACCCGCCGCCAGGGCACGAGCGATGGCGATGCGCTGCCTCTGTCCGCCGGAGAACGAATGCGAATAGCGCTGTGCGGAGTCGGCAGGCAGGTCGACGGCGTCCAACAGCGATTCCACGGTCCAACCGCCGTCAGGATTGAGGGCCAGCGCATCGTCGAGCTGGTCGCGGATCCGCCTGCGCGGATTGAGCGACGCGTAGGGGTTCTGGAAGACCATCTGAATGCCGAGCAGTTCCTTCGCTCTCTTCTTCAGCCCGAGCGCTCTGACCGGATGACCGTCGAAGGTGACGGTGCCGTCTGCCGGCTTCTCTAACCCGCAGATGAGTTTGGCCAGCGTCGATTTGCCGCAGCCGGATTCGCCGACGAGCCCGAGCACCTCCGAACGACCCAGTTGCAGAGACACTCCGTTAACGGCTCGGAAGCGGCCGCCGCCGTCGAGTTTGTATTCGCATGCCACGGAATCGAGTTCCAGGAGCGGAGCCCCTGCTGCGGGGGAGTGAGCGGTGGCGGCGGCCGGGGCCTGGTCGATCGATGTCATGGGGAGACCTCCGCTCCTGGCAGCGATTCGATGAGCGAACGCGTGTATTCGTGTTGAGGAGCAGTGATGACCGCCTCCCGTTCACCGGTTTCGACGACGACGCCGTTCTTCATAACCACGATGGTGTCCGCGACCGAGGAGAGCACTCCGAAGTCGTGGGTGACCAGCAGCACGGCGAGGTCGAGATCGTCGCAGAGTTCACGCAGCAGCCGAAGGATGCCTGCCTGCACGGTGACATCGAGTGCTGTGGTCGGTTCGTCGGCGATGAGCACCTTCGGATCGCAGATGATCGCCGAGGCGAAAGCGATTCGCTGCAGCTGTCCGCCGGAGAACTGGTGCGGGTACTTCTTCACCGCCTCCTTCGGGTGCGGCACCCTGGTTCGGCCGAGGATCTCGACGGCTTTGGCCAGGGCGTCTTTCTTCGACACTTTCTGGTGGTGTCGAAGGTGGTCGGTGATCTGGTCGCCGACCGTGAGCATGGGATGGAACGCCGAGGCCGGATCCTGAAAGACCATCGACAGCTGCACTCCGCGCAGGCGGTTGTGCTGCTTGGCGGGCATTCCCACCAGTTCGACTCCGTCGAAATCGATGCTTCCGCTCAGTTCCGCGCCCGCGGGCGAGAGCCCCATGACGGCCAGACCGGTCTGGGTCTTGCCGGATCCAGACGCACCTGCGACACCGGTGATGCGACCTGCTTCGAGGTCGAACGAGACGTCTTTGAGGATATGAGTGGTCTTCTTGCCTGCAGTGACCGACAGGTTGAGGTCTCTGATGCTGATCGTGCTCATGAGGTCGTCTCACCGACTTCCTGGGCGGTATGGGGATCGAGGGTGTCGCGCAGACTGTCGCCGATGAAGTTGAACGCCATGACGATGGTGAGGATGCAGAGGCCGGGGAAGAAGGCGATCCACCAGGCAGCGAACTGAGAGACGCCTTCGCTGATCATTGCGCCCCAATCGGGGGTCGGCGGAACGGCACCGAGAGACAGAAACGACAGTCCTGCCATGGTGAGGATCGCCGAACCGACATCGAGGGTGGCGAGCACGACGACGGGAGAGATGACGTTCGGTGCGATTTCGCGGGCCAGTGATCTGCCCGCGCTGAATCCGAGCAGGCGTCCGGCGATGACGTACTCACTGCCCCGCGCTGTCATCACCAGCGATCTGGTGACACGCGCGTAGGACGGCCAGGAGACGAGCAGGATCGCGATTATCGCGTTCTTCAAGCCCGGACCGAGGGCGGCTGCGATGACCATCGCGAGGATGATCGTGGGGAAGGCGAACACCAGATCGGCGATGCGCATGATGATCTCGTCGACGGCTCGACCGAAGTATCCGGCAATGGCCCCGAGGACCGAGCCGAGCAGCGCAGAGCAGATGACGACGAACACCGCGGCGGGCAAGGTGGTGCGGGCAGCAACGAGGATGCGGGTAAGCACGTCTCGGCCCAGTGTGTCGGTACCGAGCAGATTCTCCCCGTTGGGAGCCGAGAGCCTCGGGAAGTTCTGTGCCAGAGCATCGAACGGCGCCAGCAGCGGTGCGAAGATCGCTGCGATCAGCCAGAGCACGAGGATTCCAGCGCCCACGATCCCCAGCGGAGTGCGCAGGGCTTTCGGGAAGCGGATCTGCCACCTTTTGAGTCCGGGGTCGACGGGATCGCGGCGGGCCGCCTCGGTGATGGGGGCATTGGCGGGCTGTTTCGGGGTGCCGATGCTCATCTCACCCTCACTCTCGGATCCACGAAGCCGTAGATCAGGTCGACGATGAAGTTCACGAGGATATAGACGATGCCGATGACGAGGCCGACGCCCATGATGACGGGCAGGTCGAGCGTTGTCGCTCCCCGGTAGGCATATTGGCCGAGTCCGTTCCAGGCGAAGACGGTCTCAGTCAGCACAGCTCCGGAGAGCAGGGAGCCGAAGGCCAGACCGACGACGGTGATAATCGGGACCAGCGCGCCGCGGAAGATGTATTTGAAGACCACTGTCCGAGCCGGCAGCCCTTTCGCCTTGGCGGCGGTGACGTAGTCGAGCCTGATGATGTCGAGGACGCTCGAACGGCTGAAACGTGTGAGCAGGCCGATGGTGAAGAGGGCGAGAACGCACGACGGCAGAATGAGGTGGCCCAGCGCATTGGCGAAAGTCGCCATCTGACCCGCCAAGAGCGAGTCGAGCGTGTAGAGGCCGGTCACTTTCGGCGGTGGGGTGATCCAGGGGTCGAGCCGACCGGCGCCGGGGACGACTCGAAGTCTGAAGAAGAAGACGAAGTAGGCGACGGTGGCGATCCAGAAAGTCGGTGCCGAGATGCCGATGAGGCTGAGGGTGCGGATGGCGTGGTCGACGAGACTGTTCTGTTTGAGAGCACTGAGCAGACCGAGCAGCAGTCCGAGGATCACTGAGATGAGAATCGCTCCGATGCCAAGCTCGATCGATGCGGGGAAGACCTGTCCGATCGAGGCGAGCACGGGTGTGCGGGTCTGATTGGAGACACCCAGATCTCCCTGCAGCAGATTTCCCAGATACGTGAAGTACTGGACGAGGAGCGGTTGGTCGAGTCCGAGCTTCTCCCGTGTCTGCGCGACGATTTCGGGATCTGCCGCGGCCCGGTCACCGAGGATGGCGGCGACCGGATCGGTGGGCACGAGGTTGGTGAGCAGGAACGTCACCACGGTCACGCCCCAGATCAGAATGAGCGAAATCCCGATCCGAATGAGGATGAACCGGAGCAGTGGGTGGAGCTTCGGTGGTCTGACTCGCTGCGCCGCGTCCGCCTCACCAGAAGCGGACGCGACATCAGTATCGTGCGGCGCTGTGGTGGCTTCCGCCATCCTCACTCTGCCTTTGCGAAGTCGAACGAGATGTCGGCGTTGGAGACGAACTTCTCAATGCTCGAACCGACGGCGACGGTGCTGACCGGCTGGACGAGCGGGATCCACACCGCGGTGTCGGTGGTCGCCTTGAACAGCTTCGCGTAGGCGGCATCGCGCGCGTCACCCTTCGCCTTGGCAGCTTCGTCCGCAAGCTTCTTCAGCTTCGGGTCCTCGCTCCAGTTCACGCGATCGGCAACGTCGCCGCCGGGAATGAAGACGTTGTAGTTCGTCGGATCGGGGAAGTCCGCGCCCCAGGTTCCGATGCCCATCGGCTGTTTGGCAGAGCGGAAGCCGTCGAGCTGAGTCGAGCTCGGAGCAGGTTTGAGATCGAGGTTGATGCCGGCCTCCTTCAGCTGCGCCTGCAGGGTTTCGGCGAGCTGTGCGAGGTCGACTCCATTGACGGCCTGATCACTCGAATAGTGGAAGGGGACCTTCTCTCCGTCGTAGCCAGCCTCCTTCAGCAGCTTCTTCGCCTTCTCGAGGTCGCGTTCAGGAGCCTCGTCCTTCGGGACGGCACCGACGAACTCGTTCGGCACGAGACTGGCCATGCGCTGGGATCCCTTCCCTGCGAGGTCGATGAGTTTGTCGTAGTCGATCGCCGCCATGACGGCCTTGCGGAAGTTCGGGTCCGCTGCGGGGCCGCCGATCTTCTCATCGGCGTTGTTGAAGATGTAGAGGCTGCGAGTCGAGGGCAGGCTGGAGATCTTGCCCATCGACTCATCGATCTGCTTCGCCTGATCGGCGTTGAGGTCGTAGGCGACCTGCGCCTGACCCGACTGGATGTCGGTCAGCTGCGTCTCTGCGGAGACATTGCGCAGGACCACTCGCTTGTACTTCGGTTCCGGACCGTTGTAATGCTCGTTCGCGGTCAGCACGACCTGGCTGTCGGCGTCGTACTTCTCCACCTTGTACGGTCCCGAGCCCTGTGAGTTCTCATTGAGGAACTGTTCGGCGCCGTCCTTCTCATCTGTGGTTCCCTCGTTCTCCTTGACCATCTTCGAATTGACGATGCCGATCGAGGAGTTGGGGAGGATGTAGGGCAGTGCAGGGTTGGGCTCTGCGCTGGTGAGCGTGACCGTCTTGTCGTCGACCTTCTTCACCTTGACCCCGTCGAGGAAGAACGAGGGGTTGCCCTTGATGCCCTGAAGGCGTTCGAAGGAGAAGACGATGTCGTCGGCGGTGACGGGATCGCCGTTGGAGAATTTCGCATCCTCGTCTTTGAGGGTCAGCGTCATCTCCTTGCTGTCCTCGGACATTTCGAATGAGCAGAGGCCATCGGTGGGCTTGGTGAGGTCACCGTCCTCGAATTCGAGCGCCGTCTGGTAGATGGCGCTGTCGATCGTCGAACCGGTGAACTCGAATTGTCGATGCGGGTCGATCGTCTTGAGGTTGAAGGCGGTCTCGGCCACGATCGTGTCGCCGGCGCCGCCGGCTTCGTCGGAGCCGCTGCCGCAGGCGGCGAGTCCGGCGGTCAGTGCGAGAGTGGAGCAGATTGCGACGAAATTGCGGGTCAGACGCCTCATGTGTGATCTCCCTAACAGTAAGTGTTGTGAGTCACATTAGAGTCGAAAGCCCTCCCATGCAATTCAACCTGCCACAAAGCTGGAGGATTTCCACTGTGCACTTCCGCCAACGGCACAAGCAGTGGAATGAGGTCTCTGATCTGCGGCTTATGTCGACAGGCGATTGCCTCGCCGTCCGCTGGCCGAGTACGCGCAGCGGAAGTCCGCGCAGGTCACGCGAAGTTGACCGGGGACAGGCCGAGCACTCCATCGGTCGTGGCGTGGGAACGAGCGACCGCCTCGGCGGTCCAGTCGGTGCGATCGAGGTCGGGGACCGCCTCGGCGATCTGGGACCCCCAGCTGTCGTGCCATTGGGCGGGGAAGGCCTGCTTGAGCAGATCGACCATGATCGGCACCGCCGTCGATGCTCCGGGGGAGGCCCCGAGCAGACCCGCGATCGAGCCGTCGGCGGAGACGACGAGTTCGGTGCCCTGCTGGAGGACGCCGATCTTCTGCCGATCCGGTTTGACCAGCTGTGCCCTCTGCCCAGCCGGCACCAGGGTCCACTCATTGCGTCGGGCCAGCGGCAGATAGCGCCGCAGCTGCGCGAACTTCCGGGACGGGCTGGCAGCGAGCTCCTTGACGAGGAACGACACGAGGCTGAGGTTCTGCAGACCGGCGGCCGCGATGACATGCAGGTTGTCAGGCCGCACCGTCGTGAAGAAGTCGGAGAGGCGACCGTGCTTGAGCAGCTTCGTGCTGAAGGTCGCATAGGGGCCGAACAGCAGATGCTCCTTGCCGTCGACGACTCTGCGGTCCAGATGCGGCACCGACATCGGCGGGGCGCCCACATCGGCCTGACCGTAGACCTTCGCATCATGGCGGGCGACGACCGCCGGAGTCGAGCACCGGTAGAAAGCGGCCCCGACCGGCAGGACGGCGTAGCCGCGGACTTCGGGGATCCTGGCTTTCTGCAGGAGTCGCAGCGCGAAGCCGCCGGCCCCGACGAACACGGTCTTCGCGTGCACGGCGAACGGTCCCGCCGGCGTCGATCCGCTGACCGTCCAGCCCGGTGCGCGCGATTCGAGCCGGGTCACTGTGTGACCCGCTCGCACCTCGGTGGACCCGATGCTCAGCAGCGCCGACGTCAGAGCGCCGAAATCGACATCGGTGCCGCGCGGGTGACGGGCCGCCGCCATGGGCTCGTCGCTGTCGGCTCGTCCCTCCATCGTCAGGGGAGCCCACCGGGCGATGGTGTCCGGATCCTCTGTGTACTCCATTGCGGAGAACAGCGGGTCGGCTTTCAGGGTGTCGACGCGTCGACGCAGGTAGGTGACGTCCGTGTCCCCGAAGACGAGGTTCATATGTGGGGCCGAGCGGATGAAGTCCGCTGGGTCGAGGAGCCCGAGTCGGACGAGATGGGCCCACCATTGGCGGGTGAGGTGGAACTGTCCGGCGATCTCTGCCGGTTTCGCGCCATCGGCGGGGTCAGGCATGTAGTTGAGCTCGCAGTACCCCGAATGCCCGGTGCCGGCATTGTTCCACGGGTCGCTGCTCTCTCCGGCGATGTCTTCGGCCTTCTCCAGAACGAGGATCCGCAGATCGGGATCGAGCAGAGTCAGCATCGAACCGAGAGTCGCGGACATGATGCCCGCGCCGATGAGGACGACATCGGCGTCGGGCAACTGGTCGGTGTGCTTGGGGTTCGCAGTCATATTCTCACCATGCGCCCCCATGAATCATCCGTCCAATGAGTGATCGGAACTGTATGATCAGAATATGGAACGATCATCCGAGTCCCGCGCGGCGCCGCTGACGGCGCTGTGGGAACTCGTCGAGCTTGCCGATCAGGACGGGCATCTGACCGAGGCCGCCGCCGCCCTCGGAATACCCCAATCCACAATGAGCCGACGTATCCGCGCCCTCGAAAGCCACCTCGGGGTGCCATTGACCGTTCCGCGCGGACGCGCCATCGGTCTGACGACGGCAGCACTGGACCTCGTGGCTGCGGTGCGTGCCCCGCTGACGGAGATCGACGCGGCGCTGGCCGATCTCGCCGAGGCGGCCGATCCCGAGCACGGCACGATTCGGTTCGGATTTCCGCTGACGATGGGCGCCGGTGAGGTGCCCGACCTGCTCGCGGCTTTCAACCGGGCTCATCCCGGCATCCGCCTCGATCTCAAACAGGCCCACGGTGCCGAGCTCGTCGCTGATCTGCAGCGGGGCACCCTCGATCTGGCGATCATCATCCCGCCGCCGCCCGAGGTCAGCCACGAGGTGCTCGCACGTCAGACGATCATCGCGGCTCTGCCCGATGTGCACCCGCTGGCAGGCGTCCGCAGCATCACCCTGGATCGGCTGGCGAACGAGGAATTCATCGCCACCCCTGCGAGTTACAACCTCCGGGTGCTGACCGACCGCTGGTGTCAGACCAGCGGATTCGATCCGGAGGTGAAGATCGAGGTCACCGAGTTCTCGACGATCCGCGAATTCGTCGGCCGTGGAATGGGCGTGGCATTGATCCCGCCCGCGGTGCGTCCGGTCGACGGAATCACCGAGGTGGCTCTGGACGGATCCGAATACGTGCGTGAGATCGCGCTGTGTTCGGCCGTGCGCCGGCCCGGCCGCGTCGTCGAGCGCCTCCGCGACTTCATCCGCGAGCACGCGGCCGCGTGGGCAATCGAGGGCTGAAGCGAAAGTGCGTACATCGTTGAGACCGTCGCTTGTGAGGAAGCTCGGTCCTGGAGTCGGAGGGAGCTGCTAGGTCCGCCATTCCTTCGCGCTGGCGATCTTGCGGAATGCGCGAACCAGAGACAGCACGGCCGGTGATGGCACTCGTTCGGGCAGTTGGGAAAGGACGATTCGTCTCGGCGCTGGATTTCCTCTGATGGAGACGACCTTCACGTCGGGGCTATGAAAATGGACTGCAAGGCGAGGGGCGATGGCCACCCCCAGCCCGGCGGCGACCATGCCCAGAAGCTCTTGGTAGTCATTGGCCTCGAAGACGATGCGCGGCGCGAACCCGGCATCACTGCATATCCGTCCGAGCACCGAGGCCACGGGGTGGGAAGAGCGAGTGATCCATGGATTGTCCGCCACCTCTTTGAGCTCCACGACTCTGCGTCGTGCCAAGGCGTGAGTTGATGGCAGAAGCAGCATCGTGGGCTCTTTGAGCAGCGTCGTCGTCACGGGGATCTGGTCGTCGATCGGCGCCCAGGGGTAGTCCCACACTGTCGCGAGATCGACTTCGCGGCGTTCGAGCGCCTCTTGGATGCGGTCGAGACGGTAACTCTTGACCGTCACATCGAGGTCTGGATGCAGTTCATGGAAATGCTGAAGGATCTTCGGCATCACCGACGCGGCGAAGGTCGGAAATGTGGCAATCCGAACTTCGCCTCGGTCGAGCTGAGCAAACGCGGACATGTCGTTCCTTGCGGCCGTGAGCGCATTGTCGATGGTCGCCGCATAAGACGAGAGCTTGACTCCGGCATCTGTCAGGCGCATGCCCTTCGGGTGACGGACGACAAGCGGAAGGCCGACTTCGCGTTCCAGTTTGCTGATCTGCTGCGACACAGCCGAGGTCGATAACGCGAGTTCATCGGCGGCGGCGGAGAGGCTGCCTGTCCGAAAGACGAGAAGCAGCAGGAGGAGGCGGTCGACGTTGTAGGGCGCTGAACTCATAGTTTAAGCGTAGCTTATAGAGAGGTTACTAAGTGTTGATTGAACTTAACTAAACGATGTGAAAACTTGATGTTCGTCGTCGCAGACAGCGGCGATGGACCAAGGAGAAGCGAGTGGAAAGTCAGCTCCACGGACAGTGGTACAGAGGCGGAACGTCCAAGTGCTGGTTGTTCGCCAATGACGAGATGCCGGCGGACAGAGCTGGGATCGCGCAAGCCTTGTCTGCGGCCTTCGGGTCGGGAGATGACCGTCAGCTCAACGGAGTCGGTGGGGCTTCCTCGACGACCTCCAAGGCTGCCGTCATTTCGCCGTCGGCGATCCCAGGCATCGACGTCAGCTACCTGTTCGCGCAGGTCGGAATCGGCCGGTCGGCGGTCGAGTTCACGTCGAACTGCGGCAATTGCGCTTCGGCTGTCGCGCTCTACGCGGTTCAGAACGGATTGGTCCGACCTGGCGGCGAAGTCACTCCGGTGAGGATGGTGAATGAGAATACTCGTTCCGTCGTGGTCGCTCATGTAGCTACACCCGGAAAGAAGATTCCATCGAACGGCTCCGAAACGATACCGGGAAGCTCGATGCCGGGCATTCCGGTCAACGTCTTCTTCGAAAACGTCGACGGTGCTTCAACCGGCGAGCTGCTGCCGACCGGAGAGGCAGCCACCGAGGTGAGTTGCGACGGTGCTTCGATCACCGTCAGCTGCATCGACGCCGGTGCTCCGGCTTGCTTCGTCAGTGCCGCTGAGCTCGGACTGTCCGGGACCGAGCCGACCGCGGAGATCCGTCTGAGACTCAATGAGCTCGTCGAGATTCGATCGGCCGCATCGAGGTCAATGGGACTGAGCGCCGAAGGCGAGGAGCCGAGCCCCGCCGTACCCAAGGTGGGCCTCATCGCGCCGCCGTCCGACTACACCAGCATCTCCGGAGAGAGGATCTCCGCCGGAGACTACGACATTTCTGCGCGGATGGTTTCGATGTTCGATCTGCATCCCGCCATCGGAATCACTTCGGCGATCGCCCTGGCACGGGCTTCATTCGTGGAAGGAAGTCTTGTCAATGACGCCATCGACAAGCGGGCTCTTCAGCACACCGACGCCGACGACGAGGTGGCTATCCGAATCGGCACCCCCGTCGGAGTCATCGTCTGTCGAGTTCAGCTCACCGGGTCGGGGCAAGTCGCTCGTCTCGGAGTCAGACGGGTGGCGCGGCGGATTGCCCACGCAGACATAGATCTGCCCCTGGTCTCATGAACGACCGTCCCTAGGAATACCTGAATCTTTTCAAGGAAGATCAGCTGACAATGAAGTTGGAGGAACACCCATGTCCCTAGTTCAGATACTCATGCTCGTGGTGCTGGTGGTGATGTTCATCGCCGCCACCAAATGGCCCATCAATATCGGGATCATGGGCCTCGTCGGGGCTTTCGTCTTCGGCACCTTCGTCTTCGGCATGGATGACAAGGAGATCCTTGAGGAGTTTCCCGCGAGCATCGTGCTGACGATCGTCGGCGTGACTTTCTTCTTCAGCATCGCCCAGAAGAACGGGACCATCAGGGTCCTCGTGGATCTGGCTATCCGCGCAGTCCGGGGTCGTATCAATATCGTGCCGTGGATCTTCTTCGTCGTCTCCTCGCTGCTGACAGCGATGGGCACATTCTCTCCCGCCGCAGTTGCTCTGCTGGCACCGGCAGCCATGGGCTTCTGTGCCTCGACCGGCTACAGCGGAGTAGTCATGGGAGCGATGGTCATCAACGGCGCACACGCCGGTGGGTTCTCACCGATCTCCGTGTCCGGAAACATTGTTCGTGACATTGCCGAGGCCAATGGCTTCGAGATCAACGGCGGGGCTCTCTTCCTCGCAGCCTATGTCATCAACTTGTTGGTCACTATTCTCACTGTCGTCGTGATGAAGGCCCTCGGGCGACTGCGTACAGTGCCCGACCCGGACAACCTTGAGAGTTGGGGAGCTCATGGAGACTCCGGTGTGGGAAGCAAAGGGCCCGACTCTGACGGTAGGATGCCTCGGCAGGGAAGCGGTTCTGGAACGGCAGTCGCAGTAGAGACCGAGGTGCGCACAGCGACATCGCCGATGACTCGTCAGGTGTGGCTGACCATAGGCCTCATCGTCGTCATGGTTGTCGGCGCGGTCGGATTCGAGCTGCCGATCGGCTTCCTCGGACTGGCGTGCGGACTCGTGCTGGCGTTCACCTCTTTGAAGAGCTCCGAGAACCTCGTCTCAGGAATCTCGTGGTCGACCGTCCTTCTGGTGTCGGGCATGATCGTCTACGTCAGCCTGCTCACCCACGCCGGCGTCATCGATTCGCTCTCGAAGATGGCGGTGGCAATTGGTGCTCCACTCATCGTCGCGATCGTCCTCTGCTACGTCATCGGAGTGAGTTCTGCCTTCGCATCCTCGACTGCGCTGCTCACCGCCCTGATTCCGATGTCCATCTCTCTGCTCGAGCAGAGTGCCCTCAGCGCGACAGCCGTCATGTCGGCGCTCGCGGTATCGGCGACGATCGTCGATGTCTCTCCGTTCTCGACAGACGGTGCGCTCATCATTGCCAACACACAGGGCGGCGAAGCCAAAACAATCTGGCGCGACCTCATGATCTACGCCGGGTTCGTCGTCCTCATCGCCCCGCTTCTTGCGTGGGCTCTGCTGGTGCCGACGGGAATCATCTGACAACCGAACGATACACAGGTCGCCGCCGAATGCCATCGTGACTCGGCGGCGACCTTTCATCTGCTGATCGTTACTCGGATCGGCTGGAGAGTGCACATCGAATTGCAAAGCAACCGGGCAGGCGAGGAGCAGCGCGGGACTTTGCGATTCTCACGCAATGTCAGGCGCGGGTGCGTGCCAGCAGGTAGACGAAATACGGGGCGCCGATGAGGGCGACGATGAGCCCGGCCGGTATCTGCGCCGGAGCGATCACCGTGCGCCCCACGGCGTCGGCGACGGCGAGGCCCACGGCTCCGAGCAGCATCGCCGTGGGCACGACCCGGATATGACGGGCGCCGACCAGAGCGCGCGCAGCGTGCGGGGCGACGAGACCGATGAATCCGACGACGCCGACGGCCGACACACTCACCGCCGCAAGTACGGCCGCCGTGATGAGCACCGCCAGGCGCACCGGTTCACGCGGAACCCCGACCAGCCGTGGGGTGTCATCATCAAGGGCGAGCAGGTCGAGCTCGCGCGTCCACACGAACGCCAGCGGTACGGCGACGAGCAGGGCGAGGGCGACCGGTGCGATATCCGCCCACGCCCTTCCGTACGTCGATCCGGACAGCCACGTGAAGAGGGCAGGCGTGTCCCAGGGATTCGCGCGGACGAGGAACAGTGTGGTCAGCGCGGTGAACCCGAACCACAGACCGATGCCGATGAGGACGAGACGATCGGTATTCATCCCACCCCGCCACGAGAGCCCGTAGACGATGGCGAAGGCGACCAGGGCCCCCACGATGCCGACCCCGGAGACGAGACCGACCCCGGCGCCGGGGATGAGGGTGACGACGATGACGGCACCCAGCCCGGCTCCACCCGTGATGCCGAGCAGGCCGGGTTCGGCCAGGGGGTTGCCTGCACTGGCCTGGACAAGGGTGCCGGAGAGTCCCAGCGCGGCACCGGCGGCCAGGGCAGCGGTGACCCTGGGCGCTCGTGAGTCGAAGGCGAAGTCGATGACGGGTGCCGCCCGGTCTTGGAACCACAGCAGCACATCGCCGAGGAGGTAGAACCGTTCCCCGGTGAGCAGACCGATCACGGCGACGAGGATGAGGACCACGACGCCGACGCCGATGACGAAGCCGGCCCGTCGCGGACCTACCACAGCCGAGTTCGCCGCCGAGGTGGCCGCGGCCGGTGATGCCGTGCGCATCGATCGCGCCAGAAGAACGAGCACGATCGCCCCGAGCACAGTCGTCGTCACTCCCGACGGGAGGGTGATCGCCTCGGTGGCGCCGACGATCGCGCGCAGCAGGGCATCGGCGACGATGACGATGATCGCACCGATGAGACCGGCGGTCGGAAAGAGCACGGCATGACGGCCGAGGCTCGGAACGACGCGGGCGAGGAGCCGGGCGATGACCGGGGCGCAGAGACCGACGAAGCCGATCGGACCGGCCAGGGTCACCGCAGTGGCGGTGAGCATGACGGCGAGGAGGATCCCGATGGCCCGCGTCGACCTGACCGGAACCCCGAGCACCGAGGCGGCGTCGTCGCCGAGACCGAGCAGGTCCAGACGCCTCGACAGCAGGATCGCACCGCCGGCGATGACAGCGATGACGGGAATGCTGCGCAGGGCCGCGGTCCCGTCGAGCTGATTGAGAGTGCCCGAACCCCAGGAGAAGAGACTCGTCGTCTCTTCGGCGAAGAGGATGAGCAGGGTCGACGTCGCCGCCTGCAGCGCCATCGCCGTGGCCGTGCCCGCCAGCACGAGCCGAGTCGTCGAGGCTCCTGCGCCTCCGGCCAGGCCGAGGACCAGGGCTGCGGCAAGCAGGCCGCCGAGGAAGGCGACCCCTCCCGAGGCCCAGATCGGAATCGCAATGCCGAAGGCAGTGACCACGGTGACGGCGAAGTACGCGCCGCCGGTGACCGCCAGCGTGTCCGGCGACGCCAAGGGGTTGCGCGCCAGTGATTGGAACAGGGCACCGGCCACACCCAAGGCGAGGCCGACGAGGATGCCCGCCCCCACGCGCGGCAGCCGGGACCCGACGAGGATGTCACGGGCACTGGGGCCATCCTCGGCGGGGGAGAGCGTGCCGGTCACGGTCGTGAACAGTTCCCTGATGCCGATGCCCGAGGTGCCCTGCGTGATATGCCAGGCTGAAGCGATGACGAGGACGGCAACGAGACCGAGCAGAGCGGAGGCGGTCGACAGGGCACCGACGACTCCGCGGCCGCGGACCGGAACCATGGTCGATTCCGGTGCCGCAGCCGTCCGCTGGGAGGTGTTCGGGCGGGTCAGGGGAGAGGCCACGGTCTACTTGGTCAGTGCGTCGACGTAGGCGTCGAGGGCCTGCTCGGACGACTTGGGTCCGCCGAAGGTCCAAATGCCTGCCGGGAAGGCCGTGGTGCGGTCGTCCTTCACTGCGGGGATGTTCGCCCAGATGTCGTTCTTCTTCAGCAGCTCCACATAGTCCTCGGTCTCAGGGTCCTCGGTCCCGGTGTAGAAGAAGTTCGCCTCACCGACCTTCGAGATGCCTTCGATATCGGTCTGTCCGAGGCCGTACGCGGGGTCGACGTCACCGGTCCACGCGTTCTTCAGGCCCAGCTCCTCGCCGAGTTCGCCGATGAGCGAACCCTGGCCGAAGGGACGCAGCGCCACGTTCGAACCGTTGACCCAGCCGTCGAAGTAGACGAATTCGGTGGTGGCCGGGTCCGCCTCGGCGATGGCCTTCTTCGATTCTTCGAGCTTCGCATCGAAATCGCCGAGGACGGTGTCGGCGCGCTCGGTGCGACCGGTCGCCTCGGCGACGGTGGTGAACGTGTCCTTCATGTACTTGACGGGGTCCTTGCCGTCGGCGCCGGCCATCGCCATCACGGGGATTCCCTGCTTCTCGAGCTGACTGACGATCTTGTCCTTGCGATTCGTCGTTTCGATGATGACGAGATCCGGATCGGCCGACAGGATCGATTCGACGTTGGGTTCCTGGCGAGTGCCGACGTCGGTGGTGGAGTCGGGCAGCTTCTCTGCCGTGTCCCAGGTGGTGAAGCCCTTCGCATCGGCGACGGCGGCGGGATCGACGCAGAGGGAGAGAAGATCCTCGGTGTACTGCCATTCGAGGGATACGACCTTCGCCGCCGGCTTGTCCAGTTCGATCTCGTGGCCGGTGTCGTCGGTGACGGTGACCGGATCCGCCGAGGTGGTGCTCGAGTCGTCCGCACACGATGCGGAGGTCTGTCCCTTCGCATCAGCAGGTGCGTCGGTATCGGTAGTGCCGCACCCGGTCAGGGCCAGTGCGCAGACCGCCGTTGCCGAGGCGAAGGCGGCGAACGAGGTGCGCGACAGAGGTGTTCTGGTCATGGTGTTCTTTCTGTGAACCGATCGACGATCGGAGATGAGGTGGTGCGATTTCTGGGTGTGACTGTCAGAAGGTGGGGTGGTGCGCTTAGAGCGCTGCGGCCGGGCGACGAGTCCGTCGGTGGAGGGCTTCGACCCGGACCAGGCCGGTGTCGGCATCGATCCGGGTCGAGATGGGCAGCCCGTAGACCTCGCTCAGCGTCTCGGCGGTGAAGACGTCTTCGCAGGTGCCGACCGAGCGGATGCGCCCCTGTTCGAGCAGGACCACGTGATCGGCGACGGTGGCGGCATGTTCGAGGTCATGGAGGACGACGCCGACGGCGATGGAGTGGTCGTCGGCGAGTTCGCGCATGAGGTCGAGGATCTCCGCCTGGTAGCGCAGGTCGAGATGGTTCGTCGGTTCGTCGAGCAGGAGGACTCCGGTGTCCTGGGCCAGACAGGTCGCCAACCAGACGCGTTGGAGTTCGCCGCCGGAGAGCTGGTCGACCGGACGGTCGGCCATCACCATGGTGCCGGTGAGGGAGAGTGCGCGATCGACGGCAGCGCGATCGACGTCGGTGAGCCCGGCGAAGCGCTTACGATGCGGGTGGCGGCCGAAGGTGACGATCTCACGGACGCTGAGGCCCGACGGGTGTGGGCGCGACTGGGACAGCAGGGTGACGAACCGGGCGAACTCTCTGGCCGTCAGAGTGCTTGATGGAGTGTCTGCGTCAGCCTCGGTGATGACGACGTCGCCCGAGGTGATCGGATGCAGCCGGGCCAATGAGCGCAGGACGGTGGACTTGCCCGACCCATTGGGTCCGAGCAGGGCGGTGACCCGTCCGGGGACGATCGTCAGGCTCACGTCATGGACGACCTCGGCGCGGTCGTAGCCCAGATTGAGGCCGGTGGCAGTCAGTGCAATCGCATTCACAAATGTTTAGCCTAACCTAAGTCAGCGTTTGAGGGTATCTGTGTGGTGCAGAACACCCGCGTCAGTGCCTGCCGATAGTGTGGGCCTGCGACCGTAGGATGGGACCGATTGAGGAGGAGCAGATGAGATTCATCGCCACGGGGGACTGGCAGCTCGGTATGACCGCGCACTACCTCAGCGACGAGGCCCGGCCCAGGTACCATCGCGCCCGCCTCGACGCCGTTGCCCGCATCGGAGCGCTCGCCGCCGAGACAGGCGCGGAGTTCGTCCTCGTCTGCGGGGACGTGTTCGAAACCAACCAGCTCGACCGCGCGATCATCGCCCGGACTTTCGAAGTCCTCAACGCTTTCACCGTGCCGGTCGTGCTGCTTCCCGGCAACCATGACCCCTTGGACGCCGCATCGATCTATGACTCCCCGGCCTTCTCCTCACGGGTGCCCTCGCATGTGCATGTCCTGCGCGGCAGCGACCCGTTCACCGTCGTTTCCGGGGTCGAGATCATCGGCGCCCCCTGGTCTTCCAAACATCCTCAAGGGGATCTCGTCGCCGCAGCGACGAAAGACCTCGCCGAGGTGGCTGCCGGTGATATCCGGATCATCGCCGGCCACGGAGCCGTGAGCGTCCTCGACCCGGATCGGGAATCGCTGGCCACCATCGACACCGACCATCTGCAGGCACTGCTGCGCGACGACCGGGCCCAGTTCGTCGCGCTCGGCGACCGGCACGCGACCTTCGAGGTCGCCGACCGCATCTGGTATCCGGGAGCACCGGAAGTGACCTCTCGGCGGGAGACCGATCCGGGCAACGTGCTCCTCGTCGACATCGATGCCGACACCCACCGGGCCGAGGTCGAGAAGGTCCACGTCGGCACATGGGCATTCACCGTCATCGAAGCCGACCTCAACTCCGCCGAGGATGTCGCCGATTTCGAAGAGCGGATGAATGCCGTTCCCGACAAGGACCGCACGGCGGTGTGGCTGATCCTGCGCGGCACTCTGCCGACGGCGGCGAAGGCCCGACTCGACGAACAGCTCGACCACTTCTCCGACCTGTTCGCGCTCGTCTCACTCTGGGAGCGTCACATGGACCTGGCCGTCGTCGCTGCGGACGACGACTTCGCCGATCTCGGACTGAGCGGATACCTGCAGGAGACTCTTGACGAACTCTCCGCACGTGCCACCGCAGACGACGACTCAGCAGTCACGGCCCAAGACGCACTCGGTCTGCTCTACCGATTCGCCAGGAGCGGCTCATGAGACTCCATTCCATCCGCCTCATCGACTACCGCGCCATCAGCGACGCCACCGTCGACTTCAGCTCCGGGGTGACGATCGTCGAAGGCCCGAACGAGGTCGGGAAGTCCTCGATCCATCAGGCCATCACGCAGCTGCGCGAGGACAAGGACAGCTCCCGCAAGGCCAGCGTCAAAGACACCCAACCGGTCGGTTCCGACGTCGGTCCGCAGGTCGAACTGCACCTGAGCACCGGGGACTACGAACTCCGATACAGCAAACGCTGGATCAAACAGCCCTTCACCGAGCTGAGCATTCTCAACCCCGTCCCCCAACAGCTCAGCGGCAGCGAAGCACATGAGCGGTTCTTGGCGATCCTCGACGAAACCGTCGATGTCGACCTGCTCGACGCTCTCGACGTCGCTCAGGGCCGGAGCCTCGACCAGGCTTCCCTGGCCGAGATCAAGGCACTGCACGGTGCTCTGGGCGAGGCCGGGGAGGAACCGGCTGACCACGATGCCTTCCTCGACAGAGTCGAAACCGAATACCTGAGGTTCTTCACGGCAAAGGGCAAGGAGACGGGTGAGCTGCGAAGGCTCACCGAAGAACTCCCCGGCGCCGAAGAGCAGCATCGTGAACTGAAGGCTCGCAGCGCCGATATGGACGGGCTCGTCGACCGGCATGCTCGAGCAGCCGAGCGGCTGACGAATGGGCGTAATCAGCTGGCATCGGCCGTGACCGAACGCGAAGAGGCTGAACAGGCTGTGCAGTCCGTGTCCGGGCTCAAGACCGAACTCGATCGAGCTCTCGAACGCGCGGGCGTCGCACAGAGAGAACGTCAGCGTGCCGAGGAGGCGCGAGACCGACGTCAGGCACTCATCACCGAGGTCACTGCGGCCGAAGAGTCGGTGAAGACTGCCGACGATGCACTCAAGACGGTCACGACCGCACAGCAGGAAGAGGACTCGTCTCTCGCCGAGGCGCAGAAGGGCCTCGAGGCCAAACAGGCCGCACTCCTCACCGCTCAGGTTGAAGCGAAGACCGCAGCCGCCGATCTCGCTCGGGCCCGCGCACGCAGAGAGGTCGACACTCTGCGGAAGAGGCTGGCCGACATCCGCGACCAGGAACGCAGAGCAGCTGAGGCGAAAGCGACGATCGGGTCGATCACCGTGACCGCGAAAGACGTGGAGAAACTCGGAGGACTGTTCACCGAGCTGCGCATTGCGCAGAACGCGAAGACCGCGGCCGCCGCACAGATCGTCGCCCGCCGCCTCGGCGATACCGCCGTGAGCATCGACGGAACCGATGTGCCCAAGGGGTCCGCCGAGGAATTCGCCGTCACCTCGGACCTGCAGATCCTCATCGACTCCGTCGTCGACATCACCGTGCGACCGGGACAGTCACCAGCCGAACTCGACCGAGCCGTCGACTCCGCGCAGACCCTTCTCGACGCGGAACTCGACCGGCTCGGCGTGACCTCCCTAGAACAGGCACGCGAACGCAGCGAGGTGCGCACCGATGCCGAGTCCGTGCTGGCCGAAGCCTCATCGACTCTGCGGGTGCTCATCGGCGACGACGACCGCGACGGACTCGATGCCGCGCTCACCCGAGCCGAACACGTGGCGGGGGACCCCGCTGATACGAGCGGAACCGCCGCATCGATCGACGACCTCGAAGCACTGGTCGAATCGACGTCAGCAGCCGTCGACGATGCGACCGCGCAGGTCGAGACGGCTAGGACCGCGCTCGAACGCATTCGCACCGACCGGGATGAGGCACGTGTGGCTGCCGTGCGTGCACAGTCGACGCGCGAACAGGCGGCGACGACGCTGCAGAACCTCAGCACCCGCCTGAGCATGGACAGGGAAGCGAACTCCGATGAGTCCCTCGACGAAGCACTGACCGCTGCCACGGCGACACTGACACAGGCTGAGGACGAAGCCGCTGCCGCACGCTCCGCATACGAGGCCGCCGACCCCGAGACTCTTGAGATGCGACTGCAGAACGCTCTCCAGCTCGTCGACAGCAAACAGAAGCAGCAGGAGAAGGACCGGCAGGAGGTCGATCAGCTCGCGGCTCTCATCGATGACCGTGCGGCCGAGGGCATCTACGACAAGCTCAAAGCTGCAGAGCAGAACGTGGAGTCCATTCGGTCGAAGCAGGCTCGCATGCAGCGGCAGGCAAATGCGATCCGACTATTGCGCGACACCGTGCTCGCACACAAGGAAGAGGCTCAGCGGAGGTACGTCGCCCCGTTCAAGGAGGCGATCGAGAAGCTGGGTCGGGTGATCTTCGGTCAGGGACTGTCGGTGGAGATCTCCGAGAACCTCGAAATCGTCTCCCGCACGCTCGACGGACGCACCGTGGCCTTCGACGCGCTTTCGGGCGGGACGAAGGAACAGTTGGCGCTCATCGGCCGACTCGCCGTTGCCACCCTCGTCGATGCGGAAGCCGGAGCACCGGTCATCCTCGACGATGCCTTCGGCTTCTCCGATGAGCAGCGCCTGGCCGCCCTCAACGTCATCCTCGGCAATGTCGGCCGCACGGCTCAGGTCATTCTGCTCACCTGTCAGCCCGACCGCTTCGCCTCCATCGGCGGCGCCGAAACCGTCAGCCTGGGCTGAATCTCGGCGTCCAGTCTCGACGTCGTTAAGGGGCCTTGCGTTAACCTGGGGGTCATGAGCGAGAAGACCTATGCCGATGAAGTCATCGTCCGCTGCTCCGGCGGCGGGTACTACCGCACTCGCTGGATTCCGCTGATGTCATTCAAATCCATCCGCTTCGGTGCGTATCGCTTCCAATATTGCCCGGTCCACGGCCGATGGGAGATGGCAGGCATTGTCGAGGACGACGAACAGACTCCGGAGATTATCAGCGAGGCAGACAAGTATCCGGCATCCCGCGTCCCCTGAACGACACCGACGCCGCGGAAGCCGGATTCGCGCAAGACCGCCCTGGCCTCAGCCTCAGTCGGCAGTGCCCGCTGCTGCCTTGGCCGCCCGGGCGGCTTCGACGGCATCGGCGCGGATGGTCCGTCGCAGGATCTTACCGGAACTCGTCTTCGGCAGCTGATCGATGAACGTCACCTGGTGCGGAGCCTTATAGGAAGCGAGCTTCTGCCGGCAGAATGACATGATCTCCTCAGCGGTCGCCTCGGCGCCGGGCTGCAGGGTGACGAAGGCCGACACATCCTCGCCGCGGTAGTCATCGGGGATGCCCACGACAGCTGCCTCCTGGATGGCCGGGTGCATGTAGAGTACATCCTCGACTTCCCGCGGCCAGACCTTGAAGCCGGAGGCATTGATCATGTCCTTCTTCCGGTCGACGATGAACAGCCACCCGTCTTCATTCATGAACCCGACATCGCCGGTGTGCAGCTCGCCGTTGGGGATCTGCTCCGCGGTGGCCTGCGGGTTGTTGAGGTAACTGGAGACCACCTGCGGTCCGGAGATCGCAACCTCTCCGACCTCCCCGGGGCCCATGGGCTGACCGTGGTCATCGAGGATGCGGATCATCACATCAGGCTGCGGCAGACCGCAGGCGAGGTTCCCGCTGTCCGGGTCGACCGGGGCTTGGAATCCATGCGGCACGGTGGCGACCTGGGCGCAGGTCTCCGACAGGCCGTAGCCCTGACCGACATAGATATCGGCACGCTCTTCGAATTTGTTGACCAGTCCTTCGGGAAGCGGTGCACCGCCGGACATGAGGGATTTGAAGGATGCGAACTTCTCGGCGCTGAAGTCGGGGTGCGCCATCATCGCCGTATATATCGTGGCCGGGCCGGCCATGTACGCAGGCTTCTGCCGATCACATAGAGCGATGAGCGAACCGGGTTCGAAACGATAGTTCAGGATGAGCCGGGCACCACCGGCCACGGCCGCAAGGAACTGGCAGATGAATCCGGTGATGTGGAACAGGGGAGCCAGTGAGACGTAGCCGTCGCCGGGACCCAGGATCGGGTTGCGCAGGCAGTAGCGCGAGTTGCTCGAGATATTCGCATGAGTCGCTGCCGCTCCCTTCGACCGTCCCGAGGTGCCGGACGTGTAGGCGATGAGACCGAGGTCCGACGGAGCAGGGGAGTACGGGGTGAAGTCGGTATCGAGGTTGTCCTCCACCGCCTCTGCGAACGCAAAACGTCCTTCGGCCGGCGGCAGGTCCTCGAAGCGCGGCAGCTTGTCGAACATCGCATAGATCGCATCAGGGCCATCCGTCTGGAAGCTCCGGTCATCACTGAGCACAACCAGCGGCAGGTCCGAGGTATAGTCCTTGACCCGGTCGAGATAGGCAGCCTGAGAGACGATGAGTCCCTTGACCTCGGAGTCGGCGAAGATGTGCTCGAGCTCGCCGCGGTACATGGGGTTGAGGGGGACGACGGTGCCTCCGGCTTTCCAGACCCCATAGGTGGAGATCACGAACGCGGGGGTGTTTTGATCATAGATGCCGACACGGTCGCCGGGCTTGATCCCGTGGGCCGAGAGGAAGGCAGCGAAAGCTGTCGACCACCGGTCGAACTCCGCCCAGGTCAGGGTGAATCCGTAGTAGTTGATGCCTTCCTCGTCGCCACGGGCGTCGACTGTTGCAGCCAGGTCGGCCAAGGGCGTGGAATCCGGCAGCACATAGGGCTCCTGAGCGAGATCGCCCAAAGTGGTGATCCATGGGCGATCCTCAAACCAATTGTTCGTCATTGAACATCCTTTCGCAGGCGGTGCCGGGCCCGTGCACACTGCTGCGGGCCCGGTGGGGTCTCACTGTATCGAGGAAGAGCCGACCTCAGCCGCGGTATTTCCTGATCTCATTGCGGGCGATGGAGCGCTTGTGCACTTCATCCGGTCCATCGGCCAGACGCAGGGTGCGCATATGCGCCCACATCCGGGCCAGTGGGAAGTCCTCGGTGACTCCGCCGCCGCCGTGGACCTGAACCGCCCGATCGATGACCTTCAGCGCCATCGTCGGTGCGACGACCTTGATCTCAGCGATCTCGTTCTTCGCCACCTTGTTGCCGTACTTGTCCATCATGTCCGCGGCGTGCAGGGTCAGCAGCCGAGCCTGATCGATCTCGATCCGGGACTCGGCGATCCAGTCTTGGATGTTCGCCCGGTTCGACAGCTTCTCACCGAAAGTCACGCGAGATTCTGCGCGCTTGACCATGAGTTCGAGCGCCCGCTCGGCGGCTCCGATGGCACGCATGCAGTGGTGGATCCGGCCCGGACCCAGGCGCGCCTGACTGATGGCGAAGCCTTCGCCCTCGCCCTTGAGAATGTCCTTGAACGGCACGAGCACGTTCTCGAAGATGATCTCGGCATGGCCCTCCCGGTCGGCGTAGCCGTATACGGGCAGGTTGCGCACCACGGTGACTCCGGCGGCATCGATCGGCACGACGAGCATCGACTGCTGACGGTGCACCTCGGCGGTGGGATCGGTCTTGCCCATGACGATGAGCACCCGGCAGTTCGGGTGCATCGCGTTCGACGCAAACCACTTGCGGCCGTTGAGCACGAATCCGTCGTCGGTGCGCTCCATGCTCATCTCGACGTTCGTCGCATCGGAGCTGGCCACGGCCGGCTCGGTCATGGCGAAGGCCGAAGCGATCTCACCCTCGAGCAGGGGCCCCAGGTACTTCTCCTTGTGCTCATCCGTGCCGAAGACCGTGAAGACCTCCATATTGCCGGTGTCCGGTGCATTGCAGTTGATCGCTTCGGGGGCGATCTCCAGGCTGCGCCCGGTGATCTCGGCCAATGGAGCGTATTCGAGGTTCGTCAGCCCGGGTCCCCATTCCGGGTGCGGGTGGAAGAGGTTCCACAGGCCCTGCTTCTTCGCTTCGGCTTTGAGGTCTTCGAGGATCTGCGGCTGTGTGTGGGGGCTGGCCGCCGCGGCCATCTGCTCGGCGTAGACCGGCTCGGCCGGGTAGACGAATTCGTCCATGAAGGCGTTCAGACGCTCCTGATACTCGCGTCCGCGTTCGCTGATTTCCAACACGTGGGCTCCTTGCTTCTCGGTGGGTCTCACACTGCTGTGAGGTCTGGTCTTGGGTGAGTCTCACTCGGTGGTGGGCTCGGTGTCACTGTTCGCTGAGTCGGGCTTGGTATCGGGACATTCCGCGCAGCCAGCGGTCGTAGTCACTGCCTTTCATCCGGTACATCTCGAGGACTTCGGGGTGCGGCAGGATGAGGAACTGCTCGTTCTCGACGGCGTCGAGGACGATGGCGGCCACCTCGGCGGGTTCCAGGACGGTTCCGGCTGAGGTCACGGCCTTCTGGGCGGCGCCGCCGGCGGATCCGGCGTCGTCGAGCAGATTCGTGTTCACTCCCATCGGGCAGACCACCGAGGCGCGGATTCCGTCGTCGCGATAGGTCATAGCCAACCATTCCGCGAATCCGACTGACGCATGCTTCGTCACCGAATATGCGGCCGAGCCGATCTGCGTGAGCAGCCCTGCCGCCGAGGCGGTGGCGACGAAATACCCGGAACCGGCCTCTTGCCAACGGGGGACGAGTGCCTGCGCGGCGCGGACATGGGCCCGCATGTTGACGTCGATGATCGCGTCCCAGTCGGCGTCGGAATCTCCGAGCATCGCCGGACCGATGATTCCGGCATTGGCGAAGTACAGATCGATCCCGCCGAGGCTGTCGTCGGCAGATTCGATGAGCGCACCGATTCCTTCGACCGATGACACGTCGCCTGTCCACGCGAATGCCGAGGTGCCGAGTACGGCGGCGGTGTCGCCGACCGTGGGGGAGAGGTCCGCGAGAACGACTGACGCACCGCGTTCGATGAGCTCGGCGGCCAAAGCGGCGCCGATTCCACCGGCGGCCCCGGTGACGACCGCACGCTTGCCGACCAGGGATGAGGTCATGATCTCTCCAACAGGTCGAGGGCTTGGCGAGCGAGGTCTTCGACCCCGGCTCCGGCCTCTTCCGGGTCGAGATCGAGGTCGCCCATCTTGCCTGTCGCCAGTCGTGTGTAGACGCCTTCACGGATGCAGGCCAGTTTCCACATCGCGAACGCCGAGTAGTAGCTGACATCGTGGACTTCGTGCCCGCTGACTTCCTGATAGCGGTCGATGAGTTCGTCTGTGGTGGGGAAACCGTCGTCGGCTCGGGGCACCCAGATGCTGGTGTACTGTTCGGGCACCGTGAGCATGGCGACGAAATAGCCGAGGTCGGTGAGCACCTCGCCGATGGCTGTCAGCTCCCAGTCGACGACGGCGTTGACCGACCCCGACGGCGCGAAGATCATATTGTTCGGTTTGAAGTCCCCGTGTGCGATTCCCACGGGCGAGCCCGCAGGGTCGGGCATGGCCTCGCGGAGGACATCGTGGACTTCGTGGATTGTCGGAGTCTCGCGCATCGCGATCTTCTCGACCTGCCCGATCCAACGACGCAGCTGCCGGTCGATGAGTCCGCCGGGTCGACGCAGATCGGACAATCCGACAGCATCGACGTCGACGGAATGGATCGCCGCCAGCGCGTCGACCATGCCGAATGCACAGTCGCGGCGGTTCTCAGGTGGGATGGACTCCCACTCGGTGGGAGTGTTGATCGGGAATCCCGGGCAGTGGTCCATGAACACGAAGGGCACGTCGAGGACCTCGGGGTCGTCGACGATGTCGAGGACGGTCGGCACCGGAACGTCACTGTCATTGAGCGCTGCCATGATCCGGCCCTCACGGGCGACATTGTGAGCGCTGCCGCCCTCGTGGCCCAGGGGAGGGCGGCGCAGGACCCAGCGTGGGTTGCCGTCGACGAGGATGGTGAACGTCAGATTCGACCGACCGACCGACATCACTTCGACGTCGAAATCGCTGATCCCGAATCTCCGCTCGATCCATCTGCCGATGCTGTCCGCATCGAACCCTGCCGGTGATTGTGTCATCCTTGACCTTCCCGAGTGAACAGTCGTTCAGTAGAGTTCACAGTATTCATCCCGAGCGGGGGAGTCAAGCCGTGAAAGTGATCACGGTCATAGCCGCTCGGTGTGATAGAGGTGAGAAGACCGCCGACACCGGAGCTCGAGTGTTCCGTGTGCGTCACAACGATAGCGAGGAAACAATGAAAGCCATTCGCGTCACCGCTCTGACCGGCCCCGATGATGTGGAGCATCTCGATGTGGAGCGCCCGTCGCCGGGGCCGGGCCAGGTGCTCATCAAGGTCGCATATGCCGGCGTGACGTTCCCCGAAGTCCTGCAGACTCGCGGAATGTACCAGATCAAGCACGACCTGCCCTTCACTCTGGGTTCCGAGGCCTCGGGCGTCGTCGCCGAGGTGGGTCCGGACTCCCGCTACTCCGTCGGGGACCGCGTTGCTGCGATCACCGGAAAGGGTACCTTCGCCGAATACCTCGTCGCCGGTGACGAGGCCACCGTGAAGGTCCCGGATTCGGTTTCCTTGGCCGATGCCGCAGGCATGCCGATGAACGTGCTCACCGCTGACTTCGCACTGCGGGTGCGCGCGAATGCCCAGCCTGGCCAGAGCCTCCTCGTCCACGGAGCCGCAGGCGGTCTCGGTTCGGCCGCAGTGCAGCTGGGTCTGGCGATGGGCCTCGAAGTCATCGCCGTCGTCTCGACCCAGGCGAAGGCTGAAGCGGTTCGCGAGATCGGCGCTACGCATGTCGTCCTCGCCGACGGCTTCAAGGACGCGGCGAAGGAGATCTGTCCGGGCGGCGTCGATTTCGTCTTCGACCCCGTCGGCGGCGACCGATTCACCGATTCGACACGAGTGCTCGCTCCGTTCGGTCGGCTTCTCGTTCTCGGCTTCACTGCCGGTGAAATCCCCTCGATCAAGGTCAATCGCCTGTTGCTGAAGAACATCTCTGTCGACGGCGTCGCTTGGGGCGCGGCGGCCTGGGGTCACCCGAACTTCATCCACGAGCAGTGGGACGCCGTCCTCGGGCACGTTGCCGCAGGTGACCTCAACCCGCGCATCCACGCGAACTACCCGCTCGCCGAGGCCTCCTCGGCGATCAGGGAACTCGACGGCCGTTCCGTGATGGGCAAGGTCGTTCTCGAAGTCGCGGGAGAGTAGCCGCGGGCGTTATCACCTCTTGCGGTTGCGCTTGGCGATATCGCGTCCGATGAGTTCCTTCATCACCTCGTTCGCTCCGCCGAAGATTGCCTGGATGCGGTTGTCCTTGTAGGCGCGAGCGATGGGGAACTCGAGCATATAGCCGTAGCCGCCGAAGAGCTGCAGGCAGCGATTGACGACCTCGATCTCGAGGTCCGAGCCCAAGTACTTCGCCTTGGCGGCGTCGACCGCGGTGAGTTCGCCTTCGTTGAGAGCCAGGGCACAGCGGTCGACGAACGCCTCCAGGGCGTCTACGCGGGTTTCGAGCTCGGCGAGTTCGAAACGAGTGTTCTGGAAGTCGCCGATGGTCTGACCGAAAGCGGGGCGGTCGAAGACGTAATCGGCCGTCCATGCCAGCGCTGCCCGCGCCGATGCCAGGGTTCCCGATCCGATGAGGAGGCGTTCGGTGGGGAGGTTGACCATGAGGTGGATGAACCCCTGATCGAGTTCGCCGAGGAGGGCATCGGCCGGCACCCGGACATCGGTGAACGAGAGTTCGGCGGTGTCCTGGGCGTCCAGGCCGAGCTTTTTCAGTTTGCGGCCCTTCTCGAACCCAGGTGTGCCTGCCTCGACGATGAACAGCGAAGTGCCTTGAGACGCCTTCGCCTCCGGGTTCGTGCGGGCGACGACGATGACGAAATCACAGTGGATGCCGTTGGTGATGAAGGTCTTGGCGCCGTTGATGATCCAATCGTCGCCGTCGCGGACAGCCTTCGTGGTGATGCCCTGCAGATCCGAACCGGCATCCGGTTCGGTCATGGCGATCGCCCCGATCATCGCGCCCGAGGTCAGTCCAGTCAGATACTTCTGTTTCTGCGCCCGAGTGCCCAACTCCATGAGATAGCCGGGGACGATTCCGTCTGAGACGCCCCAGCCGCTCGTGGCCGCACCGACGCCACGGCGGGCGATCTCTTCGGCTCGCACCATCTCGAACCGGAAGTCGGAGACGCCGCCACCGCCGAACTCCTCGGGGATGGCCAGGCCGATGATGCCCGACTGCGCTGCCTTGCGCCACATTTCCCGATCGACGAGGTGGTTCTCCTCCCAATCCTCGAAGTGGGGGACGACTTCGCGGTCGAGGAACGCAGCGACCGATCCTCGGAATGCCTCATGATCCTCGTTGTACAGATTCCTCTTCATCGATTGCGTCCTCTTCTCAAGCAGTGGTTGTCGCTGGGCGGGCAGACAGGCCGGTATTCGGGCCGAGGCGATGATGTGTGCCCGGTCACTGAGCGTGCGTTCAGTCTGGCATCCGCCTGAAAAACAGTCAATACAGACTGGATCTGTGAGATAGTCGGAAGCAGCCCGTTTCGACCGCAGTTCTGCGGTGTCGAACAGCTCCGGAACGGAACACGGCAGAAGGGGATGCGATGGATGCCGGCAACCAAGCCGAACGCACTGCGCGCTCACGCGACCTCATCCTCGATGCCACGATCGAATGCCTGCTGCGCGAAGGATATGCGGCGACGACGACGGTGAGAGTCCAATCGATCGCGGGGGTGACTAGGGGGCGTCTGCTCCACCACTTTCCCTCAAAGCAGGATCTGCTCACGGCTGCAGTCAGCCGCCTCGGCGAACAGAGACTCAGCCTACGGCTGGAGGACCAGGACGACGAATTCGGTCGGATACTGGAAACGGAACGACCCGACGCCGCCGACGCCAGAAGCGATTGGGCGATTCGGACCCTGTGGACGGGGCTGATGCACGGCAGCTTCTTCTCTGCCCTCGAACTGTGGACGGCTTCGCGCACCGACGATGAACTGGCCGTGAACGTCCGTGAGCACGAGAAGATCGTCCTCGACCGCGTCCGGGACAATGCCCGTGAGCTCTTCGGGTCGGCGGTCACGCGGAACCCGGAGTTCGATGAGGTCTTCACGATGATCTTCGCGAGCATGCGCGGAATGGCCGTGACCTACACCTTCTCCCGACGTGACCCACACCGGGAGCCGATGCTCACCACCTGGCAGCGGACCGCGCGAACCCTGCTCTTGGGTGCGGCACCGGACTGAGATCGCAGACCCACCGACGAGAGCCGGTGAGAAGCTGAGCGATCAGTTGTCGTAGATCACGTCGAAGATGGTCAGGTCGCCGACGACGATGAGCTTCGTCGTCGCTCTCGACATACCGACGTAGAGCATGTCGACGGCTCGCTGGGGGTCTCTGAACCCGTTGAGGCTGAGCACCACGGCGGGCCTTTCAAGTCCTTTGAAACCGAGCACATGCCCGTAGAAGACGTCCTCTTCAGCGAAGAACTGATCCCAGTAGGCTGCGATCTCTTCGCTCTCCACGATGTTCTTCTGCTCCGGATGCCTGGATCCGGTGGTCAGCAGCGCGACCTGGCCGGCGTTCCACCCGGCATCCATGAGTGCTTCGACCTGCCCATCCGCTTCGGCTACGGCGTCCTCGAGGCCGACGTCGATCCACTCGATTTCGTCGCCGGGTCCGTTGCGTGCGATCGGCGGTTCCAACGCGAGGTCGGCGATTCCGGCGACGATCTGGGATGAGTTGCGCAGATTCTCGTCGAGCTGGATGGGGTTCATCGTGATCGGTGATGCGCCGTGACGGTCGAAGATCCGTTGGCGCTCATCGGTGAAGACGTAGAGGGTGTCGGCAAGCTGATTGCGCAGGCAGGATTGGACGGCTTCCCACCACAGCAGGCTGAAGTCCTGGCCTTCGTCGATGACGATGGCGTCGAAGAGGCTCTTGCGCGGACGCTCGTCGGCGAGTTCCTTGAGCATCGTGGGCAGTCGCTGTTCCCAGTACTCCGAGTCGTCGTCGCTGCCGGTGGGCGCACCCCAGCTGATGGGCAGGTCGTGGAAGAGCCCAGCGAACGCGGGCCGGTCGACTTCGGGCCATTGTGCGGTGAAGAGCTGGAGGAAGCGGCCGAGCCCGCGGGAATAGCACATGAGGGCGACCTTCTTCCCCTCCTGCGTCAGCGCTCTGGCCTTGAGCAGGGCCAGATAGGTCTTGCCCGATCCTGCACCGCCGCTGATCTCGGCACGATTCTGGTGGCGGAGGATGCGGATGAGCTTCGCCTGCTCACGGCTGAGGGCATCGGCTCGGTCAGAGATTTCGGAGGCTCTGAGCTTGAGATTCTCCACCGCCTGGTTGGTCCTGCGGAGGTTCTTCAGCACGAACTCGTGGCCGGCCGTGAGGTCGTGGCGTTCGGGGTCGAAGTCGAAGCGCAGCTGAGTGGCGATCTTCGATGCCAGGGAACCGATCTCGGTGCTGTCGACGAGCTGACGCCTCGGCGCGTCCGGCTGGTCCCAGTCGCCCGGCAGTTCCGTGTAGGGGAGGACCGCAAGGTGGCTGATCGGTCCGGGGAGGCGGGAGAGCCGCGGGCGCAGATAGTCCACGAGGGTGTGCTTGGCGATCATCGCCTGCTCGAGGGGAGAGGTGGGCAGTCGGTTTCGCTTTCCCTGGGCGCCGGAGGTGAACCAAGCGCCGTCGACGACCTCGACGCGTCCGCCTTTGACCTCGACGACGGCGATGCCGGCGCCCGGCCACACGATGAGGAAATCGATCTCGACATCCTTGTCATCGCCGGTCAGTCGTTGACCATGGATGATCGCCGCTGCATCGGGCAGCTGCCGGCACAGAGCATTCCACACGAGCTCCTCGGTCGTAGATCCATTGAAATCTGGCTGTTCGGGAAGCAACGTGACCATGACACGAGATTAACCCAGACTCAGTCGCAGAAGACCGGCGAAACTGCAACGGAAGTTCCGCTGTAGTGCCGCCGGTCTGCTCTGCCGGAGGTGACGCGTCACTCAGATGCGGTCACGAGGGGTCCGGACGGTCATTTCGCGTCGTCGACGAGCTCCGATTCGTCGAGGATGACGTCCGCGCCGGTCTCGGGGAGGCCGCAGCCGCGCAGCGAGGCACCGTTCGTCTCCTTCATGAAGATCGTGGCAATCAAACCGATCGCGCATGCAGCCATGACGAGGTAGGCGGGAATGATGGTGTTTCCCGTCGCGCCGATGAGTCCATCGCTGATCGAGGGGGCGGTGCCACCGAACAGTGCAGTGGAGACGTTGTAAGAGATAGCGAAGCCTGCGAAGCGCACAGGTCCGGGGAACATCGCCGGGAACGTCGCCGAGATGGTCGAGATCTGCGGGATGTAGAGGACACCGAGGACGGCCAGTCCGATGAGTGCCCACACGAAGCCATTGGCCATGAGCATGAACATCGGAATCGCCGCGACGAAGAGGCTGATGAGCGAGAAGTACCAGACGGGCTTGCGTCCTACCTTGTCCGAAAGCATTCCGCCGAACGGGATGAGGATCATCATGAATGCCTGGGCGAGGAACATCACGGTCAGTGAGGCGTTCGCGCTCATGCCGACCGGGTTCTGCAGGTAGGTGGGCATGTAGGACAGCAGCGTGTAGTTGACCACGTTGACCGCGACGACCATGCCGCCGAGGACGAGGAGCTGCTTCTTGTAGTTCGCGAACAGGGTAGCGAAGACCTCCTTGACGGACTTGCCTTGATCGCTGTTGTCCAGCTCTTCATAGACAGGGGATTCGTCGAGCTGTGAGCGCAGGTACAGGCCGACGACGCCGAGCACACCGGCGAAGACGAACGGAATCCGCCATGCCCAGTCCGTCATTGTCTGTTCGCCGAGGCCGAGCTGCAGAAGGAGGACGAAGAGCGAACCGGCGGCCATTCCGGCCAGAGTGCCGAATTCGAGGAAGCTGCCGAAGAATCCGCGCCGATTGTCCGGGGCATATTCGGCCATGAAGGTGGCGGCACCACCATACTCACCGCCTGAGGAGAAGCCCTGGATGACGCGGAGCAGAACGAGGATGATGGGTGCGGCGACGCCGATCGTGGCGTAGGACGGCAGCAGCGCGATGCAGAATGTGGAACCGGCCATGAGCAGAATCGTCAGCGCCAATACGCGTTTGCGGCCGAGGCGATCGCCCATCGGGCCCCAGATGATCCCGCCGAGTGGGCGGAAGATGAAGGACACGGCGAACGTCAGCAGCGCCATCAGCTGAGCATGCTCGCCGGGGAAGAAGTGCTGAGCGAGATAGGTCACTGAAACGGCGTAGAGACCGTAGTCGAACCACTCCGTCGCATTGCCCAGGGCGGAGGCGGCGACGGCCTTGCGGACCGTCTTGAGATCAGGTTCGGGCGGGGAAGCAGGTGATGCGGATCCTGAGGTATAGGGGATACTCATGAATTCCTCCAGTCATGTGGACCACAGTCGAAGTGATCCTTCATTCGAACCGAAGCCACGTTACGAGCCTGTGCTCAGCTTCTCAATCGAAGAATCCTGTCAAATCATCGGCGTGTCATTAGGAGAACATTCGGTTTTGGCGTATATGACCTGGAAGAACGCTCTGCGTCGTCAATATCGGAGCGGCAAGTCGTCTTCACAGGGAACAGTGAAGTTATCGTTATGGCAATCGGGTTGACAGAAAACTCAATCAATGACCGAATTTAACTGCGCAGACGAAAAGAGTAGTCTTCTCTTTCGCCTCAATCGACCGCAGCGCGCACCCCTGTTCGCGGAAAGAGCGGAGGGACCGCGCATAAGCACGGTCCCTCCGCTCAATCGGCTCTGGCCGAGCGACTCAGATGTCCGAACTGCGGTGCTGGATCAGGATGCCGCAGATTCCTTCGCCGCGGCTGCTGCGCGCTGATCCATCGCCGGAGACGTATCGATCCCGCGAGCGTTGAGACGACGCTTGACCAACGGCCACACGGCGAAGAGCACCGCAGTGGCGACGAGACTCGTCCACACCTGCGCGCGGCCGTCTTCGCTGAGGAGCATGATGACGACGACGCCGATGACGACGATGATGAGGAAGATGTTGAGGATCGGCGTCAGCCACGACTTCAAGGTCAGAGCTTCTCGCTCGGCTGGGCTGAGTTTGAGACGCATGCGCCACTGGGCGAGGGCGATGAAGACATAGACGAAGAGGGCTACGAGACCGCCGGAGTTCATGATGAAGTCGAAGATCCCTGATGCCGGGACGGTGAAGTTGGCGACAACTGCCGCCAGTGCACCGAGGCTCGAAGCGATGAGAGCGGCCACTGGGACGTTCGTCTTCGAGCGCTTGCGGATGAGCGCGGGCGCATACCCTTTGTCGGCCAGGGAAGCGAACATGCGGGAGGCCGAATAGAGGCCGGAGTTGAGCACCGAGATGACGGCGGTGAAGAGGACGATCGTCATGATCGCCGAGGCGCCCGGCAGACCGAAGAGACCGTAGACATGAGCGAACGGAGCGATCGTATCGGGATCGGGCAGCTCATCCCAGGGAACCGCGGTGACGATGATGAGCACGCCGCCGACGAAGAACAGCATGATCCGCCAGATGACAGTCCGAGTGGCCTGGTTGATGCCGCGAGCCGGATCGACCGACTCGGCCGATGCCATGACAGCGATCTCGGTGCCGAAGTAGCTGAAGATGACGGTGGCCACGCCGATCATCACGGCACTGAAGCCCATGGGCATGAAACCGCCGTGGTCCCACAGATTGGATACGGAATTCGTCGCGTTGGGCCAGGCGCCGAACACGAAGAGTGCACCGACGATGAGGAAGACGACGATCGTGATGACCTTGATGCTCGCGAGCCAGAACTCGACCTCACCGAAGACGCGGACCGAGAGGACGTTCGTGCCGATGAAGACGATGACGAGGAGGAGGGACCAGAGCCAGGTGGGAATCGCGGGGAACCAGCCTGACATGATTCCGCCGCCGACGACCGCTTCATAGGCGATGACGCCGACCCAGAAGTACCAATACAGCCAGCCGACGAGGTAGGCGGCCCACCCGCCCAAGGACTCGTTCGCGTACTCCATGAAGGAGCCGACGGCAGGTCGTCGCGCCGACATCTCACCGAGCATCCGCATGGCGAGGAAGACGAGAAGTCCGCCGATGAGATAGGAGAGGATGGCAGCCGGTCCAGTCGAGCGGATGACGTTTCCGGATCCGACGAAGAGGCTTGCACCGATGATGCCGCCGAGCGTGATCATGGTGATGTGCCGGTTGCGCAGTTTGCCGCCCCCAGCGGCGTTGTCAGTGTCAGCACCCGAGTTGTGGGGTTCGCTCATAGAGCTTTCTCCTTGTGAGACCAGGGCTCGGATTTCGCACGAATGCCGAGCCTCCAGGCAGTCACTGTTGAAACTGCCTCCGGGATTCTACACAGAAGTCGCGAGAATCAGATGTCGTCGATCACACGGTGGTCGGCGAATGGAGTCGTCAGCCCAGAGTTGTCAATCGTGCCGGTGGGACGCGTGCTCGTCGATCCACGTCCAGCCGGACGGCATCGGTGCCCATGCGGCGACGTCGCGGCCGGCTTTCGAACTGTCGGCGAGGACGACGACTGTTCCGGCCCGCTCGGCGATGAGCTCTTTCGTGCGTGCTTCGTCGAGACTCGGTTCGCCGAGGCCCTGTGCCGGATCGACGGCATCGGCACCGAGGAAAGCGATGTCGACATGGATGCGCGACAGCGCATGATCGGACAGCGCGCCGGTGGTGCCGTGCGAAAGTGTCGAGACCTCACCGCCGACCATGATCACTGCAGGGCCGGAGGGATGAGCCAGGGCCAGCGCGATCTCGAGACCGCGAGTGAACACGGTGAGCTCTTTACGGTCCCTGATCCGCTCGGCCAAACGCACGGTCGTCGAACCGGCGTCGAGGAAGACGGTGCGCACTCGGGCGTCGTCGAGTCGTTCGAGCGCTCGTGCGGCGATCGCGTCCTTCGCCTCCGCCTGCTGCTCCATCCGCTCGCCCAATGGCGGTTCGACATAGCCCGCGGCTGCTGCTCCGCCGATGGTGCGGATGATCTCACCGTCGGCGGCCAACTCACGCAGGTCGCGGCGGATCGTCGATTCCGAGGTCTCGAGTGCATCGGCCAGGCGAGGGATGCTCCACGAACCGGTCTTGAGCAGGCCGAGAATGGCTTCGCGGCGGCGCTGAGTGCCCGATCGGATCGCCATCTGTTCTCCCTCTCCTTCGGCAGTGATCCGGCCGCAGCGACGCCGCGGCCGGAGATACGACTCAGCCTACTGCGGCAGGTATTCCGCGCGGATGCCGTCGACGAACGGAGCGTAGCTGATGGCCGCGCGGTAGGCCGAGCGCATGGTGCCAGCATCGGCGATACCCTGACCGGCGATATCGAAGGCGGTTCCGTGATCGACGGACGTGCGCAGGATCGGCAATCCGACGGTGACCGAGATGGTGCCGTCGAAGTCGAAGGTCTTCGATGCGATGTGCCCCTGATCGTGGTACTGAGAGAGGATTCCGTCATAGCGGCCGGTCAGCCCCTGGTGGAAGACGGAATCCGCCGGGATCGGTCCGGCGACTTCGAAGGCGCCACCCGCATTGACCTTCTCCACGGCCGGGCGGAGGATCTCGATCTCCTCGTCGCCGAAGGCGCCGTTCTCGCCACCGTGGGGGTTGAGAGCAGCGACGGCCAGTCTCGGCGAGGCGACGCCGTAGAGCTGGAGGGCCCGGTGGGCGCGTTCGATGGAGTCGACCTGAGTGTCCACGGTCAGGGCGTCGAGAGCCTTGCGCAGGGACATGTGGCGGGTGGCGAAGAAGATCTGGAGTTTGTGGTCGGGAACCTTCGTGTTCTCCACGACGAACATCGTGTCCTGCTTCGTCACTCCGGTCAGCTCACCGAGCATCTCGGTGTGCCCGAGGTGCTGCGAACCGGACTTCCATACGGCTTCCTTGTTGATGGGGCCGGTGACGATGCCGGCGACCTGCTGATCCATGGCCGCCTTGGTGGCGAGCTCGATCGCGGCCACCGAAGCCCTGCCGGCGCGGGCATCGACGACTCCCCAGTCAGGAAGGTCATCCCCGAGAACGCCGGTATCGAAGACGTCGATGACGCCTTCACCGGCTGACGGGGTCGACCAGTCGGAGATGGAGCGCAGTTCGACGTCGAGTCCGAGGACGTCGACGGCCCGTTTCATCACGGCCAGATCCGCCACAGCGATTCCATGCTGATCGTCTCTGCCGGCGAACTCCGCAAGCACCGTGGCGGTGATCTCCGGTCCGATTCCGACCGGGTCACCCACGGTCACGGCGAGTGCTGGTGCTGTCATTTCTGTCTCCTCAGATGGTTCGGATGGATGTCGGTGGGTGGGGTGCTGGGGTCGTCGTGCACGATTCAGTCTCGCCTGACGCGAGCAGTCGTCGACAGGAATTCGAGGCAGTCGACGGCGGTGCCGGTTTCACCGATGAGCCCGCCTTTCGTGACGATCGGCAGTCCGTCAGCGCTTCCGCCGACGAGGCGACCGCCCACGGCCAGAGGCACGATCTCCTTGTCGATCTCCATCCCCATCGCACCGAGCTCGCGCATCACCGTGGCAGTGACGTCCCCGCCGGTGGTGTAGAGGCCGGAGACCGGGATGGCGGACATGACCGCCGAGGCGATCAGTGCCAGGCGCCGTGTCGTCTCTTCGGATTCAGCGTCGGTGAGTTCGCGCAGGTCGCTGGTCTCGAGGACGGTGGCGATGATGATCGCCCGCGCCGAGGCGGTCCGATCGATGAGGGCGAGTGCGGCCTCCACATCGGGCAGTCCCGCGTCGTCCAAAGGCGCGCGCAGGACCGTGATCGTGGGGTCCTCGGCCACTGCTGCAAGCTGTGCACGGGTGACCTCAGTGGCCGATCCCGAAATGCCGAGCAGAATGCCGTCGGCGCGAGTCGGCAGCCGAGACTGAGCCAGGGCGAGGCTGCCGGGCCCGGGGTCGATGGTCACCCAGTCCAACCGCTCACCGTCGGCCAGACCTGCCCGGTCGCGGATGTCGGGGGAAGCCGCCTCGGCGAGCTCGTGGCTGATCTCAGCCATGACGGACCCGACGAGGTCGATGTGGTCGGTGGTCAGGGCATCGGCGATGAGCACGTCCGTTCCTTCGCCGATGGCGTCGAGTACGGCGGTGCGTACGGCATCCCGACCGGCCAGCACCGTGGCGATATCGATGAGGCGGCTGTTGAGATCCGTGCCGGCGGCAAGGATGTCCTCGATGACGGAGGTGCGCATGGGGGAGCGGACGTCATGGGCGAGCTCGGTGTGTTCGAGCAGTCGGCCGCCCAGCAGCTGTCGCCCCTGCACGGTGGTTCTGCCTGCGGCAGGGAACGCCGGCACGCACAGGCCCAGTACGCGGTGGCGTGGCCCGTCGGTCGCGGCGAGAGATCGTCTGCGGGCCGAGATGGCGGCGGCCGCGGCGGGTCCGACGTTGCCGCGCAGGGTGGTGTCGATTCGGCATGCTACGAGGTCGACAGCCCCGGCGGTTTCGATGAGCTCGGTGTAGAGCTCACTTGCCTGCCGTGCGGGCAGGTGCCGGGAGTCGGTGTTGACGACCACCGCGTCGAAGTCATCGAGCAGTCCGCTGATGTCGAGGTTGCCGGCCGGCCTGGTATCGGTGACGGTGATCGTCCGCAGCCCCGCCTCGGCGAACAGGGCTCCGCACGCATTTCCGCCGGTGAGGTCGTCGGCGACGATGAGGATGCGCGGACTCGCCTGGGCCGAGGCGGCTGCGGTCGTTTCGGAGTCGGACATTCGGGAGGCGCTCATACGACCAAGTCGAGCACGAACAGCAGCGGAAGGGAACAGATCCACACGGCGGTGGTGATTCCCGACCAGCCCTTGATGGCATTGATTCCGTCGAGGCCGGTGAACCGGGTGACGACCCAGAAGTAGGAGTCGTTGAAGTAGGAGAAGACCATCGAACCGGCGGTGCAGGCCATCACGGCCACCAGCGGGTCGAGTCCCAGCGGGGCGATGAGCGGAGCCGTCACCGAGGCGGCGGTGATCATCGCGACCGTGCCCGATCCCTGAGCCAGACGCACGAGCGAGGCGATGAGGAACGGGACGAGGAGGGCCGGCAGGCTGATCGAGGCGATCGCCTCGGCGAGGGCATCACCGACGCCCGACTCGCGCAGCACCAGTCCGAAGCTTCCCCCGGCGCCGGTGATGAGCAGGATGAGTCCGGCTGAGGCGGCGCCGTCGGCCAGCCAACTCTGCACCTGGTTGCGTGGGGTGACGCGGGGCAGCAACGTGTAGACGGCGAGGACGAGGCCGATGATCAGAGCGACGACGGGGTTACCGAGGAAGGCCAGAGGTGCGACCCAGGCGGAGGGCTCGTAGGCGTCTCCGGCAAGTTCGCCCTGAGCGTTCTTGTCGATCGCGGTGCTCACGGTGTTGGCGACGATGAGCAGGAGCGGGACGATGAGCGGAAGGAAACCGAGGAAGGCGCCCGGCTTTTTCGACGAATCGGGAGCGGAATCGGGTCCCGTCGCGTCTCCGCCTTCGGCGGTGAGGACGGTGCCTCCGGCGGAACCTGATGCGGTTTCGGCGACCGCCTCGGCGTAGACATCATGCTTGACCTGGGCGTTGAGGACGGGTTCGAGCTTCGGTCCGATCCAGCGAGCGTAGACGACGACTACGGGCAGAAGGACGACGGTGAACACGAGACCGGCGAGGATGACTGCACCGATATCGGCGCCGAGGATGCCGGTGGCTGCCAGCGGACCGGGCGTCGGCGGCACCATATGGTGGGTCAGCGTCATTCCGCAGCCGAGAGCCAGGGCGAGGGTGACATAGCCGCCCTTCTTCACGCGGGCGATCGAGCGGGCCAGCGGGTTCATGATGACGTATCCGGAGTCGCAGAAGACGGGGATGGAGACGAGGGAGCCGACGGTGCCCATTGCCCAGGGCTCACGGCCTTTGCCGAAGGCGCGCAGGAAGGCGCGGGCAAGGGAGTCGGCGGCACCGGAGACTTCGAGGATCTTGCCGATGCCGACACCGAGTCCGATGACGATGCCGATGCTGGCCAGGGTGTCGCCGAAGCCCGTGGTGATGGAGTCGACGATCGAGAGCAGGTCCTGGCCGGCGACGATGCCGGTGACGATCGCTGCCAGGAGCAGGGCGATGAAGGCGTCGAGCCGGGTCGCGAGCACGATGACGACGATCGTCGCGATTCCGGCGACCAGCGCCAGGATGAGTTGCAGGTCCATATGGTCCTCCGCAGTGAGGCCGGCTCAGGGAGCCAGGGCGTGTGGTTCTCATTGGCTTCGACCTGATGTGCGATGCCCGTTGGGCAGTCGACGATCAGCATCGAAGTTGAACAGTATGAGCAAGTATGTGTCATAACTGCGCATTTATGCAATGTTGAATCTCGGTGCGTTCGTCTCGGCTCGGTGAATGCGCTGAGGGGTACGGTCCGGATAGGCTTCGTCACGAGGGCGCGGGACTGCGTCGCGGCGCTCTGGCATCGAACCGTTCGGGCTCCGCGCAGTCGGGTAGTCGGGAGGAGACCGTCGCCGATGGCATGGAGTACTCGTGATTTGGCGGATCTGGCCGGTACGACGGTCAAGACGGTGAGGCACTATCACGATCGCGGGCTGCTGGCCGAGCCGGAACGCGCCGCGAACGGCTACAAGCAGTACCGTGCCGAGCACCTTGTGCGGCTGCTGCAGATCAGGCGGCTGAGCGAACTCGGCTTCTCGCTCAGCCAGATCCGCGACTTCGAGCCCGGTCTCATGGTCGACGCTCGGGGTCGAAGTGGTCAGGGCGACGGTGCGGTCGTTCGCGACGGCGGGCGGGCCGAAGAGGTGGGAGAGATGCACTCGGCGTTGAGGGCGCTGGATGCGGAGCTGGCAGCTGACATCTCTCGTCGGCAGCAGATGCGCGAGGGCATCGCGGCCATTCTCGATCACGGCACTGCCATGGATCTGCCGAGCGGGTTCGGAGAGGTGCGCGGCACCCTCACAGAAGCGGATCGAGGACTGCTCCTCGTCTATTCCCAGGTCCTTGACGCGAAGTCGGTGGCGTCACTGCGCGCGATGCTCGCCGAAGTGAAATCGACCGAGGCATCGCGGGAGTTTCAATCGATCTCCCCGAATGCCTCTGCAGAAGTGAGAGACAACCTGGCTCGACGATATGCTCCGCAGGTCAAGGCCATCGGCGAGAAGTACGGTTGGGCGGATCTCCTCGACGACGTTCCGCGTAGGAGGCGCAGACGGTTGCAGCAGGCGATCGGTGAGGCCATGGTGCAGCTCTACAATCGCGCCCAGATCGACGTGCTGGTGCGGGTCGAGGAGATCAATGGGACGGCGGGTGAGGATCGAGCACCGGCCGAATCCGAAGAAACTTCTGACTGAACCCTTGACCCTGCCCTTAGGGCACAGTTTTTGCTGAGGGTGTCAAGCAGTTCGGAGCTCTACGGAAGGACCGAGTCATGCAACTCCAGATCGACACTTCAGTTCAATCGCCCAACCGGGCCGACCGCCCCGGCTGGTCGGAGATGATCGTCGGCCTCATCGCCTATGTGCTCGGATTCGGTGCGGTCTTCCTCATCCTCAAGATGATTCCGGATGGTCTCTCCGAGCTGGGCGGCGTCATTCAGCTTGCGCTGTCCGGGGTCATGGGACTGGCCGCATTCGCCGCCGCCTATGTGATCAAGCGCCGCGGACTCGCCGCCTTCGGGCTGCGCAAGGCATCCTGGAAGTCGCTTCTCCTCGGCGCCGGACTCGGCGTGGTCTGCTGGATCCTCGGCGCGATCGTCTCGCTGATCGCCTATTCGGTCAACGGCGGAATTGAGAACGTGCAGGGCGACTATCAAGCTGCTGCCGCCGGGGGAGTGCTCGCGGTCATCGGCACCGTGATCATGGGCTCGATACTGACGCCGCTCGGGGAGGAGTTCTTCTTCCGTGGTGTGCTCACATCGGGGCTGCTGCGTTTCGGGCCGTGGGTCGGAATCATCGTCAGCGCGGCGATCTTCGCCCTCGCTCACGGAATCAACCCCGTCCTTCCCGTTGCGTTCATCGTCGGAATCATCAATGGGATTCTGTTCCACCGGACCGGATCGGTCTGGCCGGGAGTCGTCTCTCATGGCTTCAACAATGCCTGCGCGGCGTTCGTTCCCGTTGTTCTTGCCGCTTTCCTGGGCTGAAAGAGTGTCGCTACAAAGGCGGTGCCCCTGCCGGACTCGAGAGTCCGGCAGGGGCCGGGTGTCGGCGGAGGATCCTTACCGGCCTCCTTCTTATGTCGGGCTGGTGCTCTCTAGGCTGGGAGTTCAGGCGCGCGGATCGACGATGATCTTCACGTGTTGCTCGTTGTTGTTGATGAGTTCGTCGAAGCCGCCCGAGATGAGCTCATCAAGGCCGATGCGTGCGGTGATGAATGCCGAAAGATCGATGGTTCCGTCGGCTGCGAGTCGGATCGTCTCGGGGTGGTCACCGGAGTAGCCGATCGTTCCTCTGAGATCGATCTCTTTGAGGACCAGCTTCGGCATATCCACTTCGGGCTTATGTCCCCAAATGGAGACGTTGACGATGACGCCTCCGGGGCGAGTGGCGTCGATGAGCATGTCCAGAACCGCGGGAACGGACGAGCATTCGAATCCCACGTCGGCTCCTCGTCCATCCGTGCGCTCGCGAACTGCTTCTGCGACATCGGATTCTCGCGGATCGAGAACTTCATCGGCAACGCCAGTCGACAGTGCCATCTCCTTCCGCGCCTCAGAGAGTTCGGAAACGTAGACGGTCAGCCCCTTGGCTTTGAGGACGGCGGCGGTGAGGAGGCCGATCGGACCCGCGCCGCCGACGACGGCGATCTGGCCAGCTCCAGCATCAGATCGCACAACTGCGTGGTGTGCGACTGACAACGGTTCGATCAGTGCAGCTTGATCGAGTGGAATGTCGCCGATGGGGTGCACCCAGCGACGCTGGACGACGATCTTCTCCGATAGCCCGCCACCGCGGCCGCCGAGACCGATGAAGTTCATGTTCTCGGACAGTTGATAGCTCTGGCCGGGGCCGGTGTCGACGTCGTCGGCGATGATGTAGGGCTCGACGACGACGTTCTGGCCGACCTCCAGATCGCTGACTCCGTCACCGAGTTCGGTGATCGTGCCGGAGAACTCATGTCCCATAGTCACCGGCGCGGATTCGCCAGAGATCGGGTGGGGGTGGCCCGCCGGTGGGACGAAGATCGGCCCCTCGAGGTATTCGTGGAGATCAGTTCCGCAGATCCCGCACCATGCCACGTCGATGGTGACTGTGCCCGGTAGCAGTTCGGGCTCTGGAATATCGTCGATCCGGATGTCTTTGCGTGCGTGGAACCGTGCTGCTCTCATGTTGAGTCCTTTCGTGAGGCCTGTATGAGCCGTTCGGCGTTCTTCGACGCTAGAGCGCCTGCGACATGAGAGCCAGGGTTGCATGGGATTGCACGTGAGGGGACTCACCGTTGATTTATACCCCTAGGGGGTATATCTTCGGGGTATGGACAACCAGCAGAATCATCGGCATATGCGGCCCGATGAACCGGGACATTCTGGTCACGAGGGACATTCCGGACATTCGGGCCACGGCGGGCACGCAGGGCATGCGGGTCACGGCGATCACGTCGCGCAGTTCCGTCGCCTGTTATGGATTATGCTCGTCATCGCCTTGCCTGTCGTCGCGTTCAGCCCGATGTTCGGCCACCTCGTCGGTTATGAGGTTCCCGAAACCGGCATCCTCGGTGCACTCCGATGGCTCGCGCCGATCCTCGGCACCGTCATGTACGTCTGGGGCGGCAAACCCTTCCTGACCGGCGGGCTCGACGAGATCAAGGGGCGCAGCCCCGGCATGATGCTGCTCATCGCTTTGGCGATCACGGTCGCCTTCATCTCCTCCTGGGGCTCGTCGTTGGGCCTGCTCGACCCGCAGCTCGACTTCTGGTGGGAGCTGGCCCTGTTGGTCGTGATCATGCTCGCCGGTCACTGGATGGAGATGCGCTCACTGGCGCAGACCACCTCGGCGCTGGACAGTCTCGCCGCACTGCTGCCCGATGAGGCGGAGAAGATCGTCGATGGGGAGACGGTGGCCATCGCTCCGGGCGAGCTTGTCGTCGGTGACATCGTCCTCGTTCGTCCCGGCTCCTCGGTTCCCGCCGACGGTCGGATCATCGACGGTTCGGCCCATATGGACGAGTCAATGGTCACCGGAGAGTCCGCCACGGTCCGACGGGGCGAAGGCGCTGGCGTTGTGGCTGGCACCGTCGCCACGGATTCCGGGCTCCGGGTCGAGATCACCGCGATCGGTGACGACACAACGCTGGCGGGAATCCAGAAGCTGGTCTCCGATGCTCAGAACTCTTCGTCGCGTGCGCAGCGCATCGCCGACAAGGCCTCGGCTTGGCTGTTCTGGTTCGCTCTCGGCGCTGCCGTGATCACCGCGGTCGTCTGGTCGCTCATCGGTATGCCTGACTCGGCGGTCGTGCGCACGATCACCGTGCTCGTCATCGCTTGTCCTCACGCCCTGGGCCTGGCCATTCCTCTGGTCGTCTCCATCGCCACCGAGCGCGCGGCCCGTGCCGGTGTCCTCGTCAAGGACCGGCTCGCACTCGAGACGATGCGCACGGTCGATTCCGTGCTCTTCGACAAGACCGGCACCCTGACGAAAGGTGAGCCGACAGTCACCGGCATCGAGGCTGTACCGAGCGACGGGGCCGCGCGGACCGAGGATGAATTGCTCGGTCTGGCCGCCGCGGCCGAAGCCGACAGCGAACACCCGTTGGCCACCGCCATCGTCAAGGCAGCCGCTGATCGAGGGATCGACGTGCCGAGTGCATCCGACTTCTCCTCGTCACCTGCGGTCGGTGTCAGAGCCGTCATCGCAGGCGAAACGGTCGAGGTCGGTGGACCCAGGCTGCTCGAGGCGCACGACGCCCCCGAGGCGAAGGTCGCGGAAGCGTGGAGGGCCGAAGGCGCCATCATCCTCCATGTGCTCGTCGACGGTGCCGTTGTCGGTGCCCTGCGGTTGGCCGATGAGATCCGCCCGGAATCGCGCGATGCCGTCGATGCGCTCCATGCCATCGGTGCGCAGGTCGTGATGATCACCGGAGACGCCGAGGCGGTCGCGCAGTCCGTTGCCTCCGAGCTCGGCATCGACCGTGTCTACGCCGGTGTCCATCCCGCTGACAAGGCGGCGAAGGTCTCCGAACTGCAGGGGGAGGGGCGTCGCGTGGCGATGGTCGGTGACGGGGTCAACGATGCGCCCGCTCTGGCGCAGGCCGATGTCGGCATCGCCATCGGCGCGGGAACCGACGTGGCCATCGCTTCTGCCGGAGTCATCCTCGCCTCCGACGATCCGCGTTCAGTGCTCTCGATCGTCGAGCTCTCTCGCGCTGCTTACCGGAAGATGAAGCAGAACCTGTGGTGGGCGGCCGGATACAACCTGCTGTCGGTGCCGTTGGCGGCAGGAATCCTCGCTCCCATCGGGTTCGTTCTGCCGATGAGCGTGGGCGCGATCCTGATGTCGATCTCGACGATCGTCGTCGCCCTCAACGCTCAGCTGCTGCGTCGACTCGACCTTCATCCGCAGGCGGCTGTCGAGCGAGTGCATTTCAAGAGCTGATGTCGGCGGAGACGACTGAGGCGGGTGATGCCGTTGAGCATCACCCGCCTCAGCGTGTTCTGACCGGCGGAGCTCTTCGCACCGGCGGAGTGTCAGCGCGCCAGCGTCTCGTCGATGGAGCTGGTTCCGGTGGCCAGAGTGACCTGCGTGCCCCACGGGTCGACGACTCGCACCGAACGTCCGTCATCGGCGAAATCGAGGCTGTGCGCACGCAGACGCGCGACCAGTGCATCCAGATCCTCGCGCCCGGGAACGGTGATCGCCACATCCCCGAGGCCGAGGCTGGCCGCCCGGGGGCCGGCACCGCGGCTGTTCCAGGTGTTCATGGCCACGTGGTGGTGGTAGCCGCCGGCCGCTGCGAAGAGGACTCCGGGCATCGACGACAGTGAGGGTTCGAAGCCGAGGGCGTCGACGTAGAACTCGCGGGCCTGCGGGATATTGCCGACCTGCAGGTGGACGTGGCCGACGATGCCGGGTTCGGCGGCAGTGTTCGCGAGGACGTCCTGGTTGAGGTGGCGTTCGAGGAAGCGGTTCGGATCGAGGTAGAGCGTATCCATCTGGACCTCACCGTCGAGTGAGTGAGTCCATTCCGAGCGGGCTCGGTCGATGTAGAGCTCGATGCCGTTGCCTTCGGGGTCGGTGAAGTAGAAGGCCTGACTGACCAGGTGATCGCTGGAGCCGACGAAGGTGCTGTTGGTGTTCTGCGCGGCGTGGGCGACCGTGGCTGCCAGGGCTTCCTTGGTGTCGAACAGGAACGCGGTGTGGAACAAGCCGGCCTGCTTGGGGTCGACGCCGGGCAGGCCCGGGGTTGCGACGAGCTTGACCAGGGGAGTGGTGCCGCGGCCGAGCACGCGGTGGACCTCACCGTCGCGGGAGGTCTCCTCGAGGGGCTCCATGGCGAGGGCGTTCGAGTAGTAGTTCGACATCTTCTCGAGATCGCCGACGCGCAGCGTCACGGCGTCCATTCCGGTGGCAGCGCTGAGTCGCTTCTCATCGACGACGGGCGTCTGCAGATCGGTGGGCTTTGGCGCCTGAATGGGAGTGGTGGGCATGCTGTTCTCCTGAGCGGATCGGCTGTTGTTGCCAGTGTAGGTCAATATGATTGAAGATTCAACTAACTGGGAGATGGATCTATTCCCGATCTGCACCGAGGCGCCCCGGATCCCACCGGAGCGCCCACGGTGCGACCGAGGCGATGCGGTACCAACGCGTGTCCGCCGATAGGCTGGTGCCATGAGGTTCGAATCGAGGTCCGCCCCTGCTCTCGCCGTCGCTGGGCTCCTGACCGCCGCACTCATCTCTCTCAGCGGCTGCGGCTCCGATTCCGGCTCATCGTCGGAATCCGAAACGACGCCGACGGCGACTCTGGATGTCGTGGAGCAGGGCTTCGATTCCCTCGACGAGCTCTCGGATTATGTGGCGCAGTCCTTGGACGGCGTCGAGGTGAGTCTCGAATCCGAGACGAACCCCGACTTCAACCAGGAGACCGAACCCGAACGCCTTCATGTCCACTTCGCCTCGACCGAGGACAGAGTCAAAGACTTGGAAGCCACGGCGTTCATCGTCCAGGCGACGTCACGGGCAGGTTTCGACTATGACATCCTCGTGGTCACCGGAGTCGTGTCGGCAGGGGAGTGGGCGTACCTCTACGACCGGTCGACTGTCGAAGAGCTCACCGCTGATGGTCAGATCGCTGTTGCCGATATCTGGGACTCAGCCGAACAGAGCTTCGACACCATTCACCGCTGAGTCTCTGCCGCCCTACTTCTCGACTGCAACGCCGTCGGCGTCGGCGAAGACCATCGCTCCCGGGCGGATCGTCGCGCCGCCGATCTCCACGGTCACGTCGATCTCACCGGCACCGTCTTTCGCGCTCTTGCGCGGGTTGCTGGCCAGAGCCTTGATGCCGAACTCCATCTCGGCCAGCGCCTCACGGTCACGGACGGCACCGTTGATGACGACGCCGTTCCAGCCGTTTCGAACTCCTGCCTCGGCGATCATGTCACCCATGAGGGCGGTGGCGATCGATCCGTCACCGTCGATGACGAGCACGGCGCCGTCGCCGGGCTGGTTGAGGGTCTGCTTGACCAGTCCGTTGTCCTGGTAGCAGCGGATGGTGCGGGCCGGTCCGGAGAATGACGTTTTGGCTCCGAAATCGCCGAAGTTCAGAGCGATCGAATAGAGCTCGTCGCCGCGTTCGTCCCACAGGTCTGCTGTCGAAACTGTCATCTGGGTGCCTTCCGTCGGTGGTGGGAGCTGAGTGGTGCTCAGGCAAACGCTTGGGTACGGGCGTAGAGTCCGGGGACTCCGCCGGAGTGGATGAAGGTGACCTCGTCCTCGGAAGAGAAACGGCCGGATCTGATGAGGTCGATGAGGCCGGCCGCTGCCTTGCCGGTGTAGACCGGGTCGAGGACGATGCCCTCGGTGCGGGCGAAGAGACGCACGGCCTCGACCATCTCGGGAGTCGGCAGAGCGTATCCCGTCCCGACATAGTCGCCGAGTCCCACTGTGGCGTCGCGAGGGACCGGGGGCAGATCGAGGAAGTGCGCCGTGGAATCGACGAGGTCGACGATCTTCGGCTCCTGCTCCGCCTGTGTCCGGCTGACGTTGATGCCGATGACCGGAGCATCGCTTCCTGCTCTGTGGAGGCCGACGACGAGTCCGGCCTGCATTCCGGCCGAACCGCTGGGCGTGACGATCGTGGGCGAATCCAGCCCCGCCTCGGCGAATTGGTCGAGCATCTCAACGGCACAGTCGACGTACCCGAGCGCACCGATCGGATTCGACCCGCCCACCGGGATGACGTAAGGCTTCCTGCCCTCGCCGCGCAGCTTCTCAGCCAGTTCTTCAGCCTCGCCGAGGAGGTCGGCCCCGTGGCCGAGCACCGTGACCGAATCGGCGCCGAGGAGGTCGAAGAGCAGGAAATTGCCCGTGTACTGCGGCGGGTTCGACCCTGCCGGTCCGAGGGCGGTGTCGTCAGGTCCGAGGTCCTCTTCGACGATGAGATGACAGTCGAGACCCTCGACGCGTGCAGCTGACAAGGTCAGTCGACAGTGATTGGACTGCACCCCGCCGACGGTGATGAGCGTGTCCGCGCCCTGTTCCAGGGCATCGGCGATGAGGAACTCTAGCTTGCGCGTCTTGTTCCCGCCCTGAGTCAGCCCCAGTTGGTCATCGCGTTTGATCCAGATCCGCGGTCCGCCGAGCTCGGCTGACAGACGCCGCAGATGTTGGAGAGGCGTCGGCCCCGCGGTGTAGCGGCGGCGTGGGACTTCATTCAGGGCGACCATGGTTCCCGAGTCTACCGAGCTGCTCAGTCCTGCTGGCAAGACGCCGACCAGAATCTGGTCAACGGGATGTCATCAGGTCGTCCTCAGCCGACGAACTCGACCTCACGGACGGCGTCGCCGCCCTTGTCCGCGGCGATCGCGTTTCTCACTGTCAGATTCATGACCTCATGTGTGTCCAGGTTCGTGTAGGACACCCAGGTGTATCCCTTGCCGGAATCGGCTGACGTGCGATGCCAACGTTTGGCGTGCCCGTCGTTGTGCTCGGCGAGGGCAGCGACGACGTTCTTCGTGGCGAGCTGATCCACGACCACGGCATCACCGATGCCGTAGGCGGTGATCAATCTGTCCGCGTACTTGACAGCACTCTTCGGGTGTCCCGAACTCTGGGGTGCCTGAGCGGCACTGGATGCGGGCGCGGAATCGGCGGAGGCGGCTGCCGGACCGACTGCGAGACCCAGGGAAGCGAGGCCGGCTAATGCGGCGACGCCCCACTTTGCGGCGTGAGTGCTGATGAAGGCGGGCATGGTGACATCTCCTCTTGCAGATCAGGAACATTGCTGGAATTGAGTATCGTCAGCCCAGGTGAGAGCCGTTTGCCTGAATCTGAACAGAAGCTGAGACGCTGAGTCGCAAATGCGGAAGTTCTATTGCGTTCCTATGACATCTCCGAGACATTCGGCCAGAAGGAGCCTTGACCGAATCTGCGAGCTCGGGAGTGTGACAGATTCACTGAGCATACGGAACCGAATCGTGATCATCCTCGTCGGCCTTGTCCATCCAGTCCTTACCGTCGAGGATGCGGGCGACCATCATCGAACTCGCCTGATCGCCGACGGAGTTGACGGTGGTGGCCGGGGGATCGATGACGGTTCCGATGATCTGGATGATCGGCAGTGCTGCGGCCGGGAAGCCGTAGAGGGTGATGATCATCAGCTCGCCGATGAAGCCTCCTGACGGGATGCCTGCCATGACCATTCCGGCCAGAAGAGCCACGGCTATGGCGATCAGGATGTTCTCCAGGGTGAAGAAGTCGCGCTGGAACACGGCAAAGAGGAAGGCGATCTTGAGGATCGCGGACAGGCTCGATCCTTCCATGTGGATCGTGGCACCGATCGGCACGATCGTCTCCCGGATGTCGCGGGGGACTCCGATCTTCTCTCCGGCACGCAGGTTCGCCGGGATCGCCGCCACCGAGGAGGATGTGCCCAAGGAGATCGCCGTGGGCTCGAGGATATTGCCCCAGAACCGAGACACGCCTCGGCGGCCACCGGCGAGGAAGGAGTAGAACGTGAACGCGAGGATGAAGTAGGCGATCGCCACCGGGTAGTAAACGAGGAAAGCGCGAACATAGTCCCCGACGAGCTGGGAGCCGAGGTCACCGATGAGAGCGGCGAAGTAGGCACCGAGGCCGATCGGGGCGTAGTACATCACGATCGAGGTGAACTTGAGGAACACCTCGGTGCCGGAGTTGAGGAACTGGGCGAACGGCTTGCCCGCGTCGCCGATCCTGCTGGTGGCGAAGCCGACGATGACGGCGAAGACGATGAGGGCGAGCATGTGCTCGGCGGACAGGATCTTCGAGAAGTCGTCGACGACGACGGTCTGGACGAGCTGGTCTCCGATGGACCCGACGTCCTCGACGTTCTCCGGCTCCTGCATCTCCACCTGGACGCCGTCCGTGGCGTTGAAGATGCGCAGCGCGGCGACCATGACGATGGAGGCGATGATGCCGGTGACGGCGAAGACTCCGAGCATGCTGCCCATGATCTTGCCCAGTCGCGCGGCCGAGGGCATTCCCGCGACCGCGGAGGCGATGGAGAAGAACACGAGCGGCACGACGAGAGTGAACATCATGTTGATGAACAGCGTGCCGAACGGTTTGATGACGGTGGCACGTTCCCCGAAGACGAGGCCGATGATCGCGCCAATGGCCACTCCTGCCAGGATGAAGAGCGGGAAGCGGTAGTTGCGGAGGATCCGCAGGAAACTCGATGGTTGCGGCTTCGAATCAGACGTCTGCGCCGGCGAGGCAGTGGGGGAGGGCATAGGCTCTGCCTTTCATTTCAGCATCGTTGTTCCGCCGACTTGTCGGCGTGGCATCAGGGCCCTGGCGATCCTACCTGGGGCACAGCAGAACCCGGCACGCGGATGGCCGTGTACCGGGCTGCTGATGTTCGCTCGAGCCGACGAATCAGCTCTCAGGCTGATCGATGATCAGTCGTCGTAGCTCGAGTGGGATTCGTCGACAGCGAGATGAGAGCCGTCGGGATTGCGGTAGAGCTTCACTCCCTCGTGTTCGGCCGTGGCTTGCAGCCGTTCTTCGGAGCTGTCCTCTAGGTAGCCGACCTTCTGCCCCTGGCCGATGTTGGCGCTCTTGAACGCCTTCGAGAACTTTTCGATCGTCTCTGCCAACTTCGATGATCGATGCGTTTCTGCGGTCATGATCCTTCGCCCCATTCCCACGCAGATTGTAGAGAGAATTATAGCTCTCGCGGGAGCCTAAACCCAGGGATGAGGAGCGTTTGGCGGACCTCACAACTGATCAATAGCCAAACCTTTGCACTGTGAGAGGGCGAATCGCTTTACTTAACGAACGTTTAGCTCTAGTTTGGTCTCGTGACTGAACAGAGCAAAGGCAATGGCGTCTTGACGACTGCGACAGAATCCATCCTCTCCGCCAAGGACATCGAGTTCCAACTCTACGACTGGCTCAAGGTCGACCAACTCTGCGACCGACCTCGCTTCTCCGACCATTCGCGTGAGGTCTTCGACTCCGTGCTCGAAGCCAGCGAGGAGCTTGCCAAGGAGCGGTTCGCGACCCATGCACGAAAGTCCGACCTCAACGAACCGAGGTTCGACGGCACCGAGGTGACGCTGATTCCTGAGATCAAGTCTGCGCTCGACCAGTTCGCCGGCATCGGCCTGCTGTCTGCGACGATGGATGAGAGCGTCGGCGGAATTCAGTTGCCGCAGACGGTCGCGAAGGCCTGCTTCGCCTGGTTCCAGGCGGCTAATATCGGCACCGCCAGCTACCCGATGCTGACTATGGCCAATGCCAATCTGCTGCTCGAGTACGGTACTGAAGAACAGATCGAGAAGTACGTTGTGCCCGAGCTCGACGGCCGCTTCTTCGGCACAATGTGCCTGTCCGAACCCGAGGTCGGCTCCTCGCTGGGAGATGTCTCGACGAAAGCCGTTCCGGATCCCCAAGGCGGCGACGATGCGTTCCGCGTCCACGGCACGAAGATGTGGATCTCCGGCGGTGACCACGAACTCTCGGAGAACATCGTCCACCTCGTCCTGGCCCGTGCCGAGGGTGACCAGCCAGGTGTCAAGGGTCTGAGCCTTTTCCTCGTCCCGAAGTACCTCGTCAACGACGATGGCAGCCTCGGCGAACGCAATGATGTCGTTCTGTCCGGGCTCAATCACAAGATGGGGTGGCGCGGAACGACGAACACTCTGCTCAACTTCGGTGAGGGCACGCACACTCCGGCCGGTTCGGCTGGTGCTGTGGGCTACCTCGTGGGGGAGCGGGGCAAGGGTCTGGCCTGTATGTTCCACATGATGAACGAGGCTCGCATCGGTGTCGGAGCAGGTGCGGTCGGACTGGGGTACCACGGGTACCTCGATGCCCTCCGCTATGCCCGCGATCGCCGTCAGGGTCGTCCCGACGGTGCGAAGGGATCCGGTGGTGAGCCGATCCCGATCGCGGAGCACTCCGATGTCCGGCGCATGCTGCTGTCGTCGAAGAGCTACGTCGAGGGCGGGCTCGGGCTCATCCTCTATGCCGCGCGTCTGCTCGACGAATCCGAAACTGCTGATTCCGAAGTCGAGCGGGATCGTGCGGCACTGCTGCTCGATGTGCTCACCCCGATCGTCAAGACCTGGCCGAGTGTGTGGTGCCTGAAAGCCAACGACCACGCCATTCAGGTGCTCGGCGGAGCGGGATACACTCGCGATCACGGTGTCGAACAGCTCTACCGCGACAATCGGCTCAACCCGATCCACGAGGGCACGCACGGCATCCAGGCCAAGGATCTGCTCGGCCGTAAGGTCGTCATGAAGGGTGGGGCCGGTCTGCAGGTGTTGCTGGAGCAGATGCGGGAGACCCTCGCCGAGGCGGCCGACCGCTCCGAATGGTCCGCTGAGACCGCGGCGCTGACGTCAGCCGTCGATCGCATCGAATCCGTCACCGCCGCAGTGTGGTCGAGCGGGGATCCAGCGGTGGCCCTCGACAATGCGTGGACCTATTTGGAAGCAGTGGGCCATACGGTGGTGGCGTGGCTGTGGCTGCAGCAGGGAATGGCTGCCGAGGCGACCGTCGGTGAACGTGGCGACTCTGCTTTCCTCTGGGGAAAGATCGCCGCGGCGCGATATTTCTTTGCTCACGAACTGCCGCAGACCGGACCATGGTTCGATCTTGTGGAGAGCAGGGCGACGACATTCACAGACCTCGACGACTCCTGGCTGTGAGTTCGTTCAAGAACTGACAGTTGGATACCCGTCATCTGTCTTCACATGCGGATGGCGGGTATCTGTCTGTTGAGGCTCAGACGCTGCAGTCGGGTCTTCGTCTGTCGGCGATGATGAGCAGCCGGAGGAACACTCCGCCGATGAGCAGGCCGCCGATCAGGTCAGTGGCCCAATGCCAGCCGAGAGCGAAGGACACGACCACGGAATTCACGCTGACCGCTGCGACGCCCCAGCACAATAGGCGCACGGTTCTGGTGGAGACCTTGCCGTAAGTGGCAATGAGGTAGGCGACCGCGCCGTAGATGAGCACGGCTTCGGCCGCGTGCCCGGACGGATAGCTGATTCCGCGGCCGCCGATTTCGATGAGACCGCCTTGGAAGAACCGCGGATCGTGCAGGGTGGTCGCCGGTCGAGCGAGGAGGACCTTGAGTGAACCGATGCCGAGGTAGAAGGCCGCTTCGACAGCGATCGCGAAGACGATCGGTCGCCAGGACCGACGTTTGCGCGACAGCACGATCGCGGTGATCGCCAAGACGGGAAGACAGACTGCCTGGCCTGCGATGGGGTCGAGGATGTGCTGAACGAACCAGACGAGATCGGGTTCGAAGAGATAGAGCCACCGTCGATTGAGCTTGTAGTCCCAGACTCGCAGCGGGCCGGCTGCGGCGAATGTGACGACGATGAAAGCGATCGCCAAGACCCAGATTGAGGTTGCCCAGGACAGCAACCCCTGTGCTCGTTCTGTCCACTGACTGCGATCTGAGGGGTTGCTGATCAGCTTCTCGGATTCGACATAGGGTTCAGCAACCATCAGAGTCGATTTTAGACGGAGTCGACAATCACTTCTGCTGTGGGGGATAAAGAAACGGTGAATTCTTGCGAGGATTCTCTGAAAGTCGCGCCGGTCGATCTATCGGAATCAGTGCCCGCGGGCGCGAACGACCATCGTGGCGATGCGCACGCGATTGTTCGTGTCCAGCTTGACGTTGATTCGATTGAGGTGAGTCTTGACCGTAGCCAGGCTCATGAACGTCTCCTCGGCGATCTCCTGATTCGACAGACCGTCGGCCACGAACTCGGCGATCTGCCGCTCGCGATCGGTGAGTCCGGCCAGCAACTCAACGGCCTCCCTCTGCAGTCGATGGTCGGAGTTCGACCTGACCTTGGCGATGACCTGCCGCATCGACTGCGGGGCGAGAATGGGCTCACCTGCGTGGACCTTGCGGACCGCAGCAGCGAGATCCACAGGGCCGATGTCCTTGAGGAGGTATCCGGCGGCCCCCGCCTCGAGCGCCCTGAAGAGGTGATCGTCGCTGCTCATGCTCGTCAGAGACACCACCTTCGGCGGTCGTACACTGTTGAGCAGACGCTGAGTAGCTTCGATCCCGCCGATTCCGGGCATCCGTATGTCCATGAGCACGACATCGGGAAAATGCAGACCTGCCTGCTCGACGGACTCTTCCCCGCTCAACGCCGAGGCGACGACGTCGATGCCGTCGGCCGCCTGGAGTATCCCCCTGATCCCGGTGATGACCATGGGATCGTCATCGACGACCATGACTCGGATCGGGGCGGCTTGGTTCATGAATGTCACAATACCCGAGGCTGCTGTCACAACTTGTCGCAGCGCTGAAGTCGCTGTTCCACATGGCTCTTTCGGCCGTTGTCGGCAGACGTTCCGGCAGAATGCGAAACAGTCCGGACAGGATCGGAAACAGTCCGGACAGGATCGGAAACAGTCCGGACAGGCTGCGAATCAGTTCGGAGGAGAGAAGGACCGGAAGCTCACCTGGACGTGGAACTCATTGCCGATCACCCCGATCGACGCGTCTCCGCCGAACATCTCGGCGCGCTCCCGGATGCCGACAATCCCGGATCCCGACCCGGTCGACGCCAAGTGCGCTCCGTGCGGCACCGGACTCGTCCCGGGCGGCCCCCACTTCTGAGCGGGCGCACCGGCGCCGGGTTCTCGCGCCGAACCCGGTGCGTATCGGGGGCGAGGCGGAACATCGACCGGGGCTGAACCACGCGGAAGCGGATTGCTCACCGCGATCTGGATTCCGCGAGCTGCCGAGACGGCGACGTCCACCGTCACGGGCACGTTCGGTGCATGCTTCATCGCGTTGGTCAGAGCCTCCTGAACAATGCGAAAGGCCGCACGGTCGAGCGCAGGCGGGCACGAGTCCACGTCCTGGATGACGACGAGGGGGCGGATGACCGTACCGGTGGAGGCCACAGAGGAGATGAGCTCGGGAATCGCTGACATCGTCGCACGGCTCGGAGGCGACGAGATGCCATGGCCAGGCCGCGGACGGGCCAGATCTCCGCGCCTCACACCACCCACCAGATGACGCAGATCCTCCATGGACGCACGGGCCTCCTCCCGCAGGGCAGACGCCGTCGCAGCGACCTCGGGGTCGGTGCGTGCCCCGACCTCAAGGGCACCGGTATGCAGAGATATCACCGACAGTCGGTGGGAGAGCGTGTCGTGAAGCTCGCGTGCCAAGAGCTCTCGCTCCGACTGCCGCGCGATCTCGGCCGTGAGCGACTCATTGCGCAGAGCTTCGCGTTCGGCGATCGACTCGACCGCCCTCATCTTCCGAGTCCGACGCAGAAGCGCACCGACTCCCAGCGCCGTACACAGTCCGATGACTCCGGCAGCGACCGTGATGATTCTGATCGCCAGGTGCGCATCCTCCGGCGGAATGGTCGCCTCGAGCCCGGTGACCTGAGCCGGATCGGGCAGGAAGAAGATGCTGAAGGGATTGTGCTCAGCCGGTGCCAGACACATCCTCACCGTGGAGAACGCGATCAGTCCGGTGCCCACCGCCGAGGCGGTGATCGCCTGCCGCCGGGGTGCTCGGACGACGAGGTGGAAGACCGCAATGAGCAGCATCAGCGCATCGCCCCAACCCGCGGTGAGCAGTCCTCCGGCGACGAAGGGCACCCACGGCCATCGGTGACGGAGGAAGACGAGTCCCCATACGAGGAACAGCAGCAGGACGGCGACGAGTCCGGTGTCGTTGAGTTCCCCGTCGGAGAATGCCCAGGCATTCGCCGTCACCGCCATTGACGAGGTGAAGAACCCGAAGAGGTAGAGAATGACGCCGACGAGGATGCTGCCGGCGATGCGCACGCCGCGCGGGATTCTGCGGCGAGGGGCGGATTGTACTGACACAAGAGAATCGTAACCGCGGGGGCTGACACACGTAGTCCACCTTTCAGCTGGACGGGATCAACCGATCGGCTGGTGCGGTCCAGCCCGATTGCGGACGCGCCGGGGCGCGGACGGGACGAAGCTGGAGCAGTCAGCCAGAACCAGCTTCGAAGGAGCGTCATGTCCCATTCGCGGAATCCCCAGAACACCCCGCAGCAGCCGCAGTCACCACAGCCTCAGCACCAATGGTCCCCGCAGCACCAGCCCCCTCACAGCAACCACCAGCAGCAGCCAGCTCATAACTTCGACCCCCAACAGTGGGCACCAGCACAGAACGCACCTGCCTACGGAGCCGGCGGCTACCCGCAGCAGCCCTACGGCCAGAAGCCGCCGAAGCGGAAGAAGCCGTTGCTGAAGCGCTGGTGGTTCTGGCTGCTCGTCGTCATCGTCATCATCGCCGTTGCCAGCGCGATCGGAGGCGGGGGAGACGACACCAACACTGCGAAGGGCGGCACGTCCGACGCTCAGCAGTCGGGGGAGTCCACGAAGAAGAAGGAGGCCGCCGACAAACCCGCCGAGGAGGCTTCGTACGGTATCGGAGACACCGTGGCCGCCGATGACTGGGAGATCACCGTCGCAGAGGTCGAGGACGGTGTCTCACAGGTCGGCGACGAATTCCTCAACGCCAAGGCACAGGGACAGTTCGTCCAGATCGAACTGTCGGTGAAGAACACCGGATCGGATCCGAACTTCTTCTTCGAAGACGACATCAAACTCGGTGATGAGTCCGGCAACACCTACTCTGCGGACTCAGAAGCCGGTATCTATGCGGCCGAGAACAACATCCTCTTCCTCGAAGAGATCAACCCCGGAAACACCGCCGAGGGTGTCCTCGTCTTCGACGTGCCCGAAGACGCCGACCCGAACAAGCTGACCTTCGCCGGCGGACTGTTCTCCGACCCGGTGGAGATCTCCTTGAAGTGACCTCACCGGTGCAGCTGTTCCGCCCGGGCGATGATCGACCGGGCGGCGCTGACCGTCTGCCCGAGGAATCCGCGCCCGAACAGACGGATATGAGCGAGCAGAGCGAAGAAGCTGTGCGCCGGCAGGTCCTCCTGCCAACCGTCCGGCATCGGGTGGGCCTGTTCGTAGCCGGAGAAGATCTCCTCGAGAAACGGGGCACCGAAAAGGGCGAGCAACGCGAGGTCTTCCAGTCGGTGACCGCCGTGGGCGGCCGGATCGATGAGCGTCACCCCAGTCGGTGTCCACATAAGATTCCCCGCCCACAGATCGCCGTGGACGCGGGCCGGCGTCTCTGCACCCTCACCGCAGATGCCGGCGAAGGCGCCAGACGCGATGGCATCGATCGCCGAGGCGACCGTCGCCCGGTCCTCACCTCTGAGATCCCCGGCAACCGCAGAGGTCAGGGGTCGTAAGCGCTGCCCGACCCAATAGTCGGTGAAATCGTCGACGGGCTCGGCAGGCACCTCGAAGGGACTGTCGAGGGGGCCGAAGAATGACTGCGGGGCCGGTGACCAACCGAAACCGGGAGCACCCGCATCGTGGAGCCCGGCGAGGGCACGACCGAAGGCAGCGGCCGCCTCGGCGTCGGGACCGGTCTCCCGGAGACGGTGCAGCCGCAGAAAATCCGGCCCGTGTTCGAGCACTTCGACGACCGGGACCACATCTGGTTCGGCCAGCCACCTCAGCCCGGCGGCCTCGGCGGCGAAGAAGCCGTCCGGGGCGGACTTCCGCAGTTTGAGGAAATCAGTCATGGCCACAGGTTAGCCGGGGGAACCGTTGTCCGTCAGACCTCGGGTCAGTTCCCGAGCTCGGCGAGGAGACCGGCGGCAACCGAAACGAGGTCGCCATTGCCGGTTGCCCGAGTGCCGTCGATGAGGACCGGAGTGTCCTCCAAACCGGTGCGGATGCCGTGGCCGCGCCTGATGGCTCGGGCATTGACGACCCAGGAGGCGATGCCCTCCCCATGGTGGACCTGCGGCAGTTCGATGCCCGCATCGGCAAGGACCCGCTCGATCGCGGCGGCCTCAGCCAAGGCATGATCCGGATCGGTCACAGTGGGTTCGACGAGCACACGTGCGCATCGGTCGGCCAGCCCGGAATCGACGAATGCCGCTGCATCGTCGAGGCTGAGCAGACCTGCCTCGACTCGAACACCGCGCTCGATGAGCAGTTCGCACACTTCGCGAATTCCCGACTCACCTTGATTGGCACTGACGAAGTCAGGCAGCTCGGCCCATTCGGAGATGAGCGTGAGACGGACCTGCGGATCGGGTTCGATTTCGGCCGCGGTGCTCAAAGAGATCGGAATGCCCGGGCACGCGGCACGCACCTCACGAATCGTGGCCGAGACCGGTTCGGCATGAAAGGTCTGCCGGCCGGTCGCATCGAAGGGGTGGAGGTGGATGACCTGAGCACCTGCTGCCACGGCGGCGGCCGCCTCGGCGGCGATGGACTGCGGTGTCCGCGGAGTCGCCGGGTGGTCGCGATCACCGTTGAGGGCGGCATGCAGCAGCGGTTCGTGCGAAGCTGATCCGTTCATCTGTCCACTGTCTCGCATTCGTGACGGCGAGTACAGGTCCCTTCTGCAAGACCGTGAGAAGTCAGCCTCGAATCACTGCGAAGACACCGCGCGGGCACGCCCCGATCATGATGGGGTTCGGTGCGGCGTGTTGTTCGGAATGAGCCCGAATGACGGCAGATGTCGTGCAAGGATGAACCATCCTCGACCGAGGTGTCTCACATGGTAATAGGAGCTCAAATGGCTTTCGTCCTCTGGATCATCGCAGCGATCCTCGTCATCTCCGGCATCTTTGCGATCTTCCGCAAACAGCTGCTGTGGGGAATCGTCCTCATCGTCGTCGGCTGCCTCGTGGGGCCGGGCGGAGTCAGCCTCTTCACCTGACCGTCAGGTCCCGGACTGTCCCCTGCCCTGGCTGAGGTCATAGGGTGATCCCAGAGTCTGCCCAGCATCGAGACAGACCCGGAGAGAAAAGGGGCGCCCACGCGTGACAGAGACCGGAGACCTGAGTACTGCCGGGGCGCAGAACGGCCATTCGTGCTGCGCCCCGGCGACCAGCCGCGCCGAGGCGGTGGACAGTCATGTTTCGCACCCTGGTGCTGATCCTGCCGTGAATTCGGAGTCGGAGCCCGAGTTCAGCTTCGACTTCGTCACCGCCGGCGGCACCTTCGACATGGGCGATCCCTTCGGCGACGGGCATCCCGCCGACGGTGAGGGGCCACGTCACCGCGTGAACCTCACCGAATTCGAGATCGCGACGACAAGCGTGACGAATGATGATTTCGCCCGGTTCGTCGCTGACACGGGGTTCGTCACCACCGCGGAGCGTCTGGGGACCTCAGCGGTCTTCGCCATGCTCTTGGAGACCAATCCGGGAGCAGAAGCTCACATCCTCGGTCAGGCTCCAGGCGTGCCCTGGTGGGTCGAAGTCTCCGGGGCGAACTGGGCCGCACCCGAAGGTCCGGGATCGACCATCGACAACCGAAGAGACCATCCTGTCGTCCACATCAGCTGGGACGACGCCCAGGCCTATTGCGCGTGGTCCGGGACACGGCTGCCGAGCGAAGCCGAATGGGAGCTCGCCGCTCGCGGGGGCCTCAAGGGCCGCCGCTATCCGTGGGGCAATCGGCTGCTGACCGACGGGGAATGGAACTGCAATATCTGGCAGGGCGAGTTCCCGCGTACGAACACCCTCGACGACGGCTTCATCGGCACCGCACCGGCCCGACACTTCGCGCCCAATGGGCTTGGCCTGTTCAACACCGTCGGCAATGTATGGGAATGGTGCGCCGACTGGTTCACCCGCGACTACTACCAGCATTCCCCGCAGTCCGATCCCCAGGGCCCCGACATCGGAGACAAGCGGATCATGCGCGGAGGATCGTTCCTGTGCCACGACTCCTACTGCAATCGCTACCGGGTGGCCGCCCGCTCCTCGAACACTCCGGACTCATCGGCGTCGAACATCGGATTCCGAGCCGTCCGAAAAGCACACTGAGCTCAGTCCCGGAGCTCCGCACCGAGGCGGCTCATCAGACACTCCGTCTCGACCGACAGCGTCTTGAGAGCGAACGCCACAGTCTCACGGGCATCCGCTCCGGTCCGGGTCACGGCCGTGATGTGCCGTGACGGGGCATTGTCACCGCTGATGGGGATTCGGCGCACCGGATGAAGATCCTGCGAGCGCGACATCCTAGACGCCACACATACTCCGAAGCCGCCGTGGACGAGGGCGGTTCCCGTGTTCCAGTCATCGGCGAAATGCCCGATGCGGGGTGCGAACCCGGCCGCCGCACAGCTGGCCATGACGAGCTGGTGGTAGCCCGTGCCCGGCCTGCCCAGAATCCATATCTCATCGACGGTGTCGGCGATCGTGACCTGTGCGCGGTCCGCCAACGGGTGGTCAAGGGGAACCATGAGGTCGAGCGGGTCGTCGATGAGGACGTGGTGGCTGAACCGATCATCACCGCCGGCGGGGATGTCGGGAGCCGCGACGACGATGCCGATATCGGCATCTCCGGAGAGCAGGTAGTCGTAGCATTCGCCGGGTTCGGCTTCGATCGTCTGAGTCTGCATATGCGGGAACTGCCGGTTGAGAGCCCGCATCGTCGGCGGCAGCAGCAGACTGGCGGCGGTGGAGAAACCGCACAGTCCCAACGAGCCGGACACAGTCTCGGAGTAGCGACCGAGATCGGCCAGCGCCATCTCCCACTCCGCCGACATCACATCGACATGGCGCAGCAGCGCCTCGGCAGCCGGGGTGAGCCTGACATTGCGCCCGTGCTGTTCGAGCAGTGTCACTCCGAGCTCGGCAGCGAGCTGTTTGACCTGGTGGGACACCGTCGACGGCGAGTAGCGCAGTGAGTGTGCCGCGGCAGTGACCGTGCCGTGTCGCTGGATCATGCTCAACATGGTGAGCCGACTGTCGATCATGTGCTCCTATCGAATGGTTTCGTGGGGTTTCTTACGATAGACAACAATACTCTCGTGGCTCCATCATGGAATCGACAGGGCGATGCGAATAATCACCAGGAGGTCGCAGAGCAGACTCGGAGACGCAGCCGCAGTCACCGAGGGAACAGATGACGACGCGAAGAGACGGAGGTTCCGTTTGGCCGAGAACGCACGTATCAGAGGGACGAGGCGACAGCTGTGGTTCGGCGCGTTGGTTCTGCTCATTCTCTCGGCAGCCGCGAACATGGCCAGCCCTCTGTATCCGCTGCTGCAAGAGGCCCACGGGATGTCGGAGTCCATGATGACTTCGCTCTATGCGACCTATGTCTTCAGCTGTCTGCCGTCGCTGCTGCTGTTCGGCTCGGCTGCTGATGCGTTCGGCCGCAAGCCGGTGCTGCTGGCGGCGATCGCCCTGGTCGGCTTCGGCACTGCGGTCTTCGGGATCGAGACGGCGGGAATCGCCGGTCTGTTCATAGGTAGGGCCCTGGTCGGCATCGGACTCGGGCTGGGCACCGGCGCCGGAATCGCTCTCATGGTCGAGGCCTCACCGGCGCGGCGAGTCTGGTTGGGGTCGACTCTGGCGACGATCTCGTTCGTCTTGGGGTCCGGACTCGGCCCGATACTTGCAGGCGTCGTGTCATCGCTGTCGACGGCGCCGCTCGCTCTGCCGTTCCTCGTCATGGTGTTCCTGATCGTCATCGTCATGGTTCTCATCGCGATGATGCCGCTGCAGCGGCCGATCACTCGGCAGCGGTGGAGGCCGACCTGGCCGTCAGTGCCCGGCGCCATGCGCACTAGCTTCAACATCGCCGCTCTGACCGGATTCATCGGCTGGACGGCGCTCGGCCTCTTCCTTGCTCTGCTGCCTTCGATGGCGCAGTCGATCATTCCGAGCTCGGGCACCCTGACCTCCGGCCTCATCGTCGGCTCGGTTCTCGTCGTCTCGGCCGCGAGCCAACTGATAGCCCCGAAGTTCCAACCGCGGGCGGCTCAGACCCTGGGGCTGACGCTCATGGGGCTCGGGGCAGCACTCCTGCTGTCATCGAATCTGCCCGAGATCAGTCCCGCGGCGGTGAAGGTCATCATGGTGTTCGCGGCCGTGGCCACTGGCATCGGGCACGGGCTGAGTTACTGGGGAGCCAATCGGGAGATCGACGTGCTCACTCCGCCGAAGAACCGAGCCGGCATCTCCGCGGCACTCTATCTCGCCTTCTATGCCGGGGCCGGTGCTCCGGCTGTCGTCGTCGGAGTGCTGGCGCTGAGTATGCCGCTGGTCATCGGCACGATGATCTTCACCTTGGCCCTGCTGCTGGCGACGATCGTCACGATTCCGGTTCCGAGTCTCTCCCAGACGGTGATTCGGCAGTCGAAGGCTGCGGTTGCGGTACCGGATGCCGAACCCGCATCTGCTCTCGGCGACGTCGACGCCGAACGTTTCGACAGCGGATACGGCGGCTCCGGCCGCGACAGCGGGACCGCCTCGGCCGGGCACTCGGCCGCCCGATAGACTGCGAGTCATGTCGAGAATCACCTGCCCCGAACTGAGCACGAAGACCGTCACCGCTGAGGAGGCGGCCCGCCATATCGACAATGGCCAACGTGTGGCGATGAGCGGCTTCACCGGTTCCGGGTACCCGAAGGCAGTGCCGGGGGCGGTGGCCACACGTGCTCAGGCCGCCCACGACCGTGGTGAGGACTTCCGGATCGAACTGTGGACGGGAGCATCGACCGCGCCGGAACTCGACGGGGTACTCGCCGAAGCGAACGCGGTGAGCAAACGGCTGCCGTTCCAATCCGATCCGGCGATGCGGGCCTCGATCAATTCCGGTGACACCGCGTATGTCGACACTCACCTCAGCCATTCGGCTCAGCAGGCGTGGTTCGGCTTCTACGGCAACCTCGACGTCGCCGTCGTCGAAGTCGCGGCGATCCTGCCCAACGGTCTGCTGGTTCCCGGCAGTTCCGTCGGGAACTCGAAGACATGGCTCGACCTGGCCGACAAGGTCATCCTCGAGGTCAACGACTGGCATCCGCGCGGCTACGAAGGCTTCCACGATGTCTACTACGGAACCCGGCGTCCGCCCGAGCGGCTGCCGATCCAACTGCTCGAGCCGATGCAGCGCATCGGTGACCCCTATCTGCGTGTCGACCCGGCGAAGGTCGTCGCCGTGGTGGAGACGAACGCTCCGGACCGGAACCTGCCGTTCAAACCTGCCGACGAGGACTCGAAGGAGATTGCCGGCCACCTCGTTGATTTCCTCCGCCATGAGATCGCCGCAGATCGGCTGCCGCCGGAGCTGCTGCCGCTGCAGTCAGGCGTCGGCAATGTCGCCAATGCGGTGATGGGCAATCTCGCCGACAGCGAGTTCGCGGGACTGACCGCCTATACGGAAGTCATCCAGGACGGAATGCTCGACCTCATCGACAGCGGAAAGCTCACCTCGGTGTCGGCGACGGCGTTCTCACTCTCGGCCGAACGGGCAGCGGACTTCAATGACCGGATCGAGTCGTACAAGGGCAGGATCCTGCTGCGCACCCAGGAGATGTCGAACCACCCAGAAGCCATCCGCCGACTCGGCATCATCGCCATCAACGGAATGGTCGAGGCCGATATCTACGGCAACGTCAACTCCACGCATGTGACCGGTTCGTCGATCATCAACGGCATCGGCGGCTCCGGTGACTTCGCCCGCAACGCCTACCTCAACTTCTTCGTGTCGAATTCGCAGGCCAAAGCGGGAGCGATCTCTGCGATCGTGCCGTTCGCCAGCCATATCGACCACACCGAACACGACACTCAGATCTTGGTCACCGAACGGGGCCTGGCCGATCTGCGCGGACTGCCGCCGGTGGCCAGGGCACGGAAGATCATCGACAACTGCGCCCACCCGGACTACCGGGACCGTCTCACCGACTACCTCGAACGTGCGATCGCGGCGAACCCGACCGGTCGGCATACCCCGCACATCCTCGCCGAGGCTCTGTCCTGGCACGAGAAGTTCATCACGACCGGGCACATGTGAGCGGCAGCGGGGCCCCGACCCCGCCGGTTCAGCCGCTTATCACGGTCGGCACCGCGGCGACCACCCAGGCGAGTCCTGGCCCGATGAGGCACATGAGGCCGGCGTAGCCGATCATCTGTCTGTAGTAGCGGTCGCGGATGCTCGGATGGACATTGGCCAGGAGCATCGCGCCGTTGGTCGAGAACGGACTGATGTCGACGATGGTCGCGGCGATCGCCAGCGCCGCGACGAACCCTCCGACATGCACGTCGCCCGACTCGAGGAACGGCACCGCCAGGGCGATGACGACACCGATGATCGCTAAGGACGACGCCAGCGCGGAGATCAGGCCGGACATGTAGAACAGCAGCAGCGCCGCCAGCAGGGGGACGCCGATCGCTGAGATGCCGGCCGAGACCCATTCGACGGTTCCGGCCTCCTGCAGCACGGCGATGTAGGTGAGCACTCCGCAGATGAGGATGACGATCGACCATGAGACCTTCGACAGCGCGGCCTTGCCTGCGGCCGGGTCGATGGCGGCGAGCACTACCGAGATCGTGATGGTCACCAGGCCCACATCCCAGCTGAAGATGATCACGGACAGCGCCATCGCGATGAGCCCGATCAGGGTCGGGATCTGAGAGCGTGTGAGACGGATGGTCGTTCCGCCGTCGGATTCGGACCCTGGGTGGGGGTGAGCCCCATCTGCCTCCGCGCGCAGTCCTGGCCGGCGACGGAGGACGAACCAGACAACGACCGCGAAGACGGTATTGAAGATGAACGGGGCGAGGAACAAGGTCAGCGGCGCAGGGGTGAGGCCGTTCTTCGTCAGATAGTCGTTGATGAAGATGCCGTAGACGCTGATGGGCGAGAACGCGCCGGCCAGGGCGCCGTGGACGACGAGCAGACCGACCATGAACTGATTGATCCCATGACGCCGCGCGAACGACAGTGCCAGCGGCGCGATGATGGCCACGGCGAAGAGCGCCCCGAGCGAGATGAGGACAGCTGTCAGCGCGAAGAAGATCCAGGGCATGAGTCCGATGCGCCCGCCGACGAGCTTCACGCACCAGCGGACGATCACTTCGATCGCGCCGTTGTTCTGGGCGAAGCCGAAGAGGTAGGTCAGGCCGACGAGCGTAAGGAAGAGGTCGACGGGAAATCCTGCGAGGAACTCTTCGGGCATCTGGTGCAGGACGAGGCCGCCGACGCCCGCGGCCGCGATGAAGCCGAGCAGGCCCATATTGATGTCCCGCCAGGTTCCGATGACGAACATCAGTCCGAGGACGATTACGCAGATCAGTTCTGCACTCATGGGTTCAGCTTCTCCTTCGAACGTCAGCCGCGGAATGTCCGGCGGCACATGGGCATGCGACTCAAATTAATGCATGTCACCTGGTGCGATCAGGTCCATTCGGCATATGAACTCACAGCGACGTTCAGCGGAAGGACTCAGTTGCCGATTCGCCGCTTCGTATAACTGAGGGCAGAATTCGTCCATCGCGGATAGTGCGGACGATCACAGACTCGTTAGTGTGTCATTCAGCTTCATCGGGCCGCACGAGAGTCGTCTGGACTCAGCGCGGCATCCTCCGTTTCTCAGTCTGCGAAAGGTCGCCGTCGATCATGAACGAATCCACACCGGAGCCCAGCGAATCCGATGTGCTCACGGCCGCCTCGGCGATCGTCGATGCCTTCGCCGCCACGGACACTCAGTCGTATTTCTCCCGATTCGCCGAGGACGCCTCGTTCGTCTTCCACCCCGAAGCGCGACGCCTGAACACTCGTGCGGAATATGAAAGGGAGTGGGCTTCGTGGTTGGCCGACGGCTTGTCAGTGGCCGCCTGCGCCTCATCGGACCAGCTCGTCCAGACCTTCCCCGGCGGAGCCGTGTTCTCCCACACCGTTGATACGACCGTGAACACCGCAGACGGGCGGGAATCATACCGGGAACGCGAATCGATCGTCTTCCGCCGCCTCGGTGACGGTGAACTCATCGCCATCCACGAACACCTCTCCACGGTCCCGGACCCTGCCGACGGCTCGTCGGCGGCTGGTCCCAGTGCCGCCGAAAACAAGCCCGGCGCCGAGGAGGGCGCGCAGTGAACTGGTACCGCCGTTTGGAACAGCGATTGGAATCCGGCCACGATTCCGGAGTCATCCGCGGAACCCTGAGCGGGGGACGGATGTTCATGATCTGGCTGGCCGCGAACCTAGTCGTCACGACCCTGTTGACCGGAACCCTGTTCGTCCCCGGCGTCGACTTCACCACAGCGGTCATCGTCATCATCGTCGGCACGCTCATCGGCACCATCGTGCTCACGCTCATCGGCAACATCGGCACCCGCACGGGCCTGGCGACCATGGCCATCACCCGCGGTGCCTTCGGCGCCAAGGGCAGCTTCCTGCCGGTCGCCGCCAACGTCATCATCCTCATGGGATGGAGCTGGGTGCAGGCCATGTTGGCGGGAATCAGCGTCAACTACGTCGTCGCCCAGACGACGGGATTCTCCAACCCGATACTCTTCTCCGTGCTCTGCCAGGCGCTCGTCGTCGGACTGGCGATCCTCGGCCACGAAGGGATCGAGAAGGCCGAACCCTGGTTCGCTCTTCTCATCCTGCTGGTCATGGCCTATGTCTTCGTCATCGCGTTCACGGGACACTCACCCGGAGAATACGCAGGAATCGAGAGCCTGCCGGAGCTCGAGTTCACTCCGGTCCTCGCACTCGATATCGTCATCTCCACAGCCGTCTCCTGGACCGTGCTCTCCGGCGACCTCAACCGTTTGGCCGGGACTCAGAAGGCCGGAATCGTCGGATCGGGTCTGGGCTACCTGACCTCGACCGTGCTGGCGATGCTGCTGGGTCTCACCGCGTTCAGCTTCATCCTGCTCGACGGGGGAGACCCGGCCGAATTCGACCCGACGGCCCTAGCCGCGGAATTCGGATGGGCGCTGGCCATCGTCATCTTCCTCTCCGTCATGGCCACGAACACGATGGTTGTCTACGGAATGGTCAACTCCGTCGTCGGCGCACAGAGCAGGACGAAGCTGAAGTTCCTGCCGACGGCCCTCATCCTCGGCGCGATCTCGATCATCGGATCGACCTGGCTGGCCCTGCTCGATCAGTACACCGACTTCCTCACGATGATCGGGGCGTTCTTCGTCCCCGTCTTCGCCATCCTCATCGTCGACTACTACATCATCAAACGCGGTGCCTACTCACCCGACATCCTCAAGGACTCCGGCGGCCTCTACTCCTACACCCGCGGAGTCAACTGGGTGGCCGTCGGGGTGTGGGTCCTCGGGGCGTTGGCGTCCTATGTGCTCACCTACGCCTATCCCAGCCCGATCGGAGCGACGATCCCGTCCTTCGCCATCTCCTTCGTGCTCTACCTCGTGCTGTCCTGGGGCAGCCGAGCGAAGTTCGCGGGAACTCGGCATGCGCACCTGGCCGACGGGATCCGCGGAAGCTGAACGGGGAGTTCTCGGTTCCGGGCCGGGAACTGACCACTATGTGCCGTTCACAGTTGATGAAGCAGCACAGGCGCTATGATCGCAACGGTCGGCCGGAATCACAGAAGGGAACCGGGTGTCTGTGATGGTAGTCTTCGACAGGTTCATGCCCCCGAACCGTCGACTCAACCCCGAGGCGCTGGCCTGGGTCGCGGTGATCGTGCTTGCCATCGTCATGCTCGCGGTGGAATCGTCGATCGCCGTCTCGGTCAACGAGGCCCCCGTCGCATTGGCCTTCGTGGTCACCATCGTCCATGTCGGGTCCATGCCGCTGTCCATGCTGCGACCGCTCTTCGGAACGATCATGTCGATCGCCGCCTGCACTGTGCTGCCGCTGCTGGGGCCGCTCGTGTCGGGTGTGCCGTGGCCGTGGATGGTTCCGATGATGATCACTCAGATCGTCATCATCCTCATCATCGGCCTCCGCGCCCACTGGGGAGTGGCCCTGGCCGCACTGCTCGGCAGCATCGCAGGTTCGGCGGCCGCGGTGCTCATCACTCATCTGCTCGTCGCAGACACCCGTACTGACGGTGCCATCGTCAACATCCTCATCTACTCCTGCATCGCCGGAGGCGTCTACCTCGCCGCGGTCATCATCCAGCAATGGCAGCTCATCCGCTCCCAACTGGTCCAGGAGAAGGAGAACACCGCGGAGGAGCACTCCAAACGCGTGACCATCGAGGAGAAGGCCCGCATCGCCAGGGAACTCCACGACATCGTCGCCCACAGCATGTCGATCATCAACATCCAAGCCTCCAGCGCACCGTTCCGCCATGCCGGGATCGACTCAGAAGTGGCCAAAGAGTTCGAAGACATCTCCACCTCAGCCCGCACAGCGCTGACCGAGATGCGCGGACTGCTCAGCGTCCTGCGCAACGATGAAGGCGGAGGCGAACTGGCGCCGCAGCCGAAGTTCTCCGAGATCGACCCGCTCATCGAGAAGGCCCGACAGGCCGGAGTGCAGGTCACCGTCGAACGCAGCGGCGAACCGATCGACCACCTCATGCGCGACAGCACCGGACTCGCCGGCTACCGCATCATCCAAGAAGCCCTGAGCAACGCGATCCGCCACGCCCGCAACTCCGCCATCGCCATCCGTATCCGCGGTGGCAGCTCAGCCGTCTGGATCAGCGTCACCAATGACCACGGCGACGGTCCCGGCGAGGCCGCGAAACACGAGAAGCACAGCCGGCAGGGACTGATCGGCATGCGCGAACGGGCAGCCTCCGTCGGTGGGGAGATCCGCAGCGGAGCCACTGCCGACGGAGGCTTCGAAGTCGAAGCAGTGCTGCCGCTTTCGCCCCGCGAACGCTCGACCGACGACGGTGAACCGAGCGCCGACACACCGGGCACGGACACTTCGGCCACGGACAAGGAGACCCCATGATCAGGATCGTCATCGCCGATGACCAAGCGATGGTCCGCGCCGGCTTCGCCGCGCTGCTGAGCGCTCATGCAGATATCGAGGTCATCGGACAGGCCGAAGACGGTGCACACTGCGTCGAGCTCGTCGCCGACCTTGGCCCCGATATCGTCCTCATGGACGTCCGAATGCCGCTGATGGACGGAATCGAAGCAACCCGCACGATCGTCGCCGCGAATGCCGAGACCCGGATCATCATGCTCACCACCTTCGACATCGACGACTATGTCTTCGATGCCATCCGCGCCGGGGCCAGCGGTTTCCTCCTCAAGGATGCCCCGCCCAGTGAACTCGCCGAGGCGGTCCGCATCGTCGCCGGAGGCGAAGCGCTCCTGGCACCGAGCGTGACGAAACGGGTCATCGAACACTTCGCCACCGGAGGACAGAAGCCCAACCGCACAGCGCTGCCCGAACTCACCGACCGAGAACGCGAGATCCTCATCCAAGTCGCCCGCGGAGCGTCCAACACGGAGATCGCGGCGAGTCTGCACATCGCAGTGCAGACCGTGAAGACCCACGTCTCCCGGATCCTATACAAACTCGATGCCCGAGATCGCGCCCAAGCAGTCATCGCCGCCTACGAATCAGGTCTCATCGTCCCCAACAGCTGAGTTCTGCACCTGTCCTCACCTCGGACCCCCTACCCGAGTAGGGGGTGAAGAACGGCTCCCAGGGGTGACGAAAAACGGCGCGGGCATCCATACGGTGGGAACCATGAACCCGTCTGACCTCATGACTTCCGAACCGTCTTCCCCAACTGCGACCGAACTGTCGACTCCGGCACCGGATCGGGCCACGCGGGCCGCAGTGCTCGAACGCAGGCGAGCGAAGAGGGGAACCGCCGAACAGGAATTCACCAGCGACTTCAGCGCGCTGATGGCGCAGGTCAAAGAAGCGGGCCTGCTGGCCAGACGGCCGGGCTGGAACACCCTGCGCTTCGTCCTCCTCGGACTCGGCTACGTCGCATCCTTCGCCATGCTCTTCCTCATCGGTGAGAGCTGGTGGCAGATGGCGACCGCAGTCGTCTTCGGTGCACTGTTCACCCAGACCGCCTATGTCGCCCATGACGCAGCACACCGGCAGATCTTCACCAGCGGAAAAGTGGGGGAGTGGGTGTCGACGATCATCGGCAACCTCTTCATCGGACTGAGCTACGGATGGTGGCTGAAGAAGCACAATGCGCTTCACCACGCCAATCCGAACAAGGCCGGAGTCGACGGAGACATCGCTCCTGGCGCCCTCGTCTTCACTCCCGAGGATGCACGTGAACGCACAGGCCTGGCCAAATGGTTCGCCGCACGTCAGGGCTGGTTCTTCCTGCCGCTGCTGACCCTGGCCGGCCTCCAGCTGCACGTCGAATCCGTCAAAGCCATCGTCCGGGGACAGTCGTCGATCAAACGCCGTTGGATCGAAGGCGTCTTCATCGGAATCCGCCTCATCGGGTTCCCCGCGCTCGCCATCTGGGCGGCAGGTCCTCTCATCGGCAGCGTCTTCTTCCTCGTCCAGCTCGCCGTCTTCGGCGTGCATATGGGCGGATCATTCGCCCCCAACCACAAAGGACAGCCGATCGTTCCCAAAGATGTGAAGATCGACTTCCTGCGCCGTCAGACGCTGATGTCACGCAATATCTCCGGCGGTCGCTTCATGGGATTCCTCATGGGCGGTCTGAACTATCAGATCGAACACCACCTGTTCCCCAGCATGCCGAGCGTCAACCTGCACCGGGTGCAGCCGATGGTCCGCGAATACTGCCGCCAGAAGGACATCACCTACACCGAGACGACTCTGCTCGAGTCCTACAAGATCATCATCGCCTACCTCAACCGGGTGGGCCTCGGCGAAGCAGACCCCTTCGACTGCCCCGTCACCGCGCAGTTCCGGTCGCGCTGACCGGCGGGCCTTATTCGGTTCGCACCGAGGGACCGTCGGGGGAAACTCAGGTGAGGTGATCGTGGTCGCCGGAGACCCATTCGGCATAGCGTTCTGCTGAGGTCTGCACTGCAGAGTGTGCCCCGGAACCGATCGACTGACCGAAGTTGCCGTACATGCGGTCGAAGTCGAGATCGATCACCGAAGCGGCGATGCGCCTGACGACCGTGGCCGACAACGGCAGATAGTTCGGGAAGCTGCGCATGAACGTCACCCACCCCGATCGCGCCACCGGACCGATCGAATCGCCGCTGAGCATGACCCCGGCGCCGTCGGCGCCCGTCCAGACTGCCACCGCACTGCCGGGGAAATGACCTCCCGTCCTCCGGAGCCTCACCCCAGGCACCGGCTCCGCCTCGTGGAAATAGGGGCAGACGGCCCGGCCGGTCCGCTGCACCCATTCGAGGTCGGCCCGGCACACGAAGACGGGAGCTCCATCGAATGCGGCACTCCATTCCAACTGGGTGCCGAACATGTGCGGGTGGCTGGCGGCGATCGCCGCAACTCCGCCGAGGTCCCGGATCGCCGCGACCGCCTCGGCGTCGATATAGGCGGGAACATCGAAGAGCACATTGCCGGAATCGGTGCACACGAGATAGCAGGTCTGCCCGATCCCGAGCTTCGGTTCGACGCGGATGGCGAAGAGATCGGGTTCCCTCTCCGTGGTGGCGATGCGGTGGCCCTCGGATTCGAGGTCTGCCCGAGTCGTCCACTGTTGGCCGGAGGCAGGAACCCATTGCCGATCGTCCTCGCAGATCGGACACAGCTGTGGTGGAGGCGTCGTCGTCTCCACCCCGCAGGTGCGGCAGATCGTCACATCGGAAAATGCCACCATGTCATCCTCTCGGTTCCACAGAGGAAACCACAGACTCCCACCGAGCCTAGTCCTCACATGAAGTGAAGACCAGGATCGATGGGAGTCCAACGACGCGGCAGCTTGTCAGTGGGCGGCCGTGTGCGCCTTCCTGTGGGCGAGGACGTGGCCGACGAGGATGAGCGCGATGCCGACGACGAGCCAGGCGCTGAGCACCCACCACTGGAGAGCCGACGGCGCGTCAGGGAAGTAGGAGAGATCGCGCAGCAGCGTGCCCGCCGCTCCGGGCACGAAGAACTGACCGATATCGCCCCAGGAGCCGGCGAGGAACTCCTTCGGCTGATTGAGCGAGGCGATCGGATTGCCGATGAGCATCGTGAGCACTGCACCGAACGCGATGCCGGCAGGTCCGATGAGGGAGACGAAGCCGTTGATCAGGCCGACCGTGGCCGCGATCGACAAGCCGATCGCCAGGGCATTGATCGCGAAGTTCCCCTGCAGGATCCCGAACCAGGTCTGCATGATCAGGGCCAGTGCCAGTCCTCCGACGACTCCGTAGACGATGGTGCCGACCAGGCGCATCCGCCGTGAGCGGATGCCCATGCTGGTGAGCACACCGCCGACGATGCCGCCAAGGGTCAACGGCAGACCGGCGATGGCCAGTCCCGCACCGGAGGGATCGTCGTCGGAGAGCGGCACGACGTCGGTGATCTTCACCTGCGGAACCTCCGTCGCCGAGGCGGCCGGATCGGCGCCGTCTCCGGCCGGGTTGCCCTGCGGCGGGGCCTGACCGGAGGCAGCGGCCTCGAGAGCCTTCTGCATCTGCTCCTGCATCTTCTTCGTGCCTTCCTGGAGGCCCGAGATCGCCTGTTGGTCGATGTTGTGCTGCATCTGGGTGCCGATTCCGCTGAGCTGCTGCGCGACAGCAGGGGAGGCGGCCTTGGCGATGAGGATCTCCGGTTCGTCCTCGAGGACGAAGGCGCCGTAGACCTCTCGCTGTTCGATGAGGTTCACCGCCTCGGCGCGTGAGTCGACGGTCTTGAGATCGAGCATGCCGTCCGGGGCGTTCTCAGCGATCTGGTCGATCTGCTCTTCGTCTCCGACCGCTGCGATCGGCAGGTCTTTGGGGTCCGAGGTCACGGTCGGCCAGCTGAAGGCGAGCATGACGAGGCTGACGACGGCGGCGGCGAGGACGGCGACGAGGATCGCGCGTCCGAACTGCGGGGGAGCGGCCTGCGCCGCCTTCTCCGGTGTCTCGCTCACCGCCGAGTGGTCGGCCTTGTCTTCTCTGCTGAGTATCTGGGTCGGCATGTCTGTCCAATCATCGAAAACGAATACTCGTTCATTATGAATCCATCCGCTAGGATATATCAAGAATGGTCATTCATTTTTTTGGGGGAGATGTGCCGAAGGTCACCGAGGAGCACAGGAGTGCGATGCGTGCCAGGATTCAGGATGCGGCGCTGGCCTGTTTCGCGCGCAGAGGGTTCGCCGGTGCGTCCATGGCCGACATCGTCAAGGAAGCGGGGCTGTCGGCCGGAGCGGTCTATGTCTACTATGCGTCGAAGGCCGACCTGATGATCGACGTCGCCCGCCGGGTGATGGAGCCGCGCATGGCGGTGCTCGAGGCGGCCAAGTCCGGAAGTGAGGTGACAGCTCCTGCCGAGGTGTTCGTCGAGCTCATCGATTCCCTGCTCATCGACAATCCGTTCGCCTCGGTCATGGTTCAGGTCTGGGGGGAGTCTTCCTACGACAAGGAGTTCGCGAGTTTCGCCGGTGGGGTCTTCGAGACGCTCATCGAAGAATTCACCGTTTATCTTGCTGCCTATCTGCAGGATCAGCGGGGAGCGGACGCTGAAGGCGCGCGGGCTCGTGCCGCGGCAATGGTGCCCGGGCTGCTGGCAATGATCCAGGGGGCCGTCGTCCAGTCGACCGTCTTCGGCGAATCCTCCCGGCTGCGGGTCCGGGCCGGAATCGAAGCAGTGATCTCCAGCGTCGATTTCTGAGTTCGTCGGCTGCTCATACGGAATCGCCGTCGTCATCGACCGAGTGGACGCGGTCTTCGCGCATGCTCACCGTTTCGACGCCGCTCAGTTCCATGAGCGGGGCGACGAGCAGGTGCAGAGGCCGCTTTCCGTCGAACCTCACATCGACCTGCACCATCCGCGTCTCGTCGGGGGACTCGAAGCGGCGCGAATCGACGATGGTATTCGCAAAACCCATTCGGCCGGCCAGAGCGAGGATCTCGCGGAGGACACCGGCCCCGTCGTGGTAGGTGATGCGCAGGAGTTTGCGATGGTCGCTGTTGGGGATCCTGCGGATGAGAGGCGCGATGACGAACAGCGTGAACAGGTGCAGAGCAGTGAGCATGGCGGCCAAGGGCAGCATTCCCGCACCGCAGGCCATTCCGACGGCCGCGGTGACCCAGATCGTTGCGGCGGTGGTGAGTCCGCGGACCATGTTGCGTCCTTTGAAGATGACTCCGGCGCCGAGGAAGCCGATTCCGGAGACGATCTGCGCGGAGATTCGTGAAGGGTCGAGGCGGACGTCGTTCTCGAGCACTCCGGCGAATCCATACGCGGAGATCAGAGTGAAAGCGCAGGTGCCGATGCCCACGAGCACGTGGGTGCGGTACCCGGCGGCCTTCTGCCTGAACTGCCGCTCGAAGCCGATGAGGGAGCACAGGACGAAGCTGGCCAGCAGCAGGCCGGCTTCCAACAGGCCGGTGCTGCTCATGATGTTCTCAAGCGACGCGGAGTTGACCATAGTGCCTTCACCATAGCCCCACACCCAACGAACAACCCCCAATTACTACCTGACGGCGGCCCAGCAACCTCGCGCGAGGTTGCTGGGCCGCCCTCAGGTAGCAGGCCAGACTGTGGAGGGGATTGACTCCTCGTGAGGTCTGCGGCTGCGGGCCTGGCCGTCGCCGGCTGTCGGGGCTCGGCGATCCGACTCCTGCGCGTCGGTGCCGTCGTCGACGATGGATCCTTGAACGGTCTGGTACGACTCCTGGCCGGGCGCGGAGTCCTGATCGGCCGCCTCGGCGTCGGACTTCGCATGATCCGGGGACATGCCCAACGCCAATGCCTGCTTCCGCTGTTCCTTGGCGATCTCTCGCTCGCGTTCGAGGTGGAGATTGCCGAAATCATGGGCCGTGCGCGGCGGTTTGATGCCATCGATGAGGAAGACGAGAGCCAGCGACACCAGTCCCCACAGGCCGAGGACCTGCAGATGTTCGGTCACGACATCGCCGTCGAAATACAGGATCGAGCGGATGGTCTCGACCGAGGCGGCCATCGGCAGAAAATCGTGCAATGTGGCGAAGAACTTCGGCACCATATACTGCGAGAGGGCTCCGTTCGACGACGGCACGCCGGCGAACATGAGCGTGCCGATGACCGGGATGATCGCGAACATGCCCAAGAGCCTTTCGAAGACCATGGCGAACATGGAGATGCAGGCGATGGCGATGATGCCGGCGCCCCACAGCGCCGCGAAATGCCCGTCGACGGCTCCTGTGATCGGACCGGCGATGGTCGCGACGACCAGCGACATAAACGGTGCGTAGACGACGATGATCGGCAGCATCCGCTTCAGCGGCCTGGTCCACGGGTTGGCGTTAGCGGCAACGATGACGACCATGAAGCCGGCGAGGATCCATCCCATCGCCACGTACATCACAACCACGCCGTTCTTGTCCCGATCGGGCAAGGGCTTCAGGTCGTCGACCGTGAGATCGGAGTCCTGCGCCTGAGCCACCTGTTCGAAGACCTGTACGGCCACACGGTAGGAAGCGTTGTTGCCGGCCTGGTTGGCCAAGAGCTCGAAATCCGGATTCTTCTCGCTGGGTAGGACGAGCGCGGCGACCTCATCGCGGTTCTCCACGAGCCGACGGGCTTCGCCCTTGTCATCGAGCGCGGTGAACTCGAACTTTCCGTCCATCTGCTCATCGAGCTGCTTGATCGTGTCTTCGGCCTGTTCGACCGAGGACCCGACGACCGCGACCGGCATGTCCTTCGGCGTCGGCGAATGCATCGCTCCGAGCATGAACGTGATCATCATGGTCACCATCGCCAGCGGGAAGAGGGTCAGCGAGATGTAGCGCATGAGCTTCGTATCCGGCCTCCGGCCGCCGTGGATCGCTGCCACATTGACATCCAGCGGCACAGGGTGTTCATTGCGCTTGGCGTAGAAGTGGTCGTAGACCTTCGTCAGCAGCAGACCGGCCACCGCGCCGAGGGCGAGGACGAACAGGTGTCCGGTGACTCCGTTGCCGTCGAAGTAGAGCACGGAGCGCAGGGACTCGCCGATCGCCGGCATCGGCAGGAACTCGTGGGTGAAGCGGAAGAACTTCGGCATGCTGTACACCGGCATCGCCATATTCGACGACGGCATGCCGAGGACCATGAGGTAGAGGATCCCGAGAATCACACCCAGTGCCCCGACGAGGCGGGTGATGAAGAGCTGGACGGAGGAGATGGCGAAAACGCCCAGCCAGGCGATGCCGAGGACGGCCGCCGTGTCCTTGACATCGACGACATCGAGGATCGGGCAGGCCACGGTCCACACGAGGCCGGCGATGGCAGCCGACCACCCGGCGAGGATCGGCACGATGCGTTTGAACTTCAGCAGTTCAGGCGAATTCGACCGCAGAACGCTGAAGGGCATGTAGCCGGCCATGACGATGGAAGTCATGAGGAACATCGCCGCCATCCCGGACGGATCGTTGTCCGGCAACGGGACGATGTCGTCGGTGTTGACCGTGAAACCGTCTTCAGCGAGCGCGGGACGCACGAGCTGCTCGACGGTGGTCGACTGTTGGATCCCGGCTCCGCTGGCGGTGACGATCGTCGCGGTATCGCCCTTGACGATGATCGCCGCCGAGGCCTCCCTGTCATAGACGTCCTGGCGGGCGTCGTAGACATCATCGGTCGTCTCGATTTCGAAGGCGTCGGGTTCGGCGCCGTTGATCGCAAATGCCACATCATCGGCCTTGGCCGATGACCCCGCCACCACGATGGGCATGTCGTTGGCTTCGGGGGAGTGCATCGTCCCCAGGTAGCTCGTGATCATCATGCCCACGAAGATGAGCGGCATGAGGAAGATCGCAACGGTGCGGCCGATGAATTCGGCCTTCGCGCGTTTGGCCGCTGCTTGGTCCTCGGTGGTCGCAGTCGAGCCGGCCTCGGAGTCGGAAGCCGGGTGCGATGTCGGGTGCTCGGACTCGAGGGCCTCTTTTCTCGTTCGCGGTTGGCTATCGGACATTGTCGTCCCCTTCAAGGATCGGAAATCGTGTGATCCTCGTCGACCACGGTGAACTTCGCCAGTTTAAGACACGTGACTTAAAACTGTGAAATCGAGAACTTGTGATTTCGAGAGCGAATGGAAAGATGAGGGAATGACCATCCAGAGTGACCGGGCGCGGGATGCCCTGCTCGACGCCGCCGAAGAGCTGTTCGCGCGCAATGGGATCGATGCGGTATCGAACAGGCGCATCGTCGAACACGCGGGGGCTGCGAATCACTCGGCGATCGCTTACCATTTCGGCGGCCGCGAGGGGCTGCTGCGCGCACTCGTCGAGCGCCACCATGACGAAATGGCTCGGCGCAGGCGTGAGCTGACGGAGCAGCTGGGCGAGACGCCGAACATCCACGAGCTCGTCACGACTCGTCTGCGCCCGCTCATCGAGCTGCTCGACAGTCTTCCGAAGCCGAGCTGGCGGGCGCAGTTCATGTCTCAGATCTCGGCTGTCCCCTCCGCCGTCGAGGTGGCCAAAGAGGTGATCGGGGACGCGGACCTGCCCGATGACCTGCGATTCATCAACGGAGCGGTCGACGGGATCCCCGAAGGGGTTCTGCGCGGTCGCGCCTATCTGCTGGGGAGCATGGTCGTCGGCGTCTGCGCCGACCAGGAGGCGAAGATGAATGAAGACGCCAATAAGGGCAGCTGGGAACAGGTCGGCCGCTTCCTCATCGATGCGGCGGCGGGAATGCTCGGGGCACCGGTGACCGACCCGGACGGTGCCGTGCGCTACCCGAGCGTTCCCCTGCTCTGATCAGCTGACAGCCCCGCCCGAATCTCCTGTTATTACTACCTGACGGCGGCCCAGCAACCTCGCGCGAGGTTGCTGGGCCGCCGTCAGGTAGCAATAGGGGTGTTTTGGTCAGTTGCAGCCGTCGGGGCCGCAGACCGCGCCGTCGGCGAAGTCCTCGGCCGCGTCCTTGCCTGCTGACTGCGGAGTCCCGGCGAGCACCGTGAGCTTCTGTCCCTCGTCCCAGGCCGTCTCGAGTGCCTGAGAGAAGACCTCCGCCGGTTGGGCTCCGGAGAGCCCGTACTTGCGGTCGATGACGAAGAACGGGACTCCATTGGCGCCGAGCGAGCGGGCCTCACTGATGTCGGCCCGTACGTCATCCGAGAATTCATCGGTTGCGAGGATCCGGCGGACCTCGTCGGGATCGAGGCCGATCTCACGTCCCACCTCGGCGAGGTAGTCGACGTCACCGATGTCGCGACCCTTCTCGAAGTGGCCCGAGAGCAGCCTCTCCTTGGCCTCGGACATGAGTCCGTGGGTCTTGGCGAAGTGGAGGAAGCGGTGGGCGGTGAAGCTGTTGGCCACGACGATCGAGTCGAAGTCGTAGTTCAGGCCGACTCCGGCGGCCTGCTGTGTGACATGGTCGAACATCTGTCGCACCTGAGCGGCGGGCATGCCCTTCATCTGACTGAGGTATTCGGTTTCGGTGCCGTCGAAGTGATCGGGCAGGCTCGGGTCGAGCTGGAAGCTGCGCCATTGGACGTCGACGTCATCCTTGTGAGCGAAGCCGTCGAGGGCATCCTCGAAGCGACGTTTTCCGATATAGCACCAGGGGCAGGCGATGTCCGACCAGATCTCAATCTTCATATCATTGCCAACCGTGTCCATCTCATGGTTATTCCGCAGGTCCGGCTCAGAACAGAGCCTGCTGCGATGGGGCGGTGAGCTGCTGCGTCGGAGCCGCTGGCACGCCCACCGTCTGCCGGTTTCGGCTCGACTCTGGGCGACCGCGCATCCGCGAGGTCGCAGGGTAGTCGTCATCGCTGCGTCCGCGCAGCCCATATCGGTCGATGAGGGGGTTGATGCGCTCACTGAGCCAGCGCCGATAGTCTTTCGAGGCATAGGATGAGCCGGCGTACATCCTGCGATAGCGGGGGAGCAGCTCGGGGCGGTTGTGTTCGAGCCATTCGAAGAACCATTCGCGGGCGCCGGGACGCAGGTGCAGTGCGCCGTAGACGACTCGCGCGGCTCCGGCGTCCCTGATCGCCCGAAGAGCGGATTCGAGGTGGTCACGGGAGTCGGTGAGCTTCGGCATGATCGGCATCATGAACACGGTGACATCGAACCCGAGTTCGGCGGCCGCGCGCACGGTGGCCAGCCTGGCCTTCGTCGTCGGCGTGCCGGGTTCGAGGCTCTGCTGCAGAGCGTCGTCGTGAACGGCGATCGACGTGCTGATCTCAACAGGAGCGTCTTCGGCGACGCGGGCCAGCAGAGGCAGATCTCGTCGCAGCAGCGTGCCCTTGGTCAGAATCGACATCGGAGTCGACTGTTCGGCCAGTGCGGTGATGATCCCCGGCATGAGGGAGTAGCGGCCTTCGGCGCGCTGATAGGGGTCGGTGTTCGTGCCGAGCGCGACATGGTCTCGCGCCCAACTCGGGCGTGCCAGTTCGGCGGCGAGGACATCGGCGATATTGATCTTGACGACGACCTGGCGATCGAAGTCGGTCCCGGAATCGAGATCGAGGTATCGGTGAGTGTTCCTGGCGAAGCAGTACACGCAGGCGTGTGAGCAGCCGCGGTAGGGGTTGACGGTCCAGGAGAAGGGCATCGAGCTGGACTGGGGAACCCTGTTCAGCGCCGACTTCGCCAGCACCTCGTGGAAGGTGATTCCTGAGAATTCCGGCGTCTGCACCGACCGGACCAGTCCCTTCGTCCCGAAGAGGACAGGTGTGCCGGGGTCGGTGCTGCCGCTCGCTTCGTTCCACCGCATGACAGCATTCGAACACGAGTTCGAATGCGAGTCAAGCGTGGGGCATTGCGTTCAGACGGGGTCAGGAAACGCGCAGTCCCTTGAACTCGCTGCGGTGGAAGACCAGGGCCTCGGGTCCGTCGTCATTGCGAGTGCCGAGGATCTCGAGCAGGGCCACGGTGTGGTCGCCGGCCGCGACCTCATCGTAGAGCCGGGTCCAGAGGAACGCTGAGCTGCCGGGGATCGTCAGTGCGCCTCCGGCAGTGATCTCAGGGCTGACGCCGGTGAATCGTCGACTGCGGTCCTTGGCTGCCAACTGCCTGGCCAGGTGCTCCTGGTCAGTGCCCAGCAGTGAGATCCCCAGCTCGGGGGCTCGCCGCAGGGTGGGCCAAGTGGTCGATGTGTTCTGGACGGCGACGCTGACCAATGGTGGGTCGAGGGAAACGCCGACGGTGAGGGTGGAGGCGACGAGGCCCAGTGGCGCCGCATCGATTTCGGCGCCGATGAAGGCGACCCCCTGGGGGAAATGGGAGAAGGTCTCGCGGAGAGCCTCAGGTGTTGCGGGGGTCACCGGGGCCGGTGACTGTGCGGTGCGGTCTGCCAAGAGTGTCATTCCTTCACCTCTGCGTTCGTGTGGTCGTCGGTGTCTCAGATGCCAGTTGATGCGATGACGCTCACCGATCCGTTGAGCAATCCAAGAGTGTGGGTTCGTCTGTCGGGGTCGTTGAGGTCGATCATTGCAAAGCGGAGGCGCCGATGTCGTGGCCGAGGTCATATGAAGACGACTTATGACCGCATATGACGCTGAGAGTCGGGGCGTGACGGAAGCGTGCGGCCGGTGACGGGGTTCGGGCATAGATTGCTCAGCGAATCATGCGCTCGTCAGGCAGCGAGCCGCCCGAACCCCGCCGCAGAGGAGAACCCTATGACGCAGACGCCGGTCACCGCACCGAGCACCCAGGACCCGCCGCAGCGGCTCCTGTCCGGAAAGAAGCGGGTGCTGGCCTCGGCCTTCGCCGGGACGACGATCGAATGGTACGACTTCTACCTCTACGGCACCGCCGCGGCCCTGATCTTCAACGTCCAGTTCTTCCCCTCCGACAGTGAGCTCGGCAGCCGACTCGCGTCCTTCGCTACTCTCGCCGTCGGATTCTTCGCTCGGCCCTTGGGCGGAATCGTCGCCGGCCACCTCGGCGACCGTGTCGGTCGCAAGGCTCTGCTCGTCGTCTCCCTTCTGTCCATGGGGACGGCGTCGACGCTCATCGGCCTGGTCCCGAACTTCGACGCCATCGGCTGGTGGGCCGCTGTCTCCCTCGTCGTTCTGCGTATCGTCCAAGGCCTGTCGGCAGGTGCCGAATGGGGCGGATCGGCTCTGCTGTCCGTCGAACATGCACCCGCCCGCAAACGCGGTCTCTTCGGATCCTTCACCCAGATCGGATCTGCGGCGGGAATGCTGTTGGCCACCAGCTCCTTCTTCCTCGTCCAGAACCTGATGAGTGATGAAGCGTTCGAGGCCTTCGGCTGGCGCATCCCCTTCCTCGCCTCCGCGCTGCTCGTGGCACTGGGACTGTGGATCCGCCTCGGCGTCTCCGATGCGCCTGAGTTCCAGGAACTCAAGGATTCCGGAAAGGTCGCCAAAGCACCGCTGCGGGAGGTGCTGACCGCTCATCCGCGGGTCCTGCTCGTCACCATCGGACTGCGCCTGGCACAGAACAGCGTCTTCTACCTCATCACCGTCTACATGCTCAGCTACCTGGCGGAGAATCGCGGCGATTCGACCTCGGGGGTCACAGCCGTCATGATCGCCTCGGCGGTCGGACTGGTGACCGGACCGGCTTGGGGGTGGGCCTCGGACCGGATCGGTCGCAAGCCCGTGACGATCTTCGGACTCATCGGCATCGCAGTATTCGGCTGGTTCTTCTTCGCCTTCCTCGACGCAGGTCCGCTGGGACTGTTGCCCCTGGTCGTCATCCTCGGCATGAATCTCGCCCACGATGCCGTCTATGGTCCCCAGGCGGCTTGGTTCGCCGAACAGTTCCCCATCGAGGTCCGCTACTCGGGTGTGAACATGGGCTACCAGCTGGGCACCGTCATCGGCGGCGGAATCATGCCGATGGTCGCGGCCCTGCTCTACGTCGCCGGCGGCCACTCGCCGTGGCTCATCTGCGGCTACCTCACCCTGCTGTGCGTCCTCTCGCTCATCGCCGCCATCGGCGCCAAAGATCCTGCCCGAGCGCTCGCGCGCACCGCGGCCTGAACACACCCGCCGATACGTCGGCCCGCACCCATCGCACCACCATGATTAGGAGACTCCTATGACGAAACCGATTCTGCTCAACGCCTTCGACATGATGACCCCGGTCCACCAGTCACCCGGACTGTGGCGCCACCCGGAATCGAGAGTCGACGAATTCACCCAACTGTCCTTCTGGACGGACCTGGCCAAGACCCTCGAGGACGGCGGATTCTCCTCCCTCTTCCTCGCCGACATCCTCGGCGTCTATGACGTGTACGGCGGCAACGCGGATGTCACGAACCGTGGGGGAGTGCAGTTCCCACTGCTCGACCCCCTCGTCGCCGTCCCCGCCATGGCCGCAGCCACGACGACGCTGGGATTCGGTGTGACCGCCTCGGTGACCTATGAGAAGCCCTACCTGCTCGCCCGCACCCTGACCACCCTCGATCACTTCACGAACGGACGTGTGGCCTGGAACATCGTCACCAGCTATGTCGACTCCGCTGCCCGCAACCTCGGGCTCAAGGGCCAGATCCCGCACGATGAGCGCTACGATCGGGCCGATGAGTTCATGGAGGTCATGTACAAGCTGTTCGAGGGCTCGATCACTCCGGACGCACTCAAAGCCGATGCCGACGCCAACGTCTTCGTCGACCCGAACGAGGTCCACGACATCGGCCACGACGGCAAGTTCTTCACCGTCCCCGGTCAGGCGCTCGCCGTCCCCGGACCGCAGGGCACCCCGCTGCTCTTCCAGGCCGGCGCATCCAAACGCGGCCAGGAATTCGCGCTCGACCACGCCGAGGCGATCTTCTTCTCCGGACCGACCCCGGAGATCCTGCGCAGCTGGGTCGACAAGGTCCGTGACGGACTCGAAGAGCGCGGACGCGCCCGTGACGCGGTGAAGATCTTCGCTCTGGCCACCGTCATCGTCGACGACACTGACGAAGCCGCCGAGGCTCGCCTGGCCGACTATCGCCGCTACGTCGACACCGAATCCGCGCTGTCCCTGTTCGGCGGATGGACCGGAGTCGACCTCTCGGGAGCTGACCCCGAAGACACCCTCGAATACGTCTCGACCGAAGCCAACCAATCCGCGCTCGCCTCCTTCACCACCATGGCCGGAGACAAACCCTGGACGATTCGGGACCTCGCGGAGTTCGTCGCCCTCGGCGGACGCGGACCGGTCATCACCGGATCGCCGGAGACGATCGTCGACGAGTTCGAACGGTGGATGACCGAAGCCGATATCGACGGATTCAACATCGCCGCGGCCGTGCGCCCGGCCGATGCCGAACGCTTCACGAAGTACGTCTCGCCCGAACTGCGCCGCCGCGGACTCCTGCCCGAACCGACCGCAGGTGCTACGGTGCGCGAGCAGCTCACCGGGGCCGGCCCCCGCCTGGCCGAGGACCACACGGGTGCCCGGTTCCGCCTCGGCGAGGGTGCCCGCGTCTGATCACACGGGGTCCGACGAATCGGGGAACGGCCGTGGGGCATAATGGTCTGCGGCCGTTTTCCGATCCGTGAACCGAACTGAGACCGCGAATGAGTGCATCGACTCCGCTGACCACCACTGATGATTCGGGCGATCGCGGATACCGGCGCAGAGCTCTCGTCGCCGCGGCTGTCGGCTACGGACTCGACGGCTTCGACCTCCTCATTCTCAGCTTCGCCCTATCGGGCATCATCGCCTCATTCGGGCTCAGCGACATCGCAGCCGGGTCCCTGTCGACGATCACTCTGCTCGGCGCAGTGGTCGGCGGAATCGTCTTCGGTGCCCTCGCCGACCGTCACGGCCGGGTACGGGTGCTCACCTGGACGGTCCTCATCTTCGCGGTGTTCACCGGACTGTCGGCGCTGGCACAGGGGTATTGGGATCTCGCGGCCTACCGGTTCATCGCCGGAATCGGAATCGGCGGTGAGTTCGGCATCGGCATGGCCCTGGCCGCCGAGGCGGTGCGTGCCGACCAGCGAGCGCGGGCCACATCATGGGTGGGGGTGGGGTTCCAACTCGGCGTATTCGCCGCAGCCGTCGTCTCGGCTCCCGTCATCGCCCTGTGGGGTTGGCGGGCACTGTTCGTCTTCGGACTCGTTCCCGCAGTCTTCGCCTTCGTCATCCGTCGCGGAGTCGAGGAGCCGGAGACCTTCGTCCGGGCCCGGGAACACGAGGAGACGGAGGCCGAAGTCGCCCGTGGGAACCTCGACACGAACGGAGTGCCGACCTCCTTCGGTGCGAAGATCGCCGCGCTGTTCAAGGATCGGGACACGGTGAAGATCACCCTGGCCCTGACGATTCTCACCACCGTGCAGAACTTCGGCTACTTCGGCATCATCACCTGGCTGCCGAACTACCTGTCCGAGCAGATGGATCTGGGAGTCACCAAGGGTTCGCTGTGGACAGCGGTGACGGTCATGGGAATGCTCGCCGGGATCCTCATCTTCGGCCAGGTCGCCGACCGCCTCGGTCGACGTCCCGCCTTCTGGATCTTCCAGGCCGGAGCCATCGTCACCATCCTCGCCTACAGCCAGTTCACCGATCCGAGCGCTCTGCTGGCCGGCGGATTCTTCATGGGCGCCTTCGCCAACGGAATGCTGGGAGGCCATGGGGCGCTGCTTGCCGAGCTCTATCCCACGGCGATCAGGGCGACGGCGCAGAATGTCATCTTCAACATCGGCCGTGCCATCGGGGGACTGGCACCGGTCGTCATCGCCCTTCTCGCAGGGCATCTCGGCTTCGGCTTCGCTCTGGCGCTGCTGCCGATCATCTACCTCATCCAATTCCTCGCTATGTTCCTCATTCCGGAGCGCCGCGGCCACCGCCTCGACTGAGCTGTGAGTCCGGGTGCAGCGTTCCTGGGTGCGCTGTGCCTGCACCGGCGTTCGTGACGAACTGTGACGGCAGGTGACAGCGCATGGCCGCCGCGACACCATACTTGTCGACTGTGACTTCGACAGATCCCGCCGCGAACTCGGCACAGACACCCTCCGCGGCCGCTCAGAACAGGCAGGCCGGAACGCAGACTCCGCGCATCGTCTCCTCGGCGGCCGATATCCATTCGATCCTCGCTGAATTCGGCTCTCAGGGGACGAAAACGACGGCGGTGATCATCCTCGCGCTCGGCGGGATCTTCATGGACGCCTATGACTTCTCCTCCCTGGCCTTCGGCATCACCGCCATTCAGGAGCAGTTCGGTCTCAACGGTTTCATGACCGGACTCGTCAACGCCTCGATCATGGTCGGTGCCGTCATCGGCGCCCTCTTCGGCGGATACCTCGTCGACCGGTTCGGGCGGTACCGACTCTTCATGGCCGATATGGTCTTCTTCGTCGTCGCAGCCATCGGCTGCGCGGTGGCACCGAACGAATGGGTCCTCATCGCCTTCCGCTTCGTCATGGGCATCGGCGTCGGTCTCGACCTGCCGGTGGCGATGGCCTTCCTCGCCGAATTCTCCAAGCTCAAAGGCAAAGGGAACCGCTCGCAGCGGGTCAACGCCTGGTCGCCGGCCTGGTACTTCGCCACCGGTATGGGCTACGTCATCGTGCTCATCATCTTCATCACCCTGCCCTACGACCAACATGCCATTCTGTGGCGCATCGTCGTCGGCTTCGGTGCCGTGCCCGCGCTCATCGTCCTCCTCGTTCGTCGCCGCTACCTTGCCGAATCACCCGAATGGCTGGCCAACCAGGGCGATCTGCGCGGCGCCGTCGAAGTCATGCGCAGCCATCACAACCTCAATGTCGAACTCGCTCCCGAGGGGGAACGCGAGACCGCGAACGCCTCGGACAGTTCGGCCAAGGGCGGACGGTGGGCCGGGTTCGCCGAACTCTTCTCCCCGCGCTACCGGGTCCGTACGATCGTCGCTCTCTGCGTCTCCGTGTTCTCGACGTTCGGCTACAACGCCGTCGCCTACGGCACCCCGCTCATCATCACCACGCTCTTCCACCAGACTCCGCTGATCACGATCATCGCCTCACTGGTCATCAATCTGGGCTTCGGCACGCTCGGGGGACTCCTGGGCATGAGCATCGTCAACCGCTTCGGGACCCGGAGGATCACCCTGTTCGGATTCGTGATCCAAGCCCTGGCGCTGGGAACGCTGGCGATCGTGGGCATCCCGAACGGGGCTCTCGTCCTCGTCGCGGTGGCCATGCTCGCTGCGTTCGTCTTCGCTCAAGCCGGGGGACCGGGAGCGAACCTCATGAACTATGCGACCCTGTCGTATCCGACCCGTCTGCGCGGTATCGGCATCGGTTTCAACCAGTCGGTCCTGCGTGCCTTCTCGATCGTCTCACTCATCATGTTCCCGATCCTTGCGGCCTCGCTGGGCACCGGTGTGTTCTGGATCGTCGCCTGCGCACCGTTGGCGGGTGCGATCGCCGTCGGCATCGTCGCCTGGGATCCGACGGCCAAGGACGTCGAGCACGAAGACTGAGGCCCGCGACCGGCGGTGGCTGCCCAGAGCAGTGCACTTCAGATGGGACGTGCCCGAGCGGCCATGACCAGCGGGAACGGTCACATTGAGAATGAATGGTATGCCATCGAGTGAAATGCTCGTTCGGCCGTTCCCCGGCCGCGTCCCCGAGCGACCCGGATGCGGTTGCGAGTCGCATATGTAAGGCTGCAGCGAAATCGCCCGGCCTGACTCATTGCCAGTGGGGTGTGAGCTGGGTTACTCTGAATCGGTCAGATGAACGGTGTCACAGAGCTGTGTTTACTTTTTTGGTATCCCAGTTTGGGCGCTGACCGGATCCAAGGAGTGGACTGCATGAGGAAGACCGAATCGGCGGAGGCACCAGTGCCCACACGCCTGGGGCCCAGCCCCGAACAGTTGGCGGCTCATCGCATCAGTCCGCGCTTCTACAACGCCGATCTCGCCCCATCCCGCAAGGAGGGGCGCAGTTGGACGGCCTACAGCGTCTTCACCCTGTGGGCCAACGACGTGCACTCTCTGGGCAACTACGGCTTCGCACTCGGACTCTTCGCACTCGGCCTCGGGGCCTGGCAGATCCTCGTCGCCCTCCTCGTCGGTGCAGCCCTGCTGTTCTTCCTGCTCACCCTCTCCGGTTTCATGGGCTACAAGACAGGCGTGCCCTATCCCGTGATGAGCCGGATCTCCTTCGGCATCCACGGGGCCCAGCTGGCCGCCTCGGTGCGGGGCATCGTCGCCATCGCCTGGTTCGGCATCCAGACCTACCTGGCCTCGAGCGTCCTCAACGTCATGCTGCTGACGATGTTCCCCGGACTGCAGTCATGGGCCGATGCCGAATTCCTCGGACTCTCCGGGCTCGGCTGGTTCTCCTTCACCCTGCTGTGGGTCATCCAAGTCATCATCGTCAGCTACGGGATGGAGATGATCCGCCGCTACGAAGCCATCGCCGGACCGATCATCCTCGTGACCTTCCTCGCCCTGGCCGTCTGGATGCTCATCCGCGTCGACTTCTCCATCGCGTGGTCGACCGACGACGCGCTCAGCGGCTGGGAGATGTGGGCGCACATCTTCGGCGGAGGCGCATTGTGGGTGTCCATCTACGGCACCTTCGTGCTCAACTTCTCCGACTTCACGAGGGCCGCGAAGAAGCGCGGCGCGATCGTCGTCGGCAACTTCTGGGGCATCCCGGTGAACATGCTCGTCTTCGGGCTCGTCGTCATCTCGCTGGCCGGCGCACAGTACAAGATCGACGGCACCGTCATCACCTCACCGGCCGATATCGTCCAGTCGATCGGCAGCCCGGTCCTGCTCGTGCTGGCGTCCCTGTCGCTGCTCCTGCTCACCGTCGCAGTCAACCTCATGGCGAACTTCGTCGCCCCGACCTATGCGCTGACGAACCTGTTCCCGCGCCAGCTGAACTTCCGCAGCGCCGCCATCATCTCAGCCGTCATCGGCTTCGTCATCCTGCCCTGGAATCTGTATGACTCACCGGTGGTCATCGTCTACTTCCTCGGCGGACTCGGTGCCCTGCTCGGACCTCTGTTCGGTGTGATCATGGTCGACTACTGGGTGGTGCGCAGAACGAAGGTCAATGTGCCTCAGCTCTACACCGAAGCCGGCGACGGTGAGTACTTCTACCACCGCGGAGTCAACTGGCGAGCCATCGGAGCCTTCATCCCCGCCTCGGCGATCTCACTGGTCTTCGCACTCGTGCCCGCGTTCTCCGGCATCTCCGAGTTCTCCTGGTTCTCCGGGGCCGCGATCGCCGCGCTCATCTACTTCGTCATCGCCCGCCGCGACTTCACCTTCCGTGAGGTCGACGGTGAGGAGATCGCCGTCCCGACCCATCACTGATCGGAGCCGAATCGTGAGAATCCTCGTCGTCAACGTCAATACGACCGAGTCCATGACCGAGGGCATCGCCCGCGTGGCACGGCAGGCCGCCTCGGCGGGAACCGAGATCATCGGTCTGACCCCCGAATTCGGAGCCGAATCCTGCGAAGGCAACGTCGAAAGCCATCTCGCGGCGCTCGGCGTCATGGACGCCGTCCTGAAATATCCCGGCGAATTCGACGCCGTGATCCAGGCCGGGTACGGAGAGCACGGCCGCGAGGGCCTGCAGGAGCTGTTGGACGTGCCCGTCGTCGACATCACCGAGGCGGGGGCCGCCCTGGCGATGTTCCTCGGCCGCCGCTATTCCGTCGTCACCACGCTCGACCGGACCCTCCCGCTCATCGAGGACAGACTGCTGTTGGCCGGTCTCGACTCCCACTGCGTGTCCGTGCGGGCATCGGGAATGGCCGTGCTCGAGCTCGAGGAGAATCCGCAGGCTGCGATCGAAGCGATCACCGATCAGGCCGCCGAGGCGGTCGACCGTGACCGTGCCGAGGTCATCGTGCTCGGCTGCGGTGGGATGGCCGAGCTCGGGGCGACGATCACGGAGCGCTGTGCCGTGCCCGTCGTCGACGGGGTCGCTGCCGCCGTGCGCGTGGCCGAATCTCTCGTCGGTCTGGGGCTGAGCACGTCGAAGGTGCGCACCTATGCGCCTGCCCGTGAGAAGAAGCTCAGCGGCTGGCCGCTCGGTCAGTCGACGTCGGCCGGATCCGCTGCGGCAGGCTCTGCATCCTCCGCGGCAGGCACCGCGACGGACTCGGCCGCAGCAGGTTCGGCGGGATCGGCGGCGGCAGGGTCGGCCTGAGCTTTTTCGGGCCCGGTCTCGGCCAACCGCTTCGAATGCTTGTCGTGCTGCTCCTGACTCGTTCCCAGATGACGACCGGCCAGCGACCCGGCCAACGTCTGATCCCGGCGGGCGATGGCGTCGAAGAGCTCGGCATGCTCGGTGGCGACGACGGCAAGGTCATCATGCTGACTCAGCTGCCACCGCATCCGTGAATCCAGCAGGGCACCGATCTCGCCGAGGAGCTCATTGCCCGAGAGCTCGGTGACGATGGCGTGGAATTCCGCGGCACAGCGATGGGCACCGGCGACGTCCCCGGCATCGGCGAGTTCTCTGCCCTTGAGCATCGTGGCCTCCAGTCGGGCCAGGCCCTCGCGGGTATGGCGCTGAGCGGCGAGTTCGAACGAGAGGACGTCGAAGACCGTGCGCACCTCGTTGAGGTCGGCGATGTCGCTGGGGGAGAACTCCCTGACCGTCGACCAGGTGTTGGGCCGGTTCGTCACCAGCCCTTCCGAGGCGAGCTTCTTCAGCGCCTCGCGGATGGGCACCCGTGAGACGCCGAGCTCGGTGGCGAGGTTGCGTTCGACGAGCCGTGAACCCGGTCGACGGTGGCCTTCGATGATCTCATTGCGCAGCGCCTCGGTGACCCGCATGGTCTCCGACTGGGGACTCTCGGCAGACTTCATCCGGTCCCTCACCTCACTGTGAGCGCTTCATGGCACGGCCCAGAGTATCGAGCCCGACCGAGCCGAGACCCAGCGCCCGGGTGTGGAAGTCCTTGAGATCGAAATCGGCACCCGCCGCAGCCTTCGCCTCGTCACGGTACTGCTCCCACAGTCGCTGACCGATCTTGTAGCTCGGTGCCTGCCCGGGCCAGCCGAGGTAGCGGTCGAGCTCGAAGGCCAGGAACGACCGGTCCATGGCCACATTGTCGGTGAGGAACTGCCACGCCTTCTCCCGGTTCCAGATCCCGCCGCCGAGGCTCTCAGGTGCCTCGAGGCCGAGGTGGAAGCCGATGTCGAGGACGACACGGGCGGCACGCAGCCGCTGCGAATCGAGCATGCCGAGATAGTCGCCGGGATCGTCGAGGAACCCGAGATCGGCCATGAGCTTCTCCGCGTACAGCGCCCACCCCTCACCGTGGCCGGATACCCAGCACATGAGGCGGCGCCAGCGGTTGAGGGTGTCGGAGACATAGGTGGCCTGACCGACTTGGAGATGGTGGCCGGGCACACCCTCGTGGTAGACGGTGGTCTTCTCCTGCCAGGTGGCGAAGTCCGTGACGCCTTCGGGCACCGACCACCACATGCGGCCGGGTCGGGAGAAATCGTCGGTCGGGCCGGTGTAGTAGATTCCGCCGGTGGCCGAAGGCGCGATCATGCATTCGATCGTGCGCACGGGTTCGGGAATGTCGAAATGGGACTTGCCGAGTTCGCGGATCGCCTCATCGGCCACACCCTGCATCCAGTTCCGCAGCGCTTCGGTGCCGTGCAGGGTCCGCTGCGGGTCGTTGTTGAGAGCGTCCATGACCTCGAACAGGTCGGCGCCGGGCATGATCTTTTCTGCCACTTCGCGTTGCTCGGCATCGATGCGTTCGAGTTCTTCGAGACCCCAGGCATAGGTTTCATCGAAGTCGACCTCGGCACCGAGGAAGTCCCGGGAATACAGCGCGTATGCTTCGCGACCGCACGCTTCGTCGTCACCGGCGGCGGGCAGCACCTGTTCGCCGAGGAATTCGGCCAGGTCCGAGGCGGACTTGCGGGCCGCCTCGGCGTGGGTGTCGAGATCCGAACGCAGAGCGTCGGGAACATCGGCACCGGCGACGAGACGATCGAAGTTGCTGCCGGGCTCGGCCAGGGCGCGAGCCTGTTCGATGACCTTCTCGACCTGGATACGGGCGGCGACGCGACCGTTGTCACGCGCCATCGCCAGGGACTCCTGGTATCCGGCCAGCGAGCCGGGCACGGCAGCCAGGGTGGTCGAGACCGTCTCCCAATCGGCCACGGTCTCCGTGGGCATGAGGTCGAAGGCGTCGCGGACCTGCTGCAGCGGCGATTCGATGACATTGAGGCTGGCGTGCTTGATCCCGGCGGCGAAGTAGTCCCGGTCGACGCCGAGGCGATCACGCATCGCATCGATGGTCACGAGGTCGACATCGTCGAGGTCGGAGGAGTCCGCGACATCATCGAGGCGAGCCAGCGTCCGGACGGTGACGTCATTGAGCGCGGAGAGTCCGGCCGGCGAGAAGTCGTCGAAGCCCTGTGCACCGTCGAGTCCGAGGTAGAGGGCGAGAGAGGGGGAGAGGGCGAGCATGTCATCGACGTAGTCTTCAGCGACCGCATCGACGGCGGAGGAGGTTCTCTTCACAGTCATGATGACCACCCTATCGCGAGCTGGGTCACATCCGCGGTGGACCGGACCACGCAATCGTCGCGAACCCGCTAATGTGTCACTGTTCCCCGCAGGCAGCAGAAAGTGAGACCGATCTCCAGTGGCACGAGCGAAGCTGTGGACGAAGGACTTCATCGTCGGAATCGGGCTCAACCTCTCGATGTCGATGGTCTTCTACCTGCTCATGACGTCGATGGCCGGGTACGCGGTGGCGCGGTTCTCCGCCGGCGAGGCCGCAGCCGGCTTCGCATCCTCATCGTTCGTCGTCGGTGCCGTGGTCGCTCGCGTGCTCACCGGGAAGTATCTCGACTTCATCGGCAGGCGCAAACTGCTCATCATCACCATGGCGGTCTCCGTGCTCGCCTCCCTGGCCTATATCTTCGCCGGCGACCTCACTCTGCTCCTTACGCTGCGCATCGTCCACGGAATCGCCTTCGGTGCCGGGAACACGGCGATCATGACGGCCATCCAGAGCATCATCCCGGCCTCCCGCCGGGGAGAGGGCACAGGATACTTCGGCACGGCGACGACCCTGTCGACGGCGCTCGGACCGTACCTCGGCGTCATTCTGCCCCGCGAGTTCGACTTCGTCATGCTCTTCGTCGCCTCGGCGTTCATGTCCGTCCTCGCCCTCATCTGCTGTTTCCTCATCCGGCTGCCCCTGCAGGAGATCAGCGACTATCAGCGGCGCACGAAATGGCATCTCAAACTCGGCACCCTCGTCGATCGGGACGGGCTGCGGATCGGCTCGGTCATGCTTCTGGCCGGCATCGCCTACGCGGCGGCGCTGGTGTTCCTCGCCGGCTATGCGGCCGAACACGGCGTCGCCTCCGCCGCGTCCCTGTTCTTCGTCGCCTTCGCCGTGGCCTCCCTGTTCGCCCGTCTGTTCGTGGGTCGGCTGCAGGACACCTTCGGCGACAATGCGGTGATCTTCCCCGTCTTCATCGCCGATATCGCCGGCAATGTCCTGCTGGCGCTGTGGCCGACGATGACGGGGATCGTCCTCGCCGGAGTGCTCATCGGCCTCGGCTTCGGCTCCCTCATGCCGTGCATGCAGGCAATCACCGTCAAATCCGTGCCGATGAGCCGCGTTCCCGTGGCCACGGCGTCGTTCTTCCTCCTCCTCGACGCAGGGTCCGGCATCGGCCCGGTCGTCCTCGGATTCCTCTACCCGTTCACCGGCGGAAACGGAATGTTCTTGGTCTGTGCCGGGCTCGTCGTGGTCGCCATCGGCGTGTACGTGTGGGTGCACGGACGTCGCCGAGGCGGTCGCCCCGGCCGCGAATACCTCACCTGATCCCGCTAATTGCTACCTGACGGGGGCCCAGCAACCTCGCGCCAGGTTGCTGGGCCCCCGTCAGGTAGTAATTGGGGAGATAGGGTGGAGGGAACGACTGGAGGATGAGAATGAAGTTCGCGCTCGCTCAGATCAACACCACCACCGAGGTGGCCGACAACCTTGAGAAGGTCCGTTTCTATTCCCGCCGGGCCGCCGCGGCAGGCGCACGGTTCGTCGTCTTCCCCGAAGCGACGATGTCGGCGTTCGGATCCGGCCTGCGCACCATCGCCGAGGAGCACTCCGAGTCGTGGCGGGCCGCGCTGAGCGAGCTCGCCGCCGAGACCGGAATCACCGTCGTCGTCGGCGAATTCGCGGCCACGGATGACAAGGTCATCAACCTGCTCGCCGTCTATTCCCCTGACGGCCGGCGCAGCGACTATGCGAAGATCCACCTCTACGACGCCTTCGGATTCAAGGAGTCCGACAACGTCGAGGCGGGAGAGTCGCCGGTGCTCTTCACCATCGACGGCGAGGACATCGGCCTGGCCCTGTGCTACGACATCCGGTTCCCGAAGCTCTTCGCCGAACTCAGTCGGCGGGGCGCACGCCTGACCGTCGTCGCCGCCTCCTGGGGTGCGGGACCGCGCAAGGCCGAACAGTGGGAGATCCTCGCCCGCGCCCGTGCCCTGGACTCGAATATGTTCATCGCCGCCCTCGGCCAAGCCGATCCCGAAGTGACCGGCGTCCCGGTTCCGAAGAAGGGGCCGACCGGGGTCGGCCACAGTCTGGTCTCCGACCCCCTCGGGAAGGTGCTGAACTCACTCGACGGTGCCGAACGACTCGAGATCGTCGAGATCGACCTCAGCGCCGCCGATACCGCAGCGGAGACGGTTCCGGTGCTCACGAACGCGAAACTCGGGTACTGAGCTCGAGACGGGCGCTCAACGCATTTCCGGTGAAAATGCAGCGACTGCAATACTGTTCCCATGAGTTCTGGTTCAGAGGTCCAAGCGTCACCGCCGGTCGAGGGACTGCGCGAACGCAAGAAGCGTGAACGCGGGCAGGCTCTTCGCCGTGCCGCCATCGACCTGGCCCTGGAGAAGGGCTATCACAACGTCACCGTCGAAGACATCTGTGAGCGCTGCGGAGTCTCCCGACGAACCTTCTTCAACTATTACTCATCGAAGGACGAGGCGCTGCTCGGTCGCGCGGACACCGTCTTCGACGAAGAGGACCAACCGGCCATCGAGGAATTCGAAGCCGGGGGACCCCACGGGCGTCTCGTCGCCGACCTCGAACATCTGCTCGCATTCATCGTCGCCACTCGGATGGAGAAGCGCGACGATATGCACCAGTACCATCTCATGCTGAAAAAGGACCCGTCGCTGATACCGCTGCAGGTGTCGCGGATGGGCAACAACGAACGGCTCTTCCGGCAGATCATCCAACGCCGACTCGACGGGACCTCCTCGGCGCCGGTGGACGTCATGGGGGCTCACTCCGGTGACTATGCCGACGACGATATCGAAGTCTCCCCGCGAGCCGAAGCCGTCGCCGCCTTGGCGATGATGGCGCTCAAGGCGACGTTCACCCGGATGCGACGAGTCGACGGAGATCCGGGACCAGTGATCGACAGACTCTTCGACGAACTGCGTGCGCTCTTCCGCGAAGAAGCCGACTAGAGAAACAGCAGACGTGAGTCCGTCGAGGGCCGGGGCCGGCGGGGCCTCAGCGACCCAGGTGCTGGTCCCAGGTCTGGGGGAGGCGCTTGCGCACATTGCGGCGTGGAGCCCGGAAACCCGCCCGATCGCCCTTGCGGGTTTCGGACTCGGCCTCCGCGCTGGCCTGCTGGGCCGCATAGGCGATCGCCACCTGACGGATCGCCACGACCGCGGCCACAGCCGCCGCACTGGCCATCTCGTCGCTGATCGGTTCGCCGTCATCGGCGCGCACCTGTGAGCGTCCCTCCACGGAGGGCACCCGCAGCGCCCCGTCTGAGGCTGTGGCCGCGCCCTCCTCGGCGGCCGCGTCCTCGCCGGGGCCGGTCACCTCGGCGTCGACTTCGCCGGGCAGGTTCGCCTCGGCGTCGGTCTGCAGATCATCGCTCATAGGGGGATGTTACCGTGCTTGCGCGCGGGAGCGTCGACGTGCTTGTTCTTCAGCGCACGCAGGGAACGCACGATCCGGCTGCGGGTCTCGCTCGGCTTGATGACGGCGTCGATGTAGCCTTCCTCGGCGGCCAGGTACGGGTTGAGCAGCGCATCCTCGTAGTCCTGAATGAGTTCGGCACGCGCCGCTTCGACGTCCTCACCGGCCTCTTCGACGGCCTTGAGCTTACGGCGATAGACGATGTTCGCCGCGCCCTGGGCACCCATGACCGCGATCTGCGCGCTCGGCCAGGCGAGATTGATATCGGCACCGAGCTGCTTCGACCCCATCACGCAGTACGCGCCGCCGTAGGCCTTGCGGGTGATGAGGGTGACGAGCGGAACGGTGGCCTCGCCGTAGGCGTAGATGAGCTTGGCGCCGCGGCGGATGATGCCGCCGTACTCCTGGTCGGTGCCCGGCAGGAACCCGGGCACATCGACGAAGGTGAGGATCGGCAGGTTGAAGGCATCGCAGAGGCGCACGAAGCGTGCGGCCTTCTCCGAGGCGTCGATGTCGAGGGTGCCGGCCAGCTGCATGGGCTGGTTGGCGATGACGCCGACGCTCACACCTTCGACGCGGCCGAACCCGGTGACGACGTTCGGAGCGAAGAGCTCGGAGACCTGCAGGAAATCGCCGTCGTCGAGGATCGTGGTGACGACGTCGAGGATGTCGTAGGGCTGCGAAGGCGAATCCGGCATGAGCGTATCCAGCGCCTCGTCCTCGGGAGTCACCGACAGATCGGACTCGAACTCGTCGGCATCGGCCGGGTCGAGGTTGTTCTGCGGCAGGAACGAAAGCAGATCGCGCACATAGTTGAGCGCATCGTCCTCATCCGAGGCCAGGTAGTGCGCGTTTCCGGACACGGTGTTGTTCGTCCGTCCGCCGCCGAGCTCCTCATGGCCGACGGACTCTCCCGTGACGGTCTTGATGACGTCGGGGCCGGTGATGTACATGTGGCTGATCTGATCGACCATGATCGTGACGTCGGTCAGTGCGGGGGAGTACACGGCGCCGCCGGCCGAGGGACCCATGATGAGCGAGATCTGGGGGATCACTCCCGACGAGGCGACATTGAGGCGGAAGATCTCGGCGAACAGCGCAATCGATCCGACGCCCTCCTGGATCCGGGCGCCTCCCGAGTCGTTGATGCCGATGATCGGGCAGCCGAGCTTGAGAGCGAGCTTCTGCACCTTGACGATCTTGCGGCCGTTGGCTTCGGCGAGGGATCCGCCGAGGACGGTGAAGTCGTGAGCGAAGACCGCGACGGTCTTGCCTTCGATCGTGCCCAATCCGCAGACGACTCCGTCACCGTCGGGGCGGTTGTCCTGCATCCCGAACTGGTGATTGTGATGGCGGGCGAATTCGTCGATCTCTTGGAAGGAGTCGGCGTCGAGGAGAGCGTCGATGCGTTCACGGGCGGTCTGTTTGCCGCGCTTGTGCTGGTTGTCCACCGAGCGCTGATTGCCCGTGTGGGCTGCTTCTCGGCGCTGGGTGAATGCGTCGATGCGCTCGGCTGTGGTCCGTGGGGTATCCGTCATGTCTCCACAATAACGATGACGTGAGACTTCGTTGTGCACTCTCACCAAAAGAATCTAGAGTGGTCTGGTGAACAGCCAACACAATTCCCTTCTCGTCGACGTCGACTCAGTGCGCCGCACCGCTGCGGATCGTGGTCTCTCGCTCCCGCCGCTGATCTGGGACGATAGCTGCACCTCGACGAATGACGAACTTGCGCGAGTGGTCCGAGAAGGAGCCGACGCCGGTTCGCCCGTGGCCGAATTCACCATCCGCGGCACCGACTTCCAGAACGCCGGACACGGCCGACTGGGCCGGACCTGGACGGTACCCGCCCGCCGGTCGCTGACGTGGTCGATTCTGCTCACACCCCCGGCCGGGTTCTCCCAATGGGGATGGGTCCCGCTCATCGCCGGTGAGGCCGTGCACTCCGCCGTCACCGAGGCGGGAGTGCCCGCCGCGATCAAATGGCCCAACGACGTGCTCACCGCCGAGGGCAGGAAGCTGTGCGGGATCCTCGCACGCGTCGAACCCCTGGCCGGCGGACCGCAGATCGTGTTGGGGATGGGGCTGAACACCCGGTTGGAGCCTGCTGATCTGCCGCGCGAAGACGCGAGCTCAATAGCGATCGAAACCGGAATCGACGGTTCAGAAATTGATCATGAAGCATTGCTAGTCTCGATTCTCGGCACACTGATCCCCTGCTACAGAGAGCTGATCGACTATGGAGATGAGGATTTCCGCGACAGCCGCACAGCGCGGAGAGTGCGTGATCATATGGTGACGCTCGGGTCGCGGGTTCGGGTGGAGAAGCCTGACGGTTCCGACATCATCGGCACCGCCACGGGGCTGGACGCAGGAGCCGACCTCATCATCGACGATCAGGTGTGCTTAAGCGCCGGAGACGTCCACCATCTGCGTCCGGCCGCGGCCCCGACCGCTGCGGAGAGGAGCCAAGACTGATGGCGGTTTCGGACTTCACCGCCGGATTCGACATCGTCGAACCGGAACGGCTGGGCACACCCGAGGTCGGAGAAGCCGCAGGCACCTCCGCAGAGACTCGGCCGGCCGACGCCGGCACCCAGTCGCACAGAGACGCGCCCCGGTCCGCCGACGCATCGCAGCCGACCGCTCAGTCCCAGTCCGATGCCGTACCCCGGACGGAGTCGGATAGCCGGTCCGCCCCTGATTCTTCGCCGAGCCCGGAGCCGAAGGACGACGGTGAGACCTCGTCGACCGCCGAGGCGGACGATCGTTCCCCGGACACCCTCCTCGAGGAGGCGGCCGAGTCGAGCGCGGGCGATCCCTATGATGACGTCGACGGCGATGACGAGCCTGTCGGCGGCCTGACGGGGTCCGCGCCTCAGGCAGGAGAGGTCGGCGCGCAGCTCGCCGACGAGGTCACGGCTGATCCTGGCGCACCCCCCGCGGATGCTGCCGATGCGGACGCGGATGCGGATGCGGCCGACCCGGACATCGACGTCGATGAGGACTTCTTCAGCGGACTGCGTGAGGATCCGCGCACCACAGCGCTGCCGATCATCGACGAGGACGACGCCGACGGAGCTCTCGACGCGGACGGTCCCGACTTCGACGGCACGATCTATGAGACCCGAACCGCGGCCGAACGACTCGAAGAGATCCTGCTCGACGGCAAGCGCGTCCTCGACCGACGGGAGGCCGCGAAACTCGGCGGGATCTCCACGGTCTCGGCCCGGAAGATGTGGCGGGCCCTCGGCATGTCCCAGGCGAAGCCGACGGATAAGGCCTACACCGTCAGCGATGCGCACGCCCTGCGGATCTGGGCCAAGCCCGTCGCCGACGGTCTCATCGACCAGACCACCGCGCTGTCCCTGGCCCGGGCGATCGGCCAGACGACGGACCGCCTCGTCGTCTGGCAGATGGAGACCCTTGTCGAATTCCTCACCGAGGAGAAGGGACTGACCGACCCGGAAGCACGCCGGGATGCCCTGGCCGTCGTCGAAGAGATGATCGACCCGCTGCAGAAGATGCTCACCTACTCCTGGCGGCGCAACCTCGCCGACGTCATGGGCCGTCTCAACGTCAATGTCTCCGACGGGCTGGCCATGGACAACAGGCAGGGCTGGTACGACTCCTCGATGCCGTTGGCCCGCGCCGTCGGATTCATCGATCTCGTCTCCTTCACCCGCCTGTCGCAGAAGATGGAGCCACGGCAGCTGGCGGACATGGTCCAGGAGTTCCAGGGCATGGCCTACAACATTGTCGCCACCGGCGGCGGACGGGTCATCAAGACCGTCGGCGATGAAGTGTTCTTCGCCGCGTCGACCCCTCTGGCCGGGGCCGAGATCGCCATGACGCTGATGGAGCGCGTGACTGCCGCCGAGGACCTGCCCCAGGCGCGCGTCGGCTTCGTCTGGGGACGGGTGCTCTCCCGCCTCGGCGATATCTTCGGCTCCAGCGTCAACCTCGCCGCCCGCCTGACGGCCGTGGCCGACCCAGGGACGATCTTCACCGACGAGGAGACCGCACGAGTGCTCTCGGCATCGGACGACTACGTCTTCGAACCGCGCGATTCGATTTCGCTGCACGGACTCGGCGAGACCGCCATCGGCGAGATGAAGCGCGGCACCGCCGCCAAGATGCGCCTCGACCTCGACGACGATCCCGAGAACTCAGACCAGTGAGCGGCTGCAGCGGCCGCTGACAGCACAGGCGGCAGACAGCTGAGCCCAGCACCGAGGTGCTGGGCTCAGCTGCTGAAACGGCCGACGGGCCGAGTGGTTCGCCAGAGCAGGGCCCTCCGTCAGGGCCGGTCCGAGCTCAGAACAGGGCGGAGTCGTCGTCCTCGTCGTCATCGTCATGGGAGACGATCACGGCGCCTTCGATGTCGAACTTCGACCGCGCGATCTCGTCCTTGGCCTCATCGAGGTCGAGATCGAGCTCATCGAAACTGGTCGCCAGTCCTTGCTGCCCCTGCTGCTCCTTGCGTGCTGATCGCTTTCCGCCGGACTTCGGCTTCTCTTCGCCGGTGCCGGATGCAGAATCAGCGTCAGCTTCGGCTGATGCCTCAGCCGATTCGTCGCCGTCGGCCGTTGGGGAACGGTCGGCGGATTCGGCACCGCCGAGGCGGGGCAGGGTGCCGATGACATCGATCTTCGATTCCAACGGCGATCCCGTCCCATCGCGACGGGACAGTTCGGCCGGAAGCGTGCGTGCACCGCCGGCGGTGGCAGCAGCCTGCGGAGAGTCGCCGACCCAGGCCAGTGACAGTTCGGTCTCGCCCTTGAGGAACTTGTGGGCGCGCACCCCGGAGGTGGCTCGCCCTTTGGTCGGGAACTCGGAGAATTCGCTGACCTTGATCGACGACGATGGGGCGCCGTAGAAGTTCTCACCGCTGGCGATCGTGACGACCGCGAAGCTGCCGAGCTCGGCATCCGCGGTACCGTCCTCGTCGGTCTTCGCCGCCTTCGGAGTCATTCCGAAGAAGATCACCTTCGCCTCGGCGGCCACCTTGATTCCGGCCACACCCGAGGCGTTCCAGCCCTGTGCACGCAGACCGGAGGCGTCGAAGGCGAGCAGCTGAGCATTCGAGGTCACGAATACGGAGAGGGAATCGTCGATGTCCTCGGGTTGGGCGACCCCGACGACGGAGTCCTTTCCCTTGAGGGTGATGGCTTCCCACTCGTTCTTGTTCGGCCGACCGGCCACCGACACGCGTTTGACGACGCCGTCGGCGGTGCCGAGGACGAATTCCCGGTCGAGGTCGATCAGACCGATGATCTTCTCGTTCTTCTCCAGCGCCGCATATTCGGCGATCTTCACACCGCCGGCGACATTGGGCCGTGCCGCGGCCGGCGGCAGGGCGGGCAGATCGACGACGTCGACCATGTGCAGTCGACCGGTGGTGGTGATGGCGCCGACCTTGCCCTGAGTGGTGGTGACGATCTCCGAGACCAGCGCATCATGGCTGGAGCGGCGACCCTCACGTGCCAGCGGAGCGGCATCCGAGGTGCGCGCAATGCGTCCGGAGGTCGACAGCAGCACCCGGCAGGGAGAATCGGCGATCTTGAGGTTCGTCGGAGCCTTTTTGCCCTTGGCCGTCAGCTCCTTCATCGAGCCTTCGATGAGGACGGTGCGTCGCGGAGAGCCGATGACCTCGGCCGTGGACTCCAGTTCCGAGGCGACGAGTTCCCGCAGCTTCGCCTCATCGGCGAGCAGCGATTCGAGGTAGTCGATCGTCTTCTTCAGCTCGTCGCGTTCGGCCTCGAGTTCGAGACGCGAGAACTTCGTGAGCCGACGCAGCTGCAGATCGAGGATGTAGGTCGCCTGCAGCTCGGAGAGCTCGAAGACGTCCATGAGGCGGGTGCGGGCCGTGGCCGCATCGTCCGAGGAGCGGATGAGCTGGATGACCTCATCGATGTCGAGGATCGCAATGAGCAGACCTTCGACGAGGTGGAGCCGGTCCTTGGCCTTGCGCAGCTGGAAGACCGTGCGCCTGCGCACCACGTCGATGCGATGGGAGAGGTAGACCATGAGCAGCTCGCGCAGTCCCAGGGTCCGCGGCTGTCCCTCGACGAGGCAGACGTTGTTGATGCTGAACGATTCCTCGAGGGGAGTCTGGCGGTAGAGCTCGGCCAGCACCGCCTCGGGGTTGAAGCCGTTCTTCACGCCGATGACCAGACGCATGCCGTTCTTGCGATCCGAATAGTCATCGATCGAGGCGATTCCGGACAGCTTCTTCGCCCCGACCGCGTCCTTGACCTTCGACACGACCTTCTCCGGTCCCACGAGGTAGGGCAGTTCGGTGACGACGATTCCCTTGCGGCGGGCACTGATGTTCTCGATGGACACGGTGGCGCGGGTGCGGAAGGTGCCGCGACCGGTCTCATAGGCCTCGCGCACTCCGTCGAGGCCGATGATCCGTCCGCCGGTGGGCAGATCCGGGCCGGGGATGAAGCGCATGAGCTCCGAGAGTCCGGCATCGGGATTGCGGATGAGGTGGGCGCAGGCGGCGATGACCTCGCCGGGATTGTGCGGGGCCATGTTCGTGGCCATGCCGACGGCGATGCCCGAGGCGCCGTTGATGAGCAGATTCGGGAAAGCGCTGGGCAGGACCTCGGGCTGGGTGAGTGTGTTGTCGTAGTTCGGCACGAAGTCGACGACGTCTTCGTCGAGCCCGGCGATCATGTGCATCGACGCGGTCGTGAGTCGAGCCTCGGTGTAGCGCGGGGCAGCGGGACCATCGTCGAGGGAGCCGAAGTTGCCGTGGCCGTCGACCAGGGGCACACGCATGATGAAGCCCTGGCTGAGGCGCACGAGGGCGTCGTAGATCGCGGTGTCGCCGTGCGGGTGGAGCTTGCCCATGACATCGCCGACGATGCGCGAGGACTTCACATGTCCGCGGTCAGGGCGCAGCCCCATATCGCCCATCTGGTAGACGATGCGCCGCTGGACGGGTTTGAGGCCGTCCCTGGCGTCGGGCAGTGCGCGGGAGTGGATGACCGAGACCGCATATTCGAGGAACGAACTCTCCATCTCTGAGGAGACGTCGACTTCGATGACTCTGCCTTCGGGCATGGAACTCCTTTGACGCACGAACTGTTCGATTCGAACACCCGCCCGCGCCGAGGCTAGACCTCAGCGGGGGAGGGCACCCGTCGATTCTAGCGTTCGATTTGCGAACTCCTGCTCAATCGGGCGTTCCCGGAGGGTTCGTGTCGGAGCTCAGGCATCGTCGCGGCCGCTGCGCAGCCACTGGAAGAACTCCTTGAGGTATGCCTCGACATGCGAGCGCTCAGCCGTGCCGGCGACGAGTTCGCTGACCATCATGCCCGCGACCGAGCTGTTGACCCGTTGCGCGTATTCGGCGTCGATGCCGGCGAAGCGCATGATGAATTCCCTGATCGCGCGGAGGTTCTTCTCCTTGGCGATCACTGCCTCAGGCGGCAGAGCCGGATCCAGGCTGAGCATCATCATCGTGTAGAACCGGTTGCGGTCCGTGGTCAGCCAGTTCATGCAGAAGTCGATGGCGACCTCGATCGGGTCAGCGCCCGGAGCACGTACCAGCTCCGGCAGGCGTTCGAGCTGCTGGGAGTTGAGCTCTCCGATGCGTTCCATGATTCCGGTGATCAGGGCATCGCGGGTGCGGTAGACATTCGAAGTCGACCCCACCGGCAGTTCGGCCAGTGCATCGACTGCCCGATGGGTGAGTCCGCGGACTCCTTGTTCGGCGACTACGGCGATCGCGGAGTCGGTGACGACGTCTCTGCGCGAAATCATGACTGTGAGGCCTCGCTCTCATGGGACACCTGCTGAACGCGGGCGCCTGGGACGGTGGATGACCAGTGACTGGCCACAGACAATGGCCGCCGGAGCGGCCATTCATTAAAACACGAATTCATAACATTTCGTGGTGAACGGATACAGACACTACCCGTCAAGTCTGCGAATTGGTATAGGACGCGCCAATATGCCGCTGTGACAGTGAAATTCGAAGACGGCCTGCGGCGGGTGTGGATTCTCCTTTCAGCTGGGCGGGCGTCTGCTCCAATCCGTCTCAGCTCAGCAGTCGACGGGTGCTGTCGATCCGAGTCGGGTCGGGCAGGAGGTCGACGTGGGCGCTGAGCACATGCGACTCGGTCTCTGTGGCGACCATCGGGTGGATGACGAGCTCGAGGATCTGCGGATGGTTCTCCACCAGCACAGCGAGCCTCACCAGCACATTGCGCAGCGGTTCGATGTTCATCGGCGGCAGACCGCGATAGCCGAACAGCCGCGGGGAGGCCTTGATCGACCGGATCATGTCCCCGGCCTCCTTGTCGGTGATCGGGGCGACCCGATGAGCGACATCGCCGAGCAGCTCCGTGGTGTCCCCGGCCAAAGAGAACGCCAGCAGCGGACCGAGCAGCGGATCCTCACCGGCGCGGAGGACGCAGGGGACACCATGCGGGGCCATAGCTTGGACGTCGACGAGCGGCTCATCCTCACCGGCCAGCTGCCGGATGGTCTCCTGGATCGCGGTGAAATCCTCGGCGAGCTCCTCTGGGGTGTCGATGTTCAGGCGCACACCGCCGAGCTCCATCCGGTGCCGCAGCACCGTGGTCACGGCCTTGAGGGCGACCGGATACCCGATCTTCTCAGCCGCGGCGATTCCTTCGTCCACCGAGGAGGCCGTGACGTAGGGAAGCACCTCGATTCCGTAGGCGCTGAGCAGGTCGCGGACGTCGTCGCGTTCGAGCCTGACGGGGGAGCCCGGCTGTGCCCCCTCCAGGGCTGCGTCGATGATCGTCCGCACCTTCTTGTCATCGATGTCGTCGAGCTCGGTGTAGCGCCCGTGGTCGGCGGCCCTCCACCGGGCATAGTCCGTGGCCCTGGCCAGAGCCCACACAGCATCTTCGGGACCGATATAGCTGGGGACGGTGTGGGAGACCCGGCTGCCGGCCTCATCGGTGAGGTACGTGGTCAGTTCGTCTTGGACACCGTGGATGCCGAGGAAGCAGGCGACCGTGGTCTTCCCCGAGCGTGCGGCCGACTCGGACAGCAGGCCGGCGATCTCCGTCTCCTCCGCACCGGCCGACGGGGTGAAGGTGACGATGACCGAGTCGACGTCGTCGCGGGCATACATCGCATCGAGTTCGGTCCGGAAGGTCTCCGCATCGACCTCGGGGTGCAGGGACACGGGCTCGGTGTCGACGCGCAGACCTTCGGAACGGGCGCGCTGCATGATCAGGGTGCTCATCGCCGCGGAGTTGCCGATGACCCCGACCCGGCGGCCCGCCGGCAGCTTCTGGGTCGAGAACACCTGGGTGAGGTCGAAGAGCTGGTGGATCGTATCCGCGCGGATCACTCCCGCCTGCTCGAGCACCTGGTCGAGGGTGTTCGGTGCCAGGGAAGAGGTACGCACGATATGCCCGGGCGGCAGCTCCCGGCCCGTGAGGTCGGACTTGATGACGACGACGGGTTTGACGCGCGAGACTCGACGGGCGATGCGCGAGAACTTGCGCGGGTTGCCGATGGATTCGAGGTAGAGACCGACGGTCTGCGTGGCCGGATCCTCCTCCCAATACTGGAGGAGGTCATTGCCGGAGAGGTCGGCGCGGTTGCCTGCGGAGACGAAGGTGGAGATGCCCAGTCCGCGGGTCTTCGCCGCCGCGAGCAGGGCGGTGCCCAGCGCCCCGGACTGACTGAAGAGCCCGAGCGTTCCGGAAGCCGGGAGGAACGGGGCCAGAGAGGCGTTGAGCGAGATGTCGGCGGCCTCGTTGACCAATCCGAAGGAGTTCGGCCCGACCACGCGCATTCCGTAGGCGCGGGAGGTTGCGACCATGCGGCGCTGGAGTTCGGCCCCCTCGGGACCGGTCTCGGCGAAACCGGAGGAGATGACGAGCACGGCTTTGACCCCGTGCACGGCACAGTCCTTGACCACCTCGGTGACGGACTCGGCGGGCACGGCGATGACCGCGAGGTCGGCCTTGCCCGGCAGATCGGCGAGGCTCGGATAGGCCTGGACGCCGGCGATCTGATCGGCTTCGGGGTGGACGACCCACAGGTCGCCGGTGAACTTCGCGGCCGTGATGTTGCGGATGAGCAGATGTCCGGTGGAGTTGCGTTTGCGGCTGGCGCCGATCACCGCCACCGAGGCGGGGTGGAGGACCGTGCGCACGCTCAGGGCCTCGGCCCTGTGTTCCCTGGAGGCCTGCACTTCGATGGACCGTGCCGTGGGATCGATGTCGAACTTCACGGCCACGACACCGTCATCGAAACCGCGGGAGACCTCGTAGCCGGCGGCCTGGAAGACCTGCAGCATCGACCGGTTCTGGGGAAGCACCTCGGCGGTGAATCGCTGGATCCCCGATTCGCGCGCGGCCGCGGCCAGATGCTCCAGCAGGATCGAACCGACCCCGCGACCCTGGTGGGCGTCGGCGATGTTGAACGCCACCTCGGCGTCGGTGTCGGTGATCCGATCGAAGCGGCCGACACCGATGATGTCGTCGCCGATGAGCATGATCAGCGCCACTCGGTCGTGGTGGTCGACGTTGACGAAGCGGTCGAGGTCGCGTTTGGGAAGCCGGGGCAGCGGAGCGAAGAAGCGCAGATAGACGGACTCCGGCGATTGGGCCTCGTGCATGCGGGCCAGAGCAGCGGAATCGTCAGGGGTGATCGGGCGAAGGTGGGCGGTGCCGCCGTCGCGGAGGACGACATCGGCTTCCCACCCGGCAGGATAGTCTTCCATGGTCCCAGCATATGCGTCGGGCGTCCTGATATGGCCGACCTCGCTGGGACAAGTCAGAGGAGTGGGGCACAATAGTGGGCATGGCATTACCCGAAGTTCTCGTTCACGATCTGCAGTCGGCCGGCTACTATCCCCAGCTCACTCAGGGCATCCTCGCCGACTCGCTCTACGAGGAACCGGTCTTGGCCCACTTCGTCCACATCGACACACATGTCGACATCGAATCCATCCACCGGCATGTCACAGCCTTCGTCCTCACCGAGACCCGCCTCCTACTGGCTCACGTCGATGACGATCCGAACGCGGAACCCGGCGCCAAACCCCGCGCCGTCACGAGCAGCGAGGACATCGAACTCGATCGCCTGGGCACAGTGATGGTCGGCCGCACCTTCGCCGATCCGGCCGCCTACAAGCCCGGTGACAAGCCCGTCGAGGTTTCGCTGACCATGTCCTGGGGTGCGTCGAAGCGCATCGAGGCCTTCCCCGAGACCTGCGGAGATCCCAACTGCATGGGCGATCACGGATACGGCGGATCGATCTTCGCCGAGGATGTCATGCTCCGGGTCTCGGCCGAGGCCGAAGGGCAGGCCGCCGTCGACCGAATGGCCGACTTCGCCGGGAAGCTGCGCGCCGCAGTCTTCCACGCCCGGCTGCGGTCGCGCCGCTGATGAGCGAGGACTCGACGAGTCAAAGGCAGCAGGACCCATCCGGTGCTGAGCACTTGGGGCCCCCGGACTATGCGGGTCCCATGCTCTCCGATGTCGTTCCCGCCGCGGCGCTGAGCCTCGGTGCGGCCGACGCCCTCGATGCGCCGATGTCCGATCGTGCACGAACGCTCGGACTCGACAGGGAGTCCCGGGCGACGATCGTTGTGCTCATCGACGGTCTCGGGGAGCAGCAGCTGCGCCGCTACAGCGGGTACACTCCCTTCTTCCGGTCGCAGGCCGGAACACGCCGTACCCTGTCCGCCGGATTCCCGTCGACGACGGCGAACTCTCTGTCGTCGTTGGCCACGGGCCGCCTGCCCGGCGCCCACGGCGTGGTCGGCTACCGCGTCCTCGACCCGGAGAAGGACGCGGTGTTCAACCAGCTGACGTGGAACCTCGACGTCGACCCCGTCGCCTGGGTCCCCGATGCGACGCTCTTCGAACGCCTCACCGATGCCGGAATCGATGTGGTCAGCCTCGGAGAGAAGAAGTTCGCCGGACGCGGCCTCAACCGGGCCTCGCTGCGCGGAGGCAGATTCCGGGACTCGAAGAGCCTGGAGGAGCGCTGTGCCCAGGCTCTCGCCGAGGCGAGGGCTCCGGGTCGCCGCCTCGTGTACCTCTATTGGGGCAATCTCGACAAGACCGGTCATGTGCACGGTGCGGACTCCGCCGCTTGGACAGAAGAACTCGAACGCGTCGATCTCGCCCTGTCCCGACTCGCCTCCGACCTGCCGCACGACGCGACCATGCTCATCACCGCCGACCACGGCATGGTCGACGTCGACCACGAACGTCGTTTCGACCTCGCTGAACTCCCTGAGCTCAAGGCCGGTCTGCGCCACGTCGGCGGAGAGCCGCGCGCACTGCATCTCTACGCTGCTGAGGGCGCGGAGGCGGACGTGCTCTCGGTCTGGCAGGAGACGCTCGACGACCGCGGGCTCATCCTGCCGAAGGCCTCGGCGATCGACCGCGGCTATTTCGGTCCAGTCGCCCCGCACGTCTATCCGCGGATCGGGGATTTCCTCGTCATCTGCACCGATGGCTTCGCCGTGGTCGATTCGGAAGTGGAATCCGCCTCGGCGCTGGCCCTCATCGGTCACCATGGTTCCACCACGGAGCAGGAGCTGGAGATCCCGCTGCTCGTCGTGTGAGCGGTGCCGACTGCAGCCGAGATGACTCACCACCGACCTTCTGGGAGCACCCGTTGACGACGATCCGCTGGACCGAGGACGGCATCGGCCGCACAGCCGACTGGCATTCTGAGAACGGGGCGCCGCCTCCCGCGACTGTGCAGATCATCGGAGACGAGACAACCGCCGACGAAGCCTGCCGATTGACACGCGCCGGAGTGGGACTGCTGTGGCGCGGAGACTTCCACAACGGCCGTCAACTCGTCCAGGCGATGAGCCGTCGGCTCAGAGGCGACCGCGGCGGAAACCGTGAAGGCACAGGGGGTCGACGTTCCGGCGGCCGGGGTCGATCCCGCGACAGACGGGGCAGAGACCGATTCGTGGGACCCGGGGACAGCGATGGCCCTGCTCTCGATCCCGCGCTGTCATTCTTCGCGGAACGTGACGCCATCGAGCAGCGGGCCCGGCTGCTCGGCAGAGTCGTCGTCGAGCTCGGCCCGGACTTCGACCTCGCCCTGCGCCGTGCCCCCGACGTCGCCGCCGCCTGCCGCGCCGCCTACGGCCCGGCCGACGGACCGGTCTGCGTGTCGCTCACCGAACTCGGCGGAGTGCTCAGCGCTTATGAATGGCAGCTGCGAGGAGTCGAGATCCCGGCTCTGGGCGATTTCGTCCATCCGCGCTACGGCGTCTTCTCGCCTGTGCGGGGAGAGTACCTCGATCTCGTCGCGCAGACGCCCCTGCCGTGGGGAAGGAACGTCGGTCCGGTTTCGACCGACACGGATTCCGCGCAGACGACCGGCACCGCATTCGACCTCGGAACGGGTACCGGAGTCCTCGCTGCGATCCTGCTGCGGCGCGGCGCTGCGACAGTGGTGGCCACCGACATCAACCCGCGCGCCGTCGCCTGCGCCAGTGAGAACCTCGACCGTCTCTGTCCTGGTGCCGATGTGAGCGTGATCGAGACTGACCTGTTTCCGCCCGGTCGTGCCGACCTCATCGTGTGCAATCCGCCGTGGCTGCCGGCCCAGCCGACCTCGGCACTCGAGATCGGCATCTACGATCCGGACTCCGCTGTCCTCCATCGCTTCGTCGAGAGGCTGACCGACCACCTCACACCGGCTGGGGAGGGATGGCTGATCATCTCCGACCTCGCCGAACGATTGGGCCTCAGGCCCTCAGGTGAGCTCCGCGAACGCATCGAGGCGGCAGGACTGCGCGTGCTCGAACGCATCGACACGGTGCCCCGCCATCCCCGCGCCGCTGATACCGCCGACGCGCTCCACGTTGCCCGCAGCGCCGAAGTGACCTCACTGTGGAGACTGGGACTGAGATGAGCTGCCGACCGCTCGGCCGATCCACGATTTGACCGCAGTCGATCCGCGACCGGCGCGGAAGATAGGATGGAACACGTGACTTTTCCTCGAATCGGTGTCATTGGCGGCGGACAACTGGCACGCATGCTCGCTCCCGCCGCAGAAGCCCTCGGCGTCCGTTTCTCCGTTCTTGCGGAGACCGCCGACGCCCCCGCCACACAGGTCATCAACGAGGTGACCGTCGGTGACTATACGGACTATCCGACGCTCAAGGCCTTCGCCGAGACCGTCGACGTCATCACCTTCGACCACGAACACGTCCCACCGGAGCATCTGCAGGCCCTCGTCGAGGCCGGACACGCAGTGCGCCCCGGGCCCGATGCCCTCATCTTCGCCCAGGACAAGATCCGGATGCGCACGAAGATGGACGAGCTCGGTCTGCCCAACCCCGCATGGGCGGAGATCACCTCGGCCGCCGATGTCGAAGCGTTCGCCGCTCGTGTCGGATACCCCTTCATCCTCAAGACGCCCCGCGGAGGCTATGACGGCAAGGGTGTGCGCGTCATCGACAGCCTCGACGAGGCCGTCGAGTGGCTGAACGAGGTTCCCCAGCTGCTCGCCGAGGAGAAGGTCGACTTCACCCGGGAGCTCGCCGTCATGGTCGGGAGGTCCCCGATGGGGCAGACCGCAGTGTGGCCGGTCGTCGAGACCTGGCAGCAGAACGGTGTGTGCAAGGAGGCCATCGCCCCGGCTCCCGATCTGCGTGATGAGAAGGCGCGGGCCATCACCGAAGCGATCCTCACTGTCGCCGGCACCCTCGAAGTCACCGGCGTCATGGCGATGGAGATGTTCGAGACCGCCGAGGGCTTCCTCATCAACGAATTCGCGATGCGTCCGCACAATACCGGTCACTGGACCCAGGACGGAGCGGTGACGAGTCAATTCGAGCAGCACCTCCGCGCGGTCCTCGACCTTCCGCTCGGCAGCCCCGCGGCACGGGAGGACGTGTCCGTGATGGTCAACATCCTCGGCGCTGATCATGAGGACCTCTATCAGCCGTACCTGCACGTCATGGCTCACGACCCGGCGGTCAAGGTTCACCTCTACGGCAAGGGGGTGCGCCCGGGTCGGAAGGTCGGCCACGTGAACGCCTACGGCGAGGATCGGCAGCTCGTGCTCGCTCGAGCGCGGCATGCCGCCGATTTCATCGCCGGCGTCGACGTCGATCCGCATCCTCAGATGCCCGCTCCGGAGAATCTCCGGGCCGAGAGCGAACCCGGCGCACGCTGAGTCCCGGCGCCGACTGCACCCCGGACCCACCCGGCACCGATACGCGGATATCAACCGCCTGCAACGAAGGAAGCACAGATGACCACAGCGAATGAAGACTCCACTGACACGGCGGCTCCGGTCGGCATCGTCATGGGCTCGGACTCGGACTGGCCGACGATGAAAGCAGCCGCCGACGCCCTCGACGAACTCGGCATCGAATCGAGCGCCGAGGTGGTCTCCGCCCACCGCATGCCCGAGGACATGGTCGACTGGGCGAAGTCCGCGGCCGCGCGAGGCGTCCGGGTGATCATCGCCGGAGCCGGGGGAGCGGCCCATCTGCCCGGAATGATCGCTTCGATGACCTCGCTTCCGGTCATCGGAGTCCCCGTGCCCCTGAAGTACCTCGACGGAATGGACTCGCTGCTGTCCATCGTGCAGATGCCCGGAGGAGTTCCCGTGGCCACCGTTTCGATCGGCGGCGCCAAGAACGCCGGCCTGCTGGCGGCGCGCATCCTCGGGGCAGGTCAGGGCGCCGAAGCCGAGGCTGTGCGCACGCGTCTCGACGACTATCGGAGCCAGCTGCGGCAGGTCGCTCTCGACAAAGGCCGGGCACTGCAGGAATAATAGGGCTTGCTGAACGTTTGATAAGTCTGAGGAGAATGATGTTCGACCTGTACCAGCCCAGCGAAGAGCACGAAGAGATCCGCGCCGCGGTCCGCAATGTCGTCGAGAAGAAGATCGCGCCGTTCGCGGCCGAGGTCGATGCGGACTCCCGCTACCCGCAGGAGGCGCACGACGCCCTCGTCGAGACGGACTTCTTCGCCGCGCACATCCCCGAAGAGTACGGGGGCATGGGCGCTGATGCGCTGGCCGTGGCGATCATCATCGAAGAGGTCGCACGCGGCTGCGTCTCGTCCTCGCTCATTCCGGCTGTGAACAAGCTCGGCAGCATGCCCGTCCAGCTCGGAGGCAGCGAAGAGATCAAGAAGAAGTACTTCCCGTCCGTGGCCGCCGGAGAAGCAGGATTCTCCTACGGACTGTCCGAGCGCGAAGCCGGATCCGACACCGCATCGATGAAGACCCGCGCCGAACGCGACGGCGACGACTGGATCCTCAATGGTGTCAAGACCTGGATCACCAACGCCGGAGAATCCGAGTACTACACGGTCATGGCCGTGACCGACCCCGACGGAGCCCGCGGACGCAACATCTCCGCCTTCGTCGTCGAGAAGTCCGATGAGGGCTTCACCTTCGGTGAGAAGGAGCGCAAGCTCGGCATCAAGGGCTCGCCCACCCGCGAGCTCCTCTTCGACAATGTCCGCCTGCCCGGCGACCGCATCGTCGGTGAGCCCGGGGAAGGCCTGAAGATCGCCCTGCGCACCCTCGACCACACTCGAGTCACGATCGCCGCGCAGGCCGTCGGCGTCGCCCAGGGCGCGCTCGACTACGCCCTGGCCTACGTCAAGGATCGGCAGCAGTTCGGCAAGTCGATCGCCGATAATCAGGCGATCCAGTTCATGCTCGCCGATATGGGCATGAAGCTCGAGGCGGCACGCCAGCTGACCTACACCGCTGCCGCCAAGAGCGAACGCGGCGATGAGGACCTCACGTACTTCGGCGCCGCGGCGAAGGCCTTCGCCTCCGATGCTGCGATGGAGATCACCACTGACGCCGTGCAGCTGCTCGGCGGTGCCGGCTACGTCGTGGACCACCCGGTCGAGCGGATGATGCGCGATGCGAAGATCACGCAGATCTACGAAGGCACCAATCAGATCCAGCGGATGGTGATGGGACGCAAACTCCTCGCCTGAACCGGGTTCGGACGCTCTGCGGCAGGCCGCACCTGGTCAAGGCTGCACGGTGCCGTCCGGTCTGTATCGAACGGGTGCCGCGGATTCCCCAGACGGGAGTCTGCGGCGCCCGTTCTTCTGTCTGTGAAGAATCGCACACGCGACGAATCCGACATGCGCGGCGCGGATGTGCCGGAATCGATGGTTCTCACGCGACACAATAGGTGAACACAGTGGACTCTGAAGTGTCTTTGGCACAGTTGTCTGCTGTGGACACCCGATGGGGCGATACGGCCTGTGTGGCCACCCGCGGATGTCGATGCCGGAAGCAGTCCGTGAGCAGAGCCTGAAGCGAAGGGAAGTCAGTGGCTGAGACGAGATATGTGGACCCGATCCGCCACCCGTCGTATGCTTCGCAGCCGACGCGTGATGTGCGGGCGTGGCTTCTGCTGCTCGTCACGGCTCTCGTGCCCGGGGGAGTGCAGCTGCTCTTCGGCCACCGCCGCTGGGCGAAGATCTCTCTGTCGATCACCGCCATCAGCTGGATCCTTGCTCTGATCGCCGGTGTGATCGTCCTCATCAGCCGGACGTTCCTCTTCACCATCGGCACGAACCCCTTCATCCTCACCTTTCTGACCATCTGGGTGCCCGTCATCGCGATCAACTGGGCGGTGTGCCTGTTCGACACCCTGCGGCGCATCCGGATCGTCACGATCTCCCGAAGGGCCCGCAAACGCTTCGTGGCGGCCTTCTGTGCCCTCCTGCTCATCGTCGTGGGCCCCTTGGCTTGGGGGACGACGATTCTCAACTCGCAGCGCGGACTGATGAGCGACCTGTTCGCCTCGGGCAAGGCACTCAAACCCGTCGACGGCCGATACAACATCCTGCTGCTGGGTTCGGACGCCGGAAAAGGGCGGACAGGAATCCGACCGGACTCGCTGTCGCTGGTCTCGATCGATGCGAAGACCGGCAAAACCGTCATCATCGGCCTGCCTCGCAATATGGAGAACGTGCCGTTCCCGGACGACTCGCCGTTGCACAAGCACTACCCGCAGGGATACAACTGCGGGGACGAATGTCTGCTCAATGCCGTCTTCCAGCAGGGCGAACAGCACAAGGATGAGTTCGAGGACCCGAAGACTGCCGGCGAGCAGGCGACGATGGATGCGGTCTCGGGTGCCACCGGACTCGAGGTCCAGTACTACGCGATGATCAACCTCAAGGGATTCGAGAACCTCATCGACTCCCTCGGCGGAATCACCCTCGTCTCCGGCAAGCGAGTGCCGATTTCGTCGAAGGTCGATCCGACCACGGGCGAGCATGGGCCGGTCAAGGGATGGATCGAACCGGGCAAACAGAAGCTCGACGGCTTCCATGCGCTGTGGTTCGCCCGCTCCCGAGAGTTCTCCAGCGACTACGAGCGGATGGTCCGCCAGCGCTGCGTGCAGACGGCGATGGTCAAACAGCTCGACCCGGCCACCGTGCTCACCCGCTACCAGTCGATTGCGAAAGCCACTCCGGGGGCCGTGTCGACGGATATCCCCTCGTCTCAGGTGGACTCGTTCGTCGACCTCGCGCTCAAGGTGAAGTCGCAGAAGATCGAATCCGTCGACCTCACCCCGCCGCGTATCACTCCGTCACAGCCCGACTTCGATGTGGCACATCAGCTGGTAGCCGATAAGATCGAGGAGTCGTCGAAGTCCTCCGAAGAGGACAAAGGCGCGTTCTCGGTTCCCGGAAGCGACCTGTCAGCCGCTGCCGGAGTCGATGCGGGACTCGATCCGAACCCCGGTTCAGGGCCGCAGCTGCTGGCACAGGGTGCCGGCGACACCTCTGCTGACAACGGCGAAGAAGCCGACGCAAAGGCGATCTGCTACGTGCCGTGAGGCGCTGCTGTGAGGTCGGTCGTGATGAGACCAATGACCGAATCGGTCGATCCCATGACGATTCCGGGAAAATCTTTTGCTCGGTGTGTCCCTTGTCAATACTGGGAACCACACTCGTGTAATTAGAATATTCTGCTCTGTGGCTAGTCTGACACGCCGAAAATGTGTAACAATTTTGAGATGTTGGGGTTGCCCACCGTTCTGCCAACGGTGAAGGGGACCTCGAGGCCTGAACTTCCCTGTCTTCCTCGAAAAGGCTGTAACGATGAAATATCTATTGCCCACTGTTGCGGGCTGCGCTTCTATTGCGCTGGTCGGCACCTTAGCGGTCACGGCACCGTCGGCTTCCGCAGCCACGACGACGCCTGATGTGTCCAAAGAGGCGCTGAACGTCAGCAAAGAGGGACTCAACGTCCCCGGTGCCCGCGATTCCAGTGATTCCACCGCCACTGCCGCCAACCAGAGCGCCACGAGCAATCTGCCGAATATCTTCAAGTCGCAGACTGCACTGGCCTCGGCCAAGGTGCCCGATATCGTCAACGCTTCGGCGTCGGCATCTGCGGCTTCGGTCAACAACGTCTCCGCCGGACTGACCTCCGGGGGCGACGACGCCGCGCCGTCCGAGGGATCGGCGCCGTCCGAGGGATCGGCGCCGTCCGAGACCGAGCAGGCTCCTGCCGAGGGTGCAGAGACCGAGACCCCGAAGTCCGAGGACGAGGACGCGAAGGATTCGTCCGACGAGTCGAAGGCCGAGGGCGAAGACGACATCTCCGGTTCGGTCCGTCAGAAGACCGAAGACGGAGTGAACATCGCGCTCATCTCCGATGTCCTCGACGTTCCCGCGAACAACCCGAGCCTTGTCGGCTTCACCTTCTCCGAGTCGAAGTCCAATATCCGCATCCAGGTCCGCACCAAGCAGGGTTCGGAATGGGGCAATTGGGACACCCTGGACGAAGAGCAGCAGGAAGAAGCCCAGAACAAGGGTTCGGAGCCGATGACGGTGTCGAACGCTTCCGCTGTGCAGATGCGCATCCTCGGTGACTCCGCGCCGAGCGAGGCCGAACTCGTCCTCGTCGATCCGAAGCGGGACGCCGGCGACGCTCAGGCCGTCGCCGAGAACGATCCCGTCGAGCTCGACGATCAGGTCAGCGGCGACTCTGCCGGTGCTGAAACCGCGCCGGAGCAGTCGACCGAGGACTCGACCGACGCCGAGGCGGCATCCGCAGAGAACGTCGATGCGGCCGCCGGCGCGACGGTGACCAACCAGAACTACGTACCCGGATCGTCGACGGTGGACACCGTGGCGAAGAAGGTGTCGAAGCCGAAGATCGGCTCGCGCAGCTCGTGGGGTGCCAAGGCCTACCGCGGCAGCCCCGATTACGCCAGCGGCATCAAGCAGGCCGTCGTTCACCACACCTCCGGTTCGAACAGCTACTCGGCTGCCGATGTTCCCGGAATCATCCGCGGTATCCAGGCCTACCACCAGCAGGGCCGCGGCTGGAACGACATCGGATACAACGTCGTCGCAGACAAGTACGGCCGCCTCTGGCACGCTCGCGGCGGTGACGTTTCGAAGGCCGTCATCGGCGCTCACGTCGCCGGACACAACACCGGAACCTTCGGCATCTCCGTGCTGGGTACCTACAACAGCGCGGCCCCGCCGAAGAAGACACGCGATGCCGTCGCCTCGGCGATCGCCTGGAAGTTCTCGATCAACGGAATCTCCAAAGCGACGAAGTCGAACCTGGTCGGCCACCGCGATCTGGGGCAGACCGACTGCCCGGGTGACGCCTTCTACGCCAAGCTGGGTGAGATGCGTTCGACGGTCAATTCGATCCTGAAGACCGGCGAACAGCCCAGCGACAGCAAGGACGACGACAAGTCCAAGGACGACGACAAGAAGACCGAGAAGCCGAAGGCGAAGACCTCGATCGAGAAGTACGCCGAGAAGAACAAGCTCGGCAAGGCTCTCGGCAAGGAATACGACGTCAAGGGCGTTTCTGGCGCCAAGGCACAGAAGTTCGAGAAGGGCACTGTCTACTGGTCCAAGAAGACCGGTGCCTACCACCTGTCCGGAGCGATCGCTTCGGCGTACAAGGGCAATGCAGTCACCGACTTGGGGCTGCCCACCTCTGCGGAGAAGGGCGGCCTCAAGGGCGGGGGCGTCGCACAGCGCTTCGAAAAGGGCTCGTTCTACTGGTCGAAGAACACCGGCGCCCACTACACCTCCGGCACCATCATGAAGTACTGGGGTGACAAGGGGACCGTCAAGGGTCACCTCGGTTACCCCAAGTCGGACGTGGTCTACAAGAAGGGCCGCGGTGAGCAGCTCTTCGAAGGCGCACGTCTGGTCTGGGCCGAAGGCTACGGAACCACCGAGTTCTCTCCCAAGGGTTCGATCGCCGGCGGAGTCAGCGACGACAATGCTCCGGGCGGCGCGACGCCGCCGGGAGACGATTCCACCGATGACAAGTCGCCTGCAGACTCCGGGGAAGGTTCTGCAGACGACAAGGACTCGAAGGACGATAAGTCCAAGGATGATTCCAAGAAGGACGATAAGTCCAAGGATGATTCCAAGAAGGACGACAAGTCCAAGGACGACAAGTCCAAGGACGACAAGAAGAAGGACGACGACAAGAAGAAGGACAAGCCGTCCAAGGCCGAGAAGATCGCGGCCCAGCGTGCGTCCATCATCAAGGATGCGAAGGCCAACCTCGGCGTCAAGTACGTCTGGGGCGGGACCTCGCCGAAGTCCGGTTGGGACTGCTCGGGTTACACCCAGTACGTCTATGGCAAGAACGGCATCAAGCTGCCGCGCACAACCAGTCAGCAGCGTTACGCCGGCAAGGAGATCTCGCTCAAGGACGCCAAGGCCGGCGACCTGATCTGGATCCCCGGTCATATCGGAATCATCTCCGAGACCAAGGGCCAGATGTACGATGCCGGCTCGACGCGGACGAACACCACGAAGCGCAGCTACAGCTGGATGCTGAACCGTGGAGCCAAGGTCATCCGCGTAGTCGGCTGACACCAGGCATCGAGGACAGGGCGTGCAGCGCCTGCCGGACAGTGCCCCGAGGACGAACCCATTGTGGATCTCCCTCGGGGCACTGTCTGGTTTCCCGGACGATTCCGGTTGCGGCAGTGACCGGTCGATATGTATCTGTGCAGGTGACAAGCGGTGAATAGATTGTGACTTCGGCTGAACAGTCAGTGAAGTGCCGACCCCGGCCACGACAGCGGGGCTAGGCTGGACTGAGCACAACCGGAAATCACCGGATGTGAATCCAAATCGATCCTGTCAAAAGGGGGCCCGCAGTGCATCGTCTGCACAATACGGTCAAGAAGTTCGAATGGGGCAGCACCGACGCGATTCCCGCGATCCTCGGCACAGTCCCGGACGGCACCCCCTGCGCGGAACTCTGGCTCGGAGCCCACCCGGTCAGCCCCTCTCGACTCGACGTCGGGCACACGCCGTCCCAGGCTCCGCTGGAACGGCAGAACCGCCTCGGCGGGCAGCAGCCGACGGGCGGCGTGGCGACGGAGGCCGAGCCTCGGCTCGGACCCAACCTCATCGAGTACCTGGTGGGGGACCCTGAAGGTCTGCTCGGCCACGACTCCCTCGAGTCCTTCGGAGCGCGACTGCCGTTCCTGCTCAAGGTGCTCTCGGCGAGCAAGGCCCTGTCGATCCAGGTGCACCCGAATCGCGAACAGGCCCGGGCCGGATTCGCCGCCGAGGAAGCGGCCGGACCGGCGCTGGACGCTCCCGACCGGAACTTCAAGGACGCCTCGGCGAAACCGGAGCTCATCTACGCGCTCACCGACTTCCACGCGCTCACGGGGTTCCGCCCGCGCAAGGCCGTGCGAGCCACGTTCGAACGGATGCTCTCCCAGCCGCTGACTCCGCCGTCCTTGGACGTGCTCGGAGCGATCATCGCAGCGCTGAAGTCTTTCAGCGAATCCAAGGCGCTGTCACGCGCCGTTGAAATCATCCTCAGCGATCCGCGGACGCCCGGGCTCGTCGACGAGGTCGCCGCCCATGGGATCGACGAACTGCCGGTCGGACACATCAGCCGGTCAGGCAGCGCGGTCGACCCGGCGCAGACATTCTGCGAGCTGGTCACCGACTATCCCCATGACCCCGGCGCGCTGGTCGGACTCATGCTCAACCGAGTTCACCTGCAGCCGGGAGAAGCGCTGACCATGGACGCCGGAGTGCTGCATGCCTACCTCTTCGGCACAGGCATAGAGATCATGGCCTCGAGCGACAACGTCGTGCGCGGCGGGCTGACCTCGAAGCACGTCGACATCGAACAGCTGTCGAAGATCACGGACTTCCACGCCGGTGCACCCCGGATGGTCGAACCCGATCACTCGGGAATGCTGCTGGGACCCACCGATGACTTCGCTCTGCAGGCACTGCGGTGCCCGCGCACGACAACGGTGGAACGGCGCGGTGCGGCGATCGTGCTGTGCACCGCGGGAACTGTCACACTCAGCTCGCTCGGCTCGACGCTCACCCTCGAACGTGGGCAGAGCGCCTTCATCGCGGCCAACGAACCGACGGTGACGGCCGATGGCCACGGCGATGTGTTCGTAGCGACCACCGGACTGAATTCCGGAGCTGCCGGCCGCTGAGCGCGCGCTGTCCGCCACCACCGGCGGCTGAGCTCGTCTGCTCAACTCGCCCCAGCGAATGCTTACTCACCCCTGCGAACCGGTGTGCAGGGCCCCCGCAGAATTGTTGGGTCGATCCGCGGTGATTTCTTCAACGTAACCACCGTGGATCGACCCAACAATCTGCGTTTCCGACGGTGTCGAGCAACGTCCGACGGTCCTGACGGACGAATCCGGTGTTCGGCGGCGGTCGACGCCAGCGCGTGGGTGGTCAAGACTGCGGTGCGCTGGCAGCAGAACACAGAACAGTGGTCACGTTCGGATGCTTCTGAGCGATCAGAGAGAGCATCCGAACGTGACCACTGTTCGATCACCAAGTGTCCTCGTTCGGACACTGCACGCGTGAGGCCCGGGCCGGTCACCTGGAACTCAGGCGGCGACCTCGATGGTGGGGACGTCCTCGGGGACGATCACCTCGGCGCCTGTCTTCTCCTTGACTTCGTCGACGGTCACGCCCGGGGCGAGTTCGACGAGGGTGAACGCGTCACCGCTGACGTCGAGGACGGCGATATCGGTGATGATGCGCTCGACGACGCCCTTTCCTGTCAGCGGCAGCTCGCACGACTTCAACAGCTTGTGCGAACCGTCCTTGGCGACATGGTCCATGATGACGATGACGCGCTGGGCACCGTGCACGAGGTCCATTGCGCCACCCATGCCCTTGACCATCTTGCCCGGGATCATCCAGTTCGCGATGTCTCCGTTCGTGGCCACCTGCATGGCGCCGAGGATCGCGGCGTTGATCTTGCCGCCGCGGATCATCCCGAAGCTCGCCGCTGAGTCGAAGTACGCGGCGCCCGGGTTCATCGTGACGATCTCCTTGCCCGCGTTGATGAGGTCGGGGTCGATCTCATCCTCGGTCGGGTACGGGCCGACGCCGAGCAGGCCGTTCTCCGACTGGAGCACGAGGTGGACACCCTCGGGCAGAAAATTGGGCACCAGGGTCGGCATGCCGATGCCGAGGTTGACGTAGCTGCCGTCTTCGAGTTCCTGGGCGGCACGGGCCGCCATCTGATTGCGTGTCAATGACATTTCTGTGTCTCCTCAGGCTTCTCGTACGGTGCGCTTCTCGATGGGCTTGTCCGCCACCTGTTCGGGCGTCAGCGGCACCACGCGGTGGACGAAGACGCCAGGCACGTGGACCATGTCCGGATCGATCTCTCCGGGTTCGACGAGCTTTTCGACCTCGGCGATGGTGATGCGAGCCGACTGTGCGGCCGGGGGATTGAAGTTCCGTGCCGAGGAGTGGAAGACGAGGTTGCCGTGCCGGTCACCGATCGCGGCGCGCACAAGTGCGTAGTCGGGAGCCAGGGACTTCTCGAGGACGTATTCCTTCTCTTCTCCGAAGGTGTCGAAGACCTTCGTCTCCTTGGCCGGAGATTCCTTGACGACGTTGCCGTCAGAGTCGTACTTCCAGGGCATGCCGCCCTCGGCGACCTGCGTCCCGGCGCCCGTGATGGTGAAGAAGCCGGGGATGCCGGCGCCACCTGCGCGCAGCTTCTCCGCCAGGGTGCCCTGCGGAGTGAGTTCGACCTCCAGTTCACCGGAGAGGTACTGACGGGCGAATTCCTTGTTCTCGCCGACGTAGGAGGCGATGATGCGGCGGAGTCGTCCGTCGGCGAGCAGAATGCCCAGTCCGCGGCCGTCGACGCCGGCGTTGTTCGAGATCACCTCGAGGTCTTTGGCTCCCTGGGCCTGGAGAGCCCGAATGAGGAATTCGGGCACGCCCACGACACCGAAGCCGCCCACGGCGATCGATGATCCATCTGCAATGTCGGCCACCGCTGCTGCGGGGGTATCAACTACTTTGTCCATGTGCCCAGTGTGCCATGGACCACTCCCAGCCCGGCGGCCAGGTCCGTGATGCGAGCATCGTCGACTCTGCTGGTGAGCAGGACCTCACCACCGCCGAGGAGGTGCTGCAGAAAGCGCGGCCACTCGCCCGGCAGCGGGGTCGAGTTCGAGGCGAGCAGTCCCTGCGGACGGGTTGCGTCGGTCGACTCGGACTTCGTCCAGTCGATGACCTGACCGTCCACTTCGAGGATTCCCGAAGCGTCGAGGCGGCGCGCAGCGACATCGGGGTAGGCGCGGATGGCGGAATTGACGTCGACGAAGTCGGCATCGACCGGAGTGCTCAGCGCCAGGGCCGGGGGATTGAAGACGAAGACCTCGTCGGCGTCGGACACCTGGTCATCATCCTCGTGGCCGAAGGGAACGAGGGCCATGAAGTCCTCGTCCGGTGCCTCGTTCGCGATGACGACGCGGCCCCCGGCCAGCAGGACACTGAGGACAGAGACGAGTTCGCGCCAGTGCAGGCCCTCTGGCAGAGGAGCGAAGAGAGTGAACTCCGGTCCGAGGTCGTAGTCGCCGAAGAGGCCGACTCCCTTATTCACCCAGTTCGAGACGACCGGGCCGGTGAGGTCGAGGCGATCGAAATCGGGTCCGCGCCAGATGAGGACGGGCCCGCCGGTGCGCGCGATGACTGAGAGATCCATATCCGCTTCCATGATTGTGTTCCGAATGCAGCCTGTCGGGAGGGTCAGTGAACGATGAGGCCGATGTCGATCGTCACCCCGCGGGGGAAGGCCCCGAGCTCACCATCGACCCAGTGATAGCGCGTGGAGGCGCTGAGATCCTCGGCGAAGAGGGCTGTATGGAGGCGTTCGACGAGAGATCCGAGCCCGACCATCGCCTCGAGCAGGGGCGGGCCGCCCGATTGGGCGGTCGCCGGCGAGTCAGAGGGGCTGAGCGTGATCCGCGATCCCGACCCCTCGATCCGCATCCGCCACGCCGCATGGCCGGGAGTCCGCGACTGCCCGGCGCGGACGACGCGGATCGCTCGAGACACCCTTTCGAGGATGTCGTCGCTGTCGTCGCCGGCAGGGGCGCTGCCGGGCAGGTCGGTGACTCCCAGACCGCGCTGAATGGCTTCGACATGGCCGTGTCGGAACCAGTCCTCGCCGAGGTCGCGGGAGAGCGCACGGGCGCCTTCGTCGCCGTTGTCGAGGTATCCGCCGGCTCCGCGGACCAACGCCATGGGCAGTCCGCGGGAGGAGCCCTTGACCAAGTCGGCTGCCGCTGCGATCTCATCGGCGATCGCGCGCACGGTCACCGTCTGGACGCGCCCGTCGTCGTCGGGGCGACCGCGCTGGTCGTCGAGGCCGGAGAACCCGGACAGGCCGATGGCGATATCGCCGACCCCGACCCGCCACGGCCGTGAGCTCGTATCCGAGATGACCAGACCGATGCGCACCTCGAAGGCCTGTTCGACCCGTCGGCGCAGGCCGTCGGCGGACCGGTCGCTGTCGAGTGGGTGGAGGATGACGGCACCGCCGGAGTTCGACTGGTCGAGGCCCGCTGCGGCCTGGACGGTGCCTGCCGGGGTGCGCACGATCTGGACGGTGGTGCCGGAGCGATAGGAGCGTTCAGCGACCAAGTGGGTGCCGGTCTCCGCGACGAGTTCCTCGAACTCGGCGCGATCTGAGACCGTGCGCAGGCGTCCCTCGGCCTTGGAGACGACTTTCGAGGCGACGACGAGGATATCGCCGTCCTTGAGGTCGATGCGGTTGCGCCGGAGGGCGTTGATGAGGATCGCGGAGAGGTCGGAGCCCGACGCGATCTCTTCCTCGACGGGAGGCGCGTAGACGGTGAGCAGACGGTCATTCATGCCGGGCCACCGGTGATTCCACTCTCATCTCTCCATAATCCCATTGTGGGTGCCCACTTTCTAAATTCTCCAGGTTTGCTCAGGCGAATCCCACAGGTTGTGCCTTATGACTGGGCCGTGACCTATATATGGGGTTACGGGCGCGTGTGCATGTGAACGCATGTTCGAATAGCGTCTCACGGGGTGTCTCGATACTCCATAAGGGCTTGACGGGGCGGTAATGACACGCGTGTAATTTATACCTAAGGGGAACGCGCCGAGCAGGGATCCTTCAGGATTCGACCGTACATCGGACTGATCGCCTCAGTCACGGTACTGGACCTGCTCGAGCGTGAGAAAGGGGAAAACCGTGCAAAGTGCACAGAGAGAATGGCGGGAGAGAGAAGACTTCACCGCCGCACCGGGAGTCACCTCCCGCCGTGCCGAAGACTGGTTCATCGAACCGGGAGCACGTACACCCGAGACGCTGCCGGATCCGCTGGCCGTCGATCCGAGTGATCTGACGCCGCTGCCGCCGGACAACTCCGCCGTCTCTCCGCTGTCCCTGCTGCTGGGAGCCGCAGACGACGGCGAACTGTCCTGGCAGGACCAGGCCCTCTGCGCTCAGACCGACCCCGAGGCGTTCTTCCCGGAGAAGGGCGGATCGACTCGTGAAGCCAAGCGGGTCTGCGCCTCCTGCGACGTCCGTTCCGAATGCCTCGAATATGCGCTCGCCAACGATGAGCGCTTCGGCATCTGGGGCGGAATGTCCGAACGCGAACGCCGCCGGCTCAAGAAAAAGGTCGTGTGAGGCAAGCCGTCACCATCGTCGTCGTCTCCGGCGACGATGCCAGCAAGGTCGAGCTCGAAACAGCTCTGCGTCCGCACTACCCCGAGATCCCCGTGGTGGATCTCGGGGGGCGGACGGTCCGCGAAGCCGGTGAGATGCCGGAGATCGCGGAATCGGATTTCCTGTGGTTCCTCACCCCTGACTCCCGTCCCGAACCAGACTGCCTCGATGAGCTGCTCGACGCCATCGGGGAGACGGAATCCATCGCCGCCGTCGGACCGAAGCTCATATGCTCCGGGCGCATCGTCTCCGCCGGAGTGAGCACCACCTCGGCGGGGGAGCGCTTCAACCCCGTCGGCTCCGGGGAGATCGACCAGGGGCAGCGCGACAGTCAGATCGAAACACTGGGTCTCGACCTGCCGGGCCTGCTCATGGCCACCACCGAACTCGAGCGCATCGGGGCACCGTCCCGAGTTCTCGGCCCCGCCTATTCCGGTCTCGAATACTCCCGTCGTCTGCGCGACCTCGGCGCCCGCGTGCTGCTGGCCCCGCGAGCGCGGATGGAGATCTCCGCTGCGTCCGCTGCCCGACTCGGCTCCTCGCCCCACCCACCGAGGTCGAAGACTCAGATCCGGACTGAGCAGCGCTACCGCCTCAGCCTCGCCGGTCAGGGGCTGGTCTCACTGTTCTGCTTTCTGGCGCTCGGCCACCTCGGCCGCATCGTCGGCGGGCTGCTGTCGAACAACTTCCGACCTGCCGGGTGGCACTTCGGTGCGCTCATCGGTCTTCTCGCGGATGTGTCGACGACCGCCCCGCTGAGACGCGCCAACGCCCGTCGCAACCGTGTGGCCAGACGATCGAACACCGGACATGTCGCCGCGCTCTACGCCGATGACGAAGAACTCGCCGTCCAACGCCGGACGATGAGCGGTGAGAGCGATGACTCTCGCCCGGCCGAGGTTCCCACCGGCGGTCCCGATACCGATGCCGAACTCAACCCGGTCGGCGACACCGAAGAGGCCATCGACTCCTTCTCACGTCTGGAGATCTCCGGCGGTTCCAGTCTGCTGCGGGCACCCCTGACCTATGTGATCCTCGCCGCCGTGGTGATGAGCGGGGTCATCAGCTTCCGACTCTTCGGCCCCGGCCACCTCGCCGGCGGCGCCCTGGGTTCGACCGACATCGGCTTCGGCGAGATCGTCGACCGTCTCCTCGGGCGTCACCTCGACGTTTCGACCGGTGCGGCGGTGCCGGCCGACCCCTACCACCTCGTCCTCGGCGTGCTCTCCCTCCTCTTCTTCGGCCATGTCGATGTCATGGTCCGCTCCCTGCTGCTGGCCGCGCCGATCCTGGCTGCCATCACCGCGTACGCGGGCGCGGGGAGTGTGCGGGCGCGGCGGTGGGTGCGCGGCTTCGCCGCACTGCTGTGGATCGCGTCTCCGCTGTTCACGGCCGCGCTGTCGGACGGCCGCCTCGGTGTGATCCTCGTCTGGATCTGTGCACCGCTGGCGGTGCTGACTCTGCGCCGCAGCCTGACGACCGGATCGATCGCCGCGGCAGCCGGCACCGGCCTGCTGCTGTTCGTCATCACCGCAGGCATTCCACTGCTCCTGCTGGTCACGGTCCTCGGCACCGCGGTGCTTCTGGTGGCAGGTCGCGGTCTGCGCCATCTGTGGCTGCTCGCCCCGACCGTGTTCCTGGGCTGGGCGTGGCTGTGGGCCGTCGTCCGCGAGCCGGGAACTCTTCTCACGATGCCCGGGCAGACCACGGCCACCGAGTCCGCCCCGACCTATCTGCTCGCCGTCGGGTTCCCCGCTCCGCTCGACATGTCCTGGCTGACGAAGCTGATCTCAGATCTCGGCTTCGGCGGGGTCTCTGCCGGCACCCTCGAGCTCTGGGCTCCGGTCCTGATGCTGCCGATGCTCATCCTGGCCTTCTTCACCCTCATCGAGGCCCGGCTCGAACTCTCTCGCCTGACCTGGGCGGTCGGACTCTACGTCGGCGGTCTCATCCTCGCCGCGATCCAGGTGCATCTGCCCGCGGAGACGGGACCGTTCCACCTCATCGCCTCATACCCCGCAGCGGGACTGACCCTGGTCAGCCTGGGATCGATCCTGCTGCTGTCCCTCGGCGCCGACCGCACCGTCGGTCGCCGCCCCGGGCGCAGCCGAGACACCGGTTCGTCCTCTGCGAAGAGTTCGGCCAAGGGAGCCTCCGCGGCATCCGGCCGGCTGCCGATGCGCGGCCTTGTCGGACTCGTGACCGTAGCGGCCATCGGGCTCATCGCCATCGGCGCCGGACGGGCCACATCCTCGCCCGAAGCGGTCACCGCAACCTCAGACAGCAACGTCCCCGCACTGGCCTCTGACCGCGCCGCGGGGGAGACCCAAGCGCGCACCCTCCGCCTGGACAATGTCGACGGAGAAGTTCTGGCCACCCTCATCGCCTCCGCCGACGGCACGGTGCTGGGCACATCGACGGTGACCTCGGCAGAAACCGTGGGAGGGTGGCCGTGGCAGCGCCGCCCGCTGCCGATCACCCCCGACCAGGTGCTCGTGGCTCAGGCCGCGTCCGCGCTCTCGGCCGATGACTCCGGTGACCTCGGCAGCATCCTCGGTGAACTCGGAGTCGATTTCGTCCTCGTCGGCCCCGATGCCGGCAGCCTGACCAACTCGGTATCCGTCTCCGAGGGCCTCCTGCCGGTCGGACCGACCTCGTCCGGACAGCTGTGGCGCGTCGACAAACCCTACAGCGGCCGATTCCTCATCCGCGACGCCGAAGGGAAGGTGTCAACGGCGGCAATGAAAGGCACCACCGCAACGGTGCCGGCCGGTCAGGAGGGGCGCACCTTGACCATCGCCGATGCAGCGCACGGCATCACCGCAAGCATCGACGGTGAGCCGCTGCCGCAGCCGAAGCCCGGCGAAGAGGCGTGGGCAAGCGAATTCGACCTCCCCGCAGCCGGGGGAACGGTCGAGATCTCGCTGAACTCACCGCTCTACCCGATCGGCGTCATCGTCGGATGGGTGCTCGGACTGCTCAGCCTCATCGTCGCCATCCCCTTCGGCCGGGCGGGGAATGTGACGCGGAAGCCCGGCCGTGAGGAGCAGAAGGCATGAAGCACCAGCGCAGCATCGTGACCTTCGCGGCCATTGCCGTGCCCGGGGTGCTCGTGGCCATGACCTCGTTCCTCACCCCGCTGACCCCCGGCACGCTGGACCGCAGTCCGGAACAGGTGCGCATGCCCACCGCGGATACCCGCGTCGTCTGTCCCGGCCCCCTGCTCACAGCCGGAGAAGCCGAAGGCACCGATGCCGAATTCGTCGACGACTCGAAGGTCTCAACCCGTGTCGTCTCCGCCTCCGCACCGATCGGAGCCGCAGACGGTTCGACCTCCTCGGCTCGTCTCCAGGTCGCCGATCTCGGCGGTTCGATCGACTTCGACAATCCCTCCGGCCAGGGTTTCGTCTCCGGAGACGACAGCATCGACTCGACGAAGCTCGTCACCGGTTTCGCCCGCCCCGGGGCTCCGGCCCTGACGACCGGCCTCGAAACCGTCGAAGGCAGCTCCGGTGACCTCACGGGCCTCGCCACCCTCACCTGCGCCCAGGCATCGAGCAGCTTCCGGATCGTCGCCGGATCCGGAGCCACCGGCTCGAACTCGCAGCTGCTGCTGAGCAACCCGGGAGACGTTCCCGTCCAGGCGAAGGTTGCCCTCATGACCCCGGGCGGCGAATCCGCCGAACCGACCGAACTGAGCATCAAGGCCGGTCAGCAGCGTGCCGTCCCGCTGGGTGGTCTGGCTGGAGGGGCAGAGGCTCTTGCCGTCGACGTCACCGTCGACGGTGGAGTCCTGGCCGGTTCCGTCCAGGAGACCGTCCTCGACGGACTCAAGCCGCAGGGCATCGACCTCGCGGCCGGTGGGGCAGGAGCCGATCGCCAGCAGGTGCTCACCGGGCTCAGCGGCAAAGATGTGCGAGTCCGGGTCGCGAACCCGAGCGGTGACCTCGCCGAGGTGTCCCTGAAGGCGTACGGGCCGGACGGAGAGATCGACATTCCCCGTTCCTCGATGACCGTCGTCGGTCGCGGGGTCGCCGAGGCCGACCTCGGGGATCTCGACGCCACGAGTCTCGTCGTCGAATCCTCTCAGCGCGTCCAGGCCGGAGCCTTCATCGGCAAAGACGGTGGGAAGGGAGCCGCCGACTTCGGCAGCATCCCGTCGACCGACTCCCTCGCCGAGACCCAGATTCTGGCGCTTCCTCGCACCGGTGAGTCCTCCCTGAACCTCTCTCCCGGTCAGGGACATGTGCAGGTGCAGGGAATGCTCGACGACGGAACGCTTACCGATCCTCAATCGATCGACCTCAACCCGACGGGAACGACCGTGCTCAATCCGAGCGACGTCTCCGAGGAGTCGGTGCGCGCACTCGTCCTCAAGGGATCCCAAGCCTCGGGCTCACAGTCCGATGGGGTGCATGCGACCCTCGTCGTGACCACCGAGGACGGAATCTCCACGGTCGTCCCGGCGCCTGCCCCGGCAGGCGTGGCCTACCGGGATATCCGGCTCGGCTGAGGTCTCACGAACCAGGTTCCTGCGGTGACTGCGGATCTCAGGTGCGACGGAGGATATCGACCTGGTCCGCCACCACCTCGGCGATGAGTCCATCCCGGGCCTCAGCACCGGCATGATCTTCGATCACCCGTCGATAGAGGACGATATGGGTGGGACGGTCCCCGGCCGCCGGGAACACACGGCCGAAGCTCGGTTCGGTCGAACTCGCCGGCGGCACGGAATCGACGGCCAGCACCACCTCGGCGAGGAGAACGGGTTCGTGCCTGCGCATGCGGGCGAATTCGGCGGCCGCGACCTTCGCAAAACTCTCCGCCCGACTCAGCCGCGCGGGCACCTCGGCCCGGTGCAGCGGAGACCGCAGACCCCGCCCATGTCGGTCGCGATGTCGCCTTGGTCTCATAGCACTTCATTCTACGGGCGGCGCCGCCGTGCCTGAGCGAATCGGCGGGGCGCGGCGTGTAGAGTGTGGGACTGTGTCAGCCGTGAGAATGTGTTCAAAAGTCAGCTGTTCGCGCCCCGCCGCCGCCACCATGACGTACGTGCACGCCGATGCGACCGTCGTCATCGGACCTCTGGGCAGGCGCGCCGAACCGGGCGCTCATGACCTGTGCGCCGAACATGCGGCGAAGCTGACCCCGCCCGTGGATTGGCAGCTCATCCGGATCGACTCCGGGCAGGCCCCGCCCGAACGCAGCCATGACGACCTGCTGGCGATCGCCGACGCCGTCCGCGAAGCCGCCGATCGTGCCGATCAGACCCCGGCCCGGACCGCACCGGGACCGGCCGACGATCCGGCCGCCTCGGGACGTCGACACGGTCACCTGCGCATCATCGGCGACTCATGAGCCACCGAGAGCCGAGCTCGACCCGAATCGAACCCGCACAGCAGATCCTGATCGACTCCGAACTCGGACAGGCCCGGACGGCCGCCCTCGACGCCGCCGTCGGAGCCTATGACATCCGCGGTCGGATTCCCGACCAGCTCGACGACGACATCCTGTTCGCCCTCGGTTGGGCCACGGCCCGAGCCATGGCAGAGATCCACACCGCCACCGAGGTGGTCATCGGCCACGATATGCGCCCGAGCTCTCCCGGATTCGCCCACTCCTTCGCCGCAGGAGTCGACGCTGCCGGCTCGACAGCCGTCCTGCTCGGCCTGTGCTCGACCGATCAGCTCTACTTCGCCTCGGGCATCTTCGATCTGCCCGGAGCCATGATCACGGCCAGCCACAATCCCGCCGACTACAACGGAATCAAGATCTGCGGACCCCGCGCCGCCGGAGTCAGCCTGGCCTCCGGACTCTCCCGAGTCAGAGAACTCGCGATCACTGCACCGCAGACCGACGGCCGGACCATCGCCGAAGACGAGACTGCCGCATCCCGGATGCGGGAACAGTACGCGGCACGGATCCGCGAACTCACCCACGTCGATAAGGTCACGGGACTGTCGATCGTGCTCGACGCGGGAAACGGAATGGCCGGGCGCCTCCTCGGGGAGGTCTTCGGCACGGACGCGGGAGCCGCCTCGGTGCCCTTCGACGTCATCGGCCTCTTCACCGAGCTCGACGGGACCTTCCCCAACCACGAGGCGAACCCGCTCAAACCCGAGAACCTCGTCGACGCGGCACGCGCTGTCGTCGACAACGGCGTCGATCTCGGGCTCGTCTTCGACGGGGACGCCGACCGCTGCTTCTTCATCGACGAGACCGGCGCGACGATGTCGGCCTCGGCCGTCGGCGCACTCGTCGCCGAACGCGAGATCGCACGGGCCCGGGCACTCGGCGACGACCGACCCACCGTCATCCACAATCTCATCACCTCCCGCAGCGTGGCCGAGACGATCACCGCCGCCGGGGGACACGCACTGCGGTCGAAGGTCGGCCATTCGGGAATCAAGACGCTCATGCGCGAAACCGGAGCCGTCTTCGCCTGCGAGCACTCCGCGCACTTCTACTTCGACGAGTTCTTCGGGGCGGATTCGGGAATGCTCGCCGCCTGTCATCTCATCGCCGCCCTCGCCGAATCACGCGCCCCCGCCTCCCGTCTGGTTGCCGACTATGACCGGTTCGTGCAGTCGGGGGAGATCAACTTCACCGTCGCCGACCCCGACGCTGTGCTCGCCGACTTCGCCGCACATGCCGGAGACTTCCCAGAGAACACCGTCGACGACCTCGACGGAATCGGCCTGCAGGGTGCGGACTGGTGGGTGAACCTGCGCAAGTCCAATACCGAACCCCTCGTCCGACTCAACGTCGAAGCCGCCGATTCGGCGCAGGTGGACGCGCTCACCCGCCGGGTCACGGACTTCGTCAACGCTCACGCCTGAAGCCGGATCGACGGCAGCCGGTCCTCTGCTTCCGTTTCTCGGAATTAGGGCAGTCAGGATATGACCGCTTGCTGACGGTCTTCGCTGTCCGCAGAACGAGCATGACGCGACAAGCCGCCTGCCCGGCAATAGACTCGAAGCCGATCAGACAGCCCGCCGTATGGAGGTACCGTGCTCGATTCCACTGACTTCAAGGTCGCCGATCTCAGCTTGGCCGAGGCCGGCCGACACCAGATCCGTCTCGCCGAAAGGGAGATGCCGGGCCTCATGGCGCTGCGTGAGGAATACGCCTCGACGGCACCGCTGGCCGGGGCCCGCATCGCCGGCAGCCTGCACATGACCGTGCAGACCGCTGTCCTCATCGAGACCCTCGTCGCACTCGGTGCAGACGTCCGGTGGGCCAGCTGCAATATCTTCTCCACGCAGGACGAGGCCGCAGCGGCCGTCGTCGTCGGCTCCGGCACTCCCGAGGCCCCGGCCGGCGTCCCCGTCTTCGCATGGAAGGGTGAAACCCTCGAAGAGTACTGGTGGGCCGCGGACAAGATCTTCGACTTCGCGGATGGACCGAACCTCATCCTCGACGACGGCGGCGACGCCACCATGTACGTGCTCAAGGGCACCGAATTCGAAGCCGCCGGGGGAGTGCCCACCGCCGGCGCCGAGGACTCGGAGGAGTTCAAGGTCCTGCTCAAGCAGATCGCCACCTCCATCGAATCGGCCCCCGGACGCTTCGCCCGTCTGGCCGCCGGAATCAAGGGGGTGAGCGAGGAGACGACGACCGGAGTCAACCGCCTCTACCGCCTCGCCGAACAGGGGGCTCTGCCGTTCCCTGCCATCAACGTCAACGACTCGGTGACGAAGTCGAAGTTCGACAATCGCTACGGCATCCGCCATTCGCTGCCCGACGGGCTCAACCGCGCCACCGATGTCCTCATCGGCGGAAAGATCGCCGTCGTCATCGGCTACGGCGACGTCGGCAAGGGTGCCGCCGAAGCGCTGCGCGGACAGGGTGCGCGCGTCATAGTGACCGAGATCGATCCGATCTGTGCGCTGCAGGCCACGATGGACGGCTACCAGGTCGACCTCCTCGCTGAGGTGGCTCCCCAGGCCGACATCATCATCACCACGACCGGAAACACCCGGGTCCTCGACGTCGACGTGCTGCAGACGCTCAAACCCGGCGCAATCGTCGGCAACGTCGGTCACTTCGACGAGGAGATCGATCTGGCAGGGCTGTCCCGCCTGCCCGGAGTGGAGAAGATCGAGATCAAACCGCAGGTCCACGAGTGGAGCGTGCCCGTGCCCGCCGAGGCGGGACTCGGTCGCGACCGCACGGACTTCCTCGTCCTCTCCGAAGGGCGCCTGCTCAACCTGGGCAACGCCACCGGTCATCCGTCGTTCGTGATGAGTGCGTCATTCAGCAATCAGGTGCTCGCCCAGATCGAGCTGTGGCACGCCCACGATGACTACGGCAACTCGGTGCATCGGCTGGCGAAGGAACTCGACGAGAAGGTGGCACGCCTCCATCTGCCGGCGCTCGGGGCGAAGCTGTCTGAACTGAGCAAGGAACAGGCCGAGTACATCGGCGTCGACGTGGCAGGACCGTTCAAACCCGAGCACTACCGGTACTGATCGAGCACTGCCGGTTCGGTCCGGCGGCGGAGCGGGCGAACCCGGTCGCAGTCCGGGACCGCTCCGTCGACCGAGAGCAGTCGAGCCGCGGTGTCAGCGGCGGACAGTCAGACTGCGTCGTCAGCGGCGGGTGAGGCTGAGGCCGTGGGGGAGCGTCTCGACTCCGGACCGGAAAGCGTTCGCACGGTCGCTCCGACGGCGCTGTTTCTCGACTTCGGCGATGCGCTGCCGATGGATGACTGCGGACAGGAACTGTTCGGGAAACGTTCCCTCCGGCGGGGCCGGAGCCACATAGGGATTGAGCTCGGTGGCGAGCTCGATCGCTCGCTGCCACCTCGACTCCGCACCGAGCTGGGGCGCCATGGCGAGGAACGCGACGATGCGCCGATGCAGACCATCGGGGATCGCTGTCACGTCTGTGCGGTTCAGCCATTCGTGCAGATGAGGGGCCACATGGGTGTGCATGGGCGGCAGAGGTCGGCTGCGTTCGCTGACGGCAATGGTCCCGGCCAGATAGTCGCCGAGGCGTTTGGCCTGCGGTGAGAGCAGACCGGACAGAGCCGCGATGCCGCCGCCGCTGGACACGATCTCGAACGGCCACAGCAGAGCGCGGATGAAGGAATGGCGCAGCCGCACCGCACCGCCGTCGTCGCGAACAACGCGCAGCCCGAGGATGAGCTTGCCCAGCGAACGACCGTGACTGAGCACTTCGACGAGCATCGGCAGCAGCACGAACACGAAGATCGTCATCACGGTCATGAGTGAGCCGAGAAGCAGTCCGTTGAGATCGAGCACCTTGAGCATGAGCCAGAACATGGCGATGAGCAGACCGACATTCACCAGCGAATAGACGATGTAGTCGATGAGACAGCTCAATGCCCGCGCCGCGAGAGCGGCCGGTTGGACGTTGAGTTCGACGGCTTCACCGGTGATCAGAGTACTCACCCGACCATCGTGTCATACTGCCGCGTTCCGAGGCGGTCGTTTCGCCGAGAGCTTGCCGTGTGCCTCTCTCTGCGTCGGAGGTGCCGAGGCGTCGTCTCCGATAGGGTGGAGGGATGGATCCGAACCTGCTGGCCCAGCTGCACGGCGATGACTGGCTGGAGCTCTCGGCATTGGCGAAGAAGAACACGCTGACACCCGAGCAGACGACCCGCTTCCTCGAGCTCTACCGGACCGCGTCGAAGGATCTGTCGCGGATCACGACGGTGGCTCCCGACTCTCTCGAAGCCGCTCGGCTCTCGGCGATCGTCCACCGCTCCCGCAATCATCTCTCGTCCGTGCCCAGCGGAGGACTGTCCGGGCTCGGACGGTTCTTCGTCATCAGTCTGCCGTTGTCGCTGTACCGGCTGCGATGGGACTTCGTCATCGTGGCCGCCGGATTCCTCGCCGTCGCCGTCCTGTCGGGCATCTGGGCGGGATCGCATCCGGAAGTGCTCGAGACCTTCGGGGATCGAGAGTTCCGACGGCAGTTCGCCGAACATGATTTCGTCGACTACTACAAAGAGAACCCGAACGGCTTCTTCGCCGTCGGCGTGTGGACGAACAACGCGTGGATCGCCGTTCAGTTCGTCCTCCTCGGCATCACGGGCGGCTATGTCATCGTCGGACTGTTCTCGAATGCCGTCAACGTCGGCTTCTCCGGAGCGATGATGTTCGAGTTCGACCGGGCCTCCGACTTCTTCCTCTACATCCTGCCCCACGGGATCCCGGAGATCAGCTGCATCATCCTCGCCGCTGCTGCGGGACTGCGTCTCTTCTTCGCCTGGGTGGTGCCGGGCCCCAGGCTGCGTCGTGACAAGCTCGCCTCCGAGGCTCGGTCGCTGCTCATCGTCGCCGGCGGTCTCGTGCTTCTGCTGTTCGGTTCGGGGCTCATCGAGGGCTTCGTGACCCCGAACCCGATTCCGCCGGCCGTCAAGATCGCCATCGGAGTGGCCTACACCGCGGCTGTCGTCGTCTACGCGTGGTACTTCGGCAAGCGCGCCGCCGCAGCCGGACTCAGCGCCGATCTCGACGAGCATCAGGCCGGATACTCGGTCATCTCCACCGACCGCTGATCAGATTGTCGCTGACAGTTCGCCGCTGAGCGGGGTCGCGGTCACAGCCCGCCGGAGACCTTGAGCCGAATGTAGAGATCGGCCAACGCTCCGGGAAGCTTCTCCGGCAGAGCCTGGACGGAGGAGATGCCGAGTCCGCGCAGCCGAGACTGCAGCGACGCCGTCGCGAGCATCTCGGCCTCGGCGGCCGCCGCCGTATATACGTCGTCGGCGTCGCCGCGCCGGGCAGCCAGGTCCGCAAGTGCGGGATCTTCGACTCCGGCGACGACGACCAGGTGGTGTGCCGTGAGAGTCGGCAACACTGGCAGGACGTCCTCGGCGATGGTCGCCTCATCGAGCTGAGTGACCAAGACGACGAGCGCCTGCTGCCGGGAGGTCTGCAGAACCGCAGCGGCGATCGACTCCCAGTTCGCCTCGTAGAGCTCCGGGTACACAGGCGTCAGCGCCACCGACAGTTCATGGACCGGATCATGAGCCCGATGGCTCGACGCGACTGCCCGCACCCGGGCATCGGCGACGATGACATCGACCCGATCGCCGGCACCCGTGGCCAGAGCCGTCAACAGCAGCGACGCCTCGAGCGCGGCGTCGAAGACCGTTCCCTCGCCACAGCGACGGGCGGCGAACCGGGAAGAATCGACGACGATGACGACGCGACGATCCTTCTCCGGCCGCCAGGTCTTGACCACGAGGTTCTGCGCGCGGGCGCTGGCCCGCCAGTCGATCGACCGGACATCGTCACCGTCGACATAGTCGCGCAGCGAATCGAATTCCGTGCCCATCCCGCGGATCATCACCGCCGACCGTCCCTCGAGCTCCCGCAGCTTCTGCGTCTTCGACGGCAGCTCACGCCGGGACACGAAAGGAGGCAGAACACGCACAGAGGCGGGAACATCGATGCTCTTCTGCCGCTGGACGAGCCCGAGCATGCTGCGACTGCGCACGGTCACCAGATCGCCGGGCAGCGCGCCTCGTCGAGTCGGCTCCAGCTCGGTGATCACCTCTGTCTGCTCACCCGGTTCCAGCACGTGACGAGAACGAGTCTCGACCGCCCCGGCACTCGGTGCCCAGGCGTCGCGGACGTGGAGGCGCAGCCGGCGGCTGGTCCCATTGATGATAGTCAGCGTGCTGTGGGTGCTGTCGCCGAGGCGGACCATCGGTCCCGGTGTGCGCTGGACTTCCAACCCGTGGATCCGGGGGACGAAGAAGAAATCGAGAACCGCTGCCAGGACGATCACCCCGGCCACGATCATGGCCGTCGGCCATGAGGGCACCAGCATGATCGGCACGAGACCGAGAAAGGTGAGCAGGAACAGTCGGGTGGTCATTCAGCGGGGCACTTCGGTCGTGGCGATGATCGAATCGAGGACCTGACCGACGTCCAGACCGTCCATCTGCGCCTCGGGGCGCAGGATGACCCGGTGCGACAGAGACATATGGGCCAGAGCTTTGACGTCATCGGGGGTGACATAGTGCCGACCGCTCAGCCACGCATGAGCGCGGGCGGCTCCGAGCATCCTCGTCGCTCCGCGAGGTGAGACGCCCAAGGCCAGGGACGGGGTCTGGCGGGTGGCTCGGGCGAGGTCGACGATATAGGTGATGATCTGTGGGGCGATGTAGATCTTGGCGATGGCTTCGCGGGCCCGGCCGATGAGTTCGGCATCGGCGACCGGACGCAGACCTGCCGCGGCCAGGGACCCGGCGTCGAAGCCCCGGGCATGGCGGTCGAGGATCTCGAATTCGTGATCCCGCTCGGGCAGGTCGAGGACGAGCTTGAAGAGGAACCGGTCGAGCTGAGCCTCCGGGAGCGGATAGGTGCCTTCGTATTCGACGGGGTTCTGGGTGGCTGCGACGAGGAACGGTTCAGGCAGCTTGCGTGAGCGTCCACCGACGGACACCTGATGCTCCTCCATCGCTTCGAGGAGGGCCGACTGGGTCTTCGGCGGGGTGCGGTTGATCTCATCGGCGATGAGGATGTTCGTGAAAACCGGGCCGGGACGGAATGAGAAGTCCGAGGCGGAAGCATCGTAGACCAGCGAACCGGTGACATCGCTGGGCATGAGGTCGGGAGTGAACTGCACACGCGAGCTGTCCAGGCTGACCGCGGCGGCGAAGCTGCGCACGAGCAGAGTCTTCGCCACTCCGGGAACCCCTTCGAGAAGCACGTGACCCTGGCACAGCAGTGCGATGAGCATTCCCGTCACTGCCTGGTCCTGGCCGACGACGGCCTTGGCGATCTCGGTGCGCACACCGGTGAACGCCTCCCTGAGCGGGTCCGGCTCAGCCTGCGGAGCCTGCGCGCTGTCCGCAGCAGGGGTCTGCGGCACGACCGGCTCCTGGGGCCGAGGTGCGGCCGGAGGCTGAGAGGCGACCGGTTCCTGAGAATTCGTAGGGCCCTGGGGCGGCTGAGTCATGGGATCTCACTTTCGATCTGGGTGAGCTGATGGACGAGTTCGGTGAGTTCGGCGTCGGTGTGAGCCGACGCGGAGACGAAGACATAGTGGAGACGGCCCGGATCGGCCCCGGTGACGGTCGCGATGTGAGCGATGATGTCGGGTGTGCGGGCATCGGGGCTGAGACCGAGTCGTTTGGCGATGCGCAGCAGGGCTCCGGCCCGGAGCGTGTGCAGCGCCCCGTCGCGATCGTGGCTGCGCGAGCTCAGGGCTGCCCGACCGTGCACGGTCTCCACGGCAGGCACGATGACCGGCAGACGTTCGAGAGCCAGCGGCCCGAACCGGCGCCCGATGACGAGCAGCAGGACGAGGAGGCAGGGGACCAGCCACAGGACTCCTGCGAGGAACCAGCCGGGCACGAAATCGATCGTCGACGGAGGCGACTGCCCCTGTCCCGAACCGTCGAAGGTCGGATAGTAGACGACGAGGTTCTGCGTCTGGGACAGCTGCGAGAGCACAAGAGAGGCATTGCCCTCTTCGTCGATGTTCTCATTGGTCACCCAGTCGGGGCTGCCGAGCACGGTCAGCGGAACGGAACCGCCCGAATCGGTGAGGAACTGTCCGCGCGCAGACCCTGGAGCCACCTCGGTGCCGTCGATCTCGGCGACCCCCGGGCCGGTGAACGGGTAGCAGGCGGTGATCCCCTCGGTGCCCTTCTCCGTCTCCGCGTATTCGACCTCGCCGGTGGACACGGCACCGGCACTGCGGGCGATCGGTGAATCGCAGGACGGTGCGGACGTGGCCTCCGGATCGGCCAACGGGCCGAGGTTGTCGTTGACCGTGATCCGGTCGGTGAACTCCGACACCGTCGGACCGGGATCGACGAGGACGAGCCGGTTGCCGTGGGTGCGCAGAGCGTACTCGAGGCCGGCGATGTCCCCGGGGGACAGAGCCGCGGTGTTCGCGGGAATGAGCAGGGTGGTGTCGGGTCGGGCGGCGGCCGAGCGGGCCTGCTCCTGATCCTCGGTGGTGGTGACATCGACGTCATGGTCACGCAGGGTCTCGACGAGGGCCTTCGTGCCGGTGCGCTCCGTCGAGTCATAGTGCAGGGGCTCTGCGGACTCCTCGTCGCCGGTCAGCAGCACGAGCACGATCACGGTGACGAGGATGACGAAGGCCGCGACGATCCATACCGCAGCCGACCGCAGCCGAGCGCGCAGCGGAACCCGCGAGGTCGACCGGGTGCCGCGGGCGGCGACATCCAACTGTGCGCTCATACAGCTGCCTCCCGGCGGACCGGCAGTGCGCTCAGCGTCCGGTCGAGTGCGCACAGATCCGCATAGACCTCGCCGAGGCTGCGGTCGGCACGTGTCTTCGCCTCGGTCGCCTCCCCGTAGCGGAGGTCGTTGAAGACTTCGGCCACCCCGTGGACGGCGGATCCGTGCTCGGGCAGGGCCGCCTCGGCGGAACGGGCGATCTCACTCGCTGTGGCCGAGGACTCGAGCGAGACGATCTGCTTGACGGACAGGATCGCGAAGATCGCTCGGGATTCGTCGATGACCGCGGTCTCGAAGTCCCCGGCCTGCGCGGCCCGGGCCGCGCTCTCGCGCCACGGGCCCGGTTCGGGCTGGGAGACCACGGGATCGAATGCGGACAGCGGGACGCCGACACGGCGGAATCCGGCCCGACGCACGCGCCAGACGATGAAGGCGACGATCGCGGCGAGGCCGAGGACGACGACGATGAGCAGCCACGGGGAGTTCGCGCCCAGGGCGGCATGGACGAGCGAATCCCACAGGGAGGACAGCCACCGGCCGATCCGTTCCAAGGGGGTGAGATCGTTGGCGGCGTATTCCGGTTTCGAGAGTTCGTGCTCTACCCATTCGCGGCCGGTGTCCCGGTCGATATTCGCCGAGGCGGCGCGAAGCTGTGCCGCGCCCGGCTGGGAGGACGCGGCGGTGTGGAGGTGGCGGGCCGCCTCGGTGATGGGGGAGAGGATCATCGGTCCTCCTCGGCGCGGATGAGGACGAGGTCGAGCCCCTCCGAGCGCATCTGCTGATCGAAGAAGCAGACCGTGACCAGGCAGGCGAAATAGGCGAAGAGGACGGCGGAGGAGATGAGCGTGAGTGCGAGCAGCAGACCCACGGAGACGATGGCGATGGCCGCCTGCGCCGTCGTCGACTCGGTTGTCGTCGTCATGCCGACGCCCAGGAGCACCGAGATGATGAAGACGATCGGGGTGATGATGAGTTGGACGAGCTGATTGGACAGGAAATAACCGAGCGCCAGCTGGCCGAGCATTCGCCAGAAGCCGCGCCCGGTCAGTTTCCAAGACCGGCGGATTCCGGCACGGACGCTCAGGTCCTCGACCGCGATCGCCGAACCCAGGAACGCCAGGCGCAGGTTGACCCAGATGAGCGCGACGAACCACAGCAGGGCGGCCAATGCGGCCCAGACGAAGGCGAGGATCGCCGAATCGGCGCCGAGGAACAGCAGCGTCGGGGCGGTGAGGGCCAGCAGCAGGCCGAGGTTGATTCCACTCATCAGCAGTGTGGCCAGGATGAGGCGCAGGCGGCGACCGGACAGGGACTTCCACGCCATCGACAGAGTGGTCCTGCGGGCGCCGAAGGAGGCGCGGGTTCCGGTGGCGATGATGCCGGAGAGCAGATGGGCCAAACCGAGGCTGAGCAGGCTGAGTGCCACCGAACCCAGCTGGGCCAGGGCGATGAAACCGGAGGCGGCATCCTCATTGCCGCTGAGGTCGTTGAAGAACGGCAGGAACTGCACTGCGATGAGGGCACCGATCGCGGCGAGCAGCAGGCTCCAGAGGGAGAAGACGATGAGAGAGGAGCCGATGGACAGAGTCGGGACGAAACGCAGCAGGCGGAATCCCGAATCCAGCGCCTCGATGAAAGTCAGCGGACGTTTGGGCAGGAGCCCGCGTGGGGGAGGCGGCTGCCATCCGCGCGAGGGCGGGGACGGCGAACGCCGCTGCCAGCGGCCGGTGTGCCAGTCGACCTCCGAGGTCCATGCATTCGTCTGTCCCATCACGCCAATCCTGCCATGATTCGCCGGCAAGTGCCGAGAGGCCTCCCTGTCGGATTCGGTGCGCGTCGGCCGTGTCGATCCCGGCCGTCGGGGGACGGCCCGGGGACGGTTCGGGGTTGGTCTGAGGGGCGATCGGGAAAGGCGATCGGGAGGGAGGTCGGGCGGCCGTTCCGACGGTCGGCCTCGGGGAGTGAATGGCCCGCTGCAGGGGGCCGTGCGGCGCGGCAGCTGAACCGTCGGTCTCCGCTGTCGGCGGATCCGGTGCATGAGGCAGTCGACAACGCCCGATAGGCTAGGAGTGTCGGGAACCGAAGAACACGCGAACATAAGGGACAATGGGAGCATGAACGCTCGAATCCTCGTAGTTGATGATGACACGGCTTTGGCCGAAATGATCGGAATTGTGCTCAAAAGCGAAGGCTTCGAGCCCTTCTTCTGCGCCACCGGAGACCAAGCCTTCGAAGAATTCCAGAAGGTCAATCCGGACCTCGTGCTCCTCGACCTCATGCTGCCCGGCAAGGACGGACTCGAAGTCTGCCGGGAGATCCGTGAGATCTCCTCGGTGCCGATCATCATGCTCACGGCGAAGTCCGACACCGTCGATGTCGTCCTCGGCCTCGAATCCGGTGCCGACGACTATGTGCCGAAGCCATTCAAGCCCAAGGAGCTCATCGCCCGTGTCCGCGCTCGGCTGCGGATCTCCGAACCGCAGGCTCCCGAGCTGCTGACCGTCGGCGACGTCGTCGTCGACGTCGCCGGCCACACGGTGACCAAGGGCGGATCACCGGTGTCGCTGACCCCTCTCGAGTTCGACCTCCTTGTCGCCCTGGCTCGCAAGCCGTGGCAGGTGTTCTCCCGCGAGACCCTGCTCGAAGAGGTGTGGGGCTATCGTCATGCCGCCGACACCCGACTGGTCAATGTCCATGTGCAGCGTCTGCGGTCGAAGATCGAACGCGATCCGGAGAAGCCGGATATCATCGTCACCGTCCGCGGCGTCGGCTATAAGGCCGGCCGAGCCGCGTGACTTCCGAGTCAGCCGCGGACGGACCCGTTCGCACCGCGGCCTCGGCGCTGAAGACGTTCTGGAACTTCATCCTCCGATCGTTCAGCCACTCCCTGCAGGTCCGCATCGTCGTGCTCACGATCGTGCTCACTTCGGTGGCGATCTTCGGCGTCGGAACCTATATGTCCCAGCAGATCGCCCGCGGTCTCTTCGACACCCGCCTGGATTCCCTGTCCTCTCAGACTCGGTCGATCCTGGCCGAGCTGCGCTCCCTGGCACCCGTCGACGGGCAGGCGGTCACCCAGGACACGCTGAGTTCGCAGCTGTCCTCGATCTACAACCGTTCGGCCGGGTCGGTGTACTCGCTGACCCTGCAGCCGAAGGACCCGAACTCCTCCTTCTCGACGATCACCGCCGGTGGGTCGAATGAGGACGGTGAGGCCACGCAGGTGCCCGTCTCCGATGAACTCCGCGAGGCCATCCGCAAGGCGCCGACCGACGACAAGCTCTACCAGTCGGTGAGCTTGCCCGACGGGACCGGACCGGGTCTGCTCATCACCCAGGAGCTGCAGATCCCGGGCGCCGGCCAGTTCCAGCTCTACTACCTCGGCGACCTCAGCGAACAGCAGGACACGCTCAACTTCGTGCAGCGTTCGATGTTCGTCGCCGCCCTCGTCCTCGTCGTCCTCGTCGGTGCCGTCGCCTGGATCGTCACCCGACTCGTCGTCACACCGGTGCGCACCGGGGCCGAGGTGGCCCGGCTCATCGCCGATGGTGACCTCGACGAACGCATGCCCGTCCACGGCAACGATGAGATCGCCGTCCTCGGTGAGAGCTTCAACGATATGGCCGACACCCTCCAGCACCAGATCGAGCAGATGGAACGGCTGTCGGTGCTGCAGAGGCAGTTCGTCTCCGACGTCTCCCACGAACTGCGGACACCCCTGACGACGATCCGTGCCGCAGCGGACCTCATCTACGATTCCCGTGACGACCTCGACCCCGTCACCGCGCGCAGCGCGGAACTGCTCAACTCGCAGGCAGAACGGTTCGACAACCTGCTCTCCGACCTGCTGGAGATCTCCCGCTACGATGCCGGTGCCGCGGCGCTGGTGCCCAAGCCCGTCGATATCGGCGCGATCGTGACCTCGGTGATCGAGACCGTGTCGATGGTGGCCGAACAGATGGACACCGCCATCGTCGTCCACGCTCCTTCCTCACCGGTCATGGCCGAGGTCGACCGGGTGCGGATCACCCGGATCGTGCGCAACCTCGTCGTCAACGCCATCGAACACGGTGAGAACAACCCCGTCGACGTCTATGTCGCCTCCAACGCCGAGGCGGTGGCTGTGAGCGTGCGCGACCACGGAGTGGGCATGAACGAAGAGCAGGTCGAGCACGTCTTCGACCGGTTCTGGCGTGCCGATCCGGCACGCAAGCGCACCCTCGGCGGGTCGGGTCTGGGCTTGGCGATCTCACTCGAGGACGCGCACCTGCACAACGGCTGGCTGCAGGTCTGGGGCAAACTCGGCGAAGGATCGTGCTTCCGGCTGACGATTCCCCGGCGCCCCGATCAGGAGATCACCTCCTCACCTCTGCCTCTGCCGCCTCGCGATGCGCAGATCCGCGGTTCCGCGCTCGTGGCGGGACCGCTGTCCTCGGACGGCTCAGTCCGCATCCAGACCGGATCGATCCCGATCGTCGTCGAAACCGAGCCGGAGATGCTCGAAGATGACAACGAATCCGTCGCCGAGGCGGCCCCGCAGTCATCATCGCCGGAGACGACCACGACTTCCTTTGAGGCGGTCTCGGACGATGGGGCCGCCGCCGACGAGTTGGACAGCGCGGCTGCCGACGGCTCTGAGACAGGCACCGCCGAGACTGGGCCGCGGTCCACGGACGTCGGCGATCCGGACCTGGACGGTGACGGCATGGACGACGGAGAAGGAGGACGGTCATGATGCGCACGAAGCCCAGAGGGCTGCGAGTGAAGACCGTGTTGGTCTCCGTGTTCACCGCCTTGACCCTCGTCGGCTGCTCGTCGATCCCGACGTCATCGCCTGTCGGCCATATCGAAGACGACTCGGGCGATGCAGGTGCGAACAACGCGCGGATCCCCGACGGTCCCGAACCCGGGGACAGCCCATCGGACATCGTGCGCGGGTTCCTCCGTGCAGGAGCGGGCGCCGGCAACAACTTCTCCGTGGCCCGGTCATTCCTCACCGAGGGTGAGGCGCAGAAATGGAGCCCACAGGAATCGGTGTCGGTGCTGCCCAACGGCACAGATCTCGACTCCTTGAACGTCGGAACCACCTCCGACCAGAAGACGATGAGCATCTCGCCCCCGGTCGTCGGTCTCGTCGACTCCTCCGGAGTGTACAACTCCACCGAACCGGGCACTCGGTCCACGATGGAATTCTCGCTGCGGCAGGAGAACGGGGAGTGGAGGATCTCCTCGGCGCCGGACGGGCTTCTCATCAGCCAGACCGACTTCCAGACGATCTTCCTCAACTATTCGCTGCAGTTCTTCACCTCCGACTATTCGTATCTCGTCCCTGACTCCCGCTGGTTCCTCCGGTCTTCCTCGACCCCGACGGTGCTGATGAACGAGCTGCTCAGCGGACCCGCTCCCTACCTCTCGGGAGCGGTGATCACGTCGATTCCCGATGGTGCCAAGCTCAGCGATTCGGATTCGAACGTGGTGACGATCGAGAACGGCGTCGCCAATGTGGCCCTGGGACCGCAGAACCCGGCCCCGTCCGACCGCGAAAAGGGACTTATCCGTCAGCAGATCGCCACCACCCTGCAGGTCATTCCCTCGATCTCGGCAATCGATCTGAGCATCGGCGGGCAGACGGTTCCGGCCAGTCTGCAGCCGAAGACCGATACGTCGGTCCAGGTGGACGGGCCACCCGTGGTTCTCGCCGACGACCACCTCTCTCGGGTTTCGGGCACCACCGTGGCCAAGGTCGAGAACAGTCCGAATCTGAAGAAGGCGAAGGCGAGCGATCCCGCGGTGTCATTGGACGACTCTCTCTACGTCTATCTGGCCGACGACGGCAAGCAGCTCATGCGGTTGAAGTCCGACGCCGTCGACGCTACTCCGATCCTCAAGGGCAAGAAGCTCGTGCGCCCCAGCATCGATCGCTTCAACACGACATGGACGGGTGAGGCTGAGAACAAGGGCGAGCTCAAGGCCGTCGGTCGTGACGGCAAATCCTCCACCGTCGCCGCCGACTTCCTCAACGGTCGACAGCTCATCGATATCGAGGTCTCCCGAGACGGCACTCGTATCGCGCTGCTCAGTCGCCACAAAGGGGAACCGGATCGCGTCGATGTGGTCGGCATCCCCAGGGACAAGGCGGGCAATCCGGCCGGTCATGTCTCTGAAACGCCGATCGAAGTGGGTGCGAATTTCCACGAGATCAAGGATGTCTCATGGGCAGGGGCGACGTCTCTCGTGGCTCTGGCCGCAGGGGAAGGCGAATCAGCGCAGCCGTTCCGCATCGGAGTCACCGGCCCTGCTGAACAGCTCGGTGAGGTCTCGGACGGAAGCCGCATCGCCGGTGGAGTGGACGGACGCTCGATCCTGGTCACCGGTGCCGATGGCGCGCTGTACAGCTACAACTCGAACGCCTGGCAGAAACTCGTCGACGTCGAAGCGAAGGATCCCTCCTATCCCGGTTGACCCGCACAGCATTGCCTGTCCCCGCTGACCCACGGCGCCTTTCCCTTCCCGGCTGGGCCGTCGGGCGGCGGTGCGCGGCTGTTCTGGAAAGCGGCTCATCGCCGCCCCCCGATCCGGGCATGCAGTAGATTTCTCCCATGGGGCTGCTCGGGGAGTTCGGCGAACTGCTCCTGCCTCGCCGGTGTGCCGGCTGCGGGCGGGAGAACGTGTCCCTGTGCACCCGCTGCCTGCAGCTGCTCGGTGGGATCCCACGGGCGATGGAACCGCGCTACGGCACGATTCCGGTCGTCGGGGTCTGCGAATACAACTCGCAGATCTCGAAGATGGTCGTCGGCTTCAAGGACGACGGACGCCGGGACATCCTCGATCCCTTGGCCCTGGCTCTGACCCGTTCGATCGTCGCGGCCCTCGAGCTCATCGGCTACTCGGGTGGGGCGATCCGACTGTTTCCGGCGCCCAGTTCGGATCGGGCCAGACGTCGTCGAGGCGGATCGCATACGGCCGCCCTGGCGAATCGGGCGAAGGAGCTGTCGCCGGAGCTGCCTCTGGAAGTCCACGATGTGCTCGCGGCGAAACGATCGCGTGACCAGGTTGGACTCGGGGCGATCGAGCGGGCTCAGAATGCTCAGCGGACCCAATATCTCGACCGGAGGAGAATCGCTGAGATCGCGGAAGTCCGTCCCGTGTCGGGCACCGAATCCGCGCCGACGGACCTGCTCATCGATGACTTCTCCACCACCGGCGCAACCTTGGCAGAAAGCGCACGTCTGCTAGCATCGGTGCAGATCAGGCCCGCTGTAGGAGCTGTTCTCGGTCTCGGTCGCGGGGGCACTCGATTTGTCTCTCCCTTTACTGTATAACGGTGTTTACCCATCCAAGGGCATGGGATCGGATGAATCCGACGAGCGAGTCGCTAAGGACACATCATGGACATTGTTGTCAACGGCCGTCAACTGACCATCTCCGACAGCTTTCGAGCCCACATCGAGGACAAGATCGCCAAGGTCGAGCAGCTTGCCCCTCGCGCTCAGCGTGTCGAAGTGCATGTCACTCACGAGAAGAACTCCCGCCAGCCCGAGACGAGTGAGCGGGTCGAGCTCACGGTTGTGGCGAAGGGACCGGCAATTCGGGCAGAGGCCATGGCAAGCGACAAATATGCGGCACTCGATCTGGCATGGGCGAAGCTCGTCGAACGACTGAGGCGAGCGAGAGACCGGCACAAGGTGCCCCGGTCGGGACATCACCGCAAGGAATCCACCGCCGAGGTGCTGGCGAAGATGCCGGTGGCCGAACCGATGGTTCCCGATGCGAACGCCGACGACGCGAAGTCTGCAGCGGACCACAGCGTCGACCAGACGAACGGCCGCATCAAGGCCGAAGGCGATTCGCCGGTGGTTCTGCGAGAGAAGACCTTCACCGCCTCACCCATCGGCATCGAAGAGGCGTTGAACAGAATGGAACTCGTCGGACACGACTTCTACCTGTTCATCGACGAAGAGTCGAGCAAGCCGTCCGTCGTCTATCGCCGTAAGGGCTGGAGCTACGGAGTCATCGCCCTCGACCACGACCTCGAAGAAGCCATCGACTGACCAATTACTACCTGACGGCGGCCCAGCAACCTCGCGCGAGGTTGCTGGGCCGCCGTCAGGTAGCAATTGGGGTATAGCGTTGGGGTATGCAGAGGATGACACGTGCCGCGGCCCGCAGGACGGCGATCGCGGCAACGGGACTGGACCGACCGCGACCGGTGAAGGTCACCGCCCGACACCTCAAGAAGGTCTTCGCCACCCTGGGACTGACCCAGATCGACTCAGTCGCCCGAGTCGTCCGATCCCACTATCTGCCCTTCTACTCTCGCCTGGGTCCCTACCCGCGGGAGACCCTCGACCGCCTCTTCTACTCTTCTCCGCGCATGGGCGTCGAGTACTGGGCACACGCCGCGGCCTTCGTGCCGCCGCAGACATGGAAGCACTTCGCCCGCGCCCACAGCGAATGGTGGCGCAACGACTTCGGACAGCGCCACCCGGAGACCGGGGAGGAGTTCCGAAACCTCCAGACTCGCGTCCTCACCGCCCTGTCCACCCGGCCGATGACGGCACGTGAAGTCGCCGAGGTGGTCGACCACGATCTGCCGGAGATCCACCGCGGACATTGGGGCTGGAATCCCAGCCAGGTGAAAGTCGCTCTCGAAGCGCTGTTCGCCGGTGGAGTCATCAGCGCCTCGGGACGCAACGACCACTTCGAACGCATCTATGCCCTGGCCCGTGACGTCTCACCCCAGCTGCCGCAGCTGCCATTGAATTACGGGCCGCCGGAGGATCCTCGGCTGGGGCTGGACCCGAATGCGGAGCTTCCACGCGGAATATCCGGGGTCGAAAACAATGTCTACGAACTCACCCGTATCGCGGCACGTGCCCTGGGGATCTCCCGGTCCGAGGACATCGCCGACTACTTTCGGCAGCGGCGGGCACCGACCGACGCCGCCATCACCGAACTCGTCGCCTCAGGAGAGCTGCGCGAAGTCGACGTCGAAGGTGTCCCCGCCTTGAAATGGCATGAGGCTCGGACTCCGCGCACCGTGAATGCCCGAGCGTTGCTGGCGCCGTTCGACCCCTTGGTCTTCTACCGACCGCGCATCGAATGGCTCTTCGACTTCCACTACCGCATCGAGATCTACACCCCGGCGGCCAAGCGTGTGCACGGCTACTACGTCACTCCGTTCCTCCTCGGTGATCGCCTCGTCGGGCGAGTCGACCTGCACAGGGATCGGGCGGCGGGCATCCTGCGTGCTCACCAGGTGACATGGGAGCCGGGGGAGGAGCACATCACCGAGCTGACGGACGAGCTCATGACGATGGCTGCGTGGCTGGGCCTGACCGCCGTGGACCTCGAAGGTACTCACCTGCCATTAAGCTAGGGGCTATACAGTCGTTCGAGTCGTTGTCCGGCAGACATGCCGATTAGGAGAAAAGTGGCTAATTTCCTCGAGAAGCTTCTGCGCACAGGTGAAGGCAGAACTCTGAAGAAGCTCCGCCGATACACGGATGCCATCAATCAGCTGTCCGATGAGTTCAGCGAGATGACGGACACCGAACTGCGGGAGGAAACCGGCCGGTTCAAGGAGCGCTACAAGGACGGCGAGAGCCTCGACTCCCTGCTTCCTGAAGCCTTCGCCACCGTTCGTGAGGCATCGAGCCGGACCCTGGGTCTGCGGCACTTCGACGTCCAGCTCATGGGCGGCGCCGCTCTGCACCTGGGCAACATCGCCGAGATGAAGACCGGTGAGGGCAAGACTCTCGTCGCCACGGCCCCGGCCTACCTCAACGCGCTCACCGGCGATCCGGTCCACATCATCACGGTCAACGACTACCTGGCTACCTACCAGTCCGAACTGATGGGCCGCGTATTCCGCTTTCTCGGCATGGAGACCGGCTGCATCCAGGCGAATATGCCCTCGGACCTGCGCCGCAAGCAGTACGCCGCAGACATCACATACGGCACGAACAACGAGTTCGGCTTCGACTACCTGCGCGACAACATGGCCTGGTCCGCGGACGAGCTCGTCCAGCGCGGTCATGCCTTCGCCATCGTCGACGAGGTCGACTCGATCCTCATCGACGAGGCGCGCACCCCGCTCATCATCTCGGGTCCTGCCGAAGGCGATGCGAACCGCTGGTACGGCGAATTCGCCAAGGTCGTCAAGCGTCTGAAGACCGATCGCGACTACGAAGTCGATGAGAAGAAGCGCACCGTCGGCGTCCTCGAACCCGGAATCGAACGCGTCGAGGACTACCTGGGCATCGGCAACCTGTACGATGCGGAGAATACCCCGCTCATCAGCTTCCTCAACAACGCCATCCGCGCCAAGGAGCTGTTCAAGAAGGACAAGGACTACGTCGTCCTCGACGGCGAAGTCCTCATCGTCGACGAGCACACGGGGCGTGTGCTCAAGGGCCGCCGCTACAACGAGGGCCTGCACCAGGCCATCGAGGCGAAGGAAGGGGTGAAGGTTCAGGCAGAGAACCAGACCCTGGCGACGATCACTCTGCAGAACTTCTTCCGCCTCTACGAAAAGCTCTCGGGAATGACCGGTACGGCCGAGACCGAAGCCGCGGAATTCATGTCGACCTACAAGCTCGGTGTCGTCCCGATTCCGACGAACAAGCCGATGCAACGTGTCGACCAGTCCGACTTCGTCTATAAGAACGAGGTCGCGAAGTTCGACGCCGTCGTCGACGATATCGTCGAACGCCACGAGACCGGACAGCCCGTCCTCGTCGGCACGACGAGCGTCGAGAAGAGCGAATACCTGTCGAAGCACCTGGCCAAACGCGGCGTCAAGCATGAAGTCCTCAACGCGAAGAACCACGCCCGTGAGGCGTCGATCGTGGCGATGGCCGGACGCAAGAACGCCGTCACTGTGGCCACGAACATGGCCGGACGCGGTACCGACATCATGCTCGGCGGAAACGCCGAGTTCCTCGCGGTCGCGGAAATGGAACGTCGAGGCCTCGACCCCGCCGAGAACGAGGACCAGTACGAGTCCGAATGGCCGGAGGTGCTCAAGGCCGCCGAAGACAAGGTCAAGGAAGAGGCCGAAGAGGTCGTCGAGCTCGGAGGACTCTATGTGCTCGGAACCGAACGCCACGAATCCCGTCGCATCGACAATCAGCTGCGCGGACGCTCCGGCCGCCAGGGAGACCCCGGCGAATCCCGGTTCTACCTGTCTTTGACCGATGATCTCATGCGGCTCTTCGGTTCGGGGGCTGCCGAACGGATCATGGCCACAGCGAACGTGCCCGATGATGTGCCGCTGGAATCGAAGATGGTCTCCCGTGCCATCCTCTCGGCCCAGTCGCAGATCGAGCAGCGCAATGCCGAGCAGCGCAAGAACGTGCTCAAATACGATGATGTGCTCAACCGTCAGCGCACTGTGATCTACGATGAGCGCCGCCGTGTGCTCGACGGCGCCGACCTCGAAGATCAGGTCGCGAACTTCCGTGAAGAGGTCATCGATGCCTATGTCGCACAGGCGACGACGGGACCGGTCGAGGAATGGCAGGTCGACGAGCTCTTCGAGGCTCTCGGAAAGATCTACTCACCGTCGATCACTCCCGACGACCTCGCCGAGGAACTCGGTGGCCTCGGCAACCTGACGAAGAACCGCCTCAACCAGGAGATCCAGTCCGACATCGCACTGTTCTACTCCCAGCGCGAAGAGGAACTCGGAGAGGATGCCACCCGCGAACTCGAACGCCGCGTGGTGCTCTCTGTCATCGACAAGCGTTGGCGTGAGCACCTCTACGAGATGGACTACCTCAAGAACGGCATCGGACTGCGGGCGATGGCCCAGCGCGATCCGCTGGTGGAATACCAGCGTGAGGGCTTCGAGATGTTCACCACCATGCAGGACGGAATCAAGGAGGACGTCGTTCGCCTGACCAACACTCTGCAGGTTCAGGTGACCTCATCGGCCGGTTCCGATGGTGACGAATCCGAGGTCGAGGTCGACGCTGAGGAGCTGCGTCACAAGACTCCCAAGATGCAGCTGTCGGCGCCGTCCGAGGGTGGTTCCGCCTCTGTTTCCGAATCCGAAGACGAGCCGGCTCCGGCCAATCGCGCCGAACGTCGCGCGAAGAAGAAGGCCAAGAGCTGATTCCGAGCCGACAGCGGCTCACATCGTCTGCAGCGCAGTCAGCGTCCACCGGGTGGTGAGCAGTTCCAAGCGGACTGCCACCGCCCGGACGCGATTTGCGGCGGCGACGATGACTGTGACCTCGGCGATCTCGGGGCTGATCTGGCAGACGTGCGCCGTTCCCGGCCGCACCGTCCGCGTTCCGGGCACGGTCGCCCTGTGGGGTGCCACCTCGGCGCGCAGCTGACAGCGGTGGTCGATCTTCGCCAGCAGCTCCGGTTGGACCCATCGGGCGATCGTCTCGCTGCGTCTGACGCCGGAGAGGACTTCGAGGCAGGCTACCGCCAACGAGGTGGCCGTGGCCGCGATCCGCGCCCGGTCGTCCGCGATTTCCAGGCCCCGGACCTGCCCGCTGACCCGGCGATTCTGCGATTCCGTGGACGACGCTGCGACCTCTCGCCGAGGCGGTGCCGACGCCTGCGGCCGAGTGAGGGTGAGTGGGGCGGTCATTTCTGAATCTCCAATCTCTGACCTGCGATGATGAGGCTCGGATCGGGTCCGATGGTGTCCTCATTGGCGGCATAGACGTGCGCGACGAGCTGGGGGATCTCTTCTGGGGTCTCGGCCAGATCGGCAGCTATCGACCACAGGCTCTCCCCTTGAGCCACAACATGTGTGGCGGTTCCAGGATCCGGAGGCTCGGCGGCAGAGTCACTGTAGCCTGGCTCATTCGGCTCCCTGCTGTGGTCGGATTCGCCTGACCTGTCGGATTCGCCGGGCCCCTCCATCGGCCCGTCCGACGGCCGGTCGGTCGGTGGTGCTGAAGGCGCTCTGTCTGCGGGAGGTTCTGTGGGCCAGCCGGGATCGGGCGGGCGGACTCGGTCGGGTGGCTCGGATTCCTTACGCGGCTTGGAACCGTCTGGCGGCTGCTCATCCTGAGACCGTCCCGCATGGTCGGATGGGTCCGCAGAGCTCTGATCATCGTCGATCGTCGGCCAGCCGGGGTCGGCAGGGGCGGACGGAGTATGCGCAGACGGCGCAGCGACGGAAGGAGCCTGTGCGGACGATGCGGGGTCAGGGCCGGGACCAGCGAGCGGTGCTGCTTGAGCGGAGTGGACCACGAGGCCGGCAGAGACGATGGCAAGAACACTCGACGCGAGTATCCGGGGCATTGCCTTGACGACCAATCCGGCAAGCGCCGACCGGAAACGGCCGGTGGGAAGGCCCTGCAGCAGCAGGGCCAGCAGAGAGATGAGTCCGATCCGTGCGAACAGGAGCGATCCGGTGCCGATGATGACGATGACGACGACGTCGCTGGTCGTCCACGGCTGAGGAAGCCGCTCCCACGCAGCGGCGAACGAACCGAGCAGGAGCAGCCACGAACTCGCACATGCGATCAAGAGATACATCTAGACATCCTCCATTGGATATTGAACATAATGATGCCGTTAGATGTTATTTGGTGTCAATGGGTCAGCTCTAACTACATGACTGTAGTTCGGTGCGTCTTCATTTCAAGTCTTGAAAGTGGACTACAGCTGGGGCAGGCTTGGCGATTATGGACGATCGGATCGATGCACTACTGGCGGATATCGAAGCCGCCGACGCGGCAGCGCAGGCGCACGTCAGGAGAGGCGAATTCGGTGACGAGGTGTCCGGTCAGGCGGCCGAGAGGACTCTGCTCGAACGGATGCGCGGGGCGCTGGGATCGACGGTGCAGGTGACGATGCCGGATCGGGATATCACGGGGACGGCGTGCTTCCTCGGTCGGAACATCATCGTCCTCGCCGGCGTCGAAGTCTCCGTCATTGCAATCAGGGCTGTCCGCGGATTCAGGCTGACCACGAGAGTGCATCGATTCGACGCTGGCGGGCTGGAGAGATTGGGCCTGGGATCGGCGCTGCGCCGCTGGTCAGCCGCCTATGAAGAGGTGTCGATCGATGTCGCGGACCGTGCGGGCAACATTCGGGGGCGATGCGCGCTCGTTGCTTCCGACTATGTCGAAATCGCTGGCAGGATCATTCCCTTCGCGGCGATCAACGCCGTCCACGCCCGGACGAATCCCTTCGGATGACTCGTCCATGATGGAGATCAGAGCCGAAGCGAGTGGGTCAGTCCTCGATAGAACCGGTCTTGATCTGGTACTCGGTGCGCTCGTACATGCGCTGGATATACGCTTCGATCTCGGACTTCTCGACACGCCACTGGCCGCGCCCTCCGACTTTGATGGCGCGGAGATCGCCGGAGCGGACCAGGGCCCGAGCCTGTGCGATCGAGACATTGAGCAGCTCGGCCACATCGGTCAGCGGCAGGAAGCGACTTTCGACGGCCATGAGGTGTCTTCTCCCATTCCAAATGTCCATCTGCCACCAGATGTCCATCTGCTTGTTGGTGCATTTGGCCAAAAACCTTGCTTTGGCATCATTTGATGCCCAATATTATCACTGAGAAGCAGTTTCTGTCAGCGAAACTTCTGCGAATCTGGAGATGCAATGGAGCTCTCGAAAAGAATCCGACGCCCCCGCTGGACCGATGCGCGCCTCCTCGTCGGTGCGATGCTCGTCGTCCTCGCGGTCGTCGGAACCTACCTGCTCGTCACCTCGGCGAACTCGACCACCCGGGTCTGGGCGAGCGCACGCGCACTCGTCCCCGGTGAGATCCTCGAACCGGCCGACCTCACAGTGGCCGAGGTCAATCTCGCCGATCTCGGCAGGAAGTATCTCTCTGCCGATTCCGAGCTGCCGACGAATACGAGCGTGCGCAGCGTCGTGGCGGCAGGCGAACTGCTGGCTGCCTCGGCGGTGGCGCCAGTGTCAGAACTCGAGGGGCGAGTCGTAGCCATCGACATCGCCGGCTCAGTCCCGAGCGTCGTCGACTCGGGCAGCCTCGTCGACGTCTGGGCCCAGCCGGAGCAGAACGGGCTCGACGATGACGGCTCACCGCCGGAGCAGATCGTCGATTCGGCCCCGGTCGCTCATATCAATCGAGATGTAGGCAGCTTCGGGGCAGGTGACGGCGCCCGCATCGAAGTGTTCGTCGGCTCGGTGGACCTGCCCGGCGTGCTTGCCGCACTCGACGGACGCAGTGTGCTCTCCGTGGTCGGTGCCCCGTCCGTTCCTGCCGATGAAAGCGAGCAGTGATGACGCAGGTCCTGCTGGCGGTCGACTTCGAATACGACCTCATCCTCTTCGAGCTGCTCAGCGAGATCGACGACGTCACGATCGTCGCCCGCCCCGCCGACGAGGTGGAGTTGCTGGCACACTGCCGCACCGGCGGAGCCGATGTCGTCATCATCGGCCGCTACTTTCCCGGCCTCGACGCGGAGGTGGTTGCCGCGATCACGGCCTCCGGTGCGAAGGTGCTCGGATTCGGCGACGACGCGCACGCCCTCGAAGCAGTCGGCATCAGCGCCGTCGTCGCAACGGACGCCGACCCGACGACGATGGCCGCGGCGATCGACGACCTCCGTGCCTCCACCGTGGTCCCGCCGCGTCCGATGTCGCCGCCGGGGCCGGTCGGGGGAGCGGGAATGATCATCACGGTCTGGGGGACCGGTTCGTCGCCCGGACGCACTCTCACTGCCGTCAACCTCGCTGATCAGGCCTCCCGTCAGGGCAAGCGCAGCGTCGTCGTCGACGCTGACACGGTTTCCGGCATGGTCGCGTCCACCCTCGGGCTGACAGAGGAATCTTCGCATCTGGCCAGCCTCTGCCGGTCGCAGTCTGACCCGGCGGGGCGATTCGGCGCGCATGCGGTGCCGCATGCATCGATCGGTGAGAGCTTCCATGCGGTGACCGGGCTGACTCGGCCCGAGCGGTGGCCGGAGATCCGCGCCTCCGTCCTCGAGGCTGTGCTCAAACGCCTGGCCAAGGTCTACGACGTCGTCATCGTCGACGTCAGCGACCGCATCGATCCCGATGACGAGCTCGCCGACCCCTTCTACGACCGCCACTGCGCCACCCGTGCCGCGCTCGAGGCCGCCGATATCGTGCTCGTCCTCGCAGCAGGGGAGCCGATCGGCCTACAGCGACTGGTCAAACTCCTCGGCACACCACGGGCCGAGGCGGTGCGCGAGAAGATGCGGCTGGTGATCACGAAGGTGCGCCCGAGTGCGGTCGGCCATCCCGCTGAGACACGGATCAGTGAAGTCCTCGACCGATTCGCCCGGATCACTCCGGACTTCATTCTCAGAGATGACCGGCCCACGGCCGATGCGGCGATGCTCGCCGGCCACACCCTGCACGAGCAGAATCCCCGGTCCGTCCTCGTCGGGGACCTCGCGGCGATGATCGACGAGCTGCTGCCGGGTCGCCGCCGTTCCCGCAGATCCGTCGGAGGCCGTGACCGTCGCGGCGCCGGCCGCCGCGGACGCCCGCAGAAAGTCAGGGTGAGCCAGGGGAGCGGACCACAGGACTAGGATGAGGGGCATGGCCATTCGCTGCTACATTCCCACCACCCTGACCGCGCTGCGTTCGACGCTGACCGACGTCCGCGCCGTCGCCCCCGACGCTCAGGGGCGCCGTCTGCGCGGTGAGGAGTTCGAATCCGCTGAATTCGACGCCATGTGCATCGCCGCGGCACTGGCCGCGAACGCAGTGTTCGCTCCTGCTGAAGCCGAGACCGGCACCGAGGCGGCTCCCGAGCGGCGTGTCATCGTGGCCTATGACGCCCCAGAGTCCAGCCCGGCCGCGCCGCTGACCGAAGGCTTCGAGCTCATCACCCTTGCCGATGTCGACATGGTCCGGATTGCGAGCTTCCACCTCGACGAGGACGCCGTCTGGGATGAGGCGGTGCAGCTGGCCGAGGACACGGACTCCAGTGCAGCCGAGGACCACCTCGGCGCTTCCGATCTGCTGTGGTACGACTCTTCCGAACTGGAACAGCTGCTCGGCGACCAGGCCTGAACCGACGCCGGCCCCGGGATCAGGCGGATTCGAAGCGGCGCAGCCGGTCGCTCAGGCGCTTCTCCAGGATCGGGACCACAGCCTGTTCGATCATTGCGCCGAACATCGGGATCGACGAGCTGATCTCGGCATGAGCGGCCAGCTTCGTCACTGACTCGGCCTCGCGCAGTTCGAGGACCGCATCGATCTCGACGGGGACGCCTGCGGCGCGTGCGGACATGCGGATCTCGGCATCATCACCGAGGACATCCCCGGGAATCATGTACACCTCGACCAGCACGGTGTTGTCGGGAAGCCGAGAGGCCAGAGCCGATGGAAGCTCGGCCTTGGGCATCGGGGTCCGCACGGTCATCTCCGTGTCGGGGTCGATGTATTCGGCACTGGCCTCGGAACCGAGCTTCTCCCACACGCCGGGGTCGGCGAGTTTGGCCAAGAATGTCGACAGATCAACCGAATATTCATGATTGAGAGTCAGAGATCGCATAGCTCCAGTTTGCCAGCGAATGAACGGTACTTCACCGTAGGCCGCTCGGCGTGCCTTTCTCGATATTTGGGCATAGTGTGGGGAATGACGATTCGGCGTCGAATCGCGTGACGAATGCTCGTTGATCATAGAGGTGAAACAGTGACTCAGGTCTCAATTTCGAACGTTGCAGAAGAGTGGAGAAAGCAGAGGGGGCAATCGGCTCCCGACAACTTCCTCGATGCGTACTATCCGCGGTTCGAAACAGGGGCGACCGATCCCGAGGCCTACGCGGCCGCGGCGGCCCGTCACTTCGCGCTCGGCACCGAATACGACGGTGAGCGTCCGGCGATCGCGATCTACAATCCGAGCGTCGACTCGCCGGAATTCAGCGACAACCACACGGTCATCGCCATCGTGCTCGCCGATATGCCCCATCTCGTGTCCTCGATCGTCAGCGACCTCGCTGCCAACGGCAGGGCGATCCGCCGCGTGCACCACCCGATCATCACAGTCACCGGCAACGGCCCGGACGAGAAGATCCTCTCCCCGGCAGAGGCCCCCACGCTCAGTGCGGACACGGCGAGCATTCCGACGGTCTCCGAAGATCCTGCCGACAGCGAAGACGGCGCCCCACAGCAGCAGTCCTGGATCCGCCTCGAGATCGACCGCATCTCCGAAAGCGACTTCGATGCACTCGAAGAACGGCTGCGCGGGGTCCTCGACTACGTGGCCGCGGCAGCGCGCGATGCCCAGGCGATGGCCGCGAAGGCCAAAGACATCGCCGCCGAGCTGAGCGCACACGCGCCGCGCCCGGAGCTGGCCTCAGAAGCCGAATCCGCCGCCGCCCTGCTCACCTGGCTCGACGGACACTTCACCTTCCTCGGCTACCGCGAATACGACTACACCCACGACGCCGAACACAGCAGCCTCGAACCGATCGAGGACACCTCGATGGGCATTTCCGCACTGCGCCCCCTCGTGAAGTCACCGCTCAGCCGGGCGGTCGCCGACAAAGCGCTCGAACCGCATGTGCTGGTGCTGACGAAGGCGAACTCCCGCTCCCGCGTCATCCGATCCTCATTCATGGACTACATCGGCGTGAAGACCTTCGATGCCGACGGTGAGATCGTCGGCGAGCGGCGCTTCGTCGGAGTGTTCAAACCCGAGTTCTACAACGACAGCGTCCTCAACATCCCGGTCATCGACAGGAAGGTCGCGAAGATCCTCTCGGCCAGCGGATTCCCCACCGGATCCCACTCGGCCAATGAACTTCTCGGCGTCCTTGAGAACTATCCCCGCGAGGACCTGCTCCACGAGGGCACCGAGGAGATCTATGACGTCGTCATGGAGATCGTCGACATGCAGGAGCGTCGTGAGTCCCGCGTGTTCGTCCGCACCGACCCCTACCAGCGCTTCGTCTCCGTCATCCTCTACCTCCCGCGCGACCTCTACAACACCGACGCTCGAGTGCGCGTGCAGGAAGTGCTGCGCAAGTTCTACAACGCCGACAGCGTCGACTTCGATGTGCTGCTGAGTGAATCCGCGCTGGCCCGCATCCACTTCGTGGCCCGCGTCGCCCGTGACTGCGAACTGCCGCAGATCGGCGCCGACGAGGTCGAGGCACGCATCGTCGGGGCCGTTCGCTCCTGGTCCGAAGACGTCCACGCGTTCCTCGTCCCCGCCGAGACCGGCGATTCCGGCGCCTCGCATGCCCGGGCCGACCTGTGGTCGAAGGCGTTCCCTCCCAGCTACGGCGAGCACCACACCCCCGCCGAGGCGGTCGCCGATGTCGGTCGGTTCGAAGCCCTCGACGCCGGTCACGGTCCGGCGGTGCGCCTCTACCGTCCCGAACAGAACACCGATGCCTCTGTGCGCCTCGTCCTCTATCGTCGTGACCGGGTCAGCCTGTCCGAGGTCCTGCCCTTCCTCACGGCCTTCGGCGCCGACGTCGTCGACGAACGACCCCACGAACTCGACCTCGCCGACGGTTCCCATCGTTACATCTACGACTTCGGACTCAGCTTCTCCGAAGAGCTGGCCGATGACGACTACGACCGCATCGCCGAGGCCTTCATGGCCGGCTGGGACGGCAAGAAGGAAGCTGGGGTCTTCGACCGCCTCGTCGTCGCCGGACTCTCCTGGCAGCATGTGACGATCATCCGCGCACTGGGCAAGTACCTGCGCCAGGCGGGATTCACCTATTCCGACGCCTATGTCGGTGAGGTCTACAGCGACAACCCGCAGATCTCGAAGCTGCTCGTCGACTACTTCTCCGCCAAGTTCGATCCCGACGTCGACGACGCCGGACGCGAAGCGACGATGACCGAGATCGACGACGCGATCGAAGCCGCCCTCAGCGAAGTGGCCAGCCTCGACGCCGACCGTGTGCTGCGCTCCTCGCTGGAACTGCTGCGGGCGACCCTGCGCACGAACTACTACATCGACGAATCCGGTGCTCTGCCCACCGCCCTGGTGCTCAAGATCCGGCCCGACGAGCTCAGCTTCGTGCCGAAGCCGAAGCCGGCTCTGGAGATGTGGGTGTATTCCCCGCAGGTCGAGGGCGTGCACCTGCGTTTCGGCACCGTCGCCCGCGGAGGGCTGCGGTGGTCGGATCGTCGCGATGACTTCCGCACCGAGGTCCTCGGTCTCGTCAAGGCCCAGATGGTCAAGAACGCGCTCATCGTGCCCACCGGGGCGAAGGGCGGCTTCTTCCCCAAGCAGCTGCCGCCGATGAGCGATCGGGACGCGTGGATGGCCGCCGGTCAGGCCGCCTACGAGGTGTTCATCGAAAGCATGCTCGAGGTTGCGGACAACCTCACCTACGGCAGCGACGACTCCAGCGTCGTCGTCCACCCCGACCGTGTCGTCCGCCACGATGGAGACGACTACTATCTCGTCGTCGCCGCCGACAAGGGCACGGCACGGTTCTCCGATGTGGCCAACGCGATCGCCGAACGCCGCGGATTCTGGCTCGGCGACGCCTTCGCATCCGGCGGATCGGTCGGCTACGACCACAAGGCGATGGCCATCACCTCCCGGGGCGCGTGGAAATCCGTCGAACGCCACTTCCGCGAACTCGGACTCAACACCGCCGCCGAGGACTTCACCGTCGTGGGCATCGGCGATATGAGCGGTGACGTCTTCGGCAACGGCATGCTGCGCAGCGAGCACATCCGCCTCGTCGCGGCATTCGACCACCGGGACATCTTCCTCGATCCGAACCCCGACGCCGCCCGCAGCTTCGTCGAACGCCAACGCCTCTTCGACCTGCCGCGTTCGAGCTGGCAGGACTACGACAGGGACCTCATCTCCTCAGGAGGCGGAGTCTTCTCCCGGTCGGCGAAGTCGATCGACCTCAGCCCCGAAGCCGCCTCGGTGCTCGGAGTCGAACCCGGAAAGCGCAGCCCCGCCGACCTCATGTCGGAGATCCTCAAGGCACCGGTCGACCTCGTCTACAACGGCGGTATCGGCACCTATATCAAGGCCTCGAGCGAGAGCCACGCCGACGTCGGCGATAAGTCCAACGATGCCATCCGCATCGACGGCGCCGATGTGCGGGCGCGGGTGATCGGCGAGGGCGGCAATCTCGGTGTGACACAGCTGGGACGTGTCGAGGCCGCCCTGGGCGGCGTCGAGGTCAACACCGACGCCGTCGACAACTCGGCCGGCGTCGACAGCTCCGACCACGAGGTCAACATCAAGCTGCTCCTGCGTACGCTCTTGCACAAGGGAGCCTTCGCCGCGGAAGAACGGGAGGCGGTCCTGCACTCGTTCACCGACCAGGTCGCCGACCGGGTGCTGGCGAACAACTACTCGCAGAACGTCGTCCTCGGCGAGGCTCGGGCCCAGACCGAATCGATGTCGGGCACCTATGGCCGGCTGCTGGGCTATCTGGAGAAGAACGCCGATCTCGACCGGGCGGTCGAATTCCTGCCCAACGCCGATGAGCTCGCCAAACGCGAGTTCAGCTACTACGTGTCGCCTGAACTGGCCGTGCTGCTGGCTTATGTGAAGATGCACGCCGCCGATGAGGTCCTTGCCAGCACCGTGCCGGATGAGACGTGGATGCGGCGCGAACTCGTGTCCTACTTCCCGGATGCTCTGCAGGAGAAATACGGCGAACTCATCCCCGAACACCCGCTGCACCGGGAGATCGCGACGGCGAAGCTCGTCAACCGGCTCGTCGACCGCGGCGGACTGACCTACATCTACCGGATGTTGGAAGAGACGCCGGCGTCGGTGCCGCAGATCGCACGCGTGTTCGTCGTGGTCTCGGAGATCTTCGGACTCGATGACTTCTTCGACGCAGTGTGCGCACTCGACAACCAGGTGCCGACCGAGGTGCAGGTGAAACTCCAGCACGACTATGTGCGTGTCCTCGATCGTTCCTCGCGCTGGCTCGTGCAGCAGGCGCCGGACAGCCTCGACGTCGATTCCGGCATCGAGATGTACGGCAAGGTCGTCGAAGCACTGCGCTCCCGGGTCCCGGACCTCGTCGACGGCTACGATGCCAAGACCATGCAGGCGAAGGCGCAGAGCTACATCGACGAAGGCGTGCCGAGCGAACTCGCGTGGCGCTCCGCCGCCCTGCTCGACGAGTTCGTGCTGCTCGACATCACCCAGCTGGCAGCTCGGGCGAACGAATCCGCCGAGGATGTCGCAGAGGTCTACTACGCCGTGAACGAACGCTTCTCCGGTTCGCAGATCCTCACCCTCATCGGAGAGCTCGATCGCAGCGACCGGTGGTCTGCGCTGGCCCGCGGATCCATGCGTGACGACTACTACGCCGCGATCCTGTCGGTGACCGGCACGGTTCTGGCCGCCACGGATTCGCCGATCTCCGGAACCCCGGACGAACGGGCGAAGCAGCGCCTGGCCGAATGGCTCGAACGCAACGAGACTGTCGTGGGGCGGGTGCTGGAGACGACGGAGACGATCCTCGGTCTCGATTCCGTCACCCAGGCGCCGCTGTCTGTGCTGCTGCGCTCACTGCGGTCGATGGTCCGCTCCTCGGCCTGGGAGAGCGAACACAACGGCTGAGGCCGATTGCGGTCGCGGTCGACACCATGGTCGGCCGCGATCGGCAGTGCGTCCGCGACCGGCCGGACACTCCTGATCGGTTCGACAGCGGTGACCGGCAGGGCGACCACGATCGGCAGGTCAGTTGGGATCGTGCGGACACAGTCGCCTCGGTGGGTCCGAACACCGTCCGATTAAGTGGTAGCGTCTGAACATCGACATCTCAGCAGATCCGCGCAACGCGGGTCTGCTGATCTCACCTTGGAGGAACGTATGGTGCTCAACGAACTGCTGGCGGCCGAGGGCATCACGGATGAGTCAGACGTCGAACACATCCATCTGCTCGTCGGTGACTGGCAGCTGTTGGCCGACCTCTCCTTCGCCGATCTCGTGCTGTGGGTGCCGTCGCCCAACGGTGCCTACACGGTCCTGGCTCATGCCCGATCGACGACCGGGGCGACATTGTTCAACCGGGATCTGATCGGAGCGCGTGCGACCGGTCTGGAGAAAGAGCTGCTTGACCGGGCCAGCAGCACCCGCAGCTCTGTCTCCCACGTTGCCGCGGCCCGAGAGATGGGAATCAGCGCCGGATCCTCTGACGTCGACATCCTCGCCGAGGCGGTGCCGATCATCCGCAGCGGCGAGGCCATCGCGCTCGTCGTCCGGTATTCGGAGGAGGTCCGACGCAGAGGTTCGTCTCGCCTGGAGAAGTACTACCGGGAAACGGCGATGGCTCTGATGCGGATGATCGTGCAGGGAACGTTCCCCGATCGCGATGCCCCGTCCGGGGCCCGGCACGGCGAACCGCGAGTCGGCGACGGCATCTTCATCCTCGACCGCGATTCGCATGTGCAGTATGCCTCCCCGAACGCCGTATCGCTCATGCACCGGCTCGGCTACGGAGGAGAGATCGAAGGCAGCTATCTCTCCGAGGTGGTCTCGAACCTCAGTGCAGAGCTGCGTCAGGTCGATGAGACCCTCCCACTGGTGCTCACCGGGCGTGCCCCGTGGCGGACCGAACTCGAAGTCGGGCGCACGAGTGTGTCACTGCGCGCGATTCCGCTGACGGACGAGGGCGAGAGGGTCGGTGCGATCGTCCTCGCCCGTGACGTCTCCGAGATCCGCCGCCGCAAGCGCGAGCTGCTCTCCCGCGACGCGATGATCAAGGAGATGCACCACAGGGTGAAGAACAATCTGCAGACCGTGTCCGCTCTGCTGCGGCTGCAGACCCGCCGCATCGACAGCCCCGAGGCCAAGGGGGCGCTGACCGAGGCGATGCGCCGGGTCTCGATCATCGCCGTGGTCCACGATGTGCTCAGTCAAGGCGTCGAATCCGAAGTGGACTTCGACGAAGTCGTCGACAAGGGACTGCGTCTGACTCCCGAGCTGACCAGCCCGCTGGTGCATATCGAACTCAAACGGTGCGGAAGCTTCGGAACCATCTCCTCCGCCGATGCCACCTCTCTGGCCCTGGCCATCACGGAGCTGATCACGAACGCGATCGAACACGGATTCCCCACCGAGAACCTCGAGAGCCTGGAACCGGGGGAGACGCTCAACGGCCATGTGTGGGTGACCCCGGAACGCAACGGCGATCACCTGAGCGTGACGATCGCCGATGACGGCATCGGGTTGGGAGAGACGCAGAATCCGGGCAATGGTCTGGGCACGCAGATCGTGCGCACGCTGGTCTCGGCCGACCTGGCAGGTTCGATCCAATGGCAGGCGCGCGAAGGCGGCGGAACAGTTGCCGTCCTCGACGTTCCGCTGCGCCCGGACTCCTACGACTGAGCGAGGCCCGTCGGACCGACCCGCAGAGCTGCCACGCTCCGGTGTCGGTCGACATTCGGCCGGACGCTCGTGCGCGCACACGACTGAGTCCCTTGTTCCGACGACGATCTTTCGCCGTCGGGACAAGGGACTCAGTCTTCGGTGCAGGTGTGGCTGGTGATTCAGTTATGGCTTCGGCAGTCCGGGGGAACCGCCTTCTCAATGGCCGGCGACTCAGCCGGCGCGGCGGGCGCGAGCGGCACGACGCTTGAGAGCGCGGCGCTCGTCCTCGCTCAGACCGCCCCAGACTCCGGCATCCTGACCGGATTCGAGGGCCCACTGCAGGCAGGTCTCTGCGACTTCACAACGGCGACAGACAGTCTTTGCTTCCTCAATCTGGAGCAGCGCGGGTCCGGTGTTGCCGATCGGGAAGAAGAGCTCCGGATCCTCATTGAGGCATGCTGCACGGTGTCGCCAATCCATGGTGACCTTTCGACGAATTCAGTGAACGCGGTTGGCTACGCCCGAATTCCGGGCGTGCAACTCTCACAGTCAAGGTTCACATAACGCAATTGGGCGCACAAGGGTCCGGCAGTGTGAAATTTCTGACAAGAATTTTCCCCATTGTCCTGCTATGAGGGCGATCGCGCAAATCGGTCCGCGATTCGTATTTTCGGGCCTGTCTGAGCGTCTCCGCCTAGACTGTCAGGCACATGCAGACAGCAGGTGAATGCACATAGACATCACGTGAACCAATGGAGGACTCATGACCAACGATCTCGCCAGCCCACGCATCGTCTCCGTCGGCGGACACACACCTCAGATCGATCCGGAGGCGTTCGTCGCAGCCGGTGCCACTCTCGTCGGCGACGTGCACGTGAAGGAGGGCGCCAGCGTCTTCTACGGCTGTGTTCTGCGCGCCGAAGCCGCCCCGATCACGATCGGTGAGGACTCGAACGTACAGGACAACACCGTCATGCACACCGACGCCGGCAAACCCGTCGTCATCGGCGCCCGCGTCTCCATCGGCCACCAAGCGCTCGTCCACGGTGCCGTGGTCGATGACGATGTGCTCATCGGAATGCACTCCACAGTGCTCAACGACGCCCATATCGGCAGCGAGTCCCTCGTCGCCGCGGGCGCCGTCGTCCTCGAAGGCACGCAGATCCCCGCACGGTCGCTCGTCGCCGGTGTGCCCGCGAAGGTGCGCCGGGAGATGACCGATGAAGGAGTGGAGAAGGTCCGGCAGAACGCCCAGTCCTATGTGCGTCTGTCGACCCTGCACAAGGACACCGCCGAGGTGGTCGACCCGAACTGATCGGACCGTAACCGGACCGATTGCGGACCGGCCCAGGCCTGATCTCCACCAGATCCCAAAGGAACCATTCGGTCGATCCCCAGGGGGCCGTTCGCCAGCATCGTGGCGATTTGAGACAATCAGTATGTGAACACTGAATTTGATTCCACTGCAGATCGCGTCGTCATCATCGGCGGCGGCCCCGGCGGCTACGAAGCCGCGCTCGTCGCGGCTCAGCTCGGTGCCGATGTCATGCTCATCGAGCAGAATCGGTGCGGTGGTTCCGCCGTGCTCACCGACGTCGTGCCGTCGAAGTCGCTCATCGCCACCGCGGAGATGATGGACGAGATCGAGCGCTCCGACGGGCTCGGAATCCGGATCGAGAACTCCGAGGACACCGAGGCCGTTGCGCGCCGAGTCACCGCCGACCTCGAAGCGGTCAACAAGCGCATCCTCTCCCTCGCCGACGCTCAGGCCAACGACATCTACGAGGGCCTCATTCGGGCCGGTGTCAAAGCCATCCAGGGCAAGGCGACTCTGGCCGGTCGCGACCAGGTCCATGTCGTCGAATCCGGCGGCACCGAGTACACCCTCGAGGCCTCGACGATCCTGCTCTCGGTCGGCGCCCACCCGCGTGAGCTGCCCACTGCGCAGCCTGACGGTGAGCGCATCCTCACCTGGACTCAGCTGTACGATCTCGACGAACTGCCCGAGCACCTCATCGTCGTCGGTTCCGGTGTCACCGGTGCCGAGTTCGCTTCGGCTTATCGGGCACTGGGCACCGAGGTGACCCTCGTGTCCTCGCGTGAGAAGGTCCTGCCCGGCCAGGACGAGGACGCAGCCGATGTGCTCGAATTCGTCTTCCGCAACAAGGGCATGAATGTCCTCTCCCGCTCCCGCGCCGCCTCGGTGACTCGCACCGACGACGGAGTCGAAGTCGTGCTCGCCGATGGTCGCCGTGTCGAAGGATCCCACTGCCTCATGGCCGTCGGTTCGATTCCGAACACCGAAGGTCTCGGCCTGGAGAAGGCCGGTGTCCGGGTCAGCGAATCCGGACACATCGTCGTCGACGGCGTTTCGCGGACCTCGCGGGCCGGAATCTACGCGGCCGGTGACTGCACCGGTGTGCTGCCGCTGGCCTCGGTGGCAGCGATGCAGGGGCGGATCGCCATGAACCACGCGCTCGGCGACGCCGTGCAGCCTCTCAAATTGCGCAATGTCGCATCGAACGTGTTCACCGCACCCGAGATCGCCACCGTCGGCTTCACTCAGCAGAACTACCGCGAGAACCCGACGGACATCGACACCGTGATGCTGCCGCTGGACACGAACCCGCGCGCCAAGATGCTCGGCATCGAGGACGGCTTCGTCAAGATCTTCGCTCGGCGCGGATCCGGCTCCATCCTCGGCGGAGTCGTCGTCGGTCCCCGAGCCAGTGAGCTCATTCTGCCGATCACCATGGCAGTGGAGAACCGGCTGACCGTCGATCAGCTCTCCGCCTCCTTCGTCGTCTACCCCTCGGTGAGCGGTTCGCTGACCGAAGCGGCACGGAAGCTCCACCGTCACCTCTGAATCGTCGATCCGACGATCGCAGGAAAGTTTTTCTCCGCAGCTGTCGATCCGGTCGCTCCTCGACCGTCATCATGGTGTCAGGCCGCCCGGCATGACATGAGGAACGACGAAGGAGAACGACATGAAATACGCACTTCTGCTCATGGGACGCACACAGGATCCTGACTGCGGTGAGGACGGCGGAGCGGACCCTGAAGAATTCATGGCATTCGACAAGGAGATCAGCGAGGCGGGGATCGTCGTCGGCGGCTTCGCCCTCGAAGGACCCGAACTCGGGGTCCGGGTGAGCGGATCCGGAGGCGAATCGCTTGTCACCTCGGGCCCGTTCGCTGAATCGAACGAGTTCGTCGGCGGCAGCTACGTCATCGACGTCGCCGATATCGACGAGGCGATCGCCTGGGCGAAGAAGAGCCCCGCAGCCAAGGCCGGACACATCGAGATCCGTCCGGTGGCCGACTACTGATGGACCCCGACCCCGATGCGGCCGCCCGCGTCCTCAGCGCCATCGGCGAGGAGGACTACGGGCGGCTGCTCGCGGCGCTGGTCACCCGGTTCCGTGACTTCGACCTCGCCGAGGAGGCCCTCCACGATGCCGTGCTGCGCGCGGTCGAGACGTGGTCGGGCAGGGGAGTGCCCGAACGCCCTCAGGCGTGGCTGATGGCCACGGCGAAGAACCGCGCCATCGATCTCATCCGCTCCGATGAGGCGCGCACCCGGCATCTCGCCCGCCTGCGCATCGAGGACGAGCTGCGACCAGGTGACCACGACGATCACGCGGAGCGCCTCGGCGAGGAGATGGATGCCGCGGATCTGCCCGACGAGCGCCTCGGCTTGTTCTTCACCTGCTCCCACCCGACCCTGCGCGAGGACGAACGCATCGTGCTCATCCTGCGCTTCCTCTCGGGGCTGACCACCGCCGAGATGGCCGCCGGGTTCCTCATCGAGACCGCGACGATGCAACAGCGGATCGTCCGTGCCAAACAGCGGATCCTCAAGACCGGGATTCCCTTCGGCCGCCCAGCGCCCGATGAACTCGGCAACCGGCTGCCCGGAGTGCTGCGCGTCCTCTATCTCATCTTCACTCAGGGCATCAACGCCACTGTAGGACCCGAACATACTCGAGTCGATCTGCAGCACGAAGCCATCCGGCTGACCCGACTGCTCGTCGGATACCTGCCCGAGCAGACCGAAGCCCGTGGCCTGCTGGCTCTGCTTCTGCTCACACGGGCACGTGAGACCGCCCGTGTGACGCCGGATGGCCGGCCGGTGCCGCTGGCCGAGCAGGACCGCAGCCTGTGGGACTCACGCCTCATCGCCGAAGGGACCGGACTCGTCGACGTGGCCGCCGGCGAACCGGGAGCCGGGGCATTCACCATCCAGGCGGCGATCGCCGCCCTTCACGCCGACGCCGCGCGATTCGCCGACACGGACTGGAAGCAGATCCTCGTGCTCTATCGGATGCTGTCCGGCCTCGATCCGTCGCCGGTCGTCGCTCTCAACACCGCGATCGCCCTCGGGCAGGTCTCGGGTCCCGAAGCGGCCATGAGCACACTCGATGAACTGGCCCACGATCCGCAGCTGCTGCGTTACCGGCCCTTCCACATCGCACGGGCGATCACCCTCGACGAACTCGGTCGTACGGCGGAGGCCGAGGACGCCTATGCCGCGGGTCTGGAATGTCCCGGCAACGATGCCGAATCCGAATACATCACTGCCCGGATCACCGATCTTCGACGGTGATCCGGGCAGGGACTTCTGTGTTCGTGACTCCTGACCGCAGGCCGGAGCGAACGGAGGCAGGAGCGGGAGCGGCTCAGGCGGCGAAGCGGATGATCGCCTCACCGGACTTCACCGAGGCGCCTGCGCCGACGAGCACCTCGGAGACGGTGCCGGAGTGGCCGGCCTTGAGCGGCTGTTCCATCTTCATGGCCTCGATGACGGCGAGGGTGTCACCGGCTTCGACGGTGTCACCGGGGTTGACGGAGACGGAGACGATGGTGCCCTGCATGGGAGCGTTGAGCGCATTCGAGTCGTCGGCGATCTTCGCACCCTTGCGGCTGCTCAGCCCGCGCTTGCGCCGCGGCACGCTGGGGCTGGGAACATGACCGAGGTCCGAGATGACGTCCTTGGGGACCGAAACGGTCATGCGGCGGCCATCGACCTCGACCACAACGCTGAAGCTGTCGGTTGCAGTATTCATCTGTTCTCCTAGCTGTGGATCGACAAGCGGATTGACGAAAGCGGTTTCGAGCCAGTTGGTCCAGACCTTGAAATCGGTCGCGAAGGCCTGTTCGTTCACGAGCACCCGATGCAGCGGCAGCAGCGTCGAGACGCCCTCGATGCGGTATTCGGACAGGGCCCGGCGTGCTCGTGCCAGGGCCTCGTCACGGGTGGCGCCGGTGACGACGAGCTTGGCCAGCATCGGGTCGAAGTCCGTGCCGACGACGCTGGCTTCGCCGATGCCGGAATCCAGACGCACTCCGGGACCCGAAGGCGCACGGTAGTTCTTCACTGCGCCGGTGGCGGGGAAGAACGTCGTGGGGTCTTCGGCGTTGATGCGGAACTGGAAGGAGTGTCCGCGCACGGCGGGGAATTCGTCGGGCAGCGCCTCGCCCGAAGCGATGCGCACCTGCCAACCGACGAGGTCGACTCCGGTGACCTCCTCGGTGACGGTGTGCTCGACCTGGATGCGCGCGTTGGCTTCCATGAAGATGATCGTGCCGTCCTCGCCGAGGAGGAACTCACACGTCGCGGCGCCGACGTAGCCGACGTGGGCGAGCAGGCGTGCCGAGGCTTCGGAGACGATGCGCTCCTGTTCGGCGGTGAGGAACGGAGCGGGTGCTTCCTCGATGATCTTCTGGTTGCGGCGCTGCAGAGTGCAGTCACGCGTGGACACGATCCGCACGTTGCCGTGGGCATCGGCCAGGCACTGGGTCTCGAGGTGACGGGGGCGCACGATCTGCTTCTCGATGAGGCACTCACCGCGCCCGAAGGCACTCTGTGCCTCGCGGGTCGCTGCAGTATAGGCGGCTTCGAGGTCTTCGGCAGCGGCGCAGGCGCGGAAGCCACGCCCGCCTCCGCCGTGGACGGCCTTGACGACGACGGGGAACCCGATCCGGCCGGCCACTTCGGCGGCTTCTGTCAGATCGGCTACGGCGCCGTCGGAACCGGGAGCGACGGGAGCGTCGACGGCTTCGGCGACGGCACGGGCTCCGGACTTGTCACCGAGGAGTTTGATCGCCGCCGGGGGAGGACCGACCCAGATCAGCCCGGCATCGATGACGGCCTGCGCGAACTGCGCGTTCTCGGCCATGTAGCCGTAACCGGGGTGGACGGCATCGGCGCCGGAGCGCTTTGCCAAGGCGAGGATCTTCTCGATGTCGAGATACGTCTCCCCGGCTCCGGAACCGTCCAGCAGCCACGCGTCGTCGGCGAGTTCGACGAAGTCGGCATCGGAATCGGCGCGGGTGTACACGGCGACGGCCTTGATACCGAGGTCGTGGGCGGCCCGGATGATGCGCAGAGCGATCTCACCGCGGTTGGCGATGAGGACTCGGCGGACGGCCCCGGTCGGAACAGTGGTGCTCAGTACCGAGGTCGTGGAGTCGGAGAGGACTGTGGTCATGGTGCTCCTTTGTACGATCACAGAACAATTTAGAGAGCAGCACCAAGGGTTTGTAGGACAGCGATAAAAAACTGGGACGAGAACTTCAATGTCCTCGGGCGTGTCACCGGACCAGGGTCGAGTCTACCGCTTGAGAGTCCACAGATCGGGCCAGAACAGCCCCATGTCGGTGACCAATTCGCGCACGACGGGCAGGCTGAGGCCGAGCACGGTGAGGTGGTCGCCGTCGAGCCGGTCGACGAAGGCCCCACCATAGCCGTCGATCGTCAGCGCCCCGGCCACGTGGAAGGGCTCTTCGGTGGCGATGTACGCCTCGAGCTCCTCCGTGCTGGGTGAGCCGATGAGCACCGAGGTGGCCGACCGCTGCGAGCGCAGAGCGCCGAGTTCGAAGGGCGCCGAGCCGGTTCGATCAGCACTGTCGGGGCCGTCACTGCGGACATCGTCTCCCGCTCGCCCGACTGCGCCGTTCGACTGCTGCGCCCGCGTGAGCACTGCGACCGTATGGCCCGAATGCAGCTGTGTCCACTGACCGGCGATCGCCGACCACACGTTGCGAGTGCGATCGGCCGTTCCCGGTTTGCCGATGGCCTGTCCGTCGAATTCGAGCAGGGAATCCCCGGCGATGACGACCACGGTGTCCGCGCCGTCAAGTGTCGGGGGAGCGGACGCGATGATCCGGTCGATGACCGCACGCGCCTTCGCCTCCGACAACGCTGTGGTGAGTTCGCCGACGGAGCCGGTGAAATCGTCCTCGATGGCACGTTCGTCGACCTCGGAGACGATGATGACCGGGTCGATCCCGCCGTCCCGGAGGATCTGGCGACGTGAAGGAGATTGGGAGGCGAGGACGACGGGGATCACGAGGCTGCTTCCGAACGATTCGGGACCGGTTCGGGGCTGGCGTCTTCTGTCACTGCTGTTTTTTCGGCATCTGGCTGCGCCTCGGCGCCGGTCTGCGCCTCGATATCCGAATCGTTCTGAGCAGCAGATTGCGCCTCGGCGCCGGGGACCAGTTCGTGTCGGCGGGCGGTTTCGCCCTTCTCGGGGATGTCGAGGCTGCGGTCGACGACGACCGGTGCATCGATGCGTTCGGCGATTGCGGCCAGCAGCGTCGAGGACAGTTGCGCATAGCCGAGTTCGCTGGGGAATCGGCCCGAGTCGTTGAGCAGAGACCGGCGTGTCGTTCCGCTCAGCGATCCCGTCGACCGCAGTGGAACCGCACGCGCGGCCAGGGCGGCCAGCCATTGAGAGCCGGCGAGGACCCGCGAGGTTCGGCGCAGCGACGTCTTGAGAGGATCGCGCAGCCCCGGCAGACCGCCGAGATTGGGGCAGACGAGAACGAACACGGTGTAGCGGCCCTCGCGTTGGAGCCGGTTGATGGCCTGGTTGAGCACGGGTACGCCGATGGTCGCCTGGATCGGGTGGATGATGTCGCCGGTGCCGATCGAGACTATCGCGAACCGGCGGTCGTCGCTCCAGCGGTCCGAGAGCTGGCGGGAGAGCCACGGCGAGCGCAGGACTTCGTCGACCTGTCGGTGCAGATCATCCGACAGTGCCGAGGGGCGTGCGGTTGTCTGGACCCGGACGGTGGTGCCGAGCATCCGCGCCAGGCCTCTCCCGATGAGGGTCGGGGGCGCCTGCTCCGGGTCGACGTCGACCCCGCACAGCCAGGAGTCGCCGATGATGGCAAGAGCGGCGGAGTCGTCATCGTCGTTGTCACGTGGGGCGGCGATCGCCTCGGTGAAGGTGGAGAAGCGACGGTTCTTGTCGTCGTCGAAGGAACGGCGCAGCGATCCGGCCTGGTGGCGGAGCAGTCCCGCCGCCGAGGCGCCGGCGCCGACGACGGTCGCCCCCATGGTCGCCAGCGTGTAGATCAAGCGTCTTCCCACTGATTTCCCTCCTCCGGCGTCATCATTGCACCTTTGTCACTGCATCAACAACTATTGTTGAGTCATGAGCGAAAACGATCAGCAGCATCCTCCGAACCGACTCCGAGGAGCATGGGAGGCGTTCCGGCGCGGACGCGGCTCCTCTCACTCCTCGTCCGAACCCGAAGCAACCCCATCGCAGGCAGTCAGTCCCGAGGAGATCGCACTCAGCCGAATCGAAGCCGAGGCCAAACCGTATGTGGCTCCCGGTCTTAAGCTAGCTGCCGCATGGTCGTGGCGGTCGATCGTCGTGCTCGTGGCGATCGGTGTGGCGCTGTGGCTCCTGTCGAAGATCTCCAGCGTCGTGCTGCCCGTGCTCATTGCTCTGCTGTTGGCAGCGCTGCTCGCGCCCCTGACCGGATGGCTGAAGAAGAAGGGCGTGCCTCGAGGAGGGGCCGCCGCGATCTCCTTCATCGGGTTCATCGTCGTCGTGCTCGGACTCTTCGGCCTCGTCGGTCAGCAGATCTATTCCGGCATGCCCGACCTCGTCAAACAGGTCATCGCCGGTGTGTCCGGGATCAGCGGATGGCTGGCTTCGAGCCCCTTCGGCATCGACGCAACGACGATCTCGAGCTATATCGACGACGCCATCAAAACCGCGACGAACTTCTTCCAGAACAACAGCAGCCAGCTTCTCGGCGGCGCCCTGGAGGCCACCTCCTCGGTGGGCACCTTCCTCACCGGTATGGCCGTCTGCCTGTTCGCGACGTTCTTCTTCCTCTACGACGGGCAGAACATCTTCAGGTGGGTGATGAACCTGCTGCCGGTCCCGGCCCGTCCCGTCGCCACGGGTGCCGCTCTGAAGGGGTGGACGACCCTCGTGCAGTACGTGAGGGTCCAGATCCTCGTCGCCGCCGTCGATGCGATCGGCATCGGCATCGGCGCTGCGTTCCTCGGGATCCCGCTGGTCATCCCCATGACCGTGCTCGTCTTCCTCACCTCGTTCGTCCCCGTCGTCGGAGCCATCGCCTCCGGTGCGGTCGCCGTGCTCGTGGCTCTGGTCTCGAACGGTCTGGTCAGTGCCGTCATCATGCTCGCGGTTGTCATTGCCGTCCAGCAGATCGAAAGCCAGGTGCTGCAGCCGTTCCTCATGGGCAAGGCAGTGTCGGTCCATCCGCTGGCTGTGATCCTCGCAGTCACCGGAGGCGGCTTCCTCTTCGGCATCGTCGGCGCTCTCTTCGCCGTTCCCTTGGTTGCCGTGCTCAACAGCGTCGTCAGCTATATCGTGCGTACGAACGCCGGTGATTCGGACGAAGACGAAGCGGAGGACGACGCCGAGCGTGACCCGGACGAACGCGAGGCCACGGCAGTCCTCGAGACGGCGAAGGAAAGGCTCACCGATGCCGTCCACGAGTCCGCGGAAGACGAACGTGCATCAGGTTCCGGACAGACCGATTCGACGGAAACCGGATCAACCGGTCCGACCACGTCGGGTGAGACCGGTTCGGCCGAACCCGGACGGCCGAAGAAGGGCCCCGATGCCTGAGGCTCGGACCAGACGACCCGGCAGGACTCGTCTGAATCGGGGTCCGGCAGGACGCGCCTGAACCGGAATGAATAGAGAAGTGGGCGGGTGCGATCGCACCCGCCCACTTCTCTATTCGGTCTCGATCAGCCGGTGAAGGCTTCGACGGAATCGACCTTGACCTCGATGGTCTTGCCGTTCGGAGCCTCGTATGAGGTCTTGTCTCCGGCCTTGACGCCGAGGACAGCCGCTCCGAGCGGCGACTTCTCCGAGAAGACGTCGATATCGGAGTCTCCGGCGATCTCGCGGTTGCCCAGCAGGAATCGCATGGAGTTGCCGGCAACGCTGGCGGTCACGACGGTTCCGGGTGCCACGGTCTTGCCGTCGCTGTCGCTGGAGCCGACCTTCGCGTTCCGCAGCAGCACCTCGAGTTGGCGGATGCGTGCTTCCTGTTTGCCCTGCTCATCACGCGCAGCGTGATAACCGCTGTTCTCCTTCAAGTCACCCTCGTCGCGGGCGGCTTCGATCTTCTCAGCAATCTCTGCACGACCCGGTCCGGAGAGATGCTCGAGTTCCTTCGACAGGCGGTCAAAGGCTTCCTGGGTCAACCATGTCTCTTCCTGGGTGACTTCCTCGGTCATGACTTCTCCTTCTTCGGTCGGTGCACTGACGGGCGTGTCAGGCAACGAAAAAACCGGGCGTATGGGCACGCCCGGAAGTTGAATGAAACTACAGTGTAACGCATCTGCGGAGAAAAACGATGAGTTCGATCACGTCCCCGGCCGTGAGTCGGAGGTTCGCGACCGCAAGATGCGTTCCCGTGCGAGAACTATTCGAAGAGACTCGTGCGACCGGGTTCCTGTGCTTCCACCAGGCGGTCGAAGCGGTCGAAGGTTCGGCCTATTCGAACCAGCAGGAGTCCACGTGGCCGGAGGCGGCCAGCTGAGTTGTGGCCAGGTCCACGTCGATGCGCTTCGGCGAATTCGGATCGGCGTTCGGATCGGCGGGAACGGTCACCTCGGTGAATCCGACGATCGCTTCCTGCTCATTCGTGGCCTGGACGATGCAGTGCACGTCGCGTTTCTGATCAGGAAATATTCCGACGCTGACGCGCGTTGAAGAATCGTCGACAACCGAATAGTCAAGAGTGCGCGGTGTTGTGGGATTCGTCTGCGGGCGGAATGCCCAGACAGCGATGACGGCGACCACCACGGCGAGGACGATGACGGCGATGATCTTCGCCGGACGACTCAGCTCTCGCTTGGGTCTGCTGGTCCGGCCGTAGCGATCATCATGCAGTGGTGGTGCCACTGTTACCTCAGTCATTGAATTCCTCTTTAAGTACTTCGCGCACTAATCTAGAGTAGTCGATCCTCTGCCGGCGATCATGTCAGCCGCAGCGCCGGCAGCAGGTGGCCACCAGGCTGAATCGAAAGGGACATTTAGGATATGACTTCGCTTCCGTACCATGGACTGCGCCTGTTGGCCGTCCATGCCCACCCCGACGACGAATCCTCCAAGGGTGCGGCAACGAGCGCGAAGTACGCTTCACTGGGTGCCCGGGTGCTCATCGCCACCATGACCGGTGGCGAGGCCGGCGATATCCTCAATCCCGCTCTCCTGCAGAGTCCGAAGGCCAGCCGCGACATCGCCGGTCTCCGTCGAGAGGAGATGGCGACCGCTGCCGCAGCCCTCGGCGCCGAACATGTCTGGGTCGGTCACGTCGACTCGGGACTGCCCGACGGCGATTTCGACAACCAGACTCCTCCCGGATGCTTCTATCGGGTTCCCGACGAGGTGGCGATGCTTCCCCTCGTGCACATCATCCGCACCTTCCGTCCTCAGGTGGTGACCACCTACGACGAGCTCGGCGGATATCCTCACCCCGACCACATCAAGAACCACGCTGTGACCATGGCCGCCGTCGAAGCCGCCGCAGATGCGACCTCGCATCCCGAGCTCGGCGAACCGTGGCAGGTGCAGAAGATCTACTTCAACCAGGACCTGTCGGCGAAGAAGTGGATCACGATCCACGAGAAGATGCTCGAGGCGGGACTCAAGTCCCCGTTCGCCGACCACCTCGAGGATTTCAAGAAGCGTGACAACCAGCGCCACAACTGGCTGAGTACCCGCATCTCCTGCTCCGAGTTCTTCTCCGCCCGCGATCGCGCGCTGCTCTCCCACGCCACTCAGATCGACCCCGAAGGCGGTTTCTTCTCCGCGTCGCGCAAGGCTGCTCGTACGTATTGGCCGACCGAAGAGTTCGAGCTGGCTCTCGACCTCACCGACCGTGAGCCGCTGAACCGGGAACTGGATTTCCAGGAGACCGACCTGTTCGCCGCAGTGACCTTCGATGACGGTCGTCGCGTTCCCGCCGAGGGGATGCTCCCGGACTCGCCGGCTGCCGACGACCTCGACGCTGATTCCGCCGTCCCGACCGAAAGCGACACCCGCGCATGATCTTCGCGTCCTCTCCAGCCCCGACTCCGGACGGAGGCACACCGGACCCGGATCTGGTGACGCCCGGAACCGTCGGCTTCCTGGCCACCCTCGCCATCGTCGTCCTGACGATCTTCCTCATCAGGGACGCCCTGCGCCGTGTCCGTCGGGTGCGGGCGCACTCGGGCGCCAGCGATGCCTATCCGATCCCGCTGCGCAGGCATGTGGTGCCCAACCAGTCGAAGCTCTCAGGGCCGGAGGCACCCGAACCGGAGACCGCTGACAGCGACTCCGACGCGTCCGCCGATACCGGACCATCCGATGCAGATCGCCGAGGCGGCTCGGCGGAGGAGCCGATCGATTCCTCCGAATCCACCGACGAACGCAATGAACGAGCCTGAGCTCTGAGGCTTTGAGGTCCTGCGCACACAGACAACGGCGCGATCACCGATCGGTGATCGCGCCGTGTGCGTCCGTGCGGACTCAGTCGATTGGAGTTCAGTAGGCTGCGACGGCGGCGATGATGAGTGCGGCGAGGTGGCAGCCGTAGCCGAGGATCGTGAAGATGTGGAAGATCTCATGGAAGCCGAGCCACTTCGGTGAGGGGTTCGGGCGCTTGATCCCGTAGATCACCGCGCCGGCGATGTAGCACACGCCGCCGAGGACGACGAGGAGTCCGACGGGGAAGTTCGTGGCCCAGATCTGGGGAATGTACCCGACTCCGGCGACGCCGAACCCGACGTAGATCGGGACGAAGAGCCACCTCGGTGCGGTGGTGAAGATCGTACGGAAGGCAGCGCCGAGTGCGGCGGCACCCCACAGCACGGACAGCAGGAGGACTGCCTGGTCGGTGCGGAGCATCAGCACTGCCAGCGGTGTGTACGTACCGGCGGTGATGAGGAAGATATTCGCGTGGTCGAGCCGCCGCAGGACGAGGCGGACGCGGGTGCGCCAGCGGCCTCGGTGATAGACGGCGGAGGTGCCGAAGAGCAGCATGCCGGTGACGGCGAAGATCGCGGCGGCGATGCGCGACTCGATGGTCGGGGAGATGATCACCAAAGCCAGGCCGCCGATCATCGCCAGAGGGAACGCCCCGGCGTGGAACCAACCGCGCAGCTTCGGCTTGACCTGACCCGCCAACTTCGTCAGTTCGGCGCGCAGTGCTGAGCGGCGACGGGCGATGCGGTGGTCATCGGCGGGCGGAACGTCATCCGCGCCCGCTGAACCGACCGGCCCGGCGCCGTCGGGAACGACCGGAGAGGAATCGGTGAGCGAAGCATTCATAGCTCCATGGTAGCCAGCGGACCTGAGGCCTCATTCAGCATCATCGGCTAGTAGTCTGTACAGTATTCGAACCGACCGACGACCCATGTGGAAGAGGACAGCTGTGGCGCGACCCGTGAACCTGCTCTATCGGCTGTACGAGCGACGGCTCAAACGTGAGCTCGACAAGTCGGTTCCGGTTCCACGTCACGTCGGAGTCATCACCGACGGCAACCGCAGGTGGGCCAAGGAGTTCGGTGCGACGACCGCTGACGGTCACCGCGCCGGAGCGGCGAAGATCGTCGAGTTCCTCGGCTGGTGCCACGAGATCGATGTGGAGATCGTCACTCTCTACGTTCTGTCCAAAGAGAACCTCGCCCGCTCGGCAGAAGAGGTTTCGATCCTCATCGAGATCATCTCGGACCTGGTGGAGAAGATCGCGGCACTCGACGGCGTCGGCGTCCAGCTCGTCGGTGATCTCGACATCGTTCCCTCGGATCTGCGTGCCCGCCTCGAAGCGGTGTCGACGACCGAGAACTGTGGAATGCGCGTCAACGTCGCCGTCGGCTACGGCGGTCGGCAGGAGATCGTCAATGCTGTGAAGTCCCTGCTGCGCACACGGACCGACGACGGCATGGACCTGGAGTCGATCATCTCCGAACTGTCGCCGGAGCAGATCGGCGAACACCTCTACACCAAGGGCCAACCCGATCCCGACCTCATCATCCGCTCCTCGGGAGAGCAGCGACTCTCCGGCTTCCTCATGTGGCAGAGCGCCTATTCGGAGTTCTATTTCTGCGAAGCCTATTGGCCGGACTTCCGCCGTACGGACTTCCTCCGAGCCGTGCGCGACTACGGTCTGCGGCAGCGGCGCTTCGGCAAATAGGCTGTGCCCGCCGCCGGCGAGACCTGCCGGCCTTCTGACGGGGGAATCCCGCATTCACTCGAAGTTCATGACCCTGACTTGCCCGAGCACGCGTGCCGCTACCGCCTGCGGGGGCGAACCGGGTTAGGTTGGCTGTAGTTGGTCGACACCAACCCGAGATCGGGGGATGTCAGAACCGGATCTCGGCGGAACTCACGCCTCAGAGGTCCTCATGGCTGAAAAAGTCCACACCTACGTTCTCGACACCTCGGTGCTGCTGTCGGATCCCGGAGCGCTTCTGCGCTTCGCCGAACACCACGTCGTCATCCCGCTCATCGTCGTCTCCGAACTCGAGGGCAAACGCAATCATCCCGAACTCGGATTCACCGCACGCAAAGCCCTCCACATCCTCGACGACTTCCGTTCCGACTACGACCGGTTGGATCAGCCCATTCCCGTCGGTGACGCAGGCGGAACGCTGCGGGTCGAGCTCAACCACATCGACGCCTCCACGATGCCGGTCGGCTTCGACCGGACGGAGAACGACACCCGCATCCTGGCCGTGGCCCGCAACCTCTCTGCCGAAGGCTGTGACGTGGTCGTCGTGACCAAGGACGTGCCGATGCGAGTGAAAGCTTCGGCCCTGGGTCTGCACGCTGAGGAGTATCTGGCGGAGCTTGCCGTCGACTCCGGGTTCACCGGGATGAGCGAGCTCGGCCTCGACGACGAGCAGATGAGCGAGTTCTACGATTCGGGGTCGGTCGTCACCGAGGATGTCTCCGACGAGGTGGTCAACACCGGGGTCGTCATCACCTCACCGCGCGGATCCGGACTGGGACGTGTGCGCAGCGGCAACCGAGTGTCGATGGTGCGCGGGGATCGTGACATCTTCGGCGTCCACGGACGGTCGGCAGAACAGCGGATCGCCATCGACATGCTGCTCGACGACGCCCTGGGGATCGTGTCGATGGGAGGGCGAGCCGGAACGGGGAAGTCCGCGCTGGCCCTCATGGCGGGCCTGCAGAAGGTGCTCGAGGAGAACAAGCACTCGAAGATCATGGTCTTCCGTCCCCTCTACGCAGTGGGCGGACAGAACCTCGGCTACCTGCCCGGCAGCGAAGGTGAGAAGATGAACCCCTGGGCGGAGGCCGTATTCGACACCCTCAGTGCGCTGGTGAGCAAGAACGTCATCGACGAGGTGGTCAACAGGGAGATCCTCGAGGTGCTTCCGCTCACCCACATCCGGGGACGGTCCCTCCACGATGCATTCGTCATCGTCGATGAAGCGCAGTCGTTGGAGCGCAATGTTCTGCTGACCGTGCTCTCACGCATCGGAATGAACTCGAAGGTGGTGCTCACCCACGATGTCGCCCAGCGCGACAACCTGCGAGTGGGCAGGCACGACGGAGTCGCCGCGGTGATCGAGAAGCTCAAGGGCCACGAACTGTTCGCGCATGTCACGCTGACGCGGTCGGAGCGGTCGGAGATCGCCGCCCTGGTCACCGATGTGCTCGAGGAATTCGACCCGTTCCGGTCCTGAGCCTCTGCTCCGGTCGCCGACCGCTCACGTTACCGCCGATGTCTCGCGATGTTCGGTGAGCGGTCGACGGGACGCTGAGCGGCCGCCGACACGAAACGGCGCCTGGACGGTATCCGTCCGGGCGCCGTTTCGTTCTGTCAGATCAGAGGCTTACTTGTAGCTGCCGATCATGGTGGTGACGTCGAGGGCCTTGTCGAGGTCCGCCTCGGTGATGGAGCCGTTCTCGACGAAGCCGAGCGCGATCGTCGCTTCCTTGACAGTCATCTTCTCAGCCACGGCGTGCTTCGCGATCTTCGCGGCCGCCTCGTAGCCGATGACCTTGTTCAGCGGGGTGACGATGGAGGGGCTCGCCTCGGCGAGGAAGCGGGCGCGCTCCTCGTTGGCGGTGAGTCCGTCGATCATCTTCTCGGCCATGACGGTCGAGGCGTTCGCGAGCAGGCGGATCGACTCGAGCAGGTTCGAGGCCATGACGGGGATGCCGACGTTGAGCTCGAACGCGCCGTTGGTCGACGACAGCGACACGGAGGTGTCATTGCCGATGACCTGTGCGGCGACCTGAATGGTGGCCTCGCAGATGACCGGGTTGACCTTGCCGGGCATGATCGACGAACCGGGCTGCAGGTCGGGGATGGCGATCTCGCCGAGGCCGGTGTTCGGTCCCGAACCCATCCAGCGCAGGTCGTTGCAGATCTTCATGTAGCCGTAGGCGATGGTCCGCAGCTGACCGGAGGCCTCGACGAGTCCGTCGCGGTTGGCCTGGGCCTCGAAGTGGTTGCGAGCCTCGGTGATCGGCAGTCCGGTTTCCTCGGCGAGGATCTCGACCACGCGGGAGGAGAAGCCGTCGGGGGTGTTGATGCCGGTGCCCACAGCGGTTCCGCCCTGCGGGACCTCTGCCACGCGCGGCAGGGAAGCCTCGATGCGCTCGATTCCGTAACGGACCTGAGCTGCGTAGCCGCCGAACTCCTGACCGAGAGTCACCGGAGTGGCATCCATGAGGTGGGTGCGTCCGGACTTGACGATCGAGGAGAACTCCTTCGCCTTCTTCTCCAGCGAAGTCGCCAGGGTGTCCATGGCCGGGATGAGGGTGTTGACCAGGGCCTTGGTCACTGCCAGGTGCACCGAGGTGGGGAAGACGTCGTTCGACGACTGCGAGGCGTTGACGTGGTCGTTCGGGTGGACGTTGATTCCGTCGGCTTCGAGCGCCTTGGTCGCCAACGAGGCAAGGACCTCGTTGGTGTTCATGTTCGACGAGGTTCCCGAGCCGGTCTGGAACACGTCGATCGGGAAGTGGGCGTCGAATTCGCCTGCGATGACCCGGTCGGCGGCGTTCTGGATGGCTGTGGCGCGGGCCTCGTCAAGCACGCCGAGTTCGGCGTTGGCCTTCGCAGCGGCCTTCTTCACCTGAGCCAGTGCGGCGATGTGAGCGGATTCGAGGGTCTTGCCCGAGATCGGGAAGTTCTCGACGGCACGCTGGGTCTGTGCGCTGTAGAGGGCGTCCTTGGGGACTTTGACCTCACCCATGGTGTCGTGTTCGATGCGAAATTCTTCGGTCATTGTTGTCCTTTCCGTTGGGTGCCTGGGAAATGATTGCGGAGCTCAGGCTCGTTGGGAGACTGAACGGCTGTCCACCGAGGTGGCCGGTCGCTCAGGAAGCATAGGTGGAGACCGCGGCCTCGTCGCCTCCGTACTGGGCGACGACCGTGGTGTGGCCGTCGTGGAGTTGGTAGGTGAGTCCGACGATGATGAGTCGGCCCTCTTCGACGGCGGTCTTGATGATCGTGGACAGCTGCATGATCTTGTCGACCGTGTCCATGGTGTTCTGCCCGACGGTCTCGTTGATGGTGGTGCGCCCGTTCTTGCGCGCCCGGGCCACCGTCGGCAGGATGCGGGCGACGACGTCGGAGATGAATCCCGGGGGAGTCTCACCCGAGTCGTAGGCGTTGTATGCCGCGGTCACGGCCCCGCAGCTGTCGTGGCCGAGCACGACGAGCAGGGGAGTGCCGAGCATCTCGACTCCGTATTCGAGCGAGCCCAAGGTGACCGGGTCGACGACCTGTCCGGCATTGCGCACGACGAACATGTCACCGAGGCCGACATCGAAGATCATCTCTGCGGCGACTCGGGAATCCGAGCAGCCGAAGAGAGTGACGAACGGGGTCTGGCTGCCCGACAGTGACTCACGTCGCGCCGTGTCCTGGTTGGGGTGCTGAGGGACATCGTCGACGAAACGCTGGTTTCCCTCGAGGAGTCGCTTCCACGCCTGATTGGGCATTGCTTTCGCACCTGCTTCCGAGTTGTGTGCATCGCGCCCGGGACCGGGTGCGATTGGAGGTCAGACCAATCCGCGGCGTGCGGCTTCTTCGGCGGCCTCCACGTAGGAGTGGGTCTTCGCGGCCTGGTGCTCGGCGAAGACCTGCCGGACGGTCCCCGACTTCGACCTCATCACCAGGGAATGCGTGGTGACGTGGCCACCCTGGAACTTCACTCCGTCGAGCAGGTCGCCGTTCGTGATGCCTGTGGCGACGAAGTAGCTGTTGTCACCGGTGACGAGGTCATCGGTGTTGAGCACCTGATTGATGTCGAGACCGGCCTTGGCAGCGGCCTCGCGCTCTGTGTCGTCCTGCGGCCACAGACGGCCCTGGATGACTCCGCCGAGTGCTTTGATGGCGCAGGCGGTGATGATGCCTTCGGGGGTACCGCCGATGCCCATGAGCATGTCGACGCCGGTTCCGGGACGACAGGCGGCGATGGCTCCAGCGACGTCGCCATCGGTGATGAGCTGGATGCGAGCTCCGGCGGCGCGGATCTCATCGATCATCTGCTGGTGGCGGGGGCGGTCGAGGATCATCACCGTCACCGAGGCGGGATCTTTCGTTCCCTTCGCCTTGGCAACGCGGCGGATGTTCTCAGCGATCGGCAGACGCATGTCGACGGCATCAGCGGCATCGGGGCCGGTGACGAGCTTCTCCATGTAGAACACGGCCGAGGGGTCATACATCGCACCGTCTTCGGTCACAGCCATGACCGAGATCGCATTGGGCATGCCCAGAGCGGTCAGGCGAGTGCCATCGATCGGGTCGACAGCAACATCGCAGTGCGGTCCTCCGCCGTCGCCGACCTGCTCGCCGTTGAAGAGCATCGGAGCTTCGTCCTTCTCACCTTCGCCGATGACGACGGTGCCGGCCATGCGGACGGTGGAGATGACATTGCGCATCGCGGCCACGGCTGCTCCGTCGGCTGCGTTCTTGTCGCCGCGGCCGACCCAGGGGGCGGCGGCGATGGCTGCGGCCTCGGTGACTCGGACGAGCTCCAGAGCCAAGTTGCGGTCGGGAGCATCCGACTCGACCTGAGCCTTCTGTGACCATGAGTCGGTCACTGCGACAGGCGGAGCCTCCTCATCAACTCGTCCTCGGTCATGGTGAGATTTCACGTCAACAGGCTCTTTGGAGTCACTCATGCCTCCAATTGTGCCACCCCTGTGATCGAGGTCGCGACAGCGGTGTCCGCTTGTGGCCGCAGTCACGTCCTCGGGCCGGAATTGGCCCTTCGCGCGCGAGCCGAGGACAATGGCGGTGTGAATGTCCGAAATGCTGCCGACGAGACGGGTACTCGAACGGTCGTCGACGAGGCGACGCCGAGTCCTAGGGGAGAGTCCATGGCTGATGAGTCCGGAGTGATGCTGCCGGGGTCCCGGGAAGAGATGCGCTTCCTGCGCAAGAACTCGAACTGGGTCAATATGGTCATCGCGATCCTCGCCTGTCTCGCAGTCGCCGTCGGGATCCTGTTCCTCGCCCCGCAGCCCGAAGTCGACTCAGAACGTGTCGTCGACTATCAGGGGATCGCCGAGCAGTCCCAGGGCAACGCCGATTTCGACCTCATCGTTCCGCAGATCCCGCGCGGATGGACGTCGAACGAAGCCAGCCTCGACCGCGTGGGCGACTCCGAATACACCTCGTGGTACATGTCGTTCATCGGCCCCGACGACCAATGGGTGAGCATCGAACAGGCCGAAGCCAGCGCGAACTGGGCGAAGCGGAAGACCGACGAGGCTGTCGCTGCCGAGAAGGTGACCGTCGGCGGCGCCGACTTCCAGATCTACCGCACTGAAGAGGCGAAAGAATACTGGGTCTCGCACAAAGGCGATATGTATGTCGTTCTGACTGCCACCGCTGCGCCGGACACCGTCAACAGCTTCGCCGATCAGGTCGCCGCCGAACTCAAGTGAACTCGGCGGCCCTGGCTGAACTTCGGCTGACCCGGAGACCTATTCGGTGTCGTCCGAGGTCTCCTCACGGGCCTTGTCAAGGCGCTCCCGCGCTCCGTCGAGCCACGCCTGACACCGGTCGGCCAGAGCCTCGCCACGCTCCCACAGCCGCAGTGACTCTTCGAGCGGCAGATTGCCGGTCTCCAAACGCTTGACGGTCATGACGAGTTCTTCGCGCGCCTGCTCGTAGCTGAGCGTGCTGATATCGGGCTGGTCCTGTTGTGTTGTCGGTTCGGTCATCGGTGTCTCCTTCGCAGAGTGTGTGAAACGTGTACAGAGTGTGGAGTTGTAGTCAATCGTCGGTCGTCGAATCGTCGGACTCCGGAGTGACCTCGGTGATATCGGCGTCGAACCGACCACGAGCGACCCGGACATGGACGCTGTCGCCGGCGGCGACTTCGGCGGCATTGCGAACGGCCTGACCGTCGTCGGTCTGCACCACGGCGTAGCCGCGCTCCAACGTCCGCAGGGGAGAGAGGGACCTGGCTTGGGAACGAAGATGCTGGATCTCGTTCTGAGCCTGGATGAGCAGTCCGTTCGTCGCCTGCAGACTGCGGCGGCGGATCATCGTCAGCTCGTTCTCATGCGCGGTGATCATCGTCTGCGGTTCGGCGAGCACCGGCCGTGAGCGCACGGCGGTGAGCATCTCCTGCTCTCGATCGAGGATGCGATTGACGGCAGCTTCGAGCTCGGCGCGGGCACGCAGCAGATTCATGCCTTCCTCGGCGACATCCGGAACGATCCTCTTTGCGGCATCCGTGGGTGTTGATGCCCGCATGTCAGCGACCTCATCGAGGATGGGCCGGTCCGCCTCGTGTCCGATCGCAGAGACGACCGGTGTCTGCGCGGCGGAGACGGCACGGACGAGGGCTTCGTTGGAGAACGGCAGGAGGTCTTCCATGCTGCCGCCGCCGCGGGCGATGACGATGACATCGATCTGCGGGTCCGCGTCGAGTTCGGCGAGGTTCTTCATCACTCCCGGCACGGCATCCGGTCCCTGCACGGCACAGTTGCGGACTTCGAATTCGGCGGCAGGCCAGCGCAGATGCACATTGCGGATGACGTCCTTCTGGGCATCCGAATCCCGTCCGGTGATCAGCCCGATCCGGTTCGGCAGGAACGGCAGGCGCAGCTTCCGGTTGGGATCGAAGAGCCCCTCGGCGCCTAGCTGCTTCTTCAATCGTTCGAGGCGGGCGAGGAGTTCGCCGAGGCCGACGGCGCGGATATCGTTGGCCCGCATCGTCAGCCGACCGGTCTTCGTCCAGAAATCGGCTTTGAGATTGGCGACGACGTGGCTGCCCTCGGTCAGAGGAGCCCCGGTGCGGTCGAGGACGTTCTTCCAGATCTGGACCGGCAAGGACATCTCGACATCGGTGTCGCGCAGGGTCAGGTAGCTGGCCTTGCCGCGATGGTTGAGCTCGACGACCTGCCCTTCGATCCACACGCTCGACATGCGGTCGATATAGGACTTCATCTTCGAAGACAGCAGACTCAGCGGCCACGGATTCTCCGCTGTGGTCTCGGCTGCAGTGGCGGCGAGCTCCTTCTGCTCGGCCGTTTCACCGAGCGTGCCGGGAGTGCCGGAAATTCTTTGCGCCATTTAAGTCCCCTTCCGAATCCCAAGCCTAACGAACGCCACCGACACAGCCCATTCCTGGCCGCAGTCGATGCCTCCGGCTTAGACTGAACGGGTGAGCGTCGTTTCAGTACCTGCCCCGACCATTCCGCGCCGGCGTCTGGCACCTGGCGAGATCCGCACTCCGGTCAATGCAGACAAGAGGGTGCTGCTGGCCGCACCGCGCGGCTACTGTGCCGGCGTAGATCGTGCTGTCATCGCCGTCGAGCGCGCCCTCGAACACTTCGGCGCACCGATCTATGTCCGCAAGGAGATCGTGCACAACCGACATGTCGTCGAGACCCTGTCCGAACGCGGGGCCGTCTTCGTCGATGACACCGATGAAGTCCCGGAAGGTGCTCGGGTCGTGTTCTCCGCTCACGGAGTCTCACCGGCCGTGCACACCGAGGCTGCCCAGCGTTCGCTGTCGACGATCGATGCGACATGCCCGTTGGTGACGAAAGTCCACAAGGAAGCCATCCGGTTCGCCCGGGACGGCTTCCGCATCCTCCTCGTCGGCCATGCCGGGCATGAAGAGGTCGAAGGCACCATGGGCGAGGCGCCGGAGCACATCACACTGGTGCAGAGCCCGGAAGAGGCCCGCACCATCGAGGTTCCCGATGCCGAGAAGCTGGTGTGGATCTCACAGACGACCTTGAGCGTGGACGAGACCATGGAAACGGTTGAGATCCTGCGTGAGCGCTTCCCGCACCTGCAGAATCCACCCAGCGATGACATCTGCTACGCGACACAGAACCGGCAGGTCGCGGTGAAGAAGGTCGGGCCCGACGCGGACCTCGTTATCGTCGTCGGGTCGGCGAACTCCTCGAACTCCGTTCGCCTCGTCGAAGTCGCTCTCGAACACGGGGCGAAGGCTGCCTACCGTGTCGACTTCGCCCGCGAGATCGACGAGACATGGTTCCACGACGTGGCCACGGTCGGTGTCACCTCAGGTGCGAGCGTTCCGGAGAACCTCGTCCTAGACGTGCTGCAGCTGCTGGCCGAGTACGGATTCGGCACCGTCGAAGAGGTCGTCACCGCCGAAGAGGACCTCATCTTCTCGCTGCCGAAGGAACTGCGCAAACTCGGCTGAGCTGAGCAATTCCGCTGCGTGACGCGACGGGGACTTCCACGACTCAACGGAGTCGACAAACGCTGTCGATTCTCAACTTGTCCCCGTCTGCCGACCGCGCAGATGAGTCGGACCACGATCATCGAAGTCCATGGCCCGCGGCCGACTGAGTTCCTCGGCGCTGATGCCGCGAGAACGAGTATCGAGTTCGGCCACGGCGTCGAGCTCGTCGGCGACGATTCCCGTCGAGGGGAACTTTCGCGCGGTGACGAGGAAGCGCGACTCCAGCGAGGAGACGAACCGGTTGTAGTCCTCGACCGAGCGGTCCAGGCTGGCACCCATCCGTGACACGTGGGTGACAAGGGTGCCGATACGTTCGTAGAGTTCCGTGCCGAGTCGGAGCACTTCGGCCGCCGAGGTGGACATATCCGCCTGCCGCCAGTTGAGCGCCACGGTCTTCAACAGCACCAGCAGAGTCGCTGGTGAGGCGAGGACGACGTTCTTGCCCAGTGCATGATCGATCATCTTCGGGTAGCTTGCCGCGGCCGCGGAGAGCAGACCGTCGGTGGGCACGAAGCAGACGACGAAGTCGGGGGAGGCATCGAACGCCTTCCAGTACTCCTTCGACGCCAGGGCATCAACATGGCGCAACAGGGCGCGGGCATGGTCCTGACCGCCCGTGCCGGAGTCGGCCGCCTCGACGGAGTCCTTGTTCATCCGTGCCGACAACGGTGTCTTCGCATCGATGACGATCGTGCCGCCACCGGGCAGATGGACGACCATATCGGGGCGCTGGCGCTTGCCGTCCCGGTCGGCGCTGACCTGCGTGTCGAAGTCGACGTGGGGGAGGAGGCCGGCATATTCGACGATGCGTTTGAGCTGGACCTCGCCCCAGTCTCCACGGTGGGTCGTCGAATTCAAAGCGTTGGCCAGTGACCCAGTCGATTCCTGGAGGCGGAGGTTCTGTTGGCTGAGGTGCCCGATCTGGGAGTTCAGTCGGGTGATCTGTTCGATCTGCGTGCGGTCCTGGGAGTGCAGGTTCTCCTGCAGATTCTTCACGCTTGCCGCCAACGGCCCGATGGCGGCAGTGATCTCACCGGCCATCTGCGCATCGGCTTCGAGATCTTCGGTGCGCTCGGACAGGATGCGTGACGTGGTCTCGGCGCGAGTGAGTCTCTCGAGATAGCGGGAACGGGTGAGACTGCGGCCGAGGAGGAATCCGAGCACGGCGGCGAGGACGATCGCCACGATGAAGACGATGATGACTGCGGATGCGGGGAAAGCATTCATGATCCCAGGGTGACAGAGGGCACTGACACGAGAATTCGAGGACCACCTCGGCGACGGCTAGACTTGGATACCGTGGCTTTGACTATTGGAATCGTGGGACTGCCCAATGTTGGCAAGTCGACCATGTTTAACGCACTGACCAAGAACCAAGTTCTCGCGGCGAACTACCCGTTCGCGACGATCGAACCGAACGTGGGCGTGGTCCCGCTGCCGGACGAGCGACTCACGCGACTGGCTGAGATCTTCGGCTCCGAACGCATCCTCAATGCCACCGTCGACTTCGTCGATATCGCTGGAATCGTGCGCGGCGCCTCCGAAGGGGAAGGCCTGGGCAACCAGTTCCTCGCCAACATCCGTGAAGCCGATGCGATCTGCCAGGTCATCCGCGGATTCGTCGACGACGATGTCGTCCACGTCGACGGCAAGATCAGCCCCGCCGATGACATCGATACGATCAATACCGAGCTCATCCTCGCCGACCTCCAGACATTGGAGAAGGCTCGGCCCAGGATCGAGAAGGAAGTCAAGGGCAAGCGCGCTCCTGCTGAGCAGCTGACTGCGATCGATGCCGCCACCGAGATTCTCGAAGGCGGGCGGACGCTCTACCAGGCGATGCAGGCCGACAAGTTCGATGTCAGCGCCCTGCGTGAGCTGCAGCTGATGACGGTCAAGCCCTTCCTCTACGTGTTCAACGTCGACGACGAGGTGCTCGCCGATGAGGACAAGAAGAATGAGATGCGGGCACTGGTGGCTCCCGTCGAAGCCATCTTCCTCGACGCGAAGTTCGAGTCCGAACTCGCCGAACTCGACGAGGAGGAAGCCCGGGAGATGCTCGAATCGACCGGCCAGGAAGAGAGCGGACTCGATCAGCTCGCCCGAGTCGGCTTCGATACCCTGGGTCTGCAGACCTATCTGACGGCCGGGCCCAAGGAATCCCGTGCGTGGACGATTCCGAAGGGAGCCACCGCCCCCGAGGCGGCCGGAGTCATCCACACCGACTTCCAGAAGGGCTTCATCAAGGCCGAAATCGTGTCCTTCGATGATCTTGATGCGAACGGTTCGATGGCTGCCGCGAAGTCCGCCGGCAAGGTCCGGATGGAAGGCAAGGACTACATCATGGTCGATGGGGACGTGGTGGAGTTTCGTAGCGGATTAACCTCTGGTGGAAAGAAGTGAGCGTTGTTCCGGTGTACAGCATTGCCAAGGCTTACACGGCTGTCGCGGTGCTTCGCTCCTTCGATGTCGATGGGCAGCTTGGTGAGCTGGTTCCCGCTTTGCCGGAGTCCCTTCGCCCGGTGACTGTGCGTGCCCTGCTGAGCCACACCTCGGGCCTCAACGACTACTTCGGGTGGGCGGATTACCGCGTAGCAGTAGAAGCGCGTGACGATGCGTGGGAGATCGACCGTGTTATCGCAGGCGCAGTCGTTGATCGTGCTGGCCGGTTCCGGTACTCCAATATCGGTTTCTCCCTGCTGCGACTTGCTCTTGAGTACGACGAATCCGCAGACTTCTTCACCGCAATCTCCCGTCGAGTACTCCAGCCGCTCGGTGTTGTGGCCTTCCCCTTCGCGTCCCGTGGCGACTGGCGCGCCTGCACGCACGAGTCAATCGGGGAAGAGCTTCGTGCTTACGATCCCGGATGGGTATTCACAGGTACGTTCGCTGCTGAGCCTGACGAAGCGGCCCGGGGAATCGCGGCGGTCATGCGCGGCGAACTTGGCGACGATATTCCCCACTTGATGATGCAATCGGTCCCGGTCAACGCTCCGGCCCGGCACCCACTGTCACCCCATGCCGGATACGGCCTCGGGATCATGAGCAAAGGCGAGCCGGTGACACTCGTTGGTCACGGCGGTCAGGGACCAGGCTTCAACCTCTTCGCCGCAGCGAGTGCTGATGGACTCCGTTGGAGCGGGCGGGTCGCAGAGGGCCAACGGGAGGATTTGGACCTGATCCAGTCATGTGTCGATGATGTCGAGAGCCGGGACGGGCACGCAGTTGAGTTTAGGTTCAATGTATAAAGGCCCTGGTCAGAAGGGTGTTTGGATCGAACTCTCGTGCGGGTGAGCTTCGATTCAACCTGTGCGATCCGCGTGCGCGGTTGGACAATACAAGCGTTGCCTCGCGGGGCTTCGGGTGCGTAGTCTCCATTGATGTGGACGATCTGATCCAGACGGTACTCGACCGAGTGCTCACGGCCGATCCCGGTGGGATCGTCGGGGTGTACCTCTATGGCTCCAGTACGACGACGGGGCTCGGCCCGGAGAGTGATGTCGACCTGCTGCTGGTGACTCGCAGGGCACTGACGTCTCAGGAGCGGGCATCGTTGGTATCCACTTTGCTCGGGCTTTCGGGGTGGAAGGGGCATGCCGACGTATTTCCGGAGGTCGCGAACCGTCGCCCGCTTGAGGTGACGAGCTTGGTCACGGCTGACCTCAAGCCGTTGGTCGCTGCGCCGTGGCGTGACTTCCAGTTCGGGGAGTGGCTCAGGGGCGACTTCGTCCAGGGCTATGTGTCCGAGCCGGAGCGCGATCCGGATGTGGTGATCCTGCTGGCGACAGCTTTGGCATCGCACCGGGTGCTGCACGGGGCGGCGCTGGACACTCTGGTCACTGATGTGCCCTTCGCGCTCCTGAAGGACGCGCAACTGGCTGCACTGCCGGCGCTCGTCGACGATCTGGATGGCGAGCCGCGCAATGTTCTTCTGACGCTGGCGCGTGCGCTTCATACCGTGGAGACCGGAGCGATAGTCGCCAAGGATCAGGCGGCAGCTGTTGCGGCGAGGCGCGTCGATCCCGCTGGGGCGGATCTGCTTCTTGCTGCCGCTCGCGAGTACCTAGGCGAGGGGCAGGTCGACTGGGATCGTGAATCGAGTCAGGTGTCGTCTCTGGCGCAGTCGTTGATCACGCTGATCCAGCGAACATCTGCGGAGGCGTGAACGTACACACGGACATCACCGGGCAACCAGCTGTGCGGATCCGGTGACAGAGGTTGGAACGTGCCTGAACGTGGTCGAGTTCCGTTTCTCGAACTGAACCCATGGGCGTATTCCCGCTGGCGAGGGATGTCGAACGCGCTCCATCATGCCGTGCACCAGGCGATCCGGGAGGATCGTAGAAGAGGTCCCTGGTTGGGAACCCGGGAGATCCGGGAGCGGCCGACGGTGGGCTGTCGCGCCTGCCCGCGCATGGGCTACCGGTGACGGCGTACGCCTTCGGTGATGAGCGTGATGAACCTGCGGCAGCGGGTGCGGATTTGAGGGCCACCGCCTGCCGCGATGGCACGTACGCCGGTGAGAAGCAAGCCGATGTCCCCGCTGGTCAGATCGGGGCGAGCCTCGCTGGTGCCGCGCACCCGCTCGGCTAGGCGTTCGAGATCCTGGAGCACGTGCCGGTTAAATTGCTCGAGGAGCGGCGCGGACCGGTCGCTCGTCGTGATGATGCTCGCTAGGCCTGGCGCAGCCAGCTCCAGATCGACGACTGCGTCGAGCGCCTTACCGAGCCCTTGCCACGGGTCCGAGGTTCTGGCGGCGTCCGCGAGGAAGGCCAGGCAGTGTTCGATCTCGTGGCCGAACACGGCGTCGATCAGGTCGGAGCGGGTGGGAAAATGCCGGTACAGCGTGGCCGTTCCGACACCGGCGTGGCGCGCGACTGCGGCGGCCGACACCTCGAGCCCATGATCGGCGAACGCCGCACGTGCTGCGTTAATGATGCGAACGCGGTTTCGACGCGCATCCGCTCGATTCATCGACTCGACCAAGTCGCCACCTCCGATGTGAGAGACCGAACAGGAGTACACTCCCACTTTACCGGAAAACGGATAGGCCTGCCCACTTCCGCGGTACCGTTGCCCGGGAAGGTACGAACGACTCAGGGAGTGTGAGATCACGATGACGATGGCAGCAGCGGGCTTCCGCCGCTATGGCGGACCCGAGGTCCTGGAGGTCATGCGGGTCGCGATGCCGGCGGCGGGCGCAGGGCAGGTTCTCGTCAAGGTGGAAGCCAGTTCTGTCAACGGCGGCGAGCTCGCTCAGCGGCGGGGCAAATTGCGTGCACTCGCCCGGGTAAGCCTGCCGAGGTATGTTGGCATCGACTTTGCAGGTGAGATTCTGGCGCTGGGGCCCGGCGTCACCGAGTTCTCGATCGGGGACCGGGTGTGGGGAACCGTCGACGAGCGCGGCTCGGTGGGTGCGGCCGCAGAGGCGGTGGCGATCGATTCAGGCCGAGTTTCCCGGATGCCCGAGGGGTGGAGCGCAACAGACGCGGTCAGCGTGCTGGCCGGGGCTGCGACCGCAGTCGTCGGGCTCCGGGACAAGGCCCGGCTGCGGGCCGGCGAACGACTGCTGGTGCGCGGCGCCTCCGGCGGCGTGGGCAGTGTCGCCGTGCAGCTCGGCCGACTGTACGGTGCGCACGTCACCGCGCTGTCCAGCCAGTCGAGTGAACAGTTCGTCCGAGGACTCGGCGCAGATGAGGTGATCGACTATCGCACCTCCCTCGACGCCATCGGGACCTTCGACGTGGTGTTCGATACGCGTGGAACTGATCTGTGGGAACTGCGGAAACACCTCGCGCCCCGCGGACGGATGGTCGCAGTGTCATTCGACGTCGATCGCAAGGCGCGGAGCCTGGCCGGTATCGCCGCGTCGAGCATCTTCGGTGGCCGCCGCATACGCTTCTTCCTCGGGCACCCGACCGCTGCACTCATCGGTGAGGTGGCTCGGTTGGCGGAAGACGGGCACCTGCAGCCGATCGTCGATGAGGTCTATCCTCTCGACCGCATAGGTGACGCTCACGCCAGGCTTGAGGCCGGCGGGGTGCACGGCAAGGTTGTCCTCGTCGTCGAAGAGACGGCGTCGGGGGCAGTGGACTGACCGGTAATTCGTTGCCGGGGACAACGGATTCGGTCCGGCATCGTTGACGCCATCTCGGGTCTGGGTTCCGGAAGGGGTGATGGCGTACTTGACGGCCCCCACATACCGCATGACCGCCCACCGAGACTGGAAGACCTGTAGAACCCAGAGGTTGTTCCGTACCGGAACTCGGTTGAGTTCAGGTTTAACGTCTAGCGTTATTGACGGTTTCCGTTATAGAATGCTCTCGTGATCAGATCGTTCGGCAGCAAGGACGCCGAGCGCATCTGGCATGAGCAGTACGTCAAGCGCGTCGACCGGACGGTGCAGCGGGCGGCCATGCGGAAGCTCGAGCTGATCCATGCGGCGAAGGATGTCGAGGACCTCCGGGTCCCGCCGGGCAACCGCCTGGAGCGTCTGGTCGGCGACCGACGCGGGCAGCACAGCATCCGCGTCAACGCGCAATGGCGTATCTGCTTCGTTTGGAGAGAGGGAGGTGCGGACGATGTCGAACTCGTCGACTACCACTGAGGCCGACCTGATCGAGCCGATCCACCCGGGAGAGATCCTGATGGAGGACTTCATCGAGGGCTTCGGGATCACTCAGAACAAGCTCGCGGTGTCCATCGGCGTGCCGCCGCGCCGGATCAACGAGATCGTGCACGGCAAGCGGGGGATCACCGCTGATACGGCGATCCGTCTGGCGCGCTACTTCGGAACGTCCGAGGAGCTCTGGATGAATCTGCAGTCGAACTACGAGCTTCGGCTTGAGCGCCGTGTCCTTCACGACAAGGTTGCCGCGATCACGCCGTTGGAGGTTGCGTGACTGTCCTCGTGTAAGAGCTCCGCGATTCTGCACAACGTGACGGCGTGGAGAAGTTCGTGGTCGGCGCGGTGATACATTCAGATGGGTCTGTGCTGGTCGTCACTCGTAGCGAACTGGACGACTTCCTGCCTGGGATCGATGAACTGCCCTCTGGTGGCGTTGAGGTCGGGGAGTCACTCACAGCGGCGCTTGATCGTGAACTGCTCGAAGAAGTCGGATTCGAGTCTGTGGTGATCGATGGCGACTTCCTTGAACACTTCGACTATAGATCCGCTTCGGGGAGACTGACGCGACAGCTCACAGTGCCAGTGCCGTTGGCCGATCGTATTGTGAAGCTCTCGGACGAGCACGTCGCGGCTCGATGGATCACCGCAAGGGATGTTATTGGTGCGTCATGTACGCCAGAGATTCAGGGCGTGATCGAGACACGGTTCCTCCGCTGAGGTCTCCCGTGCTTGCCGAGCGTGTGGTTTGAGACGTTGTTCCGTGCCGGAACTCGGTGGAGTTCCGGTTCATCGAGTGGTGCCCACACTCTTGACTCTTCCTATAAGTGGAAGATATCTTCGTGTTCTATGAAGAATATCGCACCGCAGCTGACGCCTTTCGTGCGCTCGGATGCCGTTGGGGCGATTCTGGCCGAGACTCTCGGGCACCCTGAGCGGGAGTTTACGCTGGCAGAGCTTGGGCGGCGCACGGACACGAGTGGCCCGGTCGTGCACCGCGAAGTGGGGCGACTGGTCGACTCCGCCGTGCTTCGTGACCGGTATGAGGGGCGAAACCGTCTCGTGAGTGCGAATGCCGACCACCCATTGTTCGCTCTGATGCGAGATCTGATCGCGGCGACCTACGGGCCGGTGCCGGTCTTGCGTGAGCTCTTCGACGGGATCGACGGGGTGGAGGAGCTGCTGATCTACGGATCTTGGGCCGCGCGCCGGTCCGGGGAAAGCGGTGAGTTTCCCAACGACTTAGACGTCCTCGTCGTGGGGGAGACGCCGCGGAGGACGCTCTCGGGGATTGCGGCCGAAGCAGGTGACAAGCTCGACTTGCCCGTGAACATCACGCGTATCGTACCGGTTGACTGGAACTCTGAGGACCCGTCGCCGTTCGTCTCGACGATTCGGTCACGCCCCTTAGTCGATGTGAGGTCCGGTGAGATCCTTGCCTGAGATCGTCAATCAGATGCTCGTGAACCGAAGACTGGAGCGTGTGGAGCGGAATCGCGAGCATGCGCTGGCTGTGGTCGTGACCGCAGAACGCCATATCCGTACGGCGGAGCTGCTTGCTGATACCGACGATCACGCGATGGCGTTCACAGCCGCGCACGATTGTGCGTAAATCGCTCGTCGCGGCTCTTGCTGCCGAAGGACTCCGTGTCCGACCCGTCGGCGGAGCTCATCGCAAGACCGGGATCGCGGCAGCGGGCTTCGTCAACGACAGTGCGTTGGGCGAGTTTGAATGGGTGCGTCAAGTGCGCAACGCGACTGAGTATCCCGACGACGATCGACCGACAGCGACGAACCAAGACGTGGCTGAAGCGATCACCGCGGCCGTTCGGATCGTCGATGTCTGTGCCGAGTACGTGCGTCGCGACGGGTAGTCGACGAATTTGGGTGCAGTTAGTAGCTCGCATCGGCTTCAACACGGCGGAAGAGTTCTGGATGAATCTGAAGTCGAGCTGCGGGCTGCGTCGTGAACGTCGGGTGCTGCGCGACAGGATCTCTGCGATCACACCTCTCGTAGTCGCGCAGCCGTTCGACTCTTCGCGGAATCCGGTCTGCCGAAGGTTCCGCTTCAACGTCTGCGGCAGAGGCTGGGGCACTGTGGCAACGACAGCTTGAGCTGTCACTGCACTTCCCCAGCTCAGAACGCCCGAATAGTTGCGGAGAGGCCGGACGGCTCTGGACGTGTGCGGATGGAGTGCGGCGGCGATCAGCCCCTAGACAGCTCCTCGCGGACGATCGCTGTTCCCGCACTCAAGGCGCTCATCTTCGCGAGGGCGACGTCGCGCGCGAAGGGGGCCATGCCGCAGTTCGTGCTTGGAATGAGCTTGTCGGCGTCGACGAACTTCAGAGCCTTGCGCAGAGTCGCGGCGACCTCCTCCGGTGTCTCAATGGTCTCGTTTGCCACGTCGATGGCACCGAGCATGACCTTCTTGCCGCGGATCAGTTCGATGAGGTCCATCGGGACATGGGAGTTGTGGCATTCGAGCGAGACGATGTCGAGGCTCGAGCGCTGCAGGAGGGGGAAGGATTCCTCGTATTGGCGCCACTCGGACCCGAGGGTCGTTTTCCAGTCGTTGTTCGCCTTGATCCCATAGCCGTAGCAGATATGCACTGCGGTTTCGGCCCGCAGACCTTCCGCTGCTCGTTCGAGCGCGGCGACTCCCCAGTCCTTCATCTCCTCGAAGAAGACATTGAATGCCGGCTCGTCGAACTGGATGATGTCCACTCCCGCCGCCTCCAGATCCTTTGCCTCCTGATTGAGGACCGTGGCGAATTCCCAGGCCAGCTTCTCGCGGCTCTTGTAGTGGTCGTCATAGAGTGTGTCGATCATCGTCATCGGTCCCGGCAGCGCCCACTTGATCGGCTGATCGGTCTGCTGGCGGAGGAACTTCGCATCGTCGACGAAGACCGGTTTCTCACGGCTCACGGCGCTGACGACTGTGGGCACGCTTGCGTCGTAGCGATCGCGGATCCGAACTGTCTCGCGCTTTTCGAAATCGACTCCGCTGAGATGCTCGATGAACGTCGTCACGAAGTGTTGACGGGTCTGCTCTCCGTCGCTGACGATGTCGATGCCGCGGTTGGTCTGCTCATGAGTCGAGATGCGCAGGGCATCGTGCCTGCCCTCGACCAAGGCTTCGCCTTGGAGGTTCCAGGGGGACCAGAGGGTTTCGGGCTGCGCGAGCCAGGACGGCTTCGGCAGACTGCCGACGATTGAGGTGGGCAGCAGCGGCTGGGTCATCGTTTCTTCTCCTGCGGTCATGCGACTGGGACGGGGCGGTCGGACGCCCACTGCTCGAGCATCTCTCGGTGCGGGTTGACGAAAAACTCCTCCGTGAACTTTCCCTGTCTGGTGCCGAGCTGGTTGCGTTCGACGCGATCATAGGTGACCGGCATCTCCGAGAAGTCGTGCCGGTCCAGCGTCGGCCGGTAGACCTCTCCGGCGGCGGTATTCGCGTTGTAGATCTCGGGCCGATAGATCTTCTGGAAAGTCTCCATCGTGCTGATCGTGCCGATGAGCGCCAGATCGGAATAGTCGCCGAGGAGGTCGCCGCGATGGTAGAAGGCCAGCGGTGCGACGCTGCCCGGTGGCATGAAATACCTCACCTGGAGTCCCATCTTTGCGAAGTAGTCATCGGTCAGCGAGTAGTCGTCCTGCTGGTATTCGAACCCGAGAATCGGGTGGTGATTCTCGGTCCGACGGTACGACTTGCTCGTGGACACGCTGATGCAGATCACGGGTGCCGTCTGGAACCGTTCCCGATAGGCAGCAGAATCGAGGAAGTGTTGGAATAGTTTGCCATGCAGATCACCGAAGTCATCGGGGACCGTGAACTCGGTTGCGGCCTCATTGGCAGCCGGCAGCCGCACGCTGAAATCGAAATCGCGGACAAAGGACGAGAAATTGTTCCCCACGATCCCGGGGTAACGTTTTCCAGTCAGTCTGTCGATGATCTGGATATCCAGGACTTCGAGCAGCGGGAACTCCTGTTCCCGGCCGCCCGAGGTGAAGTGAAGTCCTCCGGAGACGATGTCGAGTTCGAGGACATAGCGATCCCGGTCGGGATTGTCCCAGGACGCGAGTTCGTTGAAGCGGCGATTGATGATGCTCAGAGCAGTGCGGAGGTTCTGCTGGCGGTCCTCGCCCCTGGCGAGGTTGGCGAAGTTCGTCGTCGCTCGGGTGCTCTCCGACGGCGAGTAGTCCTCGTCGAATCGAGTCGTGGTGATGCTGAATGAGAACTCAGGTGTCATGGACGTCCAATTCGGTGGGTGTTCGGCCGGTTGTGGTCGCTGGCATGTCTGTGATCCATCCTGCCCGTCCCCTGTGGTCATCGGGTAACTCGGGGGAACTATGGATTCCTATAGCCTTGATCTATGTCTCGAGGTCTGAAGAACATCACGCTGCTGCAACTCCAGTACTTCATCGAGGTCGCGTCGGAGGGATCGATCACCGCCGCCGCCGATCTCCTCTATGTCTCTCAGCCGACCATGTCTGCCGCGATGAAGGACCTGGAGACCCGGGTGGATCGCGCTCTGCTCGTCCGATCCGCCCGCGGGGTGACGTTGACTGACGACGGTGTGGAGTTCCTCGGCTATGCCCGGCAGGTCGTCGAACAGGTGGAACTCCTCGAGCAGCACTACCTAGGGCGCCCACCGTCCCGGCGTCTGCTCGGAGTCTCGGCGCAGCACTACTCGTTCGTCGTCGATGCTTTCGTTCGGATGGTCAAGGCCAGCGATGCTGCCGAGTACGAGTTCTCACTGCGAGAGACGCGTACCTGGGACATCATCGAAGACGTTCGCACGCTCCGCAGTGAGCTCGGCATCCTCTACCGCAACGACTTCAACAGGAAGGTCATCGATAAGCTGCTGCGAGATTCCGGGCTTGCGTTCCACCCGCTCTTCCTCGCCTCCCCGCACATCTTCATCTCTCGTACGAACCCGCTTGCCTCCCGCCGCCGCGTCACCCTCGACGATCTCGCCGCCCTGCCTCGGCTCACCTTCGACCAGGGGGCGAACAACTCGTTCTCCTTCGCCGAGGAGATTCTCTCCACCCTGTCGAGCAAGCAGGAGATCCGGGTTTCTGACCGTGCGACCATCTTCAACCTGATGATCGGGCTCGACGGCTACACCATCTCGACGGGCATCATCAGCGACGATCTCGATCCGGCCATTGTCGCGATTCCACTCGAGGTCGAGGAGCGCATCGAGATCGGCTGGATCGATCATTCCGGGATCCCGCTGACCGAACAGGCGCAACGCTACCTCGACGAAGTACGGGCCGTCGTCGGCGGTTTCGGCATTGCGCTGCTCGATCAGCCGTGACCGAGGACAGCGCCGAGGCGGTCTCGAATAGCCGTACGACTCGCTGCGCCCCTCGCTTGAAGACCACCTCGGTGCAGGGGCCGTGCGCTCTGGGGTTGCAGATCGCGGAATCCGCGAGGAGATGAGTCCTGTGGCCTCAGCTGCCGCCGACCTATTCGAGGCAGTGAGGCCACGTCTGACTCAGGCCCTGGCCGAATGCGTCGGGATTCGAGAGCTGGAAGCGGTGGGACTTCACTCCGACGTTGAAGTGGCAGCCTCGTTGGACGTCTCATGGGTGGAACTCAGATTCGACGTCTAGTGGACGGCGACCGTGTCACCGAGTATCGAGATCTTTCAATTGATCGGTGATGCTGCGTGGGCTGCGTCCCAGGAGTCGCGTGAGCGTGGGGTCCGAATCCGAGAAATGCCCGCTCCTTGTTGCCTGGAACATCGACAGGGTGAAACGCGCGACCTCCTCGGGCGTACCGCGGGAGATGGCGTCGGCCACCCACTTCTTGTCGTCCACGACGACGCGCTCGATTCGGCGTCCGGCGATCTCGGACGCGGAAGCGGCGAAATCCGCGAGGGTGACCGGCTTGGGCAGCGTCAGGTCGATCGGGCCCTCGAACGGTTCATCCGCAGTCAGAACCGCAGCAGCGGCCTCCGCCGCGTCGCGGCGATCAATCCAGGAAAATGGTCCATCGGCGGGCATAGCGATCTCGCCGGTTTCTTCCCACGCACCGAGCAGCTGAGCCGGGTCTCCGTAGAAGCCGTTTCGCAACGAGGTCCAGGCTGCTCCCGATTCTGATAAATACTGTTCCGTGGCCGCATGGATTCCGAGCGGCGGGTAGGGAGTGTCAAAGCCTGCTCCGTGGGTGCTTGTGTACAGGATCCGCTGAGCCCCTGCACCGACGGCTGCATCGATCGCCCTGCGGTGTTGTGCGACGACGTCGGCAGTAAGGTCGCTGGAGGACACCAGGAGAACCTGTTCGGCGTCCGCGAACGATTGGCGCAGAGCCGCTGGATTGTCATAGCTCCCCTGCCGTACGCGGACTCCGTGATCGGCCAAATGGGTCGCACGCGAGGGATCGCGTACGCTGACGCCGATCTGCTCTGGCGGAATCCGCTTCAGAAGGTGGTCGACTGTGGCTCCGTTGAGAGTGCCTGTCGCTCCGGTGACGATGATCATCTGAATTCCCGTTCGTGCGAAATATGAACTGACGTCGTGCTCAGTGCGCACGTCAGAGCTGCTGTCATGATTGAAATTGACTCATAAGGTCAACTTGCGTGGCCCCATTCTGCACCAAATTGACTGCTATGATCAAGTTATTTGTCGCTGTGGGAGGGAGCGTCATCGTGTCTGATCCAAGTGGTGTGCAGTCTCTTCGCTCGGATGCTCGCCGGAATGTCGACCGGATACGACGTGCGGCGGTCCAGGTGTTCCGGGAGCGGGGGTTCTCTGCGCCCCTCGAGGAGGTCGCCGCAGTCGCAGATGTGAGCAAGGCGACGATCTTCAATCGACTCGGCGGGAGAATCGGGCTCATCGATGCCGTCATCGACGAGGTTGTTGCGGTGGAGCTGCAGACGGTCATCGAGGAGATGCGGTCCATCGGCGAGGTCCGAGAACGTATCTGCTCGTATATCTATGCGTTGCGTGACCTGCAGTATCGAGTTCCTGCGGTCAATGATGTTCTCCTCCAGGAGTATCGCGACTCCGAGCCGTTGCTGGCCCTGTGCCATGCCGGAACGGAATTCCACGACAGCCTTGTCGCTCAGGGGCACGCCGCCGGCGTATTGGTCCCCGCCTTCACAGCAGAAGACTTCCAATCACTTGCCCGCGACAATGCTCTCGTCCTCAAGCACGGGGGCCGACCGCCTCGAGCCGACTATGACCGCCGAACCGCATTCCAGATCAGTGGGATCTGCAGATCGTCCAATATGCCCGACTAGCCTCGCGACATCGATGAGGCTGACTCAGTGCAGGGATTCTCTGCTGACCTCGGCTGCGCTCCCATGGCCGTGGACGCAGGCCGATTCATCTGGGTTGTGAGAATCGGACTGCGTTAGAGTGGCCCCTGGCGTCAGGAGGTGACCGCCACGATGAGATCTGCTGCAGCGGGAATCTCAACCCGACAGATCGGAAGGCGAGGACCGAAGATGACAGCCAGCAAGAGTTCGTCACAGCCCGCGGTGCCCCAGCGCGCGGCCAATACAGTTCGGGCAACGGGTCTCATCCTCGCGCTCGTGTTCGGTGCGATCGCTGCGGTCATCGGCCTGGCATCGCTCATTCCCGGGCTTGGCCCGTTCAGTTCCGCTGCGGCCCGGTTTGCGCCGACGATTGCGCCGATGGCGACTGTGATCGGAGCGATTGTGCTTGGGTTGGGAATCGTCTGCCTGCGCCGAGGCCGGCGAAGGACCGGAGCTGTGGTGACAGGATTCGGAGTGGTGAGCACGATCGCGAATCTGGCTGTCGTCATTGTGCTCCTCGTCGCCATCACCTCGGCCGGTGGTTCGGTGAACCTGTTCACTGCGACGTTCGGACTCTCGGCGATCGACTCGGCATCGCCTGATCGCAAGGAAGTGTACGACAAATCCAGCTCAGGCGATGACCTCTCCGTATCGATCTACGAACCTGAGAGAGCGAAGGGTTCAGCTCCGACGATCATGTACGTCCACGGAGGCGGTTGGATCGCAGGCGAACCGAACGCGGCGAGTTCAGAGCTCCGTGAACTCGCCGATCACGGCTACCTGGTCGTATCGGTCGAATACGAACTCGCCACCCTGGATAACGCCACTTGGCAGAGCGCACCGTCGCAGGTCGCCTGTGCGGCAAGCTGGATTCAGACCCACGCAGACACGATCGGTGCAGACACCGATCGTCTTGCGTTCTGGGGCGAGAGTTCGGGCAGCAACATGGTCGCCAATACCGCCGGTGCCGCAGCGCAGGGCGACGCCGAATCGTCCTGCGGTGGGAAGGTTCCGGTTCCGGCGGCGGTCATTGCCGACTACCCCGCGTTCGACGTGACGGGCCTCTACGAGAACGCCCCCACCGGGCCCGGCGCGGGATCCGGCACGCGCCTGTTCGCAACCAGCTACACGGGTGGCACACCGGAGGAATATCCGGAACGCTACTCAGTGGCCGATTCCGTCACGCATCTGAAAGCACCCGCGCCGCCGGTGCTCATGATGACAGCGATGCGCGATGACGTGATCACCCCAACCGACCAGCTTTCATGGGCCGAATCGGCCCGAAGCCGCGGAGTCGACGTCACAACCGTGAAAGTTCCCCTCGCCAATCATGCGTACCCGCAGAAGGCGAAGAACTCAATCGGCAGCCAGGGACACCTGAGCATCGCAGAGGCCTACTTATCCGAACAACTTCGCTAGCCACACGTCCGTTGTGGATCTCGGCTGTCCTGGCGGGGAGGCGTCGATGCAAGTATCGTGGAAACTGGCAGCACGTACGGTTGCCAGCACTTCCAGGTACCTAAGCCTGAATCATTGCGGAGAGCTCCGGTCGGCCCGGAACATGTCCAGATGGGGTGCGGCGCATTTCTGCGCCGTCTTCAACCGCCGGTGCGACACACCGGCTGACGTAAGGACATGACATGACGACCAAAGACGAGAAGAACCTGTCCCAGGTGATCGACAAGATCGCGAAGATGGACGAACCGGAACGATCGCTCATGCAGCGAGCGCACGAGATCATCGTGACCGTCGCCCCCAGTCTCAAGCCGCGGATCTGGTACGGCATGCCTGCCTATGCTCTGTCAGCGAGCACTCCTGCACTGGTGACACTGCGCAATGACGAGCGGGTCAACCTGGCCCTCACCGAAAAGGTCGACCTCACCCCAGCCGGTGGTTCCGATGGAACGCTGATGCCCGCCGCATGGTACTTCGACACTATCGATGAGGTCGCCGAGAAACGCATTGCCGAGATCGTCTGGACGGCAACCTCCTGACGGTGACGACCGCCGGGGCTGAGCCCGCAGACGACACTGCCTGCGACATTTGTGTCTGGGGCTCGGCCGCGCGGTCGGCGCTGAGCGTCTGACCTCCGATTGGCTATGGTGGTGCCTGAGGGACGAACCGGTCCCTTCTGCCATAAGAATGAGGAGTGATCGACTTGAGTTTCTCTGTCTATCTGTCCGGTGAGATCCACACCGAGTGGCGCGATGAGATCAAGCGCGGTGCCGAGGCGGCCGGTCTGGATATCGATTTCACCGCACCCGTGACCGACCATCCTGCCAGCGATGCTGCCGGTGACCACCTCGGCGAGAACGACAGCGCCTTCTGGCGTGATCACCAGTCGGCGAAGGTCAACGCCATCCGCACCCGGACCCTGATCGAAAAGGCCGATATGGTCGTCGTGCGCTTCGGAGACAAGTACAAGCAATGGAACGCCGCCTTCGATGCCGGCTATTGCGCGGCACTCGGCACACCCTATGTGACCCTCCACGATGCCGACATCGTGCATCCGCTCAAAGAAGTCGATGCCGAAGCCAAGGCCTGGTGCCAGACGACGGATCAAGTGGTCGAAACCCTGAAGTATGTTCTCAGAGACTGAACTCGATGAGTTGAGACCGCGAACGACCGAGGAGTGAAAACGGCCGGTCGCGGCCTCAGGACCTGCGCGTCGTGACGCTACGGCAGGGGATGATCACCCTTGATCTTGAAGAAGGATCCACGGATCTCCCCGGCGAGCTTCGACTTCTGACGGGCGAACTTGAACGCCGACAGCTCGGGAGGCACGTCCATCCCCTCCGAAAGTTTGAAGCCGACGGCCCGCTTGCCATCGTCTGCTCGTGTCCATATGACATTGACTGCGAGCCCGGACTCGTAGAAGACGTGCACCCAATAGATGCCATCGACGTCATTGATGCTGACTTCGAGGGCAGGCGAGGTCGGTACGATCTCACGCTCGGAGTCAAGGATCTCCTCCACCCAGTTCAGGGCCTCCTGTACCTCGGCGGCCGGGGCCACGGCGAATGTGTGTTTGTATTTGTTGGAGAAGTACCGTGCCTCGTTGGCGCGCAGACCAGCCAGCGCCTCGGCGATGGGGGAGGATTCGAGTCCCGCGGTGGAGACATCGGTGAATGAAACGGCTTCGAACGGCATGGGTCATGGATATGCCTGATCCTGGATATCCGCCCACGACCGGGCCCACGGTCGTCAGGAAGGGTGAGAGACTCGCTCATGAGGCAGCGAATCCGCATGTCGCCGAGGGCCGATGAACATCTGTCAATGAACCTCTGAGGAGGAATGCATGCACAGCGGAACCGACGTCAAACCGTTCACACCGTCAGACCACTGGCTCAACGACTGGCCGTTCGACGTGTGGACCGTAGTTCAAGTCCGGGCCTCGATCACAGGTGCTGCCGCCGAGCGCGCGGTGCGCACGTTTCAGGCTGCTCTCAGGCCCGACCCCGATGCTGATGTCGCCGAAGGCACAGAAGTTCACTTTTGGGGAGGCTATACGGCGGAGACGTCTCCGTCGACTGGCAGAATTGGATGGCAGATCGTGCTCAAATCGTCGGGTCAGGACGGTATCAGCTCTGTCATCGGAGCGACTGACGACCTCGTCGAGGCGATTCGTCAGACGTCTGGAGAGGTGCGACTCACCTGGCATGAGGTGGCCGCGAGCCGGGCCGAAGGCCATTGAGCAGGTGAAAGCCTCCGTCCCCGCACCCAGGGTCCCCGCACCCAGGTCGAATCGGTGCGGTAGGGTGATCTGCATTCCACAGGTTTTGCGAACTGCACCACGGCGGTGCGGACACACGTGACGACAGAGGAGTCCCACCTTGGCCCTGCACGAAATCGAGTTCACCTCTCACAACGATCGTGACACGGTCTTCGGCTGGCTCTACACACCGACCACTGAACCTCGAGCCATCATCCACATCATCCACGGACTCGGCGAGCATTCCCGGCGCTACCACCACCTCATCGCCACCCTCGTCGACTCCGGATTCGCCGTTGTCGCCGATGACCATTCCGGTCACGGTCGGACGGCCATGCAGTCGGGAATCTGGGTCGATACAGGTGACGACGCAGCTCGAGTGGTCGTCGCCGACGAACTGACGCTGCAGCGCAAGGCTCGCGAGATCCTCCCGAATCTGCCGTACATCGTGTTCGGTCACAGTTGGGGATCGATGATTGCACGGGTCATGGCCTCCGATCCGACGGCTGGCCTCGCGGGGCTGGCTCTGTGTGGAATCGCTGCGCAGATGCGCGGTATCGATCAGACCATCGACCGTGTCGAACTCACCGAGGCGGCCACCGGCAACCGACGAGCCGAACCTGCATCCGATCAATTGGTGGGCCAGCTCTTCGACGGATTCGTCGAACGTTTCGGTCCGGATGCCGGCCCCACCGCCTGGGTCGCCCTCGACGAGGCTGTCGTCGCCGATCATGGGCGCGACCCCTTCAACAACTTCGGCGCCCCGATGAGCTCCCGATTCCTGCAGGGCTTCGTCGAACTCTATGACGGTGCCAATGCCGATTCCTGGTACGCGACGATCCCCAGCGGTCTGCCGGTGCTCATCCTCGCAGGTGACCAGGATCCTGTCGCGAACTACGGCGAAGGCGCCTATCACGTCGCGAACCGCCTCCGCGCGACCGGACACGACGAAGTGCGCACCCGCGTCTTCGCCGGAGTCCGCCACGAAGTCCACAACGAACCGACCACCCGCCTCGAGGTCGAGGCGGAGACCGTCGACTTCGCTTCCCGCGTCAGCAATCGGACGAGGCCCGTTCAAACGAACGAGAGCTGAATCCGTGAACCCGGCAGAAAGCTCAAACCGCAGTGTGAATTGGCCACAGGCGACACCCATCGTCACCGACAGGCTGCAGCTTGAGCCGCTCGCAGTCCACCATGCGTCGGAGATGGTGGAGACACTGTCCTCACCCGACCTATACACCCATATCGGTGGGACGAGCCCGAGCCGGTCCGAACTCGAACGACTCTATGCACTCCAATCCGCAGGTGCCTCACCGACCGGTGACGCCGGCTGGCTGAACTGGATCGTTCGCGAAACGGCTGAGTCCGCTGCAGTCGGATATGTTCAGGCCACAGTGACAAGAGCCGAAACCGGTTATCAAGCCGACATCGCTTGGGTCATCGGCGTCGACAGCCAGGGGCAGGGATTCGGCACCGAGGCGGCCCGAGCCATGGTCGATTGGCTGGCGGATCATCTCGTGACTGTGGTGCAAGCGGCCATCCATCCTGACAACGCCGCTTCCGCCCGAATCGCTGTCTGTCTCGGACTGCAACCGACCGACGAGATCGACGACGGTGAAGTCATCTGGCGCGCAGAGGCGAGGACAGAGGAATGACCATGTTGACACCGACTACGACGGACCTGCCGGACATCATCGACACTGTCGCGTCCTGGCAACGCGAAGGACTGCCCGTCCAGGTACATCCCGGAGACCTCGGTTGGTATCAGCGTTTCGGGGCCGATGCGCTCGCCTCGGCACTGCGGGTGTGGACTGTCGGCGACGAAGCTGCGGCCGTCGGATTCCTCGACGAATCCGAACTCATCCGAATGGCCATCTCACCCGATCACTCCGATGACCAAGCGCTCGCTGAGGCGATCTTGGCCGATTTCACCGGAGATCTCACCGAACTGCTGCCTGCAGGGAAGGGCATCGTCGAAGCTCGATTCGGATCCGCCCTGCAACATACCCTCACCGAGGCGGGATGGGGATCTGATGAAGCGTGGACCACGCTCCACCGAGATCTGAGCGAACCGATCCCATCCGTTACCCAGCGGATCGAAACGGTCGACCCCGACAGAGCAGATAACCGTATCGCCGACCGTATCGCGGTCGAATCCTCGGCTTTTCCCGGGTCCTCATTGACTGCGGACCGTTGGCGGTCCATGGCCGACGGTCACGCTTACAAGCAGGCCAAATGTCTCGTCGGATTTACCGCCGACGGCGCTCCAGCCGGTGCCACAACCGTTTGGTCGGCCGGTCCTAGGCGCCCCGGTGTCATCGAACCACTCGGCGTCCACGGCGACCACCGGGGTCACGGATTCGGAGTCGAGATGACACTGGCCGCGGCCGCGGCGCTGAGGGAGATGGGGGCGTCGAGCGTCACCGTTGCCACGCCGACATCGAACACAGTCGCCGTCGCCACTTACCGTGCGGCTGGGATGAGCATCCTCGGCGAAGTCAGGGATTTCTGTCGACCCTGAACCGAATCAAACAGACGCACCTGCTATGAACGCCGCCTGCGCGACATGCTGGATCGAATCGTCGATGATCGAGACCATCCGAACGCCACGAGTGACTGCGAGAGTCCAGTTCCTGTCGATGACTTCGTCGAAGTCATCCTCGGAGAGCGTCTTTGCATAGTCGGTGAACGCGTTCAGAGTAGCGGCGAGGTAGTCGACGAGCAGCTGTTGATCGTCGACCTTGATCTCTGCCGCCTGTTCGGGACTGTGTCCGTAGCCGAAGGTCTCGCCGATCTCGCCGAGATCGAACCGGTTCCGGAAGTCCTCCCACTGCTGAGGACGGCCAGTGAGGTCCGAAAGCTGCACATCGATCTCACGGCCGCTGTGCCACAGCAGCCAGGCGACGGAATTCGGATGACCACCCAGACGGCTGTTGAGCTGTTCGGGGGAGAGGTCGGGCAGAGCTTGTGCTGCCTGGAGAGGGCGCTGGGACAGGTCAGTGAGAATGTCGATGCTGTTCATGTCGCCCATTCTGCTCTTCACGTCAACCGCTGTCACCACCGGCGCTCAATCGAGACGGGGCTTGCGACGGTTGCGTTTGATCTCCGACCGCCGCTGTTCGGTCCGGACTCGGCGACGACGGGAATTGCGTGACGGCTTCGTCGCTCGCCTCTGCACCGGCGGAGCCAACGCCTCACGCAGCAGCTGCGCCAGACGCATGCGTGCGTCCTGACGGTTCTTCAGCTGTGACCGCTGCTTCTCCGAAGTCACGGTCACCACAGTGCCCGACAGTCGTGGTGCCAACCGACTGAGCACTCGCTCGCGTTGAACCTCAGTGAGGAATCTCGCTGAGGCCAGGTCGAGGCTCAGTTGCACCCGTGAATCGGAGGTATTGACGTGCTGGCCGCCCGGGCCGGATGACCGGGAGAACTGTTCGGACAGGTCGGACGCGGGGATGACCAGCCCGGCGGGGATACCCGGCCCGGCGGGGACGCGCAGATCACCGTCCATCTCAGTTCGGCTCCGCTTCGCCTTCGCGATCGTCACCGGCGGAGTCTTCTTCGCGCAGCCTCGGCGTGATCTGCAGGTGCGGGCGGATTCCACGCTTGTCGGCGTAGAATTCGCGGATCCGATCCATGTCCGCGGCGATGTCGCCGGTCATCTCCAGGGTCGGGCCCAGCCCCGTCGTCCGGGTCGCGGTATCCAGGTAGCCCAACGTTACGGGCATTCCCGTTGCCATCGCGATGCGATGGAACCCGGATTTCCAATGAGTGTGTCCGCCGCGGGTGCCGTCCGGGGTGATGACGAGCGCGAAGACCTCGCCGTCTCGCATGCGGTCGACCACCTCGGTGACGATCTTGCTCGGTTCAGACCGATCGACGGGAATCCCACCGAGTCCCCGCATGATCGGCCCCCGCCAGCCGGTGAACAGGGAATGCTTACCCAGCCAATGGACGTCGACGCGCATGCGCCACGCGATCGCGAGCATGACGACGAAGTCCCAGTTCGAAGTGTGCGGAGCGCCGACGAGGATGGTCGGACGGTTCGGAGCGGGCTCGGTCACGAGGTTCCACTTGCTGAAGGACCAGAAAGCGCGAGCGAGGAGGCGTCGGATCATGAACTCAACGGTAAGGCACGAGGATGTGTGGGCCTATCGGTGTCCATGGACGTGTGGTGAGAAACGGGCATGAGCGGCCCTGAGGACCGGGTAGAGTCGGCGATGTGAGAGGACGAATCCGCTTCTGACGAGCACGCGCGGATTGCGCCCGCGTCCGATGAGTCGGCGGGTTGCCTCTTCGGTGAGCATATAAGCGAGCACCTTCGGGCCTGGAGACACCGCCGATTCGAAGACCACTGACTCGATATCGTGCCATGGCAGCAGAGTCCCGGGCAGAACCTCACCGCGCCGGGCCGACGCGACGCCGGTGGGGGAGACGACGAGGGATTCGTGCCTGCGCAGCCGCACGAATACGCCGATCGGCGCGACGACGAGGCATCCGATGATGCCAGCGACAATTGCCCACATGCGCAGGTTCGCAACGATGACCCATGGGCTGCCTCCGTCACCGAGAGCTGCAGTGACAATGTAGACGAAGAAGGCGAGCAGGCCGATGCCGAGCGGGACCGCGATGGCCAAAGCAGTGAAGACGTTGCGTTTCGAGGAGGGGATGACGACCTGCTGTCCACGCTCGAGCCGGCGCACGACGTCGGCGGGGGAGAAGTCGTCGGTCATGGTCCTCAGAATACCGGCGGACTGGGAATAATCGCGCAAGTGGCATCGCTGTACCGAATGCCAAGCTTCACCGACAACGGAGGTAGATATGTCTGATTCAACTCGTGTCGTCATTCTCGGCGGCCATGGAAAGATCGCACTTCTGGCCGCGCCCAAGCTCAAGGCCGCAGGCTTCGCCGTCGATTCGGTGATCCGCAACCCCGACCAGTCATCAGATGTCGAAGCCGCTGAGGCCAACCCGGTCGTCCTCGACATCGAAACCGCCGACACTCAGGCGCTCGCCGATCTGTTCTCCGGAGCCCAGGCTGTCGTCTTCTCCGCAGGCGCCGGCGGCGGCAACCCGGCCCGGACCAAGGCCGTCGACCTCGAAGCAGCCAAGCGATCGATCGACGCCGCCGGGCAGGCGGGCGTCAAGCGCTTCGTCATGGTTTCCTATGCCAGTGCGAGCGTCGACCGTGATCGCGTCGACCCCGAGAGCTCGTTCTACCCCTACGTCGAGGCCAAGGCCGGTGCAGACGAGCACCTGCGCGCCAGCGACCTTGACTTCACGATTCTCGGACCCGGCGGTCTGACCCTCGAGCCCTCCAGCGGCAAGGTCCTCATCGCCGATGCGGCCGGCGATCTCGACGGTGAACGCCCGGCAGACGAGGTGCGGGTGACCTCCCGCGAACTCGTCGCCGAGGTCATCACACACGTCATCGCCGAATCTGCAGCTGTGCGTGAGACTGTGAACTTCTACGACGGGCAGACCCCCATCGCCGAGGCGATCAACTGACCTGACAATCCATGCGGGCGCTGTCCCGTCCCTACCCGATGGCCTGTGGTCTCCGAACCGAGACCACAGGCCATCGGGCGTTCCGACGAGTCCGGTTCGAGTCGCCGCTGAGATTCAGCCTCGTCTGTTCCACAATTGATGGGTCAGACCGCTGGCCGTGGTGAGACTCTCGATCGTGAAGTCCTTCTCCAACCCCTCGAGTCCTTCCCAGAGCCAGACCCCGCGGCCGAGGGTGACCGGGACGATGACGAGGTGCATGAAGTCGACGAGGCCGTCCGCAAGGAACTGTCTGACCATCGAAGGACCGCCGCCGATGCGGACATTGCCGCCGTCAGCGGCAGAGGTCGCCTCGGCGAGTGCCTCCGCGGGCGACGCGTCGATGAAGTGGAAACTCGTGCCGTTGTCGAACTCCATCGGCTCCCGTGGATGATGAGTGAGAACGAAGCACGGGGTCTTGAACGGCGGCTCCTCACCCCACCAGCCACGCCAGCCGTCGTCGGGCCACGGCCCCGTCTGGGGACCGAACTTCTTCCGGCCCATGATCTCGGCTCCGATGCCCTGCCCCCACATGGCGAACAGAGCGCGGTCTGCGGTCACCGGGGCGTCGACCTTGTCCACGCCCTCGATGCCGCGGCCGTCGAAGTAGGAGAACAGTGCTTGGGCTTCGCCGATCGGCTGATCGAAGGTGACGAACTCGCCGGCAGCGAATCCGTCGAGGGAGACGAAGAGGTTGTTGACACACGCTTTGGCCATGTGCACTCCAATGTGATGGTTCGGCTGATGTCTTCAGTCCGACGGATGGCGTGGGTTCCGGGGAAGTGGACCCAGTGTAAGATTAAGTAGTTTCAGAATGCAATCACTGGAGGTGGGGCGATGCCTGCACAGCCGCGTTCAGGATGTGCGATCAATGCCGCCGTCGAGGTCCTCGGCGACAACTGGTCGCTCATCGTCCTGCGGGACATCATCTTCGGCAATCGTCGGCACTTCCGCGAGCTGCTCACCCACAATGATGAGGGCATAGCCTCGAACATGCTCGCCAGTCGTCTGAGGAAGCTCATCGACGAAGGGCTGCTGACAAAAGCGGAAGCCGCACGCGGGCAGCGAGCCCAGTACACCCTCACCGAGGCTGGAATCCAGACTCTGCCGGTCATGGTCGCCCTCGGAACGTGGGGAATGACCCACCGGGAGACCTCGCCGGAGCTGACGATCCGATCCAGAATCATGGCCGATGACTCCCGACTCGTCGCAGGTCTCGTGGATGAGCTTCGGGAGACCCACCTCGGGGTGCCGCGCCCGAATCCTGACGAACCGCGTTCCTCGGAGCGACTGCAGGCCGCCTACGAGGCCGAGATCTCGGGAAGCTGATTCGGGTGGGCCTACTGCCCGGGCAGTCTCAGTCGCTCCAGCAGCTTCCTTGAGGTGATCGAGACGATGCCGACCAATCTGCCGTCTGCCACGGTGCATGCCATGAGTCCCAAACGGTGACCGCTTGCGGTCAGAACGAGCAGACCCGGCTCGCCGTTGACGTTGACCTTTCGAACTTCGATCCTGTCCGGATCGCCGCGCCGAATCGCTGCGAGCACCTCGTTCGCACCCATCCGGACCATGTGGCCGCGGGCGTTGCTGCGGTGCCACGTCAGTCCCGGGTCGAGAAAGTGCAGCAGAGCGTCGAAGTCTCCAAGCCGTGCGGCAGTGAGGAATGCGTCGACGACAGCACGGCGCTGTGAAAGTTCTCCGGACGGCGGTGGTGTGTCCTTGACCTTGCGCCGGGCCCGACTGGCGGCCATCTTCGCGGCGGCTTCCGAGGATCCGATGACGGCCGCGATTTCGGCAAAGGGCACTGAGAACATGTCGTGGAGGACGAACGCGACTCGCTCCTCCGGGCGCAGCGAGTCGAGCACGATGAGCATGGCCGGTCCGAGCGAATCCGACAAAGTTGCATTCTGCTCAGGCGTCGGGTCATCCTCGTCGACGATTGCTTCGCTGAGCCAGGCGTCAAGCGACGATTCTCCCCGAGTGGTGCGTCGGCGGAGCGCATCGAGGCAGATGCGTCCGATGACCCGGGTCAGCCACCCGCCGAGATTGTCGATGGACTCCGGGCCGTTCCGCTCCCAGCGGAGCCACGTCTCCTGAACGGCATCCTCGGCGTCCGAATGCGAGCCGAGCACTCTCGTGGCCAACGCAGTGAGGCGAGGGCGATGAGCTTCGAACTCTGAGGTCGAAGATGACTGCGCGATGGCTGTTACCTTTCCTGGCGGCGATGCGTCATCAGAGTGAGAGTCCGACCGGGCTCTTTCGGCAAAGGAGAATTGCAATGATGGACATCGTACTATGGGTCGTCGCCGCCGCAATGGCAGTGGCTTTCGGCATCGGCGGAGCCTCGCAGGTGATCCTGTCCAAGGAGAAGTATCGGGCGCTGGCTCACAGTCAGCACTGGGTGGACGATTTCAGTCCGGGGCATATCAAAGCCATCGGAACAATCAAGCTCCTCGGTGTGATCGGACTGATCGTGCCGCCGCTGGTGGGGGTCCTTCCGGTTCTCTCGCCGATCGCGGCGTGTGGACTCATGCTGGTGATGGCTGGGGCGGCGACAACCCGATTTCGACGCAGCGAATGGGGCCTGATGGCGGGGGACACCGCATACCTGCTGGTATTTGCGTTCCTCGCATGGGGCCGGTTTGCGTTGGCCCCGTTCGGGGGCTGAGCTGAGCGTCGCTCTTGTTCCCGGGGCCGATGTGTGCTTCCATGGAATAAGTGATTGCAGAATGCAATCACTCAATCTCAAGACTGATCCCGAAGGAGCGATCATGATCACCGGACTCATGGCCAATATCGTTGTCACCAGCGAGAAGGAAGCGACCGAATGGTATTCCCGACTCTTCGAAAGACAGCCGGATGACAAGCCGATGGCGGGGCTGGCCCAATGGCTCTTCGACGAGAGGTTCGGAATCCAGATCTGGGAGGACCCGCAGCGAGCCGGACGCTCCAACGTGGTTCTCGACGTGGACGACCTCGACACGATGGCCGAGCATCTGCGAGCGGCCGGAATCGACCATGACGAACCGTCCCCAGGCGGCGGACAGCGCATCCTGCCGGTCACCGACCCGGACGGAAACCAGGTGGTGTTCTTCGGTGAGTGAGGCAGCATCCGACCAGGGCGCGCCAGTGACCGCGACGATCAGCCTCGGCGCTGATTTCGAGCATCCGGTCTCAAAGGTCTGGAACGCCTTCGCCGATTCGGATCAGCGCGTGCAGTGGGGAGTTCCCGAGGGGGAGGAGATAGTCTGCGACATCGACGAATTCCGTCCGGGCGGAGCGATCCGGGCCCGCTGTGGGTCACCGGGAGAACTCGAGTTCGTCTCCACCGGGCAGTACTGCTCACTTGCGCCGGGACGTCACATCGTCACAACGGAGACTCTCACCAAAGACGATGAGATACTATCGACGGCCATCATCACCTGGACCCTGACCGCTATCCCGACAGGCACCCGGGTCGAGCTCGTCGACCAGGTCGTGTCCTTCGTCGGTCGGGGAATGATCGACGGACACCGCAACGGCCATGACATCTGCCTGCGACAGCTCGGCGACTTCCTCAGTTCGTGAGTTCCACGGCCCACGGCAGATCCGCACCCTCACGGCTGACCGTGATCGCCGCAAGCGCCGATGCGCGATCTCCCAGGGCTGTGAGTTCTGCCGTGCTGAGATCGGACACAGCGTTCTCCTGAGCATGCAGGTCGTGGATGAGTGAGACCATGAACGTATCCCCGGCCCCGATCGTGTCTTTGACTTCCACCTTCCTTGAGGTCACCGATGCCCGCGCCGAGGCGGTCGCCACGATCGCACCCTCACCACCGCGAGTCATGGCGACCAGATTCGCCCCGAGGCTGAGAAGACGGTCGACCTGTGCGGACTCGTCGAGATCGGGATAGAGCCAGTTCGCATCGACGTCGCTGAGTTTGAGAACGTCGACTCGACGAGCCAACTCCTCGAAACGCGGCATCGCATCTTCGCGGGAGCCGATGATCGACGGTCGGATATTCGGATCGAAGGAGATGAGCGGACGAGGATGCGTACCGAAAGCCCCGGTCGTAGAGGCGAGAACATCTTCGATGACTGCGGAGCCAGGCGAAAGGAATGCCGCAATCGAGCCGAAATGCACAACGGAGCGAGGTGCGTCCGTGAGCAGGGAAGAGTCAGGGTCCCACCGCAGGTGGAACTCGTACTCGGCGGAGCCGTCATCGGCGAGGCGAGCCAGCGCCGTCGACGTGGCGCCACGTGGTGAAGCGAGCACGGCGACCTGAGACTCCTGAAGATGAGCGAGAAGGAACCCACCGTGGAAATCATCGCCGACATCGGTGAGGAACTCGACATCGTCGCCGAGGCGGCCCAGCCCGAGAGCCACATTGGCTGGAGCTCCACCCGGTGCATATCGGTCTGGACTCCCGGGCGTGCTGACGATGTCGATGAGGGCCTCACCGATGACGAGAATGCTCATGGGCACGATTCTAAGGTGAAAAGTCTTCTCCAGCTGTGACCTGCATTAATAGGTCGAAAATCGATGAACGATATTAATTCGCCTCATGTCATGTCAGTGCCGTCTGGAACTGTGTGGCCATGGACAAGAACACCATTGACAACGACGTCAGAACGATCATCGACGAGGAGACCGCCCATGTCTTCGCTCCGCGCCCCGGCGAATGCCTGGCCTGCTACGTGTTCCGACAACTCGGCGAATTCGGCTGCAACGGCACCCACCGGTTCGCGGAAGGCTTCCGTGACCGTACGGCTCCACGCGCCACGGCTCTGCTCGCGCGGCTGAGCAGCATGGGTGCCTGCTGCTGTGACTGTGAAATGTTCCTCAACGCCTTCACTTTCGCCGCCAAACCGTGGATCACCAGCATGCCGTTCGGGGAGGTCATCGGCACTCCCTTCGGCAGTGAGGAAGCCATCGACATGAGAGAAAGGTTCGGAATCGACGAACCTCCCTCGGCGAAGCTCTACCTCTGCTGCCGACTGGTGAGACGGGGATCAACCCAAGCCTGCGGAAACTGGGCCCGCATCCGACGGTGGTGACACAGCCGGATCCGGCAGAATAGAACCATGCCTGCCGCTCTGCCGCTCTTCCTCGACTGCGACCCCGGAATCGACGATGCTATTGCACTGGCCTACCTGTGCTGCCAAGACGACGTCGACGTTGTCGGCATCGCCGCATCCGGAGGCAACGTCGCCACCGCACAAGTCGTCGAGAACACCCGCGGATGGCTGTCGCTGGCCGGACGCAGCGACATTCCCGTCCACGCCGGCCACAGCCTTCCGCTGGCATGGCGGGTCCTGCAGATGGATCCGCAGGCAGCGGAGACGGCAACGGGCGAAGCCCTGGAATATGCCGACCTCACCCATGGGGAGTCCGGGCGGGGATATGCGCGGCTGCCGGCCCCGAGCACGCCGGTGAGTTCGGTGACGGCGGCTCAGGCCTGGGTCGATGCTGCCCACGCCCATCCCGGACAGCTCCTCGGTGTCGTCATCGGTCCAGCCACGAATCTTGCCCTGGCCCTCGAAATCGACCCGGAACTCCCGAGTCTGTTCAAACGTCTCTTCATCATGGGAGGAGCGTTCAACTACCGGGGCAACACCCACCCGACGACGGAATGGAATGTCACCTTCGACCCTGAGTCCACCGCCCAGGTGCTTGCCGCTTTCGACCGCACCAGACAGGAGGAGAGGCTGGCCCACCTTCCGGTCATCGCCCCGATCGAAGCGACCGAAGCCGTTGAGATGACACCCGAGCGTCTCGCCACCATCCTCGACGGATCCTCTGCCGGTGGTGCCGATGACCGCTGGCAATCAGTACTCGCACAACTGGCCGAGGCGCTTCGGTTCTACTTCGAATTCCACGAAACCGACGGGCTCGGCTACCTCGCCCACATCCACGACCCGTTCGTCCTCGCCTGCGCTCTGTCCTGGGCTCGGCAAGACACCACAACGTCGACCGGAACAGAGCTCGAGGGATCGGACTCCGACTCCCGGGAGCCGTCCGCCCCGGTGCCCGTGAGGGGAAGTGCGGGGGACCTGCCATGGGCGTCGACGCTGTGGGCACCTGTCGATGTCGAACTCACGGGTACACTCACACGAGGCGAAACCGTCGCCGACTGGCTGGGGCGGTGGGGCCGCCCCGTGAACGCAGAGATCATCCGCGCCATCGACGCTCCTGCCTTCCTCGACCACCTGAGCGCCACCCTGATGAAAGGACCACCCGCATGACCGCACACTCCAGACAGTCTGGGCAGGGGCCGACCACCACGGTCGGTCCCGGACAAAACCGCAACCGCACTCTTCCCCTCATCCTCACACTGCTCGGCACCCTCATCGTCATCGGCACCTACGTCGCCGTACTCCTCACCCAACCTGCCAACCTCGGCGTTGACCTCGGATACACCACTCTGTGGGTCATGCTCGGCTATCTCGGCGGAGGAGTTCTGCTCGCCGCAGGCACTCTCCCGCTCATTCCCCGCAGCGTTCTCGCGCTCATCCCGGTCGCCATCGCCCTCAACGTCGTCATCGGGCAGATCATCGGCAACTACACGCCTGTGCCCCTCTACCTCGACTCCATCGGAACCGTGCTCATCGGCGTCCTGGCAGGCCCCGCAGCAGGTGCCTTCACGGGAATCATCTCGAACCTCATCTGGGGCGTGACCCTGAGCCCCAGCGTCATCGCCTTCAGCTCCGGGGCCGCCTTCATCGGCGCCGCCGCCGGCTGGGCAGCAAGGCTCGGAGTCTTCCGCACACCCTGGACCGCGATCATCGTCGGCGCCGTCGCCGGTGTTCCCGCCGGCGCCATCGGAGCACCCGTCGCCGCTTATGTCTTCGGCGGCGGGCTGGGGGCCGGCACCGGGGGAGTCGTCGCGATCCTCCAAGCGACGGGCCTCGAGATGTTCAATGCCACCTTCGCTCAGAGCATGGTCTCCGACATCGTCGACAAGGCGCTCATCTTCGCCCTCGCCTATGTCGTCATCCAGTCGCTGCCCAAACGCATCGTCGGTCGCTACGAGTTCGCCGCTCATAGTCGCCCCCGGGCGAAGAAGTCCGACGGCCCCGATCTGACCAAACAGGCCGAATCGGCACAGCCGGCGGAATGAGTCACGCCTCTTCCGACATGCACGCCGCCGTTGACGCGGCTGAGGCTCACCGCCCGAAGCGTCGTCTGCACCCTGCCACGGAATTGATCATCCTTGCCTGCAGCCTGCTGCTCGTCTTCGGAATCCCCTCTCCGATCGTGCCGGTCATCATCCTGACCGGCACGGTCGTGACCGTGACAGTCTCACCCGCCGTGCGACTGCGGGAATGGGCGATGACAGTAGGTCTCCTGTGCCTGCCGACTCTGGTTGTGCTGATCGTCGTGCAGGGGCTGTTCTACCCCGGAACCGATGTGTATGTGCTCTGGCAGGTCGGACCCGCTCGCCTCAGCGTCGAAGGACTGAGCATCGCCGTTCAGATCTGGCTGCGGGTGAGCGCCCTGATCGGGCTGTGCGCGATGTTCGGTCTGGGTGCCGACTCCGCTCGCCTCTTCGACGGTCTGCGTCGACTTCGTCTGCCCTCGGCAGTCGCCTATATGTGCGCCTCTGCCATCGGTCTCATCCCAATGATCGGCGCACGCACCCGACACATCATCGAAGCCAGACAGGCCCGCGGCTGGGCCACCGACTCCTGGCGGGTGCGCATCCGACTGCTGCCGGGAATCGTCACAGGACTCGTCACCGCGATCCTGCTGACCGTCGACCAACGTCACGACGTGCTCGAATCCAGCGGACTCAATTCGAACGCGACCGCGACTGCGCTCCAGGACCACACGGACGGGACAGGGCAGAGCCTCCTGCGGATCCTGACTCCGCTCGTGAGCATCGGACTCATCGTCGCCTCGGTGACGGGATCCCTCCCGCTGCCGGGCGCCGCGCAGCTGATCGGCGGTGCCTGAGATGACCGTTTCGATCACGGACGCGTGGTTCACCTATCGTGGAGAGGACACTGCCGCGCTGAGCGGAATCACTTTCGACGTTGTCAGCGGCACCATGACCGCAGTGCTCGGACCGCTCGGATCGGGAACGTCGACTCTCTGCCGCCTGTTCGCCGGACAGCTCGTCTCTCGGGGAGCCCTGACCGGCACCATCGACCGGAACGGAACCGTGGCGCTGCTCGGCGATGACCCGGAAGCGCAACTGAGCGGAATGACCAGCCACGTCGGTGACGAGTCCCAGCTGGCGTGTCGACTGTACGGGCATGATCCGGCCGATGCCCACCGCCGAGCCCGGAACCTGCTCGAGCTCCTCGGCATCGGAGACCTATGGAACCGACGGCTGGACACGCTCTCCGGAGGGCAGAGGCAACTGGTCGCGGTGGCACGGATCCTCGCACCCGGGCCCGACCTGCTCGTTCTCGACCAACCAGCACAGTCCTTGGATCCGCAGATGCGTGTGCGCCTGGTGACAGTGCTGCAGGAATTCTGTGATCGGGGAGGGGCTGTGCTCATCACCGGTCATCAGACTGACGAACTGACCCGGATCTGCGAAGAGGTCCGCTTCCTTGACGCCGGTCGGCTGCAGACGGCGACTCCCACGGTTCGATCCGTCGGAATCTGGGACAGCCGCCCGAACGATGATGCGACTCTCTCGACGATGCTGAGGTCACAGGCAGATCCGCTGCTCACCGTTCGCGACCTCACCGTGGATCGGGGGAGCAGCCGAATCCTCGACGGCCTCGACCTCGATCTGCGGCCCGGCGAACTCACCTCAGTCACCGGTGCCAACGGGGCCGGCAAGTCCACGCTTCTGCGGGCCCTCCTCGGCCTGCTCGACCGGTCGGCGTCCGTGACGGGCACGATCACAGTCAGCCGCCTCGGCGAGATGATCCGATTGGACACCCTGCCCGCCCACGCGCGCAGTGCTCACCTCGGATGGGTGGGACAGGATGCAGGACTGCAGCTCTCCGCAGCCACAGTGGCACGCGAACTGCTTCACGCCGCTCCGCTGCCGCCGCATCGACGGCGAGACCGAAAGCGAGTGCGCGACCATCGCCTGGCAGCCGCAGACAGCGTCCTCGCCGAGGCGGACCTGACCGAGGTCGCCGACGACCATCCATTCGACCTCGATGTGGCCAGGCGCAAAGACATCGTCATCGCCTCGGCTCTGATGACCGAGACCACGGTGCTGCTGCTTGACGAACCGACGATCGGGCGCGACCTCGCGGCAATGACCCGACTGAACGCGATTATCGAGTCGTTCCTCAACAGTGGAGGCGCTGTCCTGGCAACAACACACGACCAGCGCTGGGCGAACGAGTTCGCGCACCGCAGACTGCGGCTTATCGACGGGCGAGCCCGGTCATGATGGAATGGCGGGCGGATATTTGAGAGCGGATGACAGCGGTCAGTAGTCGAAGGAATCGTCTCCGGCGGCTGCGGGGCTGCGCAGCCTCTGCAGGTGCAGATGCCTGATGAGGCGGATGACCGGGCGAATGAGCATCTCGACACTGCCGATGACGAACAGCCAGGTTCCCGAATAGGTCAGTGATTCGGAGAAGAACATGAAGCTGCCGATGAGGAACCACAGGCCGATGAGCACATCATTGGCGATGCTGATCACCTGGTAGCGCTGCCGGACGACGAGTTCCTCCCGCCCGATCCGCAGATGAAGATCCGGATTGTGCTCGGTCAACACTCTCTCCTTTCCCGCTGAATCTGTTTCACAGCGAGCCTACCGCCGCCGCCCGGGCACGGACTCCGACCGGCGCCGAATCTCGTGTCAGGGGCTGCGCCTACCGTGAGAACATGGATCAGAAGTCGAAACCATTCGATTCCCACGTTGCCGAGTTGCTCGACCGTCACTTGCCGATGTCATGGGATGAGTTGCTCGCCGCTGTTCGTCGGTCCCCGCAGCTCTCCGCCGTCGAAGCGGCCCGCGGTGCGAAGCAGAGGCCCGATCGCACGACCGACGGTCTCAGGTCTCTGCCCGCGGCGAGCCCACCCACCTGGGATGGACTGCACGCAGTCATCAATACGCTGCACCGGAAGAACCTGCTGCCGGACGACCTTCCGCACACACGCAGCCCCTCCGTCATGCTCATCCATCTCCTCAGCGAACTCGCGCTCAGCCTCTCCGACCACCGCAGGCCAGGGCGCGACCTCGGTGCGGCGTCGGTCGAGCCGAAGGCTGAGGGAGTCCAGGCGCGGTTCGAAACCGAATGCATCATCTGGCTCATCACCGGGCGACTCGGTGTGAGGGCCGCCGCGACCGGATCACTCAAGGGCTACCTCAAATACGGAGAGCTCATGCCCGAGTTCTCCCGGGACCGGGTGCTGCAGACCGTCGACACGATCGAGGGACTCTTCGGAGGTGCGCTCGCCTTCGGGATCATGATCCGAGAGGAGATGCCGAGCCTGTTCGAACTCGATGACAGCTTGGCTGTCTGAACCCTGGCAAAGCGCCTTCGACCCTGGTGCTCAGCCGTCCACCGGAGCAGAATGACCATCATGTCCACCTCACCACAGCGCTGGAGCATTGCCACCGTCTACCCCGATATGTGGGTCGATCCCGACGACGACCCCCGCAGCTCCGACAGACACAGTCCCGACGGAGAACTCGCCACACTGCTGAGCTACCTGCGCGACTACCGGCTGACCCTGGATCTGAAATGCCAGGGACTCACGTTTGAGCAGATGATGAAGCTCTCCGTCCCACCGTCGACGATGTCGCTGTTCGGGTTGGTCCGTCACATGACCGAAGTGGAGCGAGACTGGAGGAATTGGATCACCGACGGCGAACCCGAGCCCCCGATCTATGGGAGCTTGGATGACGCATTCGACCTCAGTGATGTTCCGTCTCACCCCGAGGAAACCGTCCTCACCGATGCCTTCGCCCGACTGGAACAGGAGCAGGCCGCCACCGACGCTGAAGTCAGCAGACACGACGACCTCGGCACACACGTGGGCCGAGAAGACATCGCGGTTCGGGAATTCTTAGTCCACCGCATCGAAGAATATGCCCGCCACTGTGGTCACGCTGACCTGCTGCGTGAATGCATCGACGGCAGAACCGGACAATAGGGAGCCACCGACCATGAGCCGAACAATCCAGGTGACCGTCGACTGCCACGACCCCGAAAGGCTCGCCCGCTTCTGGGCCGAAGCACTCGGCTACATCATTCCAGGACCTCCGGGGGTGCGACTCGGTGCTGACGACGACCCCCTCGTCGCTTGGAAGGAATTCATCGCCGGACTCGGCATCGAACTCGGTCCCGAGAACATGCGTGCCGCCATCGAAGACCCTGAACAGGTCGGTCCTCGGGTCTTCTTCCAAACGGTGCCCGAGCCCAAAACGGTGAAGAACCGCGTGCACCTCGACGTCCGTGCCGCTCCGGGACTCGACGGCGATGAGCGGATGGATGCACTCGAAGCAGAATGCACCCGACTCACGGGACTCGGAGGCACTCGGTTGCGCCGAGTCGATCCGGACCCGCCGTTGGAACACGGCTTCATCGTCATGGCCGATCCCGAAGGCAACGAATTCTGCCTTGACTGACCAGCAGTCTCGAACCCCTTCAGATGAGATTGTTCTCAGAAACGACTTGTGAAAGGTGTTCGCTTGCTAGCGTGGCAGCCATGAAGACGAATCGCATGGCAATGAGTACAGTGGCCGGACTTGCAGCACTCACTCTCGGCCTGGCCGGGTGTGGCGGAAGTGATTCCGGAAACGGAGGCGATGAGGCGCAGGACTCGTCCGCGGCAAGCGAATCGGCCGAGGCCAGCCCTGCCGGAGGCGAGGATCAGAGCGACGATGGCCAAAACGATGACGGCGATGAAACCAGGCCGGCGGAGGAATCGTCCGGGAAAGGCCTGAGCGCCGGTGCCGACCTGAGCAAAGAATCGCCGGCCATCAGTGCCGAAGACGCGATCAAGACTGCCGAGGAGGAAGTCGGGAACGGAATCGTTCATGGCATCGAGCTCGACTGGGACGACAAAGACGAGGCCTGGCAGTACGAGGTGTCCATCCTCGACGGAAACACCGACCATGACGTCGAGATCGACGCGGAGACCGGGAAGATCGCCGAACACGAGCAGGACTCGACCGATGACAAAGAGAAGGCCATCGACCTCAACGATCCGATGGCCTTCGACGACGCTCTCAAACTTGCCCAGAAGAAAGCCGACGGAAAGCTCGTGAGCTGGAAACTCGAATTCGACGACGGCAAGCAGGAGTACCAGTTCGATTTCGAGAAGGGCAGCGGAGACGTGGAAGTCACCGTTGACACCGACTCCAAGAGAGTCAGCGTCGATGACTGACACCGGTCGTCTCACGGTCATCGCCGGACCTATGTTCTCCGGAAAGTCCGAAGAGCTTATGCGCAGGGTCCGGCGGGCTACGATTGCCGGAATCGATGTCCTCGTCGTGTCCCACTCGCTCGACACCCGATCGGACATCTCCACGATCACCTCGCACACCGGGGTGAATATCCCCGCAGTGCCGCTCGGAGACGTCGCGTCCCTTGCAGGGGCGGCCCTACAGAAGGACTATGACCTCATCGCCATCGATGAGGCGCAGTTCTTCGGCCCGGAGCTCGTCCCCGCCGTCGAGGACCTCCTCAGCCGTGGACTCGACGTCATCGTCGAAGGACTGTGCGTGACCTTCGACGGGCAGCCGTTCGAACCGCTGCCCAGCTTCATGGCCGTCGCTGAGGAGGTCCTGAGACTCACGGCGGTGTGCACAGTCTGTGGGAAGGACGCTGTGTTCCACCAGCGTTTGGAACAGACGGAGAGCCCGAACGGACCAGACGCAGCACGGACAGTTCAGCCACCCGAGGCGACTCTGGCCGCGACTGAGATCGACGCCAGCCACATCGGTGGCTTGGATACCTATGTCGCTCGCTGTCGGCAGCACTTCACCGGGGCCGGGTAGCTTCACCGGACCTGTCCAACGGTCCTAGCCGTCGATGCTGTCCCAGACCTCTCGCCAGATCCGCGCGAGGTCTGGGATCTGATAGTGGGCGTTGAGGCCGCTCGGCTGCGGAACCACATGCAGCGCCACATCAGCCGGCCACCCGTCGATCAGCGTCGTATCCTGCCGGCCGAGCCGAGCTTTCGGCACCTGAAAGCCGGTGCGGAACGCTGTGATCCCGGCGATCGCGACCGCCCGGGGTCGGATATCGGCAAGACGCTCGATGAGGTGAGCCGCACCTTCACGCAGCTCCTGCCGGGAGAGTTCGTCGGCGCGGACAGTGGCTCGCCCCACGAGGTTGGTCAGACCGATTCCACGACTGAGCAGCTGCAGCTCATCCGCAGGCTCGAGCCCACACGAGGCATCGACTTGGTGATCGGTGAGACCCGCCTGATGCAGAGACGGCCAGAAACGGTTGCCGGGACGTGCGAACGGCGCATTCACCGCGGCCGTCCACAGCCCCGGATTGATGCCGACGATGAGCATCTTCAGCCCGGAGGAATCGCTCGGCAGAATATCGTCGATCGCATCCGGGTCGTCCGTGGCGAAAGCCGCGAGATCGTCCTTGGTCGGTTTGCGACCGCCCAGAGGGGATAGCCGACGATTGCTGACGAAGTTGTCCTCACTCACATCTTTCACACTACCGTCGTACCATGAGCCACGATCATGTGACCCCACAGCCCGGAGAGTCCGCACCCTTCCATTTCAACGACCGCTGGACCACCGACGCCGGAATCGAATCGGTGTGGGCGGTTCTGGAACAGGTCGACGAGTGGCCTGGGTGGTGGCCGGGACTGACAGCAGCCGAAAGGGTCGGGGCCGCACAGGCTGACGTTGATGCCGCCGATCTGCCGGTGACCCCAGGCAGCCGAGCCCGCCTTCTGGTCCACGCACCGGTCGGGGGGTCTGCGGTTCTCCATCGAAGTCGAGGAGGTCGATGCACCCCATCACATCCGGTTCCGGGCGAGTGGTGATCTGCGCGGCGAAGGCAGATGGACTCTGACCGCCACCGAGGGGGTGACGACAATCGATTCTCTGTGGTGTGTGACGACGAGCAGAACGATCATCAGTGCGATGCGACCGCTGTCCGGACTCATGCATGGGGCAGTGATGAGTGCCGGCGAACGGGGACTGCGATCACGACTGGCCGACCGGCCCGGCTCCTGAGCGAACCGGTACCCAGGTCCTCGAATCTGCCGGTCGCTGGTCTCTCTGGTCTGCCGAGGCGCGAGCGGCGGCCTCCCACGCCTCGATGCCCCCGGCAAGCGAGCGCAGACGTACTCCGGTCGGGACCGATCGGGACAGAATCTGGGCGGCCTCGGCCGATCGGGCCCCGGACTTGCAGTGGAAGACGATATCGACCGGTGCCTCAGCCCGGCCGGAGGCACCGAGCAACGACTCAAGCGCCTGCCACCCGCCGTCTCGGAGGGCGCCGAGCGGCAGATGCATCGAGCCGGGGATGGCCGCCAGCTCACGTTCCCAGTCCTCCCGCACATCGACGACGAACACATCGTCTTCGACGGACAGGAATTCGGCGACGTCGATCTCATCCGCCGCAGGCTCTGCCACGCCGCCGCCGTCGAGGTCCACAGCACAGGCGGCAGCCACCTCGGTGAGGTCGGTGACCGGGGGACGGTCGGGATCGAGGGAGAACCGCAGGGTCGAGTACTCCCCGGTCAGCGCCTCATAGCGCAGCAGCCGACCGATGAATGGGGCACCGATGCCGCAGATGAGCTTGATCGCCTCGGTTGCCATCGCCGAGCCCACGGTTCCGCACAGCACACCGAGGACTCCGCCCTCGGCGCAGTTGGGCACCGAATCGGGTTCCGGGATATCCGGGAACAGATCGCGCAGCATCGGCCCGTGACCGGGAACGAACGTGCTCACCTGACCGGCGAAGCGGAAGATCGTGCCCCACACCAACGGGGTGCCGGTGAGTTCGGCGGCATCATTGGATAAGTACCGAGTGGCGAAGTTGTCCGCCCCGTCAACGACGACATCGTGTTCAGCGAAGAGACCGAGCACATTCTCCGGGCTCAGCCGTTCCGCGATCGTGCGCACCTCGAAGTTCGGATCGAGCCGGTGCACGGCATCGGCGGCAGATGAGACCTTCGGTCGGCCCACATCCGCATTCCGGTGGATGATCTGGCGCTGCAGGTTCGAAGCCTCCACCACGTCATCGTCGATGATCGTGATCGACCCGACTCCTGCGGCCGCGAGATAGTTGAGGACTGGAGCCCCGAGCCCGCCGGCGCCGATGACCAGCACCGAGGCGGCCCGCAGACGCCGTTGTCCCTCGAGTCCGAATCCCGGCAGGCTCAGGTGCCGGGAGTAGCGTTCCAGCTCCGTCCGGGACAGAGACTCCACGGGGTCGACGAGAGGAGGCAGCGACGGAGGAGTGGCGGCAACGGTGGTCATTGTGCTGCGAGCATTCCATCGAACGGCGATGATGCCAATGCCAACGGTCGTTTGGGAATCCTCCCGGCTCCGGCCGCCAGATGCCCGGCCTCGACGGCCAAAGCCATCGCCCGGGCCATGGCGTGAGCATCGTGGGCGCGGGTGACCGCCGAGGCCAGCAGCACCGCGGTGCACCCGAGCTCCATCGCCAGAGCGGCATCGGAGGCGGTGCCTACACCGGCGTCGAGGATGACGGGCACCTGTGCACGGGAGACGATGGTCTCGATGTTGTGAGGGTTGAGGATGCCCAGCCCACTGCCGATCGGAGCACCGGCCGGCATCACCACAGCTACACCAGCGTCCTCCAGACGCTTCGCCAGGGCCGGATCGTCGTTCGTGTAGGCGAAGACCGTGAACCCATCGAGGACGAGCTCCTCGGCTGCGGCGAAGAGCTCGATGGGATCCGGCAGCAGGGTGTCCTCATCGGCGATGACCTCGAGCTTCACCCAATTCGTCTCCAGCGCCTCTCGGGCCAGTCGGGCGGTGAGCACGGCGTCTCGGGCCGTATAGCAGCCGGCGGTGTTCGGCAGCACCCGAATACCCAGACGCTGGAGCATGGTGAACACTGAGTCGCGGGACTCGGCGTCGAAACGGCGCATCGCCACAGTGGTCAGCTCGGTTCCCGAAGCCACGAGTGCGTCTTCGAGAATGCTCAGGGAACTCGCCCCTCCCGTGCCCATCACGAGGCGAGACGACATCTCCACATCATCGATCGTCCAGGTCATCTCAACCTCCCTGCACAGCGGTGACGATGTCGACGGTGTGCCCGTCGGCCAGGGTGCAATCGGACCAGGCACCGCGACGGATGACTTCACCGTCGACGGCCAGGGCGATGCCCAGGCGGCCGCCGTCGGCTGGTGTCCCATCGGGGTTCAGCTCCCGTCCGGTGACGTCGGCGATGAGGTCGAGCGCCGAGGTGGCACCCGGCAGCTCATGGCGAGCGCCGTTGAGGACGATGGTCGGTGAGTGTTCGTGGTCGGTCATGAGATGCTCCTCATCGGGTAGGCACTGGTGTGGTCTGTGGTGAAGCGGTGTGGGGACACGGACTCGAGCGTCCCGTCAGGAGGCCAGTCGGAGGCGACGCCCAGGGCGAGCTCGGCACCGAGCCTGCCGCCGAACGGGGCCAAGAGGATGCCGTGGCGGAAATACCCGGTGCTCACGATGCAGCCGGGATCGATGCGGCCGATCATCGGCAGGTCGTCCGGAGAACCGGGCCGGGCACGGGTGGTGATATCGGTGATCTCCGCGTCGAGGATGCCCGGGACCAGTCGCTGCCCGTCGGCGAGCAGCCGGTGAATCGCCCCGGCCGGAGTGCCGGAGAGTCCGTCCTCACGCGAACTGGCACCGAGCACGATCTCGCCGTCCGGGCGAGGAACCAGGTAGACGGGGCGACCATTGACCAGCCCGCGGATGGTGCGGCTCAGCAGCGGAGTCGCCTTCGCGGAGGCGCGCAGTCGCAGAACATCACCCCAGACCTCACGCAGAGGCAGCTGCGGGGCACCGACGAACGCGGACACAGCGCTGCCGGCGCAGATGATCACCTGATCGGCCTCCAACCGGCGGCCATCGCCCAGTGCGACTCCCACAGTCGTATCGCCGTCCTTGATCAGGCTGGCCGCCCGCTGGCGAATGAAGCCTCCTGAGTGAGAGGACAGGACAGTCAGCAATGCGGCAGTGAGCCGACGGGGGTCGATCGAGTGATCGCCTGGAATGTGCACGGCCCCGGCGACGGCAGGCGACAACGACGGCTCAACCCGGCGGGCAGCACTGCCGGTGATGAGCTCGGTGGCGAAACCGGACCGCGACTGTGCATCGCGCAGCTCCCGCAGAGCCTGCAGATCAGCTCGGTCACCGGCGCACACCAATGTTCCGGCATCCGAAAAACCGAGATCGCTGCCAGCGGCGCTCGCCACCTCGGCGGAGAACTGAGGATACATCTGCGCGGAGGCTCGCATCAGCGGGTACAGGGGAGTCTGCCCCCAGACCACCTCGGCGGCGGGAGCGAGCATCCCTGCGGCAGCATGGCTCGCACCCTGAGCGGGCGCAGGATCGATGATGGTGACTTCGGTACCGAGGCGGCGCAGATACCAGGCCGTGGACAGGCCGATGATCCCGGCGCCGACGACAATGACTCTCACAGCTTCTCCCTCCGGCGGCATGATCCGCATCAGGTCTGACGGTCGGCTCTTACGCCCTCTCAGCCTCGTTGGGAGGCTCCCGCGAACTCCTCTACTCTATGACCATGACCACACAGATGCCACCGCGCACCGCAGCGCGGCAGACGAAGAGAGCCTGGAGAGAGGCACGACTGGCAGAGGCGAAGCTCTACCTGTGCACCGATGCCCGGACCGGTCAGGGCGACCTCGCCGAGTTCCTCGACGCCGCCTACCGTGGAGGTGTCGACATCATCCAACTGAGGGACAAGAGCCTCGAGGCCCGCGCCGAGATCGCGGCATTGGAGGTCCTCAAAGATATTGCCGCCCGTCACGACAAGCTCTTCTCAGTCAATGACCGTGCCGACGTTGCGCTGCTGACCGACGCCGACGTCTTCCACGTCGGTCAGGGCGACCTCACCAGTGCTCAGGCCAGGGCTGTGCTCGGACCCGATGTCATCCTCGGCCGCTCGACCCATTCCCTCGAGCAGGCGCTCGCCGCCGAGGCGGACCCGGAGACCGACTATTTCTGTGTCGGGCCGGTCTGGGAGACCCCGACGAAGCCGGGCCGCGCCTCTGTGGGGACGGCGCTGCTGACCGCCACCGCCGCCGAGGCGGCCAAACCGTGGTTCGCGATCGGCGGTATCGCGACCGGGGAGAGGCTGGACGCGATCCGGCAGGCGGGCGCGAGGCGTGCCGTCGTCGTCCGTGCGATAGCCTCGGCTGAGGATCCCGCTGCGGCCGCGCGGGAGCTCAAGGAGGAGTTGGAATGACCCAAGCAGCTGACAGAGCATCCGAGGGAATCGGTGCTGGCGCTGACCTGTCGGTTCTCATCGCCGGGGCGGGGGCGACCGGCGGAGCGTTCGGCACCTATCTGCAGGAGGCCGGACGCGATGTCACTTTCCTGCTCCGGCAGGCACGGGCGGAGACGGTCCGCGCGGAGGGACTGCGCTTCACTGCACCCGGTGATGATCGGACGAATCAGGTCGATGTCATCACCGCTGAGGAACTCACAGCCGCATCACGAACCTTCGACCTCGTCATCGTCGCGGTCAAAGCGGGTGGACTCGACTCGGTCATCGCCGATATCGGACCGGCTGTGGGCGAGCAGACGACGATCATTCCGTTCCTCAACGGCATGGCTCAGATCGAGAAGCTGCAGAGCAGATACCCCGGACAGGTGCTCGGAGGGTTCGTCAAGATCGTCGGCACCATCAGGGACGGAGCCGTCGTCCAGCTCACCGACCTGGCCGTGATGACCATCGGAGATCTCCACGGCGCCGAAGTGCCCACACGCATCTCCGAGGCGCTCGATGTGCCCGGATTCAAACTCCAGACCGTCGATGGAATCATCGACGGGCTGTGGGAGAAATGGATCTTCATCGCCGCGGCAGGAGTCGTCACCTGCCTGTTCCGCGCCCCGGTCGGAGCGATCATGGAAGCCGGCGGCAGATCGCACGTGTATGCCATCATCGATGAACTCGAAGCCGTGGCGGCTGCGGCAGGACACCCGGTGTCGGAAGCCTCCCACGCCATGACTATCAAGATGCTCACCGAGGACGGTTCCGCCTTCACCTCATCCCTCTACCGGGATGTGACGGCAGGGCTGCCGAGCGAAACGGAGCACATCCTCGGCGACCTGTCGATCAAGGCGGAGGATCTGGGAGTGGCGACTCCGCTGCTCGACCTCACACTTGTGCAGCTGCGGGCAGGGGAAGCCCAGAAGCGGCTCTGACTTCGGCAATGCCGGTGCGCAGCATCGCCAGATACGGCTCCTGCGGCTGAGCGTGTTCGACGTCTGACGAACGATGCGCGGCGGTGAACGTGACCATCGGGACACCGTCGACATCATCGAGGACGAGCAGCGTCTCGTACCCGCCCGGACCCAGAGAGTGGGAGCTGCCGGCTGCCAGATCGAAGACGAGGCGTTCCAGCGGACTGTCCGGTTCGGGCGGTCGGTGCATCTCCTGTGCCGCCACATCGGCGAACTGTTCGGCAGTGATGAGGTAGGCCTTGGCGGGGGTCGGTCCGGGGAGGAAATGATCGTAGAAGGCCATGCCGCCGCCCCACACCTTGGACTCGCCGGCGAAATAGATCGTTCCGGGCAGTTCGATCCCGGCTTCTGCGCGGGGCAGTGTTGCGTCCCTGGCACCTGGATAGGTGACCATCGCCCCGGGCGGTCGCCCGCCCTGCAGATAGCAGGCGAGCCGATCGCGAGCCATATTCGATCCGTAGCTGACGTACCACACATATGTTTGAGACATCCCTGCCATCGTGACATCTCGGTCTTGGAATTCGGTGAATCGGTGCCGAGTGTGTCCTCTGCGGCGCCGGCATAATCGGCGGATGAGTTCGGCGCTGCCGGTGATGGCCAGGGCGATGCCGATGCCCACGGCGACTCCGAGTAGCGGCCGGTCCTCGAAGATCATTCCCCCGATGAGTCCGATCACCGTCGAATAGAGCGCCCAGGCGAGACTGCCGATCCCGTCCCAGAACAGGAAAGTGCGGATCGGGAACCCGAGCAGACCGGAGCCGATGGTGGCCAGGCTGCGGCCCCCGGGAACGAATCGGCCGGCGATGAGCACGGTCCCGCCTCGGCGAGAGAAGACCGTGTGGGCGGAGTCGAGCAGGTTCGCGATGCGAGCCCACCGTCGCCATCGGCCGACCCCGGTCGCAGCGAATCGGCCGACGAGGTGAGCCGCCAGATCCCCGAGGAGAGCCCCTCCGGCAGCGGCGAGGATGAGTCCTGCCGGGTGAGGGTGCCCCGTCGCGGCGAAGGTCGCAGCGGTGATGAGTAGAGTCTCCGACGGCACAATCGGCATGAGCGAGTCCAGTGCCGCGGCCACGGCTATGAGCAGGTACACCCATGGAGATGTGAGGGTGGCAGTGAGCAGCTCGAGTGCGAGATCCATACTCATCCACGCTAGGCACAAGACGGCAGGGCCGGTACGCGGTCGGGCACACGGTCAGTGCGGTCGAACAACAACCGCCATTGCGGAAAACCGGAATCCGAGACTGCGGCCGAACCTCTGGGAGGCGGCGTCAGGCGTTGCTACGATCGACTCATGCCCTGGCCGAGCGCGCTGTCCACCCGCCTTCCTCCCGAAGTACGGATGTTCACCGCGCGGTGGGCGCGGTCCGTACTCGCCGTCGCGTGGGGCGGTCTGCTGTGTCTGCCGCTGCTCATGGCCTCCGTGCTTCCGCCCACCTCACGCATGGCCGCGAAGGTGCGGAGCTGGGAACTCGCTCGGCATTCTCGCGGGTTCGGACTCGTCCTTGCCGACGAGCCGACCAAACGTCGGTTCCTGCTCGGCAACGGCCTGGTCGCAGCACTCGCCATCATTCCCACCGCGAACCTCCTCGGCGGATTCTTCGTCGTGACTCTCGGATCGCTCTTCCAAGGATTCTTCATCGGGGGAGCGGTCAACATCGGGTTCGACATGTGGTCGATCTCGCAACCCACGCTCTTCGTCGGTGTCCTCTACGGGGCGGCGAACCTCATCGGCGCCGTCGCTCTGGCCGAGGCGGCAAGCTGGGCGCATGGTCGCATCGACGCTCATTTCGTCGAGGTGGAGCGTCCCTTCGCCGTGTACACCCGCATCAGCGAGCTGCTGACGACCCGCCGTGGAGTCGTGCTCGCCATCGACGAGGAACGACGCCGGATCGAACGGGACCTGCACGACGGCGTGCAGCAGAATGTCGTCTCCCTGTCCGTGCTCATCGCCCGAGCCAGGCGTGCCTCTGACCCGGCGAAGTCCCAAGCGCTGCTCGACGATGCGCTGGTCCAGTCCCAGGACCTCATCGACGAGATGCGGGAAGTCGCCTGGCGGGTCTATCCCACTGCGCTGGACGACCATGGTCTTCGAACCGTGCTCGAGAGGATCGCCGGTCGCAGTCCTATTCCGCTGACCCTCGTGACCGTGCCGGAAGGCAGATTTCCGCCCGCAGTGGAATCTGCCGCCTACTTCGTCGTCCGTGAAGCCGTCACGAATGTCGTCAAACACGCCGAGGCGTCCGCGATCACGGTGAGCGTCGTCGCCGAGCCCCGGACCGCGTTGACCGTGACCGTCTCCGATGACGGTGTCGGTGGAGCCGATCCGCGCGGGGGAGGGCTCCAAGGGCTCACACGGCGGGTCGGAGCGCTCGACGGGAATCTCGAGGTCGACTCCCTTGAGGGCGCAGGCACCACAGTTCGAACTCGGATCCCGTTCGGGACCGACGCACAGGACGGCAGCACGACGAAGGAGAAGAGACAGAAGTGAACACGACAGAGGTCCAGACAGAGAACCGGATGCGCGTCGTCCTCGCCGATGACGCGGTGTTGCTGCGAGAGGGCGTCCGCAGTCTGCTCGAAGACGAAGGGATCAGCGTCGTCGCGTCCGTCGGAGACGGAGGGGAGCTGCTGCGGGCGGTCGCCGAGCTGCGCCCGACCCTGGCGATCGTCGATGTGCGGATGCCTCCGACTCACACCACCGAAGGACTCGAAGCGGCGTTGGCGATCAAACGTCGCTTCCCGGATATCGGAGTCCTCGTCCTCAGCCAGTATGTGCTGCGGGAGTATGCGACGGAGCTGCTGAGCACCGAATCGGTGGGCGTCGGCTACCTCCTGAAGAACCGGGTGACCGACATCGACCGGTTCCTCGAGTCCGTACAGCGGATCGCAGAGGGAGGAACGGTCATCGACCCCGACGTCGTCCGGCAGCTGCTCACCACCTCGGAAAGGCAGAATACGTTGTCGACGCTGACTCCACGTGAGAGCGAAGTGCTCGAGGCGATGGCCGAAGGACTGTCGAACCGGGGAATCGGCGAACGGCTCTTCGTCTCGGTCAGTTCCGTCGAAAAGGCGATCAGCTCCATCTTCGATAAACTCGGCCTCCAGGCAGGGGAGACCACGAGCCGCCGTGTCGCGGCAGTGCTCGCCTACCTCAACCGAGAACGAGGAGAGAGATGAAGCGCCGACTGCCCGATCTGAGAGAACTCGCCCCCTTGCTGCAGTTCGACCTGCCCCGACTCGACCGGGTCGCAGCCAGATTGGAGTCGGCCGCAGACATCTGGGACCTCCGCCGCATCGCCAAGCGCGTGACGCCGACCGCGCCGTTCGACTATGTCGACGGTGCCGCTCTGGACGAGCGGACCTTGGCGAAGAACCGTGAGGCGCTCGGCAACGTTGAGCTCCTTCCGCGCATCCTCCACGGAGTCGATGCGCCGGATACGTCGACGACAATCGCCGGTGCCCGAACCCGGCTGCCCTTCGGCATCGCCCCGACCGGTTACACCCGCATGATGCACTCGGAAGGCGAGGTCGCCGGAGTGCGTGCGGCGACGAAGGCCGGAATCCCGTTCTCACTGTCGACGATGGGCACGACCTCGGTCGAAGACGTCGCGCAGGCGGCGCCGGATTCCACCCGGTGGTTCCAGCTCTACCTGTGGAAGGATCGGCAGCGCAGCCTCGATCTGATCCAGCGGGCCGCCGCCAGCGGTTACGAGACCCTGCTGGTCACCGTCGACACTCCGATCACCGGTCAGCGTCTGCGCGATCACCGCAACGGTCTGACGATCCCGCCCCGACTGACGCTGGGAACCATCCTCGACGCCTCCTATCGACCCGGCTGGTGGTTCAACTTCCTCACCACCGAACCGCCGAAATACGCGTCGCTGTCGAACACCTCCCAGTCCCTCGCGGAGATGACGAAGACGATGTTCGACCCGACCCTCGACCTCGATGACCTGCGGTGGATCCGCGAACAGTGGAACGGACGCCTGTTCGTCAAGGGAATTCTCACCGCCGAGGATGCCCGCCGCGCTCAGTCGATCGGCGCCGATGGACTCGTCGTCTCCAATCACGGCGGCCGGCAGCTTGATCGGGCTCCGGACTCGCTGACCTCACTGGCCGAAGTCCGTGCGGAGGTCGGACCGGAGATGGAGCTGATCTTCGATTCCGGGATCATGTCCGGCACCGATGTCGTCGCCGCGCTGTGCGCCGGAGCCGACTTCGTGCTCATCGGCCGGGCGTACCTGTACGGGCTCATGGCCGGAGGCCAGCGAGGCGTCGAGCGGGCAATCGAGCTCATCGGACAGGAAATCCTCACCGCCATGGGACTTATGGGTGCCCGGAGCATCTCTGATTTGGGTCCCGAGCTCGTCCGCGGGCTGCCTCAGGCACCGGCCGCTGACGGGGAGTTGCGGACCGACGCTGTGTGAGCCTCGGCCCGACGAAGGAGACCACGCATGATCATCGCGGCAACGGTCAACGAGCAGCTGAAGCACGTGGACTCGGACGAGCCGCGCATTCTCATCGTCGGAGCCGGAATCGCCGGGATCACCCTGGCGCAGCTGCTCCGGGGTCGCGGGATGCACCCGACCCTCATCGATCGGTCGGCCGATTCCGGTCGGATGATCGGTGACAATCGTGCCGGATATATGCTCGCCCTCATGCCCATGGTCGATCCCATCATCGAAGAACTCGAGTGCCGGGAAGCCTACCTCGAAGCCAGCGTCGGCATCGATCGCTATATCGCCCATGCACACACCGGGAAAGTCCTCCGACAGGACCACCTCGGTGATCTTCTGGCCGACTTCGGCGACTATCGCGGGATCTCCCGCTCAGCGCTGCTCGACGTGCTCACCGGCAGCGACTGCCCGATCGCCTTCGGCACCACAGTGACCGGTCTGTCCGGCGACGGCGCCACTGTGACTCTGGCCCAGGCGAGCGTCGGCCGACAGCGCTTTGGAGAGCAGGAACAGAGCCGTGGCCAGGAAGAAGTGCTCGAATTCGATGCCGTCGTCATCGCAGACGGAATGAATTCCCGAACCCGCAGGCTCGTGACAGGTGGGCCTGCCGCGACCGCCATGTCCGGCTCCGGCAAGACTTCCGCTGACGGTTCTGATAAGCCCTCGTCAGAGTCCGCTGTGGACACGACATGGGGCGGATGGGTCTGCTGGGCAGAGGCGGATGACGATCAGGACGCCGTCGATGAGATATGGGGCGATGGATTCTTCCTCGGCATTTATCCGGTCAAGGGCGCCATCGGAGTCTTTCTCGGCTGTCCCGACGCCCGGCAGCCGCTCGGCTCCCGGCGGTTCGCCGCCGAGGTCCGCAGTCGACTCACGGTGATGACTCCGCGGATCGACGCCTGCCTCACCGCGGTCGAAAAGGCCGAAGCACCGTTCTTCTGGCCGCTGCGGGATTCGCGAGCGCAGCGCTGGAGCCGTGGTCGCACCGTTCTGCTCGGCGATGCCGCCGCCGGGTTCCTTCCCACCGCCGGAATCGGGGCCGGAATGGCGATGGAATCGGCCGGAGTGCTCGCCGACGAACTCTCCGCCCTGACGACCGGGCCAGGTGCATTCGCAGCGCTCGAACGCTTCGAGGCCCGCCAGCGGTCGCGAGTCGAGGCCGCTCATGACAACTCGCGGTCCCTGGCCCGACTGATGTTCGGCAGGTCCGGACTCTTCGCGTTCGCCCGCGACCAGGCGTTCCGCTTCATCAGCATCCGCACCGCGCTCAAACCGATACTGCAGCTGCTCGAGTCCCCGCCCAAACGGATGTGACCCTCCTCCCACCCTGCCTCCTCATCGGCTGCGGGCGACCTCGTGTGTGGTAGGAATGGCCAGGGTCCTCGTGCGCGGACCTGCCGAACCACGAACGAGGATGACCATGGGAATGCCAGCCGCCTCGGCGAACGAAGACCGCCGACTCCGACGGGGACTGAAGTCCCGCCACCTGCAGATGATCGCCATCGGCGGTGCCATCGGCACCGGGCTCTTCCTCGGCTCCGGCGGCACGATCTCACAAGCCGGCCCCGGCGGCGCCCTGCTGGCCTATGCCGCGATCGGCATCATGGTCCTCTTCGTCATGCAGTCCCTCGGCGAGATGTCGACCCACCTGCCCGTGGCCGGATCGTTCCACACCTACGGGACCAAATACGTCAGTCCCTCGTTCGGATTCGCCATGGGCTGGAACTACTGGTTCAACTGGGCGATCACCCTGGCTGCCGAACTCGTCGCCGCGGGCGTCATCATGTCCTTCTGGTTCCCCGACGTGCCCTCGTGGATCTGGGCGGCGGTCTTCCTCATTCTGCTGGCCGGGCTGAACTTCCTGTCCGCGAAGGCCTTCGGCGAAGGCGAATTCTGGTTCGCCGCCATCAAGGTCACGGCCGTGCTGGCGTTCCTCGTCCTCGGTGTGTTCATGATCGCCGGCATCCTCGGCGGAACCGCACCCGGGGTGAGCAATTGGACGAAGGGCGAGGCTCCGTTCGTCGGTGGATGGATGTCCGTCATCAGCGTCTTCATGATCGCCGGATTCTCGTTCCAGGGCACCGAGCTCGTCGGCGTCACCGCGGGGGAATCGGAGAACCCGCGCAAGGACATGCCGCGCGCCATCCGCACCGTGTTCTGGCGCATCATGCTCTTCTACATCGGCGCCATCGCCGTCATCGGCTTCATCCTGCCCTATACCGACCCCTCGCTGCTGGCCTCGGCGAACAATGAGGACATCACGGCCTCCCCGTTCACTCTCGTCTTCGAACGCGCCGGAATCGCCGTGGCCGCCGGCATGATGAACGCCGTCATCCTCACCGCCATCCTCTCCGCCGGCAACTCCGGCCTCTACGCCTCCACCCGCATGCTCTACGCCATGGCGAAAGAGGGAACCGCGCCGAGGCTGTTCGCCCGACTCAACGAACGCGGAGTCCCCGTCATGGCGCTGCTGGCCACCGCCATGATCGGACTGTTCGGATTCCTCACCGAGATCATGGGTGACGGTGGAGCCTATACCTGGCTGATGAATGTCTCCGGACTCTCCGGCTTCATCGTCTGGGTCGGCATCGCCTGGTGCCACTTCCGGTTCCGCCGCGCCTATGTGCGGCAGGGGCGCGCTGTAGCGGACCTGCCGTACCGGGCGCCGCTGTTCCCGATCGGCCCGGTCATCGCGCTCATCATGCTCATCGTCGTCATCATCGGGCAGAACGTGCAGGCGATCGTCAACGGGCAGCTGCTCCAGGTCGCCAGCGCCTATGCAGGGCTTCCTGCGTTCCTGCTTCTGTGGGTCATCCACCGCATCGTCACGGGCCGCCGCTCACGCATGGTCGCCCTCGATGACATGGACGTCGATGGGCTCGAGATCAAGGCTCCCTGATCCCTTGGTCGATTCCTCGCCGAGGCGGCCGTGCGGTCGGATTCGAACCGCCGGAGAAATGGGTTAAGCTAGGCTCGCCTAACTACTCAAGAAGGATTCCATGCGCCGTATTCTCGCCCCAGTGATTGCCTCCGTTCTCGTCCTCGCCGGCTGCGGCGGAGGAGCAGATTCAGCCGACGAGGCCTCGGGGCCCACCGTCGACACGAAGTTCGGCGCCGTCGAGGTGCCCGCCGACCCGCAGAAGGTCGTGGCGCTGGGATGGGGCGATGCCGAGACCGCTCTGGCGCTCGGAGTCCAGCCCGTCGGCGCCTCTGACTGGGTCGAGTTCGGCGGCAAGGGCGTCGGGCCGTGGGCCGAAGATCTCTACGACGAAGCTCCGGAGATCATCGCGACGATGGAACCCGACTACGAGGCCATTGCCGCACTTGAGCCCGACGTCATCCTCGATACGAACAGCTCCGGAGAGAAGGAGCGCTACGACCGCCTCTCTGAGATCGCTCCCACGGTCGGAGTGCCGGAAGGCGGCGACAACTACCTGACGACGATGGACCAGCAGGTCGACCTCGTCTCCCAGGCGCTCGGCAAGGAAGACGACGGGAAGAAGCTGCTCGACGACCTCGACGAGACCTACGCCGATGCGCGCGAAGCCCATCCGGAGTTCAAGGACAAGTCCGTGACCGTGGCAGCGAAGACCTCCGAGGGATGGGGTGCCTACGTCGAGGAATCAGGTCGCGTGCAGGTCATGGAGCAGCTCGGCTTCAAGCAGTCCGAGACGATCGCCGGAATGAAGGCGGACGGCTTCTCCGTGCCGATCTCCGAGGAGAACCTCGATCAGCTCGACGCGGACCTGCTCCTGACGTTCCCGATCTACATCGAGGACAAGGATGTCACCGAGGATGCTGCCTACAAGCGCATTCCTGCCGTCAAGGACGGGCACGACCTCGTTCTGACCAACGACAATGACGACATCCGCAAGGCATTCTCACTCAACTCGATCCTCTCGGCCAAGTACACCGCGGAGGAGCTCCCGGGACTCATCGCCGACAAGGTGAAGTAACCGACTGACGAGCGCTGCTGCGCGCCCCTGCGCAGAACTCACACAGCGGCACGCCACGCATCCAGGCCGAGGTCGATGATGCGGGCGTGCCGCACATTTTGAAGCGAATCGATCGGCAGCCATTCCGCCCGATCCGTCGTCCCGTCGACCTCGAGTGTGCCCAAGGTGCCGCCGGTGATCCGCGCCTCGTAGACGACCCGTACGCCTTTGAAAGGACGATCCGTCGAATCGCTGAAGATCGGATTGCGACGTGCTTCCGTGAAGGAATGAGTGGTCAGAGGGCGGACGACCTCAGCGTCGAACCCGGTCTCCTCTTTGATCTCACGGACCGTGCCGGCTTCGATGCTCTCGTCGAACTCGATTCCGCCGCCAGGCAGGGTCCAGATCGCGTGCAGGCGGTCCTTTCCGCCGTTGAACCAGCTGAGGAGGATTTCGTCGTCGTCATTGACGATGACCGCATAACCGGCAAGTCGGGTGTCATATTCGGAGAAGTGCATGACCTCACCCTACCCGCGTCAGCAGTGACCGCCCGGGGAGAATCTCAACAGGGCTGCTGATATGCAGAACGGCACGGGCTAGGCTGGGATCGTGACCACCATCAACAGCACTCGAATCGGCGAGTCCGGGCGCCTGGTCGTCTTCCTCCACGGCCTGTTCGGCCGAGGCAAGAACTTCACCCGCATCGCCAAGGACATCGAGCCCGAATTCTCCAGTCTCCTCGTCGACCTGCCCAACCACGGTGAGTCCGAATGGACAGAGACCTTCGACTATGTCGAGCTCGCCGATGCCGTGGCGGCCCATATCGCCGAGGCGGTCGATCCCGGCGATCAGCCCGTGCACCTGGTCGGGCATTCCCTGGGTGGAAAGGTCGCCATGGTTCTCGCCCTGCGTCACCCGGAACTCATCGACCGCCTTGTCGTCGTCGACATCGGCCCCGATGCCGGCGGGTCCACCGGAGTCTTCGACCATCTGCTCTCCAGTCTCGCCTCCCTCGACCTCGACCGGATCGAATCGCGTACCGACGCGGATGAGGCGCTTCGGGACCCGATCCCCGAGGCTGCGATCAGGGGATTCCTGCTGCAGAACCTGCGCCCCACCTCGGCGGGGTATTCCTGGCAGCCCAACCTCGCGTTGCTGCATTCGAGCCTCGACATCATCGGAGGCTTCCCGGACTTGGGCGGTGCCGTCTTCGACCATCGGGTCCTCTGGGTCGCCGGTGAGAAATCGGACTATGTCGACCGTGACGACCTGCCGCAGATGCGCAGTCTGTTCCCCCGCACCACCCTTCTCACGGTCAAAGGCTCGGGGCATTGGGTGCATTCGGAGAAACCGCGTGAGTTCGTCTCAGCACTGACGGCATTCCTCAGCCGGCCCTGAAAGGGAATATGCTGAACGCGCTCGACGTTGCCACAGCGAGCACAATTGGACTCAAACCCTCAGGAGGAATGCGTGAGCACTTCGATCCCGGCCGATTCCGCAGAGAAGTTCGCCGAATACGCGGACGGAACCCGACTGGTCAGCACCGATTGGGTGGCTGAGCATGCAGGCGATCCCGGACTCGTCATCGTCGAAAGCGACGAAGACGTGCTGCTCTACGAGACGGGGCATATTCCCGGAGCGGTCAAGGTCGATTGGCACACGGAACTCAACGACCCGGTCACCCGTGACTACGTCGACGGCGAAGGATTCGCCGCACTCATGTCCGCCAAGGGCATCTCCCGCGATGACACCATCGTCGTCTACGGCGACAAGTCCAACTGGTGGGCCGCCTACGCGCTGTGGGTCTTCACTCTCTTCGGCCACGAAGACGTCCGCCTCATGGACGGTGGTCGCGCGAAATGGCAGGCCGAGGGCCGCGAGATGACCACGGACAAGCCGCAGCCTGTACCGACCGAATACCCCGTCGTCGAACGCGACGATTCGGTCATCCGCGCCTTCCTGCCCGAGGTCCGCGACAGCCTCGGCGACCTGCCGCTCATCGATGTGCGCAGCCCGGAGGAATACACCGGCGAACGCACCCACATGCCCGCCTACCCGGAGGAAGGCGCACTGCGCGGCGGCCATATCCCCGGCGCGAAGTCGATGCCCTGGGGCAAGGCAGCCAACGAAGATGGCACCTTCAAGTCCGCCGCCGAACTCAAGGAGCTCTACACCGAGCAGGCAGGGCTGGGCGCCAGCGACGAGGTCATCGCCTACTGCCGGATCGGCGAACGCTCCAGCCACACCTGGTTCGTCCTCAAGCACCTCCTCGGATATGAGAACGTGCGCAACTACGACGGCTCCTGGACCGAATGGGGCAATGTCGTCGGCGTGCCGATCGTCACCGGAGCGGAGCCGGGAGAGGTGCCCGGACGCTGATGAGCGAGACGACGACGCCTAAGACCGACGATCTGCCGGAGGCTCTGGCGGAGATCGTCACGGACTTCGCCGAAACCCCGTCCGACGACCGTCTCCAGGTGCTGCTGGAGTTCGCGACGGACCTTCCCGACCTGCCGGAGAAGTACACGGACCACCCGGAGCTGCTCGAGCCGGTACCCGAATGCCAGTCGCCGATCTTCCTCGTCACCGAGGTGACCGACCCCGAGGCGGGGGAGCGGGCGGAAGTGCGCCTGCACTTCTCCGCGCCCCCGGAGGCGCCGACCACGCGGGGCTTCGCCGGGATCCTGCACGAAGGGCTCGACGGAGCCACCGCCGAGGCGATCCTGTCGGTTCCAGCCGACCTGCCCCTGCGGCTGTCGATGTCGGAGATCGTCAGCCCGCTGAGGCTGCGCGGAATGAGCGGAATGCTCTCGCGGATCCAGCGGCAGGTGTCCGAGAGGATCGGCAAGATCACAGCCGAGTGAGACCTCTCTCGCTTGGCTGAGGTGGTCCGGTGAGTTACAGTGTGGTTAGCCTGCCCTTAGTCACCTGACCGCCACCTCACTCAAAGGACCACCTCGATGACCGGTTCCGCCACCTCTGCCGAGGCGAAACCGCATACCGACACCAGTCATCCGACCGGTGGGAGCCTGCGGATCAGAAGAGTACTGGGACTGGTCGCAGCGATCATTGCGCTCATCGTCGTGATCGCAGCCTCCTTGGCGATCGGCGCCAGGGACATGCCGATCTCGGAGGTCCTCCGAGCCTTCTTCGCGCCCACCGGCAGCGACGATCAGCTCGTCGTCCTCGAACTGCGCCTGCCGCGGACCGTGCTCGGCATCCTCGTCGGCATGGGATTGGGCCTGGCCGGCGGTCTCATCCAAGCCCTGACGCGCAACCCCCTGGCCGATCCGGGCATCCTCGGCGTCAACGCGGGTGCGTCCCTTGCGATCACGATCGGCGTCGCATTCTTCGGGATCTCCTCGATCACCGGTTACATCTGGTTCGCGTTCGCCGGCGCCCTCGTCGCCACTGTCGGCGTCTATGTCATCGGGTCCGCGGGCCGCAGCCGCACGGTCGATCCGATCCGCCTGACTCTGGCCGGAGTCGCCGTCGCCGCTGTGCTCACCGGACTGACCAAAGCCATCCTGCTGACCAACGAACGCGCCTTCGACGCCTTCCGATCTTGGGACGTCGGCGCGATCGCCGGCCGCGATTTCGATACGATCACCGCGATCCTGCCGTTCATGGTCATCGGCACCGTGCTCGCACTGGCACTGTCCCACTCACTCAACGCCGTGGCCCTCGGCGACGATCTGGCCGCCAGCCTCGGCACCTCGGTCAACCGCACCCGAGTGCTCTCCATCCTCGCGGTGACCCTCCTTGCCGGAGCGGCTACGGCCGCTGCCGGACCGATCGGATTCATCGGCCTGATGATTCCGCACATCGCCCGTTGGATCGTCGGTCCCGACCAGCGCTGGATCCTCGGCTACTCACTCGTCCTCTCTCCCATTCTGCTCCTGGCCTCGGACGTCATCGGCAGAGTCGTGATGAAACCCGGCGAACTCCAAGTCGGAGTCGTCACCGCGTTCGTCGGTGCTCCGGTGCTCATCGCCCTTGTCCGTCGAAAGAAGGCGAGCGGCCTGTGAAGACCACCAACCTCGCTGTCACCGACCGCAGCCTCACCGCGCACCCGCATGCACTGCCGGGGGAGAAAGTCGACTTCGGCCGGCCCATGCTGCGAGTCTTCGGATTCCGCATCGACCTGCGGGTTGTCATCACCGCCGGAATCATCACGCTGATCGCGCTGGCCTGCGGCTTCGCCGGTCTCATGCTCGGCAAGTTCTCGCTGACTCCGACCGAAGTGTTCCAGGGCCTGTTCGGGGCCGCTGAGAAGCGCATCGTCAATACCGTCGTCGGGGAGTGGCGGGCACCGCGCATCATCGCCGGCATCGTCCTCGGCGCCGGACTCGGAGTCTCCGGAGCCGTCTTCCAATCGCTGACACGCAATCCTCTCGGCTCCCCGGACATCATCGGCTTCTCCACCGGTGCCTACACCGGCGGCATCGTCACGATCATCGTCTTCGGCACGAGCTTCGTCTCCACCGCGGCGGGCGCGATTATCGGCGGACTCCTGACCGCCGTGGTCGTCTACCTGCTCACCTGGAAAGGCGGGGTCCAGGGCTTCCGGCTCATCATCGTGGGTATCGCACTGACGGCGATGCTCAACGCCTTCAACACCTGGCTGATCATGCGCGCCGATCTCGAGCTCGCCATGGCCGCTGCCACATGGGGTGCCGGAACCCTGAATGGAATGGGCTGGTCGACGATCGCACCGGCGGCTGTGGCCACCATCGTCCTCGGTCTGGCCTGCGGACTCTTCTCCCGAGATCTCGGCACTCTGGAACTCGGTGACGATACGGCGAAAGCGCTGGGCGTACGCAACGAGCCCATCCGTGCCGTTCTCATCGTCATCGCCGTCGCCCTCGTCGCCGTGGTCACGGCCGCGGCCGGTCCGATTGCCTTCGTCGCCTTGGCCGCACCGCAGATCGGGCGGCGGATCGCGCGGGCGCAAGGCACCAGCCTGCTGACCTCCGCGGCTGTCGGAGCACTGCTCCTCGTCGCCGCCGACCTCATCGCCCAACATGCGTTCGGCGATATCCAACTGCCCGTCGGCGTCATCACCGTGAGCATCGGCGGCATCTACCTCATCTGGCTCCTCATCCAAGAAGCTCGGAAGGCATCATGAGCATTCCCAACCCCGCAGGCGCAGCCTCCCCGCTGATCGCCGAGAACCTCGACCTGGCCTATGACCAGCGCCAGATCGTCAGCGATCTCGACGTGAGCATTCCCGACGGTAAGTTCTCGATCATCGTCGGCCCCAATGCCTGCGGCAAATCAACTCTGCTGCGTGCTCTCGCGCGACTGCTGCCGCCGGCGAAGGGCACTGTGCTTCTCGATGGGAACAACATCGAGAAGATGAAGACGAAGAAGATCGCCCAGCGGTTGGGTCTTCTCCCGCAGTCGTCCATCGCCCCGGACGGGATCACGGTCGCCGAGCTCGTCTCCCGCGGGCGGCACCCGCATCAGTCGTTCCTGCGCCAGTGGACCGACGCCGATGAAGCAGCTGTGCTGTCGGCGCTGCGGGCGACGAACACCGAAGAGCTGTCCTCACGGCTCGTCGACGAGCTCTCCGGCGGTCAGCGTCAGCGCGTCTGGGTGGCCATGGTGCTCGCTCAGGAGACTTCCCTCCTGCTGCTCGACGAACCGACGACCTTTCTCGACGTCGCCTATCAGATCGAGCTGCTCGACCTGTTCTCGCAGCTCAATCACGAATACGGGCACACGCTGGTCGCCGTCCTCCACGACCTCAACCAAGCCTGCCGCTACGCCGACGAGATCATCGCCATGAAGAACGGTTCGATCGTCGCTCAGGGGGCTCCGGAGACGATCATCACCTCGGAACTCGTCAACGAGGTCTTCGGCATCGACTGCACAGTCATCGACGATCCGGTCACGGGTGCGCCGATGATCGTGGCGGGAGCACCGAAGAAGACATTCGCTCAGCGCTGAGCGCACGTATCCCGGAAATGAGAACCCTAATGACAAGGACCGCTCTCGGAGTCATCTCGGTGCTGGCGGCCTCGACGCTGCTGCTGGCAGGATGCGGCGGAACCGATGAGGCGGCGGACAACGCCGACTCGGTCACGGTCGACACTCTCAAGGGGGAGGTCGAAGTCCCGGCTGGTGCGAAGAACGTCGTCGTCCTCAATTCGCCTGCCGCTGACGCGGCTGCGGGAATGGGCGTGACACCGGTCGCCGTTGCATCCACGAAAGACCAGATCATGCCGTGGCAGAAGGGCGTCACCGACGATGTCGCGGACGATTCGCTCATCAACGCCGAATATGCGCCGAACCTCGAGAAGATCGCGGAATACGAACCGGATGTCATCTTCGCAGCACCCTGGAATATCGCCGACGACTCCACCTACGAGCAGCTCTCCGACATCGCTCCGGTGATCATTCCGGACACGGAGTCGGCGAATCCCGACTGGGATGAGATGACCGAACAGGTCGGCGAAGCTCTGGGGAAGTCTGATGAGGCAGAGAAACTGATCGACACGACGAAAGACAAGCTCGAAGCCGTCGGTGCCGACCTCGGGGTCGACGGGAAGTCATATCAGCTGATCTCGCCGCGGGCCGAAGGGATCTATTTCGGTAACGCCGCACCGCTGGAACTCTTCGGCCTCAAACCCGGGCAGCACCAGACGCCTGAAGAGATCAACAAGTTCACTCTCTCGGCCGAGAACCTCGACGAGCTCGACGCAGACTACCTTTTCGTGTGGGCCATGGACGACGACGGGAAGAAGCAGGTCGTTGACAATCCGAGCTATGACTCGCTGCCGTCGGTGAAGAACGGCACCGCAGCCTTCATCGACGCCGAATTCGCGACCGCCGTCAATGCCGCCAGCCCGGCCAGCCTCGACTGGCTGGTGACCGACAGCGGCATCGAGGACATGCTCAAAAAGTAGGCGACCGGGCCAGCCCTTCTCTCACCGGCCCAACCCAACTCACGGAGCCCGGAACCCGAGCGACAAGGGACGCCGCCGCAGCTCAGGCGGTAGCAGTGTCCTTCTTGCCGTCCTTCTTCACGAGCGCTTTGACTCCGAAGATCACGCCGACGACGATGCCTCCCCAGATCGCACCGAGGATGAGGGAGAAGAACGTGTTGACCAGCCAACCCAGGAAGGCGCCGATGACCGCGATCGCAGCGACCGGCTCTTCGAGGTGGTGGACAAAGCCGTAGAGGGCGTGGAAGCCGAGCTCATCGGTGCCGACGAGGATGATGTGTCCTCCGACCCACAGCATGGCGAAGGTGCCCACGACAGAGAGCAGAGCGAGTAGCTTCGGCATCGCTCCGACGAGGAACCGACCGAACTTCTGCTGCCCGGGTGAGTCCTTCTTCGCCATATGCAGACCGATGTCATCCATCTTCACAATGAGTGCGACGACACCGTAGACGCCGACGGTGATCGCAACGCCGACGACGGCGAGGATGACGGCACGGCTGGTCAGGGATTCGGCGGCCACCTCGTTGAGGGCGATGACCATGATCTCGCAGCTGAGGACGAAATCGGTGGTGATGGCCGATCGCACGACCTTCTTCTCTGCCGCCTTGCCATCGGTCGACTGTTCGGCGGCCGGGGTGTCCTTCTCGTGGTGGGCGATCCAGCCGAGCTTCTCGAAGACCTTCTCGGCACCCTCATAGCAGAGGTAGGTGCCGCCGATCATGAGCAGCGGAGTGAGGAGCCAGGGCAGAAACTGGCTGAGCAGGAGAATGATCGGGAGGATGATGACGAGCTTGTTGAACAGGGAGCCCAAAGCGATGCGCTGGATGATCGGAAGCTCGCGTTTGGGGTCCACTCCTTCGACGAACTTCGGCGTCACCGCGGCATCGTCGATGACGACCCCAGCCGCCTTCGCACCGGCTCGTGACGCACCTGCGGCGACATCGTCGAGGCTGGCAGCCGAGAGTTTGACGAGTGCGGCCACATCGTCGAGGAGTGCGATCAGACCTCCGGCCATCTAACGACCGCCGAGCTTGTGAGTTGGGCCGGGCAGCTGACGATGAAGGTCGCCGAGGTGGTTCTCGGCAGCGTCGAAGAGGTGCAGACGGTCGCCGTCGGGTTCGACTCTCCTGGCTTTGGGAACCCAGGTGACCATTCCGGGAGCGGCTTTGAGCGTCATCATCGAGGACTTGATCATCAAACCCTCGGGCTCGGCCGACCATGAGGTCATAAGGTTGTTGGCGCCGTCGCTGCCGTGCAGTGAGCCGTCCTCGGTGAACTCGAGGAAGGCCCGCTCGTTCGTCTCGGCCGTCCAGCGGCCGATGAGTTCCTGTGTCATTTGTCGTCCTTTTCCAGTCCGCCGATGACTTTCCCGTTGCTGTCTTTGACCTTCATGACATCGCCTTCGATAGTCGCCGTTGAGGCTTTGCTCAGCCAGGTGTCGACGCCAGCGCAGGCTTTCTGGGTCGACATGAAGGAGTCGATGGTGATCTCGTCGCCTTTGACCTTCCAGCTCGTGACGATCGCGTTGCAGCCGTCAGAGCCTTCGAGCGAGCCGTCGTCAGAGAATTCGAGGAACGGGTCGCCCTTCTCCGGTGAGGTCCATTTACCGGTGGGATCGAGCTTGGAGGCGTCGTCGCTGGGAGACGTGGTTTCGCTGGACTCGGTGGGGGAGGGGGAGCTGGGGTTTCGGGGGTCGTTGCCGGTATCACAGGCTGCCAGCGGCAGAGTGAGAGCAAGGGCCGCGAGTCCGAGCGCGAGCCTCGAGGCGGGTCTTACGGAGGCCAGGGGGCGAAGCTTTGTGTGGTTCGGCATGCCCCTGATCATAACGGCACCGTTTTCGAGCGACCTGGAAGAACACAGGACAGCTTGTGTAGTCCGACTTCTGTAAGTTGTGTTCACCTGCGACATTGATGGTTCTTGCATTGCGTCGTGATCAAACCGTAACCTTTCACACGGTTGGAAATCTGACACCGGAAGCATGAACCGCCGAGTCGCGGCGAAGCCTGTTGACGGGGTCGGGCAATCGAAGCATCGACAACGATCAAGGGAATCAACCTTATGCAGAAGAAACTCGTGCAGAGTTCACTGGCGATCAGCGCCGCTGCGGCGCTGAGCCTGAGCGGCGCGCTCGTCGCCTCACCGGCGATGGCTGACAACGCCCCGCAGAAGCTGGACCTTCAGAGTGAAGCTCACGTCCAGAAGGCACTTTCCGGTATCGAAGGCGTCAACGCCTACGGCACCGACGGCGGCGAGCTCAGCATCGGCGTTGCCAAGAAGACCGACGAGATCAAGAAGCTCGAAAAGAAGTACCAGAACATCAAGGTCACCGAGGGCGTCAAGGAACTGAAGCCCTATGCGAAGAATGATCTCGTCGGCGGTGCCGGCTACCTGGTCAAGGCCGGCGAGAGCGGCGGGGCCTGCTCGACCGGTTTCTCCGGCTGGGACGGAGACGGCAAGCCCGTCGTCCTGACCGCCGGTCACTGCTCGAAGATCATCAACGAGCAGACCAACGAGTTCGACGGCGACACCACTGTCGATCAGACCGAGAAGCCCTCAATCTCCGAGGCCAACGGCGGCGAAGGCTTCCAGGCCTCCGGCAGCGGCGTCATCGGCAAGTGGGGCTTCCACAACTTCGGCGGCGACCTCCTCGAGGGCGCCGACCAGAACAAGTGGCCTGAGCCCAGCGAGTCCGACATCGACTTCGCCGTCATCAACGTCGACGAGTCGAAGTACAACGTCAAGAACGGCATCACCGACTGGTCGACCGCCGATTCGGACGATCTGGCCAAGTCGACCACCGAGATCACCGAGGTCGGTGCGCACAAGGACGGCGCCATCAGCAAGTCCGGTCGCACCACCGGTAAGACCGACGGCGAAGTTCTGCCCCGCTCGGAGTACGACTTCGACTACCAGAATGTCGGCGGTCGTTGGGTCCACGGATTCGGCGTGACCGCGCCGATCGACAAGCCCTTCTCCCAGCCGGGCGACTCCGGCGGCGGCGTCTACCAGGGCAGCACCGCCGTGGGTGTCATCTCCGGCGGCGGCGACCTCGATGCGAACACCTCGTTCACCTGGGTTGCCGACCTGGACCACTCGCTCGAGGAGTCCGGCACGGACTTCAACCTCAAGAAGCCGGGTGAGGAGACCCCTGAGGCACCTGCCGCTCCGAAGGCCGAAGACCAGACCATCGAGCCTGAGGGCAAGGTCAAGGGCAAGGCCGAGGCTGGCGCCAAGGTCGAGGTCAAGTGGGAACCCGCTGAAGGTGCTCAGGCAGCCGAGAACGGTTCTGAGACCGTCACGGCTGACAAGGACGGAAACTTCTCCGTCGAGGGCCCCAAGGCCGAAGGCGACTACAACTTCACTGCGACGGCGATCGTTGACGGACAGGAATCCAAGACGACCGAATTCGATGTGACCGTTGAGAAGGACGAGTCCGAGACTCCCGCTCCTGCCGAGCGTGAGATCAGCGTCGACCCCAAAGAGATCGTCGCGTCCGACTTCGTGAAGGAAGACAAGGGCGTGACGATCACGGTTAAGGGCTTCGACGAGGGCGAGAAGGTCAACCTCGAAGTTGCCAACGGGCCTGAAGGCGTCGAGGGCATCAAGCTGGACGAGACCGCCAATGAGAACGGTGCCGCCGCATTCTCGATCTACGGCACCAGCGCCGAGAACGCCGAGGCCTACCTCGGTAAGTACGACGTCGAGGTTACCGGCGCCAACGATACCGAGGACGAGTCGGCACTGACCGGTACGTTCGAGGTAGTCGCTGACGAAGACGGTTCCGGCGGCGGATCCGGCGGAGACGATGACGGCAACAACGACGACGGCAATGCCGACGGCGGAGCCGGCGACGGAAACGACGATGACGGAAACGGTGACGGCGGTTCTGACCTGCCGCGCACCGGTGCCGAGCTGACCGGCCTGGCCGCCGGAGCCGGACTGCTCCTCGTGGGCGGAACCGCGGTCGTTCTGACCATGCGTCGCAAGAACAACAACTGAGTGCTGTGATGCCGGCCGTCTGACGGTCTGGCGAACTGACACTGACGATGCCCCCGGTCTTCTGACCGGGGGCATCGTCTATTCATGGCGACTGCCTAGAGGCGATAACAGCAAGTCTCTTTGTATACATCTACTGAAGTTTCGTACATTAAGTTCACAGTCTTCGGCCTACTTTTTTGGTAGTCACTGAGTGCGCCCCGTAACCTTATCGTGACTTAGGTCATCAACTTGTGACATTGATCCCTCAGAACAGAGAGACAACAACTTATGCAGAAGAAACTCGTACAGAGTTCGCTGGCGCTCACAGCGGCAACGGCGCTCGGCCTGGGCGGAGCGTTCGCTGCTTCTCCGGCCGTCGCTGACAACGGTCCGCAGAAGCTGAATGTGCAGAGCGATGCGGCTGTGCAGAAGACTCTGGACAAGGCGTCCGGTGTCAACGCATACGGCGCCAAGAACGGCAAGCTCACCATCGGTGTTGAAAAGGCCGACAAGACAACAAAGAAGCTTGAGCAGGATTTCTCGAACGTCAAGGTCGTTGAGGGAGTCAAAGAGCTGAAGGCCTATGCCGGCAACGACTTGGTTGGCGGCGCAGGTTACCTCGTCAAGGCAGGCGAGGGCGGCGGAGCCTGTTCAACCGGATTCTCCGGTTGGGATGCTGATGGAAAGCCGATCGTGCTCACCGCTGGTCACTGCGCGAAGATCATCAACGAGCAGAGCGGGGAATTTGAGGGCGACACGACGGTCGACGAGACCGAACAGCCTTCCACTGCTCCTGCGGTCGGTGGAGAGGGATTCAAGCAGACCGGACTCGGCGTCATCGGCAGCTGGGGTTACAACAAGTTCGGCGGCGAACTGGTTCCTCCGGGTTCAGACGCTCAGCCCAATGACGACGATATCGACTTCGCGGTCATCAATGTCGATGCTTCGAAGTACAACGTCAAGACAGGTGTGACTGACTGGTCGACCGCCGGAGACGACGATCTGGCTGCGAAGCTCGCCACTGATATCACCAAGGTCGGCGCTCACAGCGAAGGTACCGTTCAGAAGGCCGGCCGGACGACCGGACTGACCGAGAACGAGACATGGACTGCCTACAACGAGCAGTTCGACTTCGTCAACGTCAGCGGACGCTTCGTCCATGGTTTCGGTGTTAAGGCACCGTCCGGCAAGCCGTTCTCCGCGCCCGGCGATTCCGGTGGCGGCGTCTTCCAGGGAGACACTGCAGTCGGCGTCATCTCCGGCGGCGGTCCTGCAGAGGACGAGAACGGTCAGGAGATCGACTTCAGCTGGGTAGCCGACCTCGACTACTCGCTCGAGAAGTCCGGACAGTCGATCTCGTTCACTGATCCTAACGAAGAGCCTCCGGGTGATGATGAGGCAGAAGCTGACGCTTCCGCTGCTGCCGACGGTGAAGATGCAGATGCTTCGGCCGCTGCCGAGGGAGACGACGCAAACGCTTCCGACAACGCTGACGCCGACGCCAAGGAAGCTGATGCTTCGTCCGCTGCGGAAGGCGACGACGCTGAAGCTTCGGCCGACGCAGACGGAGCAGAGGCTGACGCTTCCGCTGCCGCCGATGGCGACAATGCCGATGCTTCCTCCTCAGCCGATGGCAAGGATGACAAGGCCGATTCCGACGCCGACGGTGACGAGAAGCTTGAAGCTCCCAAGGTCGGAGACCAGACAGTCGTTGAAGGCGGAAAGATCACCGGCAAGGCTGCTCCGAACGCTGACGTCAAGCTGACCTGGAAGCCCGCTGGCGATGCCCAGGCAGGTTCCGCTCAGGCCCAGGCCGCACCGGCTGAGGGCAGCGTCACGGTCAAGACCGATGCTGATGGAAACTTCTCCACCGAGGCTCCTGCTGAAGCTGGCGAATACGCCTACTCCGCTACGGTCACAGCTAACGGACAGACCTCGGAAGCCACTAACTTCACGGTGACTGTTCGGGCTGCAGAGGCCGAGCGCAAGCTGACTGTCGAGCCGAAGGAGATCGCTGCTTCGGACTTCGTGAAGGAAGACAAGGGCGTGCAGATCACGGCTGAAGGCTTCGAAGAGGGAGAGAAAGTGACCCTCAAGGTTGTCGACGGGCCTGAAGGCGTCAAGGACTACGAGATGACGCAGACTGCCAACGCTGAGGGAGTCGTCGGATTCTCGATCTACGGCACCAGCGCTTCGAACCCCGAGGCCTACCTCGGTAAGTACGACGTTCAGGTCACCGGCGCCAACGACACCGAAGACGAAGAGGCCCTCACCGGCTCCTTCCAGGTTGTTGCCGACGAAGACGGCAACGGCGGCGGCAACGATGGTGACGACAACGGCAACGATGATGGAAACGGTGACGGCGGCGGATCTGATCTGCCTCGCACCGGTGCCGAGCTGACCGGCCTGGCCGCCGGAGCCGGACTGCTCCTCGTCGGTGGAGCCGCTGTTGTTCTGACCATGCGTCGCAAGAAGAACAACTGAAACACACTCTGACGGTCACTCGTTGACCGACTGAGAGAAAGTGCCCCTGGCCTTCTGGCCAGGGGCACTTTCACGTCATCGGACGAAAGCACGGACCGCCGCCCCTGCAGACGGGGCGGCTTCGCTGAAGCCGAGCGACGTGTAGAACTCAGCCAGTCCGGGATCGGCGTCGGTGAGCAGGACGGTCTGTCGGACATCGGCGAAAGGTTCGAGGACGCGAGCGACGAGTTCAGCCCCGATGCCGCGCCGCTGCATTCCTGGAGCGACCAGGACATCTTGGAGGTAGACAAGTGTTCCGAAGTCGCTGACCACGCGCGCCAATCCGACGAGCAGCTCTGCCTGGTGAGCACAAACCACGTGCGAAGAATTGAGGACACTGCGGACCAGTCGTTCCGGGGCGTTCGTGTACGCCGACCATCCGACTGAGTTGTAGAGCGCGAGCATCTCACTGCACGATGGCGGAGTATTCGACGAATACGTGATCCCGGCACGAGTCTGCTCACGGAAATGACGTCGATCATGCCAGTGCAGCTCATGGACGACGCCTGTCTCCCATTCCTCGCGCAGGATCGCATAGCCGACCGAATCCAGCGGATCGCTGCCGATTACAGGCCACGAGCGGCGATAGTGAGCTTCTTTCGTCCAGCCTGCCCGGTCGAAGACCGCCCTCATGGCGTGATTGTCTTCGCGCGTCTGACCCTCGAGTCGAATCGCTCCCGTGGTGGAAAAGACATGAGCGGTAATGGCGGTCAATGCCTCAACGCCGAGGCCCCGACCTCGAAATCGCGAAGCTAATCGGAGGTCGAACATCGGCGTCTCGTCACGAAGATCCTCCAGACGGACGATGCCGATCCGGCCCAGCTCGCTGTGAACGAGCCAGAACGTCTTGGTCTCCTCGCTGATGAAATAGCCGTCCGCAATCCGTTGGCGGACTTCTTCTGCCGACCAGCGAGACAGCCTGGCGTGGAAAGGGAACTCTTCCGTGGTGTAGAACTCAGTCAGATCATGATCGTCGCAGCCATGTGGATCGACCCGGGTCAGCTTCACACTCATGCGCTTAGACTAATCGGTGAGCGCTCACAGCAACTCAACGCAGAGATGAAAGCGACGAGGTGCGCCCGACGAAGGAGTCCAGACATGAGCCTTGAAGACGATCCATTCGACTACCAAATCACCAAATCCGGAATCCTCTTCATTCGCCGAGGCGGCCGCACCGTCATGGAGCTCGGCGGAAAGAAGGTTGCCGCGCTCATTCCCAAACTCGGCCGAGATGACGACACCGACCAGCAGCTGTTGGCACGGGCAACAGGTCACTATCGTCACGGCAACGAACGACAGTCCGGTCGGCATTGAATCTGGCTGGACGTTCGTTCAGTTGTTGGTACTGTATGTGACATGAGTCAATCGACCGTCAGTGAGTTTTCACAGGCCACCGCAGTCACCCGCCAAGGCGACCACAGCTTTACCGCCGACCTCGACGCCGGCTGGAAAGTCGCCGGAGCCGTGAATGGAGGCTACCTCCTCGGAGTCGCCGGACAAGCCCTGCGGGCCGTCAACCCGAGCACCCCGGACCCCCTCGTCATCTCCACCTTCTATCTCGGACCGAGCAGAGAAGGTCCGGTCGACATCTCCACGCGCACACTGCGCGAAGGCCGATCGACGGCGAGCTACGGCATCGAACTCTCCCAGAACGGGGCACCGACGATCTCGGCGATGGCGACGATGGGCAACCTCGGCGACCTTCCCGACGATGTCGGCACGACAGCCACGCCGCCCCAGCTGCCCCCACCGGAAGAATGCGTCGGTGTCGCCGAAGCCAGCGAGGACTTCAAGAAGGCGGCGCCGCTTATCGAACGGTTCGATATGCGCCTCGACCCGGCCACCGCAGGATTCGCGGTCGGCAAACCCAGTGGTCGTGGAGTGCTGCAAGGTTGGATTCGGCTCATCGACGGGACCGACCCGGACCCGCTGTCATTGCTGACTTTCCTCGACTCGTTTCCGCCGGTGATGTTCGACCTCGGTCGCTTCAACTGGGCGCCGACGATGGAACTGACCGCACACGTCCGCGCCCTGCCCGCTCCCGGCTGGATCAGCGCGCGACTGTACACTCGGAACATCGCGGGCGGAATGTTCGAAGAGGACTGCGAACTGTGGGACTCGGCCGGTCGCCTCGTCGCTCAGTCGCGGCAGTTGGCGCGCCAGCCCCGCGGGTGACGCGACGATGACGGCGGATAACCGACGATGACGCCTTCGACTTGTCATGTCTGTGGGGTGCTCTAGAGTCGGATCAACACCTATCCGACTGCGAAAGGACCGCGCTCATGGCGTCGCTGGCATCTTTGAGCATCACCTTCGACTGCCTCGATGTGGAAGCACAATCGATCTTCTGGGCAGACCTCCTCGGTGCCGACATCGATCCCGGCGCCAACGAGTTCGTTGCGAGCATCGGGGGAGTTCACAACAGCGAGTCACCGACCCCGGGAATGCTTTTCCTCAAGGTCGACGAACGGGCAGAGGGGAAGAACCCGCTGCACATCGACCTCGACGATCCGCACTATCCGGCGGACGTCGACCGCGCGGTCTCCTTGGGTGCACATAAGCTCGCGTCTTTCGACGAATATGGGATCGAATGGACGACTCTGAAAGATCCCGAAGGAAATCTCTTCGACATCGGTCGGCGAAAACTAGACTGAGCCTCATACACCTGGTTCGAACATCAGGCCGTCTGCATGATCAGAGAGGCTCAGCATGACCCTGCCATTGACCGATCCGAGCAACTCCCCGAACGAACGTCGTGGGCTCGAAGAATTCGTCGAGTACTTCCGACAGGTGGTCAGACGCAAGGTCGATGGGCTGACGCCCGAGCAGCTCGACCACACCGTGGCCTCATCGTCTCTGACGATCGGCGGCATCCTCCGCCATCTCACGCTCGTCGAGGAGAGCTGGTTCGTCGAAGTGCTGCAGGGCCGGGACCTGGGGGAGCCGTGGTCGAGCGTCGACTGGAACAGCGACCGTGATTGGGACTTCGAGTCTGCGTCAGGGATGACCGCGGACGAGCTCCTGGCGGACCACGAGCAGGCCTGTGAGAAGTCCCGTGAAATCCTCACCGAGGTGGCCGACCTCGACACGCTCACCGAACGAGGAGACCGTGACGGAGAGAAGTTCAACGTCCGATGGATCCTCATTCATCTCATCGAAGAGTACGCTCGTCACGCAGGTCATGCGGACATCCTCCGCGAAGACATCGATGGTGAGATCGGCGACTGAGTCGCACCTCATCGGCGCCCGGTGGATCTAATAGGCTGGAAAGTATGACGAACACCCCGCCGACCGATACCGCCGCTGCGCCGAAGAGATCCAAAGCACTCCTCCCGCTCGACCTGATCCGGGGCTTTCTCATCGGCAGCGCGGAACTCGTCCCCGGGGTCTCCGGCGGAACCATCGCCTTGGTCACCGGCGTCTACGACCAGCTCATCGACTCCGCATCTCACGTCGTTTCGGCCGCGAAGACTCTCGTGACAGGACCGAACCGTGCGGCGGGGGCTCTGGCGGAACTGCGGCGCACCGACTGGTTCCTCGTCATCCCCGTTCTGTTGGGCATGGCCGCGGCAGTGTTCACCATCGCCGGTGTCATGGAAAGCTTCGTCACCAGCAACCCCGAACTCTCCCGGGGTCTGTTCTTCGGCCTGGTCTCCGCCAGCATCGCGGTGCCGTTGAGGATGTTGCCGGCACGCTCCTCGCGACAGCCCGTGCTCCTCGGCGTTCTGGCGTTCATCGTCGCCGCCGCTCTCGCATTCTGGATGACGAGTCTGGCAGGTGGGGCAGACGTGGAGAATCCACCGCTCATCGCCGTCTTCTTCGTCGCCTCTATCGCCATCTGCGCTCTCGTCGTGCCCGGAGTGTCCGGATCGTTCTTCCTGCTGGCAGTGGGTATGTACTCGACCACTCTGCGGGCCGTGGACTCACGCGATTTCGGGTACCTCGGAATCTTCATGCTCGGCGCGATCCTCGGCCTGGCGGTCTTCGTCAACATTCTCAAATACTTCCTGCACAACCACCGGTGGTGGACCCTCATCGTCATGGCAGGACTGATGTTCGGTTCCCTCCGCGCGCTCTGGCCGTGGCAGTCATCTGCAGAGGTGGGCGCCGACGGCGAAGAACACGGAGCGGGCGGCCTGCTGGCCCCCGTCGATCCGGTACTCGGTCCGATCCTGCTTGCGGTCCTCGGCGCGGCCGTCGTCGTCATCCTCATCATCGTCGAGGCTAAATCTGCGTCTGCGAAGGATGAGGCTGATAGAGCCGATTCCGCCACAGCGTGAACGCAAGAGAGTTTGTGCAAATTTCTCTCAAGATCCATTCAGAAAACGATCAGCGCCCACTAGGGTAAGAGAGTTGGATCACTTTCATCCTCTCTGACCAGTTCTCTGGAGACTCATGCGTCTGCGCACCCTGACCTCGTCCACACTCGCCCTCGCTCTCATCGTCACCGGCCCCGCGGCCGCCTCCGCGACTGGCCTCGGCAGTGCCGACGCCCCCGCCGACTCTCAGGCGGCGACAACCGGAGAACTGACTCTGTTGGCGACGACTGACGTTCACGGCAACGTACTCAATTGGGACTATTTCGCGAACAAGCCCTACCCGGCAGGGGAGGAGCTGGGCATGTCCCGAGCCTCGACTCTCATCAAGGGAGTGCGTGAGGACAAAGGTGCCGATTCCGTGCTCCTCGTCGACAACGGCGACACCATCCAAGGCAATCCCTTGGCCTACTACTTCGCCAAACAGGAACCGATCACGACGAGTGGCCAAACCCACCCATTGGCCAAGACCTTTAACCACCTGGAATACGACGCACAGGTCGTCGGCAACCACGAATTCAACTATGGCCTCGATCTGCTGGCTACCTACCGCGACCAGGTCGACTTTCCGCTGGTCGGAGCCAATGTCATCGCAGATGCCGACGGACAGACCCATTTGGACCCGTACGCGATGGTGGAGAAGCAGGTCGATGGTGAGACGATCACCGTCGGCGTTCTCGGCGTGACCACACCCGGCAGCCGCATCTGGGACAAGAACAACCTGTCCGGGAAGGTGCACTTCGACGATCCGGTCGAGACGGCACAGAAGTATGTGCCCGAGATGAAACAGAAGGGCGCAGACGTCATCGTCGTACTGTCCCACTCTGGCAAAGATCCGAAGGGACAGAGCTGGGATCCGGACCAGCTGCAGGAGAACGTCAGCACCTCGGTAGCGAAAGTGCCAGGAGTTGATGTCCTCGTCGCCGGCCATACTCATCAGAACGAACCCAGTCAGGTCGTGACCCGTGACGACGGCACCCAAGTGCTCATCACCCAACCGAACTATTGGGCGCGATCGGTATCCGAGGTGGGACTGCCGATCAATCTTGACACCCACCACGTGGACTGGGGCGAGACCGAGCCGCACGCAGACGCTCTTGCCACACAAGGGGAGGTCGCTGAGGACCAGGAGATCAATGACCTTGTCGATGAGCAGCACCAGACCACGATCGACTACGTGAACACGAAGATCGGATCGGTCACCGAAACACTGTCGGCGAAGACCTCCTACTACGAAGACACGGCCATCCTCGACTTCATCTCCCATGTCCAAACCGAGACGGTTGAAGAAGGACTGAAGGGAACGGACTATGCCGATCTTCCCGTGATCTCGCAGGCATCACCCTTCAGCCGCACCGCAGAGTTCCCGGCGGGCGACATCACGATCCGAGATGTGGCAGGACTCTACGTCTACGACAACACTCTTGCCGGTGTCGAGATCAACGGTGCTCAACTGCGCGACTACCTCGAATTCTCGGCACGCTATTTCAAGCAGACCGAGGAAGGCGCCGAATTCGACCCGGTGGACGGCACGAACGCGATCGACGAAGTCTCGGAATCTCCGATCCCGGACTACAACTACGATGCGCTTGCCGGAATCGACTACGACATCAATGTCTCCAAACCGACCGGGGAGAGGATCGAGAACCTCACGCTGGCCGACGGCAGCGAAATCGGAGACGATGACCGGTTCATCCTCGCCATCAACAACTATCGTCAGTCCGGTGGAGGTGGCTACCCGGTCGACGGACTCAAAGAGGTTTACAACGAACAGGTCGAGGTGCGTCAGGCACTCATCGACTGGGCGGAGGAGAAGCAGATCGTCGACCCCGACGATTTCTTCGACGAGAACTGGCAAGTCGTCACCAGCAGCCGTGCACCAGGCGGAGACGATGACGATTCCGGTGACAGCGTGGATTCCGACAGTTCCGGCGAAGCCACTGCCGAGGCAGGCTCGAATGCGTCCGCCGGAGCCGAGTCCGATGCCGCTGGAGCCTCCGACGGCGCGGGTTCCGGGAGCTCCGGAAGCGCTGACGGGGAGGACAATGCCGGAGAAGCAACATCCGAGAACGACGGCTCGACGAACAGTGCATTGGACGGCAATTCTGACGGCGGCGACGCCGACGGCCGTGAAGCTGACGGTTCGGCAACCGGTGCAGGTGGCGGGGCCGACCTGCCGCGGACAGGCCTCGAGCTTGCCACAAGCATCGGCCTCGCTGCTGCGATCATCGCACTCGGTTCGGCACTCGTGGTCGTCTCACGCCGCCGTCGTCGCTGAGCGGCTGTCGGCCATCTGTGGGATTCATCAATCCGAGGGCCGGCGAAAGTCCGGTCCATGTTCGTCGTGTTCCCCTCGGAGCCGTCTCACGTAGAGTGAGGGTGACAGCAGTCAGCTCTGAAGAAGGAGAGAGTCAAGCATGGCCAACACAGCATTTCAGGGATCTCCGGTCAAGACCGTCGGCGAACTGCCCGCCAAGGGCGAACAAGCCCCGGCATTCAGCCTCGTCGGCGCCGACCTCGGTGATGTGAACTCACAGGACAACTCGGGCAAGCGTGTCGTGCTCAACATCTTCCCCAGCCTCGATACGGGAGTGTGCGCCGCCTCGGTGCGCAAGTTCAACGAACTCGCCTCCGGCCTGGAGAACACCACTGTTCTCTGCGTGTCCAACGACCTTCCGTTCGCCCAGGCTCGCTTCTGCGGCGCTGAAGGCATCGAGAACGTCGTGACGGCGTCGGGATTCCGCAGCTCGTTCGGCAAGGATTTCGGTGTGACCATGGTCGACGGTCCGCTCGCTGGTCTGCTCGCCCGATCCGTTGTCGTCCTCGACGAGAAGGGCACCGTGACGTACACGCAGCTCGTTGACGAGATCACCACCGAACCCGACTACGACTCGGCAATCGCAGCTCTGGAAGCCTGATCTTCTCCCGCGAGTCGAAGGTTTGACTCGTGAAATACGAACCGGGTGGGACGCACACGCGTCCCACCCGGTTGTTCTCTATCAGCAGCGTGCCGGTCGAAGTGGTTCGGAGCACCGGCTGCTGACAAGGAGCAATTGGCGAAGTGCTCACATATCGACGACTGTGATCGGCAGGGCGTAGTCGACGCCGGCGAGTTCTCCACCGCTCGTGGTAATGCCGGGGATCATATCCTTCGGCGCCGGATGATCGCTGAGGGCGTCCAAATAGACCTTGTGCGCCTCAAGCGATCGCACACCACGGTCGACGTGCGCAGCAGTGAGCGCCACGGCGTGAGTGGGCTGGGCACCATTGATGAGCAGCCGATCAGCCTTCCACGCTTCCAGTCCCTCATCCTTGAGATCGGTGAAGACCCAGGGATTGTCCGCATCGCGAATTGCATCGACGGTGGCAACGCCGGCATGGCGATGGTCGACATGATTGAGCCCCCATTGCACCTGGAGGTCGAAGGTCGTCACGACAACCGCATTCGGGCGGAACTCGCGGATCTTCCGTGCGATTGCCCGACGCAACTCGTGCGTGGGTTCCAGCAGACCATCCGGGAAGTCGAGGATCTCCAGATCGTCGACGCCGACGATATTGCACGCCCGACGCTGTTCCTCGGCGCGCAGCGGTGCCACTTCCTCCGGGCTCATGTCCCGGATTCCTGCTTCCCCTCGGGTGAGCAGAAGATAGGCGACTTCTTTGCCCTCATCGGTCCATTTCGACACGGCTGCCGAACCCCCGTATTCCATATCGTCAGGGTGGGCGACCACGCAGAGCACACGGTTGATATCGGAGTCATCGAAAAGCGGGATCTCAGTCATGAGTCCAGGCTAGGCGGCAGTTGACGCTTGCGCCAGAGACCAGGGACGACCAGATGATTGGGTACGATGTGGAGGACCCCACCGATCGAGTGAAGGCAGACAATGATGAACAGACCACTCGTAGCGGTGACGCTGGCCCTGGGCCTGACTCTCAGCGGATGTTCGGCGTTCAAGGTCAGCAGCTCCGAAGATGCGGGATCCAAACCGGCGAATGTGGGAATCGGCGACGGACAGTCGCCTTCGCCGACCGCAACCGGCCCGACGATTCCCAACGGGATGAGCGAGACCACTGTCGACCTGGGCGGACAATGTCCCGTCGAAGTCAGTTTGGCCTTGGGCGCCGACTGGGCAGATGGGTCCGGCTACGACGGCTATCGGCTCTACGAAGCTGATTCTGGCGCGATCATCACTGTCAACTGCATTGATGACGACGAGTCGTCACCTCAAGAATTGGTGGACAAGGCGCGGGAGAGGATGTTCAGCACGTCGGGATCGTCCATGACCAGTGAGGCCACCGGATCACTCAGCGGTGGAGAGTACTGGGTCTTCCACGGCACCTTGGCACCCGATGACATGCGAGCTGTCGACAAAGAGGACTCCGTGATGTTCGGTGCAGTTGCCGGAATATCTGTCGACGGTCGACTCTTCAAGGTCAGCGTCGACATGCTTGCGCAAGCCGATGACACAGAGGCTCAAGACCAGTTCCGACAGATGCTGCCGACGGTTCGCTTTGGCGATCAGGTGCTCAAAGCCCCAGACCTGCGCTGAGGCTGCCGACTGCCAGACATGCGTTTGAGCAGTTCTCGAGCCGCTATCCTCCCGGCCCTGGTCGCGCCGACCGTGGAACTGGCTGATCCGTAGCCGACGAGGAACAGCCGTGGATCGTCTTTGACCGCGACCTCGGTTTCCATGGAGATTCCGCCATCAGGTGTGCGCAGGCGCAGCGGTGCAAGGTGTTTGAGTGCTGCTCGGAACCCGGTGTTCCAGAAGATCACGTCGACCTCTTCGACATGGGGTTCGTCGAACGGCGCCCATGATTCGGGCACCGCCAGGTAGTCGCTGGCCGAAGGACCCAAGCCTTCCGACGTGGTCGGAAGCTCGGTGTCGCCGAGTCCGGGGAAGTGGACGCCGTGGGGAAGGATGCGGTCGAACATGCCTCGAGACACCAGAACTCCCGAGTCGATTCCTTCCCGGAACTCTCTGCGGATCGGCAGGCCAGTCGTGCGGACGACGCTGGCTGGGGCCAGACCGGACAGAGTTCGTTCGCGAACGGCTCGTTCGACCTCAAGTCCCCATTGGCCGTCGAAGTCCCTGGACGTGAAGTTCGGGGGACGGCGTGTGGCCCAAAGAGTGTCGGTCACTTCGGCGAGTTCGAGGAGAAACTGCGTGGCGGAGATTCCGCCGCCGACCACGAGCGTGCGCAGTCCCCGGAAGTCTTCGACGTCACGGAAGTTCACGGTATGCAGCTGGTGGCCCTCGAACTCCGCGATGCCGGGGACGAAGGGGACGTAAGGCTGGGTCCACGTGCCGGTTGCGTTGATGAGGTAGTCGCTGGAGAGCGTCACGTGTTCACCGTCGACGGTGGCTGTGATGGTGAATCGTCCCTGTCCGGGTTCTTCGGACCGGACGGTGTCCACTTCAGCCGGCCGGATGACGCAGAGTTCGAGTTCGCGTTCGAACCGGGAGTAGTAGTCGGAGACGATCTCGGAGGCAGGGACGTTCGGGTCGGGACGTCCGAGAGGAAACCCAGGCAGGTCGGAGATGTGGTTGGTGGTGCCCAGGGTCAATGAGTCCCACCGTTCTCGCCAGGCACCACCGGGGCCGTCTCCGGCATCGAGGATGATGAAGTCTTTGCCCGGTGCGAGGCCGTCGCGCCACAGGTAATGTGCTGCGGACAGTCCGGCTTGGCCCGCGCCGATGATGACGATAGGCCAATGAGAGTCGATCAGGAGCTCGTTGATTCGGCACACCATGGGGCCATTGTTTCAGGTTTCTCTAGTCAAGGGCTCACTGATCATGGCCGGGCGATGGGCCGAGCCTTTCCGAATAAGAACGTCACGGCGTCATCGGGCAGATTGGGCACAGTCCGGCCCGCGGGGATTGGAATAGCAGTCTTCGTCGACAAGGTAGCGGTGGTAGCGGTAGACCTCGATGCCGATGTCGTTGCTGGAGACGTGAGCGAATCCGTCGATAGGGAGCCAGGGCCCGCCGTCGACCGAGAATTCTCCGCTGAATGTCGCGGTCATCGACGCGGATACCTTGCCGGATTTTTGGTATTCGTGTCCGATCTGGGGTGTGCCGCCGGGCAGGGGCTTCGTACCTTTCGTATTAGTGGTCGTGCCCGAGCCGTCTCCGAAGTCCCAATTGAAGCGCTCTGGGGTGACTTTGACCTTGACCGCATAGGTCAGCAGGGTCATGTCGATATAACTGACGTCGATGTCCGTCCAGAAGGCCGCCGGTTTGCCGACGACAGCCCAATCCTTCGGCCAGGCATAGATTGTGGGAGCCGGTATGTCGAAATTCTGGAACTGCGATTCCGGGATGTGGGTCGGGGGATCGGGCCGAGCCGGAGCGCCGCCGCCACCGCCCCCTCCGCCACCGGGGCCGGGTTCACTTACGCACAGATAGCCGACGTCTTCAGTCGGGCAGTCAGGCTGACCGCCGCCGCCGGCGCCACCTCCGCCTCCGGAACCACCGCCGCCGTTGCCTCCTCCACCAGAGCCGCCACCTCCGGAGCCTCCGCCGCCGTCAGATCCCCCTCCGCCCGGAGGCGGTTGGGGAACCGGGGGTTTTACCGCTTTACACCCGCTAGTGTCGCCAATCGTGCAGCCTGGTGCTGCCTCCGCCGGCGGAGGAAACATGAACAGGCAAATGGCGACGATTGCAAAACAAAGAATGCTGTGGGAAGACCTATTTCCTAACAACGTCGTTCCCAGAGGGTTTGCTGGTCGACTTTCCAGCTTTCATCATCTAACTGAATGGTGTGTTGCATCGTCACTTTTCCATCAGGATTCACAGTTGGAGTTTGACCTGCCGGGGTCATTGTCCACCTAGAGGTGTCAACACAAAAGTTCACTAGGACCGAGCCAGATTTCGCTGTTTCGTCGACTCTCGTGACTTCAAATACTTCGACCTTCAACGGTTCGATTTGGCCCTTAAAGGTAGCCTCGTTGGAGGCTACTGATTTGGCTTCGGCCTGAATTGACTTAAGCGCATCACCGGATGCGAATTTCGGAAACTCATCAGCTACCTCGAACTTCCCGGAATACGCTTCATTAATGGCTTGAATGAAGTCGTCGAATGCCACCAGCGCGCCCTCGACGGCCTTCTTTTCCTCTTTGTCGAGGTCAAGGTCGGTTTCGTAGTCGGGGATGGCCACCTCGGGGGGATTATCGGTCGACCCTCCGTCGGGCTGCTGGGCGGGCAGGGTCGACGTCGGTGCGGCTACCGGCGAGTTGTCGGCACAGCCGACAACCGAGACCATACTCAGCGCGGAGAAAACGGCAACGAATATTTGGGAAGGTCGACGATACGGTCGGGACGATCCAGTTCTCATTCCACGCCTCTGTGGTCTGCAACTGCGGCGCGACCCCATCGGCCGGCACCCGGATTCCCTACATTATTCGACCGGCATGCTTTTTAGAACAGGCGAAGTGAAATCTGTGGATAACTCACGCCCGAGTGCGTGGGAACAACGATCTTTCGGCAACTGCGGCTACTTGTTCGCGGCCTTCGCCGTCTTGGCCGCGGCCTTCTGCTGCTTCTTGAAAGCACGCACCTCTTGCAGAGTGACGTCATCGACGACGTCGGCGATCGATCGGCGGGCGTCTGCGTCTCCGTAATCACCGGCAGCCTCCTGCCAACCGTCGGCCTGGAGTTCGAACTGCTTACCGAGCAAGGCCAGGAAGATCTTGGCCTTCTGATCGCCGAATCCGGGCAGCTTCTTCAGCCGTTTGAGGACCTCAGCACCGCTGGGGTCGCCCTCAGTCCAGATAGCCTCGGGGTTGCCGTCGTATTCGTCGACAATGGCTGCGGCCAGCTTCTGCACCCGTCCAGCCATCGACTTCGGGAACCGGTGGACTGCGGGAGTCTGGGCGAAGATGTCGAGGAAATCGTCCGGGTTCATCTCGGCGATCTCGTCGATATCGAGCTTGCCCAGTCGATCTGCCAGCTTGGCCGGCCCAGCGAAGGCGCTCTCCATGGTCACCTGCTGGTCGAGCAGCATCCCGACAAGCAGAGCGAAGCGGTCTTCGGCCAAGAGTGCATCGGCCTTCGGATCTCCAGACAGGAACAGTGAAGTCATGACTCCATCTTCGCACGCCGCCTACGGCTGTCCACTGCCGATATCATCGACTGATGATCTGCCCCTGCTCCGGAATGCCTCCCGGCACCGCCTACGACGACTGCTGCCGCCCCGCCCTCGACGGTGAATCCTGGCCCACCACCGCCGAGGCGCTGATGCGCTCCCGCTACACCGCCTTCGTCCGCGGCAACGAAGACCACCTCTTCCGCACCTGGCATGCCAAGACCCGACCCGACGATGTCGGCGTCGATGACGCCACCACGTGGCTCGGCCTCGAAATCGTGTCCACCACGGGCGGGGGATTCGACGATGTCACCGGCACCGTGCACTTCCGTGCGCGATTCCGGGACCACCTCGGCGATCATGTCCTCGAAGAGAACTCCTCCTTCGTCCGCCGTGCCGGGCGGTGGATGTACCTCGAAGCGCTCGAGAGCTGACAACCGGCAACGGCTTCGAACGCCGACCACTGTGTCTATACTGGTGTTCGGCGCATCCAACGCCCAGCCGAGGTCGTGTTCCCAGCACACCGACCGCATGGCGAAGGGGAGAGAATCCTCGGACGAAACCGGCACGGTGATTTCCTGACCAGGTTTCGTGCTGGGGGAGACTTGGTCGTTTGAGGAAGTGACACCATGACCAAGGACAAGGATTTCAAGAAGCTCGTTCGCACGCGGATGACCGAAACCGGTGAGAACTACACCACGGCCCGCACCGCGCTGGTCGCCGCGAACCAGGGTTCAGGATCCAACAGTGATTCCCGCAGCGAATCCGTCATCGCCCCGGAGATCGCACGGTTTCGGGCGAAGACACTGAAAACGTTCATGCCGGACGGCCACATCGTCGCCATTCCGACGAAACGACGCGCCCTCGTGCTCGTCCTCATCGAAGTCCTCGCCGCCCTCGACCCGGACCAGGTCTACGCCGAGAAACGACTCAACGGCATCCTCGGGGATTTCCATCCGGACTTCGCCCTGCTGCGTCGCGAACTCATCGACTACCGCCTGCTCGAACGCAATGCCCACACGGGGGAGTACTGGGTCAACCCGAACCCGCCGACCCATACCGGTTCGCAGGCGCAGGAGATAGCCGGACTCGAGGTATTTCTGCGCTGAACCGGCGACAGCGTATCCTTGAAGCTCGAACCACAAACGGGCAGACACGAGGAGCATCCATGGCCTATCACGCCGATTCGACCGATCTCGACGAAAAAGAGATTCTCAGCTGGGACATGTTCGGCCGATCGGCGCGTGAGATGGCGCAGACCATCGCGGATTCCGACTACGATCCCGAGATCGTCATCGCCGTAGCCCGCGGTGGACTGCTGCCCGCCGGAGCACTCGCCTACGCGCTCGGACTCAAGCTTTCCGACGCCATCAACGTCGAGTTCTACACCGACGTCCACGAGACCCTGCCCGACCCCATCCTGCTCGCCCCGATGCTCGACATCGAAGCGATCAAGGGCAAGAAGCTGCTCGTCGTAGATGACGTCGCCGACTCCGGCCGCACCCTCGCCCTCGTCCTCGAACTGCTGCGCAAACACGGTGCGGAAGCCCAGTCGGCCGTCATCTACGCGAAGTCCGCATCGATCATCGACCCGGACTTCGTGTGGAAGCGCACCGATCAGTGGATCGTCTTCCCCTGGTCGGCCGAACCCCCGGTCGAACCCAGCAAGTAAGCTGACCAAATGGAGGAGACACGGGACATCGCCGCCCCGTGCGGACGCGTGCGCGCCTACGTCAACGACGACGTGATCCGCGCACGGGGCATCCGCTACGCCCGTGCAGGTCGTTTCCTCCCTCCCGTCGATGAACCTCCGGTGGACTTCATCGACGGCGGTCGACCGGGCCCGGCAAGCCCGCAGCTGCGCCGCGACCCGAATGCCGGAATGACCTTCGATCAGCTCGGCGGGCTGCCCATCAGCGAAGACTGTCTGCGCGTGAGCGTGACTATGCCGAAGGACACCATCACCGAGGCGGGGCTTCCCGTCCTCGTCTGGATCCACGGCGGAGCCTACGTCGCCGGGGCCGGGGACGCGGAGATCTACGATCCGCACGCCCTGGCCGCCGAGCAGAACATCATCGTCGTCTCCGTGACCTACCGCCTCGGAGTCCTCGGATACCTCGGAACCGGCCGAGACGAACACCTCAACCTCGGAGTGCTCGACCAGATCTCCGCCCTGCGCTGGGTGCAGACGAACATCTCCGCCTTCGGCGGCAACCCGGACAACGTCACGATCGCCGGGCAAAGCGCCGGAGCAGACGCCTGCGCCCACCTCATGATCGCCGAAGGCACCGCAGGACTCTTCCATCGTGTGCTCATGGCCTCAGCACCCTTGGGACTCGCCGGCGGCACCGACGCAATGAACTGGGCAATGGGGAAAGTCGCCCAGAAGATCGACCCTGAAGCCGGCGTCGACGGCATCCTCCGAGCGCAGGAAGAAGTGCACAAAGCCGCCCTCGTCGGGGGTCTGCATGCCGGAATGTGCTTCGGAGTCCGTTACGGCCAGTACCCTTTGCCATCACGCTCGAAGGCAGCCGAGGCCTGGGCCGAAGTCGCCCCGAAATTCGACGTCCTCATGACCCGCACGGAACGGGAGATCGCGTTCTTCGCCGGTTTCGTTCCCGCACTGCGTCGCCTCTACGATCGCACCCTGACCTCGCCGATGCTCGAATCCCTCATCTCCGGAATCACCTCGGCGGTCTATACCCGGGCCGGACGCGAATTCTACGACCGCCACCGGATGTCCGGCGGTCAAGGCGCCCGCCTGCTCATCGTCTCCCGCGGAGACGGCAGCTTCTTCGACGCGGCCCACTCCGGAGATCTGCCGCTGATCTTCCCCGGCGATATCTGGCACGATTCCTTCCTCGACTACGGTGCGACCACCGATATCGCCGGTCCCGAGCTGCGCCGGACCTGGGGCGAATTCGCCTCCTCGGGCACACTGCCGCGGGTGCGGGTGCCCGGACTCATCGACATCATGGGCTGAACGGTCAACTGTACGATCGCCGTCTGCGATCCCAGCTCTGTCGTCTTTTCACAACCGCCATGTCACCGGCGTGCACTACCGTTGGACCATGGACGCACATCAGATCTCGGCAGCCCGTCTGATCTCGCAGGGACTCATCGGACCTCCACCCGAGTCACCGACAGGAACCGACCTCTCAACCGCCGGCGCAGTCGTCGAGCATCTCGGCTGTGTCCAAGCCCAAGCTCTCGGCGGTGCACTGATCTCCATCGCCCTGCGCCTAGGACCGGATGTCACTGACGGTGTGGCCGCGGTCCGTGCCGCCATCGATTCCGGAGAGATCGTGCGTTCCTGGACCCAGCGCGGCACCATCCATCTGACCACGGCCAAGGACATCGGGTGGATCCTCGGCCTCACCGGGGCACGGATCATGAAATCCACGGCCAAGCGGCGCGAGTATTTCGGCATCACCGACGCGATGCTCGATACTGCAGCGGAACTCGCCACAGTGGCCATCCGGGACCGGGGACCGCTGACGCGCGAAGAGCTGCTCGAAGCGTTCGCTCCCATCGGTGCCGGAGACGAATACGGCCACGCCCGTTACCTCATCACTTCCTTGGCGCTGCAGAACATCATCGTCCAAGCCCCCGTGATCGAGGGCAAAGATGACATGAAATACGTGCTCACCGCCGATTGGGTGCCCACACCTACAGAGCTGGACACCGAGGCGGCCGACCACGAATGGATGAGACGCTTCGTCACCAGTCACGGACCGGTCACAGTCGATGACGCGACACGGTGGACGGGACTGCCGAAGACGAGAATGAGAAAGGCCATCCGCGCCGGAATCGATGCCGGAGAGATCGTGAGCACCGACATCGACGGCACCGACTACGCTCACGCACCGGATCTGGAGGACCGACTGGCCGAATGGGAGACGGCGGCGCAGGAGACCATGCTGCTGCCGGGATTCGACGAGATCATCCTCGGGTACAAGGACCGCAGCGCCACACTCGACCCTGCGAATGAGAGACTCGTTGTGCCCGGAGGCAACGGAATGTTCAAGAACACGGTGGTGACCGGCACCCGCGCACGCGCGACCTGGAAACGATCACCCCTCAAGACCGGTCCGCGGGTCCGCGTCGACACCTTCCCAGGGGAGAAGGTTGACCTCGAGGCCGTCGAATCGGTGAGTGCAACCCACCCGGCCTTCGTCTGAGCACGCAGAGACGACCGACGGTGGACGATCGCCACATGACACGCACACAGTGGGCCAGCCGTGTGGGTGAAGGCGACCGACCGGCATCGCCTGCGGGCCGAACTGCCGTCGGGATCATCCTCAATCCCAAACACCCGGCGACCCTGCGGGCGTATGCCGAGCTCGTGCCGGAACTGCGCAATACCGGCGCGCACTACCGAAGCATGACCACCAGCGTCGACCGTTCCGGTCGTTGGCAAGCCGAACAGCTCGTCAAATGGGGCGCTGACATCGTCATCATCCTCGGTGGCGACGGCACCATCCGAGCGACAGCGCCGGTACTCGCCGAGGCGGACATCCTGACGTTCCTCGTCCCGACCGGGACCGCGAACGTGCTCAGCCGCCATATCGGCCTCCGATCCTCCCGGCACGCCATTGACCATTGCAAGCGCACGATCGCCTCGATCATCCGTGACGGCTATCCGCCGAACCTCCGGAACGTTCCGATCAATACTGCGGAGTACCAGACGGCCGACGGCGCTCGACATCGCACCGAGTTCATCAGTCTCGCAGGAATCGGGGGAGACGCCCGGGCCGTCGCCCACCACCATGTCTCGCTCGGGCTGCTCGGCTACGCCTGGGGAGCCGCGCAGGCCCTCGTCGCCGCAGATTTCACCGCGAGCACGGGAGACACCGCAAGCATGAGGGACGCCGCAAGAGCGGAAGACACCGCAAGCACAGGGGAGGGAACCGACTCGGGGCTGGTGTGGTCGGTGATGGCGTCGAAGGTCGCCCGTCCTGCCGGTCCCATCGCCGTGTTCCCCGAAGCGCGCATTGATGCTCCGACCTTCTCCATGCTCACCGTCGGCCCGTTTCCGCACTCACCCATGGCGCGGTGCCGAGCCTGGGCAGGAATCGCCGCGGCATGCCTGCAGGGCAGACCGGAGGCCCACCCGCTCATGAACTATCGGCGCACAACCGAGACGACGGTCACCGTCGAATATCCGGTACCGGCACAACTCGACGGAGACCTCATCGGCGACTGCCTGGAACTGCGGGTGAGCGCCGGTGAGAAGACACTGCGGGTATCAGCGCCGGCGTCGTGAGGTGCCGAAGATTCCGCGTGCGATCTCGCGTGCCGCGGTCCTTGTGAACTGTTTGAACGCCGAGGACTTCACGACCTGGGAAAACAGGTTCTCGTCGTCCTTCTTCGCCGACTTCTTCCCAGAACCGCCTGACTCCTCCGGGAAGTCGATCTTGTCCGCTGAAGCGTCGCGACCCTGACTCTCAGCGGGCGCATCGGCAGGAGCTGACTTCTGTTCCTCGGCGTGAGCTTCTGACCCGCCCTCGAGGCGCTTGGCGAGGATCTCGCGGGCAGATTCGTTGTCGATCGCGGTGCCGTACTTCTCATGCTGGGGCGACGCCGCCACAGCCGCTTTGATCTCGTCCTCGCTCATCGGCCCCATCTTCGACTCCGGGGCTCGCATTCGCGTCGGTGCCACCGGGGTCGGAGCACCATCGGGGTCCATGACGGTGACCACGGCTTCGCCGATGCCGAGCGAGGTGAGCAGCTCTTCGAGGTCGTAGTCGGACTTCGGGAAGGTCTGCACGGTCGCTTTGAGCGCCTTCGCGTCGTTGGGTGTATGTGCCCGCAGCTGGTGCTGAATGCGCGAACCCAACTGTGCGAGCACATCTTCGGGAACATCCTTCGGCGTCTGAGTGACGAAGAAGATGCCGACGCCCTTCGAGCGGATGAGCCGCACGGTCTGCGTCACCGACTGGAGGAAGGCCTTCGACGCGCCGGCGAAGAGCAGGTGGGCTTCGTCGAAGAAGAACACAAGCGAGGGCTTGTCCGGGTCGCCGACCTCCGGCAGGTCCTGGAACAGGTCGGCCAGCAGCCACATGAGGAACGTGGAGAACAGGGCCGGCGACTGACTGAGTTTCTGCAGTTCGAGCACCGAGACGATTCCGGCACCGTTGTCGTCGGTGCGCAGCAGATCAGCGGTGTCGAATTCCGGTTCGCCGAAGAACACGTCGCCGCCTTGGGCCGCGAGTTCGGAGATCTTGCGCAGGATGACGCCGACGGTGGCCTTCGACGCCCCGCCGATGCCTTCGAGATCGGCCTTTCCCTCGTCGGAGGTGAGGAAGGTGAGGACGGCCTTGAGGTCGGAGAGGTCGAGCAGCGCCAACCCTGCCTGATCGGCATAGTGGAAGACCAGAGAGAGGACGGATTCTTGAGTGTCGTTGAGTTCGAGCACCTTTGCCAGCAGAATCGGCCCGAACGAGGTCACCGTCGCTCGCAGGGGAGTGCCGAGCCCCGAATCACCGAGAGTGTAGAACTCGGTCGGATTGGACCGCGACTGCCAGTCCTGACCGGCGGCATCGAGGCGCTTGCGCAGCTTGTCGGATTCGACGCCGGCAGCGCCGATGCCCGAGAGATCGCCCTTGATGTCCGAAGCGAACACCGGCACTCCGGCCCGTGACAGCTGCTCGGCGAGCACCTGCAGGGTCACGGTCTTACCGGTTCCCGTGGCACCGGCGACGAGGCCGTGCCGATTGAGCATGGACAACGGGATGGAGATCGGGGTCTCCTTCGAGGGTTCTTCACCGTTCAGGGCGACCCCAAGATCGAGTGTCTCGCCGTCGAAGGTGTATCCGTCTTTGAGTGTCTGCAACGCCTGCTCAGTCATGAGTCAATCTTTACACAGCGGCACCGAGGTGGTGGAGGAATTCTGCATGGATTCGTCCGTCGGTGCCCAACTCCGGGTGGAAGCTGGCACCCCAGACCGAGCCCTGCCGGACGAGGACGGGCACGTCGTCGTGACGGGAGAGCACCTCGGTGTCGGGCCCGAGCTCGAGGATCTGCGGGGCACGAATGAATGTGCCCTCGACCGGTTCGTCCAGTCCGCGTACGGTCAGCGGGGCGGTGAAGGACTCGCGCTGTCGACCGTAAGCGTTGCGGGCAACGGTGACATCGAGCCCGCCGAGGCGGTCATACCCACCCAGCGAATCGTCGCTGAGCCGGTCGGCCAGGAGAATGAGTCCGGCACAGGTGCCGAAGACCGGCAGACCGCCGGCCATGTGTTCGCGCAGAGTCGCGAAGAGATCCGTGCCGGCGGCGATGCGCACCATGGCAGTGGACTCACCGCCGGGCAGAATGAGCGCATCGAGGCCCGTAAGGTGTTCGGACCTGGTGACTTTGAGGGTGTCGACCCCCAGGGAGCCGAGCATGAGCAGGTGCTCACGGAAGGCTCCCTGGAGGGCGAGGACGCCGACTCTCACCAGCCGCGCTCGGCCAGGCGGTGCGGTGCGGGTACGTCGGCGACGTTGATGCCGACCATCGCATCGCCGAGTCCGCGGGATGCCTCGGCCACGGCCTGCGGGTCATCGAAGTGTGTGGTCGCCTCGACGATGGCTTTCGCACGGGCCTCCGGGTTGCCGGACTTGAAGATGCCGGAGCCGACGAAGACGCCGTCGGCACCGAGCTGCATCATCATCGCTGCGTCTGCCGGGGTGGCGATGCCGCCGGCGACGAAGGTCACGACGGGCAGACGGCCGAGGCTGGCGACCTGCTTGACCAGGTGGTACGGGGCGGCGATCTCCTTGGCCGCGACGTAGAGCTCGTCTTCGCTCTTCGCTCCCAGTGCACGGATCTCGGAGTTGATGGTCCGCAGGTGGCGCATCGCCTCGGAGACGTCGCCGGTTCCTGCCTCGCCTTTCGAGCGGATCATCGATGCGCCCTCTTGGATACGGCGCAGAGCCTCACCGAGGTTGGTCGCACCACAGACGAACGGCACCTTGAAGACGGACTTGTCGATGTGGTTGACGTAGTCGGCGGGGGAGAGGACCTCCGATTCGTCGATGTAGTCGACACCGAGGGTCTCGAGGATCTGGGCCTCGACGAAATGGCCGATGCGGGCCTTGGCCATCACCGGGATAGACACGGCGCTGATGATCGAGTCGATGAGGTCGGGGTCGCTCATCCGGGCGACTCCACCCTGTGCGCGGATGTCGGCAGGGACGCGTTCGAGGGCCATGACTGCGGAAGCGCCGGCCGCCTCGGCGATGCGTGCCTGCTCTTCGTTGACGACGTCCATGATGACGCCGCCCTTGAGCATCTGAGCCAGTCCGGTGTTGAGCAGGGTCTGTGTTTCGGTCATTGTGGTGTAGATCCATTCACTGTCGCGGAGTCGATCCGGGTCGCCACGGGGAACAGAACAGAGGGATCTCTGTCTGCTGCCGGAGGTCGGAGGGATCGTGGTTCTTCGGGGTGAACGGCCGTTCTCGACCAGCCTAAGCCGATGAGTGGCTCATTGAGAGAGCCAGTAGTATGCAAGTATTTTAGGCCAAATAAACGTGATCGCTCTATGATCGACTGATGGTCACGAAGTCACAGAACGGCACTCAGGCCGAGGGCATCGCCTTGCCAGTGAACGTCGACAAAGGTCTGTCGACTCCGCTGCCGGATCAGCTCACTCAGGAGCTGCGTCGTCTGATTTCGGACGGGACTCTGCGGCCGGGGGATGCTGTGCCTTCGAGCCGTCGGTTGGCCAAGCATCTCGGAATCTCTCGCGGCAGTGTGGAGACCGCCTATGCGCAGCTTGCCGTGGAAGGATTCCTCATCGCCGCCGAGCGTTCGGCCACGCGGATCAATCCCGGCCTGCCCGCCGCCTCGACGACGGTGCGTCCCAAGCGCCGAGTTCCGGACTCGCCGAGGCGGCGCCTGCGCAACTATGTCGACCTGCGCCCGGGGTTCGGCGGTGACGATCCTCTGCGCGAACCGGCCTTTCGTCGGGCCTGGAGGGAATCACTCGACCTCGACCCGGGCCCAATCGACCCCTTGGGCCAGCCCCGTGCCCGGTGGGCGATCGCCGACTATCTGCGGCTGACTCGTGGGATGGCCGTCGACCCCGACGAGATCATCCTCACCAGCGGGTCTCGCGATGGTCTGCGCCTGCTGCTGAGCCTCGGCGTCTCCGGATCCATCGCCGTGGAGAATCCCGGTTTCCCGGGTCTGCGCCAGGCGATGACCGACCAGCAGCTTGTGCCTCTGGACTTGGTCGGCTCCTCGCCGGCACGGGCCGATGTGGCTGCGGCCGTCGTGACACCGAATCACCAGTTCCCGCACGGAACACCGATGCCGGTCGACCAGCGTGCCCGCCTGCTGGACTGGGCAGCTCGAGGAAACGTCCTCATCGTCGAGGACGACTACGACAGTGAGGCCCGCTTCACCCGCACAGTGCTGCCGACCCTCTTCGACCTCGCATCATCGACCGGCAGCAGCGCGCACGTCGTCCACATCGGCACCTTCTCTGCCCTGCTGACCTCGGCCGTATCGACCGGATACGTCATCGCTCGCGGACCGATCTCGGAGGAGCTCATGAGCCTGCGCGCGGCACTCGGGCCGGCCTACTCGCCGATTCTGCAGATGGCCATCGCCTCCTACCTCGGCTCCGGTGGGCTGCGTCGTCGCATCTCCCGGGGACGGCGGCGACTCCGGGCCGCCGAGGAGGTCGTGTCCGAGATCGGCCCGATCCCCGGTCTCGTCCACGAGGGACGCACCCTCGTCATCGAAACGTCTCAGGCCCAGGCCGAAAGCCTCCTGAGGGAGCTTGCCGAGCGCGGCATCCTCGTCGCCTCGTTGGCTCGCGGCTGGACCGGTGGCGACGAGATTCGACACGGTCTGGTCATCGCCCATTCGAACGTCGAGGCCCCTGCGCTGCGGGAGGCCTTGGGGGCGGTGAAGTCCCTGTTGAGTAGGATTCAGTCATGAGGAATTCCGGATTTGCAGTCGACGGCATCATCAAGCTGCTGCTGGCCGTGCTCGGCTTCATCTTCATCGGCGGGCTCGAGGACTTCTTCCTCGCCCCACGCTGGTTGGTCGTCACCGCGCTGGTGCTGCTCTTCCTCAGCGCTGCCACCCAGATCTCCTATGCCGTGACCAAGGGGGAGAAGCGCTACCTGAAGTTCCCGATGGTCTTCGACGCGCTTCTCATCGTCGCGGTCGTCGTCGGCCTCATCCTCGCCGCTGCGAGCAACCCTGCCGGCGCCTGGGTCCTCTTCGGATTGATCGGAGTGGGCTCGTTGGGCATCGCCGTGGTCTTCACGACCGGCGAGAACGGCCCGTCGTTCAGCGAAGACGAGCCGCAGAACCCCTGACCGCTGTCGCACGCCGCCCTACGTCGATGAAGCGTTCCCGCACGGCGCTTTCCGTCGATCAAGCGTTGGCGCGCGCCGCTCTCCGTCGATCAAGCGCCGGCGCACATTTGTGGACGCCTACCGGCACATATCTGCTGTAGGCCTTGATCGGCGGAGAATTCTCGCTGTGGTGCGACGGTGCGCTCAGCGGTTGAAGGCGATGGCCGCGATATGGCCGTCGGGAATACCGGCCTCGAGGTCGTGGATGTCGACATCGGGATGCGGTGAATTCGGTTCCGGTCCGGCACCGATGTAGTCGAGACCCGGATCGCGAGCCAGGCCCGTGCTCAGTGCCTTGAGGAAAGCTTCGGTGCGTGCCCACACACGGACGAAGCCGGCGGCGAAGTCGTCATCGGGAAGCGCTTCGAGTTCTGCGCGTTCTCTCTCATGGAGCAGCTGCATCGCCTCCAGTGCGACATCTCGCTCGGGGATCGCTTCGATGTCGAGTCCGACCGGGTCGTCGGCGACGGCGACGAGGACGAGGCGACGAGACCTCGACACGGAGAATTCGCACTCGTCGTGACGTGGTTTGCCCGCCGAGTCGAGGCGGATCTCGATCGCGGCGGGGTCCTGACCCAGATGCGCTCCGAGCACATGGCGGAGGACAACCCGGCCGGCAGACCAGGTGGCGGCCGCCTCGGCGTCGAATTCCTTCGCATAGTTGCGTTCCTGCTCGGTGAGCACGGAATCGTCATCCCGCGCCCAGGCCGCTTCGGCCGAGGTATCGGCGAGGATGAGAGTGACGGGCAGCTCGGTGGGCAGTTCGGTGAAGCTGGGGTGGTGCGCCATCGATCAGCGGCCCAGGGCCTTGTTGATCTTCTTCAGCTTGCGGTTGAGCACGAAGATCCGCACCGAACCGATGATTCCGGCGATGAGGATGCCGCCGATCGCAGCGAAGAGCATCGCCACGCCCAGGGGCAGTTCGAACTGCCAGCCGAAGTACTTGAACTCGGCCGGGACATTGTTCTGCAGAATGAAGATGAGCAGCAGGACGACGATGAGGGCGCCGAGGATGAGGGAGACCCACATTCCCGCCGACATTCCGGATCCGGCCTTCGTCGACGGCAGTTCACCGGTGTGTCCCGTCGGAGGCTGGGTCTGCTCATGCCTCTCCTGCGGGGACATCTCTCGGGTCTTGTCCACCGCAGCGGTCTCGCCCGTCGCGGGAGTATCGCTGCCGAGGACTGAATCGGTTTCGGCCAGGAGCTCTTCGGGCGTCTGCGAATCGCCACGCGGGTCTTGAGTACTCATGCGCCCCATCATAACTGCTGATGGGGCGCATAAGGCAGGTTTGCAGAAAGAGTCCCGGCAACCGCTGCCGGGACTCTTTCCTAAGGGGTGTCGATCAGTTGATCAGACGGTCTTGCTCAGCGAGGAGATGATCTCATTGAGCGTGGCCGAAGGCCGCATGGCGGCTTCGGTCTTCGCATCGTTCGGGTAGTAGTACCCACCCAGGTCGACCGGGCCGCCCTGAACCTCGAGGAGCTCGGCCACGATGGCGTCCTCCTTCTCAGCCAGTGCCTTCGCCACGGGGGCGATGGCCTCGGCCAGAGCTTCGTCCGCGGTCTGCTCGGCCAGCTGCTGCGCCCAGTACAGGGTGAGGTAGAAGTGGCTGCCGCGGTTGTCGATCTCGCCGACCTTGCGCGACGGCGACTTGTTCTCTTCGAGGAACTTGCCGGTCGCGGCGTCGAGGGTGTCGGCCAGCACTCCGGCCCGCTCGTTTCCGTGGACGTTGAACTCGTGGCGGAAGGACTCTGCCAGGGCAAGGAACTCACCGAGGGAGTCCCAGCGCAGGTGGTTCTCCTCGACGAGCTGCTGAACGTGCTTCGGAGCCGAGCCGCCGGCACCGGTCTCGAACAGCCCGCCGCCCGCGATGAGCGGCACGACGGAGAGCATCTTCGCCGAGGTGCCGAGCTCCAGGATCGGGAACAGGTCGGTGTTGTAGTCGCGGAGCACGTTGCCGGTCACCGAGATGGTGTCCTTGCCCTCACGGATGCGGTCGATGGAGAACTGAGTGGCCTCCACCGGGTTCATGATGCGGATGTCCAGGCCCTCGGTGTCGTGGTCCTTGAGGTATTCCTCGACCTTCGACGTGATGTTGCGGTCATGGGCGCGGGTCTCGTCGAGCCAGAACACGGCCGGAGTCTCGGACAGGCGGGCACGGGTGACGGCGAGCTTGACCCAGTCGCGGACTGGGATGTCCTTCGTCTGGCAGGCACGCCAGATGTCACCGGCAGCGACCTCGTGGCTCATCAGCACATCGCCGGTGGAGTTGACGACCTCGACGGTTCCGGCCTCCGGGATCTCGAAGGTCTTGTCGTGGCTGCCGTACTCTTCGGCCTTCTGCGCCATGAGACCGACGTTGGGCACGGTGCCCATGGTCCGCGGGTCGAAGGCGCCTTTGGCCTGGCAGTCCTCGATGACGGTCTGGTAGACGCCGGCGTAGGAGGAGTCGGGGATGACGGCCAGGGTGTCCTGGGTCTGGTCATCCTTGTTCCACATCTTGCCGCCGACGCGGATCATCGCCGGCATAGAGGCATCGACGATGACGTCGGAGGGCACGTGGAGGTTCGTGATGCCCTTGTGCGAGTTGACCATGGCCAGGTCGGGGCCGTCGGCCAGACCCTTCTCGATTCCGGCTTTGACTCCGGCGGCTGCCTCGGCAGGCAGGGTGTCGAGCCCGGCGAGGATGGCGGCCAGTCCGTTGTCGGAGGTCAGTCCCGCCTCGGCGAGGACGTCACCGTACTCGGCGAAGACGTCGGGGAAGAAAGCTTCGATGACCTTGCCGAAGAGGATGGGGTCGGAGACCTTCATCATCGTGGCCTTGAGGTGGACGGAGAAGAGGACGCCGTCGGCCTTGGCCGCGGCGATCTGGTCCTTGACGAATTCGTCGAGGGCGGCGGCGTTCATCTTCGTCGAATCGACGATCTCGCCGGCCAGAACGGGCAGGGACTCCTTGAGGACCTTCGTCTCTCCCGCAGCGGTGCGCAGGCGGATCGACAGGGTGTCATCGGCCTCGATGATCACGGACTTCTCGTTGTCGCGGAAGTCGTCCGAGCCCATGGTGGCGACGCGGGTCTTCGAGTCCTTGGACCATTCGCCCATCGAATGCGGGTGGGCCTTGGCGAAGTTCTTCACTGCCTGCGGAGCGCGACGGTCGGAGTTGCCCTCCCGCAGCACCGGGTTGACGGCCGAACCCTTGACCTTGTCGTAGCGTGCCCGAACGTCCTTCTCCTCATCGGTCGAAGGCTCTTCCGGGTAGGCGGGCAGGTCGTAGCCCTGGGACTGCAGTTCGGAGATCGTCGCCTTCAGCTGCGGGACGGACGCCGAGATGTTGGGCAGCTTGATGATGTTGGCATCGGGGGTCTTGGCGAGATCGCCCAGCTCCGCGAGTGCGTCGCCGACCTGCTGTTCCTCAGGCAGACGGTCGTTGAACTGGGCCAGCACGCGTGCGGCGAGAGAGATGTCCCTGGTCTCAACCTCGACACCGGCCGACGTGGCGAAGGCTTCGATGATCGGCTTGAGCGAATACGTCGCCAGAAGCGGCGCTTCATCCGTGCGCGTGTAAATGATTTTAGCCATAGTTAAGGACCACTCCGCATCTTCTTGGGGTTTATCGCCCTCCATCCTACCTTCTGGGCCATTTCGGTAGGCGGCCCCGGCCGATGATGGTGCTCACATCCCCAGGTGGCACCCGGTAGTCTTCTGTGTCGGCACGGACAACAGAAAGAGGACGACAGTGGCCAAACTCTACTTCCGGTACGGGGCGATGAATTCCGGCAAGTCGACCGCTCTTCTGCAAGCGGCCTTCAACTACGAGGAACGCGGCCAGCGCGTTCTGCTGGCCAAGCCGCTGATCGACACCAAAGGCGCATCGCAGATCGTGTCCCGATTGGGCGTCACCCGTGAGGTCGACTTCGTCATCCCCGCCGACGGTGACGTGGAGCGGATCTATGCCGAACATGCCGACTACGTCGACCACGATGCCCTCATCGAATCCATCGACGCCCCGAAGATCCCGGTCGCGTGCCTGCTCATCGACGAAGCGCAGTTCCTCAGCCCCGTCCAAGTGGATTCGCTCATGCGGATCGCCACCACCGCCTCGGTGCCGGTGATGTGCTACGGAATCCGCACAGACTTCCAGACGAAGGCATTCCCCGGTTCAGCGCGACTGCTCGAGATCGCCCACACCCTCGAGGAACTCAAGACGATCTGCCGCTGCGGCCGCAAGGCGATGTTCAACGGCCGCCTCGTCGACGGACAGTTCATCTTCGACGGCGATCAGGTCGCCATCGACGGCAATTCCGTGACCTATGAGTCACTGTGCCCGAGCTGTTATCTCGAGTACTCCGGCGGTAGGCTGTCAACGACAGACTCCTGACCGATCCCGACACAGCTTCCCCGTCGAATCCAGCTCATCGACGACCGTCGTATCCAGTCGAAATCCGTTCGCACTTTCAGTTCTCAAGGAGCCTCCATGCGCATCGCCGTTCGTGCCTTCAACGACAATCCCGGTTCTCCCGTCCTCGTCTTCGGCAACGCTTTGGGCACTCGGATGCCTTTGTGGACCTCCGTGGCCGCGCGTCTGGCCGACGATTTCCAGATCTATCTCACCGACCTTCCCGGACATACCCTTCCCGCCGGCGATTCCCTCGCCGAGGCGTCCGCCCCGCTGACAGTCGAAGCGCTGGCTTCCGGTGTCGTCGAGCCCCTCGCCGAGCTCGGGGTGGAGTCCTTCATCTACTGCGGAGTCTCGATCTCCGGCGGCGTCGGTCTGACCCTGGCGCTCAACCACCCCGATTCGCTGGCCGGACTCGTCGCCTGTGCGACGGCCGAGAAGTTCGGCACTCCGGAATCCTGGGACGAACGCATCGGCGAAGTCCGCGCCGACGGCACCAAGGGACTTGTCGATGACACCGCCGATCGGTGGTTCGCCGCCGGGTTCCTCGGCGAGGACATCGCCACCGGCCACCTCATCCTGTCCGACCTCGCCCTGGTCGATGACGAGGCGTACATCGCGGCCGCCTCGGCGCTGAAGACCTACGATCTGAGTGGGAAGCTCGGCTCGATCGCCACCCCGACGCTCGTCATCGCCGGCGCCCAGGATTCCGGCTGCACTCCCGAAGCGATGTCGGAGATGGCCGAACAGATCGAAGGTTCGCACTTCGCCACGATCCCGGACTCCGCTCACCTGCCGATGGTCGAACACCCTGAGATCGTCGTCGATCACATCCAGGAGTTCTGCGGCCAGCTCTAGAGAGGAGCGGACCGCGGCATCTTCGCCGTTCCGGTATTCGGGACCGGTGTCTGAGTCCGAGCGGAACTGGCAGACTGATGTCATGACTGAGCTGTTCGAACCGCTGACACTGCGCGGAACCGAGATCCCCAATCGCATCTGGCTGGCACCGATGTGCCAGTATTCCTGCGAAGCCGAAGACGGAATGCCCGGCCCCTGGCATCTCGTCCACCTCGGTGCCCGGGCGCAGGGCGGATTCGGGCTCATCCTCACCGAAGCCTCCGCAGTCGTCCCCGAAGGTCGAATCTCACCACAGGACGCCGGAATCTGGAACGACGACCAGGCAGAGTCATGGTCGGCCGTCGTCGACTTCGTCCACTCCCAGGGCAGCATCATCGGCATTCAGCTCGCCCATGCCGGCCGCAAGGCCAGCACCTATCGTCCTTTCACCGGTGAACCGAAGGGCAGCGTCCCCGAGTCCGAGGGCGGATGGCCGACGTTCGGCGCCAGCTCCATCGCCTATCCGCAGCTGGCCGAGCCCGTGGAGATGACGAAGGACGACATCGCCGAGGTGGTCGCCGCCTTCGCGGCCGCTGCCCGACGTTCGATCGATGCCGGGTTCGACCTCGTCGAGCTCCACGCAGCCCACGGCTATCTGCTCCATTCCTTCCTGTCCCCGCTGTCGAACCAGCGCAGCGACGAATACGGCGGCGATCTCGCCGGTCGGTCCCGACTGCTCCACGAGGTCTATGCGGCCGTCCGCGCCGAGGTCGGTGAGGACGTGCCGGTGTTCGTACGCATCTCGGCCAGCGAATGGACCGACGGCGGATTCGACATCGCCGAAGCCGCCGATGTCAGCCGTGCGCTGTCGGAGGCTGGAGTCGACCTCATCGACGTCTCCTCGGGCGGCAACTATCCGGTGCGGATCCCCATCGGTCCCGGTTACCAGGTGTCGCTGGCCGCGGCGATCCGCGCCGAGGGCGTGCCGACCGGAGCCGTCGGACTCATCACCGATCCGAAGCAGGCCGAGACCATCCTCAGCACGGGACAGGCCGATGCGATCTTCATGGCCCGAGCAGCCCTGCGCGAACCTTCCTGGCCGCAGCGGGCCGCCCATGTCCTCGGAGCCGAACCCGGACCCTACCCTCCGCAGTACACCCGCGGAGCCTGGTGACCTGTCCCTGAACCTCGGAAGCATCAGCACAGATTGAGGAGTTTGGAAATGCACACGATCGAAACCGAGCACGTCATCATCCGCTCTATCGCGGTCTCCGAGATGGCGAACAACGTCTATCTGCTCACCGCCAAAGAGACCGGCTCCCAGGTGCTCATCGACGCCGCCGACGACGCCGAGGCGATCACCGAGCTCATCGACTCGGGAGCCCAGGACACCGACGCGGAACCCATGCTGCGAGCGATCATCACCACACACCAGCACTGGGATCATATTCGGGCACTGCCGGCCACCTCGGCGAACTATCCGGAGGCGATGACGATCGCCGGTGCCGCGGACGCGGCCGCCATCACCGAGGCGGAAGGCGTGGAGATCGCGCACTCTGTCGATCACCTCGATGTCGGGGACTTCGGCGGATTCGTCCTCCAAGCCATCGCACTGCGCGGGCACACTCCCGGCTCGATCGCACTGCTTCTGCGCGACGGCGGTCAGACGATCCTGTTCTCCGGTGACTCGCTGTTTCCGGGCGGGCCGGGCAAGACCTGGTCGGCGGAGGACTTCACCTCACTCATGGACGACCTCGAGGAGCGGGTATTCGGCGAACTTCCGGACGAGACTCTCGTCCTGCCCGGACACGGGGACTCGACCACCCTGGGCGAGGAACGTCCGAAACTGGGGGAGTGGCGCGAACGCGGCTGGTGACCTCAGCTCGGCAGTGCCGCGAAGCCGAAGAGCGCCCAGACGATGGCGAGGAGACCCACGGCGATGATGCCGATGTTCCATCTCGTCTCGATGACACGCTGCCCACCGGGGTTGGCGAGTTCTGCGTCGCTGAGCGACGAATAGCGCTCGAGCACTGTGTCGACGGCCGGGCTCGGATTCTCGACGAGCCGGCGCATATCGTGCTCGTCCTTCTCCCACTTCTTGCCCTTGCCGGCCAGCGGCCATGAGGCGAACTTCTTCTCATGGGTGCGCACGCTCAGACCGAAGTGGGTCTCGAAGCCGTCGACGAGGTTCCACGGGATCGTCACGGTCTGCAGCGGATTGACCAAGATGAGCTGCTGTCTGTGCAGCTCGACGCGGGGGAACCGGTAGAAGACGAAGACCAAGGTGCCGACGGCCAGAGGGATGCCTGCGGCGGCCAGACCGCGCAGCGTGAAATCGCCGAAGAGGATTGAGAGCACGCCCAAGGCGCAGAGCCCGCCGACGATGAAGAACAGGGCCGTCGAACTCGTCGTCCGCACGACGGTCGGCTCGGTCTCATTGCGATCTATCTCACTGTCAGCCACCTGATCATCCTATCCATTGAGACTGAACAAAAGTTGTCTGTTCCCTTGGTTTCGAAACGGTAACGATTCCGAAATTTGCTCATTATGTGGACTCCGTCACAGTCGCCGGTGAATTAACTTTGTTGCAATCCATGTGAAAAACATGAACGCGGTCACATGCGCTTCGGTCTCTGCCGAAATGCTTCACGTGACCGGAATGCACTCCGGCTTTGGGGTGCAAGAACGAGGGTGACTCGCCCTAGAACAACAAGGAGAGAACGTGAACAAGCGCTTCCTCGCGGCTGGTGCCTCTGTGGCTGCCGCTGCAATGGTGCTCACCGCCTGCACACCCCCTGGCGGAGGCGATGACGACGAAGCATCGAAGGACACCGCCATCAATATCGGTTGGAACGAATCGTTCCGGTCGATGAATACGCTGACCGCCAACGGCAATGCAACCTCGAACGCCATTCTCACCTACATGATGAATGACAACTTCGGGTACTACGATGGTGACCTCGAAGTTCAGGACGGAGCCCTCGGCAAGGTCGAACAGGTTTCCGAAGACCCGCTCAAGGTCAAGTACACATTCAATGATGATGCCAAGTGGTCCGACGGCACCCCCGTCGACGCCGCCGACCTGGCGCTGACCTGGGCCGGCACCTCGGCGAACTTCAACACCGTCGAAGCCAACAACAACGACGACGGAACGGTGAAGAAGAACGACGCGAAGACCGTCTACTTCGATTCCTCGACCGCCGGTTCGGCTCTGATCAAGAAGTTCCCCGAGATCTCCGACGACGGCAAGGAGATCACCCTCGAATACTCCAAGCCCTTCGCCGACTGGCAGACCGAATTCGGCACTGGTGCCGACGGCGTCGGTGTGCCCGCTCATATCGTGGCGAAGAAGGCTCTCGGGATCGACGATGCCGAGAAGGGCAAGGAGGCCATCCTCAAGGCCATCAAGGACAAGGACACCGAGAAGCTGTCGAAGATCTCGAACACCTGGAACACCGGGTTCGACTTCACTTCGATGCCGAAGGACGAGGACCTGCTGGTCCACAACGGTCCGTACAAGATGACGAAGTTCGAGGAGGGACAGTATGTCACCCTCGAGCTCGACGACAAGTACACCGGTCCGGTGAAGCCGAAGGTCAAGACAGTCACGGTCCGCTACAACGGCGACCCGATGGCGATGATCCAGGCGATCGAGAACGGTGAGGTCGATATGACTCAGCCGCAGGCGACCGCTGACGTCCTCTCCGCCGCCGAGAAGATCGACGGAGTCAATGTCGATGCCGCCGATGGTGCGACGTATGAGCACGTCGACTTCACCTTCGACAACAAGGGTCCCTTCGATCCTGCTGCCAACGGCGGCGACGAGGAGAAGGCGAAGAAGGTCCGTCAGGCGTTCCTCAAGGCTCTGCCGCGTGAGGACATCGTCGAGAAGATCATCAAGCCCCTCAACGACAAAGCCGTCACCCGTGATTCGTACTCGCAGGTGCCGGGCTCGCCGATGTACGACGCGATCACCAAGGTCAACGGCGTCGCCGATGCCGCAGATGGTGACGTCGAGGCCGCGAAGAAGCTGCTCAAGGAAGCCGGAGTGGACTCCCCGACCGTGCGTGTCATGTACGACAACACGAACTCGCGTCGTCAGCAGGAGTTTCAGCTGATCAAGGAATCGGCTGAGAAAGCCGGCTTCAAGATCAAGGACGTCGGAGATGTCAACTGGGGCACCCGCCTCGGTGACGGCACCTACGATGTTTCGCTGTTCGGTTGGCAGTCCGAGGGCACCGGCGTGTCCGAGAACGATGCCAACTTCCGCTACGGTGCGCAGAACAACTACGGCGGCTACAAGAGCGAGAAGATGAACAAGATCCTCGACAAGCTTCTCGTGTCCAAGGAAGAGGAGCAGCAGGATCTCCTCATCGACATGGAGAAGCAGCTGACCGAAGATGCCTTCGGTGCGCCGATCTTCCAGTTCCCCGAACTGACGATCTACCGTGACAGCGTGAAGAACGTGAAGTCGACCGCTGTGTCGCCGACGATGTTCTGGAACTACTGGGAGTGGGAAGTCAACTGATCCGCGACTGACGCGATCGGTTCTTCTCCACTCAAGCCTTCTGTGGGGATCACTGTGTGGTCCCCACAGCGGCGTTTTCGGAAGATTGAAACGGAACTCCCATCATGATCAGATTCATCCTCCGACGATTGCTGTCGACAGCGCTCGTGCTCCTCGTCGTCACCTTCGTCCTCTACCTGCTCCTCAACGTCGCGCTCGACTTCTTCTGGGACCTGCGCGCGAGCACATCACCGAACATCGAAGCTCTCTACGAGTCGCGTCGACGTCTCCTCGACCTCGACACTCCGGCCATCGTCCGTTATTTCAAGTGGTTGGCAGGAGTCGGCGGCTGCGCCATCGGCCAATGTGACTTCGGCATCGCCTGGAAGTCGGGTCAGGAAGTCACCGAACAGCTGCAGGGCGCGATCGTCAACACGATCAAGCTCATCACCGCCTCGACGATCGTGGCCATCATCCTCGGCATCGCCGTCGGCATGATCTCGGCCATCCGCCAGTACTCGGGCTTCGACTACTTCATCACCTTCGTCTCGTTCCTCCTCTACTCGCTGCCCGTCTTCTGGGTGGCGGTGCTGCTCAAGCAGTACGGAGCGATCGACATCAACAACTTCATCAACGATCCGACCTTGGAATCCTGGTGGCCGATCATCATCGGCTGTGTGGCCATGGGGCTGTTCTGGATGGGTGCGCTCGGCGGCAGCGCGAAGCGTCGCGTGATCACCTTCGTCGCCGCAGCGGTCATCACCTTCGGCACCATCTACTACATCCTCGCCAGCGGCTGGATGCAGCACCCGACGATCGGCCTCCTCGGCGTGGTCGTCATCGGCGCCGGTGCGGCCATCGTCATGACGTACCTGTCGACGGGCCTGAAGAACCGCCGCGTGCTCTATGCCACACTCATCACGGTGGCCGTCGGCGCGCTGCTCTACTGGCCGCTGATGAACCTCTTCTACTACGTCGACATGAACTGGCTGTGGATGTTCGGGCTCTTCATCGTTGCGATCGCCGTCGCCGTCGGCATCGGTCTGGCATTCCGAGGCCCGGATCCCTGGGATACCGCGCGCACGACGAGCTTCACGGCCATCATCGTGGCAGTGCTCATCTTCGCCGACCGTGTGCTGCAGGGCTGGCAGGAGTATTCGGACGACCCGGCCATCAACAATCGTCCGATCGCGACGATCGGTGCATCGGCGCCGAATATCGACGGCGACTTCTGGATCACGAACCTCGACTCGTTCACTCACCTGCTGCTGCCGTCGATCGCTCTCGTCCTCATCTCCTTCGCCTCGTACACCCGCTATACCCGCGGTTCGATGCTCGAGGTCCTGGGCCAGGACTACATCCGCACGGCACGAGCCAAAGGTCTCAACGAACGTACGGTGATCATGCGGCACGCTATGCGCAATGCGCTGCTGCCATTGGCCTCGGTCGTTCCCGTCGACATCATCACAATGATCGGCGGTGCCGTCATCACGGAGACGATCTTCGGCTGGAACGGCATGGGCAAGCTCTTCATCGATTCGCTGAGACAGGCAGAGCTCGACCCGGTCATGGCCTACATCCTGATCACAGGCCTGCTCGCTATCATCGCCAACCTGGTCGCGGACTTCCTCTATGCCGTCCTCGACCCGAGAATCCGAGTGAACGCATGAGTACTGACAACGACAAACAGAACGCTCTCGCCCTCGACGAAGTCGGGGACAATGCGATCGAGTCGAAGGAAACCGAAGGTCTTTCCCAGGGCAAGATCGTCCTGCGCAAATTCCTCCGTCACAAAGGCGCGATGATCTCCATCGTCGTCCTTGTGCTCGTGGCCATCTTCGCCTTCAGCGCACAGGGATTTGCGGGAATCCCCGGTTGGTGGAAGTTCAGTCATACGGCGTCCGGGCCCGTGGTCAACCCCGGCGGAGCCCCGACCTGGTCGTTTGCGAACTTCTTCTCACTCGGTGATCATCCCTTCGGTCAGGATGAGATCGGTCGTGACAACTTCTCCCGAGTGATGAAAGGGACACAGATCTCTCTCGTCGTCATGTTCATCATCGGCATCGTCTGCCTGATCATCGGCACGGTCGTCGGTGCTGTTGCGGGCTACTACCGCGGTTGGGTCGATTCGGTGCTCATGCGCATCACCGACGGTTTCGTCATCCTGCCGGTCATCGTGGTCGGATCGATCCTCGGTGTGCTCGTCGGCGGAGCGAACGGCCCGCTGCTCGGTGTGGCGCTGGGCTGCATCCTCTGGGTGGGTCTTGCACGTCTCGTCCGCGGAGACTTCATGTCGCTGCGCGAACGGGAGTTCGTCGATTCGGCGCGCGTGGCCGGGGCCAGCGATTTCCGGATCATGTTCAAGCACATGCTGCCCAATGCCATGGGCGTCATCATCGTCAACACGACGCTGATCATGAGTCAGGCGATCGTGCTCGAAGCCTCGCTGAGCTACCTCGGCTTCGGCATCAAACCGCCCGGCATCTCGTTGGGACAGCTCATCAGTGAATACCAGACCTCCTTCGCCACTCGTCCGTGGCTGTTCTGGTGGCCCGGCTTGTTCATCATCGTCATCGCTCTGTGTGTGAACTTCATCGGCGACGGTCTGCGCGACGCGTTCGACCCGCGGATGAAGACCATCCCGAGTTGGAGGAAGATGAAGAAGGCCGAGCGCATGGCACAGAAAGAGGCGAAGTGATGGCTGAGAAGAAAGCAGAGGCCCAGCCGAAGACGGGCTCCCCGATCCTCGAGGTCAATGACCTCGGAGTCCAGTTCTGGGTCAGCGACGAATGGTGGATGGCCGCCGAACACCTCGACTACACGGTCAATGCCGGCGAGGTTCTTGCGATCGTCGGCGAGTCCGGCTCCGGAAAGTCGCAGTCGAGCATGTCACTGCTCGGCCTCCTGCCGAGCAACGGCCGTGCGACCGGCTCAGCGAAGCTCAATGGGCGCGAACTCATCGGCATGCCTCCGGAGAAGATGCAGGCCGTGCGCGGCAACGACATCTCCGTGATCTTCCAGGAGCCGATGACTGCGCTCAACCCGGTCTACACCGCGGGGTACCAGATCGTGGAGACGCTGCGCGTCCACCTCGACATCGGTCCCAGTGAGGCGAAGCAACGGGCGCTCGAGCTCATGCGGCTGGTGGAGATCCCTGATCCGGAGGATCGGTTCCATTCGTTCCCGCATCAGCTCTCCGGCGGTCAGCGTCAGCGCATCATGATCGCGCAGGCTCTGGCCTGTCAGCCGAAGCTGCTCATCGCCGATGAGCCGACCACGGCGCTCGACGTCACGGTGCAGGCCGAGATCCTCAAGCTCATGCGCGAACTGAAGTCGAAGCTCGATGCGGGCATCATCCTCATCACGCACGATATGGGCGTGGTGGCGGATATGGCCGATCGCATCATCGTCATGCGCGCCGGCAAGGTGGTCGAATCGGGTACCGCGGAGGAGATCTTCTACAACCCGCAGCATCCGTATACGAAGCAGCTCCTCGAGGCTGTTCCCCACCTCGGTGAGGGTACCGACAGCGAAGCATTCGGCGGCAGCATCGACGATGTCGAGGCCTCGCTGTCCGATATCACTTCCGATCAGGCCTCGCACGCCGATGACCCGGTCGGCGCACCGGACTCCGCCGTAGGTGGCGACGGTCTCTCCGAGGCCGGGGCTGCCGATATGGCCGTGGCCGAGGCTCGCGCTCAGGTGACCGCGCAGGACCGTCCCGATATCGAGATGGACTCCACGGAGACGTACTACCATCCAGGTTCGCAGGCGGACTTCTCGAAGCCCTCTGCTCTGCAGCTGCGTGACGCCGCGATCGAGTACCCCGCAATCGGACGGAAGAAGGCCTTCCGCGCCGCTCATCACATCAATCTCATGATCGCCCCCGGCGAAGTCGTGGGCCTGGTGGGGGAGTCGGGGTCGGGCAAGACCACGATCGGGCGCGCCGCTCTCGGGCTGCTGCCCACCGTTGAAGGCGACATGGTCGTCAACGGCACGAGCATCAAGGGCCTGAGCAATAAGCAGATGAGGCCCCTGCGCAAGGAAGTCGGGATCGTGTTCCAGGATCCCGGTTCCTCGCTCAACCCGCGACTGCCGGTCGGAGAGTCGATCGGTGAGCCGCTCTACCTCCACGAGGGGATGAAAGGGCCGGAGCTGAGCAAGCGGGTCGAGGAGCTGCTGACCGCGGTCGAACTGCCGACTTCTATGCGCAACCGCTATCCGCATGAGCTCTCCGGAGGTCAGCGTCAGCGCATCGGCATCGCCCGTGCCCTGACCCTGCGCCCGAAGCTGCTCATCGCCGATGAGCCGACCTCGGCCCTCGACGTGTCCGTGCAGGCGAAGGTCCTCGACCTGTTCGAAGGCCTGCAGAAGGAATACGGCTTCGCGTGTCTGTTCATCAGCCACGACCTGGCCGTGGTCGAGCGCATCGCCGAGCGCATCGCGGTGATGCGCCACGGCTACCTCGTCGAGATCGGCAAGTCCTCACAGGTCGTGTCGAACCCCGTCCACCCGTACACACAGCGTCTGCTGTCTGCGGTTCCCGTTCCGGATCCGCAGGAGCAGCGCAAGCGTCGGGAGGCCAGGGACGCGGTTCTCGAGGCCACGATGAACGCCTGAGTCCGCCCAAGCTGACGGCCACCTGCACGCGAGAGCGTGCGGGTGGCCGTATAATTGTCTGTTGGGTCCGGGCTGGACCGATCTCTCTATCTCAAAAAGGTTCTTGATGACTGAAGCCATCACACGACGGGAAAACCGCCGAAACGTAGCAATCGTCGCACACGTCGACCACGGCAAGACCACGCTGGTCGACGCCATGCTCCGGCAGACCGGTGTGTTCAGCGAACACGGCGACTTCGCCGAACGCGTCATGGATTCAGGCGACCTCGAACGTGAGAAGGGCATCACTATTCTCGCGAAGAACACCTCCGTCCTCTACAACGGTCCCTCGGCCGGCGAGGACCCCATCGTCATCAACGTCATCGACACCCCCGGGCACGCCGACTTCGGTGGTGAGGTCGAGCGCGGACTGTCCATGGTCGACGGCGTCGTCCTCCTCGTCGACGCATCGGAAGGTCCGCTGCCGCAGACCCGCTTCGTCCTGCGCAAGACGCTGGCCGCGAAGCTGCCCGTCATCCTCGTGATCAACAAGACCGACCGTGCCGATGCCCGCATCGACGGAGTCGTCGAGGAAGCTCAGGACCTGCTCCTGGGTCTGGCCTCCGACCTCGCCGACGAAGTCCCCGACCTCGACGTCGACTCCGTCCTCGATGTGCCCGTCGTCTTCGCCGCCGCGAAGGCAGGTGCCGCCTCCCTCGAACAGCCCGCCGATGGAGCGGTCCCGGACAACCCCGACCTCGAACCGCTGTTCAAGACCATTCTCGAGACGATCCCGGCACCGGAGATCAACTCCGACGGCATCCTCCAGGCACATGTCACGAACCTCGACGCCTCGCCGTTCCTCGGCCGTCTGGCTCTGCTGCGCATCTTCGGCGGCACGTTGAAGAAGGGCCAGCAGGTCGCCTGGGCCCGCGGTGACGAGATCAGCTCGGTGAAGATCACCGAACTGCTCGAGACCCAGGGTCTCGACCGGGTGCCCGCCACGGAGGCCTCGGCCGGTGACATCGTCGCCGTCGCCGGCATTCCCGACATCATGATCGGTGACACGCTCACCGACATCAACAATCCGAAGCCGATGCCGGCGATCGTCATCGACGATCCGGCGATCTCGATGACCGTGGGTATCAACACCTCCCCGTTGGCCGGCCGTGAGAAGAACACGAAGGTCACCGCCCGCATGGTCAAGGACCGCCTCGACCAGGAGCTCGTCGGCAACGTCTCGCTCAAGGTCGTCCCGACCGAACGCCCCGACGCCTGGGAGGTCCAGGGTCGCGGTGAGCTGGCTCTGGCCATCCTCGTCGAGCAGATGCGCCGTGAAGGATTCGAACTCACGGTCGGCAAGCCTCAGGTTGTGACCAAACAGGTCGACGGCAAGGTCCATGAGCCCTTCGAAGAGCTCACGGTCGATGTGCCGGAGGACTACCTCGGCGCCGTGACCCAGCTGCTGGCTGCCCGCAAGGGTGTCATGTCGACCATGACGAACCACGGCACCGGCTGGGTGCGGATGGAGTTCAAGGTCCCCGCTCGCGGCCTCATCGGATTCCGCACTCGGTTCCTCACCGAGACCCGCGGCACCGGTATCGCGAACACGATCTCGGCCGGATACGGACCGTGGGCCGGCAATATCGAGTTCCGCATCAACGGATCTCTCGTGGCCGACCGCGCGGGAACAGTGACCCCGTACGCGATGATCAACCTGCAGGACCGCGGTACCTTCTTCGTCGAACCGACCTCCGAGGTCTACGAGGGCCAGATCGTGGGCGAGAACTCGCGCGCCGACGATATGGACGTCAACATCACGAAGGAGAAGAAGCTGACGAACATGCGTTCGGCTTCTGCCGACAGCTTCGAGAACCTCACTCCGCCGCGCAAGCTGACCCTCGAGGAGAGCCTCGAGTTCGCTCGTGAGGACGAGTGCGTCGAGGTCACCCCGGGTGCCATCCGCATCCGCAAGGTCGAACTCGATCAGAAGGAACGCGCAAAGCTCTACGCGAAGATGCGCCGCCAGAACGCCTGAGCCGGATTCCTTGATCCGGCAGCACCGAATGACCTCGAGCACCCAGGAACCAATGACTGTTACGCCACGCGTCCTCCTCGTGCACGCTCATCCCGACGATGAGACGATCACGACGGGCGGCACGATCGCCGAATTGGTCTCCGAGGGTGCCGAGGTCATGGTGCTCACAGCCACCCGCGGTGAGGGCGGCGAGGTCATCCCCGCAGAGCTGAAGCAGCTCGAGGGCGACCGGGCCGGTCTCGCCCGGGTCCGGGAGCAGGAGATCGCCGAGGCGATGCGTGCTCTCGGCGTGCGTATGCACACCTTCCTCGGCGGGACCACGCGCACCTTTGAGGATTCGGGAATGGAATGGGGACCGGACGGTCACGCTCGACCCGCGGCATCGATGACCGACAACGCTCTGAGCGCAGCCGACATCACGACCGTGGCCAGACACATCGCCGCCGTCATCGACGCCTTCGAACCGCATGCGATCATCACCTACGCCGCCAACGGGGGCTATGGTCACCCCGACCACGTGCGGGTGCACGAGGCCACGACCGCGGCAATCGACTTCGCCGAATGGCGGACCGGTCGACTGCTCTACGTCGACACCCCCACCGAGGTGGCCCGCCATTCGTTCGACCCGCACCAGGCAGGCTTCGCAGACACCGGATTCGCCCCCGCCGAGACGATCCCGGCCAAACCGCCTGTCGGTCAGATCGTCATCGACCAGGACGTCAGCGCGGTGCTGCCGGCGAAACGGGCAGCGTTGGAAGCCCACCGTACGCAGGTGAGTGTGTCAGGCGGTTTCTTCGCTCTGTCCAACGGTGTCGGCCAGAAGATCGGCGACCGCGAATACTTCTCGATCGGAGCCGGAGCGCCGATCCCGTCCGAGATCCTCAACGCCGGATCGGCCCCGCACGTGCTCACCGGCCTCGATGTCGCAGTGGTCGAAGCTCAGGAGAATACAGCGGTTCAGCCCCTGCGACGGCGACGCGCACCGCGGAAGCCGGGAATCTTCGCCTACCTCCACTCCGCTGTGCTCGGACTGCTCATCGCCTTCCTCGGCACCATGCAGCACCTCAACGTCACGGTGGTCAACCTCGGCGAGACCCCGATCATCCTGCCGTGGGGACTCGTGCTGGCCCTGGCTCTGGCCGCGGCGGGACTGTGGCACCTGAAAACGATGTATCGCAGCAGCGCCCCGATGCTGGTCGCCGCCGTGATCATCGCCGTACTGTCCTTCGTCTTCGGTCAGCCGAAGTGGCTGCCCGGCGCCGATATGATCGTCACCGGACTGCTGCGTTCAGTTGTGTGGCTGCTCGGACCGATGGTCCTGGCTGCCGTCTTCTCCTTCATCAACGTGCGCGGGCACGATCGCACTCGATAGACTCGTGCGAACCGCACCGAATCAGTCGTTATCGACACCCTCGGGAGAATGATGCCGACCAATACCCTGTCCGATGGAACCTCGAACGCAGGCGGGCCCGACCCGTCCGGCAGCGCTGTCCGGAAGAAGTCGGTCTGGCCCTTCATCCTCGTGGCCGTCGTCGTGCTGGCCGCCATCTATGTGGTGATCGGCTTCTTCAGCGGTCGTATGCTCGCACCGGGGACGACCGTGGCCGGAATCGACATCGGCGGCAAGTCCGCGACAGACGCCGAGAATACACTGCGCAACGACCTGCGCGATGACGCGGAGAAGGACATCGTCTTGAAGGCCGGAGAACCGACGGCGAAGCTCGACCCGGAGAAGGCCGGAATCACCTTCGACGCGGAAGCGACAGTCGAGCGCATCACCGGCTTCAGCCTCGACCCCACCGTCATCTGGGACCGCCTGTTCGGTGAGGACGAAGGCGATCCCGTCATCGAGGTCGACGAGGAGAAGTTCGACAAGGAAACCGCGAAGGTCACGGAATCCCTGGCCGTGGATCCCAAAGACGCCGAACTCGAGTTCGACAAGACCACACCGAAGGTCAAGGACGGCAAGAACGGCCAGACCGTCGAGACCGCCGCCGTGCGCACCGCCGTCGACGATCATTGGCTGCGCACCGAGGATGCTCTCCCGGTCATTCCGACGAACGTCGATCCCGATATCACCACGTCCGAAGCCGAGGACATGGCCGACGGATTCGCGAAAGACGCCGTGAGCAAGGACCTCACGATCACGGCGAAGCCCGGGAAGGATGCGGATTCGAAGGTCAAGGGCGGTGACCTCACCGTGTCTCCGAAGACCGTCGCGAAGACTCTGACGTTCAAGGCCGAGGACTCGAAGCTCAAGCCTGTCTTCGATCAGGAGGCTTTGCAGAAGTCCGTGCTGGCCGCGAACAAGGACATCGGGCGACCGGCCGAAGACGCGAGTTTCGAGATCAAGGACGGCAAGCCCGAGGTCGTGCCCTCCCGCGATGGAATCGGGATCAAGGCCAAGGAGCTGACCGGCGCGGTCACCGATGCCATCAACGGCAAGGAGGACAAGCCCACGGTCACTCTGGCCTCGGTCAAACCCGAGTTCACGACGAAGGACGCGAAGAAGGCCGATGTCTCCGACACCGTGTCACACTTCTCCACCGGCTACAGCTCCGAACCCAACCGCGATACGAACCTGCGAGTGGCTGCGAAGAGGGTCTCCGGCACCGTTCTCAAACCCGGTGAGCAGTTCTCCCTCAATGAAGCTCTGGGCCAGCGCACCGCCGCAAACGGCTACAAACCTGCCGGCGTGATCTCCGAAGGGCAGATGAAGGAAGACTACGGCGGCGGCGTCTCGCAGGTGTCGACGACCCTGTTCAATGCGGCGTTCTTCGCCGGCTTCGAACTCGACGAACACCAGGCGCATTCGCGCTATATCTCCCGCTACCCGGAGGGCCGCGAGTCGACCCTCGACTGGTCGTCGATCGATATGAAGTTCACGAACAACTCGAAGACTCCGGTCGTCCTCGACATGTACCTCAAAGACGGAGAGGTCCACGCGAAGGTCTTCGGCGTCAAGAAGTACGATGTGTCGGCCGACGCCTCGGACCGGTTCAACCACACGTCACCGGGGTCGGTCACCGAAAGCGGGCCTTCTTGCTCCCCGCAGTCGCCGAAGGGCGGCTGGTCGATCCGGATCACCCGGACCATGAAAGACATCGCTTCGGGTAAGACCACGAAGGACGGCTTCACCACGGTCTACCGGCCGGTGAACAAGGTCGAGTGCAAGGGCTGAGCCCTCCCCGCTGGATTCCGGCCGGCTGACCGGTCAGCGTGCTTCGGCGTACCAGGACCGGTGACGCACTGCGGCTCCGAGAGAGGCGAAGAGGCCCAGTGATGCCTCATTGCTCGACTCGACGTCGACGAGGTAGGACCTGACCCCGCGCTGAGCGAGCAGTGCTGCCGCGGCTGCGGCCACCGAACGTCCGGCACCGCGTCTGCGCAGATCGGGACGGGTGATGAGGTTGGTGATGACACCCCATTTGCTGCGCTCGACCACCCTGCAGGCCGCCACCATAGTCCGGGACCCATCGGGATGCTCGGCGTAGGCGGTGACGAACTCACACGGCTGATCGGCTTCGATGAGCGTCTTGAACGCCTCAGCTGAACCCGGTTCCTCACCGGGGTTGCGCTGCGACGTCCATGCGGCGAAATGCTCGGAGGTCGGGGCATCGGAGACGTCGACGATCAGTCCGGCCGCGGCCGCCTCGGCGGGGGAGGATGCACCGCCGGCTGCCTCTGCCGTGGCGCCTGTGAGCAGAAGTGTGGCCTCGGAAGGGGTGTAGCCGCGAGCCGAGAGCAGGGGAGCGAGCCCCTCACATTCGGGTGCCAGCGTCGAGGAATCGTCAGCGGAATAGATCTGGACGCGGCTCGGCCTGCCTCGGGTCCGATACCACTCCTCGACGGCATCGAGTCCCTGTTCCCACCCGAGTCCGGTGTCGGTCACCGGCAGGCAGGAATTGGCGCGCCGGGTCGCTGATTCCGAATGCCGCAGCAGCCAGCCCTTCTGCAGCAGGCTGACCTCGGCGGCCGCCTCGGTGCCTTCGTTGCGCAGATTCTCCACGTGCAGCCAGGACACGTCGTGAGGAAGCCAGGCGGCGGCCGAGATGCGCCGCAGATCCACGGCGGAGACGATCTCATGCGTGCGCCCGGCCTTCGTCGGAGCCGGGGGCACCTCGTGGACGAGGAGGATCTGGGCGCGAGCGATGCGCAGGGGACCGCGCTTCGTATCGATCTCGAGCCCCGCCTCGTCGACGGCTGTGACGACGCCGAGGGCATCCGACGTCGAATGGGTGTCACCGGGTGCGAGCGAATACCGCACGACCACTCGTCTGCCGGGCTGCAGATCGTCCACTTCTGGCCTTCCTCCGCGAAATTGATGCCCTCCCACCCTATGACACGCGCGCCCCGGTCGGGTGCAGGCGTGGTCAGGGATGTCAGATGCAATGCGAATCACTTGAGACCGGTGGTCACGGGAATCGGGCGAAGGCGTATTGTGGGATGTATATGCGCACCATCTGTGAGTCTTTCGAGGAGTCAGCCCAGTGACGTACATCATTGCCCAGCCCTGTGTCGACCTCAAGGACAAGGCCTGCATCGACGAATGCCCCGTCGACTGCATCTACGAGGGCGAACGCAGCCTGTACATCCACCCCGACGAATGCGTCGACTGCGGTGCGTGCGAACCGGTGTGCCCCGTCGAGGCCATCTTCTATGAGGACGATGTGCCCGATGAGTGGGAAGAGTACTACAAGGCCAATGTCGAATTCTTCGACGACCTCGGTTCGCCCGGCGGTGCCGCGAAGCTCGGCAACACCGGCAAGGACCATCCGATCGTCTCCGCCCTGCCGCCGCAGAACCACGACGACTGACCGATGACGAACGCCTTCGGACTCAACCTCCCGGACTACCCCTGGGACCGTCTCACGGAATACCGCAACCGGGCCGCCGAGCATCCCGACGGAGTGTGTGACCTCTCCATCGGCACTCCGGTCGACCCCACCCCCGAGGTGATCCGGCGTGCGCTGTCGGACGCAGGGGATGCGCACGGCTACCCGACGACTGCCGGAACCGCACAGCTTCGTGAAGCCATCGCCTGGTGGTACGAGAACTGGCACTCGGTTCAGCTCGATCCCGCCACGGAGATCCTGCCGACTGTGGGCTCGAAGGAGCTCGTAGCCTGGCTGCCGACCCTGTTGGGACTGCGCGAGCGAGGACTGGCCGTCGCCTGTCCCTCCGCTGCCTACCCGACCTACGAGATGGGTGCGACGATCGCTGGCGTCGAATGCCGCCGTCTCGACGCCGCGCAGATCGTCGACGGCGAGTCATTGGACGGTGTCGGTCTGCTGTGGATCAACACGCCGAGCAACCCGACCGGTGAGGTCCTCGACGTCGACACCATCGCCGAGGTGGTTCGCCGTGCTCGTGCCGCCGGAGTCGTCGTCGCATCGGACGAATGCTACGGACTGCTCAATTGGGAATCCGATGAGCCGGCGCCGAGCGTACTTGCAGCCGCGGGGGAGTCGAATGCCGGTGTGCTGAGTGTGTACTCGATGTCGAAGCAGTCGAACCTCGCCGGCTACCGCGCGGCGTTCGTCGCCGGTGACGCCGAGCTCATCTCCGATCTCACCCGCTCACGCAAGCACGCGGGAATGATCGTGCCGTTCCCGATTCAGGAAGCCATGGTCGCCGGACTCCGCGACACCGAACACGTGCTGGCGCAGAAGGAGACCTACCGGTCACGACGCGAGCAGCTGCGAACTGGTCTCGAAGAGTACGGATTCCGCATCGACCATTCGACTGCCGGTCTCTACCTGTGGTCGACCGCGGACAAGAACTGCTGGGAGTCCCTGGCTGACCTTGCCGAACTCGGCATCGTGGCGGGTCCCGGAGAGTTCTACGGAGCGGCGGCTGCCGACCATGTGCGGATTGCGCTGACCGCCACCGACGAACGCATTCGAGCCGCGGCCGAGCGTCTTCGGGCCGCCGCGAGATGATTACGAGGGCGGGGCACGGTGCGAGGAAGTCGACGGTTTCCGAGCGTCCGCTAAGTTCCTGCTAAGACTTCATGCAGGGCGAAAAACTGTTATCTGCCCTGGTCAGACGTATTACCAGCCAGTAAATGAAGCGTGCAGTGATTTTCTGATTCCCGCAGTTGTCGGTAGTCTTTGAAAGAACTGTGCAAAACACCTCAGGAAGTTCTTGGGGTCGGTCAACGGTGAGGAGATCGAATGACTTCGGAGGCGAACCTCAGGATCGCTGATACGGAGCTGACACTGCCCGAGGTGTCAGCAACAGCGGGCAACAACGGATACCGTATCGGTTCTCTGCTCAAAGAGACCGGCGCGGTCACATACGATCCAGGGTTTGCCAACACTGCAACCACCTCGTCGTCCATCACCTACATCGATGGTGACAACGGTGAGCTGCAGTACCGCGGTTACCCGATCGAACAGCTCGCGGAACAGTCGAACTTCGTCGAAGTCTGCTACCTCCTCATCTACGGTGAGTTGCCGACTCAGGAACAGTACGATGCCTTCGACGCTCGCCTGCGCGGACACACCATCGTCCACGAGGACCTGCGGCGCTTCTTCCGAGCGTTCCCGTACGACGCTCATCCGATGCCTATGGTTGCAGCTGCCGTCGCGGCTTTGTCGACGTTCTACCAAGACGACCTCGATGTCTTTGACGAAGACCAGATCGACACCTCGTCGTTCCGTCTGCTCGCGAAGATGCCGACCATCGCGGCACTTGCGCATCGGAAGAACATGGGCCTGCCGGTCATCCACCCGGATAACTCGCTGAGCCTCGTGGAGAACTTCCTGCGAGTGAACTTCGGCGTTCCCGCTGAGGAATACGAACCGGATCCGCTGGCGGTCAAGGCCATGGATCAGCTGTTCATCCTCCACGCCGATCACGAGCAGAACTGCTCGACCTCGACGGTTCGCCTCGTCGGCTCGTCGCAGGCCAACGTGTTCCAGTCGATCTCGGCCGGCGTCAACGCCCTGGCCGGACCGCTGCACGGCGGCGCGAACTCCGCAGTGCTCGAGATGCTCGAGCAGATCGCGGCCTCCGATGACGGACCGAAGAAGTTCATGGAACGCGTGAAGAACAAGGAAGACGGCGTCCGTCTCATGGGCTTCGGTCACCGCGTGTACAAGAACTACGATCCGCGCGCGAAGATCATCAAGAAGACGGCTGACGAGGTTCTCGCGCGGTCCGGCGGCGACCCGCTGCTCGAACTGGCTCAGCAGCTCGAAGAGATCGCGCTGGCCGACGACTACTTCGTCGAGCGCAAGCTCTACCCGAACGTCGACTTCTACACGGGCCTCATCTACAAGGCTCTCGGATTCCCGACGAATATGTTCACCGTGCTCTTCTCGGTCGGTCGCCTGCCCGGCTGGATCGCCCAGTGGCGCGAGATGATCAAGGACCCCGAGACGAAGATCGGCCGTCCCCGACAGATCTACACGGGCGAATACAACCGGAACTACAAGGACATCAGCGAACGCTGAGTCCCAGCGGACGCAACGGCGTCGGAGCAGATTCGTCTGCCCGGCGCCGTTGTGCATTCACCTGCCCGGCACAGTCGTAACTGCCCAGGTCCGTCCCGCGCCGTTGCCCTTTCCCCCGCACCGGCTGCGCTGTTCCGCGCTGCCCTTTTCACAGGTGCATTTCTCCGGCAGGCCTCCCGTCGCCAACATGTCCTCAGCGTGGGCCTTCGTTCGCCATCCCGCACCGGTAGTGCCACTATGCGCCGGTGGTGGCTTCTCCTACACGTGCTTGGGCATGCGTCACCGTTGGTGCCACAACCTCCTGCAGGAACGGGGCGTTATGGCACGCGCGAGATGTTTTGCCTCAAGCGGAGTGATTTGCGACGAGCCATGGTGGATGCATGCTCGCAGGCGAGGCAGATGCGTGCGTGTTCGCTAGGACTGCAGCGATGGGGCGCGTTATCGGAGGAGTGAATGCGCTGAGGGCGCGTCCACATGATGTGAACGCGCCCTTGGCTGCTCTTCGCAGGCGATTCGGCTTCCGCCTCACCGTCAACAAGGTGCCCTCATCTTTCCAGCGAACGGCAGGTCGGTCGATGAGACCCGTTTCGCCGGTCGCCGGAGGCTGACTCAGTGGAGGTCGGGGTTGAGCTCGATGCCCTTTGAGTCGCGAGCGATCGCCTCGACGGTGCCGGTGACCGAATTGCGGCGGAAAAGGATGTTGTTCTTCCCGCTGAGCTCGGCGGCCTTGACCACGGCATCGTCTTCGCCAGGGACCGTCACGCGAGTGCCTGCAGTGATGTAGAGACCGGCTTCGACGATGCAGTCATCGCCGATGGAGATGCCGACACCGGCGTTCGCGCCGAGGAGGCTGCCCGAGCCGATGGAGATGCGGTGCGTGCCGCCGCCGGAGAGCGTACCCATGATTGAGGCTCCGCCGCCGATATCCGAGCCGTCTCCGACGACGACGCCCTGGGAGATGCGGCCTTCGACCATGGCCGAACCGAGCGTCCCGGCATTGAAGTTCACGAAGCCTTCGTGCATGACGGTGGTGCCGGGAGCAAGGTGAGCGCCGAGGCGGACACGGTCGGCGTCGGCGATGCGCACGCCGGAGGGGATGACGAAGTCCGTCATCCGCGGGAACTTGTCGAGCCCGTACACGGCAACAGGGCCGCGGGCGAGGAGCTTGGCGCGAGTGGCCTCGAAGTCCTCGGGGGAGCAGGCGCCGAAGGAGGTCCACACGACATTGGCGATATGGCCGAAGATTCCGTCGAGGTTGACGTCGTTGGGGGTCACGACGCGGTGGGACAGTGCGTGCAGACGCAGGTAGGCGTCGGCCGCCGAGGCGGGACCGGCGTCGAGATCGATCGTGGTGGTGACGACCTCTGAGCGGGTGCCGCGAGCCTCATCGGTGCCCTCCAGGGCGTCGAGACCGTCGTCGGCGGCGCGAGCGGTGGCGGCCGCCTCGGCGGTGTCGTGGGTATCGCCGGTGCTCAGTACCGGGTACCAGACGGAGAGGACGGTGTCGGAATGGATCGTGGCGAGTCCACGTGCGGAAACGATGCGTTCTGTCATGCCTCAAGCCTAGACGGTGGCGCCGTACTAGGCTAAGAGACATGACTGTCGATCCATCTGCTGAGACTGATGCCATATTCGCGCCCGTCGGCGACCTCGGCGAGTACCTGTTCGCCGCGGTGGGTGACCCGGCCGAACTCACCGGCCGACTGTGCGCCATCGAATCCGTGTCCGGGAACGAAACCGTCCTCGCCGATGCCGTCGTCGCTGTGCTGGAGAGGATCAGCGCGGGTCCGGGACCGGACCTGGAGATCCTCCGCGACGGAGACACCGTCATCGCTCGCACGAACCTGGGGCTGGCCGAGCGCATCGTCGTCGCCGGCCACCTCGACACCGTTCCCGTCGAAGACAACCTTCCGCCCGTACGCACCCACATGTCCGGAGACGACTACCCCGATGACGAGGTCATCTGGGGGCGGGGTGCCTGCGATATGAAGGCCGGAGTGGCGATGCAGCTGTCCACCGCGGCCGCGCTGACCAGTCCGAACCGCGATGTCACTTGGGTCTTCTACGACCATGAGGAGGTCGATGCCTCACTCAACGGACTCGGCCGCGTCTCCCGCAACCATCCCGATTGGCTGGCCGGTGACTTCGCGATCCTCGGCGAACCCTCGAACGCCTCCGTCGAAGGCGGCTGCAACGGAACCATCCGCGTCGACGTCACCACCACCGGAGTCCGGGCCCACTCGGCCCGTGCTTTCATGGGTGTCAACGCCATCCATGCTGCCGCCGAGATCCTCACCCGGCTCGCCGAATTCGAGACGGGCACCGTCACGGTCGATGGGCTCGACTACCGCGAATCCCTGTCCGCCGTGAACATCCGCGGGGGAGTCGCCGGCAACGTCGTGCCCGACGAGTGCGTGGTGTCCGTGAACTACCGCTTCGCTCCGAGCAAGTCGGCCGCCGAGGCGGAATCCTTCCTGCGCGAGCTCTTCACCGGATTCGACGTCGTCGTCACCGATGCCGCCGAGGGGGCCCGCCCCGGACTCGACCGGGCGATCGCCCAGGACTTCATCGACACCCTCGGTCTGTCCCCGGCACCGAAGCTCGGCTGGACGGATGTGTCCAGGTTCAGCGCCCTCGGCGTTCCGGCGGTGAATTTCGGTCCCGGCAACCCTCTGTACGCCCATAAGTCGGACGAGCATGTGAGAGTCACCGAGGTGGAACAGGCCACCGCAACTCTGCGCAGCTACCTTCAGGGCCGGTGAACGAGATGACCAGAGCGACAGACGACGTCGATGGCGAGCTTTCGAGTGCTCCCGGGCGCCTTTCCGCCGACGATCAGACAGGCGACCGGGGAGACGACCCAACAGGTGACCCGGGCTTCTACAGCAAGGGCCCGCTGCGGCTGAGCGGTGACCAGGTGCCGGCGACGACGACGGACCAGCGCCTCCTCGAATCGAAGTCGGGCACCGACTGGGTGCATGAGGACCCGTGGCGTGTCATGCGCATCCAAGCCGAGTTCGTCGAAGGATTCGGCTCGCTGGCCGAGATCGGACCGGCAGTGTCCATCTTCGGCTCAGCCCGTCTGAAAGCCGGCACCCAGGCCTATGCGGACACCCGCGAGATCGCTCGCCGCATCGCCGAGAACGGTAATGCGATCATCACCGGCGGGGGACCCGGAATCATGGAGGCCGGCAACCTCGGTGCCTGCGAGGGCGGGGGAGTGTCCATCGGGCTGGGCATCGAGCTGCCCTTCGAGACCGGACTCAACCAGCATGTCGAACTCGGCGTGAACTTCCGCTACTTCTTCGTCCGCAAGACCATGTTCCTCAAATACTCGCGCGGATTCGTCGTCATGCCCGGAGGCCTGGGCACTCTGGACGAGCTGTTCGAAGCCTTCACCATGGTCCAGACCGGCAAGATCACCTCATTCCCGATCGTGCTTTTCGGGACCGACTACTGGCGCGGGCTCGTCGACTGGATGCAGAAGACCCTTTTGGCCGCGGGGACGATCAGCGAAACAGACCTGAACATGTTCACCCTCACCGATGACCTCGACGAAGTCGTCGCCGCGATCGGACCGGGACACGGCCAGGACTCGGCCGCGGCGAATCCTGCGAACGGTCGACCATGAGGGGCGACATCTCATCAGTGCCGGAGGGCGAACGGTTCGATCTGGCCCGGGCTCGGCCCGGAACCCCGGCGATCATGGCCGTGATCAACCGCACCACAGATTCGTTCTACGAATCCGCCGCCACCCTCGACGAGGCGATCACGGCGGTGGAGGCGGCCGCCTCGGCGGGTGCTCAGATCGTCGATATCGGGGGAGTGCGCGCCGGCCGCGGACGGGAGATCTCCGTGGCCGAGGAGATCGACCGCGTGTGCCCGACCATCGAAGCAGTCGCAAGGTCCCACCCGCACGTGCTCATCAGCGTCGACACCTGGCGCCATGAAGTGGCCGAGGCTGCCTGCAGGGCCGGTGCGGGACTGCTCAACGACACCTGGGCCGGGATCGACCCGAAGCTCGCCGAGGTGGCCGCCCGACATGATGTCGGCATCGTCTGCTCCCACACAGGGGGATTGGATCCGCGCACCGACGCCCACCGCAACCGCTATGGCCTAAAGGCCGGTGACGTCGTCGATTCCACCTTGGCAGGCGTCATCGACCTCGCCGAGGCGGCGCGTGCAGCAGGGGTGCGCGAAGACCGGATCATCATCGATCCCACTCCCGACTTCGGGAAGAACACGTACCACTCGCTTCGTCTGCTGCGTGAACTCGACCGATTCGCCGCCACCGGCTATCCGGTGCTGCTGGCGATCTCACGCAAGGATTTCGTCGGTGAGGCCATCGGTGAGGTCGCCCCGTCGGACCGGCTGTACGGAACGATCGCCGCGACCGCGCTGGCCGTCGAGAAGGGAGCGGCGATGATCCGCACCCACGATGTCAGGGCCACTACCGACGCCATCGACGTGACCGTGGCGATCACCGGCGAAGCGGCGCCGAGACACACCGTGCGCGGACTGCGCTGAGCCTTCCGTGCAGGCGCCTATGCGAAAATGGGGGCATGCCTCTGTGGATTGTCATCGGTGTCGCAGCTGCGGTCTTCGTCCTCGTATTCGTCGTCGCAGCGACCTTCAACGTCTTCTCCTCCGAAACCGTCGACGAGGCCGAAGAGAGCTGGACCGGGCTGCCGGCGGAGTTCACCGTCAAGGACCTGGAATCGGTGCGGTTCCGGCCCGCGCTGCGCGGCTACCGGATGGAAGACGTCGACGCGGCCATGGCGATGCTGCGGGCACGCCTGAGCGAACTCGAAACCGCAGCCGCCCCCGCCGAGGCGGCATCGCCCACCAGAGCGACAACCTCACCTGACGGACCGGAAACGGCTGCCGGACCACGATGAGCCGCCCCGCAGACCTCCCCGGAATCACCCTCGCCCCCGAAGTCTTCGACTCCTCCCGTTTCAGCCGCCTCGGCGCACTGTTCATGGCTCTGCCCGTGTGGCTGCAGGCCGTGGCAGTGTACTTCGCCTCCCGCGTCGTGAGCATGTCGATCTTCGCCGCAGTCCTCAAACGGCAGGACCCGGCGAACTGGTCGTCGTCGCCTGTGACGACGACGCTCAATGACTTCCTCAACTTCTGGGACGGCGGCTGGTACGGGCGCGTCGCCGATGAGGGCTATCCCCGCATCCTGCCCGTCGACGAATCCGGAGCGGTCGCGGAGAACCAGTGGGCGTTTTATCCGCTGCACCCCTCGATCGTGTCCACTCTGGCCGACCTCACGGGGCTGAGCTACGAAGTCATCTCGCCGATCGTGTCCACGATCGCGGCCGGTCTGGCCTCGATCGTCATCCTCCACCTCTTCCGGAAGTACGTCGATGCCGGTCAGGCGCTGATGGGCCTAGCGCTCGTGATGTTCTTCCCACCGGCCGCGATCTTCTCCACCGGCTATGCCGAATCACTGACCCTCCTGCTGCAGGCGTCGGCGCTGTTCCTCGTCGTCGAACGCCGCTATCTCACGGCGATCCCGGTCGTCGTCTTCATGGATCTGTCGCGGCCGATCGGCGTGGCGTTCTCGTTCTTCATGCTCTTCCACCTCATCGACCGCTTCCTCCGCCGCCGCAGCGATCCGTATCCGACCGGCGAGGTGATCCGGTCCTGGGCCCTGGGTGTGCTCTCCTGCGCAGCGGCCCTCATCCACCCGGTCCATGCCTGGTGGGCAACCGGATCGCTGACGGCCTATACCGACACCGAGGCGGCCTGGCACACCGGCGAGACCACGTTCGTCGTCCAGTGGGTGGCTCGGTCGATCAGCCTCATCGGTCCGCTCGGTCCGGTGCTTCTCGTCATCGTCGTCGCCGGAATGCTCGCGTTGATCTTCTCCCCGGCGGGAGCGCATATGGGACGGACACTGCAGCTGTTCTGCCTCGGGTACGGCCTGTATCTGCTCATCTTCTTCAATCCGCAGACCTCCACCCTGCGTCTGCTGCTGCCGTTGTTCCCGCTGGCCCTGACGTTGTCGCTGGTGCGCTCACGAGGCTATCGGGCCGCGATGCTGGTGGCCTATATCCTGCTTCAGATCGTATGGGTCGCCTACCTGTGGCACTTCACTCCGCCGGCCGATCTGCCGCCGTGATCGCCTGCTGATCTGCCCCCGTCACCGTCCGTTGGGCGGGAGAGTTACCGGGAACGCGCGGATCATGGAATAATCGTAGGTACATCATTCGGTCCACCTGGTGTGAACCGTCTTTGAATGACAACGGAAGGAAGAGCCCATATGGCAGCCCAGAAACCCCGCACCGGCGACGGACCTCTGGAAGTGACCGAAGAAGGCCGAAGCATGGTGATGCGGCTTCCAGTCGAAGGCGGAGGCCGTCTGGTGATCGAACTCAGCAGAGATGAAGCCACCGGACTCCACGACACTCTCGCCCAGACGCTGGGGCTCTGAGCCGACGGCCGCAGAACACGGCCGGACGGAGACGCACGAACAGCAGAGACTTACCTGTAAGTCTCTGCTGTTGTTGCATTCACCGGGTCTTCTGCAGCAGCAGCAGCCCTTCTCCGATGGGCAGCAGAACCCGTTCGAGGTGCTCCTGTTCGGCGATGCGGTTGAGCATGCTCCGTGCCGCCTGAGTCCGGGGACTGCGATCGACGGGATCGGCGACGGCGCCCTTGAGCAGAGTCTTGTGGATGACCAGCAGGCCCTGGGCATCGAGCAGGCGGAGAGAGGGTTGGATCATCCTCTCAAGGCTGCCCGGCTCCACGTCGATGAAGACCATGTCATAGGCCGAAGGCGCGAGACGTTTGAGCACCTCTTCGGCTCGACCGCTCATCAGACGCAATCGCCCCGGCCGGATTCCTGCCATGTCGGCGAGGTCACGAGCTGCGCTCTGGGTCGTCGAATTCGTGTCGATCGACGTCAGTATCCCGGCGGTCGGCATCCCGCGCAGAAGTGACAGCGTCGACGTTCCCACACCGGTGCCGACCTCGACGGCCGCGACCGGTGTGAGCAGTCGGGCCAGCAGCGTCAGCGTCCTCGCCGTGGTCTGCGACACCGGTGCGATCCCGAACTCATGAGAGTGGGTGCGAGCGGCGTCGAGCAGCGGATCGGGACCGTTGTACTGTTCCGAGAAGGTGAGATCACCTGCATTTTCGCGTGCCAACCGGCCCCTCCCTTCTGGTGCTGAGTTCTCCCAAGTCTAACTGCAATCGGGGTCGATTCCTTGGTTGCGCCACAGTCGATCGAGTTCATCGACTTCGAGGAATGCCGCGCGTTCGACCCGCTCATGTGAATGCGGTGTGCCCTCCTCTTCCCAGTGGATGCGGGCGCGGGCGAAGATCTCGGGCGGCAGGATCCCGGCCGCGTTGACGACTCGCCACCAAGTGACGTTCGATCCGAATTCCCTCATCACCCGTCCGACATAGCGGGGTGAGCAGTCGGCAACGGCGCCGACTGTCCCGTAGGCGACGACGCGTGCGGCGGGTACGAGTTCGATGATGCGCAGCACCCGTTCGACTGCTATCTCGTCCACTGCACCTCCCGGCAGCGGGATGTCGAACCTGAGCTGACCATGAGTCGATGCTACCGCCGTCCACGGTAGACTTGAGACCATGTTCGGTATCAACGGCACCGAAATGGTGATTCTGGTCGTTGTGGCGTTGGTCGTCATCGGACCCAAACGCCTACCCGAATACGCTCAGAAGCTGCGGGACTTCGTGCGGCAGATGCGTCGCATGGCCGAAGGCGCGAAAGACAGCGTCCGACGCGATTTCGGCGACGACTTCAAGGACGTGGACTGGCAGAAGCTCGATCCGCGCCAGTACGATCCCCGCCGCATCGTACGTGAGGCACTCGTCGAAGAGGATGCAGCCATCCGCGAGTCCAAACGTCAGGAACGGGCCTCTGAAGAATTGTCATCCGCTGAGTCCTCCGGTGCTGCCCTGTCCACTGAGACCGACACCGGGGCGACCCCTACCCGGGAGAAATCACCCATCGAACGGTTCCAAGCTCAGATCGACCAGCGCGACCGTTCCGCTGCGGCACCGTTCGACCCCGAAGCCACCTGAGCCGCCCCCGGAACCCACCTGGGGTTGGGGCCGACGGCGTCTGTTGGGAATGTTGCATTCCCACCTCCGTGCAAGCGTCAGTGGCTCAGTTCTTCATCACCGCGGGATGTTCGGGATTCGAGCACAGCTCATCGCCGTAGCCGCGGCAGAAGTACGACCCGCCCTTCTTCCATTCGATCCCGGAGAAGAGCTCGCGCACGGTCACTGCGTAGAGGCCCTTGTCCGCCACGGCCGAGAACACCTCCCGAGCCGCCTTCGCGGTCGACGGATGAATGGAATGCATGAGCACGATTGATCCGGGCCTGGTCAGAGACTGCACACGTCGGACCGTCTTCTTCGCATCTCTGTGCTGCCAATCTCCGGTATCGACGTCCCATATGATCGCAGGGCCACCCAGAGCATGTGCTGCGCGTTTGTCGAGGGCACCGTACGGGGGACGGACGAGAGGTTCGTCCTTCACTCCGACCGATCGCAGTGATCTGTCCGTCCGGTCGAGCTCTCTGCGGATCGTCGCCGAGGAGGTCTTGTCCATCTGGACATGCGAAAACGTGTGATCGTCGACTTCATGGCCGGCGGAGATGATGCGCTCGGCCACTTCGGGGAAGGCAACCGTGTTCTTCCCGAGGAAGAAGTAGGTCAGACGGATGTTCGCCTCATCGGCTGCGTCGAGGATCGTCTGTTCGGTCTTCGCCTCTCCGGGACCGTCGTCATAGGTCAGCGCCACACAGGGCAGCAGCGCGCAGGAGAAGTCGGGGGAGCGCAGATCAAACGGCTGCGGCAGTTCGAGACTGCTGTGCAGCGCCTTCTGGACACGGACGCCGATGGAGGACAGATCGGTGTCGGAGACGGCATCGTCATTGATCGTCAGCGTGCCGGTGTCATCGGCTCCGACGGCGGCCGGGTCGACCGGTGCGGCGAAGAGCCGGCGGGCATTGACTGTGCTGTCGTGGGCGAGATCGGTCAGCAGCAGCCTTGTCTGCGGATGCGGCGACTGAACATCGATTGCGGTCACGACGAATTTCCCGCCGCTTGCCAACACCCGAGTGCTGATGTCCACAGCACGCGGGTCGACTCGAGACGCAGGAGCGTCATCGATGCTGGTCTGGGCTGGTGTGAAAGCCGTCGCCGGCCACCTGTGGACAGGGGCTGTCTGAACGGGGTCGAAGGCAGCGCGGTCGGCGAAGCCTCCGGAACCGTCGATGAGAGACAGCACATGTTCTTCGATCGCCGCATTCAACGAGGCGGCCGTGGGCAGACCGAAGGTGTGGACGTCCAGTCGCGGCGTGCGTTCGTCTGAGACGAGCGCGTAGCTGCGCAGCACTGCGGAGAGAGCGTCCCGGTTCTCGGCGGCGATCGTTCGCTGCGCGGATTCCACCGGCCGTCCGGGGGTGGGGTCATCTCGAAGAGCAGTGACGACAGCTCCGGCCAAGAGGACGAGAGTGGTCAGAGCGCTGAGGCCGACGAAGGCAGAGTAGACGAGGGTATCGCGAGGGGAGAGAGGAGACACCGACTCAGACCGGGCTCAGTCCCAAGGACCTGCCGGACAGGCCGCGACTGCGTCGCCGCAGCGACTCCGCAAGGGTGTCGAAAGCCCTCGCCGCAGGCGAATCTGGACCGCCGAGCACGACCGGGGTACCCGCGTCCGAACCTTCCCGCAGACGAGTGTCCAAGGGGATCTGGGCGAGCAGTGGAACCTCCTGGTCGAGGGCGGCGGCGAGGTTCTCGGCCACGCTGGCACCTCCGCCGGAGCCGAACACCTCCATCCGAGTGCCGTCGGGCATCTCCATCCATGACATGTTCTCGATGACTCCTGCCAACGTCTGCTTCGTCTGTGTGGCGATGGATCCCGCACGTTCGGCGACTTGGGCGGCCGCCGACTGCGGTGTGGTGACGACGAGGAGCTCGGATCCGGGCAGCAGCTGAGCCACGGAGATCGCAATATCACCTGTGCCGGGAGGCAGATCCAGCAGCAGCACGTCGAGGTCGCCCCAGAACACATCGGTGAGAAACTGCTGCAGAGCGCGATGGAGCATGGGACCGCGCCAGACGACGGCCTGGCTCGGCGGGACGAACATGCCGATGCTCATCACCTTCACGTCATGGGCGACCTGGGGCAGGATCATCTCATCGACTCGGGTCGGCTTGCCGGAGAGACCGAGCATACCGGGGATGGAGAAGCCGTAGATATCGGCATCGACGATGCCGACACGCAGGCCCTTGTCCGCCAGGGACACGGCGAGGTTCGCGGTCACCGACGACTTTCCGACTCCGCCTTTTCCGGACGCGATGGCATAGACCTTCGTCAGCGATTCCGGGCGATTGAAGGGGATATCGCGGGTGCCGGAGCCCTGCAGCTTCTCCTTCATCTCCTTGCGCTGTTCGGGGGTCATCGTGCCCAGAACGACAGCCACCTCGGCGACCCCGTCGACACCGGCCACCGCAGCCTTGGTGTCTTTGGTGATCGTGTCCTTCAGCGGGCACCCGGCGATCGTGAGGAGAACTGTGACGGTGACCTTGCCGCCTTCGATCACGATCGACTCGACCATATCGAGTTCGACGATGCTGCGGCGGATCTCAGGGTCGATGACCCCGGTCAGCGCCTCTCTCACGGCGTCCTCAGAGGGACCAGTCATGCCCACGTCCTTTCCTTCCCGGAACAGTGCTCCCGGGCCCTCAACACTACCGCTTCGGCGGTCGTCTCGTCATCCGCCTCGAGGGCCGCCTCGGCGCTTTTCGGAGGCCCGGGGATCGACCTTGTCGGTCCCGTTTTCGTCCTGTCTCTCCTCCTCGAGCTCCTTGAGCAGATCCTTGAGCTCGGAGCGGATGAAGTCACGAGTGGCGACCTCGCGCATGGCGATGCGCAGCGCCGCCACCTCTCGTGCGAGGTACTCGGTGTCGGCCAGGTTGCGTTCGGCGCGCTGCCGATCGTGTTCGAACTCGACGCGGTCCCGGTCGGTGCTGCGGTTCTCCGCGAGCAGGATCAACGGCGCGGCATAGGAGGCCTGAAGGGACAGGATGAGGGTCAACAGGGTGAAGTTGAGCGATCGCGGGTCGAACTGCCACGATTCCGGCAGCAGGGTATTCCACAGCAGCCACACCGCACAGAACACCGTCATCCCGACGAGGAACGCGGGAGTGCCCATGAACCGAGCGAAGGCCTCGGCTCCGCGTCCGAAGGTCTCGGGGGAGACGGTGAAGCTCGGCAGTCGGCGCTTGCTCGACCGCGGGATCTCGAAATCATCGACGGCCATATCTACCCCCTGCTGCGATCGTCTCGACCGGTGGTTCGCCAGTCCTCGGGCAACAGCTCGTCGAGGACGTCATCGACGGTGACCACACCGACGAGGCGATCGTTGTCGTCGGTGATCGGCACCGACACCAGATTGTACGCGGCCAGCAGCTTCGCCACCTCGCCGAGCGGAGTCTCCGGCGACAGCGGTTCGACCTCGGTGTCGAGCATGATGCCCACGGCCTCGTGCGGCGGATGGCGCAGCATCTCCTGGATGTGGACGAGACCCAGATACTTGCCAGTCGGGGTCTCTACCGGCTGCCTGCAGACGAAGACCGCGGCAGCCAGCGCCGCAGGCAGGTCTTCCCGCCGGACATGGGCCAGCGCCTCGGCGACAGTGGCTTCCGGGGTGAGGATGACCGGTTCGGTCGTCATCAGACCGCCGGCTGTGTCATCGTCGTACGCCAGAAGCGTACGCACATCTTCGGCCTCATCCGGTTCCATCAGAGTCAGGAATCGTTCGGCCTGTTCATCGCTGAGCTCGCCGAGGAGGTCTGCCGCATCGTCTGGAGCCATCTCTTCGAGCACGGTCACGGCTCGTTGGGTTTCGAGTCCGGTGAGGATCTCGATCTGGGTCTCGGCCGGCAGCTCCTCGACGACATCGGCAAGGCGTTCGTCATCGAGGGCACGGGCCACCTGGAGGCGGCGAGCGGCGTTCATCTCGAAGAGCACATCGGCGAGGTCGGCAGGCTTCGTGTCCTGATAGGCGGCGATGAGCTGAGTGGCTTCCTGATCGACCTCGGAATCCACAGGATGGTCGGCATCCGTCCAGTCGATCTGCTTGGTCTCGCCGCGGCGGCGGAACGCGGCGAAGGCGCTGCGTTCGGGCACACGACGCACGAACAGCCTGGTGACCTCCCAGTCCTTGTTCACCTGCTGTTCGATGCCGACGTCCTCGACGAGCACCGGTGAGTTGTCCTCGCGCAGACGCAGCCGTCGGTCGAGCAGGTCATTCATCACCAGGGTCTCGGATTCGCGCTGTTCGAAGCGGCGCATATTCACCAGGCCGGTCGTGATGACCTGGCCGGAGTCGATCGCGGTGACCCGGCCCATCGGCACGAATACGCGGCGACGGCCCGGCACTTCGACGACGAGGCCGATGACTCGCGGGAACTGCCGCATCGTCGCACGATAGACGACGACGGCGTCACGGACACGGCCGACCTGATCGCCGAGAGGGTCGAACACGGGGGCGGAGACGAGTCGGGCGACGAAAACTCTTTTCGGTGGACCACTCATGTTCTCAGACTACGTGGTGCATGGAGCTTTCAGTGATCGCCTCCACGAATTGAATCGAGATCACATTCGCGGGCGGTGAACGCAGTGGGCGTCGGGTTCCACTCGCCCACTTTTCCTATTCATCAAGCCGTCCTGTCTGCTTCATCTCGATGTCGCCCCGTCTCCCTAGGGTCATTTCTCGGCAGAACCCGCCATAGTCGAATACAGGAGAAATCCATGCAGACACGACGAATCCGCCCGCGCACCGCTGCCGCAGGCCTGGGAGCCTGTGCCGCGCTCTCGCTCTTCGCTCCGCTTCTCTCGCCGACCTCGGCGACGGCCGCGGACGCACCGGCTGAACTCTACGAGGGCCACGTCCAGGTCGACCGCGGCAAGGCCGCCGACCCGAAGAAGTTCACCGGTCAGGTCTTCGATGACGTGAACGAGAACTCGAAGCTCGACGGCGACGAGAAGGGAGTGGCCGGAGTCGCGGTGTCCAACGGCGTCGACGTCGTCCAGACCGACGGCGAGGGCCGCTACGAGCTGCCCGTGCGGGACAACATGACCGTTTCCATCACTCAGCCGTCCGGCTGGCAGGTTCCCGTCGATGAGGACAAGGTCGCACAGTTCAGCTACAACCATCTGCCCGAAGGGTCCGGTGATCTCGAATACGGCGGCATCGAACCGACAGGGGACACGCCGAAGGCCGTGAACTTCCCGATGGTTGAGTCGAAGGCCTCGGCAAAGGGCGAGCAGAACTGCCCGATCGCCTCCGACACCCAGGCCTATGACAAGACAGAGATGGGCTACGCCCGCGACGGAGCCGTCGGTGACCTTGCCGATCGCAGTGATTATGGGGCCTGCGGAGTGCTGCTGCTCGGGGACAACGTCGGTGACGACCTCAGTCTCAACGATGAACTGCGCGATATCTACTCCCAGATGAACGGACCCGTGCGCGTGGCCCCGGGCAACCATGACCAGGACTACGACGCGGTCGACGACGCTCACGCCCTCGACACCTTCCGTGACCAGTTCGGACCCTCTTACTTCTCCTACGACGTCGGCAAAACCCACTTCGTCGTCCTCGACAGCATCGAATACGAGGGCAAGGCGAACAAGAAGAAGTACAAGGAGAAGATCAGTCAGGATCAACTGACTTGGCTGGAGAACGATCTGAAGAACGTGCCGAAGAACGCACAGGTCGTCGTCGCCACCCACGCGCCCATTCTCACGCACAAAGAGGTCGTCGTCGACAACGCGAAGGACTTCTACGACGTCATCTCCGACTACCCGAACGCCGTGACCGTCGGCGGACACACTCACACTCAGGAGAACCTCGTCGCAGGCGAGACGAGGAAGGAATGGGCTGCAGCCGGGATCGAGAAGCTGCCGAACACGCAGATCGTCGCCGGTGCCGTCTCCGGCGACTGGTACTCCGGCGGCCTCAACGCCGACGGGCTGCCGTACTCATTCACTCAGGACGCTTCGGAACCGGGCGTGCTCACCCTCGAATACGACGGTGCTTCGCGCAGCGAACGCTACACCGTGCGCAACGAATCCGACGACCACCAGCTGCTGCTCGGCGTGAACTCGCCCGAGTGGCGCGACTGGGCGCAGAAAGCCCAGGACTGGCAGGACGCGGACAAGAAGGGCACCGCTCCGAAGGAGATCTCCGAACGCGTCGTCACCCGCGAGGACCTCAAGCAGGGCGAGACCTGGCTGACCTCGAGCTTCCTCGCCGGCACCTCGGACGCACGAGTGGAGGTCAGCTTCGACGGCAAAGCACCGAAGCGGTCTGAGCACACTCAGCCGGGCAAGGGCGAAGCTCTGGCCAAGGGCTGGGAGTACACCGATCCGTACACGGCATCTCAGAATCTGCGCACCTCCGGCAATGTGGGCCAGTCGAGCTCGCACCTGTGGCGGACCGAGATCCCCTCGAACCTCGACCTGGGCACCCACACCGCCGAGGTGACCGGAACCGACCGCTACGGTCGTGACTTCACCGAGTCGGTCCGGTTCACCGTGGTCGAGGATGAGGCCGCCGCGAAGACCGAATCGCAGAAGCTGCTGCGTCAGGATGGCTTCGATGCTCAGCAGAAGAAGGAAGTCCGAGACCCGAAGGGTCTCGACTCCGAAGAGGCTCAGTCGGCTCGCAACGACTGACAGCTGAAGAAGGAGCTGCAGCTTCGTGCGGCTGTCGGATGATGGCGCTTGGAAGCTGCGGAGAACTGAGAGGAGCGGGGCCCGCCGAACGGCGGGCCCCGTCTCCGTGATCAGAGAGCGTTGAACTCCGAGGTGAAATCCGGTGCGATCTCGCTCAGCGTCGGCGGCTGCCCCCACGAGCTGTCGACGGGTGTCGCCGAAGCGTGGGCGTCGAGGATCGCCAAGCTCAGCGCATCGGCCGCCGCCGCGGAGATCATCACGAGCTCTCGGGTGGCGGCGTCACGATCGGAGGGCAGATCCTGCGCTCCGGTGGCGATGCCGAAGACCGTGTCGCCGTCGAAGAGGGTGTGCGAGGGCCGCACAGCTCGGGAGATGCCCGCGTGCGCACCCGATGCCATCCGCGTGGTTTGCGCCGAGTCGAGGCGTGCATCGGTTGCGACGATCGCAATCGTCGTGTTCTTCGCAGCAGTCCCCGGGACCGGCGCTGCCGAGTCGGGGAGACTCAGCACCTTCGGCAGATCGAGGCCGATCGAGCGCAGCAGCGGGTCCAACCACAGACCGCCCGACGGTGTGCCGATCGTTCCCAGCGAATTCGCCACGACGAGCGCCGCGACCATGGTTCCGCTGGGCAGCCGGACGGCATAGGATCCGAGCCCTCCGCGCACACTCTGGAATCCGGACCGGGCTCCGATGCCTGCCCCGATGCTGCCTCGGACGTCGTCCGTCCGTCCGGACAGCGCCGCTCGTGTCGCCTCGGCGCCTTCATCCGGTCTCGGCGGTGCCTCGGAACCGTTTCCGCGGCCGAGGTCGAAGATCGCGGCGGCGGGAACGAGCGGAATGACCGCATCGGCAAGTCCGGGAGCAGGGAATCCGAGCCCCGCCTCGGCGAGGGTATCGACGACTCCGGAGACGGCACCCAGCCCGAATGCGGATCCGCCGGTGAGGACGATGGCATCGGCACCATAGGAATGTGTTCCCGTTGCGATGACATCGGTCTCACGGGTGGCGGGACCGCCCCCGCGGACATCGACGCCGATGGTCGAACCGATCGGTGGCAGCACGGTGGTGATCCCGGTCAGCCGGCTGTCGGTGAACTCACCGGCATGGCCGAGGCGGATACCGGGGATCTCGAGGACTCCGCGCCCGCGGAACGGGCCGGGTCGTGCCTCGGAGCCCGAACCGCGTGCGGTATCCGAGGTCATCAGCGGTCCTGGGCTCGGCTCTGCACCCAGGCCTCGATCTCGGCGCGGGTGCGGGGGAAGTCGGCCGAGAGATTCTCCACTCCGTCGGCGGTGACGAGGACGTCGTCCTCGATGCGGACACCGTTACCGCGGAACTCCTCGGGCAGGAGCAGGTCGTCTGACTTGAAGTACAGTCCGGGTTCGATGGTGAAGACCATTCCCGGTTCGATGGTCGCGTCCAAGTACATCTCCGCTCTCGCCTGCGCACAATCATGGACGTCGAGGCCGAGGTGATGACTGGTGCCGTGGACCATCCACCGACGGTGCTGCTGTCCTTCCGGTGACAGCGAAACGGCAGCGGAGACCGGCAGCACACCGAACTCTTCGAGACGCTTCGCGATGACCTCCATGGCCGCCTCGTGGACCTCACGGAACTTCACAGGACGGTTGGGGTGATCTGCGGCCACAGCGAACGCGGCATCGGAGGCATCGAGCACGGCATCGTAGATCTTCGCCTGCACCGGAGTGAAGGTGCCCGAAACGGGCAGGGTGCGGGTGATGTCCGCGGTGTAGAGCGAATCGGCTTCGGCTCCGGCATCGACGAGGATGAGGTCACCGTCCCGGACCTGACCGTCATTGCGGATCCAGTGCAGGGTGCAGGCATTGTTGCCCGAGGCGGCGATCGTGTCGTAGCCGATCCCGTTGCCGTCGGAGCGAGCGGCGGTCTCGAACGCGGTCTCGACGACACGCTCACCACGACGGTGTCCGAGTGCCTTCGGCAGCGCTGCCACCACGTTGTCGAAACCGGCGCGGGTGATGGCGACGGCTTCGCGCAGCTGCGCGATCTCGTGGTCGTCCTTGATCAGGCGCAGCTCGGAGAGCAGCTGGGCCAGTTCGGCGTCGCCTGCCTCGGATGTCTCGAGATCGGCCTGGACCTGGCTGCGAGCCAGGTCGATGACTCCGTCGATGCGGGCGTCGGCCTGTCGGACGAGGCGCACGGAGATGGCCCCGAGATCCTTCGTGATGGCGTCATCGACAGTGGCGGAGCTCTCAGTTGCGATGCCGGTCATGGTGGACATCGCTTCGAGATCGGCACGCGGTCCGACCCAGTACTCTCCGTAGCGGGAATCGGAGAAGAACTCCTCCGTATCGGCTCCGGCGCGGGGACGGAAGTACAGCGTCACATCGTGGCCGTCGCCCTCGGGTTCGAAGACGAGCACGGCGTCGGGTTCGGAGTCGGTTTCCAGACCCGTGAGGTGGATGAACGCGGAATGAGCGCGGAAGCGATAATCGGTGTCGTTCGAGCGGACCTTGAGTCCGCCGGCGGGAACGACCAGCCGTTCGCCGGGGAATGCCGCCGAGACCGCGTCCCGACGGGCAGGGGTGAAACCGGCGGCGGCGAGAGCCTCGGCGTTGAGGGGAGTGCGATCCCAACCGGAGGCGACGAAGTCGCGGAAGGCGGCGGAATTCGGGCGATGCGAGCGGTTGTTGACGCGGTCTGCGAGGTCCTGAGTCGAGTCTGGGGTATCTGAGTTGTGCTCTGTCATGCCGCCAGTCTAGACGGGCGGAGTGACATGGTGTGTACACGTGGAAGTCGGAACGACAGATGCAGATAGACTGTGACCATGGTCATCGATCTCCACGTGCACACCGCATTTTCGGACGGGACCCAGACCCCGTCCGAACTCATCTCAGAAGCCTCGATGGAGGGCATCGACGTCGTCGGACTCACCGATCACGACACCACTGCAGGTTGGACCCTTGCCGAAGATGCCGCCCGCGTCTACGGGCTCGGCCTGGTGAGGGGAATGGAGATCTCCTGCCGCTACGAGGGGATCAGCGTGCACCTGCTCTCCTACCTCCACGACCCATACGATACGGGGCTGGCCGAGGTCGTGCAGGAGACCAGGCGGGCGAGACTCGATCGCACCCACCTCATCATCGAACGATTGGCCGAAGACTATCCGATCGACATGGATGCGGTGCTCTCCGTCTCGGGAGAGGACGCCACGATCGGACGTCCGCATATCGCCGATGCGCTGGTCGCGGCCGGCGTCGTCGAGTCCCGCACCGAAGCGTTCTCGTCGATTCTGTCCAGCCAGGGAAAATATCATGTGTCCCTGCCGACGATCGATCCGATCACCGCGATCGGGCTGATTCGGGAGGCCGGGGGAGTCTCGGTCTTCGCCCATCCGCGCGCGGCCATGCGCGGTCGGGTCGTGCCCGATTCGGCGATGACCGAATTCATCGCCGCCGGTCTCGACGGACTCGAGGTCGACCATAGGGACAACCCTCCGCAGGAGCGAGAGGCGATGCGACGTCTGGCGCATGAGCACGACCTCATCGTCACCGGCTCCAGCGACTATCACGGCACGGGCAAACCCAACCGCCTCGGCGAGCACGTCACCTCCGACCATATGCTCGCGAAGCTGCTCGAGCGTGCGGCATCACGGCCGGGGGGCGTCGACTACATCCAGGGCTGAGCCCGGCTCCGATCTGCGCCAGCCTTCATCCGGCGGTTGAGATCGGCCGAGGATTCGGCGGACGCAGCGCATGCGCGTGATGGATGATGAAGCGTGCGAACATCATCGGTCACAGAATCGAACGGGATCAGGGCTCGAATCGAATGCAGGATGCACGAAGGGCCCCGCCGAGTGGTCGGGGCCCTTCGTGCAGACGGTACGGAGAATAGGTCTCGCCAGCGGAGAGGTCAGTCCTCGCTGGAGTCGGTGGCCGGGTGACCGCCCTGACCCGCCTGGCCGCCCTGCGCGCGGTTGACCGGCTTGCCGCCGCGGGTGCGGCGACGGCTGCGCTGGCGGCGCGGTTTGCGGCTCTCCTCGCCGGATGCGGACGTGGCGTCACGACGGTCGGATGAGCCGCCTTGGCGAGAATCCGAACGGCCACGGCCGGAACCGCGACGATCAGACTCACGGGCCTGGCGCTCACCGGAGGACTTCTCGTCCTCGCTTTCGGGGTGCTGGCGCGGCAGTCGGCCCTTGGTGCCCTTCGGGATGCCGAGCTCGGAGAAGAAGTGGGGCGAGGTCGAATAGGTTTCGGCGGGTTCATCGAAGTCGAGGCCGAGGGCCTTGTTGATGAGACGCCAGCGGGGCATGTCATCCCAGTCGACCAGGGTCATGGCGACACCGGAGTTGCCGGCTCGACCGGTGCGTCCGATGCGATGGACGTAGGTCTTCTCGTCCTCGGGGCACTGGTAGTTCACGACATGGGTGACATCGTCGATGTCGATTCCGCGGGCCGCGACATCCGTGGCCACGAGCACGTCGACCTTTCCGTCGCGGAAGGACTTCAGAGCCTTCTCACGCTGTGACTGACCGAGATCGCCGTGGAGCGCCTTGACTGCGAAACCGCGATCCTCGAGTTCGGCTGCGAGCTTGTCGGCGGTGCGCTTGGTGCGGGTGAAGATGATCGTGCGACCACGGCCCTCGGCCTGGAGCATGCGGGCGACGAGCTCGGATTTGTCCATCGAATGGGCGCGGTAGACGAACTGCGTGGTGTTCTTGCCCGTCAGCGACAGGTCCTCATGGTCCTGGGCGCGGATGTGGGTGGGCTGGTTCATGTAGCGGCGGGCGAGGGTGATGACCGCACCCGGCATGGTGGCGGAGAACAGCATCGTCTGGCGGTGGGCGGGCACCGCGTTGATGATCTTCTCGACGTCGGGCAGGAAGCCGAGGTCGAGCATCTCATCGGCTTCGTCAAGGACGACGGTGCGGACGCGGTGGAGCTTGAGGATCTTGCGACCATAGAGATCGAGGAGGCGGCCGGGGGTGCCGACGACGACGTCGACGCCGGATTTGAGCCGGTTGATCTGCGGATCGAAGTCCATGCCGCCGTAGATGGTCATGATGTCGATGTCACGCTGCACCGAGGCGGTGACGAGATCGGCCGCGACCTGCTTGGCCAGCTCACGGGTGGGAACGACCACGAGGGCCTGCGGCAGCCGCGGCTCCTTGGCATCGCCCACGCTGTCGGGAGTCGAATCGGGGTCGGAGGTGACCGACGAGTCCTCGGTTTTGCCGACGACACGCTGGAGCAGGGGGATTCCGAATCCCAGGGTCTTTCCGGTGCCCGTCTTCGCCTGCCCGATGATGTCGGCTCCCGACAGTGCCACGGGCAGTGTCAGTGCCTGAATGGGGAAGGGGTGGGTGATTCCTGCCGAGGCCAGTGAGGCCACGATCGGTCCGGCGACTCCCAGCTCCGCGAAATCCGCTTCTGTCTCCGCCATATTCCAAACTCCTTTTAGCGCGTACGCGCTTGTCATGGTGCGAACCGGTAGTCTTGAACTATGCCCGATTCTGTCCCATTGGCCGGTAATGATGCTGCAACGCTCGCACTTCTGGCGTTCGGCGAGCTGACCGGTTTCGAACGTATGGCCACAAACGCGACGACCGCAGCGGATCTGGATGACAAGGTCATCCTGGCGCGGCTGGCCTCTCAGTCATTCGCGAACTTCGAACAGCTCTCACAGCACATCGATCAGATGGGCCAGGATGTGATCGAGCTCTGTCAGCATTTCGAACCGACCTTCAGCACTCTGGCTGAAAGGACTCGTCCTCGCGACTGGTACGAAAGCCTCATGAAGGGATTCGTCTTCGACGGAATCATGAATGATTTCTACCGCACGGCGGTGGACGAACTCGCGGAGCCCGGATACAGCCTGGCTATTGCAATTCTCGATGATACACGTGCCAGCGAATATGCGCGCAATCGTCTGACCTCCGAAGTGGCTGTCGACACACAGCTGGCCTCGCGGCTGGCCCTGTGGGGCCGCAAGCTCGTCGCCGAGACCCTGGGACGGGCACGCAGTCTGCTCACCGATCCGTTCCTCGGCCTCGACGAAGATCTCGTCGTCGAGCTGATCCCGGCGGTGACGTCGAATCACTCGAAGCGGATGTCGGCGCTCGGTCTCGTCGCCTGATCACACTATAGGCGCTTGCACCGGCAGCGGAGCACGATTCCGCGTCTGCAGCACGAACCTGCGACGGACTCGCGATCCTGCGAGGGACGCACGGTTCCGCCGCGAACGCGAAAAGGGCCCCAGTCGTTGCGACCGGGGCCCTTCCGCTCAGGCGCAGCTCAGGCGCTGAAGCCTACGCGACGTGAAGTCTCGGCACCGATTTCGAGGTAGCCGAGCGAAGCGGAGGGGACGTAGACCTGACGGCCCTTCGTATCGGTGAAGGTCAGCAGCCCATCGGACTGGATCTTCTCTTCGATGCGGGCGGCGAGAGCCTTCGCATCCTCGTCCGTTTCGAGGGTGATCTCGCGCTGAGTCTGCTTGACGCCGATCTTGATTTCCATGGTGCTCCTTGTGCCGATGCTCGGTGATCGATGACGGATTGGACTGTGTTCAGCTTAACGTCCGCAGACTTGGGTTTCTTCCCCATGGATTCTGCTGAAGGCTGAGCGGCCGGTGGAACGTCAGCGATCTGCGAACGACCGCAGTCCGCCCCAGCTCATCTGGGTGAGCAGTTCGACAGCTGTGTCGACGTCGACACCGCGTTGAGAGTCGATCTGCTTGACGACGACCTCGGCGGTGCCGATGAGAGCCCGGCACAGCAGCTGTGCCTCATCGTCGCTGAGGCGGGCGAAGTTCTTCAGCGCCGACACGACCCGTGTCGCCGAACTCTCCCGCAGCGCGCGCAGCTTCTGTTCGGCTTTCGGCTCGTAGACGTCCGAATTGAAGATGATGACGAACTCTTCGCGGTGTGAGACCACGAAGTCGAAATACGCGCGATAGGTCGCGTGGACCTGCTCATGCGGATCTGTCGTCGATCCCAGAGCTTCGGCGAGCCGAGAGTCGAGCAGCGCCGCCGAGGAATCGATGAGTGCCAGGTAGAGGTCCTGCTTCGAATCGAAGTGCTGATAGAGAACAGGCTTGGACACACCGGCTGCCTCGGCGATCATGTCCATTGAGGTCGTCCGATATCCACGGGTGGCGAAAACGGAGCGTGCGACTCCCACTAATTGGTCGCGGCGCTGGTCACGGGGCAATCTCTGTTGTGGACTCGACATTCTTCAATGCTACGCGAAGTCAGGCTGTGCACCGGGCATCCGCGCTGTCACTTTGACGACGCGCCGGTCAGGGGCTCGGAAGTCTCATGTCAGCGGGCCGTGATGGAATACGAGTATGGATGAGATGACGCAGCGGATGGGCAGCACCCTGCTCTCGGGCGGCTGCCTGAATATCATCGGGCGGCCGGGAACAGGGAAGACGACTCTGCTCGAGTCGCTCTATGCACAGCTGGTGTCGACGATCGACCCCGCCTCGGTCCTCGTTCTCACACCCGACCGTGATCACGCCGATGTGCTGCGCAATCGTCTCGAGCTGCCCGCTGACGCGGTTCTCTCCTCCGCCCCGGCCCGCAGTCTGGCGTCGTTCGCGTACGGGATCGCCCGTGCCGCACATACGACGCGGACCGGGGAGGATCTCGAATTCATCTCCGGTGCCGATCAGGATGTGTTCCTCGCCGATCTCCTCGCCGGACACGAACTCGGTCGTTCCCGTGGCCCGGCGTGGCCGTCGGAGATCACCGCCGAGGTGCGCTCGACCTCGGCCTTCCGAACCGAGGTCCGCGACGCGCTCAACCGAGTGATGGAGTTCGATTTCGGAATGCGCACGCCCGACACGTCGCCGGAGAACGCAGAACACGTGTTCGACTTCGGTCGCAGCGCCCTGGATCGTGCCCTTGCCGACAACCCCGACCCTCGGTGGCAGGCCGTGGCTGAGATCCTCGACGAATATCTGGGCATCATGTCCATGCCCGGCTACGGGGGCGTCGATTCCGCGACCGTTCTCGCCCTTGCCGCTTTCGAGATCCTCCGCGAACCTGCCGAGGTGACGGCTGGACGTTCGTGGACGTTCGCCCCCGACCGATTGCCCACAGTGGTTCTGGCCGACGGGGTCCAGGACTTCCCTGCCGCCAGTTGGGGAATCCTCGAACAGCTGCGGGCCAGGGGGAGTGCCATCGCTCTGTTCGGCTCGCCCGAGACGGTGACCGGACGTTTCCACGGAGCCGACGCGTCGATCATCGATCGGGCGACGGCCGAGGCCGGCTTCGAAACGGTCGTGCTCGATCGTCAGTGGGATGTCGACCCTGCATTGGCGACGACCATCGACGGATTCGGAGCCAGGATCACCACGCGCTGGTCGACCGGTCATATGCCGCGCCCACGTCCCCTCGAGGATGCTGTTGATTCTGCGGCTTCCGCTGAGGCGTCGGTGACCGTGCCGGAATCAGCTCCGACAGCGTCACCGGTTGAAGAGCTGTCTCCCGTGTCGTCCGAGCCTGCCGTGGAGACGCACGTATTCGAGGGCAGTGCGTCCGGACACCGATATCTGGCCCGTCGGATCACGAACTTCGTCGAACAGGGGCACAGCTGGTCCGATGTCGCACTCATCTGCCGCAATTCGTCGAGTGCTCGCGCGATCGCCAATGAGCTGAGAGCCTCAGGGGTCTCGATCGCCACTCTCATGCAGCCGCTCAATGTCGACCCCGCGACCGCACCGTTGTTGGACCTGCTTTCGGCCGCCCCTGATTTCGACGATGACGAGTCGATCGCCGACCTCGCTCTGTCCCTGGCCGGCAGCATCTACGTCCGCCTCGACCCCGTGCAGATCCGCCGATTCCGGCGAGCAGTGCGCAGACAGTTCCCGGCGTCCAGCAGCACGGCGTCGCTGGCTCAGGCACTGCGCAGCCCGATCGACGATTCGTCCCCACAGGGACTGGCCACGATCTCACGGATGCTCCACGCCGCTGCTGAGGTCGGCACCACCGACCCCCACCAAGCGCTCTGGAGCATCTGGGACGCGGCCGGAGTCGCTGAGAAATGGCAGATCGAAGCCCTGCGCGACCCGGAATCGGTGACCAACGGCTATCTCGATTCGGTGCTCCGGCTGTTCGCGCTGGCCGAGAAGATCGCCGACCGCGGCGGTTTCACCGCTCGCTCGTTCGCCGGCATCGTCGCCGAACAGGACATCGCCCAGGATTCCCTGGCCGATACCGCAGGATTCGCCGACCACGTGCTGGTGGGCACCCCGTCCTCACTGGCCCATGTGCGTGTGCCTCTGGTGATCATCGCCGAAGTCAACGAAGGCGTCTGGCCGAACCCGAAGCTGCGCGGCGGAATCCTCGGCCTCACCGACCTCACGGCGGTGCTCGCCACGGGTGAGACGGTCACCGGCGACCCCGGTTACCACGCGCATGCGAAACGGACGAATCTGCGTGAAGAGGGCGAGCTGTTCTTCACCGCGCTCAGCCGTGCGCAGGAACGCGTGATCGTCACCGCCGTCACCGATGCGGAGACCGAGCCGTCTCCGTTCTTCGATGTGCTCGCCGCTGGCTCCGCCAAGGGCACCGAGGCGGCCGACGGCTATGCGATCACCCACGAGGATGAGCTGCCTCCGCTGACGGTACCGGAGATGGCAGCACATGCCCGCGCTCATCTGCTGCAAACGGCTGCCGCGGCCGATGTCGAAGCTGCGGGGCCATCGTCGACGCTTGTGGACGCCACCACGACCGAAAGCGCCGAAAGCTCTGCGATTCCGGACGCGGACACGCGGTCATGGGCGGCGCTGATGCGGGCGCTCTCAGCTGGTGGCGGGGCGGTGGGGTCACCGACGCAGTGGCGCGAGGCTGAGGACATCACCACGAATGAGCCGCTCTTCACCGACTCCGATACGGTTCGCGTCTCACCCTCCCAGGTCGAAGCATTCACCGACTGCTCTCTGCGGTGGTTCCTCACCCACAACGGTGGTGACCGCCCGATGTCGACAGCCCAAAGTCTCGGAACCATCATCCACGCCGCCGCCGAGAACTATCCGGAGGGCCCCACCTCCGCGATCCGCAGCTTCGTGGAAACTGAGTTCGCGTCCTTGGAATTCGACGCAGAATGGGAACGGGAACGGGAATTCGATGTGGCGATGACCATGGCCGACCGGCTCGGCGACTACATCAAGAAGACTCCGGGCCGCCTCGTCGGAGTCGAAGCACAGGTCTATGCGGTCGGTGTCGACTCGAACGGACGTGAGTGGAAGGTCACCGGACGCCTCGACCGAGTCGAGGAGGTCGAGGGCGGACTGCGCATCGTCGACTTCAAGACCGGCAGGAACGTCGTCGCCGGCAAGGAGATGGACCGGCATGCACAGCTGGGTGTGTATCAGGAAGCCATCAATTCCGGGACCATCAGGATCGGTGAGGACCAGGAGCTCGATGCACACGCTTTCGGCGCTGAACTCGTCTTCCTGCGCAAGTCGGCTCGCACTGTTCGGGAGCAGTCGGCGCTCGACGTCGATGAGAACCCCGACTGGGCTCGTGAACTCATCGACGACGTGTCCGGCAGGATGCGTGCCGCGAGCTTCCCTGCACGGGTCGACCCGCAGAAGTGCAAGTCGTGCCCCGTCCGATCATCGTGCCCGGCGATCGGCCCGAAGATGTTGGAGGAGAACTGATGCGCTTCACCGCCGAGCGGCTTGCCGAGCTCACGGCTGCCGACCCTGCCCAGGCCTTCCCTCCGAGCCCGGAGCAGAAGGTGATCATCGAGGCCGACCCGGCACAGTCGATGAAAGTCACCGCCGGGGCCGGATCGGGAAAGACCACAGTCATCTCCCAGCGTGTGGTGTGGCTGGTCGCCAACGAATTCGTCTCTCCCGAAGAGATCCTCGGCCTGACCTTCACCCGCAAAGCAGTCGGAGAACTCGGCGGACGCATCCGAGTGCTTCTGTCGCGTCTGCGGCACAACCTCGGCCGGGGTCAGGACCTTTCACTGCCCGGTCTCGACAATCCGACCGTGTCCACATACAACTCCTATGCCGCGTCCATCGTCAGCGAACACGGGGTGAGCATCGGCATCGAACCCGAAACTGTCCTCCTCGATGACGCCGCGGCACACACCATCGCCGGGACTCTCATCGATTCGACGCCACCCGACGAGATCCCCGGCGATTTCTCCCGCGAGACGATGATCGCCGATGTCATCGCCCTGGCAGGGCAGATGAATGATCACGGTCGTGATGTCGACGACGTCACGGACTATCTTGAGCAGTGCCTGGCTGCCCTGGTGTCCAGCAAGGGCAAGCCCGTCGATCCCAGTGGACGACGGGCAAAGCTCGAAGCGAAGATCCGAACGGCCCGACTGGCTGATGCCTATATGCGCGCGAAACGGCGCAATCTGGCCATGGACTTCTCCGACCAGGTGCGATTCGCCCAACGCATCCTCGACGAGGTGCCCGCCGCGGCCGAGGCCGAGAGAGCCAGGTGGAAGATCGTCCTCCTCGACGAGTTCCAAGACACCTCGGTGGCTCAGCTGAAGCTCTTGCGCGACCTCTTCCACTCCACCGCAGTGACCGCAGTCGGTGATCCCCGCCAGGCCATCTACGGTTGGCGCGGCGCCAGCGCCGACAACATGGTGCGTTTCTCATCGGACTTCCGGGACGTCGAATCACTGTCGCTGAGCACAAGCTGGCGCAACGACCGCTCGATCCTGCAGGTGGCCAACCGCATCGCCGCCGGACTCGCTGACAGCAGCGAGTCTCCGCTGTCGGCCCGCGATGATGCCGGTGAGGGCGAAGTCTGTGTCGAAATCAGCTCGGGTGCCCACGATCCCGATTTCCTCACCACGGGCCTGCGCGCACTCACGGATTGGTTCCACACGATCCCCGCAGGTTCGTCGAAGGCCGTGCTGTGCCGCAAACGTGCCCACTTCGCGCCGGTCGCGGCGGCGCTGGAAGCCGCCGGATTCGCTGTACACGTGCACGGTTCCTCCGGGCTGCTGACCGATCCCTTCGTCGCAGATCTGCGCGCGGTGCTCACCGCTGCGGTCGATCCTATGGCCGGCGACGAGATCATGAGGCTCGTCAGCGGACGCATGCTCGGCCTCGGCGCAGGCGACATCGCGGGGCTGCAGGCCTTCACTCGCCGTCAGACCGAGCGGCGAGCGTCCGAGCGAACCGAACCGGCCGCCGAGGAGGTGATCGCCGAAGCTATCGACCAGGCGACGATCGTCGAAGGCATCGATGAGCTCATCGAAGTGCGGCGCGTCCTCGACCAAGGAGCGCGGACAGCTGCTGACAGGGGACTCATCGCCGACTATCAGCGGTCCGGTCTGAGCTCGGAGGCGCTGCATCGTCTGGTCCGGTTGGCTCGCGCGCTGCGGGCCACCCGGTCGGGAACCGGCACCGTGGCTTCGATCATCCGCACCGCGATGTCCGAGACCGGAATCGATTCGGATATCTGGGGCCTCGGCGATTCGCTGCGCAATCTGCACAGAGCCTCCGTCGACGCTTTCCTCTCCGCGGCCAGCCAGTACTCGGCCACCGATGACAAACCCTCGATTACAGGCTTCCTTTCCTGGCTCAGTCTCATGGAAGCTCATGATGCGCTGAGCGTCGCCGAGCCGACGACGGCAGCCGATGCGATCAACATCATGACCGTCCATGCCTCGAAGGGTCTGGAGTTCGACGCCGTCGCCGTTCCGTCTCTGGTGGTCAAGGACTTTCCCACCGAGCCGCGGGACAAGGAAGGGTGGATGGATCGCACGGCTCTGCCGTACCCGTTGCGCGGTGACCGCGCACACCTCGTCGACTTCGACCTGCGGGAGGCCGAATTCGAGACGAAGAAGGCCCTGGATGAGTGGATCGGAGACTTCATCCGTCCACGGATCGCCGACGCGCACGAGGGGGAGGAGCGACGCCTCGCCTACGTGGCGTTCACTCGTGCGAAGAGGCATCTGTGGCTCGGGGCGGAACTGATGGGTTCGCGCGCGGTTCCCGACGACCCCTCGCCCTTCCTCACCGAAGCGATCGAAGCCTTGGGCCTCGAAGTGGAGATTCCGGAACCTGCCGACGACACGGCGGAGGACCGCATCGAGACCACTCCATGGCCGGTGCCGCGCACGAAGCAGGTCGCCGCCGCACAGCGAGCCGCCGGTTGGGTCGAAGCGAGCCCGGACGTCAGCTTGGAGTCCTTGGCCGATAATCCGGGAACGATCGGGCGCTTCGCCGCTCAGGCCCTGCGCATCGGTGACCGGCCCGAAGCGGTGTCCGCTGCGGCCATGCCCGACCGTCTGTCGGCAACGGCGCTGGTCGCATGGAGGAGGGACCCGCAGGGTTTCCGTACGCAGACCCTGCGTCCGATCCCGGCTCCGCCCAGCCGGGCGGCCGAGATCGGAACGACCTTCCATTCCTGGGTGGAACAGCACTTCGGCCAGTCGAGCATCGAAATCGGCGAAGACGAATCAGTGAGACCGATCGACGCCGCGACGGTCCAACGGCTGCAGGAGACATTCTCAGCCTCCGAGTTCGCGACGCGTCGGGCCGACCATGTGGAGATGTCCTTCGAACTCGTCCTCGGCAGATTCCGGGTGCCGGGGAAGATCGATGCGGTCTTCATCACCGGGGATCATGCCGAAGTTGTGGATTGGAAGACCTCGAAGAAACCCGATGCGGCAGTGCTCGAAGTGATGAAATGGCAGCTGGCGCTCTACCGGTTCGCGATTCTCAGGGTGCATCCGGAGATCGCCGAGGTGACGGGGACGTTCTACTTCGTCGGCAGTGACGACATCGTGCAGTTCACAGATCTGCCTGATGAGGCCGAAGTCGTCGAATGGCTGGAAGACAACGACATGGGCTGAGATCAGCGGATCCGGCCGGTCTCTTCCCCGTCATCAGTTTCGTCGGCGTCCCGAGTCGGCTCGGTCCGCACCTGCGATCCCGGCTCGGAGTCGAACTCCGAATCGTCTTCCGAGGGCGCCGACGGAGGCTGAGCTCCGGGAATGAACACATCGGGGGCTGCGGTCTCCGTGATCGCGGCTTCCACGTCGGGAGCATCGGCCGCTGCCGGGGCAGAGGAATTCGGGGCCGCTCCGCGAGTGTCTCCACCGTCTGCAGGTTCGATCGCGGACTCAGAAGTCGGTTCCTCAGTGGAGGCGGCTGCATCGGCGGAGGAACCGAACAGGACCTCATTGAACGAGCTGAGGAGCCCGGCGGCATCCTCGACGGCGGTTTCATCCCCGGAGTCGACCGCCTCGAGCAGCCAGTCGAGCACTGCGAATTCGGCCAACAGCTCGGCGCGGGCAATGACATGCTCGTCGGCGCGGGGCCGGGAATTGCGGTACTCCTCGTAGAAGGTCGGCAGGGCGGCAGGATCGATCAGCGCGGAGGCCGCCGCCAGATCGATGGCCGGATCGGCGACGCGCAGACGACCGATCTCGGCGAGTGCGAGCACTCGCTCCTGATCGGTATAGACGCTCGTCTCATCGAGAGAACCGTGGATGGGCGTGGCAAGGAAATGCCAGAGCGCCACCTTCTCGAATTCCTCCTCCCAATGCTGCAGCAGAGACGACGGGACTCGTCCGGTGCTCGCCGCCTGGTCGAGGCGCTCAAGGATGAGGAACTGTGATCGAGAGGGATCCTCCACCGGGAAACCGGCATCGGCGACGGGCTCGGGCGCAGCCGAATGCAGAGTCGCCAGAGCCTGGGCCAGCGAACTGGCCCGCGCAGTGTCGGAGATGGGCACATCGCCCAGCGGCGCACCCGGCAGCGGATCGGCTAGTGTCACAGTCGTCGGGGACGACGTGTCGAAGTAGTCGGCGTCCACCTCGGTGATGGCCCGCAGGCGCGGCCATACGAAGTCAGCGTGTGGATACATGGACTCGTAGATTCGTCCCGCCTCGGCTGCTGAGCCGATGTCCGCGGTCCGATCGAGCTGGGTCTGAGCCGTTGCGACGAGCTGCTGATCGTCATCGCCGAGCAGGACTCTGACTCCGGCATCCAGCGGCGGCAGGGGTGTCCATGTCGTCGGGACGAAGCCGTCGAGCATCGTCGCCGCGATCGCAGTCAACTTGAGCGCCTTGGTATCCACCTTCCCCAATCTACCGTCTGGGTTCGACTGAGACACGGGACTCGCCGTCGAGCGTGTCTGCCGAGGGGACATTCGGGTCCGGTCAGGCATTCACGGCCACGGTCTGAGTGTCAGGACGCTGAGATATCGTGGAGGGCATGAAGCCATTGCCTCCAGTGCAGCCGATCAGCCTCGCCCGACACGGAATCGATCGGGACCATCTGACTCGGGGCCACGACGGAGACCTCAGCGAGATCTGGGCCTCAGGGGCCCTCGCCGTCCTCGAACATCGCGGATCGCTGCTCGTCGCCGGCGGCGGGCTCTTCCTGACCGACCGCGAAGCTGTGCCGGAGGGCCAGACGGAGGTCTACCTCGGCCGAGACCCACAGGGCACCCGCTATATCGGAGTGTCCTTGGACGACGACGGTCGCAGCCACGTCGATTCCCGATTGGACGCCTCTCGCGCCCGGGACGCCACCGATCTGCTGACCGCTCCGGGAGAGGGGATCGACAGTTCCGAACCCGTCTGGCTGACCCTGCGTCATCTCGCCGAAGCCCTTGACGATGTGCAGGTATCCCTGGCCTGCGAGATCGTCGGTTTGGGAAACTGGCATCGTGCACACCTGTTCTCCCCGCGCACCGGCGCACCTACCACTCCGATCATGGGCGGATGGGTCCGCCGCGATCCGGTGACCGGAAGCGAACACTTTCCCCGCACCGATCCGGCAGTCATCGTCGTCATCGTCAACACCGATGACGACGGAGTCGAACGTGTCCTGTTGGGCAACAACGCCGCCTGGGAATCCGACCGGTATTCGCTCCTGGCCGGATTCGTCGAACCGGGTGAGACACTCGAACACGCGGTGATCCGCGAGATCTGGGAAGAAGCTCATCTCGAAGTCACCGAACCTCGGTATCTGGGCTCTCAGCCGTGGCCGTTTCCCTGTTCGCTCATGCTCGGCTTCTCGGCCGTCGCTCCCAGCCGAGACTTCGCCGCCGACGAGGCTGAGATCGCCTCGCTGCGCTGGTTCACCCGGGCGGAGCTGCGCGCTGCCATTGCGAACGGCGAGGTGCGCGCTCCATCGACGATCTCCATCGCCGGTCAGCTCCTGTACAGCTGGTTGGACAACGCATGAATGCTTCGGCCACGGCCCTGCTCGAGGCCTTGGACGAGGAACAGCGCGCCGTCGCCACCCATTTCGACTCACCGGTGATCGTCCTCGCGGGTGCCGGCACCGGTAAGACCCGCGCCATGACGCACCGGATCGCCTTTGGAATTGCGTCGGATGTGTTCCCTGCCAACCATGTCCTCGCGCTGACATTCACCGCCAAGGCGGCGGGGGAGATGCGCTCACGCCTGCGCGGACTCGGAGTCCCCGCGGTCCAAGCCCGTACGTTCCACTCCGCAGCGCTGCGTCAGCTGCGGTTCTTCTGGGACCGGTTCGCCGAAGGAGACTTTCCGCGGATCATCGAGAACAAGGCGGGCATCATCGGCTCGGTCATGCAGAGCCTCGGGTTGGAGACCAGTCGGGAACTGACCAGAGACGTCGCGTCGGAGATCGAGTTCGCGGCCTCGTCCCTGCTCGGCGTCGACGACTATGCGACGAAGGCAGCGGCCTGGGACCTCCCCGGTCAGCTGAGCGTCGACGATATGGTGCGGATCTTCGAAGCCTACGGGGAGGCGAAGACACGGGGACGGCTGCTCGATTTCGATGATGTGCTCCTCGTGCTCTCGGGAGTTCTGGCCGAGTATCCGGCGATCGCAGCCGAGATCCGCGAACAGTACAGGCACTTCGTCGTCGACGAGTTCCAAGACGTCTCGCCGCTCCAATACGATGTTCTCTCCCGGTGGCTGGGCCCCCGTGACAATCTCTGCGTCGTCGGCGATCCCGCTCAGACCATCTATACCTTCGCGGGAGCCGATGCGAGCCTGCTCGGTTCGCTCAGCACGTCGATGCCCGAGGCCAGAACGATCCGCCTGGTGCGCAACTACCGGTCGTCCCAGGCCATCGTGTCCACCGCGAACAATCTGCTGCGACACACCTCTCGGACCGCGCTGACCTTGCGGACCGACAACCCGATGGGCCGCCTGCCGCGCATGGTGGAGTATCCGACCGACGAGGCCGAGGCCACCGGGGTCGTCCAGGCTATCTCGGCAGAGATCCAGGCCGGACGTCGTCCGCGCAACATCGCAGTCCTCTTCCGCACGAACGGACAGAGTCCCTCCTACGAACAGGCTCTGGCCGCAGCCGGGATTCCCTATGTGCTGCGCGGCGGAGAGCGCTTCTTCGCGCGCAAAGAGGTCAAGGAGGCCGTTCTCATGCTCAAGGCCGCACGCGCGACCTCGAGCGGACAGCGTCTGACCGAAGCCGTGACAGAGGTTCTCGGCTCTCTCGGATTCACCCGAGAGCCGCCGGCCGCCGGAGCCGGCAGACAGCGTTGGGAATCGCTCAAAGCCCTCGTCGACCTCGCCGAGGAGCATCAGCACGGTCAGGAACTCCCTGTGCCGATGGAGGTCTTCCTCAGCGACCTGTCGGATCGTGCCGAGCACCAGTTCGCCCCGGACATCGAAGGCGTCACTCTGGCTTCCTTCCACGCGGCGAAGGGCCTGGAATGGGACAGTGTGCACCTGGTGGGTCTCAGCGAAGGTCTGCTGCCCATCAGCTATGCCCAGACGCCTCGAGCCATCGCTGAGGAACGTCGCCTGTTCTACGTGGCGCTGACGCGTGCAGGCACAGACCTGCGGATGAGCTGGTCGCTGGCCCGGTTCGACTCCAAACAGAGACCGCGGAGGTCATCACGCTTCCTCGCCGAACTCGGGCAGTCGGGACCGACGATGGGAGATGGCCGCACAGCGTCGAACTCTGCGGCGCTCAACCGCTGCCGCGGCTGCGGGAGGGCATTGGTCTCGCACCTCGACCGTGCACTCGGACGATGTGCGGACTGTCCTGCCGACATCGATCTCGAGCTGCTGGACCGTCTGCGACGCTGGCGGGTGCGCATCGGAATGGAGCAGGGACTGCCGCCGTACCTCGTTCTCACGGACACCTCGCTGTCAGTCATCGCGGAGGTCCGTCCCCGCACCCTCGACGAACTTGCGCGGGTCCCCGGCATCGGTGCGACGAAGCTCGAACTCTACGGAACTCACCTACTGGGTCTGCTCGGCGACTGACCCGAAATCCGGGACCGGCGTGCGACACTGGCAGCGATCGTGGAAGGTCATTCCACTATCCGTGACCTCGCCGGCATCCAAGGTGACCACGCGTCGGATCGGTGCTGTTTCGGGGCGCAGCAGCGCCTGACGAAGCATCTGAACAACATGCGCCGAACCGAGGATGCGTGCGGCGGGATCGCTGAGGCTCTCACGCTCCGGCAGGGCACGCAGACGCGGATGCTGATCGAGCCAACCGGCATCGCTGTCCTTCCGGTGCAGGCAGGAACACACAGAGCACGGTGTCGAACCGGGCCGGATGAGTCCCGTGATCTCCACAGACTGCTCACCGAGGACGACCTGACAGTGGTCGACTTCGCGATCACTGAGCCACATGGCGGAATTGAGGTCCGGAACCAGGTGAGAACTCGTGACCACCACCGGTGAAGCCATGAGATCGAGCTCCTCGACACGGCGAGCCGCGGCGACGGCGAATCCGAGAGCCGCCAGCTGCCCTTCGACATGGGAGCGCAATGGACCCGTGACCAGCACGGGCCGGGACCTGAGGACCTGGGAGACCCGATCCGGCGACAGATTGAATATGCGCGCCGCGGCGAAGACCGGGGACCCCTTCGGTACGGCGCCGCCGTCCGCGTCGGCCGGGATGAGGACACCTGCCTCGCCGAGGAGGGTGATGAGGGAGCTCGCCCTGCTGAGGTCGACCCCGAGTTCCTGAGCGCGTGAATAGAACTGAGCCGAGCCGATGCCGAGACGGAGATCTTCGATGAGACTGGCGTCACCGAGCAGCAGCCCATCGATGAGCACAGGATCATCTGCGCCGAACTGGATGCACGAGGACGAACGCCATGTGATGGGAACACTCGGAAAGATTCTGAACATCTCGGCCCCTTCGCCTCGCCATCGTGGAGACTTCCACAGTAGTGAACGAGAGCCGGAATGGCCACGGCAGGAGAGAAGTTGTGGATAATCCTGTGGAAAAACGGCTGAGGACAGGCCGGGAAGCGCGTCCCGGCATGCCCTCAGCCGCATAGTGCCCCAGGCGCTCGCGAGGACTCGTGCGGCTTCCCCTTCCGCACGCATCCTCGGGTTTTCCGGGGTCAAGCATAGAACTTATTCCGCAAAAGCCTCCGCGTCAATGCACCGTCATGCACAGACACGTCAACAGCCTGTGGATAACCTGTGGGAATCGCCGTGGAGTCTGTGGAGGAAAGGCGCCTTGAGTGTCGATATGACTGTTGATAAACACGCTCCCGGGTCGGATCAGCTCCCGTTCTGCGGGGACTGCGTTCTCGGAGGCGGCTGTGGACGGGGGATTCGACCTCAACTTTTCGGCAGACTCAGGAAACTCACAAACTCCGAAGGCTGTTCGTCTTCAGAACCGCTGCAGAGACGCCGCCACGGTGCCGGTGGCACTGTCACCGTGTCAGTGCGGTTTCCTATGATGGTCCGGTGAGCAGAGCACAGCGGTGGAGTGAAGAAGAGGTGCTGCGGGCGATCGCCCGGGGTGAGATCGAAGTGCGTCGATCGGTACGGCGGAAGAAGACCGTCGCCGTCTCGAAGGAGGTCGAGACCTACGTGCTGCGCACTCCTGAGCGCTACAGCGTGGAGCGCAACATCCGTTCGCTGACGGATCTGTTCAATCGCCTCTCCGCCCGTGATCACTCGTCGGATGCCGACCTCGCCGAGCTGGCTGAGGAGATGAGCCGTCGTTTCTTCGGCGGCAGGCTGCGACCGACGTCGATCCGCTGGGTGACGAATCAGAATGTCAGCAGATGGGCGTCAACGACGACGTCGACGGGTGACATCCGCGTCTCCCATCGCCTGCAGGCCGTGCCGCGCTGGGTGCTGGAGACGGTCGTCGTCCATGAACTCGTCCATCTCCAGATCGGTCCCCACTCGAAGGAATTCCATGCATTGGCCGATCGCCATCCGCGGCAGACCGACGCAAAGATCTATCTCGAAGGATTCAGCGATGGGGAGCGTTTCAGGCGTGGGAGCTGAGCGCTGACACAGCGGAGCGGAAGAGGCCCGGCAGCCGGTCCGGCAGGTCGGGCATGAGGTCAGCGGGCAGTCGGTCCAGAGTGAACCAGGCGACGTCGAAGGACTCCTCCGACACATTCGGCGAATCGTCAGTCGAAGCCTGGGCTGCGAAGACGACGTCGAAGTGTCGGGTGCAGGTCCCGAACGCGGCCGAGAGGTCATGCACATGCACGTCGATGGGATCGGCAGTGACTCGTGCGAGCGGGCGCAGACCGCTTTCCTCTTCGGCCTCTCTGCGAGCGGCATCATGCAGCGAGGTGTCGACAGATTCGAGGTGTCCTCCGAACTGACCCCACAGCCCGGCCTTCCGGTGGTGGTTGAGCAGAACCGCCTCGGTGACCGGATCGATGACCAGACAGCTGGCTGTGAGATGGTGCTCACCGCCGGAGCGGTGCAGGGCATCGGCACCCTGCCGGTCGAATAGCTCCGCGAAGGACGCGGAGAATGAGTTCCGCGGTCCGCGCTCGACTTCCTGCCGGGCGGTATCGAGATCGATCATTCAGCGATCGTCGCGATCGTCGGAGCTGTCGTCGTCGGAGCTGCTGTCATCGGTCGGCGCAGAGTCGTTGCGATCCGTCTCTTCGGACTCTGTTTTCGCATCGCTGCCGCCGGCTCCCTCAAGTCCCTCGGCGAGAATGCGGGACAGGGCCTCATCGATGCTCGATTCGTTGGTCCATTCGGCCTGACGTCGCTCGGAATAGCCCAGCGGGTCGTCCAGATCCTGCGTGGTCGGCAGCAGATCCGGATGGGAGAACACGCGATCGCGGGCTTCGGCGCCGCCCTGCGTCTCGAGATACGCGAAGAGCGCGGCGGCATCGCGGAGGCGACGGGGGTTGAACTCGAGACCCACAAGGGTTGAGAAGGTCTTCTCCGCCGGTCCCGCGGTTGCCCGCCGACGGCGCAGCGCTTCGCGGATCTGATCGCGACCTGGCAGATGCTTGCACGCCTCATAGACGACAACGTCGACCCACCCGGCGATGACGGCGAGGAGGTTCTCCAAAGACGTCAGCGCCTTCCTCTGATCGTCTGTCGTCGGCGGGTTGAACAGTCCCTGGCGAATATTGTCGCTGAGGTCGGAGATGTTCGACGGATCGATGTTCGACGCCATGTCCTCGATCTGCGAGGTGTCGACCTTCAGTCCCTGCGCATAACGAGTCAGAGCGGTCTCGACCTGGGCGCTCAGCCACGGGGCGCGCTCGAACAGAGCGAGGTGGGCGAGCTCCTGAGCCGCGAGGTAGATGCGGACCTCGGAGACGTCGACGTCGATCTCGGAAGCGAACGTCTCGACGTTCTTCTCGATGACCACGGCAGTGTCGTGGGGCAGCAGCGGGAGTCCCACCTCGGTGCCGGTGAGGACGCTTTCGGACAGCGCGCCGACGGCCTGTCCGATCTGCATGGCGAACATCGAATCGCTCATCGATCCGAACATCGACGATGCGCCTGCGAGGATGCCCTTCATCTCGGCCGGGACCTGGGACTCGAGCGTGTCCGTCAGGGCCGAGGACATGTTCTCCTTGATGGGCAGCACGAACTTCTGCCAACCGGGCATCGTCTCCTTGACCCAGTCGGCTCGGCGCAGCGGACGGGCGGAGCGGTTGGCGACGGAGAAGTCGGTGGCCTCGGCGAGCCAGAGCTCGGCCAGACGGAACGCATCGGTCGTCGCCCGCTCAGCGTCCTCGGATACAGAGGGGTCGGGAGTCGGAACCGCCTTCTGAGCGATCGACACTGCCTGGGCCTGCGAATCGGCACCCTGCCCGAAGAGCCCCTGCATCTGATTCATGATCGTGGACATCATCGCCGGATCGATCGAGAAGCCCTGCGGCATGCCCGAACTGTTCTTGTCATCTCCCTGACCGGATCCGGGACCATTGGCGCCGAAGAGCATTCCGAAGATCTGCTCGAACGGATTCTGTTCGTTGTTGTTGTCATCGGTCATTGTTCTACAGCCCCCAAGAATCGGTTTGACATCAACGTTAACGGTTCCGAATGTGCGAAGCTTCCCAATTCCGGGAGGTTTCGCAGGATGTTCGCACCGGGCGAAAGGAGTCTGTGAAACGGACGCTGAGGTTTCAACTAGACTGGTGGGGCGGTGCAGCGAAAGGATTACATGACAGAGAACGCCCCTCGGGCCGTGCCGGCGTCACCGGCACCGACACGCGGCACCAAACGACGACGGACTCCACGTCTGGCCACGACCTCGGGCGTCCTCACCTACGTCTTCATCGCGCTGGCCGTGCTTCTGCCGGTTCCGTACATGCTTCAGCTGCCGGGACCGGTTTTCAACACCCTCGGCGACTACCAGGGCGACCCCATGATCAGCGTCTCCGGAGCCAAGACCTATCCGACTGCAGGCCGCATCGACATGCTCACCGTCGCCGTCAGCGGCGGACCCGGTCGCGACATCTTTGCCTCTCAGGCACTCGGCGCACTCATCAACGGCGAACAGACCGTCGTCCCCACGGAGGCGTACTACCCGCTGGACACCACTCGCGAGGACGTGACCGAATCGAATGCGGTCGAGATGTCCTCGAGCCAGGATGTCGCCATCGCCGCCGCCATGGGCCAGATGGACAAGTCGTACTCCGTGCATCTGTCGGTCGATGACGTCGTCGCCGATGCTCCGGCTCAGGGCAAGCTGCGCAAGGGAGACCGACTCATGTCGGTCAACGGCAAGAAGCTCGATTCCGATCCCCAGGCCGCGCAGATCATGAGCAGGACAGTGCAGGGGACGGACTCCGTCGAGCTCGGCATCGAACGCGACGGGAAATCGAAGACGATCTCCCTGACTCCCGCGAAGGTCGACGACCGCAAGGCGATCGGCATCACGATGAAGCAGGACTTCGAGTTCCCCGTCGACGTGAAGTTCAACGTCGACGGCGTCGGCGGTCCCTCAGCCGGGACGATGTTCGCGCTGGCCATCATCGATGAACTCACTCCCGGTGCGATGACAGGCGGCAAGCATGTGGCTGGCACGGGAGAGATCACCCCTGACGGAACGGTCGGCCCGATCGGCGGTGCTCGCCAGAAGGTGGCCGCCGCCACCGAGAAGGGAGCGACGCTGTTCCTCTCGCCCGCCGACAACTGCGCGGAGGTCATGGCCGCCGCGGACCAATCCAAGATCACGGTGGCGCGCATCGACACGCTCGATGACGCGCAGACCACCGTGGAGCAGTACGCCGCCGGCAACACTTCGGACCTGCCGAAATGTCCCGCCGATGGTGCCGACAACAATGAGAAAGGGCAGTAGTGAGCACCTCGTCCTCACCCACCTCCGCACGCATGCCGGCGAATCGGCCAAGACGTTCGCCGCTGCTGCTCACCCTCGTGTCTGTGGCGATCCTGCTGATCGCCTTCATCGCCTTCACCCAGGTCTACACCGAGGTGCTGTGGTTCCGCCAGATCGACGCGGCGAACGTCTTCCGAACCATGTGGCTCACCCGCGGGCTGACATTCCTCGGCGGATTCATCCTCATGGCCGTCCCGGTCTGGCTGAGTCTTCATCTGGCCTACCGCCATCGTCCGGTCTACGCGCCGACGACCCCGCGACAGGAGAACCTCGACCGTTATCGTGAGGCCATCGAGCCTCTGCGTCGGGTCGCGACGATCGCGATTCCCGCGGTCATGGGTGTCCTCGCCGGCATCACCGCCTCGGCGCATTGGAACACGATCCTCGAATGGATCAACTCGACGTCCTTCGGCTCGAAGGATCCTCAGTTCGGTCTCGACAAGTCGTTCTTCGTCTTCGTCCTTCCTGGCCTGCGCCTCATCGGCAACCAGCTTGGCATGGCGCTGCTCTTGGCGCTCATCGCCGCCCTCGTCGCCCATTACCTCTTCGGCGGAATCCGTCCGGGGGAGCAGAAGGGCGTCATCCTGACGAAGGCTGCCCAGTGGCAGCTGGGCATCACCGTGGCGGTTCTCGTCATAGTTCAGGCCGGTCGGCTGTGGCTCTCCCGCTACGACCGGATGACCGCTGCCGGCGGGATCGTCCCCGGCGTCACCTACGTCGATGATCATGCCGCCCTGCCGGCCATGGCGATCGTTGCCATCGCCGCCGTCCTGGTCGCACTGCTGTTCGTCTACACCGCGTGGAAGGGCAACTGGCGGATCTCGATCATCGCCACGCTCACCCTTATCGTGCTCGGCGGCGTTTCGATCATCGCGTACCCGGCCCTGCTTCAGCAGTTCCAGGTCAATCCGTCGCAGCAGAGCAAGGAATCTGACTACATCCAGCACAACATCGATGCCACGCGCGATGCGTTCGACTTCGATGACATCGAAGTGACTCCGTACTCGCCGAGCACCACTGGCAAGAAGGGCGACCTGCGCAAGGACGCCGAGACCGCGGCGTCGATCCGTCTGCTGGACCCGAACCTCGTCTCGGACACCTTCCGGCAGCTGCAGCAGGTGCGACCGTACTACTCGTTCCCGCAGAAGCTCGACGTCGACCGCTACAACATCGACGGAGACATGCGCGACACCGTCATCTCGGTGCGCGAACTCGCCCCGAGTTCGGTGAACAACCAGAGCTGGTTCAACCGGGCGATCGTCTACACCCACGGATTCGGTGTGGTCGCAGCCAACGGCAACCAGCGCAACCCGGACGGCGAGCCGCTGTTCATGGAGTCGGATATTCCGCCGAAGGGCGAGTTCCCCGACTACGAGCCGCGTGTGTACTTCGGAGAGTCATCTCCGGACTACTCGATCGTGGGCGCCCCGAAGGGCGCGACTCCGCGTGAGCTCGACTACCCCTCCGATGAGAAGAGCGGCTCCGGCCAGGTCAACAGCACCTTCTCCGGTGACGGCGGACCGTCGGTGGGCAATGTGTTCAACCGCCTCGCCTACGCCCTGAAGTTCCAGGACGAGCAGATCCTTCTCTCGGACGCGCTGAACGAAGAGTCCCAGATCCTCTACGATCGTCACCCGCGCGAGCGTGTGGAGAAGCTCGCACCCTTCCTCAAGGTCGACGGAGATCCGTACCCGGCCGTCGTGGACGGGAAGATCAAGTGGATCCTCGACGGCTACACCACTGCCGAGGACTACCCGTACTCGACACCGCAGCCGCTCCAGCAGGCCACCGAGGATTCGACCACGGCGTCGGCTCCGAATTCGGTGGCGACTCTGCCGGACGATGAGGTCAACTACATCAGGAACTCGGTGAAGATCACCGTCGATGCCTACGACGGTTCCGTCGACATGTACCAGTGGGACAAGGACGATCCGGTCCTGAAGACCTGGATGAAGGTGTTCCCCGGACTCATCAAGTCGTCCTCGGAGATGTCCGGCGATCTGATGAGCCACGTCCGGTACCCGGAAGACATGTTCAAGGTCCAGCGCGACCTGCTCACGAAGTACCATGTCACCTCCGCCAGTGAGTTCTACTCCGGTCAGGACTTCTGGACCCTGCCGACCGATCCGACGACGAAGGCGAGCAGCGGACTGACGCAGCCGCCGTTTTACATGACCCTGCAGATGCCGGGCCAGCAGTCGCCGTCGTTCTCGCTGACGAGCTCGTATATCCCGGCTCGATCGTCCGAGGGGCAGTCGAGAAACAACCTCACCGGGTTCCTCTCTGCCGATGCCGATGCCGGCAGTAAGAAGGGCGAGACAGCCGAGGGCTACGGCAAGCTGCGGCTGCTGCAGCTTCCGCGCAACACCACTGTGCCCGGACCTGGTCAGGCTCAGAACAACTTCAACACCGCGCCCGATGTGCAGCGCAGTCTGAACCTGCTGCGTCAGGGTGAGTCCGAAGTCGAGAACGGCAACCTGCTGACTCTGCCGATCGGCGGGGGTCTGCTCTACGTCCAGCCGGTCTATGTCCGGTCCGCCGGTGAGACCTCCTATCCGCTGCTGCAGCACGTGCTCGTGGCGTTCGGTGAGGACATCGGGTTCGCTCCGACCCTCGACGAGGCGCTCGACCAGGTGTTCGGCGGAGACTCCGGAGCCTCGGCTGGCGATGCCGGAACCGAGGACAGCGGAGACGGCGAGTCGGGATCGACCTCCGGCGGAGAGGACGCGGATTCGAAGTCCGGCTCGCCGGACAAGGCTCTCAACGATGCTCTGCAGGAGGCGAAGAAGGCCATGGAGGACTCCGATGCCGCGCTGAAGGACGGCGATTTCGCGGAGTACGGAAAGGCTCAGGATCGCTTGAAGAAGGCACTTGAGGATGCCGTCGCCGCTGACCCGTCGCTGGCCAAGGATGCGGCGGGCAGGGAATCCTCCGCTCCCGCCTCGGAGCCGGCTGACGAAGGCGGCGACTCGGGCAACTGAGTCGGAGGCGAACCGGTACGGCGCTGAGAGGCCGTGCCGACCGAGTTCGGACTTTCCGCGACGAACGCCCCTGGGACATCCCAGGGGCGTTCGTCGTTCGCAATGGATTCGCCGGAGGTGAGACCGGCGTCGCTCGCTTCTCTGGACGCACTCGCAGCACTGCGTCAGCCTAGGTGCGCGGTATCTGTCTGAGGTGCTGCGTCAGCTGAGGGCAACGCACCTGTCTGTGGCGCTGCGTCAGTCCGAGATTCGGCATCGGCTTGATGCGAGATGAAGGCTGTGCGGTGAAACAGGGCCGTGCGCTCTGCAGATCGACATCTGCCTGGGTGCTTGATGGCGTTCGACGTGCCGAGCGCTCGAGTTGCCGTCACTGTATCGAGTTATGCGGCGAGCGGTCGACGCTGAGTCGAGCGGCCGGCAGGGAATCGACTCTGCAAAGTCGGTCGGCAAGGAGTGTGAATGAGAAGAACCCCCAGTCAGAGAACTGACTGGGGGTTCTGCCGCTATCGTGGCGGGGGAGGGATTTGAACCCCCGACCTCCGGGTTATGAGCCCGGCGAGCTACCGAACTGCTCCACCCCGCGGCGTGTTCTTAACTTTACACGAGGGGTCACCTGGCGGCCAAACCGAATACAGGTGACCTCCGCCACATGGTCACTTGCCGTTCATCTGCAGCGGTTGCATCTGGTTGAAAGTTGAACTATAGTCATTCTTGTACTTCAAATTTCAACCAAAAGGAGAAATCATGACTGCTCTGCCTCAGGGACTCACCGCCGGAACCTGGAACATCGATCCCATCCACTCGGAGTTCACCTTCACCGCTCGCCACGCGGGCGTCTCGAAGGTCCGCGGCCACTTCGAAGAGATCGCCGGCAGCGTGAACGTCGGTGAGACCCTCGAAGACAGCGCCGTGTCCGCCGAGGCCTCAGCGAACTCGATCAACACCCGCAACGAACAGCGCGACGGTCACCTCAAGAGCGGTGACTTCTTCCTCGCGGAGGAACACCCGAAGCTGAGCTTCAAATCGACCGCGATCAAGGCCGACGGCGCCGATGAGTTCGAGACCGTCGGTGAACTGACGATGCGCGGGGTGACCAAGGAAGTCGCCTTCGCCACCGAATTCGCAGGAGTTGCCACCGATCCGAACGGCAACCAGGTCGCCGGCCTCTCGGCCACCGCCACGGTCAACCGCAAGGACTTCGGAATGTCCTTCGAAGCCGTCCTCGGCGGAGGAGAGCTTCTCGTCTCCGACAAGATCAAGATCGAACTCGAACTGGAGCTCGTCAAAGCCTGATATGCCCTGAGCTGGGCTGCTGATCGGCGCGTGCGCCGACACGGAGCCAGACTCAGCGGGCAGCGTCGCTGCCCGAGACAGAAGGGGCGAACCGTCTATGCGGTTCGCCCCTTCTGGCGTCTTTGGGCGCCGCGACTCCTGTCCCTCGGCGCGGCGATTCCCGTACCGTCCCTCGTATCAGGAACTCAATCTGCCTCGACCACGAAAGCCAGCGATACTCAGTTCCTCCGACGCAGCGCGTCCGGGTGCTCCCGCAGGTGCCCTCCGAGTGCGTTGAACAACTGTGCGCCCTTGTCGACATCGGCAACGGACTTACAGAACGAATATCGGATCGAGGACCTATAGGCCTCGTACGCCGGGCTGCCCTGCCTGCACAGAGCGGGTACGGGAATTCCGACCAAGGAGAATTCTCTGGCCAGCAGCTCATTGAGCTCGAAGGCATCGCGATCCGTCAGCGCAGAGAAGTCAACCACTGTGAAATAGCCGGCGCGCGGAGTGGACACTTCAGCGCCCGGCACCGAGCGACAGGCGGGCACGAGGACCTCGGCGCGTGCCCGCAGCGAAGCTCGGTTCTCGGCGACGAACTGCGAATCGCCGTCCAGCATATCGGCCATTCCGATCTGCATCGGACCGCCGGCCGTGAACGACAGGAACTGCTTGACGGTCTGAATGGCCTGGCGAACCTCGGGAGAGGCGATGACCCAGCCGATCTTCCATCCTGTCGTGTTCCATGATTTGCCCGCCGAGGAGACCGTGACGACGCGTGCAGAATCCTCGATGGCAACTGCGGGAGGCACATGCCCCAGATCAGTGAGGACGAGCTGCTCGTAGACTTCATCGGAGAGTACCCAGGCGTCGACCGCCTCGGCGGCTCGTCCGATGCGGGCGAGATCAGCGGCAGAGAAGATGAACCCGGTGGGATTGTGCGGAGTGTTGACGAGGATGATCGCCGGATCGACCTCGGCGATCACTCGGTCGAAAGTCTCCCAGTCCGGGGCGAAGTCACCACGGCCATCGGGCAGGATCGGCACCGTGTGCAGTGTTCCGCCGGCGGCGGCGATCGCCGCCGGATAGGAGTCGTAGAACGGTTCGAAGGCGACGAGAGAGCCGCCCGGCGGCAGCAGTGCGAGGATCGCGGCGGTCAGGCCCTCCGTGGCGCCCGCAGTGTAGAGCACCTCGTCCGGATCGACGTGCTGTCCGAAATCGCGTCCGCGTTGAGCGCCCACAGCTTCGAGCAGCTGCGGGTATCCCTGACCGGGGGCGTACTGATTGAAACCGGCCCGCATCGCCTCTTCCGTTGCGGCGATGAGCTCGTCCGGAGGCTCCGTGCCCGGAGCGCCCTGTCCGAGGTTGACGGCTCCGACCTCGGCGGCGAACTTCGTCATCTGCCCGTAGATCGTCTCACCGATCGACCCGTCCGGATTCGTGAGCCCTGCGGCCTCGGCCATCTCATGCCACAGCGGGGCTCCCATGATGTCCGGCATCAGGAGACCTCCGCGGGAGCGACCCGACCGAGTCGGTCGAGTGCGGCTTCATGGAGGCGAGAATTGCTGGCCAGGGCATTGCCGCCGAAGGGCCCCGGAAGTCCGGCCGTGTTCGTGAAGGTGCCTCCGGCTTCGAGGACGATGGGTACGAGCGCTCCCATATCGTAGAGCGCGAGCTCGGGCTCGCAGGCGAGGTCGACAGCACCCTCGGCGAGCAGCATATAGGAGTAGAAGTCGCCGTATCCGCGAGTGCGCCACAGCGAATCGCAGAGATCGAGGAACTCATCGAGGATGCCGAGTTCCTTCCAGCCCGACAGCGACGAATACGACAGGGACGCATCGGCGAGAGAATCGACGGATGACACAGCGATGCGTTCGGCCGGGGACCCGAGCTCGGTCGCGTAGGCGCCCTGGCCCGTTACTGCCCACCATCGGCGACCGAGCGCGGGAGCGGAGACGACTCCCAGCAGCGGCTGGTCACCGTCGTAGAGGGAGATCAGCGTCGCCCACACCGGCACCCCGCGCACGAAGTTCTTCGTTCCGTCGATGGGATCGATGATCCACCGTCGCGATGACTGCCCGTGTGCACCGAATTCCTCACCGAGCACGCTGTCATCGGGTCGAACCTCTGTGAGGCGATCCATGATCGCCTTCTCCACCGCACGGTCGCATTCGGTGACCGGGGTGAGATCGGGTTTGGTTTCGACGGCGAAGTCCTGTGCCCGGAAGTGCGGGTGGCTGATGGCATCGGCGAGATCGGCGAGTTCGATCGCCAAGTCGAGGTCGTTCATGCCTCCAGCCTATCCAGTCGAGGGCAGCAGCCGGCGCAGGGACTCCAGCCGTGAGACTCCTCCCGGTCCGGCCTTGCCGTCGGCCACCCATTCATCGAGTCGGCAGCCGGGAGAGTCCGCGAGGTGAGTGCATCCGCGGGGGCAATCGGCCGTGGCCTCGACGAGTTCGGGGAAGGCGGAGAGCAGGGTCTCCCGGTCCACATGGGCCAGGCCGAAGCTACGCACTCCCGGGGTGTCGATGAGCCATCCGCCGCGTTCCAACGGCAGGCACACGGCCGAGGACGAGGTGTGACGTCCGCGTCCGGTCACGTCGTTGACATGGCCCGTCGCGCGCTCGGCGGCGGGAACGAGAACGTTGGTCAGCGTGGATTTGCCCACCCCGGAATGGCCGACGAGGACGCTGATGCGTCCACGGAGACGCTCGGCCACCTCGGCGTGAGGTTCTGTCTCGTCGCGGGCCGCATCGTTCGCGGCGATTGTCGTATCGGTCGGCTCGGCGTCGGGATCGATGGAGGATTCGACGATGTCGATCCCGGACGCGGAGAAGCGTTCCTTCAGCTCCGTCGCCGGGCGCAGATCGGTCTTCGTCACGATGAGCAGGGGAGTGATCCCGGCATCGAAGGCCGCGACGAGTGCGCGATCGATGAGACCGAAAGAGGGATCCGGGTCCACGGTGGCCGTGACGATTCCCATGACGTCGATGTTGGCGACGAGTACGCGCTCGGTCGGGTCGGTGTCATCGGCGCTGCGGCGCAGCAGGGTCTGCCGTTCGGTGATCTCCACGAGCCTGGCCAGGGTGCCCTCGGCCCCCGAGGTGTCGCCGACGAGGCGGACGACGTCTCCGGGAACGATCGCCTGCTTGCGCAGGTGCGAGGCGCGCACCGCCGTCACCGAGGTGGCCCCCCGTGACCGCTTCCCCTTCTTCCGAATCGGGGGACTCGACGGGAAGTTCCCGTCGTCGTCAGCGAGGATGACCCGGTACCGGCCCCGATCGACCGCGGTGACCAGGCCCGATACAGCGTCCTTGTGGTCAGGGCGGTTCTTCGTCCGCGGTCGTGAACCGCGTCGGTTCGGCCGGGGTCGGTAGTCCTCATCGCGAAAGATCTTCGCCATATCAGGCTCCGGGGGTGAGCATGGCTTCCCACAGCTGAGTGAAGGCAGGCAGAGTCTTGGCCACGGTGCCGGCGTTCTCGATGACCATTCCGTCATTGCGCAGGGCGAGGACGGCACCGGCCATGACCATGCGGTGGTCGTGGTAGGTATGCCACAGCGCCGGGCGCAGGTGCGTGGTGCCGGTGATCGTCAGTGCCTCGGCGTGCTCGACGACATCGACGCCGATGGCACCGTACTCTCTGGTCAGAGCCGCCAGACGGTCGGTCTCGTGCCCACGCAGATGCCCGATTCCGCGCAGCTGCGACGTTCCTTCTGCCATAGCTGCGAGAGCCGAGACCACTGGGGTGAGCTCGCCGACGGCCGACAGGTCGAGATCGACAGCGGTGAGCCGGTCCGGGCCCTGCACGTGCAGTCCTTCCCTATCGAGGCGCACCGTGGCTCCGAACGCCTCGGCGATCTCGCGGAAGCCGTCACCTGCCTGGGTGGTGTGCACGGGCCAGTCGGCGATGGTCACGGATCCGGCGGTGGCCACGGCCGCCGCTGCGAAGGCTGCGGCATTGGACAGGTCGGGTTCGACCTGCACGTCGAGACCGCGCGGAAGTCCTGGTTCGACGATCCAGCGCTCGGGTTCGGGCTCGCTGATGTCGACGCCCGCGTCGCGGAGGACTTCGATCGTCATATCCACATGCGTTCGGCTGGGCACCGAGTCCGCAGTGTTGGTGAGTTCGAGTCCCAAAGGCATGACGGGAGCGGCGAGGAGCAGACCAGAGACGAATTGGCTGGAGGCGCTGGCATCGATGCCGAGGTGGCCTCCGCGCAGCTGAGAGTCGGCGTGGATCGTCATCGGCAATGTGCTCGCGGCGGAGGTGATCGACGCACCGAGCTCCCGCAGCGACTCGATCGTCACCGACATCGGCCGCACGCGGGCCTGTTCGTCGCCGTCGAGGACGACCTCACGACCGGTGAGCGCGGCAAGTGGGGGGATGAAGCGCATCACGGTTCCGGCGAGACCGCAGTCGATGGTGATCGGTGCGGAGTCCTGTGCAGCTGCGTCTGTGGGTACGTGTCCGTCCGGGAAGGGGATCGGCTCGATGTGGAGCTCATCGCCGTCTTCGTCGATCACGGCGCCGAGACGACGCAGGGCGTCGACCATGAGCAGGGTGTCGCGGCTGCGAAGCCATCCCCTGAGATCGGATCCGGAACGGGCGAGAGCCGCAAGGATGAGATAGCGGTTCGTCAGAGACTTGGAACCGGGAACGGTCACAGTGGCAGAGACGGCGGAACCGGCGACCGGCGGCTGCCAGTCGCCGGTCGCCGGGGGAGTGTGCGTGGAGATGTCAGTCAACTCCGAGTGCGCTCAGAGCCTGCTTCGAGGTGTCTTCCACGCTCGACCACAGGTCTTCGGCCGCGTGCTGGGTCCGCCACCACAGGCCGGGGCGTCCAGCAGTGTCGACGGCGGCGAGCAGGGCACCGCCGAGCATCGAGGTCCGCAGAAGAGTGCGTTCGTTGCGAGCCTTCTTCTCCTCCTTCGACGTCGTCTTGTCAGCAGACAGACGTTCACCGACGGTGTCGAGCAGGTAGGTGCCGACGAGGATCGATGCGCTGAGGCGGGGGAAGCGTCCGATGGCGAGCATCGAACCGGCAGCGACCTGTGCAACACCGGTGGCTCGGGCGAGAGTCACTGCGTCGACGGGGACGTCGACCTGCTTGCGAGCCTGGTTGAGGAGCGGGCCGACCGATGCGGCCGCTGCCTCCGGCTTGCGCAGTCGTTCGACGCCGTTGAGGATGTAGCCGGCGGCCAGCATGGGCCGTGCGATAAGACGAATGGGAGACACAGTGGTCCTTCCTACGTGGCGGTCATCTCACTGGCAAGCATAACTGCTGAGGTGGGAATAGTGGGACGTCGGTCCGATGTTGTACGGGGTGAAGCCATTCGACGGGTGCACCCGTCGGGAAGTCGACAGGCAGAAGGAGAAGTCTATGAGCGCCACTGCCGTCCTGGAGAGAACGGGCGTACCATTGACTGCGATGACCGAATCAGTCAAAGAAGCCCCCGAAACCGACGCCGAGAGGTCGGCGCGTTTCGAACGGGATGCTCTGGAATATGTCAATCAGCTCTACGCAGCTGCTCTGCGTATGACCCGGAATCCGGCCGACGCCGAAGACCTCGTCCAGGAAGCCTACGCGAAGGCGTATGCCGCCTTCCACCAGTACAAGCCCGGAACCAACCTCAAAGCCTGGCTGTACCGGATCCTGACGAACACCTTCATCAACAACTACCGCAAGAAGCAGCGTCAGCCGCAGGAACACGGCAGCGAAGACATCGAGGACTGGCAGATCGCACAGGCGAACAGCCACTCGTCCTCCGGCGGTCGTTCCGCCGAACTCGAAGCCCTCGACCACCTTCCCGACTCCGACGTCAAGGAAGCACTCTCGGCACTGCCCGAAGACTTCCGCATGGTCGTCTACTATGCCGATGTCGAAGGACTGCCGTACAAGGAGATCGCCGAGATCATGGAGACGCCGATCGGCACTGTGATGTCCCGACTGCACCGCGGTCGCCGACAGCTGCGAGAGATGCTGGCCGACTATGCCGCCGAGCGCGGTTTCGTGAGTCCAGAGGGAGGTGCGAAATGAGCGACGAAGGATGCTGCGAAAGCGTCAGGACCGAGTCACTGATGCGCATCTACCACTACCTGGACGGAGAACTGACGACGACGGAGATCCGCGAGATCTCGATCCACCTCGAACAGTGCCCGTCGTGTCATGACGAGTACGAGATCGAAGCGCTGCTCAAAGAGCTCGTGCGTCGTTCGTGCAGCCACGACCGTGCCCCGATGGGACTGCGAGAGAAGATCCGGCAGCGGATCGCGCTCGAACAGAACTCCTGACCGGCGCCCAGGCACAGGGGAGTCCACGGACACAACGAAGGCGGGAAGAGATTCGAATCTCTTCCCGCCTTCGTCATTCACCGAACGTATCAGCGAATCATGCGTTTGGACGCTTGCCGTGGTTTGCTTTCTTACGGCGGCGATCGCGACGCTTACGGCCACGCTTGCTCATTGTGCCCTCCTTTGATAGACGCTCAATTGTCTCATGATCACCCGAGCAGAGCAAAGTCGGACCAGGTCACCCGCCTTGCCGAATTCGTCTGACAAGATAGATGATGCGACTGTCACGGCTGAGCTCTTCGTCGGCCGGGCACCCGCAGAGATCTTCGGTCGGGCACCTCATCGACGGCTCAGCTGTCGCCGAGGACGTCCTGGACTCCCAGCCAGTTGAACCAGCCGCGATGGAGAACCAGCCAGGCCAACAGACCGTATCCTTCCTGCGCCGGCAGATGGTCCCGCGACGATGCGACCTCGCGCTGCCACACGGGATGGCCGAGGAGGGGCGTGAAGGTGTCGACATAGGTGATGCCGCGCCGCTTGGCCACATCGGAGAAGCTGGCATTGAGCTCGGCGATGCGACGGTTGCGGTCACCGTCGTGTTCAGGCGGAGGGCCCAGCACGAACGTCGAGACCTTCCGAGCCAACGCCTCGTCGAGGATGTTGGCCACATCGAGCCGGGCCCTGGCCACCGAACGCCCCGAATCGAGATCCCCGGACCCCAGAGCCAGCACCAGACGATTGTCCCCTTCCCGAGTGAACCGCAGGGACGCCTCGGCGATGGTCCGACCGTGAAGACCAGCGGAATCCTCGGCCGGCACGGCCAGGGGATACACCTTGAGTTCAGGCAGACTCGGCAGAGTCCTCGCCGTCACCCGACCGACCCACCCGAGGCCACGGCCATCGCCGTGGCCGGCGACCAAAGGGCCTCCGACCACGGCGATGGTTGTGGTGACGTCGCTGCTCACCGGCTGAAGATCCGGTCGACGAGTTCCTTCTGCTGAGCTTCGTGGAAGTGCTTGAGCCCGGTCGAGGTGGCGGCAGAAGCGGCACGGGAGATGACCTTGACCTCACGGCCGCCGAGGAGCTCGGGCAGGTGCAGTGCCATGAACGGCCATGCACCCTGGTTCTCCGGCTCTTCCTGGGCCCAGACGATCTCGGCATCGGCCGGGAAGCGGTCGAGCACAGCGGTGATGGCCGCCTCGTCGAGCGGGTAGAGCTGCTCGAGGCGGACGAGCGCCATCTTCGTGTCGTTGTCCTTCTCCCGCTTGGCTTTGAGCTCCCAGTAGAGCTTGCCGGAGACGAGGACGACGCGCTCGACCTGCGAGGCATCGACGTCCGTATCGTCGATGACGGCCTGGAACCTGCCCGAGGTGAAGTCCTCCGGCGAGTTCGCGGCAGCCTTGAGGCGCAGCATCGACTTCGGGGTGAAGACGATGAGCGGACGCTTGTTCGTCGTCGAGGCGTGGCGACGCAGCAGGTGGAAGTACGAGGCGCCCGAGGACGGGTAGGCCACCGTCATATTGTTCTCCGCGCACAGCTGGAGGTAACGCTCGATGCGACCCGAGGAATGGTCGGGTCCCTGTCCCTCATAGCCGTGGGGCAGGAGCATGACGACACCGGAGTTCTGCTGCCACTTCTGCTCGGAGGAGGAGATGAACTCGTCGATGACGGTCTGCGCACCCTGTGCGAAGTCACCGAACTGAGCCTCCCACGCCACGAGGGCGTCCTTGCGTTCGACGGAGTAGCCGTATTCGAAGCCGACAGCGGCGTACTCGCTGAGCAGGGAGTCGTAGACCCAGAATCGAGCCTGCTCCTCGGTGAGGTTCTGCAGCGGCGTCCATTCGTTGCCGTTGACCGAGTCGATGAGCACCGAGTGGCGCTGGACGAAGGTCCCGCGACGGGAGTCCTGACCTGCCAGCCGCACCGGCACGCCGTCCATGAGCAGCGAACCGAAGGCCAGCAGCTCGGCGAAGCCCCAGTCGATTCCGCCCGACAGCGACATCTCCTTGCGCTTCTCGAGCAGCGCCCGCAGCTTCTTGTGAACCGTGAAGCCCTCGGGGATCTCGGTGAAGGCCTCGCCGATGCGCTGCAGCGTCTCGGGACTGATGGCCGTCTCGGCATCGTTGAAGGTCTCGATGTCGCTGGGCTCGTAGGGAGCGTTGAACGCTTCTCCGTCGTAGGAGCCGGTCTCGGCTTCCTTGGTCTCGGCGAAAGCCGATTCCAGCTTGGACTGGTAGTCCTTGAGCGCCTCGGCGGCCTCTTCGTCGGTGATGCACTTCCTGCCGACGAGGGATTCGGTGTAGAGCTTGCGCACCGAGCCCTTCTTCTCGATGAGGGAGTACATCGTCGGCTGGGTCATCGACGGATCGTCGCCCTCGTTGTGGCCGCGGCGGCGGTAGCACACGAGGTCGATGACGACGTCCCGGTTGAATTCCTGGCGGTATTCGAAGGCCAGGCGGGCCGCCCGGACGACGGCTTCGGGGTCATCGCCGTTGACGTGGAAGATCGGGGCGTTGATCGACTTGGCGACGTCCGTGCAGTAGAACGAGGACCGCGCCGAGGCGGGGGGAGTGGTGAACCCGACCTGGTTGTTGATGATGACGTGGACCGTTCCGCCGGTGCGGTAGCCGCGCAGCTCGGAGAGGTTGAGCGTCTCGGTGACCACACCCTGTCCGGCGAATGCGGCATCGCCGTGGACGAGGACCGGCAGTACGGTGAAGCCGGACTCGCCCTGGTCGACGAGATCCTGCTTGGCGCGCACGATGCCCTCGAGGACCGGATCGACGGTCTCGAGGTGGCTGGGGTTGGCCGCGACGTAGACGCCGGTGGTGTTGCCTGCCGGCGAGGTGAACGAACCCTTGGTGCCCAGGTGGTACTTCACATCGCCGGAGCCCTGGACGCTGTCCGGGGACATGGTTCCGTCGAACTCACGGAAGATCTGCGCATAGGACTTGCCGGCGATGTTCGTCAGCACGTTGAGGCGACCACGGTGGGCCATGCCGATGGCGACCTCGTCGAGGCCGGTGTCGGCGGACTGGTTGAGGATCTCGTCGAGCAGGACGATCGCAGATTCTCCGCCTTCGAGGCTGAAGCGCTTCTGTCCGATGTACTTCGTCTGGAGGAAGGTCTCGAAGGCCTCGGCGGCGTTGAGACGACCGAGGATGTGTCCCTGCTCCGAACGGGTGAGTTCCTGATGCGGGACCTCGATCTTCGACTGGAACCAACGGCGCTGGACCGGGTCGGCGATGTGCATGTATTCGAAGCCGGTGGTCCGGCAGTAGCTCTCACGCAGCAGTCCGAGGATGTTGCGGAAGGGCATCATCGGCTTCGATCCGAACCCGCCGGTGGGGAACTCGCGTTCGAGATCCCACAGGGTCAGACCGTGCTGATTGATGTCGAGATCCGGGTGGGACCGCTGACGATAGACGAGAGGATCGATATTGGCCATGAGGTGACCGCGCGTGCGGTAGGCATCGATGAGTTCGATGACGCGTGCGGTCTTGTTGACGTCGTCCTGGTCTTCGGCCGAGACGTCGGGAACCCAGCGCACCGGCTCGTAGGGCAGGCGCAGGGATTCGAAGACATCGTCGTAGAAGCCGTCTTCGCCGAGCAGGTAGCTGTGGACGAGCTTGAGGAACTCGCCCGAACCGGCTCCCTGGATCACGCGGTGATCGTAGGTCGAGGTCAGGGTCAGCACCTTGGACACGGCCAGAGAGTTGATGGTCTGCTGGCTGGCACCCTGGAACTCGGCGGGGTAGTCGAGCGCGCCGACACCGATGATGCAGCCTTGGCCCTTGGTCAGACGCGGAACGGAGTGGACCGTGCCGATTCCGCCGGGGTTCGTCAGCGAGACCGTGGTGCCGGCGAAGTCGTCGGCGGTGAGCTTGCCCTGCCGTGCCTTGTCGACGAGGCCGTCGTAGGCGTCGACGAACTGGCGGAAGGTCAGCGTCTCGGCCTTCTTGACGTTGGGCACCAGCAGGGTGCGTGATCCGTCCTTCTTCGGCACGTCGATGGCGAGGCCGAAGTTGATGTGGGCGGGGGAGACCATCACGGGCTTGCCGTCGCGGACGTCGTAGGAGACGTTCTGCGAGGGGAAGTTCTGCAGGGCGCGGATCACGGCGAATCCGATGAGGTGGGTGAAGGAGACCTTCCCGCCTCGGGTGCGCTTGAGGTGCGAGTTGATGACGATCCGGTTGTCGATGAGCGCCTTGGCAGGCAGGGCCCGGACCGAGGTGGCGGTCGGGACTTCGAGCGACTCATCCATGTTCTTGGCGATGAGCTTCGCGGGGCCGCGCAGGGGAGTGATCGTCTCCTCCGGTGCGGGCTTCGGTGCGGCTTCCTTCGCGGTGACCTTCGGCACGGACTTGGTCTCTGCCTTCAGCGTCTCGGACTCAGCCGAAGACGGGGAGACGCCGCGAGAGGTCTCACGGGAGGTCGCCGGGGCTGCAGCTGAAGCAGGGGCCTTGGCATCCGACTTATTCGCGGCCGGCTTCGCCTCCTGCTTGGCGGCGGGCTCGGCAGCGGACTGAGCGCCTCCGCCGTTCTTCTCGTACTTGTCGAAGAAGGGCCACCAGGACTGGTCGACCGAATTCTTATCTGACTTGTACTGCTCATACAATTCCTCGACCAGCCACTCATTCGACCCGAAGTCTTCAACGGTGCGGTTCGGAGTATTGACGGACACGGCGTTGATCGCCTACTTCCTGATTCAAGACTTGCTGCTTAACGACATCTCCAAGCCTAACGTGATGTGCCATCGAATGTGCAGTTAAGGGACAATAGTGTTATGCGTTTCATCTCAAATGACCCGAACACCGATCTCACCTACTCCGATGTCTTCCTCGTGCCGAACTCGTCGGCACTGACTTCGCGCTTCGAAGTCGACCTCACGGCGACCGATCCGACCGGGTCGACGACGCCGCTCGTCGCAGCGAATATGACTGCTGTGTCCGGTCGACGGATGGCGGAGACGATGGCACGTCGCGGGGGACTGGCGGTGCTGCCCCAGGACATTCCGCTGACCGCCGCGCAGGAGACCATCGCCTGGGTCAAGAGCCGCGACCGGATCTTCGAATCCGCGCTGCGCTTCTCGCCTGATGACACAGTGCTCAACGCTCTGCACGTGCTGGCCAAGCGTTCGCACGGCTTCGGCGTCGTCGTCGACGACGGGGGAAGGCTCGAAGGCATCATCAATGCTGCAGATCTGCGCGGAGTCGATCGCTTCACCTCGGTGGCGGAGCTGTTGGACTCCTCACCGCATGTCATCCGCGCTTCCGAGGTAGACTGGGAGGACGCTGCACAGCTGGAGTCCCTCTTCGAGTCGATGACGGAGTCGCGAGCCGAGTTCGCCGCTGTCGTCGACGATGAGAACACGGTGCTCGGCAGCCTGACTCCGAAGTCGCTGCTGCGCTCGTCCATCTACACGCCCAATGTCGACGATCGAGGACGGCTGAAGATCGCCGTGGCCATCGGCGTCAACGGTGCCGCGGTCGAACGTGCCGCTGCGTTGGTCGAAGCCGGCGCGGACGTCCTCGTCGTCGACACCGCCCATGGCCACCAGGTGAAGATGCTCGACACACTGTCGGCGATCGCGGATGCCGAGCTCGGGGTGCCGATCGTGGCCGGAAACGTCGTCACGGCCGAAGGGGTCCGCGACCTCGTCGCTGCCGGCGCCGACATCGTCAAGGTCGGAGTCGGCCCGGGAGCCATGTGCACGACCAGGATGATGACCGCGGTCGGTCGTCCCCAGTTCTCCGCAGTGCTCGAATGCGCCGAGGCGGCTCGCGAGCTGGGTGCCCACGTGTGGGCCGACGGCGGAGTCCGCTACCCCCGCGATGTCGCTCTGGCCCTGGCGGCCGGGGCCTCTCAGGTGATGGTCGGATCCTGGTTCGCCGGGACCCACGAATCGCCCGGCGACCTGCTCGTCGACGGAGAGGGTCGGAAGTACAAGGAGAGCTTCGGCATGGCTTCGGCTCGGGCCGTGGCCAACCGGACCAGAGCGGAATCGGCCTTTGCGCGCGCTCGGAAGGGACTGTTCGAAGAGGGCATCTCTTCGTCAACTATGTACATCGACCCTGAATCTCCTGGGGTCGAGGACCTGCTCGACGGCATCACTTCGGGCGTCCGCAGCTCCTGCACCTATGCCGGGGCCGGTGATCTCGGAGAATTCGCGCGTATGGCCGCGGTCGGTGTTCAGAGCGCCGCCGGCTACGAAGAGGGCCGACCGCTGTCGGGAAGTTGGTAAGATCTCCTCATGCACAGTGACAGTCCCGGCCGGCGGGAAGCCGGCGCCCCAGATGACGACCCTCACCCCGCGAGGGTCTCACACCTCAACTGCTCTGCTGAGCAGATAGCGATCGGCGGGGACAGTCACTGATGGAATGGATACTCCTCGCCCTCGCGCTGCTGCTCATCCTCGGCACCGGAGTCTTCGTCGCAGCCGAATTTTCGCTGCTGACGCTCGACCGCCATACAGCCGATAAAGCGGTTGAAGAAGGTGTCGTCGGCGCGAAGACGCTGCGGCGTTCGATGACCCACCTGTCCACCCAGCTCTCGGCAGCGCAGGTGGGCATCACGATCACCACTCTGCTCACCGGTTACCTCATGGAACCGTCCTTGGGCAGGCTGCTGGCGCCGCTGTTCGAGGCCTGGGGCGTCGGCCCCGGCCTCGCGGCCCCGCTGGCGCTGACCATCGCCCTCATCGTCTCCACCGTGGGATCGATGATCTTCGGAGAGCTAGTGCCGAAGAACCTCGCCATCGCTGTTCCGCTGGCGACCGGTCGCATCGCCGCACCGATGCAGTACGTCTTCTCGATCGTCTTCAAGCCCGTCATCGCCGTCCTCAACGGTACGGCGAACAAGATCCTCATGTCGATGGGCATCGAGCCGCAGGAAGAAGGCTCGGTGGGGCGTTCCCCGGAGGAGCTGACCTCACTCGTGCGGCACTCCGCCGAAGAGGGCGTGCTCGATGAGCAGACAGCAGGTCTGCTGGAGAGGACTCTGAGCTTCTCCGAGCGCACCGCGGAAGACGTGATGACTCCGCGCACGCGCATGTCCACGGTGGACAAGGACACCACGGCTCGACAGATCATCGAACAGGCTCGGGACACCGGATTCTCCCGGTTCCCCGTGGCTGACGAGGACAAGGACCACATCGTCGGAGTCGTTCACGTCAAACAGGCCTTCGCCGTGCCTCCGAGCAACCGCGACGACGCCTACGCAGGAGGGCTGATGACCGAGGTCCGTGAGATCCCGGAGACGCAGCGCCTCGACCCGCTGCTCTTGGAGCTGCGCGCCACCGGTCTGCAGATGGCTGTGGTCGTCGATGAGTTCGGCGGCACAGCTGGAGTGGTCACGCTCGAGGATGTCGTCGAGGAGCTCGTGGGCGAGGTCGCCGATGAGCACGATCGGATGCGCGTCGCGGCACGACCGGCTCGCGACGGCTCCTGGATCGTGCCCGGTCAGCTGCGGCCCGATGAGATCTCGTCGACGATAGGGGTCACGATCCCGGAGGACTCGGACTACGAGACTCTGGCCGGATTCGTCCTCAAGGAGCTCGGGCGGATTCCCGAACCGGGTGACGAGGTCCGGATGGACGATGCCCGCATCGTGGTCGAACGGATGCACGGACGACGCATCGAACGCCTCCGGGTGGTGCTGCGCGCCGCCGACGCAGGGGCTTTCGAAACCGGAGGTGAGACTCGATGAGCGCCGATTGGTTCGGACTGGTCTGGCTGGTCGTTCTCCTGCTGGGCAACTCCTTCTTCGTCGCCGCCGAATTCGCGATTGTCGCTGCCAAGCGATCACAGATCGAACCGCGAGCGGCCGAAGGCTCCGCGGCGGCCAAGACCGCTCTCTATGCGATGGAGCACGTATCACTGATGCTGGCGATCTGCCAGCTCGGCATCACCGTGTGCTCCCTGCTTTTGGGCAATGTGGCCGAACCGGCCATCCACCACCTGCTCGCCGGTCCCCTCGAGGGCCTGGGCATTCCCGCCGGACTGTCCTCGACGATCTCCTTCGTCCTGGCGCTCGGCGTCGTCACCTACCTGCACGTGGTCATCGGTGAGATGGTGCCGAAGAACCTGGCGCTTGCCGCCTCCGGCCAGGCCGTGATGCTGCTGGCGACACCGCTGGTGTTCCTGGCGCGGGTCTTCGGTTTCGTCATCCGCCCCCTCAACGGCCTGGCCAATGGGGTCCTCCACCTGTTCAAGATCGAGGCCCGTGACGAGGTCAATGAGGCCTATACGATCGAGCAGGTCGAATCGATCGTGGCCGAGTCGAAGCGCGAGGGACTGCTCAGTGATGATACTGGGCTGCTCAAGGGCGCCATCGAGTTCAGCGACAAGACTGCGTCCGACATCATGGTCCCGATGTCCGAACTCATCACGATCTCGGACAAGGTGACCCCGAACGAGCTTGTGACCTTGGTCGGCAAGACAGGCTTCTCCCGATACTTCGTCGTCGGTGACGACGGGTATCCGCAGGACTACCTCCACATCAAGGATGTCCTCTACGCGGACACCGAAGAGGCCTTCGACGCTCCAGTGCAGAGCAAGCGCTTCCGCCCCCTGTTCACGGTCACCGCCGATGACGAGGTCGAAGAGGCGCTGGCGCAGATGCAGAAGGCGGGAATCCATGTCGCCCGCGTCATCGACTCTCAGGCGCAGGTCCTCGGCCTGCTGTTCCTCGAAGACGTGCTCGAAGAGCTCGTCGGCGAAGTCCAGGACGCGATGCAGCGGGGACGATTCGACTTCCGCCGCTGAGCGTTCTGCGCCGGCCGATCCGCCCGGCTCACCCATTCGCCTAGACGGCGGCCTCCTGATTGCGGGGAGGCCGCCGTCGAGGCGTCGCGTCCGCTCCCGGCGCTGTGCCGGTGCGCGGGGCCATGTGTTCGGCCGTGAGCCCATGCCTGTGCTCGTGGGAAGTGCCGTTCGGCGCGGAGTCCCAGACGTGACCGACTGTGTAACGGTTCGTAACGAAACAGTGATTCAGGACAGCTGGAGTAGGGCGCCTGTAGTGATCTGTGACCATGCATCGTCAGGAAATGACCAGGTCACACGCTGTGTATGAACTGAAGGTGACATTCTGTAACGATGTCGTTATAGTGTTGTGACATAAGCTTTCGGGCGCCCGGCAGAGGGCTTCCACCGCACAATCTTCACCAACAGTATGGAGCACTATGTCGAGTGAGCTCTCGACCGTCGAGGCGCCGCCGGTCCGCCGACGTGATCTGCGGAAGCAGAACGCCTCTTCGCAGGTTTCGACGATCAACTCTTCGCATCCCGTGACATCGCAGTCGCGGAACAGCGCATCCGCAGCCCTCTCACCTCGTCGCGCGGCGATGGCCGCCGAGGCCCGCGCAGCAGTGGGCTCACCGCGACGGGCAGCGATGGCCAAAGAGGCTTCTCGACCGATGACCCCTGCGGGTCATACGTCGACGCTGGCCGCGGCTCAGCTCGGCAACCGCGGTTCCGACGGTTCGCTGCTGCGCTCGGTCCGCCGCCGTCAAGTCACCACCTTCTCCGCTCTGGCCACCGTCTCGGTCACCGGTACCGCCATCGCTGCCGTGATGGTCGCCGGCAACATGAGCGGCAACCAGGAAGTCAAGGTCGACGACACGGCTGCACAGTCCCAGCCGCGTGCGATCAACGCCGAATCGGTCTCCGCCGACATCAAGGTCGACGACGATGACAAGACCTCGATGACCATCGGCGCCCCGAGCGCCAAGCAGACCAAGGTCGACGCGGCGTCTCGCGCGATCACGAAGACCGTTCTGCCCGGCTGTGACGAAGCAGCCCCGAAGGGTGAGGCGAGCAACGGCGAGCTGCCCGACGGATGGCTGTGCGAGATCGGCGTGGGCAATCACAAGCTGCGCTCCGATGCGGCCGTGTCGTTCGCGAAGATGAACGCTGCCTTCAAGAAGGACACCGGCAAAGACCTCGCAGTCACCGACTCCTACCGTTCGCTGGAATCACAGGTCTCCGTCGCCGCACGCAAACCCGGCTTCGCGGCTCGTCCCGGAACCTCCAACCACGGTTGGGGCCTGGCACTGGACCTCGGCGCGGGAACGCAGAACGGAACCGGCCAGCAGTACGAATGGCTCGTCGCCAACGCCGAGAAGTTCGGGTGGGAGAATCCGGACTGGGCCAAGCGCAATTCCTATGAGCTCTGGCACTGGGAATACGTGCCCGGCCGCAAGGCTATGAAGGGTGCCTGATCTGCTCGAACATCGCTGATCACAGCCCTACGGCACCGCGGGCAGTCCTCGAGGACTGCCCGCGGTGCCGTTTTGGGAGGTGGTGCCCAACGGTGATAGAGTTGCATCCGTTGCCCGCGTAGCTCAGTGGATAGAGCGTCTGCCTCCGGAGCAGAAGGTCGTAGGTTCGAATCCTGTCGCGGGCACCACGACACCGCCCATCTCAACTTCTGAGGTGGGCGGTTCTGCATTCGCGGTCCGAGTGGTCGATGGTGCAGACAGGATCTAAGGTAGTCGGAGACGAGACCCGGACCGCGATGTGAGGCATACGATGTCGGAATCTGCTGAAGAGCCCGTCCAGACCGGCGCGGGGGACGATGAGATCGTCCTCCGAGCGCAGGGTCTGCGCAAGAGCTTCGGCCGCGGTGATACGGCAGTCGACGCTCTCGACGACATCAGCGTCGACTTCGAATCGGGACGCTTCACCGCCATCATGGGACCCTCCGGGTCCGGAAAATCGACGTTCATGCATGTGCTTGCCGGGCTCGACCGTGTCGATTCGGGTTCGATCATCATGCGCGGCCAGGACATCACCCGTCTCAACGACCGGCAGCTGACTCAGCTGCGGCGTGACCGCGTCGGCTTCATCTTCCAGGCCTTCAACCTCGTCCCGACGCTGAGCGCTGAACAGAACATCGAACTGCCGGTCTCGCTGGCCCGGAAGAAGATCGATCGCGAGTGGAAGGCCGAAGTGGTCGAACGCCTCGAACTCGGCGATCGGCTGCAGCATCGTCCGCACGAGCTCTCCGGCGGTCAGCAGCAGAGAGTCGCCGTGGCCCGGGCTCTGCTGACGCGACCGGATGTCATCTTCGCCGATGAGCCCACGGGAAACCTCGACTCCCATGCCGGAGCGGAGGTCCTGTCCCTGCTCGGTCGGGCCACGACCCTGTACGGGCAGACGATCATCATGGTCACCCACGACCCCGTCGCGGCATCGCACGCCGGCCGGGTCGTTCTGCTCAAGGACGGACGAGCCACGGGTGAAGTTCGTCAGCCGACGCGCGAGAGCGTGGTCACGGCGCTGAGTGAACTGAGCTCTCTGTGATCGCAGTCGCCCTCGCGCAGATTCGGATCCACTGGGCCCGATTCCTCGCAATCGGCCTCGGCATCGCATTGGCTTCCGGATTCGTCGCAACCACCCTGATCATCAATTCCTCGCTGCAGGACAGCCTCGAACACGCCGTCGGCCGTTCTTTCGAGAAAGCCGACCTCACCGTCGTCCCGGACAGAGACGTCTTCGTCGGGGGAGACGAGGCCTCTCCGCTGCTGCGCCCCTTGGCCGAAGTCGACGGGGTGGCTACCGCGTCGTTGTCGGCCCGCACAGTGACCACGGGCCGAGGTGCCGCATTCTCCGAATGCTCTTTTGCGCTGTCTCCGGTGCCCGCCGATGAACGGCTCGACACGTTCGATATGGTCTCCGGTCAGCGACCGGAAGCGACGACGGACCTCGTGCTCGACACTCGCACGGCCAGCGATCTCAACGTCGGAGTCGGCGATGAGATTCGCTTCACCGTCGATGCTGTGCCAGTGGAGAGCGGAAACGATGACATGCCGATCTACCGGGGTCCGAGTCAGAGCAGCGTCACCTTCTCCGTCGTGGGCATCGCCGAAATGGGGCAGGATCCGGCCCTGCCCGGCGCCACTCGAGCGCTGACGACAGCATCGGGCTATCAGGAGTATTTCGCCCAGCAGGGCGATGTCATCGCCATTCAGATCGCCCTCGAGAGCGGCGCGGACCCAGAGGCTGTGCGTACACAGCTGCAGAGGGTCATCGACGGTTCGGAACTGAGCGGCAGCCTCGAAGCGCTCTCCGTGGACGATGCCGTGAAAGCGAAGACCGACCGCCTCTCCGGCGGCAACGCTGTCGTGACCGGTCTCCTGCTCGTCTTCGCCGGAATCTCCGTCATCGTCGCCATCCTCGTCGTCTCCAACACCTTCTCCGTCATCGTCGCCGGACGCCGTCGGGAATTCGCTCTGCTGCGCTGCCTCGGCGCCACCCGCCTGCAGATGTACGGCTCGGTCGTGGCCGAAGGGCTCTTCGTCGGATTGCTCGGGTCGATCTTCGGTGTGCTCACCGGGGTCGTCGGCAGTCGCGGACTGATGGCTGTAGCGGTGCGCTACTGGCCGCAGGAGTTCCCCTACGACACTCTCACCGTTCCCGTCTCCGCCCTGGTCAGCGGTGTCGTCGTCGGTGCCCTGCTGACGATTGTGGCCACCATCCGACCGGCTCGCAGTGCCATCGCTGTGACACCGCTCGAAGCACTCCAGCCCTTCGACGCATCCATCTCGCCGAGCACCCGCGCTCGTCCGCGCCACCTCGTGGGTTTCGGCTGCATCGGGCTGGGTGTGGTTCTCGTCATCGTCTCGGTCTATGCGGTGTCGGCTTCGCAGCTCTGGATCCTCGGCGGAGCGCTGGGTGGGGGACTCGTGGTCACGGGGCTGGTCATCAGCGCGGCGAAGATCATCCCGCCCGTCGTCGCATGGACGGGGGAGGTGCTGTTCAGCCCTTGGGGCGTTCCCGGTCAGCTGGCGACCCTGAACACATTGCGCAATCCGCGTCGCACCGCGGCCACAGCCACGGCGCTCATCATCGGCGTGACCTTGGTGGCGACGATCCTCGTGGGCGGCATGTCGACGAAAGCGACGCTCAGCCACGGCCTCGACCAGCGTTATCCCGTTGACATCTCCGTGCCGCTGTCGGGCCTCGTCGATGATGACCAACTCGACGATGTGCGCGAGATCCCCGGCGTGTCCACCGCGGTCATCGCCCACCGCGCCGAGGCGGTCGAAGACTTCAAAGGCTCCCGTCCCGAGATCTTCGTCATCGACCCGGACAGCGCCGAGACCGTACTCGGAGACGCGGCCGCGAACATCGTGTCCGGACGGGTCACAGTCCCCGAAGACTATCCTTCACCGACAGTGCGGGTGAAAGGGCTCAACGAGATGAGCGTGCCCGTGCACAGGGACGGCCTCTCCAGTCTCGCCTTCTTCACCACCCCCGACGTCGGCAACGATCTCGGCATCTCGGCGACGACGACGGCCGTGCTCGTCCGCCTCGACGAGGATGTCGACGTCGACGAGATCACCCGCATCCGACAGTCCGTGGCCGAGACGCTCGACGTCTCCAGCGACGAGGTCGGCGGCTCGGCCGTCGCCCGGGGCGCCTATTCCGAACTCATTGATGTCATGCTCGCCGGGGCCGTGGCTCTGCTCTTCGTCTCCGTGGTCATCGCGCTCATCGGCGTCTCGAACACGGTCAGCCTCTCCGTCATCGAGCGCCGCCGGGAGAACGCGCTGATGCGGGCGCTGGGGCTGAGCCTTGCGCAGCTGCGGACTCTGCTGGCGCTCGAGGCGGTGCTCATCTCATCGGTGGCCGCACTGCTGGGACTCGTGCTCGGCGGTGCCCTGGGCATCGTCGGCACACGGTTGGTCACCCACGACTACTCCACCGACCTCATCGTCGACTTCTCTGCCCCGTCCTTCCTCGGCATCCTCGGCGTGGCGGTCGTCGCCGGCATCCTCTCCGCTCTGGCACCGGCCAGGCGAGCGTCCCGACTCTCACCGGTCGAAGGTCTCAAACTCGACTTCTGATGGGCCCCGGCCACCGAACCGGACGTCGGTGTCTGATAGGAAAGAGCTCATGAACTCCGCGCGCATCCGCATTCTGATCGTCCTCGGAATCGTCTTCGCTGCCTTCAATCTGCGCCCCGGAGTCACCGGGCTCTCGCCTCTGCTCGACACCATGGGCGAAGAGATCGAACTGAGCGCGGTGTTCCTGGCCGTCATCGGCATGCTGCCGCCGCTGCTCTACGGCATCAGCGGCTTCATCACCCCGCGGCTCTATGCCCGCTTCTCCGGACTCGGCCTGACCTTGGCCGCCATGGTGATGGTCATGATCGGACTGGGTGTCCGCGCGGTCATCGATTCGCCATCGCTGTTCCTGGCGCTGAGCGTGCTGGCCCTGCTGGGAATGGGCATCGGCAACGTCATCCTCCCGCCCCTGGTGAAATCGTATTTCCCCGACAGGGTGGCCCTCATGTCGACCGTGCACGTCGGGCTCCTCCAGTTCGGGACGTTCATTCCGCCGCTCGTGGCGGTTCCCCTCGCCTCCGGTGTCGGTTGGAGAGGCTCACTGCTCGTCTGGGCCGGTTTCGCGGCTCTGGGTGCGGTCGTGTGGATCGCCATCCGCATCGTCATGCCCGCACCCGCCGCCGAGGTGGCCGTCGCCGTCGTCGGCGGCAGTGAGCTCTCTCGCCTTCTGCGCAGCCCTCGGGCCTGGGCGCTGATGACGATGACGGGTCTGACGTCGTTCAACAACTTCATCCTCTTCACCTGGCTGCCGGGTCTGCTCACCCGCTCCGGGTTCGATGCTGCCTTCGGCGGGGCGATGCTCGCGCTGGTCACCGCCATCCCTCTCGTCCTCGGATTCGTCCTGCCGACCCTGGCTCAGAAGATGACCTCGGCCTATCCCATCGTCGTCGGCTTCTGCCTCAGCCTGGCCGTGGGGTACCTGGGTCTGTGGCTGCTGCCGACAGCGGCTCCCGTGCTGTGGACAGTGCTGCTGGGCATCGGCATCTCCACGTTCCCACTCGCTCTGACACTCATCACCCTCCGGGCGCGAAACGCCGAGGCGGCGGCTTCCCTGTCCGGCTTCGTCCAGGGCGGCGGGTATCTCCTCGCGGCCACCGGCCCGTTGATCTTCGCCTTTCTCCTCCAGAGCTTCGACAGCATGTGGCCGGCATTCGTCGTGGTGCTCGCCTCGGTGGCCGTCAAATTCTTCGTCAGCCACGCCGCCTGCCGACCCGGCGCCATCTGAGGCCTGGCGGGCTTCCGTCTCGTCATGAGAGCGAAGACGACATCGGATTCGTCCTCGCCGTCCGGGCCCGAGTACTCTGTTCGAGTGACCCCGGAAGACTTGCAGACTGCACTCGCGCGCGCCTTGGCGACGGCCGAGGCAGGCCTCGTCGCACCGGGGTTCGCCATGCAGATCGACGTCCTGGCTCCGAACCGTTCCGAACTCGGTGACTGGACGACGCCCGTGGCGCTGCGCGCCGCCGCTGCACCCGAGCAGCGGACCGAGCTCGCCGCACATCTGTGCACCGAACTGCGTGTCCTGACCGGGGTGGCGGATGCCGTCATCGCCGGGCCCGGCTTCGTCAACGTGACCCTCACTCCCGCTGGCCGAGCACATGTGCTCAGCGACATCATCACTGCAGCGGGGGAGACCGATTCGATCGAGGGAGCGGAACAGGACGGGTCGCCGCTGCGCACGCTGCTCGTCGCTGCGGACCGGGAATCGGCACAGGCGCCTGTCACCGGCGACCACGACCGTGACGTCGACCCGGTCGCGGTGAACAGCCTGCAGCGCGGCCATGCCGCCGCCTGCCGGGAGCAGCGGCGGGCGCACCGGGCGGGAATCCCGTCCGAGGCCGTCGACGCGGCGGGACTCGAGGATCCGAGCGAGACGCGAATGCTCAATGCCGTGGCGGGACTGCCGTCAGCGCTGGAACGCTCGCGCCGCCTCGGCGAGAACGATCTGTTCGTCAACGCTCTTATCGACCTCGGCGATGCCGTCGAGGACTGGATCCGCCGCTGTCCGGTCACTCCGACGGTCGATGAGGACATCACCGTCACCCATGCCTCCCGGCTCTTCGCTCTGAGAGCCGTCATCATCGTCCTCGCCGCAGGACTACGACAATTGGGCGCTTCGGCCCCGGAGAGGATCTGATGCCCGCACATATCGCAGGGACTCTGCACGCGACACCGGCCCCGGTGTGGCTGCCCTATCCCGATGACGTCAATGCCCTGTTGCCGAGTCTGTGGTCGGACAACGTCACGAAGACCGACGACGGGGTGCTCACGATCGCCGGTCATTCCGTGACGGACCTGGCCGAACGATACGGGACCCCTACTCTCGTCATGGACGTCGCTGACTTCCGCAGCCGTGCCGAGGCCTACCTGAGCACATTCTCCAACGCCTTCTCCGTGGAGAAGGGACTGGCCGGCGCCGATGTGTTCTACGCCGGGAAGGCATTCTTGTGCACAGCTGTAGCCCGCTGGGTGCATGAGGCCGGGCTCGGCCTCGACACCTGCTCCCTGGGCGAGATGATGATCGCCCGCGCCGCCGGTGTCCCCGGCGACCGCGTCGGGCTGCACGGAAACAACAAATCGGCGGCGGAGCTCGAATACGCCCTCGACTACGGCGTGGCCAGGATCTTCGTCGACAGCCTCGATGAGGTCGCACGTCTGGAATCCATCGCTGCGGCCAGAGGAACGGTCGCCCCGGTCATGCTGCGAGTCACGGTCGGCGTCGAAGCGCACACCCACGACTTCATCGCCACGGCTCACGAAGACCAGAAGTTCGGGCTCTCCCTCGCCGACGGTATCGCCGCCCGGGCCGCTCGTCTGGTCGCCGAATCCGAACATCTGCGTCTCGACGGTCTCCACTCCCACATCGGTTCGCAGATCTTCGACATCTCCGGATTCCAGGTCGCCGCCTCCCGCGTACTCGCCTTCCGAGCCGAGATCATGGGCGAACACGGCATCGACCTGCCCGATGTCGACCTCGGCGGCGGCTTCGGCATCCGCTACACCTCCCAGGACACGCCGATCCCAGTCGCGGAGATGGCCGCAGAGCTCGCTGCCGTCGTGGCCAAGGAATGCCGGGGCCTGGGCACGAGCGTCCCCAGGATCTCCATCGAACCCGGTCGCGCCATCGTCTCCCCGGCGGTGTTCACTCTCTACGAGGTCGGCACCGTCAAACAGGTGAGCACGGACAGCGGCACTCGCACATATGTCGCCGTCAACGGGGGAATGAGCGACAACATCCGCACGGCACTCTACGACGCGGACTATTCGTGCACCCTGGCCAACCGGAACTCGAACGCCGAGCCTGCGATCGTGCGGGTCGTCGGCAAGCACTGCGAATCCGGTGACATCATCGTCCGCGACGAATACATGGGTGCAGACGTCACCGCAGGCGATCTCGTCGCGGTCCCGACCACCGGGGCGTACTGTCGCTCGCTGGCCAACAACTACAACCATCTGCCCCGGCCGGGCGTGCTGGCCGTCGAGGCCGATAGAGTTGAGTGGATCGTGACCCCCGAAGACCACACGCAGATGTTCGCCACCGACCCGGGAATGGCCGGGGGAGAGGCGTCGAACTGATGAGTGTGAGAGACAAGAGCGGAAAAGGTGAGGAAATGCAGGCACTGAAGGTTGCCATGCTCGGATGCGGAGTCGTCGGCACGGAGGTCGCCGCCCGAATCCAGAATCGGGCGGAGGGCCTGGCCGAGCGCATCGGCGCTCCGTTGGAGCTGAGCGCCATCGTCGTCCGCGATGCCTCGAAGGCCCGCCCGGGAATTGACGAGAAGCTGCTGACGACCGACGCCGAGGCGGCCATCGCCGGAGCCGATATCGTCGTCGAGCTGATGGGCGGAATCGAACCCGCCCGCTCGCTCATCACCGCAGCGCTGCGCCAGGGTTCATCGGTCGTGACCGCGAACAAGGCTCTGCTGGCCGCCAGCTACGGCGAGCTCATGTCCGCTGCCGACGCCGCTGGTGTGCGCCTCGAGCACGAAGCAGCGGTGGCAGGGGCCATCCCGATCATCCGACCCGTCGGCGATTCGCTGGCCGGCGACCGGATCGAACGCATCATGGGCATCGTCAACGGCACGACGAACTACATCCTCGACCAGATGGACTCCGAGGGCTGGGATTTCGACCAGGCGCTCACCGCCGCCCAAGGGCTCGGATACGCAGAGGCCGATCCGACCGCTGACATCGGCGGACACGATGCGGCGGCGAAGGCTGCGATCCTGTCATCTCTGGCATTCCACGCACCCGTGTCGATCGACGACGTCCACGTCGAAGGCATCGAAGACGTCACCGCCGAGATGGTCGAGACCGCCCGGGACCAGGGCTTCGTCATCAAACTCCTCGCCGTGTGCGAACGTGTGGCCTCATCACCGGCGGGCGCCGGACTCTCGGCGCGCGTCTATCCGGCGCTTCTCGACCAAGGACACGCACTGGCATCCGTTCGCGGTGCCTTCAACGCCGTGTTCATCGAGGCCGAAGCCGCCGGCGAGCTGATGTTCTACGGACAGGGGGCCGGGGGAGCACCGACCGCATCCGCCGTGCTCGGCGACCTCGTGTCCGTGGCCAGGCGCAAGGTGCTCGGCGGACGCGGACAGTACGAACGCCCCTTCCACGAGGACTACCCGATCCTGCCGATCTCGGCGATCACGACCAGGTACCACATCACCCTCGACGTGGTCGACCGTCCCGGTGTGCTCGCCGCGGTCTCCGAGGTCTTTGCCGATGAAGGGGCATCCATCGAACTGATGCGACAGACGATCGGGGACATCGACGACAACGGCGTCCAGCACGCGAAGCTCGTGCTGGCCACCCACTCGAACACCGACTCGACTCTGCAGAAGACGGTCGATCGACTCGTCGATCTGCCTGTCGTCCACACCGTCAAATCCGTGATCCGCGTAGAAGGACAGTGACTATGAACTACCCCAGACACCAGTGGCAGGGCGTCGTCGAGGAATACCGCAGCCTCCTCGACATCTCCGCTGACACTCCTGCCGTCACACTCGGTGAGGGCGGGACCCCGCTGATCAGGGCGGAGAAGCTCAGCGCACGCACCGGTGCCCAGGTGTGGGTGAAGTACGAGGGCCTCAATCCGACTGCGTCGTTCAAAGACCGCGGTATGACAATGGCGATCACCAAGGCTGTGGCCCACGGTGCCAAGGCCGTCATCTGCGCCTCGACGGGCAACACCTCGGCCTCTGCCGCCGCCTATGCCACGAAGGCCGGACTGACCTGCGCTGTGCTCGTGCCCACCGGCAAGATCGCGCCGGGGAAGATGAGCCAGGCCATCGCCCACGGAGCGACCCTGCTCGAAGTCGACGGAAACTTCGACGACTGCCTGACGTTGTGCCGTAAGCTCTCGGAGTCCTACCCGGTCCACCTCGTCAACTCGGTCAATCCCGATCGCATCGAAGGTCAGAAGACCGCGGCTTTCGAAGTCGTCGACGTCCTCGGCGACGCTCCCGACATCCATGTTCTGCCCGTCGGCAACGCCGGCAACATCACGGCGTACTGGAAGGGCTACAACGAATACCGCGAACACGGGATCTCCAAGCAGCTGCCGCAGATGTGGGGCTTCCAGGCCGCCGGTGCCGCACCGCTGGTGCTCGGCCACCCCGTCGACGAACCGGACACGGTGGCGACCGCCATCCGCATCGGCAACCCCGCCAGCTGGACGCAGGCCGAAGCGGCGCGTGACGACTCGGGCGGTCTCATCGATTCGGTCACCGACGACGAGATCCTCGCCGCCCATAAGATCCTGTCCAGCGAAGAGGGCATCTTCGTCGAACCCGGTTCGGCCGCCTCGGTGGCGGGTCTGCTGAAGATGGCCGACGCCGGTCGGGTCCCTGCCGATGCGACGATCGCGGTCACCGTGACCGGTCACGGACTCAAGGACCCCAGCTGGGCCCTGCACACCGCCGACGGGTCCGATATCGAGACCAAGCGGGTCTCCGTCGACGCCGTCAGCGCCGCACGCGCCCTGGGACTCGAGGACAGCTGAGGGTGCGCGTCCGACTCGAGGTCCCGGCCACCTCGGCGAATCTGGGGCCCGGCTACGACTCGTACGGGCTGGCCCTCGACATCGTCGACACCCTCATCGTCACCGTCCACGACGCAGCGGTCGATCCTCACCGATGCGTCGAGGTCACGGGGGAGGGCGCCGAGGTGCTGCCCCGGGACGGCTCGCACCTGATCATGCGCATCATCGGTGAGGTGCTCGACTCGGAGTTTCCCGCCGTCGCGGCGGAGTTGAGGCAGCGTCTGTCGCTGGAGTGCGACAACCGGATCCCTCATTCGCGTGGATTGGGCTCCTCGGCCGCGGCCGTCGTGGCCGGCATCGCCCTCGCAGCGGAGCTCGGAGCCTGGTCGACCGGAGTCGAGCTGAGCCGGGACCGGATCCTCGAGATCGCCACCGCCGTCGAGGGGCATCCGGACAACGCCGCCCCCGCGATCTTCGGCGGACTCACCGTCTCTCTGTCGGAGCCAGTGAAGTCGTGGCAGGTGCCGGTGCGCACCGTCGAGGCGGTCACCGTGCTCGTGCCCTCGTTCCGCCTTGACACCGAGGTCGCCCGTGGACTCATTCCCGCCGGCATCGATCACGCGATCGCGGCCGATAATTCGGCTCGGGCGGGCCTGCTCGTCCACGGGATGAGCAATGACTCCCAGGTGCTCTTCGAAGCCACCCGCGACCAGCTCCATCAGGAATTCCGTCGCGGCGCCTATCCGGAGTCGATGGCGCTGGTCGACGCACTGCGCGCCGAGGGTCTCCCGGCCGTCGTCTCCGGCGCCGGACCGACGGTGCTCGTCCTCGCCGAGGCGGTTCCCGACGCCCTCGTGCCGGAAGGCTTCGTCGCTCAGCGCACCGCGATTGACCTGGGTGGTTACCGGGTGAGCCGAGAAATCTGAGGAAACGATTCGCCAGATCGTCTCCGAACAAGTAGACTGTGGGTGTTCCGACAGGGCACGGCTTCCCGCTGTTCTTCACAGGTCCGTCGCCGATGTCATACATTCTGGAACATCTCCTGCTCATTCTTTAGCAGGTTTTCTTTCACAACGCACCGTCAATGGTGTTTCCGTCGCCGTGAGCAAACGGCACATGCCGCACGGCCGAAAGAGGGAGAAGGACCTTCGTGTCTGAAACCACCACTCAGGATTCCACCCCGCGCACAGGCAGCCTCACAGCGCTGCGGCTGCCTCAGCTCCAGGAAATGGCTGCCGGGCTGGGAATCAAGGGTTACCGTCGCCTTCGCAAGAGCGAACTGATCGACGCCATCAACAGCCACTCGGGCGGATCCGCTGAGAAGAAATCCGCCCCCACCGAGAAGAAGCCCGCCGCAGAACCGGCCGCCAAGACCGAGAAGCCCGCGGAGAAGCAGGACGAGAAGAAGCAGGAGTCGACGAATCGTCGCTCCTCGCGTCGCTCTGTCGCTTCCGCGTCCGAGGACGCTCCGGCGCTCATCATCGAGCCGAACTCCGAGTCCTCGTCGTCTTCGACGGCGAACGAGTCCGGTGCGGATCAATCGGGAGGAGCACCCTCCGAGGAGAACAGCGGCGACCAGGATCGTCAGCGTTCCCGCCGCAGCCGTTCTCGCTCCCGGGGCTCCGAGTCCCAGACCGAGGGCCGCGACAGCAGCGGTGAGGAAGCGGCCGACCACGGCGGCCAGGATCGCTCCGGCGACCAGGACCGCTCCGACCGTGACCACCGCGGCGGGCGCGACAACGACCGTCGCAGCCGGAACAACGACCGTTCCGACGACAACCGAGGCGGCAATGACCGGGGCGGCGGCAACGGCCGGGGCAACAACGACCGGGACGGCGGCAACGATCGCGGCCACCGCAACGACCGGGGCGGCAACAACGATCGCAACGATCGTCGCAACCGCAGCAACGACGATGACGATCGCGGCAACAACCGCCGCGGACGGGGTCGTGACCGGAAGCGCCGCGGCCGCGGCAACGACGAGCCGGACATCCGCAACGACGATGTGCTCATCCCTGTCGGCGGCATCCTCGACGTCCACGACAACTACGCCTTCCTCCGCACCTCCGGCTACCTGCCGGGACCGAACGACGTGTACCTTTCGGCGTCCATGGTGCGCAAGAACGGTCTGCGCAAGGGCGACGCTGTCGCCGGTGCGATCCGTCAGCCGCGTGAGAACGAACAGCGGAACAACAAGCGCGAGAAGTTCGATGCTCTCGTCCGCCTCGATTCCGTCAACGGGCTCACCGTCGACGATGCCCGCAGCCGTGTCGAGTTCTCGAAGCTGACTCCGCTCTACCCCCAGGATCGACTGCGCCTCGAGACCACCTCGAAGCTGCACTCGACTCGTCTCATCGATCTCATCACCCCCATCGGCAAGGGCCAGCGCGGACTCATCGTTGCGCCTCCGAAGGCCGGCAAGACGACGATCATGCAGCAGATCGCCAACGCGATCACGGAGAACAACCCCGAAGCGCACCTCATGGTCGTCCTCGTCGACGAACGTCCCGAGGAAGTCACGGACATGCAGCGTGCGGTCAAGGGCGAAGTCATCGCCTCGACCTTCGACCGTCCGGCCGACGACCACACCACGATCGCCGAACTCGCCATCGAACGCGCCAAGCGTCTCGTCGAGATGGGTTCCGATGTCGTCGTGCTGCTCGACAACATCACGCGCCTGGGACGTGCCTACAACATCGCTCAGCCTGCATCCGGTCGGATCCTCTCCGGCGGTGTCGACGCCAATGCGCTCTACCCGCCGAAGAAGTTCTTCGGTGCTGCACGCAACATCGAAGGCGGCGGCTCGCTGACCATCCTCGCCACGGCTCTCGTCGAGACCGGCTCCAAGATGGACGAAGTCATCTTCGAAGAGTTCAAGGGCACCGGCAACATGGAGCTGCGTCTGAGCCGTCAGCTTGCCGACAAGCGCATCTTCCCGGCCATCGACGTCAACTCCTCGAGCACCCGCCGCGAAGAGATGCTCATGACCAAGGAAGAGACGAAGGTCATGTGGCAGCTGCGCCGACTGCTCTCGGGCCTCGAGCAGCAGCAGGCTGTCGAGCTGCTCATGTCGAAGCTCAAGGAGACCGGCTCGAACGTCGAGTTCCTCATGCAGGTGCAGAAGACGACCCCGCTGCCGAAGTCGTCGACCGACAACAGCTGAGATGGTCGACGACACCCTCACGGCCAGCGTCAGCGCACTGCTCGATGAGCACGCCCGGGTGCAGGAGGAACTCTCCGACCCCGCGGTCCACGTTGACGCCGGCCGGGCCAAGAAGCTGACCAGGCGGTACGCGGAACTCGACAAGGTCGCCGCGGCCGCCCGGCACTTCGCCCAACTCGAAGCCGACCACGCAGCCGCCGTGGAGCTGGCCGAGGACGACGCCGACTTCGCTGCGGAGGCCAAGCGTCTGTCCGCAGAGATGGAGACGGCCGAGGGTGAGCTCAAAGATCTCCTGGTACCCAGCGACCCGGATGACTCCCGAGACGCCATCATCGAGATCAAAGCCGGCGAAGGCGGGGACGAATCCGCACTGTTCGCCGGTGACCTGCTGCGGATGTACCAGCGGTGGATCGACTCGCGCGGCTGGTCGAGCCAGATCCTCGACGCCACCCACTCGGATCTCGGCGGATACAAGGACGTCACCATGGCCGTCAAGGCGAAGAACGACGGCGCCTACGGCTGGGTGAAGTTCGAAGGCGGAGTGCACCGTGTCCAAAGGGTGCCGGTCACCGAATCGCAGGGACGCATCCACACCTCCGCGGCCGGTGTGCTCGTCTTCCCCGAGGTCGATGAACCCGAAGAGATCCAGTTGGACGAACACGATCTGCGCATCGACGTCTACCGCTCGTCCGGACCCGGCGGCCAGTCCGTGAACACCACGGACTCCGCTGTGCGCATCACGCACCTGCCGACCGGAATCACAGCGAGCTGCCAGAACGAGAAGTCCCAGCTGCAGAACAAAGACGCAGCGATGCGCATGCTCCGTGCTCGGATCTTGGCCAAGCAGGCCGAAGAGGCGGCAGCGGAAGCTGCCGACATCCGTCGTTCGCAGGTGCGCACCGTTGATCGCTCGGAACGCATCCGCACCTACAATTTTCCGGAGAACCGGATCACCGATCACCGCACCGGATACAAGGCCTACAATCTCGATCAGGTGCTCGCCGGCGATCTCGACCCGGTCATCGGATCCTGCCGAGACGCCGACAAGGCCGCACGCCTCGACGCACTGGGGGACTGACCTGGACACTGTCAGGCCGACTCTCGTCTCCGACCTCCTTCGCGGGGCGACCACGCTCCTCACCGAAGCAGGCATAGCGAGTCCCGAAGCCGATGCGCTCGAACTGCTCGCCCACGCATGGTCGATCGACAGGGCATCGCTGAGCCGCCGCCGTCTCTTCGACGAACCCGTGCCGGAGTCGGTGAGCACTCGATTCGCCGAACTCTGTGACCAGCGGAGGCGGCGGACGCCGCTGCAGCATCTCACCGGCATCGCCCACTTCCGGCATCTGCAGCTGCAGGTGGGCCCCGGAGTCTTCGTGCCCCGACCGGAGACGGAGCTGCTCGCCGGAGCCGTTCTGAGCGAACTGTCCGAACTCGCCGAAACTGACTCGACGACGGAGAACGACAAGGCTCGGCGTCCCTTCGTCATCGACCTGTGCTCCGGTTCGGGAGCGATCTCCCTCTCCGTTGCCACCGAATTCGACTGCGTCGACGTCCTCGGCGTCGAACGCGAATCCGCGGCCCTGGAATGGTCACTGAAGAACCTCGAGCAGTGCCGCCTCGGCGAGTCGACGGTCGAGTTCATCTCCGGTGATGCGACGACGATCACGAAGGCTCGGCCGGATCTGTGCGGGCGTGCCGACATCGTGGTGACGAACCCGCCCTATGTTCCCGATTCCGCCGTGCCGCGGGACCCGGAGGTCGCCGAACACGATCCCGCGGCCGCGCTCTACGGCGGGGATTCGGGTTTGGAGATTCCGGGACTCATCATCAGTCAAGCCGAGCAGCTGCTGAGATCAGGCGGACTCTTCCTCATGGAACACAGCGAGGAACAGGGCGAAGGGGCACGGGAACTCCTGGAGGCCACGGCCAGTCTGAGACATGCCGCCACATTCCATGACTACACTGGACGCGACCGCTATACAGTGGCGCGCCGTGAGGCGTAGGGGATCTCGGAGACGAATTCCCGCCGCGTACTGCCCAGTACCGAAACCACAACCCGAACATTCGAAACGGAGAACTCGTGTCGAGACGATTCGACGTCAGCCAAGAAGAGATCCGTGAACTCGTCTTCGACGAGTGCGCGCGAGTCGTCGACACAGGCAACCTGCTCGTCATCCCCACCGATACGGTCTACGGGATCGCCGCCGATGCCTTCAGCGCATCGGCCGTTGCGGCTCTGCTGGCGGCCAAGGGCCGGGGACGGGACATGCCGCCTCCGGTTCTCGTCCCACGCGCGGAGACCATCTTCGGGCTCGTCGACGGGGTCGATGAGACCGTGCTGGCACTGACCGCGAAATTCTGGCCCGGACCGCTGACGATCATCGCGAACGCTCAGCCCTCCCTCGACTGGGACCTCGGCGATACCCACGGAACCGTGGCCGTGCGCATGCCCGACGACGAGTCGGCGCTGGCCCTGCTCGGCCGCACCGGGCCTCTGGCCGTGTCGAGTGCGAACATCTCCGGACAGCCCGCCGCCAGGACCGCCGACGAAGCGCAGGAGATGCTCGGCGACGATGTCGACATCTACGTCGACGGGGGAGTGCGGGAGTCGGGGCTGTCCTCGACGATCATCGACCTCAGCGGCGACGTGCCCCGCATCCTGCGCCGCGGTCCGATCACCGCCGAGGACCTGCGCGAAATCGTCCCCGAACTCATCGACCTGGACGGCTGAGTGCGCGCCTACCTCTTCATCCTCGTCGTCTCCGCCCTCGTGGCGTACCTGCTGACTCCAATGGTCAAGCGGGTGGCCGAACGAGGAAAGATCTTCTCACCGCTGCGTGACCGCGACGTCCATTCCGTTCCGACGCCGAGGCTGGGCGGAGTCGCGATGTTCGGCGGGCTTCTGGCAGGCCTCATCTTCGCCTCTCAGATGCCCTTCCTCAATCGGATCTTCGTCGAATTGGGCCCGATCATCGGAATCGCCGGAGCCGCCGGCCTGCTGTGTCTGCTCGGAGTCATCGACGACATCTGGGACCTCCACTGGATGGCGAAGCTCGCCGGTCAGGCTCTCGCCGCAGGCTTCATGGCGATCAAGGGAGTGGCGCTGCTGTCGATTCCCTTCGGCGGAGTCATCATCGGCTCCCCGCGGATGTCGATCATCGTCACGGTCCTCGTCGTCCTCGTGACGATCAACGCGGTGAACTTCGTCGACGGACTCGACGGTCTCGCCGCGGGCGTCGTCGCCATCGGCGGCAGCGCCTTCTTCATCTACTCCTACTGGCTCGCTCGTGACGCTTCACCGGAGTCGTATGCGAACCTCGCCTCGCTCATCATCGCGATCCTCGTCGGCGCCTGCCTCGGTTTCCTCCCGCACAATTTCAATCCGGCGAGGATCTTCATGGGCGACTCCGGGTCGATGCTCATCGGCCTGCTGCTCGCCGCCTCGACGATCAGGGTCACCGGCCAGGTCGACCCGGCGCTGATCGGCCAAGAGCGAGCGTTCGCCACATTCATGCCGATCATCCTGCCTGTGGCCGTGATGTTCCTGCCGCTGCTCGACCTCGGACTGGCCGTGGTGCGCAGGCTGCGTGCCGGACAGTCTCCGTTCTCCGCCGATGCCAAACACCTCCACCACCGGATGCTGCGTCTGGGACATTCACACGCGCGTGCGGTGCTCATCCTCTATACCTGGACGGCGCTCATCGCCTTCGGATCGGTGCTGCTCCTGTTCAAGGGCTGGCTGTTCTCGGCCTGCGTCATCGGCGGCCTCGCTGCCATCACCCTGATCTTCACCTTCTATCCCCTTCGCATGCGTCAGAAAGCCAGAGAGGAAATCTCGTGACCGATCCGATACCGCGCCGAGAGACCGAAGTCGAAGCAGCTTGGACCCGCGTCTGGAGGACGCTGCTCATCCGGGGCATCATCCTCGTCCTTGTCGTCGCGGCCCTCGGCATGGGCATCGGCTGGCTGGTCTCGGGGATGACGGGATTCGTCGGCGGGGCCGTCGGCGGGGGACTGGCCGCGGTCTTCATCATCATCACCCTCGTCGTCATGTACGTCGGACGGAACATGGGGCTGACCGCGATCGCCGGGTTCCTCGGCATCGGTTTCCTCTTCAAGGCCTTCATCTTCATGATCGTCATCTGGCGCATCAAGGACGCCACCTGGCTCGACGGAACGGTCGCCTTCTTCACGATCGTCGTCGCAGTGATCGGCTCCTCGCTCGTCGAGGCGATCACCGTGGTCAAGGGACGGGTTCCCTATGTCGATCCGGAGGCGAATTAGTCGGGGAGACCAATCCTCGCTCCCATTTGAGACGCGTCGTAGGGCGAGGCGCAAGACGAATGACGTGTCGTATAAAATCGTTGACAGAAATTGCACAGAGAAGCCTGATGAATTTGTCGGTCACTCTCTACAGTTGGTAGAGTAGACCCGGTGCTTGGGCGGATCTTCGCCCTTTGTCGCTCCTGAACCTCAAGCCTCGCCTTCAGTGCGGGGCCAAGGCCAGGCCATCAGGGCCCTTGACCATGGGAGAGTAGTAAAAACGTGGGAACACTCAACGCCGCGAACACAACAGTCAGTGCTGCAGAAGGCGGCTTCCACGCACCGTCGATGGCTGAATTCTTTCCAGCCTCGTTCCTCTTTGAGGGCACACCGTTCGAAATGAACCGCGTGATGCTCATCCGCATCATCGCCACCGTCGCCGTCGTTGTGCTGCTGGCCGTCTGGGCCAAGCGCATGAAGCTCATCCCGTCCCGCTTCCAGTCGAGCATGGAGCTCGCCATGGAATTCGTGACCGTCGGCATCGCCGAAGACACGATGGGCAAGGAGAAAGCCAAGAAGTTCATGCCGCTCATTGTGGCGATCTTCTTCGGTATCCTCTTCTGGAACGTCACGAAGCTCATTCCGTTCCTCAATATGCCGGGAACCGGCGTCATCGGTATGCCGATCGTGCTGACCCTCGTGGTCTATGTGACCTACCACTGGGCCGGCATCGCGGAGAAGGGCCTCGGCCGCTACCTGAAGGATTCGCTCATCCTGCCCGGCGTCCCGCCGGTGATGCACATCCTGCTCATCCCGATCGAGTTCATCACCAAGTTCGTCACCCAGCCGTTCACTCTGGCGATCCGACTCTTCGCGAACATGATGGTCGGCCACCTCCTGCTCGTCCTCTGCTTCTCCGCTACGAGCTTCTTCCTCTTCGACGCCGCCAACGGATTCCAGTTCTTCGGCATCGTCACCTTCGCCGGCGGCATGTTCGTCTTCATTCTCGAGATGCTCATCGTCGTGCTGCAGGCCTACATCTTCGCTCTTCTGTCCTGTGTGTACATCAATGCCGCGATCTCGGACGAACACTGAGATCGCACCCAGTCTGTAACCCCCTAGTGTTACAAAGCCGGGCCAACCACCCGGCTGCCATATGAAAGGAAAAGCATCCTATGGATACGCTCGCTGCAGTTGAGATCACCGGTAGCCTCAGCACCATCGGCTACGGCCTCGCCGCAATCGGCCCCGGTGTCGGTGTCGGCATCGTCATCGGCAAGACCATCGAGGGAACCGCCCGTCAGCCCGAAATGGCCGGCGCCCTGCGCGGAAACATGTTCCTCGGTATCGCTCTGATCGAGGCCCTGGCCCTCATCGGTATCGCCACCCCGTTCTTCCTGCCCTGATCTCGAAGAGGACTGAAAGATGACTCCGGTAAACATCGTCGCCTCCGCGGAGAACCCGCTTCTCCCGGCGCTGTACGACATCGTCTGGAGTGCCGTCTGTCTGCTGATCGTCTTCCTGGTTGTCTGGAAGTACGTCCTTCCCGCCTTCAACAAGACCCTCGACGAGCGCGCTGAGCGCATCCAGGGTGGAATTGAGAAGGCCGAGAAGGTGCAGGCCGAAGCCGATCAGGCTCTGGCCGAGTATCAGAAGCAGCTCGCCGACGGTCGTGCCGAAGCTGCACGACTGCGCGCCGAGGCTCAGGAAGAAGGCGCCCAGATCATCGCCGACATGAAGGCCCAGGCTCACTCCGAGGCTGATCGCATCATCGCTCAGGCACAGACCCAGATCGACGCCGAACGTCAGTCCGCCATGGTGCAGCTGCGTTCCGAGGTCGGCACTCTTGCCACGGACCTGGCATCGCGCATCGTCGGTGAATCACTCCTCGATGACCAGCGTTCGGCCAATGTGGTTGATCGCTTCATCTCCGATCTCGAGTCCAACTCGTCCGCGCAGCCGGTCAAGGGGGCGTGATGCTCCAGTCGAGCAGATTGTCCCTGCAGGCCGTCCTCGAGACCGCGAATTCCGAGATCTCCGGGGGAGACCCCCGACAGATCGGTGAGGAGACTCTGGCACTCGTCGGCGTCCTCGCCGAGAATGTCGGACTGCGCAAGGCTCTGGCAGACTCCTCCGAGTCGGCCGAGAGGAAGCAGCAGCTGCTGCGGACTCTGTTCTCGACTCGGATCACGGATGCGGTTCTGCGTATCAGCGACAAGGCCGTCGGTCATCGTTGGGCGCGGACCCAGGACCTCGTCACCAGCCTCGAAGTCGCCGGTGTGACAGCGATCGCTGCTGCCGCACAGGCCGACGGGAAGCTGGGACAGGTCGAAGAGGAGATCTTCCGCTTCGCGCGTCTGCTTGAATCCAACCACGAGCTGTCCCGCGCGCTTGACTCGCAGGCCACCGATGAGAGCAAGCGTGCTCTCGTCTCCGACCTGCTTACCGGCAAGGCACAGCCAGACACCATCAAGCTGGTCGAACAGGCAGCTCTGCACCCGCGCGGACTCCGCGTGGCGAAGGCGCTCGACCAGTACAGCGATATCCTCGCCGCCCGCCAGCAGCGGTCGGTTGCGGACGTCACCGTCGCCAGACCTCTGAGCGAGTCGCAGACCGATAGGCTGCAGGCGGCATTGTCGGCCAGCTATGGTCGCGAACTCGTCCTCAATGTCCAGGTCGACCCCGATGTTCTCGGGGGAGTCCGGGTGCAGGTCGGCGACGAGATGATGAACTCGACCGTGGCCGATCGACTGGCCGATGTGCAGCGCAAGCTCGCAGGTTGACACTAGTGGCCGGCTTCTCCGGCATCGGCGGCCCACCGGTCGTCGGACGCAAGATTTGAGTAAAGGAAGCAGGGAAACCAGATGGCGGAACTGACAATTCGCCCGGAAGAGATCCGGGACGCTCTCGGGAAGTTCGTTGATTCGTACAACCCGGAGAGCTCGGAAAAGACCGAGGTCGGCAAGGTCGTCACCGCTGGTGACGGTATCGCTCACGTTTCGGGCCTGCCCGGCACCATGGCCAACGAACTCCTGCGGTTCGAAGACGGCACGCTGGGCCTGGCACAGAACCTTGACGAACGCGAGATCGGCGTCGTCATCCTCGGTGAGTTCTCCGGAATCGCCGAAGAGCAGAACGTGTACCGCACCGGCGAGGTCCTCTCGATTCCGGTCGGCGACGGCTACCTCGGCCGTGTCGTCGATCCGTTGGGTCGTCCCGTCGACGGACTCGGCGATATCGAGACCGTCGGCCGCCGTGAGCTCGAGCTCCAGGCCGCCGGCGTCATGGACCGCCAGGAAGTGCGTGAGCCTCTCCAGACCGGTTACAAGAGCATCGACGCGATGATCCCCGTTGGCCGTGGCCAGCGTCAGCTGGTCATCGGTGACCGCAAGACCGGTAAGACCGCTCTGGCGATCGACACGATCATCAACCAGAAGGCCAACTGGGAGACCGGAGACCCGAAGAAGCAGGTCCGCTGCATCTACGTGGCCGTCGGTCAGAAGGGCTCGACCATCGCCGGCGTTCGCCGTTCGCTGGAAGAGGCCGGAGCGCTCGAGTACACGACCATCGTGTCTTCGCCTGCCTCGGACCCTGCAGGCTTCAAGTACCTGGCTCCTTACTCCGGATCCGCTATCGGCCAGCACTGGATGTACGACGGCAAGCACGTCCTCATCGTGTTCGACGACCTGTCGAAGCAGGCTGAGGCCTACCGCGCCGTGTCCCTGCTTCTGCGTCGTCCGCCGGGCCGTGAAGCCTACCCCGGCGACGTCTTCTACCTGCACTCGCGTCTGCTGGAACGCTGTGCGAAGCTCTCTGATGAGCTCGGCGGCGGTTCGATGACCGGTCTGCCGATCATCGAGACGAAGGCCAATGACGTCGGTGCGTTCATTCCGACCAACGTCATCTCGATCACCGACGGCCAGATCTTCCTGCAGTCCGATCTGTTCAACGCCGGTCAGCGTCCCGCTGTCGACGTCGGTGTGTCCGTGTCTCGAGTCGGTGGTGCCGCTCAGACGAAGGCTCTCAAGGGAGTTTCGGGCACGCTGAAGATCTCGCTGGCCCAGTACCGTTCGCTCGAAGCCTTCGCGATGTTCGCATCCGATCTCGACGACGCGACCAAGCGCGATCTGGCCCGTGGCGCGCGTCTGACCGAACTGCTCAAGCAGGGTCAGTACGCCCCGATGCCGTTCGAGAAGCAGACCGTGTCGATCTTCGCCGGAACCAACGGCTACCTCGACGAGATCCCTGTCGACGACGTGCTCCGCTTCGAGTCCGAACTGCACGATCACATCGAGCGCAAGACCGGTATCTTCACGACCATCCGTGAGACGCTGAAGCTCGACGACGACACGACCGAAGAGCTGAAGAGCGTCCTGGCCGAGTTCACCCAGAACTTCGCCAGCTCGGACCAGAGCGGTTCGAAGGCCGGCAGCGAAGACACCGCAGCCGCGTCCTCCGACGAGGTCGAGCAGGAGCAGATCGTTCGGCAGAAGCGTTGAACCTGTTCCGTAACGGCGAAAGGAAGAACTGATGGGAGCCCAGCAGAGGGTCTTCAAACAGAAGATCCGCTCGACTCAGTCCTTGAGGAAGATCTTCAAGGCGATGGAACTCATCGCTGCTTCGCGGATTCAGAAGGCCATTGCCCGCTCGCAGGCCGCAGGCCCGTACGCGAACGCCCTGACCCGGGCCGTGTCGGCAGTGGCCAGCGAGTCGAACGTGGACCACGTTCTCACCACGGAGTCGGACAACGTCAAGCACGCGGCCGTCCTCGTGATCGGACCCGACCGCGGATTCGCCGGTGCCTATTCGGCGAACCTGCTGCGCGAAGCCGAGGAGCTCATTCGGCTGCTGCGCAACGAGGGCAAGAGCGTCGACCTGTTCACGATCGGCAGCAAGGCCAAGAACTACTACACCTTCCGTGATCGCAAGATCGAGAAGTCCTGGACAGGAATCTCCGAGAATCCGACGGCTGAGGTCGCCCGGGAGATCGGCGAAGCTCTGTTGGAGAACTTTGATCCGGAGTCCGAGGACTCGGGTGTCGATGAGATCTACATCGTGTTCACGAAGTTCGTCTCCAGCGTCACGCATGATCCGGAATATCGGAGACTGCTGCCGCTGGAGGTTGTCGACGCCGATGAGGCGACGACGGGCGGACAGTCCGCAGGTCCGACCGATGCGCCCGCGTTCCCTCTCTATGAGTTCGAACCGAGTGCAGAGGCCGTCCTGGACGCACTGCTACCGCGGTACATCGATTCGCGCATTCTGTCGGCCCTCCTGAGCGCTTCGGCCTCGGAACAGGCATCACGTCAGGCAGCGATGAAGACGGCCACGGACAATGCGGATGATCTCATCAAGACCTACACCCGGTTGGCCAATACGGCTCGCCAGGCGGAAATCACCCAGGAACTCACCGAGATCGTCGGTGGGGCGGATGCCCTCGCGGCATCGGCAGCCGGCGACTGACCGGCGAGAGCAGAGAGAAAGAGACCATGACTGCCACAGCAACGGAAACCTCTCCGGCACAGGGCACTGCCCTCGGCCGGATTTCCCGAGTCATCGGCCCGGTTGTCGACATCGAGTTCCCGCTCGACTCCGTGCCCCAGATCTACAACGCACTGACCACGTCAGTGGACCTGTCAGAGGGAACCAGGAAGCTGACCTTCGAGGTCGCACTTCACCTGGGCAACGGACTGGTCCGCGCAGTGTCGCTGCAGCCGACCGACGGACTCGTCCGCGGCCAGGAAGTCGTCGACACCGGCGCACCGATCTCCGTTCCCGTCGGAGACGTGACCAAACACCACGTGTGGAACACCACCGGTGACTGCCTCAACCTCGCCGACGGCGAGGAGCTGGAGATCTCCGAGCGGTGGCCCATCCACCGTCAGGCTCCGGCTTTCGACGAACTCGAGTCCAAGACCGAGATCCTCGAAGTCGGCATCAAGAGCATCGACCTCCTGACCCCCTATGTCCAGGGTGGAAAGATCGGTCTGTTCGGCGGCGCCGGCGTCGGCAAGACCGTCCTCATCCAGGAGATGATCTTCCGTATCGCGCACAACCACTCGGGCACCTCGGTGTTCGCGGGTGTGGGCGAGCGTACCCGTGAGGGCAACGACCTCATCATGGAAATGGATGAGGCCGGAGTCTTCAAGGACACCGCGCTGGTGTTCGGCCAGATGGACGAGCCGCCAGGCACCCGTCTGCGCGTGGCGCTGTCGGCGCTGACCATGGCGGAGTACTTCCGCGATGTGCAGAACCAGGACGTGCTGCTGTTCATCGACAACATCTTCCGTTTCACCCAGGCCGGTTCCGAGGTCTCGACCCTGCTGGGTCGCATGCCCTCGGCCGTGGGCTACCAGCCCAACCTGGCTGACGAGATGGGTCTGCTGCAGGAGCGCATCACCTCGACGCGTGGTCACTCGATCACGTCGATGCAGGCGATCTACGTTCCCGCCGATGACTACACCGACCCGGCGCCTGCGACGACATTCGCCCACCTCGACGCGACCACGGAGCTCAGCCGTGACATCGCTTCGCGCGGTCTGTACCCGGCGATCGACCCGCTCGCATCGTCCTCGCGCATCCTCGATCCGCTGATCGTCGGTGACGAGCACTACCGCGTGGCCAACGAGGTCAAGGCGATTCTGCAGAAGAACAAGGAGCTGCAGGACATCATCGCCATCCTCGGTGTCGACGAACTGGGTGAAGAGGACAAGCTCGTCGTTCACCGTGCACGTCGCATTGAACAGTTCCTCTCGCAGAACACCTACACCGCGGAGAAGTTCACTCAGGTTCCCGGTTCGACTGTGCCGCTGGCCGACACGATCGAAGGCTTCTCGAAGATCTGCTCCGGCGAAGTCGACCACATCCCGGAGCAGGCATTCTTCAACGTCGGCGGCCTCGACGACGTTATGCGCAACTACGAAGAGATGCAGAAGTAAGCCATGGCGACGCTCGAAGTGAATGTCGTGGCCGCTGATCGCGAGGTATGGGTCGGTGAGGCCAAACGCGTCATCGCCCGTACCCTCGACGGCGAGATCGGCATCCTGCCGGGCCACGAGCCCGTGCTGGGTGTCGTCGCCGACGGCGAAGCACGGATTCTCACCCCGGGAGAGGACACCATCAGGGTCAAAGCCGATGGCGGATTCCTCTCGGTGGAGAACAACCGTGTGATCATTGCCGCTGATCAGGCCGAACTTCTCTGATCCGCAGGTTACACTGGCAACCGTGAACCCTTCTGTCCTGCTGATCGTTCTGCTCTCGTTGGTAGGACTCGCGCTTGCTCTGATCGTGGTCGTCACGATCCGACGCAGGTCGATCTCGAAGCTCTCGGGTGCCTTTGACTGTTCCATCAACGTGGGCGAGGAGTATTCTTCTCGCCCACGTTGGCGTTTGGGCGTGGCCGTGTTCTCGGTCACTTCACTGGACTGGTATCCGGTCTTTGCACTGACGCGGCGAGCCGCGTTCCGATTGCCGCGCGCGGATCTCGACATCCTCGTCCGGCGCAAGCCCACCTCCGGTGAGCAGTATTCGGTTCTGCCCGAAGCGGTCGTCGTCGACTGCTCATATGGCAAGGCGGACGGTCGTCCACGTTCCGTGTCTCTGGCAATGGACACCGAATCCCTGTCCACGATGGCTTCGTGGCTCGAATCATCACCTCCTGGCTTCAATCCGACGATGGGACGTTTCACTTAATGGATGTCTTCCGCTTGACCGGGCCCGCACAGTTGGCGGGAACCATCGATGTCAGAGGCGCCAAGAACAGCGTCCTCAAACTGATGGCCGCGAGCCTCCTCGCCGTGGGACGCACAACCATCACCAACGTCCCGGCCATCCTCGACGTGCGGATCATGGTCGAGCTGCTCGTCCGCCTCGGCTGCGAGGTCGACTATGTCGCTGAAGACGGCGTCGTGAGCATCGACGTCCCCGCCGAAGTCGGCATCCAAGCCGACTACGAACTCGTCCGCGCAATGCGGGCTTCGATCTCCGTCCTCGGCCCGCTGACCGCACGGATGCGAGCCGCACATGTGGCTCTTCCCGGCGGTGACGCCATCGGATCTCGGGGACTCGACATGCATCAGGCCGGTCTCGAAGCCCTGGGCGCTGTCGTCCACCTCGACCACGGCTATTTCGTCGCAGAGGCTCCGACGGGTCTGCGCGGTACCGAGATCGTCCTCGAGTTCCCCTCCGTGGGAGCCACCGAAAACCTCGTTATGGCAGCGACTCTCGCCCACGGCACCACGACCATCGCCAACGCCGCGCGCGAACCCGAGATCGTCGACATCTGTACGATGCTCGTCGAGATGGGGGCGCAGATCGAGGGGATCGGCACCTCTGACCTCACCATCACCGGTGTCGAATCGCTGCAGCCGGTCACCCACCGCACCGTCGGCGACCGCATCGTCGCCGGAACCTTCGCCTTCGGCGCCGCATTGAGCGCGGGCGATGTGACCGTACGCGGAGTCGGGCTCGACATCATGCCCAATATCGGAATGAAGCTTCGGGATTCGGGCGCCACGGTCGAAGACCTCGGCGAGATCATCCTCGGTGACGGAGCGCAGGGCAAGGGATTCCGCGTCCTCGGCGCCTCGCGTCCTCATGCCATCCGGGTGGCCACCATGCCGTTCCCGGGCTTCCCGACGGATCTGCAGCCGTTCGTCATCGCGTTGAACTCGGTGTCCGACGGTATCGGTCTGCTGTCTGAGAATCTGTTCGAAGCGCGCTGGCGCTTCGTGCAGGAGATCGCCCGCCTCGGTGCGAAGGTCCGCATCGATGGCAACCATGCGCTCGTGACCGGCAGCGAGAGTCTTTCCGGTGCCGAAGTCGAAGCCTCCGACATTCGCGCGGGAGCGGGCTTGGTCATGGCCGCCCTCCGGGCCGGGGGTGTCACCGAGGTATCGGGAATCGATCACATCGAACGCGGCTACGAGAATTTCGTCGACAATCTTCGCGCCCTCGGTGTCGACATCGAACGCGTCGAGAAGCGCGACGTCCTCAGCTTCGACTAGTTCTCTCACTCGACGAACCCCGCGGACCCTGGCAGTCAGGATTTGCCTCGTTCGTGCAAGTCGGTCGTCGGTTTTCGGTAGTCGTCGCGCTCGTTTAAGCCGGCCCCCGTCTGTCCGAGGTTCGCTCTCTCGTTCAAGGTCGCCCTCGTCTGTCGATAGGTAAACGGCGCGGAATTCGCGCTTCGCCTTGAACGGCGACTGCGGCCGACCGCCGTTCGAGGGCCTGCGCGGTGGTTCCGCGGTCCTGCACGTCGGCCGTTCCTCGTGACGATGCGGTCTGTGTGGAAGAGTCGAGGGTTGTCCACAGCCCGACTTCTCATCCTGGTTCTCCCGCGTCTCGTCACGCATGCTTGAAGGCATGTATAGATGTCTGTCGACTGCCGCACTGCTCGAGGCCGGGTGGGACTGTCATCGGATCAGAGCTGCCGAGCGATGCTGTCTGCGACGATTGGAACGAGGGCGATATGTTGTCACCGCAGAATGTTCTGATCCGGCGCACAGTTTCGTCAGTGCGATAGCCGCGGCTCCCACAACCACACTGCCGATAGAGTCGACGGGCCTGCGCAAACGCGTGGAGGATCTGAGAATCCTCGTCCGGTCGTACGTCGATCGCCTGCCTCCGGACGCAGTATTCTCTCACCGCAGTGCACTCATCGTTCACGGCCTTCCGATTCCATACGTCGAGCGGGACGATGTCTTCGCCGAATCGGTGAGTCCGCGCAGCGGAGTTCGTCTGGCGAAGATGCTTGTGCGGCGACGCGTCTCAGATCGTGCAGGGTACGAGTTCGTCGATGGGATCCCGGTGACGACGGTCCTGCAGACGCTGCTCGACATTGCTCGGGACTGTCCGCTCGCATTCTCTGTCGCGGCGCTCGATGCAGCGGTGCGCAGCTCGGTCGTGACCGTCGAACAGATGCGTTCCTTCAGTGAAGCGCATCCTGTTCGCACAGGCACACGGAAGATCGTCAAGGTATTGGAGAATGTCGATGCACGCCGCGAGAGCGTCGCTGAGTCGATCTGCGCGGTGCGGTTAGTCGAGCATTCGATTCCGGGGTTCGAGCCGCAGGTCGACATTCGCGATGGAGCCGGCAAACACTTGGGCCGTACCGATTTCGCCAATAGACGGGCGAAGGTCATCGCAGAGTTCGATGGTGCAGGAAAGTACCACCTCGACGGAGCGGATCCGCAAGTGACTTTCGAACGTGAACGGCGCCGCGAGTATGCGCTGCGCAACGAGGGCTGGTTGGTCTTCCGTGTCCGGTGGAGCGATCTCTTCTCCGCCGACCTCTTCCTGCGGATCGGAGAGTCAGTGCGACGACGACTAGTCATGGACGACAGCCGTCGCGAAGCGTGATCCTGACGCTCGATCAAGGCGGACAGCGCAAGTCGTTCCGTAGACGGGGCGATAGACGCTGTCCGCCTTGATCGACGGTGTGGGCCCGCGCTGAGGAGCTACGGACGCTGCACGAAGGGAGCGACACGGCTCGGCTTGATCGGCGCGGCTGAAGTGAGTGGCCGGCTTTCCCGCGGGTTGATCGGCGACGCTGGAGTTGGTGGCCGGCCATCCCGCAGGTTGACCGTGGGCTGATCCGCCGGCTGATCGTGGGTGATCAGAAGAGGCGGGTCTCGGGGTCGTCCATTCCGCGGAGGGCATCGTAGTCGAGAACGACGCAGCGGATGCCCCGGTCCTCAGCGAGAGTGCGTGCCTGCGGTTTGATCTCCTGAGCAGCGAAGACTCCGTTGACTGGGCTCAGCAGTGGATCGCGATTCATCAGCTCGAGATAGCGGGTGAGCTGTTCGACACCGTCGATATCGCCGCGGCGCTTGATCTCCACCGCCACAGACTTCTGTCCGTCGTCACGAGCCAAGATGTCCACCGGACCGATCGCGGTCATGTACTCGCGGCGCACCAGACTGTAGCCCTCGCCGAGGGTCTCGATATGTTCGGCGAGCAGTTCCTGCAGATGCGCTTCGACCCCGTCCTTGACCAGCCCGGGATCGACCCCGAACTCATAGGAGTCGTCAGCGAGGACCTCGGCGATGGAGATGACGAGACGGTCACCGGTCTTCGTCTGGGAAACCTCCCACAGCTCCGTCAGGCCGGCCTCGGCCTGCTCGGCGTCGGGCTCGATATGCCGAACCGTACACGGGGGAGTCATCCAGTTCAGCGGCTTATAGGAACCGCCGTCGGAATGGATGAGCACCGAGCCGTCGGACTTGAGCATGATGAGGCGGGTGGCCATCGGAAGGTGGGCGGTCAGACGACCGGCATAATCAACGGAGCATTGGGCAATGACTAGACGCACGCGCTTCAGCCTACGTGAGACAATGACTCAATGCCACGATCTTCATCCTCGCGTCGCAAGAACAAATGGCAGCAGTCTCCCCGCGATCTGTCCGACTCTGTGGCAGGCATGAGGACAAGCCGTTCACTGCCGGACGGAACCTGGTCCGTGCAGACCGTGAAGGGAAACGAATCCGGAAAGGTCTATGTCTGTCCTGGATGTGGCCGGGATGTCAGTGCCGCCTCGAGCCATGTCGTTGCGTGGCGTCAGGATGCTCCCCACGGAATCGAGATCGGGGTCGAAAGCAGACGGCACTGGCACCAGCACTGCTTCGACCGCTTCCGGTGAGGTCAGATGATCTCCGGGCTGTCGTCAACAGGGCTGGAGTCGACTGAGACCTCAGTCAGCCAACGTGCCTCACAATGACGATGGGACCCGCATCAGCGGGTCCCATCGTCATCATCGATTCGGTCGGTCTCAGATCAATCGTGCTGGACCCGGTCGGTCTCGACTCAATCGATCTCAGCGCAGCGAGTTGCGCGAGCGCGAGGTCTTCGAGTTGTCCTTCGAGCCGGAGACCTGAGCGTTGATCGAGATCGTGTCCTCGTCGGTGGCGCCGTTGGGCAGATCTTCGCCTGCCGTGTCCTTCTCATCAGCGGCAGAGTCAGCGTTCGACTCCGCAGCGTTCTTCGAAGCAGGAGTCGACTTCGAGCTTTCGGCCGACTCGTCGGAAGCCTTCGCAGGGCCGTTGCCCTCGGCTCTGGCACCATCGTTCTTCGCAGGACCGGTCGACTTCGAACCCCCGCCCGAGGCGGATCCGGACTTCGAGGTTTCGGCGTCGTGCGATGCTGCGTCATCGGTCGACTTCGCGGAGTCATCGGTCTTGGGCGCATCCGACGAGTCATCGTCGGCCAGCAGGTCTTCGAGCTCCTGACCGTCGGCGATCTGCTCGGTGGCGTGAGACGCCGATTCGGCCTTCGCCGGATCCACTGAGTCGCCGCCCATGACTCCGGGCATAGCGAACAGCGAACGGAGCTGATCGAGCTGAGCAGTGATCGTCTTGCGCTGCTTCGTGAGCAGATCGACCTGCGACTGTGCGGAGGCGACATTGCGTTTGGCCTCTGCCGCGGATTCCTCAATGGTCGCCTCGGCGGTGGCGCGAGCTTCCGCAATGAGCGTCTGTGCGCGGGACTTTCCGTCGGCGATGATCTCGTCGGCCTTCTTCACTGCGTCGGTGCGAGTCTGCTCCGCACGCTCGGCAGCTTCCTTGGCCTCGGTGTCGGCCTTCGCTGCGCGTGCCTGAGCCTCTTCGACGAGCTTCTTGTTCTCGACCTGAGCCTCTTCGTAGCGCTTCTTGCGTTCGGTCTCGGCTTCCTTGCGCTTGTTCGCGAGCTCGACGTCGAAGGCGTTTCCGGCCTTCTTCGATGCCTCGTCGCGTGCCTTCGCGGACTTGAGCAGCTCATCGGCCTGCGCCTGAGCAGCCGCCACTGTCTCCTCTGCCTCGGTCTTGGCCTCGGCACGCAGATCCGCAGCTTCCTTCTCAGCGGTCGCCCGCAGTTCGGAGAGCTCGAGATCAAGGCTCTCGCGAGCCTCCTTGGCGGAAGCGGCATTCGCTTCCTTGGCCTGGTTGGTCTCGCGTTCGGTGGTTGCGCTGAGCTCGGCTGCGCGTTTCTCAGCGGCTTTGATCGTCTCTTCGGCGCGCAGCTCGGCCGAGGAGATGATTGCATCGGCTTCCGAGCGCGCATTGGACAGTGTGTCGTTGCTCTCGGTGTGCATCCGAGCGCGAGCGGACGCCGCCTCGGCGCGGGCCTTGTTCCGAATCGTCTCGGCATCGGAATTGGCCTGAGCCAGGGTCTCGCGGGCCTGCGACTCGGCGATCTTGAGAAGATGGTCGATGCGGCTTCCGGGAGGCCCTGCCGCCTCTGCATTGTCGTTGGCAGCCTTCTTCAGCTGTGCTTTGGCTTCGGAGAGCTCACCGGCGATCTGCAACTTCGCCCGATCTGCATTGATGACCTGACTGCGCGCATCGGCCAGGGCCTTGCGGACCGACTCGACCTCGGTGCGCAGCTGCTGCAGTCGCGAATCGACTTCACTCTTCTCGTAGCCGCGCATCGCTGTGCGGAATTCTTCGGTGGGCGTCACTGAAGCGAACTCCTGTCATCTTGGAAAGGGGGTGTTCTTAGGCTGTCCTCGTCCTACTCTAACGGAGACTCCATGAGTGTTGGGTGCGAATGCGAGAATGTGGACGAGGGCTTGATCCATGGCCGCGCGGACCCCGTGATGCAGGCCACATGGGCCTCGACTAGGCTGGTGGATGTCGAAATGCATACGTGTTGCGGACACGCGTCCGCAGCGCGGATATCCGAGGAGGAAATATGGCTGATGCAGTGATCGTCGCCGGAGCGCGCACACCGTTCGGGCGACTGCAGGGAGAGCTGTCGAAACTCAGTGCCGTCGAGCTCGGCGCCGAAGCCATCGCCGGGGCACTCGATCGTGCCGGCATTCAGGGCTCCGACGTCGACTACGTGATCATGGGCCAGGTTCTGCAGGCCGGCAACAGTCAGGGCCCCGGTCGACAGGCGGCAGTCAAAGCCGGCATTCCGATGTCCGTTCCGGCTGTGTCGGTCAACAAGCTGTGCCTGTCGGGAATCAACACGATCACCCAAGCGGCTCAGCTGATCCGAGCCGGCGAGTACGACGTCGTCGTGGCGGGCGGGCAGGAATCGATGAGCCAGGCCCCGCACATGCTGATGAAATCGCGTTCGGGGTACAAGTACGGTGATGTCGTCGCCAAGGACCATATGGACTACGACGGACTCTGGGACGCATTCACCGATCAGGCCATGGGCGGACTGACCGAAGAGGCCAATGCCGGTGACCGCGAGTTCTCGCGCGCTGAGCAGGATGAGTTCTCCGCTCGTTCGCACCAGCGCGCGGCGGCGGCACAGAAGGCCGGTGCCTTCGAGAATGAGATCGTGCCAGTGACCATCAGCTCGCGCAAGGGCGCTGTCACCATCTCCGCAGACGAGGGTGTGCGTCCTGACACGACGGCCGAGTCCCTGTCCAAGCTGCGGCCGTCCTTCCAGAAGGACGGAACGATCACCGCGGGCAACGCTTCACAGATCTCCGACGGAGCCTGCGCTGTCGTCGTCATGTCGCGTGAGAAGGCCGAAGAGCTCGGCGCTCCGATCCTCGCCGAGATCCGTTCGCATGCCTGGACCGCCGGTCCGGACTCGACTCTCCAGCACCAGCCCTCACAGGCGATCAAGGTCGCTGCCGAACGCGAAGGCGTCGCAGCCGATTCCTTCGACCTCTATGAGATCAACGAAGCCTTCGCCGCCGTCGGCCTGGCCAGCGCCAAGGACCTCGGCATCGACGAGGACAAGGTCAACGTCAACGGCGGCGCCGTCGCACTGGGCCACCCGATCGGTGCCTCGGGAGCCCGGGTCGTCCTCACCCTTGCCCTCGAACTCCAGCGCCGAGGCGGCGGCACGGGTATCGCCGCACTCTGCGGAGGCGGCGGGCAGGGTGACTCGCTCATCGTGACAGTGCCCGCTCAGGCCTGAGCCGAGTCGTTCGACCGCAATCCAGACAGATGAACCGGTGGGGAGCCGATCGGCTCCCCACCGGACCGGACAGAAGGGACCACCATCATGCTCGCAGCTTTCTCAGTCGCTCCCAGTGGGGGAGAAGGGGCCGACGCCTCGGTCCACGATGCCGTGGCAGCGGCTGTCGAGATCGTTCGCAATTCCGGTCTGCCGCACCGGACGGACTCGATGTTCACGACCATCGAAGGCGAATGGGACGAGGTCTTCGCGGTCATCAAAGAGGCCACCGAGGCTGTCGGCCAGTTCGGCACTCGGGTATCACTGGTGGTCAAGGCCGATATCCGTCCCGGCTACACCGGCGAGATCGACGGCAAACTCGAACGCCTGGAGAAGGCGATCGACGCTCGAAGCGAAGCCTGAGACGAATTCTTCTGAAATTCTCAGTGACGTGAGTCTCATCTGGCGTTAGTCTTTCTCCATCGGATGCATCGATCGAAGGAGACAGACAATGAATGGTGCAAAGCTCTTCTCTGTTGCCACGGCACTCACGCTTGTCGCGTTGCTGGGCTTCATGCTCGCAGGATTCTTCCCGATCATCGTCGACTTCGCATTCGGGATCGAGGCCGTGGCAGTCATTCTTGCGATGACGGGAGTGGTGGCCGTGTCATTCGTGACGGTGAGGAAGTCGATGGAGAACGCAGCCCGTCACTACTGAGATGTTCCTGCCGAGCTTTCACGGCAGCGTCGGCCCCGGTTCGAGGCGACGGACGAGACAGTCCGCACCGAACCGGGGCCGCTTTCTGTTCTCATCCGGGCATCGGTTACGATATTTGAGCCTCCGTAGCTCAGTCGGATAGAGCAACCGCCTTCTAAGCGGTAGGTCGCGGGTTCGAGCCCCGCCGGGGGCGCTTCTCATGCTCGCATCCGCCGATCCCGCAGGTCCGGTCGATCGGCGTCGGTGCCGAGCAATTCCGCGCCGATACGGCGTGGCAGTTGGTGCCGAGCTGGGAAAACATAGAGAGTGGAGGCGTGATGACTGAGAGCAAGAGCGCCGTGACGCCGCCGGTCGGCCAAGCGTTGAACGATATCGTCAAGCGAGTTTCGGAGACGCGCTTCACCCTGCGCAGCGAAGACTTCGCCGACGCTCGCACAGCACACTCGACACTGACTGCGGAACTCAACGACTACGTGCTGCCGCGGATCAATCGTTCGCGGACTCCGTTCCTCATCGCCGTGGGCGGGTCGACAGGTGCCGGCAAATCGACACTGGTCAACTCCCTCGTAGGGCGCAATGTCAGTCCTGCCGGCGTGCGTCGACCGACGACGGGCAACCCGGTCGTCATCTTCAACCCCGCCGATGCGAAGTTCTTCGAATCAGAGCATTACCTGCCTGACCTGCCGCGCAGCTCCGATCCTCAGTCGGCCATGCCCGGAGTCGTGCTCATCGCAGATGAGAACATCGAAGCGGGCACTGCCATCCTCGACTGTCCGGACATCGACTCCATCTCGGAGACGAACCGTGCGCTCTCGCGCAGGGTTCTGCTCAGCGCCGACCTGTGGCTCTTCGTGACAACGGCGAACCGGTACGCCGATGCCGCCCCGTGGGCCCTGTTGAAGACGGCCGCTGCGCGAAGCACTTCGGTGGCCATCGTTCTCGATCGGGTTCCGCCCGAAGCCAACCGCGAAGTCAGGCATCACCTGTCGAGTCTTCTCGCCGATGCAGGACTGGCGAACTCACCGATCTTCTCCGTCGCCGAGCTCGAGCTGGAAGACGGTCTGCTGCCTCATGCGGCGATCTACCCTATTCGCTCCTGGATCTCTCAAGTCGGCACGGAGGGCACCTCACTCGAACGCATCCGCAATCGCACGCTGACGGGTGCGATCGCTGCCCTGCCCGCACGGGTCAGGGAGCTCGCCGACTTCGCCGAAACTCAGGAACAGGCCCACATCGCCCTGGTCGGCTCAGTGGAGAAGAGCTTCCGATCGGCTCAATCCGGACTCGCCGAAGTCTTCTCCGACGGACGGGTCCTCCACGGAGAGGTCAATGCTCGCTGGCAGGACTTCGTGGGCACAGGCCAGCTCTTCCGCGGACTGGAGCCGACGATGGCTCGAATGCGCGATCGCATCTCCGCCGCAGTGACCGGCAAACATGACGCGGCCACTCCATTGCATGTCGCCATCCTGCGCAGCGCGGCTGTGTCGCTGCGCGAACAGGCCATCGACGTGGTCGATGAAGTCAATGCCGAATGGCGAAACACCGCTGCAGGTGCAGCGCTCATCGAAGATCAACCCGAACTGCGCACGGTGGCCGCGGGGCTCGAGGACTCAGTGAAATCGGCGGTGAGCACGTGGTCGGACGAAGTCAACGCGCTCGTGCGCGATATCGGTCAGGGCAAGAAGTCCAAGGCCCGAATCCTGTCCTTCGGCGTTGCAGGCGTCTGCGCCGTCGTCGAATACGCGGCCTTCTGGGATCCGCGGAGCGCCAGCGATGGCGGGCAGAGCACCCGACAAGGGGCAGGAGTCGCACTCAATCTTGCGGAGACGATCTTCGGAGCCGACGAGGCGGCCGGTCTCATCGCATCGATCCGACAGCGCTTCCTCGACGCGGCTGTGGGCATCGTGGCGGGCTGCCGTACTCCTTTCGACAACGCACTGAGACTATCCGCGGTACCGGCGCGGCAAGCGGGCGCCCTGCGCGCCTCCGGTGAACGACTTGAGGTGGCATTGTGAACAGTTCCGCACAGACCGAGATCCGGCGTCTCGCCGAAGGCATCTCACACGCCCTGTCGCTGAGTGAGGACAAGCTCGGCGGAGAAGTTCGCACCGATGCTCAGAATCTGCTCGACCGGGCGGAAGACCGCCTGGGCCTGGGTGAGGACTTCACCGTCGTGGCCTTCGCAGGGTCGACGGGCTCCGGCAAATCCTCACTGTTCAACGCAGTGGCCGGTCTCGAGATCGCCCGTGTCGGTGTGCGCAGGCCGACGACTTCACGACCGACCGCATGCGTCTGGGGCGAGGGCGGAAACGATGTCCTCGACTGGCTGCACGTGCCCGAACGCAGCCGCACCTGGCGCGAGTCCGCGCTCGACGGCGACGATCAGAGACGCCTGCACGGACTGATCCTGCTCGACCTGCCCGACCACGACTCCACGGCAGTGGAACACCGTGTCGAGTCGGATCGTCTGGTGGGACTCGTCGACGTCGTGTTCTGGGTCGTCGACCCACAGAAGTACGCCGACTTCTCGCTGCACTCCGAGTACCTGACCAAACTCGCCGAGAACAGTGCGAACATGGTCGTCGTCCTCAACCAGATCGACAAACTCAGTCCGGAGGAGCAGAAGGCCGCAACCGACCATCTGCGCCAGCTGCTCAACGAGGATGGGCTGAGCGAGACGAATGTGCGCATCTCCTCGGCCGTGACCCGAGAGGGCATCCCGGAGATCCGCAGCATCCTCGCCGACACCGTCGACTCGAACGACGCAGCGGCCGAGAGGCTGTTGGCTGATATGCAGGCGATGGCCAATCGGATCCGGAAGGAGCTCGGGGAACCGGTCTCCTCGCCGGACGAATTGGCCGGCGCATCCCGACTGGTCGAGACGATGTCGGAAGCCGCCGGTGTCGAAGCCGTGGCACAGACCGTGCACGATGATTACATCCGCCGTTCCTACCGCAAGACCGGGTATCCCATCCTCGCGTGGGCCCAGCGCAATGCGCCCGATCCGCTGGGCGCCAAGCACGGTCAGGACAGAGACGAGCTCGTCCGCGCTTCGGTGCCGGCGACGACGAAGGCGCAGAGCTCCCACGTCCGGCTCATGGCGCACGAACTCATCGCAGAATCCGTGTCGACCATGCCGCAGGCATGGCAGAACGAGGCCGCGGAAGCAGAGAAGAAGAGCACCGACGAGCTGTCGGAGAATCTCGACTCGGCCGTCACGGCTGTGGATATCACTCGCCAGAGCCCCGGTTGGTGGTCGCTGGCACACACCCTGCAGATCATCTTCTTCGTCGCCTCGATCATCGGTCTCCTCGGCATCATCGTCTCCGCCCTCGTCGCCGCAATCGGTTCGGGAGCCCTGCCGACGTGGTGTTGGATCGTCAGCATCGGGCTGTTCGTGATCGGTTGCATCGGCTCGTTCGTGACCTCTCTGATGGCGAAGTCGGCGCGGGCCAGAGGCGCGAAGGAGGCGGCATCCGAGGTCGACGGCAAGCTGCGAGACGCGGTCGGCCGCGTCGCCCAGAGCTCGTATCTCAACTCGGTGAAGAGCGTCATCGGAGAGCACCGACGGGCATACGAGATGCTCCGCTGAGACGCAGACGCGCATCTCCGACTCGAACACACCCCGTGGGCGACTCGGACTGTGAAGCCCTGTGGACGGAGAACCTCTGTCCACAGGGCATTTCATGTTTCTGGACACCCGAGCGAAGGACCGGGCTCACTGGAGATCCATGCGGACGCAGACGACCGTATGGTTTCATCACACCGATTTGGAGACACCGATGTCCGCAATCCCGATCACCGTCACCGGCACCATCGCCACCGAGCCGAGCGCACGAACGCTGCCGTCCGGGCGAGCCTGCGCCTCGTTCAGGTTGGCCGTCAACCACTGGAGAGTCGACAAGAACACCGGTGAGTTCGTCCCAGACGGCACCTCGTGGTTCGGAGTCGACTGCTACGGCGACCTGGCGAGCAATACCGCGATGTCGCTCAACACCGGCGCCGCGGTGATCGTATCGGGCAGCCTGAGGAATCGAGAATGGGCCACCGAGGAGCGCAGCGGAATCTCGCCGACGGTGGTCGCGGAGCATATCGGCCCCGACCTGAGGTACGGAACCGCCCACTACAAGCGCGCCAAAGCAGCCGACCGCTCACAGTCGACTGCCGGAGAGACGACCTCTGAGGCATCCGGATCGAATGATTCGGTCTGGAACACCTTGGGCACCGCAGAAACGCCGCCGGAGTCCGAATCCGACGGCGACACCGATCATGGCGACATCGTCGATGCCGCGAGCGGCGTCGATGCCGGCATCGACACCGGTGCCGAAGATGATCCGATCGCACAGGAGACCGCAAAAGCCGCGGCGCCCTTCTGATCGCGTGAATTCCTTGCAGTCCTGGAGAATCGATGCGCCTCGCAGCTCGTGACATCCGCTAGAGTGAGACTGTCAATCGTCCCCTCTCGCCGAGGTTGCAGATGCGTCTTGTTCCTGTGCTGAGTGCTGCGGCACTGACTCTGGCATTGTCGGGGTGTTCGCTTCTCGGCTTCGGTGCCGATGATTCGCAGCCGCAGCCCAAACAGACCCAGGCGAAGCCCGTTGCCGAAGTCGACAAGGTGCTCAAGGCACTCAAACCGCTGACGGGTGACAAGGAATCGGTGCCGTCGACGAAGAAGTTCTTCTCCACGATGCTCGACGCCGGCTATGAGCCCGAACAGCTGGAGGCGACGATCGACGAATCGCCGCTCGGCAATGAAGTCCCTTCGAAGATGTTCGGAGTCAAGACCGACAAGGGCTGCGTCGTCGGCGAGATCCGGAAGGGCAAAGCCACCGCCGACCTCGTCCAGCCCACCGAATCGACGGGCTCCTGCCTGTTCGGCGAAGTGGAACGGCCGAAAGGTGTCAAAGCACCGAAGGGCGAGAAGCGCGACGAAGACGGCGACTCGAACGGTGCCGGCCACCTGCCCGGCGAGGACATCAACGGCAAGGACGGTGAAACCGAGAGCCCCGCGCCGAGTGAAGACGACTCCGCGTCGGCAAGCACCGGGGGAGCGGAAGGGACTGCGGGCTCAGAAGGCACCGACGGCTCTCAGGGTACCGATGGGTCCTCCGGTGAGGGCGGATCCGAGGAGACCTCGAGCGAGGGTGGCACTTCGGGTGAAGCCCCGTCTCTCGGCGGAGGCTGAGCACTCCCCAACGCAGGTCGGACCGCCTCGGCGGAAGTTCGGTCATCCTCGGCGGATGCCGAGCGTCAAGTAGCGCTGGGGTGCGCCGAACCGATAGCCTGAGTGCACTATGGCCGAATTCATCTACACCATGCACAAGGCGCGCAAAGCGCACGGTGACAAAGTCATCCTCGACGATGTATCGATGTCGTTCTACCCCGGAGCGAAGATCGGTATGGTCGGCCCCAACGGCGCCGGCAAATCAACCATTCTGAAGATCATGGCGGGTATCGAGCAGCCCTCCAACGGTGAAGCTCGACTCAGCCCCGGGTACTCGGTGGGCATCCTCATGCAGGAGCCGCCCCTGAATGAAGAGAAGACCGTCCTCGGCAACGTCGAAGAAGGCGTCGGCGAGATCAAGGCAAAGGTCGATCGTTTCAATGCCATCTCCGAGGAGATGGCCGATCCCGATGCGGACTTCGACGCCCTCATGGAAGAGATGGGCAAGCTGCAGGAGGCCATCGACGCCGCTGACGCTTGGGATCTCGACTCTCAGCTCGAACAGGCGATGGACGCTCTGCGGTGCCCGCCGCCGGACGCGGACGTCTCTGTACTCTCCGGGGGTGAACGTCGCCGTGTGGCACTGTGCAAGCTTCTGCTCGAGAAGCCCGATCTGCTGCTCCTCGACGAGCCGACGAACCACCTCGATGCGGAATCGGTGCTGTGGCTCGAGCAGCACCTGAAGACTTACCCGGGCGCTGTCATCGCGATCACCCACGATAGGTACTTCCTCGACCACGTTGCCGAATGGATCGCTGAAGTCGACCGTGGGCATCTCTACCCCTATGAGGGCAACTACTCGACTTACCTCGAGAAGAAGCAGGAGCGCCTTCAGGTCCAGGGCAAGAAGGATGCGAAACTCGCCAAGCGGCTGAAAGACGAACTCGAATGGGTGCGTTCGAACCCGAAGGCGAAGCAGACGAAGTCGAAGGCGCGTCTGGCCCGCTACGAAGAGATGGCGGCCGAGGCGGAGAAGACGCAGAAGCTCGACTTCGAAGAGATTCAGATTCCGGCCGGCCCCCGCCTCGGTGATGTCGTCATCGAAGCGGACAAGATCGAAAAGGGCTTCGATGGGCGCAAACTCATCGACGGCCTGAGCTTCTCCCTGCCGCGCAACGGCATCGTCGGCGTCATCGGACCCAACGGCGTCGGAAAGTCGACGCTGTTCAAGACGATCGTCGGCATGGAAGACCTCGACGGCGGAGATCTCAAGGTCGGAGAGACCGTGAAGATCTCCTATGTCGACCAGTCCCGCGGCGGAATCGATCCGGACAAGAACCTGTGGGAGGTCGTCTCCGACGGGCTCGACTTCATCCAGGTCGGCAAGGTGGAGATGCCCTCCCGTGCCTATGTCTCCGCGTTCGGATTCAAAGGCCCGGACCAGCAGAAGAAGGCCGGAGTCCTCTCCGGCGGTGAGCGCAACCGCCTCAACCTCGCTCTCACCCTCAAACAGGGCGGAAACCTGCTCCTGCTCGATGAGCCGACGAACGACCTCGATGTCGAAACCCTCGGCTCGCTGGAGAACGCCCTGCTCGAGTTCCCCGGCTGCGCCGTGGTCGTCTCGCACGATCGCTGGTTCCTCGACCGTGTGGCCACGCACATCCTCGCGTGGGAGGGCACCGAAGCGAACCCGGCGAACTGGTACTGGTTCGAAGGCAACTTCGAAGCATATGAGAAGAACAAGGTCGAGCGACTCGGCGAAGATGCGGCCCGCCCGCACCGAGTCACCCACCGTCGTCTCACCCGAGACTGAGCTCAGTTCGGTCTGAGCCGAACCGGTTCCGACTCTACTTTCGCATCTTTCGGATACAGTGATGCCCCGGTCAAAGAGGCCGGGGCATCACTGTATCCGTGCGGAACAGGTGGACGATGAACGCGCCCGCACAGAATCGGTGGGAGACGTGCGCTGCGTCCGCTGGCGGACCGTCCAAAACGAGCCAGCCCGAAGCCTCGACCGAATGAGGAGAAGAGTCAGTCCTCTGACCGGCGGGTGAGTCCGCCGAGGTTCGCGATCCCTCTGAACAGCAGACGGACGAGAATCGTGCCGATGACTCCACATACGACTGCCAACAGCCCGCAGACCGCCACATGCAGATCCGTGCGTCCCATGAACGCCACGAGGCTGAGCAGCCCGATGACGAGGAAAAGCGCCACGTTGACCAGTCGGCTGAGGATGGTGCCGATGATGTCCATCATCGTCGGGTCCTTACTCGTCACTGAACCTCCTTGACCCGGACCATGCCTTCCTGGGCCACAGTGGCCAGCAGGGTTCCGTCCTGAGCGAAGATGCGGCCGTAGCCGAGACCGCGCCCACCCTGTGCGGCAGGAGACTCCTGCACATAGAGCATCCAGTCGTCGACGCGCACCCGGTGGTGCCACCACATCGCATGGTCGAGGCTGGCCACCCGCAGCCCCGGGGTTCGCCACGTCAGTTCGTGATGACGAAGGACGGGTTCGAGCAGGTTGAAGTCACTGGCATAGGCCAGAGCCGCGGCATTGAGCACCGGGTCGTCTCCGAACGTCGAACTGGCTCGGAACCAGGAATGCTGTTCGGTGATCGAGGGATCGGAGACGCCCGAGGTGTGCAGGGACGGCTCGACAGGACGGACTTCGAAGGGCCGCTTCCGCAGCCAGTCGCTGACGACCGGAGAATCCTCGTCGCCGATATAGTCAAGCAGTTCCGGGCAGTCCGCGGGAGCCGGCAGACCGGTCGGCATCTGCTCGGCATGGCTGAGACCCGGCTGGTCGTCCTGGAACGAAGCGCTCAACGACAGGATCGGCGCGCCCTTCTGATATGCGTGGACGCGGCGGGCCGAGAACGAACGGCCGTCACGCAGCCGTTCGACGCCGAATTCGATGGGCTCGCTGACATCGCCGGCGCGCAGGAAATATCCATGGAGCGAATGGATCAGGCGGTCACTGGGAAGTGTGGCAGCGGCTGCGACGACACACTGTGCGAGCACCTGCCCGCCGAAGACCCGACCGTCGGGTTTGTACTGGCTGTGCCCGATGAAGAAGTCCGTTTCGCTGGACGCCGCAGTGAACTCGAGCCGGCGCAGATCGAGGATCTCGTGCAGCCGAGCTACGTTCGCCTCCGCTTCGGAGGATGCTTCGTCGGTCATGGGCTTCTCCCTCGGATGACTGGGCCAATCGTGCGTACGAGTCACGATCCTATCGCGTGCGGCACCGTCGTGATGAAGGTGGCATGATGGGAGGCATGCACTCTGGCGCCACCAACCCCCTTCTCGACGAATTCACCCGCGTACTGTTGGAACTGAGATGGGGTGATATGGACGCCTACGGCCATGTGAACAACGTCACCCAGCTCAAACTGCTGGAAGAGGCGCGCGTCCGTGCCCTCGGCTCTCCCACCCACAGCTCCGATGCACCGACCACGCCGGGAGAGCATGGGGTGTCCGAGACGGTCAGCGGGGTCGAGATACCGACGATCTTCGCCGACGCCTCTGCCACCACCGAGCTGCTCGTGGCCTCCCACGCCATCGAATACCGTGCCCCGATTCCCTATCGGACCGGACCCATCGCCGTCGATCTCGTCATCAGCGAAGTCCGACCCGCCTCGGTGACGGTGGGCTATGTCATCTGCGAACCGGACGGTTCGCGCACCTACACGGTCGCCGAGACCGTCATCGTCTTCATCGACATCGCCAGCGGCCGGCCGCGACGCCTCAGCGAAGCCGAGACCGTCGCCATGGAATCGGTGCTCGGCACGCCCGTTCCGCTGCGGAGGGCCCGACGATGACGGATCTGCATATCAGTGACCCGCTGGCGATGCGGGATCTCTCCGCCTTCACTTCTCTGGCGCACAGGGCAGATGCTGACGGAGCGATGCGACTGCAGGTCGCCTCCGACGTCCTGGCCGCCACCGTGGCACCGCTGTTCCCGCACGGGCTCGGCGATTCGACACCGCTGGTGCTGGCCATGCGGATGCTGCGCCTGCACGACCACGAACAAGACGGATTCGACGAGGCGGTCCCGCTGTCGAATCTGCTCGACCGCTTCGCCCGAGACGAGAATGGAACCACTCTGCCGGTGCCGCCGAATTCGGTGCTCGTGTCGTGGACCGGGATCGCGCCCCCACGCGGGGGCTGGTCCGAGTACGACACGATCAGCGTCGGGCGGCTCCACGAGACTGCGGAGTCGGGGATCGCAGAGATCAGCACCGGTGCGCCCGAGGGTTCCGGGGGACACGCGGTCAAAGCTCTGCGTTCCCGCGTGTGGTCACGTCCGATGGCGGGCGAGCAGGGAACCGGGATGCCAGGAGGATTGGCCTTCGCAGCCGCTGCGCTGCGCTTCATTCCACCGCCGGGGCGCGATGACGACCGTCAGCTGCGCATCATGGAATCCGGAGGCTGGCTGCGTCTCGTCGCCCCAGGCGGTCACCTGCTCACGCGTGCCCGCGGACTGTGATCAGCGGTCTGTGGTCACCGGAGAGTGATCACCGGATGTTCGGGTTCGTATTCACCATCGCGGTCGCTGCCCGCTGGAAGTAGTCCCAGAACATCTCGTCGTACAGCGGCGGCAGGCTCACATCGTCGAGCGCCGCGCGCATGCAGCGCAGCCAGCGGTCCCGGGCATCGAAATCGATCGGATAGTCGAAATGCCGCATCCGCAGTCGCGGGTGACCTCGCTGCTCCTGGTAGGTCGACGGTCCCCCGAAATACTGCTCGAGGAACATCTGCAGACGGTGCTTCGCCCCCTCCAGCTCATGGCCGTCGGGATACATCGCAATGAGCTGAGCATCCGCATCGACATGCTGGTAGAACACGTCGACGAGGCGGGTGAACGTGTCATGCCCGCCGACGGCCTCGAAGATGGAACCGTCAGTTATCTGCGACATCGCTCGATCCTTCACTGGGGGAGTCCTCCTGCACGGTGCTGCGGATCTCCTGGTCACTGGGCAGAGGCGAGGGATTCTCGGAATCCTCGGCGACGGCCGGAGCCATCGCCTTCTCCTGAGCGGGCAGGGTACGCAGAACCGTCTCCTGCACCATACCGATCTGTCCGCCGCGCTTGGCCAGCTGGGTCATCAGTTCGGCACGGAAGGCACGCTCGACCATCCACTGCAGGTTCGGCTTGGTCTTGACCATCGTGCGGATGACCCGGTGGGAGCCCGACAGCGACTGGACACCGGCGATCTCGGGATCCTCCAACATCGCACTGGCCAGCTCGGGATCCTTCCGCAGAGTGCGCGTGATGTCCGCGGTCATCTCGCGGTACTCATCCATCGAGGTCCGGTAGTCGAGCGGGATGTCGAGCACGGCACGAGCCCAACCCTGGGACAGATTGCCCACACGCAGGATCTCGCCGTTGCGCACATGCCACAGGGTGCCGGTGAGGTCACGGATCTGGGTGCGGCGCAGGCCGACGTCCTCGACTTCGCCGACGGCTTCGCCCAGGTCGACGGTGTCACCGATTCCATACTGGTCTTCGATGACGATGAAGAATCCCGACAGGTAGTCGCGGACGAGCTCCTGAGCACCGAAGGCGATGGCAACACCGGCGATACCGGCAGAAGCGAGGATCGGGGCGATGTTGAAGCTCAGCGCATCGAGGATCATGAGGACCGCGATGACACTGACGAGGATCGTCGTCACCGACGACAGCATGCGCCCCACGGTCTTCGCCCGCTGGGCTCGACGCTGCTTGATCGTCTGCTCATCGATCCCGGTCCGCTGAGCCTCAAGCGCGGTGGCGGAGAATTTCGCTCGTCCCGCGCTTTCGGCCTTCTCGCTGCCGACCGTGCCCTTGGCCACCGCAGTGGTGAACCGGCGGATGAAGAGCCGGATGATGAGGTTGACGACGATGGCGCCGATGATGATCACGGTGATCTTCAGCGGAGCGCCGAGGAGGAACGTTGCCCAATCGAAGTCACTTGCGTTCTGAACAGTGGAGTCTATTGCATCGGTTGTCATGATCTTTCGAGACTAACTGTGAAGGTTCAATGATCCCTTGGAAGCGCTGGACACACGCTGAACCTGCAGCGCCCGATTCGCATCGGCTAAGTTCTCCCGCATCAGCCGCACCAGGCCCTTCGGCGCTGAGGGATGCTCGTCGAGCCACTGTGACGTGGCGTCGACTGTGGCAGAACTCACCGGTGGGTACAGCCGCAGAGTCATCGTCTGCGCCATCTCCAGGGTGCGCGTCTCCCACCAGCCTGCCACCCGTGCGAAGTATTCGTCGGCGAAGGACCGCAGCGGCGCCTCGGCGGCGATGGAATCCCCGGAGTTCGTCTGCAGCCCGGTGCCGAAGCCGAGAGCGAGCGCCCCGAGTTCCGAGTTCGGCAGATCTGCATCGTCGACCATCCTTGTGAAGGCCTGCGATTTCGACGCCGAGTTGGGGCGGCTGGCCCGTGCGGTCGCGGCGTGGCGGACGCCGGTGGCGCTGGGGTCTCTGCGGCTCATCTCCCCGACGGTCGAATCGTCGACGGCGTCGTTCGAACACAGACCGATGATGATCTCCCACGTGAGATCGGTGTCCAGGGCGACCCCATAGACGCGTTCGGTCTCCGGTCGCAGCCAGGACTTCAGACGCTCCAGCTGCATAGGTGTGGTCGCGTGACGGATGAATCCGCGCACGAACTGGAAGGCCTGGTCCGATCCTTCCTCGGTCGCCTCGAGGACCTCGAGGAAACGGTCAGCCACCTCGGCGTGCATCCTCTCGCGCTCCTGCGGCGGCAGGTAGGAGCCGACCGCGGTATCGAGCTGGCGCATCTGCGTGAGCAGTCCGGAGGAATGGGTGATGGCGCCCAGATGGGTGAGCACAGTGTTGATGTAGTCGTGGACGGGCCGTTCTCCGTCACGGACTTCATCCCACAGCGTTGCCAGCACGAGGAGCTGGGTGAGCGAATCGTCGAAGTCACCCAGTCTGTTCGCCGCAGTGTCCATGCTGCGGGCGTCGAAGCGGACCTTCGCATAGCTGAGATCGGCGTCGTTGACGACGATGACATCGGGCAGGGCCAGGCCTCGAGCCTCGTCCACCTCTGCGGATTCTCCGTCGATGTCGAGGGGGACGGAATGAGTGCGTTGCAGACGTCCCTGCCCATTGTCCGAATAGAAGCCGACGGCCAGCCGGTGCGGACGCAGCGACGGGGTCGGCTGACCCGGAATCGACCAGGGCTGCTGAGTCACGCGCAGGCTCGAGATCGTCTGCTCGTCCGTTCCCGATGCCTTGGCCGTGCCATCACCGGCTTCAGTGGTGACGACGGCCTCGAGGAGGTTGACTCCGGATTCCTCCAGCCACAGCTTCGACCAGCTCTCCAGATCCCTGCCCGAGGTGGCCTCGAGCTCCGTGAGCAGATCGGAGAGCTCGGTGTTCGACCACGCGTGCTTGTCGAAGTAGCTCTTGAGGCCGGAGAAGAACTCCTCGCGACCGACCCAGGCCACGAGCTGTTTGAGCACGGAAGCGCCCTTGGCGTAGGTGATTCCGTCGAAGTTGACTTCGACATCGGCAAGGTCCTCGATCGGGGCGACGATCGGGTGCGTGCTCGGCAGCTGATCCTGTCGGTAGGCCCAGGACTTCTCGATCGTGGCGAAGGTCGTCCACGCATCGGCGAATTCGGTGGCCTCGGCCGTCGCCAGCGTCGACATGAACTCGGCGAAGGACTCATTGAGCCACAGATCGTTCCACCAGCGCATGGTGACGAGGTCGCCGAACCACATATGGGCGAGCTCGTGGAGGATCGTGACGGTCCGGCGCTCAACAAGAGCCTCGGTTGGACGTGACCGGAACACATAGTTCTCGAGGATCGTCACGGCGCCGGCATTCTCCATCGCTCCGGCATTGAACTCGGGCACGAAGAGCTGATCGTACTTCTCGAACGGGTAGGAGACACCGAATTCGCGTTCGAAGAACTCGAAACCGGCCTTCGTGATCCGGAACAGCTTCGTCGCATCGAGGTGCTCGAGCAGAGACGCGCGGCAGTAGAGGCCCAGAGGAACAATCGAACCGTCGGAGGAAGTCAGCTGCGAATGCACGGACTCATACGGGCCGGCGATGATCGCGGTGATATACGACGAAATCGGCGTGGTCGGGGCGAACTGCCACACCGCCATGCCCTCCTGCGGTTCCTCTCCGAGCTCGGCGAAGGTCTCCTTCGCGTCGCTCGGAGTCGGAGTGGGGGAGTTCGAGACGACGGTCCACTTCTCCGGCGCGACGACGGTGAAGGAGTACGGAGACTTGATATCGGGCTGCTCGAACACGGGGAAGACACGGCGGGCGTCAGGGACCTCGAACTGAGAGTAGAGGTATACCTCGTCATCGATCGGGTCGACGAATCGGTGCAGACCTTCTCCGGTGTTCATATAGGCGAAATGGGCATCGACGATGAGTTCGTTCTCAGCGGCAAGGCCGGGAAGGGTGATGCGGGCCGGTGCGACCACCTCGGCGAGGTCGAGGTCCGTGCCGTTGAGTCGGACGCGCTCGACACTCGCGGTGATGGCGTCGATGAATGTCGTCGAATCCGCTGCCGCGGTGAACCGGATACGTGAACGGACGCGGAAACTCTCACCGACTCCTGTGAGGATCAGAGTGTGCTCGTAGCTCGAGACGTCCACGATGGCTGAACGTTCGCGTGCTTCGTCGCGTGTGAGATTGTGTTGCGGCACAGTGAGGTGACCTTCGCTTCGGGAACCGGGTGTACTCGGTCATTCTTTCATGGACAGGCTCCGCTGCGGCGGTGTCGGTGCGACTGATCGCGATTCGGCCACCGTCACCGAGGATGGCCGGTCTTGATAGATTGAGCACTGACACGATGGGTGCCCGGCACGGGACCCGCGAGCGTTTGACGGAGGAGAGACAGTGAGCAAGGAAACACTCGATCTGTGGTTCGACACGGCCTGCCCGTGGGCATGGATGACCTCACGCTGGGGACTCGAAGTGGCGAAGGTCCGCGACGTCGAGGTGAAGTTCCACCCGATGAGCCTGAACTTCCTCAATCGGGACAAAGACATTCCCGAGGACTACCGGGCACTGATGAACCGGGCCTTGGCCCCGATGCGCATCGTCACCGCCGCGATCGCCGAGCACGGTGAGGAGATTGCCGAACCTCTCTACACCGCGATCGGCACAAGGATCCACCCGGGCGGAGAGAAGGACTTCGAGAAGGCAGTGTCCGAGGCTCTGGCCGAACTTCAGCTGCCCGCCGACCTCATGAAGTACGGCGAGACCGATGACTACGACGCGCAGCTCCAGGCCTCCCACGACGAGGCTCTGAGCTTGGTCGGCGACGATGTCGGCACACCGATCTGCCGTGTCGCCGGAACCGCGTTCTTCGGTCCTGTCGTCACCCCCGCTCCGAAGGGAGAGGACGCCGGACGCCTCTTCGACGGAGTCCTCGCGGTCGCCTCGACGCCGGGATTCTTCGAACTCAAGCGCACACGTGACCAGGGCCCGAACTTCGACTGAGACTCAACGGTCCGCACAATCAGCGGACTCGATCGATCAACAGATCCCACCGAAAGGCAGACATATGAAGGTTCACCTCGGCACCGACCACGCCGGATTCGAATTCAAGGAGGTGCTCAAGGCGCACCTCGAGTCGGCCGGGCACGACGTCGTCGACCACGGCGCCCTTGAATATGACGCGCTCGATGACTACCCGGCCTTCTGCATCGCCGCGGCACAGGCCGTCGTCGACGATCAAGCCGCCGGTCAAGAAGCACTCGGAGTCGTGATCGGCGGATCGGGCAACGGCGAGCAGATGGCCGCCAACCTCGTCAAGGGTGCACGCACCGCTCTGGCTTGGAACCCGGAGATCTCGAAGTTGGCCCGTCAGCACAACAACGCGCAGATCGTCGCCGTCGGTGCCCGCCAGCACCCGGAAGCCGAAGCGATCGCGATCGTCGATGCATTCTTGGCCGAGCCGTTCTCCGGCGATGAGCGCCACGAACGCCGCATCGACATCATGGCGAAGTATGAGGAGCAGGGCCGGCAGGCTCTGTAAGAGGGAGAACACTGTGAAGATCCACGGCGCTGTGCTGCGCGAGATGCAGCGGCCTCGGCCATTTGCTCAGTCGCAGCCGATGTCGGTTGAGACCCTCGAACTCGATGAGCCGGGTCCCGGTGAGGTGCTCATTCGGATGACGGCGGCCGGGGTCTGCCACTCGGATCTCTCTGTCGTCGACGGCAACCGTCCCCGCCCGCTGCCGATGCTGCTCGGGCACGAAGGTGCGGGAGTCGTTGAGAAGCTCGGCGACGGCGTCGATGATCTCGAGATCGGCCAACAGGTCGTCACAGTGTTCCTGCCTCGCTGCGGGGAGTGCGCGAACTGCCGCACCGACGGAAAACTTCCGTGCACGCCCGGCAGTGCGACGAACGGAGCCGGGACCCTGCCGTTCGACGGACACAAGGTGCGTCTCCACGACGACACCGGCGCCGAGGTGCTCCACCACCTCGGCGCGTCCGTGTTCGCCACTCACGCAGTGGTCAACCGGGCATCCGTGGTTCCCGTCGACGACGACGTTCCCGCCTCCATCGCTGCGGTGCTCGGCTGCGCCGTGCTCACCGGCGGGGGAGCGGTGCTCAACGCGGGACGGCCGGGACCGGATGACGAGGTGATGATCGTCGGCCTCGGCGGAGTTGGAATGGCCGCGCTCATCACGGCTCTGTCGATCGAGACCGCCGGAGTCATCGGCGTCGACGCGAACCCAGACAAGCTGGTGCGGGCGAAGGAACTCGGCGCCGTCGAGGTCTACACCCCCGAGCAGCTTGGCCAGAGGACAGCGCCGATCGTCATCGAATGCGTCGGGCATGCTCGGGCCTTCGAGACCGCGTTCACGGCCACAGCCGTCGGCGGGACGACTGTGACGGTGGGGTTGCCCGCCCCGGATGCGCAGTCTCACATCACCCCGGTGACCCTGACAGCCGAGGCCCGGACCGTGATCGGCTCCTATCTGGGGTCGGCAGTGCCGAGTCGGGATATCCCCGTCTATGCCCAGCTGTGGAGAGAAGGCAAGCTGCCCGTCGAGGAGCTCATCTCCGACACGATCAAGCTGAACGACCTCAACGAGGCCTTCGACGCGCTCTCCGACGGGACGGTCGTCAGGCAGGTCATCGACTTCGAGGCGTGAGCCTCACCTGAGATGTCTCCTTTGGTACTACCTGACGGCGGCTGAGCAACCTAGCGCCAGGTATCTGGGCCGCCCTCAGGTAGTAATTGGGGGCCAGCGTATTTCGGCATGACGAAGCCGCCCGGACCGATCGGTCCGGGCGGCTGGAGTCTGTCGGGATGACAGGATTTGAACCTGCGACCCTCTGTTCCCAAAACAGATGCGCTACCAAGCTGCGCCACATCCCGCGACGGCTCCTATCTAACCACAGGCGGGTCGCGACGTGCACCTTGCGAATCGCGCAAACCCGTCAATGCGACACACCTCACAGTGAGATCGTAGGAGTGACGCAGGTCACCGAATGTCGATTTGGCGCTCGATGAAGTTCTCGACTATAGTCGAACTCGCAACACGGGGATGTAGCTCAATGGTAGAGCCTCAGTCTTCCAAACTGATGGTGCGGGTTCGATTCCCGTCATCCCCTCCACAAGCCGGTCTGACCTGATGGTCAGGCCGGCTTCTTCGTTCTCGGACGGGTAAGATCCTCAGATGAGCACAGTGGATCAGCCGCCGCAGAGCACGCCCTTGCGCGATGAGCGGGACACTGCGTCGGCTATCGCCCGGCCCAGCCGGCGAGCGATGCTCACCGGAGCGGTCGCCGGGATCGGTGCGATCGGTCTCGGTTCGACGATCACCGCAGCCCTCGCCGAGGCGGCCCAACCGGATCCCGTCCGCTCGGTCACCGCCGCCTACACCGGATCGGGCCGGCGTGAGGCCCTCGACGCCGTCGCCGCGCGACGCCTGCCCGCACAGTCACGAGTCATGCCGGATCTGTCCGATCCGGGCCCGGCCCGGAGGCAGCGGGAATTCCTCGACAGCTGCGAATCGTGGCTGGGAACTCTGCCTGCCCATCGCCGCGACCTCGCTGTCTCCGCCCTGCTCGACCTATGGGTTCTCAGCGACGAGCTGCCCGCGCCGGTCGCCGGATGGGCCGATGCCTGGCGCTATGTCTGGCCGCGGGACACGGCCTTCTCTGCAGTGGCTCTGGCGCGGGTCGGGTTGTCGGAACTGTCATGGAGCCATCTGCGCTGCCTGCAGTCCGTACAAGCGGTCGACGGGTCGTTCGCCGCCCGCGTCGACCCGGAGTCCGGACTGCCTCCGGACGATCGCGAGTCGCAGTTCGACTCCCTCGGCCTCGTCCTATGGGCGATCTCCGAAGTGCATTCGGTCTCCACTGCGGCGGCCGCTCAGTTCGACCTCGGCGAGTTCGATGACCTTCTGCGACGGACCACCCGGCGTCTCTTCGACCTCACCGCCCACGGTCGCAGCCTGCCTCCGGTCGGCCCGGACTATTGGGAAGTCGGAGAATCCCAGGTCACCCTCGGCTTGGCCGGACCGACTCTGGTCGGGATGAACTCACTCACCGCACTGACCAAGGCTGATGGGGATCTGTGGAGGCGCCTCGGCGAGGACGCGGCAGCCGTCCTGCTCGCAGCGGACGATTTTCGAGCGACCTTCACGCGAACCTTCGGCGCCAATGGGATGCAGCGGTACCCCACCTCGGGCGGATCCGATTCGGCCATCGCCTACCTGCCTGCGGCCGGACTCGTCCCGGAGCGGCCAGAGGGGATCTACGCGCTCGAACCCGAGCTTCTCGCCGGAGTCTGGGACCACCTCGAACAGCCGGCCGGAGGGATCAAGCCCGGACACGGCTGGATCATCGACCGCTCCAGCTGGACGCCGTCGACGTCGCTCATGGGGCTCGGCTTCGCGCGCCTCGGACTCACCGACCGAGCCGAATCGATCCTCGACTGGCTGGCAGAGCACCGCACGAGCGCAGGGTCCCTGCCGGAGAAGATCAGCGGGGACGGCGATCCGGTCTCCGTGGCGCCGCTGTCGTGGACGGCGGCCAACGTCATCATCACCCTCGACGAACTCTACGGACGCCGAGGTGGAGCGAGCTCGTGAAATCACCCCGGTTTCGCGTATCGGGCGGGGTTTCGCGTAACATAGGGGATTGCGTCTTGCGGACGTGCGCGAACTATTCGTGGACTTTCGCTCCCTCTAAGGTCACGAGATGACCGATCAGGCTGTGAGATGGCCGTTCGCGGTCACGAACCCGGATGATCAGGTCGGAGATGACCGAAAATGCATGACTGTCGAATTTGAAAGGTCACACTGTGAAGAGCTCCGTCGAGCAACTCGACCCCACCCGGGTCAAGATCAGCGTGGAAGTCCCATACGCCGAACTCAAACCGAGCGTCGACGAGGCATACAAGACCATCGGGGCCCAGGTCACCGTCCCCGGGTTCCGTAAGGGCAAGGTCCCCGCGCGCATCATCGATCAGCGCATCGGCCGTCCTGCTGTGATCCAGGAAGCCATCAACAACGGTCTTGACGACTTCTACCGCAACGCGGTCGAAGAGCACGACCTCAAACCGATGGGCCAGCCCGAGGTCGAGATCTCCGAGGTTCCCGGACTCGACGGAACCGAAGACGGCGAACTCGGCTTCACCGTCGAGGTCGACGTGCGCCCCGAGGTCACGCTGCCTGCCTACGACACGATCAACATCGAGGTCGACCCCATCGAGGTCACCGACGCCGATGTGGACGAAGAGCTCGAGCAGCTGCGTACCCGTTTCGGAACTCTCGTCGCCGTTGAGCGCCCCGCGGCCAAGGACGACTTCGTCACCCTCGACCTCGTCGCCACCATCGCTGACGAAGAGATCGACACCGCCTCCGACATCTCCTACCAGGTCGGCGCCGGAACGATGCTCGAAGGCATGGACGAAGCGCTCGACGGCCTCTCCGCCGGAGAGACCACGACCTTCGAGACCACCTTCGCAGGTGGCGAGCACGCCGGCGAACAGGGCACTGTGAAGATCACCCTGGGCGCTGTGAAGGAACGTGAACTGCCCGAGGCCGACGACGACTTCGCTCAGCTGGCCAGCGAGTTCGACACGATCGACGAACTGCGGGAGGACCTGCGCGTCCAGGCCGGCAAGGCCAAGGAGACCGAACAGGGCGTCCAGGCACGGGACAAGGTCCTCGAACACCTCATCGAGACCCTCGACGTCCCGGTCCCGGCCAAGATCGTCACCGACGAGGTCGAGCGTCACCTCGAGTCCGAGAACCGTTCGGACGACGACGAGCACCGCAAGGAGGTAACCGAGGAGACCGAGCGCAACCTGCGCACGCAGTTCATCCTCGATGCGGTCTCCGAAGCCGAGAACGTCGAGGTCAGCCAGCCCGAACTCATCGAGTACCTGATCTCCGCTTCGCAGCAGTACGGAATGAACCCCAACGAGTTCGCCCAGATGCTCGACAGCTCCGGCCAGGTCAACGCCCTCGTCGGCGAGGTCTCGCGCCGCAAGGCCCTGGCCGCCGTCCTCGCCGGTGCCACGGTCAAGGACACCGCCGGAAACGTCGTCGACATGGAGGCCTTCACCTCCGCCGGTGACGACGCCGAGGAAGCCGGCGCCGAGGATGCCGACGCGACTGCGCAGAGCGCGGAAGCCGCGGACGAAGCACCTGCAGAGGCCGCCGAAGAGAACTGAGGACGAGCCGCCTCGGCGGTGGAATCCTGATGAGACGGTGGGTACGGATCACGATCCGCACCCACCGTCTTCGCATCTGCGCAGGTCCGATCACGCTGAGGGCGAACACGGGCCTCGCCGCGGACTAAAACCCGGGGGAGAGCGGTTAGAGTCCATAACAAGCCATCCACAGAACACAGGAGTGAAACGTGAGCGCATACGACATGACAGCTCCCGTCGGCCTCGACGCCGGTGGGGGAATGGGTCTGGACGACCACATCTTCAATCGTCTTCTCAAAGAGCGCATCATCTGGCTCGGTTCGGAAGTGCGTGACGACAACGCCAACGCCATCTGCGCGCAGATGATGCTGCTGGCCGCCGAAGATCCCGAAGCGGACATCTCGCTCTACATCAACTCGCCCGGCGGCTCCGTCACCGCCGGTATGGCCATCTACGACACGATGCAGTACATCAAGCCCGATGTCTCGACCGTGGCCATGGGCATGGCCGCGTCGATGGGACAGTTCCTGCTCTCCTCGGGCACCCCGGGCAAGCGCTACGCCACCCCGCACGCTCGCATCCTCATGCACCAGCCGCTGGGCGGCATCGGCGGAACGGCCACCGACATCAAGATCCAGGCCGAACTGATCCTGCACATGAAGAAGCAGATGGCCGAACTGACCGCTCAGCAGACCGGGAAGTCGCTCGAGCAGATCCTCCAGGACAACGACCGCGACCACTGGTTCACCGCCGAAGAGGCGCTCGAATACGGCTTCATCGACAAGATGGTCACCCGCGCGTCCGACGTCGAGAACAACTGAGCAGGAGTGAGGGAAGAATGAATTCAATGAACTTTATGCCGGGTTCGACGGCGTCGAACATGCCGCAGTCGCGTTATGTCATGCCGCAGTTCGAAGAGCGCACACCCTATGGCTTCAAGCGCCAGGATCCCTACACCAAGCTCTTCGACGACCGCGTCGTATTCCTCGGCGCACAGGTCGATGACACCTCCGCCGACGATGTCATGGCTCAGCTGCTCGTCCTGGAATCGCAGGATCCTGACCGTGACATCACTCTGTATATCAACTCGCCGGGTGGGTCGTTCACGGCGATGACGGCCATCTACGACACGATGCAGTACATCAAGCCGGAGATTCAGACCGTCTGCCTCGGTCAGGCCGCCTCCGCAGCCGCCGTGCTGCTGGCCGCCGGCACTCCCGGCAAGCGTCTGGCCCTGCCGAACGCGCGAGTGCTCATCCACCAGCCCGCGATGCAGGGGCAGGGACAGGGTCAGGCCTCTGACCTCGAGATCCAGGCCGCTGAAGTGCTGCGGATGCGCGAATGGCTCGAGGGAACTCTGGCCAAGCACTCGAACAAGGAGGCCGCACAGGTCTCGAACGACATCGAACGCGACCTCTTCCTCACGGCCGAGCAGGCCAAGGACTACGGTCTCGTCGACCAGGTGCTCTCTTCGCGCAAGAACGCGAGCTGATCACCTGTCGGAGGACAGGGAAACACTGAGAACGGGTTCGTGCGATTGTGATCGGACGGACCCGTTCTCGGTTCCTTCCGCCGACACACCGAGTCGTGGCTGGGGGCTCGTGTCAGCCACGTATGGGAAGCTATTGAGGTACAGGAAACACGAGCGGTAGAGTTGGGGCCAAGCGTCCTGGCGAAAGGTTGTGACAGTGGCTCGCAGTGCGGACGGAGCAGACCTGCTCAAATGCAACTTCTGTGGGAAGTCTCAGAAGCAGGTTCGGAAACTCATCGCCGGACCTGGTGTTTACATCTGCGATGAATGCATCGGATTGTGCAATGAGATCATCGAAGAGGAGCTCAGCGAATCCAGTCCGGAGCAGGCCGAACTCGAGCTGCCCAAACCTCGTGAGATCTTCGACTTCCTCCAGGAGTACGTCGTCGGTCAGGAACCGGCGAAGAAGGCACTGTCGGTAGCCGTCTACAACCACTACAAGCGCATCCGATCGCTGCAGTCCGGTGACGAGAAGACCCTCGGCTCCAACGACTCCGAAGTTGAGATCGCGAAGTCGAACATCCTGCTCGTCGGTCCCACCGGCTCGGGAAAGACCTACCTCGCCCAGTCGCTGGCCAAACGTCTCAATGTCCCATTCGCGGTCGCCGATGCCACCGCGCTGACCGAAGCCGGCTACGTCGGCGAAGACGTCGAGAACATCCTGCTCAAACTCATTCAGGCCGCAGACTTCGATATCCAGCGTGCCGAGCACGGAATCATCTATATCGACGAGATCGATAAGATCGCTCGCAAGTCGGAGAACCCGTCGATCACCCGTGACGTGTCCGGTGAGGGCGTGCAGCAGGCACTGCTGAAGATCCTCGAAGGCACTCAGGCGTCGGTGCCGCCGCAGGGCGGGCGCAAACACCCGCACCAGGACTTCCTGCAGATCGACACGACCAATGTGCTCTTCATCGTCGCCGGCGCATTCGCCGGGATGGAGGAGATCGTCGCCGGCCGCAAGGGCAAGCACGGCATCGGCTTCGGCGCCCTGCTGCAATCGAAGAACGACGAAGAGGACCTGTACGCAGACATCCTTCCCGAAGATCTGCTCAAGTTCGGCCTCATCCCGGAGTTCATCGGCCGCCTGCCGGTGCTGGCCACCGTGTCCAACCTCGACCGGGCCGCGCTGATGTCGATCCTCACAGAACCGAAGAACGCCTTGGTCAAGCAGTACGAGCGGATGTTCGAGTTCGACAATGTCTCCCTGACATTCGAGACCGAGGCACTTGAGGCCATCGCCGATCTCGCTCTGCTGCGCGGCACGGGCGCTCGAGGCCTGCGCTCGATCATGGAAGAGGTCCTGCAGCCGGTCATGTTCGATGTGCCTTCACGCGAAGACATCGCCGAGGTGGTCGTGACTAAGGACGTCGTCGAATCCAATGTCGCCCCGACCCTCGTGCCGAAGTCACGGAACAGGACGAATAAGAAGTCTGCCTGAGTCTCTTTTCGCATGAGACTCCTGGCCGACACACGCCCACTGCGCTACGCGTCGTTCCGACGACTGTGGGTGGCCAATATCGTCACCGTCATCGGTGCGCAGATGACTGTTGTGGCGATCCCCGCACAGATCTTCCATATCACCGGGTCGTCCGGGTATGTCGGGCTCGCCGGTGCGTTCGGGCTGATTCCTCTCATCGTCTTCGGACTGTGGGGCGGGTCGTTGGCCGATGTCATCGATCGACGCAGACTGCTCGTGATCTCGACGGTCGGTCTGATCGTCACGAGCGCGATACTTGCCCTCATCGCGGTGCTCAGCATCGACAATGTCTGGTTGCTGCTGTCTGTATTTTCGATGCAGCAGGCATTCTTCGCACTCAACCAGCCGGCTCGGGGAGCTCTGCTGCCGTCGATCATCCCGCTCGGCCTGCTGCCCGCGGCGAACTCTCTGAACATGACTGTGATGACATTGGGCGCCGTCGTCGGCCCTGTCGTCGGCGGAGCGCTGATCCCTCTGTTCGGGTACCAGCTGCTCTACGTCATCGACGCCGTGTTCCTGTTCGCTACGCTCTACGCAGTGATCCGACTGCCGTCGCTGCCGCCGCAGAAACAGCCCGATACTCGGTCGGGATTCAAAGGCATCGTCGACGGGTTCCGGTATCTGCGGACGAACACCGTCGTCATGGTCTCTCTGCTGGTGGACATCATTGCGATGGTCTTCGGAATGCCGCGGGCCCTGTTCCCGCAGATCGCCGCGGAGACCTTCGACGGTCCGCCCGAGGGCGGCATCGTCTTCTCGCTGCTCTTCGCTGCGCTGGCCGGCGGAAGTGCATTGGCCGGGATCTTCTCCGGGTGGGTCTCACGCGTGGAGCGCCAGGGACTGGCCGTCATCGTCGCCATCGTCGTCTGGGGTGCGGCAATGACGGTGTTCGGACTGTCCCTTAAGCTGGCGGCTGGGTTCTGGCTGACCGCACTCGTCGTCGCATTGGCTGCGATGGCGGTCGGCGGAGGAGCCGATATCGTCTCCGGCGCTTTTCGGCAGACGATGCTCCAGGAAGCCGCAACCGATGCGATGCGCGGTCGGATGCAGGGAGTGTTCATCGTCGTCGTCGCCGGCGGACCTCGTATCGCGGACGTCCTCCACGGCTCCGTTGCTGCAGTCACAGACACCACGGTCGCCTCGGCGGGTGGCGGCATCGCCGTCATCGTTCTCGTGCTCGCCTGTGCGGTGGCCTTTCCGACCTTCCGGAAATACCGGGTCGAACGCGGCGGGCACGAGCACACTGTCCCCACTGCCTGATCAATCGAGCAGACCTGACGTTCGACCGTGCTCCTGCTACGAGTCGTCCCCGAATCAGCGCGAGTCGTCGTCCCGGAGGGCCTGCTCGATTCCGGCCAGTATTCCCGGCCACCCCGATCCCATGCCCTTGAATGCCTGACGCCCCAGCGGAGAGTCGACGTCGAGTCCCGAATGGGCCAAGCGGACTCGGTTTCTCCGACATGCCAGGATAGCCCGACTCTTCTGCGCTTTCGGGTATTGTCGCGCAGCTTGCCGCGTACCACTCACACCGGATTGCAAGAGCCATGACGCTCAAGTACTTTCGCATCTCTCAGTGCTGCTCTCGCTCTACCGCGTTGGTGTCTTAACGCCCCGGTGCTGGCGCATCCCTCACCCGTCCTGTCGAAACACCGTTGTGCACCAAGGCGTTGAGTCACGACGGGTGAGGGGCGCCCGATGCGAGAACATGGGGAGATGCGCGGGGGAGACGACGACACCCCCGACTCGCTGCCGAAGCAGCAGGTCGGGGGTGCGTCAGCGTGGTGATGCTGCGGACGGCCGCCAGGTGCGTCAGCTGGTGGTGGCCGAGTAGACGGCGTTCTCTGCGGGCTGGACGACGACGAAGCCGGGGCCGTGGAATGCCAGCTGCACGGACTCACCGGAGCCGCGACCGAAGAATGTGCCGACGCTGACGTCGGTCTTGATCTGCGGGGCCAGCGCCGACGACCAGCAGACGGCGGCCTGCGGATCGACGAAGGTCGGCTGCTGCGAGCAGTCGAGGACCATGGGCTCACCCTTGCAGCAGATGGCGGCAGTGCCCTGGCCGGCAAGTTCGAGGTTGAATAGTCCCGAACCGCTGACCATCGCACCGACACCGCCCTTGATGCGTTTGATCTCCCAGCTGAGCGCGTCGTCGAAGGCGAGCAGATTCGCGGTGTTGACGGTCAGTGCGTCCTGCGGACCTTCGAGCGCCATCATGAAGATGTTCGAGGCCTCCCTGGCGAAGAACACCTCTCCGTGTCCCTCGACGCGCATGACGTTTCCGCCCTCGCCGGTGGCTGCCTTCTTCATGAACTGGCCGACCGACTTCGACCCCTGGTGGGTGAAGCGGACATCGCCCTGATAGGCGACCATCGCGCCCTTGGTGGCGATCATCGGCGCGTTCGGCGTGACCACCGAACGCAGCATCTTGTTCGACTGTAGCGTCCACCGCTCTTGATTCTGTACCTCGGCGTTGCGCTTGGAAAAGAGTTCGCTTCTCACGGTTCTGGGGACCTTTCGTTCAGGGAGGACTTCGGTGTTTCTTCAGTGGTCGATAACCATAGTACGGCGGAGAGAACGCAGACCCCGGTCATTTCGTGTATCCGTTCCGGAACATGAACAGAGCCCCACGGCATCCACTGCTCCGACGCTGCGGAGGAACGAATGTCGCGGGGCTCTGCGGGACCAGTTCGGGTCTCAGTTCAGCCGGTGGGGCCGGAGGCTGCTTCTTCTGGCAGTCAGGGCCGGCTGGTGTTCGGCTCAGTCCTGGTCGACGAAGTCGATCGAGGCAATGGTGATCTCATCTCCGGCTTCCTCGGTGCTCAGGGACTTGATACGGCCCGCCGCCGTGAGGTCGCCTTCTGCCGCCGTGATCGCGGAGACGACGGTGGCCGGCGCCTGAATGGTCACGGAAGCGACCTCGGTCTTCTGCGACACCTTGGCCTCGGTCTTCGTGCGGCGGATCTCGGTCAGTGCGGCTGCCACCGAGGCCAGCAGCTCGGGATCGACGGACGATTCCGGGTGGCTCAGCACCTCATCTGCCGGCCACGGCGCACGGTGGACTGAACCGGTGCGCCACCAGGACCAGACCTCTTCGGTGACGAACGGAGTGAACGGAGCGAACAGACGCAGCAGGACATCCAGAGCAGCAGCCAAGGTGACGTGAGCCGACAGCTGATCGTCAGATCCCGATGAGCCGTAGGAACGGTCCTTGACGAGCTCGACATAGTCATCGGTGAACTCCCAGAAGAAGCTCTCGGTCACACGCAGTGCATGAGCATAGTCGTAAGCGGCCATATGCTTCCCGGCCTGCTCGACGACCTCGGCAAGCTTCGCCAGCAGGGCCCGATCGAGATCGTGGGTGACGGCACCGAGCTGACCGATGAGACCGGCATGCACACCCTGTGCCAGAGCGAACTTCGAGGCGTTGAGCAGCTTCATCGCCAGCCGGCGGCCGATCTGCATCTGCGTGACGTCGTAAGCGGTGTCCGCACCGAGTTTCGCGCTGGCCGCCCAGTAGCGGACCGCGTCAGGACCGAATCCCGGCTTCGCCTCGCCGAGGATGTCCGACGGAACCACGACATTGCCCTTGGACTTCGACATCTTCTTCCGGTCCGGATCGAGGATCCACCCCGACAGGCCGGCGTGCTTCCACGGTGCCGCATCGTTGAGCGAGTTCGCCCGGACCACGGTGGAGAACAGCCAAGTGCGGATGATGTCGTGTCCCTGCGGACGCAGGTCGAAGGGGAAGACCTTGTCGAAGAACTCCTCGTCACGCGACCAGCCGCCGAGCAGCTGCGGCGTCAGCGACGACGTCGCCCAGGTGTCGAGGACATCCGGGTCTGCGGTGAACCCGCCGGGCACATCACGCTGTTCGTCGGTGAAGCCGGCAGGAGCCTCGGCGATGGGGTCGCACGGAAGCGACTCGGGAACGATCGGATCATCGTAATCGGGCTGGCCATCAGCGTCGAGGCGGTACCACAGCGGAATCGGGACACCGAAGAACCGCTGCCGGGAGACCAGCCAGTCGCCGTTGAGGTTCTCCACCCAGTTCTCGTAGCGGGAGCGCATGTACGCCGGATGCCACTCGATCTCGCGACCGCGGGCGATGAGCGCATCCCGCAGTTCGGCCGACCGCCCGCCGTTGCGGATGTACCACTGACGGCTGGTGACGACCTCGAGCGGTTTGTCGCCCTTTTCGTAGAACGGGACCGGATGCGTGATCGGCTCGATCTCACCGATGAGGTCACCGGAGTCGATGAGCATCTGCGCAATGTCCTTGCGCGCAGAGAACGTCGTCTTTCCTGCCAGCGCCTCATAGTTGGCCACAGCATCGGACTTCGGTGAGTTCGCGATCCACTCGGGCACCTCGAGGTTGAGGCGGCCGCCTCGGTTGATCACCGCGCGGGTCGGCAGATCGAGTTCACGCCACCACGTGACGTCGGTGAGGTCGCCGAAGGTGCAGACCATGGCGATGCCGGTGCCCTTATCGGACTTCGCAAGCTCATGGGCGCGGATCTCGACGCTGACACCGAAGAGCGGCGAAACGACGTTCGTGCCGAACAGGGAGGCGTAGCGTTCGTCATCGGGATGGGCGACGAGCGCCACGACCGAAGGAATCAGCTCCGGACGCGAGGTGAGGATGATGATCGGTTCCGCCGAGGTGTCGGCCAGGCCATCAGCGCCCTCGGGGAAGAACTTCACCTTATGGTACGCGCCTTCGCGCTCACGATCCTCGAGTTCGGCCTGAGCCACAGCAGTGCCGAAGGTGACGTCCCACATGGTTGGTGCGTCCTGCGAATAGGCATGCCCGTTCTTCAGGTCGGTGAGGAAGGCCCGCTGGCTCACCGCACGCGAATCGTCATCGATCGTGCGGTATGTGTACTTCCAATCCACGGACAGTCCGGTGGAGCGGAAGAGGTCTTCGAACACCTTCTCGTCCTCGGCGGAGAGCTTCTCGCACAGTTCGATGAAGTTCTGGCGAGAGACCTTGACGAAGTCGCGCGAATTCTTCGGCGCCTTCTCCGGCGGCTGGAAGTCCGGGTCGTAGGGCTGGCCGGGATCGCAGGTGACTCCGTAGTAGTTCTGCACGCGACGTTCGGTCGGCAGGCCGTTGTCGTCCCAGCCGAGGGGATAGAACACGTTCTTGCCGGTCATCCGCTGATAGCGGGCGATGATGTCGGTCTGGGTGTAGGAGAACACGTGTCCGACATGCAGCGACCCCGAGGCGGTCGGCGGGGGAGTGTCGATCGAGTAGACCTGCTCGCGATCGGTGTCGACGTCGAACGCGTAGACGTTCTGCTCGCTCCACGCGGCGTCCCATTTGTCCCGCAGCCCCTCGAGGGCCGGCTTGTCAGGAAGGTTCACTGACTCGTGCGTCGAGTCCGAAAAGGCAGGTGTGTTCATAGTTGCTGATTTTCTCACCCGGTTCGCGATCGGCCAAACCGGTTCGCGCCCGTGGCCGCGCGAAGCCCCACCGGAGCTCGAGCGCAGCACTCCAGCCTCGGCCGCCCCAGCTCGACGGCGTGGGACGGCTCACACCCTGAAGGCGCAGTGAGTCGCCTGCGCCGCGGGCAATGACATCATGGACACATGGCGCCCTTGGACCGAATTCCGACAGAGAATCCGCCGCCCACGTCGACCGCGTGGATGAATCCGGCACGTTCGATCGCGATCATCGCCGTCGTGGCCATCCATTCCCTGGGCACCGTCGTCGAAGAGAACTTCGCAAGTATGGGGCCCGGCTGGTGGCTGGCCAACACCATCGACTCCGCCTGCCGGTGGTCGGTGCCCGTATTCATCATGATCTCCGGGGCCTTGGCCCTCGACCCCGACCGGGGCAGCAAACCGCGCAGGTTCCTGTCCAAACGTGTCTGGCGAATCGGCATCCCCCTCGTGTTCTGGACAGTCGTGTACGTTCTGTTCCGCCGCTACTACCTGCAGCCCGACGACGACACCTGGAATCCGGGCATTGCGATCCTCACCGGATCGCCCTTCGTCCAGCTCTACTTCCTCTACGTCCTTGCCGGTCTGACCCTGCTCACCCCGTACTTCCGCCTGCTGAGCGTGCACGGCTCCCGCCGTCTGCAGTGGGGGACCGGTCTGATCTTCCTCGGCATCGGCATGGCCGACCAGTGGGTGTCGATGGTCTTCGACGTCGGCGAAGCCAATATCGCCACCCGGTTCCTGCCGATGGCCGGTTTCTACATCCTCGGCTGGGTGCTGCGCGATATCATGCTCTCGGTCAGGGGTGCAGTCCTGGCGTGGGGCAGCCTCATCATCGCGGTCGCCGGAACCGCGGTCTGGGCAGGTCTGGGTCCCGGTGAGAAGCCGTGGATGTTCCCGTACGAATACCTCGCCCCCGGAGTCGTCCTCGCCTCCATGGCCGCCTACCTCCTCCTGCATTTCCATCTGCGCGAAGGCTTCGGACTGCTGCACCGGTTCTACCCGTATTCCTTCGGTGTGTTCCTCCTCCATCCGCTCCTGCTCTACCCTGTCCGAAATGCCATGGGCCTTCCGGACACCGTGCCAGGCGTCCTCCTCCACGCCGTGATCATGCCGATCGCCTATGCGATCATCTGCGCCGCAGTTACCTGGGTGGCGGTGAAGATCCCCGGCTTCCGTGCCGTCTTCGGCGAAGGCGGGCCCCGTAACCCGCACACCCGACCAAACGTGAAGAAACTCCGACCGGGCGCGAAGGGATCCCCGACCGTCACGACGACCCCGGAAGAAACGACGCCACCCGAGCCGGCCGGGAGCGGCCCTTTCGAGACCGATCTCGGCTCAGAAGACATCGCACGGGGCCGAGAGCCGACTCCGTAGACTGAGATCCGAACAGGAAACCCCGCTTCCGGGATCCAGACTCAAACCCGCCGACAGACCCGACAGAGGAGAACACAGATGGAAAAGCTCAGAGCAGTAGTCACAGGAGCCAGTTCCGGAATCGGTGCGGCCACGGTCCGACAGCTGCGCGAGCAGGGCTGGGACGTCGTCGCCGTGGCCCGCCGTGAGGACAAGCTCAAGGCCCTCGCCGAGGAGACCGGAGCCGACTACATCGTCGCCGACCTCACCGATGACGCCGCCGTGGTGTCCATGGCCGAACAGGTGGTCGCCGGGGGAGCCGTCCATTCCCTCGTGGCCAATGCCGGCGCCGCATTCGGAACCGACACCGTCGCCGAAGCATCGGTCGACGGGTGGCGGGACATGTTCGACATCAACGTCCTCGGCGTCCTGCGCGTCGTCAAAGCACTGCTGCCGGCTCTCATCGATTCCGGCCGCGGAGACATCGTCGTCATGTCCTCAACCGCCGGCCATCAGGCCTATGAAGGCGGCGGTGGCTACGTCGCTGCGAAGCACGGCACCCACTCGATGGCAGCGACCCTGCGCCTCGAGCTCGCCGGCGAACCCGTGCGCGTCATCGAGATCGCACCAGGAATGGTCGCCACCGACGAGTTCACCTTCAAACGCGTCGGCGGTGATGAGACGAAGGCCGCGAAGGTCTACGAAGGCGTCGAGAACCCGCTGACCGCGGACGACGTCGCCGACGCCGTCGTCTACACCCTCACCCGGCCCCACCACTTCAACGTCGATCTCATGGTCATCCGACCGATCGCCCAGGCCGCTCAGCATAAGGTCGCACGCAACCGGGGGCTGTGAGCACCCACGGCTCCAGCCCGGGGCCGCCTCGGCAAGGGAGATCCCCGCGCCGCCGAGTGGTCTCGGGCGGAGTCGACGGTATACGATTGTCTTGCGTCGATCCGGCTATCACCGGGGAGCATCCGGAAGAACGGAACCAGCGTTCGAAACGCCGCGTTCTCAGTAGACCCGGACGGGTGGACCCGTCATCGTCTGAGTGAATGAGCGATCCGCTGACCGACCTGAACCGGTCGGACTGCGGATAAGCGAGGTGGTACCGCGGCAGACTGTCGTCCTCGTGACAGTGACCGCAGTGACCCAGAAGGACGCTCATGACTCAGCCTCTCTATCCCAAGGTTTCGACCTCGACCTTCGGACTCTCGTCGTCCCCGAACTTCCCTGCCATCGAAGACGCTGTGCTGCGCTACTGGCAGGAGGACGACACCTTCAAGGCATCGATCGCCCAGCGCGATGCCGGCGAGAACGGCGAGAACGAATTCGTCTTCTACGACGGACCTCCCTTCGCCAACGGCCTGCCCCACTACGGTCACCTGCTCACCGGCTACGTCAAGGACGTCGTCCCGCGCTTCCAGACGATGCGCGGCAAGAAGGTCGACCGCCGCTTCGGCTGGGACACCCACGGCCTGCCGGCCGAGCTCGAGGCCGAACGTCAGCTGGGCATCACCGACAAGTCCGAGATCGGCCGCATGGGACTGGCCGCATTCAACGACGCCTGCCGCTCCTCGGTGCTGCGCTACACCCAGGAATGGGAAGAATATGTGACCCGTCAGGGCCGGTGGGTCGACTTCGACAACGACTACAAGACTCTCAACGTCGAATACATGGAAAGCGTCATCTGGGCGTTCAAGCAGCTCTGGGACAAAGGCCTCGTCTACGAGGGCTACCGCGTGCTTCCGTACTGCTGGAAGGACGAGACACCGCTGTCGAACCATGAGCTGCGCATGGACGACGACGTGTACAAGATGCGTCAGGATCCGGCCGTGACCCTCGGATACAGACTCAAGGACTCAGACGAGTGGGTCCTCATCTGGACGACGACACCGTGGACGGTTCCGTCGAACCAGGCCGTGGCCGTCAACCCGGAGATCCCGCTCGTCGCAGTGATCCCCGGTGAAGACGGTGCCGAAGAACTTCAGGGCAAGACTCTCATCCTTGCCGAGGCGCGCTTGGGAGCCTACTCTCGTGAACTCGGTGCCGAACCGCAGGTTGTGCGCACCTTCCCCGGCAGCGAACTCGTCGGCGCCTCCTACGAACCTCCGTTCCCGTACTTCGAGGGCCGTCAGGAGGAGTTCGGCGAGAACATGCACACGATCCTGGCCGCGGACTTCGTCACTGTCGAAGACGGCACCGGAATCGTCCACCAGTCACCCGCCTTCGGTGAAGAGGACAAGGAACTCACCGACTCCTACGGAATCACCGCCGCCCGTCCCGTCGACGACGCCGGTCGCTTCGATACGACCGTGCCCGACTACGCCGGCCAGCAGGTCTTCGACGCCAACAAGGCGATCATCAAAGACCTGCGCAACCACACGGGTCCGATGGAATCGCGGGGTGCTCTGCTGGTCCGCCACGAATCCTACGAGCACTCCTACCCGCACTGCTGGCGCTGCCGGAACCCGCTGATCTACCGTGCGGTGTCCTCCTGGTTCGTCCGCGTCACCGAGTTCAAGGACCGCATGGTCGAACTCAACGAGCAGATCAACTGGGTGCCCGACAACGTCAAGCACGGACAGTTCGGCAAATGGCTCGAAAACGCCCGCGACTGGTCGATCTCGCGCAACCGCTTCTGGGGCTCGCCGATCCCCGTGTGGATCTCCTCCGACCCGGCCTACCCGCGCACGGACGTCTACGGTTCCCTGGCCGAGATCGAAGCCGACTTCGGACGTCTGCCGCGCAACGACTCCGGAGACGTCGACCTCCACCGGCCGTGGGTCGATGACCTCACCCGTCCGAACCCGGACGACCCCACCGGAAAGTCGGTGATGCAGCGCATCCCGGAGATCTTCGACGTCTGGTTCGACTCCGGTTCGATGAGCTACGCCCAGGTGCACTATCCGTTCGAGAACTCAGAATGGTTCGACAACCACTTCCCGGCCGACTTCATCGTCGAATATGTGGGACAGACCCGCGGCTGGTTCTACCTGCTGCACGTCCTGGCCACAGCGATCTTCGACCGACCCGCATTCACGAACTGCATCTCCCACGGCATCGTGCTCGGTTCCGACGGGCAGAAGATGTCGAAGTCCCTGCGCAACTACCCCGACGTCAACGAGGTCTTCAACCGCGACGGCTCGGATGCCATGCGCTGGTTCCTCATGGCTTCGTCCATCCTGCGCGGCGGCAACCTCGTCGTCACCGAACAGGGCATCCGCGACGGTGTCCGCCAGGTCGTGCTCCCACTGTGGAACACATGGCAGTTCTTCGCCACCTATTCCAACGCGGCCGACGGTCCGGCGGGGGAGAAGACAGGCTACCAGGCACAGTCCCGCTACGACTCGTCCCAGGTCCTCGACCGGTACCTCCTGGCCAAGACGCACGACCTCATCACCGAGTTCGCCGAGGCGATGGAGGGACTCGACATCTGGGCGGCATGCGAACTCGTGCGCAACTACCTCGACATGCTCACGAACTGGTATGTGCGTCGTTCGCGTCGCCGGTTCTGGGACGGCGGTACCGACACGCATGAGTCCTTCGACGTGTTCTATACCTGCCTGGAGGCATTCTGCCGTGTGGCCGCACCCCTGCTGCCGTTCACGGTCGAAGAGATCTATCGCGGACTGACCGGGCAGCGGTCGGTGCACCTGGCCGACTACCCGGACGCCGAGGAATTCCCTGCCGACGCAGACCTCGTCGCGGCGATGGACCTCACCCGCGATATCTGCTCAACGGCCTCCTCGGTGCGCAAGGCCAACCAACTGCGGGTGCGCCTGCCGCTGTCGCAGCTGACCGTCGCCACCGACACGGACCTGAGCTCCGACTTCACCGAGATCATCGCCGATGAGCTCAATGTGCGTACCGTCGAGGTCCTCGACGTCGCCGAGGCGGAGGCCGCCGGCTTCTCCCTGTCACAGAATCTCGTCGTCAACGCCCGTGCCGCCGGACCCCGTCTGGGCAAACAGGTCCAGCAGGTCATCAAGGCTTCGAAGTCCGGCGACTGGTCCGTCACCGACGGCACCGTCGTCAGCGGCGGAATCGAACTCGTCGACGGCGAGTACACCCTCGAATCCGTGGCCGAATCCGGTACCGAGGGCATGGAGCTCGCGGCACTCGACTCCGGCTTCCTCGCCCTCGACACGCGGGTCACACCCGAGCTCGAGGCCGAAGGCATGGCACGTGATGCCGTGCGTGCCATCCAGGGCATCCGCAAGCAGCTCGATCTCGACATCTCCGACCGGATCGCCGTCACCATCGAAGCCGGCACCGAGGTGGTCGCCGCGCTCGAGCCTCACGTCGACCTCATCGCCGGTGAGACCCTGGCGACCACTCTGGACTTCGGCTCGGTCGACGCCGATGCCGAGGTCTTCAGCCCCGAAGAGCTCCCCGGCGGCACCCGTCTGGCGGTGAAGCGGGCATGAGCGAGCACAACACCCCAGCCGAGGATCCGGTGGCAGCAGCCGAGGAGCTGTTGGCCGCTGTCGAAGATCCGCAGACCGCAGAACAAGACGCGGATTCGGAACCTCTGCCCGAACCGGTCGTCGATGAGGCCACTCGGGCCGAGCTCGCCCGCGTCTATGCCCTGCTGCTGGCCCGGGCGGGGGAGACGCAGGTCGAGCTGCGCCTCGATGCGACTCGGAGGGCGTGTGAGATCCTCGGCGATATCCACACTGCGGCCCCGACGATCACGATCACGGGCACGAATGGGAAGACCTCGACGGCACGGATGATCGATTCGCTCATCTCCGCTCATGAGCTCCGGGTCGGCCGGTTCACCAGTCCGCACCTGCATTCGGTGACCGAACGGATCTCCGTGGACGGCGCCCCCGTGTCCGCTCACACCTTCGTGCGCATCTATGACGAGATCGCCCCGTACCTCGAGATCGTCGATGCCCAGCTCGAGACCGAAGGACGCGCGAAGCTCACCTACTTCGAAGCGCTGACCGTGCTGGCCTTCGCCGTGTTCGCCGATGCTCCGGTCGATGTCGTCGTCACCGAGGTCGGCATGGGCGGACAATGGGATTCGACGAACGTCGCCGATGCCCAGGTGTGCGTGTTCACGAAGATCGGTCTCGATCATCAGGCGTTCCTCGGCGACACCATCGAGGAGATCGCCGCGACCAAGGCTGGGATCCTCGATCGCAGCGTCGAGGACAGCCCGGCTCCCGAACCTGTTGCCGTGTCTGCTGTCCAGGACGAGGCCGCCCAGGCGGTCCTCGACGAGGAAGCCGCCCGCCGTGAGATTCCGCTGGCCGCCGAAGAGCGGGACTTCCGTCTCCTCGAACGGCAGCGGGCCGTCGACGGTCAGCTCATCACGGTCCAGGGCCGCAGAGACGTCTACTCCGACCTGTTCCTGCCGCTGCACGGAATTCACCAGGCCCACAATGCCGCGGTCGCGATCGTCGCAGCCGAGGCCTTCCTGGGAGCCGAAGACAAGCCGCTCAATCAGGAGACGGTGGCCGAAGGGCTGGCCCGCGTGACGTCACCGGGCCGCGCGGAACTCCTGCGCACGGGACCGAGCGTCGTCGTCGACGGCGCCCATAACCCGGATGCTGCGCATGTGCTGGCCGAGACCCTCGACGAGGCGTTCGACTTCGACTATGTCGTCATCGTGCTGGCGATGCTGGCGGACAAGGACAGCGACGGTGTCATCGAAGAGCTTCATCGCAGCGCAGATGTGTTCGTCGTCAGCGAGAATCTCAACTCCCGTGCGCTGCCGGCAGGCGACCTCGCCGATGCGGCGCGGGAATGGGTCGACGAGGATTCCGTCATCGTCGCCTCCGATCTCAACGCCGCTCTGATGAAAGCCATCGACATGGCCAACAGCGTCGATGCGAAGAGTCCGGGGATCGTCGTCACCGGCTCCATCTACACCGTGGCCGAAGCGCGCCTGCTGCTCGGACGAGGGGAGGAAGGATGAAATCGAAGTACCCCGTGCTCTGCGGATCGATACTCATCTGCGAGCTCGTCGTCGTCTACTTCGCCGTGCTCACGACCTTCGGCCTGTCGGTGAAGTCAGCGCAGACCCTGACCCTGGCACAGCTGCTCATCGGCGCCTCGGTCGTCGCCGTTTTGGCGATCATTGCCGTGATCCTGCTGCCGCGGCGGATCGGTGAGAAGCGTCCCGGTGTGATCATCGGGTGGGTCGTGCAGGGGCTGCTGCTGGCCTCCGGCTTCGTGCTCACCTCGATGTTCTTCGTCGCAGCGCTGTTCATCGCCCTATGGGCCGTGGCCGTGTACTGGTCGGCCCGCATCGATCGTGAGGTCGCCGCGCGCGGCTGAACCGTGAGAACGCCGAGGCGGGAGCGCCCCGGTGCCCGGGTAGACTGTGGACCGACGTCCACACGACATTGGAAGGACCGGAATGGAACGTACGCTCATCCTCATCAAGCCCGACGGAGTCGCTCGCGGCCTCGTCGGACAGATCGTGGCCCGAATCGAAGCCAAGGGCTATGCGATCGACGCCTTGGATCTCCGCTCGGCCACCGCCGCCGAACTGGCAGCCCATTACGCCGAGCACGAAGGCAAGCCCTTCTACCAGCCGCTGGTCGACTTCATGTCCGAAGGGCCGATCGTCTCGATCATCGCCTCCGGACAGGGCGTCATCCCCGGCTTCCGGTCCCTGGCCGGCGCCACCGACCCGACGGCAGCAGCCCCCGGCACGATCCGCGGCGATCTCGGTCGCGACTGGGGTGAGAAGGTGCAGAAGAACCTCGTTCACGGATCCGATTCCACCGAATCGGCCGAACGCGAGATCGGAATCTGGTACCCGGCCGAAGGCTGATGACAGGCAGAAGACCGAATGCGGCCGACGTCTGAGCCGAGCCGGTCGAATAAGTGAGGGTGCCCCACCGTTTGGTGGGGCACCCTCACTGCATGTGATTCATGTTCAGAGCAGGTTGGAGAAGAACGCCCAGAACTGTACGACGATGCAGGCGAAGATGATGAGCATCCACAGCACCGACAGGGCGATGTTCTCCTTCGCCAGGACCCTCAGCACGGCATTGTCGGCGGCGCGCCGACCGAAGGCTCCGGTGAGCAGATTGCGGGCGGTGACGGCCATGAACATCGGAATCGTCACGGTCCACACGATGATGCACCACGGGCAGCCGACTCCGATCTTGTAGATCGAGACGTAGAACAGGAACATCACCAACGCCACGCCGCAGCCCAGTCCGATATTCAATCCCACCATCACCCAGCGGGGCAGGCGGGTGCCGGACAGGATCAGCACACCGAGCAGCAGCGGGATGATGAAGGCCGCCACGCCCATGAGCTGATTGGGGAAGCCCAGGAGCTCGGCTTCGGCATGTTCCATGACCGAACCGCACGAGAAGAACGGGTTGAGGTCGCACGAGAGCACGACGTCCGGGTTCGCCAGCTTTTCGTACTTCTCCGCCGACAGTGAGAACGAGGCGAGGAAGCCGATGGCAGAGGCGATGATGAGGAAGATCCCGAACGGCACCGATCTGAGCACCCACGACGAGGTGGTGTCGGCGGACTCGAGGTCATCGGATTGAGTCAGTGTGGTGTTCACTCCTCAAGAATGCCTGGCCATGTCCCGTGCGGCAAACCCCGTCCCCATCGAAACCTCAGCGCAGAGGCACTTCTGTGACATAATGGTCGGACGGATACCTGTTCTCACACCGAGCAGGAGACGTGCCTCCACCGAGTCGAGGGTATGACCTCGCAGGTCGACAACAAGATGAGGCAGCACGGAAGGCCTACGCGCTGAGCGCGAGCCGGATGTGCCATCCACAGGTTTCGGTCCATTGCGGACCATGCAAGGATCCGAAGATCCGTACGGTGTGGACGGCGTCTTCGGACTGGGAGATACGATGAACGATACCGACGGCACAGAGTCGACAGATCCGACCGAAGGCATTCTCGCGGACCTCGCGAATCTGCAGCAGTCGGCGGGTGCCAAGAACGCCGAACACGAGGATGTCGACGACAGCGTGCGTGCGCGCCTCGATGACATCGCCGAGGCGGCCGAGTCGCTGCGTATCGGCGATGCCGATGACAGTGACGACGAGGAGGACGAAGAACCGACTCCTCGCCGAGGCGGGCAGAAGTCCGCACGCGATGCCGTGGCCAATCGGGGACTCGTCTTCGAGGAGTTCGTCCGCGGAGACTCAGACGACGACGCTGACGATGATCACGACGACTCTGACAATGCCGATGTCGACGACGATGATGACGATGAGTCCGATGCTGCGTCGCAGGCATCGCCGAGCTTCGACCCGCGCAATCCCTTCGCGGCCCCGGCCGCTCCGGCTGCCGCGCCCGAACCTCGCACCACTCCGGCTGTGCCCTATGACGGCGGCCTGATCTTCCAGGTGCCGAAGGCCGAACACGCCGAGGTCATCACGGTCGACGACGATGACTCCGACGACGACTGGGAAGATTCCCACGACTCCGATGAGGACACGTCGTCCCCACAGGAAAACCGTCAGAACGACCGTGGTGAGGACGATTCCTCCAGCGGTCCGCGTCGGCGGCGAGGCGGCCGTGGGCGCCGATCGCGCAATCGCGATGACTCCCACGACGATTCCTCGGACTCCGACGACGACTCGAAGGACTCCGAGGACGACTCCTCGGACTCTGCCGGCAACCAGGACGCGAAGCCGTCGAAGCGGGGATCTCGGTCGAGCAATCGCGGTTCGAAGCGCTCCGATGCGGACGCCGAGGACTCTCATTCGAAGTCGGATCACAAGGAGTCCGACCACAGGGACTCCGACGATTCGGATTCGGACGATGGTGACGATGACTCCGACGGCGGTTCGCGTCGTCGCCGCCGTCGTCGGTCTCGCACCCGCAGCACCGACCGCGACGAAGTCACTTCGCTCAAGGGTTCGACCCGTCTCGAGGCGAAGCGCCAGCGTCGCAAGGAGGGCCGCGAAGCCGGACGTCGCCGCCCCATCATCACCGAAGCCGAATTCCTCGCTCGACGTGAGTCCGTCGAGCGGACCATGCTGGTGCGGGAGAGCGGCGACCAGACCCAGCTCGTCGTCGTCGAAGACGGGATCGCTGTCGAGCACTACCTCAAGGAGAACCGGCAGCAGTCCTCGCTCATCGGCAACGTCTACCTGGGCAAGGTTCAGAACGTGCTGCCGAGCATGGAGGCGGCATTCATCGACATCGGCAAGGGCCGCAACGCCGTGCTCTACGCCGGTGAAGTCAACTGGGACGCCCTCGGCATGGACGGCAAGGCGCGCCGCATCGAAACCGCGCTCAGCCCCGGCGACGCCGTGCTCGTGCAGGTGACGAAGGATCCGATCGGACATAAGGGCGCCCGCCTGACCAGCCAGATCTCTCTGCCTGGGCGGTTCCTCGTCTACGTTCCGGGCAATTCGATGACCGGAATCTCGCGGAAGCTGCCCGACAACGAACGCGCACGCCTGAAGAAGCTGCTCAAACAGCTCGTCGGCGATTCGAACGGCGTCATCGTGCGCACCGCTGCCGAGGGCGCCACCGACTCCGATCTCTCGCGTGATGTCGAACGTCTCGCCAAACGGTGGGAGACGATCGAGAAGAAGTCGAAGTCGACGAAGGTGCTGGCGCCACAGCTGCTCTACAGCGAGCCGGACATGATCGTGCGCATCATCCGTGATGTCTTCAACGAGGACTTCAGCTCGCTCGTCATCGACGGCGACGGCGCATGGAACACCATCCACGAGTATGTCGAATCCGTCGCACCGGACCTGCTCGATCGTGTCCACAGCTACAACGAGGACGAGGACATCTTCGACCACTACCGGATCGAAGAGCAGGTCCAGAAGGCGCTGCAGCGCACGGTCAACCTGCCCTCGGGAGGTTCACTCGTCATCGACCGCACCGAAGCGATGACGGTCGTCGACGTCAACACCGGCAAGTTCACCGGCTCCGGGGGCAACCTCGAGGAGACGGTGACCCGCAACAACCTCGAAGCCGCCGAGGAGGTCATTCGGCAGATCCGCCTGCGCGACATCGGCGGAATCATCGTCGTCGACTTCATCGACATGGTGCTCGAGTCCAACCGCGACCTTGTGGTGCGCCGCCTCGTCGAGTGCCTCGGTCGCGACCGGACGAAGCATCAGGTGGCCGAAGTGACATCGCTGGGACTCGTGCAGATGACGCGCAAGCGCATCGGCACCGGACTCGCCGAATCCCTGGTCAGCGCCGGTGAAGACCTCACCGGCCGGGGCCTGCTGCTGCCGGGTTCGGAAGAAGACGGCTCGAAGGCGCACCGCGGCGGCCGCTCGGCGAACCACGACAACCGCCGTGACCGCAAGCGCCGGGGAGACTCAGGCTCGAAGTCCAAGCACAATGAGGCCGAATCGACAGATGAGACAGTGTCATCGGACGCTTCTCGGTCAGCCGTCGCCGCGATCGCGAAGGCCACCCTGAAGAAGGATGACGCCGATTCGCCCGAATCGACGTCCGACGCTCAGACTCAGTCCGATGATTCGGCGAACAACGGCGAGAACGGCAAGTCCCGATCGCGTTCACGGAACGGCCGGCGACGTTCGCGCTCGAACCGGAGCGACGACTCGCAGGCCGCGACGCCCGACGAGAAGCCCAGTGGCAACGAGAAGTCGAACGGCGCTGAGCACACACCGGCGGAAGCGACGCCTGCGAACGAGCAGACACAGTCCGCTGAACAGAAGCCGGCAGCCGAGCAGAAGCCAGTCGCCGAAGAGCCGAAGGATCTGCCGTTGATGATCGGCGCGGACAGCGAGACGAAGGTCGCCGCCGCTGAACCGGTCAAGAGCACTCCGGCGAAGAAGCGCGAACCGGCGAAGAGGGCCCCTGCCCCCAAGCAGGAGCAGCTGCCTGCCTCGTTCGTCATCATCGGTGAGGACTGAACACCTCTCCTGAGCTGAGACACACGGCAGCGCCCCGCCGACGGATGACGTCGACGGGGCGCTGCGGTGTGCGGTACACCCAGCTCCGGGAGGTCAGCCTGCCGACTGCTGATTGCGGGTGGTGCTGATCGTCGGCTGTGCGGCCTGGTCACCGCAGAGGACGATCATCAGGTTCGATACGAGGTCGCTGCGTTCGGTCTGACCGAGCCTGACGATCTGGCGCCCTTCGATCTCCTCGATCGCCGTCTCGACCATGCCCACAGCTCCTTCGACGATCAGCTGGCGGGCGGCGACGACGGCCGTGGCCTGTTGCCGCTGGAGCATGGCACGGGCGATCTCCGGGGCGTACGCCAGTTGGGTGATGCGCGACTCGATGATCGTGACTCCCGCAGCCATGACCCGGGCAGCGACCTCATCGGAGAGCCGCGAGGTGATCTCGTCGGCGTTGTCACGCAGCGACATACGGCCGGGATCCGACGAATCGTAGGCATAGGAGTTGGCGATGTGACGAACCGCAGTCTCCGCCTGGATGGCGACGAACTCTTCGAAATCATCGACCTCGAACATCGCCTGTGCGGTATCGCGGACCTGCCAGACCACCACGGCGCCGATCTCGATCGGATTGCCGTCGAGATCATTGACCTTCAGCGTCGAGGTCTCATGGTTGCGGATGCGCGTAGAGATCTGATCCTTCGTGTAGAAGGGATTGACGAATCGCAGACCCGACTGCCTGACCGTTCCGACGTACTTGCCGTAGAGCTGGAGGACGACGGCATGTCCGGGCGCCACCGAGGTGCAGCCCTTGAACAGGAACATCGAAGCGATGAAGCTGAGGACGGCCACGATGAAGAGGACGACACCGACCGCGACCTGGGCGAAGGTCATGACGAACCCGACGATGCCCAGGAGCACAGCGAGGAGCAGCAGAACGATGGCGCCGACGATCGCGAAGTAGCCTGAGACCCCGCCCGCCGGCTTCTCTCGGACACGTTCGCCATCGGGAGAGACGATGCGCTTGGGGGCAGAATTCCCCTGCCCCGAGGCGGATGGGCCGCGGTGGGAATTCGGCGTCTGCGAAGCGGACCGTCGGTTCCCAGGGGGCGGTGCCTGCGACGAGACAGGTCCGGACCCGGTGGACGGGACCGGACCTGAACCGGCAGGCTGTCCGTCCGTGCGACGACTCTGCGGTGCCGGTGGCAGCGGTGTGCCTTCACGGTGGTGCGGCGGCGCACCGGTGTTCGCTTGGGCGCCGGCGGGCGGACCATACGGTGGCGTCGTGCCCGAACCGCCGATCGACCCGGACTGAGCACCTTGCGAACCATAGTGGCCATTGGGATTCGTCACTGCTTCAGCCCCGGGATAGGCCGCGGGCTGACTGTGTCCGGCCTGGATATGTGTGCTCTGATCACCGCTGGGGACGGGGCCGCGATCGGGGTTCGGGCCCGAGGATCGATTCGGTCGCTGACCGGGCTGCTGAGGATTCTGAGTCATGCCCCCAGTCTAAGTCAGGTAATGAGACGCGGATCTCAAAAGTCCCGCGAACGCCCCATTTGGTAACGGTTCGATAACTGAAACGATCCCACAACATGGAACGCTTGAATGTGACGCAAGTCTCAGTAGGTTGTCGCACTATGGACAATCTTCATATCTCAGCAGCGCCGGTCTCGCCGGTCGACGATGCCATCAACTCTTGGTTCGACCCGATCGCCACATGGTTCGGCAGCATCATCTTCTTTCCGCTCACCTTCGGAGACTTCTCATTCCCCTTCGTCGTCCTGTGGCTGATCTTCGCCGCAGCGGTCTTCACCGTCTACTTCGGCTTCATCCAGGCTCGAGGGGCGAAGCTGTCTCTCGAGATCATCCGCGGAAAATTCTCGTCGAAGTCCGACCCGGGTGAGGTCACCCATTTCCAAGCCCTTGCCTCTGCCCTGTCGGGCACCGTGGGCCTCGGCAACATCGCCGGTGTCGGCGTGGCCATCGCCCTCGGCGGCCCCGGAGCGACCTTCTGGATGATCGTCGCCGGCCTCCTCGGCATGTGCACGAAGTTCGTCGAATGCACCCTCGGGGTGAAGTACCGTGAGATCGACGAGAACGGCGTCGTCCACGGCGGTCCGTTCAAATACCTCCCCGTTGCGTTCCGACGCTTCTCGAAGCCCGTGGCGACCGCTCTGACCGGACTCTTCGCCGTCGCCATCCTCATCTTCGGTGTCGTCGGCGGCGGCATGTTCCAGGCCAATCAGACCTTCGCCCAGGTCCGCACCGCCACCGGCGGCGATGACGGCTTCCTGGCCGGCCCCTTTGCCTCACTCGTGTTCGGACTCATCTTTGCGGGGCTCGTGGCCCTGGTGATCCTCGGCGGCATCCGCTCGATCGCAAAGGTGACCGACAAGCTCGTCCCTGGAATGGCCATCTTCTACGTCGTGTCATGCCTCCTCGTGCTCGGTCTCAACTACGCGAACATCCCGAACGCCATCGGCGAGATCTTCGCTGGAGCGTTCAACCCTCAGGGAGTGGCCGGCGGCATCGTCGGAGTCATGATCATCGGCTTCCAGCGTTCGGCCTTCTCGAACGAAGCCGGCATCGGTTCGGCGGCCATCGCCCACTCCGCTGTCAAGACCCGTCGCCCCATCTCCGAAGGATTCGTCGCACTGCTCGAACCTTTCATCGATACGGTGATCATCTGCACCATGACCGCGCTGACCATCATCGTTGCCAACCAGGCTTCGTATCGAAACGACCTCGGTGAGGGCGAGATCGGCGGAGTTGCTCTCGCCTCGGATGCATTCTCCACCGTCGCCTCGTGGTATCCGATCCTGCTGGCCATCGCCGTCGCACTGTTCGCCTTCTCGACCCTCATCACATGGGCGTACTACGGGGAGCGGGCGTGGAGCTATCTGTTCGGTCGCTCGAAAGCCACGATCATGATCTTCCGCACGCTCGTCTGCCTCTTCGTCGTCGTCGGCTGCATCGCCAGCTTCTCCAAGGTCGTCGAATTCGCCGATGCGGCCCTGTTCATGTGCGCGTTCATCAATATCCTCGGCCTCTACATGCTCATGCCGGTGGTCAAGAAGGAGATGAGGAAATACCTCGCCGACCGGAGGGCCGGAACGCTCAACGACCCGGACACCGCCGACGCCGTCCCTATCGACCAGCCCGCCTGAATCCCGACCTCCGTCGGCATCGGAGGAGCACCAGCTCGATCAAGGATGCCTGTGCGCCGCGCCCAAACGGATGCGGCGCACGGGCACGTCCGGGCATCGATAGACTGGGAGCGTGGATGAGAACAGAGACGACAGAACACGCGCAGTCGAACGGCTGCAGGAGCTGCGAGGCAGCATCGACAACATCGATGCCTCCCTCGTTCACCTGCTCGCCGAGCGCTTCAAACTCACCGAACGCGTCGGTGAACTCAAGGCCGACCACGGTCTGCCCCCGGCCGACGAGTCGCGGGAAGCCAGGCAGGTCGCCCGACTGCGAGAACTCGCCGAGGAGTCCCATCTCGATCCGGAGTTCGCAGAGAAGTTCCTGGCGTTCATCGTCGCCGAGGTCATCCGCCGGCACGAGCGCATCGCGGAGACGCGCGAAAGCTGAGTCGAAGTGCCCGGGGAGCCGCCTGCCTCCGGGAGTGAACGAGAGATGGCTCACAATGGGCAGGTCTTCCCCTCGAGCATGAGCGGCGGGTTTGCCGTTGCTGTGCACTCTCGACTAGAATTGATCGTCGGTGCGCGTGACGCACCACGGCTGGTGATTCCTCTCAATGGGATGTCTGCGGGACTCGTTCTGCGGCAGCCAAGGGACAACCGCCGTTCGTTTGTTTTCAACAGAAAGAGGGTTCGACCATGGTCTATGCCATCGTCCGCGCCGGAGGCCACCAGGAAAAGGTGAGCGTCGGCGATATCATCACAGTCAACCGAATGAAGGCGAAGGCTGGAGACAGTCTCGAACTCGATGCCGTACTTCTTGTCGACGGTGAGACGGTCACGACCGATCCCGACGCACTGGCGAAGGTCTCGGTCAGCGCTGAGGTCGCCGGTGAACTCCGCGGTCCCAAGATTGTGATCCAGAAGTACAAGAACAAGACCGGGTACAAGAAGCGTCAGGGCCACCGCCAGGACCTCACCCGTCTGAAGATCACGAACATCAAGTAAGAGGAGACTTCTCACATGGCAAGCAAAAAGGGAGTCAGCTCGACCCGCAACGGTCGCGACTCGAACCCACAGTACCTCGGCGTGAAGCGCTTCGGCGGCCAGGCCGTCAAGGCCGGCGAGATCATCGTCCGCCAGCGCGGAACCAAGTTCCACCCCGGAGCCAATGTCGGCCGTGGAGGAGACGATACCCTCTTCGCTCTGACCGCCGGTGCCGTGGAATTCGGAACCCGCAACGGTCGCAAGATCGTCAACATCGTCGGAGCCTGATCCTTCCCGGATCCGTTCCGTCGTCAATATGATCTCTCCCTGAAAAGGGAGCATGAAGGGTGAGTCGAACGACTCACCCTTCATCTGATATAAGGACATTATGGCCACCGAGTTCGTAGACCGTGTCACCGTTCACCTCGCCGCAGGCGCAGGTGGGAACGGGTGTGCCTCGATCAGGCGCGAGAAATTCAAACCGCTCGGCGGGCCCGACGGCGCCGACGGCGGCAACGGCGGCAACATCATCTTCCGCGTCGACCGTCAGACCACCACCCTGCTTCCCCTGCACCACCGTCCGCACGTGCGTGCCGACGACGGCGGGATCGGCAAGGGCGATCTGCGCCACGGCGCCGACGGCAGAGACCTCATCGTCGACGTCCCCGAGGGCACCGTGGTGAAGAACACCAACGGTGACGTCATCGCCGACCTCGTCGAAGAAGGAACCGAATTCACAGCAGCCGCCGGTGGCCGCGGCGGTCTCGGCAATGCCGCGCTGGCTTCGACGAAGCGCAAGGCCCCCGGCTTCGCGCTCCTCGGAGAGCCCGGGCAGACCCTCAGCCTCGTGCTCGAACTCAAGACGATCGCCGATATCGCCCTCGTGGGATACCCATCGGCGGGCAAGTCGAGCCTCATCGCTGCGCTGTCGGCCGCCAAGCCGAAGATCGCCGACTACCCATTCACGACACTCGTGCCCAACCTCGGGGTCGTTCAGGCCGGCGACACGCGCTACACCGTCGCCGACGTTCCCGGACTCATCCCCGGCGCATCTGAGGGCAAGGGACTCGGCCTCGAGTTCCTCCGCCACGTCGAACGCTGTGCCGGCCTCGTCCATGTCATCGACATGGCCACGTGGGAGCCCGGACGTGATCCCGTCTCCGACCTCACGATCATCGAATCCGAACTCGCCGCCTATGCCGTCGACCTCGACGACGGGAGCGGACTCCTGCCGCTCTCGCAGCGCCCGAAGCTCGTGGCGCTGAACAAGATCGACATCCCCGACGGTCGCGACCTTGCCGATATCGTCCGGCCCGATCTCGAGGCCGCCGGATACCGGGTCTTCGAGATCTCGGCAGTCAGCCATGCCGGTCTGCGGGAACTCTCGTTCGCCATGGCCGAGCTCGTGCTCGCCGAACGGGAACGTCGCGCCGAGATCGAAGCGACACCGCAGCGCGTGGTCATCCGTCCGAAGGCCGTCGACGATCGCGGATTCGAAGTCCGTTCCGAACGCACCTCCGATGGCCCGCTGTTCCGCGTCCTCGGCGACAAGCCTCGTCGGTGGGTGCAGCAGACGGACTTCGGAAACGACGAAGCCGTCGGCTACCTCGCCGACCGCCTCGAGCACCTCGGCGTCGAAGAGGCTCTTTTCAAGGCCGGAGCGAAACCCGGCGACACCATCGTCGTCGGCGGAGACGACGGCGTCGTCTTCGACTGGGATCCCACAACCGTCGGCGGAGCCGAACTGCTCGGCTCCCGCGGATCGGACGCCCGACTCGACGAGGAAACGCGCTCCACACGCAAGGAACGCAAGGCCGCTTATCACGAGAAGATGGACGCGAAGGCCGCCACCCGGGCCGAGTTCGAACAAGAACGGTTGGCCGAACGAGCACACCGCGAGAGCCGCCTCGGTGCACCTGCGACAGAGTCTGGTGAGGGAGCCGGCGAGGAGTGAGCGCCGCAGCTCAGGCGGACTCTTCCGCAGGATCGTTCCGTGACGACATCGCCCGAGCCCGTCGCATCGTCGTCAAGGTCGGATCGTCCTCGCTGACGACGATCGACGGCGGACTCGACGAAGCCAAACTCATCGCGCTCACCGATGTCATCGGGGCGCATCGATCAGCCGGTCATGAGGTCATCCTCGTCTCCTCCGGCGCGATCGCGGCCGGACTGGAGCCGATGGGGCTGAAGAAGCGCCCTCGAGACCTCGCCAGCCAGCAGGCGGCGGCCGGGGTCGGTCAGGGACTGCTCATGGCCGCATACACGCGAGCGCTGGGACGCTACGACCTCGTTCCCGGCCAGGTGCTGCTCACCGCCGATGACCTGATCCGACGCACCCAGTACAAGAACGCGCAGCGCGCCATCGACAAACTCCTGGCCCTGGGCACGCTGCCCATCGTCAACGAGAACGACGCCGTGGCCACCGAGGAGATCCGCTTCGGAGACAACGACCGGCTCGCAGCCCTCGTCGCTCACCTGGCTCACGCCGATGCGCTCGTGCTGCTCTCCGATGTCGATGCGCTCTACTCGGGACCCCCGGATCAGCCCGGCTCCCGCCTGATCAGCCGTGTGCACGGACCCAGCGACCTCGATGACCTCGCCATCGGCGGTGTCGGGACGGCCGGAACCGGCACCGGCGGAATGGCCACGAAGGTCGATGCCGCCATCATGGTCGCCGATTCGGGGATCCCGGCGGTGCTGACCTCGGCACCGCAGGCCGCCTCGGCGCTGGCGGGGGAGACCGTGGGCACATACTTCGCTGTCACCCACAGACGACGGGGCACCCGCCTGCTGTGGCTGCGCCATCTCGCCCGGACCTTCGGCTCGGTCACGATCGACAGAGGAGCCGAAACAGCTGTGCTCTCCCGGGGGACGTCCCTGCTCGCCGCGGGAGTCACCTCCTGCAGCGGAGACTTCGAAGCAGGGGACCCGGTCGAGATCCGCAATCTCGACGACGAGGTCATCGCCCGCGGTATGTCGAACTTCTCCTCGGACGAGCTGCCGCTGATGTTCCGTTCCACGACCGAGGAACTTGGCACCCGTCTGGGAAATGATTACCGTAAAGAGGTCATCCATCGAAACGATCTCGTTCTCACACAGGTGAGCGGGGGGAGATAGCACATGACAGCAGCAGCCGAGAGCCACCCGAAGACCGTGCGCGGAGTGACCCGCATCGTCCGCAACGCCAAATCCGCCTCGAGCCTGTTGGCAACGACCTCTACCGCCGAGAAGAATGCCGCTCTCGGCGCCATCGCCGAGGCGCTGCGCAGCAGCACCGACCGCATCGCCAAAGCCAACGACGCCGACATCGCCGCCGGCACCGAGAACGGAATGAGCGAGTCTCTGCTCGACCGTCTGCGCCTCGACGCCGATCGCATCGCGGCGATCGCGGACTCCGTCGAGGACGTCATCGATCTCGCGGATCCCGTCGGCGACGTCGTCGTCGGACGCACCCTGCCCAACGGCATCCGACTCACCCAGAACCGTGTGCCGATGGGCGTGATCGGAGCGATCTACGAAGCCCGTCCGAACGTCACCGTCGACATCGCCGTCCTCGCACTCAAATCCGGAAACGCCTCGGTCCTGCGCGGAGGATCGGCTGCACAGAACTCGAACACTGAGATCATCTCCATCCTCCGCCGCGCCGTCGAATCGGCGGGACTGCCTGCCGACTCGATCAACGGCATCGACCAGTACGGACGCGAAGGCGCGAACGTGCTCATGCACGCCCGCGACTACGTCGATCTGCTCATTCCCCGAGGCGGCGCCGACCTCATCAACATGGTCGTGCAGGAATCGATCGTGCCCGTCATCGAAACCGGTGTGGGCAATGTGCACATGTTCATCGACTCCACCGCCACTGTGAAGACCTCCGTCGACCTCGTCCTCAACTCGAAGACGCATCGACCCAGCGTGTGCAACTCACTGGAGACCCTCCTCGTGCATGAGAAAGCCGCGAAACGAGTGCTGCCGAAGATCCTGGAACGCCTCGACGGCGCCGGGGTCATCGTCCACGCAGACTCGGACGTCTCGGCACTGGCACCGGCAGGGATGAAGGTCCGACGGGTGTCGCGGCGAGACTGGGCCAAGGAGTACCTGGGACTGGAGATCGCCATCAAGCTCGTCTCCGGTATCGAAGAGGCCATCGACCATATCCGTGCCTACAGCTCCGGCCACACCGAGGTGATCGTGACGAAGGACCTCGACAACGCGGACACCTTCGTCACCGCCATCGATGCAGCGGCGGTGGGAGTCAACGTCTCCACGCGATTCACTGACGGGGGAGAGCTCGGCTTCGGTGCGGAGGTGGGCATCTCCACCCAGAAGCTGCATGCTCGCGGCCCCATGGGACTCGAACAGCTGACGACCACGAAATGGGTGATGATGGGCAACGGCCAGGTCCGTTCCTGAGCCCGAATCGACTCCGACACTCCGCGATCAGGGTACTCACCGCCCGACCAGGGGAGACATCGGAGAGGGAAGAATTCATGTCGATGCCGGATTCCCGGATGGTTCATGAGAAACTGAGAAGGTAACGACCCCGAAGCGCTCTGCGCGCGACGGATCACTGAGTAAGGAGAAATGACGTGAACGCAGCCATTATGGCCGCCGCGGCCGAAGGTGGGGAGCACGCAGCCCACGTGGAGCTGCCGATGGATCCGATCTGGTACGGACTCATCACCCTGGCGATCTTCATCACGATGGGCATTGTGTCTCGGTCGTGGAAGGGCATCTCGCACCGCCACTGATATGGCAGAGCACAGACGCAGAGTCGGTGTCATGGGCGGCACCTTCGACCCCGTCCACAACGGCCACCTCGTCGCGGCAAGTGAGGTCCAGGCGACCTTCGACCTCGACGAGGTGGTTTTCGTCCCCACGGGACGGCCGTATCAGAAGGACGTCGAAGAGGTCAGCAGCGCCGAGCACCGGTACCTGATGACCGTCATCGCCACGGCATCGAATCCGCGGTTCACCGTCTCCCGAGCCGACGTCGACAGACCGGGTCCGACCTACACGATCGATACGCTGCGCGACCTTGCCAGCAGCTACGGTCCCGATACCGAGTTGTTCTTCATCACCGGCGCGGACGCTTTGGCTCAGATCTTGACGTGGAAGAATGTGGATGAGCTGTTTTCCCTGGCCCATTTCGTCGGGGTCAGCCGGCCCGGGCACGAACTCCGCGGTGAGGGACTGCCGGTCGACCGACTGAGTCTCGTGCAGATCCCTGCGCTGGCGATATCGTCCACGGATTGCAGACAACGGGTGATGGATGGTGCACCCGTCTGGTACCTCGTACCGGACGGCGTAGTGCAGTACATCGCGAAATACGAGTTGTACAGGAGTGAGAATGGCTGAGGAGCAGTTCACGTCACGTCGAGCACGGCGGGAAGCCGAAAGGCTGGCGGCGGAACAGGCGTTCGAAGCACGAGAGGTTCCTGAGCAGCCGAAGGAGGCTCCGAACTCTCGCGCCGGACTCCTCAGTCCGCTGCCCCCGAAGAAGCCCGGTGCGAAACCCGCCGCCGAGACCAGTGACGACACCGCCTCGCGCATCGACCCCGAGCCCTCGCCGCGGACCAGCCATGAGCGCGGCGCCCTGGCATCGGATCACCCGCAGGAGTCCCGGCCGCCGGTACATGCCGAAGACCGTCTCGACCCGACAAGAACCCCGTTGCCGCACTTCCAATCGCGCGCTGAGAAGAAGCGATACCTGCGCGAACACGGACTTTCGCTGTACGGCGATCTGTCCACCGGCGCGATGCCCGTTGTGGCCGACGAGAAGGAACTGGCCGAACGCCAGGCCGCTGCCGAAGGTCGACTGACAGGACCGATCCCGGAAGTCTCGGAATCCGAATCCGCGGACTCGAGCTCGGAATCTGCGACGCCGACAGCAGACTCCGCCGAAACTAAAGCTTCGGCAGCCGCTGCGAAGGAATCGGCAGCCGATTCGCAATCCGACGCGAAGTCCGCTGTGACTGAGCACGAATCCTATGACACCGCCGGTTTCGGGGGAGCCTCCGACGAGGTCGCCGCCCGCGACTTCGAGGCGCCTGTCACGCCTGCCTCGGCTCCGCGGCCGACGACCGTGGAGAGCGAACCCTATGACGCACTGTCGATGCCGTACTCGGCTCTCGACGGCGACGCTCCTGCACTGGGCACCGAGGAAGAGGGCGAGAAGCCTGCCGAGACCCCGGACGAGCCGGACGCAGAGGATCAGAACACATCAACCGACAAGCCGACCACGGGTGCTGCCGCTGCAGCAACCCCCGCGGATGAATCTGCACCGGAAGACAAGTCGGCTGCGAAGCCTGAAGCAGATGCCGAGGACGAGTCCGAGCCTTCGTCTCGGTCGCGGCGGATGCCGATCGTGCAGCCGCCTTCGACATCCGGAGTCCGCGTCGTCACGGCCGCCTCGGCGCAGATCCCCGAGGTCGATGAACCTCGCAAGAGCGATGCTCGCGGACCGCAGACGCCGCTGTCCGGTCGTGCCGACGAGCCGCAGTCCGGCTCAGACTCCGGCAGGACCGATGATTCGGGCGGCGACGCAGGCTCCGACGACGCGGCACGCGCCCTGGCCGCCAATCCGGAGACCCGGCCGATGGACGCTGTGCCCGAAGCCTGGTCGCTGCCGAACGCCGACTACGAAGACGAAGAGACCGTCAACCCTCCCGGCTCACGCATCCGTGCCAGCTCGGTGACCGGGCAGGACGGTCAGATCCTCATGGGCGAAGAGCCTTCGAAGATGCCCTATATCGTCCTCGGCGTGGCCGCATTCTTCGCTCTTGCCCTCATCGTCATCGCCCTCGTCATGTTCCTCTGAGCAACACCCGGGACACACCACCTCGATAACCGCATCCATGCGAAAGGATCTTGTGAGCGAGATCGCCGAATCCACCCAGCTGCTTCGAACCGCGGCCAAAGCCGCGGACGAGAAGCTCGGAACCGACATCATCGGCCTCGATGTGAGCTCCACGCTCTACATCACCGACGCGTTCCTCATCGTCTCCGCCGACAACGAACGCCAGATCGGCGCGGTCATCGACGCGATCGAACAGGAAGTGCAGCTCGTCCACGACCGCACCCCGCTGCGCCGCGAAGGCCGGGGAGGGGACTGGGTGCTGCTCGACTTCGGCGAGATCGTCGTCCATGTCTTCTCCGCCGAACAGCGCGAATACTACGCGCTCGAGCGGTTGTGGAAGGACGTCCCGGTCATTGATCTGCAGCTGCCCGAACCCGGCTCGGACACATGACGAAGACCGTTCTGTTCTGGCGTCACGGACAGACGGACTTCAACGTCGCCGGACGGTTCCAGGGACAGTCCGACGTCCCCCTCAACGACACCGGCCGAGCGCAGGCCGATCAGGTCGCCAGGCGGCTCGCCGAACTCGAACCGGAACTCATCGTCTCCTCCGACCTCTCGCGCGCCGCTGCGACCGCCGACAGCTTGGCGACACACGTCGCTCTCGAACCCGTTCGCGATGAGCGGCTGCGCGAGACCGCCTTCGGCGAGTGGGAAGGCTCCACCCGCGCCGAGGTGGCGGAGACCTGGCCGGACGAACTCGCCGAATGGGCCTCCGGAGCCGATATCGCACCTCCCGGAGGAGAATCGCGTTCCCAGTCGGGTCGCCGCGTCGCCGACGCCATCACCGATATCGTGCGGTCCGCTGAAGCCTCGACGATCGCCATCGTCGCCCACGGTGCGGTGCTGCGCGCCGCCGCCGAAATTCTCCTGGAGATGAACGGGACCGGCCGGCTCGGGGTTCTCGGAAACTGCGGTCACGGAGAGTTCGGGTACACCGGCGACCGATGGGTCCTGCGCAGTTGGGGCACGCGCTCTCACTGAGTCCTTTGGTCGCACCGCTGCGGGTTCGATGATCGGCCGAACGCGCCCCTACGGTACCGGAAGACGGACATCCGTGCATCAGTGCCCGCTCTGACTCAGTTGTTCGTCTTCCGATGCGCAGCGACTGATCTGATGAGCTCGACCAGCGAGTCTGCCGACTTCGCCCAATCGAAGACCTGTGACTGACGCCTGCCGGCCGCGGACTGCTCCGCCCACCTGCCGGCATCGGTGAGCCGGTCGATCGCGTGCGCGATCGACCGCGGATCCTCAGGGTCGAAGTATTCGGCCGCCTCGGCGGCGATCTCCCGGAAGATCGGAATATCCGACACGGCCACGGGCACTCCCTTGGCCATCGCTTCGATCACGGGCAGACCGAAGCCCTCCTCCCGCGAAGCCGTGACCAGGGCAGTCGACTCGTCGAGCAGACGGGCATACTCCTCATCGCTGATTCCCCGATGGAAGACGACCCTCGCCCGGTCGGGAATGAGGGCTCGCAGCTGAGCTTCCCTCCGGCCATCGATGCGGCTGGCGATGTGCAGGGTCCACCCCGGCAGGTGCTCGAGCGCGCGGATGAGGGATTCGACGTTCTTGTACGGCAGGAACGCACCCATGTAGATGAGCGTCTTCGCATCGTGACGGTTCACTGTCCGCGCCGGCGCGGCGACCGCCTCGGCGGCATTGGACACCACCTGCACCGGACGATCCGTCAACCGGTTTGCGGCGATGAGCTCTTTCGTCGTCTCGGAGACAGCAGCCACGGCATCGGCACGATTGAGCAGCAACCGCTGCGGGAAGAAGCTCAAGTGATACGCCCGCCACAGCAGCCTCACCGGCAGCGGCAGGTCACCCGGCGGTTCGGGGTGGGAGTAGTAGATGAGGTCGTGGATGGTCAGGATGAGTCCGTAGCGACGTCCGAACGAGCCCATCGTCTGCATCGTCGAGAACACGACATCGGCGCCCAGTGCATTGAGCTTCCCGGCGATGGCCACCTCGGCGGGGGAGGTGGGATCGCTCAGCTGCACCCACGAACATTCGGGAAGCAGAGCCAACTGAGCCTCATCGCTGATAATCATGGTCACGTCGATCTCCGTGCCCTCGACGGCCGTCAGCAGGGCCGAGAGCAGACACGAACCGTACCGGGAGATCCCGTCGTGATGAGTCGTGCGGGTGAAGCGTGCGTCGAAGAAGACCGACAGCCTCGGTGACGGTTGGAGGCTCTTTGTGCTTTTGCTCATGGAACTCCGAGTCGATAGTCTGAATCTTCGAAAGCCTGTGTCTATCAGTTTGCGCACGAAGGATCAGTGAGTGAAGGAACGATCACCTGTGCCCGCGGCCGTTGAGGCCCGGTCATGATCCTAACGCTAATCGCTCTGGCCGCACTCGTCGCACTCACCCCCGTTCTCACCCGTTCTGCGGGTCGGGAGAGCGGCTGGCCGTTGGCGATCGCCTATCTCGGCGTGGCAGCCCTGTTCACTCCCACCGCCGCCGAGGTGATGGCCGGGAGGAATCCGGAAGTGTCCTACCCCTGGATTCCCAGCCTCGGGGTGGACCTGGCGCTGCGCGCCGACGGAATCGGTGTCGTGTTCACCTATGTCGCGCTGATCATCGGTGCGGTCGTGTTCGTCTATTCGACGCGCTATCTCAGCCCTGGACGCAATACGAGCTTCTATTGGCTGATGGTGATCTTCACCTTCTCCATGGTCGCCCTTGTGTTGACCAACGATGTGCTCGTGCTGTTCGTGTGCTGGGAGCTGACGTCCCTGGCGTCGTTCTTCCTCATCGCCCGGTCCGGATCCCCCGGGCAGGCACCGGCCCTGCGGACGATGTTCTTCACCTTCATCGGCGGCCTCAGTCTGCTGGTGGCCACCGGAGTGATCATCGCCGTGACGGGGACGACGAACCTCGCCCAGGCGGTCAGCTCCCCGGTGTGGGCGGGCCAGCCCGAGGTCACGACGCTCGTGGCCCTGCTCGTCGGCGTTGCAGCCATGACGAAGTCGGCTCAGTTCCCGTTCCACCCATGGCTGCCCGATGCGATGGCCGCCGCCACCCCTGTTTCGGCCTATCTGCATGCCGCAGCCGTCGTCAAGGCCGGCATCTTCCTCATGCTCCGGTTCTCACCGACCTTCCACGCCACGCCGGCATGGAACGTCCTGCTCGTGACGGCAGGACTCCTCACTGCCTGCCTGGGCGGCTGGTTCGCGCTCAACCAACATGACGTGAAGAAGCTCATGGCCTATTCGACCGTGTCCCAACTCGGGCTCATCACCGCGGTCATCGGGGTCGGCACCGAGGCTGCGATCGCCGCCGCCACCCTCCACGTCATCGCGCATGCACTGTTCAAGTCCGGCCTGTTCATGATGGTCGGCGTCGTCGATCACCTCGCCGGCACCAGAGACCTCGCACGTATTCCGAAGCTCATGCGCACTGCCCCGGCGGCGTTCACGGTGATGATCATCGGCTGTGCGTCCATGGCCGGGATTCCGCCGCTGTTGGGATTCGTGTCCAAGGAGGCACTGTTCGCAGCGCTGGGGGAGACCCCGGGCGGGCCCTGGGCCGGCTGGGTGGCTCTGCTCGTCGCCGTGGGTGCCTCGGTGCTCACCTTCGCCTACTGCGCGAAGACGGTCTGGGGCAGCTTCATCGACGGCCGCGAACCCGAGGAGCGCCGCATCCACCGCGGTTCACCCGTCATGCTCATCGCAGCGGCCCTGCCGATCCTGGCCTCGGTGCCCCTGAGCTTCGTCCTGTTCCTCTTCGACACCCCGCTCGACCAGGTGGTGCGGGCAGCGGTGCCAACAGCCTCGGAACACGTGCACCTGGCGCTGTGGCACGGGTTCAACATCGAACTGCTCGCCTCCGGGCTCATCATCGTCATCGGCGTGTTCATCATCCTCCGCCGATCACGAGTCTTCGTCTTCTTCCACAAAGCCACGCTGCCCTTCGACGGAGCCGATGTCATCGACTCACTGACGAAGACTCTCAAACGGCTGGGATACGGTCTCTCCGCCTTCGTCCGTCCCATGAACTCAGGGCCCTATCTCGCTCTGTCCCTGGGCGGACTGAGCGTACTCGCCATCGGGGCCCTGCCTGTCGTCTTCGCCGAACTGCCGCCGCTGCAGGAGAACCTCAGCCGTCCGGTGGACATCATTCTGCTCATCCTCATCACCGTGGCTGTGCTCGTCCTCTGCACCTCGCACTCACGACTGACCACCGTTGTGGCGCTCTCGGCCATCGGCATCCTCGCCACCGTGCAGATCCTCGCTCTCGGCGCCCCCGACGTCACCCTGACACAGCTGCTCGTCGAAGCGATGACGATCATCGTCATCATGCTCGTGCTGCAGAAGCTGCCGCGCTCGTTCTGGAAGTACCCGAAGCGCAAGCAGACACCGCGTCTGCTCCTGGCGATCATCGTCGGCGCGAGCGTCGCCGGACTGACTCTGGCGCTCAACGGCCGTCGGGAACGCTCCGCCCTCGGCCAGTACTATCTCGACAAGGCTCCGGAGATCAGCGGCGGAGACAACATCGTCAATACCATCCTCGTCGAATTCCGTGCACTCGACACCCTCGGTGAGCTGACCGTCCTCGGCATGGCCGGAATCGCGATCGTCGCGGTGATGTCGACGGTCAAGGACAAGTTCATCGACCCGCCGGCCGAGAACATTCCGGAACCGCCCAGGCCCCCGTGGGTGTCGATCCGCCCCAAAGGCACCACCGCATATCGAGCTGTCCACGAGGCGTGGCCGAACGTCATCCCTCTGCAGCTGACTCTGAAGGTTCTCGGGCCGCTGCTGGCGCTGAGCTCCCTGCTCATCTTCTGGCGCGGTCACAATTCTCCGGGAGGCGGATTCATCGCCGCCCTCGTCGGTTCCGCCGTCATCGGTCTGGCCTACCTGTCCACGCCGAAGGACCGGGCACTCGGTCCGCCGCGCGCGCCGCTCTATCTCATCGGCTCCGGAGTCGCCACGGCGGTGGTCACAGGAATCATCGGTCTCCTGCTCGCCGGTTCGTTCCTCCAGCCCATGCACACGGAATTCGCCGGTCAGCATTGGACGACATCGATGCTCTTCGACGTCGGCGTCTACTTGGCGGTACTCGGCCTCATGCTGCTCTCGTTCAACCTCCTCGGTGTCTCGGACTCCGCGGCCACGCCGGCCGGAGACGATGTGCTCACCAACGGCATCATCCGCCGCGACGTCGAACGCACCCGCGAACGTGCCGATGAACTGCTCTACGGTGAGCTGAGCGGTCCGATGGAGGCCATCCGCGGGGAACGCCCCGAACGCAGCCGCCGCCGCGGCGTCGAAGCGTCCGGGGAGGCGAAGGTGCGCGCGAATTCGACGCATATCCTCCACGGGGATCCACCAGCCGACGGAGATGAGGAGGAAGCATGATCCTGGCACTGACGATCGGCGTCCTCACCACAGGCGGCGTCTACCTCATGATGCAGCGCTCCATGGTCCGGGGAGTCTTCGGTCTCACCCTCATCTCCCATGCCGCGAACTTCATCCTGCTCTCGGCTGGCGTCGGCGCGTGGAGAGGGGAACCTCTGGCCGGGCGCGGTGACCTCGCCGAGGCGGCCGATCCGCTGCCTCAGGCCTTCGTCCTCACCGCCATCGTCATCACCTTGGCGGTGACCATCTTCATGCTCGCGCTGGCCGTGCTCGGCCACGATGACGATCAGAAACGCAATCCCGAGACAGGGGAGGAGCGCGACTCATGAACTCCGCACTGCTCCTCCTGCTCATCGGCATCCCGCTCCTGGCCTCGGCCCTGAGCGTGCTCATCACCTCACGCACCTTCGACCGGCTGCTCCTGCTCGCCGTTCCTGTGCTCGTCGGCGGCAGTGGCATCGTCCTGCTCGGGGTGCACGCCTCGACCTCGGTGATCGCCCATTCGGTCGGTGACTATGTGCCCGGCCTGGCGATCGTGTTCGTCTCGGACACGTTCACCGCGCTCATGCTCGTGCTCACCTCGCTCGTAGCGCTCGTCAGCAGCCTGTTCCTCATCTCCACCGGAGAGGACCAGTACAGATTCGTCCCGGCCCTCATCCTGATGATGCTCACCGGCGTCTACGGTGCGCTGCTGACCGGTGATCTGTTCAACTTCTTCGTCTTCGTCGAAGTGTTGATGCTGCCCGCTTACGCTCTCATCGCCGTCACCGGTACCTGGCGCAGGCTCGGCATCGGACGTCTCTACGTCATGGTCAACCTGCTGACCTCGACGATGCTGCTCATCGGTGTCGGGTTCGTCTACGGAGCCACCGGAACCGTCAACCTCGCTGTCCTGGCAGATCAGGGCCGCCCGACCGGACAGGCCGCGATCGCTCTGGGCGTGGTGCTGCTCTCCCTGTTCGTCAAGGCCGGCGGCGCGCCCTTCCACGGGTGGCTCGTCCGCTCCTATCCGAACACCTCGGCGGGAATGATGTCGCTGTTCTCCGGTCTGCATTCGAAGGTCGGGCTCTATGCGATCTATCGCATCTACACCACCGTCTACGGTGAACCTGCCCCGTGGGCGACCGTCATCCTCATCGTCGCGGTGGCCAGCATCCTCATCGGTGCGGTCTCCGGATTCGGGCAGGTGCGGGTGCGCAACGTGCTCGGATTCCAGATGACGGCTGGTGTGGGCCATATCCTCATCGGCGTCACACTGCTGACTTCGGCGGCTCTCGGTGCCGGTGCTTTCTACATGATGCACCACATGATCACGATGGCAGGCCTCCTGCTCATCATGGGTGCCGTCGAACAGACCTACGGCACCGGTTCCTTCCGCAAGCTCTCGGGGCTCGCCTCACGAGAGCGGTGGGCGACCGTCCTCATGATCCTCGGACTCTTCTCACTCGTCGGTCTGCCGCCGACCTCGGGACTGTGGGGCAAGGTCGGACTCGTCAGGGCCTCCACGGACACCGGCGGCGGCTTCGGATGGGTCCTGGTCGCCGTCATCGTCGCGGGCGCACTGATCAGTCTGCTGGCGCTTCAGCGCACCTGGCGCAACACTTTCTGGGGACCGCCGATGCAGACGTTCCGTCCGGACTCGGCTGAGACCGGGCGTGCTCCGGCCGAACCGATCACGCGCAGCGTGCGCATCCCGGGCCGACTGCTGGTGCCCGCCACGATCATGATCGGGCTGTCCGTTGCGCTCTTCTGCTTCCCGGAGCCTCTGCTCGCCCTCACGCATCGGGCAGCCGAAGGTCTGCTCGATCACAGTGACTACATCGAGGCGGTGATGGCACCGTGATGCGAGTCATCCACGGCATCTCATACGTCGGCTTCATCGTCTGGGCGATCATCACGGGCTCGGCGACCATCATCTCCCGACTCTTCCGCAGCGACTACGCCCAGCCGATGATCGTCGAACTGCCGATGCGCTGCGCCACCGACCTCGAAGTCACGCTCTTCGCATCGTCGATCACCATCACTCCCGGCACCCTGGTGACAGCGATCGCCGCCGGCACGTCGACGACCCCGCCGGTGATCTTCGTCCATGCTCTGTTCGAGGAGTCGGAGGAATCCGCTCTCGACGGACTCATCGATATGGAATCCCGACTGCTGTCCATGACCCGCGGACGAGCACCGGGGCCACACGCCGATCCGCAGGGAGGCCGTCCGTGATCGTCATCGCAAGCATCTGTGCGGTCATCCTCGCCGCCGCCATCATCATCGGCCTCATCCGCGTGCTCACTGCTCGCGATCAGGGCTCACGCGCGGTGGTCTCGGACCTCATCTACTTCTCGGCGATCGCCATCGTCACCATGCTCGGCATCACCGTGTCCTCGTCGATCGTCCTCGATGTGATCTTCCTGTCGTCCATGGTGGGCATCCTCGCCACGATCGCTCTGTCCCGAATCCTCACGAGGGGGCACCGCTGATGAATGAAGCACTCGCCACGACCCTCGTCGGGATCTTCGGGATCACCGGCTCCCTGCTGCTGCTCGGCTCCGCTCTGGCGATGTTCAGGGTCCGTGATGCCCTGTCTCGGATCAATGTGTTCTCTCCGGCCACCGGACTGGGTATGCCGTTCATCGTCATCGCGGCCTTCATCTACGACCTCTACGCGTCCGGGTTCTCCTGGAGTTCGCTGATCATGGCGGTCATCGCCGTGCTGTGCCTGATCATCGTGTCCTCGGTTGCGAGCAACACCCTGGCCAGGTCGGCGGTGCTCTCCGGACAGCCGGTATTCCGGAAGACGTCACCGAATCGGCTGGCAGCGCCGCCCGAAGGGGTTGTCGACATCGACCCCGACGCGAAGGACTCCTGAGCCGACTCAGTCAGTCGGGTCTGCCCGGCCATTGATCACGTGAGCTCAGTTCCGTCCGGTCGTGCGCATCGTGATGTTGATCCTGCCCCCGCCGAGGTGGTTCAGTCGTCCCGCATCCGGTGCAGTTCCCGGCTGGATCGACCTGACCCCGTGGTAGGCGAAGCGGGCAGGGCCGCCGAAGACGAAGGCGTCACCCGAGGCCAACCGCAGATCCTCGAAGGGACGGTTACGTGTCTCCGTGTTCCCGAACCGGAAGAGGCACGTATCGCCCAATGACAAGGAGACGACAGGAGCAGGGTCGAATTCGTCCTTGTCTTGGTGCATACCCATCTTCGCGTGCTCGTCGTAGTAGTTCACGAGGGCCACATCCGGGTGGTAGTCGGCGGGGTCGAATCCCCACGCGGCGGCTGTACCCGGGGCGAGATCCGGTGCAGCCTCGACGACCGCTGCTGTGGACTGCAGAACCTGGCGGCCCAGACGGGTCATCCAATCGGGGAAGGGCAGCACCACCTTGTCGTTGACGTCGACGGCGCGGCGGTCGTAGCGCCCGGGCTGCCAATGCCAGCCCAGCCCGATCGTCGTGACACTCATCGGATGCCCTGCGATCGTCGTCGCATGGGGAGGAACCGGACCGGACTGCCAATCGGCATAGCGGGCGATGATCCACTGCTGCGCCTCGGCGCTGAGGAAACCCGGTACCCAGACCGCGCCGGGGGCGACGATTCTCGGTCGGCGGTCGAAGGCCTCATCGGCGAAGAGCGAATCCATGTCTACCAGGATGCCAGAGCGGGATCTAGAATGATCACGAGACCCGAGGAGACGCGATGAACGCAGCCAACACGCAATTGATCTTCCTCCACGGCGCCGGTGAGCGCGCCGATGTCTGGGACGACGTCATCGCCGAACTGCCGGCCGATTGGTCGTGCAACGCCATCGACCTCGGCGAACTCGGCGTCATCGACGACGGAATGTTCGACTTGTCCGACGCCGCGGATCGAGTTCTACAGAGGATCGAAGCGGAGCAGTCGACAGTGGTCTGCGGACTCTCTCTCGGTGCGATGGTGGCGACGGCGGTCGCGGCTCGAGCCGACCCCGGCGCACTCGACGCGCTGATTCTCTCCGGTGGACAGGTGAGGCCGCCGAAGTGGATGATGCGCCTGCAATGGCAGATCTCCATCCGACTGCCGGAACGGGCATTCGCCGCATACGGTTCGACGAAGTCCGAGACCTTGGCCATGTACGCGGCGGTCGAAGCCGCCGATCTGCGGGACCGCCTCGGCGAGGTGAGGGTGCCGACTGCAGTGTGGTGCGGAACGCGGGACATCGCGAACAGGCCTGCGGCCAGGGAGTTGGCGGAAGGCATCGACGGAGCCGAACTCCGGTTCGTCCCCGGGATGGGCCATGACTGGCACCGCAGTCATCCGGCGGCTTTCGCAGCGCACCTGCGCGAATTCCTCTCTGCCACGTCGGCACGCACGCCGCGGGGCCGGTGACATTCGGTCACCGGCCCCGCGGAGTCGACGATGGATCGCCGATCCGTCCGACTCGGACGTTCTCGGACTCAGAGTTCGCCGACCGGCACCTGTTCGTCGGCGAGACGGTCGGCGCTGACTTCCTTGCCGATGAGGGCGCGGAGCTCGTCGCCGTAGTCCCAGACATTGACGTTCATGGCCGCGGTGACCTTGCCGGCTCGGTGCCAGAACACGATGAATTCGCCGCTGGACTTGTCGCCGCGGATGACGACGTCGTCCTCGGATTCGCCTTGACCGACGTATTCCATGCCGAGGTCGAACTGGTCGGTGTAGAAATACGGCTGCCAGTCGTAGGTCTTGGTCCCGCCGCTGATCGTCGAGGCTGCGACCTCGGCCTGGCGAACTGCATTGTCCCAGTGCTCGACGCGCAGACGTTCACCGCGCAGAACGTTCTTCGCATTCGCGATATCGCCGATGGCAAAGATGCTGCCATCAGAGGTGCGCATCTGTTCGTCGACGATCACGCCGTTCTCGGTCGTCAAACCCGCCGAGGTGGCCAGATCGACGGCGGGATCCGCGCCGATTCCGATGACGACGAGATCGGCGGGTACACTTCCGGCAGACGTTTCGACGGCCTCGACAGCGGAGTCACCGGTGAAGGCTGTCGTGTCCGCGTTCTTGAGGAAGTTCACTCCGTTCTTTCGGTGCAGGTCTTCGAAGTACTCTCCGAGCTCCTGCCCGAGGACACCGGAGAGCGGGGGAGCATCGGTGTGGAGGATGACCGTGACATCGCAGCCGTGAGACTTCGCTGCGGCCGCAACTTCGAGGCCGATCCAGCCGCCGCCGATGATCGCGACCTTCTTGCCCTCACCGAACTGGGACCGGATGGCCACGGCATCCCCGGCGTCGCGGAGAGTGTGGATGTTGCCCAGTTGAGCGCCGGGGACATCAAGAGTTCGGGGCACCGATCCGGTCGCGAGGATCACCTGACCATAGGACAGGTCACCGCCGTTGTCGAGAGTAAGGGTCTGAGCATCTGTGTCGACCGCGGTCACCGAGGTGCCGAAGAACGTCTCGACGTCGTGGGCCGAGTACCAGTCTTCTCCTCGGAGGGCCGAGTCGGCGGGATCCGAACCCTCGATCATCACCTTCTTCGACAGATCCGGGCGGTAGTACGGAGCTGCGGGATCGGTGCCGACGAGCGCGATCCGAGCGGTGTAACCGGCATCCCGCAGCGATTCGACCACGGTGCCTCCTGCCAGGCCTGCGCCGATGACGACTGTTCCGAATTCTTCTGCCATTGTCGGTCCTTTCGTAGAGGGGACTCTCGTTCGACTGTACTCGCCGAGTTCAAGTGGCTCCACCGGGCCCGCCCCAGGTGACACACTGTGCCTCACGAGGTCCCATACCGCTCGTGCGATTTTGATCAAGGGCAGGGGGCAGGCGTAAGCTGAAGTCGAAAAGGGGCTATAGCTCAGTTGGTAGAGCGTCTCGTTCGCAATGAGAAGGTCAGGGGTTCGATTCCCCTTAGCTCCACGCATCTCTCCGTCGAGTCGTTCGATGCCGAATATTGCGTTGTGGACCTCATGCAATCGAAGCCGGACGCCGGGTCAGGCGGCGCGTCGAAGCGAGCAGAGTCAGGACGGACGTGGAATGGACACGAAGACGGCGACCATGACCGGCGTCCTGGGCCTTGCCGGGGTTGCCCATTTCGCCCGACCCAAGCTCTTCGACTCCATCGTCCCGCCTCGGTTGGGCAATCCACGTTTCTGGACCATAGCCAGCGGCGTCGCCGAACTCGGTTGTGCAGGGCTGTTGGCCAACCCGGCCACCCGGCGCCTCGGCGGTGTCGCTTCTGCCGCGCTCATGGTCGGCGTCTTCCCGGCCAACATCTACACAGTGGTCAAGCAGTGGGACAATCCGAAGGGCCGAGCCATCGCCTGTGCGAGACTGCCTCTGCAGATCCCGCTCGTGTGGGCATCGGCGGCGATTGCCGCTGAATCCGACTGATTCTCCTCCTGCACACCCGAACCTCCTGCCGCGATCAGTCCTGAGCTGACCGTTCGCGACGCCCCCTACGCGCCGCCCGTCCTCCTCGCAGAGTGAAGACCTGGCTGCAAGGTTCCGGATCATCTGTTGCAGGCCCTCACCAACCGTGACATATTCGACTCATGGTGGGGAATCTTCCAAGCAATGTCGAGACTTTGGCCGAAATGCACTTCTCTGCGGCCACAGCTGCCTTCCAGATCGAAGGGGCGCGCAGCGCAGATGGTCGCGGCCGCAGCATGTGGGATGACTTCGTTGACACGCCCGGCAACATCATCGACGGCAGCACTGCCGAACCCGGTCCCGACAGCTATCACCGCTTCGATGACGATATCGCGATGCTTGCCGACCTCGGTGTCGACCGGTACCGGTTCTCCATCTCCTGGACCCGTGTCATTCCGAATGCCGGGACGGACGCCTCGGTGAATTCGGCGGGGCTCGACTACTACGACCGCCTTGTCGACGGACTCCTCGCCGCCGGGATCGCACCCGAACCGACGCTCTACCACTGGGACCTGCCGGTCGCACTCGAGGCGAACGGCGGATGGCTCAATCGCGACACAGCCCACCGCTTCGGTGACTATACGCAAGTGGTAGCCGGTCGCCTCGGTGACCGCGTTCGTCATTGGTACACGATCAACGAACCCGCATCGACATCGCTGCAGGGCTATGCGCTGGGGGAACTGGCCCCCGGGCGTACTCTGCTCTTCGACTCTCTGCCCACGGTCCACCACCAGCTGCTGGCCCACGGGATCGCCGCTCCAATTCTGCGCGAACACGGCGCAGTTCAAGCGGCGCCGACTCTCAACCACAGTCTCGTCCTCCCCGCTTCCGAGTCTGCCGACGACCATGCTGCGGCCGACCTGCTCGATGCGATTCACAACCGCCTCTTCACTGACCCGTTGCTCACTGGCCAATATCCCGACCTCAGCCCCTTCGGCGTCGAACTGCCGGTGGCCGACGGCGATATGGACCTGATCTCCGCACCGAACGAGGTCTACGGCTTCAACTACTACAATCCGACCACGGTCCGTGCCTCGACAGGACCGGTGCCGTTCGAGATGGTGCCCACCCCCGGGGCGCCCGTGACCGGGTTCGGTCCCATGTGGCCGATCCGACCGGACACGATGCGCGACTTCCTCATCGACATGGGTCGACGCTACGGGTCCGCACTGCCGCCGATCATCATCACCGAGAACGGAGCCTCGTTCCCCGAACCCGACACCACCGATACGGAGATCATTGATTCCGAGCGGATCGACTATCTGCGTGACCACCTCGGCGCGGTGAGTGAAGCGAAGGCAGCAGGTGTGCGCATCGACGGGTACACCGTCTGGTCGCTGTTGGACAATTTCGAATGGGCCGAAGGATGGAGCCAGCGCTTCGGCCTCGTACATGTCGATATGAACACCGGAACGCGGACACTGAAGGCGTCCTTTCGCTGGTATCGGGATCTCATCTCCGCGGTTCGGCCATGAGCGCGGTCAGCCCTCCGCCCCACCCAGGCGGCTCCGTTTCGCGAGTACGTGTATCGGTTGGGTGGATGGTGTGGTTCACACTCGCCTGGTTGGCGATCTGGACGGTTCAGCTGACACCGATCCAACTCCTCCTGCCACTTCAGCTCGACACTCAGAGCGGACACTGGATCGACGGAGTCGTCTGGTCCGGACTCGTCCTCTCGGCCGGCGGCCTGGCAGGTATCGCTGCCGCCCCCGTGGCCGGTCGGCTCTCTGACCGCACCCGTTCGCGGTACGGTCGGAGACGTCCTTGGGCGATCGGAGGATCGGTGCTCGCCGCACTCGGTCTCGTCCTCACCGGCAGCGCGGAAGGACCCCTGCTGGTCGGGGCGGCGTGGGTGGTCGCCTCGGTCGGCGTATCCGTGGCTTCTTCGGCGCTGACTGCACTCATCGCCGATCAGCTCGATGACCAGCGCGGTGCAGCCTCCGCTGCGGCCAGCTCGGCTCAAGCCGTCGGCGTCGTCGTCGGCGTCGCCACGATCGTGCTGCTCGGCCTGAGCGCCGGCGCATCCTATGCGGTGCTCGCCGGGTTCATCGTCGTCATCGGCACGGTCACTGCGCTACTGCTGCCCGATCCGCCGCTGCCGCATGCCGCCGTGCTCGAGTTCCATGCCCGTCGTGATCTCATTCGGCCGCGAGTGTCCTCACTTGTCGACCCGAGCTTCACCCGCCTGCTCCTCAGTCGCTTCATCGTCAACGTCGGCAATTCGTTCGGAACGTCGCTGCTGCTGTTCTTCCTGCTCTACGGGATCATGATCCCCGCCGCCGACGCCGAGGACCGCCTGCTCATCCTCATCGTCATCTACACGGTCTTCGTGGTGGCGGCCTCGATCCTCGTCGGCATGGTCACGGACAGACGAGGCAGCCGACGTTTCTGGACAGTCGTCGCCGCACTCGTCCAGGCCTGTTCGGGAATCATCATCCTCATCAGCCCGAACTTCACCATGACAGCAGTGGCGGCCGGAGTCATGGGTGCCGGATACGGAGCCTATATGGCGGTCAGTCTCGCCCTGGCCACGGATCTGCTGCTCGACCCGGACGACCATGCTCGCGACCTCAGTCTCGTCAACAGTTCCGCGAACCTCGGCCAGCTGATCGGTCCGCTCCTGGGCGCCGGGCTCGTTGCCTTGGTCGGTGGGTTCTGGCTGCTCTTCGCGGCCGCCGCGGTCGTCTCCGTGCTTGGGGCAGGACTGACGCTGACTGTGCACCCCTCACGTGCCGTGCTGCGGGCTCCGCAGCCGGACTGAAGCGCATCCGACTCGTCGGTCGGATGGGCTCTGGCTCAGGCCAGCCCGAGCAGCTTTCCGCTCTTCGACAGTTCCGGGTCCGTACATGAGGACAGATCGAAGCAGCAGGGACGACGTTTGCCGGACTCGAGCTTCGAGATTGCGACGTCGACACGGCGTGCCCGTGTATCGGCGTTCTTCGTCGACTTGATCCAGCGCACCCATTCCCACCGGGCCATCGGCGTGAGTCCGGCCCAGACATCGTCGAGATCACCGGCACCGTCGAGCGCCGCACGGAGGTCTGAGGGAACCGTCACCTCCGGCCAGTTCTTCGTCGGCGTCAGGCCGACCTCGATCCCCGCTCCTTCTCTCTTCCCAAGCTTCTCCCACTGGTCGTCATCGAGACTGATCCAATGACCGCGACGTCCGTCGGGTTCGATGACAGTGCTGAATTCGGTGCCGTCGAGGGTGCCCGTGACTGCGACCTGGCCGCGTGAGGGCAGCTGATCGCTGGCGTCCTGAGGCAGGCGCAGAATCGGCCGGTCGAAGAGCAGCTCGGCGTTCGCAGTGAAAGTGACGTCGGCAGTCGTGGCGGTCATGGTGACTCCTCAAAGTACGGATGCTCGGGTCGGGACACTCGGCTTCTGTTGAACCAATGACTTTCAGAATAGCGGCACGAGGCGGTGCCGGCTTCTTGATTCCTGACGTACTTCAGCCGATCGCCCGACCCACCCAATCCGGGCGCTCCATGTCGATCTGTGAGATCCGTTCCGCCACTGTGTCCGGGAAGGGCACGACTCGGTCCTCCGCCTGGTCGACGTGGAGGGCCATGATCTCCTCGGTCGATACGAGGCGCTCATCGACGTACATCTCATAGGCCAGGTGCAGCTTCTTCTCAGCAGCACTTACGAGGTGCGGGACGACGGTGATCCTATCGCCGAGGGCCGCCTCGTCGAGGTAGCGGATATGGGATTCGACGGTGTACAGGGACGCTTTTGCACTTACCCGGTAGGCGGCATCGAGACCGAGCTGATCCATCACCTGATCGGTGGCGAAACCGAACACGAGAACGTAGAAGGCCTCGGACATGTGCCCGTTGTAATCGATCCACTCGGACACGACTTCGGTGCTGTACGTACCGAGGATTGTCGCCGAGGCGGCCCTTGACATCGGTGCGGACGTCGGGGGAGCAGCAGAGGAGGGAGGAGCGCCTGCCACGCCGTCCGCAGACTCACTATCACCGGAGTCTGCCGTGGTGGTGGCTAACTGGTCGGTGAGCCGACGCAGGGCGATGATTCCGGCATCACGATGCGCCACGAGGTCGGCGATGGACCGCTCACCGGCCTCGATATCGCAGCCGGCCACGACATCGTCACGCAGCTGCTGACTGAGCTTCGGGGCGGTCAGCCGCGTCCACGGAGACTTCAGCGAGGGGCCGAAATGGTCGAGCATATGCGCCATTCCGCCCTCGCCGCCGGCGAGGTGGAAGGTGAGCATCGGTCCCTGGAACGGCCACCGCAGACCGGGGCCATCGGTGATCGAGCGGTCGATCTGCTCGACCGTGGCCTCGCCCTGCTCGACCATGTACAGGGCCTCGCGCCACTGAGCTTCCTGCAGTCGGTTGGCGATGAATCCGGGGACTTCACGGTCCATGCGGATGACGGATTTGCCGATATGGCTGAAGAAGTCGGCGGCCCAGTCGACAGCAGCGGCCGATGTGGACCGGCCGCCGACGACCTCGACCAAGGGGATGAGGTAGGGCGGGTTGAATGGGTGGCCGACGACGAGTCGTTCGGGGTGGGCCGCCTCGGTGGCCATTTCGGTCATGCTGTATCCCGAGGTCGACGAGCTGATCACGATATTCAGTGGGCACACCTCGTCGATCTGGGCGAGCAGTCCGCGCTTGAGGGCGAGGTCCTCGGGTGCGGACTCCTGGACGAATCCGGTGCCGGCGACCGCCTCGGCGAGGTCGGTGTGCATCGACCAAGCGGTGCGGTCGGCTGACTCGACCATGTCGAGTTCGGCCAGGGCCGGCCAAGCCGCATCGAGGAGGCGCGCGAATTTCTCGCCGGCGTCCGGAGCCGGGTCCCAGATCTTCACCCGGTAGCCCTGTGCGAGGAAGTATGCGGCCCAGCCGCCGCCGATCGTTCCAGCGCCGACGCAGGTGATGGTGTCGATCGCGTCGAAGCCGAGGAACTCCGGCGTGTCGGGAAGGGGCGCGGCGGGGGTGGAATCGTTCACAGATCGCCTCCGGTGATGGTCGGTGTCTGCACGCGCAGATCGAGGATCTCGCGGGCCTCGTCAGGAGTGGCCACGGATGCGCCGAGGCCGGTGATGATGTCGACGGCACGAGCGGTGAGATCGGCGTTCGTGGCCTTGACGCCCTTGGACATGTAGAGGTTGTCCTCGAGTCCCACGCGGGCATGACCACCGGCGAGCACGGAGTGGGCCACCCACGGCAGCTGGTTGGCACCGATGGCAAATGACGTGAACTGCGCACCTTTGGGCAGCATGTTCACCATTGCAGCCAAGAGGCCAGGATCGGCCGGAGCACCGTAAGGGATGCCCATGCACAGCTGGTACAGGGGCGGGGCGTCGATGAGTCCCTCCTCGACCAGCACATTGGCGAACCACAGATTGCCGGTGTCGAAGATCTCCATTTCGGGACGCACTCCCAGAGTCTGGATGCGCTTCGACCCTTCGCGCAGCATGTCGGGGGTCGAGACATAGAGGTTCGAACCTTCGCCGAAGTTGAGGCTGCCGCAGTCGATCGTGCAGATCTCGGGCAGCAGCTCCTCGACGTGGGGGAGTCGGTCCAGGGCGTTGATGAGATCGGTGCCCGGCATCGTGGTCAGCGGATCCTGCGGATCGATGACGAGGTCGCCGCCCATCCCGGCGGTGAGGTTGATGACCGGGTCGACGTCGGAGGCGCGGATGCTGCGAACCACTTCGCGGTAGTAGGCGACTTCGCGCGAACCCTGTTTCGTCTCGAGGTCGCGGACATGGATATGGACCACCGACGCCCCGGCGCGGGCCGCCGCAATGGCATCGTTCGCAATCTCTTCGGGGCTGACGGGAACGTGTTCGCTCTTGCCGGTGGTGTCCCCGGCTCCTGTGACGGCACAGGTGAGGATGACCTTGCGGTTCATGATGACTCCTTCAGTCGATCGGCGGATGTTGCGGTTGTGGGTTCTGTGGGATGCATGATGGCGCGATCGAGGTAGGAGCGCAGACGCCGGGAGAAGGTCTCGGTGTCCATCACCCCGGTGAGCACCTTGATTCCGAGTCCGTCGAGGAGGGAGGTGAGTTCGTCGGCCATGGCACGTGGATCACCGCCTCGGAAGCAGCCGGTGCGCTGACCGTCCTCGAGCGTCGTCTGGACGGTGCGCGACCAGCGTTCGTAGCTGAGCGGATAGTTCGACAGAGCCGAACCTTCGAGGGCCATTCGAGTCCACGTCTGCAGCCAGATCGACCATTCGCCGCGTTCCGTGCGTCCCAGCGGGGACTGCAGCTTCAACAGACTTTCTAGTCTCTGCGCGGGGTCCGCGATGTCGTCAAGCCACGCGATCTGACGGTCGAAGGCGAGTTTGACCGAATAGTCGAGAGCGGCATCGAAGAGCTCGGACTTGTTGGCGAAGTAGTAATGGATGCTCGGCGCCGAGACCCCGGACGCCGCCGCGATATCGGCGATGCGCACCGCGTCGAAGCCGTACCGGCCGAACAGCGTCCACGCCGCCTCGGCGATCGTGCGTCTCGGGTTGGCGTCGTCGTCGTTGGCCGCAGCAGCTGCCGAGTTCGGCGGAAGCGCGGAGACCTGGGACTCGTCGCCAAGCAGCCACCGGACGGTCACACCTGTGGCGGTGGCCACGCCGAGGAGCTCATCGGCGGTGAAGCGGCGGCGACCTGACAGCGCCTTGGACAGCTTCGTCTCGTCGATGCCGATCACAGAGGCGATCTTGCGCTGCTTCAATCCGGACCGCCGGATGGCGTCCCGGACGCGGAGTCCGGTGGCCTCGGACCCCCTGTCGATCGTGCCGCGGGAATAATCCCCGGTTTCGGTCGTCTGCCCTCCTGCCATGGTGCCGAACCTACCTCAGCAACAAGTCCGCTCGCAAGTAAATATGAATAAGAGTCAGAACTTGCGATCAGTGACCATGGAGAGGAATTCGTGTCGATCCGAACCGTCCGAGGCACCACAAATCGGTTCTATGCGGATAGTCTCGTTATCGGTGGGCGATCCCCATCACCATCGACCGCGCCGAGGAGCCCCAATGACCGACAGTCTTCATTCCCGCATGCACGTTGTCTCCGATGAGACCCGAAACCTCGTGAATCTCGTGCTCGAGTACTCGCGTCGTCGGACTCTGGCCGAGGACACTCCGCTCGACCATCCCACGTCCGAAGCCGAGCTGCGTCGACTGGCCGGCCCCACCGTCACCGAGGAGGGGCTGGGATCAGCTCGGGCGCTGGCGATCTTCGAGCACATCTTTGCTCCGGCCTGCATCTCCACCGACCATCCGAAGTACCTGTCATTCATCCCCAGCGCTCCCACGAAGGCGGCTGTCGCCTTCGACCTGGTCGTCTCCGCCAGTGCTCTCTACGGCGGTTCGTGGCTCGAAGGTGCCGGAGTCGTCCATGCAGAGAACGAAGTCCTGCGCTGGCTGGCGGGAGAGTTCGGGCTGCCCGCTGGAGCCGGGGGAGTCTTCGTCCAAGGAGGTACGATCGGCAACCTCTCAGCTCTCGTCGCCGCCCGCAACGCACAGAAGGAGAAGCTCGGTGAGACTCGGCCGGGACGCTGGGTGATCGTGTGCAGCGCCGAAGCCCACTCCTCGGTCGCCTCCGCAGCCGAGGTCATGGATGTCGATGTCGCCCCGGTGGCCACCGGCGAGGACGGGATCCTGCGTCCCGACGGCGTGCGTGAGGCCCTGCTCGAACACGGGGACGCCGTGATCGCGGTGGTCGCCACCTCGGGGACGACGAACTTCGGCACCATCGATGACATCGCCGGCATCGCCGCTCTCAAGGACGAGTTCGACTTCTGGCTCCACATCGACGGCGCCTACGGTCTGGCCGCGATGCTCTCGCCGCAGGCACGCCACAAGTTCGCCGGAGTGGAGAAGGCCGATTCGCTCATCGTCGACCCTCACAAATGGCTCTTCGCTCCCTTCGACGCCTGTGCGCTCATCTACCGCGATCCGAATTCGGGGAGGCGAGCGCACACGCAGAAGGCCGAATATCTCGATACGCTCACCGACGCTCAGGATTGGAGCCCCTCGGACTTCGCCATCCAGCTGACACGGCGACCGCGTGGGCTGCCGCTGTGGTATTCGCTGGCCAGCTATGGTGCCGAAACGTATCGGGAGGCGATCGGCCATTCGATCGATCTGGCGCGTGAGATCGCCACGGAGATCAAGCATCGAGAGCATCTGCGGCTCGTGCGCGAACCCGAACTCTCGGTCGTCGTGTTCGAACGCGACGGTTGGCAGCGGTCGGATTATGACGCATGGTCGGATCGTCTGCTCGAGGACCAGCGCGCTTTCGTCGTCCCGAGCTCGCACCAGGGGCGGCCGAATGCCAGGTTCGCGATCGTCAATCCGCTGACGACGTTCGACGATCTCACCGACATCCTCGATTCGATGGAGTGAATGGATGCGTTCGATCCGTCCTTCACTGAGGTCCTCGATCTTCTGAGGGCCCCGCAGAGGTGACGGTCGCTCAGTCTTCGGGTGCATCCTCGGCGGCGGTCGTCGGCTTCGACCGGGGACGGAGTTCGACGGTGAAGGCGGGAAGCAGAGCCTGGGTGATCGGGCCGATCCCCAAGGCATAGAGGACTGTGCCGACCCCGACGACTCCGCCGAGAAGCCAGCCCACGGCGACGACGCTGACTTCGATGAGGGTGCGCACCAGTCGGATCGAGCGTCCGGTCACACGGGAGAGCCCGGTCATCAGCCCATCGCGGGGGCCCGGCCCGAATTGGGAGCCGATGTACATCGCCGAGGCGGCCCCGTTGAGGACGACGCCCGTGACCATGAGAGAGATGTTCCACCCGAGTTCTTCGGGCCGGGGCAGGAACAGGCGGGTGAGGTCGAGCGCCGGCCCGACGAGGAGGGCATTGAGAATCGTGCCGATCCCCGGCTGCTGGCGCAGCGGGATCCAGATGAGGAGTACGAGGAACGCGAGAATCGTGATGATGGTGCCGAAGGTCAGCGGCACGTGATTCTGAATGCCGGAGTGGAGGACGTCCCACGGCATCATGCCCAAGCCCGCGTTGACCATCATTGCCATCGAGGCACCGAAGAGGTAGAGGCCGAGGATCAGCTGGGGGAGACGCCGCCACAGCCGTCCGCCGCGCAGCTGTGCGATGGGACCGACGTTGGCCAGCTGACGCCTCGAGGCTCTCATCTTCGTCATGTGGTGGCTTTCTGAGGGTTGCGATCAGAGGGACAATTCCATCATGACCGAAATTGGACTTGTGCGATATAGCCACTTGCTGGAAAGTGGTCCCATGAGGTCAGAACCATGAGCACACCGGTCCTGGGAGCCAAACGACTCATCGGCATCATCGGAGACGGACCGTGGAAGGCGCCCGCATACGAATCGCTGGCCGCCGCAGTGGCCGCGGCGATCACCGACGGACGACTCCCGGTCGGCACGAGGCTGCCGAGCGAACGCGAACTCGCAGCCGCCTCCGGTCTCTCGCGCACGACGACGGGACGAGCGTACGCTCAGCTGCGGGAACAGGAATACATCCTCACTCGCCGAGGCTCCGGCAGCACCGTTCAGCTGCCCAGCGTCCCGGGCGGCCGCATCGACCACCTGCTCTCACCTGCCGGCGGCGACGAGTCGGAGGTCGATCTCACGTGCACCGCTCCGGTCGCACCTCCGGATATCCTCGACGCCTACGACCGGGCACTGTCACGTTTGGGTGCCTACCTGCCCGGCACCGGGTACTATCCTTCCGGGCTACCGGTGCTGCGGGAGATCATCGCCGATCGCTATACCCGGCGCGGCGCCCCGACCGACCCCGATCAGATTCTCATCACCTCCGGGGCACTCGGCGGTGCGGCCATCGCCGTCCGCGCCCTCCTCGACGTCGAACCCGATGAGTCCGCGCGCCGAGGCGGGGCACGGTCGACCTCGCGGGTGCTCATCGAAAGCCCCACCTATCCGAATGCGATCGCCACACTCGAAGGCGCGGGCGCCGCTCTCGTGACCTACCCCCTCGAGTTCGGAACTCAGGGGCACCATTGGGACATCGACGCCATGGAGCAGCTGATGGGACAGACACGTCCGCGCAGCGCCTATCTCATCCCCGACTTCCACAATCCGACCGGCGCACTGCTGCCCGAAGCCCAGCGCAGTGAGCTCGCGGAGGCTCTTCGTCGGCATCGAGTCGTCCCCGTCTTCGACGAATCCCTCGTCGAACTGGAACTCGAGGACGGCAGGATGGCCACTCCGATGTCCGCGCTGATCACGGACGCGGTGACAGTGGGCAGTGTGAGCAAGATCTATTGGGGAGGTCTGCGCATCGGATGGATGCGCATTCCCCGCCACCGGATCGGTCATTTCGCGTCCTCCCGGCTCGGACTCGACCTGGGAGCACCGGTCCTCGAACAGCTCGTCACGGTCGAACTCATGAGCAATCACGATGCTGTCGTCGCCGACTGCCGCTCCCGGCTCAGAGCCGCCCGAGACCTGCTCGCCGCACAGGTGAGGTCATGGCTGCCAGAGTGGAAGCTCATCGTCCCCTCCGGTGGAATGGCGCTGTGGGCCGAACTGCCGGAGGCACGTTCCGGGGTACTCTCGATCGCCGCGAGAAACCATGGTCTCCGCCTCGTCGCAGGACCGAACTTCGCCCCCGCCGGTGGACTCGATCGGTGGGTGCGCCTGCCCTATACGGTGACGGAGAGCGAACTGCAGCATGTGGGGCCGCGACTGGCCGCAGCCTGGGAGGAAGCCAAATCGATGACCGGACGTGGACCGACCGACCGGGCCCGCATCGTGGCGTGAACATCGCGGGCACGCAGGGAAAACCTGAGTACGATGACCGTATGGGAGACGACAGCGGACTCAGTCACGATGGGCAGTACTCGACGGCGACGACCGTCGGGGAGTTCCGAGCCAATATCGCCGAGGTGAAGCGCCGGATCGCCGCTGCCGCCGAGCGCGCCGGCCGGGACCGCGCCGACATCGAGCTGCTTCCAGTGAGCAAGACCGTACCCCAGGAACGCATCCGCCTCGCCGTTGCCGCCGGTTGTGCGAAGTTGGGTGAGAACAAGGTTCAGGAGGCCCACCGCAAATCCGAGGAGATGGCCGACCTCGACATCGATTGGGCTGTGATCGGGCACCTCCAGTCGAATAAAGCCAAGGACGTGGCGAAGTTCGCCAGCGAATTCCAGGCGCTCGACCGACTCAAAGTCGCCAGAGCCCTCGACCGTCGACTCGAAGCGGAAGGACGCAGCCTCGACGTGTATGTCCAGGTCAACACCTCCTCTGAGGACTCCAAATTCGGCATGCCGCCGGAAGAGCTCCTCGACTTCCTCAAGGAGGTGCGAGCCTTCGAGACTCTCAAGGTCCAGGGACTGATGACTTTGGCAGTCTTCTCTTCGGATATCGACCGTGTCCGTCCCTGCTTCCAGCTTCTGCGCGGTCTGCGCGACCAGGTTCGCGAAACCGATCCTGACCTTCTCGGCCTGGGGCGGCTGTCGATGGGCATGTCTGGTGACTTCGAAGTGGCCATCGAAGAGGGCGCAGACTGCGTCCGTGTGGGGCAGGCCATCTTCGGTCGACGAGCGCTGCCGGACTCCCACTACTGGCCCGAAGCCGACTGAACGGCCGACCGGCTGTGCCTCCTTCCCACCCGGAGTCCGGACGTGACAAGCCATCGGCTCAGACGAGTTCGGACGCCGTTCGGCGCCCCTCGACGCAGACGCTCTGGTGGTTCGGCGGTGCCGTGCTCGGCGTCATCCTCGGTGCGGGAATCTCCGGATTCGCCGCTCTGGCCGAAACCGCCCTGACGTCGTGCCTCATCGCTCTGCTCTTCCTCACGTTCCTCGACATCCCTTTCGAAACGGGATTGCGTGCGGTTCGCGATCTGCCTCTTCTTGCTGTGACGGCGGCCTTGAACTTCCTCATCGTCCCGCTGGTCGTCGCCGGTCTCATATCGGTCTTCGACATCGCTGATCCGCTGCTGCCGGCTGTGCTCATCGTGCTGCTGTGTCCCTGCATCGACTACGTCATAGCGTTCACACGTGCTGCAGGAGGCGCCGCCGATCGCCTGCTGATGCTCACTCCCATGCTCATGATCGCTCAGCTGCTGTTGCTGCCCGTGATGCTGTGGGCGGTCACCGGAGGGCGGCTGAGCATCGATCTGCCTGTTCGTCCGCTCGTCGGCGCGCTGGTGCTGTTCATCATCATTCCTCTTACGGCCGCCGTCGTCGTTCGTCGACTTGCCCGCCGGACGCCACGATTGGGCCGGCCCCTCGCCGCGAGCGCACGTCTGATGGATCCGGTCATGACGCTGACGCTGCTCGTCATCACTGCCTCGGTCACCCCGAGGATCGCCCATTCCGCCGGACAGTTGGGGACCGTGGCCGTCGTCTTCGCAGTCTTCGCTGTCGTGATGACCACGATCGGGTGGGGCGTCACGCGGGCTCTGCACGTCGGTCCGCGGCGATCACGTGCTGTGATCCTCTCCGCCGTCACGCGCAATTCCCTGGTCATGCTTCCGATCGTTCGTGCGATCACCGGGGAGGGCATCGGTCCAGCGGGGGTCGTGACGCAGACCCTCATCGAGCTTCTTGTTCTGATCGTCCTCGTCCGCGTCCTGCCTCGTCTGGTGCCGGCCACTGCCGTGGCCGAAAACCGCTAGTAATCGTACTCCTCGGGGCGGACAATGGAACTATGTTCACCTCCGATCAGTGTTATCAGGCAGTCACTTCCCGTGACCGACGCTTCGATGGAATGTTCTTCACCGCGGTGCGCACCACCGGGATCTTCTGCCGTCCGTCGTGTCCGGCGAGGACTCCGCGGCGGGAGAACGTGGACTTCTTCGTCACGGCCGCGGCCGCGGCAGACGCCGGTTTTCGGGCCTGCCGACGGTGCCGCCCGGATGCCAGTCCGAATTCGCCGCAGTGGGACACCCGCGGAGACGTCGTGGCCCGAGCCATGCGCCTCATCCGCGACGGTGCCGTCGACCGCGGAGGAGTCGCAACCCTCGCCGCCGAACTCGGGTACAGCACTCGCCAACTCGGGCGCCTCATCCACGCCGAGCTCGGTGCCGGACCTCTGGCGCTGGCTCGCACCGAAAGGGTACGCACTGCCAGGACACTCATCGAGGCCACCTCGATGCCGATGAGCGAGATCGCCTTCGCCGCCGGCTTCTCCAGTATCCGACAGTTCAACGACACCTTCCGAACGATGTATTCGATCAGCCCACGACAGCTGCGCAGAGACGGTGCCGAACATTCGGTGACCGACGAAGTCGTACTCCGATTGGCGTATCGCCCGCCGTTCGACTTCGCGCATCTGCTGGGGTACTTCGAGGCACGAGCCGTTGCCGGGATCGAAAATGTCTCGGACGGCGCCTACACCCGGTCGATGCGGCTGGCTCACGGTCCCGCCGTGATCACGGTGCGGCAAGGGCACGGGGACTTCGTTGACTGCCGTCTCCGCCTGGCCGACACCCGCGACCTCGGCAGCGCCGTCGCACGAGTCCGGCGCCTCCTCGACCTCGATGCCGACCCCGAGGCGATCGCCCATACACTGCGGTCGGCGGGCCTGCGCCGCCTCGTCGACGACCATCCAGGACTTCGTTCACCGGGCCACAGCGACCCCGTCGAACTGGCTCTGCGGACAGTCCTCGGACAGCAGATCTCCTTGGCCGCCGCCCGCACCCATCTGGAACGCCTCGTCGCAGGTGTTGGAGAATCACTGCCGGAGGAGCTGAGCTTCGGCGGAGTCGACAGGGTCTTTCCCACCGCCGAGGCGATCGCCGCTGTCCCCGCATCCGAATGGGCGTTGCCTTCGAGTCGGATCAGGACGATTCAGACACTGTCGCAGGCGTTGGCCGAGGGCAGTGTGGACCTCGGCGCGGGCAGCGACCGCGAGGAAGCGAGCCGGAATCTGCTGGCACTGCCCGGAATCGGTCCGTGGAGCAACGGCTATATCCGGATGCGCGCCCTCGGAGATCCCGACGTCTTCATGGACTCAGACCTCGGCGTGAAGAAGACCATCGCCGATCTCGACGCGAGTTCAGCGGCACCTGTCGATTGGAAACAGGTCGCAATGAACTGCAGTCCCTGGCGCTCCTACCTGACCCACCTGCTGTGGGCACATCACGCCCGCAGCCCAGCAGCCTGACCGACCGAGACCGAGCAAGGAATGATTCTGCCCATGACTCACCGACACGAAGGACACGCAGACATGACCACGCCGACAACGACCCAACCCGACACCGCACGGAAGTTCACCGCTGCCATGGAGCTGCCGACCGCCTCGGCGCCGGTATATACGACGATCCTCGACACGGACCTAGGACCGATCCTGCTCACCTCCGACGGAGTCCATCTCACCGGGCTCTATCTCGAGGTCTCCGAGGCGATCGATGCTCGACTCGACAGAATGTTCGGAGTCGAACCGACTCCGGAAGACGACCTGGAGATCTTCCACCGCGCCGAGGCACAGCTGGGGGAGTACCTTTCAGGCCAGCGCACACAGTTCGATCTGCCCTTGGCGGCGAAGGGAACGGAATTCCAACGCTCGGTGTGGCAGGCGCTGACGCAGATTCCGTTTGGCAGCACAGCAGGTTACGGTGAGCTGGCCGAGATGCTGGGAAGACCCGGTGCGGCGCGTGCTGTGGGGGCCGCCAACGGAAAGAACCCCATCAGCATCATCGTGCCCTGCCACCGAGTCATCGGAGCGGACGGATCCCTGACCGGCTACGCATGGGGAGAGGGAAAGAAACGCACCTTGCTCACCCTGGAAACCCGCCCCTAATTACTACCTGACGGCGGCCCAGCAACCTCGCGCCAGGTTGCTGGGCCGCCGTCAGGTAGCAAGAAGGGCGGGGATCCTTGTTTGGATCCCCGCCCTTCAGCGGTGGAGGTAAGGGGATTCGAACCCCTGACCTTCTCCATGCCATGGAGACGCGCTACCAACTGCGCCATACCCCCGCTTGCCTGATCAATATTACCCACGTGTGGGTGAGAGACCAAATCGGCGGAGAGTGACGCTCGCCACAAGGGCGGGAATACTGGAACCCCGTGTTCAGGCACTGATCGGGGCCGACCCCGCGGCCCGAGTCCGATGAACTCGGGCCGCGGCGAGTCAGCTATCCGCCGAGGATTCTCCGCGGTGGATCAGATGAACGGCCGGACCTGGCTGAGGTAGCGCACGATATCCCGCTCGCGCAGTTCACGTACGCGCTGCTCGCGAGCGTGTTCGCGCAGGCGAGCCTGCTGACGACGGGCAACCTTCAGGCGGCGAGACTCGGGTGTCGGGGCTGGGCGGCGCGCCCACCGGATGAGCTTCATTCCGGTGCTCAGGGCCCAGCGTCGTGGATAGGTGAATGGGAATGTGGTGGACACAATTATTCCTCGTGGTTTTCGGGCAGGGGATATCCGCAAATGGGCAGGAGATATCCCGGAATGACGGTCAGATAAACAATTGCCGAAAAAGTCGTGACATTGACAATGAATCGCCTGCGCAAGGGTGCATATGACAAAGGCAGCTAATTGCCAATATGGGAATAGGTCATTGCAATGACAGATTCACTGATATGGCAACGGAATACGATAGGCAATGAATCCGAACTGGTCGGCCGCACAGCGGAAGGCGCCAGGTGGTACGGCGCTCACTCGCGAATGCAGCAGATCGGACCGAACTCAATGATGTTGGCGTGAAGTGGCCGGATCAGGTGCGGCAACTGGCGGTGCTAGGCACAGCAGGGATGCCGAAAGTGATCTGGACACAAGCCGGGCGTGAAGAATGCCGGATATCAGGCAACCGGTGGCTCAGAGGACAACGGTGGCCGGAAGCCAACCGGTGGAAAAGACGTGGGAGACGGCTGTGTCAGCCGACGAGTCCTTGTCCGCCAATCGGGCAGGCAGCGTATTCATGCCAAGGCGTTCGAAGGTCAGGGCCTGCAAGAAAATTCATCATCGTAACTGCTCTCCTTTCATGGTCGTGGATCTCGTGGGGACGGCGTCAACGTCCGCTATTGTCAAGGTGCAATCAGGTTGGTGTCTGCGAATCCGTAATTGCACTGTCGAATTTAGCACAGCTTTCATTGCGTGTGGGAGTTTTGTTCATTATTTTCTCAAATATTTTCACTTCGACTGTTCGGGCGAGAAAGACGGTTCGTGAAAACTGTTGGTCGAAGCGCTGTTTGGGCCGACGTAGAATCGGAAGAGACGTGCATCAGTCGGACACGCAGCTTGAGGAGTTGAGGATGTCAGAGACCGCCACCACCAGACGTCTGGTCGTCGGATACATCGCCACGGATCGGGGCCGGGATGCGATCTCGCTGGCCATTTCGATCGCGCGTTCCATCGACGTCGAACTCGTGGTCACCATCGTCCGTCCGGAATCATCGACGATTCTCGCCGGCAGCGCCGTGCCCAAGGACGGGGCCGGGATCGTGGCCCAGCAGATCGACGATTGGCTGGACGAAGCCCTGGCACTCATCCCCGATGACATCCGCGCCAGAGGCTGCATCCACATCGCCTCGAACGAATCCAAGGGCCTCATGGAGGTCGCCGAGCAGGAAGGCGCACTGGGCATCATCATCGGTGCACGGGCCACCACACTGATGCGCCAACTGCGCATCGGCACGGTCGCTTCGTCGCTGCTGCACTCGTCGACGGTGCCCGTCGTGCTCGCCCCGTCGGGCAGGTCCGACATCGGGCCGATCTCGCGGGTGACCGCACTCTACGGGGCTCGCCCAGGTGCTTCGTCACTCATCGGAGCGGCCATCGAATCGGCTGTCGGCCTCGGAGTCGATCTCAGACTGCTGTCCCTGATCGAGAACGACGGACTCTATGACGACGAGGTCGCCGAGATCACCGAATTCGCCGAACAGTACGGGGGAGCGGTGCTGGCGGACGACGCTTCGGAGATGCTGGCCTCTGGCCGTGCGACGGTGAGAACCAAGGCCGGAGCCGATATCGAAGAGGCCGCCGAGACCATCGACTGGCAGCCCGGCGACCTCGCCTTCATCGGATCGAGCCGCTTGGGCCACGGAGGCAAGGTAGCAATCGGTGCGAGGGCTCGCCGTCTGCTGCGTGTCCTGCCCGTTCCGGTGGTGGTCGTGCCCCGACGTGCCGTGAGTCGACTGCACATCGCCGAAACCGACTGAGGTGCGGATACGTCAATCACAGCGGACCGACATCCGGCTGGGCTCCCACAGCACGGCCGCGTGGATCCATCCGGGTGAGCGGCGTCGGCGTCCGCTGCTGATGGTGCATGGCTTCCGTGGGGATCATCATGGAATGGACCTCATCGCCGGCAGCATCACCGACCGCGAGGTGGTCGTGCCCGACCTGCCCGGGTTCGGTCTCACTGCCCCGCTGGATTCGGGTTCGTCGCTCTCTGCCTTCGTCGATCATCTCCTCGCTTTGCGCGCCGAGGTGGGCAGGCAGCGGGGCGTGACACCGATCCTGGTGGGGCACTCCTTCGGTTCGATCCTGGTCAGCCACCTGGCGGCCTCCCACCGGGACGTCGTCGACGAGCTCGTGCTCATCAATCCGATCACCAGCCCCGCCCTCGAAGGGCCCGCACGATTCCTCACCGCGGTCACCCGGGCCTATTACGCCCTCGGTGCGCGGCTGCCCGAGCGAGCCGGTCGCTCCCTGCTGAGCAACCCCGTGATCGTCCGGGCCATGAGCGTGGCCATGGCCACGACTCGCGACCCCGGCCTGCGTTCGTACATCCATGATCAGCATTCGCGGCACTTCTCGTCGTTCGCTGACCGCGCGTCCCTGTCAGAGGCCTTCGCGACGTCCGTCGCGCACACCGTCACCGAGGTGGCCGACCACCTGAGTATGCCCACGCTCGTCATCGCCGGCGATCAGGACGCCATTGCCCCGATCGGCCCGACCCGGGCATTCGTGGAGAAGCTCCCCGACGTCGAATTCGTGGAATTGGATGGGGTGGGCCACCTCGTGCACTATGAACGGTCGGAGGAGGCCGCCTCGGCGATCATGGATTTCTGCCACCGGCGAATCGACCGGTGATTCGGCGCGTGACAGGCCGAAGGCAGATACGGTGAATCGACGAAGGGCCGCTGCGCATCAGCGCAGCGGCCCTTCTCTTCAACCGTGTTGGAGATCAGCGGCGGGAGTCGCGTGCCCAGCGGTAGAGAATCGGCACGAGGAATGCGAAGCACGACGCGAGCAGACCACCCCAGAACACCCAGAACTCGGTTCCCTCAGGTGAGGAGAATGAGGCTCCGAAGAGGTAGAGTCCGAACACGAACAGAGCGAAGGCGAAGACGAAGACGATGACATCGGCGAACGATGCTGAATTGCGGGTTCTCTTCGGGGCGGCGATATCGGACATGGTCTCCTCCGGCGATGTTTCTGGTGGTCAGCTGACTCTCAGCAACAGTCTACATCGCGTAGAGGACTTTGCTCATCTCCGGTCGTGTTCGGCGCTTCGCTCCGGGACCAGCCAACCGAGCAGAGCCGAGACGATCGAGACGATGATCGCGGCGAAGATGGCGGAGAAGAAGAACGAATCGATGGTGAACTCGAACGGGGTGAACCCGCTGAGCCAACTCGTCAGCGCCAACATGATCGCGTTGATGACGATGGAGAACAGTCCCAGGGTCAGACACGTGATCGGAGCCGAGACGAAGCTGAGGATCGGTTTGATGAAGGCATTCGCCAATCCGAAGATGAGGCCGATGACGAGGTAGGAGATGATCATCGCCGGAATGGCGCCGGCCTGCTCCTCGACGACCCGGTTCCCTGTGATCGTCACACCCGGCAGGATCCAGGCCGCCACCCAGATCGCACAGGCGTTGACGATGACGCGAGACAAGAAGTTCATAGCCGTCATCCTCGCAGACCGATCTGCGTTCTTTCTGAGTCGCGGATGGGAATGAGGTCCGTGCCATGGTGATCAAACTCAACGTCGCTTGGTGCATTGGCACTCGAATCGGATCGCCAAACACAGTAGCCTGAAGGTGAACCCTTCGGTTCGACTTTCTCAGACCAACAGCGTGCACCTACCGAGTGATTTGATCCAGGTCACCACGGCGGCACGACCTCCCGGACGAGCGGGAGCAGAAACTGGATTGATATGACAGACAGCGACATGCCCGCCTCGGCTCGGCGCACCACCGCGCAGCAGTCCTCACCGACTCTGTTCTCGGCCGTCGGACGCAGCTATTTCCCGATCGCCTTCGTCGCCCGCATGCCTTTCGCCATGATCGTCGTCGGTGTGCTCACCCTCGTTGTGGCCGGCCGCGGATCGCTGAGCTTGGGCGGGATCAACTCAGCTGTGGTCGGATTGGGCACGGCTCTGTTCGGTTCCTTCATCGGGGCGGCCGCCGACCGGTGGGGTCAGCGCTATGTTCTGCTCATCGCCGGGATCCTCAACTGCCTGGCGCTGACCTTCATGGCGTGGGTCGTCTTCAGCCCGCTGCCGGATTTCGTCGTGTTCATCGCCGCCTTCGCGATCGGTGCCACCTCACCTCAGGTCGCGCCGATGTCGCGGTCTCGCCTCGTCGACATCGTCATGTCCGTGCTGCCCTTGTCGAGGCGGCCGAAGGTGCTCAATGCCACGATGGCCTATGAATCCGCAGCCGATGAGGTCATCTTCGTCTTCGGACCCTTCCTCGTCGGGCTCTTGGCGACCTTCTTCACCCCGGTCGCGCCCATCATCGGGGCGATCGTGATGACGCTCGTCTTCGTCTCCGCCTTCGCACTCCACCCGACCGGGCGGGCGCGTTCGACTGGAACGTCGAGCAGCCTCGGCGAGCGTGCCCCCGCCAAGGACATGTTCACCGCCGGTGTCTTCGTCATCATCCTCGGTGTCTTCGGCGTCGGAATGGTGTTCGGCTCCACCCTCACCGCTCTCACCGCGCTGACCAACGACATCGGCCGGCCGGAGGAGGCCGGTCTCATCTACGGAGTGATGGGCATCGGCTCTGCGGTGCTGGCGATCTCGGTGGCGCTGTTCCCCTCTGCGTTCGCTCTGTGGGCGCGACTGCTGTGCTTCGCGCCCATTCTGGTCACGGGATCGGTCATCCTCGCGTCGACGGAATCGATGCCGATCATCGTCATGGCTCTGCTGCTCATGGGCACGGGAATCGGCCCGAGCCTCGTCACCCTCTTCAGCCTCGCCGCCGAACGTGCGCCGCTCGGACGGTCGGCGACCGTGATGTCGATGGCGGGGTCGGCGATCATCGTCGGCCAATCGGTGTCCTCGGCGATCAACGGAATCCTCGCCGAGGATCGGGGAACGGCCGTGGCGATGGCCGTCCCGGTGGCCGCCTCGGCGATCGTCCTGTGTGCCGGTGTCCTCAATCTGTTCGTCGGGAGGCGCCGCGATCTGAGCTCTGACAAGCCGTCACGGCAGCGCGTCGACGGAGCCGAGGAAGAGATCTGAATCACTTCGACTTTCCGTGTTTTGGGACGGCGTGTCCCAGGCATTGCCAGGTGTGACCGGGACATAACCGAGGAGTAGGATGTCCGCTGGTCCATCGTGAAATGCGCCCACGGATCGTGGCCTCTCACACCACTACGGAAAGCACACAATGTCTTCAAGCACCTCGACGACCGAGGCCGTCCGCAGCGATACCCGCTTCTTTGGACACCCTCTGCCGCTCATGCAGCTGTTCAGCCTGGAACTGTGGGAGCGATTCTCCTACTACGGGATGAACGGCATCCTCGCGATTTACCTCTACTTCAGCGTCACCGACGGCGGCATGGGGATGGAGCAGGGTACGGCAGTGGGCATCGTCGGTGCGTACGGCGGTGCCGTCTTCCTCGCCACGATCCTCGGCGCCTGGATCGCCGACCGCCTCGCCGGAGCGGAGAAGGTCCTCTTCTACTCCGCGATCATCATCATGATCGGTCACATCTGCCTGGCGTTCATCCCCGGCTTCGGGGGAGTGGCAGTCGGCCTCATCCTTGTTGCGCTCGGCTCGGGCGGTCTCAAGGCGAACGCCTCGGCACTGGTCGGTGAACTCTACGAAGAGAAGGACCCGCGTCGTGACGCCGGCTTCACCATCTTCTACATGGGCGTGAATATCGGTGCCCTCCTCGGCCCGCTGCTCACCGGACTCCTGCAGAAGAACATCGGATTCCACTATGGATTCGGGGCCGCCGCGGTCGGTATGGCACTCGGCCTGATCATCTACCTCACCGGTCGCAAGAGCCTGCCGCCGGAGTCTCGTGTTGCAGTCAATCCGCTGCCGAAGAACAAGCTCTACCTCTTCATCGTGGCCGTCGTGGTCGTCATTCTCCTCGCCGTCATTCTGTGGATGACGAAGATCGTCAACGCGGAAAACCTCGATTGGTGGATCGCCGGGATCTCTGCCGGAGCGGCCGCCTGCTACTTCATCGTCATGTACACCTCGCCGCAGACGAACTCCGACGAACGCTCTCGTGTTCTCGCCTTCATCCCGTTCTTCCTGACGGTTGTCGTGTTCTGGTCGATGTACCAGCAGATCTTCGGAGTGCTGACCGTCTACTCGGATACTCAGCTCAACCGGTCGATCTTCGGATGGGAGATGCCGATCAACTGGATCCAGCTGATCCCTGCGTTCTTCGTCATCGTCTTCGCCCCGCTGTTCGCGACGATGTGGATGAAGCTCGGACCCAAGCAGATCTCGACACCGGTCAAGGCCGGACTGTCACTCGTGCTCATCGGCATCGGGTTCCTCATGTTCCTGCCCTTCGCTGAGGCCGGCCCCAATGAGACTCCGCTGCTGTGGGTGGCTCTCACATTGGCCGTATTCGTCTTCGGTGAGCTGCTCATCTCGCCGGTGGGCCTGTCGTTCTCGACGAAGGTCGCTCCGAAGGTCTTCCAGTCGCAGATGATCGCCGTGTTCTTCCTTGCCTCGGGTGTCGGTACGGCACTGTCCGGTGTGCTCGGCGGGTACTTCGACGCCGGCAACCAGGCACCCTACTGGCTGTCGGTCGGCGGATCGTCGGTCGTGCTCGGCCTGCTCGCGCTGACGCTGACGAAGCCGATGCTGGGGCTGCTGCGCGGAATCCGCTGATTCAGTAGCTTCGCGCATAGCCAGCGCAGTCCGAAGGCTCCTGTGGGTCACCGCCTCACGGGAGCCTTCGTCGTTTCCGGGCGGGCATCCCTCACCCGCAGTGTCGCTTCAGAGCGTTGCAGCACGAGGGTGTGGCCGGACGGGTGAGGGGTGCGGTGCCACCGGCAGATTATACGAGTTCGGGTGACAGATGCCGGGCATCGAGAGGCTGCCTGCAGCAGTCAGACGCCGATGAAGATGGGCAGCGCGTCAGGATGGTGGGCGTGGACGATCGTGAGGAACACGAGCGCGTCGAAGAGCAGATGCACCGTGACCGTATACGGCAGCGATTTCGTGCGAGTGAAGATGAAGGCCTGCACGAGTGCGAAGGGGATCGTCAGCAGCGGACCGATCGACCGGTAGCCGAGCTCCCAGAGGAACGAGACGAAGATGATCGTGGTGAATATGTTCGCGGTCCAGAACGAGAAGTGTTTGCGCAGGAGCGCGAAGACCGTGCAGATGAAGAACAGCTCGTCCCAGATGCCCACGGCGTTGACCCCGAAGAACAGTCGGATGATCTCCGACCAGTTCGTCAGCGGAGGCCAGTTGAGGTAGACCCCGGTGCGCATGAAGTACTGCGGCAGCACTGCCCAGGCGACCACAACGACGAATACCAGCCATGCCCATTCCAGCCGCGACCAGGGCTGGCCGCGACGCAGCGGAAACTGGATCGTCTTGTCTTCGAACACGTAACGAGTCACGAGCCAAGGGCCGATGACGACGGCTGAGAGCACAACGCCCATGCGTGCGATGTTCGACCACGAGATATCGGCTTCGACCGATATCGCCGAGATGAGAGCGAGACACGCGGCGATGATGCTGAGGTCTCTGGCGAAACTCCGATTGACACTCCACGCGATGATCAGGGCCGCGAGCATCGGTGCGTATCCGAAGGCGCGGACCTGCGGAAACGTCGTTCCCAGGCCGAAGAGCACAACCGCCGAGACCGCCAGCGAGGCAGCCGCAGCGGCCTCCCAGCTGAGCGGTTTCAACTGTGAGGATTCGATGGTTACTGCTCGGTCAGTGTCCACGCTCCACACTGTAGACGAACCCGGTCCGAGTCGCACCGGAACTTCGACCAGTGCCGCACCGAATCATCGCGTCTGGCTCCGCCGATTCACAAGTAGGATCGGAGCGAGGGAAGGACATCATTGGACCCAGAGGACTACTCCGAGCTCATCGCCGAATTGGCACCGAATCTCCACACCGAGACGACGCCGGTACGCAGCGCCGTCGGGCGCACCACGGCCTCGGACATCAGCGCTCCGCGATCGGTGCCCGACTTCGCCGCCTCGGCGATGGATGGATTCGCCCTCGACGGCGCCGCCCTGAACTCCGCCCGCGACGGGAATGCCATTCGAGTCGTCGGCGACACTCCCGCCGGACATTCCTCCGTCACGCTGCAGACGGGATGTGCCGTGCGCGTGATGACAGGTGCTCCCGTTCCCTCCGGCGCCGAGGCGGTCGTCCCTGTCGAGCTGACCGACGCTCGACAGACCGGGCCGGCTCCCGAAGCCATCCGAATCGATTCCCTCCCCGCCGCTGTCCCGCCCGGGTGGAACATCCGCTCGATCGGTGAGGACATGTGCCGGGGCGACATCGTCCTGACCGCCGGGGAGCGGATCACCTCAGCCGGGGTCGGCGTGCTGGCGATGCTCGGCATCACCGAGATCGAAGTTCTCCGCAGACCCCGCATCGGTCTGATCGTCACCGGGGACGAAATCCAGGGTGCCGACCAGACAGGTGAGAGTCGCACCGAGGCGGCCGCCTCCTCGATCTTCAATTCGAACCTGCCGATGCTCGCCGCCGCAGTCCGCGGCTTCGGTGCCGAACCCATCGAAGCCACGTGCAGCGACGACGCCGACGAGCTGCGCGGTGTGCTCACGACGATGAGCGCCGAGGCCGACCTCGTTGTGACAACCGGAGGTATCAGCGCCGGTGCCTTCGAAGTCGTCCGTCAGGTCCTGGAACCCGACCATTCGACGTTCCGCCGACTGGATATGCGACCCGGATCGCCTCAGGGCTTCGGACGCCGCGGCACTCTGCCGCTCATCCATCTGCCCGGCACTCCACAGGGAGCCTTCGTCGCCTTCCACCTCTTCGTCGGCTCGCTGCTGACCGGGAAGAGCCTGCGACGGAGATGGCGGAAGGGACTTCTCGCAGGACCCGATCTGCGAACACACGGAAACGCCGTCACTTTCCGTCCCGGCACCTTCACCGAATCAGGGGAGATCCTCCCTGCCGACCGGTCCAGGCTTCCGAACTTCGCCGCGGCCGATGTGATCATCAGAATCCCGCGCGGCACCGATACCCCGCATGGTTCAGCAGAACTGTGCGCAGGCACGGCCATCGACTACCTCGAGTGCTGACGCCTTCCCTCCCTCCCTTCCGGATTAGGATGGGGCCATGTCGACTTCACGCCTGAGTCCTGCCGACCGGACCCGCTACGCCCGGCAGATCCGACTGTCCGGATTCGGTGAAAGCGCGCAGGCCGCACTGCTCGACTCGCATGTTCTCGTCATCGGTGCCGGGGGACTCGGCGCCCCGATACTCAGCTACCTCGCGGCCGTCGGCATCGGCACGATCACCGTGATCGATCCCGATGTCGTCGAGCTGAGCAATCTGCATCGCCAGGTCATCCACACCGAGGCGGCCATCGGCACTCGTAAGATCGATTCCGCCCGGCAGCGGATGAACGGGATCAATTCGTCGATCGAGGTCCGGATGATTCCGCAGCTGCTCACTCCGGACAACGCTCTCGAACTCTTCGAAGGCGTCGACATCGTCGTCGACGGCAGCGACAACTTCGCCACCCGCTACCTTGCCAACGATGCCTGTGAGATTCTCGGAATCCCACTCGTCTGGGGGACGATCCTCGGTTTCGACGGTCAGGTCGCCGTCTTCGATGCCGAACGCGGCGCCACACTGCGCGACCTCTACCCCGAGGTTCCGGCTCCGGGCAGTGTGCCCGACTGTTCGGTCGCCGGAGTCCTCGGGCCCCTGTGCGGAAGCATCGGATCCGCGATGGCGATGGAGGCCATCAAGGTGCTCACCGGAATCGGCACCCCGCTCGTCAACAGCGTGGCCATCCACAGCAGCCTCGACACCAGTTGGGAGACGGTCCCGGTGCGACCGATTCCGGGCAGGCCTCCGGTGACAGACCTCGGGCAGCACCGCGGCGACTACGCCCAGCACACGTTCGACTCACTCAAGACCGACGACACCGCAGAGAGAACAGCCGGCCCGACCACAGGGGAAAGCCTCCTGGGGCCGGCCACCGTGACCTGGGCGGACGTCGAGGCCGACTCCATCCTCGTCGACATCCGCGATGACGATGAGGTCGCCTCGGGGATGGTCCCCAGTGCCATTCACATTCCGATGGACGAGCTGCTCGCCGATCCCAGCCGCTTGCCGACTCCCGACACAGCGGACACCCCCGCCTCCTCTGATGCCGCCCCAGCACGGCCGCACGGCATCGCCCTCTACTGCCGGTCGGGAGTGCGCTCGGCGAAGACCGCTGCGCAGCTGCGCTCTCACGGCATCGCGGTGACCTCGGTCAACGGCGGATATCTCGCCTATCTGTCACAGCCGACTCCAGAGCAGAGCTGACGAGGCTTCAACCGATCTCGCTGTTCAAGGTCCTACCCGCCGGCGAACGGCGGGAGGACATCGACGGTGTCACCGTCGGACAGTTTCACGGACCGATCGGTGGCGGCCACGGAATTGACGAGGAAGCTCGAGCGCGACAGCACGGTCGCGGCTTGGGGGTCGGCCGCCTCGGCGAGGGACGTGACGAGCTCATCGACGGACCCGGCACGGATCTGTGATTCGCGGGCGCCGAAGGCCTCCCGGGCTGCGGCGAAGAACCGAACGGTGATGGTGGGCACTTATCCTCCGATGGCGCTCATGGGTCGTTGTGGCTGCTCGAACGAATCCGTGTCCATCCCATGACCGGCGAGCTTCTTCCAGTGCGCACCCTTCCATAGGTTCGCAATCGATTCGTCGGAAGCACCATCGCGCATCGCCGTGAGCAGATCGACCTCGGTGCGGGAGAACAGGCAGGTGCGCACACGTCCCTCCGCGGTCAGGCGAGTGCGAGTGCAGTCTGCGCAGAAGGGACGCGTGACCGAAGCGATGATGCCGACAGTGCCGAGGATCGAATCGGGACGGCGTCGATCGGCGACGAGGAACTTCTCGGCCGGGGCCCCGTTCCGCGGGGCCGAATCCGGGGTGAGCACGAATCGGGGTTCGAGGAGGGCGAAGATGTCGGCTGCGGTGATCATCGACGTCCGCTCCCAGGAATGTCCGGCATCCAGGGGCATCTGTTCGATGAACCGCAGGCTCAGATCCTGCTCGAGACACCACTGCAGAAGATCAGGAGCCTGTGCATCGTTGACCCCCGGCAGCAGCACAGCGTTGATCTTCACAGGGTTGAGACCGGCGGCTTTCGCCCCGTCGATGCCCTCGAGCACACGTTTGAGGAACGGGCGCCGGGTCATGGTCGCGAAGGTCTCCGGATCGATCGTGTCGAGAGAGACGTTGATGCGATCCAGTCCCGCCGCTTTCAGCCCCGCGGCGCGTTTGTCCAGGCCGATCGCGTTCGTCGTCAGTGCGATGTTCGGTCGCGGCTCCAGTGCTGCGACGCCGGCGATGATCTCGTTGATGTCCTTGCGGGTGAGAGGTTCGCCTCCGGTGAAGCGGACCTGGTCGACGCCGAACTTCTCCACGGCGATGCGGACGAAGCGGACGATCTCGTCACCGGACATTGCGGAGTCGCGAGACATGAACTCGACGCCCTCTTCCGGCATGCAGTAGGTGCAGCGCAGATTGCAGAAGTCGGTGAGGGAGATGCGGAGGTCGCGAGCGCGGCGATCGAAGGTGTCGAGCAGCGAGTCCTCATTGTGAGCGGTGAACTCCTCGCCCGGGTCCACCGTCGGAGTTCTCAGCACCGGCATGGGCAGGCCGATCTTCTCCATTGCGTCATCCTCCTTGAACAGCGTGTCGATATCATCGTCCCATGACTACTGCGAAGATGCATCGTGAGCGCATATCCGAGATCATTACGCCGCTGACCGGTCCGGTGAGCCTGCCGCTGAGTTCACTGCTGGAAGCGCCGAGGCGACTGACCGCCGATGTGGAATCGCCGATCGATGTGCCCGGCTTCGACAACTCGAGCATGGACGGCTACGCCCTGGCCGCGGCCACCGTGGAGGAGATGCGGCAACGCCCGATTCTCGTATGCGGTCGCGTCGCAGCGGGGTCCCGTGGTGAGACAGTCCAGCCGGGCACCGCGGTGGAGATCATGACCGGGGCACCGCTGCCGCAGGGAACCGATATGGTCGTCAAGATCGAAGACACCTCGCCGGGACGCTTCGGTGCCGAATCCATCACCCTATCCATCACCCTCGACGCTCATGCGGAACCGTGCCCGGGAGCATTCGTCCGCCCCCGCGGCTCCGACGTGAGCGCCGGTCAGACCGTGTTGAGCGCGGGCACCATGCTGACGCCCGCTCACCTCGGCGTGGCCGCCGCGTGTGGAGTGAACGAACTGCCCGTGCTCGGCCTGCCGCGTGTCCTCGTCGTGAGCACGGGTGATGAGATCGCCGCCGAGGCGGCCGCCGGGATCAACGACGCGAATTCCGTGACGCTCAGCTCCGGGCTGCGCCGCCTCGGTGTCGACACCGAGGTCGCGTTCGTCCCCGACGACCCGCAGCAGCTGCTCGACCGAGTCCGCGACAGCGACGCTCAGCTGGTCATCTCGACCGGCGGCATCTCGAAGGGAGCGCACGAAGTCGTCAAACTCGCTGCCGATCTCGATGCGGGCTCTTCGATGACCTTCGAACCGATCGCCATGCAGCCCGGGGGGCCGCAGGGCTGCGGACGTCTGGCCGACCACGCGTGGGTGGCACTTCCCGGCAACCCGGTGAGCACACTCATCAGCTTCGAGCTCTTCATCCGCCCCGCCCTGCTCGGGCTGGCCGATCATGAAGCACCCCGGGAAGTCGCCCACCACCGACTGGCCCACGGATTCGACGAAGCCCCTCCAGCCGGAAAGCTGCAGGTCCGCCGTGCCAGACTGACTGAGGCAGGCCTCGAGTTCGTCGGCGACTCCCGATCCCACCTGCTGCACAGCTATGCCGAAGCCAGCCATCTCGTCTTCGTCTCACCCGAGGAGGCGGGCACAGGCGATCCGTTCTCAGCTATGGAAGATAGGCTGATGACGTGGAAGATCGCATGAAACTCAGCCACGTCGACGCATCGGGGACAGCCCAGATGGTCGATGTCGGCGACAAGGACGTCACGAAGCGCCGGGCCGTCGCGTCCGGCCTCATCACCACTCGGTCCGAGGTCATCGACCTCATCACCGAGGCGGGACTGCCCAAGGGCGATGCCCTGCCCGTGGCCCGCATCGCGGCCGTGATGGGCGCCAAGCGCACCAGCGACCTCATCCCGCTGTGCCATCCGCTGCCGCTGACGGGAATCGATGTGGAGTTCGAACTCCGCGAGGACGCGGTGGCCATCACTGCCGCGGTCAAGACTGTGTCGAAGACTGGCGTCGAAATGGAAGCGCTGACGGCTGTGACCACGGCGGCGCTGACGATCTTCGACATGATCAAAGCCGTCGACAGTCGAGCCGTGATCGGCGACATCAAGGTCATCGAGAAGACCGGCGGAAAGAGCGGCGATTGGACACGAGAGTCATGAGCACCGGAACCGTCGTGACCACAGGAGTCGTCGAGACCCCGATTTCGACCCAGGAGCTCGAACCCGAGGTCCTCACCGACGCCTGTGGTGCCGCCGTCAGCTTCTCCGGTGTCATCCGCGACCACGATGAAGGCCGTGGAGTGAGCCGACTGCACTATGAATACCACCCCCTGGCCTCAACACAGATCGCCGAGGTGGCGGCAGACGTCGCTGCCCGTCATCCCGCGGTCAGGCTCTCCGTCGTCCACCGCGTCGGTGACCTCGAGATCGGCGACGTGGCCCTGGCCGCGGTCGTCGCCTCCGCTCACCGGCAGGATTCCTTCCGTGCCTGCTCCGAGCTCATCGACGAGGTCAAGGCCCGGGTCGCGATCTGGAAACACCAGCACTTCAGCGATGGCACGGACGAATGGGTAGGAGCCCTCGAATGACACGACTGCGTATCAGCGATGCGGCACGCTTCCTCGGAGTCAGCGATGACACGGTTCGCCGGTGGGTCGCCGATGGTCGCCTCTCCCAACACAAAGACGCGTCGAACCGGGCGGTCGTCGAAGGCAGTGAGCTCGCCGCCCTCGCCCAAACATCGTCCGGGGCTCTGCCCGATCCCAGCGGCGTCGTGAGCTCCTCGCGCAACCGCTTCGCCGGACTCGTCACAGACGTCAGCATCGACGGAGTGATGGCCCAGGTCAGCATGCAGTGCGGTCCCTTCCGCGTGGTATCGCTGATGTCGGCCGAAGCCTGTCGCGAACTCGAGCTCGAACCGGGAAGCCTCGCGACCGCCTCGGTGAAGGCGACGATGGTGTCGATCGACACCGTCCCGGGTTCATGAAGGGCAGTCGACTCTTCCGCGTTGCACGAACTCTGCGAGTCTCATAATCGGAACTGAAGTCGACACGGAACCGCATCTGCGGGTTCAATGGGGGTATGAAGAAAACCCTGCTGGGGCTCTGCACCGTCGCAGCCCTGACCCTGACCGCCTGCTCCTCCGGACCCGACACGGGGGCCGAAGCGGACCAATCGGAAGAGATCACCGTCTTCGCCGCCGCTTCGCTCACCGAAGTCTTCGAAGACATCGCCGATGAGTTCACGGCGACCGATCCGAACGCACCCGAGGTGAAGTTCTCCTTCGCCGGATCGTCCGACCTGGTCTCCCAGATCTCCGAAGGCGCCCCCGCCGACGTCATCGCCACCGCTGATGAGAAGACGATGGACACGCTGGAGAACGACGACCTGCTCGCCGGCGAGCCTGAGATGTTCGCTTCGAACACGCTCACGCTGGCCGTGGCCGACGGCAATCCGAAGGCGATCAAGAGCTCCAAGGACTTCTCCGGCAACGACCTCGTAGTCTGCGCACCTCAGGTGCCCTGCGGAGCCGCGACGGAGAAGTGGGCCGAGACCAATGACGTCGATCTCGATCCGGTCAGCGAAGAGAACTCGGTCACCGATGTCCTCGGCAAGGTCGGCGCCGGACAGGCCGATGCGGGAATCGTCTACGTCACTGATATCGCCCGTGGCGACGGCAAGGTCGAACAGGTCGATCTCGACGGCGCAGACAAGGTCATCAACAAGTACCCGGCCGCCACCGTCAAGGCCAGCGAGAACCAGGACCAAGCCGATGCCTTCGTGAAGTTCCTCGGCTCCGACACAGCCCAGAAGCTGCTGCGCGACGCCGGTTTCGCCGCAGGCTGACAATGCCCGCGCCCTTCCCAAACCGACCGGCGGCGTCCCCGCCCAGCCGAGAGAGGCGGCTCAGATCGGATCCGCTCATCCCGGGCTGGCTGTGGCTGCCCGCCGTCATCGGCATCGTCTTCCTGCTCCTGCCGATCATCGGCATGCTCACCCGAGTCGACCCGCAGGGTCTGCTTGCCGTGATCACGGCCGAGGAATCGCGGCTGGCGATGAAGCTGTCCCTGCTGACCTCGGTGACCTCGGCTCTCATCAGCGTCCTCATCGGCTTTCCCCTCGGGTACCTGCTCGCCACCCGAACGTTCCCCGGCCAACGCATCGTCCGCACCCTCATCCTGCTGCCCCTCGTGCTGCCACCGGTGGTCAGCGGACTCGCACTGCTCTACACCTGGGGCCGGTCGGCCATCCTCGGCGGCGGACTCGAGGCGGCGGGCCTCAGCCTCGCCTACACCACCTCGGCGGTGATCATGGCGCAGGTCTTCGTGTCCCTGCCGTTCATGGTCATGTCCGTCGAGACCGCCACCGCGGGACTCGGCCGCCGCTATGAGCTCACCGCCGCCGAGCTCGGCGCGAAACCCAATCGCGTCTTCTTCACCGTCACCCTGCCGCTGCTCCGACACGGGATCATCACGGGTGCCGTGCTGTGCTTCGCTCGCTCGCTCGGCGAGTTCGGGGCGACGCTGACCTTCGCCGGGTCGCTGTCCGGCGTCACCAGGACGATGCCGCTGCAGATCTATCTCGTGCGCGAATCCGACCCGCAGGCAGCCATCGGCCTCTCGCTCCTGCTCATCGCCATCGCCGTGCTCATCATCATCCTCGCCTACCGGTCCCCGCACGCTCTCCGCCTGAAGTCCCCGCGCAGTTCTCCGACACCCACTCCCGCCGACACGGTCCCGGCTGCCGCCCCCGTCGAGGCGGACCCGCGCTCCCCGACGGATGTATCCGAACGTGGGGGAGCGGAGAGCACAGACGCGCAATCCGCGGACCCCGGGCAGGGCATCAGTGCCGAAATCCGACTCAGCGCCCGTGGAATCGCACTGGATCTCAGTGCCTCGCGGCCGGGAACCACCGCGATCATCGGTCGCAACGGGGCCGGAAAATCCACCCTGTTCCAGGTCCTCACCGGAGCCCTCGTGCCCGACTCCGGACGACTCCGCATCGGGGAGGACACGGTGTTCGATACCGCCGCGGGCCTGTGGCCACCCGTCCACGATCGCGGCATCGTCCATCTCGCGCAGAACCCGCTCCTGTTCCCGCACCTCAACGTCATCGAGAACGTCAGCTTCGGTCTGCGGGCTTTGGGCGCGTCTCGCGGCGCCGCAAATGAACGCGCGCAGGCGATGCTCGACCGCCTCGGCGTGGGGCAGTGCGCGAACCGCAGACCGGACGCCGTCTCCGGCGGGCAGGCCGCCCGCATCGCCCTGGCTCGTGCTCTCGTCGTCGAGCCGAAGCTGCTGCTGCTCGACGAGCCTCTCGCTGCCCTCGACGTGGATGTGGCAGTCGAGACCCGGCAAGTGCTGGTCCGTCTGCTGAAGGGTCGCAGCGCACTGCTCGTCACTCATGACGTCGACGATGTCACCGCCTTGGCCGACTCACTGGTTCTGGTCGAGAACGGAAGCGTCGCCCACTCGGCTCCCATCGGGCAGGTCGACCCCGAATCCGCAGGTGAGGCCGCTGAATTCCTCCTCAGCTTTTGCATGCGGGACCGTGACGGAATAGTGTGCAATCAGTCACAGTGAAAATTGGCATGCAAGGGAGCACACCGCAGTGTCCGAATTGTCTTACTCGTCGGGAACATCGACGGAACCGCTGCTCGGGATCACCATCGCCGAGCACATCAAACGCACCGCAGCCGAGAATCCCGAAGCGCTGGCCTTGGTCGATCGGCATTCGAACCGGAGGTGGACGTACTCCGACTTCGATCGTGATACCGACGCACTGGCCATCGGTCTTCTCGAACGTGGGGTGAAGAAGGGCGACCGCGTCGGCATCTGGGCGCAGAACGTCGGCGAATGGGCGCTCGTCCAGTACGCCACGGCGAAGATCGGGGCGATCCTCGTCAACGTCAACCCCGCCTACCGCAGCCACGAACTCGAGTTCGTCGTCGAGCAGTCCGGAATGAGCCTGATGATCTCGCAGATCGTCGCACCTCCGCACTCGGACTTCCATGCCATCGCCACCGAGGTGGCGGCCAAGATCCCCGGCCTCGACCTCGTCTTCCTCGACACTGTCACCGAGGACCTCATCGGCGGTGTCACGGTGGGCGAGCGCGAATCCTTCGCCCACCTCATCGAGCAGGGTCGCGAGATGCTCGACGACGAAGGGGCGAAATACGCGGTGCGGCTGCAGCAGCTCATCGACGACCTCTCGGCCGATGATCCGATCAACATCCAATACACGTCCGGAACGACAGGCTTCCCCAAGGGCGTGACGCTCAGCCACCACAACATCCTCAACAACGGCTTCTTCATCGGCGAGATGCTCTCGTACACCCCCGCCGACACCGTGGTCGTTCCCGTGCCGTACTACCACTGCTTCGGCATGGTCATCGGCAACCTGGCCGCACTCAGCCATGGCGCAGCGATCGTGCTTCCGGCTCCCGCCTTCGACCCGGTGGCGACGATGCGGGCGGTCACCGAAGAGCAGGCCACCTCGCTCTACGGTGTACCGACGATGTTCATCGCGGAACTCGAGCATCCGCAGTTCGCGGAATTCGACTTCTCCTCGCTGCGCACCGGCGTCATGGCCGGTTCGCCCTGCCCGGTCAATACGATGCGTCGAGTCATCGACGATATGAACATGTCCGAAGTCGCCATCTGCTACGGCATGACGGAGACCGCGCCGGTGTCGATGATGACGCGAGTGGATGACTCACTGGAGAAGCGCACCGAGACGGTCGGCCGAGTCATGCCCCACCTGGAGATCAAGATCGTCGACCCCGTCACCGGACAGACCGTTCCGCGCGGCCAGAAGGGCGAGTTCTGCACTCGCGGATACGCTGTCATGCTCGGCTACTGGAATCAGCCGGACAAGACGGCCGAAACCATCGATGCGGCTCGCTGGATCCACACCGGCGACCTGGCCATCATGGACGACGATGGGTACGTCGACATCTCCGGACGGATCAAGGACATGGTCATCCGCGGAGGCGAGAACATCTATCCGCGCGAGGTCGAGGAATTCCTCTACCATCATCCCGCGATCCGCGACGTCCAGGTCGTCGGCGTCTCCGATGAGAAGTACGGCGAAGAGCTTATGGCGTGGGTGATCCTCAAGGACGGATTCGACTCGCTCACCGCCGACGAGGTCCGTGAGTTCTGCTCCGGCAAACTCGCTCATTTCAAGATCCCTCGCTATGTCGAAGTCCGTGAGTCGTTTCCGATGACCGTGTCGGGCAAGATCCGCAAGATCGAGCTGCGCAGAGAAGGCGAGAAGCTCGCTCACACGGCCGACGCCTGAGGGCTGCGATCGCGTCCCGGCAGGAACTGCAGTCGGGGGAGTGCTCGAGGTCACAAGTCGGTTGCAGTTCTGTCTGCCCCGGGCGTGCCGTTCTTCTGCGCGCCCATATTCACTAGGATCACAACATATGAGAGCTGAATCACCACCACTGGTGTCCTTGAGCAAAGTCGAGAAGCACTACGGCGACTTCCACGCATTGAAGAACGTCAATCTCGATATCGCCGAACGCGAAGTCGTCGTCGTCATCGGACCCTCCGGCTCGGGCAAGTCGACCCTGTGCCGGACGATCAATCGGCTGGAGACCATCACCTCCGGCAGCATCACGATCGATGGCCGGGAACTGCCCGCCGAAGGCGCGGCCCTGGCTCAGCTGCGCTCCGACGTCGGCATGGTGTTCCAGGCCTTCAACCTCTTCGCCCACAAGACGATCCTCGAGAACGTCACTCTGGGACCGATCAAGGTGCGCAAGATCCCGAAGGCCGAGGCGGACAAGCAGGCGATGGCGCTGCTCGAACGCGTTGGCGTCGCCCACCAGGCCGACAAGTATCCGGCTCAGCTCTCCGGTGGTCAGCAGCAGCGTGTTGCGATCGCCCGGTCTCTGGCGATGAAGCCGAAGGTGATGCTCTTCGATGAGCCCACCTCGGCGTTGGACCCGGAGATGATCAACGAAGTCCTCGACGTCATGGTCGGACTCGCCGAGGAGGGAATGACCATGGTCGTGGTCACACACGAGATGGGCTTCGCCCGCAAAGCCGCCCATCGCGTGGTGTTCATGGCCGACGGGGAGATCGTCGAAGTCGCCGAACCCGAGGAGTTCTTCACGAACCCCCAGAGCGCCCGAGCCAAAGACTTCCTGTCGAAGATCCTCACCAACTGACACCACCGCTTTCAATCAGCACCACCTCACTCACAAGGAGAGACCATGAAGAAGCTCAGACTGGCGGTCGCCTCGGTGGCCATCGGAATGCTGGCACTCAGCGGCTGCGGCCAGGGCGGAACCCCGGACGCACCTGCCGACGGCGACGGAGCCAAGGCAGAGGCTCCCGAATACACTGTCAACGAGAGCGCGGACATCGCCGACTCGAAGACGTGGAAGGCGGCGAAGGACGCCGGCGAGATCACCATCGGCGTGAAGTACGATCAGCCGGGTCTCGGAAACGTCTCGGCCGGATCGAAGACGCCCGAGGGCTTCGATATCGAGATCGCGAAGATGGTCGCCGCACAGCTCGGTTTCAAGCCCGACCAGATCAAGTACACGGAGACCGTTTCGGCCAACCGTGAGCCGTTCCTGCAGCAGGGCAACGTCGACATGGTCGTCGCCACCTACACGATCAACGACGAGCGCAAGAAGGTCGTCGACTTCGCCGGGCCGTACTACGTCGCCGGTCAGGATCTGCTCGTCGCCGAGGACTCCGATATCGCCGGTCCTGAGGACCTCGACGGCAAGAAGGTCTGCTCCGTCGACGGTTCGACTCCGGCGCAGAACATCAAGGACAAGTACAAGAAGGCCGAACTCGTCACCTATGATGCCTACTCGAAGTGCGTCACCGACCTGCAGTCGGGATCCGTCGACGCGGTGACCACCGATGACGCGATCCTGCGCGGCTATGCCAAGCAGTACGAAGGCGAATTCAAAGTCGTCGGCAAGCCCTTCACCGAAGAGCCCTACGGCGTCGGACTGCCCAAGGACGACAAAGCCCTGCGGGACGCGGTCAACGATGCTCTGGAGAAGGGCATGGACGACGGCGATTGGAAGAAGGCATTCGAATACACACTCGGATCCACCGATGGTGTCGACATGCCCAAGGTCGACCGCTACTGACCCAGTCCACAGATTGACATGATGCGAGGGCACCGTGCGGTGCCCTCGCATCGATTAAGGAATCTGCCATGGATTTCCTGGAGCTTCTCCAGATGTTCCTCTCCGGCGCGTGGGGAACGATCAGACTCTTCACCGTCGCCCTGATCGGATCGATGATCCTCGGTACGGTACTCGCCGCCATGCGTGTCTCACCGACCCCGGTGCTGCGCATCGCCGCATCGACGTACATCAACGTCGTCCGGAACACTCCGCTGACGCTCGTGATGTTCTTCTGTGCATTCGGACTGCCGTTCCTCGACATCCGATTCGGGTCGACGAGTTCTTTCAACTCCTTCGTCTACGCCACGATCGCTCTCATCGCCTACACCGCGTGCTTCGTTGCGGAGACGCTGAAGTCGGGAATCTCGACGATTCCCGTCGGACAGGCCGAAGCCGCCCGCGCAGTAGGCCTGAGTTTCGGACAGACCTTGAGCGAAGTGGTTCTGCCTCAGGCCTTCCGAACGGTCATCCCGCCCCTGGGCAGTGTGATCATCGCGATGCTCAAGAACACCTCGATCGCTTCGGCGTTCAACAACCGAGAGCTGATCTCCGCGATGCGCAATGCCATCGAAATCCGCGGTGACCTCGTCATCCCGATTCTGTTCGGCACCGCATTGGCCTATCTGATCCTGGCTCTGCTGCTCGGCCGTGTCTTCGACTACCTGGAGAAGAAGCTGGTGATTCTGCGATGAGCGCACCCACTCAAGTGCTGTTCGACGAACCGGGGCCGAAGTCCCGCCGGAACAACATCATCCTCTCGATCGTGTCGCTGATCGTGCTGTTGGCTCTCGTGGCGTTTGTGATCTGGAAATTCGCCGACGCCGGTCAGCTCGAACCCGAGAAGTGGTACCCCTTCACCTTCGCGCAGATTCAGACCGTCCTTCTCCAAGGCATGCTCGCGACCCTCAAAGTCGCGGTCGTGGCATCGGTCCTTGCCTTGGTGGTCGGAGTGGTCTTCGCCCTCCTGCGGCTCTCACACAAGAAAGTCATCTCGGTTCCCGGAACGATCGTCCTCGAATTCTTCCGCGGCGTGCCCGTGCTGCTGCTCATCTTCGCGATGTTCCTCCTCTTCGGCAACGAGATCGGTGCCTTCTGGTCGGTCGTCTTCGGCCTGACTCTCTACAACGGAATGGTGCTGGCCGAGATCATCCGCGCAGGCATTCTCGCCGTCCCCACCGGGCAGCGTGAAGCGGCCATGGCGATCGGGCTGCGCTCGGGGCAGGTGATGAGCCTGGTGCTCATGCCGCAGGCGCTGCGAGCGATGATGCCGACGATCATCGCCCAGATCGTCGTGCTCCTGAAGGATTCGGCCCTGGGCTTCATCGTCACGTATCAAGACCTGCTCTACCAGGTGAACCTCATCGGTCGTGAGTACAACAACCTGCTGCCGACGTTCATCGTCGGTGCGGCACTGTTCATCATCATCAACATGATCGTCGCCGGGTTCGCCCGCTGGCTCGAGTCCCGACTCCAGCGCAAGACCACCGCCGACACCGAGGCCGACGGCCTGACCTCGAAGATCGTCGACTGACTCTGCAGTCGCGAACAGGGCCCGGTCGGCAGCGACCGGGCCCTCGTTCGACCATGTATCGTTCACATAGGAGTCGGCCATGAAGGAGTGCATCAATGCCACAGCCTCAACTCAGCCCCACACCGGTTCGAGTAGTGAAGAACATCGACCGCGAACGGTACGAGCTGTTCACCGATGAGACACCGGGAGAGTTCATCGGGTTCCTCGCCTACCAGGTCATCGATGACCACACCCTGGAACTCCAGCACACGATCATCTCCGAAGGCTTCTCCCGACGAGGCTTCGCCCGTACCCTCGTCACTCGGGTGCTCGACCTCATTCGGGCCGACGAGTCGACTCTCGTGCCGACCTGTTCGTACGTGCAGGACTACCTCGAGCGGTTCCCGCAGTACGGCGATCTCGTGGCCCATCAGTGACGGAGAGACCTCGAGGCGGCGGGGCCGGCCGTTTCGCTCCGAGCCCGAGCGGTGACCTCCACATCGGCAATATCCGCTCCGGGCTGCTCAGCTATGTGCGTGCCCGGCAGACGGGCCGGCGATTCCTGTGGCGGATCGAAGACCTCGATCGGGTGAAGGTCGGCGCGGCCGCCTCACAGCTTCAGGTCTTCGCCGATCTCGGCGTCGTCCCGGACGAGGCGCCGCTGGTCCAATCCGAACGCACTGCCGAATACGCCGCTGCGCTTGCGAGGCTGGAGGCGGACGGACTCGTCTACGAATGCTATTGCTCACGCAAAGACATCGCTCAGGCCCCCAGTGCACCGCACGCACCACCCGGAGCCTACCCGGGGACCTGTCGCCGCCTCGGGGAAGAGGAGCGCGAGTCCGCCCGGCTGAGGCTCGAAGCGAACGACCGGCGGCCGGCGCTGCGTCTGCGCGCGGACAATCGAGTTCACAGCATCGACGATGTGCTGCTCGGCCGGGTGGAGGCGGTCGTCGACGATCTCGTGCTGCGGCGAGGTGACGGTGTCTTCGCCTACAATCTCACCGTCGTCGTCGATGATGCAGCGACCGGAATCGACGAGATCCTGCGCGGGGACGATCTCGCTTCTTCGGCACCCAGGCAGGCGTATCTGGCTCGGCTGCTTGGTCTGGCCGAACCGGGCTGGGTGCATGTTCCGCTGGTGCTCAACGAGTGCGGTCAGCGGTTGGCCAAACGTGATGGAGCGGTGACTTATCAGCAGCTGTGCGGCCTCGGATGGACCAACGAGGACCTCTTCGCCTGGATGCAGCAGTCGCTGGGATTCGCCGGAGACGGTGGCCCGTGGAGATCCGTCGACGATATGGTCAGCGGCATCGATTTCGCCCGGATGTCCACGACGCCGACGGTCTTCATCCCGCCTGCGGGTTCCTAGGGCCGAATCCGCTCATGCCGGCGCCTCGTCAGGCCGCTTCTTCATCAGGCTGCTGACGAGTCGACGGCGTCTCGGATGACTCCGTCGTAGATCGCTTCGAACGTGTCGAGAGTGTATTCGATATCGTGTTTGGCCACGACGTCGAGCGACGCCTTCGACATGGCATCGAGTTCATCATCGGGCATTCGGCAGATACGGGTGAACCGGTCAGCCAGCGCATCTGTGTCGCGCGGCGGGAACAGGTACCCGTTGACTTCGTCGCGGACGAGGTGCGGCAGAGCCACCGCATCGGCGAGGACCACGGGTTTGCGCGACGCCAGCGCCTCCAGCGTAGCGATGGACTGCAGCTCAGCGGTCGAGGGCATGCAGAAGAAGGTGCAGCGCTGGTAGGCCTCCATGAGCGCCTCGTCACTGATCTTCCCGAGCACATGCACACGATCGGCGATGCCGAGTTCGACAGCCAGCTGCTTCAGCGGCTCCTCCTGGTCACCACCGCCGACGATATCGGCTTCGAGCCCCAGCGCTGGATCGGTCTTCGCCACGGCCTCGACGATGTCGGCGGCGTGCTTCTCCGAGGAGAGTCGGCCGACGAAGAGAACACGCGGGGGAACGGCCCGCGACGCGGCGCAGTCGAGTTCGCGCAGATGAGCGAAGCGTTCCAGGTCGATCCCGCAGGACACCGCCCTGATGGGCGAGGAGAACCCGTTCTCGGTGAGCAGATCGGCGGCCAGCTGCGTCGGAACCGTGATGAAATCGGCGGACTGGAACTTCCGGCGCAGATCCCACCAGGCGATGGCGGTGCCGCCGTCGAGAACGGCCTTCGGAGCCTTGAGATAGGGGCGGACGTTGTCGGGCATGAAGTGGTTCGTGGCCACGACAGGGATTCCGCGCCCGATCGATTCGGAGAAGGCATAGCGGCCGATGACGAAATGCGCCTGAGTATGCACGACATCGGGGCGGACGCTGTCGAGGAGTCGCGAGAGCTCGGGCTTCGTCTCCCACGGCATGCAGATCATCCACGTCGGGTGCAGAGGCCATCTGTGAGCGGTGAGGCGGTGGACGGTGACCCCGTTCTCGACACTGACCGAGGGTTTGCCCGTGGCCGAGGGGCAGGCCACGTGGACATCATTCCCGCGAGCGGCGAGACCTTCGGCCAAGCGCTCGGCGAACTTCGCGGCACCATTGACTTCGGGGGCGTACGTCTCCGCCGGGATGAGGATGCGGCGTTTCGGGGTGGGACGGTGCGCAGACAGGATTCAGCTCTCCTCGGTGTCGGTCATGGTGTCGGAACGGCGGGCGTTCCTGCGCTGAGCTTCTCGATCTCTGACATCGGGATGATACCGCGACAATACAACGACGGCTGCGCAGGCGACCAATCCGGTGAGAGAGATGAGGATGATGAGCCAGACGGGGGAGTGAGCCGCCTCGCCGAGGACGACGGTGCCGAGGATCACGGCACCGATCGGGTCGATGACGGTCAGGCCGGCGATGACCATCTCCGGGGGGCCCGCGGCATAGGAATTCTGGACGAACAGGGACCCCAGGGCAACTGCCGCCAGCAGCGCCGCGACGTTGATCCAGGTGACCTGGTCGAGTCCGGCCTGGAGGAACTGGACGCTGACCAGGTGAGCGTTCGTCGCCACACAGGCGAACAGCAGGCCGGCGGCGATGATGAGCACGAGCTGAGGGGCGTGGCGGAAGACCACCACGATCACCAGGCCGACCGCCACGGCAACGGCAGTGATCCAGAACAGCGGCATCGCATCGGCTCCGAGGTGGACCTCCGATTGTGCCGTCGTCGCCGATAGCGCGACGAAGAGCGTCACCCCGGCGGTACACCAGACGACTGACTGGACGAGTCGCCTGTTGACCTTGAGCCCACGGTGGCGGACGCCGAGCAGCACCGAGACGATGAGTGAGAACGCTCCGATCGGCTGCACGACCATCACCGGAGCCAGCGCCAGGGCCACGAAATTGCCCGCCGTTCCCACTCCGAGGATGATCAGTCCGAGCAGCCACCGACGATTGCGCAGCAGTTCGGTGAAATGGGCCCAGCTCAGGCCGTTGTGGGAGTCATCCTGCCCGGCGACCGCATCGTGCTGATACAAGGCGCCATAGGCCAGTGCCACGGCCGCGAGGACGGCGAGGGCGATTGCCACTATGGTCACGATGAGTCTTCCGGTATCGACGGTGTGGATGTGGGGAGCGGATCGCTTCGAGTCTATCGCGCGAGGCGGCGGCGAAGATGGCCGCAGACTGTGTTTGTCCTGACTGTAAGGCAACCCTGCGGCGACAGGTGGGGAAACCCTCAGCGCCGTGGCCGAAGCACCCTCAATGCTGTGAGCTAAAGCACTCGTCACGGTTTTGTTCGCCGGCCCGGGGGTTTGCTAAGCTGGAACACACGTCCGCAGGAAACTGCGGCATTCCTCCGTAGCTCAGTTGGCAGAGCATTCGACTGTTAATCGAAGGGTCGCTGGTTCGAGCCCAGCCGGGGGAGCAGCCAAGGCCCCGTCCGTTAGGACGGGGCCTTCGTCGTTGCCCGACACCGCGCTCGGGGTCGTCGACGTGGCTGGGGAATAGGCTCTGCACGCGGCGGGTTCATCTGGCATGAAGTCTTTCGGATTCCTCAGTTTCGGTCACTACGACCTTGGCGGCGACCTCGACGCCGGGCGGATGCTGCGCGATGCGGTGGAGATCTCCGTCGGTGCCGACGAGCTCGGCGTCAACGGCGCCTACTTCCGAGTCCACCATCTCGCGACCCAGGCGGCCTCTCCCATTCCGCTGCTGGCGACGATCGCCGCGAAGACCAGCAACATCGAGGTCGGCACCGGGGTCATCGACATGAGATATGAGAACCCGCTCTACCTCGCCGAGGAGGCCGCCGCCCTCGATCTGCTTTCCGACCAGCGAGTGGCGATGGGCATCAGTCGCGGGTCCCCGGAGCCTGCCCTGCGCGGATGGGAGGCGTTCGGCTACGAGGATCTCACCGAGCCGAAGGCCGCGAACATGGCCAGAGAGAAGTTCGATCGGTTCCTCCGGGCCGTCCGCGGCGAGGAACTTGCCCCGGCCGATCCGGAGCAGTTCGGTTCGGGGAAGCGTCTGCGCATCGAACCGCATTCCCCTGGCCTTGAACGCCGCATCTGGTGGGGAGCCGGGTCCGCCTCCACCGCCGAATGGGCTGCACATCAGGGTGTGAACCTGATGAGTTCGACTCTGCTCACCGAGGCGACAGGCGCCGCATTCGGAGACCTGCAGGCCGAGCAGATCGCCAGGTACCGTCAGGCATGGAGCGCCGCGGGGCACGGATGGACTCCACGAGTGTCCGTCAGCCGCAGCATCTTCCCGATCACCACTGACCTCGACGACCTCTACTTCGGTCGGCGTGGGGCAGGCCAAGGGGATCAGATCGGCATCATCGACGACACACGGTCGACGTTCGGCCGTACCTACGCAGGTGAACCGGACAAGCTGATCGAAGAGCTCAAGGCCGACGCGGCGATCGCGGCAGCCGATACCCTCATGCTCACCATCCCCAGTCAGCTCGGCGTCGACTACAACCTGCATATCCTCGAGTCCTTTGCCCAGCACGTCGCGCCGGCCCTGGGCTGGGTTCCTGCCGGACAGAGCTGAGACACGGGGCCGAACTGAACTGCATGAACGTAGGATGAGACGAGGCAGAGACGATGAGTAGCTGAGGGGGCCGCGTGAGCGAGAGCACGAAGATGACGCAGACGCAGAAGCGCATCCTCCTCATCGGCCTCGTTCCCCTCTTCATGTCCCTGCTGTCGGTGTCCAGCATCAACGTCGTCCTGCCGTCGATCGCTGCTGATATCGACGCTTCCACTTCGGCGCTGCAATGGGTGCTCACCGGTTATGCGCTGTCCTTCGGTGTGGTCCTCGTCGCCGCCGGACGTGCCGGAGACGTCTTCGGACGCGGACAGCTGTTCGCCATCGGAGTCGGCCTGTTCGGCCTGTCCTCGCTGGTGGCCGGAATCGCCCCGGATCCGCTGACGCTCAATATCTCCCGAGTGACCATGGGGCTGGGCTCGGGATTCCTCAACCCACAGGTCGTGGGCCTGCTGCAGCAGTATTTCCAGGGGCCGCCGCGCGGTCGTGCATTCGGGCTGATGGGCACCACCGTCGGTTTGTCGGTGGCCATCGGCCCTGTGCTCGGCGGTGCCCTCATCGCACTGTTCGGCAGCGACCTCGGCTGGAGAGCGACTTTCCTGGTCAATGTGCCCTTCGCCATCGCCTCTCTCATCCTCGCCCGGGCCTGGCTGCCTGCCGGCGCATGGCGACCCGCCGTCGACCAGGATGCGAAGAACTCCGATGGCGGCAAGGATCTCGACCCCGTGGGAGTCATCCTCCTCGGCGTCGGTGTCCTCCTCATCCTTCTGCCCTTCGTCGAATCATCGCTGGGCTGGTTCATCTGGCTGTCCCTGCCGATCGGCATCGGCATGATCTGGGTGTGGACCCGGTGGGAACGTCGGTACGCGCATCTGGGCCGTCCCCCGATGGTCGATCTCGATCTCTTTCGCATCCGCAGCTTCAGCAACGGTTCGATCATCATCGCCCTCTATTTCCTCGGCGTCACCAGCGTCTGGGTCCTCGTCGCCATGTACATGCAGCAGGGACTGGGACATACAGCCCTGGCCGCGGGAATGATCGGTCTGCCGGCCGCGCTGTGCTCGGCGGTCTCAGCCGACGTGTCCGGACGGTTCGTCTTCCAGATCGGGCGCCGCCTCGTCGTCTGGGGGATCGCGCTGTGCTTCGTCGGTCTGGTGGCCACGATCGCCGTCGTCGCGCTCCTGTCCCAGGGCATCGGCAGCGAGTGGTGGTTGCTGCTGACTCTGGCGTTCATCGGCACCGCGCAGGGCATGGTCATCAGCCCCAACCAGACTCTCACTCTGCAGGAGGTCCCCCTGAGATACGCCGGATCATCGGGAGGAGTGCTCCAGACCGGGCAGCGCATCGGCACTTCGATGGGGCTTGCGATCATGACCGCGCTGGCGTTCTCGATCACCGCGGTGAGCAATTGGCATTGGGGGATGATGGGGGCGTTCGTCGCCATCGCCGTCATCGTCATCCTCGCCGGAATCGTCGGTCTCATCGAGGTTCGCCGAGGCGGCCCCCGCCGGGCTTGAGTGCCGCTCGCGGCGCGCCCGGCTGAGTGAGGCAATCGTCAGCTGTCAGCGCAATAATGTTACGGATTTTAGACAATCCGCTGTGTCCGAATGTGGAAGACTGTGAACGCACATCAGCCCATGGAAGGAAACGCAGTGGTCGAGGCCGTACCCGATGACGAGCTGGAGCTCGAGGAACTCGTGCGCTCGGGCGGGATCGAAACCTATTTCGCCCCCGTCGTCGACGCACTGACCTTCCACCGAGTCGGCCACCAGATTCTGCAGGCTCCCACGGGTTCCCCGGAGTTGGGTCGCGCCGAGTCGGAGAACCTGCGCCACGCCATGCGCGCCTCGACGATCACGGGTGATATCGATGCCTCTCTGCGTGACTCTGCGCTGCGCACGGCAGAAGGTGCCGGACTGCCGAAGTCGAACCGCCTGTTCCTCCATGCCGAAGCTGAGTCTTTCGCGACCCTCGAGGACCGCACCGGAGAACCCGACCGCTCGGTCATCCTCCAGCTCGACGCCACTCGGGTCGCCTCGTCCCCGGCCTCCGTGCTGCGCTCGGTGCGCTCCGCACGCGCCATGGGATGGGGAGTCGGCATGTCTTCTGTGGGTGCCGACCTGCGCAGCACCGCTTTCGTCCCGCTGGTCAATCCTTCGGTGGTCGGACTCCACCCGGACGTTCTGCGCATCGACTGCGACTCTCATCTTGCCGAACTCAACCGTCTTCTCCACGCCCATCTCGAACGCACCGGTGCGGTCATCCTCGCCGACGGTGTCGAGACCGAAGACGACCTGGACCGTGTGCGTGCGCTCGGGGCACGGTTCATGTCTGGGCCCTACTTCGGTGAGGCCACGAAGCAACCGCAGGCGTTCTCCGAGCCGAGCGAGGATGCCCTCGTCTCTCACTACTCTCGCAATCTGCCTGCGCTGGGCACCCCGTATTCGATCTCTCAGGGACTGCGGCGCGAGCCTCTGGTGATGAACCGCGAACTTCTCGTCGCTCAGATCGCGGCATTGGAAGAACGCGCTCTGGCATCGGGTACCGCAACCATCACCCTCGGCGTGTTCGGGGAGGACGACGAATTCTCCGAGGCGACGCGACTCCGGTACGAGAAGATCCGGGACACCGTGGGGCTCACGGCGATGTTCTCCGGCGGCTTCGACGGACCGCCGATTCCCGGAGTGCGCACCGGACTCGTCGACGCGTCCGATCCCATCCGCAACGAACACGGCGTCGTCGTGGTCGGGCCGGACTGGTCGGGCATGGTTGCCGCGTCGAAACGCAACGACCCGGGCAGCGACGGACAGACCGTCTTCGATGTCTACATCACGACCGACCGATACACATGCGTCGACGCCGCACGCAGCGTTCTCACTCGCGTCGCACCTCTCACCGCAACGGCGAAGCTGCGGACCTGAGCAGCGCGAGTCCGGGTGTCTCGACTCCGCTGAACGCACGTGTGATCCGAATGGGGAAGCGGACTCCGATGGTGCTAATGTTGTCTCGGCTGGCCCCCGTAGCTCAGCTGGTTAGAGCAGGGAACTCATAATTCCTTGGTCGTCGGTTCAAGTCCGACCGGGGGCACCACGAAGCGCTCCGCTGATTCGGACGCGAACCCTCAGGCCCCGTCACTCAGCTTCTGTTGGCGGCTCGACTTTCTCATTCGAATTCGGTTTGAAGACGGTCCCGGACAACGGAGCGTAGGCAGTCCACTCTCCGTCCGGTTCGTTCCTGACGAGTTCGGCAATTCTGCGGTCGTCTGCCTCCGCCTCGTCGAACAGCCGTGTGAAAGCTGCTTCCGCCTTCGGGTTCTCGGCGGAATGCTCGGCCCGTATTCGCATTGCCTCGGTGTCGTCATCGGATGAAGAGATCTCGACGACGAACTGCGGGCCGACTTCGGCAGACACGAGTCGCGCGAGATGCACGCCTTGCTCGGCGAAAATGCGCGCAGCAGTCTCCGGCACCCACTTGAAGTCGGAATCCAGCGAGTCATAGTAGGACTGTTCCCATGCCTCCAGCTGCGCGACAAGTGCGCCGGACAGCCCCGTGTCCTCGTAGTCGATGGGCGTGCTGATCCACAGCACCGTACCTGCATAGTCGGGGAACATGCGGATGGTCCGCGGCGGTCGTTCGTCGGTCATCTGCTCCTCGGTCATGGCGCCAGCCTAACGCCGATCATTCGCTCGGCCCAGACACCCGACGCCACCAGCATCTTTGATGCTTGGCTGCACGCCGAACATCGACTATCATGTGGTCAGCACCTCCTTTCGGATCGTAGGGGAAGACGTATCCGAGGTAGGAGGCAGAAATGGATATGACTCAGGGCGTACTCTTCGTCCACTCAGCACCTCGTGCGCTGTGCCCTCACATCGAGTGGGCAGCGGGCGGGGCCATCGGCGCACAGGCACGCTTCGACTGGACACCCCAGCCGGCAGCACCAGGTCTCGTGCGCGCAGAAGTCTGCTGGCGCGCGCCCGCAGGCTCCGGAGCTCGCATCGCATCCGCCCTGCGCGGCTGGGACTCACTCCGCTACGAAGTCACCGAGGAGCCCTCGGCCGGAGTCGACGGCGGTCGATGGAGCCACACACCCGATCTGGGCATCTACCACGCTGTCACCGACACAGCCGGCAACATCCTCGTCCCTGAAGACCGCATCCGCTCCGTGATGGAACGCGCTGCCGGGGACCCGGCGAAGTTCTCCTCGGAGATGGCGATCGCCCTCGGCGAAGCCTGGGACGAGGAGCTCGACGCGTTCCGCCACGCAGGTGAAGGCGCACCGGTGCGCTGGCTGACGAAGGTCGGCTGAGCCGCTCCCTTCACCGCCGAACTGCACTCAGGTGCGAGAGTACGGGCGTTCACAAATGCCGATGGGCACACCTTCCTACCTCGGGTGTGTCCATTTCGCATGCTTTCGTGCCTGAACGCCCCGTGCACGACGCGCTGCACAAATTACCTTCCCAAGCACGCACCGCGTCCTGCGCCCTCATGGAAACGGCCCACTCTGAGTCGGAAAGCACAGTTTCAAAACCGTGCTTTCCGACTCAGAGTGGGCCGTAGAGCTGTCTGAGTTCGCTCAGAACCTCAGACTGAGCGGAACGCGACGACGGCGTTGTGACCGCCGAAGCCGAACGAGTTCGTGATCGCTGCGATATCGCCGGCAGGCAGATCAGCAGGAGTGTCACGGACGATGTTGATCCCCTTGACCTTCGGGTCGACTTCGTCGATGTTGATGGTCGGGGGAGCGGTGCGAGTCTGCAGCGCCTTGACCGTGAGGATCGCCTCCACGGCACCCGTACCTCCGAGGAGGTGTCCGGTCATCGACTTCGTGGCCGAGACCAGTGCATCGGAGACGTTGTCACCAAGGAGTTCGCTGATGGCCAGCGATTCCGGGATGTCTCCGACCGGAGTCGACGTGGCATGCGCGTTGACGTGCTTGATTTCGCCGGCGGTCAGACCTCCGGCGTCGAGTGCCTGCTGCATGGCGGCCAGCGCGTGCTTGCCCTCCGGCTCTCCACCGGTGATGTGGTAGGCGTCGTTCGAGATGCCCCAGCTGGCCACCTCGGCGTAGATCTTCGCTCCACGAGCCTTCGCATGCTCCTCGGTCTCGAGGATGAGCGTGCCCGCACCTTCCCCCATGACGAAGCCGTCGCGGTCGACGTCATAGGGACGCGAAGCGGTCTCGGGTGAATCGGTGCGACGTGACAGCGCCTGCATCGAATTGAACGCGGCAAGAGTGATCGGGTGGATCGCTGCTTCCGAACCGCCGGCGATGATGATGTCGGCCTTGCCCGAAGCGAGAACGTCATAGGCGTGGCCGAGGCTCTCGGTCGATGAGGCGCAGGCGGAGACCAGGGTCTGCACACCGGCACGTGCCTTGAATTCCATGCCGATAGCGGCCGCAGGTCCATTGGGCATGAGCATGGGAACTGTCAGGGGCATGACCCGGCGCGGGCCTTCCTCCTGCAGGGTGTCCCAGGCGTCGAGCAGAGTCCAGACTCCGCCGATCCCGGTGGCCCAGGAGACGGCGGTGCGTTCCGGATCGGTCTCCTCGAGACCGGCATCGGCCATGGCTTCACGAGCAGAGATGAGAGCGAACTGGCTCGAAGGATCGAGGCGTTTGGCCTGGACCCGTTTGAGATTGTCGGGCACGACCTGTGGGTCGACCTGCGCTGCGAAGTCCACGGCGAGGCCGTACTTCTCTGACCAATCGTTGTCCATCGTGTGGACGCCGGACTGACCGGCCAGAATGGCTTCCCAAGTGGCATCGACAGTCGCGCCCAAGGGGGTTACCGCACCGATTCCGGTGACGACAACTTTAGATGTCATGGTACAAACCTCGTCGATAGTGTGGACACGGCCCGTCTGTGGACGGGCCGTGTTCGGCTGCTGTGTGTCAGGCTTCCTGAGCCTTGTTGATGTAGTCGACAGCGTCCTGAACGGTGACGAGGTCCTTGACGTCGTCATCGGGGATCTTCACGCCGAACTTCTTCTCAGCGTTGACGACGATGGTCATCATCGAGATGGAGTCGATGTCGAGGTCATCGGTGAACGACTTGTCGGCTTCGACTGCTTCGACAGCCAGGCCGGTCTCTTCGTTGACGATCTCTGCCAGCCCAGCGAGGACTTCAGCTTCGGTGAATGCCATTTCTTTCCTACTTTCTGATTTCGGTCGAGGGTTTTTCGACCGTTTGAGGAACTTTTCGACGAGTGTCCCGCCGAATATCTTAGGACATTCACGGAGAGTTTTCCGTGAATGGGTGTGTCTCAGGGCAGGCGCACGACCTGAGCACCGTAGACGAGGCCCGCACCGAAGCCCATCTGCAGGGCGAGACCGCCGCTGAGTTCGGGCTGTTCACGCAGGAGACGTTCGGTGGCCAGTGGGATCGACGCCGCCGAGGTGTTCCCGTTGTCGGCGATGTCACGTGCGATGACAACGGACTCGGGGAGCTTCAGCTGCTTGGCGAGCTCGTCGATGATGCGCATGTTCGCCTGGTGTGGGATGAATGCAGCGAGGTCCTCGGCCTCGATGCCGGAAGCAGCGAGAGCCTCCTTTGCCACCTCGGCGCCGTCCCACACGGCCCAGCGGAAGACGGTCGGCCCGTCCTGACGCAGGGTCGGGAAGGGCAGTTCCCGGTCGTCACGGATGTCGTAGAGGGAATCCGTCATCCGGATGGTCGACCAGTTCTCGCCCTTCGAGCCCCACACCGTCTTCGAGATGCCGGGTTCGTCGGAGGAGGACACGACGACCGCGCCGGCGCCATCACCGAGGATGAACGAGATCGAACGGTCCTCGGGGTCGATGACCTCGGAGAGCTTCTCGGCTCCGATGACGAGGACATTGTCGAGCGTGCCTGCACGCACCAGTGCATCGGCCTGCGAGATACCGTAGCAGTAGCCGGCACACGCCGCGCTGATGTCCCAAGCCGGAATCGGCCCGGTCCCCAGTCGTGCGGTCAGAGCCGCAGCCGCTGAGGGTGTGAAGTACTCGAACGTGACGGTCGAGATGATGATGCCGCCGACGTCCTCCGGCTTCAGCCCCGCCGAGGCGATCGCCTCGAGCGCGGCTTCCTCGGACATGTCGAGGACGCCGACGTCCTTGCTGGCACGACGGCGGGTGACGATGCCCGTGCGCTGCCGGATCCATTCGTCGGAGGAGTTGATGGGTCCGGCGATATCGTCATTGGTGACGAGGTTCTCCGCACGGTAGGCACCGATTCCGGCAATGCGGGAGAAAGTGCCGAGTTCGGCAGTCTTGAGTGTAGGCATGGCGTCTTCTTTCGATTCTCAGGCGTGGGCTGCCGCGAACTCACGCGCGCCGTCGAGGTCGGCGGCCGATTTGATGGCGAATGTCTCCACGCCCTTCATGGCGCGGCGAGCGATTCCGGTCAGCGTGCCACCGGGGACGAGTTCGATCATTCCGGTCACACCGGAGTTCAGCAGCGCCTCCTGGCACAGATCCCAGCGCACCGGGTTCGTGACCTGCTTGACCAGACGGTCGACATACTCTCGGCCGGCTTCGACCGCAGTGCCGTCGGAGTTGCTGAGGATCGACACGGAGGGATCGGAGACCTCCATCGCCGAGGCGGCGGCATCGAGATCAGCGGTGGCGGGAGCCATGAACTCGGTGTGGAAGGCGCCGGCCACTGCCAGCGGGATGACCCGAGCACGTTCCGGCGGGTTCTCGGCCAGGGTCTCGAGCGCCTCGAGAGAGCCGGCAGCCACGGTCTGGCCTCCGCCGTTGACGTTGGCGGGGCTGGCCCCGGCGGCCTCGATCGCGGCGAGAACGTCCTCGGGCTGGCCGCCGACCACGGCGGACATGCCGGTCGGGGTGACGGCGGCAGCGGCCGCCATTCCATCGGCACGGACCTTGACGAAGGCCATGGCGTCCGCCGGGGTGAAGATGCCTGCGATCTGTGCGGCTGCGATCTCTCCCACGGAGTGGCCGGCGACGACGGCAGGGCTGACGCCGAGCTCAGCGGCGCAGGCGACGGCGGAGGCGACGAGCAGAGGCTGTGCCACCGCGGTGTCCTTGATCGTCTCGTCATCGGATTCGGTTCCGTGCAGACGCAGATCGATTCCCGATGCGGTCGAGAGTTCGTCGATCTGTGCCGAGAAGGTGTCGAGTTCGAGGAACGAACTCAGGAAACCGGTCTTCTGGGCTCCCTGGCCCGGACAGGTGATTGCAAGCACTCAGTTCTCTTTTCGTTGGGTTCCGTTGATCAATCTAATGGACACTGGACCGATCTCGGCGAGATTTGTCGTTGTTCGACAATACGCCGTCCTCGGACAGTCGCCCATACACCAAGGCGATGTGGATGACGAAGGCATCACGCGAAGTCGTCGGATCGAGCCCGATGGCGTCGGTGATCTTCCGCAGTCGGTAGCGCACGGTATTCGGGTGCACGGACAATGCCTTGGCCGTGGCTTCGAGCGAGGACCCGAATTCGACATAGGCGCTCACGGTCTTCAGCAGCTGACCCGTTCCCGAGGTCAACGGTTCGTAATAGCGTTCGATGAGTTCGGTCAAGGCGATCCGGTCCCCGGACAGGGCGCGTTCGGGCAGAAGATCATCGGCTTTGACCGGGCGCGGGGAACCGGGGCGGGCGGTCGCCGCCTTGAGTGCGCGGATCGCCGCCTTCGCCGAGGTGGCCGCTTCGGCAAGTCCCGGCACTGCCGGTCCGACGATGACTTCGGAGGGCCCGAAGCAGTCCGAGAGGTCCTCGACGGCATCGTCGAGTTCCGTCACCCCGCCGAGGACGATGAGCAGACGGTTGTCGTGGATGCCCACAAGAGCATCATCGGCCCAGCGACTGGCCTTGCGGCGGATGCCGTCCAATCCCTTCTTCGCCGAGCGCTGCGGTGCGCGGCCGACGATGACGCACACGGGACCTTCTGACTGCCAGCCGAAGGCAGCGGTGCGGCTGGCGAGTTCGTCGACGGAGTCTCCGCGGACGAGGGCGTCGACGACCATCGCCTCGAGTCGTGCGTCCCAGCTGCCTCGGGCTTCTGCGGCCCGGGCGTAGACATCGGCCGCGGCGAACGCGATCTCCCGGGAGTAGATGAGCACCGCTTCGCGGAGCGCCGGCTGCTCGACGGGGCGAGCGATGTCCGGAACGCGTTCCTCGACGACTTCGACGACGATCTTGAGCAGCTGCAGGGTCTGCTGCAGGCTGATGGCCCGGATGAGGTCGCGTGGCGCAGTCTTGAAGATGTCGGAGACCACACGCAGATTCGTATCGGGCTTGCGGTACCAATCGACGAACGAGGAGATGCCCGATTGGGCGAGCAGCCCCACCCAAGAGCGATCGGACGACGACATCGAGCGGTACCAGGGCAGCTGAGCCTCCAGCCGCTGCAGAGTCACCGATGACAGGACGCCGACTCCGGCACGCAGTCTGCGGGCGGTTTCGGCACGACGGCGCAGGGTCTCGGCATCAGACATCATGAGCACGAGTTTAGATGAATGAGAACAATCCGGTTGTCAGCGACATACAAAGAGTCGAAAAAGGTGACAAATATGGCCGGAGTCTTGGAGACTCCGGCCATATTCGCTGTCAGTGTGCGGGCGAGATCAGGCGCCTGCCCCCTCGGTGGAACCCGAGTTGCCGGCACGGACATCGTTGAGCTGGTACTTCTCAGCCGCCTCGGCGGCCTTGTCGATCGAGATCTTCCCGGTATCGGCCAGCGAGATGAGTGCCTGCGTGACCACGGAAGGACCATCGACGAGGTAATAGCGACGTGCGGCAGGACGGGTGTCCGAGATTCCGTATCCGTCGGTCCCCAGCGAGGTGAAGTGGCTGGGCACGTACTGGCGGATCTGATCCGGCACTGCGCGCATATAATCCGAGGTCGCGATGACCGGGCCCTCGGTCTCGGCCATCTTCTCGGTGACATACGGAGTCCGCGGTTCGGATTCGGGGTTCTTCAGACGCTCGTTCTCGGCGTCGAGTCCGTCACGGCGCAGCTCGGTCCACGACGTCACCGACCACACATCAGCCGAGACGCCCCAGTCCTGGTCAAGCAGCTCCTGAGCCTCGAGCACCCACGGCACACCGACGCCGGAGGCCATCAGCTGAACCTTCGGTCCGCCGTTGTCGGGTCCCTTCTTCAGGAGGTAAAGACCCTTGAGCACGCCTTCGACGTCGAGATCCTCCGGTTCGGGCGGCTGGACCATCGGCTCGTTGTACATGGTGATGTAGTAGAGCACGTCAGGATCTCGCTCATCGGCGGGATCGTACATCCGGTGGATGCCGTCCTTGACGATATGCGCGATCTCATAGCTGTAGGCCGGGTCGTACGAGACCACGGACGGATAGGTCGACGCCAGCACGTGCGAATGTCCGTCGCCGTGCTGGAGGCCCTCGGCCACCAGAGTGGTGCGTCCCGCGGTGGCGCCGAGGACGAAGCCGCGAGCCATCTGGTCACCGGCGGCCCAGAAGAAGTCACCGGTGCGTTGGAAGCCGAACATCGAGTAGAAGATGTAGAACGGGATCATCGGCTCACCGTGGGTGGCATACGAGGTGCCGACCGCGGTCAGTGCCGCGGTCGCCCCGGCCTCGTTGATGCCGACGTGGAGCAGCTGACCGTCCGTGGCCTCCTTGTAGGCGAGGAACAGGTCGCGGTCGACGGAGATGTAGTTCTGTCCGTGCGGATTGTAGATCTTCGCCGTCGGGAAGAACGAGTCCATGCCGAAGGTGCGAGCCTCATCGGGGATGATCGGCACGATCCGGTGGCCGAACTCCTTCTCCCGCATGAGATCCTTGAGCACGCGTACGAAGCCCATCGTGGTGGCGATCTCCTGTTTGCCTGATCCACGACGACCGGCCTGGTAGGCCTTGTCCGAGGGCATCTTGAGATCGACATGGGTCGATCGACGCTCGGGGGAGTAGCCGCCGAGCTCCGCGCGGCGCTCCTGCATGTACTTGATCTCGGGTGCGTCGACACCCGGGTGGTAGTACGGAGGCAGCTTCGGGTTGTCTTCGAGTTCCTTGTCCGAGATCGGGATCTGGAAGTGATCGCGGGCGAGCTTGAGATCGTCGACCGTGAGCTTCTTCATCTGGTGCGTGGCGTTGCGGGCCTCGAAGTGCGGTCCGAGCGAGTAGCCCTTGACCGTCTTGACGAGGATGACGGTGGGCTGTCCGGTGTGCTCCATCGCGGCCTTGTAGGCGGCGAAGACCTTTCGGTAGTCATGCCCGCCGCGCTTGAGGTTCCAGATCTGCTCGTCGCTGTAGTCCTCGACCATTGCCTTCGTCCGCGGGTCGCGGCCGAAGAAGTTGTCGCGCACGAAGCCGCCGGACTCACCCTTGTAGGTCTGGTAATCGCCGTCGGGGGTGGCATTCATGAGGTTGACGAGCGCGCCGTCGCGGTCCTTGGCCAGCAGCGCGTCCCATTCGCGTCCCCAGACGACCTTGATGACGTTCCAGCCGGCACCGCGGAAGTACGACTCGAGTTCCTGCATGATCTTGCCGTTGCCGCGGACGGGCCCATCGAGACGCTGCAGGTTGCAGTTGATGACGAAGTTGAGGTTGTCGAGCTCTTCGAAGGCAGCGACGTGGAGCATGCCGCGGCTCTCCGGCTCGTCGAGCTCGCCGTCACCGAGGAAAGCCCAGGTCTGCTGCTGTGAGGTGTCCTTGATCCCACGATTGTGCAGGTATTTGTCGAACTGTGCCTGCGCGATCGCATTCATCGGTCCCAGACCCATCGACACCGTCGGATGCTCCCAGAAGTCGGGCAGCTGGTGCGGGTGGGGGTAGGACGGCAGTCCCTGCGGCTTGCCGTCGATGAAGTGCGACTGCTGCTGACGGAAGCCGTCGAGCTGTTCTGCGCTCATCCGGCCCTCGAGGTAGGCGCGCGCATACATGCCGGGGGAGGCGTGGCCCTGATAGAAGATATGGTCGCCGCCGCCTGGATGGTCCTTGCCGCGGAAGAAGTGGTTGAGACCGACCTCGTAGAGGGTCGCCGAGGAGGCGTAGGTGGAGATGTGCCCGCCGACCTCGACGCCGGGACGCTGTGCCCGGTGGACGAGCATGGCGGCATTCCAGCGGTTCCAGCGACGGTAGCGGCGTTCGACCTCTTCATCTCCGGGGAACCAGGGTTCGTTCTCCGGACCGATGGTGTTGACGTAGTCGGTGGCAGTGAGGCTGGGCACGCCGATCTGCTTCTGGCGAGAGCGCTCGAGCATGCGCAGCATGACATAGCGTGCTCGAGTCCGACCGCCCTCGTCGATGAGGCCATCGAGGGAGGCCAGCCATTCAGCGGTCTCCTCCGGGTCGATGTCGGGCACCTGGCTGGGCAGCCCGTTGAGGATGGGCCCGCCCTGATTCCGATTGTCCACGATGTGGTCCTCTCTTCAGCTCCACGATCTTCTTTGGTGTAGAGATCATGACCATCGGATGGTGTGTGCTCCGCAGGTTGTCTGAGCCCAGAGGCCACCCGATCTACCTGTCAGCCTAGTACTCCCAGCCGAACTTCGCGCTCCCGCGAAGTTGTGATCTCTCTGACGCATCTGCGCACTGTGCTGACAGGCTCACAGTCCGGTGTGCTGATTGAGTGCCGTTTGAGTGCGCTTGCCGCGCGCGGGCGCGCCGATATTTGCACCTTGGCCACTGTTGGCGGAAGAATACAGGCATGAGCAACTCCGCTTCTGAAAGGACATCCTCCACTTCGACCCTCGCAAACGAGCTGGGACACAACCTCGGCTTGAAAAAGGGCGACTATGTGCAAGAGGTCGGCTATGACGACGACGTCGATCAGGCACTCTGCGAGGCGATCGAGAACATCATCGGAGACAAGATCGCCGATGGCGAAGAGGATGACGTCTACGACGTGATCCTCATGTGGTGGCGGTCGGACGACGACGACCTCGTCGACGGTCTCGTCGACGCCCAGACCACACTGAAGGAGGGCGGAGTCGTCTGGCTGCTCAGCCCGAAGGCGAACCGTCCGGGACACATCAGCCCCGCCGACATCTCCGAAGCGGCTCCCACCGCCGGAATGCACGTGACCTCCACGGTCAGCGCCGCCGACGATTGGGCCGGATTCCGGCTCGTGGGCAAGAAGAACTATTCATGATCCTGCGGCCCGGTGATCGGGCCCCGGATCTCACCCTTCCCGATCACCTCGGATCGGTCATCACCCTCACCGAGGCGGCCCCACTTACCGCTCGTGTGCTCGCATTCGTTCCGTTCGCCTTCTCTCCGATCTGCGGAGACGAACTCGCCGCTCTCGAACAGTGGCAGGAACGGATGCGAAAGGGCTCTCATGCCGTCGACGTCGCGGTCGTCTCAACCGACTCCAAGTACACCTTGGCGGCGTGGGCACGGCAGACGAGGGTCGACGTCACTCTCGCATCGGACTTCTGGCCCCACGGTGAGGCGGCTCGCGCGTTCGGCGTCTTCGACGAGGTCCACGGTGTCGCCGAACGAGGAGTCTTCGTCATCTCACCTGCGGGTACGATCGTGAGTGGCAGGCATGTCGCCCGCACCGAGACTCGGGACTTCTCCGAGGATTTCGCCGCGGCGCTTTCCAGCCTCTGAGAATCGAGCCTCGCCGAAGAACCGATCGACGGCACCTTCGGCGCCTATTGAGGAGGACCCATCATGGCCACGCTGTTCACGAAGATCATCAACGGAGAGATCCCCGGCACCTTCGTCCATCAGGATGACAAGTGCGTCGCATTCCTCGATGTCGCTCCGATGACCGAGGGCCATGTGATGGTCGTCCCGCGCGACGAGATCTCTCACTGGATCGACGCCGACGCAGAGCTTCTCGCCCACCTCACCGCAGTGGCGAAGAGGATCGGAGAAGCCCAGAAGGCGGCCTTCGACTGCGAGCGGATCGGCCTCCTCATCGTCGGCTACGAAGTGCCCCACCTGCACATCCACGTCCTGCCGACGAACTCCATGGATGACTTCGACATCTCCGACCGTGCTCCGATGCAGACACCGGAGCAGCTGGAGGCGCCCGCCGAGAAGATTCGGCAGGCGCTCTCCGCACTGTCCTGATCCGATGCTGCTCGGCTCAGATCGACTCAGAGGCCTTTGACCTCGAGGTAGTGGTCGAGTGAGTCTCTGACGAGCTCGGCTCCCGCGGTTCCGCCGTAGTTCGCGCCGAATCGCGGGTCGTCGACATACATCTGCCCGAGACCGCGCACGTATCCTCCGAGGTCTCCGTCGGGATCATCTGCGGGCGTGCCCGGAACTGCTCGCAGCCATTCGATATGACGTCGGGCGAGGTCCTGGCAGCGGTCCGATTCGGGACGCGCCCCCGCCTCGGCGGCGGCGATCCAGTCCGCGGAGAGAGCGGAAACGAGGGCTTTCCACTCCTTCTTCTCCTCAGGCGACTGGCTGGACCACCATTCGTCTCCTCGTCGGTAGGCGTCGGCTCCCCAGCGCCTGGTCACTTCCTCTTCGTACTCGCGATGGTCGAAACCATCGAACATCTCTTCAGCCATGAGCGGCTCACCTGCTTTCAGTCGTGTGATGGTGACGGTGACGGCGGTGAGCTGTCGGTCGAGCCGGTCTCTCTCGCGTCCGAGTGAGACCAGATGCTGCGACAGCGCCTCGACCGGATCGTCTCTCCGATCGAGTACCTCCGATATCGTCGTCAATGGCAGTCCCAGCTCCTTGAGCAGCAGGATGCGCTGGAGGCGCACCAGGGCTGCTTCGTCGTAGCAGCGATAGCCGTTGGCGGCGATGGAGGTCGGCGGCAGCAGACCGATGGCGTCATAATGACGCAGGGTTCGGCTCGTCGTTCCCGTCAGCCGTGCGATTTCCTGAATGGACCAGTCCATGCCTGACAGCTTAGAAGTTGACGCGGCGTCAAGGTCAAGAGCCGTTTGAGACCTTCGACGAGTGGACGGTGTCAGGCCGCTTCGCGAATCGCGTCCAGCGCCGTGAATAGGTCGCGTGCAAGGTCGTCGACATGTTCGAGCCCGACCGACAGGCGGACGAGGCCGTCGCCGGGCTTCGCCGTCGCGGCTACGGGCCGGTGTGTGAGTGAGGCCGGATGCTGGACGAGGGTATCGGCGTCGCCGAGCGAGACCGCGTGCACGATGAGGTCGCAGTGTTCGACGAAGGTGCGGGCCGCTTCGAATCCACCGGCGAGTTCGATGGCGATCATCGCCCCTCCGCCGCGCATCTGCGAACCGACCAAACCTCGCGGATCGGACCCGGCGAGACCGGGATAGTGGACCCGGGCGACCTCGGGGCGTGTCTGGAGACGACGAGCGAGCTCACCTGCGGTGTCCTGAGCTGCGCGCATCCGCACGGCCAGCGTCCGCAGCCCGCGATGGAGGAGATAGGCGCCCATCGGGTGCAGGAGGGCCCCTGTGATGGCGCGGACCCGGCGCAGGCGCATGGTCCATTCGGTGTTCGTCGCGATGATTCCGCCCATCGCGTCGCCGTGACCGCCGAGGTATTTCGTGGCGCTGTGGAGGACGAGGGCGGCCCCGTGATCGATCGGCCGTTGGAGCACGGGGGTGCAGAAGGTGTTGTCGACCAGCACCGGCACAACTCCCGCTGCGGCGACGACCGAGCCGATGTCGACGAGGTCGAGGCTGGGGTTCGCCGGTGTCTCGACGATGACGAGCCCGGTGTCCTCGCGAATCGCCTCGGCGATCTGGTCCTCCTCCGCCCAGGTGACCGACGCGCCGAGAAGACCTGACTCGAGCAGGTGGTCACTGCCGCCGTAGAGGGGACGGACGGCGACGATATGGGGCGTCCCGGCCTCGACTGCGGCCAGCAGCGCGGCGGTCATGGCAGCCATTCCCGTGGCGAAGGCGACGGCAGATTCGGCGTTCTCCAATTCGGCGAGCGCGGATTCGAATCGCGCCACACCGGGCTGCCACAGACGTTGGTAGACGGGGGAGTCCCCTTCCTTCAGAGGATGTCCGCTGGCGAGGCTCTCATAGGAATCTCCTCCCGTGCGGACGTCGTTGACCGGGTTGGTGGTGGAGAGGTCGATGGCGGGGACATGGACGCCTGCGGCCGCGAGACCGTCCATTCCGCCGTGAACCATACGGGTCTCAGGGTGCATAGAAGTCATAAGCGCATTCAATACACTTCTCCCAGTCTGTGCAATGAACGTGCAATCTCCTCCAAGTATTCGGCCGTTTCCGGGATAGTCTGCGATCAGATATGGGAGACTGTGACTCATGTCGCAGAACGTCTCACTCGATGACACCGATCTTCGCCTTCTGCAGGAGCTCAACGCCGATGCCCGGGCCTCGGGTGCGGTCTTGGCTGCGGCCGTCGGGATCTCCGAATCGACGGTCTCCCTGCGTCTCAAGAGACTGAAGTCGCTCGGCGTCATCCGCGGCTTCCATATCGACGTCGATCCGACTGCGCTCGGGGTCGGTCTGCAGGCTCTCGTATCGATTCGGCTGGCCAAACACGATCGGGCCGAGATCGACGCGTTCACGGCGGCTGCGCCGAAGTTCCCTGGGGTGGTGCGGATGTACCACATGGCCGGAGCCGATGACTACCTGCTGCATATCGTCGCCACTGACACCGCTGCGGTACAGTCCTTCGTCCTCGACTACCTCACCCGATATCCCGCTGTCGCACATACGCGCACGAACCTCATCTATCGGGTCGAAGACGGTTCTGCCTGGATCCCTTCGGAGGCCTGAACTGCCATACTGGCTTCATGGCAGAGAACAAGACCCAGCCGACCGATGCCGATGTCGCCGCTTACCTCGATTCGGTGACTCCCGAGAAGCGTCGCGAGGATGGAATCGCTCTTGACGCGATCTTCCGAGACGTCACCGGTGAGGAACCCGTGATGTGGGGACCCTCGATCGTCGGCTACGGCCGGTACCACTATCGGTCGCCCGTGAACCCGCGCAACCACGGTGAGTGGCCGGCCACGGGATTCTCCCCGCGCAGGAGCCAGCTCTCTCTGTACGGACTCAAGGACCTTCCCGAAGGAGCGAGGCTGCTCCCGCAGCTCGGAAAGTACACCGAGGGGGCCGGGTGCGTCTATGTGCGCCGTCTGGAGAACATCGACGAGGCGGTGCTGCGCCGACTCATCGCGATCGCCGCTGCCCGTCCCGACGATCCCGAGCCGGGCAGCTGATTGCACACGCTGACGGTCGATGACAGGTCCTGTCCGAGAGATCGCAGAATGACCTCGGTGGCCGAGAACGTCGCGGTGTTCATCTGCGAGCCGTGATGCTCAGCCCCGATTTGCGCTGATGGACTGAGAAGTACTGCAGTCCCGCCTCGGCGTCGGCTAGGAATCGCCGGCGGGAGCGGCGGGGCAGCCACACGATCTGACCGGGGGACAGTTCGATCGTTCCGGTTGCGGTCTCAAGGGTGCCGGCACCGGCGAGGACGTGGATGAGCACGTCGAGAGATGGGCCGGTGTGTTCGCGGATCTCGCCGCCGGGGGCGAGCGCGATGACATTCGCATCGAGGTCACGGTGGTGCGTCGGCAGCTGCCAGACGGACCCGGAATCCTCGACGGTCGCGGTCAGCTCGGCAACATCGAGAACGACGCGGGGTACAGGGGTGGCGGCACGACGGATGATGCGCACCCGAACCCCGTCCTGCGTGCTCTCCAGCGGCTCCCACCCGACCGCCTCGGCGAACTCGCGGTCCATTTCGACGCGCAGCCCTTCAGGCGAGTGGTCATTGATGAGGATCAGGCTGGAGCCGACGTCAAGATCTTCATACGCTCTGATGACGAGCGGATGCCGTTCCGACTTCGGTAAGGTCCGGACGTCGATGACGGGTTCGTCTGCCACGGCTGCCCCTCTCAATCGCTTCGATAGTTCCTCCTCGAAACTATCACCGGAGTGATGACTGCCGGCCTGGGCCGGCCAGCGGCGCCGGGCAAAGACCGCTCGGGTCGGTCCTACAGGAGAACGGAAAAGGCACCCCGTGATACGGGATGCCTTGACGGTGGGCCCAGAGGGACTCGAACCCCCGACCCTCTCGGTGTAAACGAGATGCTCTAGCCAACTGAGCTATAGGCCCCACCTGCGTCGTCGATGTCTCCGACAGCGCTTGATCAGTATGCCACATCCGATGGGGACCGGCGAAACGGGAACGCAGGCGGTCGCGGGACCGCTCAGTGCGTCGGTCCGGACTGCCATCAGGAGGATCGGAGCAGGCGTGCCGCATTGGCGGCGAAATTCTCAGCTGCCTCTGCGGTGTCGACGTCGAAGATCCTGCGATTCTGCTCAACGGCCACGGCACCGAGTGTGAGGGTGAGGATTCCGTGCGAGAGTTCGGCGCCCAGGCGATCAGCACTCAGGGCCCGAGGCGCAACGTCTGTCGGAGCGATCGAATACCCCAGCAGCACGATCTCTGCTCCATCACGGTATTTCAGCAGCACCTCGCGCAGAGACATCGCCGCGGCGAGCGGGTCGGCAGTGGCGGGACAGAGGGCATCGACTTCGGCTTTGAGTGAACGTGAGATGAGAATGAGCAGTGACTGCTTGTCCTTGACGTGCCAGTACAGTGCAGACGGCTGAACGTCGAGTTCGCGGGCGAGCCGGCGCATGGACAGATCGCCCAGACCGTACTGCGAAAGAATGCTCAATGCAGTGGTGGTGATGCTTTCGGCTGTCAGTGCCAATGAGACATACCTTTCATTCTCGAGCAGAGGTCCTTCCCGATTTTTCAGATCGCGTTCCCCTCGCTATAGTAGTTCCTGGTCACGGGATATAGCGCAGCTTGGTAGCGCGCCTCGTTCGGGACGAGGAGGTCGTGGGTTCGAATCCCGCTATCCCGACCAAGGGAAAGTGCCGCAGCATCGCTCAGGCGAGACTGCGGCACTTCTGCATTCCCGGACCGTTGCGAGACCACTCTGCGTCCAAACCATCAAGACGCGAGCAGACGCCTAGAACGAGAAGCAGCGCACGGCCGCACCGAAAGTGGTGCGGTGCGTTCTCGCCGTGGCGCAGGACCAATCGAGTTCTGACCAGATGATCGAGTTTGACCCCGATGACTGGTCCAGAACTCGATGCTAAATGCACAAAGGCGATGGGGCGCACTGCTCGAAACAGCAGTGCGCCCCATCGCCTCAACTCGTGCTCAGACGGGTGAGCCCGGCTCTTGGGAGGAGCCGTCCGTCGCGTCGGAAGCGAACGGGTGGGTCGCCCGGCCCCGTCGTGGAGCCTGCGGCGCATCGGTTCGGTGGGCCGCCTCGGCGAAGTTCTCTGTCACGAGGTCAGAGTCGGTGCCCCGCCACCGGGCGATGGCCTTCATCGCCTGATAGATGATGATCGCCGAGGCGGTGCCCAGGGCGATGCCTTCGAACTGCAGTCCGCCCGGGGTCCAGGTGAAGTTCGCGATGGCGACGATGAGCGAGACCGCGGCAGTGTTGAGATTGATCGGGTTGGAGAAGTCGACCTTGTTCTCCACCCAGATGCGCACGCCGAGCATGCCGATCATTCCGTAGAGCACGGTCGCCGCTCCGCCGAGGACTCCGGGAGGGATCGTCGCGATGATCTCGCCGAACTTCGGCAGCATGCTGAGGACGAGGGCGATGACCGCCGCGCACAGGTAGGCGGCAGTGGAGAAGATGCGCGTGGCTGCCATGACGCCGATGTTCTCGGCATAGGTCGTCGTTCCGGAACCGCCGCCGGATCCGGCGAGGATGGTGGAGAACCCGTCGGCGAAGAGCGTCCGGCCCGTCAGGTGATCGAGGTCGCGGCCGGTCATTGCGGCGACCGATTTCACATGGCCGATGTTCTCGGCGATGAGGACGAGGACGACGGGCAGGAACAGGCCGAGGTAGCCGAGATCGAACGCCGGTGCATGGAACGCGGGCAGTCCCACCCAGTCGGCTTTCGAGACGGTGGAGAAGTCGAGCTCACCCTGCAGCCATGCCGCACCATAGCCGACCAGGACGCCGATGAGGATCGAGAGTCGGCCGAGCATCCCGCGGAAGAGCACCGTGGTCAGCAGGATCGCGACGATCGTGATCACGGCGGTCAGGGGAGCGGCCTTGACCCAATCCCAGGCGGCCGGGGCCAGGTTGAGGCCGATGAGGGCCACGATGGCCCCGGTCACCACTGGGGGCATGGTCACTTCGATCCATCGGACGCCGACGAAATGGACCACGAGCCCGACGAGCGCCAAGGTGACTCCCACCGAGATGATTCCACCTTGAGCCAAAGCCATGGCATGAGGTTCGAGGTCCTCTCCGGCCGTGGCCGAGAACCCCGTGACCGCCCCGATCGGGGCGAGCAGCCCGAACGACGAACCGAGGTAGGAGGGCATCATCCCCTTCGTGATGAGCAGGAACAGCAACGTGCCGATGGCGGTGAAGAACAGCGTCGTCGACGGTGGGAACCCGGTGAGAAGGGGCACGAGGAACGTCGCGCCGAACATCGCCACGACGTGCTGTGCGCCGATGCTGATGGTCCGCGGCCAGCTCAGACGCTCTTCCGGCAGAACCCTCTCACCGGGAGCGATCGTCCGCCCGTTTCCGTGCAGACGCCAGCCGCGGCGATTGCCTGTTCCTTTGTGGGTGTCCGTGGGTGCCGACTCCGCCATTGTGTTCCTCGTTCCGTTCTTCCCTGTACTGGGTCGTTGGCCGGCGGTCGGGCAGTGCTCCGGGCCGGCGAAAGAATTCTATGCTCCAGCTCACCGGCACGCCGACTCGACGGCTGACGAAGCGGTATGGCCGGTGTGTCTGAGGACCCTGCTCCGGAAGGCGGGGTCAGCATTCTGATAGCCTATTGAACGGTGTTCAGGAGATCTGAACTCGACCGATTCTGACCTTGTTCAATCGCACGGAGACAAAGGACCAATCGATGACGACTGTGAACCCTGACCAGAACGTGAACCCCGGCCAACTCGCCGAGTCCATCCTCAACGGGGGAGCGGCCACCGAAGCCGACGCGCTCACGCTCCTGGCTACGCCGGATGAGGAGCTGTTCGGTCTCGTCCATGCCGGATCGCGACTCCGCCGAGAGCACTTCGGCATGACGATCAAGCTGAACTATCTCGTCAACCTCAAATCGGGAATGTGCCCGGAAAGCTGCACCTACTGCTCACAGTCACTGGGGTCGAAGGCCGAGATCCTCAAATACTCGTGGCTGAGCACTGACGAGGCCATGGAACAGGCGAGCATGGGCATCGGCGGAGGGGCGTCCCGCGTCTGCCTCGTCGCCAGCGGTCGTGGGCCGAGCCGTCGCGACGTGGGCCGCGTCGGTGAGATCGTCGAACGCCTCAAAGACGAGAATCCCGAAGTCGAGGTGTGTGCGTGTCTGGGCATCCTCAAGGAAGGTCAGGCCGAGGCGCTCAAGGAAGCCGGCGCCGATGCCTACAACCACAACATCAACACCGCGGAATCCTTCCACGACAATATCGTCAAGACCCACACCTACGAGGACCGGACGAATACCGTCGAACACGCCAAAGCGGCGGGACTCTCACCCTGCAGCGGCCTCATCGTCGGGCTCGGCGAAAGCGACGAACAGATCGTCGAAGCGCTGTTCGCGCTCAAGGCCCTCGGCTCCGAGTCGATCCCGATCAACTTCCTCGTCCCGTTCGACGGAACACCGCTCGAAGGACAGTGGAACCTCACACCCATGCAGTGCATGAAGATCGTCGCGACAGCCCGCTTCGTCTGCCCCGACCGGGAGATCCGGCTGGCCGGCGGTCGCGAGATTCACCTCAAATCCCTCCAGCCAATGGCGCTGCAGCTGGCCAACTCGATCTTCCTCGGCGACTACCTCACCGCCGAGGGCCAAGCCGCAGCCGACGACCTCGCCATGATCCGAGACAACGGATTCACTATCCTCGGCCAGGAGGACGAGGAGGCCCGGACGGAAGAATCCGTTGGGTGCTGCGGTGCGGAAGCCGGCTGCTGTTCCGATTCGAAGACCACCGCCGAGGCGGCCACCCACACCGATCCCGTCATCCGCAGGCGCGGTGCAGGCACCGCTGAAGTCGCCAACGCCTGAGCGGCCGCAAGCCCTCAGGCTTGGCGCAGGCTCCGCTTGAGGATCTTCCCGGCCGAGTTCTTCGGCAGTTCGGCAACGAACTCCACCCGCTTGGGCACCTTGAATCCGGCCAAACGGGACTTGACGTGACCGATGACATCGTCGGCCGACAACGGCGGCTGGCCGTCCTTGAGGACGACGAAGGCGGCCACCGCCTCGATCCACTTCTCATCGGCGATCCCGACCACAGCCACCTCGGCGACCTGCGGCAGCTCGAAGACGGCATCCTCGACCTGGCGGCTGGCGACCAGCACGCCACCCGTGTTGATGACGTCCTTGACCCGGTCGACGACCTCGACGAAACCCTCCTCGTCGACCTTGACCAGGTCCCCGGAATGGAACCAGCCGTTGTCGAACGCCTCGGCGGTGGCCTCCGGCCGGTTCCAGTAGCCTTCGCACAGCTGCGGCGACCGGTAGAGGATCTCGCCCTCCTCGCCGGGGCCGACGTCGTCACCGCCGGCGTTGACGACGCGGGTCTCGACGAACATCACCGGGCGACCCGCCGAACCGGGGTGATCGTCGTGCTCCTCGGGACGCAGCACAGTGCACAACGGGCCGAGCTCCGACTGGCCGAAGCAGTTGTAGAAGCCCAGCTGCGGAAGCCGCTGGCGCAGGCGCTCGAGGATCGGTCCGGGCATGATCGAAGCACCGTAGTAGGCCTTGTGGAGGCTGTCGAGGTTGCGGGTTTCGAGGTCAGGGCTGTTGGCCAGCGCCACCCAGACGGTGGGGGCGGCGAAGAACGAATTGATCTTCCGTTCCTCGAAGATGCCGAGCAGCTGCTCGGGCACGGGAGCGGGGACGATGATGTTGTGCGCGCCGATCGACAGAAGCGGCAGCAGGAAGACGTGCATCTGCGCTGAGTGATAGAGCGGCAGGGCGTGGACGGCGCGATCTGTCGCAGCGAAGTCGAGGGACATGAGGGACGACAGGTACTCGTGCAGAAGGGCGCGATGGGTCATCACCGCACCTTTCGGCGCCGAGGTGGTGCCGGAGGTGTAGAGCAGCTGAGCCACGTCCGTGTCGTCGACGGAGAACTCTGTGCTGACGGCTGGGGCGATCTCCTCCGCGGTGGCGACCGGAACGAGATCGGCGAAGTCGATCACCTGCGCCTCGGCTCCGGTCGGGGTTGAGGCGACTGCGGACATGAGGTCGGAGTCGGAGAAGACGATCTCGGCACCGGAGTTGCTGAGGATGTAGTCGAGTTCGTCGTTCTTCAGCTGATAGTTGACCGGCACGTGGATGAATCCGGCACGTGCGCAGCCGAGATAGAGGAGGACGAAGAGGTCGGAGTTCTTCCCATAGGCGGCGACACGGTCGCCTTTCGTCACACCGAGACGGACGAGTTCGCGGGCCACCGCGGTCACGGCAGAGTCAAGTTCTGCATAGGTCCAGGTTCGGTCCCCGAATTCGAGGGCCGTGTCGGTGGGGAATCGGCCGGCGCTGCGGCGGATGAGATCCGAGACCGTGGACGAGTTTCTGATCACGGGTGATTCGGAGGAGATGCGTGTAGATGTCATGACCCAAATATATGAGCCACATCACTCTCTCTGAAAATCGTCCGCCCATCTCTGCTTCATCGGCCGGCTGGTCTTCGATCCCACGGTGCCGACGATGTGCCCCGGTTCGGATGTAATAGTGTGGGGGCATGAGACATCCGAAGGTGAGTGACTGCGCAGAGGTGTTCGACTCACTGTGGCCACCGGCCTTGGCCGAGTCCTGGGACTCCGTGGGCCTGGCCGTCGGCGACCCCGACGCCGAGGTCCAGTCGATCCTCTTGGCTCTCGATCCGATGGACACCGTGATCGCCGAGGCCGTCGTTCTCGGCGCAGACCTGGTGTTCAACCATCATCCGCTCATGCTCAAACCCGTGAAGTCGGTGAATGCCGCAACTTTGAAGGGCGGAGCCGTCCACACTCTCATCAGCAACGATATTGCGCTGTTCAATGCGCATACGAACGCTGATTCGGCCCGCGGCGGAGTCTCCGATGTGCTCATCTCACTCCTGGGCATCGAGGGCGCGCAGCCACTGTCCCCCCATGACGAGGCTGATGATTCGGGACGCGGCTCGCTGCCGACCGGAATCGGCCGCGTCGGCGACCTCGACCGGCCCACACCGGTCCGGGACCTTGCCAGGCGACTGGCTGCGCAGCTGCCGCGCACCACGACCGGTGTGCGCATCGCCGGCGACCCCGCTGCGACAGCGACCCGTGTCGCGGTCTGCGGCGGCGCCGGCGACTCGCTGTTCGACGAGGTCAGGGCCAGCGGCGCCGACGTCTACGTGACGGCTGACCTCCGCCATCACCCGGCCACCGAGGCGCTTGATGCGGCGAATCGTCGAGAGAGCGGACTCTCGCTCATCGACGTCTCCCACTGGGCGTCCGAGACAGTCTGGCTGAGTGCGGCGGCCGAGGCTCTCGAGACCGAATTCGCGCGGCGCGGGTTCACTGTCTCGCTGCAGCATTCGGCAGTCAACACCGACCCCTGGGTCGAACGGTACTGACAAGGAGACCGACGATGCTCATCACCGACAGCCAGAGAACCGCGCTGCAGACCCTCATCGAACTCATCGCCCACGGGCGCGCCCTGCAGTTCGAGCATGACAACCCGAAGAGGGCAGAGGAGCTGCAGGAGCTCATCTCCCGCCACAAGGAGTCCGGAGAGAAGCGTACCGAGGCCGCCGCTGTCGTCGACGGCCATCAGGACGCCATCACCGAAGCCACCGGACTCATCGAAGCACAGCGATCGAAGATCGAGAAGAAGACCGCCGAGCTCAACGACGGAACCGGTCTGACCAGCAGAGACATGGTGAATCTGCAAGAGGAGATCGCCGGTCACGAAGCTCGGGTCGCCGAACTCGAAGAATCGCAGCTGGAGGAGATGGAGAAGCTCGAAGCCGCTGAAGACGAACTCGCGGCAGTCGATGACCGAATCGCCGAGGTCACGGCCTCCGGTAAAGAGGTGCAGACCGCGGTGAAGGACAGGAAGGCCGAACTGCGGGAGCTCATCGCCGAGAACGAGTCCGCGGCGTCGGGCGCGAGGAGCGAGCTGCCGGAGCAGCTGCTCACGACATTCGATGCCAATGTCCGCCAGGGCGGTCCCGGGGCCGCCCTGCTCAACGGACCGAACTGTCAGGCGTGCGGACAGGAGATCGGCGGAGCAGTCTGGCACGGAATGCTCGGCGCCGATGTCAACGAAACCTATGAATGCGAAGAATGCGAGGCGGTGCTGCTGCGTCGCAGCTGATCCTGCCTCGACTGATCTCGTCGACCTTGGTCGACAGGGTCGTTGTTGAGGCGCGTCTCAGTCGCGGAGGACGATCATGAGGTTGGCCGGCTTCGAGTTCGTCGAGCCTGTGAACTCGACCTCATACAGCTCCTCCGCCCGAGACACAAGGTCTTCAGCGGTCTCCGGCAGGGCCCGCTCATCGGACAGCAGCCGACCGGCGAACTCACCTCGGTAGAACTTCGCCCAGTGGGAGACGACGCGACGTTTCCCGCCGCTGACGGACACGGCACCCATGGTGACGACCTGATCGGTGGGACCCGGCCATACGGACCGGTAATCGCTCGAGCGGCAGTCGAGGGCCACCTCGGCGGGGTCGAGGGAGCAGGACTTCGCCAGAACCGGCTTCCAATAGGATGTCAGCTTTCCCAGGGTCCCCAGATCGGTCTTCATCGCCAGTCGGTAAGCGGGGATATCGTCGAGTCCGTGCACCCGGCCGAACAGGGCGGAGAATACGTGGACGTCGTGGAGACGGTCCCGCAGCTTCTCGTCATCGGTCGACTGCGCCACCAGCTCACTGGCGCCCATCGCCTCATAGAGCACACCGGAATAGGTGAGCAGCGCGGGGGCACAGGGGATCTCATCGAGGACGGTGTTCCGTTCGACGTCCGCTGAGAGTGACGCGCCGACGCCGAGCTTCTCGAGGGCATCTCGACGCTTTGAGACCTTCTTCAACGCAGCGAGCACACGCTTGCGCTTGGTGGTGAGTTCCGGAGCCGAGAGACCGTCGAGATCGAGCGTGGGACCGGTCGGCGACGGAGTCTTGCCCTCGGAGGGCGGCAGCAGGATCTTCACCACCCCATCGTATGATCACGCAGTGACGCGGCTGGGACCGGGTGCGGATGAGGTTGATCACGTTCGATGTCCGGTCTCCGCCGCGTGCGGGTGCTGTGTGCGTGGGGGCATTGCTGAGCGACTACACTGGGTTGCTTGAGGACAGGTCACCAGACGGTCGCGGCTCTCTTCACGAGGGCTGAGGAACGTCCGGGCTCCACAGAGCAGGGATGGTGGGTAACACCCACCCGGGGCGACCCGCGGGCCAGTGCAACAGAAAGCAGACCGCCCAGTTCCGACTGGGTAAGGGTGAAACGGTGGTGTAAGAGACCACCAGGGCGGCGGGTGACCGTCGCTGCTGGGTAAACCCCATCCGGAGCAAGATCAGACAGACGACGTTCGAGGCTGCTCGCCGAGTCGTCGGGTGGATTGCTTGAGGCCGGTGGCAACATCGGTCCCAGATAGATGACCGTCAGGCGAGAAGGGCAACCGACTCGTCGACAGAACCCGGCTTATCGGTGGCCTGTCCTCTCCCACATCCTCAGCTGCGGCGCGTCTTTCAGGACGGACTGCGACGCACCTTCGCCTTACCGCCGTTGACCGCGATCATCGCTGCTCCCACGATTCCGGCGTTGTTGTACAGCTTCGCCGGCTTGAGTTTCGCCCGCGTCTCGATGAGCGGCAGGAACTGGTCATGGGACTTCGAGACTCCGCCGCCGACGATGATGACATCCGGAGCGACCAGCAGTTCGATCTGCGAATAATACTGTTGCAGCCGAGCCGCCCACTCCGGATAGGTCAGTCCCAGCCGGGTCCTGACCGATTCCGCGGCCTGCGTCTCGGCATCGGCGCCGTTCATCTCGATATGGCCGAGTTCTGTGTAGGGAACCATCCGGCCGTGAGTGAACAGGGCGGTTCCGATTCCCGTGCCCAGCGTCGTCAGCAGCACCGTCTTCTTCCGGTGTTTGCGCCCGGCACCGAAGGTCATCTCGGCCAGTCCGGCGGCATCGGCATCGTTGAGGAAGTACACGGTGCGGCCCGTGCTCTCGCCGATGATGTCGGAGATGGGCGAACCGATCCAACTCTGGTCGAGGTTCGCCGTGTACTCGACGAGTCCTTCGCGGATCACGCCGGGGAATCCGCAGCCGACAGGCAGGGAGTCGATCGCGGCACGGTCGGCGACGAGTTCGAGTTCGACGGCATGTTCGCTCAGTGCATCCAACAGCGTGGCAATCGTCGCAGCCACGGCAACCGGGGTGCTCGGCTTCGGTGTGAGCTCGCGCAGCCGCTTGAACGGCAGCTTGCCCGTCACCGTGTCGACGAGTGCCGCTTTGATCCCGGTGCCGCCGATGTCGATGCCGATCGCAAAGCGTGGGGAGGTCTCCGCGCTCATATCAGCTCTCCTCGTGTGCGGGTCCGGCGGCAATCGCGGTGTCGGCATCGGGCAGAGTCAGGATATCGGCACCGGACTCGGTCACCACTAGTGTGTGCTCGAACTGAGCGGAGCGCTTGCGGTCCTTCGTCACCACGGTCCAGGAATCGTCCCAGACGTCCCAGTCGATCGTGCCGAGGTTGAGCATCGGCTCGATCGTGAAGATCATTCCCGGTTCCATCGTCTCCGCATGGGCGGGAGCCGCGTCATAGTGCGGGATGATGAGCCCGGAATGGAATTCGCGGCCGACTCCGTGCCCGCTGTAGTCGCGCACGACTCCGTAGTCGAAGCGCTTCGCGTACTTCTCGATCACCCGTCCGACGACGTTGATCTGACGTCCCGGTTTGACCGCTTTGATCCCACGCATCATCGACTCATAGGTGCGTTCGATGAGGAGACGGGACTCCTCATCGACGTCTCCGGCGGTGAATGTGTAGTTCGTGTCTCCGTGCATGCCCTGGTAGTAGGCGGTGATGTCGACATTGACGATGTCGCCGTCCTCGATGACGGTCGAATCGGGGATGCCGTGGCAGATCACCTCGTTGACGGAGGTGCACACGGATTTCGGGAAGCCCCGATAGCCCAACGTCGACGGGTACGCTCCGTGATCGCACATGAACTCGTGCGCCACCCTGTCGATGTCATCGGTGGTGATGCCGGGGACGATCATCTCGCCGACGGCGGCCAGGGCATTGGCCGCGATCCGACCGGCCGCCCGCACCACCTCGACTTCTTCGGGGCTGTAGAAATTGTTTCCCCGGCCTTCATCGGCGTCGGCGCGACCGACGTACTCCGGGCGGGGGATGTCCTTCGGCACACCGCGTTCGGGCGAAATGGTGCCGGGCGTGAGCAGGCGAGTGTGAACAGTCATGATGGTGTCGATCCTATGCTGGAAACGCGGCTTTGTCCCGCTGCCCGGTCGCCTGTCGATGCCGCGGTGCGGGACCTGTGGAGTCTAGAATCGGAAGCAGCCGTGCCAAGGAAGCGGGAGGCAGATTGAGCGACGACACGACATCGGCGGGCCACGAGTTCGCTGGACTGGGCGAAGTGGTGAGCCTGACGAGCGCGCCGCAGCAGATCGCCGACCACATCCTCTCCGGAATCGCCGTCGGAGCGCTGCCGGAAGGCACCCTGCTGCCGGGCGAACGGACGTTGGCCGCAGATCTGCAGGTGTCCCGCTCGAGCGTGCGCGCAGCCCTGCTGCGCTTAGAGCGTCTCGGGGTCGTCGAACGCCGCCGCGGCCGCGGGGGAGGGACGTTCGTCAAGACCGCCCGCCCCGAGGCGCTGGCTCCCATGGCCGGTAGAATCGACGAGTTCCATGCCGAGAGGCGGAACCTGCTTGACGCCCGCGCCGTCTTCCAGAATTCGCTGGCGGCGACCGCGGCCCTGCGACGTACCGAGGACGAGCTGAGCGAGCTCCGGGAACTGGCCGAAGTCTATTCCCAACGCGCCGAAGCGGCCGCCGCGCGCACCGCGGACGCGCAGTTCCACTTCGCCATCGCCCGTGCCGGTCACAACCCGGAACTCGTGCGCATGGCCATCGACCTCGATACGAAGATCAACGCCGGTTTCCGTCACGACCCGTTCTCGGCCGAGCTCTTCGATCACGCCGTGGACGACCACGCCGCGATCGTCGAGGCGATCGCTGCCGGAGACGCAGAAGCTGCGGGAAGACTCTGCGAGGAGCACTTCAGGTACACGACCATCGTCCCCCGCCCCTAACCCCTATTACTACCTGACGGCGGCCCAGCAACCTCGCGCGAGGTTGCTGGGCCGCCGTCAGGTAGTAATAGGGGTTCTTCAGTTGGCTAGGGCGTGGGCCACGGAGACTGCTTCGAAGCCGAATGCCTCTGCGACGTTGTCGTTCGTGACGTGCCCATTGTGGATGTTGAGACCACGGGCCAGCGCAGAATCGTTCGACAGTGCCTTGTGCCACCCCTGGTCGGCGATCTTCACAGCAAAGGGCAGAGTCGCATTCGTCAGCGCCGCAGTGGCTGTGTTCGGCACCGCACCCGGCATGTTCGCCACGCAGTAGTAGACCGAGTTATGGACGTTGAACGTCGGATCGTCGTGAGTCGTCGGACGAGAATTCTCGAAGCAGCCGCCCTGGTCGATGGCGATATCGACGAGCACCGATCCCGGCTTCATCCCAGCGACCATCTCGTCGGTGACGAGCTTCGGCGCCTTCTTGCCCGGGATGAGCACCGAACCGATGACGAGGTCGGCTGTGGCCAGAGACTTCGTGATCTCGTACTTGTTCGACACTTTCGTGCCGATGGCACCGGCGAAGGTCTCATCGATCTGCCGCAGACGCGGAATGTTGATGTCGATGACCTCGACGGTCGCTCCGAGGCCCAGAGCCATCCGGGCGGCATTCGTCCCGGCCACACCGGCACCGATGACGACGACATTCGCGCGCTCGACACCAGGGACTCCGGACAGCAGGATCCCGCGGCCGCCGTTGGCCTTGAGCAGGCTGTGAGCGCCGACCTGAGTCGACAGGCGTCCGGCGATCTCGCTCATCGGAGCGAGCAGCGGAAGTCCGCCGCCGTCGGGCTGGACGGTCTCATAGGCGATGGCGGTGGTGCCGGCCTCCATGAGAGCAGTGGTGAGCGCCTCATCCGCGGCGAGGTGGAGGTAGGTGAACAGGACGAGATCCTTGCGCAGGAAGCCGTACTCCTGGGCGATCGGCTCCTTGACCTTGAGCACGAGGTCGCCGGCTGCCCATGTTGTGGCGGCGTCGGCGGCGATCTTCGCTCCGGCAGCCTCGTATTCGGCATCGGCGATGAAGGAGCCCTCGCCGGCTCCTGCCTGCACGGTGACCTCATGGCCGTGGGCGACGAGTTCATGGACGCCGGCAGCGGTGATGGCGACTCGGAACTCATTGTTCTTGACCTCGGTGGGCACTGAAATGCGCATGGTGTGTCCTTCTCTCCTGATCGTGTGCCGCAGGGGCGGAGGCGACCGACTTCTCCGTCGGTCGTCGATGGTGTCAACTCTATTCCTTAGAAGGTTTGGAGAGCAAACCTTTAAATCTGTTTTCGTCACCAATGATGCGAAATCAGTGCGTCTGGGTGCCAGATAACGCGGAAAACATGATTCCAGTCGGGTCCAGACTGCACCAAAGATGCAGATAGGGCGCTTCCAACGCCTAAGCGACACATGCCGTCAGTTGGCGACTTGAAACGGTAAGCTGAAAGCGTCAATGCAGAACCCCGCAGAGGAGAGAAGGCTCGCCATGGGACTCTACGAAGATATCGACGACCCGAACTCGAAGTACTACTTCAACCTCGAGACGAACACCGTGGAAAAGGGCCTGGTCAGCGACTGGACCCATCGCATGGGGCCCTACGAGACCGAGGAAGTCGCCCGCGCCGCCCTGGAGAAGGCACGTGAACGCAATCAGCAGTGGGACGAAGACGACGAGAAGTGGAACGGCTGAATAGATGTCGCGTCAGGAGGAATTCGTTCTCAGGACCGTCGAGGATCGTGAAGTGCGATTCATCCGACTCTGGTTCACTGATGTCCTGGGGCAGCTGAAGTCCGTGGCCATCGTCCCCGCCGAACTCGAAGGCGCCTTCTCCGAAGGCATCGGATTCGACGGCTCGGCAGTCGAAGGACTGTCCCGCGTGTTCGAGGCCGATATGGTGCTCAAGCCCGACCCCTCGACGTTCTCTCTGCTGCCCTGGCGCGGGGAGACCGAGCCCACCGGGAGGATGTTCTGCGATATCCACGTGCCCGGGGGAGAGCCGGCGCCGGCCGATCCGCGCAACGTCCTCAAACGCACTCTGGCCAAAGCCGCCGAACGCGGCTTCACCTTCTATGTGCATCCTGAGATCGAGTTCTACCTCTTCAAGACCGACAACCTCGATCCTGTCTCCGGGATCAGCGACGGCACAGCCCCGATGCCCGTCGACACAGCCGGCTACTTCGACCATGTCAACGGGGGAACGGCCAATGATTTCCGGCGCGAAGCTGTCACCATGCTCGAGGCGATGGGGCTGTCCGTGGAGTTCTCCCATCATGAGGCCGGGCCCGGTCAGAACGAGATCGACTTGCGCTACGCCGACGCGCTGACCATGGCCGACAACGTCATGACGTTCCGGTCGGTCATCAAAGAGGTCGCGATCTCCCAAGGCGTCTACGCTTCGTTCATGCCCAAGCCGATGGCCGATCACCCAGGCAATGGGATGCACACGCACGTCTCCCTGTTCGAGGGCGAGAACAATGCCTTCTTCGAACCGGGGGCCGAATATCAGCTGTCGAAGACCGGCCGACAGTTCATCGCCGGACTGCTCACCCACGCCGCCGAGATCTCGGCAGTGACCAACCAGCACGTGAACTCCTATAAACGCCTCTGGACCGGCCATGAAGCTCCGTCGTACATCTCCTGGGGCCACCGCAACCGTTCTGCTCTCGTGCGGGTCCCGCAGTACAACTCCGGAAAGTCCTCATCCGCCCGCGTCGAGTACCGTGCTCTGGACTCCTCGGCCAACCCGTACCTGTCGTATGCGCTTATGCTCGCAGCGGGACTCAAAGGGATCGAAGAGGGCTACGAACTGCCCGAAGAGGCCGAGGACAACGTCTGGCTGCTCTCTTCCACCGAACGTCGGGCGATGGGGATCGAAGCGCTGCCGCGCAGTCTGTCACATGCCCTGGAGCTGATGGAGGGATCGGATCTCGTCGCCGAGACCCTGGGCGAAGAGGTGTTCGACTTCTTTCTGCGCAACAAACGGCAGGAATGGACCGATTACCGCGCGCAGGTGACTCCATATGAGCTCGCGAAGCACTTCACCTCGATGTGATGGCCGCTATCACCTCACGCACGACCAGCGTCCCGGAGGCCACCTCTCGGTTCCTCCATGAGCTCGATGAGCTCCTCGGCGTCCCTCTGGCCACTGATTCGCGGTTCGTTGATCTCCTCATGGCAACCCCGGATCCGCATGGAGCGGCGCTGGGTCTGCTGCGCGTGATCGAGGCCGCAGGGGAGGGTTCCGCGGCCCTGCTGGACGGAGTGCGGACCGGATCGAAGAGCGAACTGGCCGAGGACGAACTCAACCGCCCCCTCCTGGCCCGGCTCCTCGCGGTCGTCGGCACCTCGGAGGCGATGGTCGACCATCTGGTCCGGCATCCCGACTCCCTGCCGCTGCTGCTCGTTCCCGACCCGTTCCTGCTGATCTCCACGCCTGCCGCCTCGGCGGTATCCCTGCGAGCAGAGATGCTCACGGTCCTCGGTGCGGACCCCGAGGACCCGGCTCCGCGCGCGACTGTGACCGGAGATGACGGGGTCAAGGCGCTGCGAAGGAACTACCGGGATGCGGTGCTTCGCCTCGTCGCCGATGATCTGTCGGCGGAGTCTCCTGACGAAATCGTCGACCATGTCATGGCAGTCCTCTCCGACCTGGCCGCCGCTGCCCTCGACGCGGCGCTGGCCATCGCACGAGCCGAACTCGACGAGGCGGCCGACATCCGTCTGGCGGTCATCGCCTTGGGTAAGACCGGAGCACGAGAACTCAACTACGTCTCCGATGTCGATGTCGTCTTCGTTCTCGATTCCGCCGAGACCGAAGGGGCCAGGAGCCTGGCCACCGACCTCGCCCAACGCATGCGCGGCATCCTCTCCGATGCCGGTGGTGAGCCTGCACTGTGGGAAGTCGATACGGCGCTGCGCCCCGAAGGCAAAGCCGGTGCGCTCGTGCGTACGCTCTCGGAGTTCGAGCACTATTACGCCGATATCGCGGAGAACTGGGAATTCCAGGCCCTCCTCAAGGCCCGACCGGTTGCCGGCGATGTCGCAGTGGGGGAGGCGTTCTCCCAGTCGCTCCTGCCCTTGGTCTGGCAGGCGGCCAGCCGTCCCGGCTTCATCGACGGGATCCGTGCGATGCGTCGGCGCGTCGTCGACCTCATCCCGGCGGTCGAAGCCCCGCGTCAGATCAAACTGGGTCGCGGCGGTTTGCGTGATGTCGAGTTCTCCGCACAGATGCTCCAGCTCGTCCATGGACGCAATGATGAGGACATCCGCACCCCGAATACGCTCGTCGCCCTCGGTGAACTCGGAGAACATGGCTATATCGGGCAGCAGGACGCCTCCGTCTTCTCCACTGCATACCGGTTCATGCGTGTCGTCGAACACCGAGTGCAGATCCCGAGGATGATGCGCAATGCGCTCATCCCCGATGATGAAGCCAAACTTCGGTCGTTGGCCCGTTCCGTCTTCCGGTCCGGATCTCGGACCGGGGATCGCCTCGAAGAGGCCCGCCGCGACTATGCCAAACAAGTCACCCGCCTCCACGAACAGATCTTCTATCGGCCCATCCTCGAGGCGGCTGTCGGCGTCCACGGCGCCGTCGTCGATGCACAGAAGCGCGGGTCGAGCCTGCAGGCTGCCGCCGACCGTCTTCAGGCGTTCGGATACGTGGACCCACAAGGAGCTTTGGGCCATATCAAGGCGCTGACGACTGGGATGTCACGCACTGCCATGGTCATCAAGCAGGTGCTTCCGGCCCTGCTCGATTGGTTCTCCGATGGAGTCGAGCCCGACCGAGCACTGCTGGCCTTCCGCCGGCTGAGCGAATCGCTGTCCTCCTCCGGCTGGTTCCTCAAGATGCTCCGCGACTCCGGTCTGGCGGCCAAATCTGTGGCCGAAGTGCTCTCCCTGTCCGGATATGCGACGGAACTTCTGCTGCGCCAGCCCGCCGCTGTCGCCTGGTTGGACCGCCACGAGAACCTCGAGGCCCGTGACTTGGAGATTCTCAATGCTGAGGTCGATGGACTGCTCAAGCGCCATGGCGCCGAGGCGGTGACTCCGATCCGTGAGACCTACAGCCGTGAACTTCTGCGGATCGCGTTGCGCGACGTCCTCGGGGTCGGGGACCGAGTCGCCATACCCGGTGATCTCTCCGACCTCATGGACCTGGCGGTCAGAGGTGCCCTGCAGGCGGTGCGAGCAGACCTCGACGGGCCCGAGACCCCGGACTACGAATTCGCAATCATCGCCATGGGCCGGTGGGGCGGACGGGAGATCGGCTACTTCTCGGACGCCGATGCGATGTTCGTCTACCGTCCCATGTCAGACGACCTCGACGCCGAGGCGCGCGGAAGACTGAGCAAGCACGTGACGAAGGTGGCCCTCCAGCTGTCGACTCGCCTCAAGGCCAGCGAAGGCGCTCAAGGGGTCGATCTCGATGCTGATCTGCGTCCGGAGGGCAAGAATGGCCCCTTGGTGCGCAGCTTCTCGTCTTACCAGGCCTATTACGCAAAGTGGTCCCAACCATGGGAGGCGCAGGCGCTGCTGCGGGCCAGGCCGGTGGCAGGCGATGACGGCCTCATCGCCGACTACCTGGCGCTTATCGATCCGCTGCGCTATCCCTCGGAGATGCCGCAGAAGGCACTGACGCAGGTGCGCACTCTCAAGGCGCGGATGGAAGACGAGCGACTGCCGCGCAATGCCGATAAGCGCCGACATCTCAAGCTCGGCCGGGGCAGCCTCTCCGATGTCGAATGGACCGTTCAGCTACTGCAGCTCCAGCACGGGCATCAGGTGGAAGGGCTGCGCACGACCTCGACGCTGACGGCCCTCGACGTGGCCGCTGACGGGGGTCTGCTGCCGACCGAGGATGCCGAACAGCTGGCCGCTGCCTGGCAGCTGGCCACTGATGTGCGTTCGGCCGTGATGCTCTTCCGTGGGCGCACCGCCGAGTCGCTGCCGGCCGATCATACCGAGCTCGAGGCCACAGCCCGCCTGCTCGGTTATCCGGCTGGGGCGGGCCATGACCTCGAAGACGACTATCTGCGCACCACCAGGCACGCACGTTCAGTGATGGAACACCGCTTCTACGACTTCTGATTCTCCAGGTGCGGCAGTCCGCCTACGTGCGATCTGCCGCTCCCGGTCATCGGCCGAATCAGCTGACAGTTGATGTGCTCAGTCGTCGAATTCGAGTCCGAGCAGGGCGTTTTCGACCACCTCGGGCAGGGCGGGGTGGATCCAGTACTGGCCGGTTGCCACCTCGTCGGCTTTCTGGCCGAAGGCCATGGCCTGGATGAGCGGTTGAATGAGCATCGAGGCTTCGTGACCGACGATATGAGCGCCGAGGATGCGCCTGGTGCTGCGATCGGCGATGATCTTCACGATTCCCGGATCATCGGCCATCGCCCAACCGTAGGCGACATCGGAGAACTTCTGCACCTTGATCGTGACGTCGTGTCCGGCATCAATGGCCTCTGCTTCGGTCATGCCCACATAGGCGACCTGTGGGGAGGAGAAGACGGCACCGGGAACGGCATGGTGATTGACTGCGGCGAGGTCGTTCCCCCGAGCACTGCCGGGCAACCCTGCGGCAACGTCTGCGGCCAGATTGCGGCCGACGATCTTCGCTTCGTGGTTGGCGACGTGTTTGAGCTGGTGGGGTGAGGAGATGTCTCCGAGAGCGAATACTCCGGGAACGGGCTGACCGCCCGAGAGGACTCTTTGGTGCTCGTCCACGGACAGGCGGTTGCCGTCGGTGATGTCGAAACCGGCGGCCTCGACGTCGAGCTCGGCGGTGTTGGGAACCCTTCCCGTGGCCACGAGCAATCCGTCGGCGGTGATCGTCTCCGGCAGGTCCGCCTCGGCGAGGCGGCCGCTGGGTTCGAGGGTCAATGTGACTTCACCGTCGGCGATGTCGATCTGCTTGGACTGAGCACCGTGGAGGACGGTGTGGGAGGAGTCGAAGATGCGAGTGAACTCGTCGGCGGCCTCCTCGTCGATATTGCCCAGGAGGCGGGGGCCGCGGGCGAGGACGGTCACCTCGGTGCCGAGGGCGGCGAAGACGTGGGCGAATTCCATGGCGATGATCCCGGAGCCGATGATGACCAGTCGCTTCGGCTGTGCGGCGCGGCGCATCACCGTGTTCGATGTGAACACCGGATAGTCATCGGTGTCGATGCGGGCTGAGTCGAGCCCGGCGATGTCGGGGATGATCGGGTGGGCGCCGGCGGCGATGACGATGCGTTCGGCGGTGATCTCCTCACCGGAGGCGGTGCGCACGGTCTTCTGCCCGGTGAAGTGAACATGTTCAGCGACAACGGTGATATTGGGCTGGCGGTCGCTGCTGCGGTACTCGCGTCCTCCGGATTCGATCGCGTCGATGCGGGAGAAGATGCGGTCCTGGAGTCCGGCCCAATCCACTTTCGGGTGGGTCGAGGTGAGGTTGTATCGATCGGCTTGGGCGGCCTGCTCGGCGAGGGTGGCGGGGTAGACGAACATCTTCGTCGGGATGCACCCGACGTTGAGGCAGGTACCGCCGAAGTGCCATTCCTCGGCGATGGCGGTCTTCAGTCCGGCGAACCGCTTGTCGAGGAACATGTTTCCCGATCCGGTGCCGATGAGCAGCAGGTCATAATGCGTCAAAGTCCATCCCTCCGATGGTGCGTGATCCGACCGGCCGCGTCGACGGCCGCAGAGCCGAAAGGGCGCCACGGGTGATAACCCGTGACGCCCTCACTCTATTCCACCCGGCGGCGGGATCTCAGTTCACCTGGAATCGACCGCCGACCGAGGTCAGAGTGCGTAGTAGAGCTCGAACTCGGTCGGTGTCGGACGCAGACGAGCAACATCGAGTTCGTTCTCACGCTTGATGCGGATCCACGTCTCGATGAGGTCGGGAGTGAACACATCGCCGGCGGTGAGGAAGTCGTGGTCCTTCTCGAGCTCGTTGAGCGCCTCGTCGAGGGTGCCGGGGACGAGCTTGATGTCCTTGGCCTCCTCGGGCGGGAGCTCGTAGAGGTCCTTGTCGATGGGCTCCGGCGGTTCGATGCGGTTGCGGATACCGTCGAGCCCGGCCATGAGCTGGGCCGAGAAGGCGAGGTAGGGGTTCGACGAGGGGTCCGGAACGCGGAACTCGAGCCGTTTGGCCTTCGGCGAGGATCCGGTCACCGGAATGCGGATCGCGGCAGAACGGTTGCGCGCGGAGTAGACGAGATTGACCGGAGCCTCATAGCCGGGCACCAGGCGGCGGTAGGAGTTGATAGTCGGGTTCGTGAACGCCAGCACCGCGCCGGCGTGCTCGATGAGTCCGCCGATGTACCAGCGAGCCAGGTCGGAGAGCCCGCCGTAGCCGTTCTCGTCGTAGAACAGCGGCTCGCCGTTCTTCCACAGCGACTGGTGGCAGTGCATGCCGGAGCCGTTGTCGTCGAAGAGCGGCTTGGGCATGAAGGTCGCGGACTTGCCGAGCTCGAAAGCGGTGTTCTTGATCACGTACTTGAAGTCGAGCAGCTGATCGCCTGCGTGCTGGAGCGTCTTGAACTTGTAGTTGATCTCCTGCTGACCGGCGGTGCCGACCTCATGGTGCGCCCGCTCCATCTCGAAGCCGATCTCCTCGAGCGTCAGCGACATCTTGTCGCGGACATCTGCGTACTGATCCTGCGGCGAGACCGGGAAGTAGCCGCCCTTGAACGGGGTCTTGTAGCCCTGGTTTCCGCCGACCTCATCAGAGCCGGTGTTCCACGCAGCTTCCTGTGAGCCGATCTTGTAGAAGCTGCCGCCGGGAGTGTTCTCGTAGCGGATGGAGTCGAAGAGGTAGAACTCGGCCTCGGCGCCGAAGAAGACAGTGTCGGCGATCCCAGTGGATTCGAGGTAGGCCTCGGCCTTGGCCGCGACCTGCCGGGGATCGCGGGAGTAGGGCTCATCGGTGAACGGATCGACGATCGAGTGCGTGACGACCAGCGTCTTGGCCTCACGGAAGGGGTCGATGTACGCGGAGGTGACATCGGCCAGCAGTTTCATATCGGATTCGTGGATGCCCTGGAAGCCTGTGATGGAGGACCCGTCGAAGAGCAGACCTTCGGTGATCTCCTCGGTGCCGTATGAGGCGGCGGGGAGATTGAAGTGCTGGACCACACCGGGCAGGTCGCAGAACCGGACATCGACGAATTTGACGTCATTGTCCGATATGTAGTTGACGAGTTCTTCAGCAGACGAGAACACTTAGGTCTCCTAGTTCGTGTACGGTGGCCGTTTGTCCTGACCACGGTCAATCTTAGTCGCCGAAGAATGAAGTGGTGATGTCGACCATGTTTCGGGCATGTTTCCTGAGGATCCACTCAGGCCGGATTTCGTAGGCTGGGGGAGTGATCAATCGTGACGACCTTGGTTCCTGGCTCGAAGGACCCCGGTTCGACAGGGAAGAAGACGACTGGCCCGGAAAGCGGCTGGGTCTGCCTGTCAACGGCTCGCATTCTCTGGCCCCGGCGTGGAAGCGAATCCTCGCCCTGCTCGTCGACTGGCTGATGTGTCTGGCGATCGCCAATCTCATCGATCCGGCGAATCCGATCCTCGCGCCCGCGTTCTTCGCCCTCGAGAATTTCGTGCTCGTGGGAACTCTCGGGTATTCGGTTGGCCATCGTCTCTTTGGCATCGAAGTCCGGCGCCTCGACGGCCACGTGCCGGGACTGATCAAGTCGCTCATCCGCGCCGTTCTCGTCGTGCTCGTCATTCCGGCGCTCATCTTCAACCGCGACAACCGCGGAGTCCACGACCTTGCGGCAGGAACCGTCATCCTCCGCCGCTGACCTCCCAATTGCTACCTGACGGCGGCCCAGCAACCTCGCGCGAGGTTGCTGGGCCGCCGTCAGGTAGCAATTGGAGGGGAATACACGGGGAATGGGAAGCGGCGCCGACTCTCGTTGAGTCGGCGCCGCTTTCTTTCGCCTCGGCCGAGGGGTTTCGGCGGAGGGGACGCGGGTCAGCGTCCGCGCATCGCCTTGTGGTTCGGGCGGGCCTTGTTCGGGTCGATGCCCTTCGGGATCGGCGGGCGCGTGCCCTGCGTCCCGAGAGCAGCCAGACGATTGCGCACGGCCAGGACCTCGGCGCGGTTGAGCTTGCGCGGCAGCTTCTGCACGGCCGGGACGACCTGCTTCATCGCGAGCTGGCCCTCTTCCTTGCCACCCTGGAAGGTGTGGACCGGAACATTGGGGAGGATGCGCTCGTGGCGCTTCTTCTCCTTGGCCAGCAGCTTCGCGCTGCGTCCCTTCGGACCTTCGCTCAGCAGCACGACGCCGGCGCGACCGGTCGATCGGAACACGAGGTCGCGGCTCTTCGGATCGACGGCGATGGGCTTCTCATCCATCAGGTATCCGCGGCGGGCCGTGTTGAGAACAGCGCCGAAGGCTCCGGGCTGTCCGTCCATCTGAGCGAAAGCGGCGGTCTCGGCGAAGCGGCCGAGCATGAACATGCCCAACAGCAGACCGACCATGAAGCCGAGGATCGTCGTGAAGATCGCGGTGGTGCCGCCGATGAGCAGACCGATCAGCAGACCGATGAGCGTGCATCCGAGGATCGCCGCAGCCAGCAGCCACGGAGTCGCTTTGTTGTGTTTAGCGGACAGCTCGTAGACCTGACGCATCTGCGCCAGTCGGCCGGGCTTCTTGTTCGGATCCTTTGGCTTGCGCCGGAAGAGTCCCTTACGCGGTTCTTCGCTCATTCTCTCACTTGCTCTTGAGGGGCGTTGCGGCGTCGCCTCCGGTAATCAGGGGGAGGCCGACGCTCATTGCTCAGCAGTCAAGTCTACCTCTTCGCCGGGGCCGAAGGTATCCACAACGGCCTGCGCCTCCTGCTTGGCGGGGGTGTGCTTGTCCAGGTGCGCCAGATGCGAGGGGATCTCCTCTCCGCGGCGGCGCATGGCGGTGGCCCACAGGCGTCCGGCACGGTACGACGAACGCACGAGCGGACCCGACATGACACCGAGGAAGCCGATCTCCTCTGCAGCGTCACGCAGCATCACGAAGTCGGCGGGCTTGACCCACCGGGTGACGGGATGGTGCCGAGGAGAGGGACGCAGGTACTGCGTGATGGTGATGAGGTCGCAGCCGGCATCGTGGAGGTCCTGCAGTGCGGAGATGATCTCGTCGTTCGTCTCACCCATCCCGAGGATGAGGTTCGATTTCGTGACCAGGCCGGCCTCGCGGGCCTGAGTGATCACCGACAGCGATCGTTCGTAGCGGAATGCGGGACGGATGCGCTTGAAGATGCGCGGAACCGTTTCAACATTGTGCGCGAGCACTTCAGGTCGGGAGGAGAACACCTCGGCGAGCTGATCCGGCTTGGCATTGAAATCGGGGATGAGCAGCTCCACGCCGGTGCCGCGTCCGTCGACATACGAGAGGTCGTGGATCTGGCGCACGGTCTCTGCATAGAGCCAGGCGCCGCCGTCTTCGAGGTCGTCTCGTGCCACACCGGTGATCGTCGAGTAGCGCAGACCCATCTCCGCCACCGAGGCGGCCACGCGGCGAGGTTCGTCAGCGTCGAATTCAGCCGGTCGGCCGGTGTCGATCTGGCAGAAGTCACAGCGCCGGGTGCACTGTTCGCCGCCGATGAGGAAGGTCGCTTCGCGATCTTCCCAGCATTCGAAGATGTTCGGGCAGCCTGCCTCTTCGCAGACCGTGTGCAGCTCCTGCTTGCGCACGAGCGACTTCAGTGCGGTGTATTCGGGGCCGATATGGGCCTTCGCTTTGATCCAGGCCGGCTTGTCCTCGATGGGAGTCTCGGAGTTGCGGGCTTCGACGCGGAGCATGCGGCGGCCCTCTGGTGCGATCGTCATCTGAGTTCTCCTAAGCGGTGATGGTCTCGTGCAGGATTTCGTCGAGTCGCTGCGCCACATCTTCGGGAGTGACGGTCCGACCGAGCTCAGCACTGATGGACGTGGTGTCGGCGTCTGTGATCCCACACGGGATGATGGACTCATAGGCGCCGAGGTCGTTGCTGCAGTTCAGGGCCAGGCCGTGCATCGTCACGCCTTCGTGGATGCGGATGCCGATGGCACCGATCTTGCGGTCGCGACGGAGTTCGTCGCCGCGCAGCCAGACACCGGCCCGGCCCTCGATCGTGGTCGCCTCGATCTCGTATTCGGAGAGCAGTCGGATCATCGCGTCCTCGAGTTGGGACACGAAGAGTCGGACCTCTTTGGGGTCGTTGAGCTTGTAGATGCAGTAGGCGACCAGCTGTCCGGGACCGTGCCAGGTGATCTTCCCGCCGCGGTCGACGTCGATGACATCTGTGCCGTCAGTCGGTCGTTCGAAGTCCTCGGTGCGCTTGCCGGCCGTATAGACCGGGGAATGCTCGAGGAGCAGGATCGTCGATCGACGGTCGCCGGCGAGCACTTCGTCGTGGTATCTCTTCTGCAATTCCCAAGTCTGCCGATAGTCCGAGAGGACAGGGGCGAACCCGAGCGTTTCTGTGGCCAGGGGCATGGCTCCACACTATGACTCTTGACCCCAGTGTTCAATTTGTTTCCAATCACATCTGGCGACCTCCACCGAGGCTGTGGCCCTTGACACATAACGACATCGGCGAGCATCATTAAACAACACTAAATGCGACTGATCATCATCAACGGAGATGACGAACCATGACATGGGAGTTCCAAGCAACGATCGCGGATGATATCCATCGCGTCGTCGATTCCGACGGTCGCAGTGCATGGGGCGTCGTGCACAATGATTTCGATGCCGACGACCCCCGTGTTCTCGCCCTCACCGAGGTGGCTCTTCCGACCGGCGCCCGTTCCCTTCTCATCGTCCCCGCTTCGCCCGGTGGTCTCGTCCTCGACGTGATCCGCACCTATCAGGGACTGACCGAGGCCGAGCTGTGCACCCTGTTCCTGGGCATCATCGAGGAGCTCACGACGTGCACGCGACCAGAGGATCGGCTCACTCTGTCCGCGTTCTCCCTCGACGCCCACGGTCGACCGGTCCTCATTCCCGGAGTCTCGGCGCCCATTGCGACGACACCGCGCCGCGCCGTGGGAGAGATGATCTATCACGCCGTCCACGGGCGGCCGTGGGCCGAGGTGCTGCTTCCCGTCGACCTCGCTCTGTCCGAGTCATCGTCGGCTCTGCGGTCGCTCGTCGCAGGCCTCCTGGACGATGCGGCGTCCGAAATCGGGTTGGGCACCGCCCTCGCCGAGGCGGCGGATTCCCTTCGTACACTCGACCGTCCCGCTGCGCTTCCAATGGTGCCTGCCGAGAGCGGAACGTCGCCGGAATCGGCCCTCACGGCTCGTCTGCGCGTGGCAACCGGACTCAGACCGCACCGGCGATCCGAGGAGGACAGCGGTTCGACGCACAGCGCACCGGCCCCGCCTCTGCGCGGAGGCGGAGTGACTCCGCTGCGCGCCGAGGCGAAGAGCTCGCGACGCTCGAGACGTGATCGCCGACGCGCAGGCGGCCGAAAGGAGTGGATGGTACCGCTGCTGGGCTCCGTGGGCTCCCTGTGGACCCGCCTGCGGGCGGTGGACCTGCATCGTGTGTTCGGTCACGGCACCCTGCTCATCGGCCTCGCCGTGTGCCTGACGGTTCTGGGCGGAGTCGTCGTCTGGTCCTCATGGTCGTCCACCGCGGCCGTGAGCGGAGAAGAGGCGCCGTCCGCCGAGGGGGCGACCCGGCCGCCCGAAGCGACGTCGACGCCGAGCGCAGACGACGTGTCCGCCGTCCTCGAGGAACTGTGCGAGTCACGCGCAGCAGCTCTCAGCAATGGCGACGAGGCGGCTCTGAAGGCACTGACGGTGCCCGACTCGGCTGCCGCAGCAGCCGATGAGCTCATCGATCCCTCGGCGTATGCCGACTCCGACTATTCGATCGATGTCGAGGACGTGGAGATCGTCGCCGCCGACGATGACCGGGTGGTCGCCTCGGCGCTTATGCGGTCGAGCGGAGGCACCGGGGCCGCCCTGGTGGAGTTCGCCGAGCAGACCGTCGAGTTCGAACTGCACAGAGTCGAGGGTACATGGCTCGTAGCGGAGGTCCGGGAGGCGACGACGCGGTGAATGGCCCGAGGGGCCGACCACGAATGGTCGGCCCCTCGATCAGGTGTGTCGGAGAGTCAGGCTCAGAGGTCGAGATCGGCCTCGAAGTTGCCTTCTTCCAGACGTGCCTTGATGGTCTGCAGGAATCGTCCTGCATCCGCACCGTCGACCAGCTGGTGGTTGTAGGTCAACGGCAGGTACACCATGTCGCGGATGGCGATCGCCTCATCGCCGTCGGCCGTCTTCACGGCGATGGGACGGCGGACGATCGCGCCCGTGCCGATGATGCCCATCTGCGGCTGGTTGATGATCGGCGTGTCGAACAGTGCCCCGACGGAACCGATGTTGGTCACCGTGAAGGTTCCACCCGAAAGCTCGTCCGGCATGATCTTGTTGTTGCGGGTCCGGTCGGCGACATCGTCGATGGCCTTCGACAGACCTGCGACGCTGAGGTCACCGGCATCCTTGATCACGGGCACGAGCAGTCCGCGCGGGGTATCGACCGCAACGGCCAGGTGCTCGTGATCGAAGTAGGTGATCTGCTGCGACTCGAGATCGTACTGAGCGTTGACCTTCGGGTGCACCTGAAGCGCTTCGACGATGGCCTTGGCGAAGAACGGCAGGTAGGTCAGCTTCGAACCGTGCTTGGCCTGGAATGCCTCCTTATTGGCCTTGCGCAGCTTGACGACGCGAGACATATCCACTTCGATGACCTGCGTGAGCTGAGCGGAGACATCGAGTGACTCGCTCATGCGCTTGGCGATGGTCTGGCGGATACGCGAAGCCTTCTCCGTGGTGCCGCGCAGCTTCGCAGCCTCCTCGGGGATCTCGACCTTGAACGGAGCCTTCGGAGCTCCGGCCGATGCGCCGGACTGTGCCGCGGGAGCGGCAGCAGGGCCGTTCTTCGCGGCCGATTCGACATCCTGCTTGCGGATGCGACCGCCCACTCCGGTGCCGGAGACCTGCGAGAGGTCGACACCCTTCTCGCGGGCCAGACGGCGCACGAGGGGAGTGACGTAGGCAGCGTTCTCACCGACGGTGTCGGCGGCGGCAGGTGCCTGTGCAGCTGCTTCCACCGGCTCTTCGGCCTGAGCGGCCGAGGCGGACTGTGCGGATGCGGTCGCGGCCGGCTTGGGAGCCGATTCCTGCTTCGCTGCCTCCTCCTTGGGGGCTTCCTGTTTCGGAGCCTCTTCGGCGGGGGCTTCCTGCTCCGGAGCTTCCTCGGCGGGGGCCTCTTCCTTGGGCGCATCCTCAGCCGGTGCGGATTCGGCCGGGGCACCGGAACCGATGCGAGCCAGAGGCGCGCCGACCTCGACGGTATCGTCCTCTTCCGCCAAGTGAGCCTGAACGACTCCGGCAACGGGGGAGGGGACCTCGGTGTCGACCTTGTCGGTGGAGACCTCGAGGAGCGGTTCGTCGACCTCGACCTCTTCACCGACTTCCTTGAGCCAGCGGGTCACGGTGCCCTCGGTGACGGATTCGCCGAGCGCGGGCATTGTGATCTCGGTGCCTTCGGAGGATCCTGAATCCGAAGCGGCAGGTTTCGGATCCTCGGCCGGGGCCTCTTCGGCCGCCGGTGCTTCTTCGGCGGGTGCTTCTTCAGCCGGGGCCTCTGCAGGCTCCTCGGCGGGTTCCTCCGCAGGTTCCTCGTCGTGGGTTGAAGCGCCGCTGCCGTCGCCGATGTAGGCGAGGTCGCCGCCGACCTCGACCACGTCATCTTCTTCGGCCAGGATCTTCTCGAGGGTGCCTGCGTAGGGGCTCGGGATCTCAGTGTCGACCTTGTCGGTCGACACCTCGAGCAACGGCTCGTCTACCTCGACTTCTTCGCCCACTTCCTTGAGCCAGCGAGTGACAGTGCCCTCGGTGACCGACTCTCCGAGAGCCGGCATCTGAACGGAATTCGACATGAGTATTCGTCTCCTCGGATCTTATGAGTGGAAGTGCAGGGGTTTGCCGGCCAGGGCCAAGTGCGCCTCGCCGAGTGCTTCGTTCTGCGTGGGGTGCGCGTGGATGAGCTGCGCGACTTCCTCGGGGAATGCTTCCCAATTGACGATGAGCTGCGCTTCACCGGCCTGCTCGGACAGGCGAGCACCGATTCCGTGCACGCCCACGACCGGACCGTCCTTCTCGCGGATGACCTTGATCAGGCCTGTGGTGCCCAGGATCACGGACTTGCCGTTGCCGCCGAGGTTGTACTCGAGCGATTCGACCTGGTCCGCTCCGTACTTCTCTTCCGCCTGAGCGGAGGACAGTCCGACGGAGAAGATCTCCGGTTCGCAGTACGTCACGCGCGGGATGCCCGATTCGACGACCGGTGCCGGGTTGAGGCCGGCGATCTCCTCCGCGATGAAGATGCCCTGGCCGAAGGCGCGATGGGCCAGTTGGAGTCCGGGGACGATATCGCCGCAGGCGTAGATGTTGCCGACGCCGGTGTGGAGACGTTCATTGGCGAGGACGAACCCGCGATCCATCGGGATACCCTGCTCTTCGAAGCCGAAGCCCTCGGTGACTGGGCCGCGGCCGACGGCGACGAGGAGGTACTCCGCCTCGAGCGTCGAACCGTCTTCGAGAGTGACCTTGACCCCGTCGGCAGTCTCTTCGACGCCCTTGAACATGACGCCGAGCTTGAACTTGATCTTGCGCTTCTTGAAGGCGCGCTCGAGGTTCTTCGAGATGGTCTCGTCCTCGTTGGCAACGAGGTGCTTGAGGCCCTCGACGATCGTGACGTCAGCTCCGAAGGAGTTCCAAACGCTGGCGAACTCGACGCCGATGACGCCGCCGCCGAGCACGATGGCCGAGCTCGGGACCTTGTCGAGCTGGAGAGCCTCGGTGCTCGTGATCACGCGGTCGGTGACCTCGAGACCGATGGTCTTCGATGTCGAACCGGTCGAGAGCAGAACGTTCGTGCCCTTGACGGTGTGGTTGCCGTCTTCGCCGGTGACCTCGACAGTGTCTTTGCCGACGAGCTTGCCGGTGCCGAAGTAGGTGTCGATTCCGCGAGCCTTGACCAGACCCTGCAGACCCTTGTAGTTGCGGGTGATGACCCCGTCCTTGTACTCGAGCACCTTGGCGATGTCGATCCCCTTGAACTCGGCTTCGATGCCGAAGGTCTCAGAGTTCTTGGCGGTGTCGGCGACTTCTGCGGCGTGCAGAAGAGCCTTCGTCGGCACGCAGCCACGGTGCAGGCAGGTGCCTCCCACCTTGTCGCGTTCGATCAAAGCGACCTTCATGTCGAGCTCTGCGGCTCGCAGAGCAGCGGCATAGCCACCGGTTCCGCCACCCAGAACGACAAGGTCGTAGGTCAATTCGTCACTCACGGATTTCTCCTCGTAGCTGTGAATAAGCCTGCAGTACGCAGCTTTCAGTCTTATCTTTCCACTTTTCTTGCGCGGGGCGAAGAAAAACGCTGTCTGATTGGACACAGGTGGGCATCATCACGTTCACCTCGACAGCGTGTAGAACCACCGGGCTCAGGCCTTCGCCTTCGCGATTTCGATGAGGGTGCGCACCGCGGCTCCAGTCGCGGCCTTCGGCGTGTAGCCGAAGGGTGCTGAACCGTTGAAGCTCGGTCCGGCGATGTCGATATGCGCCCAGTTCGCATCCTCTCCGACGAATTCACGCAGGAACGCCGCAGCGGCGAGCATGCCGCCGGGGCGCGGTCCTGAGTTCGTGAGATCGGCGGCGGTGGAGTCGAACCCGGAGAGCATCTCCTCGGGGATCGGCATCGCCCACATCTGCTCACCGGCTACGGAAGCCGAGGCGATGACCTCTGCCCGTGCGGCCTCGGAACCCATGACACCGGAGGTGCGTTCGCCGAGGGCGACGATCTGAGCACCGGTGAGTGTGGCCACATCGATGAGCAGATCCGGGTTCTCAGCCCCCGCATCGGTGAGCGCATCCGCGAGGACGAGGCGACCCTCGGCATCGGTGTTCGTGACCTCGACGGTCTTGCCGCTGCGCATCTTCAGCACGTCGCTGGGGCGCTGTGCCGAAGACCCGGGCATGTTCTCCGCCATCGGCAGCCACGCAGTGACACGCACCGGGAGCTTGAGGTCGGCGATGCCGAAGAGCGCCTGAACGACGGCCGCGGAACCGGCCATATCGGACTTCATGTCCTCCATGCTCTTCGCCGGCTTGAGTGAGATGCCGCCGGAGTCGAAGGTGATTCCCTTGCCGACGAAGCTGAGATGGCGCTTGGCGCCGCGAGGTGCGTATTCGACCTTGACGAGGCGGGGTCCACGAGTCGAACCCTGGCCGACGCCGATGATTCCGCCGTAGCCTCCGGCCTTGAGCTCCTTCTCGCCGAGCACTGTGACCTTGAGCTTGCGGTCCTTGGCCTGGTCCTTGACGATCTCCGCGTAGGACTCCGGGTAGAGATCCAGTGGGGGAGTGTTGACGAGATCGCGAGCTCTGTTCGTCGCGGCCGCGATCACTGCGCCGGCGTCATGGGCTGCGGCGAAGGTCTTGCCCTTGGGGCCGATGATGGTGATCTCGCCCGGAGTCCCGCCTTCGCTGCGGTAGTCGAGGAAACGGTAGGTTCCGAGTCCCGCGCCCACCGTGATCGCTTCGACCTCTGTCGGAGTGGCGGCGGGCAGGGCCAGTGCGATCGACTCGACACCGTCGAGTGCACGCAGCGCCGCTCCCGCGCCGCGACGCAGCGTTTCAGCAGCTGCGGCGACATCGGAGTCATCGGGATCGCAGTCCCCGAGCCCCACGAGCAGGACGGAGTCGGCGGCGACACCCTTCGGAGCGGGAACACGAGCGGTGGATCCGGCCTTTCCGCTGAACCCGATGGCGCGAGCGGCTTCGTCGAGGGCGGTCTTCGCCGCCTTCGCCCCTTCGAGTCCGAGGACCGTCGAGTCGGCTGCCGCCAGCACCAGAACGGAGGCGGTGGCCTTCACCGGTGAGGTCGTGGAGTAGCTGCTGAGGGTGGATGCACCAGCCATGAGTTCCCTTTCAGTCGTCTTTGAACGTTGCTTCGATCCTAATGCCAAACACGCCGACTTGCTGAAGCAGTGAGTCGAGCGCCTGCTGAAGCGATGAGGGACTCTGACATATTCTTAGGTGCGTGTACTCATTGATCTTCAGACTCCTCTTCGTTCCCATGGACGCCGAACGGGCCCATCACCTCTCGTTCTCCGCGCTGCGCCTTCTTGACTCCATTCCTCTGCTCGGTCGCCTGCTCCGCGTCGTTTGTGCCCGCGACACCGTCCGGCCCGCTCAGGTGATGGGTCTGCCCTTCCCCAACCGAGTGGGCCTGGCCGCGGGGTTCGACAAGAACGGCGTGGGGGTCCGTGCTCTGTCGTCATTGGGCTTCGGACATATCGAGGTCGGCACGATCACCGCCCATGCGCAGCCGGGCAATGATCGTCCGCGGCTGTTCCGTCTGCGGAAGAATCTCGCCCTGCTCAATCGGATGGGGTTCAACAACGACGGAGCCCGGCAGGCATCGTTCCACATCGCCGCCGAACGGAGGAAGATCGAATCCCTCCCGCAGCGCCTGCGTCCAATCGTGGGCATCAACATCGGCAAGACGAAGGTCGTCGAGGCGGCCGACGCGGTGGCCGACTATGCCGCCTCGACCCGTGCGCTGGCTCCCTTGGCCGACTACCTCGTCATCAATGTCAGCTCACCGAACACTCCCGGTCTGCGCGATCTGCAGTCCGTGGGCAGCCTGGAGCCGATCATCACCGCCGTCCGCGACACCGCCGCCGAGGTGGTCGAGCGCCCGCGGTCGACGCTGGGTCATGTGCCCCTGCTGGTCAAGATCGCCCCGGATCTCGCCGACGAGGATGTGGCCGAGATCTGCGACCTCGCTCTGCGCACCGGCGTCGACGGACTCATCACGACGAACACGACGATCGATCGCGGTGTGCTGACCGGCGCCGAGGCGGAGTTCGCCGAAGGTCAGGCAGGCGGCATCTCCGGACGCCCCGTGGCCGAACGCTCTCTCGAGGTGCTGCGTCTGGTCAAGAGGCACGTGGGCGACGAGCTCACCGTCATCTCCGTCGGCGGCGTCGCGGATGCGAAAGACGCCCGGGCTCGAGTGGCCGCGGGCGCCGATCTGGTTCAGTTCTATTCGGAGATGATCTACTCCGGTCCGTTCTTCCCCGGCCGCATCGCACGCGGCCTCGAGTCGAGCCGGCTGCTCACTCGGGGTACTGGCGGCGCTTGACCTGAGGCTTGGGCATGCGCAGCGGACGCAGCTGGATGCTGCGCATGACTGCGTAGAAGGTGATGCCCCGTTCGACCTCGCCGAACTTGTTGCGCAGCCGGTTCTTGAGGATGTAGTTGAGCACGAACCCGTCGAGGACGATCAGTGCGATGAGACCCCAGACGGCGTAGGTGAAGTACTGCTGGATCTGCACCGGCTGCGTGAACGCGATGACGAGGATGAGGATCGCGGCTGGTATGAAGATCTCGCCGATCGAGAAGCGGGCATCGATGTAGTCGCGGATGTACCGGCGCTGCGGGCCCTTGTCACGGCGGGTGAGGTATTTCTCCTCGCCGTTCATCATGCCGATGCGTGCGCGGTCGCGCTCCTGCCGCTGGTGCTCCTTGGCTTGTCTGTTCGCGACTTTGCGATCCTTGTTCACCAAGGGCTGACGGCGCGCGGACTCCTGTTGGCTGCGCTTGGGCGTGGGCCGTCCCTTCTTCGCCTCCGCTTCGCGACGGGCGTCGGCTTCTGCGGAGAGGTCGTCATGGACTGGCTGAGAGGCGGAGGTTTCGTCCTCGGCGCGAGATTTTTTGTTTCCGAACACGAGATGAATACTACCTTTGGAGAATGAGCGAATCGACTTCAGCACTTGACAGTGCACAATTGCATGCCGAACTGGACACCATCTTCGACGAGGTTCTCGGCAATCTCACGGATCTCGTCGCCATCCCCTCCGTCGCCTGGCCGAGCTTCGACGCCGCGAATGTCACGGCCAGCGCCGAGGCTGTCGCGGGCTTGGCGCGTCAGCTCGGCCTCGAGACGGAGATCCTCACCGCGAAGCAGTCGGACGGCGCCGACGGATACCCGGTCGTCGTCGCCTCCGTGCCGGCGCCGGAGGGCGCCCCGACCGTCCTCCTCTACGCCCATCACGATGTGCAGCCGCCCGGCCGCGCCGAGGATTGGGACACCGAACCCTTCGTCGCCACCCGGAAGGGCGACCGCCTCTTCGGCCGTGGAGCCGCCGACGACAAGGCCGGGATCATGGTCCACCTCACGGCTCTGCGGCTGCTGGCCGACCGCCTCGGTGTCGGTGTGACGCTCTTCTTCGAAGGTGAGGAAGAAGCCGGCAGCCCGAGCTTCCGCAATTTCCTCGAGACCTACCGGGACCGCCTGCGCGCAGATGTCATCGTCGTCGCCGATTCGGGCAACTGGGCAGCGGGGACTCCGGCCCTGACGACGAGCCTGCGCGGAATGTGCGCCGTCGAATTCGAGGTCTCCACCCTCGACCACGCCGTGCATTCGGGAATGTACGGGGGAGTGGCACCGGATGCGATGCTCGCGATGACGAAGCTGCTGGCAACCCTCCATGACGACAACGGCTCCGTCGCTGTCGCCGGCCTGCACTCGAGCACAGAGACCTCCATCGACTTCGACGAGGCGACGCTGCGAACAGACTCCGGGGTGCTCGCGGAAACCGAGCTCATCGGCGCAGGCACCTTGGCCTCCCGTCTGTGGACACAGCCGTCGATCACCGTCATCGGTCTCGACATTCCCGATGTGGCGGTCTCCTCGAATACCTTGCAGTCCTCCCTAAAGGCCAAGCTCTCGATCCGACTCGCGCCCGGGGACACCCCCGCCTCGGCGGTCCGGGCCGTCGAGGAGCATCTGCGCGCGCATCTGCCCTTCGGTGCGCAGTTGAGCATCGGGGAGACCGAGGGCGGAAGCCCCTGGCAGGCCGATGAGAACGACCCTGTGGTCCGGACCGCCCGCCAGGCGCTCACCGACGCTTGGGGCACCGAATCGGTGACGATGGGCATCGGCGGATCGATCCCCTTCATCGCCGATCTGCTCGATGTGTTCCCCCGCGCATCGATCCTCGTCACGGGCGTCGAAGATCCCGACGCGAGGGCCCACAGCGCCAACGAATCGCTCTACCTGCCCGATTTCAAAGCCGCGATCGTCGCCGAAGCCCTGCTGCTGCAGCGCCTCGGCGACCACGGATGACACGAATGGGGAATAGCTTGCCGGGCACCGACGTTGTCACCGGTGTAGCCTGGGGACAGGAACGCGAAAAGGAGTAACCATGACTGTGACCGAAAAAGCAGAAGCCACCCACGAGGTGGAGCTGTCGTCGACCGCTGCCGACAAGGTCCGCAGCCTGCTGGAACAGGAAGGTCGTGACGACCTGCGCCTGCGCGTGGCTGTCCAGCCCGGCGGATGTTCCGGACTGATCTATCAGCTCTATTTCGATGAGCGCTTCCTTGACGGAGACGCGGTCCGCGACTTCGACGGCGTCGAGGTCATCGTCGACCGGATGAGCGTTCCCTACCTCAGCGGTTCGACCATCGACTTCTCCGACACCATCGAGAAGCAGGGCTTCACCATCGACAACCCCAACGCCGGGGGATCCTGCGCCTGCGGAGACTCGTTCCACTGATCAGCCTCGGCTGAGGAGGAGCGCTTCTCATGGACCTGGAGGATCTGCGTGCCGTGTCGTACACGGCAACGCAGCCCCAGGTCCTTTTGTCGTATCGGGCCGGACTCTTCCCGATGGGAGTCGGCCACGGGGGCACCGGTCGGATGGGATGGTGGGCTCCACGACGACGTGGAGTTCTGTTTCCCGGTGACCTGCGTGTGACGAAGAGCCTGCGCAAATCGATGAAGCACTTCACCTTCACCACCAACCGCGCCTTCATGCACGTCATCCGGGCATGTGCCGACCCGCGGCGGACGGGCAGCTGGATCACCGAGGACATGATCGAGCTCTACCAGGGCCTCCACGACGACGGGTGGGCGCATTCGGTCGAGGTCTGGAACGGCGATGAGCTTGTCGGCGGTCTCTACGGAGTCGCCATCGGTTCGTTCTTCGCCGGCGAATCGATGTTCCACACTCAGCGCGACGCCTCGAAGGCCGCGCTGGCCCACCTCGTCGGACTCTTCGACGGAACCGACGTCGTCAGCGGAGAAACCCGGTCCACCTCGGCGGATGCGGATACGGGACCGGGGAATTGGCTCATCGACACCCAGTGGCAGACATCACACCTCGCCACCCTCGGCGTGTCGGAGATCAGCGGCCTGGAGTACTCCGCGCACCTAGATTCCGCGCTCAGGGGCAGTGTCTGTCAGCATATTCTCAACAAATGAACATCTGCAGGTGAATTTCTACCGCGTGTAGCGGTAGTCTTATGAGTGACAGAGTAAGTACACGTCTCTCGGCCTGACCTGGAGACGCAGAACGTTGTGAAAGGCTGCACGTGGATTCTCCGAATCAGTCAGGACCGCAGCGGTCCTGGGCGAAGCGGCTCGGCATTCTGAGCGCCGTGTTGATACCGGCGTTGCTATCGGGTTGCACTAAAGAGCAGATCGCCACAGGATTTTTTCCCGTCGAATCGCAAGGCGCGACGAACCACACTGATGCCTATACAGCGCTGTGGAACGGCGGCTGGATCGCCCTTCTCATCGTGGGCCTCATCGTCTGGGGACTCATCCTGTGGGCCATGGTCGCCTACCGCCGCCGCAAGAACGATCGCGGACTGCCGGTGCAGATGCGCTACAGCATGCCGATCGAAATCCTCTTCACGGTGACTCCGGTCGTCCTCGTCCTCGGCTTCTTCTTCCAGAACGTCCAGGTCATGGAGAAGACGACGGATGACTCCACCCCTGGCGAGCAGGTCATCGAGGTCGCTGCCAAGCAGTGGGCCTGGGACTTCAACTATGAGACCGAAGACGTCTACTACGCCGGCACTCAGGTTGCCCTCGACGGCACCGAAGCCCCCGAGAAGACCGCTCCCGTCCTCTACCTCCCCGTCGACACCGACCTGGAGATCCGCCTGCACTCCCGCGACGTCCTCCACTCCTTCTGGGTCCCCGCCTTCCTCGAGAAGCGCGATATGATCCCCGGCCACGATCAGAGCCTGCATCTGCGTGCCGAGAAGGAAGGCGAGTATGTCGGCAAGTGTGCCGAGCTTTGCGGTGAGTACCACTCGGAGATGCTTTTCAACGTCAAGGTCGTGTCGAAGGAAGAATTCCAGGAGTACACGCAGTCGCTTGCCGATCAGGGCAACACAGGCCAGCTGGGACCGGAGTACGATCGCAACTGGTACCCGAAAGAAGGTGCTGAGAAATGACCGCCACGATGGATCAGGCGGCTCTTGATGCTCCGGTAGTTCCACGGAGCAAGGGCAAGATCATCGTCGACTGGATCACGTCGACGGACCATAAGACGATCGGGTACATGTACCTCATCGGCTCGTTCTTCTTCTTCTGCGTCGGCGGTGTGATGGCGCTCATCATCCGCCTCGAGCTCTTCGAGCCCGGAATGCAGATCGTTGAGACCAAGGAACAGTACAACCAGCTGTTCACCATGCACGGCACATTGATGCTGCTGATGTTCGCCACCCCGCTGTTCGCCGGCTTCGCCAACGTCATCATGCCGTTGCAGATCGGCGCTCCGGACGTGGCGTTCCCGCGGCTGAATGCCTTCGCCTTCTGGATGTACCTCTTCGGCAGCCTTGTGGCCATCTCCGGATTCCTCACCCCTCAGGGTGCGGCATCCTTCGGCTGGACCGCCTACGCGCCATTGAGCAATACGACGTTCACACCGGGCGCCGGTGGTAACTTGTGGGTCCTCGGACTCGCCCTGCAGGGCTTCGGAACCATCCTCGGCTCCGTCAACTTCATCACGACTGTGATCACCATGCGCGCCCCGGGCATGACCATGTTCCGCATGCCGATCTTCACCTGGAACGTCCTGGTCACCGGCATCCTCGTGCTCATGGCCTTCCAGCCTCTGGCTGCTGCGCTGCTGGTGCTCGGTTCCGACCGCGTCCTCGGTTCCCATGTGTTCAGCCCGGGCAACGGCGGACCGATACTCTGGCAGCACCTGTTCTGGTTCTTCGGCCATCCGGAGGTCTATGTCATTGCGCTGCCGTTCTTCGGCATCGTCACAGAGATCTTCCCGGTGTTCAGCCGCAAGCCGGTCTTCGGCTACAAGGAACTCGTCTTCGCGACAGTTGCCATCGCTGCGCTGTCGGTGACCGTGTGGGCCCACCACATGTACGTCACGGGCGTCGTGGCACTGCCGTTCTTCGCCTTCATGACGATGCTCATCGCGATTCCGACAGGTGTCAAGTTCTTCAACTGGATCGGCACGATGTGGAGAGGCTCGATCACATTCGAGACTCCCATCGTGTGGTCGATCGGCTTCCTCGCAACGTTCCTCTTCGGCGGTCTGACCGGAGTCATCCTGGCCAGCCCGGCCCTCGACCAGCATGTGTCCGACACCTACTTCGTCGTGGCGCACTTCCACTACGTCGTCTTCGGCACCGTCGTGTTCGCGATGTTCGCCGGATTCTACTTCTGGTGGCCGAAGTGGACGGGCAAGATGCTCAACGAAAAGCTCGGACACATCCACTTCTGGATGCTGTTCATCGGCTTCCACGGAACCTTCCTCGTCCAGCACTGGCTGGGTGTCGACGGAATGCCGCGTCGTTACGCCGACTACCTGCCGCAGGACGGTTTCACCTGGATGAACCAGGTGTCGACGGTCGGTTCGCTGCTGCTGGGTCTGTCCATGGTTCCGTTCTTCTGGAACGTGTGGATCACCCACCGCAATGCACCCAAGGTGACGGTCGATGACCCATGGGGCTACGGAGGATCGCTCGAATGGGCTACCTCCTGCCCGCCCCCGCGTCACAACTTCACCTCGCTGCCGCGGATCCGCTCCGAACGTCCTGCCTTCGACCTCAACCACCCCGAGCTGCTTGAATACAGCGGTCACGGTCAGGCAGAACCCCAGCTCACAGGAGACAACGCCAAATGAAGTCATCGATCTACGTCTTCAACCTCTGCGGCCTGTTCTTCATCGCAGTCGGGATCTTCTACGGCTTCTTCACCGACTTCACCGAGCTCGTCGGATTCCCGGCGTTGCTCCTCGTCGGACTGATGGCCCTGATGATCGGCGTCTACCTCTGGCTGACGGATCGACGCGTCGGTCGTCAGCCTCAGGACAACGACGACGCCGAGATCTCCGACGCCGATGCCGACTACGGTATGTTCAGCCCGTGGAGCTGGTGGCCGATCGTTAGCGCGGGAGCCGCCGCCGTCGCATTCTACGGAATCGCCATGGGTTGGTGGATCTTCCCGTTCGGTGTCGTGCTCGGCATCGTTGCTCTGGTCGGTCTCACCTACGAACACGATCGCGGCGATTTCGCCCACTGATTCAGTGATCTGATCGCCCAGCCACTGTGGCCCGGACTCAAGTCGAGTCCGGGCCACAGTGCTATTCACCGGCAGCGGACAAACCCGACACAGGTGGACAGAAATCATCGTGGGCACGTCCTCCGGTCCCTTGTCGGCGCCGGAGTGGCTGATGGACGCTTGCGTGGTCCCCTGCGGCCCATACGTACACCCGCAGGGTCGCACTTCTGCCGTTCGCAGTCGGAGCAAGCGGCGGACTGCTCTTCCGGAGCTAAAGGCGGACTGCGGTTTGGTCCAGGCTGTTCTGAACTCATCACTTTGTTCGGTGAGCATTTGAGAACATTCAGTACCAATTCGACAGAGCACACCGCGATGAAGGAGGCGTTGTGCCGACGCAATCGCCAAGATCGACATCGGGTCCACCACGGATCGCGGCGAGCGTCCACTAGGGCGGACGCAGACGCAGCCGGAGGCGACTGGAGGCTGAAGAGAGCCCTGGTGACACTCTTTCGCTGGCCAAGATGCGGCAGTGTGTCACTGTATCGTTCGGCTCATTCTCTTTCTGCCAATCTCGGGGCCGATGAGCCTCGATCGGCAGTCGAGACTTTGAGAGCAGCTATGAGGCGCCAGGCAACGGGCCAGGGGAGAGGCAGATTCCACGTCTGGGCACCGCTGAACGAACGCCCGTCTTCGTGCTCGGGCCTCCCCGAGGCGAACGGAGCAGTACGTTCAGAAGCTTGCTGCAGGCCCGTCAGCGGCCCGTCGGCAGTCTCAGACGAACTCGTGCTCGGCCAGAGCATTTTGAGACGCAGGACGTGGCTCTCATAGCCTACGGCGGGTGTTCCGATTCGCGGAGAACCAGATCGGACCGACACGGGACTATTCCGATCGAGGCGGAAGCGGCTCAATCCAGGTGGTACTGCCCCTGGCCAGCAGTTGCTGAGACCGACAGGGTCAGGTGCAGATATCCACATCAGGAGGCGGAGAACGGAGTACGCGACGGAGAGTGACGAGTGACCGCCTCTTCTGTGAATGGAGCGAGGGGCTCAGCAGTTGAACTGCTGAGCCCCTCGTATCAGGTGTGTCGGACCTGTCAGTGTCCGAGTTCCTTGTTGTTCGAACCCTCGACAGCGTCATGGTCGTGGTGCGAAGCTTCGAGCTCCTGCTTCGTCACCGGGGCCACACGATCTTCGAAGAAGAAGCGAGACAGACGTGCACGCAGCTTCTCCATCCCCGTGATCTTGCCCTCGGCATTCGGCTCGGCCGGTACGTAGGCCGGCGACTCGAACGCGGTGATCTTCCACAGCTTGTGCGGGGGAAGAGCCTCGTGACGTTCGAGGAACTCACCGTGGGGCAGACGGATGATATGGGCCGTCTCCCGTCCGTGCAGAGCGATTTCACGGTCCTTGCGCTGAAGCGCGAGGCACATGCGCTTGGTGATGATGTAACCGATGATCGGTCCGAAGAAGAACAGGAATCGGAAGATGTAGATCATGTCGTTGAGCGACATCTGGAAGAACACTGCGATGATGTCACCCGATGCAGCCGCCCACATGTTGCAGTAGAAGATGATTCCTGCAACGCCGATGGCGGTACGAGTCGGGTTGTTGCGCGGACGATCGAGGATGTGGTGCTCACGATGGTCCTTCTGCAGCCACGCCTCGAAGAACGGGTAGATGAACATGACAGCGAACACGCCGCCCATGACGATCACGGCGCTGTTGATGTTGAACGAGATCGGCCATCCGAAGATGTAGAACTCGAACCAGCCCGGGACGATGCGGAGGAACCCATCGGCCCAACCGATGTACCAGTCAGGCTGGGTACCGGCCGAGACCGGGGAGGGGTCATACGGACCGTAGTTCCAGATCGGGTTGATCGTGAACAGCGCCGAGATGAGCGAGAGCAGACCGAAGATGAGGAAGAAGAATCCTCCGCCCTTGGCTGCGAAGGTCGGCAGAACAGGTTCTCCGACGACGTTCTTCTCGGTGTTTCCGGCACCAGGGTACTGGGTGTGCTTGTGCACGACGACGAACATGAGGTGGATGCCGATGAGTGCGATGAGCAGAGCCGGCACGATCATGATGTGCAGGGTGTAGAGGCGGGCCACGATGTCGATGCCCGGGAACTCTCCACCGAAGAGGAAGAACGAGATATAGGTTCCGACGAGCGGCAGCGACTTCAGGATGCCGTCGATGATTCGCAGTCCGTTGCCCGAGAGCAGATCATCGGGGAGCGAGTAGCCGGTGAAGCCGGCCGCCATGCCCATGATGACGAGCAGAACACCGACGACCCAGTTGAGCTCACGCGGACGGCGGAAGGCACCGGTGAAGAACACGCGGAGCATGTGGACGCTCAATGCGGCGACGAAGAGCAGCGCGCCCCAGTGGTGCATCTGTCGGATGAACAGACCGCCGCGGATCTCCAGGGAGATCGCGAGTGTCGAATCATAGGCTTCGGAGATCTCGACGCCGCGCAGCGGCAGCCAGGGTCCGTCGTAGTGCAGTTCGCCCATGGCCGGCTGGAAGAAGAACGTGAGGAACGTTCCGGACAGAACGACGATGATGAAGCTGTAGAGAGCAACCTCGCCGAGCATGAACGACCAGTGGGAGGGGAAGATCTTGCGACCGAACTCGCGCACGAGGACAGATGCCCCGACGCGGGTTTCGGCGAAGTTCGCCGCCTTCCCGATGGTGGTGGTTGGCTGTGTAGTACTCATGGGTGGTTGATCTCCCAGAACGTAGGTCCGACAGGCTCAGGGAAGTCCGACTGGGCAACCAGGTAGCCTTCGCTGTCCACGGTGATGGGTAGCTGAGGAAGCGGTCGTTTGGCCGGGCCGAAGATGACCTTGCAGTGTTCCGTCACGTCGAAGGTCGACTGGTGGCAGGGGCACAGCAGGTGGTGTGTCTGGTGCTCGTACAGTGCGACGGGGCAGCCGACGTGGGTGCAGATCTTCGAGTAGGCGACGATTCCGTCGTGCGACCAGTCCTTGCGATCCGGATCCTCTTTGAGTTCCTTGGGATCGATGCGCATGAGAAGCACGGCCGCCTTGGCCTTCTCGTTCAGCGGGTGCTCGCTGGCCTCCTCGTCGCCGATGCCCGAAGGCAGGACATGGTAGGCCGAGCCGATGGTGACTTCGTCGGCCTTGATCGGACGTTCGGAATCCACCGAGGGGATTCCGCCGACGTCGCGGATGAGGCGAGTGCCCTTCTGCCAGAGCGTGTTGAACATCTTGTCGCCCGGCAGCGGACCGAGGTCGCGGAAGACGAGAACTGCCGGCAGCGGGGCGATCGCCAGAGCGGCGATGAGCGTATTGCGCAGCAGAGGACGACGGGCGATGCCCGACTCTTCCTTGGCCTGGTGGAGGATCTCGAGCGCAATCGCCTGATCCTCTTCGCTGCCGCCGATGTCATGGCGTTCGTCGATGCCCTCGTGATCGCTCATGAGGTTCTTGGCCCAGAGCACTGCACCGAAGCCGATGGAGAACATCGCGACAGCGGCACCGAGGCCGACGAACATGTTGTGAAGGCGGATGCTCTGCATCGATTCGCCCGGGGTGAACAGGAAGTACGCCACGATGAACCAGATGGTTCCGATCATCGAGAGGATGAACCAGGCGGCTACCTGTCGTTCGGCGACCTTCTCGGCGCGTGGGTCCGAGTCGGCCAGGCGCGGTTTGTGCTCGGGCAGACCTGGGTTCGTGAACCCGTTCAACTCCTCGAGCTGGCTGCCGCCGCCGGAGTGCTCTTTCGAGGTCATTGAATTCCCCGTCTATTCTCGTAATTGATGGTGAACGACACTGTCAGACTCACTTGGCCCTGGATGACAGCCACACTGTCAGACCGATGACGGCAGCAAGTCCGAAGAACCAGATGAACAGGCCCTCTGCCACTGGGCCCAGCGAACCGAGCTTGAAGCCGCCGGGGGAGGGGTTGTCCGAGACTTCCTTGACGTAGGCGATGACATCGCGCTTGTCTTCGGGAGTCAGGTTCGCGTCGTTGAAGATCGGCATGTTCTGGGGGCCGGTCTGCATCGCTTCGTAGAGGTGCTTCTCGGAGACTTCGGACAGGTTCGGTGCGTACTTGCCGCGGGTCAGCGCACCACCGGAGCCGACCACGTTGTGGCACATGGCGCAGTTGGTGCGGAACAGACCGCCGCCGGCAGCGGGATCACCCTTCGAAGCATCGAGGTACTCGTCTTCGGGAACTGCCGGCCCGGGGCCGAGCGAAGCGACGTAGGCAGCGAGCTGAGCGGTCTGCTCTTCGTCGAACTGCGGTTCCTTGACGCGAGCCTGCGGGCCGTTGGCCTGCAGCGGCATGCGTCCGGTGCCGACCTGGAAGTCCACTGCAGCGGCGCCGACGCCGATGAGGCCGGGACCGGCCTTCGAACCTTCGGCGTTCATGCCGTGACAGGTGGCACAGTTTGCCGCGAAGAGTTTCTTGCCTTCTTCGATATCAGAGGCGCTGGCTGTGTCCGCCTTGGCGCTCGAAGTCTGCGTGAAGAGTGCATAGGCTCCGCCGGTCAGCAGCAGTCCCACGAGAAGAAGCGCGACCAGCGCCATGGGATGTCTGCGGCGATCTGCTAGAAGCTTCACTTGATCGTCCTTTGCTTGAAGTGTTGTGAGTCCTGGGGGCCGAGCATCTCGGGCCGGCTACTGGAGCAGGTAGATGACGCCGAACAGACCGATCCAGACGACATCGACGAAGTGCCAGTAGTAGGACACGCAGATTGCGAATGTGGCTTCATGGTGACCGAACTTCTTCGCTCCGTAGGCGCGTCCGATGACGAGCAGGAAGCAGATGAGTCCGATGGTCACGTGAATGCCGTGGAAGCCCGTGGTCAGGTAGAAGACGGAACCGTAGCCGTCGGAGCTGATCGAGATGCCCTCGCTGACGAGGGTCGCGTACTCCATGACCTGACCGGAGACGAAGATCGCGCCCAAGGCGAAGGTGAGGTAGAACCACTCGACCATTCCCCATTTGGCGATGTTGAACAGCGACCCGGTCCGCCGGGGACGGAACCGCTCGGCAGCGAACACACCGATCTGGCAGGTGAACGAAGACGACACCAGGATCAACGTGTTGCCGAGAGCGTAGGGGATGTCGAGGATCTGGGTCCTCGCCTCCCACAGCTCCGGAACAACGGACCGGACGGTGAAGTACATGGCGAAGAGCGCGGCAAAGAACATCAGGTCGCTCGCGAGGAACACGATGAAGCCCACCGTGGTCACATTCGGACGATTGACAACCGGATGTGCTGGCGCTGTTTGAGATGCAGTGGCAGTTGACACAACCCCATTATTACCCGTCTCGGGGTGAGTTTTCATCTTTTACCCAGGTTTCGAGAAAGAAATTTCTACACGACGTAGCAAAAACCGCGATCTGGTGCCGAAATCTCGTTTCGGATGCCGCTTCCGCCCGCGTGTCGAAGTCGCGATAGTATGCCGCAGGTAAGGTCCGCCCTGAGCTTCGGGGCGGCGGCAGCCCCTAGTGAGAGTTCAGACGGATGACCGATTCGACGCCCAAGACCACCCCGGCAGCTCAGGCTTCCGGGGCCCGCACCACGGTTCCGGCGGCCGCTGAGAACTGGCCCGACTTGCTCATGGCTCTCATGCACCAGCAGGACCTCGATGGAGACCAGGCGGCTTGGGCGATGGATCAGATCATGTCGGGCAAGACTCCGGATGTGACAATGGCCGCATTTCTCGCCGCACACCATACGAAGGGCGAGACGGTCGAGGAGATCGCCGGCCTCGTGGCGGCCATGATGGATCATGCCGTTCCCCTGCCAGGACTGGAAGATTCCGTCGACATCGTCGGCACCGGAGGCGACCGCGCGAAGACGGCGAACATCTCCTCGACCGCGGCCATGATCATCTCCGCCACCGGACAGCGGGTCGTCAAGCACGGAAACCGCGCGACATCCTCGGCGTCGGGATCGGCCGATGTGCTCGAAGCCCTCGGCGTGCGGTTCGACATCACACCCGAACAGACCGGTCAGATCGCCCAAGAGGTCGGACTGGCCTTCTGCTTCGCCAACGTGTTCCATCCGTCGATGCAGTTCGTCTCTGCAGTGCGGCGCCAGATCAACGTTCCCACCGCGTTCAACATCCTCGGCCCCCTGACGAACCCGGCTCGAGCCAGGCATACGGCCATCGGCGTCGCCGATGCCCAGATGGCCCCGCTCGTCGTCGGCACGCTGGCCAAACGCGGGCACCAGGCCGTGGTCTTCCGGTCACGCGACGGTCTCGACGAGCTGAGCAACACCGACGTCAACGATGTGTGGGAAGTCCGTCACGGCGAGATCGAACACACGACGTTCGACGCCCTCGACCTCGGCATCGAGCGGGCGACGAAGGACGATCTGCGCGGCGGCGGCCCGAATGAGAACGCGGCCATCACGCGCGCGGTCCTCGACGGTGAACGATCGGCCGTGCGCGACATCGTGGCCATCAACGCCGCAGCGGCGCTCGTCGCCGCCGACGAGTCGGCTGTGGGCACCTTCACGGAGCGCTTGGCCCTCAAACTCGAAACTGCGGTGGCGACGATCGACAACGGGGGCGGCGCGGACAAGCTCCAACAGCTCATCGACGTCTCACACAGAGTCGCTGAGTCGAACCGCTCCTGAGCTCTGTACATGGCTGGTCGCTCCCTGACGGGGCAGCGACCAGCCATGATCGCCTGCGTGCGTCACAGAGACGAGCTCGGCGGTCTCCAGCCAGCCGGCCAGCAGACGCGACTCCTCCGGGAGCGAGTCGGTCTCCTGCGGCAGCGCTCCGGGGGCAGGGACCCATTCGGCCGTCGAACTCAGGGCCGACAGAGAATCTCCCATGGCTTGCCTGGTCGACACATGGCCGGCGCCGGCGAGTTTCCCGTGGCGGATGATCGCCAGGTCCCAGCCGGAGTCGAAACCGGGGGCCGCCGCAATCAGTTCGGGAACTCTCCGTAATGCCGTGACCTGTTCGGCTCGCGCCGCGATGGACACTGCCGAGCGCATTGAGTCACGGACCTCGGCGGCCGTTTCGAATCGGGCCTCTCCTGACAGTCGCTGCATGCGTTCAGCGGCCAAGCGCTGCAGTGAGGACAGGTCCCCATCGAGCAGAGCGAAGAGCTCGCGGATCGAGCTCTGGTAGTCATCGACATCGGTGATCCCAGCGCAGGGACCGCCGCATTGACCGACCTGTGCACTCACACAGGGACGATGTTCGCCGAGGCTGCGCTGCGTGATCGCTGCCGTGCACCTCTTGACGGGGTAGAGGGTGTCGAGGAGTTCCTTGACGGCCTGTGCCGACTTCCGTGAACGGAACGGTCCCAGCGGTGGAGCGGGGGAGCGTTCGAGAGCCGAGTTCGCCCGGACCACCGACAGTCGGGGGAAGAGCTCATCGCTGAGGACGATCCAGGAATTGCGTTCCGGGTTCTTCGACCGTCGGTTGTAAGGCGGCGCCAACTCTCCGATGAGGCGGATCTCGCGGACTTCGGCTTCCAGCGCATGGGCGCAGGGCAGGCAGCTGACCTCTTGTGCCGCAGTGATCATCTCGGCCATGCGGCCACGGTTCTCCGAGGCGTTGAAGTACCCGCGCACTCGCCTGGCCATATTTCCGGACTTGCCGATGTAGAGCACACGGCGAGTGCCGTCGAGGAACATGTAGACGCCGGGCTCCGCGGGAACGCCCTTGGCCAGGTGGGATTTGGCCTGACGCTTCGCCCACCCTGACTGCCTGACGGTCGACAGCTCCTCCAGCGTCGTCACTCCGTAGCCTCCGAAGCGTTCGAACAGATGGTGGAGGAGCTCGCCGGTCGCTCGCGCATCGGAGAGCGCACGGTGATCGGGCTCGACCTGGGTGCCGAAATGAGCGGCGAGCGTCGAGAGTTTGTGGTTGCGCACTTCGTCGCGGCCGACGACGCGTCGGGCCAGCGTGACGGTATCGAGGACTGTGGGCGCCGGCCAATGGTAGTCGAGACGTTCGCAGGCCGAGCGGAGGAATCCGATGTCGAAGGGCGCATTGTGTGCGACCAGCACCGCACCGACGGAGAATTCCAGGAAGCTCGGCAGAACCGAGCTGATCGGAGGTGCGTCATCGACCATCGCATGAGTGATGCCGGTGAGCCGGGCGACGAATGGGCTGATCACGGAGTGTTCCGGTTTGACCAGGGTCTGGAACTCGCCGATGACCTCGCCGCCGAGAGTCTTGACCGCGCCGATTTCGGTGATCTCCGATTGCCCGGCTCGGGTGCCCGTCGTTTCGAGGTCGACGATGACGAAGGTGACGTCGGACAGGGGAGTTCCGAGGCTGTCGAATGACAGCTGAGTGTTGTGCAGTGCGCTGGGCGCGCGGTCGAACGGGACGGTCATGATGTCCAGTCTCTCAGGTGTCGCTGACACGAAGCGGCCAGCATCGCTCACACCGAGGATCCGTCGCCGTCGTCGGCGGAACGATGGCTCGGCAGGTGGAAGAACAGACCGACCGCGCCGCCGATGCCGACGGCCAGGCCGATGAGCAGGTACCACCCGGGCAGCGGTCGGAAGAAGATCACGCCGATGAGCAGCAGCACGACCGCGCCGAGAGCCGCGGCCCAGGACAGCACGAGAGTGGGCGAAGCGGTGCGCCACCCGATCGGCTCCGCCGGTTCGCGCTCCCAATGCTCGGTGTCCTCGAGGGCGTCGCGAACATCCTCGGCGGGCATATCACCCGTCGTCGCCGAGGGTTCGGCGATCCGCCGGACGAGGTCGTCCCATTCCTCGTCACTGATGCGCGATCGGTCGTGCCCGATCCGCTCCGGATCGGGAACCTCCCCTCGCCAGTCCTCCCGGCCCTCGTCGTCGGGAGTCGAAGCGGTGCCGTCGTCGTTCATACCTGACTCAGCAATTCCGTGGCCCCAGCTATTCCCCGGTCTCGGACTGCCGTGGCACGGTCGTTTCGGTGGAGACCGCCTGCAGGACCGCCTCTGCGATGGTGTTCGCGTCGAAGTCGAGGGTCGCCACATGGCGAGATCGGCGCAGGGCGACGATCCTCGGCGGGTGCGGAAGGTTCGATCGCAGCGCACGCAGCGTCCGCGGACTCACGACGTTGTCCTCACCGGAGACCATGGCAGTGACGGGGCGGGTGACTTTCCACAGATCGTCGCGCAGGGTTCGCAGCGCACGATGGAACGTGGCCAGGGGAGCCACCGGCGTCCGTTCGTAGGCGTACTCGTCGCGGTCCGGGTGGGCGATGTCGCCGCCGATCGACGGAATCGTGCGCACGACGTGCCTGAGCACTGGCAGCAGGGGAGCGAAGGGAGAGTCGATGTAGAGGGCAGGATTGACCACGACGATCTCGTCGGGCGCACCCTCTGCCGCCGCCAGGGCGAGTGCAAGGGCTCCACCCATCGACAGGCCGGCGACGACGACACGCTCGTGGTCGGCCTGCAGCCGACCCAGCTCGGTGCGCGCCTCGCCGAGCCAGTCGGACCATCCAGTGGAGTCCATGTCCTGCCATGAGGTGCCGTGTCCGGGCAGCTGGGGGACGCTGACGTCGACGCCCTCCGCTGCGATCGCGCGGGCGATCGGGACCCAGGAGACGGGCGAACCGGTGAGTCCGTGCAGGAAGAGAACCGCGGAGGCTGAACCGTTGTCGAGGCTGCGATAGGCGGCCGTCGGGTCCGCTCCGAGTGTGAAATCGATCTCCATGCTCCCAGCATGGCACGGATGAGTCCGAGACGGACTTCGCTGTTCACCGTTCGTGTCGATATATGATTGCCGAGGACGACAAAGAGTCGTAGTCGGAAGGGTGCGCGTGTTCTACTGGTTTCTCAAGCGAGTCCTCGCCGGACCCATCCTGCGGATCCTCTTCCGTCCGTGGGTACGGGGCCTGGACAATCTGCCGTCCGAGGGCCCGGCGATCATCGCAGGAAATCACAACCACTTCATGGACTCGATCTTCGTTCCGCTGCTCGCTCCGCGTCCCGTCGTCTATCTGGCGAAGAAGGACTACTTCACCGGTCGCGGAATCAAGGGTGCGGTGACACGGTGGTTCTTCAAGCTCAACAATCAGCTGCCCATGGACCGCGGCGGCGGATCGGGATCTCAGGCGTCGCTCGAATCGGGTCTGAAGGTTCTCCGTGAGGGAAACTCGCTGGGCATCTATCCCGAAGGCACTCGCTCGCCCGACGGGAAGCTCTATCGCGGACGCACTGGCATTGCGCGTCTCGTCCTCGAGTCCGGCGCGCCTGTGGTTCCAGTGGCGATCATCGGCACGGACAAGCTGCAGCCTGCCGGTCGCCTCGTTCCCAAGCTCCGGCGTGTCGGAGTCGTCTTCGGCGCACCGATGGACTTCTCGAAGTATTCGGGTCTTCCTGTCGACCGTTTCATGCTGCGGTCGGTCACCGACGAGATCATGTACGAGATCATGCGCCTGTCCGGACAGGAATACGTTGACAGCTATGCGTCGACGGTCAAAACCAAGCTGCTGACGAGCGCCAAGCCGAAGAAGACGGATCCTCCGAACCGGGATGAATCGAAATCAGACGGCGAAAGCCCGTCGAACTAGGCCCTTCGGCCCCGGCTCCTTCCGCTCCGGGTCGCCTGAATGACATCCATGTGACATGTTCGAATACTGCGGTAACGGCGACACGCGGAAATTGTTACCTCGAGATGTTTGTCCTGGCGGGGACGGCAGAATAACTTGGAGTTGTTGAATCCCACTGTAGGTTCGCTGGGAAGAGAGCTAGAATGACTATGTTCTCGGTCCTTCCAAGCGACCTTCGCTTCCCCCAGGGACTTTAAGGAGGAGTCGGTGTGAACCGCTCAAGTCATGAAAGCGTCGACATGACGCCGATGCCGTCAGCAGCCCAAGGGCTGCTGTTCGATGATGATCTGCCCGTACTCGATGAAGAGGCCGGCTACCGCGGTCCCACCGTCTGCAAGGTCGTCGGCATCAGCTACCGTCGCCTCGATTACTGGGCGCGCACCGATCTGGTGACCCCGTCGATCCGCAATGCGACCGGATCCGGCAGCCAGCGGCTCTACAGCTTCCGGGACATCCTCGTCCTCAAGATCGTCAAGCGACTTCTCGACACCGGCGTCGGACTGCAGTCGATCCGCACCGCGGTTGAGCACCTGCGTTCCCGCGGCGTCGACGATCTCTCACAGATCACCCTCATGTCCGATGGCGCCAGCGTCTTCGAATGCACCTCACCTGATGAGGTCGTCGACCTCCTCCAGGGAGGGCAGGGCGTCTTCGGCATCGCCGTCGGCCGCGTCTGGAACGAAGTCGAAGGTTCGCTGTCCGAGTTCCCGAGCGAACGAGTCCCAGAAGACGACGCGGCCCTCGAAGCCATGGATGAGCTCGCCGCCCGTCGCGCACGCAAGTCCGGCTGACAGCCGACAGAGTACTCACACCACCACCGAGGCGGTCCGCTCAGTTCGAGCGGACCGCCTCGGTCGTCGTATGGAACGGAAAGGTGAGGCGCCGGGCGCCTCGAATGTGTCCGAGGCGCCCGGGAACAGAGAACTGCCGTCGCGAACCTGAGTTCGCGACGGCAGTCGACGTGTTGGTGGGGGAGCGGGGGCAGCTAGTCGTTCACTTCTGCTCGGGCTGCTGAGCGCCGTTCTTCGCCGGGGCGGCACCGCGTCGTCCGCGGATGTTCTCCGAGCGCAGTGCTCGTTCGAGAAGAGCGTCGAACGAGCCGGCGACTTCTTCGGCGGGTTTGCCCGGCCAGGAGTGGATCGGACGCGCCGATCCCTGAGCCTGCTGCATGACGGCCCGTTCGGCCAAGGGCGGATTGAGGACGAGAGGACCGAACATCTCACGCATCTCCTGGATGCGATAGTCATGTTCGGTCGAACCGGCACGTACCCGATTGACGACCAGGCCGAGTGGCTGCAGATCGGAGGCACCACGCTGCCGCAGCTCGTCCGTCGCCCGCAGGGCACGGTCGGCAGCCGCAACAGAGAACAGGCTGGGCTCGGTGACGACCGCGACTCGGTTGCTCGCTGTCCACGCCGTACGGGTGAGACCGTTGAGGCTGGGCGGACAGTCGATGAGGACGAGTCGGTAGCCTTTCGCGATGCGAGTCAGGGCATCTTCCAGCCGGCGCAGATAGCGCTCGGACAGCGAAGGCCGATCGAATTCCGCGGCACGCGGAGATCCTGAGATCACATCGAGGTGGCCGAGCCTGTCACCGACCCACCCGGAGGGGATGATCGCCTCGGACAGGATCTTCTGGGACTTCGGAGCAGCGAGCACATCGGCGATGTCGACACGCGTCGAGGTCGGCACATCGAGGCCGGTCGACGAGTCCGCCTGCGGGTCCATGTCGACGACCAGGGTGGGAATCCCCCTGTTGTAGGCCGCCGAGGCCAGACCGAGCGTCACGGATGTCTTACCGACTCCGCCTTTGAGGCTGCTGATACTTAGGACAAGCACCCTCCTACGTTAACGTATCGGCGGCTGCCGAGCCGTGCCGACCACGCCGAGACTCACGTCTCAGTCCAAAGTCGACCCCCGGGCGCAGAGGTGTTCCAGGTCACTTGTAGAGTATGTTCCCGACAGCTTGTCGACCAGTCGCCCAGTGCGGCCGATACAGAAGTGAGAGACACCTATGTTCTCTAAAGTCCTCGTGGCCAACCGCGGAGAGATCGCCGTTCGTGCGTTCCGTGCCGCCTATGAGCTCGGAGCCTCCACCGTCGCAGTCTTCCCGTATGAGGACCGCAACTCCGAACATCGCATGAAGGCCGACGAAGCCTACATGATCGGTGAGGAGGGTCATCCCGTCCGCGCCTACCTCAGCGTCGAAGAGATGCTGCGGGTGGCGAAGGAGAGCGGCGCCGACGCCATCTACCCCGGATACGGCTTCCTCTCTGAGAACCCCGATCTGGCACGAGCCTGTGCCGAAGCGGGCATCACTTTCATCGGCCCCAAGGCCGATGTGCTCGAACTGGCAGGAAACAAGGTCCAGGCGCTGGCGGCAGCACGCAATGCGGGCATCCCCGTCCTCGACTCGACACGTCCGTCGGCCGATATCGCGCAGCTGCTCGCCGATGCCGAATCGATGGAATACCCCCTCTTCGTCAAGGCCGTCGCCGGCGGCGGTGGTCGCGGAATGCGTCGCGTGGCTCAGGCCTCCGACCTCGAAGACGCTCTCAAGGCCGCGATGCGCGAAGCCGAAGGCGCCTTCGGCGATCCCACGGTCTTCATCGAGCAGGCGGTGCAGCGCCCCCGTCACATCGAAGTCCAGGTGCTGGCCGACAACGACTCGAACGCCATCCACCTCTTCGAACGCGACTGCTCCGTGCAGCGCCGCCACCAGAAGGTCGTGGAGATCGCTCCGGCCCCGAACCTCGATCCCGAGATCGCGGCCGCCCTGCACGCAGATGCCCTGAAGTTCGCAAAGGCGCTGGGCTACCAGAACGCCGGCACCGTGGAATTCCTCCTCGAAACCGACGGGCCGCGCGCCGGCAAGCACGTGTTCATCGAAATGAACCCGCGTGTCCAGGTCGAACACACAGTGACTGAAGAGATCACCGACGTCGACATCGTGGCCTCGCAGATGCGCATCGCCGCCGGGGCCACCCTCGAAGAGATCGGCCTGCGCCAGGACGAGATGCGGATCAAGGGCGCCGCACTCCAGTGCCGCATCACCACCGAGGATCCCGCGAACTCGTTCCGCCCCGACACCGGCACGATCACCGCCTACCGCTCTGCCGGTGGTGCAGGTGTGCGCCTCGACGGCGGAACCGTCCACGCCGGTGCTGCCGTCAGCCCCCACTTCGACTCGATGCTCGTGAAGCTCTCGTGCCGCGGCCGCGACTTCGCTCAGGCCGTCGGCCGTGCCAAACGCGCCCTGGCTGAGTTCCGCATCCGCGGCGTATCGTCGAACATCGGCTTCCTGCAGGCCGTCCTCGATGATCCCGCATTCGTCGCCGGAGACTTGTCCACGTCCTTCATCGAAGAACGCCCGCAGCTCTTCGACGCTCGAGTGAGCGCCGACCGCGGCTCGAAGCTGCTCGACTACCTCGCCGATGTCACGGTCAACCGCCCCCACGGCGAACCGGGCCTGCGCATCCGTCCGGGCGACAAGCTCCCGAGCATCGACCTCTCCGCAGCACCCGCTGCGGGCAGCCGCGACCGTCTCGCCGAGCTCGGACCGGAGGGCTTCGCCCGCGCCCTGCGTGAGCAGAGCTCCCTGGCCGTCACGGATACGACATTCCGCGACGCCCACCAGTCCCTGCTGGCCACCCGTGTGCGCACACGAGACCTGCTGGCCGTGGCCGGGCACGTCTCCCGGATGACACCCGAGCTGCTGAGCATCGAGGCCTGGGGCGGTGCGACCTATGATGTGGCGCTGCGCTTCCTCGGCGAGGATCCATGGGAACGTCTCGAAGCCCTGCGCACCGCGGTGCCCAACATCAACCTGCAGATGCTTCTGCGCGGACGCAACACCGTCGGCTACACCCCGTACCCGACCGAGGTTACCGACGCATTCGTCGATGAGGCGGCCCGCACGGGCATCGACATCTTCCGCATCTTCGACGCTCTCAACGACGTCGAGCAGATGCGTCCGGCGATCGAGGCCGTGCGCGGAACGAACACGGCACTGGCCGAGGTGGCCCTGTGCTACACCTCGGACATCCTCGATCCGAAGGAAGAGCTCTACACGCTCGACTACTACCTGCGCTTGGCCGAACAGATCGTTGGCGCCGGAGCTCATGTGCTCGCCATCAAGGACATGGCCGGCCTGCTGCGCCCTGCCGCCACGGTCAAGCTCGTGACTGCTCTGCGGGAGAACTTCGACCTGCCCGTCCACGTCCACACCCACGACACCGCGGGCGGACAGCTGGCCACCCTCTATGCAGCTGCCGCCGCCGGTGCCGATGCCGTCGATGCCGCCTCGGCGGCCATGGCCGGAACCACCAGCCAGCCGAGTCTCTCCGCGCTCGTCGCCGCATTCGAGAACACCGAGCGCGACACCGGCATCAGCCTCGACGCCGTCAGCGACCTCGAACCCTACTGGGAATCGGTGCGCAAACTCTACGCACCCTTCGAGTCCGGGCTCGCCGGACCGACCGGCCGCGTCTACCGTCACGAGATCCCCGGCGGACAGCTGTCGAACCTGCGCCAGCAGGCCGTCGCACTGGGCCTGGGGGAGCGGTTCGAGGACATCGAGCACATGTATGCGGCCGCCGATTCGATTCTCGGCCACCTCGTCAAGGTCACCCCGTCCTCGAAGGTCGTCGGCGATCTGGCGCTCCATCTCGTCGGCGCCGGAGTTGCGCCGGAGGAGTTCGCCGAGAACCCCGACAAGTTCGACATTCCCGATTCGGTGATCGGCTTCCTCAACGGTGACCTCGGTGACCCTCCGGGCGGATGGCCCGAGCCGTTCCGCACGAAGGCCCTCGCCGGCCGTTCCGCCAAGCCGCTCACCGAGCATCTCGAACCGGCGGATGCCGAAGCACTGCAGACGCCGGGCCGGGACCGGAAGGACAAGCTCAACGAGCTGCTGTTCCCCGGGCCGACGAAGGAATTCCAGTCGATGCGCTCGAACTACGGCGACCTCTCCGTCGTAGAGACCTCCGAGTACCTCTACGGCCTCACCAGTGGGGAAGAGCATGCCGTCGAGCTGGCGAAGGGCAAGAACCTGCTCATCGGCGTCCAGGCCATCGGCGGCACTGACGAGCGCGGGATGCGTTCGGTCATGTTCACCCTCAACGGGCAGCTGCGTCCGCTGCAGGTGCGTGACCGGTCCGTCGAAAGCGAAGTCAAGACTGCGGAGAAGGCCGATCCGAATAACAGCGGACACGTCGGCAGCCCGTTCGCCGGTGTTGTGACCATGCAGGTCCACGAGGGCGACAAGGTCTCCGTCGGCGACACCGTGGCCACCATCGAGGCGATGAAGATGGAAGCGACGATCACCACGCAGACGGCCGGAACCGTCTCCCGTGTGGCCATCGCCGATGTCCAGCAGCTCGAAGGCGGAGACCTCGTCGTGGTGATCGATGCCTGAACGTGAGATCCGACTGTGGGGAGACCCCGTGCTCCGCAGCAAGTGCGAACCGGTGATGGTCTTCGATGATCACGTCGAAGCTCTGGCAGCCGACCTCGTCGACACCGCACGGCCCGAGGGCCGTGCGGCCGTCGCCGCTCCGCAGATCGGGGTCGGACTGCGAGCCTTCGGCTACGACCTCGACGGTCGCACGGGATATGTCATCAACCCGGAGATCGTCGAGCTCGGCGGGCAGCTGCGAGATATCGAAGAAGGCTGCCTCTCCGTTCCCGGGCTGTTCTTCCCCACCCCACGCTACGAATTCGCTCGGGTACGCGGGGTGGATGCGAAGAATCAGCCGATCGAGATCGAAGGCACGGAAGTCTTCGCCCAGATGCTCCAACACGAGGTGGGGCACCTCGACGGGCAGGTCTACATCCAGACTCTGCCCGGGGAACGCCGGCGGGAGGCCATGAAAGCCATCCGCTCGGCCGGTTGGTTCCTCGCCCGAATGCCCTGAGCCGAGTCATTCGCACCCGACCGACCATATAGACCAAGAAGGAGAAGTTTATGAGCATCCAGCGCACCGCCGTCATCGGCAGCGGACTCATGGGAGCCGGAATCGCCGAGGTGCTGGCAAAGTCCGGTCTCGACGTCATCGTCCGCGAGATCAACGAGGAGGCCTCGGCCGCCGGTCGTGCCCGCATCGAGAAGTCCCTGGCTCGCGCAGTGGACAAGGGCAAACTCGATGCCGCTGCCCGTGACGAGGCGCTCGGCCGACTGCGGTTCACCACCGATATCAGCGATCTCGCCGATCGTCAGCTCGTCATCGAGGCGGCCAGTGAGAACGAGGACATCAAGAAGTCGATCTTCGCCGAGCTCGACCAGGTCGTCACCGACCCGGAAGCGATCCTGGCCTCGAACACCTCGTCGATGCCGATCATCCGATTCGCGCAGGCGACCTCGCGCCCCGAACGCGTGCTGGGTGTGCATTTCTTCAACCCCGCACCGGTCCAGCCGCTCGTCGAGATCGTGTCCTCGGTGCTCACCACCGAGGATGTCCGCAGCACCGTGACGTCCTTCGTCGCCGATGTGCTCGGGAAGAATCCGATCCAGGCCGATGACCGCCCCGGTTTCATCGTCAACGCCCTGCTCATCCCGTACCTGCTCAGTGCGGTCCGGATGCTCGAGGCCGGACACGCGACGAAGGAGGACATCGACGCGGGAATGGTCGGCGGCTGCGCCCATCCGATGGGACCGATCAAGCTGGCCGACCTCGTCGGTCTCGACACCTGTCTCTATGCAGCAGAGAGCATGTATGAGGAGACCGGTGACCCGGCGAACAAGCCTCCGATCCTGCTGTCGCGCATGGTCGATGCCGGCCTGCTCGGTGTGAAGTCCGGACGCGGATTCTACGAATACTGATCCGACGCTCCGGTACAGACAGGTCCGCCCCGAACCCTTCGGTTCGGGGCGGACCTGTCTTTGTCTGCAGGCAGCGTTCGGGTGTCAGCCGGCGAGCAGCTTCTCATAGCTGGCCAGGCGCACACACGCCACGAGACCCTGAGCGGCGAGTTCGACCTCATCGAGGGTCGGCATCGTCGGCGCGATGCGGATGATGTTGTTGTCAGGGTCGAGACCGTACGGGTGTGTGGCACCGGCAGGAGTCAGCTTCACTCCGGCTTCCCCTGCGAGTTTGACGACGCGATCGGCGATGCCCTCCATCGTCGTCAGAGTGATGAAGTACCCGCCGTCCGGGGAGGTCCACTGCGCCAGCTCTTCCGCTCCGAGTCCGTCCTCGAGCGCCTTGAGCACCGCGTCGAACTTCGGTGCGACGATCTCGGCATGCTTGCGCATATGTGCTTCGACCCCGGCCGGGTCGGAGAAGAACCGGACATGGCGCAGCTGGTTGATCTTGTCAGGGCCGATCGCGACCTTCCCGAGGTTCGCTCGCATCCAATCGACCGTGGCCGGGCCTCCGGCGAAGAACGACACACCGGCCCCGGCATGAGTGATCTTCGACGTCGAGGCGAAGACCCATGCGCGTTCGGGATGACCCGCCTCTGCGCAGAGGGAGAGGATGTCGAGATTGTCCGGATGGTCCTCTCGCAGATGGTGCACCCCGTAGGCGTTGTCCCACAGCAGAGTGAAGTCGGGCGCCGCCGTCGGCATGGCAGCCAGCTCCCGTGCCCGCGCTTCGGTGACCGTGATTCCGGTCGGGTTGGAATACATCGGCACCAGCCACATGCCCTTGACCGCCGGATCTTCGGCCAGACGCTGCGCCTCGGAGATGATCGGGCCCTCGTCATCCATCGGGATGGTCAACAGCTCGAACCCGAGGGATTCGGCCAGGGTGAAATGGCGGTCGTAACCGGGCACGGGACACAGCAGCTTATGCGGACCCTGCCCCCACGGGCGATCATCGACGGCCGTGCCGTGCATGAGGGCGAAGGTCAGCGCCTGGGTCATGAAAGTCAGCGAGGCATTGCCGCCGGCCAGCAGCTGATCGGCCGGAACCTTGAGCAGCGGAGCGAAGATCTCCCGCAGTTCGATGAGTCCGTCGAGTCCGCCGTAGTTGCGGGTATCGACACCACCGGGAGTGCGGAAGTCGTCGCCGCTGACCGCAGTGAGCAGATCGGCAGCGAGGTCGAGCTGCTCCGGGGCCGGCTTGCCCCGTGTGATATCGAGCGCGAGACCGCGCGAGGCGAATTCCTCGTATGCGGCGGAGGCTTCGTCCAGTTTGGACGAGAGGTCGGACGGTGCGGACATGCTGGCTCCTTAGGGCTGGGAACGGGCCGTTGACTCCATCCTATCGACTCGGCGAATGTCGACGGCGCTAGAGTGGTCTGCAGCGGTGACCCGGACGACCGCAGGCAATTCGATGAAAGGCAGACTCAGATGGTGCGACCACGTGCGCAGGCCGCCCACGGACGCAGTTTCGGCACCCAGGCCGGAGTCTATGACGAGGTGCGGCCCGGATATCCCGACTCCGCCCTCGACCTCGCGCTGACCGGTTGGGAGCCGCAATGGTCCGGTCTGCGCGTATGCGACCTCGGTGCGGGAACAGGAATCCTCAGCCGCCGGCTGCTCGCACACGGTGCTGATCTCATCGCCGTCGATCCCGACACAGCCGCACTCGAACGCAATCCTGCCCCCACGAAGATCGGCACCGCTGAGGACACCGGCCTGAAAGCAGAGAGCCTCGACCTCGTCACTGTCGCGCAGGCCTGGCATTGGTTCGACGAAGCGCAAGCAGCCGCCGAAGTGGCGCGCATCCTTCGCCCGGGAGGCCGGCTGCTCATCCTCATCAACCAACTCGATGTCCGCGTCGACTGGGTGCTGCGCCTGAGCCGGATCATGCACGCGGGCGACGTCTATCGACCGCAGTACCGACCTCAGCCCGGCAACGGTCTGGCTCTCACCGACCACAGGCTCGTCGAATTCACCACGGAGCTCGCCGTCGACGGAATCGTCGACCTCGCTCGCACACGGTCGTATTGGCTGCGCTCGAACGAGAGGACACGAGCCCGAGTCGAAGCGAACCTGCGCGAGTACTTCAGTGTCGAGCATCCTGTGTCCGGCACAGTGGATCTGCCGTATATGTGCCTGGCGTATCTCCTCGAACGGGCCTGAAACGCACGAAGCGGGCCGCACCCGATGAGGGTGCGGCCCGCTGTTGGCAACCGGGGAACGCCTCGGCGTCCGAACCTCGGCCACCGTGATTCCGTCGGAATCCGGCGCCGGTGTCAGCTGTCGAGGCCGGGGGAGCGGGGCTCGTCGGACGAAGACGATTCAACCACCTCGGGGGAGGTCTGTCCGGCTGCATGGGAGACGGAGATCTTCCGGGGGCGGGCCTCCTCGGCGACGGGGATCGTCAGCGTGAGGACACCGTCGCTGTAGTCGGCGCGGATACGATCCAGCGCCACCCGGTTGCCGAGCGTGAGCTGGCGGGCATAGGTGCCGTTGGTGCGTTCTCGGGTCAGCCACTTCACGTCCTTGTCGGCGACCTCGGACTCGCGGCGAGCGCGAACCGTGAGCGTGCGGTCTTCGACGTCGACATCGATGCTGCTCGGATCGACTCCGGGCATATCGATGCGCGCGATGAAGACTTCGCCGTCGCGGTAGAGGTCCATCGGCAAGGTGGTGGCGTTCGGAGTGCGGGTCACCTCGGAGAAGAATCGGTCGAGGTCACGGATGGGGTCGAAACGTGTAGCCATGTGCTTCCTTTCGTTCGGGTCCTACATTGAGTCAAACACACTCAACTTTGAAATGATTCCAAACTCATGAAATTCTCAGTCTGTGAGCCTGGTTCCCATACTCCTCGCCCTTCTTCCCGTCACGGCGCTCATCGCGTTCGGTCTCGTGCTGAAGAGACTGCCGGGATTTCGGAGTCCGGAATTCTGGTCGGGCACGGAGAAGCTCGCGTACTACTGTCTCCTTCCGGTGCTCCTCTTCACCTCCGTCGCCGAGGTAGATGTGGCCCATGTCCCGCTCGCGCGCTTGGCAGCGGCTCTCGTCATCCCCACCGTGATCGTGTCCCTGGGCATCGTCCTCGCCCGCCGGGTCATCGCCCGCGATCTTCCGGCCTTCACCTCCGTGCTCCAAGGCGGGATCCGCTTCAACACTTATATCGGCCTGTCGTTGGCGGGCAGCCTGTTCGGTTCCGAAGGCAGCGCCGTGGCCGCGATCATCGCGGCGATCCTCGTCCCCACGGTGAATGTCATCTCGAGCCTCGGCTTCGAGTTCCTGCGCACCGGACCGAGCTCGCTGCTCGCGCTGTTCAAGGCGATCGTGACGAATCCTCTCGTGCTCGGCTGCGTCGCGGGAGCCGCGGCCAATGTCAGCGGTCTGGGTCTGCCGGACGTGGCGGCCACGGTCCTCGAACCCTTGGCGGCCGCCTCGCTGCCCATCGGGCTCCTCTGCGTCGGTGCCGGTCTGCAGGTGTTCTCGATGCGTGCCCATGCCCGGGCGATCATCGTCTCAACGATCGTCAAGCTGATCGTGCTGCCGGGGCTGTCCCTCGTCGCACTGTCTCTCTTGGCAGTCCCGACGGTGTCGGCGCTGGTCGGGCTGCTCTTCCAGTCGATCGCCACGGCGAGTTCGGGCTATGTCATGGCCCGGCAGCTCGGGGGAGATGCGAAGCTCATGGCTGCACTCATCGCCGGTCAGACCGTCGTCATGCTCGTGTCCCTGCCGGTCGTGCTGCTCATCGGCAAGTCGGTCCTCGGCTGAGGACGGACCGGTCTCCCCGCAACCTCGGTCCTGCATACGTCAGCGGCCGATCCCGTGCTGGGATCGGCCGCTTGAGTACTCGATTCGAGTTCACACTCGACTCATAGAGCTCGCTCGGAGCGCTGAGCCGGAGCGGTCATGCAGTTCTCACTCGCTGTCGGCGGTGATATCAGGGTGGCGTGAGCCGAGTTCGGAATCGATGCGCAGGACGCCGGCACCGTCGTTGCCGACGCGCTCAAGGCGACCGATGATCTCGGAGATGCTCGACTCCTCCTCGACCTGCTCGTCGATGAACCAGTGGAGCAGCGGCAGGACGTCGAGGTCGGCCTCGTCCTGAGCGGTGCGGTAGATGTTGCGGATGGACTCCGAGACCTTCTCCTCATGGGCCAGTGCAGCCTTGAAGAAGTCGATCGGCTGCGAACCGGAGACCTTCGGAGCGGCGATGTCGCCGATCTGAGGGGCGAATCCGCGGTCGAGGCAGTGCTGGGTGAACTTGGCGGCGTGAACCTGCTCTTCTTCGGACTGGGCGCGCATCCAGCGCGTCATTCCGGGAAGATCGAGATCATCGAGCTGGATGGAGAGCTGGAGGTAGACCAACGAGGCTTCGAGTTCGAGGGTGACCTGCTCGTTGAGGACCTTCTGCATAGCGGGGCTCAGGTGCATCTTTTACTCCTTTGCGGTTCGAGGCGGATCCGTTCCGCCTGCTTAGAGAATATCCTGACACCTTTTCTAGAACCGTTCCAGTGTGGAAAGGCTCGGCAAACTCTGCCCAGGTATGCCATACCTGCCTCGACCGACGCCGCGTCCTGCGCAGAATGCCGATCAGAGGTCCGGCCGTCTGAGGTGATGTCCAGTGGCGGATTCGAAGGCATGAGCGACTCGCAGCAGCTCGACGTCCGCCCCCGGCTTCGCCACGATCTGGACACCCACCGGCAGGCCGGAAGCCGAGAAGCCGGCGGGTACCGAGATGGCTGGGCAGCCCGTCGCCGAGATGAGGCACAGTGCCCGCATCCAATCGAGATAGTTCTCCAGCTGTACCCCGTTGATCTGCCTGGGATACTCGATGTCCGCATCGAACGGCAGGACCTGGCACGTGGTGAGCACGAGGACGTCATGGCCGGCGAAATAGCTGTCGACTTCCGCGTGCAGGCGGGTGCGTGCTGATTCGGCCGAAGCCACCTCGGCACCGGTGAGGTCGAGGCCCATGCGGATGTTCCACCGGACCGATTCCTTGATTCTGTCCGGGTGCGCCTCATACAGACCGCCCCAGGAGCCCACGAAGTCGAGGGCGCGGCGGACGTTGAATACCTCGTCGGCGTCCGTGAGATCCGGGATCTCTTCGTCCACATGCGCGCCGAGGCTGCCGAACACCGGCGCGGCGGAAGCGACGATCTCCTGCACCTCGGATTCGACCGGAAGCAGTCCGTCCAGGTCGGGGTTGAAGCCGACCCGCAGTCCGGCGAGGTCGGGGGAGCGGTCGGCGTCGAGTGCGAACTCCGGGAGGTCGAAGACACTGCCCGATTCCAGGATCGATTCCGGCGCCGAAGGATGTGGCCCCGAAGCCACCGACATGAGCAGCGCCACGTCGGAGACCGTGCGTGCCATGAATCCGCTCTGGGACAGCCACGCGAAGGGGTTGCCCGGTCGAACGTGGGGGATACGGCCGTTGCTCGGTCGCAGACCGACGACGTTGTTGAACGATGCGGGCGACCGCAGTGATCCGCCCATATCTGATCCGTCGCCTGACGCCTGGATCCCGGCCGCGAGCACCGCCCCCACACCGCCGGAGGATCCCGATGCCGATTTCGTCCGGTCGTAGGGGTTCACGGTTGTGCCGAACACCTCATTGTAGGTGTGGGAGCCGGCGGCGAACTCGGGCACGTTCGTCTTGCCTGTCGTCGTGACGCCGGCGGCTTTGAGCCGGGCGATGATGAGCGCATCCGCTTCGGGCACGCGATCGGCCATGAGCGGTGAACCCCAGGTCGTGCGCATACCTGCCGTGTCGTGGGTGTCCTTATGCGTCATCGGCACTCCGTGCAGGGCACCGAAGCTCTCACCGCGGGCGGTTGCTGCGTCTGCGGCATCAGCTTGAGCGAAGGCAGCTTCGTCGTCTCGTGTGACGACGGCGTTGAGAGCAGGGTTGACCTCATCGATGCGGTCGAGATGGGCCTGCAGAGCCTCCCGAGCAGAGACTTCTTTGGCGGCGATTCGGCCGGCCAGCTCACGGGTCGACCACCACAGCACCTCCTCGCTCATGCGCGGTCCTTTCCGACCTTGCTCAGCACCGCGGACAACGCGGCTCTGATGCCCGTCTCGAGAGTGGTCTCGACATCGTCGGGAGCGAAGAACGGAGAGTGATTCCCGGGCGGGGTCTGACCATCGGCGAACTTCTCGGGGGAGTAGCCGCCGAAGAACCAGTACACGTATGGGACGCCGATGTCATCGCCGAACGCTCCGACATCCTCGCTGCCGGTGGCGGGCTCGGACAGGTGGACCTGTTCGGTGCCGAGTTCGGCTCCGACATGGGTGAGGAACGACTCGGTCTCCTCGGGGTCGTTGTAGCACCGCGGGAACCGATACATCTCTTCGATCTCGGGTTCCGGAGCTCCGGAGGCAAGAGCCTCGGCTTCGATGATGCGGCGGACCCGGTCGAGGACGACCGCGCGGACCTCCTCGGTGAAGGTGCGGATATTGAGTTTGAATTCGGCGGAGTCGGGGATGATGTTCTCTTTGAGTCCGCCGTGGAAGGTGCCGACGGTGACGACCGACATGTCGCGGCCGGAGATCTCGCGTGACACGACCGACTGAAGGCGGGTGATCATATAGGCGCCGAGGACGATCGGGTCGATCGCGTTCTCCGGCTGGGATCCGTGTGCCTGCTTGCCCTTGACGGTCACGCGCAGGCAGTCGGACATCGCCATGGCGGTGCCGCTGCTGACGTAGAGGTGACCGGCGGCACCGGGCCACACGTGCTGACCGAAGATGACCTCGGGGCGCACGATCTCATCCCAGAGCCCGTCATCGAGCATGGCGCGCGCACCTTGGCCGGTTTCCTCACCGGGCTGGAAGAGCATGACGACTGTTCCCGACCACAGGTCCCTGTGTGCGACGAGGTGCTTGGCGAGGTAGAGGCCGACTGTGATGTGAGTGTCGTGGCCGCAGCCGTGCATGACCTTCGTCGTCTCGCCGTCGGGAAGAGTGCCGTCCGCCGTGGAGGCATAGTCGAGTCCGGTGTCCTCGCTGATCGGCAGTCCGTCGATGTCGGCACGGTAGCCGATGACCGGGCCGTCGCCGTTCTCGATCACGGCGACGACTCCGGTTCTGCCGAAGGTGTGTGTCTTCAGTCCGAGGGCCTGGAGCCGGGAGGCGATCTCCGCGGCGGTGTTCGTCTCCTGCATGGACAGCTCGGGAGTGCGGTGGAAGTGCTTGTAGTCGGCGATCGTCTGGTCAAGATCGGCACTGATCGACGCGCGGAGGGCGGAGTTGAGTGACATGATGTCCTTTCAGCAGAGGTCTGGTGCCATCTTGGCAGGAATTGTCGGATGCGGGGGTCGGTCTCGGCAGACGAGCACCGAACGTTGTCAGCCCTCAGTTGATGCCGACGGTGTCGGTGCCGTCGCTGTCGGGTCTTTTGTCCGTGACCGCCTTGTTGCGGGTGAACCATGTGATGAGGATGGTCAGGAACACGACGATGGCGACGTCGCCGGGCGCGAGCACGGGAACCAGTCTGACGAGGACGAGGATGACCAGCGCCGCCATGCCGAGGGCGATGAGCGTCGATTTCAGCTGCTTGAGAGAAGCGATGAGCTGGACGGTGACACCGCCGAGGATCGCCGGGAGGATGTAGAGCTTCGCGACGAGGGTCACCGGCTCGGGAATGAGGGAGACGAGCCAGGTGCCGAGGATGCCGACGAAGATGACCATCGAGGCGACGTGGATGATCGCGGCTCCGCAGATGGCCATCGTCGCCGCGTATTCTCCCTTGCGGGTGCCGGGCTTCGCCCCGATCGTGTCCTGGGCGACGATCGCCGAGGGCAGCAGCTTGTTCGCGACGTTGCCGATCATGAAGGCCTGGTACATCCCGGCGGGTCCGAGGATCGGGAAATAGGTGAGAGGTTCGACGATGTAGAAGACTCCGTAGACGGCGAACACGGCGAGGAATCCCTTGAGGATCTCTCCGAGATCGATGTTCGCGTCGGCGACGAACAGAAGATAGAACGGCACCGAGGTGGCGATGAGGAATCCGATGAACAGCGTGATCGAGCCCCACCGGCTGGTGGTGCGCTCGAATGCCGCGTGCGAGGGTGATGTGATGATCGATGACATGGTCTCTCCTCAGGCTTCGGGCATGCCGAGACCGGCATAGTGGGCGAAGTAGGCGGCGACGAGGCCGATGAGCAGGGAGATTCCCAATCCCCATTCCTTCAGCCAGTTCTGTTTGAGCGTCTTGGCGAGCAGCAGGCAGATGCTCATCACCACTGCCGAGACGATGACGGCGATGACATGGGTCGGTGACTTCGGCAGCTCACGGAAGGTCAGCGCCGCGAAGGCCGCGAGCAGTGCCGCACCCGGGATGATCGACATGAGTGCGGGATTGACCTTCTCGAGCTTGTGAGAGCTGCGTTTGAAGATCGGGGTGAGGATGAGGGTGGAGATCATCCAGCCGGCGCCCGAGAGGCTCATCGCCATGAGGGCGACGATAAACACGCCGCGAGTGAAGGTCTCATCACCGAGGTTGGCACCCATGGTGCCTGCCGCCAGGGACGCAGATGCGACCTCGGTGGCGGCGGACCCGATGAGTCCGACGCGGACGATGACCGGGGGAGTGCCGAACAGAGGCAGCAGAGCGATGGCGACGAGGACCACCGACAGCGATGGCCCGATGGCGGCGACACCGCCGGCGCGGAAGGCCGAACGGACTTCCTGTTGGCTCATACCCGCGGACTCGGCGTTCTTCTTCACCGCGGTCATGTAGATGAGCGATTGAACGACGACGACACCCATCACCGCCATCGCGAGTATCCAGAGAATCGGTGCGTTTGCGAGGCCGATGTAGTCGGCCGAACCGCTGGCCACGGTCATGGTCAGCTCCTCACTTCATTGTCGAGTTGCAGGGGCGCAGGACGGCGATCCACATTGGTATACCATCACGCAGCGCGCAGGAACAACTTATACTGACCGAACGGTCAGGACCATGGTTTGACCAGAAGTTCTCAACACTCGAGATTCAGCGGAGCGATTTCTGATGCCCTTCCCGCCTTGCGGAACGACACCACCCGAGATCGTCGGTACGGTCCCAGGCATCCGGACTTAGGCTGAGGGCATGGATGAAGTCACGACCACTCAGCTCGATCAGGCAGAAGCATGTTGGGTCACAGCCCTCCGTCGAGTCCGCACCTCCGATCTGAACCGGACGAGCGGGGCGGCGGAATGGTCGAATGCGGAGCTCATCAATCACCTGATCGGCGGGGGAGTCCGCTACACGAAGCTGCTGCAGCAGGCGAGCACGGAGGAAGTCGAAGCCACCAGGGGAGCCGATCACCTCGGAGAGGACATGCTCGATTCCTTCTGGACTCACGAGAGGTCGTTCAGGGCGCTGGTGTACGAATGCGACCTCCACGCGCCCGTCGCTCACCGGATCGGCAGCATCCCGGGAGCGCAGCTGGTGCAGATGCGCATTCTCGAGCTCGCACTCCATGCCGCTGATCTCTCACGCGGCACCGGACATGACTGGCCGATCGATGAGAGCCTTGCCGAGTTCATCTCAACCGAGCTCGGCGATCTCATCATCGACTTAGGGCCTGAGGGCGGGTACAGGCCGCCACGCCCGATCGGCGGGGGAGTCACGCACGCTCAGCGCGTGTTGCTGCTGTCGGGCCGGTAAAGGGTTCCAGGCGGTGACCTGGTGGATCCGCGGTGCTTCAGCGCTTCTTCGGTGAGATGTACATGGTGATGCGTGCGGTGACGAAGGCGATGCCATTCGCGTCGAGGACATCCACAGGGACGATCAGGTCGAACTTCTCGTCGCCGAATTCGGGGATCTCTTCAAGCCGGGTGACTGCCATGACCGCCCCTTTGCTGGCCTTGGCGTTGTATTCCACGGTCATTCCCGCTGGGATCCAGCGGTGAGTGGGCGGCACGGTCGCTTCCGTCATGACACCGGCGGCGACTTCGGCCATATTGCACGACGCGATTGCGTGATAGGTGCCGATATGGTTGTGCATTCCACGGCGGTTGGGCGCAGTGACGCGGCACAGCCCGGGTCGCAGCTCTTTGATCTGTGGGCGCACAGTACGGAAATAGGGTGCCTTGAAGCAGATGCCCTGAGAGAACAGCCATGAACCGACGAGGCCGCCCAGAGGCATCTCCTGCATCTTCTTCCAGAGCTTGAAGGTGGGTGCAGATTCGGCGGTCTGCACGGCTGTGGTGTCTGCGGTCATGGAGGCGCCCTTCACTGTGATCTGAGTTACTGTTCAGTACACATGCTATCAGTCGGACCATTCGGCGAGCGTGTGGTCACGAGTGCGCTTGAGGAGTTCACGCAGCACCGATTCGTCGGCATCATTCAAGCGCGTGAGATACAGGCACGACGTGCCGCTGCGGTACTTGCCGAGCCTGGAGGCAAGGTCGGGCCAACGGTCCTCATAGTCGCTCGTGAGATAGATCGTATGCTGACGCGAGGCAGGGGAGTACGCGAGAACCGGCATCGTGCCGCCATGTCCTGATTCGTAGCGATACTCGACCTCGCCGAATCCGATGATGCGTGAGGCCCAGACAACGGGCTCTTCGCCGGAGATCTCTGTGAGGATCTCGCGCAGGCGATCAGCCTCGGCGCGCCTGGGACCGCCTGCACGGTCGAGCACGTCATCGACGGGTTCGCCTGTCGGTCGCATTGCTGGTTGCTTCGTCGCCATTTCGCCTCCCAGTCAGAACTCAGCAGAAGACCTGGACCATCAGATTGCAGAACACATCTGCGGCCATCGATCGTCAGCATCAACTCTATAGGCGAAACCACGGGGAAGCGGCTCGGCTCTCAATCTTTACTTAACATAATGTATATTATCGGCGTTCTATCCGAAGACGGAGAGGAGCTTCGAAACTCACGAATGACGCTCCCGACACGAAAGCACAATGCGCAGCGACGACCCTCACCGACAGAAATGGCCGTGAGCGACGCATGGGTCACTCACGGCCATTCCATGATCACGATCGCTGCGTACGAGTTCATGCCTGGAGATCGTTGATCGTCAGATCATCGTGTGGTCTCAGCTGCCGACGGTGACGTTGCCGCCGAGGCCGACCTTGCCGCTGTCGTCAGAGCCACCGTCGTCCTTCTTGCCGCCATCGTCCTTCTTGCCGCCTCCGTCGTCGGCAGCGCCATTGGACTTCGTCAGTCCGGCTTTCTCACCGCAGGTCGGCCATGCGCCCGGCCCCTGCTCCTTGAGGACCTTCTGAGCAATCCGGATCTGTTCCTTCTTGCTGTGCTCATCCGCAGTGCCCGAACCGCCGAAGCCGTTCCAGGTCTGCTTGGAGAACTGCAGTCCGCCGTAGTATCCGTTGCCGGTGTTGATGTGCCAGTCTCCGCCGGATTCGCATTCGGCGACCTTGTCCCAGACGCCCTTCTCAGATGCCTGGGCCGGCTGCCCTGCGCTCATTCCGGTCAGCCCGGCGGCTGCGACAGCGCCGGCGCCGACGAGCAGGGCGACCTTGCGGAGGCTTGTGCTGTAGAGGTTCACTGTGTCTTCTCCAAAGTACGACTGCATTTCGGTTCTGTAACCCGGTCGTTACCGAGCCGTTATACACCGTAACGAATCAACTGCCGCATTTGAACCCGAGACCGTGAATTCAGCATCCGAATCGCCTCCGCGGAACCTGAGTGAGGCCTGAAGAGCAGCGGCTCCCCCGGTCAGGAATTCACGTACTGTGCCAGATGCTCCGCGGTCAGCGATCCGTTCGCCTTCGCCCCTGCGACCAGCTCAGTCGGGCTGCCTTCGAAGACGATCGACCCTCCGTCATGTCCGGCGCCGGGCCCCAGGTCGATGATGTGATCGGCGTGAGCCATCAAGGCCTGATGGTGTTCGATGACGATGACGGTCCGCCCCGAATCGACGAGCCCGTCGAGGAGCTGGAGCAGATTCTCGACATCGGCCAAGTGCAGACCGGTCGTCGGTTCGTCGAGGATGATCACCTGCGCGGCATCAGCGGCCTTCGCCGACAGATGGACCGCCAACTTCAATCTCTGCCGCTCTCCCCCGGACAGAGTCGTCAGCGGCTGACCGAGGCTGACATAGCCGAGTCCCACCTCGGCGAGGATCTTCAGAATCTTCACGACCACAGGGATACGCGACTCCCCCGCACCGAAATGCTCGATCGCCGCGTCAACGGGCAGGTCGAGGACCTCACGGATATTCAGTCCGCCCAAGGCGAACTCGAGCACCTCGGCTTGGAAACCTTTGCCCTCGCACTCGTCACAGGGTGCGGACACGCCGCCCATGAGCGCCATATCCGAATAGATGATTCCGGCCCCGTTGCAGACGGGACAGGCACCTTCGGAGTTCGCGCTGAAGAGAGCGGGCTTGACCCCATTGGCCTTCGCGAATGCCTTCCGAATGGGCTCGAGCATCCCTGTATACGTGGCTGGGTTGCTGCGCCGGGATCCCTTGATCGGCGCCTGATCGATCATCACGACCCCATCACGTCCACGCAGGGATCCCTCGATGAGGCTGCTCTTACCTGACCCTGCGACGCCGGTGACGACGGTGAGCACGCCGAGGGGCACGTCGACATCGACATCTCGCAGATTGTGCGACCCGGCGTCGCGGATCTCGAGAGCTCCCGCCGGCTCCCGCACCTTTTCCTTGAGCGACGCCGTGTATCCGAGGTGGCGACCGGTGAGCGTATCGGATGCCCGGAGACCGTCGACGGTGCCGGTGAAGGTGACCTCTCCCCCGTTGCTGCCGGCTCCGGGACCGAGATCGACGATGTGATCGGCGATGAGGATCGTCTCGGGTTTGTGTTCGACGACGAGCACCGTGTTGCCTTTGTCCCGCAGCGCCAGCAGGAGTTCGTTCATCGATCGGATGTCGTGTGGGTGCAGGCCGATCGTCGGTTCGTCGAAGACGTAGGTGACGTCCGTGAGCGAGGACCCGAGGTGGCGGACCAGTTTGATCCGCTGCGCCTCTCCCCCGGACAGCGATCCGGCTGATCTGTCCAAGGACAGATAACCGAGGCCGATGTCGTTGAAGGCGCGCACATCCGCACGCAGGGAATCGAGCAGCGCCGAGGCGGCTCCCGGCTTGATCTGGTCCAACCAACCCGTGATGTCCGAGATCTGCAGAGCGCAGACATCGGCGATCGATTTGCCGGCGACCAGCGAGGACCGGGCGGCTCCGTTGAGCCGTGTCCCTGCGCATTCGGGGCAGGTGGTGAAGACGACGGCACGGTCGACGAATTCGCGGATGTGCTTCTGCATCGAGTCCCGGTCCTTGGACAGGAACGACCGTTGGATCCGCGGGATCAGCCCGTCGAAGGTGATGTTGGTGCCATTGATCCTGACCTTCTCGCCTTCGGCATAGAGCAGATAGTGCCGCTCCTTCTCATCGAAATCGGCGACCGGTTTGTCCGGATCGAAGTACCCGGATTCGGAGAACATGCGCACCGACCAGCCGCCGGGTTTGTACCCGGGAACGGTGATGGCCCCGTCATTGAGGGATTTCGACTCATCGACCACCTCGGCGATGGAGATGTCCGTAGCTGTGCCCATGCCCTCGCAGTGCGGGCACATGCCGCCGTTGACGGAGAATGCCTTCCGTTCGACCTGTTTGCCCTCGCCCTTGTCGATGGTCACCGCGCCCTTGCCGCTCAGGGTGGCGACGTTGAAGGAATACGCGTTCGTCGATCCGAGGTTCGGTTCTGCCAGACGCGCGAAGAGGGTGCGCAGCTTCGCATTGATGTCAGAGACCGTGCCCACCGTGGAGCGCGGGTTCGCCCCGATCCGCTCCTGGTCGACGATGATGGCCGTCGTCAGTCCCTCGAGGACGTCGACCTCGGGTCGGGCCATCGCCGGCATGAAGCCTTGGACGAAGGCGGAGTAGGTCTCGTTGATCATCCGCTGGGACTCGGCGGCGATGGTGTGGAAGACGAGTGAGCTCTTTCCGGAGCCGGACACGCCGGTGAAGACCGTGAGACGGCGCTTGGGGATCTCGACGCTGACGTTCTTGAGGTTGTTCTCCCTGGCTCCGCTGACTCGGATGAGGTCGTGGCTGTCTGCACTGTGCACTGGTGTCAGTCTCTCTGCTGGATGCGGATCATGTTCCCGGCGGGGTCCCGCAGGGCGCAGTCTCGCAGACCATAGGGCTGGTCCATCGGCTCCTGCACGATGTCGGCGCCCTTGGCCTCCACCTCGGCGAAGGCCTCATCGACGTTCGGTGTCGCGAGCACGATCGCGGCATAGCTGCCTTTGGCGATGAGTCTTTCGATGGTCTCCCGTTCGGTGTCGCTGATCGTCGGGTCGGTCACGGGCGGGGTGAGCACGATCGATGTGTCGGGTTGGCCGACCGGTCCCACCGTCAGCCAGCGCATGCGTCCGGCACCGACGTCGAGGCGCAGCTCGAAGCCGAGGATGTCACGGTAGAAGGTCAGGGATTCTTCCGCATCGGTGTGCGGCAGGAAGCTGGCGTTGATCGAGATGTCCATGTCAGCAATCGTAGACTGCTCAGCTCGGTGGGACTTCTCGATTCCTGACCGGTCGCAGTGCATTCTTCACCACGATCGTCGGCAGCCGATGCTCGCCTGCGGCGACCCCGTCGCGGTAACGGGTCGGTGAGAGTCCGACGAGTTCGCTGAAGCGAGTGCTGAAGGTGCCCAGGGACGAGAAGCCGACGGTGAAGCAGATCTCGGTGATCGTGAGATCGCCGCGGCGGATGAGGGCCATGGCCCGTTCGATCCTGCGCGTCATGAGATACGAATACGGCGACTCGCCGAAAGCCGCTCTGAACTGGCGGCTGAGGTGCCCGGCGGACATGTGCACGCCTGTGGCGAGGGCCTCCACGCTCAAGGGCTGGTCGAACTCGCGGTCGATGCGGTCCCGGACCCGGCGCAGAGCCACCAGCTGTTCGTTCACCCCTCGTCGACTCCCTGCTTCAGGGTGCGGCCGCGGAAGAAGTCGGGATGGCGGACGGATTGGATGATCATGATGACCACGCCCAGGGCCAGCACCCCAATGCCGAGGACGAAGACGAGTCCGACGCCGAAGACCGAGGATCCCGAACCGTAGTCGGGGTCGAGCGAGTCGATTGCGGTGGTGACGAAGATGACCAGCAGGGTCACGCCCCCGATGAGCGGGAACAGGAACCGGTAGAAGAATGTGCGGGTCGAGGCGAAGAGGCTGCGTCGGAAATACCAGATGCAGGCCAGACCCGTGATGCCGTAGTAGAAGCAGACCATGAGTCCCAGCGCAGTGATCGTGTCCCACAGAGCGTTCTCCGAGAGCAGGCGCATGACGACATAGAAGATGATCGCGGCCCCCGCCGAGGTGACGGTGGCGACCGATGGGGATTTGTAGCGGGGAGAGACCCGACCGTACTTCTCCGGAAGCGCCCCGTAGTGGCCCATTGCCAGGATCGTCCGCGAGGGCGAGACCATCGTCGCCTGCAGCGAGGACAGGGAAGATGAGAGCACCGCAATGGACACGAGCACAGCGAAGGGCCCCATGACCGGGCCGGCGAGTGAGGCAAAGATCGATTCCTGGTTATCGGGGTTGCCCGCACCCAGCCCTTCGGTGCCGACCCCTGCGAAGGAGATGACGGCTATCGTACAGGCGATGTAGATGATGACGATCGCGATGATCGTGAGCATCGCCGCGCGACCCGGAGTCTTCTCCGGATCCTTCGCTTCCTCATTCATCGTGATCACCGTGTCCCAGCCCCAGAACAGGAAGATCGACAGCGATACGGCCGCAGCGACGGTGGAGAAGTCGCCAGCAGACAGCGGATTGAACCAGTCGAGAGACACCGGGGTCGGATCGTAGGAGGTGCCATTGGAAGCCTGCACAATCGCGGCGACGACGAACCAGCCCAGCGCCAGCACCTGGAAGGCAACCAGCCACACCTGCAGCTTCTCGGTGGCTTCGACTCCCCGATACGACACCCAGGCCGCAGCGGCGGTGAGGATGATCGTCACGGGGATGTTGATCCACAACACTCGAGTGAGTTCGGCGATGTACGGATCGGAGAACACCTGGGACAGGAGGAGGAAGAGGAAGTCGACGGCAACGGCCGCGAGGTTGGACAGCACAAGGACGGTGGCGGCGACGAGTCCCCAGCCGCCCATCCAGCCCAGCCAGGGTCCGAACGCTCTGGTCGCCCACGTGAACGTGGTGCCCGAATCCGGCATCGCGGTGTTCAGTTCCCGGTAGCCGAAGACGACGAGCAGCATCGGCACGAAGCCGATGAGCAGCACGGCCGGGGTGTGCACCCCGACCTCGGAGATCGTCGGACCCAGTCCCGAGGTCAGCGTATAGGCCGGAGCGATGCAGGAGATGCCGATGACGGCTCCCCCGATGGCTCCGATTTTGCCGGCGGAGAGTCCCTTCGAGCTCAGTCCGCTCGTGTTCGTCGACGGTGACGGCTGTGTGCTGCTCATCTCAGGACTTCTCGCCGAGGATCCTCTCGGCGGTGGCGGTGCCGATGCGCACCGCTCCGTCGACGTGCTGGTAGCCTTCGGCAGCGATATCGGAGCTGGCGAAGTGGATGGGCCCGACCGGGTCGTTCTGGAACGGACCCCACCGGTGCAGACCCCCAAGGTCATAACTGGTCGCATAGGCTCCGCGGGTCCATTCCTCCGCGCCGAAGTCGGAGAGGTAGAACACCCGGGGGTCGAGTGCCTTCGGGCCGAGGAACTCGGCGAGGGCTTCGAGGATCTTCGTCCGGCGGGACTCTTCGTCCAGGGCCCACATGGCATCGGCGTTGACATCGGAGATGAAGCCGACGAGAGTACCCTGCTCTTCACCGTGGTTCGTGTTGTCGTAGACCTCTTGGACAAGACGGGAGGCGCCGAAACCGGTTCCGCACAGACCGTCTTCGCGCCAGAACGGGGTGTCGTAGGTGGCGTGGACCTTGATGACGAGCCCCATCGACTGGTGCTGGTGGAAGATCTGCTGAAGCCTCGGCAGAGGTGGGTCATAGCTGATGCGCGAGTAGAGGTTCGGCGGCACGGCGACGATCGCCTGGCCTGCGCTGACTGTCAGTTCGTCGGTGGAAACGCTGACGCCGGTCTCCGACCATTCGATCCGACGGACCGGCTGCTGCAGACGGACGATGTCCTCACCGAGTTCCTCGGCCATCTGCACCGAAACCGACTGCATTCCGCCGACGACACGACGGTCGAGGATGAAGTGATCGTCGACGAGATTCGTGAACGATCCCGCCGAGGCGGCCATGAGAATGGCTTGGAGTGCTGAGAAGGTGGTGGCGGGCTTGGTCAGCATGCCGCCGGCGACGAACAGCCCGATGTTCTCGCATGCGAGTTCGTCCGCGGACTGCTCACGCAGCCAGTGATGGAAGGAGATCGAGTCGAGTTCGGCAGCGTCTTCAGCATCCCAGGGTGAATTCGGACCGATCCTGGCGGCGAGTTCGTCGAGGATGCCGATGAGACGTTCCATCTCGGACTGGGTCGACTCCCCCACCGGGAACATCTCTCCCGAGTAGACGGTGCGAGTTCCGTCGGGAGCGATGTAGACGCTGTCTCCGTCACGGTACCGCGGGTAGGTCTCTTTGCCGAGTTCGTCGACGAGCGCGAGCAGCGCGGTCTGGTCCGGGGAGATCCACTGGCCGCCGAGTTCGAACATCTGCCCGTCGATGTGCTCGGTCCAGGTGCGGCCGCCCACGCGGTCACGGGCCTCGAGAACGATGACGCTGCGTCCGGCCTTCCGCAGCCGACGGGCGGCGCTCAGGCCCGATGGGCCTGCTCCGATGATGACGACGTCACGGGATTCTGCGGACACGGCGAACTCCTCCTGAAGCGATTGGGTGGCTTCAGACTAACGAGGTCCCGGGCCCGTGCCAAGACGGATTCGGCAAGTGCGGAATCCGCACTCGCCCGTGCGGTCAGCGGAACTCGCGAGGATCCGCCGCAGGGTCGTTCTCGAGGGCGGTGATGAAGCTCCACGAATCGGGTCGCGAACCGTCGAGGTCATTGAATCCGTAGTGGAGGGCCAATCCGTGGGTGTCCTGCGTCGTCGAGTTGAAGCTGTGCCGGTCGGGATCGGCGGCCAGTGCGACAACGGAACGACCGAGCAGATGAGGCGTCTCGGAGATCGCAAAATCACGTGGCGGTTCGGTGCGGGTTTCGTCGAGCGAGTCGCGCATCCAGTCATCCTCTGTGGTGCCGAAGTGATCGAGCATCATCTCCGAGCGCAGCCAACCGGGGGTGATGGCGACCGCAGTCGCTTCCACCTTGGCGAGTTCGTGGCCGAGCCCGAAGGCCAGACGGCTCACAGCCGTCTTCGTGAGGTCGAGGAAGATATTCTCCCGGTAATGGCCCGCGTTGAACTCTGCGGTGCCGTCGGTGATCTCGACGTGGAGACCGCCCGGATTCCTTGTGAGCAGGGGCAGGGCGGCATGTGCGGTGTGCAGGTGAGTGAGCAGACCCGCCCGGAACAAGCGCATCTCGGTATCGAGTTCGGTCTCCCAGAACGGTGTGCCCCACTCAACGTAGGCTTCTCCCCCGATGTCGTTGACGAGGATGTCGAGACGACCGTGGTCGGCTTCGATCTGGCCGATCACCTGTGAGATCCGGGCCGGATCGAGGTGATCACAGACGTGGGCTTCGGCCTGGCCGCCTTCGTCGGTGATGAGGGCGGCGGTGCCTTCGATCGTCTCTGTGCGTGCGTAGTCGGAGGGACGCTCGTGGGTCGATCGGCCGGTGCAGTGGACGAAGGCGCCGGCGCGTGCGAGGTCCCGGGCGATGGCGCGGCCGGCTCCTCGGGTGGCCCCGGCGACGAGGGCGACCTTGCCGCTCAGTGCACGTTGGGACAACGGAGCGAAGTCGTCGGGGTCGGCGGCGTGAGCTGATTCCGGTGTCGGTGTATTCATGGGAACAGTCTCATCGGCTTCCACTGACATCTCGTGTCAGTGTCCTTCATTATTCTCGGAATTATGAAAGCTGCTCGCCTCGTTTCGGAGATCGTCATCCTCGGTGCGCGTTCTCGGCCGATCACGGCATCCGATCTCGCGCAACGTCTCGAGGTCACCGAGCGGACGATCTACCGTGACCTCGGTGAGCTGTCGCGGATGGGCGTGCCCGTCATCACCGAGGCGGGGCCCGGCGGCGGGATCAGCCTCCTCGGCGACTGGGTCTCGCCTGTGGCGGGTCTGACCCGGGACGAACTCGACTCCCTCCTCATCGGCTCCCCCGCCGCGGCCGATCTCGGCTTCTCGTCCGCGTTGGCCACGGCCCGAGCGAAAGTCCTCGCCGAATCGTCATCGGCATTCTCGCAGCTCATCCTCGTCGACGGGCCGGATTGGTTCATGGCCAAGGAGGATCCCGAGCAGCTCGACACCATCGTCACCGCACTGCGCACTCAGCGGGGACTGCAGGTCACATATCGCGGACGGAACGATCTGCGATCGCGCACACTGCTGCCTCTGGGACTCGTCGTCAAGGCTGGTCGCTGGTATCTCGCGGCGCAGCCGCCGGGAGGCAGTCCCCGAACGTATCGAGTCTCACGGATCGGCTCGGCCGAGCTGCGATTCCTCGACTGCACTCCCCCGCCTTCTTTCGACCTCGCGGACTACTGGACGGGGGCGCAGGCTGAATTCGATGCTTCGATTCGTCGGATACTCGTGAGACTGCGGCTGCCCGTGGCCCAGATCGACGACCTTAAGCGCGCGATTCCGGGCCGACTCACCGAGGACGCCATCGACTCGGGGCGGACGGATCGCGACACTATCGAGATCGACCTTCCCATGGAACCCGCCGGGGTGGCCGTCAGCCAGCTCGTCACCGTGCCCGGGGTCGAAGTCCTCTCGCCAAAACAGCTCCGCCGCGACCTGCACGATCATGCATGGGCCGCGGCGGAGCTCAATGAGTGACGTGAGCAGTCAGCAGCTCACCGCCCGGGTCACTGCACTTCGTACTTGCCGTTGATCTGCCCGGCGCCGACGCCGCCGACGGCCTCCATGGCGGCTTTGGACAGGTCGAAGCACCGATTGCCGTGGTAGGGGCCTCGGTCGTTGACCCGCACCGTCACGGACTTTCCGTTCGCGCTGTTCGTGATCTTCACCTTGGAGCCGAACGGCAGGGTCTTATGGGCCGCGGTGAGCTTGTTCGTATCGAAGATCTCGCCGTTTGCGGTCTGTTTCCCGTCGAATCCGTCACCGCCGCCGTAGTAGGACATGGGGCAGCTGCCGGATTCGCCGGCCGACTTGCCGGAGTTCGAAGGTCCGTCGTTCTCATCCGCGGACCCTCCGGACGAACCCTCGTCGCCAGAGGATTCTCCGCCGCCGGTCGAGCCCTCATCCTTCTTGTCCGCGGTCTTCGACGGCTCGGGGCTCGGTGTCTCGATATGGGTGTCGATCGTGACTTCTGCGGGCTTCTCCTTGGCCTGCTTCTTCGCCTTAGCGAGAAATTCATCCGCGGCCTTGGTCGGTTCGGAGACGGCGACGGCGGGGGCTTCGGCCGGCGCTTCGGCCACGACCTGGCCGCCCGTGGAAGAATCATTGGGCACCATTGCAAGGCTCGAAGCGACGACGGCTGCCGTTGCGGCGGTCGGCACGATGAAGGCGGAGAGCACCGGACGGGTGCGGACTGCTGCCAGCACTCCCCCGGCGGTGTTCAGGCGGTCGGTCGGTGCGTGGCGTCCGGTCTTCTTCTTCGCCGTCAGCGCTGAGAAGATCGACCCGGTCTTCTTGGTGCTCGGTGCTGAGTGTCTGCCCACAGTGGTGTTCCTCGTCGTCATCAGAGAGTGTCTCGGCAACTCGGAGATGTAATGGGAAGACCTCTCGCAGCAGTGCGCTCGAGGAGAAACTCCAAGTTATCTGATCGTTATCTTCACAGATTCTAGTTAAGGAACTGTTACAAAAGCAATGTGGCACACCGAAATGGTGTGCCACATGGATGAGAGTCTGCTCACTGAGTGCTTCGGTGAGAGTTGGTCAACCGCCGCCTCTCGAACGCGGTGCGCGAGCTGCGCAGATCCAGGCCGGTGGAGTCTGCCCGGTCAGCGGGACTTGCGTGTCACCAGCTTCCGGACACCTTCGGCTCCCGTCGTCACGGTCTCCTGCGCCCGGTCGAAGGCGCGTTCGACCTTGCCGCTGCGCACAGCATCATCGATCGCGTGCGAAACGCTTCCCAGTGCACGGTTGACCCCATTCTCGGTGGCTTCGATGAGGCGGGAGGTCGAGGCCGCCTCCCGCACGTTCTTCACACCGCTGCTCGCAACGCTGTAAGCGCGTCCGGCGGCCCGGCGGGCGCGTTCGGTCGGGGTCTTCGCGGTCGCGTCGATGACGTCGTCGGGTTCGATGGGTTCGCGGTGTGAGCTCATGGCTCCATCCTTGAACACAGCCTCGGCGAAATCAACACCCTGGTTAGGATTGGACCATGAATTCCCAGCGGGAGGTCATCGCGGACCCAGAGATCATCGCGCACCGAGGCGGCCTCTGGCCGGGGATGAGCGAAAACACCCTCGAGGCCTTCGCCGCTGCGGCGTCGGCCGGAGTCGAGTGGATGGAGACCGACGTCCACGCCTCCGCCGACGGAATCCTCTTCGCCGCACACGATGCCGACCTCAATCGCATCGCCGGGCTGGACCACACCATTCGGGAACTGCCGGCAGCCGAGCTCGACCGAGTCGAACTCCTCGCGGGCGGTCGACTCCCCCGCCTCGAGACGTTGGTGGAAGCACTGCCGGACGTGCGATGGAACATCGATGTCAAAGCCGCCCACAGCATCGGCCCGATGATCCGCTTCGTTCACAATTTCCATGCCGCCGACCGCATCCGCCTCGCTTCCTTCGATTCCGCAACGCTCCGACGGCTGCGCATAGCTCTGCCCGGTGTGCGGACGTCGACGGGGACGACGGAGACCGCCCTCTTCGCCCTCGGCCGACTGCCGGGAATTCCCGACCACGGGGTTGCTCCCCTCCCGCCCGGAGCCGACGCCCTCCAGGTTCCGGTGTCGTTCAGACGGGTCCCTGTGGTGACTGCCGACTTCGTCGACCGGGCTCACCGGTCAGGTCTGCTCGTCCACGTCTGGACGATCAACGACGAGGCGACGATGCGGTCGCTGCTCGACCTCGGAGTCGACGGGATCGTCACCGATGATGTCGAGCTCGGCCTCGACGTGCTGGCCAGCCGACGCGGCTGAGTCGAGATTCCGGTCGAGGAATGGATCACTCCCGGTCGGCGAGGAATATCCGAGCACGGTAGACTGTTACATTGCGTCCAAGGTGTGCAGTCGAGTCGGAAGGTCTTAGATATGAGCGAACGCAGTCTCCGCGGAACACAGTTGGGCTCGCGCAGCCTCGAAACCGAGGAGGGCGTCGAGCCGGCACCCCGCCAGATGGTCGAATTCGAATGCGAAGACGGAACCCGCTTCAAGGTGCCGTTCTCCATCGAAGCCGAAGTCCCCTCAACCTGGGATTCGGGAATCCACGGCATCGGCGTCCGCGTCGGAGTCAACGAACCCGATGGCGAGCCCGTCAAGCATGTGCGTTCCCACTGGGACATGCTCCTGGAACGCCGATCCTTCGACGAACTCCAGGTGCTCCTCGACGAGCGCCTCGCAATCCGTCGCGGTGAGGTTCCGGCCCAGAGCTGATATAACCACAACAAGAGCACACAAGGGGTGCAGGTCAACCGACCTGCACCCCTTATTGCTACCTGACGGCGGTCCAGCAACCTCGCGCGAGGTTGCTGGGCCGCCGTCAGGTAGTAAGAGGGGGAATTTAGGTGGTGGGGGTGGAACGGGTCAGCAGGCGGCGCAGCTGACTGCGGCGGCGGGTCAGGCCCCAACTCGCAACCTTCGTGAACGCCTCGGAGATGATCGAGCCGCTCATCTTCGATTCACCGAGCTCGCGTTCGACGAAGACGATGGGCACCTCGGCGACGCGGAAGCCGGCTTCGACGGTGCGGTAGGTCATGTCGATCTGGAAGCAGTATCCCTGCGACTGCACACCGGAGAGATCGAGTGCCTCGAGCACAGCGCGGTTGTACGCGCGGAAACCGGCGGTCGCATCTTTGACTCCCAGACCCATGACAGCGTTGACGTAGACGTTCGCGCCGCGGGAGAGGAAGTATCTCGACTTCGGCCAATCGACGATCTCGCCGCCGGGCACCCACCGTGAGCCGATGATGAGGTCCCCTCGTCCTTCTCCCGCGGCGTCGAGCAGCTGCCCCAGGTCGAGGGAACGGTGAGAACCGTCAGCATCGAACTCGCAGATGATCTCGTAGTCGCGTTCCAATGCCCATTCGAATCCAGCGATATAGGCCATTCCGAGCCCTGACTTCTCGCTGCGGTGGAGGACGTTGATGCGGGGGTCCTTCTCAGCCTGCTCATCGGCCCACTCGCCGGTTCCATCGGGAGAGCCGTCGTCGACGATGAGGACGTCGACTTCGGGCTGCTGTTCGAACAGTCCGGCCAATGTCACGGGGAGGGCGAGACGTTCGTTGAAAGTGGGGATGACGACAAGAATCTTGGAAAGCACGGACTCCACGATACGCGGAAGTCGCCCCAGACAATGAGTCGACACCCCCGCCTTCGGACCACGCTGCCGCAGCAGCGAGTTATCTATTGACGGGAGTGCCGACTCCATCCCACGTCAAGCGGAATGTTCACGTCGAATCTAGTGGCCGCCGGAGACTTTGCAAAATCGCTGTGACCTGGGCTGATGGCTGAAACTGCAGGTCAGAGGCTTAGTTGAAAAACCGGAATTTTCAGTCCATCGGCGTGTCGGCTGGACAGGCCGAAGCATCGGTTTCAGATCAGAGTTCCACCCGGGTGGGCAGCGCCACATCGGGAGACAGTTCGGGCAGCCCAGGCGTTCCCGACCGCGGGTCGGTGCTCCAGGCTGCGACGCGCGGGTCGGCGACCTGGACGACGAGCCGGTCGACCTTCCAGCGCACGAAATCGGCATCGGCACCGGGGGCGAGCACTCCGCCTTCGGGATTACCGGCCGCGCGGTGGGCGAAGCGGGTGGCAGCGTTGAAGGCCGCACGAGCGCCGATTCCTCCGTCGCCGACAACGGCATCCCGCACTCCTGCCCAGGGAGAGGTCTGGGAATGGCTGAAGGACACCTGCGCTCCGGCGGCGAGCAGCTGAGCCAAGGGCTGCGGGCGAGCAGGGTCGAGGGTGATGGCGATTCCGCTGCGGCCGAGGGCTTGAACCTGATCGTCCGGAACGGAGAAGTCCAGGCGCAGACGGTACCCGTGGCGTTGGGCATGAGCGGCATCGGCTCGCAGGGTCTCGAGCACCTCGGTGAGCTGGGCGTCCGAGGCGACGAGGATGAAGAGGCTCAGTGCCGGCAGCTCCTCGAGTCCGAGCAGGTCAGCGGCGGTGATCGAGGCGCGACGGGACCCAACGGAACCGGAGTCCAGCTGCGGGTAGTCGACGATCGACAGTGCCTCAGGAGTGTCGGCGGCGAACCGGGCGACCGCCTCGGCGGTGCCGATCGCGTGCACATGGGTGAAACCCTGTGCGTACAGGTCGGCTGCCGACGGGGCCGAGTCGTCCACGATCAGCCCGGCATGGACGAATCCCGGGGTGAGGAAGCCCTCACCGAGGTCGATCGCCTCCGGGTCCAGAGCCTTGGCCGCTTCATCGGAACCGATGAACGAGACCTTCCCGTCCTCATATCCCAACGCCGTCGCAAACGGATCGACACTGCTGTAAACATCTCCACCAAAGTACATAGTCACAGCCGACAGGCTACACCGTCGGCCGTTGCGGCTACACCTGTGTCAGGAGGGTCGGGTATCGTCACCTGATGTGAAGCCCTTGGTTCTGCTCGATACTCCAGCCCTGTACTACCGCGCCTTCTATTCGGTGCCGGATTCGATCGTCAATGCCGACGGTCACCCGGTCAACGCCGTTCGAGGGGTGCTCGACACCGTCGCGCAGATGGTGCGCCGGTTCGACACCGATCGTGTGATCGCGACGATGGACGCGGATTGGCGTCCGGCCTTCCGCACCGCGATCATGCCCGAGTACAAGGCGGCACGCGTCAAGGACGAAGAAGCCGGCACGGAGATCCCACCTGAGCTGGCCGTGCAGCTGCCGATCATGAACCGCGTCCTCACAGCCGCGGGGATTCCCATCGCCGAGGTGGCCGGGACCGAAGCCGATGACGTCATCGCCACGATGGCTGCCCAGTCGAAAACCCCTGTGATCATCGTCTCCCCCGACCGCGATCTGTTGGCTCTGCTCGACTCGTCCGCCGAAGTCAGCGTACTGCGCCCCCGGAAAGGCGGCGAGTGGGAAGCCCTGGCACAGACCGACCTTCCGACCGCCTACGGAGTGCCCGACGGCGCCCGCTATCGCGAGCTCGCCGCTCTGCGCGGCGATCCGTCCGACGGGCTTCCCGGAGCACCCGGTATCGGGGAGAAGACCGCCGCGACGCTGCTGGAGAACTTCGGCTCCCTCGAATCGATCGTCAAGGCCGCCAAGGCCGGGGTGAAGACCGGCGGGCTCAGTCCGAAGCGAGCCGCAACGATCATCGAGGTCGAGGAGAGTCTCTACAAGACTCTGGAGGTCATGCGCTGCCTGACCGACGTCGAGCACGGCATCGACCTCGACCGCGTCCCGAACAGCTTCGACCGCGCCGGGGTCGAAGCTGCGGCCGAGGGGCAGAACATCCGCCGCTCCGTCGACAATCTCACCAGTGCTCTCGAATCCGTGTCGGGGACCGCCGGTGCGGCTTCCGCACACTCCGCGGCACCTGGGAGCACAGCGACAGCGTCCCTGCCATCCAAGTCTGCCGTGTCAGCTGAGTCAACAGTACGGAACGGGACCGACGGTTCGTGGGCTCAGTCGCGGCTCGTCGGCTTCGACCTCGAGACCACCGGAGTCGAACCGGCCACCGCTCGAATCGTCACCGCCGCCTTTGTCGACTCGGCGGATCAGGTGCGCACGTGGCTAGCCGATCCGGGGATCGAGATTCCCGAGTCGGCGCGGGCGGTCCACGGCATCACCACCGAATTCGCTCAGGCCAACGGAGCGGCCGCCACTCAGGTCATCAGCGAGCTGTGCGCAGAATTCGCCGCACTGAGAGAAGAGGGCGCCGTCGTCGTGGGACACAACGTCGTCTACGACCTCAGTGTGATGGCCGCCGAGGTGGCCCGCCACCGCCCGGACATCGATTTTCCCTCGATCATCCCGACGATCGTCGACACCTTCGTCGTCGACAAGCACATCGATCCCTACCGCAAGGGCAAACGGACGCTCATCGAGACGGCGAAGACCTACCGCGTCGAACTCCTCGACGCCCATGATGCTGCCGCCGACGCTCTGGCCGCTCTGGACATTTCCCGAGCATTGTCCGAAAAGTCGACGGAAATCTCAGCGATGAGCAACGATGAGATCATGGCCGCACAGGCCGATTGGAAGCGCTCACAGGCGGCAGGACTGCAGGCCTGGCTGCGGAAGAAGGGCAACGCCGAGGCCGTCGTCGACGGTTCGTGGCCCATGTCCTGAACGCTAGACTCGACATCGACGTACAAACGACGAAGGACGACAATGGGATTCTTTTCTCGCCTGCTCAACCGACCCGGCTCTCATGCGGAGAAGACGACAGGTTGGTTCGAGCGCGCCGTCGCCGATCTGGACGCGGCCGGGCGCGAATTCTCCGAGCTCAGCGATGCCGAGCTCACGGAAGCCGCCGGCGAGGTCTTCGGTTCGGGCACACATCAGCAGACGCTCATCCGCTACTGTGCTCTGGCGCGCGAGGCCGGTGAGCGTGTTCTGGACGAACGCGCCTATGACACACAGCTTCGCGGACTCGTCGGGCTGTTGCAGGGCAGCATCGTGCAGATGGCCACCGGTGAGGGCAAGACCCTCGTCGGTGCGCTGGCCGCAGCCGGCTACGCACTGCAGGGACGACGCGTGCACGTCGTCAGCGTCAACGACTACCTGGCCGTCCGTGACCGCAACTGGATGAAGCCCCTCTTCGACCTCCTCGGAGTGAAGTCAGCCGCGATCTCCGGCGCGCAGGGCGACGACGAACGCCGTGAAGCCTACCGCTCCGAGGTCGTCTACGCCTCGGTCACCGAGGTCGGCTTCGATGTCCTCCGTGACCGGTTCCTCACCGAGGATGCCGATCAGCGGGTTCCCGAACACGATGTCGTCATCGTCGATGAGGCCGACTCCGTGCTCATCGACGAGGCGCGTGTGCCGCTCGTCCTCGCCGGTTCTTCGAGTGTCCAGGACACCGACGCCGCGATCGCAGCGCTCGTGTCCCAGCTCAGCCCGGACACCGACTATGAGGTCAGCGCCGACAGGCATGCCGTCTCACTCACCGACGCCGGAGTCGACCGGGTCGAGGAGGAACTCGACGTCGAACTCTTCGGAGAGGACTCCGAGACTCTCGCCGCCGTCAACCTGGCCCTCCACGCTAGGGCGCTGGTCAAACGCGACGTCGACTATCTCGTCGTGGATGGACGGATCAAACTCATCTCCTCGTCCCGAGGCCGCGTCGCCGAACTCCAGCGCTGGCCGGACGGACTCCAAGCCGCGGTCGAAGCCAAGGAGAGCCTCGACGCCACCGACAGCGGTGAGATCCTCGATCAGATGACGGTCGAAGAGCTCATCCACGGATATCAGACCGTCTGCGGAATGACCGGCACCGCACTGGCCGTCGGGGACGATCTGCGCGAATTCTATGGGCTGGAGATCGTGCCCATCGACACGCACCTGCCCGTGGTCCGCGTGGACGAACCCGACCGCCTGTTCACCTATCAGGAGTCGAAGGAACGAGCGATCGTCGAAGAAGTCGCCGACCATCATGCCCGCAGCCGTCCCGTTCTCATCGGAACCTCCTCGGTGGCCGAGAGCGAGTCGCTGGCCGAACGGCTGACCGAACGCGGAATCGACGTCGCCGTCCTCAACGCCAAGGACGATTCCCGGGAAGCGGAGATCATCGCGAAAGCCGGTGCCCCCGGTGCGGTGACGGTGTCGACGCAGATGGCCGGACGCGGAACGGACATCCGTCTGGCCGACGACGAGGTCGCTGACGCCGGGGGCCTCCTCGTCATCGGTGCCGGTCGCTATCCGTCGTCCCGACTCGATGACCAGCTGCGCGGTCGCGCGGGTCGTCAGGGCGATCCCGGCACGTCCGTGTTCTTCACCAGCCTCGAAGACGAACTGGTCACCAGGGTTCCCGAGATCCAACGCTTCGTCTCCGAAGGTGATGAGACGGGTCTCATCGAATCCAAGCGCGCGCTCGGCCTCGTCGAACACGCTCAGCGCATCGCTGAGGGACAGAACACCGCACTGCATCGTGACACCTGGCGCTTCAACGAGCTCATGGCCAAACAGCGCGAGCTCGTCCTTGAGCGCCGAGCCGAGATCCGCAAGGACGACGAGCCCGTCGAGCAGCTGCGCAAGGAGCTCGGCGACCGTGCCGATGAGATCGCGCAGGACCACTCCGAGGAGCTGCTGGACTCGGTGCTGCGAGAGGTCATGCTCTTCCACCTCGACGCGCGTTGGGTTGATCACCTCGCCTTCCTCAACGATCTGCGTGAGGGCATCCACCTGCGCACATTCGCCAGGGAGAAGCCGCACGAGGCGTTCAACACCGAGTCGATTCGGGTCTTCTCATCGTTCTGGTCCGATGTCATCGACGATTCGAAGTCGACGATCGAGGAAGCGACGATCACCGATGAGGGAATCGACCTCGAGTCGCACGGACTCAAACGCCCGTCGTCGACGTGGACCTACCTGACGACGGAGAACGCGTTCGGCTCCGATATCGAGAACATCGTGAAGAAGGTCCGCCGCTGAGACGAAGACGATGCGTCTGCGCTCCCCCGGCGGAGAGCGCAGACGCGGTGACGCTCAGGAGTCGGCGACGACTCCGCGACGAATGGCTTCGATGGTGCGACGAACGCGCACTGCGGTCTCCGCGTCGATGACCTCCGCGACCTGACCGAGCAGATCGAGGCTCTGCTTGGCCCATCTGACGAAGTCACCGGCGGCGATATCGCTGCCCCGCAGTGATTCCGACAGGGTTCTGCCTTCTGTCCACCGGTACATCGGTCTGATCAGCCCACGGTCCGGTTCGTCAGTCGTGGTCAGAGCATGCTGTTCTTCGAGGTGGAAGAGCCGACGCCAGATCGTCTCCGATTCGTCGCAGACAGCCTTGAGGTCGGGGCTCGGAGCCCGATGTGCGGTCAGGGTGTCCCTGCGCGACTGGAAGACGAAGATCGATGCGAAGGCCGCAAGTTCCGGCTCATTGAGTCTGTCCCACAATCCGGCGCGGATCGTCAGTGCCACCAGGAGATCCCGTTCGCCGTAGATCCGACGCAGCATAGTCGAGTGCTCGGGATCGAACCCGAGCCCGCGCAGCACATCCTGGACTCGGTCGAACACCAGAGCGATCGAGGTGGTGCGGCCTTCGATCCGGGCGATGAGCGAATCGTTCTCCCGGATGAGTTTGTCCGCACGGTTGGCCCACCGGGCGTGGAGTTCCCGGTCCGGGCAGTCGTGACAGGGATGTGCCCGCATCTGCGCTTGGAGCTCGGCGACAGTGGTGCTCTCCCCCTGATGCTCTCGGGTCGATTCCCAATGGGCTTCCGCATCGACCCTGCCGTCGGCAACGGCGGATTCGAGGATGGACAGCAGCTGCCTGCGGTCGCCTGCCTGCCGGTGGTTGAACTTCTTCGGTACTCGGACGCGCCCTTGAGAGGCGACGGGTTCGGTCACCTCGTGGGGTCGCAGATGCCACACCTTGCCCTGCTCTGTGAGGACGGTGGGCAGTCGTGAGACACCGTCCTTGTTGCTCATCGGAGAGATGATGACTGCGCGTCCGCCGACCCGTTTGGCCGGCATCGTCACGACATCGCCGATCTTGAGAGCGGTGAGGGATTCGACGATGTCGCGCTGCCTGTTCCGCGACTTCGTCCGGGTCTCCTGCTTCTGCGTATCCGAGATCGCCCGGCGCAGTCCGGCGTATTCGGAGAAGTCACCGAGGTCGCAGTGCATGGACTTCTCGTACGCCTCGATCGTGGCTTCGTTCTTGCGCACCTTCCGGGCCAGGCCGACGACGGCCTTATCGGCCTGGAACTGGGCGAAGGAGGTCTCGAGCACCTTGGCTGCCTCGTCCGAACTCATTCGCGACAGCAGATTCGCGGTCATGTTGTAGGTCGGCCCGAACGCCGAATTCAGTGCGTAGGAACGGTTCGAGGCCAAGGCTGCCAGCTCGCTGACCTCGATGGTCGGGTGCCAGACCACGACCGAATGGCCGATGCGGTCGATTCCGCGGCGACCGGCTCGTCCGGTCAGCTGGGTGTATTCCCCCGGGGTGATCATCACATGTGCTTCGCCGTTGAACTTCACGAGCTTTTCGAGCACGACGGTGCGCGCAGGCATGTTGATGCCCAGCGCCAGCGTCTCCGTGGCGAAGACGACCTTGATGATTCCCTGCGAGAACAGCTCCTCGACGAGCTGTTTGAACTGCGGGATCATCCCCGCATGGTGCGCAGCAACTCCGAGCAGCAGACCCTCACGGAAGGTGTGATAGCCGAGGATGCCGAGGTCTTCGTCGGCGAGATCGTCGCGCAGCGACTCGAGGGCGGCATTGACGATCGTCTTCTCCTCCCGAGAGTTCAGATCGGTGCCCGTGCTCAGATACTGTTCGACGGCTTCATCGCAGCCATTGCGGGAGAAGATGAACATGATCGCCGGGAGCATGGCCGCCTCGGCGAGAGATGCCACCACCTGAGTGCGGCTGGGACGGCGGAATCGGGCACGGGTGGCACGTGCGCGCTTCGACCGCGGTCCCCCGTGTGTCCGAGTGGCGTGGTTGAGTGCCGGATCGATGCGGTCGGAATCGCTGTGCGTGAACAGGTCGTACATCCGGTGGCCGACCAGGACGTGATTGACCAGCGGCACCGGCCGGTGGCTCGTGGACACGATCGTCGTCGGTCCCCGGACTTCACGCAGCCAGGCCCCGAACTCCTCCACATTCGACACCGTCGCCGACAGAGACACCATCTGCACTCGGTCCGGCAGGTGGATGATGACCTCTTCCCACACCGGTCCGCGGAATCGGTCGGCGAGGTAGTGGACTTCGTCGAGGACGACGAAGCCGAGGTCCGAGAGACCAGACACGTCGTTGTAGAGCATATTGCGCAGCACTTCGGTGGTCATCACGATGATCGGCGCATCGCGGCGGATCGATGTGTCGCCGGTGAGCAGCCCGACGTTCTCCGCCCCGTGGACCTCTGCGAGGTCATTGAACTTCTGATTGCTCAGCGCCTTGATCGGGGTCGTGTAGAAGACCCGTTTGCCCTCGCCGCGGGCCAATTCCACAGCGAACTCCGCGATGAGCGTCTTGCCGGCACCGGTCGGCGCTGTGACCAGCACGTCCTCGCCGTCCTGCAGATGACTGCAGGCTTCGATCTGGAAGTCATCGAGGGCGAACTCGGTGCGCTCCATGAACTGTCCCAAGGGAGTGCGGGCGAATTCCGCACGCTCCTTGAAGTCGGCATAGGCGGCCGAGGGGCTCAGCGGTTCATCGGCAGAAGCGTCGGTCGAAAGCGGCGTAGGGTCAGTCATTCTTCTCTTCGTCGGTCAGTTCATCCTCGTCGACCCACAGGCCCTGCGCGATGAGGCGCTTCTTACGTCGGCGATCATTGAAGACACAGATCACCCACGCCAGACAGAACAAGGTCATCATGGGGATGACGAGGAAGAACATGGACATGGCGTCCGGAGTCGGGGTGGCGATCGCGGCGAACAGGAAGACGAGCATGACGATGATGCGCCACGATTTCTTGATCCTCTCCGCCGACAGGATTCCGAGCATGTTGAGTCCCACCATGAGCACGGGAAGGACGAACGCAAGTCCGAAGACGACGATGATGATCATCACGAAGCTCAGATAGTCCTGTGCCGGGATGATGTTCGTGCCGCCCTCGGGGGTGAACGAGGTCAGTGCCTTCACCGCATTGGGCAGAGCGAAGAACGCCATGGTCGACCCGGCCAGGAACAGCGGAATCGCTGCCCCGAGGAAACCGAGGGAGTACAGCTTCTCCTTGCGCTTCAGTCCCGGGACGATGAAGGCCCAGACCTCATAGAGCCAGATGGGGCAGGAGAGGAAGAGACCGATGAAGAACGAGAGTTTGATCTTCAGGTCGAAGGGAGAGGCGACTCCGGCGAAGTTGATCTCGGCCATCCGTCCGCCGTTGTCACGGATCGTCCGGATCGGCTCTTGGAGGATGTCGAGGACAGGGTCGTAGAGGAACCAGCCTGCCACCGCGCCCAGAGCGATGGCGATGGCGGAGATGATGACGCGATTGCGCAACTCGACGAGGTGCCCGACGACGGGCATCTTCTTCTCAGGATTGCTCTTCCGTGATCGAGATGGCTTCCGCTGGCTGTTCTCTTTCACTTCTCGTGAGACTGCGGGTCCTGCTTCTCTCGCCGCGACTCCTCGGTACCAGTGGTTTCACCGGTGGCCGTGGTGGAATCGGTCGAGGAGTTCTGGTTGAGCGCTCCCGGCTCGGTGGTCTTGCCGGATTCGTCGTCGTCGCGCAGGTCCTTGACTTCGGACTTGAAGATCTTCATCGACTGTCCCAGGCTTCGGGCCAGCTGCGGCAGTTTGGGTGCGCCGAAGATGATCACGATGATGAGGATCACGATCGCGATCTGCACGAAACTTGGTCTCATGGGGAGCTCCTTGGATTGTTGATGCTGTGGATGATTCTACGCGCTGCGGCTGAGCCTTTCATCCACATCCGGGCGCGGTCTTCGTCTCAGCCGAGCCTGCGCAGGGCGGCCGCAACGGCTTCGGTGTCGTCGATCTCGGTGATGACATCGGCATGGCAGAGCAGGAACCGGCTGAGCCAATCCACCGAATGCACGAGCAGGCGGATGCGTACGCTCGTGTCACCGCCGTCGAGGTACTCGCGATTCGTCACGTCGAGTTCATCTGCCAGCCATGCTCCCGCGGCCCCGAGACCGAGGGTGACTTCGTAAGAGCTCGTCGTCGACTCACTGACCGACATCGGCGGATGCGCTGCCGGTTCCCAGGAACGGATGCGCCCCAGGGCGAAGCGGCGGGGTGCTCCGGCCGAGTAGCACCAGGCATCGACGTACCAGTCAGCACCAGGTACGAGCCGGGTCGGGGCGATGGTCCGGGTCGTGAGTTCGTCGCGGGAGCCGACGTAGTAGTCGATGCTCATCGCCGTGCCTTCTTCGACAGCCTGTCGCAGTGCGGTCAGCAGCTCTTCGTCGGCATCGATGGGGCTGACGTCGACGGCGGTGCGCAGGTTCTCTCCTGCCGCCACACGCAGTTTGGATGCTGCTGTGGCCACGGCTTCGGAATCGAGTCCGGGCAGGGAAGAGAGCATATCGAGCGCGAGCACGAGGACGCCGGCTTCCTCGGCGCTGAGCCGCACGGGCACGGAGACCTCTTCGGCGTTGGAGATGAATATCTGCCCGCCTTCCCAGGAGGCGTCGATGAGATCATCGGGCATATGTCCGGGTCGACCTGTGACGAAGAGCAGCTGCAGATCGTCGATGAGGGTGTCGGAGTCGATGCCGAAATAGGCGGCGGTCTCTTCGAGGTCCGCTCCCGGATGCGCGTCGAGGTAGGGCACGAGGCTGAGCAGCCGGGTGAGGCGTTCACGCGCTGAGGACACTGGTGCCTCCCAAGCGGTTGAGCGAGTCCCGAATCGTTTCGCGTCGGCGGTCGACGGCACGCACGAGGTCGGGCGGATCGACCACGTCGACGGCGTCCCCGAAGCCGACGATCTCAGCGGCGAGGCCCTCGACATCGGAATACCCGATGATCACGTCGTCTCCGTCGCTGCGGATCTGTCGACGGCGCAGCGGATCGGCCCGGTGCGCACGGATGCGCAGCGTCGCCTCGGCGACGACGGCCATCTCGGAACTCGACTGCAGCGCCAGCTGCGGGGAGAAGTCCTCGGGAATCTCATAGTCGCCGGGTTCACGGCCGCTGAGCTTCGCGATCCCTCCCTCAACACGGGAGAGCCGGAAGGTGCGGCGAGCTTCGCGATCGAGATCGAAGCCGAAGAGGTAGACGCGGTCACCGCGGCTGAGCAGCGCATAGGGTTCCAGACGCACTTTCCTCACGCTCTGGCCGGGTTTGTGGTAGCGGAAGCCGACGGCTTCGCGGGCGTTGATGTGGTGAAGGGCCGTGGCGAAGTTCGCGCTGGCCAGCCGGTGCGCGGCGGTGCCCGGGTCGACGCTTCCCGGTCCGGCGGCGGACTGGCCGAGGTCGATGCCGAGAGCACGCAGCTTCGTCAGCGCCTGAGCCGAGGACTCCCCGAGTTCGGTCTCCGCCCAGAACGCGGCGGCCACGGTCACGGCAGCCACCTCGGCGGGGGTGAGATCGACGTCGCCCATCGCATAGTCGGCGGTGGAGATCCGATACCCCGTCTCCCCCGCATCGCCATAGGCATCGTGTTCGGCCCGGGTGGCGATGGTGATGCCCATGTGCCGCAGCAGCTCTTTGTCGCGAGAGAATTTGCGATCGAAGGCGACCTCGTCGAGTCCGGAATAGCCGTCGATGGCGCTCATCAGCGTCTTGCGCGACACCCAGCCGCGGGAAGCGCGCAGGGCGATCAGCAGATTCATCAGACGTTCGGTCTGCTGTCTCTGTCTGCTGGTGCGGGGTGTATTCACGATTCCACCGTAACCTAAGCCGGGCGATAGTCTTGGGACCATGATTCATTGGCGCAAAGGAATCGTCGCAGCGATTCGCTCCACCCGGCCAGGATACACAGAGGTCGAGGTCGAACTGGACGAGGCCGTGCCCGGCACCGATGTGAGATCCATCCGAGCGGTCGCCTACACCGATGCCGTCGGGCAACCGCAGAACCGGGACACCGTCATCGTCAATGTCTCGGCTCTTGCGAAGCGCCTGGGCACCGGTGGCTTCGGTCTCATCGTCGCCCTACCCGATGCGCTGCCGGCAGATCCCCCGGACGGCCCCGGTCATCTGGTCAAGGACCGCTATTCGCCGTTGCAGACGATGGTCCTCGGCGTCGACGATCAGGAGTCGCAGCATCATTCCACCCTCGCCGAGGCGGACAGCCTCGGTGGCATGCCGGTGGTCGTGGCCGATCTGCATTCGGCTCTGCCCGCGGTACTTGCCGGCATTCGCGCCGTCGACCCGTCGTTGTCGGTGGCTTATGTGCTCAGTGATGGTGCGGCTCTGCCGGCCCCGTTCTCTCAGGCCGTCGCCGGACTCAAGGACGCCGGCTGGCTTCAGGGCGTGATCAGCACAGGTCAGGCCTGGGGCGGAGATCTCGAAGCGGTGACCATCCACACGGGACTGCTCGCGGCCAAACACGTGATGGGTGCCGATATCACCATCGTCGCTCAGGGGCCAGGGAACCTGGGCACCGGCACGAAGTACGGCTATTCGGGACTGGTCACCGGAGAGCACCTCAATGCCGCCGCTCTGCTCGGCGGGCATCCGATCGGTCTGCTGCGGATGTCGAACGCCGATGCCCGCGGCCGCCATTTCGGTATCTCCCATCATTCGCTGACGCCCTTGAGTGAGATCGCACGACCGGGGATGACCGTACCGGTGCCCGATTTCTCCACCCTCACCGAGGCGGAACGAGCCGAGATGGACCCGGATCCCGGTGTCGTCGCCGAAACTGTGGCCGAGCAGCTGCATCGACTCCGGAAGCATGATCTCGTCGACATCGATCTGATGGGGCTGTGGGAAGCGCTGCGCACCTCACCTGTGGGTCTGTCGACAATGGGCAGGAAGCTGCCCGCCGATGCTGCGTCGTTCCTCGCAGCGGCCGCCGCTGGACGCTGCGCCGCCGGGCTCGCGCGCCGCTGACCGCGTCGAACACAGGTCAGCGCCTGATCTCCTCAGAATCCCCCTCCGCGTCGGCGAAGACAGATGTGGCCGGGTTCCGAAGAACCCGGCCACAGCCGCCTCAGTCAGGATCAGCGTGTGCTGATGATCCGGCTGAGTCTCAGCGCACGTTCTCGAGGTCGCAGACGAAGATCAGCGACTCTCCGGGTTGGATGACTCCGCCTGCGCCCTGATCGCCGTACGCCAGGTGCGGTGGGATCTGCAGGGTGCGGCGTCCGCCGACCTTCATGCCCTGGATGCCCTGGTCCCAGCCGGAGATGACCATTCCGGATCCGAGGCGGAACTCCAGCGGGGTGCCGCGGTTGTACGAGGCGTCGAATTCCTCGCCCGTGGAATGGGCGACTCCGACGTAGTGCACGCTCACGGTGTCGCCGGGTCCCGCCTCGGCGCCGGTGCCGATCACATCATCGGTGATGATGAGCTCGGTCGGGGCGTCCCCGCCGGGGAAATCGACTTCGGGCTTCTGCTTGCTCATGTGTTCCTCCTGGTGTCGGTTCTGTTGAGATATCGGACGTTCTCAGCCCTGGGCCGAGAGGATGTCGACGACGAAGATCAGGGTCGCATCACCTGGGATGGACGGTTCGCTGCCCTGTTTGCCATACCCCTTGTCCGGCGGGACGACGAGGACGACCTGGTCGCCGACCTTCTTGCCGACGAGCCCCTCGTTCCAGCCGTCGATGACCTGGGCCTCGCCGACCGGGGCGACGACGAAGGGCTGTCCGTCCTTCTTCCAGTTCGAGTCGAAGGTCTTCGATGTGTCGTCCCAGAGCCAGCCGGAGTACTTCACGGCGACGCTCTGGCCCTTCTTGACCTCGTCGCCTTTGCCTTCGATCGTCGTGTACGACTCGAGCTCGGTCGGCTTCTTGCCCTTCGGCTTCGAGATCGATGGGGCGCCGTCGTCGCCCCACTTCACGGTCACAGGGTTGTCCGACTGATCGGCCTTCTTCCCCTCGGCGCGAGTCAGCGGCTTCTTCGTGTCCTCGATGTCGATGACGTAGACGAGCGTCTGCGACGCCTCCCCCTGCTGGGCGCTGCCGTTGAGCGACATCATCACGCGGGAACCGACCTTGACGTCGATGAGTGCGTTGTAGAGGTCTTCGGAGATCTGGGACTTGTCCATGGGGAATCCGGCGGCGGAGTCCGAATCGTAGCTGGATTCGACGGTCTTGCCGGTCGTCCCGGAGACCAGCGTCATCTGTGCCGTGACCTGCTCGCCGTCGGCGACCTTGTCGCCGGTGCCCTCTTTGAGCACCTTCTTCTCGGTCTTGTCCATGACCAGCGGTGCTTCGAAGCTGACCTTGGGCTTCTTCCCCATCTTGCCGTCGACGGTGATGTCGTCGAGGCTGGTCGACTTCGCGTCCTGAGCGGCCACCGACGGCGGAGGCGTGGTCGAGTCCTCTGACTCATCACCCTGCCCGCAGGCCGAGAGCAGCAACAGGCCCGCCGCGATGGCGCTGAGCACTTTGGTGCGCACTGGTTTCCTTTCGTCACGCCGAGGCCGCGCCCGGGTAGGGGCTCGACCGAATCACAGGGCGATCTTACAGGCCCGCGATGAGTGTTTCCGCCTGCGGGTGAGTCGTGGCGAACGGGTCCTTGAGTGCGACGGCTCGACCGGATTCGTCGTTGAGGCGCAGGTGCACCCAGTCGACGGTGTAGTCGCGACGGGCCGCATGGGCTGCGCGGACGAATTCGCCGCGGATCGCCGCCCGTGTGCTCGCTGGCGGTACGTCCTTCGATCGTTCGGCTGCCTCGGCGGGGACGAGACTCTTCGCCATTCCCGCGGCCTCGAGCTTGGGAAACAGCCCCGTCGCGGGCGTGATGTCGTGGAAGGCGATGTCGAGTCGGTGGATGCGCGGATCGGCGATATCCGTGATTCCGCGCTGCAGCGACCGTTCGATGAGGGTGCGTTTCATCACCCAGTCGATCTCCGTGTCCACGGTCGAGAAGTCCTGCGATTCGACGGCGGTGAGCATCCGCGTCCACAGGTCGATGACGTAGTGGGCCAGATCATCATCGCCGAGGCTGTGCTCCCCGGACTCCACGATCCGCTGTGCCCGATCCCGGTAGTCGCCGAGCAGTCCCAGCGGAGTCGTCGTGGTTCCGTCGGTGCGTTCGAGCACGACCCGTCCCGTGAGATCACGGGCGACGAGCCTGATATCGCGCACCGGGTGGCGCAGCCCGTTCTCCGGGATCCGTGCGCCCTGTTCGATGAGGTCGAGCATGAGGACTGCGGATCCGATCTTCAGCGCCGAGGTGGCCGTCGACATCGAGGAATCACCGACGATGACGTGCAGCCGCCGGTACTTCTCCGCATCGGCGTGCGGTTCGTCGCGGGCGTTGATGATCGGACGCGACCGTGTCGTCGCCGATGACAGTCCTTCCCACATGACGTCGGACCGAGCTGAGAGGCCGAACATCATCTCCGAGCGGTCGGCTTCCTCATCGGGGGTGAAGGCCGAACGGCGCGGGATCACGGCTCCGGCACCGACGAGCAGCTGACGCGAGACGAGGAAGGGCAGCAGGACCGTGGTCAGCCGGTTGAAGTCGAGGGTACGGCGGATGAGGAAGTTCTCGTGGGACCCGTAGGAGTTGCCTGCCGCGTCCGTATTGTTCTTGACCATGTGCACGCGTCCGCCGATGCCATCGACTTCTAGCGCGGTTTGGGCCTTGTCCAGCAGGTCGATCATCAGACCTTCGCCGGCTCGGTCCTGGGAGAGCAGGTCCCCGAGATCATCGCATTCGGCGGTCGCATACTCCGGATGGGATCCGACGTCGAGGTAGAGGCGCGACCCGTTGGGCAGGAACACGTTCGACGACCGGCCCCATTCGACGACAGGACGGAAGAGATACCGGGCGATCTCCTCGGGGCCGATGCGACGTCCGTCGGGGTCGGCGGTGTGGGCGAGTCCGTATTCGGTTTCGAGCCCGTAGATGCGTGCCATTCAGTCCTCCCGCAGTTCGCTCATCGCCGCGTCGTCGAGGCGGCGGAAGGTCCGCTGCTTCGTCGTCGTGCGGTCGAGGACGGCTGCCTCGAGTGCGTCGGTGGCCAGGATCGCCTGGGTCGCGGCTCCCAGTGCGGTCACACCGTGGTTGAATACTTCGCGCAGAGTCATCTGTGAGCTGCGCACCCCGGCCAGGGATGCCGTGATCGCATCGGCCTGACCGCCGATGGCCACATGTTCGGTCTCGTCGATGACGGATCCGTCGTAGCTGAGCCGGTAGAGCTGGTCGGTCTCCGGTGTGAGTCCGAGTTCGGCGACGACGAGTTCGACCTCGAACGGCTTCGACTCGGTGGTGAAGACGCCGGCCAGCGTCTGTGCGTACGCGTTCGTCAGTCCGCGAGCGGTGACGTCGGTGCGGTCGTAGGAGTATCCGCGCAGGTCGGCGTAGCGGACTCCGGCTTGGCGCAGGGTCTCGAATTCGTTGTACTTGCCGACGGCGGCGAAGCCGATGCGGTCGTAGATCTCAGCGATCTTGTGCAGCGTCGGTGACGGGTTCTCCGCCAGCAGCAGGATGCCTGTGTCGAAGCGCATGACGACGACGGATCGGCCGCGGGCGATGCCCTTGCGGGCGAAGTCGGCCCGGTCCTTCATCAGCTGTTCGGGTGAGACGTAGAACGGTGCCTGACTCATCGACGGTCCTTTCGCGGTAACGGTGCCGCAGTCATCACCGGGCGGTGGCCGTGCGGCGGGCGACGACCTCGGTGGCGGTGTCCAAGACGGAGGCCGAATCGACCTCGGTGACCCCGTTCTCGAGGTCGACGGTGAAGATCGTCGGGGCGATCTGCCGGACGAAATCCGGTCCGCCCGTCGCCGAGTCGTCGTCGGAGGCGTCGAAGAGGGCTTCGACGGCAACCCCAATCGCCTGCTCGTGGTCGAGGTCGGCCCGCCACAGCTTCTTCAGCGCCCCGCGGGCGAAACCGGAACCGGAGCCGATGGAATGGAATCGGTGCTCTTCGTACTTTCCGCCGGTGACGTCGAAGCTGAAGATCTGACCCTGCGGTCTGGATACGTCGACTCCGGCGAACAGCGGGACGACGGTGAGTCCCTGCATCGCCAGCCCGAGGTTTCCGCGCAGCATCGCAGCCAAGCGGTTGGCTTTGCCGTTGAGCGAGAGACGGGCGCCTTCGATCTTCTCGTAGTGTTCGAGTTCGAGTTGGAAGAGCCGGATGAGGTCGAGTGCGACCCCGGCGGTGCCGGCGATGCCGATGACGGAGTAGTCGTCGGCGGCTTTGACCTTCTCCATCGAGTGCGAGGCGATGAGGTTGCCGATCGTCGCTCTCCGGTCACCGGCCATGAGGATGCCCGAGGCGGTGCGGAAGCAGATGATCGTCGTGCCCTCCGGGGACTGTTCGGCCAGATCCCGCACACCGGGGTGCGGCAGCGCTTCAGGCGCCGAGGAGCGGGCGAGTTCGACGAACGAATTGCTCGTCGAACTCAAGAATGCAGGAGGGAATCCTGCCATCTCATTGGCCGCCCTTCTGCACGAAGTTCTTGACGAACTCCTCCGCGTTCGACTCGAGCACACCGTCGATCTCGTCGAGGATGGAATCGACGTTCTGAGTGTTGATCTGTCCCTGCACGGCCTCCGGCGGATCGACGGGGGCGTCTCCCCCACCGGACGATTTGTCTCTCTGGACCTGTTCCTGCGAGCTCATCTCACACTCCTTCAGTCGTTCTTCGAACTCAGTCTATCCACTCCGAGTGCCTTGAGCAGGCCCTCGGCGGTTTCGATTCCCTTCACCCGATCGGCAAGCAGCTCACGGGTGCCTTTGAGCGGTTCGTGCATGGGCAGACGCACCACACCGAGGGCTCCCGCGTTGACCACGAGCGAGTCCCAGCTGGCGGCGACCAGATCCTCGCCGAGGCGGCTGACCGCCACGGAGCGCAGGAACGCGCGGGTCCCGTCGGGTGCGTTGACCACGGCGGCTTCGACCTCGGCGTCGGTGGTCATCCGACGGATGCGGCCGGCTCGTTCGAGCTTGTGGAACAGTCCCTTCTCCGGGCGCACATCGTGGTACTGGACGTCGATGAGGGCCAGCTTCGGATGGTCCCAGTCGATTCCCTCACGAGAACGGTAGCTCTCGAGCAGCACCCATTTGGCGACCCAGTCGATGGAGTCGGCCAGGGTCGTAGGGTCGGTCGAGAGCCCATCGAGGAATCGGCGCCATTCGGCGAGCACCTCGGCAGTTTCGGCATCCTCGGCATCGGCGTGTTCGAGGCACGCGGAGTAGAAGGCTTCTTGAATCTCCAATGCCGTTGTCGTCGTACCGTCGCTCAGCGCCAGCGGAGCCCTGAGGTCGAGGTCGTGGCTGACGTCCCACAGTGCCTGCAGGGCATCGGCGAGTTCGATCTGCGGTGCCAGCCCGGCCTCGATGAGTCCGAGGACGAGGGAGGTCGAACCGAAGCGGACGAACGTCGCAGGCTCCGCCAGGGTGGCGTCGCCGATGATCACGTGCAGCCGGCGGTATTTCGCGGGATCGGCATGTGGTTCGTCCCGGGTGTTGACGATGGGACGGCGCAGGGTGGTCTCGAGCCCCACTTCGGCTTCGAAGAAGTCGGCGCGGGACGAGATCTGGAAGCCCTTGCCCTCGCCTTCGCGACCGATGCCGACCCGTCCGGATCCGCACAGGATCTGCCGGGTGACGAAGAACGGGACGAGGCCCGCGACGATGTCGTCGAAGTCCGTGGACCGGTCGACGAGGTAATTCTCATGGGTGCCGTAGGAGGCTCCCTTGGAGTCCGTGTTGTTCTTGTACAGATTGACCGGTTCCGCGCTCTTCTCGAGGGTCCGCACCGATTCGAGGGCGACGAGGTCGCCGGCCCGGTCGAAGGTGACGATATCGCGTGGAGTGAGGACTTCCGGGGACGAGTACTCGGGATGAGCGTGGTCGACGTAGTAGCGGGCACCGTTCTCCGTGACGACGTTCGCCAGGTACTGGGCTTCGACGTCGTCCTGCGGGATATGGGTCAGCTGCGAGGAGTCGGCGTCGGCGATGTTCATGAAGAAGCCGCGGGCGTCGGCCAATGGAGACTCGGTGGCGAAGTCCCAGAAGTTCTGGGACGACTTCAGTCCGCGCGGCCCGGCATAGGCGTCGACGACACGCGCCGAGTCCCGCATCGGGTTCGCTCGCGGATTGCCCGGCTGGCTGAGGCCGAACTCCGTCTCGGCTCCCATGACGCGCCTGACTCTGAGCATCTGATTCTCCTCCAAGGTCTAGACTCGGGGACGTGGCAACGAAGAAATCTCATCTCCCCATCGCACTGATCGTCGACCTCATCCTCGTGGTTCTGTTCACGATCGTCGGTCATTACACACATTCTCACAATTTCGATCCGCAGGGGCTGATGACCACAGCGTGGCCGTTCGTCGCAGCCCTCGTCATCGCCTGGCTGCTCACGGCCGTCTGGGATCGGCCGATCGCTCCGTTGGCCACGGGAACCGGGGTCTGGGCTATCACCGTCCTCGTCGGACTCGTCCTGCGCGGTGTCACCGGAGCCGGCGGCGATCCGGGGTCGGTGCCGGTGAGCTTTATGATCGTCGCGACGTCGCTCAACCTCATCACTCTGGTCGGTTGGCGTCTCATCGCCACGGCCGTCTCCGGGGGTTCGGGCCGCCGCAAGCGCAGCCGTTGAGCATCTTCCCCTTCGGCACTGTGCACGGCCGGTAACGAGACGAGCCCGCCGCTTCCGTCAGCTGACGGAAGCGGCGGGCTCGTCGTTCTTACCGGACCCTTCTCAGACGAGGTCCGAGTTGGGCCGCACCTCGGCGATGTCGGTCTCGTACGGCACTGTCGGGGCTCCCCTGGTCGTGTCGAGGTGCATCATCCGCAGATGAGTGACCCGTTCACCCTTGCGCCCGGAGATCCGTGCCCATTCGTCGGGGTTCGTCGTGTTCGGCAGGTCTTCGTGTTCGCTGAACTCTTCGGCGATCGCATCCTCGAAGTGGCCGGGGCGCAGGCCGCGCTCGCCGGTGTCGAGCAGCGATTTGATTGCCGCCTTCTTCGCACGGTCGACGATGTTGTGGATCATCGCGCCGGAGGCGAAGGCCGAGAAGTGGAGGATTTCCTTCGACCCGTCGGCGTAGCTGACCTCGACGAATTCGTTCTCCGGAGTCTCTGCGAACATCCGTTCGACACAGCTGTCGATGAGTGCCGAGACCGCCTCGGCGGGGGTGTCGTGGCCGGCGAGCACGCTCGAATGCAGGGGCAGCTCCGCGGTGAGGTACTTCTCGAAGATGTCTCGGGCCGCTTCGGCGTCGGGGCGTTCGATGCGGATCTTCACATCAAGCCGGCCGGGGCGCAGGATCGCGGGGTCGATGAGGTCTTCGCGGTTCGACGCACCGATGACGATGACGTTGTCGAGCTGTTCGACTCCGTCAATCTCGGTGAGCAGCTGCGGCACGATCGTCGTCTCCACGTCCGACGACTTGCCGGTGCCGCGGGTGCGGAACAGTGATTCCATCTCGTCGAAGAACACCACGACGGGGAAGCCGGCCGACGCCTTCTCGCGTGCCCGGGCGAAGATCAGGCGCAGCTGACGTTCGGTTTCGCCGACGTACTTGTCGAGCAGCTCCGGACCTTTGATGTTGAGGAAGTAGGTCTTGCTCGTGCGGACCTTTCCGGTGCGGTCGGCCAGGGAGTTCGCCACGGCCTTTGCGATGAGCGTCTTTCCGCAGCCGGGAGGGCCGTAGAGCAGGATGCCCTTGGGCGGTTTGAGTCCGTGTTCGGTGTAGAGCTCGGGATGTTCGAAGGGCAGTTCGACGGCATCCTTGATCTGTTCGATCTGGTCGGCCAGTCCGCCGATGTCCTGGTAGGTGATGTCGGGGACTTCTTCGAGCAGCAGCGAGGAGACCTCGGGCTTCTCGACGACCTGCAGCGCGTAATGGGTCCGGGTGTCGACGATGACGGCATCGCCGACGCGCAGTCCTGCGTCGACGAGGCCGGCGGCGAGGGTGAAGACCTGCTCGTCATCGCCGGGAGCTCCGACGAGGATGCGCTGGGAGTCGACGAACTCACGGACGTTGACGACCGATCCCACGGGTGGGAACTCGCCGGTGCCGATGATGACGAGGCCTTCGGACAGGAGCACATCGGCTCCGGCTCGCAGCGTCTCGGGTTCGATTTCGGGGGCGACGGCCACGCGCATGCGTCGTCCGCCGACGATGACATCGGCCGTCACTGCGTTCTCGCCGAGCGCGATGAGCGTGCCCCAGTTGTTCGGCGGCTCGGTCAGGCGCCGAGCCTCTTCCTTGATCCGGTTCAGCTCATCACGGGCCGTGCGCAGAGTCTTCGACAGTGCTTCATTGCGTTTGCCCGCTGTGTAGAGCTGCTGGCGCAGGGACGCGGTGTCCTCGCGCAGCTTCTTCACCTCGGTCGTGGTCTCTGTCATCGATCCTCCTTCGGCCCTGTGCTGTTGCTGGTCGGGCTTTCTGTGACATCTGTGGGCTGCGCATCTGCGGAGTCCTCGGGCTCGGTGCGCAGGCGTCTGCCGGCCTCTCGCATCACCCGGCGCAGCTTCTTGCCGTGCGCGGTGCGGGTGCCGATCGCCGCCTCGGTGACTTCGGGCTCCGTCCACGCCGCCACATCCTCGGCGGCCGCGGTGGCTCCCTGGGGGCGTTTCTTCTTCTCCAGCGGACTGATGCCGTCGGCCATTCGGCGGGCCATGATGAGGAACCCGGTGTGGGCGATCATCCGGTGGTCGGGCCGGACGGCGAGTCCGTCGACGTGCCAGCCGCGGACCATGGCCTCCATGGACTCGGGTTCGGCGAACTTGCCGGAAGCGCGCAGGGCTTCGACGAAGCGTGAGAGCTGCGGGACAGTGGCGACATACGCGATGACGATTCCCCCGGGTGTCAGGGCTTCGCTGACGGCCTCGAGCGTGTTCCAGGGGGTGAGCATGTCGAGGACGACGCGGTCGACGCTGCCGGGCCCGAAGGTCTGCGGCAGAGTTTCGGCGAGGTCGCCCACGGTGACGGACCAGTTGTCCGGTTCGCCGTCGAAGAAGTCGGCGATGTTTCCGGCCGCGATCGTGGCGAATTCCTCACGCAGTTCGAACGAGTGCACGGATCCCGTCGCGCCCACGGCGCGCAGCAGCGCCATCGACAGGGCTCCGGATCCGACGCCGGCTTCGACGACGGTGGCGCCGGGGAAGATATCGCCGAGGGTGACGATGAGTCCCGAATCCTTCGGGTAGACGACTGCGGCGCCGCGGGGCATGGAGAGCACGAAGTCCTCGTAGCGCGGGCGGAAGACCTGGAAGTCGACTCCCCCGGTGTTCGCGACGATGATTCCTTCTGTGCGCCCGATGATGTCGTCGTGGCTGATGAGGCCCTTGTTCGTGTGGAAGTGCTCACCCGGGGCGAGCACGAAGGTGTGCATCCGCCCCTTGGGGTCGGTGAGCTGGACCTTCTCTCCGCGGCTCAGAACGCGCGGGGGCAGGGAATGCAGTGGCTGAGTCATGATGAGTCCACTCTACGCTGGTGAGGATTGCCTCACACAACCGGCTCAGGCTGCCAGGAGTTCGTCGAAGAATTCCTGCAGGTCGATGACTCCGACCAGGGTGTTGCCGTCCATGACCAGGCTGAACTGCGCCTTGGGGCGGTGGGTGAGCGATTCGAGCAGGTGCGGGGCCGTGATGTCCTTCGGCACTCCGATCCACCCGGCCAGAGGGCGGGCGACCTCGCCGGCGGGAACCGCTTCGAGGGTTTCGGCGAGGCGACCGGCTGCGGCGTGCCGGTCGACGAGACCGTACGGCAGCCCCTTCTGGTCGAGGACGACGATGAGGGTGCGCTCCTTCGCGTTCCCGAGCGTGTTCGCATAGTCGAGGGTGTCGGCCAGGTCGGCATCCCAGGTGGCGGCGATCGCGGGCTGGATGACCTGGGAGAGGTCGTAGGTCTCCATCTTCCGGGCCCGCTTAGCGTGGGTGGCGGCATCTCCGGCGGAGAACCACAGCATGATCGCAATGAGCGACATCCAGGCCACGGTCAGCGGTTCCGGCCGATCACCGCGGAGCAGCGGGGTGATGACCGACCAGCCGATGAAGCCGACGGCGATGATCCGGCCGACCCAGCTGGCCACGATCGTGCCGAGGAACTGCGAACCGGTGATGCGCCACATGATCGCCTGCAGCGCCCAGCCGCCGTCGAGCGGAATGCCCGGCAGCAGGTTGATCGCACCGAGGGCGACGTTGGCGAAGGTGACGGCGATGAGCAGCAGCCACGGCACCGAGGTGGGGCTGGCGGCGCTGAGACACCACCATCCCAGCAGGGCCAGGACGATGTTGACGATGGGGCCGACGATGGAGATGACGAAGCTCGTCATCGCCGCTTTGTCGCGCGGGTTGTCCATCTGGGGCTCGAAGCGGGTGAACCCTCCCCAGATGTTCAGCTCGATCGCGGCGACCTTCTGTCCGTAGAACTGGCCGGCGACGCCGTGCGCGAGTTCGTGGAGGAACACGGACGCGAAGAGGAGCACCGCATAGGCGAAGGCGACGAACCAGGCCCCGATCCCCAGATCCGGTCGGACCTGGTTGAGCCACGGGGTGAAGAGGATGGTGATCACGATGGCGGCGAGGAACCACGACCACGCCAGAATCACCGGAGCGCCGAGGACAGTGCCCAGGCGCAGACCCGATGACGCACCGGGGTGGTGGTTTTTCGCGGCCATTGAAGGGGTTCCTCCGGTCGATGTCGTGGTCAGCGGACCACTGAGGGTCGGTTACTCAGCCTAACAGCGACGACGCACTCATCGCTGGTCGCCACGTCGTGTCCGTGCAGGTCGTTACAGTGGAGTTATGGCCGAGCTCACCAGTTTGTCGCCCTCCCGGGCCAATGACTTCATCCAATGCCCTCTGAAGTTCCGTTTCCGCAGCATCGACAAGCTGCCGGAGCCGCCTTCGCAGGCGGCGTTCCGCGGCACGGTGGTCCATGCGGTGCTCGAGAAGCTGTTCACCGCACCGGCGGCCGAGCGCACGGCGGAGCTCGCGCAGACGATGCTCATGCCGGCGTGGGACGAGCTCGTCGAGAAGGACCCGGATGTGCTCGAGATCTTCGAGGGCGAATCGGAGAAGGAGACGTTCTTCACATCGGCGCGTCGGCTCATCGATTCCTACTTCGTGCTCGAGTATCCCGAGCATCTCGAACCGGAGGAGACGGAGAAGTTCGTCCGCACCACACTGGACAGCGGTCTCGAGCTGCGCGGGTTCATCGACCGCGTCGACGTCGCCCCGGGTGGGGAGCGGCGCCTCGTCGACTACAAGACGGGCAAGCAGCCGAAACCTCAGTACGGACGAGAAGCCAAGTTCCAGATGGGCTTCTACGCTCTCGTCGTCTACCGACTCTCCGGCGAGCTCGTCCACACCCTGCAGCTGATGTACCTGGGTTCGCGCAGCGTGCTGAAGTCTCATCCGACGATGGCGGAGGTCGAACAGACCCAGTTCGAGATCGATGCCATCTGGAAGGACATCATCGCCTCGGCCGAGTCGGACCGGTGGCGGCCGAAGAAGTCACCGCTGTGCAACTGGTGCACCTTCAAGCCGCTGTGCCCGGCGTGGGGCAACACCGCTCCCCCGACTCCGGAGATCACGAAGATCGTGGGAGCGTAGAGCTCAGGCGCTCTGCTGCGCACGGAGTCGTCGCAGGTCGGCGACACTGCGGCCTTCGAGGGTCTCCCATAGGGTTCGACCCGGACGGGGTTCGAGGTCGATGAAATGCGGGATCCCGATCGCAATGGTGCCGGCCGCCTCGGCACTGGCCAGACCCGGCTTCGAATCCTCCAGTGCCACACAGTCGGCAGGGGCGAGGTCGAGCAGCGCAGCCCCACGCAGGTAGGGCTCGGGATCCGGTTTGCCGGCGGTCACCTCATCGCCGGAGACGAGACCGGCGAAGCTGTCGGGCGGACAGCTGGCGATGACTGCCTCGGCCAGCGGGCGGTACGACATCGTGACCATGACGCTCGGAATGCCTTCGGTCTTCAGTTCGGCCAGCAGCTCCAGCGCACCGGGGCGGAAAGGCACGGACTCTCGGATCTGTCCGATGACGTTGCCCATCAGGGTCTCGACGATCTCCTCGGCGGGCAGGTCGAGCCCGGCCTCACGCATCATTCGGGCGGAGACGATCAGCTCGTTTCCGACGAATTCGAGCCCCTGCTCTTCCGACCAGGACAGCCCGTGGGCGTTCATGAGTTCGGTCTCTGCGCGGATCCAATACGGTTCGGTGTCGACGAGGGTTCCGTCCATGTCCCACAGGACGGCGGCAGGGTCGGCTGATGCATGGTTCGTCATACGCCCAGCGTAGTCTGGAACCATGAGTATTCTTCCATCCGGGTCCGGGGCACTCGTCTTCATCGCCTTCGAAGGTCAGGATGCCGATGCTTCCGAAGCGGCGAGTTCGCTGGTCAAGGATCTCATCGAGGTCTGGCACCTGGACGACTCCGAGATCCTCGACACCGATGGGTTCTACGAATTCCGCTTCTCCGAACCCGAGATCATCCGCGACGAGGACGGGACGGCGTCGATCGCCTGGCCGGGCATCGCGGTCCACCGAGGTCGCCTCGGCGAGCAGTCGATCACGGTCATCCACGGTCACGAACCGGGATTGAAATGGCGGGAGTTCCTCTCCCTCGTCCTCACCCACGTCGGCGATGACGATGCCGTCATCCTCCTCGGCGGTCTCCATGCCGAGGTTCCGCATACGCGTCCGCTGCCGGTGGTGGCCAATACGGAGGACGCAGAGCTTGCGTCCGAGCTCGGCATCGACGCCAACGGCTATGAGGGCCCCATCGGCATTCTCGGTCTCCTCGGCGTCGCCTGCCGGTGGCGCGGAGTCCGCGCCGTCAACCTGTGGGTGGGAGTACCGGACTATCTGGCCGAGTCGCCGTCGCCGAAAGCCGAACTCGCGTTGGCGAAGGCAGTCGAACGCTATGCCGGCATCGAAATCGACATCCACGTGCTCGAGGAGGAGAGCCGGGCATGGGAGCTCGGCGCCGATGAACTCGTCTCCTTCAATCCCCGGCTGGCAGAGCTCGTTCAAGCGCTGGAGAAGCAGAACGATTCGACGGAGCTGCCCGAAGCCAGCGGAGACGCCATCGCGGCCGAGTTCGAACGCTATCTGCGCAAACGCGGCCGCGATAAGTGAATCGCCGACTCCCGGTGGTCAGGCGGTGAACGCCGAGAGCTGTTAGTCGAGCGATATCAGTCGAGCAGGCGGATGCCCAGGAGGGCATCGACGGCGTCGGCAACTCGGTCGCCGGTGATGGCCGCTGTCTCCGACGGATCGGAGTCCGCATAGTGTTCGGCCCATTCGTCGAGGATCCCGAGAGCCCGCGGGCTGTCGAGGTCATCGGTGAGTGCTTCGCGCAGCAGGCCGATGATGTGCTCGCGCAGACCCTGGCGACATTCTGATTCGCATTTGGCCGCATGCTTCCATGCCTGCAGGCGTGCTTCTGCGATGGACAGCTGCTCCTCGGTGAAGCTCCAGTCGCTGCGGTAGTGGTTGGACAGGATCACGGTGCGAATGGCCATGGGGTCGACTCCGCGCTCGCGCAGCTTCGAGACGAGGACGAGGTTGCCCTTGGACTTGCTCATCTTCTCGCCGTCGAGGCCCACCATTCCGGTGTGCATATAGGTCTTCGCCATGGGTGTGTCCCGCCAGGCAGCAGCATGGGCGGCACTCATCTCATGGTGAGGGAAGATGAGGTCGCTGCCGCCTCCCTGCACGTCGACGGGGAAGCCGAGATACCGATCGGCGATGACAGTGCATTCGACATGCCAGCCCGGTCGTCCCTGGCCCAGTGTGCCTCCGTCCCAGGACGGTTCGCCTTCGCGTTCGGCCCGCCACAGCAGCGGATCGATGGGATTCTCCTTGCCCGGAGTCTCGGGGTCACCGCCGCGTTCGGCCGAGAGCGCTGCCATGGTCTCGGCGTCGTCATGGCTGACTGTGCCGAAAGGTGGGGTGATCTGCGTCGACACACGGTAGTAGACGTCACCGCTGTCGAGAGTGTAGGCGGCCCCCTTGTCCACGAGATCGCGGACGCCGGCGGCGATCTCGTCGACGGATTCGACGACGCCGATGAAGTTCGCCGGCGGGATCACCCGCAGGGCTTCCATATCCTCTCGGAAGAGATCGATCTGCGACGAGGCGAGTTCGCGCCAGTCGACTCCCGTGGCGTCGGCCCTCTCCAGCAGCGGATCGTCGACGTCAGTGGTGTTCTGTGCGTACTCGACCTCGAGTCCCGCATCACGCCAGATCCGGTTGAGCAGGTCGAAGGCCACATAGGTGGAGGCGTGCCCGAGGTGCGTCGCATCGTAGGGGGTGATGCCGCAGACGTAGAGTCGAGCGGTCTGCTTGGATCCGCGCAGCCTGCGCGGGCTGCGTGTGCTCGTATCAAAAACCGTAGGCACCTTGCCGGTGCTGGTCAGACGGGGCAGTTGAGGTTCGGGCCATGACTTCACGGCACCCAGCCTAACCGAGAGGCAGGCGTTCGGCACTTCCGAGGCGAAGTGATGCCGGTTTCAGATCGGCGGCCAGGGAATTGCGGTGCGATCGTCCGGTGCGTCGGGGAAGAACTCGGCGGCGAGAAGCCGGTCGGCCCTGTCTTTCAGAGCCTCGATCTCGTCTGCCGACAGGCAGTCGCTCAGCTGCGTCCGCAGCCTCTCGTCCATGGCGGTGACTTCCTGAAGCGCATCGATCTCTTCGGCGCAGAACGAGGTGCGAGAGAAACCCCACAGAACGGTGCGCAGCTTCTCCTCATTGTGGAAGGTCAGTCCGTTGTCGATGCCGAAGACGCCGATGTCGGCCGCGGCGGTGCTCGGCAGGCAGCTGCCGGTGATGACATGACCGGCTTTGCGGTCGGCGTTGTTCGCGAGCAGGTCGAAGAAGGCAATGGAACGCAGGCTCTCGTCGACGGAATGGGAGAGTACGAGGTCGCGTCCGTCCTCGGTGCGCAGAGCGAAGATCGGTGTGTGATCGACGGGGATCGCGTTGACCGTCGACAGGGTCACGGCTTCGTCATCGTCGGAGGCTTCGACATAGGCCTGCAGGGATCCGCGGCCGGCGGGCAGATCATCGCGCAGAACCGTCGGCGGAACGACCCCCAGGTCGAGTGCGGCGGAGAGTCGATACGCCGCCACCTCGCGCAGGGCCAGTGTCTGTGCCGGGAAATCGTGCAGGGGCCGTTCGCCCGAGATGGGTTTGTAGACGGCCTTGATCGCCCGGCCCTCGTGTTCGAGCACGAGCAGTCGGGTGTCGTTGCTGGCGCGTGGGATCGATCCCATCTCCGTCCACTCCCCCGCAGCCAGTGCGTCGAGGAGAATCCCGTGGTCCATCACGGTTCAGGCGCGCGGGATCCCGTTGGCCCGGGGACACAGATGGCCGTCGGGTTCGAGCGGGAGGGAGCAGAACGGGCAGTCTCCGCGTCCGGCGCTGACGACCTGTTCTCCGCGGCGGGCGAATTCTCGGGCGGCGGCGGCGCCGAGGACGATGCGCAGGACTTCGCGTTCGACTTCGTCGTCATCGGGGTCGGCGGAGGTTCCGGCCTGGGCGTCCGCCTCGGTGAGTTCGAAGCATTCGATGACGAGTTCGTGCTTGACGGTGTCCCAGCCCAGGCTCATCGTGCCGACGCGGAACTCCGGTTCGATGGGCACGTTGAGCCCGGCGTTGTCGATGAGATCGTCGAGCGCCGTCTGCGGCACCCGCGCGGCCGTATCCTTGATCATCACCATATCGAGCAGTTCGGTGATCCGGTCGGAGAGGATCTCGACCTGCTCCTTCTCGACGACCACGGTCGTCAGCGCGTTGCCGGACTTCGCCTGGAGGAGGAACGTCCTCTCACCGGGGAGTCCGATTGTGCCGACGACGAAACGATCGGGTGTGGGGTGGTCGTACAGAGCTGCCATGTCTTCAGCCTAGTTCAAAGACTTACATGACGGTCCGGCCTGGGATACATTTGAGTCATGAGCACTGATCCTCGTGAGGCCCTGGACGCATTCCTCGAAGCAGTGAGAGAGCACTACGCTGCATCCGCGCACCGCAATGGTGACCAAGACCCCCGAGTCGAAGCCGCTTATATGGCTTTGGCCGATGCCTTCGAAATCTACGAAGACGCGATCTACACCGCGTTCGACGAAGTCACTCCATTCGAACTCTTCGATGACGTCGAGGATGCCAAGGACGATGACGAGTTCCTCCTCGACGATGACGACGAGGACGACTGAGGGCCTGACAGAGCGTCGGACCTGCCGCTCTAGTCCGACGGACCCCAGGAGATCTGGTCGAGCACTTCGGCGATCTCATCCGCCAGTTCGACCTCGCTGGCGGTGACCTCGGCCAGCTGTGCCGAAGTGCGCGGCGAGACCAGGGTGCTCGCGATACCGTGCTGTCGGTTGAACGCCAGGGCGATGTCCAATGTCGACACGCCCAGAGCGGTCGCGGCACGACGGACGCCGGCAAGCACACGGTTCGACCGCTCGTCGAGGTAGGCACCGGCGTATTCGCTCAGCTCCCCCGCCAACCGCGAATCCTGGGGAGTCGCGTTCCGGTACTTGTCGGTGAGCACTCCGCGCCCCAGTCCCGCTCCGGCGATGAGTGAGACTCCCGCATAGTCGGCGGCCGGAACGAGCTCTGCCTCGGCCTCGCGGTTGAGCAGCGAGTATTCTGCGACGACACACGCGACCGGAATCCCGGCCCCGCGCATCTCCGCCAGCTGCCAACCGGTGTGGTGGGACACGCCCACGTAGCGGATCTTCCCGAGAGTGAGCAGGGTCTCGACCGCCGATGCGGTCTCGGCACGGTCGACCTCGGCATCGAAGACGTCGAGGACGAGCACGTCGAGGTGGTCGCGACCGACTGTGCGCAGCAGGGAATCGACTTGGCTGAGGATTCTCGAGCGCCCGAGTCCGGCCTCGATGTGGCCGGGTTCACTGATGGACACGCCCACCCGGGCCAGCAGCAGAATCTCTTCGGGAAGTCTCAGCCGTCCGAGCACCTCGGCGGAGATCGTAGCCGAGCTGGGCAGCTCGATGAGGTTGCCACCTGCGTCTTTGTACTCATCGACGAGGCGCTGGGCGACCTGGTCATCGACCCGATGCCCCCACTCGAAGGTTCCGAGACCCACATCGCTGACGTCCAGACCGGTAGTGCCGAGGCGTTGGTGCTTCATGCTTCTTGAGGTTACCCGATGCTGCGACTACCGTGGTTTCGTTCCCACCTCATATTCTCAAGGAGTCGTATGTACGACTGGCTGGTCGCTGCCGTGCTCGGAATCGTGCAGGCACTCACCGAGTTCCTCCCGATCTCCTCCTCGGCGCATGTGCGCATCGTCGGCGAACTTATGCTGCCCGGTTCGGATCCGGGCGCGTTCTTCACCGCCATCATCCAGATCGGCACCGAGGCGGCCGTCGTCGTCTACTTCTGGCGCGATATCGTCACAATCATCTCCAAATGGTGCAAGGCACTCGTCGGCAAGCATGATCGCAGGGACCCCGAGGTGCGCCTGGGTTGGCTGATCATCGTCGGTTCGATTCCCATCGTCATCATCGGCCTGCTCTTCCAGGACTACATCGAGGGTGCACTGCGCAGCCTCTGGATCACCGCGACGATGCTCATCGTCTTCGGTCTCATCATCGGCATCGCCGACTGGGCCGGGAAACGCGAACGCACCCTCGAGGACATGAACTGGGGTCAGGGCATCCTGTTCGGCTTCGCGCAGGCGCTCGCCGTCATTCCCGGCGTGTCACGCTCGGGCGGCACGATCATGGCCGGCCGTTTCATGGGCTTCGATCGTCCAGCGGCGGCTCGCTACTCGTTCCTGCTCGCCATTCCCGCCGTCGTCGGTTCCGGTCTCTACGGTGTGGCGCAGACGCTCGGTCGGAGTGAAGCCATGGTTCTCGGCTGGGGACCGACGATCCTCGCCACAGTGATTTCGTTCGCTCTCGGTCTCGTCGTCATCCACTGGTTCCTCAAGTACGTGGAGACGAAGTCCTTCGCCATCTTCGTCTGGTACCGCGTGGCCCTGGGCATCGTCCTCTACATCCTGCTCGGCACCGGAGTCCTCGCAGCAGTCTGAGCCCGCGCGTTTCATTTCGGGCTGTCGTCCGACACTCCAGCATCATCTGATCCCGGCATTCGCTCCTGAGTGCCGGGATCAGCGCATTCCGCCGCCGCCGACGGCGGCCGATTGGGCGAGTCCGGCGGCGGTCACCGACATCGCCGCGAGCACCGGCCTGTCACCGGAGAAGTCGATGACCGTGAACGATCCGGGAGCGACGCTCAGCCGTTGGAAATCGTCCAGCGGCATCCCCAGGGCGTCGGCGATGATCGCCTTGATGATGTCTCCATGGGAGACGATCATCGCCCACCGAGGCGGCGCCGATTTCTCGGTACCGTCCGTGGGCACTGCATCGGGCCGTGCTTCGGCATCGGCACGTTCGTCCTTACGCAGCTGGGCCACGAGATCACGGACTCGGGCTGTGGAACGTTCGGCCGCCTCGGTGATGGATTCCCCTCCGGGGAACCTGGCCTGCGACGCCGACTTCACTACGGTCGCCCACAGGGGCTCCTGGCCCAGTTCCTTGAGTGGCCGGCCCGTCCATTCGCCGTAGTCGAGCTCGATGACGGCCTCGTCGACGTCGATGCGATCGAAGTCAGCTGTTTCGGCTGCGATCGATGCGGTCTGTTCGCAGCGCTGCAGGGGCGAATGCAGCAGCTGGGTGAAGTGCCGATGCGGCAGCAGTTCGAGGTTGGCCCGCAGTGCCCGGGTTCCCTCATCGGTGAGGGACACGCCGGGTGCGCGTCCGGCCAGGATTCCGGAGACGTTGGCGCTGGAGAGGCCGTGCCGCAGCAGAACGATGACGGGCATACCCTCAAGATTAGCCCAGATCGTCTAGGGTGAGGCTATGAAACGTCAGCGTCCACGTATGACATACGAGTTCCGCAAGGTCTCGTTCTCTCGTGATGTGCCGCGGTCGGTCAGCCTGCAGGAACTCAACGACCAGGCGGAATACGGCCAATGGGAGCTCGCCCGCACCCGCATATCGGTCGGCGGAGTCCGCACCGTGTGGCTGCGCCGGAAGATCATGCCGTTGACGATGAGCAGCTGATGGTGTGAGATCGCCTTCCCTCGTTCCTGTTCTCACTGCCGGCCTCGTCACGATCACTGCAGGAGCGGCGATGTCCCTGCAGGGACGAGCGAACGGTCTGCTCGGGCAGGTGCTCGGACATGCCGTCTTCGCCGCGCTCGTCTCATTCTTCGTCGGCCTCCTCTGTGTCGGCATCGCCTTGGCAGTCTCGGCCCGATCCCGTGCTGCCGGCCGACGTCTCATCGCGCTGCTGCGGGATCGTACGCTGCCCTGGTGGATGCTCCTCGGGGGCTTGAGCGGCTGCCTCGTCGTCATCGCACAGGCCACGACCATTCCGCGGATCGGCGTGGCCATGTTCACGATGGCGTTCGTCTCCGGCCAGGTCACCGGTGGGCTCATCGTCGATGCCACCGAGCTGCCGCCGGGCGGCCGTCAGCGTCTGAGCGTCCTGCGCATCCTCGGCGTGGTCATCGTCCTCGCTTCCCTGGCCTTCGCCGCAGGTGACCGCCTGCAGTCGGGGATTCCGCTGTGGACTCCCCTGCTCCCGCTCGTCTCCGGGGCACTGACGAGTGTGCAGCAGGCGTTCAACGGCCGTATCCGGGCTGCTGCCGAATCGGCGGTGGTCGCGACGACGGTGAACTTCACGGTCGGCTTCGCAGCACTCGTCGTCGGCACATTCGTCCTGCTCATGACCGGACATCCCTGGCGCGAATTCCCGACCGCGCCGGATCAGTGGTGGATCCTCCTCGGCGGGGCCTTCGGGGTGGTCTTCATCGCCCTGACGACGGTCACCGTAGCCAGGCTGGGTGTGCTGCTGCTCAGCCTGTTCGCGCTCTTCGGCAACCTCGTCGGGGCATTGGCCCTCGATGTGCTGCTGCCGATTCCCGGCTCCGATGTCACGCTGACCACGGTGCTCAGCGCCATCGGAGTGCTCATCGGTATCGTCGTGACGATTCTGCCGGTGCCGGTCGGGCCTTCAACTTCAGCGGTCAGGCCCAAATCAGCGGTCAGGCCTTCATCAGGAAGTCGCCGAGGACCCGCGTCCCGAACTTGAGCGCCGAGATCGGCACCCTCTCGTCGACGCCGTGGAACATGGCCGGGAAGTCGAGGTCGCCGGTCAGCTGGAGCGGAGCGAAGCCGTAGCCGGTGATTCCGAGCTCGGCCATCGACTTGTTGTCCGTGCCTCCGGAGAGCGTATAGGGCAGGACGTTCGCGCTCGGGTCGTCGGCGAGCAGGCTCTTCTGCATCTGCGCGACCAGCGGAGTGTCGAACGGCGACTCGAGCGCCTCGCCTTCGTCCTCGGCGGTGATATCGATCCCCTCCCCCGCGAGTTCCTTGATCTTGAGCATGACGTCCTCGTGCTGTCCCGGCAGAGTGCGACAGTCGACGTAGGCGGTCGCGGTGCCGGGAATGACGTTGTGTTTGTATCCGGCTTCGAGGAACGACGGGTTGGAGGTGTTCTGCAGGGTCGGTGCCACGAACTTCTCGACCGAACCCAGCTCGGCGAGCAGCTGCGGAATCGTCTCTGCCGTGAACTCGATTCCCGTGAGCTCCGAGACGCCTTCGAGGAGCTTCCTTGTGGCCCGGGGGATCTCCTGCGGCCACGGGTGGTTGCCGATCCGGGTGATCGCGGCGGCGAGCCGCGTGACGGGGTTGTCGTCGTTTCGCTGAGATCCGTGTCCGGCGGTGCCGTGAGCGACGAGGTTGAGCCAGGCCAGCCCCTTCTCTGCCGTCTGGATGAGGTAGATCCGCTGGCCGCGGACGTCGACGGAGTAGCCGCCGACCTCCGAGATCGCCTCGGTGGCTCCCGAGAACAGCTCGGGACGGTTGCGCACCATATGGCGGGCACCGTAGTTTCCTCCGGCCTCCTCGTCGGCGAAGAACGCGATCACGAGGTCCCGACGCGGAGTGAGTCCCTGACGGAGCATGGCACGGACGGACGCGACGATCATCGCGTCCATGTTCTTCATGTCCACCGCTCCGCGGCCCCACAGCAGACCGTCTTTGACGACTCCTTCGAAGGGGTCGACGCTCCAGTCCTCCGCGGCCGCCGGAACGACGTCGGTGTGGCCGTGGACGACGAGTGCCGGAGCCTCCGGATCGGAGCCTTTCACACGAGCGACGAGATTGGCCCGGCCCGGGGAGGATTCGACGATTTCGGACTTCAGGTCAACCTCGGAGAGCCAGGACGCGATGAGTTCGGCGGCCGGCAGCTCCGGGTTGGCTTTGTTCCCGCCCCAGTTCTGTGTGTCGATGCGGATGAGCTGACGGCACAGTTCGGTGACTTCGTCCTCTGCGGTGCTGAAATCAAACACGGGACTCCCCTCGATGGTGGTTCGATCACGCGGCAGTGCTGTGATCGGCCTGACAGTCACCACCGTATCCCACCCGCGAGCCCGGCTCACAGACGAACGGGCGTGTATCAGCGGGTCAGAAGTTCATCCGTGGTGATCGGGATCGGGGCGGATGATCATTGAACCCGCAGAAGCCCCGATGCCGCAGACGTCTCCGACTGCCGAATACGAAAATGGCCTCCGGATCGAAATCCGGAGGCCATCTCCTCGTTGTGCGCGAAGGGGGACTTGAACCCCCACGCCCGATAAGTTGGGCACTAGCACCTCAAGCTAGCGCGTCTACCAATTCCGCCACTCGCGCTGGCAACAGAGATAACTCTACATGCGCGAAGCGGTGTCGCAAAATCGAAATCGGGTTTTGTGACGCACTGCACTTATCACGCCATCATTCGAGGTGTGCCACCCGCGAGAGGACGTGCGGTTTGCCGTTCTTCAGGTCGAAGACCGCCGACTCCGCAGCCTCGTGACGACGCCCGGAGGTCAGCGCATAGCCGACCGTGCCGGGCAGCAGGATCGGCTTCGCGAAGGACACATCCCAGCGGTAGGACTCGAGCCGCGGATCCATTGCCGAGAACGCCCGGGAGGCGCTGTACATCCCATGGGCGATCTGCCGTGGGAATCCGAATCCCTTCGCGGCCAGACCGTTGAGGTGGATCGGATTGTAGTCACCGGAGACCTTCGCATAGCGCTGACCGATGATCGGATCCAGACGCCACAGGGCACTGGGCTGCGGCGCCGTGAACTCGAGGTGCGGCACCTGTGCCTTCGGCTTGGCTCCGGAGAGCTTCCGCCCCTTGGCCAAGTACGTCGAGACCTCGTCCATCACGGGACGACCGTCGACCTTCGCCTCGAGCCGGACCTCGATCGTGGTGCCCTTCGTGTGCTCGAAGGGACCGGCGAGCTCGAGGTGGAAGTCCACAACCTCGCCGAGGCGGGCCTGCGAATGCATATCGACGCGATTGTGGATGTGGACCATCCCCATCATCGGCAGCGGCACTTCGGGGTCGGCCAACAGCTGCATGCTCAGCGGGAAGCCGAGGATGTGCAGGTAGCCGGGGTGGACGATATCGTCCAGACCGTGACCGACGACGTGGGCGAAGCCCGCATAGGCGACCGGTTCGAGCGGAATGCTGCGATCGATCGCATGGTCCGGCAGCTCCGGACCGGTGCGCGGGCCCACCGGCAGGGTCTTGAGCAGGGCACGGGCATAGATGGGAAGCATCGAATCCGCCATCATGCACCCACCATGTTCTGACCGCAGACACGCAGCGTCTGTCCGTTGATGCCGCGGGCACCGCTGGATGCGAGGAAGCCGATCGCTTCGGCCACATCGACCGGCTGCCCGCCCTGCTGCAGGCTCGAGAGCCGGCGCGCGACCTGGCGTGTGAGAGTCGGCATCTTCGCGGTCATATCCGTTTCGATGAAGCCGGGTGCCACCGCGTTGATCGCTCCCCCGCGGGCGGCGAAGTCCTCCGCCGAGGAGGCCGTGAGTCCGATGACGCCGGCCTTCGAGGTCGCATAGTTCGTCTGGCCGCGGTTGCCCGCGATTCCCGAGGTCGAGGCCAGGGAGACGACCTGGGCGCCGTCGGCGAAGAGTCCTTTCTCCGCCAGGCGCGCATTGATCATCGTCTGCGCGGCGATGTTGACGGCGATGACAGAATCCCATTTGGCCGCGTCCATGTTCGCCAGCATCTTGTCGCGGGTGATGCCGGCGTTGTGGACGAGGACGTCCACGGGTGCCCCGAGCGCCTCGGCGATCTTGTCCGGGGCATCGGCTGCGGTGATGTCGAGCTGCAGCGACTTGCCGCCGATCCGGTTCATCACCTGCGCCAGCGCCTGCCCTGCCTGCGGCATGTCCACGCCGATGACGTAGGCGCCGTCGCGGGCGAGGTTCTCGGCGATCGCGGCTCCGATTCCACGTGCGGCACCGGTGACCACGGCAGTGCGACCGGCCAGCGGGCCGGCGTCACCGGTGGACATGAATTCGTCCAGGCTCAGCCGCTGACCGGCGTCCGAAGACACCGTGAGGAACTGGCCGGAGACATAAGCGGACTTGCCCGAGAGCAGGAACCACAGGGCCGCATTCACCGAGGGTGCGGTGAGGTCGACGCCGTCGAGCAAGATTCCGTTGGCGGTCGAGCCGGCGCGCATCTCGTGGGCGACGGACCGGGTGAAGCCGGTGATGCCCTGGGCGGTGGCGGCCTGCTCCGGTGTCTGGTTCTGCGCATCCGGTGCCGTCGAGATTGTGATCACTCGACCGCAGGTGGCAAGCGAACGCAGGGCGGCGCCGATTTCGAGCACGACCGGTGACAGGTCAGCCGGGGACTGCGCATCGTCGAGGACGGCGATGACGGCCCGCAGCTTCTCACCGGTCTGTGCGTTGCGGCGGACCTCAAGTCCGTTCTCCAGCAGCTGATCGGCCAGCCCCTGGGCCCCGGGACCGGTGCCGAGGACGAGGACCGGCTTGTTCTCATAGGACGCCGGGGTGGAGCCGAAGCGATTGAGTTCGACCGGCTGCGGCAGACCGAGGGTTTTGGCCACCTGCTTCAGCGGTCCGTTGACGAGGGAGAGATAGGTGTCTTTCATGCTGCCTCCACAATCGCAGTGAGTCCCTGTCCGCCTGCAGCGCAGATCGAGACCAGGGAGCGCTTCTTGCCGGTGGTCTTCAGGTGCTTGGCGGTGCTGGCGATGATGCGTCCGCCGGTGGCGGCGAAGGGGTGGCCGGCGGCCAAGCTCGAGCCCAGCGGGTTGAGCTTGTCGCGGTCGATGGTGCCCAGCGCCGCATCGAGACCGACCTTATCCTTGCAGAACTCTTCGGATTCCCAGGCGGCCAGGTGCGAGAGCACGGTGGAGGCGAATGCCTCGTGGATCTCGAAGACATCGAAATCATCGAAGGTCAGCCCGTTGCGGGCCAGCAGCCGCGGAACTGCGTAGGCAGGGGCCATGAGCAGACCTTCGTCGCCGTCGACGAAATCGACGGCGGCGGCTTCGGCATCGACGAGGCGCGCCAACGGGGTGAAGCCGTGCTCGTCTGCCCAATCCTCACTGCCCAACAGCACCGAGGAGGCGCCGTCGGTCAGCGGAGTCGAGTTGCCGGCGGTCATGGTCGCCTCGGTGGCGAGCTTCCTGCCGAAGACGGGGTTGAGCTTCGCCAGGGATTCCACGGTCGAGTCGGCACGCATGTTCGTATCGCGGCTGACCCCGAGGTACGGGGTGGTGAGGTCATCGAAGAAGCCGGATTCCCATGCCGCGGCGAGGTTCTTGTGGGAGGCCACGGCCAGTTCGTCCTGGGCCTGTCGGCTGATGCCCCAGGCGGCGGTGGTGATCGCCTGATGCTCGCCCATGCTCAAGCCCGTGCGCGGTTCGCCCGTGCTCGGAGCCTGCGGTGCGAGGTAGGCGGGGCGGATCTGGGAGGCGATCTTCGCCTTCTGCACCATCGTCTTCGCACGGGTGAGCTCGAGGAGGATCTCGCGCATCGAATCGTTGATGACGATCGGAGCGTCGGACGTCGAATCCACGCCCGAGGCGATTCCGGATTCGATCTGCCCGGCATTGATCTTGTTGTTGAGGCTGACCACGGCTTCGAGGCCGGTGGCGCAGGCCTGACCGAGATCGAAGGCGGGGGTCGTCGGTGCCAGGGCGGAGCCGAGCACGGCTTCCCGGGTGAGGTTGAAGTCCTTCGAATGCTTGAGGACTGCACCTCCGGCGACCTCGCCGATGTTCTCTCCGGCCAGTCCGAAGCGGGCAACGAGCCCGTCGATGGCCGAGGTGAGCATATCGAGGTTCGTGGCCTTCGAGTACTGCTTGTTCGAGCGGGCGAAGGGAATTCGGTTGCCGCCGAGGATGACGGCGCGGTTGTTGGGAGCGGACATGTGCACCTCCGAGTGGTTGATTTAGCCGATACCGACAGTACCTGATACTGTCGGTTACATGAAATCGATCACAGACGGTCGCTCGACGAGATGGCAGAAGCATCGCGATGAGCGTCGTCGCGAACTTCTGCGTTCCGTGCGGCTCGTCGTCGACGAGTACGGCGACGATATGTCGATGGAGCAGATCTCTGACGCGACCGGGACGTCGAAGTCGGTGCTCTACCGATACTTCACCGACCGGGCAGGTCTGCAGGCGGCCATGGGTGAATGGGCGATGGGCGTCATCGTCCGGTCTCTCGACGAGGCCGCGGCCGCCTCGGCGAAGGGCGAGGGCTCAGCCGCGGCGCAGGAGTCCCTGGCCGCGATGATCCGCGCATTCGTCACGCTCGCCGCGAATTCTCCGAACGTGTATCGCTTCTGCGACACCGCGGTCAACCGGTTCGCGCCCGAGGAGACCGGCGGTTTCTTCAATTCCATTGCCGGGCAGCTGGCCGAACGCCTCGGGCTGAGCGGCGAACAGGCTCGGCTGTGGTCGGCCGGAGCGATCGGTTTCGTCCGCGCCGCCACCGAGACGTGGCTGTCCCGACCGGACCGGCCCGAGGAATTCGCCACCACCATCACCCATTGGCTCTGGGCAACCCTGCCCGAACAACGAGGAGTAGAACAATGAAGCTGTCTCTTGACCCGAAAGCCATCAACGACGTCCTCGACGGACATTGGGCAGAAGCTCGCCGACGCGGGCGGACTCTGGCCGAAGAGCCGTCGACCCATGACGATCCGGCCGATGATCTCGACACCGCACGAGCGAAGACCCTAGACGGGGTCATGATGATGGCCGAGACCGGGCTGCCGATGACCGGGCTGTCACCGGAGATGGGCGGAAAGAACGAACACGCAACGAACGTCGCCGGGTTCGAAGAGACCGTCACGGCCAACCCGAGCCTGCAGATCAAAGCCGGCGTCCAGTTCGGACTCTTCGGCGGAGCGATCCTCCATCTGGGAGACAAGGAGCAGCATCAGAAGTGGCTGCTCGACGCTCAGTCCGGCCGTCTGCTGGGTTCGTTCGCGATGACGGAGATCGGGCACGGCTCCGATGTGGCGAACGTGGCGACCACCGCCACCTACGATGAGGCGACCGAAGAGTTCGTCATCGAGACCCCTTTCCGGGCCGCAACGAAGGAGTACATCGGCAACGCCGCCCGCGATGCCCGGGCCGCCGTCGTCTTCGCTCAGCTCATCACCAAAGGTGTCAAGCACGGGGTGCATGCCTTCTTCGTGCCCGTCCGCGACGAGGCCGGTGAGCCGATGCCGGGAGTCTCGATCGAAGACGACGGCTACAAGGGCGGGCTCAAGGGAGTCGACAATGGTCGCCTCGCCTTCGACTCCGTGCGGATCCCACGCACCAACCTGCTCAATCGCTACGGAGACGTCACCGCCGACGGCACGTACTCCTCCCCCATCGAATCGCCGGGACGCCGCTTCTTCACGATGCTCGGCACCCTGGTCCAGGGTCGTGTTTCGCTCGACGGCGCCTCAGTGGTCGCATCGAAGATCGCCCTCGACATCGCCGTGCGCTACGGACTCGAGCGCAAGCAGTTCACGGCCGGCGATGACTTCGCCGAGACGACTCTGCTCGACTACGGCCAGCATCAGCGTCGCCTCATGCCGGCCCTCGCCGCCGTCTACGCCTCGGCGTTCGCGCACGAGAAGCTGCTGACCTCCTTCGAAGAGGTCTTCGCCGGAGCCGATGACTCCGAGGAGAACCGGGCTCTGCTCGAGACCCGGGCGGCTGCGTTCAAGGCCGACTCGACCTGGATGGCGCTCGACGTCATCCAGGAATGCCGTGAGGCCTGCGGCGGTGCCGGATTCATGGCGGAGAACCGCCTCGTCGGGCTGCGCGCCGACCTCGACGTCTACGTCACCTTCGAAGGCGACAACACGGTGCTGCTGCAGCTCGTGGCCAAGCGCCTCCTCGGCGACTATGCCAAGGAATTCGCGAACCTCGACGTCGGCGGAGCCGCCCGCTTCATCGGCACCCAGGCCGCCGAACATACGCTCTACCGCACCGGTCTGGCCAATGCCGGACGGGCGATCTCGGATGCGCTGACCCCGAACCTCGGCGACAAGCGGATCAGGTCGGGACGCCTGCAGCGGACACTGCTCGAAACGCGACTGGAGGTCATGGTCGCCGGAGTCGCTCAGGCACTGCGACCTGCGACGAAGATGCCGGCCGCGCAGGCGGCCGATCTGTTCAACGTCCACCAGCATGAGCTCATCGAGATGGCACGCGCCTATGTCGAGCTCGAGAAGTGGAAGGCGCTGGACGAGAAGATGAAGGAGCAGACCGACGCCGATCAGGCCAAGGCCTTCCGTCGTCTGCGTGACACCTACGGTCTCGGACTGATCGAGAAGCACATGGCCTGGCACCTCATGTACGGTCGCCTGCCGATGTCGCGTGCACGCCAGATCAACGAGACGCTGAACCGTCTGTGCAAGAAGCTTGCCGCCAATGCCCTCGACCTCGTCGAAGCATTCGGCTACTCGGATGTCCACCGTCGGGCCACCATCGCCTCCGGCGTCGAAGCCGAGCGTCAGGCAGAGGCCGCCGACTACTACCGTCGGGCGCGGGCTCGTCAGGACTTCCCGGTCGACGAGAAGCAGCTGCGCAAGGCCGCGAAGAAGAAGGCGAAGGCCGCCGCACGGTGACCGCAGGCCCGTGATCCGGGCACACCAGAAGACCCCCGCAGCGAACGGTCTGCGGGGGTCTTCTGGTGCTTGGGGAGATTCGGGTCGCCGGCTGGCGACGGTGCTCGCTACCAGCCAGCCCCGACGGTCTCAGTCGGCGAGGAAGTCGGCGAGCACCGCGGAGATCTTCTCTGTCTCGGTGAGGAACCCGTCGTGACCGACCGGGGAGTCGATGATGTGGTGTCGCACTCTCCCCGGCAGCGCCTCGGCGAGGATGCCCACCTGTTCCGGCGGGAACAGCCGATCCGAGGACACGGAGACCACGAGGTTGTCGGTGCAGGCGTCGGCCAGTGCCACCGTGAGGTCGGAGGAGCGACCTCGGCGCACATCGTGGTCGCGCAGGGCACGTGTGAGCACGATATAGCTGTGCGGATCGAACCGGGCGGTGAGCTTCTTGGCCTGATGGTCCAGGTACGAGGTCACCTCGTAGTAGTCCTCCGAACGCAGGCGGCGGGAGAAGCGTTCATTGAGATCGGCATCGTTGCGATACGTCAGGTGCGCGATCTGCCGGGCCAGTCCGAGACCATGACTGGGGAAGCTGCCGACGGCCGAATAGTCTCCGGAGTAGTAGTCGGCGTCGAGTTCGATCGCGCGTTCCTGCATCATCGCCCAGGCGATCTGGTCGGCTTCGCAGAAGGCCGGTGCGGCGATGACCGCACATTTGCGGACCTTCCGGCTGTCCAACAGAGCGAACTCGAGCGCTCGCGCACCACCCATGGATCCGCCGATGACGGCGACCCAGGAGTCGATGCCGAGGATCTGGGCGAGATTGTGCTCCAGACGTGCCATGTCGCGGATCGAGACCCGAGGGAATCGGGAGCCGTAGGCCAGACCGTCATCATAGGACGACTGCGGCCCGGTCGTTCCCGAGCAGCCTCCGAGGGAGTTCGCACACACCACGAAGTACTTGTCGGTGTCGACGGCTTCCCCGGGCCCGACGACACCCGCCCACCATTCGGTGACGCGGGTGTCGCCGGTCAGAGCATGCTCGATGAGGATCGCATTGGACCGGTCGGCGTTGAGGGCGCCGAATGTCTCATAGGCGATCTCGACCGTGCCGAAGGTGTGTCCCGAGTCCGTGCCGAAGCCGAGGATCCGTTCGACGGAAGTGCTCTGGGTGGTCATCTCAGGCCGCGGTCTGCGCCTTCGCCGCAGCTGCCGCGAAGCCCTTGTCGAGGTCGCCGATGATGTCGTCGACACCTTCGATGCCCACGGACAGGCGGACCAGTGCCGGGTTGACTCCGGCCGCCTTCTGGGCTTCCTCGTCGAGCTGAGCGTGCGTGGTCGAGGCCGGGTGGATGACGAGCGAGCGGACGTCGCCGATGTTCGCCACCAGCGAGTGCAGTTCGAGGGCGTCGACGAAGGCCACAGCGGCGTCGTATCCGCCGGCGATGTCGAAGGCGAGCACCGAACCCACGCCGTTCGGCAGGTACTTCTTGGCCAGTCCGTTCCAGGGGCTCGACTCGAGTCCGGCGTAGGCGACGCGGTCGACCTGGCTGTGAGCCTCGAGGTAGGCGGCGACCTTGTTCGCGTTCTCCACGTGGCGCTCGATGCGCAGGCTCAGGGTCTCGATGCCCTGGGCCAGCAGGAATGCGTTCGTCGGACTGAGCGAGGGTCCGAGGTCGCGCAGGCCCTGCACGCGAGCCTTGAGTCCGAAGGACACGTTCACTCCGAAAGCTCCGTCGGCGCCGAGGTCGCGAGCGAAGACGAGTCCGTTGTAGGAAGCGTCGGGTTCATTGAAGCCGGGGAACTTCTCCGGCTGTGCTCCGTAGTCGAAGTTGCCGCTGTCGACGAGGACACCGGCAACGGAGTTGCCGTGGCCGCCGAGGTACTTCGTGGCCGAGTGGAGCACGACGTCGGCGCCGTGTTCGATCGGACGCACGAGGTATGGGCTGGCGAGGGTGTTGTCGACGATCAGCGGCACACCGGCATCGTGAGCGATTCCGGCGATCGCCTCGATGTCGAGGATGTCTGAGCGCGGGTTCGACACGACCTCGCCGAAGAGGAGCTTCGTGTTGTCCTGGATCGCGTTCTTCCACGCCTCATGGTCGTCGACATTGACGAAGGTGGTCTCGATGCCGAGCTTGCGCAGGGTGACGTCGAGGAGGTTGACGGTTCCGCCGTAGAGGCTGGAGCTGGCCACGATGTGGTCACCGGCTCCGGCGACGTTCGTGATCGCGAGGAATGCCGCGGACTGGCCCGAGGCGGTGAGGACGGCGTGGACGCCGCCTTCGAGATCGGCGATGCGGTTCTCGACGACCTCGTTCGTCGGGTTCGTCAGGCGGCTGTAGACGGGGCCGACGTCGGTCAGCGCAAAGCGCGCTGCGGCGTGGTCGACGTCGTTGAACACGAACGAGGTGGTCTGGTGGATGGGCAGGGCGCGCGAACCGGTGGTCGGATCGGGAACCTGTCCGGCATGGATCTGACGGGTTTCGAATGCCTGGGTCATGGTGACTCTCCTGTATGAGTGCGGTGGCGGTGTCGCTGGTTGAGGCGATGTGATGTGTCTACTGTCATCGACTTCGCCGGCTGGCACCCGCCTGTGTGTCATGTTGGCGTCATCGTGTGTCATGTTTCGTCACACCGCGCCGTGCAGTTGTCACACGTGTGCTGTGCCGACGATCACCGGAAGTTCCGCGCCTTCGTCGGCAGCTGCACCTCGAGGGGGACGAGTTTGTGCGCGTAGAGGCTGACCACGTCTCCCCCGCGCTGGATGAGTCCGGTGACGACGAGGGCATTGCGGGAGGTCGCGACCGTGCGGAAGCGTTTCATCAGCCCGGCCGTGGCTACGACGTTGAGCATCCCGAATTCGTCTTCGAGGTTGATGAAGGTGATCCCCGAGGCGGTGGCCGGGCGCTGCCGATGGGTGACGATCGCGGCCACCGTCATCCGGGTTCCGTCCGCCGCACGCGCTGCATCTGCGGTCGATGAGTATCCGCGGGCGCTCAGCGTCTCGCGCATCATCTCCGTGGGGTAGCCGTCGACGGTGATCCCGGTGGAGAAGAGTTCGGCCAAGGTCGTATCGAAGGCGTCCATGGTCGGCAGGCTCGGCGCCGAGTCCACGCTCGCCGTTCCCGGCAGCAGCCCCGGATGGGCACCGGCGACTCCCCCGGCCAGCCACAGGGCCTGCCGTCGGTCGAGGTCGAATCCGGACAGGGCCCCGGCCGTGGCCAGCGATTCCAGGGCCTGCTTGCCGATGCCGGTGCGTTCGGCCAGGTCCGCCACCGAGGCGAAGGGAGCGATCTCGCGTTCGGTCACGATCACCTCGGCGAAGGAGCCGACATGCGCGACCGTGTCCAGCCCCAAGCGGATCCCCAGCTCCCCCGCCGAGGCGGTCGTGTCCTTGTCCTCCCCCGCTGAGGCGGTGTCCCCATCCCCGGCCTCTGCGACCCGTTCGAGGTCCGTGGCCGCCTGGGACCGGCGGATGTCGACGGGCAGGATCGGCACTCCGTGCCGGCGGGCATCGGCGATGAGCGACTGCGGGGAGTAGAAGCCCATCGGCTGGCTGCGCAGCAGACCGGCGGTGAAGGCGGCGTGGTGATGGTATTTGAACCAGGCGGACTGATAGACGAGGTTCGCGAAGCTGATGGCATGCGATTCGGGGAATCCGTAGTTCGCGAAGGCCGCGATGGTGGAGAAGATCGTCTCGGCGGTCTCCGCGTCGACTCCGCGCTCCATGGCTCCGGTACGGAACTTCTCGGCGAGTTCGGCCATCCGCTTCTCCGACCGACGGGAGCCCATGGCCTGCCGCAGCCGGTCGGCATCGGCCCCGGTGAACCCGCCGACGTCGATGGCCATCTGCATGAGCTGCTCTTGGAACAGAGGGACCCCGCAGGTCTTGGCCAAGGACTTCTCGAGCAGCGGGTGGAGGTATTCGACCTCATCCAGACCCTGCCGTCGGCGGATATAGGGGTGGACGGAGCCGCCTTGGATCGGCCCCGGTCGGATGAGGGCGACCTGCACGGCCAAGTCGTAGAACTTCTCCGGGCGCAGCCGGGGCAGGGTGGCCAGCTGGGCGCGGGATTCGACCTGGAAGACCCCGATCGCATCGGCACGGCAGAGCATCTCGTAGACGGCTTCGTCGTCGTCATCGATCTCCGCCCGGTCGATGAGGACCCCAGTATGACGGTGGACGAGTCCGACCATCTCGTGCAGGGCGGTGAGCATGCCCAGACCGAGCAGGTCGAACTTGACCAGGTCCATGGCCGCGCAGTCGTCCTTGTCCCATTGGACGACGGTGCGGTGGCCCATCGTCGCCTTCTCGATCGGCACGACTTCACCGATGGCACGGTCGGCCAGGATCATCCCGCCGGAGTGGATGCCCAGATGGCGCGGTGAGCCGAGCAGATCCTCGGCGACCTTGAGCACCGGTGCGGGCACCGGTGAGTCCTCGGCATCGGGCAGGCTCGACCACCGGTTGCTCGACTTCGAGAACGCATCCTGCTGGCCGGGGGCATAGCCGAGGCTGAAGGCGGCGTCCCGGATAGCCGATTTCGCACGGTAGGTGATGACATTGGCGACCTGGGCGGCCCGGTCACGACCGAAATGGTCGTAGACGTATTGGATGACCTCTTCGCGGCGGCCGGATTCGATGTCGATGTCGATGTCCGGGTACCCCTTGCGGTCCGGGGACAGGAACCGGTCGAAGAGCAGTCCGTGTTTGACGGCGTCGACGGCGGTGATGCCGAGGACGTAGCAGACCGCGGAGTTCGCCGCCGAACCCCGGCCTTGGCAGAAGATGCCCATATTGCGGCAGAACTCGGTGATGTCGAAGACGATGAGGAAGTAGCCGCAGAAGCCCAGTTGGGCGATCATGTCCATCTCCCGGTCCAGCTGCTCCCAGGCCCGCGGGTGCTCTGCTCGGGATCCGTAGCGGGTGCGGCCGCGTTCGGCGATGAGGCCACGCAGATACGTCTCCCCCTCGGTCTCATCGGGCATCGGCGCCTTCGGCAGGTCGGGACGGGCCGAGGAGAGGACGAAGGAGCAGTCCTGACCGATCCGCACCGCATTGTCCACAGCCTGCCGCGGGAATCGCGCGAGCATCTCCTCACCGGTGTGGATGCGTGCGCTCGCCGTCGCCGGCAGCCATCCGGCCAGTTCGTCCAGGGGCTTCCGCGACCGCACCGAGGCACGCACCTGAGCCGACTTCCACTCGGCCCGGGTGGCGAAGTGGACGGCGTTGCTGGCGATGATCGGCAGTCCCGTCCGCTGGGCCAGATCGCCGAGGTGGCGCAGCCTCTCGTCGTCATCCGGGGTTCCGTCCCGGCTGAGTTCGACGGCGACCCGGTCGGGTCCGAAGAGTGCGGTGAGTTCGCGCAGAGCGCTGAGCCCGCCGTCATCGTCGCCCAACGCTCGTCGCAGCGGTCCTTTGCGACAGCCGGTGAGGATCATCCAGTCTCCGTCCTCGGCCGCGAGTTCTTCGAGGTCGAAGAGCGGACGGTTCTTCTCACCGCGCAGGTTCGCCTCGGTGATGATCTGAGAGAGCTGGTGGTAGCCCTCGACACTGCGGGCGAGGACGAGCAGGTGGGTGGCATCGGGATCGGTCTGGCCGGGGATCTTCTCCTGCAATCCCACGGACAGCTCGGAGCCGAACACGGTGTCCAGCCCCACCTCGGCGGCGGCATGGGCGAAGCGGACGGCTCCGTAGAGTCCGTTGTGGTCGGTCAGCGCCAGGGAGCTCAGCCCGGCGGCGGCACCGGCGGCGACGAGCTCCTCGGGGTCGGAGGCTCCGTCGAGGAAGCTGAACTGGGAATGCACATGCAGCTCCGCCCAGTCGACCTGCTTCCGCAGCAGTCCCGGTCCGTGGTTCGGCCCCTGAGCGCTGCCGGCGCCTGTCGGCTCCTGATAACGGCTGCGTCCGTCCGAACCGCCGGGGCCGACCGAGACTTGGTAGCGGTCGGGACGGGAGAACGCAGGGGCGTCGGAGCCGTCGGCGTGCTTGTCGACAGGCTGTGTTCCTGCCGGGTTCTCGCCAGCAGGCTGTTTGTCCGCCGGGGAGGACGGGATGTCCTTGCCTTCGAGGCGGCGCGCCAGCTTCGACCACGGTGTGCGCGGGTTAGAGAATCCCATCGGGATCTCCTCCTCTCAAGTGGGGTCGTTCTCTCGGCTGGGGTCGTTGGTCGGCAGGTTGCCGGTCAGCGGTAACGGCCGGTGAGGTACCACTGACCGTGCTCTTTGCTCAGCAGAAGGGCACGGCCGGCATCGGTGACCACCTGCAGCCGGGTGCGGTAGACGGCTCGGTTCGGGTCCCACCATCCGGATTCGATGGGCCAGGAACCGGAGTAGTCGGTGATGGTCTCGGTCTGCCCGGTGGGGAATCTGATCGTCGCCGGGGCCGCACCCAGACCCGAGGGGCGTGCTTCCACCGGTGAGCCGTCCGCGGCGAGCACGTCGACGGCGGAGTGTTCGACCGTCGTCGGACGGGGTGCGTGCAGAGCACCGGGCCAGGGAGCGGCAGGGCTGCGTTCGGGGACGGCCGCCTGCTGCCACGGGGTCCACAGGTTCGTCTCTGCCGGGTCCCACCCGCCTTGGATGCCCGGAACCAGGACGGCATCGGGACCGAACAGTCCCTGCAGACGCTCGAGCGTATGGGTGATCTGCCCGGTGTTCTCGTCGAACAGGCTGCGTGTGGCACCGATCGGGGTGGTCAGTTCGGCCGCGATGAGGCGCAGCGCGATGATGCCATCCTCGGAGAAGTCCGCGGCGTCGGGTGCCGGCTCGTCGACGATGTCGAGTTCCTGCGGGTCAGGCTGTGCCGTGCGGGGATTCTGTCCCGGAGGCGAACCCCGGCCCACTCCCGCCAGCCAGCCTTCGGCCTGCCACCGCAGGCGGTCGGCGATCGCGTTCTCCTGCATGTCCTCGATCCGCCAGGTCCGGGACGAGGACTGGCCGCCCGCGGCATCGAGTTCGATCGTGATCTGGGTGCAGACCAGCCCCTGTCTGCGCACCTTGGCCAACAGGTCGGCACCGAGCTGGCGGGCGAGGAAGCCGAGGGTGTCGCTGCGGGTCGTCGGGGCATCGAGGTCGAGTTCGACGTCGAGCTGTTCGCCGCGGACATGATCGGCGAGCGGGGCTCCTGCCCGCCCGGAGGCCAGGTCGTGCAGATGCCGACCGAAGGCGCCGAAGCGTGCGTTCACGTCTTGGGTCGCGAGGCGGGCGAGGTCACCGAGGGTGCGCAGCCCCAGCTGCAGGAAGACCTCGATCAGCGCGGTCGCCTCGGCGCCGGCGTATTCCAGGGTGGTGATCGGCTGGGCGGAGAGGAAGTCCACGGTCTGTCCGGGTTCGACGCGGCGCGCCTGTCCGGCGGCGAGGACCGCGGCGAAGACGGTGTCCGCGATCCCGGGGAAGAACTCCCATCCGGTGTCATCGACAAGCGCCGAGACCAGTGTCTCGACCGCATCGGCTTCGTCGGCGTAGCCGTGTCTGAGCGAGTCGAGAGGGATCGCCAATGTTCCCGGGCTGAGCAGGGTGAACCTGGCGACGAGGTTGTCGAGGGCACCGACGCCGGCACTGAAATGTCGGTTGTCGGCCTCTTCGTCCCAGACCGCGATGTGGGCTTCCGGACAGCGGTATCCCACGGCGCGTTTGTTGTTCCCGGCGGTGATTCCGGCGGCACGGGCCGGAGCATCGGCGGCGATGACCTTGCCGGCGTGGAGGACCGCGACAGGGCGGCCCGGTGCGATGTCGTGTTCGACCGCTGCGGCCACCGCCGGCCAGTCGGGAACAGTGAGCACGAGGGTGCGGCCGGACTCATCCGACATGGCTGATCACCTGCCGCAGCTGTCTGATCGTCGACCACCGAGGATCGTCGTCCGTGCCCGTGGCCGGATCTGTGCCCAGATCCGTTGTCGGGGCCTTGGACGCTCCGCCGTCTGCCACCACTTCCAGCGTCCCCGCGGGGACGCTGGCGGGAGTTCCTGACGGTCCCGGCAGCAGGAACCGGTGGGTTCCCGTCTGTGAACGAGCGCGGACGAGGCAGGACTGCAGACGGCCGTGACCGTGTTCGGCACCCGACCAGCGGGTGTCGGTGATCTCGATCTGCTCCGTACTGCCGGAAAGAGGTCGGAGGCTGATGAGGCTCATTCGTCGTTCACGGATCTTCGCCAGGAGTCGGGCCCGTTCCGAAGCACTCGGGGCGAAGCCGGGGTCGACGAGGATGATGTCGAAGGATTCGATGAGGATCGAAGCCACTCGCAGCCAGTCCTCACCAGGGGTCGCGAGGTTGACGAAATGGTCGAGATCGACACCGAGGTCGGCGATCGAGGACACGGACGGTTCGCCGAGCCCGATGCCGGCACACCACTTCTGCTCCCGGGTCGCCGCAGCGATCGTCGCCAGGCCGCAGCTCAGCGACAGGTCACCGGTGACAGTGACGAGTTCCCCACGCGGCAGACCGCCGCGACGGAACAGCGGAGAGAGCACAGGATCCACCGGATGAGGTGGGATCTTGTCGAACAGTGCCGCAGCCGTGGAGATCCCCGTCTCCCGACTGAGCTGTTCGATGACCGGTGCTGTTGACATGACATCCATTATCGAACTGGTGTTCTAAATTGGCAAGATTCAGACAACAGCTTTGCTTTCCCGGGCGTGTCGCCATTCGGCTTCGAACATCCATGCGATACAGAGGCCGAGGTCAAAGCCGTAACCGCCGCCGACAGTGCCGGGATCGGCCGCTTTCGTGATCTGCCTGACCTTGGCAACGCGAACCGCCGTGTTGAACATCATCCGTCCCCTCATCCGGCTTTCCAGAGGAAGCAGCTGGGAGCCGTCGGGCAAGTAGAAGGCAAAGGCGGCGGGACCGCGCATCGCTCCAGCGAAGTCCGCTCCGGTGCGTTCGATGCGCAGCTGGTATTTGTGCACCACGGTGTGATGTCTGCGACAGAGCAGGATGAGATTGTCCATATCGGTCCTCCCGCCCTGCGACCAGGGGCGGATATGGTGGGCATCGCATCGCCTGCGGGCGCGACAGCCGGGGAATTGGCAGCAGACATCACGCACACTCAGCGCCATTCGCTGTCGTCTGCTCACCAGACGCTTCGAGCGCCCGAGCATGAGGACGTCACCTCCGGCATCCTTGATCGCCCCGCTGATCAGCGCCTCACAGCTCAGGCGCTCCGCCGTCGCCGCAGTGATGCCGCCGAACCCTTCGATCCGGCAGGTCGTATCCGCGCCTCCGCTCGACGTCCCCGCGGGAACGTTTCCCTCGACTCCTGCCGGACCGTCCGGTTCGCCTTCCGTCCCCGCGGGGACGCAGACGGCGGTCGGCTTTGCGGGGATGCTGAGCAGAGGGGGCTTGAACGCGGGCGCGGCTTCCATCGTGGCGCCGCTGCGGGTGATCACCTCTGCGGAGGCATGAACGAGCAGTCGGGCACGATCGGCGTCGATCGAACCCGTGGGCTCGGCACGAGGGAAGGCGTGGATGATCTCCATCAGGCACATGACCTGGGAGACCGGCTCATAAGGAGCCTCGTCCGCTTTGCCACCCTCGCCCGCAGCCCCATCCCCATCGGAACCGCCATCATGGACGGGACGTTCGAGAACCTGGCGGGCGGCGTCGAGCATCGCGGCGATCTCTGCGGCGTCGTCTTCCTCGAGTTCGATCGTGATCCGGGTCCGACCGGGTGCCACCTGACGCATGCTCACACTGTCCTGAGCCAGGTACAGAGGGAACGGGCCGTTGTCGATCTTGTCGGCCAGCTGCTGGTAGTTCTGCGAGATCCGGCTGATCTGGCTGCCGGTGGCGAGGGTGGCCAGACGCAGCGCCTCATCGTCGCCGATCCGCTCCCCCAGTCGGGTCACTTCCCTCACCTTTGAGAAGCTGATATCACCGCCCGCCAGACTCTTCTTCACTTTCGGCATGTCCCGCAGAGCCCTCATCACGCGCACATACTCGCGAGCCGTGTGCATGCTCACCGACGCCACATGCATCACCCACTCGGTCAGGGTCTTCACACCGACCCATTCCGCCCACAATCCCCGCCTCTCGACCTCGTCGATGAGGGTGATGACGCGGGCATGGCAGAAGGAGATGCATGAGATGCTGCGCCGGATATCCGTCACGATCTGCTCACAGGTGAGGGTGCTGGGGTCCACATCGGCGTCAGCCCCTCCATAGTCCTTCGGATCCACGCTCAATCGCTCGAGCTCCGCGGTCTCGGCTGCGCGCGGTCGCGTCGATTCCTGTGCAGCCGAACTCGCTCCTGCCTCATCCCACCGAGCCGTGTTCTGCTGTCCCCTGCCCCACGGTCCCGAGCCTGCCCATGCCTGAGCGGACGGAATTCCGCTCTGGCTTGCCGAGGCCACGGCCGCTTCCCTCACACGTCTTTCCCATTCCATGTCCTCGCCCCACGGATCGACCTGATCTTCGTCGTGCATGGCGTCCCTCCTCGTGCCGTTCGGCCCCGCAGCCCCCATGACCACCGACCGTGCTCCCACTCTAGAACTCGGCACTGACACGAGAATTCCCTCTAATGCAAGCCGAACTGATTATTCATTGATTATCTTCGATTCATTTTCGTTTCTGCTGGTGATGGCTGCACACTTGCCGAAGCCACCGCAACCTGCTCCCGTCGACGCGCTCGTGTCAGTGCGTCCGGGTAGGGTGGCGTCATGACCGACGGCACAAACGGCAGTTCGGCCCGCGAAGCGGCCACGCGTGATTCCTATGATGCGATCGCCCGGACCTACACGGAATGGGTCGCCGATGAGCTCACCGCCAAACCGCATGACCGTGCCGTCCTCGGGGCCTTCTCCGAGCTCGTCCTCGGCACCGGCTCAGCGGAGGTCCTCGACCTGGGCTGCGGGCCCGGTCGCATCACCACGTTCCTCGCCGCCCTCGGGCTCGAGCCGCGCGGACTCGACCTCTCCCCTGCCATGATCGAACTCGCTCAGGGCCTCTATCCGACGCATCAGTTCGACGTCGGGTCGATGACCGCCCTGCCCTATGCCGCTGAGTCCTTCTCCGGTCTCGTCGCCTGGTACTCGACGATCCACGTCCCGGACGATGAGCTTGTCCTCACCTTCGCCGAGGCGGCCCGTGTCCTGCGTCCGGGCGGTTGGTTCCAGTTGGCGTTCCAGCTCGGGGACCGGGTTGATCACTTCTCCGATCTCGCCGGCTTCGACGTCGATCTCGACTTCCACCGCCGCTCGATCGATGACGTGATCACCGCGCTCGAACCGCACGGCTTCATTCCTGCCTCCCGCCTCGAACGCGAACCCGACCGGACCGGTCGCTTCCCGGAGGCGACCAGGCAGGGGTACCTCCTCGTTCGTAAGGCCGGCCTCTGAGGTGAGAAGATGAGGGTGATATGAACATCGACATCGTCTTCCACACTCCCGAGATCCCCGGCAACACCGGAAACGCCATCCGGCTCGCCGCGGTCACCGGAGCCCATCTGCATCTCGTCGAGCCCCTCGGCTTCGACCTCTCCGACGCGAAGCTGCGCCGAGCCGGTCTCGACTATCACGACCTCGCCCATGTCACCGTCCATCCTTCGATCGACGAACTCTGGGGCCACCTCGGCGAACGTCGGGTGATCGCGTTCAGCACGCATACGGACAATTCCTTCGCCGATGTGGACTACCAAGACGGTGATGTCCTCGTCTTCGGACGCGAGTCGACAGGACTGCCCGACGAAGTCGTCAACGACGAGCACGTGGATATGACCGTGCGGATTCCGATGCTTCCGGCACGCCGTTCGCTCAACCTGGCGAATTCGGCATCCATCGCCATCTACGAAGCCTGGCGTCAACACGGCTACGCAGGGGCCTGAACCCGCGTAGACTTCTTCGCGAACGCTTTACCTGAAAGGACCACTATGACCGCAAAGGTGCTCACTGTCGCCGGATCCGATGTCTCCGGAGGAGCCGGACTCGAAGCCGATCTGAAGATGTTCGACGAATACGGGGCCTTCGGCACTGCCGTCGTCACCTGCATCGTCACTTTCGATCCCGATGACGGATTCGCCCATGTCCTCGAGTTCATCGAGCCCGAGGTCGTCACCCGTCAGCTCGAATCGACGCTGGCCGTGCACGAGTTCACCGCCATCAAGTCCGGCATGCTCGGCTCCGTCGACTCGGCACTGGTCCTCGCCGAAGAGCTGAAGACCAATGATCTGCCGTACGTCTTCGATCCTGTGCTCGTGTGCAAGGGCGCAGGCACCATGGTCGATCTCAAGGATCTCTTCGTCGAGAACCTCGTGCCTCTGGCCACCGTCGTCACCCCGAACCTCGAAGAGGCCGCGACCCTGGCCGGGGTCGTCCCCATCGACTCCGTCGAGGGCATGGTCGAGGCCGCGAAGATCATCCACGGGCAGGGCGCGAAGAACGTCGTCGTCAAGGGCGGAGCCCGTCTCGCCGGGGACGATGCCATCGACATCCTCTTCGACGGTGAGACCGTGACGACTCTGCGCTCGCGCAAGGTCAACAACAAGCTCGTCAACGGCGCAGGATGCTCCTTCGCCTCCTCGATCGCGGCAGGAATCGCCACCGGTCTCGACATCAAGGACGCTGTCGTCTCCGCCAAGGAGAAGGTCGCTCACGGAATCGCGAACTGCCTCGACAATGCCACCGGCGTCGCTTCGCTCTACCATCCGGCGGCACGGGTGAGTCCCTCCTCCGAGGTCTCAGTCACCGTCGACTGATCACTGTTGCCAGGGTTGCGTCCCCGCGGGGACGCAACCCTGGCACGGTTCCGCGGAGCCGTCGTAACGGACAGAACTGTCGTAACGGACACTGCGGCCCGCAGACAGCAGATTGCCCCGCACACCTGATCGGTGTGCGGGGCAATCTGAATTAAGCTGTTGGAACGCCCGAGATCAGCGCTTGCCGAAGCCCTTGTAGCGGTCCTTGAACTTCTCCACGCGGCCGGCGGAGTCGAGGATGCGCTGCTTGCCCGTGTAGAACGGGTGCGAAGCGGACGAGATCTCGACGTCGATCACGGGGTAGGTGTTGCCGTCTTCCCACTCGATGGTCTTCTCGCTCTTAGCGGTGGAGCGGGTGAGGAACTTGGTGCCGGAAGCCAGATCGTTGAATACGATCGGTGCGTATTCCGGGTGGATGTCCTTCTTCATTTTCTTACCTCTGCTGAATTCTTTCAGGCGCCTGATATGAGTTGAACTCATCTGCCAGTGCCCGAATTCGTCTGCTGGACACACTCCGAACCGTAGGAACCGGACACGGAGCGACAATCGATTCTAACTGATGGGCCCGGACAAAGCGATTCGACACGGATCTCCTAAACTGTGGCCATGACCACGAAGGAACGCCTCTCCGCTCAGTTCACTCTCCGACCCGCCGCCACCGCCCCCGAACTCATGGCCGAATCGACGGCCACCGCCTTGTCCGCGGTATCCGGCGAAGTCGACGTCTTCGATATCGATCCGCAGATCGCCGATACCGCTGCTCTCCTCGATGCCACGGATCTGCCTCCGGCGACCTCGGCGAACTGCGTTCTCGTCGCCGGCTCGCGGGGCGGCGAGGAGCGGATCGCCGCCTGCATGGTGCTGGCGAACACCCGCGCCGACGTCAACAAGCGGGTCAAGAAGCTCCTCGATGTCCGCAAGGCCTCGTTCCTGCCGCTCGAACGCGCCGTGAACGAATCGGGGATGGAGTACGGCGGCATCGGACCGATCGGCCTGCCGGAGAATTATCGGGTGCTCATCGACTCCCGCGTTGCGGAGGCCGACGAACTCATCATCGGTTCCGGTATCCGCGGCTCCAAGCTGCTCCTCTCCGGATCCGCACTCGCGTCCCTGCCCGGCGCCGAGGTGATCGAGGATCTCGCGAACGAGATCGGCTGACCGTGGCGCTCGGTCCCGCGCCGTCCGTCAGCCAGATACTGCCCGTCAGTTCAGTCCCGCTCGTTCGATGACGTAGTCGATGAGCGGGGCGTAGAGGTTTGGCACCACATCATCGTCCAAGGGGATGGTGGCTTCGATCTGCCCCTGCGCCTCGGCGACGAAAAGGGCGGGATCGTTGCAGTCGGCGTAGCCGATAGTTCGCAGTCCCCGGCTCGAGGCAGCACCAGCCCAACCATGATCGGCCACAACGAGGTCCGGGGCCGACCCGCCGCGGGCGGCGAAGTCGTTGAGCAGCGCATGCATCGGTTCGGCCAGGTGGGTGTGCGGGCTGCCGCCATGCTGGTGCCAGGTCCACACATTGTGGATCTGACGGACGTCGCCGCCGATCTCCGGGACCGGGATGAAGTGATCACGGGTGTCGATGACGGCGCCGGCGTTTTTCGCCGCGGCGGCAATTGCCATATGCACGGGCAGCAGTCCTGCCGGATGTCCGGTGGCGAAGAGGATCCGGCCGCCGGCGCGGGCGACCTGGCCGACCGCCTCGGCGAGCTTCTCCAGAGCGTCGATGCAGCCTTCGGTGGAGATCGTGTCCACGCCTTCGACGAACTCGGGATCGGGCCGCAGGCCGCAGCGTTCGACCATGAGCGCGAACACTGAGTCATAGTCCCAGTCGCGGGTGAGTTCGACGCCGAAGTCGAATTGGCGTTCCTGTTCGAGGAACCGGTGGATGTGCGAGAGGTTGTTCTCTCTCGGTGTGGCGACCTCCCCGGTGATCCGTCCGGCTTCAAGAGCAAGGGCTAGGGTGCTGCGGTCCACTGGGGTCCTCTCCGTCATGACTGCGGGAATGATCACTGTCTTTCTGAGACGATCATACGGATGATGAGCGCGATCATCAGTTCCTTCTCGGAAGGTTCACTCATCGCGACCAGCAGCGTCATCGCTGCCAGCGCATTGTTGTCGACTCGCCTGTTGCCATCGGGGTCGATCAGCGCGCCGTTGCGGTCAAGGAAGGTGACGAACAGCGCCGCGGCGCTGCGCTTGTTGCCGTCGGAGAGGGGGTGGTCTTCTCTTCGGCGGTCGGATAGAGTTCGTGGTCTCCGAACCCCTGATAGATCGCCCCGATGACAGCCCCTAGAGCATCGCCTCGTTCCCTCCCCAGCAATTTATCGTCGGGAAATGCCAATGACAGTCCGCCGATGATTCTGCGTGCTTCTTCCAGGGTCAATTCCCATCCAGGCACGGAGCTCGATTTCGACGACAAGTATCCTTCGTCATAATCTCTGAGCATGGTGAGACTTGGCAGGTACGTTGACAGTACGTCGGCAACCCCCGCAACCAATTCATCCTGCGACCTCGTCAGCACGCTGACAATCTTTCCCAATTCTGACAACCGCCGTTGGTTGACGGCGGTTCCTTCGATCGCATAGCGATGAAGGACATCGTTTGCCCAACGGCGAAATCGCGCTCCTTCCGACGACTTCACTCGAAATCCCACCGACAGGACCATGTCGAGGCTGTAGTGCTCAACCATACGTGTGACGGTTCGGGCGCCTTCTTTCTGAACTGTCGCAAATTTTGCGACAGTTGGCTCACCGTCGACTTCCTCCCGCAGAGCGTTGTTGATATGTTTGCCGATCGTCTTCACATCACGTCCGAACAGATGCGAAAGCTGATGCCGTGTCAGCCAAACGGTATCGGAATCAGTGCGCACCTCGAGCGCGGCGTCACCGTCAGCGGTCGGATACAGCTCAATCGAATTGCTCATAATCAAACGTCAAAGTGCGCCACTGACACGGCTCAATCGTCCTGCAGGGCGAAGCAGGTGACCGCCGAGGCGGCCGCGACGTTGAGGGAGTCCACTCCCCCGCTCATGGGGATCATCACGGTCGAGTCACAGGCGGCGATCGTCGATCGCCTGAGTCCTTCGCCTTCAGTGCCGAAGACGACCGCGGTGCGCTCCGGTGCCGAGGCGGCGAAGTCGCGCAGCCCCACAGAATCATCGTCGAGTGCCAGGGCGGCCACGTGGAAGCCGGCGTCGTGCAGGGCAGAGATTCCGGCGGGCCACGGGTCGATGCGCGTCCACGGCACCTGGAACACCGTGCCCATGGACACACGGATCGACCGGCGATAGAGCGGATCGGCGCAGCGCGGGGTCACGAGCACGGCGTCGACTCCGAATGCGGCCGCGGAGCGGAAGATGGCGCCGACGTTCGTATGGTCGACGATGTCTTCGATGACGACGAGTCGCCTGGCATCGGCGATCAAGGAGGAGACCGGAGCCGGAGCGGGGCGGCCCATGGCGGCCAGAGCTCCTCGGTGGAGGTGGAATCCGGTCAGGGACTCCATAGCGGCATCCGTGCCGATGAAGATCGGCACATCGCTCTCAGCGATGATGTCGGCCAGGTCGAACAGCCATTTCGGGCTGGTGAGGAACGACCGAGGCGAGAGGCCGGCTGCATGAGCGCGGCGGATGATCTTCGAGGATTCGGCGATGAACAGCCCCTCGGCGGGTTCACGGACGCTGCGCAGGGCGACATCGGTCAGCTGCGTGTAGTCGCGCATGCCCTCGAGGCGCCCGTGCAGGGCATCGCCGGAATCATCGCCCTGGCTCCCAGAAGTCAGGTCCGCCTCGTCGAAGAAGCGCAGACGCTCGACGGCGATCCCGAGCTCAGCGGACCGATCGATGACCTGCTGGCGGGTCATGGGTGCCTTGGCCGGAGTGTTCACAGCGTGCTCCCGTTCACAGCGGAATTCCGTTCACAGCGTGAGGATCCTCCAGATCGCGACGAGTCCGAGGGCCACGATGACGGCGCGCAGCAGCACGGGCGAGAACTTCCGCCCGATTCGGGCACCGAAGTACCCGCCGATGAGTGAGCCGATGGCGATGCAGACAACGGCGATCCAGTTGATCCGGTCGTGGCCGACGATGATGTACGTGCTTGCCGAGACCGTATTGACGACGAGGACGAGGACGTTCTTCAGCCCGTTGAGTCGCTGCAGATCATCGGGCAGCAGCAGACCGAGCAGGGCGATGAGGATGATGCCCTGGGCGGCGGCGAAGTAGCCGCCGTAGATCGCGGTGAGGAAGACGACGATGAGCACGGCGATGTACCGGCCCGTGGACAGGCGATCCCCCGCCTTGGCGGCCCGATGCTCGACGCCGGCGGCCTCGGCCCGGCGCAGGGACCGGTTCTTCAGGTAGCGGGAGAGGTACGGCTGCCCGACCACCATGATCAAGGCCACGACGAGGAGGACCGGCACGATCGTCTCGAAAGCATCCTCGGGCAGGTGCAGCAGCAGATACGCACCGGTCAGCGACCCGAGCAGAGAGGCGGGAACGTATCCGAGAATCCGTTTCCACTGCCCTCGCAGCTCTTCACGGTATCCGAACGAGGAGGCGATATTGCCGGGGATGAGACCGACAGCGTTGCTCATCGTCGACACCACCGGCGGCACTCCGAAGGCGACGAGCGCCGGGAAGGTGATGAGCGTTCCGGAGCCGACGACGGCGTTGATGCCGCCTGCCGCGATTCCGGCGACGATGACAAGGCCGATCTGCCACGGTTCGAGGCTCAGGTTCGCCAGGAACTCCATGCTCAGAGGGCGGAACGTGCGTGGTAGCGCTGACCGTCCCGAGTGAGCTTGACGTCGATGCCGAAGGTCGCCGCGAGGTTCTCCGCCGTCAGGGTCTCCTCGATCGGACCTGCGGCCAGATCGGTGCCCTCGGACAGCAGCAGCACATGAGTGATGCCCTCCGGGATCTCCTCGACGTGGTGGGTGACCATGATCGTGGCCGGCGCCCACTTCGACGAGAGGATCTCCGAGAGTGCGCCGAGCAGCTCCTCACGCCCGCCGAAGTCGAGTCCGGACGCCGGCTCGTCGAGCAGCAGAAGCTCCGGGTCGGTCATGAGCGCACGCGCGATCTGCACACGCTTGCGCTCGCCCTCGGACAGCGTACCGAAGGTGCGATCGGCCAAGTGAGTGATGTGGAACGCGGCCAGCAGATCGCGGGCACGCTCGATATCGTCCTGCTCGTACTCCTCCACCCAACGTCCGGTGACGCCGTAGGCGGCGGTGAGCACGGTGTCGAGGACCGCTTCGGAACTCGGAATGCGGTTGGCCAGAATCGTCGAGGCATAGCCGATGCGCGGGCGCAGCTCGAACACATCGACGCGGCCGAGCTGCTCCTCGAGGATGTTGACCGTACCCGTCGTCGGATGCATGCGACCGGCCGCGATTTCGAGCAGGGTCGTCTTGCCCGCACCATTGGGTCCGAGCACTGTCCAGTGCTCGCCTTCGGCGACGGTCAGCGAGAAATCGTCGAGGAGGAAATTCGTCCCCCGGCGCACGGACACAGAATCCAGATTCAGGACTTCACTCATATCTTCAGACTCTATCGCAGACGAGCCGTCTATCCTGGTTCGACATGGACCTCACGACCGACTCACTGCTGCTGACCCTGGCCCTCAACCACCGTCTGCGCTCGACCCTGCCCCCTGACGAGGTGACCTCTGCGTTCCTCGACGATGATCGTGATGTTCCTCTCATCGTCTCCGATGAGGTCTTCGACTCGGTCGTTCCCACCGGTCTGCTGCTCTTCATCGCTGAGGCGGCCGCCTCGGGAATCACCCATGCGCGCTTGGCGCTGCACCACCCGTCTCTGCCGCATGCGACTCCCCCGGTCGATCGCACCGCCCGAACGAAGGTCGGACGCCACACCGCCCCCGTCGTCCTCCATCGCGGCGATGAGCAGGCGGCGATCGCCCTCATCGGCGCCGAGGCGAACGTCGAGATCATCGCCTGTGCGCCCACCGTCTTCCGCCCCGTCACGGTCGGGTCCGCCCCCGAGGCGCTGCGGCGTCTGCGCCTGCTGGTGATGGAGGGCTTACGCCTCGTCGAGACCATCGACGTTCCCGAGGACTGGCGGCAGGGGCCGTGGCGTGACTGGCAAGAGGAGCTGTCGACGATGCACCCGATCTCCCGGCTCATCCCCACTGAGGCGGATTCCCGAGCGATCTACGCCGCCCTCGACATCCACCACCGGATGCGCACCGTGCTCGCACCTGCGACCGTCGCCCCGCCAGAGTTCGGTGCGCTGCTGTCTCAGCTGCACCCCGCCGCCGCGGACTACATCATGGCAGTGGCTACGATGAAGGGGTGAATGAGACGCCTCAGGCCACCGCCTCCCAGATCCCCGTCCAACTGCTCGTCATGGACGTCGACTCGACATTCATCAACGAAGAGGTCATTGACCTCATCGCCGCCCATGCCGGGGTCGGAGACAAGGTCGCCGACATCACCGAACGCGCCATGGCCGGAGAGCTCGACTTCGCCGAATCCCTCGCCGAACGGGTCGCCCTGCTGAGCGGGCTGCCGGAGACCGTGCTCGATGAGGTGCGAGAGCAGATCACCCTCACCGAGGGAGCCGCCGACCTGGTCGCGGCAGTGCACTCCTCGGGCGGCCAGGTGGCTCTGGTGTCGGGCGGCTTCACCGCCATCATCGCTCCCGTCGCCGCACAGCTGGGCATCACCGACGTCTTCGCCAACGGACTCGACATCCATGACGGGCTGCTGACCGGGCGGACGAACGGCCGTGTCATCGACCCGAGCGCCAAGGCCGAGATCTTCGAGAATCTACTCGCTGCCGGCGGATACGATCGTGCCGCCTCGGTGGCGATCGGTGACGGCGCCAATGACATCGGCATGGTCGAAGCCGCCGGCCTCGGAGTCGCCTTCTGTGCGAAACCGGCGCTCGTCGCCGCAGCGGACGCGTCCGTGGAGACACGCGACCTGCGAGCCGTCATCGACCTGGTCGCTGCGCGTGCAGACGTGTGAGCGATCCCTCCCAGGGTGTGGCACCGGCGCCATTGACCATTGACTGACCGAAGACGCCTGTGGCGCTGACGAATGTTTCGTCAGCGCCACAGGCGTCTTGTCGACAGATCGCGTCGGTCAGACGGTGCGTTCAGACTCCGTGGAAGACCCGGATCTGCGGGGCCGGGTAGTGTCCCGGCTCCACGTCCCAGCTCTCGAGGTCGAAGACCGCGATCGACGAGGGACGGAAGGTATCGGGAACCCCGCCTTCCGGATTGAGGTGGCCGACCACCTCGGCGACGGTCGGCTGATGGCCCACGACATACGCGCACTGCGCATCCGCGGGAATCGAGTTGATCGCATCCAACCAGTCGTCGACGGACCCGGAATACAGCGAGGGATCCTCGCGCAGGGTCAGGTCGCCCGGTTCGTCGAGAGTTCCTCCATGAGCGCGGTTGACGGCTTCGACGACAGCCTGTCCGGTCTGCACGGTGCGCCTGGCCGCCGAGGCGATGGCCACATCGGGTGACCAGCGCTCGGCGATCTCGGCTCCGGCCTCGACCGCTTGAGCCAGACCCTTCGCATCCAGGGACCGTTCGAAGTCGGTCGGACCGTGCGCTTCCGCCTTGGCGTGGCGGGCGAGGATGAGCACAGGCATGAGTGGTCTCAGGCGCCGGTGGAGTGGAATCCGCCGTCGACGTGGATCATCTCGCCGGTAGTGGCGGGGAACCAGTCGGAGAGCAGGGCGACGATGGCCTTGCCGGCAGGAGTGGTGTCCTTCTGGTCCCAGCCCAGGGGTGCGCGGTCGCCCCACATGTCTTCGAGCGTTCCGAAGCCGGGGATCGAGGTTGCGGCGGTGGTCTTCAGCGGTCCGGCCGAGACGAGGTTGACGCGCACGCCGTCTTCACCGACGTACTTGGCGAGGTAGCGGGCGGTCGATTCGAAGGCGGCCTTGGCCACACCCATCCAGTCGTAGACCGGCCAGGAGATGGTCGCGTCGAAGGTCAGTCCGACGATTCCGGCGCCCTTGTTGAGCACGGGCTTCGCGGCCACGGCGATGGCCTTGAGCGAGTATGCGGAGACGTGGATGGCCGCGGACACGGAGTCCCAAGGCGTGTCGAGGAAGACTCCGCCGAGGGCGTCCTTCGGAGCGAAGGCGATGGCGTGGACGATTCCGTCGATGTTGCCGCCGAGGCGCTCGGGCAGGGCCGCGAGGTCCTCTTCGTTCGTGGCGTCGAGTTCGATGACCTGCGGGGTCTCGGGCAGGCGTTCGGCGATCACCTGAGTGATCTTCATCTGGCGACCGAAGCTCGAGAGAATGACCTCGGCTCCCTGCTCCTGTGCGATGCGAGCAGCGGCGAAGGCGATCGACGCCTCGGTGAGCACGCCGGTGACGAGAATGCGCTTTCCGTCAAGAATTCCCATGGTGGTCCTTTCGAAAGGAAGGTGGTTTGCGTGTGCATGACGCCGCTTCGGGCGGTGTCTCTGTATCGAAGTCTACGGGCTGCGGCCCGGCGGGGCCGCATCGTCTGCGGACGAGGATCCGGTTGTGACCGGCCCAGCGCCGTCTGAGTCAGTGGCCCATGCCCAGTCCGCCGTCGACGGGGATGACGGCACCGGAGATGTAAGCGGCTTCATCGGAGGCCATCCAACGGACGACCTTGGCGACCTCACCGGGTTCGGCGAATCGCTTCGCCGGGATGGTGGCGAGGTACTCTGATCGCTGCTTCTCGCTGAGCTCATCGGTCATATCCGTGCGGATGAAGCCCGGGGCGACGACATTGGCGGTGATTCCGCGGGAGCCGACCTCACGGGTGATGGATCGGGCGAAGCCGACGAGACCGGCCTTCGAGGCGGAGTAGTTCGCCTGACCGGGCACCCCGTAGAGACCCGACACCGAGGAGATGAGGACGATGCGGCCCTTCTTCGCGCGGATCATCCCGGTGATTCCGCGCTTGACGGTGCGGAAGGCACCGGTGAGGTTCGTATTGATGACGGATTCGAATTCGTCATCGTTCATCCGCATGAGCAGATTGTCGGCGGTGATTCCGGCATTGGCCACGACGACCTCGACGGGACCGAGCTTCTCCTCGATCTCGGTGAACGCCCGATCGATCGATTCGCTGTCGGTGACATCGGCGGCCACGGCCAGCGCTCCCTCCGGGGCCTGACCGTTGCGGGAGGTGACTGCCACCTTGTCCCCCTGGGCGAGGAATTCCTCGGCGATGGTGCGACCGATTCCGCGGTTGCCGCCGGTGACGAGGACTGTGCGTGGTTTTGACACGTTGGTCTCCTGTTGATCGACTGTGTTCTTCAAATCTATCGTGGACAAACCTATCCTGTCCTTTGGCCGATGGATATGACTCTCACAAAGGACGAGTATCATGTTTGGCAGTCATCGATCGAAGAAGGATATGGTCAGGCACGCTCAGCAGATCACAACGGCAGACACCGCCCTTGATGACGATATGCGGTCTCGGATCATCAAGTATTCGATCACCATGGGCATCAGGACGGTCTGCTTCGTGGCCGCCTATTTCGCTTTCGTCGCAGATATGCACATCCTCATGTGGATCTGCGTGGCAGGGGCGGTCGTCCTCCCCTACCCTGCGGTGATCTTCGCCAATGCGGGCCGTGAACGCACCCGAGATGATCGTTCCGCCCTGCTCGAACAGGCCCCGCTGACAGAGCTGCCGCCGGCGCGCGGTGAGACGATCTCCGGCGACACCCTCGGAGGGGATACGGGCGACGACGCAGATCCCCGAGGTGGCACAGATCCCCGAGACGGCGCCCCTGACGAGTCCGATCCAGGCGCGGATCACCGGCACGAAACGATCCGGGGCGAGACGGTCCCGGGCGAAACCGTCCAAGGTGAGACCGTCGACGACAACGACGAGGACAGGAGGGACCAGGCTTGAGCGAGCAGCTGCAGTGTTCCGCGAAGGAATGCCGGGCGTTCGCGACCCGCGCCCTGCTGTGGAACAATCCCCGCGTCCACACTCCCGAGCGGAAGAAGACGTGGTTGGCCTGTGATGAGCACCTCGACTATCTGCGTGACTTCCTGACTCTGCGCGACTTCTTCATCACCGACGTCTCCGTCGACGATATTCCGGAGGACGCAGGTTGAGCCGCTATTCCTTCCTCTTCTCCGCACGCTGGCTCAAATACATCGCCATGGCGATCATCGTCATCATCGCCTGCGTGTTCCTCGCCCTGTGGCAGAAGGACCGCCGCGATCAGCGGGAGCAGGAGATCGCGACGATCACCGCGAACTACTCCGCCGACCCCGTCGACATCACCTCGGTGCTCTCGACACCGAATTCGACGCTGGAGACCACCGATGAGTGGACCCAGGTGGAGCTGACCGGATCGTTCTCCGACGAGGACACCGTCCTCGCACGCAACCGGACGGTGGAAGACAAACCCGGCTTCTATGTGGTGACTCCGTTCGAGATCACCGGCGGATCGACGATCGCCGTCGTCCGCGGCTTCACCGCCGAACAGGATTCCGTGCCGCCCGCTCCTCGGGGTGAGCAGACCGTCATCGCTCATCTGCGTCCCGCTCAGGACGGATCCGAGGATGAGAATCCGAAGGGCCTCATCAAAGCCATCGATCCCGCGCGCATTCCGGGAATGGACGATGCCTATGCGCATGTCTACGTCGAGGCCTCACCGGCGGAGACAGGCGGTGCCCCGGAAGAGGGGCTGACCCCGCTGCCGATGCCCGAGCTCGATCCGGGCAACCACCTGTCCTATATGCTCCAGTGGTTCGCCTTCGGAATCATGATCATCATCGCCGTGGTCATCTCGGCCCGACGTGAGCGCAAGGCAGCCGCCGAGGCGGTCGAGCACGGCGCTGTCGAGAACGAAATGGTCGTCATCGACAAGGCCGCCCTCGACGCGGGCGCGAAGATCAGCCAGCCCGGCAGCCGCTATGGCCGCAACCGCTGGGCCTCGCCCACCGTGCGCGGGCAGGCCGAAGCCGAGGAGGATGCCCTGTTCGAGGAGCGCTTCCGCTCAAAGTGAGCCGATCAGCCGAGTGAGGCCGACCGGCTCAACCGAGTGTGATGTGCCCGCTCAGGCGAGCGTGACGAGATCGAGGTACGTGTCGTTCCACAGGTCCTCGTCGCCGTCGGGCAGCAGCAGCACGCGGTCGGGGTCGAGCGCGGACACCGCACCCTCATCGTGGGTGACGAGCACGATCGCACCTTCGTAGCGGCGGATCGCCGAGAGGATCTCCTCGCGGGACGCCGGATCGAGGTTGTTCGTCGGCTCGTCGAGCAGCAGCACGTTCGCGCTCGAGACCACAAGGGTGGCCAGCGCCAGACGTGTCTTCTCGCCGCCGGAGAGGACCCCGGCAGGTTTGTGCACATCGTCACCGCTGAAGAGGAACGAACCGAGCACATTGCGCACCGCGGTGTCGTCGAGGTGCGGGGAGTTCCGCGACATGTTCTCCAGCACTGTGCGTTCGAGGTCGAGGGTCTCATGCTCCTGCGCGTAGTAGCCGAGCTTGAGGCCGTGTCCGGGCACGACTTCTCCGGAGTCGGGTTCGTCGAGTCCGGCGAGCAGTCGCAGCAGCGTCGTCTTTCCGGCGCCGTTGTAGCCGAGTACGACGACTCGTGTGCCCTTGTCGATAGCGAGGTCGACACCGGTGAACACCTCGGTCGAACCGAAGCTGCGAGAGAGTCCTTCGGCCGTCAGCGGCACACGTCCGCAGTCGGCCGGGGCCGGGAAGCGCAGATTCGCGACCTTCTCCGTGGCGCGTTCGTCCTCGAGACCGGCGAGCAGTCGGTCGGCACGCTTGGCCATCTGCTGGGCGGCGACGGTCTTCGTCGCCTTCGCCATCATCTTGTTCGCCTGAGCGTTGAGCGCCGCGGCCTTCTTCTCGGCATTGGCACGTTCGCGGCGGCGGCGCCGCTCATCGTCCTCACGCTGTTTGAGGTAGAGCCGGTAGCCCATCGAATAGATGTCGATGGTCTGACGGGTGGCGTCGAGGAAGAAGACCTTGTTGACCACTTCATCGATGAGATCGAGGTCGTGGCTGATGATGATCAGACCACCGGAGTAGGCCTTGAGGTGGTCGCGCAGCCACAGCACGGATTCGGCGTCGAGGTGGTTCGTCGGCTCGTCGAGGATCATCGTATCCGGGGCCGAGAATAGGATCCGGGCGAGTTCCACACGGCGACGCTGACCGCCGGAGAGCGTCCCGATCTCCTGGCTGATCAGGGCCTCGTCGAGGCCGAGGTTCGCGGCGATCGCGAAGGCTTCGGATTCGGCGGCATAACCACCGGCCGCGATGAACTCCGCTTCGATGCGCGGGTAGCGGTCGATGGCCTTCGTCGCCACCTTCTCGTCCGGTGAGGCCATCTGCCGTTCGGCCTTGCGCAGACGCTTGACGAGGACGTCAAGATCACGCACCGAGAGGATGCGTTCCATTCCGGTGGCGGTGAGGTCACCGCTGCGCGGATCCTGCGGCAGATAGCCGACGGTGCCGGAGATCGACACGGAACCGGATTGCGCCGGGTGTCCGCCCATGATCACCTTGGTCAGGGTCGTCTTGCCGGCGCCGTTGCGGCCGACGAGACCGACTCGGTCGCCCTTGTCGACGCGGAAGGACACCTCGGACATGAGGGTGCGGGCGCCGACGGCGACTTCGAGGCCGGAGGCCTGAATCATTCTGTCTCCAAACTGCGGCCGATGAGTTCGGCCAGAAATTCTTGGGGGTGGATGCCGCGGGCCTGTGCCCGGGCGACGAGTTCATCTGCGACTGAGGACGGCACACGACAGGACACGACAGTGGTGTCCGGCCCGGCCGCTGCGGTCACGGGCTCGACGGAAACATCGTCCTGAGCAACAGGTTCCGTCGGGTCGTCTGCCGGATCATCGTCGGCCGTCGCGGTCGACGTCCCCGCGGGGACGTATCCTGGGCCTTCCGGCACGGACGTGCCCTTTTGGAAGGCGGTGGCAGCCGCACGTGCGCGATCATCGGCGGCCTCATTGAGTTCGTGGTTGTTGTGTCCTTTGACCCACTCGAACTCGACAGTCCGCCCGCTCAGTGCCTCATCGAGAGACGCTAAGAGGTCCTTGTTGAGGACTTCTTTTCCATCGGCCTTCTTCCACCCTTTGCGTTTCCACCCCGGCATCCATTTGGTCAGGGCGTTGATGACGTACTGCGAATCACAGTATATCTTCAGCTCGTCGTCGCTGTCCGCGGTCGACCGGAGCAGGTCGAGGACGGCCATGAGCTCACCGCGGTTGTTCGTCGCGTTCTTCCACCCGCCGGCATGCCAGGAGGTGTCGTCGATGTACCAGGCCCACCCGGCGGGTCCGGGGTTGCCGAGCGCGGATCCGTCGGCGGCAGCGATGATCGTCAATGGTTCTCCTTGGAAAGTCGGATTCCATTCTTTCACGCCGCTCTCGGGTTCTCGGTCCGTGGGGCGGTGATCTCCGCGACCCTGCCCGGACACGAGTGCCGGATCGGACGACGATCGCCGAGGCGGGGCTGACCTTCTCAGGTCGCCCCGCCTCGGCGATGGTGTTCGTCTGCGTCCCCGCGGGGACGCAGACAACCGAACGTCGTCGGTGTCGGATCAGATGTTGAAGCCGAGGGCACGCATCTGTTCGCGGCCGTCCTCGGTGATCTTCTCCGGGCCCCATGGCGGCATCCAGACCCAGTTGATCCGGTAGGCCGGCACGATTCCCTCGAGCGACTGTGCGGTCTGGTCCTCGATGACGTCGGTCAGCGGGCAGGCTGCCGAGGTCAGGGTCATCTCGATCACGGCGGTGCCGTCGTCTTCGACCGAGAGTCCGTACACGAGGCCGAGATCGACGATGTTGACACCGAGCTCGGGATCGACGACGTCCATCATCGCCTCGCGCACTTCGTCGACGCTGGCATTCTGCGGTGCGTCAATGACTTCAGGCATTGTGTTTCTCCTCACGAGCTGCTTGTGCTTGGTTGAGTGCGTCCTTGAACGCCATCCATGCCAGGAGAGCGCATTTGATCCTGGCCGGGAATTTCGACACTCCGGTGAACGCCGCGGCGTCACCGAGAATCGACTCATCCGCCTCCATTGTCCCACGTGAATGCATGAGTTCGTGGAACGCGCCTTCGATCTCGAGCATCTGCGCGACGGAGGATTCGGCGGCCAGCTCCGACAGCACCGAGGCCGAGGCCATCGAGATCGAACAGCCGTCGCCGGTCCACCTCACCGCGATCGTGCCGTCCTCACGCAGTTCGGTCTCGAGCTCGATCTCATCGCCGCACGTCGGGTTCACCTGATGCGAATATCCGTGCGGTGACCCTGCGGCATCACGGAGCAGTTCGGTGTTGCCGACGCGTGCCCGCGACTGGTCGAGGATCACCTGTTGGTAGAGCTGCTGCATCTGTGTGCTCATCGGTTCGCTCCCCTCCTCAGGCGACTCCGAAGAAGGGCCGCACTTCCGCCAGAGCGGTGAGGAAGCGGGTGCAGTCTTCGACGTTGTTGTACAGGTACGTGCTCGCCCGCGTCGAGGCGGTGACCCCGAAGCGGCGGTGCAGCGGCTGAGCGCAGTGGTGGCCCACCCGCACGGCGATGCCCTGCGAGTCGAGATACTGTCCGACATCGTGGGCGTGCACGCCGTCGACGTCGAAGGCCACGGTTCCGATCCGGTCTTCGGCCTCGCCGAGGATGTGGATTCCGGGGATCTGGCCGATCCCGTCGAGGAGGACTCGGGCGAGTTCCTTCTCATGCTCGAGAACATTGTCCAGCCCCACCTCGGTGAGGTATCCGATCGCTGTCGCGAAAGCCGCCACCTCGGCGACCGGCTGAGTGCCGGCCTCGAACCGCTGCGGAGCGGGCATGAACTCGGTCTCCTCCATGGTCACCGTGGTGATCATGGATCCGCCGGTGAGCACCGGCGGCAGAGCGTCGAGCAGTTCGGACTTGCCCCACAGCGCGCCCAGGCCGGTGGGGCCGAGTGCCTTATGAGCGGAGAACGCGGCGAAGTCGACGTCGAGGTCGACGAAGTCCACGGGCATATGCGGAACGGACTGGCAGGCGTCGAGCACGACGTAGGCTCCGATGGCGCGGGCCCGTTGCACGAGGCGGTCGACCGGGTTGATCGTGCCGAGGACGTTGGAGACGTGCGTGAACGCGAGCACCTTCGTCGATTCGTCGACGATCGTGTCGAGATCGGTCAGATCGAGTTCACCGGAGTCAGTGACCGGCAGCCAGCGCAGCTGTGCTCCCGTGGAGGCAGCCAGCTGCTGCCACGGCACGAGATTCGCATGGTGCTCCATCTCGGTGACGACGATCGAGTCACCGGGGGCGAGGGCGAAACGCTCTGCGTCGTCTCCCCCGAAGCCATGGCTGGCCCGATCCATGCCGAGGGCCACGATGTTGAGCGCCTCGGTCGCGTTCTTCGTCCAGCACACCTGTTCCGGTGTCCCGCCGACGAGTCCGGCAGCGGCGATCCGACCGTTCTCGAAGGCGTCCGTGGCCTCGACGGCCAGGGAGTGCGCACCTCGGTGGACGGCGGCGTTGCGCTGCTGGAAGTACTCGACGAAGGTGTCGATGACGCACTGCGGCTTCTGCGATGTCGCTCCCGAGTCGAGATACGACAGCGGCGACTCCCCGACCCTCACATCGAGGATCGGGAAGTCGCCCCTCAGACGTGAGAACATCAGACGCCGGCGGTGAAGAAGCGGTCGTAGCCTTCGTTCTCGAGGCGTTCGGCCAGTTCCGGTCCGCCTTCCTCGGCCACCTTGCCCTTGATGATCACGTGGACGTGATCGGGCTTGATGTAGTTGAGGATGCGCGTGTAGTGGGTGATGAGCATGATGCCGACGTCGGTGGCGTCCTTGACGCGGTTGACGCCTTCGGACACGATGCGCAGCGCGTCGACGTCGAGGCCGGAGTCGGTCTCGTCGAGGACGGCGAACTTCGGCTTGAGCATCTCGAGCTGCAGGATCTCGTGACGCTTCTTCTCGCCGCCGGAGAAGCCTTCGTTGACGTTGCGCGAGGCGAAGGCGGGATCCACACGGAGGTTCTCCATGGCCTGCTTGAGGTCCTTGGTCCAGTTGCGCAGCTTCGGAGCTTCACCGTCGATGGCGGTCTTGGCCGAGCGGAGGAAGTTCGTCACGGTCACGCCGGGAACCTCGACGGGGTACTGCATGGCCAGGAACAGTCCGGCCTTGGCACGCTCGTCGACGGACATCTCAAGGACGTCCTCTCCGTCGAGGGTGACCGAACCGGAGGTCACTTCGTACTTGGGGTGACCGGCCAGAGCGTAGGCCAGGGTCGACTTGCCGGAGCCGTTGGGGCCCATGATGGCATGGGTCTCGTTCGTGTTGATGACGAGGTCGATGCCGTTGAGGATGGGCTTGAGACCGGTATCGGTGTTGACACCGACGTGCAGGTCTTCGATCTTGAGAGTGGACATAATGATCCTTCTTCTTCGGTCTTGAGTCAGTTCAGGGTGGTGTTCGGGTCGACGAGGATGCGGCCGGCGATCTCTTTGCAGTCATAGACCGCGACGGGTTCGAACGCCGGCGGATTGACCGGCTTGCCCGTGTTGAGATCGAACTGCGAGCCGTGCAGCCAGCATTCGATGGTGCAGTCCTCGACGTCTCCTTCGGCCAGCGACACCTCACCATGGGTGCACAGGTCGTCGATGGCGTGTATCGTGCCGTCGGAGTCGCGAGCGATGCAGATCTCGTACTCGCCAACCTCGATGCGCATGGTGCCGCCGGGGGCCACCTCGTCGGTGGCCGCCACGTCGATCATGGTCACAGAACACTCCGGGACAATTCGTCTTCGATGCGTTCGTTGAGCACGTCTTCGATCTCGGGCACCTGGATCTTCTGGATCACTTCGTTGAAGAATCCACGGACCACGAGCTGACGAGCGACGTCCTCGGGGATGCCGCGGCTCATGAGGTAGAACAGGTGCTCCTCATCGAAGCGACCCACCGAGGAGGCGTGGCCGGCACCGGCGATGTCGCCGGTCTCGATCTCGAGGTTCGGCACCGAGTCGGCGCGGGCGCCATCGGTGAGGATGAGGTTCCGGTTGAGCTCGTAGGTGTCGATGTCGAGGGCCTCGGGACGGATGAGCACATCGCCGATCCACACGCTGCGCGCGTCCTTGCCCTGCAGTGCGCCCTTGTAATGGACGTTCGACTGGGCCTTCGGCGTGTTGTGGTCGATGTAGGTGCGGTGCTCGAGGTGCTGACCGGCATCGGCGAAGTAGAGTCCGAGCAGTTCGGCCTCTCCCCCGGCTGCCGAGTAGCGCACGTTCGTGTTCAGGCGCACGACGTCACCGCCGAGGGTGATGTGGATGTGCTTGAACTTCGCGTCCTTGCCCACGATCGCGTCGTGCTGACCGAGGTGCAGGGAGCCGTCGTCCCACAGCTGCAGCGATACGAAGGTCACGTCCGCACCATCGCCGATGACGAGGGAGACGAGCTCGGAGTACCGGGCCAGTCCCTCGTGTTCGACGACGATGGTCGCCTTCGAATTCGCACCGACCGTGACGACGACATGGCCGTGGCCGAGCGCCTCACCGGTGCCGTCCGCGTGGATGATCGCGGCCCGCTCGAGTTCGGTGTCCGCGGGGACCGAGTAGTGCGTCACCGCAGAGGCGCGGTTGGCGGCGACGGCCGCGGCGCGGTCCTCGGGCTCGAGGATGCCCAGTTCCTGGGCTGACTCGAGCGAGATCTCCTCGACGGACAGACCCTCGGGCAGATCCGACTCGAACTTCAGCTTCGCCTCGGTGGCGGTGTCCTCGAAGAATTCGCTGAACTTGCGGACGGGAGAGAAGCGCCATTCCTCCTCCCGGCCGGTGGGCACGGGGAAGTCGGCGACAGCGAAGCTGCGCGTGCGCGCATCGCGCTTCGAATCGGGCACCTGGACCTCGGAACCGTGCGAATGCTCCGAGAGGCCAAGCGGGTTGGTGGTATCAGTCACAGATTTACTCCTTTGAGTGCAGTGGGCGCCGGGTCGGGTCTCAGCCGACCGCGCCTTCCATCTGCAGTTCGATGAGGCGGTTGAGTTCGAGGGCGTACTCCATCGGGAGTTCGCGTGCGATCGGCTCGACGAAGCCGCGCACGATCATCGCCATCGCCTCGGTCTCCTCCATGCCGCGGGACATGAGGTAGAAGAGCTGATCCTCACTGACCTTCGACACGGTGGCCTCATGGCCGAGTGTGACGTCGTCTTCGCGGATGTCGATGTAGGGGTACGTGTCCGAACGGGAGACGTTGTCGACGAGCAGGGCGTCGCAGAGGACGTTGTTCGACGAGCCTTCGGCGCCCGGGTGGACGTGGACGAGTCCGCGGTAGCCGGCGCGGCCGCCGCCGCGGGCCACGGACTTCGACACGATCGACGAATGGGTGTGCGGAGCGGCGTGGACCATCTTCGCACCGGTGTCCTGGTGCTGTCCCTCGCCGGCGAAGGCCACGGACAGCGTCTCGCCGCGGGCGTGCTCACCGGTCAGCCAGATGGCCGGGTACTTCATGGTCACCTTCGAGCCGATGTTGCCGTCGACCCATTCCATGGAGGCGCCCTCTTCGGCGATGGCGCGCTTGGTGACGAGGTTGTACACGTTGTTCGACCAGTTCTGGATCGTCGTGTAGCGGACCTTCGCATCCTTCTTCGCGATGATCTCGACGACGGCCGAGTGCAGGGAGTCGGTCTTGTAGATCGGAGCGGTGCAGCCCTCGACGTAGTGGACCGAGGAACCCTCGTCGGCGATGATGAGCGTGCGCTCGAACTGGCCCATGTTCTCCGTGTTGATGCGGAAGTAGGCCTGCAGCGGGATCTCGACGTGGACGCCCTTGGGGACGTAGACGAAGGAGCCGCCGGACCAGACAGCGGTGTTCAGAGCGGCGAACTTGTTGTCACCGGACGGAATGATCGACCCGAAGTACTCTTCGAAGATCTCCGGGTGCTCGCGCAGGCCGGTGTCGGTGTCCATGAAGATGACACCCTGAGCCTCGAGCTCCTCGTTGATCTGGTGGTAGACGACCTCGGACTCGTACTGAGCGGCGACACCGGCGACGAGGCGCTGCTTCTCGGCCTCTGGGATGCCGAGCTTGTCATAGGTGTTGCGGATGTCCTCGGGCAGGTCCTCCCAGGACGTCGCCTGTCCCTCGGTGGAGCGAACGAAGTACTTGATGTCCGCGAAGTCGATTCCGGTGAGGTCGGCGCCCCAGTTCGGCATCGGCTTCTTGTCGAACAGACGCAGAGCCTTGAGTCGACGCTTGAGCATCCACTCCGGTTCGTCCTTGAGCTTCGAGATGTTGCGGACGACTTCCTCGCTGAGGCCGCGGGTCGCGGTCGCGCCGGCATCGTTCTCGTCGTGCCAACCGTATGCGTACTGCCCGAGGTCTTTGAGCTCGGGATTCGCATCGATGATCCGATTTCCTGTGTCAGTCATCGTGAACCTCCTTGAGGTCGATCATTGCTGTGGATGAGTGGTCTGGTCAGTTCCGAAGTCGGAATGTGGGTGGTGCACACATGGTCGCCCTGGGCCAGCGACGACAGCCGCCGCACGTCGACACCGAGGTAGTCGGAGAACATCGCGAGCTCTGCTTCGCAGATCTCCGGGTACTCCGCCGCCACGGCCTGGATCGGGCAGTGTCCCTGGCACAGCTGCATCGCCTCCAACGGGGTTCCGGCCGCGACCGGGGTCGCCGAGGCGGCGTACCCTTCCCGTGTGAGTGCGGCGGCAAGTGCACGTGAGCGAGACGCCACTGTGGTGCCGCCGCGCTTTTCGAGTTCCGGTCCGAGTCGCTCCCGCAGTCGGCTCACGAGGTCTTCCGTGAAGCCCTCCACTGCCGATCTGCCGTGCTTGTCCTCCATGAAGCGCAGGATGTTCACGGCCAACTCGTCGTAGGAATGACTGACCGAATCGTGTCCGGCCGTCGTGACCACATAGTGCCGGGCCGGTCGGCCCCTGCCCGCCTGTTTGCCGGCGAGTTCACGGACCTCGAGAAGGCCCTCACTCTCCAGCGCGTCCAGGTGACGACGGATCGCCGCGGGAGTCAGCTCGAGGGCTTTGGCCAAAGACGAAGCAGTGATCGGCCCTTCGTCGAGCACCGACTGGAAAACCTTCTGCCGGGTTCGGCGATCTTCCGTGTCGTTTGCAGCCATAATCCACCTCCTTGACTAACACAACAATATTGTTGCGTAATTTGTTTCGTAAAACTAGGTGAGCCTAACCACCGCCCGCGTCGCGCGTGGACACCGGCGGTTTCGACACCCGTTTCGACGCGTCGTAGAATAGCCTGGTGTCATCTCCGGCCCTGACCATTCGCGGTCTCCAGTACTCCTACGGCACCCACCGTGTCGTCGACGGAATCGACCTCACGGCCGAGTCCGGATCCGTCCTCGGCGTTCTCGGACCCAACGGCGCAGGAAAATCCACGACCATCTCCCTGGCTGTGGGCACCCGCCGTCCCGAATCGGGCACGGTCGAGATCTTCGGGCACGACCCCGTCACCGAACACGCGACGACGTCGCAGCTGGCCGGGGTCATGCTCCAGGACGGCGGACTGCCGAAGAGCTCGAAGCCCCTGCAGGTGCTGCGGCACCTCTCCACCCTCTATGAGAATCCCGTGCCGGTCGACGAACTCGCCGAACCGCTGGGTCTCCACGACTTCGCCGGACGCACGATGCGCAGGCTCTCCGGAGGACAGAAGCAGCGAGTGGCGCTGGCCGCGGCCCTCATCGGACGGCCCCGCCTCGTCTTCCTCGACGAGCCCTGCGCCGGTCTCGACCCGCAGGCTCGCGAGGTCGTCCACAGCTTCATCCGCGATCTCGCCGACCGCGGAGTCGCCGTCGTCCTCACCACCCACGACCTCGCCGAGGCCGAGGAGCTCTCCGACGAGGTCGTCGTCATCGATCGCGGACGGATCATCGCTCAGGGAGCGCCCGAGGAGCTGCGCAGCGCCTCCGCCGGGTCCCGGTCGCTGACGATACGCCTCGCCTCCCCTGTCCCCGCCGCCCTCGTCGATCGGCTCACCGAGCTCGGTCCCGCCTCGGCGCAGGGTTCGATGATCTCTCTCGACGGAGCACCGACGGCGAGTCAGATCGCGGCCGCGTGCACTGCCGTCGCCGAGGCGGGACTGCAGATCACGGACATCGGCATGCAGAGGCAGTCCCTGTCCGACGTCTTCTTCGAACTGACCGGGAGGCCGCTGCGATGACCTCGACACGCATCGTCTCGCAGGCGAAGTTCGAGACCCTGTCCGTTCTGCGCAACGGCGAACAACTGCTGCTCTCAATCATCTTCCCGCTGGGACTTCTCGTCTTCCTCGCGAAGACTCCCCTGCTCACCGGGCTCGGGGTCATCGAGGCCGGTACCGATCCGCTGTCGATCGCCGTCCCCGGGGCGCTGAGCCTGAGCCTGGCCTCCAGCGCATTCACCGGGCAGGCGATCGCAACCGCCTTCGACCGCCGCTACGGGGTGCTGCGGCAGCTGGCGACGACTCCGCTGGGGACGAACGGACTCATCCTCGGCAAACTCGGCGCCGTCATCGTCGTCGTTCTCATCCAGTACGCACTCGTCTTCGCCGCGGCGGCGATTCTCGGCTTCCGAGGTCCCGTCGACATCCTCGGACTCTTCCTGGCCACGCTGTTCGGCACCGCCGCGCTGCTCTCGCTCGGTCTGCTCATGGCCGGCACAGTCCGCGCCGAGGCGACTCTGGCGGCGACGAACCTCATCTGGGTGCTCATGGCGGGCGTCGGTGGCCTCGTCATCGCACATCCGGGAGAATGGGGAACGGTTGTGGGCTACCTGCCCTCCGGTGCGCTCGGCGACGCCATGCGGTCGGCCATCGGACACGGCGGCACAGACATCAAAGCAATCATCGTGCTCCTGGTATGGGGGCTTGTGGGAACGCTTGCGGCACGCAGGTGGTTCCGTTTCGAATGAGGAGTGAAGTGGTCACGAAGAAGATCCGCATCGCCGCTTGGGCCATGCTCATCGCCCAGGCAGGGATCATCCTGACCGGGGGAATCGTCCGGCTCACCGGCTCTGGGCTCGGCTGTTCGGACTGGCCGAAGTGCACCCCTGATTCGCTCGTGGCCACCAGCGAGATGGGCATCCACGGCGCCATCGAGTTCGGCAACCGCCTGCTGGCTGTGGCGCTGGCGATCCTCGGCGTGTGCATTGCGCTCATGCTGTGGAGGCACCGGAAGCAGCGCCCGGATCTCTTCTGGCTCAATATCGGCCTGCTGGCCATCGTGCCCGTCCAGGCCGTCGTCGGCGGAATCACCGTGTGGACGAAGCTCAATCCCTGGGTCGTCGCCGGGCACTTCGTGCCCTCGGCCGTCGCTGTCGGCGTCGCCGCCTACTTCGTCCGCCGCACCTATGACACCGGCGTGCGGCTGGGCACCAAGGCCCCGGCTCCGCTGCCGACTCTGGGGTGGATCATCCTCGGTCTCACCGCGATCATCGTCGTCTTCGGCGTGCTCACCACGGGGGCCGGGCCCCATTCGGGTTCGACGATCTCGACCCGCAACAACCTCGACAACATCTGGGTCACCCGCTTGCACGCCGCGCCGGTGTGGCTGCTCGTCATCACCACGATCTCCGCTCTCGTCGTCGCCCGGAAGAAGACGCAGACGGCGATGGTCGCCCCGCTGACCGTGCTTCTCGTCGTCGAGGTGGCCCAGGGAATCATCGGCTACGTCCAGTACTTCCTCGGTGTTCCCGAACTGCTCGTGGCCTTACACATGGTCGGCCTGTCGGCTACGATTGCGGCAAGCGTTGCCGTCCTCGACAGCGCATACCCGAGGAGCACCGATGTCAGTCCCGATCGTTCCGTGTCTGTGGTTTCCTGACTGCGCCGAGGAGGCCATGGAGTTCTACTGCTCCGTCTTCCCCGATTCGCGAGTCCTGTCCATCGAACGCTATCCCGACGAATCCCTCGACGAACACTTCAAGGGGATGAGCGGGAAGGTCCTGACCGGCCGGTTCGTCCTCGACGGCACAGAGTTCATCTGCCTCGACGGCGGACCGGTGTTCACATTCAACGAGGCGATCTCGCTGACCGTCGAATGTGCGGACCAGGCCGAGATCGACCACTATTGGTCGAATCTGTCGGCGTCACCCGAGCATGAACAGTGCGGTTGGCTCAAGGACCGCTTCGGAGTCAGCTGGCAGATCGTTCCCGCGAATCTCGGCGAGCTGATGACCGGTCCGGCACAGACTCATGCGCTCATGCAGATGAAGAAGATCGTCATCGACGACCTCGTCAACGCCGGCTGAGAATTTGCGTTCCGACCCGAAGCGCAAGGCACAGACGCACAACGGCCCAGTTTGAGTTGGATAGCACTGTTTCAAATCTGTGCTATCCAGCTCAAACTGGGCCGAATGGATCAGCGGGTTCTTCGGCGAGTCACCAGATACCGGGGATCAGGGTGGGCACGAACGGGTCGATGGCCACTGCCAGGAAGAGCAGTGACAGGTAGGTGATCGAACCGTGGAAGACCTTCATCGCCTTGAGCGAGGTGCCGTCCTTACCCTGCTTGGCACGGGAGACCAGCGAGTAGCACGACCACAGGAACCAGACTCCGGCGCCGACGGCCACGATCGTGTAGACAGGACCCATCGGAGCGACGGGAATGAGCGCGAGTGAGCAGGCGATCATCGCCCAGGTGTAGAGGATCATCTGACGGCCGACGGATGTCGGCGGAACCTTCGACGGCAGCATGGGCACGTCGGCGGCGTCGTAGTCGGCCTTGTACTTGATCGCCAGCGGCCAGTAGTGCGGCGGGGTCCAGAAGAAGACGACGAGGAAGAGCAGTACGGGCTCCCACGCGATTCCTCCGGTCACAGCCGACCAGCCGATGAGCACGGGCATGCAGCCTGCAGCGCCGCCCCAGACGATGTTCTGTGAGGTGCGGCGCTTGAGGACGAGGGTGTAGAAGACTGCGTAGAGCAGAATCGCCGAAGCGGTGAGTCCCGCCGTGACCCAGTTCGTGAATCCGCCGAGCCAGAAGATCGAACCGATGCCGAGCACGAAAGCGAAGATGAGTGCAGAACGGGGGCTGATCTCACCGGTGACGAGGGGACGGTCCTTCGTCCGTTCCATCTTCGCGTCGATGTCACGGTCGACGTAGCAGTTGAAGACCGAGGCCGAGGCCGCAGCGGCGGCTCCGCCGATGAGGGTGTTGATGACGAGCCAGATGTTCGGCAGTCCCTGAGCGGCCAGGAACATCACGGGCGCGGTCGTGACGAGGAGCAGCTCGATGACGCGCGGCTTGGTCAGCGCGATATAGGCGCTGATGATCGAACGCGGTCGGGTAGCGAGGCTCTGCTCGTCGATGGCCCTCTGCAGAGGTCGTTCACTCTGCTCTTCCCGGTTCTGACGAAGTTTGCTCACGCCCTAGATTCTACCTGTTGTCGAAGTTTTTGCCAGTCGCGCGCAGGCGAGTCGAGTCACTGACGATGCGGACGAGGAAGGCCACCGCCGCACACACCGGAGCAAGCACGACGACCTGCACGATGAGCACTGAGATGAAGCTCAGCGAGGTCGACTGCGGATCCGTGCGGAGGAGATTCGCATCGACGCACAGGCCGATGAATCCGGTGATGACGGAGTAGACGAGGGCGGTCGTCCACACCAGTCCGCCGCGCCGTGCATTGAGCATCACGGCCAGCGCTGCCGCGAAGGGGGTGAGCAGAAGGAGTGTGCCCAACGTCCACAGGCCGAGCTCCCCGATGTCGACGGTGCCGCGGAGCGGCTGGGCGATCGCCGACGACACGGCGACGGTAGCCACGGCGAAGAACACCGGGCACGCCGTGCCGATCCGGGAGATCAGCCGACGGAGCCCCCTCGTCTGTTCGGCCACCTCGGCGAAGTCGGGGCGCCTGCCCGCCGGCCGATCGGATCGCTGGTCCCCGCTGTCTGCGACGGCGGCATTGATCACGGGATCAGCACCTTTGCTCACCCTGTCATCCCTCCAGTCAGGCACAGTCCATTTTCGGTCTCCGCAGCACACAGCAGCCATTGGATGTCGAACCCGCAACTGTGCGCGAGACCACACTTTACCCGTCGGTAGCCTAAATGTCTCGCTCCCTCTCAGCACGGCGGGTGAACAGGGGCGGCGCTTCAGGCATCCGACGGGTAGAGTTTGAATGCACGCTCTTAAGACGAACGAAGGATCGCTCGACGACATGACAACTCTGTCCTGGACTGAACTCGACAATCGCGCAGTCGACACTGCCCGCCTCCTCGCCGCGGATGCGGTGCAGAAGACAGGGAACGGGCACCCGGGCACCGCAATGAGCCTGGCTCCCATCGCACACTACCTGTATCAGCACGGACTCACTCACGACCCGGCCGACCCGACTTGGGTCGGCCGTGATCGTTTCGTCCTCTCCTGCGGTCACAGTTCGCTCACGCAGTACGTCCAGCTCTACCTGGCAGGGTTCGGGCTCGAGCTCGACGACCTCAAGGCGCTGCGCACATGGGGTTCGCTCACCCCGGGGCACCCGGAAGTCGGCCACACCGCCGGCGTCGAGATCACCACGGGGCCCCTGGGCTCCGGACTGGCCTCGGCCGTGGGCATGGCCATGGCCGCTCGCCGTGAACGCGGACTCTTCGACCCCGAGGCGGCTCCCGGCAGCTCACCGTTCGACCACAACATCGTCGTGCTCGCCTCGGACGGCGACCTCGAAGAGGGAGTGTCCGGTGAGGCGTCATCGCTGGCCGGGACGCAGGAGCTGTCGAACCTGCTGGTGATCTGGGACGACAACAAGATCTCCATCGAAGACGACACCGCGATCGCCTTCGGGGAGGACACGGCCGCCCGGTACGCCGCCTACGGCTGGCACGTCCAGCACGTCGACTTCACTGCCGGTGGTGACTACCACGAGGACATCGAAGCCTTCCACGCCGCCGTCGAGGCCGCTCGCGCGGATTCCCGCCCCTCGTTTATCCGCCTGTCCACGATCATCGCCTGGCCCGCCCCGAACGCGCAGAACACCGGCGGGTCCCACGGTGCGGCCCTCGGCGAGGACGAGATCCGTGCGACCAAGGAGGTCCTCGGCTTCGACCCGGAGTCGACCTTCGCCGTCGACGACGAGGTTCTCGCCCACACTCGTCAGGCCCTGGACCGCGGTCGTGCCGCCCACCTCGAATGGGACAAGTCCTTCGCCGAATGGCGCACCGCCAACCCGGACAACGCTGCTCTCTTCGACCGTCTGTCCAAGCGCGAACTGCCCGCCGGCCTCGATGCGGCCTTCCCGGTCTTCGAAGCCAGCGAGAAGGGCATCGCCACCCGCGCAGCGTCCGGTCAGGTTCTCAATGCGATCGCCGAGACCATGCCCGAACTCTGGGGCGGTTCCGCCGACCTCGCGGGCTCGAACAACACTCTGATCAAGGGTGAGCCGAGCTTCCTGCCCGCTCACCGCTCCACGGGTGCATTCTCCGGCCACGAGTACGGACGCAATATCCACTTCGGCGTCCGCGAGTTCTCCGCCGGTCTCATCGGCAACGGCATCGCCCTGCACGGCGGAACCCGCCCGTACAACGGCACGTTCCTCGTCTTCAGCGACTACCAGCGGCCGGCCGTGCGCCTGGCTGCCCTCCAGCAGCTGCCGAACCTGTTCGTGTGGACCCACGATTCGATCGGCCTCGGTGAGGACGGACCGACCCACCAGCCGATCGAGCACCTCTCCGCGCTGCGGGCGATCCCCGGCCTCGACCTCGTCCGACCGGCCGATGCGAACGAGACCGCGGTCGCATGGCGGAAGATCCTCGAACGCACCGACGGCCCCAGCGGACTCGTGCTGACCCGACAGGCCGTGCCGGTCCTCGACCGTGAGAAGTACGCCCCCGCCTCCGAGGCCGCACGCGGCGGCTATGTGCTCACCGATACCGGTGACCAGCCCGAGGTGGCCATCATCGCCAGCGGTTCCGAGGTCGCCATCGCTCTCGAGGCCGCCGAAGCTCTGCAGGCATCGGGCACAGCCGCTCGCGTCATCTCCATGCCGTGCCAGGAATGGTTCGACGCTCAGCCGGAGGACTACCGGGCCACTGTGCTGCCGCGAACGCTGAAGGCACGGGTGAGCATCGAAGCCGCCTCGGCGATGAGCTGGCACAAGTACCTCGGCGATGCCGGTCGTGCCGTGTCCATCGAACATTTCGGTGCATCCGCGGACTACCAGACCTTGTACGAGAAGTTCGGCATCACGGCCTCGGCCGTCGTCGACGCAGCAAAGGAATCCATCAACGCAGCAAAGGCGGAAGCATGAGTGAACGTCTCCAGCAGCTCAGCGCGGCCGGAGTCTCGATCTGGCTCGACGACCTCTCCCGCACCCGACTCGAATCCGGGGATCTCGCCCGCCTCATCGCGGGATCCTCCGTCACGGGTGTGACGACGAACCCGACGATCTTCGCGAACGCGATCTCGGCGGCCGACGACTACGACGCTGCGGTCGCCGAGCTCGGTGCCTCCGGTGCCGATGTGGATGAGGCCATCGAGGCACTGACCACAGCGGATGTCGCCGAGGCGGCCCGCCTGTTCCGTCCGGTCTTCGAGTCCACGAACGGTGAGGACGGTCGCGTGTCGATCGAGGTCGCTCCCCCGCTGGCTCATGATGCGCAAGCGACCGTCGCCTCGGCGAAGGCCCTGTGGGAACGGGTCGGCGAACCGAATGCGATGATCAAGATCCCGGCCACCGAGGAGGGACTCCGCGCGATCTCCGAAACGATCGCGGCCGGGATCAGCGTCAACGTCACGCTCGTGTTCTCCCTGACCCGCTACCGCCACGTCGTCGAAGCCTTCCTCCAGGGGCTGGAGAAGGCCCGCGCCGCCGGCCATGACCTCTCGACGATCCGGTCGGTGGCCTCGGTGTTCGTCTCCCGGGTGGACTCCGAGATCGATTCCCGTCTCGACTCCATCGACGACCCGAAGGCCGTGGAGCTCAAGGGCAAGGCGGGCATCGCGAACTGCGTGCTCGCCCATGAGATCCACTCGCAGCTGTTCACCTCCGAACGCTTCCGAGTCCTCGAACTCGCCGGGGCCCGTCCGCAGCGTCTGCTGTGGGCCTCGACCGGAGTGAAGAATCCCGACTACGCCGACACGATGTACGTGACCGGGCTCATCGCACCGAACACCGTGAACACGATGCCCGAGCCCACCCTGGAGGCGTTCGCCGACCACGGTGAGGTCACCGGCCAGATCACGTCCGAGCACTACCGTGCCGCCGACGAGGTCTTCGATGCTCTGGCACGACTGGGCATCGACTACGCCGAGGTCATGACCGTGCTCGAAGAGCAGGGGCTGGAGAAGTTCGACGTCAGTTGGACCGAACTCCAGGAAACGATCCGTACGGCTCTGGACCGCTCATGAAGCTCTCACTCTCTGTCCCCGTCGATGAGGAGTTCGAGGCAGAGGCCGCGCGTCTCATCGACGCCGGCCTGGCTTCCCGGCTGAGCGCCAAGGATGCGGAACTGTTCGACGGGGCCGCCGATGCAGCGGACCGGATGGGCTGGGTGGATCTTCCGCAGAACGCCGCAGATCTGCTCGATGAGATCGAATCCCTGCGGGCGCGCCTGCAGGAGCAGGGTCTGCGCACGATCAGCTTGGCCGGAATGGGCGGGTCATCGCTCGCTCCCGAGGTGATGGCGCAGACGGCCGGTGTCCGACTCGAGATCGTCGATTCGACGGATCCCAATCAGGTCGCCGAGGCGATCGGCACCGATCTCGAACACACGGTCCTCATCATCGCGTCGAAGTCCGGAACCACGGTGGAGACGGATTCGATCCGCCGCAGCTTCGCCGCGGCCTTCGAATCGATCGGCGTCGATCCGGCGTCCCGGATGATCGCGATCACCGATCCGGGAACCGAACTCGAGACGCTGGCCGCCGATCAGGGCTTCCTTGCGACCTTCCTCGTCGACCCCACGGTCGGCGGACGCTTCAGTGCTCTCTCGGCCTTCGGACTCGTCCCCGCGGGTCTGGCCGGTGTCGATGTGCGCGGGATCGTCGCAGAGTCCGCCGCGGCCGCCGCCGACCTGTCTGCCGACGGTCTGGACAATCCTGCACTGCGGTTCGGCGCTTGGCTGAGCATCGCCCACGCCCGGACGACGGAGAAGCTCGTCCTCGCCGAGACCGCCGAGCAGCTGAACGGGCTCGGGGCCTGGGTCGAGCAGCTCATCGCCGAATCCCTCGGCAAGGACGGTCAGGGCATCCTTCCCGTCGTCGTCGATTCACCTGCCGACATCGGGTTCTCCGATGCACGCGCAGACGCACTCCTGTGCCTGCTCGGGCCGGCAGCCGATGACTCGGAGCTGGGTGCGCCGTCCGGATTCGAAGCGACTATCACCGGTGGGTTGGGCGAGCTGTTCCTGTTCTGGGAATACGCCACGGCCATCGCCGGATACAGCATCGGGGTCAATCCCTTCGACCAGCCTGATGTGGAGGCCGCGAAGGCACAGGCCAGGCATCTGCTCGACGGACCGGACTCGGGTTCGACGGAGCAGCCGCGGTTCCGTGAGGGAGACATCGACGTTCTCGAGGTCGTCGACGAGGCCACTGATCTCGTCGGAGCTCTGGAGGAGCTGTTCTCGCAGGTCGACGAGTACGGATATGTCGGCATTCAGGCCTACCTCGATCGGATCGCCGATGCCGAGGCTGCGGATCTGCGTCCGCTCGTGTCCACGCATGCCGGAGTGCAGACGACCTTCGGCTTCGGCCCCCGCTACCTGCATTCGACCGGTCAGTACCACAAGGGCGGTCATCCGAACGGAGTGTTCCTCCAGATCACCGGTGAGGCTCGCACTGACCTGCTGGTGCCGGGACGCGACTTCGGCTTCGCTCAGCTGCAGCGCGCCCAGGCCGCCGGCGATGCGGCGGTGCTGAGTGAGAAGGGCCGACCCGTGGTGCGTCTGCACCTGCTTGATCGTTCTCGTGGGCTCGAACAGCTGCGGGAGGCGATCGGGTCGATCAGCCCGCGCCACCACTTCGGCCACGACTGATCTGCCTGAAACGGCACTGATCCGCCGGAGCGAGGGACAGGGCACGAACAGAGAAGGACCCCGACCGATTCGGTCGGGGTCCTTCTCATTCGTCCACCGGGGCGTCGCCTCGGTGTCGGTGTCTCACGGTCTCGGCATCAGCGGGCCGCGATGGCTCAGGAGTTGAACCGGGTGAGGACGCCCAGCAGGATGATGCAGGCCGCCCAGATGATCGCCATGAGCGTCGTGAACCTGTTGAGGTTGCGCTCGGCGACGCCCGAGGACCCCAGCGACGAGGACATTCCGCCGCCGAACATGTCGGACATGCCACCGCCCTTGCCCTTGTGCATGAGGATCAGCAGGGTGAGGAAGATGCTCGTGAGCACGAGCAGAGCGATGAGAATGATGTTGAGGATTTCCACGTCGGATTCAACCTATGTTTCGTCGAGTGTTTCGTCGAATGATGCGTCTGTCAGTCTACTTCGCGACTGCGGCCTTGCACAAAGCGGCGAAGTCCGGGCCGCTGAGGCTCGCACCTCCGACCAGTGCGCCGTCGACGTCCGCGGAGGCGACGATCTCGGCGACGTTGTCGGCCTTGACCGACCCGCCGTAGAGAATGCGGGTGGTCTGGGCAAGAGCATCGCCGTACTTCTCACCGATGCGCGCGCGGATGGCCGACGCCATCTCGGCGGCATCGGCGGCCGTGGCTGTCTCTCCGGTGCCGATCGCCCAGACGGGTTCGTAGGCGATGACGAGGCCGGAGAGGTCGGCGGCGTCGAATCCGGCCAGCGACTCGTCGAGCTGTCCGAGGGTGAATTCGACGTGGCTCTTCTCCTGCCGCTGCTCCAGCGACTCCCCCACGCAGAGGATCGGTGTGAGTTCGGCCGAAAGTGCGGCCTTGATCTTCGCGGCCACGACCTCGTTGGTCTCGTGGTTGTCGGCACGGCGTTCACTGTGGCCGATGACCACGTAGCTGCAGCCGAGGCGGGAGAGGAACGATGCGGCGATCTCTCCGGTATGCGCTCCGGGAGCGTGCTGGGAGACGTCCTGGGCACCGTACTTCAGCCACAGCTTGTCCCCCTGGACGAGTGTCTGCACCGAACGGATGTCGGTGAACGGCGGAATGACGACGACTTCGCAGTCGCTGTCGTCGAGTTTGGCGTCCTCGAGTGCCCAGGCGAGCTTCTGGACAGCGGAGATCGCCTCCAGATGATCGTGGTTCATCTTCCAGTTGCCTGCCAGCAGCAGGGTGCGGTCGCTCATGGTGTCTGTCTTCCTCATCCGAGTACGTCGAGTCCGGGCAGGGTCTTGCCTTCGAGATATTCGAGACTGGCACCTCCGCCGGTGGAGATGTGGCCGAAGGCGTCATCGGCGAAGCCGAGGCTGCGCACGGCGGCTGCGGAATCGCCGCCGCCGACCACGGTGAGCCTCTGTCCCCCGTTGTGGCCTTCGTCGGCCAGAGCTTGGGCTACGGCTTTGGTGCCGGAGGCGAAGGCCGGGAACTCGAAGACGCCCATCGGCCCGTTCCAGAACACAGTGGTCGAGCCTGCGATGATCTCGGCATAGGCGCGAGCCGATTCGGGGCCGATGTCGAGGCCGAGGCCGTCGCCTCCGGCCGGAGTGTCTTCGAGTTCGGCGACGGGCCGGACCCAGTGCTCGGCGTCGGCGGCGAAGGAGGCGGCCATGACGATGTCCGTGGGCAGGACGATGCGTGCACCACCGGATCGGGAGCGTTCGAGGTAGCCCTTGACGTCGTCGATACGGTCCTTCTCGACCAGGCTCGATCCGATGTCGTGGCCGAGTGCGGCGAGGAAGGTGAAGACCATTCCCCCGCCGATGAGCAGATTGTCGGCGCGGTCGATGAGGTTGTCGATGACGCCGAGTTTGTCCGAGACCTTGGATCCGCCGAGGACGACGGTGAACGGTGGTTCGGGGTTGTTGAGCAGCCTGTCGCTGACCTCGACTTCGGCACGCACGAGTGAGCCGGCATAGTGCGGGAGGAGGCCGGCGATGTCGTAGACCGAGGCCTGCTTGCGGTGGACGACGCCGAATCCGTCGGAGACGAAGTCGTCGGCCAGCGCTGCCAGCTGGGTGGCGAATTCTTGGCGCTCGGCATCGTCCTTCGCCGTTTCGCCCGGGTTGAAGCGCAGGTTCTCCAGCAACAGCACGTCACCGTCGGACAGGGCTGCGGCCTTCGTCTGCGCATCGTCACCGATGGTGTCGGCGGCGAAGGCGACCGGACGGCCGATGGCTTCGGCGAGTTCGGGGACGATCGGGGCCAGTGAGAACTGCGGATCCGGTTCTCCCTTCGGCCGGCCCAGATGCGACATCACGATGACCTTGGCTCCCGCCTCGGCGAGGGACCTGATCGTTCCGGCCGAGGCCAGGATGCGACCGCGGTCGGTGATGGTGCCGTCGTCCATCGGCACGTTGAGATCGCTGCGGACGAGCACCGTGTGTCCGGCGAAGATGCCCGCATCGTCGAATGTCCTCATGAGTCCCTTTCGCTGAGAATGTAGCTGACCATGTCTTTGAGTCGGTTCGTGTATCCCCACTCGTTGTCGTACCAGGCCACGACCTTGATCTGGTCGCCCAGCACCATCGTGAGCTTGGAATCGACGATCGCCGAGGCGGTGGTGCCGACGATGTCGCTGGAGACGAGTTCGTCTGTGGAGAAGTCGAGGTAGGGCGATCCGTCCGCGGCGGAGGCGAGGAACGCGTTGACCTCGTCGCGGTCGGCGCTCGTGGAGGTGGTGAAGGTGAAGTCGATGATCGATCCGGCGGGCACGGGTACACGCACGGCGAGTCCGTCGAGCTTGCCCTCGAGGTGGGGCATGACGCGGCCGACGGTGCGTGCGGCTCCGGTGGTGGTCGGCACGATGTTGACGGCGGCGGCTCGGGCGCGACGCAGGTCCCGGTGGGGTCCGTCGACGAGCATCTGGTCGCCTGTGTAGGCGTGAACGGTGTTGAGCAGACCGGATTCGACGCCGAGGGCGTCGTCGAGCGCCTTGACGACGGTGGCCATGCAGTTCGTCGTGCACGAGGCGTTCGAGACGACGGAGTGCGCGGACGGATCGAAGGTGTCTTCGTTCACGCCCATGACGAGGGTCGCGTCGACGTCCTTTCCGGGGGCGGAGAGTACGACGGTCTGCACGGTGCCGCCGAGGTGGGCCTCGGCCTGGTCCTGCCGGGTGAAGCGTCCGGTGGATTCGACGACGAGTTCGACCTTGTGCGAACTCCAGTCGATGGCGGACGGGTCGGCTTGGCTCGTCACCGCGATCTCTCGTCCGTCGACGATGATCGCCTCGTCGGCGGCGTCGACATCATGGTCGAAGCGAGGCCACACGGAGTCGTGGGAGAGCAGATGAGCCAGGGTCGTCGTATCGGTGAGATCGTTGATGGCCACGACCTCGAAATCAGCATCGGGTTCGAGGGACAGACGGAACAGGGCACGGCCGATGCGGCCGAAGCCGTTGATGGCGATTCGTCTCATGCCTCGATCTTAGCGATCCTCGAGCATTTCCGGGGTCAGACTGGCTTCGGTGCCGGGAATTCCCAGTTCTTCCGCATGCTTGTCCGCAGTGGACAGCAGCCTGCGGATCCGGCCGGCCACCGCGTCCTTCGTCATCGGCGGGTCGGCGAGCTGACCGAGCTCTTCGAGGGACGCCTGTTTGTGGGTCACGCGAAGCTGACCGGCGTAGCGGAGGTGTTCGGGGACGTCGTCGCCGAGGATCTCCAGGGCGCGTTCGACCCGGGCGCCGGCGGCCACGGCGGCCCGTGCCGAGCGACGCAGGTTCGCATCGTCGAAGTTCGCCAGGCGGTTCGCGGTCGCGCGGACCTCCCTGCGCATCCGCCGTTCCTCCCAGACCAGCACGGCGCTGTGGGAGCCCATGCGGGTGAGCAGCGCGGCGATATCGTCGCCATCGCGGATGACGACGCGGTCGACTCCCCGGACCTCGCGGGCTTTCGCACTCAGTCCGAGTCGGCGGGCTGCGCCGACGAGGGCAAGAGCCGCCTCGGGGCCGGGGCAGGTGACTTCCAACGCCGAGGAGCGCCCCGGCTCGGTCAGTGATCCGTGGGCGAGGAAGGCTCCGCGCCAGGCGGCTTCGGCATCGGCGACGGAGCCGTTGACGATGGCCGAGGGCAGTCCGCGCACGGGACGGCCGCGGTTGTCGACGAGTCCGGTCTGGCGGGCCAGTGCTCCCCCGTCACGGGTGACGCGCAGCAGGTAGCGGTTGGAGCGGCGGATTCCGGCGGCATTGATGACGACGATGTCGGCATGCTGACCGTAGAGATCCTTGATCTCCGCTCGCAGCCGTTTGGCGGCCTGGGCAGTGTCGAGTTCGGCTTCGAGAACGATCGAGCCGTTGACGAGGTGGAGGGCGGAGGAGAAGCGGAAGATCGAGGACACCTCGGCCTTGCGGGCGGAGGTGCGAGTGATCTTCACTCGCGCCAACTCGTCCTTGACCTGAGCGGTCAGTGCCATAGCTCGTCCTCCTGCACCTGAAGTTCTACCACTGCTCGGCGACGCCGATCCCGGCGTCCAACAACATGTCACGGTAGCATGCCGCCAGCTTGAGGCTGTCATGCTGTCCCTGCCTCCGTGAGCGCAGGGGACGTTCCCAGAGTTTCGCTCCGAACATGTCCTCGGCCCGCTGCGGCAGGTCGGGTTCGAGTTCGGTGGCCGCCTCGTCGACGAGAACATAGTCCAAGGTCAGTGAGCGGGCATGACGGTGGAGGGAGACGAGGTGTTCGCCGAGGCTCAGGTCCTTCGTCTCACCGTCGGTGGAACTGAGGTTGAGCGTGAGGGATTTCACCGCTGTCGAGGCCACGATCGCCTCGGCGAGCGAAGGCACGAGCAGGTGCGGCATCACTGAGGTGTACCAGGAGCCGGGGCCGAGGTTGAGAACCTCGGCCTCCTCCACGGCTTCGATCGTCTCGTAGCGGGCCGGTGGGGCAGCCGGGTCGAGGCGCACGGTCTCGACGTGGCCGATCGTGGAGGCGAGCACGGACTGTCCGCGCACGACCTGGAAGGAGCCGGGGAACTTCACATCGGCTTCGATCGTCAGCGGCACCGAGGACATCGGCAGCACTCGACCGTGAGCGCGCAGCAGCCGGGCCATCCAGTCCAGGCCGGCCACATGGTCGCCGTGGATCTGCCACAGTGCTGCGATGAGCAGATTGCCCACCGCGTGACCGTGCAGCTCACCTGTCGATTCGAACCGGTGCTGGATGACATCACGCCAGGTCTGGCCCCACGTGCCGTCGTCGCAGAGTGCGGCCAGAGCCATCCTCAGATCGCCGGGAGGCAGTCCGCCGAGTTCGTCGCGCAGTCGTCCGGATGAGCCGCCGTCGTCGGCGACTGTGACGACCGCGGTGAGGTCTTCGGTGAGCAGACGGAACGCCCTCAGCGCCGCGTAGAGTCCGTGACCGCCGCCGAAGGAGACGATATTGGGACCGTCCTTCTGAGCGCCCGTGGAGATGACGGGCAGATCTTCGGTCTCCATGTCATTCTCTTCCCAGATCGCGGTGACGCACGGCCACTGGGATCCCGGTCTGGGCCGACAGCAGTCGTCCGACCCTTTCGCTGATCGCCACGGAACGGTGTTTGCCGCCCGTGCAGCCGATGCCGATCATCGCGTAGCCGCGGCCCTCGTGCAGATATCCCTCGGCGACGGTGGACAGGGTTGCGGCATAGCGTTCGATGAATTCCTCGGCGCCGTTCTGCTCGAGGACGTAGGCCGCGACATCGGAGTCGAGTCCGTTGTGTCCGCGCAGATGGGGAATCCAGTACGGATTCGGCAGGAAGCGGACGTCGGCGACGTGGTCGGCGTCCTTGGGCAGGCCGTATTTGAAGCCGAAGCTCATCACCGTCAGCCGCAGCGGCGGGGTGTCGTCGTCGCTGAAGCGTTTGCGCACCTCCGCGGAGAGCTGGTGCACGTTGAGGTCGGAGGTGTCGACGATGATATCGGCGCGGTGTTTGAGGGACTCGAGTTCGGCACGTTCGGCTTCGATGCCGTCGAGCAGGGTCCCCTCCCCCTGCAGTGGGTGGGGCCGCCTGGTCGATTCGAAACGTCGGACGAGGACTTCGTCGGAGGCGTCGAGGAAGACGATGCGCAGGGACAGACCCTGATCGACGAAATCGCTGATCGTCTCCTGCAGTTCGGTGTACTTCGTCCGCCCTTTGGCGTCGATGACGATGGCGATCTTCGGCAGGGCGCCGTCGGCACGGGCGACGAGTTCGACGAGCGGACGCATCATCTGCGGCGGAAGGTTGTCGACGACATACCAGTCCATGTCTTCGAGCACATTGGCCACGGTGGTGCGGCCTGCTCCGGACATGCCGGTGACGAGCACAACCTCGATGGGGTGGTCGGATCCGTTCGATTCGGCCTGCACGCTCACTCGTCCTCCTCTGTCCGTGCCCGATCGGTCGGTGGGCACTGTACCTCTCGGCACTACTCTAGGGCAGAATCGCAGAGCTCAGTCGGCCAGAGCCGTGACGATCTTCGCGGCGAGGGAGGGACCGATTCCCTTGACCTCGCAGATCTCCTCGGCGGTGGCAGCACGGACCTTCTTCACAGATCCGAAATGGCGCAGCAGAGCGGTGCGCTTCGACTCTCCGAGACCCGGAATGTCGTCGAGCACGGAACTCGTCATCGCCTTCGCACGTTTCGACCGGTGATAGGTGATGGCGAAGCGGTGGGCCTCATCACGCAGGCGCTGCATGAGGAAGAGCCCTTCGGAGTTGCGTGGGAGGATGACCGGGAACGGATCGTCCGGTATCCAGATCTCTTCGAGCCGTTTGGCCAGACCGACGACGGAGATGTCGACGATGCCGAGATCCGTCAGTGCCCGCGTCGCTGCCGCAACCTGCGGGCCGGCACCGTCGACGACGAGGAGGCTGGGTCGATAGCCGAAGCGCTCATCGGGCTCCTCGGAGGTCATCTGTTCGAGGTAGCGGCTGAAGCGACGGGAGACGACGTCGTACATCGAAGCCGTGTCGTCGGCCGCGGCTTCACCGTGGATGGCGAAGTGTCGGTAGTCGCGCTTCTTCGCCATTCCGTCTTCGAACACGACGAGGGAGGCGACGACGTTCGAGCCCTGGGTATGGGAGATGTCGATGCATTCGATGCGCAGCGGTGCTTCCGGCAGGTCGAGGTGCTCCTGGATCTCCTTGAGAGCCTGGCTGCGGGTCGTCAGGTCGGACGAGCGTTTGAGCTTGTGCTGGATGAGCGCTTCCTTCGCGTTCTTCCCCACGGTCTCCAGGGCCGCCTTCTTCTCCCCGCGCTCGGGTACCCGCACGGTCACCCGCGAACCGCGCTGCTCGCTCAGCCAGGCCTCCAGGGATTCCAGATCCGCCGGCAGTGTGTCGACGAGGATCTCCTTCGGAATCGCATCGGCATCGAGTCCGGAGTAGGCCTGTCGCAGGTAGTCGGTGGTCAGTTCCGCGGGCGTGTGATCATCGGAGCGTTCGATGATCCAGCCGCGTTGGCCGCGGATACGACCCTGGCGCACGTGGAAGACCTGGACGGAGGCTTCGAGCTCCTCGGTGACGAGGGCGAAGATATCGCAGTCGGCGCTCACCGACAGGACGACGGCGGATTTGTCGAGGACCTTCTGCAGGGCGGAGATCTCGTCGCGCAGACCGGCCGCGCGTTCGTAGTCGAGTTCGGCCGCGGCTTTGGCCATCTCCTTCTGCCGGTGGCTGATGAACCGGCCGGTGTTTCCGGACATGAAGTCGGAGATGCTGCGGGCCAAGTCCTTGTGATCGTCCTTGCTGATCTGACCGACGCAGGGAGCGGCGCATTTGTCGATATATCCGAGCAGGCAGGGCCTGCCGCTGCGTTCGGCCCGCCGGTAGACCCCTGCTGTGCAGGTGCGCATCGGGAAGGCCTTGAGCAGCAGGTCGAGGGTGTCCTTGATCGCCCACACCTGAGCGAAGGGACCGAAGTACTTCACGCCCTTGCGTCGTTTTCCCCGGGTGATGAAGGCCCGAGGCACCTCGTCATTCATCGTGATCGCGAGGTAGGGGTAGGACTTGTCGTCGCGGAACATGACATTGAACCGCGGGTTGAACTCGTTGATCCACGTCCATTCGAGCTGCAGAGCTTCGACCTCGGTGTCGACGACGGTCCACTCCACCGAGTTCGCGGTGTGGACCATCGTCGAGGTGCGCGGGTGCAGCTGGGCAGGGTTGGCGAAGTACGAGTTGAGTCGGTTGCGGAGGTTCTTCGCCTTTCCGACATAGATCACCCGCCGGTCGGGGTCACGGAATTTGTAGACCCCGGCCGATGTGGGGATCGACCCGGTGGCCGGACGGTAGGTGGATGGATCAGGCATTCGGATCAGAACTTGAGCATCGGCTTGAGGAACCGTCCGGTGTGTGATTCGGCCACCTCGGCGACCTCTTCGGGAGTGCCCTGGGCGATGATCTGCCCACCGCCGCGGCCGCCCTCGGGTCCGAGGTCGATGATGTGATCGGCATTGCCGATGACGTCGAGGTTGTGTTCGATGACGATGACCGTATTGCCTTTGTCGACGAGTCCCTGGAGGACCATGAGCAGCTTCGAGATGTCCTCGAAGTGCAGACCGGTCGTCGGTTCGTCGAGCACGTAGACGGTGCGACCGCGGGAGCGCTTCTGCAGTTCGGCGGCGAGCTTGACACGCTGAGCCTCGCCGCCGGAGAGAGTCGTGGCCGGTTGGCCGAGTCGGACATAGCCGAGCCCCACCTCGACGAGGGTCTTGAGGTGTCGCGAGATCGCGGGAATCGCAGCGAAGAAGTCGTTGGCCTCCTCGATGGGCATGTCGAGGACCTCGGCGATGTTCTTGCCCTTGAACGTGACTTCCAGGGTCTCCCGGTTGTACCGGGCGCCCTGGCAGACCTCACAGGGGACGTAGACGTCGGGCAGGAAGTTCATCTCGATCTTGATCGTGCCGTCGCCGCTGCAGTTCTCGCAGCGTCCGCCCTTGACGTTGAAGGAGAACCGACCGGGCAGATAGCCCCGGACCTTCGCCGATTCGGTTTCGGCGAACAGCCGGCGCACATGGTCGAAGACGCCGGTGTAGGTCGCGGGATTCGACCGCGGGGTGCGACCGATCGGAGACTGGTCGACGTGGACGACCTTGTCGAGATTGTCCAGGCCGGTCACGCGCTTGTGCCGTCCCGGCACCCGGGAGGCGCCGTTGAGGACGTTGGCCATCTGTGTGTAGAGGATCTCGTTGACCAGAGTCGATTTGCCCGAACCGGACACGCCGGTGACGGCGGTGAGCACACCGAGGGGGAAGGACACCGTGACGTCGCGCAGGTTGTTCTCCACGGCCTTCTCGACGGTGACCATCCGGTCCTTGTCGACGGGGCGGCGGGTCGGCGGGATCTGGATCGCTCGTCGGCCGGAGAGATAGTCGCCGGTGATCGATCCTTCGGCATCCTTGAGGCCGGTGACGGGACCGGAGTAGACGACCTCGCCCCCGTGCTCGCCGGCACCGGGTCCGATATCGACGATCCAGTCGGCGGATTCGATGGTGTCTTCATCGTGTTCGACGACGATGAGGGTGTTGCCGAGATCCTTGAGCTTGTTGAGCGTTTCGATGAGTCGGCGGTTGTCGCGCTGATGCAGTCCGATCGAGGGCTCGTCGAGGACGTAGAGGACGCCGACGAGGCCGGAGCCGATCTGCGTGGCCAGGCGGATGCGCTGGGCCTCACCGCCGGAGAGCGTACCGGCGGCCCGGTTGAGGCTGAGGTAGTCGAGGCCGACGTCGAGGAGGAAACCGAGGCGGGCGTTGATCTCCTTCATCACCTGCGCCGCCACGGCGGCATCGCGGGAGCTCAGCTCGAGGGAGCCGAGGAAGGAAGCCGCTTCGTCGAGGGCGAGTTCGGAGACCTCGGCGATGGACCTGTCTCCGACCTTGACGGCGAGGATCTCCGGTTTGAGGCGCGTACCGTCACAGCTGGCACACGGGATCTCGCGCATATAGGACTCGTAGCGTTCCCGCGACCACTCGGATTCTGTTTCCTCGTGCTTGCGCTGAATGTATTGGTAGACGCCTTCGAAGCCCGTCGAGTACGTGCGTTCACGCCCGAAGCGGTTCTTGTACTTGACGTGGACCTTGTAGTCCTTGCCCGTCAGAATCGCGGTCTTCGCGGACTTCGGCAGCTTCTTCCACGGCGTCTTCATATCGAAGCCGAGTTCGTCGCCGAGGCCCTTGAGCAGACGGTTGAAGTACTTCGAGACCTGTTTGCCTCCCGACCAGGGGGCGATGGCCCCGGAGCCGAGGCTGAGGTCCTCGTCGGGGACGACGAGATCTTCGTCGACCTGCAGGCGGGTGCCGATGCCGTCGCAGGTGGGGCAGGCGCCGAAGGGCGAGTTGAAGGAGAACGAGCGGGGTTCGATCTCGTCGATCGTCAGCGGGTGCTCGTTCGGGCACGACATGTGCTCGGAGAAAGTGCGGGTCGTGCCTTCGTCGACGAGTTCGATGTCGATGCGTCCGTCGGCGAGCCCCAGGGCGGTCTCGACGGAGTCGGTCAGCCGCGGGCGCATTCCCGATTTGGCGACGAGGCGGTCGACGACCACGGAGATCGTGTGCTTGTACTGCTTCTCCAAGGTCGGCGGTTCGCTCAGGCTGATCTGCTCGCCGTCGACGATGGCCCTGGAGAAGCCCTTGGACTGCAGGTCGGTGAAGAGGTCGACGAATTCGCCCTTGCGGGACCGGACGACGGGAGCGAGGACGAGGAACTTCGTCCGCTCCTCGAGTTCGAGCAGCTGGTCGACGATCTGCTGCGGGGTCTGCTTCGTGATGACCTCACCGCAGACGGGACAGTGCGGGATGCCGATCCGCGCCCACAGCAGGCGGAGGAAGTCATAGACCTCGGTGATCGTGCCGACGGTCGAACGCGGATTGCGCGATGTCGACTTCTGGTCGATCGACACCGCTGGAGACAGCCCTTCGATGAAGTCGACGTCGGGTTTGTCCATCTGCCCGAGGAACATCCGTGCATAGGAGGACAGGGATTCGACGTAGCGTCGCTGCCCCTCGGCGAAGATCGTGTCGAAGGCCAGCGAGGATTTGCCGGAACCGGACAAGCCGGTGAACACGACCATCGAATCGCGCGGCAGCGCGATCTCGACGTTCTTGAGATTGTGTGCTCGCGCTCCCTTGACCCACAGGGTGTCGAGATGGGAGACGCCTGTCACTTGCTCACCGTTATTGGTTTTCATCACCTGACCACTGTATTACTCGGCACTGACATTGCTGTATTCGCAGCGGTTTCCGGCTCATCTGCCGATCTCCCCGACGGAGAGGATGCGCAGCACGATATCTCCGGATTCGTCGCTGGCGGCCACGTCCACCTCGGCGTCGATGGCCCAGTCCCTGTTGTCGTCGGGATCGGCGAGGATCTGTCGGACGCTCCATGTGTCTGAACCGGGGCTGATGTCGATATATTCCCGACCGCGGGCTTTCTGGTCGACGATGAGCTCCCCGTATTCGTCGTAGAAGTCCTCGATCGCGTCTTCCCAGGCCCGGGAGTCGAATCCGGATTCGGCGTCGAGGCGGCCGAGTTCCGTGTAGTTAGCACGTTCGGCCAGCAGCACTCGGTGGAACAGGGCATTGCGGACCTCTGCGGTGAACACCTTCGTATTCTCGGAGAATCGGCGGTCGAGTGCCGGCAGCTCGTCGGCGGCTTCGGTGGGGTCGAGTCCCTGCAGGGTCCGCCATTCGTCGAGCAGCGACGAATCCGTCCGGGCGATGGTCTCACCACACCATTCGATGATGGTCTCGAGTTCCTCGGTCCTGTTCTCCGCGGGGACGTTGTGGAGCAGTGCGCGGTAGACGTCGGTGAGGTAGCGCAGCAGGCTGCCCTCGGCCCGGGCGAGACCGTAGTAGCCGACGAACTGGGTGAAGCCCATGGCCTGCTCGAGCATGTCGCGGACGACGGATTTGGGTTCGAAGCCGCCTCGGTGCAGCCAGGGATGAGTCTCGACGAAGTGGTCGAAGGCCGGGTCGAGCATCTCGGCCAGGGGTGCGGGACTTTCGATCTCGTCGAGGATCGCCATTCGTTCGGCGTATTCGACGCCCTCGGCCTTGAGTTCAGCCAGGGTCTCTCCCTTGATCCGGTCGAGTTGGCCCTTCAGTATCTGGAACGGCACCGAGGTGGTCGCCTCGACGATGGATACGACGTCGAGGGCGTAGGTGTCGTCGTTATCGTCGAGAAGCTCCAGTGCGGCAAGCACGAAAGGAGCCAGGGGCTGGTTGAGCGCGAACTGGGGGCCGAGGTCCTGGGTGGCGATGAGTTCGCTGCCGCGGACCTCGATGAGTCCGGCGTCGATGAGGGAGCGTCCGATGCTGATCGCGGTGAGTTTGAGGTCGAGCCGGCGTTCCCTTGTCTCATGTGTCTTGTCGATGAAGTCGCTGATCGTCGACACATCGGAGCCGGGGCGGGCGACGAGGTTGAGGATCGTCGAATGGTCGATCTTCATCCGCGGCCGCAGGGTCTCGGATTCGCCTTCGATGAGTTTTGCGAAGGTCTCTTCGGACCAGCCGACGAAGCCGACCGGGGCGGCCTTCTTCTTGACCTTCTTCTTTTTCTTCTTGTCATCGTTGGCCGCTTTGGCATCCGCCTTGAGGTTGTCGATGACGTGTTCGGGGGCTTGGGCGATGACGTAGCCGCGGGTGTCGAATCCGGCGCGGCCGGCACGTCCGGCGAGCTGTTGGAACTCGCGGACGCTGAGTCGGCGCATCTTCCGCCCGTCGAACTTCGTCAGTCCGGTCAGCAGCACGGAGCGGATGGGCACATTGATGCCCACACCGAGGGTGTCGGTGCCGGAGATGACGAGCAGCAGTCCCTTCAGCGCGAGCTGTTCGATGAGGCGGCGGTACTTCGGCAGCATTCCGGCGTGGTGGACGCCGACGCCGTGCAGCAGCAGTTTGCGCAGACTGGTCCCGAATCCCTTGCCGAAGGTGAAGCCCTTGATGGCTGCGGCGATGGCGGCCTTCTGTTCCTTGGAGGCAAGGTCGACCGAGAGCAGGTTGGTGGCGAGGTCGATGGCACCGTTCTGAGAGTAGGAGACGACGTAGACCGGGGCCTTGTCGTTGCGGACGAGTCCGCGGAGAGTGTCCGAGAGCGTCTCCGTCGAATATTCGTAGTCGAGCGGGACCGGCCGGGTCGCCGAGGTGACCACGGAGGAGTCGCGTCCGGTCGTCTCCGTCATCGTCCGTCGGATGTCGGTGGTGTCGCCCAAGGTGGCGGACATGAGGACGAACTGGGTCTGCGGCATCTCGAGGAGGGGCACCTGCCAGGCCCAACCGCGGGAGGGGTCGGCGACGTAGTGGAATTCGTCCATGACGACCATTCCTGCGTCGAGCATTCCGCCTTCGCGCAGCGCCTGGTTGGCCAGGATCTCCGCCGTGGCGCAGATGACGGGCGCCTCCGGGTTGACGGTGGAGTCGCCGGTGATCATCCCGACGTTCTCGGCGCCGAAAGCGTCGATGAGGGAGAAGAACTTCTCGCTCACCAGGGCCTTGAGCGGGGCCGTGTAGTACGACCGGATCCCGCGGGTGAAGGACTGGTAGAGAGCGAACAGAGCGACGAGTGACTTCCCCGAGCCGGTCGGGGTCGCCATGATCGTATTGTCTCCGGCGAGGATCGTGAGGAACGCCTCGTCCTGAGCCGGGTAAGGCTCGACACCGATCTCTCGGCAGTATTCGCCGAAGGACTCGTAGATCGTGTCGTCGTCAGCGAATTCCGCTGGGATCTCCTGCAATCTGGCCACGCTGATGCACAGACCTTTCCGATTAGACTGATTCCATCCTATTGCTCGACACCGAGGAGTCACATATGCCGGTCTTCGCCGTCACCTACCACTATGGTCCCGCTACGGACACGCGGATGGAACACCGCCCTGCGCATCGCCGCTGGCAGGCGGAGCTGAATGAGGCCGGGACGATCCTCGCCTCCGGTCCCCTGGACAACGATCCGCAGCCGGGAGGGCTGCTGATCCTCAACGCTGCCGACCGTGCGGAGGTCGAAGGCCACCTCGCCGCCGATCCCTATGCCTCGCTCGGTGTCATCGAGTCGACGGACATCCGCGAATGGACTCCCGTGTTCGGCCCCTTCGCCCAGGGCTGAGCGTCGCACTGCCGGTCCGGTTCTGCCCTGACCGGGAAGACACGAGCGGGGTCCGTCTCGAGAGATCGAGACGGACCCCGCTCGTTCTGTGCCGACACCGAGGCGGTGTCAGCGCGACCGGGTCCGATCGGCTCAGGCCTCTTCGGATTCGTTCGAGCTGACGTCCTTGAAGGAGATGCCGTCCTTCTTCATCTTCACGAGTGAGGCGACGGTGGCCACCACCATGGCGAGGACGATGACGGTCAGGGACAGCCACGTCGGCACCTCGGGGATCGAGTGACCCCACGAGAGGAACTCCCAATCGCTCGAATGCAGAGCGTGGATGATGAGCTTGACGCCGATGAAGCCGAGGATCGCGGCGATTCCGTAGTGGAGGTAGACGAGCTTGTCGACGAGTCCCCCGAGCAGGAAGTACAGCTGACGCAATCCCATGAGAGCGAACACGTTCGCGGTGAACACGAGGAACGCATTCTGAGTGACGCCGAAGATCGCGGGAATCGAGTCGAGCGCGAACATCACATCGGTCGAGCCGATGGCGATGAACACGATGAACATCGGGGTCCAGTACTTCTTGTTGTCGTCGAGGGTCACCCGCAGCTTGTTGCCGTGGTATTCGTCGACGACGTTGATCCGCTTGCGCAGGAACCGGATGAGACCGTTTTCGCCGTCGCCGTCGTCTTCGGAGCTGAAGGCCTGCCGGTAGGCGACGATGAGGAGGAAGATGCCGAAGATGAAGAAGACCTCGACGAAGGCGCTGATGATCGCCGCACCCGCGAGGATGAAGATGCCGCGGAAGATGATGGCGATGATGATGCCGACCATGAGCACTTCCTGCTGGTACTTCCGCGGTACCGAAAAGCTGCCCATGATGATGATGAAGACGAACAGGTTGTCGATGCTCAACGAGTACTCGAGCAGCCAGCCGGTGAGGAACTCGCTGCCGTGCTGGGCATCGCCGATGGCGAAGAGCGCGCCGGCGAAGACCAGAGCCAGGGCGACGTAGAAGGCGACCCAGATGCTCGCTTCCCGCATCGACGGGGTGTGTGGTCGCTTGACGACCAGCAGGAGGTCGAAGACGAGGATCGCAACGACGATGATTCCCGAGGTGATCATGAACCAGACGGGAATCGGAGATTCGCTCGCAGCAGCGGCGTTGCCGCCGGCCGCGAGCGTGGAGGACAGAATATCCATGGATGCCTTTCGTGGTGAACAGGATGTATCCAGGTCGAAAGTCTCTCCCACGCGGTGATGCTGCGTGCGCTCCGCGGCCGGACCCCTTGTGGGGTCGTGGTGACGACCGCGGATGGACGGGATACTCCCTTTCGCCAGCACACCAGTATAAACACGCGAGCATCACTCGCGCGTCACCGGTGCGGATCAGGCGTGCCCGGCCTCCTTCATCTGGCGCAGCTCCTGCTTGAGGTCGGCGAGCTCGTCGCGCAGTCGTGCGGCGAGTTCGAACTGCAGCTCCGCGGCGGCCGAATGCATCTGCGAGGTCAGCGATTCGATGAGTTCGGTGAGGTCGGCCGCCGGCGGGCGCAGCGAACCGGGTTTGCCGGCGGCTTCCCTCTGTTCGTCGGTCAGGGTCGAGTTGTAGCCGCGCTTGCCCTTGCCGTAGTCGAATTCGGTGAGCAGCTCTCGAGTGTCCTCGTCCTCACGCTGCAGTCGTTCGGTGATGTCGGCGATCCGCTTGACCAGCGGGGCAGGATCGATTCCGTGCTCTTCGTTGTAGGCGATCTGGATGGCGCGCCTGCGGTCGGTCTCGTCGATGGCGGTGCGCATCGAATCCGTGATCGTATCGGCGTACATGTGCACCTGGCCGTTGAGGTTACGTGCGGCACGACCGATCGTCTGGATGAGCGATGTCGACGACCGGAGGAAGCCTTCCTTGTCGGCATCGAGGATCGCCACCAGCGAGACCTCGGGAAGGTCGAGACCCTCACGCAGGAGGTTGATGCCGACCAGCACATCGAATTCGCCCGCACGCAGCTCTGTGAGCAGCTCCACACGTCGCAGAGTGTCGACATCGGAATGGAGGTACTGGACCCGGATATCGTGTTCGAGCAGGTAGTCGGTGAGATCTTCGGCCATCTTCTTCGTCAGCGTCGTCACGAGCACACGTTCGTTCGCGTCGACTCGGGTCTTGATCTCGTCGAGGAGATCATCGATCTGCCCCTTCGTCGGCTTGACCTTGATCTCGGGGTCGACGAGTCCGGTGGGGCGGATGATCTGCTGGACGTACCCGTTGGCGTTGCCGAGTTCGAAGTTGCCGGGTGTGGCCGACAGATACACGCTCTGTCCCACGCGCTCCCGGAACTCGTCGAACTTCAGCGGCCGGTTGTCCATGGCACTGGGCAGGCGGAATCCGTGTTCGACGAGGGTGCGCTTGCGCGACATATCGCCTTCGTACATTCCGCCGATCTGCGGGACCGTGACATGGGACTCGTCGATGACGAGCAGGAAGTCCTCGGGGAAGTAGTCGAGCAGGCAGTTCGGTGCCGAACCGGGATCGCGGCCGTCGATGTGCCGGGAGTAGTTCTCGATGCCGGAGGTGAAGCCCATCGACTCCATCATCTCGAGGTCATAGGTCGTGCGCATCTTCAGCCGTTGGGCTTCCAGCAGCTTGTTCTGCGATTCGAACTCGCTCAGCCGCTTCTGCAGTTCGTCCTCGATGCCGCTGATCGCGGTGGCCATCCGGTTCTCACCGGCGACGTAGTGGCTGGCCGGGAACACGTGGATGGTGTCCTCGTCGCGCACGATCTCGCCCGTCAGCGGGTGGAGGGTCTGCAGCGATTCGATCTCGTCGCCGAAGAATTCGATCCGCAGCGCGAGCTCCTCGTACTGCGGGATGATCTCGACGGTGTCTCCGCGCACGCGGAAGGTCCCGCGGGTGAAAGCCATGTCATTGCGGGCGTACTGCATCGACACGAAGCGTTTGAGCAGTTCGTCCCGATCGCATTCGTCGCCCTTGTGAAGGGTGACCATCCGATCGACGTATTCCTCAGGAGTGCCGAGACCGTAGATGCACGACACCGTCGAGACCACGACGACGTCGCGTCTGGTCAGCAGCGAGTTCGTGGCCGAGTGCCGGAGACGTTCGACTTCGTCATTGATCGAGGAGTCCTTCTCGATGAACGTGTCAGTCTGCGGCACATAGGCTTCCGGCTGGTAGTAGTCGTAGTAGGAGACGAAGTACTCGACCGCGTTGTTGGGCAGCAGCTGTCGGAACTCGTTCGCCAGCTGCGCGGCGAGAGTCTTGTTCGGCGCCATGATCAGGGTCGGTCTCTGCACCTGCTCGATGAGCCATGCCGTCGTCGCCGACTTGCCTGTGCCGGTGGCACCGAGGAGGACGATGTCCCGCTCACCCGCGTCGAGCCGGTCGGAGATCTCTCGGATCGCCGTCGGCTGGTCACCGGAGGGAGAGTACTCGGAGACGACCTCGAACGGCGCCACCTCGCGGGTGACGTCGGGGCGGTGGCCGATCGCTGGCAGGGGGCGTTCTGAGCTCATAGTCCAACCCTAGCCCCCGCCCCTGAGATTGGGCAGACCGGAGTCGGAACGGCAGCCTCGGCGAATTGCCTGCCGACATGTGTCAGCGTGTCAGTCGAAGCTGTCGGGCACCAGTCGGCGGCGCATCTGCAGGAAGTACGGTTCCTTCGATTCCGCATATGTTCGCATCATCTGCCCGTTCGTCCCGCCCGCAGCCTTGGCTTCGGCCAAACGGTCTCTCTTCAACTCGAGGTAACGGTCCCGCTCCCCCGTGTCCGCGATCAGCAGGTCACGGAACGCGCGCGCGAAGCGCACACCGACCGAGTCCGCGGTGCGCACATGCAGATTGACGGCGCGGCCCGGGTCCGTGTTCGCGTGGAACCATTTCCCTTCGGTCGACTCTTCGCCGAGGTGGTCGCTCATCTCGGCTCCCGGGTAACCGAGTTCGGCCAGTCGGGGTGCCAGCTCCCTGGCGGCGGTGAGATCGGGGACGAGGAGCTGCAGATCGATGACGTCCTTGGCGGGCAGTCCCGGCACAGAGGTGGAGCCGATATGTTCGATGGCGAACTCCTCGCCCGTGCCGTGTCGCAGCTTCCTGATCGCTCTCTGCGCGTCACCGATCCAGTCGGCATGCGCGGGATCGACGAGTTCGAGGGCTGCCTTCGGTGCCCGCTGCCCGGACGCGAGATTGGCGGAGAAGGGCCGGATCCGCGATTCGATGAGCCGGGCGACCGCGGCCTTCGTCTCTTCGACGGGACCGGAGTTGTCGATGATGACATCGCAGGCTGCTCGGCGGGTGTCGTCATCGGCTTGGCGGGAGATCCGTGCGGCGGCATCGTCGCGGTCCATTCCACGGGAGTCCATGAGCCGCTGCAGGCGCACTTCGGCGGGCACGTCGACGAGGAGATTGAGGTGGTAGGCCGGTGTCATGTCGTTCTCGACGAGCAGCGGGACGTCGTGGACGACGATCTCGGCGTCGGCGTACATGGCGAAGTGTTCGGCGGTGCGGTCGCGGATCGCCGGATGCATGAGGCCGTTGAGCCGTGCTGTGTGCTCGGAATCGACGAAGGCTGCCGCGGCCAGTGCCGGCCGGTCGAGCGAACCGTCGGAGTGCAGCACCTGCGGCCCGAAGGCCTCGGCCAGCTTCTCGAGCAGCGGCTGTCCGGGTTCAACGACTTCGCGGGCGATCCTGTCGGCGTCGACGAGCACTGCCCCGTGTTCGACGAGCATTGCGGACACAGTTGACTTTCCGGCGCCGATTCCGCCGGTGAGACCAATTCTCAGCATGGGATCATCCTACTGATCCAGTCGGTAGACCCGCACTCCCTCATCGGCGAAGATCGGATCTCCGACGGCGGCATCGAGGAAGGCCGCATACTCTCCCTCACCGCCCGGCAGGAGCGGAGCTTCGGGGGCGAGGACGATGAAGTCGACCCCGGTCTCCCTCAGTTCGGCGATCGCCGAGACGACTTCCGGGCTGTCCGCGCCCGGCATGGGCTCGCCGTCGAAGACGGAGCCGTGCAGGAGTTCGTCGAGGGCATCTTCGGGGGCGGAATAGGTCACCGGCGATTCCGGGCTCGAACCGATGAAGTAGCCGCCGGTCTCGTGGTAGCGGAATCCGCTGACCGACTGCCACACCATGGCTTCGTCGGCGTGGGGCTCGGCCCATGCCAGGGGGCGGGGGAAGGTCTTGACGACGGATCCGGCGGGGATCACCTCGGCGATGGAGTGCTCGTAGAACTCCGGAACTGTCACCTCATGGGCGGTCTGCGGAGCGGGGAGGATGGCCACGGCGGCGAGGACGAACAGGATGAGGAGGGCGCGGGCGCGAAGCAGCTTCCGGTGGCTCAGCGCCCACTGGAGGCCGATTCCGAGCACGGCGAAGAGCGCGATCGTCGAGTGGAGGACGAGCCGCATGGGCAGGATGTTGTTGAGTACGGGGATGGCTTCGATGAGCGCGAACGGACCGGTCTCGAGGGCGATCCGGCCGCCGAGGAGGATCGGTGACCCGAGTGCCAGCAGGCCGACGAGGATGCCGGTTGCCGCGGCGATGCGCACCGGCACCGCGTGTGCGGACCGGTGGGCGAGGCCGAGAACGATGAGCACAGCCGCCGCCAGAGCTGGTGCGCCGACGTAGGCGCCGAGTTCGGCGGGGTCGATCTCCATGATTCGGGGCAGAGGAGACACTCCGGAACTCAGCCAGGCCGGGGCTGCGGGCAGGATCGGATCGAGCAGGTCGGTGTTCCATACTCCGTGTGGGCGGATGGCGCCCTGTGGGGCGTTCGGTCCGGACATGGTCACCAGCAGCGGGATCGCACACAGCACGGCGATACAGCCGGCGACTGCGGAACCGAGACCGAGGGCGACCCATGACCGGGCGCGGTAGAGGCGGCGTCCGAAGACGGCGAGGCTGGCCAGGAAGCAGAGTGCGGCGAGGAAGGTTCCGGCCAGAACTTCGGTGGAGACGTAGAACTGGAAGCCGAGGAGGAGCCCGAACCCTCCTCCGAGCAGCCACAGGCGACGGCTGCGCAGCAGAGAACGGCCGGGATCCACCTGTGTCGCGCGGCCGAGGTCGAGGAGAGCGAGGATCGCCCAGGCGGTCAGGGGCGGGGTGACGATATAGGCGAGGTTCGGGTGGCCGCCGAGCTGGGCGATGACATAGCTGGAGAAGCCGACTCCGGCAGCGGCGATGAAAGCGGGCGGGCGGTCGAGGAAGCGGCGGAAGAGCACAGCTGTGGCCAGGCTGCCGAGCACCGGGAAGGCGAGGATGAGGAGGTTGTAGCTCACGATGGGGCCGGCCACCCACGTCACAGGAGCGAGCAGGATCGCAAACCCTGCGAGCGAGGTGTTCCAGGCTCCGTTGACTCCCCCGCCGAGGGCGTTCATCGATTCCGTGTACAGCAGGCCGCCGGTTGCCCCCGGTCCGAATCCGAGGATGTCTGCGAGAACCTGCGCGCCGTGCCCGAGCCACCAGATGAAGAGTGAGGTGTCGTCGTTGGAGGCGACGACGCTGCCGCCGGGGTCCGCGGCGACGGAGCCGAAGACGATCAGGCTGCCGACACAGAGGATGAGGGTGTACCACAGCCACGGGCGCAGGCATGCCCGAGCCGTGGGAGCATACAGAAAGGGCTCCCGGCCTTCCGACCGGGAGCCCTTCTGGTGGCTGCTATCAGCTGCCTGCAAGCTTCTCACGCAGGGCTGCAAGAGCTTCGTCGCTGGCCAGGGTGCCCTCGTCGCTCGCCTCTTCGGAGGAGAACGATCCGGTGGCCGGAGCGGCTTCGGCAGATCCGACGGCATCGGCTGCGGAGGCCTCGGCATCCGCTGCGATGGCCTTGGCGACCTGCTTCTTGTGCTCTTCCCAGCGTTCCTGAGCTGCGGCGTACTGCTGCTCCCAGGTCTCGCGCTGAGCTTCGTAGCCCTCGACCCATTCGTTGGTCTCGGGGTCGAAGCCCTCGGGGTACTTGTAGTTGCCGTCCTCGTCGTACTCCTGCGGCATGCCGTACAGAGCGGGGTCGAGGAACTCTTCGGCCTCGGGGTCGACGCCTTCGTTCGCCTGCTTCAGCGACAGCGAGATGCGGCGGCGTTCCAGGTCGATGTCGATGACCTTGACGTAGATGGTCTCGTCGACCGAAACGACCTGCTCGGGCAGATCCACGTGGCGCACGGCCAGCTCGGAGATGTGGACGAGGCCTTCGATGCCGTCTTCGACGCGCACGAACGCACCGAACGGAACGAGCTTGGTGACCTTGCCCGGCACGATCTGTCCGATGACGTGCGTGCGAGCGAAGTGCTGCCAAGGATCTTCCTGGGTGGCCTTGAGCGACAGCGAAACGCGCTCACGGTCCATGTCGACGTCGAGAACCTCGACGGTGACTTCGTCGCCCACGGTGACGACCTCACCCGGGTGATCGATGTGCTTCCAGGACAGTTCGGAGACGTGGACGAGTCCGTCGACACCACCGAGGTCGACGAACGCACCGAAGTTGACGATGGAGGACACGACACCAGGACGGACCTGGCCCTTCTGCAGTGTCTGCAGGAAGTCGTGGCGGACGGCCGACTGGGTCTGCTCGAGCCAGGCACGGCGCGACAGGACCACGTTGTTGCGGTTCTTGTCGAGCTCGATGATCTTGGCTTCGACCTGCTGGCCGATGTAGGGGGCGAGGTCGCGGACGCGGCGCATCTCGACGAGGGACGCGGGCAGGAAGCCGCGCAGTCCGATGTCGACGATCAGACCGCCCTTGACAACCTCGATGACGGTGCCGGTGACAACGCCGTCGTCTTCCTTGATCTTCTCGATGTCGCCCCAGGCACGCTCGTACTGAGCGCGCTTCTTCGACAGCATGAGACGACCCTCTTTGTCTTCCTTCTGAAGAACGAGGGCTTCGATTTCGTCCCCGACCTCGACGACTTCGCCGGGATCGACATCGTGCTTGATGGAAAGCTCACGTGCGAGGATGACGCCTTCCGTCTTGTATCCGATGTCGACGAGGACTTCGTCACGGTCGACCTTGACGACTTCGCCCTCAACGATGTCGCCATCGTTGAAGTACTTGATGGTCTCATCGACGGCGGCGAGGAAATCCTCAGCGGTTCCGATGTCGTTGACAGCGACCTGCTTCGGCTGCACCGATTCCGGCGTGGTGGTGGTCATATAGGTAGGGACTCCGATGGAATATTGGTCCAGATCCGGTACCCTGGCGACAGGTCGTGTAAGTTGCCGCAAGAACCGAATCCGGTCTCGATTGCGAATTTGGACTTGTATGCACAGGCGCATACGGTTGTCAATGCTAGCACCTTTTCGGGTGTGAATGCACGCCGAAGAGACGAATCATCACCACCTGGGGCCACGGAGGAACCATGAGCGAAGGAACTGACGGAGCCGAGGTCATCAGCGGTGGCTATCTCCCGATCGACGAAGAGGCTTCCGTCCGGGCCAATCGCAGCTATTGGGACAACTCGGCCGAGGAGTATCTCGCCGAACACGGCACGTTTCTCGGGGCTTCGGATTTCATCTGGTGTCCGGAGGGAATTCACGAATCCGATGTGCGCCTCCTCGGCGATGTCGCCCGGAAGCAGGTTCTCGAGGTCGGCTGCGGTGCCGGTCAGTGCTCCCGGTGGCTGGCCGAGCAGGGCGCGATCACCACAGGTGTCGACGTCTCCGCCGGAATGCTCGAGCAGGCCTCGCGTCTGCAGCGCGAACATCCCCTGAGCGCCGAGGCGACTCCCCCGACGTTCCTCCTCGCCGATGCCCGACAGCTGCCGTTCGCATCGAACAGCTTCGATCGCGCGTTCTCCTCCTACGGCGCCCTGCCCTTCGTCAAGGACGCCGAGGTCGTCTTCGCCGAGGTGGCGCGAGTGCTGCGCAACGGCGGACAGTGGGTCTTCTCAACGACTCACCCGATGCGGTGGATGTTCCCCGATGTTCCGGGTGAGGCCGGCCTGACGGTTGAGTACTCGTACTTCGATCGCACTCCGTACGTCGAGCTGTCCTCGGACGGTCAGCCGGTCTACGCCGAGCATCACCGGACGATGAGCGATTGGGTCCGTCTCCTCGTCGAAGCCGGCTTCACGCTCGATTCGGTGACCGAACCCGAATGGCCCGAGGAGAATCGGACCGCTTGGGGCGGCTGGTCACCGCTGCGCGGTGCGCTCATGCCCGGTACCGCGATCTTCTCCACCACCCTGACCAAGGACTGACGGGGCCGGAACGGGGACGATCCTCAGCCGAGGACTGTGAAGTCCTCGGCCAGTCCCCCGCGCCCGGTCAGCCCGGCGAGCACTGAACTTCCTTTCCCGCTCTGCATCGCCAGCCCCGCTGCGATCGCCAATGCTTCCCGGAGCGCGGCCTCCGGAACAAGTGGTTCGGCACCGAGTGTCGATGCGATGTCGATGCCGTGGACGACGAGCTCGAAGGTCCGTGTGAGCCTCCCCCGAGGCGACGCCGCGTTCGCGGACGACATCATCGACTCCCGGCTGGGGCAGGACCGCGCAACTCACCCGTCGCGCTCTCGTTCAAGCGCTAGCGCGGATGTCGTGTGGTACACGGCGCGAAAACTGCGGGGACGCTTGAACGAGCGTGGGCGAGACCGTTTTCTGCGCTTGCGCTTGAACGAGTTCGACTGGACAGCGGGCAGCAGCTCAGTGGGCGGCGGCGTGCCAGGAGCGTCCGGTGCCGACGTTGACGTCCAGAGGCACATCGAGTTCGAACGCCGACCCCATCTCCTCCGTGACGATCGTCTTCACCTCATCGATCTCGTCCGGACGGACGTCGACGATGATCTCGTCATGGACCTGCAGCAGCATCGGCGAGCGGAGACCGTCCAGACGGGCGGCCACCTTGAGCATGGCGATCTTCATGATGTCGGCTGCCGATCCCTGGATCGGAGCGTTGAGTGCGGCGCGTTCGGCCATGTCCCGCAGCTGCCGACGGTCGCTGTGCAGCGCCGGCAGATAACGACGACGGCCCATGATGGTCTCCGTGAATCCCTTGGCGCGAGCCTGCTCGACGATGTCGTCGAGATAGTCCTTGACTGCACCGAAGCGTTCGAAGTACTGGTCCATCAGCCCCTTGGCTTCATCGACGCCGATCGCAAGCTGCCGGGAGAGGCCGTAGGCGGAGAGCCCGTACACCAGCCCGTAGGACATGGCCTTGACCTTCGAGCGCATCTCGGAGTCAACCTCGTCGATGCCGACTCCGAAGACCTTCGAGCCGACATAGGAGTGGAGATCCTCGCCGTCCTTGAACGCCTGGATGAGCGCGGCATCGCCGGACAGATGAGCCATGATCCGCATTTCGATCTGCGAGTAGTCGGCGGTGAGCAGAGTCCCCTCAGCCACCTCGGGGTCGGCGATGAAGATGTCTCGGATGCGGCGGCCTGATTCGGTCCGCACCGGAATGTTCTGCAGGTTCGGGTCCAGGGACGAAAGCCGTCCGGTGGCGGCCACGGTCTGCTGGTAGGTGGTGTGGATGCGGCCGTCGTCGGCAACAGTCTTGAGCAGTCCGACGACGGTCTGCTTGAGCTTCGTCGAATCCCGGTAGGCCAGCAGGTGTTGGAGGAAGGGGTGTTCGGTCTTGACGAACAGTTCGGCCAGGGCGTCGGCATCGGTCGTATAGCCGGTCTTCGTCCGTTTGGTCTTGGGCATATCGAGTTCGTCGAAGAGCACGGTCTGCAGCTGTTTGGGAGAACCGAGGTTCACCTCGTGGCCGATCGCGTCATAGGCCTCTCCTGCGCTGGCTTCGGCCTGTTTCGTGAATTCGTCGATGAGGTTCGACAGTTCGGTCTCGTCGACGGCGATCCCGGTCGCTTCCATGCGCGCGAGCACGGGCACGAGCGGCAGTTCGATCTCGCGGTAGACCTGCGTCATGTTCGCGTCTTCGACGGCCTTCGCGAGCACCTCGTGGACCTCGAGCAGGGCGGCGGCGCGTTGGCCGTGCGTGGTCACCGCGGCATCGGAGTCGAGGTCGAGGGCGAGCTGTCCGGAATCAGCCTCGGGTTCGCTGAGATCGATTCCCGCGCGGTCGGCGGCGATCTGACCGAGTTCGTAGGACCGGGCATCGGGAACGAGGAGGTAGGCAGCCAGGGCCGTGTCCCCGGCGATATCCGTCACGGACAGTCCCATCGACTCCCACGCTTTGATCTGCAGCTTCGAGCTGTGGAGGATGAGCGAATGCCCGCCCAGGGCGGAACCGAGCGCGCCGACGGCCTTCTGCCCCGCCTCGGCGAGGTCGACGACCCAGGCCTGGCCGGGTTCGGCGGAGACCGCCAGGGTCCGTGCCTGACCGTGGCCGAGTTCGAAGGAGGCGTCGGAATCAAGCGCCAGCACATCGTGGTCGGCGATCTTCGTCAGCAGAGTGTCGATGTCGACGGTCTCGATGTTCGTCTCGCGTGTCGGTGCCGGTTCGGACTCGGCTCCGGCCTCGGGGAAGATCGCGGCCAGACGCTTGCCGAGGGCCTGGAACTCGAGTTGGTCGAACAGGCTCGACAGCTCGGCCGGGTCGCCTTCGCCCCAGGCCAGGTCGTCGAACTCCAGTCCCAAGTCGACGTCGTCGAGGAGGCGGTTGAGTCGGTAGTTCCGCTCCACCTCGCTGATATGGTCGCGCAGCTTCTCACCGACCTTGCCGCCGATCTTGTCGGCGTTGTCCAACACCCCGGGCAGATCGCCGTGTGCGGTGAGCCATTTCGCGGCGGTCTTGTCACCGACTCCGGGCACACCGGGCAGATTGTCGGCCTTCTCACCGACGAGCGCGGCCAGCCCCCGGTAGTTCGCGGGGCTCACCCCGTACTTCTCCTCGACCGCGGCCGGCGTCATCCGGTTGAGATCGCTGACTCCACGTTTCGGGTAGAGGATCGTCACCCGGTCGGAGGCGAGCTGGAACGAATCTTTGTCTCCGCTCATCACCTCGACGAACGAGCCGGCATCCGTGCCCATCTTCGCCATCGTGGCCAGAGCGTCATCGGCCTCGAAGCCCTCCTTCGTCACCACCCGGATGCCCATCGCCGTGACGATGTCCTTGATGAGGTCGATCTGCGGGTGGAACTCGGGTGGAGTCTTCGCCCGTCCGGCCTTGTAGTCGGGGTATTCCTCGAGGCGGAACGTCTGGCGTCCGAGGTCGAAGGCCACGGCCACGTGGCTGGGCTCTTCGTCGCGGAGGACGTTGATGAGCATGGAGATGAAGCCGTAGATGGCGTTCGTCGTCTGGCCGGTGCTGGTGGAGAAGTTCTCGACCGGCAGGGCGTGGAATGCCCGGTAGGCCAGGGAGTGTCCGTCGATGAGCAGGAGGGATTCGTTTGAGTGACTCACATGGCATAGCCTAGCGTTCGAAGCTGACTTGAAGGAGAACCGATGCTGCGTCCCGACGTGTCCCTGACCGCTCACACCTCCCCTGAGGAGATCGACACGCTGCTCGGGCAGCTGCGCACGCCGGGGTCCGGGGGTGAGCTGGCCGAGAGGATGGGAATCGAGTTCGTCGAGCTCGCTCACGATCATGTCGTGGCCACCGCTCCGGTCGTCGGCAATCGGCAGCCGATGGGTCTCTTCCACGGAGGCGGCCACGTCGTTCTCGCCGAATCCCTGGCGTCGATGCATTCGTATCTGCTCTCCGGCGGTAAGAACGTCGTCGGGGTCGATCTCAACGCCACTCACCTGCGTGCCGCGCGAGAGGGCGTGGTGACCGGTCGCGCCGAGGTGCTCCACCAGGGACGCACGATCGTCTCCCATGAGGTCAAGATGACCGACGAGGCGGGGCGCCTGCTCTCGATCGTGCGGATCACGAATATGATCCTGAAGACCGAGCCGAAGGGCTGAGGCACAGCGCCGCCTCGGCGAAAGTCCACAGCGAAAGCCGAAAGTCCACAGCGAAAGCAGAGGGCCGGCGAATCCATCTCGGGATTCGCCGGCCCTCTCGGGTTCCGGATCCGGACCGTGGCCGGTCCGGGAGGTGATTACTTCTTCGTGCCGATCTGCTTGAGCACGGTCTCAGCGACCTCGCGCATCGTCAGGCGACGGTCCATCGAGGTCTTCTGGATCCAGCGGAAGGCTTCGGGCTCACTCAGACCCATGGAGGTCTGCAGCAGGCTCTTGGCGCGCTCGACGAGCTTGCGAGTCTCGAAGCGTTCGGTGAGATCGGAGATCTCGGACTCGAGCGAGCTGATCTCGGCATGACGCGAGAGCGCGATCTCCAGGGCCGGGATGAGGTCGGCCGAGGTGAACGGCTTGACGACATAGGCCATGGCACCCGCATCGCGGGCTCGCTCGACGAGCTCCTTCTGCGAGAAGGCGGTGAGCAGCACGACCGGCGCGATGCGAGCCCTGGCGATGCGCTCGGCGGCGGAGATTCCGTCGAGGATGGGCATCTTGATGTCCATGACGACGAGGTCCGGGCGCAGCTCCTCAGCCAGGCGGATGGCGGATTCGCCGTCCGCCGCCTCACCGACGACGTCATAGCCGACCTCGCGGAGCATTTCTACGATATCGAGACGAATCACGGCCTCGTCTTCGGCCACGACTACGCGGCGGACCGGCACGGACTCATCTGAAGTTGATTCTTCGCTGTTTGAAAGCACGGCACCAGTCTAGACCAGGCGCTCAGCGTCATGGCCAGCGGACCCGGAAGTTTATTCTGTGAGGGTGGCCACGGGCGGTGACGGTGGCCACCGGAGGGCATCCTCGGCGGGTGGCGATTGTGCAATCGGTCCGCGCGCGCAGTAGAATCGTCCCCGTTGCACAGGCGGTCCTGACAGGACAGCTCGTGACGCGCCGGATTGGCGGAATCGGTAGACGCGGTGCACTCAAAATGCATTGTCGAAAGACGTGCGGGTTCGAGTCCCGCATCCGGTACAGACGAAGGCACTGTCGAACGTGATGTCGACAGTGCCTTCTGCATTTCCCCGGGAGCCGATGGGCGACCGAAGATCAGCGGCCTGCGCGCAGGTCGAGGGAGTACAGCAGCGTGTCGTAACGCTTCTCCCCCACCGCCACGAAGTCCGGGAGTCGTCCGTATGGGGTGAAGCCGAGGGATTCATAGAGGCCGATGGCGGCCGCATTGTCTCCGCGCAGGTCGAGAGTGACCACTTCCGTGCAGTGATGACGTGCCGCCCGAATGAGCGCCTCCATCAGCTTCCTGCCCGCGCCCTGACCTTGGGCGTCCGGGGCGACGGCCACCTTTTCGATGTCGACATGGGGGCGGAACGTCGGGCGAGCGTACCGATTCCAGTACGCGAAGCCGGTGATCTCGGTTCCGGTGCGAGCGATTGCGGCAGCGGAATCCCCGGTGTCAGTGCCCGCGGCCAGGCTGCCGATGAGATCTGCGATCTCTTCGACAGGCGGAGCTGAGACCCAGCCGAGAGCGGCACCTGCATCGACGAGGCGGCCGAGCAGCGATGTCACCTGCAGGACATCGTGCTCGGCCACCCCCTCGGCAGGGAGGAGATCAACTCTGACTGCGGGCGTCCTCGGTGCGGGTCTCGTCGACCTCTGCGTCCTCCTCGGTCGGAACGTAGCCGTTGATGCGCGGGGCATCGTAGCGTTCGACGTCCAGGATCTCATGCCGCTTGGCCACGATGGCCGGGACGAGTGCCTGACCGGAGACGTTGAGCGCGGTGCGGCCCATGTCCACGATCGGCTCGATGGCCAGCAGCAGTCCGACGCCCTCGAGGGGCAGACCCAGGGTCGACAGGGTCAGGGTGAGCATCACGGTCGCACCTGTCGTGCCGGCAGTTGCGGCCGAGCCGATGACGGCGACGAAGATGATGAGCAGGTACTGGATGAGGGAGAGATCGATGCCGAAGAACTGGGCGACGAACACGGCAGCGATGGCCGGATAGATCGCAGCGCAGCCGTCCATCTTCGTCGTCGCACCGAAGGGCACGGCGAAGGCGGCGTAGGAGTGGGGCACCCCGAAGTTGTCGGTGGCGACCTTCTGCGTCACGGGCATGGTGCCGATCGACGACCGGGAGACGAAGCCCATCTGAGTGGCCGGCCAGACTCCGGAGAAGTACTGGCGCACCGACAGTCCATTGGCGCGAGCCAGGGCCGGATAGACGATGAAGAAGACGATCGCGAGGCCGATGTAGACGGCGACGACGAACCACAGCAGCGAGCCCATCGTCGACCAGCCGTAGGAGTTCACTGCGTTGCCGATGAGGCCGAGCGTGCCGATCGGGGCGATGCGCACGATCCACCAGACGACCTTCTGGACCACGGCCAGGGCCGCCTCGGTGAACTGGAGGAACGGCTCTGCGGCCTTGCCGACCTTGACCGCGGCGATGCCGATGGCGCCGGAGACGATGATGAGCTGGAGGATGTTGAAGTTGACCTCGGAGGTCATGGCTCCGGCGTCATCGGGTGCGGTGGCCACCTCGAGTCCGAGGAAGTTCACCGGGATCAGTCCGGTGAGGAAGCCCAGCCAGCTGCCCTGGGAGTCGGGTGCACCGGCATTGAGCGAAGCGGCATCGGCGTGCGCGCCGGGCTGCATGACGATGCCGATGATGAGTCCGAGGACGACGGCGATGAGAGCGGTGAGGGCGAACCACAGCAGGGTCGACATCGCCAGCCTGGCGGCGTTGGTGACCTTGCGCAGGTTGCCGATGCTCGCGATGATCGCGGTGATGACCAGTGGGACGACGGCGGCCTTGAGCAGTGTGACATACGACGAGCCGATGGTGTCCAGGGTCTGGCCGAGCCAGTTGTCAGCGGTGTCGCTGACCGGTCCCCATGAGCGGGCGATGAGCCCGAGGATGACACCGGCGACGAGTGCGATGGTCACCTGCACTCCGAAGGACTTGCTCCACGCGGGCAGTCTCATTGAATTCCTCTCCTAGCGGGTCCTCCCCTCTGAGATCCGCAGGGAGGAATAGGCAACAGAGAGCACAACTGTTGAGCAATCGGCAAAATTCCCGGGCCACCTGTGATCTGTCTCGCAGTTTGGAATCGGTCCACGCGCGGCCCCGGACACAGAGACGCCGGCGGCGCCCGCCCCGTGATCATGGGGCAGGCGCCGCCGGCGTTTGAGCCTCGTAGCGGTCAGTGGCGGGGAGAGTGGCCCTCGCGCACGATCGGCACTTCACGGGTGATCGGCGCTTCAGCCACGACTCCGTATCCGGCCAGCGGGTCCTCCTCGGAATCCGAGGCATCCTGATAGGCGGCCGTCACACCCTTGGCGGCATCACCGATGGTGTGGATGCGCAGGGCGTTCGTCGAACCGGGGATCCCGGGAGGCGAACCGGCCACGAGGATGCTCTGATCGCCTTCGCGGGCGGTGCCGTCCGCGAGCAGAACGGCGTCGACCTGACGCGCCATCTGGTCGGTGTGGCGCACGGTCTTCACGAGGTACGGGCGCACTCCCCAGGTCAGCGCCAGCTGGTGGCGGACCTGCGGGTCGGGCGTGAAGCCGAGGATGGGCCAAGCAGGGCGCAGCCGCGACATGCGCCGCACGGAGTCGCCGGTCTGTGAGAAGGTGCACAGGAGGTCGATATCGAGCTGCTCAGCAATCTGCACGGCAGCGGCGGTGACGGCTCCGCCCTTCGTGTGCGGGACGGTGCCCAGTGCCGGGATCCGCTCGAGACCGTGCTCTTCGGTGGAGCCGATGATCCGGCTCATCGTCCGGATCGCCTCGACCCAGTGCGCACCGACCGAGGTCTCACCGGAGAGCATGAGCGCATCGGCGCCGTCGAGGACGGCGTTCGCGCAGTCGCTGGCCTCGGCGCGGGTGGGCCGCGGCGCATCGATCATCGTCTCGAGCATCTGCGTGGCAACGATGACGGGCTTGGCCTGCTGGCGGGCGATCTCAACGGCCCGCTTCTGCACGATCGGCACCTGTTCGAGCGGCAGTTCGACGCCGAGGTCGCCGCGGGCGACCATGATTCCGTCGAAGGCATCGATGACCTCATCGAGCTGGTCGACGGCCTGCGGCTTCTCGAGCTTGGCGATGACCGGAGCCGTGATGCCGACCTCGTCCATGACCGCGCGCACATCGTTCATGTCCTCGGGGCTGCGGACGAAGGACAGGGCCACCCAGTCGAAGCCGAGCTGAAGCCCCCATTTGAGATCGTCGACGTCCTTCTCCGACAGGGCGGGGACGGAGACCGGGACGCCGGGGAGGTTGATGCCCTTGTGGTTGGAGATGGTTCCGCCGATCTCGACCTCGGTGACCACATCGGTGTCGGTCACCTCGGTGGCGCGCAGGCGCAGGCGCCCGTCGTCGATGAGCAGCGGATCACCCACGGACACGTCTTCTGCCAGGGTCGGCAGGGTCGTGGATACGAGCTCTGCGGTGCCGGGGACGTCACGGCTGGTGATGGTGAAGGTGGCCCCTTCGACGAGCTCTTCCTTCCCGTTGGCGAAGGTGCCCACGCGGATCTTCGGACCCTGCAGGTCCAACAGGACGGCGACGGGGCGTCCGGTGTCGAGGGCGGCCTGGCGGACCCAGGCGAACTTCTCTTCGTGCTCTTCTCGCTTTCCGTGGCTCAGATTGAATCGGGCGACATCGACGCCCTCATCGACGAGCTCGCGGATCTCTTCATAGGAGTTCTGGTTCGGACCTAAAGTTGCGACTATCTTTGCACGCCTCATACGCTCCACCCTACCTAAAGTCTCAGCGGGCGGTTTCCACCGCTCTACGCTGGTCACGGGCGGTGAGAGTGCGGCACTTCGCTGTGCCGCACCACCACCCTTTCTCAATTCCTGACATGCATTATCTTAGCATTTGAACCCTTCGTCGGTGGGCCGCACGGGTGCCGGCAGTCGCGTCGACCCGGTCAGGAACCGGTCGACTTCCGCGGCCGCGGCACGGCCTTCCGCAATGGCCCAGACGATGAGCGACTGTCCGCGTCCGGCATCGCCGGCGACGAAGACTCCCGGCTGCGCCGCATAGTCCTCGGCCCGGTCGAATGCCCCACCTGCACCGGCTTCCAGATCGATCTGCGCGGTCTCCGGTCCGCTGAATCCCAGTGCCAGCAGCACGAGATCGGCGGGGATGACGTGCTCGGTGCCCGGTGTCGGGATGCGGCGGCCGTCGGCGAACTGCGTCTGTGCGACTTCGATTCCGCTCACCTTGCCCGAGTCGTCTCCGACGAACCGTGTCGTCGAGGCCAGATACCGCCTGGTTCCGCCCTCCTCATGTGAGGATTGGACCTCGAAGATCCGCGGCACAGTCGGCCACGGCGAGTCGGCATCGCGGTCGACCGGCGGCTGGGCGCCGATGGCCAGGGTCGTCACCGAGGCGGCTCCCTGGCGCAGAGCCGTGCCCAGGCAGTCCGCCCCGGTGTCGCCGCCGCCGATGATGACGACGTGCTTGCCGGCCGCGTCGATGAACGGTGCCGAGTCTGCCGCCGAGGCCGCGTCGGACGCCTGTGCCCGGTTGGACGGTACGAGGTAGTCCATCGCGAATTCGATTCCGTCCAGTCCGCGCCCGGAAAGCTCCATATCGCGCGGCACGGTGGCTCCGGTCGCCACCAGCACCGCGTCGAAGCGAGTCTGCAGTGCGGCGAAGTCGATGTCGCGGCCGATCTCGACTCCGGTTTCGAACCGAGTGCCTTCGGCACGCATCTGGGTCAGGCGGCGGTCGATATGGTGCTTCTCGAGTTTGAAGTCCGGGATGCCGTAGCGCAGCAGTCCGCCGAGGCGGTCCTCGCGTTCGAAGACGACGACCGTGTGCCCGGCTCGGGTCAGCTGCTGAGCGGCGGCGAGTCCGGCCGGTCCGGAGCCGATGACGGCGACGGTGTGCCCGGTGATCCGGTCGGGGACGACGGGGGTGATGAGTCCGGCGGCGAATCCGTCGTCGACGATGGAGACTTCGACCTGTTTGATCGTCACGGCGGGTTGGTTGATGCCGAGCACGCAGGCGTTCTCACACGGTGCCGGGCAGGCCCGGCCGGTGAATTCGGGGAAGTTGTTCGTCGCGTGGAGCAGTTCCACGGCGCGGGAGAGCTCCCCGCGATACATGGCGTCGTTGAACTCCGGAATGAGGTTGCCCAGCGGACATCCTTGGTGGCAGAAAGGCACTCCGCAGTCCATGCAGCGAGAAGCCTGTCGGCGCAGCTGTGCCGGATCACCCTTCTCGTAGACCTCGGAGTAGTCCATGAGCCGGATCGGCACGGGCCTGCGGGCAGGGAGTTCGCGTTCGGTGGTGGTGAGGAATCCTCGCGGATCAGCCATGTGCGGCCTCCAGAATGGTCTGCCAGGTGTTCTCGGAATCGGCAGTTTCGCCGCTGTTCTCGAGCTCTTCCTGGATGTCTTTGATTCGCGCATAGGCGACGGGAATGATCTTGGTGAAACGGGACAGGATGTCCTGCCCGCGGTCGAGTCCGGCCAGCAGTTCGCCGGCCAGCGGAGAACCGGTCGCCGCGACATGGTCGCTGAGCAGTCTCTGCAGGATCGGCACATCGGAGTCGCCGATGCCGCCGAATCTGAAGACGCCCGCGGCTCGTTCCTTCGGGTTGAGTCGACTGGGATTGAAGTCGAGGACGAAGGCCGTGCCTCCGGACATTCCGGCCGCGAAGTTGCGTCCGGTGGGTCCGAGGATGACCGCCACTCCCCCGGTCATGTATTCGAGTCCGTGGTCTCCGATGCCTTCGACGACGGCTTCGACGCCCGAGTTGCGCACGAGGAATCTCTCGCCGACCGTACCGGACAGGAATATCGACCCGGACGTCGCACCGTAGCCGATGACGTTGCCGGCGATGACGTTGTGTTCCGGTCGGGTGGAGTTCTCCGGGCGAGGCGCGACGCTGATCGTACCGCCCGACAGTCCCTTCCCGACGTAGTCATTGGCGTCGCCGCGCAGATCGATGCTCACACCGCGCGGCATGAAGGCGCCCAGGGACTGACCGGCCGTGCCGTTCAGGGACACCCGCACGGTTCCCGAGGGCAGCCCGTCCGCGCCGTGGGCCTGAGTCACTCGGTGGCCCAGCAGGGTGCCGACCGACCGGTCCGTATTCTCCACCTCGGCGTTCAGGTGCACCGGGGAACCGGCAGCGACAGCCGCTCCTGCCTGCTCCAGCAGTCGAACGTCGAGTTCGCCCGCGAAGTCACGTGGTGTGCGCGCCTGGCTCACCCTCGCCGAGGCGGGAGCGCCGTCGAGATCGGTCGGAACCGTCAGGATCGGTGTCAGGTCGAGATCCAGTCCCGAGGCGGTCGCCCGATCTGCGTCGATGCGCAGACGTTCGACGGCGCCGATCGCCTCGTCGAGGCTGCGCAGTCCCAGCTGTGCGAGGTAGCCGCGGACCTCCTCGGCGATGAAGGTGAAGAAGTTCACGACATGGTCGGCCTGACCGTGGAACCGTTCGCGCAGCTTCGGGTTCTGCGTGGCCACGCCGACCGGGCAGGTGTCCTGGTGGCAGACCCGCATCATGATGCATCCGGAGACGACGAGGGCGGTGGTGGCGAAGCCGAATTCCTCGGCCCCGAGCAGGGCGGCGATGATGACGTCGCGGCCGGTCTTCAGCTGCCCGTCGACCTGGACGCTGATCCGCTCGCGCAGACCGTTGAGCACAAGGGTCTGCTGGGCTTCTGCCAGTCCGAGCTCCCACGGGGTTCCGGCGTGTTTGAGCGAGTTGAGCGGGCTGGCACCCGTGCCCCCGTCATGGCCGGAGATGAGCACGACATCGGCTCCGGCCTTCGCCACTCCGGCGGCCACCGTGCCGACTCCGATTCCGGAGACGAGTTTGACGTGGACGCGGGCAGCAGCATTGGCCCGACCGAGGTCGTGGATGAGCTGAGCGAGGTCTTCGATGGAATAGATGTCGTGATGCGGAGGCGGCGAGATGAGACCGACTCCGGGAGTGGCGTGGCGGGTCTTCGCGATCCACGGGTACACCTTCTCCCCCGGCAGCTGACCGCCTTCGCCGGGCTTGGCACCTTGGGCCATCTTGATCTGCAGGTCGTCGGCGGCGGTGAGGTAGTGGCTGGTGACACCGAACCGACCGGAGGCGATCTGCTTGATCGCCGACCGACGCTCCGGGTCGAGCAGGCGCTCGGTGTCCTCGCCGCCCTCGCCCGTATTCGACTTTCCGCCGATCCGGTTCATCGCGATCGCCAGCGTCTCGTGCGCTTCGGCCGACAGCGAGCCGTAGCTCATGGCCCCGGTGGAGAACCGGCGCATGATGGCTTCGGCGGGTTCGACCTCGGAGATGTCGATCGGACCCGATTCGGTCGGGACCAGGTCGAAGAGCCCGCGCAGAGTCATCAGCTCGGCGGACTGTTCGTCGACGGCACGCGTGTACTGCCGGAAGATGTCGAAGCGACCGGTGGCCGTCGAATGCTGCAGTTTGAAGATCGTCTCCGGGTTGAACAGGTGCCCCGGGCCTTCCCTCCGCCACTGGAATTCTCCGCCGACGAGCAGGTTCCGGTGAGCCGGACGCGGATGGTCCTCACGATAGGCATCGGCGTGCCGCGCCGTCGTCTCGGCCGCGATGTCGTCCAGCGTCTTGCCGCCGAGCTGATGCGGGGTCGAGGTGAAGTGCTCATCGATGACCGAATCCGCCAGTCCGAGAGCCTCGAAGGTCTGCGCCCCGTGGTAGGACTGGACGGTCGAGATGCCCATCTTCGACATGATCTTCAGCAGGCCCTTATTCAGCGCCGTGAGCACATTGGCCACGGCCGCTTCGGCGCTGATGCCTCGGATCCGTTCGGACGTGACAAGATCCTCGGCCGATTCCATGAGCAGATACGGGTTGACCGCCGAGGCGCCGAAGGACACGAGCGTGGCTGCATGGTGGACCTCGCGAACATCTCCGGCCTCGACGATGATGCTCACCTGCGTGCGGCTGCGCTCGCGGACGAGGTGGTGGTGCAGGGCCGAGGTGAGAAGCAGCGACGGGATCGGCGCGTATTCCGAGTTCGACTCCCGGTCCGTGAGGATGAGGAACACTGCGCCCTCGGCGACCGCGGCGCTCGCCTCCGCGCAGAGGTCGGCGAGGCGAGAAGCCATCGCGTCCTCACCGGCGCCGACCGGGTACAGACCCGACAGCGTCACCGAGGGGCGGGTGATTCCCTCGCCGAGGTGGCTGCCGGACAGGTGCGCGATCGCCGTGAGCTCGTCGTTGTCGATCACCGGCCGCTCGAGCAGGATATGTGCGGAGTCCGGCCCGGTGGAGCACAGCAGGTTGCCTTCGCGGCCGATTCCGGCCGACATGCTCGTGACGATGTCCTCGCGGATGGAGTCCAGCGGCGGGTTCGTCACTTGGGCGAAGTTCTGGTGGAAGTGGTCGAAGAGCAGCCGGGGGCGGGTACTCAGCGCCGCGATCGCGGTGTCGCTGCCCATCGCGCCCAGCGGCTCGGCCCCGGTTTCGGCCATCGGGGCGATGAGCACACGCAGCTCTTCCTCCGTGTATCCGAAGGTCCGCTGTCGTCTCCGAACCGAGGCGCCGGGGTGGCTGACGTGGACGCGGGTGGGCAGTTCGGCCAGTCGGGTGGCCGAGGCGTCGACCCATTCCCGGTAGGGATGTTCGGTGGCGAGGCTGTTCTTGATCTCCGTGTCGGAGATGATGCGTCCGGCCTCCACATCGACGAGGAACATCCTGCCGGGGGTCAGTCGTCCGCGGGCGGTGACTTCGGCTTCGGGCAGGTCGACGACTCCGGCTTCGCTGGCGAGCACGACGGTGTCCTCGGTCATGATGTACCGGGCCGGGCGCAGGCCGTTGCGGTCGAGCACGGCTCCGGCGAGTCGGCCGTCGGTGAAGGCGACGCAGGCCGGCCCGTCCCAGGGCTCCATGAGCAGCGAGTGGTATTCGTAGAAGGCCCGCCGCTCCTCGGACATGGCCGGGTTGTTCTCCCAGGCTTCGGGAATCATCATCAGCATGGCCTGCGGCAGCGACCGGCCGGAGGCGACCATGAGTTCGAGGACCGAGTTGAAAGAGGCGGAGTCCGAGGCTCCGGCAGGAATGATCGGGAAGATCCGCTCGAGTCCCTTGGACGTCCCTGCGACCGGAGATTCGAGGAGGTCGCTGGCCAGGGCGGATTCGCGTGCCTGCATCCAGTTCCGGTTGCCGCGCACCGTGTTGATCTCGCCGTTGTGGGCGATCGTGCCGAACGGCTGTGCCAGCTGCCAGGAGGGAAAGGTGTTCGTGGAGAACCGGGAGTGGACGAGAGCGATCGCCGAGGTGAGGCGTTCGTCACCGAGTTCGGTGAAGAAGCGGTCGAGCTGGGCGGTGGAGAGCATTCCTTTGAACGTCAGCGTCGTCGGCGACAGCGACGGGAAGTAGAGGCCGGCGTTGTCGAGTCGCTTCCGCACGATGAACGCCCGGCGAGCGAGATCGTTCTCATCTCGGGCGGGATGGTTCTCATCACAGCCGAAGAACACGTAGCGCATGGCCGGCATGGTCTCGGCGGCGATCCGACCGAGCACTCCGGGGTCGACAGCCGCGGATTCCACGTGGAGGACCTGCAGTCCTTCTTCCGCGGCGATCCTGGACACGAGTGCGTCCTGGTCGACGCCTGCGGCGTCAACGCTGAAATCGGGCTGCGTCTCCTTGGTCAGCGGAGCGGTGGCGGCGTTGAGATCGGCGGCGTAGTCCTGAGCGAAGAAGCCGATGCCCATGGCATAGCTGCCCGGCGCCGGAAGAGAGATTCCGGATTCGCCGAGAACGGCGGCGAAATAGTCGTGCGGGATCTGGATGGTCAGTCCGGCACCGTCTCCGGTCCCATCGTCGGAACCGATTCCGCCGCGGTGTTCGAGCCTGCGCAGAGCGTCGAGGGCCTGGGTGATGACCGTGTGGTCGGCTCCGCCTCTGTAACGGGCGATGAGGGCCAGACCGCAGTTGTCGTGTTCGAGCGCCGGATCGTAGAGCCCGATGCGGCCAGGTGGGGCCGTGGTCTTGGGGGTCGACTGAGCGCTGTGGTTCATATACTGCCTTCTCGGTGTTGAGTGCTTCCCGAAAAGACGGCGCTGTCCTCTGCGGTTTGGACGAGTCCGGAAAGGGTGTCCCCGGACCCGGCTGTGAGATGACTCTCACAGCCGGAGTATCAACTTACACCATGTGCAATGTGAGAAAAAGCAGAAAAAGGAACGAAGTGCGAACCTATTTGTCTTGAGTATCGGACGTTCGAGGGTCTGCGTCGTGCGCTGCGGGGGCTGACTTCCCGCGCACATCCGGCACGATCGAGATCGCCGAGGTGACCGCCCCGAAGAATCCGAAGCTGTGGCGACCGCTGAGATCGATTCCGGATTCGTCCTCGGGCTCCGAGTCGTCCGGGTCGGCGCCAGTCGTGGTGCTGTCCCCTGTCGCAGACGCCGCATCGTCGACGTCTGCACGGCTCGCAGAAGCATCGGCAGTCAAGTCGGAAGCCGAGGCGGGGGACGCTCTCACGGTCGAGCGCCGTGATGTCGGTGCCCCGCCTCCGTCGTGACCGTGCTGATCGTCCGGATCGGCCACCCGCGCTACCGAAGGCAACGGGGCTCCGGAGGCGGCGGCCGCCTCGGCGATATTGGGTGCATTGATCTCAAAGGTGTGCTTTCCGCGGCGATGGCGGCGCAGCAGGGTCCGGGACCCGTGCATGTAGACACCGGTCTCATAGGTGCGGTGACGCAGTCGGGAGACGATGAGCCAGCCGAGGCCGATGAGCAGGGCGAGGATGGCCGTCCACACGTTGAACGGCAGTCCGAACAGCAGGCGCGCGTCCTCGGCCGCGGGGGTGCCGATCCGCAGGGCCTCGAGCAGAATGCGGCCGAGGCCGAACAGGCACAGATACAGGGCGAAGACCTGTCCGTAGCCGAGCCGGAGGCGTTTGGACACGATGATGAGCACAACACAGGCGATGAGGTTCCACGCCGATTCGGTGAGCACCGTGACCAGTTCGAGGCGACCGTCGAACCAATCGCTGAAGGCTCCGGCGACGTGGCCGAGGATGAGCCCCGGTGCGACCGAGTCGAGCAGCGGTCGGAACCTGATGCCTTGGATACGGGTGAGCACCCAGACGGAGAGGAAGCCGAGGATGGTGGCTCCCCAGAAGCTGAATCCGCCGTCCCAGACCGCCAGCGCCCGCAGCGGGCTGCCGTCGGGGCCGAAGTAGGTGTCCGGTGCCGAGAGCAGATGTCCGAGACGTCCGCCGATGATTGCCGCAGGCAGACCGACGACCGTGATGGCCCACAGGTCTCCCTTATGGCCGCCGCGGGCGCGCCATTGGATGCCTGTCATCCACAGCGCGAGTCCGATGCCGAGGACGGTGAAGACGACCCATGCCGGGCTGAAGCTCATGCACACCCTTCTGCGAGCTCGGCGGCGAGTCGACCGACTCCGGCCACTCCTTCGGAGTTCAGCGCCCGAACGAGGGCGGAGCCGACGATGACGCCATCGGCATATTCGGCGACCTCGGCCGCCTGTTCGCGGTTCGACACGCCGAGCCCGACGCAGGCGCGTTCGGCTCCGGCTTCCTTCAGCCGGGCGACGAGATCGCGCGCATGGTTGTCGACTTCGGAGCGGACGCCGGTGACACCCATGGTCGAGGCGGCGTAGACGAATCCGGAGCTGTGCTCGACGATGCGGGCCAGGCGCTCCGGCGTCGACGAGGGTGCGGCGAGGAAGATGCGGTCGAGGTGGTACTTCTCGGAAGCTGCCAGCCACGGTGCCGCCTCATCGGGGATGAGGTCGGGAGTGACGATTCCGCCGCCTCCGGCCGAGGCCAGGTCGCGGGCGAAGCTGTCGACGCCGTACTGGAGCACGAGGTTCCAGTAGCTCATGACGACGGCGGTGCCGCCGGCTTCGGCGATGGCTTCGACTGCGGTGAAGACATCGGAGGTGCGCACACCGTTGTCCAGTGCCGCCTCACCGGCGCGCTGGATGACGGGTCCGTCCATTCCGGGGTCGGAGTACGGCAGACCGACCTCGATGATGTCGACGCCGTTGCGGACGAGTTCGACCATCGCCTCTGTCGAACCGGCCACGGTCGGGAAGCCGACGGGCAGGTAGGCGATGAGTGCGGCCTTGCGGCCAGCCTCGGCGACGGCGTCGAGGGTGGTTCCTGTGCGTGGACCTGAGTGCGTCATACCTGCACCGCTCCTTCGTCGATGTAGTCGAACCATTTCGCGGCGGTCGTCATATCCTTGTCGCCACGGCCGGAGAGATTGACCAGCAGGACCGCGTCGGGTCCGAGCTCACGGCCGATGCGCATGGCTCCGGCCAGGGCGTGAGCGGATTCGATGGCGGGGATGATGCCCTCCGTGCGGGAGAGCAGTCGCATGGCCTCCATCGCCTCCTCATCGACGACGGGTTCGTACGTCACGCGCCCGGTGTCGTGGAGGTGGGAGTGCTCGGGGCCGACCGATGGGTAGTCGAGTCCGGCGGAGACCGAGTGGGAGGCCTGCGTCTGACCGTCGTCATCCTGGAGGATGTAGGTGGCGGAGCCGTGGAGGACACCGGGGCGTCCGCCGGAGAACCGGGCGGCGTGATGGCCGGAGTCGACTCCTTCGCCGCCGGCTTCGAAGCCGAAGATCTTCACGTCCGCATCGCCGAGGAAGGCGGCGAAGAGTCCCATCGCGTTCGATCCGCCGCCGACGCAGGCGCAGACGGCGTCGGGCAGGCGACCGGCCATGTCCTGGATCTGTTCGCGGGCTTCGACCCCGATGACGTTCTGGAAGGAGCGGACCATCGCCGGGAACGGGTGAGGACCGGCGACCGTGCCGATGACATAGTGGGTGTCATCGACGTTGGCCACCCAGTCGCGCATGGCTTCGTTCATCGCGTCCTTGAGAGTGCGGGTGCCGTTGGTCACGGCGTTGACCGTAGCTCCGAGCAGACGCATGCGTGCGACATTGAGGGCCTGGCGCTGAGTGTCCTCCTCGCCCATGTAGACCACGCAGGACATGTCGAGCAGGGCCGCGGCGGTCGCCGTGGCGACCCCGTGCTGTCCGGCACCGGTCTCGGCGATGAGACGGGTCTTGCCCATCCGCTTGGCCAGCAGAGCCTGCGCCAGGGCGTTGTTGATCTTGTGGCTGCCCGTGTGGTTGAGGTCTTCGCGTTTGAGGAACACTCGAGCACCGCCGCAGTGCTCGGCGAAGCGAGTGGCCTCGGTGAGCAGAGAGGGCCGGCCGATGTAGCTGCGCTGCAGAGTGAGGAGTTCGTCGGTGAAGGCCGGATCCACCTGGGATTTGCGCCAGGTCTCTTCGATCTCGTCGAGTGCCGGGATCAGCGCTTCGGGGATGAACCTGCCTCCGAACTCGCCGAAGTACGGTCCGGTCTCCTCGCTCAAATCGGTCATTGCGGTCCTTCTCGATCTCCTCGTGGCGCCGGCCTGTGGGGCGGAGAGACTCCGCCTCACCGGACGCCGGAATGGGTGCAGTGTCAGCCCATCGTCGGCCACGTGGAGCGGCCGACGCGGGCAGGGTTCAGGATACGGACAGGGAGCGGCGTTCCCGGCCGAGTGCGGTGTACTCCTCGACTGCGGCCTGCGGACGGCCGCCGGTGACGAGGGCTTCGCCGACGAGCACGAGATCGGCTCCGGAGTCCGCGTACTTCGACACCTCGGCGGCTCCGGCAACGCCGGACTCGGCCACGAGGGTGCAGCCGGCGGGAGCGAGTTCGGCCAGGGGCGCGAACCGGTCGGTGTCGACGCTGAGATCCTTGAGGTTGCGGGTGTTCACGCCGATGAGTTCGGCACCGAGTTCCGTCGCGGTCTCCAGCTCTTCGCGATTGTGGGTCTCGACGAGCGCCGTCATCCCCAGTTCCGTGGCCAGGGCATGGAACTCGCCCAGCTGCACGGGATCGAGTGCTGCGACGATGAGCAGAACGATGTCCGCGCCATGAGCGCGGGCCTCGTGGAACTGATATTCGTCGACCATGAAGTCCTTGCGCAGGACCGGGATGTCCACGGCCGCGCGCACCGAGTCGAGGTCGGCGAGACTGCCGTTGAAGCGGCGGGATTCCGTGAGCACGCTGATGGCCCGGGCTCCCCCGGCGGCGTACAGACCGGCGAGCGTGCCCGGGTCGGGGATCTCGGCGAGGTCACCGCGGGAGGGTGACTTCCGCTTGACCTCGGCGATGACGCCGAAGTCGGCGGACAGGTCGAAGGGGCGGACCGGTTCGGCCGCAGCGGCCCGCGCGGTGATCTCGCTCAGCGGTACCTCGTTCCGGCGTGCCTGCAGATCTTCCCGCACGCCGGAGATGATGTCGATGAGGACTGTCATTTCTTCTTCGGCTTGTTGCCCAGTCCGATGGCGCGCAGGATCAGGCCGACGACGACGCCGAGGGCGACGATGCCGATGGAGATGTAGGTGATCGTGGGGTTGTGGATCGTGAATCCCACACAGCCGACCGTGACGCCGATGAGCATGATGACGACTCCGGTCCATCCCGCCACCGAGTTGCCGTGACCGGGATCGGCGATCGCTGCGTAGTCGATCGTGGATTTGTCGAGATCTGCGGCTCCGTTGCGGGCGAGGGACTGCGACATGGCGCTCCTTTGTGTGAGTGCGTGACACGCGTGTGGAAACTTTCCTCCATTGTGTCACGCTTCTTCGGCTGACCGGACACCGACCCGGTCACAAGGTCATTTCGAATCCGGGTCGGTGTCCGGGTCGGTCGACGTTTCGTCGTCGGGTGCGTCTTCGACGTCTTCTCCGCGGGACAGTGCGTCCCAGGTCGCGGCGGAATCGAATTCCCCGGAAGCGGATTCGGCGGTGCGGGCGTAGCGGTTGGAGTTCGTCCACCCGTTCGAGGCGACGGCGACCCAGACGATGCCGATGACGCCGATGCCTGCGGCCACTGCGGCGATGATCGCCCAGGAAGTGGCTCCCGGCGCCGAGGCGGCGCTCAGTGCAGTGATCCCGTAGCCGATTCCGGCGATGCCGGCCAGTCCCAGGACGACGAAGCGGCCGATCCGTCCGAGCATTGCGGCGAGCAGTCCCGAGACCGCGATGATCGCCACACACGCGGTGGCCACGGGTGAGGTCTGGGAGCTCGGATCCTCGGTGACCTTTGCCACTCCGCTGGGTCCGAGCGTGTCGCCTCCGGCACCGGCCTGCCAGGCGGAGATCGTCAGCGCCCACAGGGCAGCGGCGATGACGAGGATGATGAGGACTCCACGTGATTTCGTCATGGCCTCACCTCTGACTTCCCTCCGCCGCATCCAATGCGTCGGCTGCGGCGGCGGCACGCAGCACAGCTGCGGCCTTGTTCTCGGATTCCTGGTACTCGGACTCGGGCACGGAGTCGGCGACGAGTCCGCCTCCGGCGTAGACACTCATCGTGCCGTTCCGGAGCACCCCGGTGCGGATGGCGATGGCGAGGTCGAGGTCGCCGGTGAAGGACATATAGCCGACCACTCCCCCGTAGATTCCGCGTCCGACGGGTTCGAGTTCGTCGATGATCTGCAGCGCCCGGGGTTTGGGCGCACCCGACAGCGTGCCGGCGGGGAACGTCGCCCGCAGCACATCGATGGCGGTGGTTCCGGGTTCGAGTTCGCCGCGCACGGTCGAGCTGATGTGCATGATGTGGCTGTAGCGGACGATGTCCATGAACTCGCTGACGTCGATGGTTCCGGCCGCGCAGACCTTCGCCAGGTCGTTGCGGGCGAGGTCGACGAGCATGAGGTGCTCGGCTCGTTCCTTCTCATCGGCCAGGAGCTCTCGGGCCAAAGAGTCATCGGCTTCCGGTGTGGTCCCGCGGGGGCGGGAACCGGCGATCGGGTGGGTGACCACCTCTCCCGACCGGACGGTCACGAGTGCTTCGGGTGAGGAGCCGATGATGCTCACCGGTTCCCCTCCGTCGTCATGGAGGTTGAGCAGGTACATGAAGGGGCTCGGGTTCGCATGCCGCAGCATCCGGTACACGCTCAGCGCATCGGCCTCGCACGGTGTGTCGAAGCGCTGGCCGATGACGACCTGGAAGATCTCACCGTCGACGATCTTCTGCTTCGCCGTCTCCACACCGTCGAGGTACACCTGCGGCTGGGTGCGGGTGGACACCTCGGGGTCGGCCTTCCGGGGGCGCAGGACATCTGCCGGGCTGGGCTGCTGCAGACGCTCGCACATCGCGGCGATGCGGGCGACTCCCGAGGCGTGGGCGTCGTCGATGCCGGTATCGGCGCCGTTGACGTTGAATACGTTGGCCACGAGGGTGACCATTCCCGAATAGTGGTCGAAGACGGCGATATCGCCGGGGATCATCAGCTGCACGGTCGGCAGGTGGTGTTCGTTGGGCCGCGGCGGCCCGAGCCTCTCGAAGCGACGGACGATGTCCCATCCGAAGTAGCCGACGAAGCTCGAGACCATGGGCGGCAGCTCCGATTCCGCTTCGGCCACGGCGAGGAGGTCGAGGGTGGCGGTGACCGCGTCGAGGACGTCGCCGTCGGTGGGGACGCCGACCGGAGGCGTGCCGGTCCAGTGGAATCCGTCTGCGGTCGAGATGAGGGTGGCCACGGGCGCCGAGCCGATGAAGGAGTACCTGGCCCAGGATCCGGCGACGGCGGATTCGAAGAGGAAGCTGCCCGGTCCGCCGTCGGTGAGTTTGCGGTAGAGGCTCAGCGGGGTCTCCGAGTCCGCGAGCACCTGGGTGTGGACCGGCACCAGGCGATGGTCGGCGCCGAGGGCGCGGAACTCGTCGAGGCTGGGTCGGATCGGCAGGTCGGTGGGGTTCGCCGCTGGGTCAGTCGACACTGATGGTCCTTCCGGTGAAGCAGGTCGGGGTGTTCGTATGGCAGGCGGGTCCGGTCTGGTCGACGAGCATGAGCAGGGCGTCGGCATCACAGTCGAGGCTGAGCGAGCGGACGTGCTGGACATGACCCGAGGTCTCCCCCTTCACCCAGTATTCCTGCCGGGATCGGGACCAGTAGGTGGCCCGGTTCGTCTCCAGTGTGCGGGAGACGGCTTCGACGTCCATCCACGCGAGCATGAGCACCTCTGCGCTCGTGGCCTCTTGGACGATGACAGGGATGAGCCCGTCGTCGTTCGTTCGGATGATCTCCCGCCAGTTCTCCGGAGTCGCGTCGATGTCGCTGCTCATCGGACGTCGATTCCCTCCGCGCGCAGGGCGTCCTTGACCTCGGCGATGCTCAGGGTGCCGAAGTGGAAGACGCTGGCAGCCAACAGGGCGTCGGCTCCGGCTTCCACTGCTGGAGCGAAGTGTTCGACCTTTCCGGCGCCGCCCGAGGCGATGAGCGGTACGTCGACGGCGGCGCGGGCGGCGCGGATGAGTTCGAGGTCGAACCCCTCACGTGTGCCATCGGCGTCGATGGAGTTGAGCAGGATCTCGCCGACCCCGCGGTCGGCGGCTTCCCGGATCCAGTCGATGGCGCAGCGGCCGGTGCCTTCGCGGCCGCCGCGAGTGGTGACCTCGAAGCCGGATTCCGTGCTCGCGCCCTGTGCGCGCCGTGCGTCGAGGGAGAGGACGAGGACCTGGTTGCCGAAGTGTCGGGAGATCTCGCTGATGAGTTCCGGGTTCTTCACCGCCGAGGTGTTGACCGAGACCTTGTCGGCTCCGTCGCGCAGCAGCCGGTCGACGTCGGCGACGCTGCGGATCCCTCCGCCGACGGTGAGCGGGATGAAGACCTCTTCGGCGCAGGCGCGGACGACGTCGTGGACGGTCTCCCGGTCACCGCTGCTGGCCGTGACGTCGAGGAAAGTGAGTTCGTCGGCTCCGGACTCGCCGTAGCGGCGGGCGAGCTCGACGGGGTCGCCGGCGTCCCTGAGGTCGGCGAACTTCACTCCCTTGACGACGCGTCCGCCGTCCACGTCCAGACAGGGGATGACTCTGACAGCTACCACGCAGTCCTCCTAGATTCCCAGGCCCCGGTAGCGATCCATTCGGCGGGCCAGCCGCCTGGCCGAAGGTTCGCGCATGAGCGAGATGAGTTCGTATTCGAGTGTCTCACCGACCCTGGCGACGAAGTCGAGCGGTTCGTCGCTGGCGTCGGAATGTTCGGCGATGATTCGGTCGACGACTCCGTTGGCCTGCAGCATGGGAGCGTGCACGCCCTGGCTCTGAGCCATCTCGGCGGCTCTCTCGGTCGTGCGGTGCACGATCGCCGAGGCGCCTTCGGGCGGCAGAGGCGAGAGCCAGCCGTGTTCGGCGCTGAGCACCCGATCGGTCGGGATGAGGGCCAGTGCTCCGCCCCCGGATCCTTCACCGAGGATGAGCGAGACGGACGGAGCGTCGAGGTTGGCGAGGTCGGCGAGGCTGCGGGCGATCTCGCCGGCGATGCCGCCTTCTTCGGCTTCCTTCGACAGAGCCGCGCCGGGGGTGTCGATGACGGTCACGAGCGGCAGGTGCAGCTCCGCGGCCAATCGCATTCCGCGTCTGGCCTCACGCAGGGCCGCCGGGCCCATCGGTTCGCGGGAGTCCTGCCGGAATCGGTCCTGGCCGAGGACGATGCACGGTGCGGAACCGAACTTCGCCAGGGCCAGCAGCAGTCCGGGGTCCTTCTCCCCTTCGCCGGTGCCGTTGAGCGGCAGCACGGTGTTCGCTGCGGTGCGCAGCAGATCACGGACCCCGGGACGTTCGGGGCGACGCGAGCTGGTGATCGCGGCCCAGGCATCGGAGTTCGGGTCGACGCTGTCCGGGGCCGTGTCCGGGTCCGGCACCGAGCTGGGAACCTCCTTGGCGCCCATGAGCACGTCGAGGACGCGGGAGACCGTACCGGCGATGCGTTCGGGTCCGATGACGGCGTCGACGATGCCCATCTTGTGCAGGTTCTCCCCGGTCTGCACGTTCTCCGGAAACTTCTCTCCGTAGATGGCCTCGAATACTCGAGGGCCCAGGAATCCGATGAGGGATCCGGGTTCGGCCACGGTGACGTGCCCCAGCGATCCCCAGGAGGCGAAGACTCCTCCGGTGGTGGGATGGCGCAGGTAGACGAGGTAGGGCAGTCCGGCCTTGCGATGGGCGATGACGGCGTTCGTGATCTTCACCATCGACAGGAAGGCGATGGTGCCCTCCTGCATGCGGGTGCCGCCCGAGGCGGGACCGGCCAGCAGGGGCAGCCCTTCGAGGGTCGCACGTTCGATGGCATCGACGAGGCGTTCGGCCGCGGCCACGCCGATCGACCCGGCGAGGAAGCGGAATTCGCCGGCGATCACGGCCACGCGACGGCCGGCGATGGTGCCTTCGCCGGTGATGATGGATTCGTCGACTCCGGACTTCTGCGCCGCGGCTTCGAGTTCAGCAGCGTAGGCGTCAGAGATCCCGCCGGCGGGCTGGACGGGAGTGGTGTCCCAGGACAGATAGGATCCTTCGTCGAGGACGATGTCGACGAGCTCGAGTGCGTTGAGACGCGTCATGGCGATTCCGTTCAGTTTCCGTCGGCGAGCCACGCCACGATGGATTCCGCGTCTTCGTCGAGCAGCGGCGGGGCATCGTGAGCGGTGCGGGTGGTTTCGACCTCACCGGAGGAATCGGCGTCGAAGAAACGCAGCGGCGGTCCGGGCAGGTCGATGTCGCCGAGCACGGGGTGGTCGACGGAGACCTTGAGTCCCTGGCTGAGTGCCTGCTCCCACTGGTAGACCTCGGGCAGGGTGCGCACCGTGCCGGACGGGATTCCCGCCTCGGTGAGCCTGTTCAGCAGATCGGCTGCGTCGTAGGCAGAGAAGCGGTCTTCGATGAGTTCGATGACGGCGGCGCGGTTGTCCACGCGCTCGGAGTTGACGGCCATGCCCTCGGTGGCGGGATCGATCTCGAAGGCAGTGCAGAACTTCTGCCACAGGTTCTCGTTGCCCACGGAGATCTGCACGGCGCCGTCGCGGCAGTTGAAGAGTCCGTAGGGCGACAGCGAAGGGTGGTGGTTGCCGCCGGGCTGCGGTTCCTGACCGGCGACCGTGGCCCGGGTGCCCTGGAAGGCGTGGACGCCGACCATTCCCGCGATGAGCGAGGTGCGCACGACCTTGCCCTTGCCGGTGCGTTCGCGTTCGAGCAGGGCCGCCAGCACGCCGTATGAGCCGTAGATTCCGGCCAGCAGGTCAGCGATCGGCACGCCCACGCGCTGCATATCATCGGGTCCCGAGCCGGTCAGCGACATCAGCCCGGCTTCGCCCTGGGCGATCTGGTCATAGCCGGCGCGGGAGGCTTCCGGACCGTCGTGGCCGAATCCGGTGATGGACAGGATGACCAGGCGCGGGTTGATCTCCATGCAGCGGGCGGTGGAGAAGCCGAGTCGGTCGAGGACACCGGAGCGGAAGTTCTCGATGAGAACATCGGCGCGTGCGATGAGTCCGGTCAGGGTGTCCTTGCCCGTGTCGGATTTGAGGTCGAGGGCGATGGATTCCTTGTTGCGGTTGCACGAGAAGAAGTAGGTGGCCTGAGGATTGTCCGCAGGCCCGACGAAGGGAGGTCCCCACGACCGCGAATCATCGCCCTTGCCGGGGTTCTCGACCTTGATCACCCGCGCGCCGAGATCGCCGAACATCATTCCTGCATGAGGGCCGGCCAGGGCACGAGAGAGATCGACGACGGTGTATCCGGTCAGGGGGCCTGCCTCGGGTGTCTCGTTCGCCATTCCTAATCCTCCTTGAAGTGGGTGCGTCTCTTGATGAGCATACGCAATCGTGCGACCTCCGCATGGGCGCGGCGACCGTCTGCGTGCTGGATCGCCATCACCGCGCAGGTGGTGCCGTCCGTGAGGTCCAACAGGGGCCACGGATCATCGCCCTCGGGTGAGAACGTCACACCGAGGATCTGTCCCCAGTCGAGCCGACGGGTGCGCACCATGTTCTTGACCACCAGACCGTCCTCGGTGGGCCGGGCCTGGATATCGGAGATGCGCAGCAGGGCGGCTCCGAAGAGAATGCCCAGCAGGTTCATCCATATCATGTCGAGCACTGTCCACGGTTCCCAGTCCACGACGAACAGCGCCACGGACAGGACCGCGAACCCAGCGGTCACGGCAACGGCACCGACGATGCTGACGACGCGCACCTGTCGGGGCCGGAACACGGCCAGATCAGATTCGGCAGGCGCCAATGTTCGTCACCAGAATCGCACGCGCCCCGACTCCGTAGAGCCGGTCCATGACGTTGTTGACTTCCTTCGCTTCGACCATGACGCGCACAGCGACCCACCCGGTCTCCTGCAGCGGGGACACGGTCGGGGATTCGAGCCCCGGGGTCAGCGAGATCGCCTCGGGAACCAGGCGCTGTTCGATGTTGTAGTCGACGAGCACATACTGGCGGGCGACCATGACCGATTCGAGGCGGCGTTTGAGCACGCCGATGCGGGATTCGGCTCCGGCGCGCTGGATGAGCACACCTTCTGATTCGAGCAGCGGCTCGCCGAAGGTTTCGAGTCCCGCGGCGCGCAGCGTGGAGCCGGTCTCGACGACATCGGCGATGGCGTCGGCGACTCCGAGCTGGATGGAGACCTCGATCGCCCCGTCGAGCTGCACCGTGGTTGCCGCGATTCCGCGTCGCTGCAGGTCGGCATCCACGAGGTTCGGGAAGCTCGTGGCGATGCGGGCACCGGCCAGCTGCTCGGCCGAGGTGAACGAGCCGGCGGTGCCGGCGTAGAAGAAGCGCGAGGCACCGAATCCGAGTCCGAGCACCTCTTCGGCTTCGGCCTGTGACTCCAGCAGCAGGTCACGGCCGGTGATTCCGGCGTCGAGGATTCCGGAGCCGACGTAGATGGCGATGTCGCGGGGACGCAGGTAGAAGAATTCGACTCCGTTGACCTCGTCCTGATGGACCAGGGTCTTGGTTCCGCGTCGAGTGGAGTATCCGGCCTCGCTGAGCATGTCGGAGGCGGCTTCGGACAGTGCGCCCTTGTTGGGCACGGCTACACGCAGCATGGGGTCCCTTTGGAGTTCGATGGCGTCGGGTCGGTCAGGTTCGTGGGAGGGTCTTACAGGTGGGTGTTGACGTCGTCGAGGGTCAGTCCCTTGGCGATCATCATCACCTGTACGTGGTAGAGCAGCTGCGAGATCTCCTCGGCGAGCTCTTCCTTGGTTTCGTATTCGGCGGCCATCCATACTTCGGCGGCCTCTTCCACGACCTTCTTGCCGATCGCATGGACTCCGGCGTCGAGTTCGGCCACGGTCTTCGAACCGGTGGGGCGATCGAGGGATTTCTGCTGGAGTTCGGCGTAGAGAGTCTCAAAGGTCTTCACTTCTCCAGCCTAATGCATCTGCATCGGCCGCAGCATTCGGGGTCTCATGTTCTAGAACGCGGCAGGCCGGGTCTCACTGGTGCTGCCGGCGGCTGACCTCAGTCCTCGGGGTCGCGGCCGATGTCGGTGGCCGGACGGTGAGGCGCAGAGATCGTCTGGCGTGACCGTTTCGACCAGTCGATGAGTCCGAGGATGACCATGACGAGGAAGAACAGGTACACGGCTCCGGAGAAGACGAGTCCGCCGGAGATCGCCAGCGGGATGCCGACGAGGTCGACGGCGAGCCAGACGAACCAGAATTCGACGATGGCTCGGCCCTGGGCGTACATGGCCACGATCGAACCGATGAAGATATAGGCGTCGGGGTAGGGGTTCCAGGACCATCCGCCCAGGGCGAGGACCCAGCCGAAGACTCCGGTGCCGATGACGAGAGCTGCGAGCAGGATCGCCCGTTCCTTCCAGCTCGCCCAGCGGACGAGGACTTCACCGGCGGCGGCCTTGGACTTCTTCCATTGCGTCCATCCCCAGACCGCGGCGACGATGATGACGACCTGCCGAGAGGCGTTGCCGCCGAGGCCGGCGGAGAGGCTTGCGGAGAAGAGGAGGATGGAGCCGAGGATCTGCACCGGCCAGGACAGGATGTTCCGGCGCAGCGCCAGGACGACCGTGGCCAGCGCACAGATGTTGCCGAACAGGTCGGAGTACGGCACAGGCTTGCCCAGCAGTTCGAATGCCGGGGTGTTCAACCAGTCGAACAGGTCCATCGCAGGCTCTCTTCAGGTGTGGGCCGTAAGCATAGTTCGGCTCGGTTCGGTCAGTGGGTGTGTGCGGCGGCGAGGGTGCGCAGTTCGCTGATGGCGGCTGCCGCATCGTCGGCTCCGTAGACGGCGGAGCCGGCGACGAGGACGTCGGCGCCGGCGTCGACGACACGGTCGATCGTCGCCGCGGAGACTCCCCCGTCGACCTGCAGTTTGATCTCGAGTCCGGCAGCAGAGATCGCTTCGCGGGTCCGCGTGATCTTCGGCAGGCACACGTCGAGGAACTTCTGACCACCGAATCCGGGTTCGACGGTCATGATGAGGATCTGATCGAATTCGCCGAGGAGGTCGATGAAGGGTTCGATCGGGGTGGCCGGTTTGAGGGCGAGGCTGGCCTTGGCCCCGAGGCGGCGCAGTTCCCGGGCGAGACGGACGGGGGCGGCGGCTGCCTCGGCGTGGAAGGTCACCGAGGCACAGCCGATCTCCGCGTACACGGGAGCGTTGCGGTCGGCATCGGCGATCATGAGGTGGGCGTCGAGCGGGATCGGCGAGATCGCCTGGATGCGTTCGACGACGGGCGGGCCGAAGGTGAGGTTCGGCACGAAATGGTTGTCCATGACGTCGATATGGGCCATATCGGCGGTCCTGATCTTCGTAAGCTCACCGCGCAGATCGGAGAAGTCCGAGGACAGGATGGAGGGGTTGATGTCGATCGACATGGGTCATTTCGCCTTTCGCAGGAGAGCCAGGAACATTCCGTCGCTGTTGTGGACATGGGGCCAGAGCTGGGCGTATCGCCCGCCTTCCCGGGTCACCGACGCGAACGACTCTGCCTCGGTGCCGGTGATCGCCGACAGCGCGGCCGGGGTGTCGAGGACCTCGATGTCCGCGCTTCCCGACTTGGCTCGCAGGCGCAGAACCTCGTCGACGATGAGCACGGTTTCGGCGTAGTGCGGAGAGCACGTCGAGTAGGCGACCACTCCCCCGGGCGCGCAGGCATCGAGGGCAGCGGCGAGAAGTTCGCGCTGCAGTCCGGTCAGGGAAGTGATGTCTTCGGGCCGTCTGCGGTAGCGGGCTTCGGGACGGCGGCGCAGGGCACCGAGTCCGGAGCAGGGTACGTCGACGAGGATCTTCGAGTAGGGTCCGCGGGCGTCGCGTCCGTCGCGGACGGCGGCGATGACGTTGGTCAGCGCCTTGGTGGAGTCGCGGACGAGGTCGACACGGTGCTCGCTGGAGTCGAAGGCCTCCAATGTCGTCGATTCGCCGGCGGCTCTGGCTGCGAGGACGGCGGCCTTGCCGCCGGGTCCGGCGCACAGGTCGGCCCAGGTTCCGGTGGGTGCGTCGATATCGGCCAAAGCGAGGGCCACGAGCGCGGAACCTTCGTCCTGGACGCGGGCACGTCCGTCGGCCACAGCTGCCACGTCCCGGGGAACCGCGGTCTCCAGGGTGACGCCGATCGGTGACAGCGGGGTGGGTTCACCCGGCAGTTCGGCGCGGTCGATGAGTCCGGGCAGGGCGGTCACTCCGACCTTTGCGGGTGCGTTGTCGGCTTCGAGGAGAGCTTCGAGCTCGGCGGCATCGCGGCCATGTCCCTTGAGCGCCTGGTTCAATGCCCGGACGACCCATTCGGGATGGGAGTGTTCGATCGCCAGTCGGGTGGTCTCGTCGGCCTCGGCGGTGACGCGGTCGAGCCACTCGGTGGGTTCGGCTTCCGAGATACGGCGGAGCACGGCATTGACGAATCCGGCGGTCTTCGCCGCCGATCGTTTGACCACGGCCACGGTTTCGGACAGTGCAGCATGGTTGGGCACCCGCATCGACAGCAGCTGGTGGGCGCCGAGCCGCATTGCGGCCAGGGGTTCGGGATCGATCTTGTCGACGGCTCGGGACGAGGCGATTTCGATGACCGCATCGTAGAACTTCTGCCGACGCAGGGTTCCGTAGGTGAGCTCGGTGGTGAAGGCAGCGTCCTGAGCGCCCATATGGGTGCGGGAGAGTTTAGCCGGCAGCAGCAGGTTCGCGTAGGCGTCTTTCGTCGCCACGTCGAGGAGGACTTCCCAGGCGATGCGCCGCGGCAGGTTCTTACCCGCTCGTTCTGTGTTTCGGGGGCCGCCTCGGCGCTGCCCGTGATTGCCGTCGTTTCCGCGGCTGCCGCCTCGGCGGTCTCTGCCTGCTGACTCAGCCATGGCTTTTATGCATCCTCTTCGGTATAGGGGTCGAAGGTCACGTCTCCGCGGCCGCGCAGGAAGTCGGCCGTGGCCATCCGGGCCTTGCCGAAGGGCTGGATCTGTTCGACCCTGACCCAGGCGTCACCGCAGCGCAGCACCGGCTGCTGCTGCCAGGTGGTCAGTTCACCGACGGCCCCAGGGGTCGTCACTTCGGGTGCGGGTGAGAGTCCGAAGAGCTTCGTCCTCTTTCCGTCGAGTTCCACCCATGGTCCCGGTGCGGGACTGGTTCCGCGGGCCCTGTCAATGACCCGGGCGGCCGGAGCGGACAGGTCGAGGTGGGCGTCGGTGACGGTGATCTTCTCCGCATGGCTGGACTCGCCGGTCTGCGGGGTCGGGGCGGCGGTGCCGGCGGCGAGATCGTCGAAGGCGGCGACGAGTTCGGGTGCCCCGCGGCGTGCATAGTCCTCAAGTGCCTCGGCGACGTCCGCGTGGTCGAGCGGCAGTTCGAGTCGGCGCAGCACGGGGCCGGTGTCCATGCCCTCGTCGATGCGGAACACACTGATCCCACTCGTGGTCTCGCCGCCGATGAGTGCGCGTTGGACGGGGGCGGCTCCGCGGTAGGCCGGCAGCAGTGAGAAATGGAGGTTGAACCAGCCGAGTCGGGCGGTGGCCAGTGCGGCGGGTCCGGCGATGGCGCCGAAGGCGACGACGGCGACGGCGTCGACATCGAGTGCCTGCAGCTGTGAGATGACATCGCCGCGCAGACGACCGGCTTCGATGACGGGCAGTCCGAGTTCGAGAGCGCGGGTCTTCACCGGTGACGGGGTGAGGACTCTCTTCCGTCCGACGGGCGCATCGGGTCGGGTGAGCACCGCACGGATGCGGTGGCTCGATTCGGCAAAGGCCTCGAGGGCGGGAACTGCGACATCAGGGGTGCCGGCGAAGACGATATCCACGACTTGGATTCTACTGGTTCGCCGCGCCGTCACAGCGACCGGGGATCGTCGATGCGCACGCGCACCTGCCGTTGCTTCTTGGCGGACCGGGAGGCAATGATCTCGGCCGCTCTCGTTCCGACGCGGTCTCCGGCGGAGAACGGGTAGGCGCTGACGCTGCGCTGTCCGTCCTCGGCGTCCTCACGCAGGAGTTCCTCGACCTCGCCGATCTGTTCGAGCACCTCGTCGATGTCGGCGCCTGCTCCCGTGAGTTCGAGGATCCGTCGGTAGGGCGGGAAGCCGAGTGCCTTCCGGTCGCTCAGCTGTCGTGACATGAAGGTCGTGGGGTCGAAGGCGGTCAGGGTCTGCCGGATGAGTTCGTCTTCGTCGCCGAGGTAGACGGCTCCTCCATCATCGCGGGAACGCACGAGTGAGGCGGCTCGCAGTCGACGTGCCACACTTTCGTCGATCGAGCGCATCCAGGGCCCCGGCCACAGCGAATCCAGAAGGATCGCCGCGGCATAGCCGCCGAGCACATAGGGTTCGGCTCCGGTGGTGGCGACCACGAGTCGCGGGGTCTCGTCGAGGGCAGTGGAGATGTGGTCGCCTCCGGATTCGACGATCTCGATGTCCGGCAGCGCCCGGGCAAGCTCTTCGACGGTGCGGGCCCGGCCGCGCACGATCGATCGCACACGGTTCGACCGGCAGCGCAGGCAGCTGAACGTCTCCGAGTGGAAGCCGCAGGACCGGCAGGCGAAGGGACCGACTTCCGACTGTGTGGTCAGCGTCGCCTGACATTGCGGGCAGCGGGCGACTTCCTGGCAGCGGGCACAGGCGAAGACAGGATAGTAGCCGGAACGCGGCACCTGCACGAGCACCGGACCGGGCACTCCGCCGTCCCGGGGACGCGGGCGCAGCGCCGTTCGCATGATCTGCCAGGCGCGGCTGGGAATGCGCTGCCAGGCGAAGGGGTCCCGGTCCTCATCGGGGACGAAGACGACGGGGGCGGCATGCCGCCTGGCCGGACCGACCGGTGTGACGTCGGCCAGCCAGCCGATCTCGACGAGACGCTGCACTTCGGCGCTGCGGTCGGTGGAGACGAAGAGCAGCTCGGTGTCCTCGATCGTCGACCGCAGCAGGCAGACCTCCCGGGCGTGCGGGTACGGGGCGTGCTGATCGAGATAGTTGAGGTTCGCGTCATCGGTGCAGATGATGAGTCCGAGGTCCGCGACGGGGGCGAAGGCCGCCGCCCGCGTGCCGATCGTGATCCGCGTGTGTCCGAGCAGCCCGCGCAGCCAGGCCTGCCACCGCAGCTCCGGTGACTGGTCGGCGCTGAGCACCGAGACCTCCGCGATCCCAGCGTGGGTGAGAGTCGAATGGAGCACGGCGAGTTCACGATGATCGGGCACAAGCCAGAGCACCGATCGGCCGGCCTCGAGACTCGCCCGTGCGGCATCGAGTCCGGCACGGATCCAGCTGAGACCCGGCGTCGGCCCGGGTGTGCACGCCACGGCTCTGCGCCGAGGCGGGCCCGAGACGTTGTCGACCGTGGGTTCCGTCCCCGCCGCGAGAACCCATTCGCCGAGGCGGCCGAGCAGCTGCGGATCATCCGCCGGCCCGTCGTTCGGTCCGGTCGCTGGGTCCGCGGCGTCGGCATCGGTCTGCGCGGCCGGCTGTCCCGTCTTCTCCGCCTTGAGCACGGCTTTCTCGCCGCGGGCATGACGCGGTGGGATGGCCAGGCGCAGCACATCGGCGAGGGTGCCGCCGTAGCGACGGGCGACGGCGCCGCTCAAGGCGAGCAGATCCGCACTCAGCACCTGAATGGGGCCGCTGATGCGTTGGATCGTCGCCAGCGGACCGAAGTGGTCCGAGGATTCGACGCGTTCGAGCAGATAGCCGTCGCGCAGCTTTCCGGCGAACTTCACCCGCACCCGCACTCCGGGCAGGGCAGCCTCGGCGAGCTTCTCCGGCACCGCGTAGTCGAAGGTCCGCGCCAGGTGTGGGACAGGATGGTCGATGAGCACTCGGGCGACCGGTTCGGTCGGGGCCAGGGGAACCTGGCCCTCGGCCGAGGTGCCGGTGTCGATCGGGAGGGGTTCGTCCACGCCGACGGCAGACTAGTTGGAGGACACGGCGCGCAGCAGATCCTCGGCGCGGTCCGTGACCTCCCAGGTGAAATCGGGCAGCTCACGGCCGAAGTGGCCGTAGGTCGAGGTCTGCGAGTAGATCGGGCGCAGCAGGTCGAGTTCCTGGATGATCATCGCTGGGCGGAGGTCGAAGACCTCGCGGATGGCAGCCGAGATGGCCGCCGGGTCCGCCTTCTCCGTCCCGAAGGTCTCGACGTAGAGTCCCATCGGGTCGACTCGGCCGATCGCATAGGACACCTGCACCTCGGCGCGGTCGGCGAGACCGGCGGCGACGACGTTCTTCGCCACCCAGCGCATAGCGTAGGCCGCCGAACGGTCGACCTTCGAAGGGTCCTTGCCGGAGAACGCACCGCCACCGTGACGGGAGAACCCGCCGTAGGTGTCGACGATGATCTTCCGTCCGGTCAGACCGGCATCGCCCATCGGCCCGCCCGTCACGAAGGGGCCGGCAGGGTTGATGTGGATGTTCGCGCCCGAGGTGTCGAGACCGGAATCGGCGATCACCGGATCGATGACGAGTTCCTTGATCTCCGTGTGCAGCTGAGACTGGCTGGTCTCCGCCGAGTGCTGGGTGGAGACGACGACGTTCTCGATCGACACTGCCTCATCGCCGTCATAGCCCAGCGTCAGCTGGGTCTTCCCATCGGGGCGCAGGTAGTCGAGCCGACCGGACTTGCGCACCGCGGAGAGCTGCTCGGCCATCCGGGAGGCCAAGTGGATGGGCAGCGGCATGAGCACATCGGTGGAGTTGTCGGCATAGCCGAACATCAGTCCCTGATCCCCGGCGCCGAGGCTGGTGCCGTGGTCGGAGGATTCGACGGCCTCGCGGAAGTCCAGCGGATTCGTCACACCGGAGTGGATGTCCGTGGACTGGCTTCCGATGGACACTGAGACTCCGCAGGAGTGTCCGTCGAAGCCGGTGTCCGAGGAGTCGTAGCCGATGCCTGTGATGAGGCTGCGCACGATTCCGGCGACGTCGGCGTAGGCGGCCGTATTCACCTCACCGGCGACGTGGACGAGGCCGGTGGTGACCATGGTCTCCACGGCCACTTTGGCGTTGGGGTCCTGCCGGAGCAGGTCGTCGAGCACCGCATCGCTGATCTGGTCGCAGATCTTGTCGGGATGTCCCTCGGTGACGGACTCGGATGAGAAGAAACGCAGATTTGTGTGTGTCACGTTGTCGATTCTACGTGGGTGATTCGGTCGGAGACGGCCGCGATGACCTTTTGTGAAACATGGTCCTTCGACCCGTGGAATTCCTCACCGACGACGATCTCGCCGCGGTCGGCGGAGATGATCTGGACCATGGTCTCATCGTGGCCGAAGGCGCGGTCGTCGGAGACGTCGTTGAATACGAGAAGGTCGACGCCCTTGCGGTGGAACTTGGCTCGAGCGTAGTCGAGGGCTGCGGTGGCGGCGTCCCCGGTCTCGGCGGCGAATCCGACGATGATCTGATGGCGGAGGCTGGACTGACGGCTGCGTTCGTCGACGAGTCCGCGGAGGATGTCCGGGTTCTGCACGAGACGCAGAGTCAGACCGTCGTCTCCGGACTTCTTCATCTTCGAGTCCGTCGTCTCGGCCGGCCGGTAGTCGGCGACGGCAGCGGCCATGATGATGGCATCAGCCCACACCTGGGCCGAATGCATCGCCGACTGCAGCTCAAGAGTGGATTCGACCGGAGTGATCGTGATGCCCGCAGGCAGTCCCGTCAGCAGACCGGTGTCGATGTTCGCGGCGACGAGTTCGACTGATGCGCCCGCGGCATGGGCGGCCTTGGCCAGCGCGATGCCCTGTTTGCCTGAGGAGCGGTTGCCGAGGAAGCGCACGGGGTCGAGTGCTTCCCGCGTGCCGCCGGCGCTGATCACGATGCGACGACCGGACAGAGCACCGCTGGGGTCAGTGGACGCATCTGCCGAGTCGCCGGCGGTGCCGTCCTTGACCGAGAGCGCGAAGTCGACGATCGCTTCGGGTTCGGGCAGTCGTCCGGGACCGGAATCGGGGCCGGTGAGGCGTCCGACAGCAGGGTCGAGGACATGGACGCCGCGGGAGCGCAGGGTCGCGATGTTGGCGACTGTGGCGGGGTTGAGCCACATCTCCGTGTGCATGGCCGGGGCCACGACCACCTCGGCGGTGGTGGTGAGCACGGAGGCGGTGAGCAGATCATCGGCTCGTCCGGCGGCGATCTTCGCGATCAGATCGGCGGTCGCCGGGGCGATGATGACGAGTTCGGCTTCCTGTCCGATGCGGACGTGATTGACGGTGTCGATCTCGTCGAAGACATCGGTGGTCACGGTCTGGCCGGACAGTGCCTCGAGAGTGGGGGCACCGATGAATTTCAGTGCGTTGGCCGTTGGAACGACCTTGACGCTGTGGTCGAGTTCCCGGAGTCGCCGGATGATGTGTGCCGCTTTGTAGGCGGCGATCCCACCGGCGACGCCGAGTACGATTCTCACTGGTCGCTGAAGTCGATCGCGCCGTCGTTGCTCACAGGAGCGGTGGCTTCGGCCTCGGGTGCGGCCTGGATGAAGTCGGCTTCGGAGACCTCGCGGGCGACGATCTTCGACTCGTTGACCTCACGCAGAGCGATCGACAGAGGCTTCTCGTTGGTGCCCGGCGTGACGAGCGGACCGACGTTCTCGAGCAGTCCCTCCTGCAGCTGGGCGTAGTACGAGTTGATCTGACGGGCGCGCTTTGCCGCGATCGAGACCAGTTCGTACTTCGAACCGGTGACGTTGAGCAGATCGTCGATCGGAGGGTTGGTGATGCCTTCAGGCTGTGCGGGCAAGGAGATTCCCATCTAATCGGAAGTGGATATACCCATCAATGATAGGAGTTCTTCGGCCGCATTGCGAACGTGGTCGTTCACAATGGTCACGTCGAACTCCGATTCGGCGGCCAATTCGCGTTTCGCGGTGGCCAGTCGTCGTTCCTGCTCCTCCTCCGTTTCGGTGCCTCGACCGGTCAGTCGGGAGACGAGTTCGTCCCAGCTGGGCGGGGCGAGGAAGACGAAGCGGGCATCGGGCATCTTCTCTTTGACTTGGCGGGCTCCCTGCAGATCGATCTCCAGCAGCGCGGGAATCCCCTGGTCGAGCTTCTCCTCCACCGGGGCCGAAGGCGTGCCGTAGCGGTGGCGTCCGTGGACGACGGCGTATTCGAGCAGGCGATCCTCGGCGATGAGGGTGTCGAAGGCGTCGTCGGTGAGGAAGTGATAATGGACACCATCGATCTCACCGGGGCGTCTGGGTCGGGTCGTGGCCGACACGGAGAACCAGACCTCGGGGTGGTTCTGCCGAATATAGGTGCTGATGGTGCCTTTTCCGACGGCGGTCGGACCCGCGAGGACGGTGAGTCGATTATTCACAGATCTGAGGTTGTCACACTCAGGAATATTTCTCCAACAGGGCGGACTTCTGGTGGACGCCCAGACCTTTGATCCGACGGGAGGTGGCGATGCCGACCTCTTCCATGGCGGCTTCGGCGCGCCGGTCGCCGACTCCGGGCAGAGCTCTGAGCAGATCGAGCACACGCATCTTCGCCAGTGCTTCGTCGTCTGCTGCCTTCTTGAGCACGGCCGCGAGATCGGTATCGCCGGTCTTCAGCGCCGACTTCACTTCGGCTCGTGCCTGACGTGCCTTGAACGCTTTGTCCAACGCAGCGGAACGCTGTTGCGGGGTCAACGGTTCGAGTGCCACTTTGTCTCCTCTGTCACCATGAACGGGCAGGTAGGGAAGTTGTCTCAGTCTAAGACAAAATCCCTGCCGAGAGGCGATATGAGCAGAAATTTGTGTCGTGGCGAGCCGGAATCCGCCCGTCGACGGAACACCGAAACCGGTGTTCGGACCGCCCCCGCGATCCGAACACCGCTGTTCAGTCGGTGACCGTCAGCGCACGATTGAGCGCGGCGGCGGTTTCGGCCAGACCGTCGGGTCCGGCACCGAGCACCGCCCGGGAGGCGGTGGCGAGCACCTGTCCCGATTCCAGCGCCCGGCCGCCGAAGACCGCCCGCAGCTCGGTCAGGCCCGCACCCTGTGCACCGACGCCCGGAGCGAGGATCGGTCCCCCGCAGTCACTGGGATCGAAACCCAGATCGCGCGCTGCGGTGCCGATGGTCGCGCCGACGACGAGTCCGAAGGGACCGAGCTCGTCGGGTGTCCCCAGTGCCTGAGCATTGCGCTGCCGGACTCGGGACACGATCGATCCGGCCACCGATTCGCGGTCTCTCACGGCATGCTGGACTTCTGCCCCTTCCGGATTCGAGGTCAGTGCCAGGACGAACACGCCCTTGCCGTGAGCGGCAGCGAGTTCGAAGGCCGGCTCCAGAGCGCCGAATCCGAGGTAGGGCGAGACCGTGATCGAGTCCGCGGCCAGCGCCGAGGCAGGGTCGAGGTACGCCTTCGCGTAGGCACCCATGGTCGACCCGATGTCACCGCGTTTGATGTCGAGGACGGTGAGCAGTCCGGCGTCCCTGGCCGCGGCCAGCGTCTCTTCGAGAGCAGCGACTCCGGCGGAGCCGTACTGTTCGAAGAACGCAGACTGCGGTTTGACGGCGGCCACCGAGCCCTTGAGCTCGGAGACCGTGCGGAGGGCGAACTCCCTTACGCCTGCGGCGCTGGCGGGCAGCCCCCAGGAGGCGAGAAGATGCTCGTGCGGGTCGATACCCACACACAGCGGTCCGTGCTCGTCCATGGCGGCTGCCAGTCGGGTGCCGAACATCAGGCGTTCCAATCCTGCAGGCTGCGCACGTCGAACTTCGAGTCGCGGATGACCTCGAGAGAGGTCACGGCGGCGGCGAACTCGGCCAGCGTCGTGATCAGCGGCACGGAGTTCGCGGTCGCCGCGGCTCGGATCTCATAGCCGTCGGCGCGTTCCTGCCGACCCGACGGCACGTTGATGACCATATCGATGGTGCCCGCGGTGAGGTAGTCGATGACCGTGCGGTCTTCGGCATCGGCCTCGAAGTGCTTGTGCACCTGTGTGGTCTTGATTCCGTAGCGGGAGAGCACGGCCGCGGTGCCGGTGGTCGCGACGACGTCGAAGCCCATATCGACGAGCTCCTTGACCGGCAGCACCATGGCGCGCTTGTCCCGATCGGCCACCGACACGAACACGGTGCCCGAGGTCGGCAGCTTCACAGATGCCCCGAGCAGTCCCTTCGCGAAGGCGGTCGGGAAGTTGTGGTCGATGCCCATGACCTCACCGGTCGAGCGCATCTCGGGGCCGAGGATCGAGTCGACGATCTTGCCTTCGACGGTGGTGAACCGTCGGAACGGCAGGACTGCCTCCTTGACGGCGATCGGATGGTCGAGCGGCAGGGTCGAGCCGTCGCCGGCCGCTGCCAGCAGATCTCCGCGCAGATCCTCGATCGTGCGGCCCACGGCGATGAGAGCCGCGGCCTTGGCCAGCTGGGTCGAGGTCGCCTTCGAGACGAAGGGCACGGTCCGCGAGGCACGGGGGTTGGCTTCGATGACGTGGAGGACATCCGCGGCGATCGCGAACTGGATATTGAGCAGTCCGCGTACGCCCACACCTTCGGCGATGGCCTTCGTGCCCTGGCGGACGCGCTCGAGCACGTGCTCGCCCAGAGTCAGCGAGGGCAGTACGCAGGCGGAGTCACCGGAGTGGATTCCGGCTTCCTCGATGTGCTCCATGATTCCGCCGATGTAGACCTCGTTGCCGTCGTAGAGGGCGTCGACGTCGATCTCGATGGCGTCTTCGAGGAAGCGGTCGACGAGGACCGGACGATCGGTCGAGATCTCGGTGGCGCTGGCCATGTAGTCGAGCAGCTGGGTGCGATCGTAGACGATCTGCATTCCGCGTCCGCCGAGGACGTAGGAGGGCCGCACGAGCACCGGGTAGCCGATGTTCTCCGCGATCGCTGCGGCTTCCGCTGCGGTCACTGCGGTGCCGTGCTTGGGCGCGGTGAGTCCGGCCCTCTCCAGCACGGCGCCGAACTCTCCGCGGTCCTCGGCCAGATCGATGGCTTCGGGCTGGGTGCCGAGCACCGGCACACCCGCGGCCTTGAGCTTGTCGGCCAGGCCCAGCGGGGTCTGTCCACCGAGAGTGCACACGACGCCGAGGACCTCGCCGGCGGCGAGTTCGGCGTGGTAGACCTCCATGACGTCTTCGAACGTCAGGGGTTCGAAGTACAGGCGATCGGCGGTGTCGTAGTCCGTCGACACGGTCTCCGGGTTGCAGTTGACCATGATCGTCTCGTAGTCGGCCGACCCGATCGCCATGGTCGCGTGCACGCACGAGTAGTCGAACTCGATGCCCTGGCCGATGCGGTTCGGTCCCGAGCCGAGGATGATCACTGCCGGGCGTTCGCGCGGCATGACCTCGGTCTCGGAGTCATAGCTCGAGTAGTGGTAGGGAGTCTTCGCTTCGAATTCTCCGGCGCAGGTGTCGACCGTCTTGAACACCGGGCGCACGCGCAGCGCATGGCGGATGCCGGTGACGACGCTCGTGTCGAGGCTGCGCAGTCCCGCGATCTGCTCGTCGGAGAAACCGTGGTTCTTCGCGACCCGCAGGACCTGCTCGTCCAGTTCGTCGGCGTCGCGGACATAGGCGGCCACCTCGTTGATGAGCTGGATCTGGTCGAGGTACCAGGGGTCGATCTCGCAGGCGTCGAAGACCTCCGCCGCGCTCAGGCCGGCGGCGAGTCCGCGCTGGACCGAGTGGATGCGGTCGGCAGTTGCGTGCGAGATGGCTTCGAGGACGGATTCGCGGACGTCGTCGTCGGAGACGTCGGGCAGGTCAGTCCAGCTGAACGCGGAGTCCTTCTGCTCGAGTGAGCGCATCGCCTTCTGCAGCGCGGTGGTGAAATTGCGGCCCAGGGCCATGACCTCACCGACGGATTTCATCGTCGTCGTCAGGGTCGGATCCGCGGCCGGGAACTTCTCGAAGGTGAAGCGCGGGATCTTCACGACCACATAGTCCAGGGTCGGTTCGAAGCTGGCCGGAGTGACCTTCGTGATGTCGTTGGGGATCTCGTCGAGCGAGTAGCCGACGGCGAGCTTCGCGGCCATCTTCGCGATCGGGAAGCCGGTGGCCTTCGATGCCAGCGCCGAGGACCGGGAGACGCGTGGGTTCATCTCGATGGTGATGATGCGTCCGGTCCTGGGGTCGACGGCGAACTGGATGTTGCAGCCGCCGGTGTCCACGCCGACGGCCCGGATGATGGCGATGCCGATATCGCGCATCGACTGGTATTCCCGGTCGGTCAGCGTCAGGGCCGGGGCCACTGTGATCGAGTCACCGGTGTGCACGCCGACGGGGTCGACGTTTTCGATCGAGCACACGACGACGACGTTGTCCTTGTTGTCGCGCATGAGCTCGAGCTCGTATTCCTTCCACCCGAGGATCGATTCCTCGAGCAGCACCTCGTGGGTGATGGAATCGGACAGGCCGGCGCCGGCGATGCGGCGCAGATCGGCTTCGTCATAGGCCATACCCGAGCCGAGGCCGCCCATGGTGAACGAGGGGCGGACGACGACCGGGTAGTTGAGCTCCTCGGCGGCGGCAAGGGCTTCGTCGAGGGTGTGGCAGATGGCGGATCTGGCCACTTCGGCGCCGCAGGCCTCGGCGATGTCTTTGAACTTCTGGCGGTCCTCGCCGCGCTGGATGGCGTCGACGTCGGCACCGATGAGTTCGACGCCGTACTTCTCGAGCACTCCGGCGTCGTGGAGGGCGATGGCCGCGTTGAGTGCGGTCTGTCCGCCCAGGGTGGGCAGGAGCGCGTCGGGGCGTTCCTTCTCGATGATCGTCTCGATGACGTCCGGATCGATCGGTTCGACGTAGGTGGCGTCGGCGATGTCCGGGTCGGTCATGATCGTCGCCGGGTTCGAATTGATGAGGATGACGCGCAGGCCCTCGGAGCGCAGCACGCGGCAGGCCTGGGTGCCGGAGTAGTCGAATTCGCAGGCCTGGCCGATGACGATGGGGCCGGAGCCGATGACGAGGACGGATTTGAGGTCGTGTCTCAATGGCATTGGGGGTTCTCCTTAGGCCTGGGCAGCCGAATCGGCCTGGGAAGCGGACATGAGGTCGACGAAGCGATCGAACAGGTAGCTCGAATCGTGCGGGCCGGCCGCAGCCTCGGGGTGGAATTGGACGGAGAAGGCGGGAATGTCGAGGCAGGCGAGTCCCTCGACGACGTCGTCGTTGAGGCACACATGGGAGACGGTCACCCGGCCGTAGTCGGCCTTGTGCGGGGCGGTGGTCTCGCCTGTCAGCGGAGCGTCGACGGCGAAGCCGTGGTTCTGCGAGGTGATCTCGACCTTCTCCGTGGTCCGGTCCATCACGGGCACGTTGATCCCGCGGTGGCCGAAGGGCAGCTTATAGGTGCCGAAGCCCAGGGCCCGACCGAGCAGCTGGTTGCCGAAGCAGATGCCGAAGAACGGGATTCGGGCGTCGAGCACGGCGCGCAGCAGTTCGACCTGGTCGTCTGCGGTGGCGGGGTCGCCGGGGCCGTTCGAGAAGAAGACTCCGTCGACGCCCAGGGCCCGGATCTCGTCGAAGCTGATCGTCGACGGCAGCAGGTGCACGTCGATTCCGCGTTCGCTCAGTCGTTCGGGGGTCATCGATTTGATGCCGAGGTCGACGGCGGCGACGCTGAAGCGCTTCTCCCCGCGGGCGGGGATGAGTCGGGGTTCGGTGATCGAGACCTCGTCGACGAGGTTGGCTCCGGCCATCTGCGGAGACGCCTGGACACGGGCGAGGAGTTCGGATTCGGGCGCCTCGGCGGCGGGCCCGGAGAAGATGCCCACGCGCATGGCTCCCTTGTCGCGCAGGTGGCGGGTCAGGGCTCGGGTGTCGACGTCGGAGATGCCGACGATCCCGGACTCGGTCAGCCAGTCGGCCAGGTCGCCTTCGGAGCGCCAGTTCGATGAGATCCGGGAGGCATCGCGGACGACGTAGCCGGCGGCCCAGATCTGGGCGGATTCGTCATCGGTGCGGTTGACTCCGGTGTTGCCGATGTGCGGAGCGGCCTGGATGATGATCTGTCGGTGGTAGGACGGGTCTGTCAGCGTCTCCTGGTAGCCGGACATGGCGGTGACGAACACGGCTTCACCGGTGGTTTCGCCGATGTGTCCGTAGGCGGATCCGTGGAAGGTCCGGCCGTCTTCGAGGACGAGGACGGCGGGGGTGGTGGAAAAGCTCATTGTGCCTCTTCGATCATTTCGCGGATGCGGTCGACGGTGGGGGTGGTGGATGCGGCGTAGCGGGCGCGGAAGCCCGTGTCGACGAGGGTGTCGCCCAGGTGCCAGGTGATGCGGATGATGCCTCCGCGTTCGACGAATTTCCCGATCATCCCGTTCGTGGTGTCCACGGAGACGATGTCGCGGCGCGGGATGAGGAAGTCCTCGCGTCCGGCAAGGTCCATGATCACTCCCCCGTCGGTGACGACGAGTTCCCCGGTGGTGCGGATGCCCAGGCCGTGGACGGCGACGCGTTCGAGCGGATGGCCGGCCTTCGTCGTCGACACATAGGAGCCTTCGACCGGCTCGCCCACGGCCTTGATGCCCATATGGGGCTTCGGCGGGGTGACGACCTCTGACTGGGCCCGTTTGCGTCGGCTCCATCCCCAGGCGATCGCGACGATCACGAGGAGGATGACTGCCGCGACGATGAGTGTGCCTATTGTTGTGTCCATGTTGCTCCTGCCGGGTGGGGTGTGGTGAGTGCCCCTGCGGCCAAGACCCGGTGGCCGTAGAAGAAAGTGTCGGTGACCTGCGCGGTGACTTCGACGCCGGCGAAGGGGTTGTTGCGTCCCTTTGTGGCGTGGTCGGCGGGTTCGATGCGGTGCGGTGCTGCCGGGTCGACGAGGACGATGTTCGCACTCGCTCCGAGCTCGAGGCTGCCGTGCCCGGAGGCTCCGGTGATCCGGGCCGGAGCCGAGGACATCACGCGCGCCACATCGCCGAAGTCGAAGTCGTGGTCGGCCATGGCGGCGACGACGATCGACAGGGCGGATTCCATGCCGACCATGCCCATGGCCGCTGCGGTCCATTCGCTGCACTTGTGTTCGGCGGTGTGCGGGGCGTGGTCGGTGCCGACGACGTCGATCGTGCCGTCTGCCAGTGCAGCCCGGAGTGCCTGCACGTCGCGGTCGGTGCGCAGCGGCGGGTTGACCTTGTAGACGGGGTCGAACGTGCGCACGAGTTCGTCGGTGAGCATGAGATGGTGCGGTGTGACCTCGGCGGTCACGGCGATCCCCCGTGCCTTGGCCCAGCGGATGAGGTCGACGCTGCCGGCCGTGGAGACGTGGCAGATGTGGAGTCGGGACCCGACGTGTTCGGCCAGGAGCACATCGCGGGCGATGATCGACTCCTCGGCGACGGCTGGCCAGCCGGGCAGTCCGAGTTCGGCCGAGACCGTTCCCTCGTTCATCTGTGCGCCTTCGGTCAGGCGTGGTTCCTGTGCGTGCTGGGCGATGATCCCGTCGAAGGTCTTGACGTATTCGAGGGCGCGGCGCATGAGCAGCGGATCGGAGACGCAGATTCCGTCATCGGAGAACATCCGCACGCGAGCTCCGGAGCGCGCCATGGCTCCCAGCTCGGCGAGCTGCTTTCCCTCGAGTCCGGTGGTCACGGCGCCGACGGGTACGACTTCGGTGAATCCGGCGGCGCGGCCGAGGCGGTGAACCTGTTCGACGACGCCGGCGGTGTCGGCCACGGGCGCGGTGTTCGCCATGGCGTGAACGCAGGTGAACCCTCCCGAGGCGGCTGAGCGTGATCCGGTGAGCACGGTCTCGGCGTCTTCCTTGCCGGGTTCGCGCAGGTGGGTGTGCATGTCGACGAGTCCCGGCAGGGCCACGAGTCCTGCGGCGTCGACTGTTTCATAGTCGCTTGTGCTCAGCAGTTCGGGGTCGACGATGCGACCGTCCTGGATCGCGATATCGGCGACTCCGCGTCCGAGCACATCGGCACCGCGGATGAGGTAATCAGTCATTGGTCTCCTCCTGACCGGTCAGCAGACGGTAGAGGACCGCCATGCGCACGCTCACTCCGTTCTCGACTTGGTCGAGGACGAGGGCGCGGGGTGAGTCCGCTGCGGCAGCGGAGATTTCGAAGCCGCGGTTCATGGGCCCTGGGTGCATGATGAAGCTCGTCTCCGGCAGTTTGGCCAGACGAGCCGCGCTCAGTCCCCACAGGCGGGCGTATTCGCGTTCGTTGGGGAAGAAGGATTCGTGCATCCGCTCGTGTTGGACGCGCAGCATCATCACGGCTGCAAAGTCCTCGGCGCTCAGCGCCGAATCGAAGTCGTAGTGGATGGTCACCGGCCAGTTCGACACTCCCCAGGGCAGCAGGGTGGGTGGTGCGATGAGGTGGACGTCCGCGCCGAGGCGGGCGAGCAGGTGGACGTTCGACCGAGCCACTCGGGAGTGCAGGATGTCTCCGACGATGGCAACCTTCGCTCCGTCGAGTCCCTGACCGCGGGGTCCCCCTTGCACCGGCCCCGAGGCGGGGACTCCGGCGAGTGCCCGACGCAGGGTGAAAGCGTCGAGGAGCGCCTGGGTGGGATGTTCGTGGGTGCCGTCGCCGGCGTTGACGACGGGGACGTCGATCCACCCGGTATGGGCGAGGCGGTGGGCGGTGCCCGCTCCGGAATGGCGGACGACGATGGCATCGGCGCCCATCGCCGAGATCGTCTGGATCGTGTCCTGGAGGCTCTCACCCTTCGACACGGAGGAGCCCTTGGCGGAGAAGTTGAGCACATCGGCCGAGAGCCGTTTGGCTGCGGCCTCGAAGGACAGTCGGGTGCGTGTGGAGTCCTCGAAGAACAGGTTGACCACTGTGCGTCCCCGCAGCACGGGCAGCTTCTTGACTTCACGTTCGGAGACGAGAGTCATCTCCTCGGCGATATCGAGGATGCCGATGGCGTCGTCTCGGCTCAGCGATGCGGTGTCGAGCAGATGTTTCATTCGCGGCCTCCCGAGATGCTCACGGAGTCGTCTCCGTCGATTTCGGTCAGGGAGACGTTGACGCGTTCACTGCTAGAGGTCGGAAGGTTCTTGCCGACATGGTCGGCACGGATCGGCAGGTCCCGGTGGCCGCGGTCGACGAGGACGGCGAGGCGGACCTTGGCGGGCCGACCGACATCGGCAAGGGCGTCGAGGGCGGCGCGGATGGTGCGTCCGGAGAAGAGCACATCGTCGACGAGGACGACGGTCTTCGCATCGATTCCCGCACTCGGGATGGTGGTGGGTTCGGGCGCCCGGTAGGAGCCGCCGCGCAGATCGTCACGGTACATGGTGATGTCGAGGCTGCCGGCGAGTTCGCCTGCGGTCTCGGGCCGGCCGGAGATGGAGGCGATCGCCTCGGCGAGTCGGTGGGCGAGCGGGACTCCGCGGCGCGGAATGCCCAGGAGGACGAGGTCGTCGCTGCCCTTGTTGGATTCGATGATCTCGTGCGCGATGCGGGTGATCGCCCGCGAGATATCGGGGGCGTCCAGCACTGTTCGCTGTGTCATATTTCCCCTTCTCCGCCTCTCTGGACGGTGGTTAAAGGAGTGGTTCGATTCGATTGTAAACCCGGTGGGGTGCCCACCGGCGGGCGGGTCCGGAGTGCGGACCCGCCGCCTCAGATGAGTGTCGGTTTGACGTCGAGGATGCGGGAGAGCAACCCCGAGACGAAGCCGGGAGAGTCATCTGTGGAGAACTGTCTGGCCAGGGACACTGCTTCGTCGATGGCCACTTTGTCGGGTACCTCGTCGTTGTACAGCATCTCCCAGGTCCCGATCTCCAGCAGCGACCGGTCGACGGCCGGCATCCGATCCAGGGTCCAGCCTTCTGAGTAGGTGGAGATGATCTCGTCGATCTCCGCCTGCTTCTCGGTGATGCCCTTGACGATCTCGACCGCGTATTCCTTCATCGGGTAGTCGGGATCGTTCGAGCGCATGGTGACGAGTTCGTCCATGGCCAGTCGACGCTGCCCGGCTTCGAAGAGCAGCTCGAGAGCCCGGCGACGGGCTCGGGTACGTGCGGACGCCACTTACTTGACGCGACCGAGGTAGTCGCCGCTGCGGGTGTCGACCTTGACCTTCACGCCTTCTTCGAGGAACAGGGGCACCTGGATCTCGTAGCCGGTCTCGAGGGTCGCGGGCTTCGAACCACCGGTCGAACGGTCGCCCTGGAGTCCGGGTTCCGTGTGGGTGATGGTCAGTTCCACCGAGGGCGGCAGCTCGACAGAGAGCGGGGTGCCCTCGTGGAAGGAGATCTGCAGATCCTGGTTCTCGAGCATGTAATTCGCGGCGTCGCCGACGAGGTCTGCGGAGATGTTGACCTGGTCGTAGTCCTTGGCATCCATGAACACGTAGTCGGTGCCGTCATGGTAGAGGTACTGCATATCGCGGCGGTCGACATTCGCGGTCTCGACCTTGGTGCCGGCGTTGAAGGTCTTGTCGATGATCTTGCCGGAGATGACATTCTTCAGCTTGGTGCGGACGAAGGCCGGTCCTTTTCCGGGCTTGACGTGCTGGAATTCGAGCACCTGCCACAGCTGGTTGTCGAGGTTGAGCACAAGGCCGTTCTTCAGGTCGTTCGTTGTCGCCACTAATTCGTCCTTCTTCGGTTCAGTCCTGATCACCGAATGGTGATCGCAGTCGGCACGACGCGTCGGAGGACCCCGAGGTGCGGGGTCGACGAACGCGCCACTGGGCAAGTCTAGCAAGCCCAGCGGGACGCTTCCATCCGGGCGGGGTCAGTCGAGGCCGAGGCCGATGCCGAGGGGAACCGTCGGCGAATCCTCGCCGATCTCCTGGTAGGCGGTGAAGAGGATGGAGGCATCGGGGATCTCGACGGTGCTCGGTTCGCCGATATCACTGAGCAGCACCATCCGCAGCATCGCCCCGCGGGCCTTCTTGTCCCTCTTCATCGTGTCCAGCAGCTGCGGCCACACATCGGAACGGTAGCCCACCGGCAGTCCGAGTTTGCCGAGCAGTTCACGGTGGAGGTCGACGACTTCATAGGGCAGGCTCTTGATCATCGACGCCACCTCGGCGGCGAAGACCATGCCCACCGATACGGCGGCACCGTGACGCCACTGGTAGCGCTCCTTGTGCTCGATCGCATGGCCGAGGGTGTGGCCGTAGTTGAGTATCTCCCGGCGTCCGGACTCCTTGAAGTCTCCGGAGACGACTTCGGCTTTGACCCGGATGGAACGTTCGATGAGTTCGCGCAGCACAGGGCCGTGCACATCGGCGATCTCGTCCTTCGAGTGGTTCGATACGAGATCGAGGATCGCGGGGTCGGCGATGAATCCGGTCTTGACCACCTCGGCGAGGCCGGTGAACAGTTCGTTCTCCGGCAGGGTTCCGAGCGTGTCGAGGTCGACGAGGACACCGGCGGGTGCGTGGAAGGAGCCGACGAGGTTCTTGCCTTCGGCCGTGTTGATCCCGGTCTTGCCGCCGACGGAGGCGTCGACCATGCCGAGCACGGTGGTGGGGATGTGGATGACCTTGATTCCGCGCAGCCAGGTGGCGGCGACGAATCCGCCGAGGTCGCTCACCGCTCCCCCGCCGACGGTGATGATCGCGTCGGTGCGGGTGAAGTCGGATTGGCCGAGGACCTGCCAGCAGAATGCGGCGACCTGGACGTGTTTGGCCTCTTCGGCGTCGGGGATCTCCGCGGCCACGGCCTCGAGACCGGCGGCGGCGAGGTCGTCGCGAACGGTCTCACCGGTGGTGCGCAGTGCGCGGGGGTGGATGACGAGGACCTTCTCGACGCGGTTTCCGAGCAGCTCGGGCAGTTCGCCGAGCAGTCCCCGGCCGACGAGGACGGGGTAGTTCCCGCCGGCGTCCACATTGATGCGTGTGAGGCTCATTCGTCCGTCTTCCTGATCGTTCATCGTCTTCTCTCAAGGCTCGGCCGCCCGGTGAGTGCTCGGAGTCGAGGCACCTGTTCCGTGGGCCGGATCCAGCCTAGCCCTCACAGGCTCCCGGCGGCGAAACGGGTGACCGATGTGGTCGCAGGCGTCTCACCGCCGGGGCTGTGCTCAGCGCTGCTGACCGGATCCGTCGTCGTCGGGGTCGGCGTATTTCGCGTACTCCTCGGCTCGCTGCAGGCCGGTGAGGACGTCGACGACTCGGTTGACCACCGTCGACGGCGGTGAGTTCGAGGCCTGAACCCGGAAGGTCGCGACCTGTTCGTACAGCGGTTCGCGTTCGTTGACCAGGGCCAGCCAGTTCTCCACCGGGCTGCCGGCACCGCGCAGCAGCGGTCGGTGCGGGGCGGTCAGCCGCTGGGACACTGTGTCGACATCGATATCGATGTGCACGACCTTGATCGCCGGATGTCGCAGCTGAGCTCGGGTGCCGGGGTTGAGGATCGCTCCTCCGCCCAGGGACACGATGCCCGGACGATCGAGCAGACGACGCAGTGCCCTGCGCACGACCTCGCGTTCGATGCGTCGGAAGTGATCTTCGCCGCGTTCGACGAAGATCTCCGAGATGACCCCGTACTTGTCGACGATGTTCGCGTCCGTGTCCGTCAGCGGCAGGCCGAGCCTATCGGCGAGCAGCCGACCGATCGTCGATTTCCCTGCCGCCGGCGGACCGGAGAGCACGATGCGCGAGAGCGCGGCGGGGACCGGTTCCAGGGGCGGAACCGGTTTGGGCAGCGGGGTGTGGTTCATTGTCCGATGCGGAGGTTCTCCGGAATGGCCGCGACATAGGCGTCCAGGTTCCGCTTCGTCTCGGCAACGGAGTCTCCGCCGAACTTCTCGACGACGGCTTCGGCGAGCACCAGTGCCACCATGGCTTCGGCGACGACTCCCGAGGCGGGAACCGCGCACACGTCGGAACGCTGATGGTTCGCCTTCGCGGCCTCACCGGTTTCGACGTCGACCGTCGCCAGGGCACGCGGCACCGTGGCGATCGGCTTCATCCCCGCCCGCACCCGCAGCGGACCGCCCGTGGACATTCCGCCTTCCGTGCCACCGGCACGATTGCTCGTGCGACGGAATCCGTCGGGTCCGACTTCCAGTTCGTCATGGGCCTGCGAGCCGGGACGCTTCGTGGTGAGGAAGCCGTCTCCGACTTCGACGCCCTTGATCGCCTGGATGCCCATGAGGGCACCGGCCAGACGGGAGTCGAGACGACGGTCCCAATGCACGTGGGAGCCCAGCCCCGGAGGCAGGTCGTAGGCGAGGACTTCGACGACTCCACCGAGGGTGTCCCCGGCCTTCTTCGCCGCGTCGATCTCGGTGACCATCGCCGCCGAGAGGTTGGCGTCGAAGCAGCGGACAGGATCTGCGTCGAGGGCTTCGACATCGGCCGCGGTCGGCAGCGCAGGCAGCGCATCGGCAGCGTGTTCGGCGCCGCCGATGGCCACGGTGTGGGAGACGAGGGTGATGCCCAATTCGCCGAGGAACTTCGCGGCCACCGTGCCCAGTGCCACGCGCATCGCGGTTTCACGCGCCGAGGCGCGCTCCAACACGGGGCGGGCTTCGTCGAAGCCGTACTTCTGCATGCCGACGATATCGGCATGGCCCGGACGCGGCCGAGTCAGCGGGGCGTTGCGCGCCAGTCCTTCGAGTTCGGACGCGTCGACGGGATCCGGGCTCATCACGGATTCCCACTTCGGCCATTCGGTGTTGCCGACCTCGATCGCCACCGGTGAGCCCAAGGTCTGCCCGTGGCGGACACCGCCGAGGAGACGCACCTCGTCGGCTTCGAACTTCATCCGTGCGCCGCGGCCATAGCCGAGTCGGCGGCGAGCCAGGCTCGCACGAATATCGTCCCTGGTGATCGGTACATGGGCGGGAAGCCCCTCAATGATCCCAGTCAGCGCTTCGCCGTGGGATTCGCCTGCAGTCAGCCATCTCAACATTCCACCGATTCTACAAAAGTATTGGGGCGAACAGGCACCCGAGCCACATGCCGGAAAGCATGGCCGGTCCGAAGGCGATGGTCACCCCGCGCACCCGCCCGGCTCGGATCGCTCCGATGAGCGCCCAGGCCCCGCTGATGAGCATCATGGCGACAAGCACGAGCGCAGGTGCCCACGGATCGAAGAGACCGGGCACGGCGAAGACGATGAACGCGAGCTTGACGTCCCCGAGCCCCATCGTCCGCGCCCGCAGCGCTCGACCCACCAGGTGCACTGCCGTGAAGAAGACGAGGCCGATGAGTCCTGCGAAGAATGACGCGAACCACATCGGCAGTTCTCCGAGCACGGAGCCCGTGATCAGGAGTCCCAGGGCGACCAGAGACAGGGGAATGACGATCCGATCAGGCAGTCTGCGGACGCTCAGGTCTGCGGTGACGAGGAATGGCGTGGCGCCGGAGACGAGTCCCAGCAGCAGGGCGGAGACGATGCGATCGGCGGAGTTCGGCTGGCCCGGGGCGAACGTCGTTCCGCCCAGCGGCGCATAGGCGCTCCACCCTGTCTCCAGTGGTGCGAGCATGAAGAGGGTGAAGACGACAGCGACTGCCGCGGCGATGATGGGGCCGAGCAGCATCGGTCCCATGCCGCGAGCCCATCTGGATGACTGCCACCGCTGCAGGTGCGCGGAGTCGTTGAGCCAGGCCCGTGGGGTCACGGCGAGGATGAGACCGCAGGCCAGAGCGGCCAGAACCGTGACTCCGATGGTCATCCCGTGCAGCACTCCGGTGTCCATCGCGATCGCCGGTTCAGTCCTGCGCCCGGACCGACGGAACCTCGAGTGCTGCGTACATGGCCGCCGCGACCCGCCCGGACAGGTCGTCTGCTGCCGGCAGGGTCTTCGACGTCGACAGGTTGTCCACCTCCGATGCTGCGGCGAGGAACATCTCGAACTGGGCGACGGCCTGTTCGACGAGCATGGCGGTTCCCGCGACGGGGCGCAGACCGCGAGCGGCGGCCGCGGCGAGGAAGGTCGAATCGGCGGCGTAGGCGACGTCGAGGACGATCGCACCGCGAGCGAAGGAGTCATCCCAGATCGGGTCGGGGGCCGCCTCGGCGGGCAGGGTCGAGACGACGATCTCCGATGGACCGATCCAGGTCAGGTCGCCCACCGAGGCGGTCAGACCGATCCGCTCGGCCAGGTCGAGGACCCGGCGGGCACGGTCCGGGCTGCGGACGCGGAAGTCCACGTGTGCGATCCCGAGATCGCGGCAGGCCACGAGCGCCGAGGCGGCCGTGGCTCCGGCGCCGAGGATCGTCGCGCGACCGGCTCCCGCACCACCGGCCACGGCCGGTCCTGATTCCCTGTGCGGGGCGATGGCACGCACGATGCCCTCGACGTCGGTGTTCGCCACCTGCACTTCTCCGCGGTAGCGCACAAGGGTGTTGCCGGCGGCCGTCAGTGTCGCCGTCTCGTCGAGGTTCCACCCGCGTTCGGCGGCGAGTGTGACGAGTCGGTCCTTCAACGGCATCGTCAGCGAGAAGCCGGTGTGATCGGGGTGGGAGTCGAGGAATCCCTCGAGCTCATCGGCCCCGAGTTCGTACCGGAAGTACTCGCTGGATTCCAGGTTCAACGCTGCGAAGGCGGCGCGGTGGAGCAGCGGGGACTTCGAGTGTGCGATCGGCGAACCGAGCACTGCGGCAAGTATCCTCACCGGCTATCCGTCGTCCTTGCTGTGCTCGCGCAGCCACTTGCGGTAGATCTCGACGTTCTTCTTGTGGTCCTCGTAATTGTCTGCGAACTTGGTCTCCCCCGTGTCCGGGTTCGTCGCGACGAAGAACTGCCAGTCACCGTCGGCGGGTTCGAGCGCCGCCTCGACGGCGCCCTTGCTCGGCGAGTTGATGGGCCCGGGAGGCAGACCCTTCTTCTTGTACGTGTTGTACGGCGAGTCGGACTGGCGTTCCTTCTTCGTCGTCGTCAGGTCGGAGCGGGCACCGTGGATATAAGCCACGGTCGCATCCGATTGGAGCAGTCCCCCGGTCTGCGATTTGTCGGAGATGCGGTTGAGGAAGGACCTGGCAACCTTCGAGCGCACCTCGGGGTCTCCCGGGGATTCCTTCTCCACGAGGCTGGCCAGCGTGAGGATGCGGTTGGCGTCCTTGCTCTCGATTCCCAGTTCGTCGAGTTCGGTCTCGGTCTTGTCGACCATCTCCTGAACGATGTCCTCGGCGGTCTTCTGCTTGTTGAGGTCGTAGGTCGCCGGGTACAGATAGCCTTCGAGGCTCGGCGCGTCGATCTCGAGTCCGTAGTCCTTCGGGGTCTTATCGTCGATGGCTTTGTCGACCTCGTCGGCGTTCATCCCCGATTCGATCATGATCGCCTTGATCTCTTCGACCTGTTTGCCTTCGGCGACTGTGATCTTCGGCGGGGCGATGGGGTTGATGAGCGCTTCGACCGCGGCCTTCGAGCTCATCTTCTCCCGCATCGTCCAGGTCCCGGCCTGGATGGTCGCCTCACGGCGTTCGATCTCGTCGAGGAAGGGCTCGGAGTTCATGATCACTCCGGCTTCGACGAGCTGGTTGGCCACGGTGCGCGCCGAGGATCCGGGAGCTATCTCGATCGAGACCTCGTTCGTGCCCTGCCCCTCGTAGTCGCCTTTCGGTCCGAACAGGTCGTCGAAGACTCCACCGGCCGCACGCACGCCGAAGAAGCCCCCGACGCCGAAGACGAGGATGCAGATGATCACGATCGTCGTCGTCCGTCGGCGGCGCATCATTCTGCGCCGTTTCTTCGCGCGGATCTCTGCGCGGGACAGTCCTTCGTCGGTCGAGAACTCTTCGGTGATCGGGCTCATACGTCGTTCTCCTCGTCGGGCATCTCACGGCCGGCGGGGACACCGGTGTTGTGTTCGTACTCGAGGGCGTTCTGGAGGATGATCACGGCGGCTTGGGCATCGACGATCTCGCGTCGCTGGCGTGACGATTTCCCGGCTGCGGCTAGAGCCTGGTGGGCCTCGACGGTGGTGAAGCGTTCGTCGACGAGACGGACGGGTGTGCCTGTGGCCGCGGCGATCCGGCGGGCGAATTCCAACGCCGAGGTGGCTGCGGCCCGGGCGGCGCCGTCGAGGGACTTCGGGTCCCCCACCAGGAGTTCGATGGGTTCGTATTCGTCGACGATGTCGCGCAGCTGCCGCAGCGCCGCCGGTTCGTCTGTTCGACGAACGACGGTGAGCGGGGTGGCCAGAATCCCGTCGGGGTCGCTGGAGGCGACACCGATCCGCACGGAACCGATGTCGAGACCCAGCCGGCGACCTCGGCGGAAACTCACTGGATGGCTGCCTTGACCGCCGCGATGGCTGACGGGATCGCCGCGGGGTTGTTGCCCCCGCCCTGGGCGAGGTCGGGTTTGCCGCCGCCTCCGCCGCCGAGTTCGCCGCAGGCCAGCGACACGAGCTTTCCTGCCTGCAGACCGGCGGCGCGGGCCGCCTCGGTGGTGGCGATGACGACGACGGGCTTTCCGCTGCTGACTCCGATGCCGAAGATCACCGCCTGACGGTCGGCGACCCGGTTGCGCAGGTCGGTGACCAGTGTGCGGATGTCTCCGGCGTTGGCGATGTCGCCGAGTTCGGCCTGCACGAACAGCGTCTGGCCCACGGTCTGCGCCTCATCGAGGAACTTGCCCGAAGAGGCCAGCAGCTGCTGGGCGTTGAGGCGAGCGATCTCCTTCTCGGCGTCCTTGAGCCGGCTCATCAGGTCGGACACGCGTGAGGTGACGTCGGTGCCGGGGACCTTGAGCATCTCCGAGAGTGAGGACACGATGGTCCGCTCGGCGGCCAGGGACCGGAAGGCGTCCATGCCGACAGCGGCTTCGATGCGCCGGACTCCGGAGCCGACGGAGGCTTCGGAGAGCACGGAGATCGGGCCGACCTCCGCTGAGGCACCGACGTGGGTGCCTCCGCAGAGTTCGCGAGAGAAGGGTCCGCCGATGTCGACGACGCGCACGACGTTCGGGTACTTCTCGCCGAAGAGCGCCATGGCACCGGACTTCTTCGCGTCGTCGAAGGACATGTATTCGGTGCCGACTTCGTAGTTCGAGCGCACCGCGAGGTTCGCGACCTCTTCGATCTCGGCCCGCATCTGGGTACTCGGGGCTTCGGGGAACGAATAGTCGAAGCGCATGTATCCGGGCTGGTTGAGCGAACCGGCCTGCACGGCGTGGCTGCCGAGGATCTCGCGCAGCGCAGCGTGGACGAGGTGGGTGGCGGTGTGGGCCTGTGCGCCCTGGAACCGGTGGTCGTGGTCGACGGCGGCGAGCACCTCGTCACCGACGCGCAGCTCTCCGTCGATCACCTCGACCCGGTGGGCAGGCAGTCCCTTGACCGGATTCTGGACGTCGCTGACCCGGGCGGTGAAGCCATGGCCGGAGATGAGGCCGACGTCGGCGCGCTGACCGCCGGATTCGGCGTAGAACGGGGTCAGGTCGAGGACGACGTCGCCGCTCTGACCGGCGGTGAGCACCTCGGCGGCGACCCCATCGACGACGATTCCTCGCACGCGGGAGTCGGACTCGAGTCGGTCATAGCCGACGAATTCGCTGGCACCTTCGTCGAGCAGCGCCGAATAGGCGGACAGGTCGGTGTGGCCGCCGCCCTTCTTCGCCTTGGCATCGGCCTTGGCGCGGGTGCGCTGTTCACTCATCAGCTCACGGAACCCGGCCTCGTCGACGCTCAGTCCGGCTTCGGAAGCCATCTCGAGAGTGAGGTCGATGGGGAACCCATGGGTGTCGTGGAGAGCGAAGGCGATGTCCCCGCTGATGGTCTTGTCCGCGCCGTCGAGTGACTTCGCGGCATTGGCGAACAGCTGAGTGCCGGATTCGAGGGTGCGCAGGAACGCCTTCTCCTCGGCGTAGGCGACCCGGGAGATGCGGTCGAAGTCCGTTTCGAGTTCCGGGTAGGACAGCTTCATGGCCTGCATGGAGACGGGCAGCAGCTCGGGCAGGACTTCTTCCTTGACTCCGAGCAGACGCATGGCACGCACGGCACGGCGAAGCAGGCGGCGGAGGATGTAGCCGCGGCCTTCGTTGCCGGGGCGGACCCCGTCGCCGATGATGATCAGGGCCGAACGGACATGGTCGGCGACGACGCGCAGCTGCACATCGGCGTGCTCGTCCTCGCCGTAGGTCCGGCCGGCCAGACGGCTGGCGGCCTCGATGACGGGGAAGACCTCGTCGATCTCGTACATGTTCTCCACGCCCTGGAGCAGGAAGGCGACACGTTCGAGTCCCATGCCGGTATCGATGTTCTTCGCCGGCAGCTCGCCGGCCACGTCGAAGTCGACCTTCGAGCGAACCTCGGAGAGTTCGAACTCCATGAACACGAGGTTCCAGATCTCGATGTAGCGGTCTTCGTCGGCCACGGGTCCGCCGTCGACGCCGTAGGCGGGGCCGCGGTCGAAGTAGATCTCCGAGCAGTAGCCGCCGGGGCCGGGCTGGCCGGTGTGCCAGTAGTTGTCCTCGTTGTCACGCAGCTGGATGCGCTCACGGGGAACGGAGGTCTCCTCGAGCCACATGTCGATGGTCTCGAGATCGTCCTCGTGCACTGTCGCCCACAGCAGCTCCGGGTCGAAGCCGAGGCCGCCCTCGGCGACGGGGGTCGTCAGCAGTCCCCAGGCGAACTTGATGGCATCGCGCTTGAAGTAGTCGCCGAAGGAGAAGTTGCCGTTCATCTGGAAGAAGGTGCCGTGGCGGGTCGTCTTGCCGACCTCTTCGATGTCTCCGGTGCGCACGCATTTCTGGACGCTGGTGGCGCGGTTGAACGGGGCCGGCTCCCGGCCGGTGAGGTAGGGAATGAACTGGACCATTCCCGCGATGTTGAACAGGATGGACGGATCGGAGCTGATCACCGACGCCGAGGGGACCACGGTGTGCCCGTTCGCTTCGAAGTAGTCCAACCAGCGTTGTTTGATCTCTGCCGTCTTCAATCCAAGGCCTTTCAGATATTGCCTGTGCGCCGCCGGGCGGATGAGCCCGGCGCGACACTTACTCGTGCGTACCCGCACTTAACAGGGACCAGTTTAATGGCTCCGCCGCAATATGCGATGTGGCGCGGCGTGCCGGGTGGGTCAGAGTCGACCGCTCCCCGAGTCCGCCGCTCCCACTCCGTTCGGCGGACCACTTCCGCCCCCGCGACGTGCGTCCTGCGGAGTTTCTAACCGAACAGCCCACTTTCAGGTGAATAGCCCCTGTTTGAAACAGTGCTATTCGCCTTTGAGTGGGCCGAAGCCGAACCCGCTGACGCTCGCGCCGAAACTGCGGGTGCACGCGCCGTACAGTGGACGCCCGTGCCGTGAATGCGCGACTGCCCGGAACCGTGCGGTCCCGGGCAGTCGCGGTGGCGCGATGCGCTGTGTTCAGCAGATCAGCGCGAGTAGAACTCGACGACGAGCTGAACGTCACAGGTGATCGGCACCTCTTCGCGCTTCGGGGTGCGCAGCAGAGTTGCCTGCAGGCCCTCGAGGTTCACGTTGAGGTATCCCGGCGTTGCGGGCAGGACGTCCTTGTGACCACCGGCGGCGGCGACCTGGAACGGATCCATCGAAGCCGAACGCTCGTGCACCTGGATGGTCTGGCCTTCCTTCACGCGGAAGGAGGGACGGTCCACGCGCTGTCCGTCGACCGTGATGTGACGGTGGACGACGAACTGACGGGCCTGGGCCATGGTGCGGGCGAAGCCCGAACGCAGGACGAGGGCGTCGAGACGCGATTCGAGGAGCTCGACCATGGTCTCACCGGTCAGACCGGGCAGACGGTTGGCTTCCTTGTAGGTCTTGAGCATCTGGGCCTCACGGATGCCGTACTGCGCGCGCAGACGCTGCTTCTCCTTGAGGCGGACCGAGTAGTCGCTGTCGTTGCGACGACGGGCGCGACCGTGCTCACCTGGAGGGTACGGGCGACGCTCGAAGTACTTCTCGGCCTTGGGTGTCAGAGCAATGCCGAGTGCGCGCGAGAGGCGCGTCATGCGGCGATTACGTGCTGGTGCTGGCACTGTATTACCTTTCATCAATGTGTTCTGCCGCGGTGGGCCTCTGCGGTTCTCGCCCCGAACGCGACTGTTGTTTCCCCGGATGGGAAAGAGGGATTGAGCGTCGAGATCCGCTCGCACCGACCGCCTTTAGGGTGCAGGCACAACAGCTGTCCATCTTAGCGGGTGCACACCGCTCGTCGCAAAGCCGATCGGCGGCCTCGCCGCTGTGATCTTGCCGACTGAGGCGAACCGTCCGCCCCTGCCGGCCGACCGATCCGCAAGTACCGCTGTCACTGCCGGCAGCCCGCTGTCACTTCCGACAGTCGTCTTCGTGGCTGTCGATCGCGGCATCGGCGACGGCCGCTCCGGACCCGCTGTAGATGTTGATCACCGCGTGGACCCCGGCACGGGCGAAGTGCTCGGCCTGATCGGGGCGTTGGACGACCGCGGCGATGGTCCCGGGGAAGCCGGCGATGCGCAGCTGTTCAAGAGCGAAGGTGTTCGAGTCGTGCAGCGCCATGGCGAGGACGACGGTGTGGGCGCTGCCCCCGACGACGAGGCGGTGCCAGAATTCGTGGTCGGTGGCGTCGCCTTCGAGCACTGTGAACTCGTCGGCGTGCAGGGCTTCGATGACTGTGTGGTCGTTGTCGATGCCGATGACGCTGCGGTCGCCGCGTTCGACGAAGCGCTCGTAGGCTCCGCGACCGATGCGGCCCATGCCGAGGACGACGACCTCCGCATCTCCGGTGTCGAGCGGCCGATCGTTGGCCCGCAGCCGGCTCTCGTTCTCGTCCGGCAGGATCGCGTCGAGCTTCGCGACGATCTGGAGGCTGTAGGCGTTCGCCAGGGAGGAGCCGATCATCCCCAGTGCCACGGCGAGGGCGGTGATGGTCAGCCAGTTGCCCTCGAAGAGTCCGTGGTCGACTCCGACGGCGACGACGATGAGTGCGAATTCGGAGAAGTTGCTCAGGGCCAGGCTGGTGCGCACGCTGGTGCGGTTGCGCAGGCCGAAGAGGCGACCCATGAGGTAGAAGCTCGCGAAGTTGAACGGCAGCAGCACGACGCACAGGGCCAGCGCCATGAGCAGATCCGACCAGGTGGGGACCGCTTGGAGCCCGATGACGACGAAGAACCCGACGAGGAAGAGCTCTTTGACGCTGAACAGCGACTTCGACATCTCCACGGCTCGCGGGTGGGTGGAGAAGAGAAGTCCGAGCACCAGCGCTCCGAGGTCGCCGTGGATGCCGACTGATTCGAAGGCGACATAGCCGGGCCCCAAGGCCATGACGACGCCGAAGAGGACGAGCAGCTCACCGCGTCCGACGCGGTCGAGGAGCCGTCGCAGCACCCAGACCACGGGAACGATCAGGACGAGCGCGAACGCCCAGGGACTCGGCGGCTCTTCGCCTGCGATCGTGATGAAGGCGACCGCAGCGAGGTCCTGGAGGACGAGGATCGCAATCGCGATCTGCCCGTAGTAGGACCCGTCGTCGGAGCGGTCTTCGAGCACTTTGACCACGAGCACCGTGGAGGAGAACGAGAGGGCGAAGCCGAGCAGCGCCAAGGTGCCCAGTCCCCCGCCGACGCTGACGATGCCGATGGCTGCGGCAGCTCCGATCGTCCCGGCACCCAGGAGGACCACCGTGATCATGTGCAGCGCAGCGGTGCCGTGGGCTTCGGGTTGGAGCAGGGAGCGCAGATCGAATTTCAGTCCGATCGTGAACAGCAGCAGGACGACTCCGATGTCCGATACCTGCTGCAGTCCCGCGAAGGCGGTGAAGCCGAAGACGTGCAGGAGGAATCCGGCCGCGAGGAATCCGACGAGCGGCGGAATGCGCAGCTCATGGGCGATGAGTCCCAGCGCCAGCGCGGCGGCGATCGTGATGACGATGTCTGCCATGCCGTCCTCCTCGATCAGCGCCGTCGGCAACGTCTCTGCCCGTCACCGCGTCTGCTCCAAAGCTATCAGGGTCGCAGCAGCCGCCTGAGGTTCTCGAGCCTCTCAGCCATGCTGCGTTCCATTCCGTTGCCCGTCGGAGAGTAGTAGCGCTTGCCTCGCAGCGACTCCGGCAGGTACTCCTGATCGGCGACCCCGTGCGGACAGTCGTGCGAGTATTTGTAGCCCTCACCGTGGCCGAGCTCTTTCGCCCCCGGATAGTGGGCGTCGCGCAGATGCATCGGCACTTCTCCGGCAAGTCCGTTCTTCACATCGGCGATCGCTGCGTCCAGGGCGCGGTAGCTCGCGTTCGACTTCGGGGCCAGCGCGAGGTAGGTGACCGCCTCGGCGAGGGGGATCCGCCCTTCGGGCATGCCGATGTTGGCAACAGCGGTCGAGGCGGCCACGGCGATCGGCAGCGCCTGCGGGTCGGCCATGCCGATGTCCTCGGCCGCAGAGATGACGACGCGACGGGCGATGAAGCGCGGGTCCTCACCGGCGACGATCATCCGCGCGAGATAGTGCAGGGCCGCGTCGACATCGGATCCGCGGATGGATTTGATGAACGCGGAGACCACGTCGTAGTGCTGGTCGCCGTTCTTGTCGTAGCGCAGAACGGTTTCGCTGCTCGCCTCGGCGCAGGCCGATTCGGTGATCGCGATCGGTTCGTCGTCTGCCTCCTCCGACTGCGCGGCGGCGATTCCGGCGGCGGCTTCGAGGACGGTCAGTGATCGGCGTGCGTCGGCCCCGGCGATGCGGACGATGAAGTTCCGGGCCTCCTCGGTGAGGGTGAACTGTCCGGCCAAGCCGCGATCGGATTCGACGGCACGGTCGAGCAGATTGCCGACCGCCTCGTCGTCGAGCGGACGCAGCGTGAGCATGAGCGACCGCGACAGCAGGGGTGAGATGACGGAGAACGACGGGTTCTCCGTGGTGGCGGCCACGAGCACGACGAGCCGGTTCTCCACCGCCGGCAGCAGGGCATCCTGCTGGGCCTTCGAGAACCGGTGGATCTCGTCGAGGAAGAGAACGGTGGTGCGTCCGTACATCTCCCGTTCGCGGCGGGCGCTCTCGATCACCTGGCGCACGTCCTTGACGCCCGCGGTGATGGCGGAGAGCTCGACGAAGGTACGGCCCGGGGCATGGGAGATGACATGGGCCAGCGTGGTCTTTCCGACTCCGGGCGGACCCCACAGGATCACCGAGGATGCTCCCGCCCGGTCTCCCCCGCTGGCTTCGACGAGTTGGTTGAGCGGGGACCCGGGGAAGGTCAGGTGCTCCTGACCGACGACTTCGTCCAGGGTCCGGGGACGCATCCGCACCGCAAGCGGGTCCAGGGCTCTGCCCGAGGAGGTCCGGGAGGAACCGGCGAAGCCCGGACCCGGTGTTTCCTGGTCCGGGCCGTCGGAGAACAGATTGGGTTCGTGGCTCATCAGGCCTCGGAGTCGTCGTCTTCCGGTTCGAAGTCGACTCCGGCCTCGGCGCGCTGGGCGTCGGTGATCGGGGCCGGTGCCTGGGTCAGCGGATCGAATCCGCCGCCGGACTTCGGGAAGGCGATGACCTCACGAATCGAGTCGACACCGGCCAGCAGGGACACGATGCGATCCCAGCCGAAGGCGATGCCGCCGTGCGGGGGTGCGCCGAACTTGAAGGCTTCGAGGAGGAAGCCGAACTTCTCCTCGGCCTCTTCGGCGGAGATTCCCATGATCTCGAACACCCGTTCCTGGACGTCCTTGCGGTGGATGCGGATCGAGCCGCCGCCGATCTCGTTGCCGTTGCACACGATGTCGTAGGCATAGGCCAGAGCGGCACCCGGGTCTTCTTCGAGGGTGTCGAGGAATTCGGGCTTCGGAGCGGTGAAGGCGTGGTGGACGGCTGTCCACTGTCCGCCGCCGACGGCGACGTCTCCGGCGGCTTGCGCTTCGGCGGCCGATTCGAACAGAGGCGCGTCGACGACCCACACGAAGGCCCAGTCTCCGTCCTTGATGAGACCCGTGCGTTCGGCGATCTCATTGCGGGCGGCACCGAGGAGGGCACGCATGCTGCGATCACCTGCGGCGAAGAAGATCGCATCGCCCGGCTGCGCACCGGCCGCTTCGGCGAGTCCCGCCTTCTCCTCATCGGAGATGTTCTTGGCCACCGGACCGGACAGGGTTCCGTCTTCGCCGATGAGCACATAGGCCAGACCCTTCGCCCCGCGCTGCTTGGCCCAGTCCTGCCAGCCGTCGAGCTGACGACGCGGCAGCGAGCCGCCGCCGGGGTAGACGACGGAGCCGACATAGGGCGACTGGAAGACGCGGAACGGGGTGTCCTTGAAGAACTCGGTGAGGTTGTGCAGCTCGAGGCCGAAGCGCAGGTCCGGTTTGTCCGAACCGTACTTCTCCATCGCCTCGTGGTAGGTGATGTGCGGGATCGGCGTGGTGATCTCGTAGCCGATGAGCTTCCACAGTGCGGTGAGGATCTCTTCGGCCAGTGCGATGATGTCCTCCTGCTCGACGAAGGAGGCTTCGATGTCGAGCTGGGTGAACTCGGGCTGGCGGTCGGCGCGGAAGTCCTCGTCGCGGTAGCAGCGGGCGATCTGGTAGTAGCGTTCCATGCCGGCGACCTGAAGCAGCTGCTTGAACAGCTGCGGCGACTGCGGCAGGGCGTACCAGGAGCCGGGTTTGAGGCGGGCCGGGACGAGGAAGTCGCGGGCACCTTCCGGAGTCGACTTCGTCAGGGTCGGAGTCTCGACCTCGACGAAGCTGTGGGCGTCGAGGACCGACCGTGCGGCCTTGTTGACATCGGAGCGCAGACGGATCGTCTTTGCCGGGCCCGAACGGCGCAGGTCGAGGTAGCGGTAGCGCAGACGGGTCTCCTCGCCCACGGCGCCGGAGTCCTCGGCGTGGTCGGAGACCTGGAACGGCAGGGCCGCTGCTTCGGAGAGCACCTCGACGGCGGTGTCGATGATCTCGATCTCACCGGTGGGCAGGTTCGGGTTCGTATTGCCCTCGGGGCGCACCGAGACGGTGCCGGTGGCCTTGACGACGGTTTCGTTGCGCAGCTGGTGGGCATCGTCCTCACGGACGACGACCTGCACGATTCCCGAAGCGTCGCGCAGATCGATGAAGGCCACACCTCCGTGATCGCGACGACGATCGACCCACCCGGTGAGGGTGACGGTTTCTCCTGCGTTCGCGGCTCGCAGGCTTCCGGCTTCGTGGCTTCGCAGCACCTAGGGCTCCTTTGTGATGTTGTGGTCTAGCGCCTGAACAATGATAGTCGCCCCGCGCTCAGCTCCGGTACACGCGGGGCCAGAGGTCGTCTTCGGCAGGCGTCCATGTGTCCGGGTCGGCCGTAGTCTGCTCTCCCGAACGGATGTCCTTGACCTCGTGGCCGGACGCACCGTCGGTGAACCAGACGAACGGGATGTCGCGGCGTTCCGCGTAGCGGATCTGCTTGCCGAACTTCGCAGCGTTCGGCGAGACTTCGCACGGGATGTCCCGGGACCTCAGCGTCGCGGCCACGGCGTCGGCGTCAGCCCGTCGAGCCTCCTCGGTGACGGCGATGACGACGGCCGAGGGGGTACCGCGGGTGGCGCGGATCTCCGAGGTCTCGCCGAGGATGAACGCCATGAGGCGGGAGACGCCGATGGACATGCCCACCCCGGGATAGTTCCTCTTCCCCACGGTGACCAGCGAGTCGTAGCGCCCGCCGGAGGATACGGAACCGAGCTCCTCGTGGCCGATCAGCTGGGTCTCGTAGACCGCGCCCGTGTAGTAGTCGAGGCCGCGGGCGATCTTGAGTTGGGCGACGACGACTCCGGGTGCGCGAACGGCTGCGGCTCGCAGCAGCGTCGTCAGCGATTCGAGTCCGGCTTCGAGCAGGGGGTGGTCGACGCCGAGGGCGCGCACCTCATCGGCGAAGTCCGGGGAGTCGGATTCGATGGCGGCCAGCTCCAGGCACAGGCGCTGCTGCTCCTCATCGGCATCGGCTTCGGCAGCCAGCAGCTTCGCCACTTCGTCGGGACCGATCTTGTCGTATTTGTCGAGGCAGCGCAACACGGCTTGGATGTTCGTCAGCCCGATTCCGCGGGCGAAGCCCTCGAGCAGCCTGCGGTCATTGACGACGATCTTGATTCCGGGCACGCCGAGCGGGGCGAGCCGGGAGAACGCATCGGCCACGGCCAGGGGGATCTCGACTTCGAAGTGTCCGGGCAGGTCCCCATCGGCGATGACGTCGATATCGGCCTGGATGAACTCCCGGTAGCGACCGGCCTGCGGCCGTTCGCCGCGCCAGACGGGCTGGACGCGAGCGGCCTTGAACGGGAAGCTCAGTTCGTTCGCATTGTCGGCGATATAGCGGGCCAGGGGCACCGTGAGGTCGAAGTGGAGTCCCAGCGGGTTGCGTTCGGTGCCCTCGGAGTGGAGGCGGGAGACGGCGAAGATCTCCTTGTCGATCTCGCCGTCCTTGGCCAACTGGCTGATCGGTTCGACGGCGCGGTGGTTGAGGGCGGAGAACCCGTGCAGGGCGAAGGTGTGTTCGAGGGTGTCGATGATGGTCTTCTCGATCACGCGTTCGGCCGGGAGTCGTTCCGGGAATCCGGACAGACGGGCTGACTTCGCCATGGTGCTCCTTGCTTTCGGTGCGGTTGCGGTGCCGTGCGGCGCCGTTGAATCGTGTCGTCTCTGTATCGGGTGGGGTCTGAATAGTGTGGTGTCGTCCGGGACTGCGCAACCGCCTCGGGCAGGAAGACCTGAGACTTCGGTCGCTCAGTCCTCAGAAGAACGGATTCGTCGCGAGTTCTGTGCTCACGCGAGATGCCGGGCCGTGTCCAGGATAGATCGGCACGTCCGGCAGTGTCGCGAATGCCCGCAGGGATTCGGACATCGCCTGGGGGTCTCCCCCGGGCAGGTCGACGCGGCCGATGGCTCCGGCGAAGACGACGTCACCGGTGAAGATGACTTCCTCGTCCCCGTCCTTCACTCGCAGCAGCATGGAACCTTCCGTATGCCCGGGTGCGGAGACTGCCGTGATGGTGAGTCCGGCGATCTCGAAGCTCTGCCCGTCATTGATGTCAATGGCTGCCGGGGCGTTCCAGTCTGCGACGAGCGGCGCCAGCATTGCCGCGAACTGCGGGTTGAGCGTCGTGGCCGGTGAATCCAGGCGGTAACGGTCGTCGGCACCGAGGTGGACGGGCACGTTCCAGCGGGCGAGCACGTTGGTCAGGCCCAGAATATGGTCGGGGTGGCCGTGGGTGAGGAAGATCGCCTGAGGTTCGAGTCCCTCTTCGCTGAGCAGCTTCTCGAGGCCTGGGGCGCAGTCGTATCCGGAGTCGATGAGAATGCAGTCGCTGGAGCCGTCTGCGCGCACGGCATAGCAGTTGACGTCGAGGAATTCGGCGTTGGTCGAGAACACATCCATGTGCAAAGTCTATCTACACGCCCGCCGATGGTTATGCTGGGATAACGTCTATCCCACAATCGAGTGATCGGCGGGTGGAATGACCTGCCGGTTCGACCGATGGAAACAAGGTGAGAACCATGTCGACCCCGACACCGAAGCCGACCCCCCGTCCGTCGTCGCTGCCGCGTCCGCAGGCGGCACAGGTGGTCAATGCCAGCCATATCGACCACGACGCCGAGGTCGCTCGCGCGGTGACTCATGGTCGTGCCGATTCGGACGGCAATGTGTTCGTCACCACTCCGGAGGGCGAGCGTGCCGTCGGGCAGTACCCGGACGCCACTCCCGAAGAGGCTCTCGAGTACTTCGCGAAGAAGTACGTCGAACTCGCCGAGAGCGCGGTCCTGCTGCGCAACCGTCTCTCCGCCGGCGCTCCCGGCCGTGAGGTCGTGTCTGCGGCGAAGACGCTGCAGGAATCACTGCCGGAAGCCAACGTCGTCGGTGATCTCAAGGGGCTGAGCGCCACTCTCGACACCCTCATCTCCGATGCCGAGTCCACGGAGTCCCGTCAGGCGGCCCGGGCGCAGGCCGCGAAACTCGCCGCTGCCGAGGATCGTGAGGCTCTCGTCGTCGAGGCCGAGACCCTGGCCAAGCAGGATCCGTCGAAGATCCAGTGGAAGCAGTCGGGCGCGCGTCTGCGTGAGCTCTTCGCCCAGTGGAAGGACATGCAGCGCAGCGGACCCCGTCTGCCGCGTGCCGTCGATCAGGAGCTCTGGGGCAGGTTCTCGCAGGCTCGGAACACCTTCGAACACAAGCGCAAAGAGTTCTTCGCCGAGCTCGACAAGGTCAATGCCGAGGGCAAGCGGATCAAGGAGAAGATCGTCGCCGAGGCGGAGTCGCTGTCGGCCTCGACCGATTTCCGCACCGTGTCGCAGAAGTACAAGGACCTGATGAGCCAGTGGAAGCGCGCCCCGCGTGCTTCGCGCAAGGACGATGATGCACTGTGGGCACGGTTCCGTGCAGCACAGGACGTGTTCTTCTCCGCCCGTGATGCGGAGAATGCCGCTCTGGACGAGGAGTTCAAGGGAAACCTCGTCGTCAAGGAAGAGCTGCTGAAGAAGGCTCAGGCGCTGCTGCCGATCACCGACCCGGTGGCAGCCAAGCGCGAGCTGCGCACCATCCAGGACCAGTGGGAGGAAGCCGGCAAGGTCCCTCGCGCCGATGTCCCGCGGATGGAGAACGGTCTGCGCGATGTCGAACGCGCGCTCGCCGATGCCGAGGAAGCCGCGTGGCAGCGCAGCAACCCGGAGACGAAGGCCCGCACCTCGGGTGCGCTGAGTCAGCTCGACGAGTCGATCGTCGACCTCGAGAAGAAGCTCGAGGTTGCGAAGGCCGGGGGCGATGAGAAGACCGTCGCCGAGGCGCAGGAAGCTCTCGACGCTCGCCGCGCCTGGCGGGATCAGCTCGCCCAGACAGCCGCAGAACTCGACTGAGGCCGCAGTGCTCGGCTGAGGCCGCGGCGCTCGTCCACAGCTTCTGACGTTCGAGTCAGCACCTGTCCACAGGCGCTCTCCGAAGTCTTGTCAACGCCTCCACATCCGACGATAGTTCGGGTATGGAGGCGTTGTTTCATCTGCGGGACTTCGGGTACGAGCAGCTCACCGAGCTCACCCTCGACGGTCTGCTCATCCGACTGACCGAATCGACCTGGGTGCGCAAGGGTGCGATCCTCTCCCCCGCTGAGCGGATGGCCGCCCTGCATTCGCTCATCCCGCCCGGACTCGCGCTCTCCCACGACAGCGCCTGGTGGGTGCACCGCGGACTCGGCCGGGCTCCCGCTCCGCTGAGCTTCATCACGCTGCCCAGGCGCCGGTGGATCGCCGATGACGGTTTCGACGTCCACGAGACGAATCTGGCGCAAGATGATTGGTGCCTCATCGACGGGCTGCCGATCACCACGGAGGAACGCACGCTCTACGATCTGCTCTTCCCGCACTTCCGGAACTGGACCGCGGAGTCGCCGCGGTCGCTCAAGGGCATCATTGCGGAGATTCCCAGCGGTCTGCGCCACCGTCTCCGGGACTACCTCACCGAGGTGGCCCGTCGACCGTTCGTCGCTCAGATGCGCGCGGCGCTGGACAGAGAGGATCAGCCGCCGGAGATGCGGTAGACGTCGAAGACGCCTTCGACCTTGCGCACGGCCGAGAGCACAGTGTCGAGATGGCTGGCGTCACTCATCTCGAAGACGAACTTCGATTGCGCCACGCGGGCCCGGGAGGTGCCGACCGACGCCGACAGGATGTTCACATGGGTCTCGGTGAGCACCTTGGTGATATCGGAGAGCAGACCGGCACGGTCGAGGGCCTCGACCTGGATCTGGACGAGGTAGATTCCGCTCGTCTTCTCGCCCCACGAGACCTCGACCATGCGTTCGGGTTCACGTTTGAGTGAGGTGACGTTCGGGCAGTCGACGCGATGCACGGAGACTCCCGAACCGCGGGTGACGAAACCGAGGATCTCGTCTCCGGGCACCGGGGTGCAGCAGCGAGCCAGTTTGACGAGCACATCGTCGACGCCTTTGACGATGACGCCTTCGGACGAGGAATGGTGCCCTGAGGACTGTCCCGTGCGGTTGCGAGGCTCCGGTGGCAGCACGACCGACTCGTCGTCCTCCCCGACTTCCTTGGCCAGCAGATCGACGACGTGCTGAGCCGAAGACACGCCGTTGCCGATCGCGGCATAGAGGGCGCTGACATCGGGCAGACGCATCTCCGTGGCGACGACCTGGAGAGCTTCCTGGCTCATCAGCGAAGCGGCGGAGATCGTATGGCGGCGCATCGCCCGGGCGAGCTGTTCGCGACCGTTCTCGATCGCCTCTTCGCGGCGCTCCTTCGAGAACCACTGCCGGATCTTGCTGCGGGCACGTGGACTCTTGACGAAGCCGAGCCAGTCGCGGCTGGGGCCGGCGTTCTCGTCCTTCGAGGTGAAGACCTCGACGGAGTCCCCGTTCTTCAGCTCAGTGTCCAAAGCGACGAGGCGACCGTTGACGCGGGCACCCATCGTCTTGTGCCCGACCTCGGTGTGCACTGCGTAGGCGAAGTCGATGGGGGTGGCTCCCGACGGCAGGCTCATCACCTCGCCCTTGGGCGTGAAGACGTAGACTTCCTTCGAGTTCACCTCGTAGCGGAGGCTGTCGAGGAATTCGTCGGGGTCGGAGACCTCTCGCTGCCAGTCCAGCAGCTGTCGCAGCCAGGCGGCGTCGTCGACCTCACCGGCGTCGGAGACCTTCACCGAACGCGCGGTGTTCGAGGTCACGGCCTTCGACGACTTGTTGAGATCCTTGTACTTCCAGTGAGCGGCGACGCCGAATTCTGCACGGCGATCCATCTCGTGGGTCCGGATCTGGATTTCGACGGGCTTGCCGGCCGGCCCGATCACCGTGGTGTGCAGGCTCTGGTACATGTTGTACTTCGGCATCGCGATATAGTCCTTGAACCGTCCGGGAACAGGATTCCAGCGGGCGTGGACGATGCCGAGGGTGGCGTAGCATTCGCGTACGGATTCGACGAGGACGCGGACTCCGACGAGATCGTAGATGTCGGCGAACTCGTGTCCGCGCACGACCATCTTCTGATAGATCGAATAGTAGTGCTTGGGGCGCCCCGTGATGGAGGCGTCTATTCCGGATTCCTTGAGTTCGCCCTGGAGCTCCTCGGAGACCGTGGCCAGATACTTCTCACGCTCGGGAGCCCGATCCGCGACGAGTCGGACCACTTCGTCGTAGACCTTGGGATGGAGGACCTGGAAGGACAGGTCTTCGAGTTCCCATTTGATCGTGTTCATGCCCAGCCTGTGCGCCAGCGGGGCGAAGATGTCGAGGGTCTCGCGAGCCTTCTTCGTGCTTGACGAGGCGGGCACGAAGCGCCAGGTGCGCGCATTGTGCAGGCGGTCTGCGAGCTTGATGACGAGGACGCGGATGTCCTTGGCCATCGCGACGATCATCTTGCGCACGGTCTCGGACTGCGCGGCCTGCCCGTACGTGAGCTTGTCGAGCTTCGTCACCCCGTCGACCATGGCCGCGACTTCGGAGCCGAATTCCTCGGTGAGTTCGTCTAGCGAGTACGAAGTGTCTTCGACGGTGTCGTGCAGCAGAGCGGCGGCGAGCGTGACCGGCAGCATGCCGATCTCCGCAAGGATCGTCGCCACCGCGATGGGGTGGGTGATATAGGCATCACCGGACTTGCGAGTCTGCCCTCGGTGGGCCTCCTCGGCGACCTTGTAGGCCCGGACGACGAGGTCGATGTCCGCCTTCGGATGGTTCGACTGCAGGGCCCGGATCATCGGGCCGAGCACTCGCGGGTAGCCAGGGTTGTTCTGTGCCCTGGCCGCCCACCACGCTAAGCGGGAGATGCCTCGCGGACGGCGCGAATCAGCGGACGAAGCCACAACATCTCCTCTCTCGGGAATCAGACTTCGGCGTGTGTCACCGGTGGGACGTCTGCTCCCCCATCCTTCAAGCGTAGTTCACGCACGGCCTCCTCCTGTGCCTTGACCGCCGGTTCATTTGCCCGGAGGAGGGCGTAGAGGGGGCTCGCGACGAACAGCGTCGAAGCGGCTGCCACTATAGTACCGATGAACAGGGACAGTGAGATGTCGACCAGTGTTCCCGCGCCGAGCAGGAACACGCCGATGAAGAGGATCGAGGCGATCGGGAGCACCGACACCACTGAGGTGTTGATCGAGCGCACGGTCGTCTGATTCACACCGAGGTTGACGAGTTCTGAGAACTTGAGGTTCCGCTTCTCCTCGAATCGCGTCGTGTTCTCTCGGATCTTGTCGAAGACCACCACCGTGTCATAGAGCGAGAAGCTGAGCACGGTGAGGAAGCCGATGATGGCCTCCGGGGTGACTTCGAAGCCGGTGGCCGAGTAGATGCCCATGGTCACGATCATCACGACGAAGAGGCCGACGATCGCCGCGAGCGACATCTTCCAGGTGCGGAAGTACAGAGCCATGACGACGAGGGCGATGGCCACGAAGATGACGAGTGCGCGGATCATCTTCGACGTCACGTCCTGACCCCATTCGGGTCCGACGAACGTCGAGGTGACGTCTTCGACCTTCACGTCGTAGCCGGAGACGAGAGCGTCTCGGACTTCCTGCATCTGCGGGTCGGTGAGCTGGTTCGTCTCGATCTGGACGGCCGTGTCGCTGGTCGGCGTCAGGCGCGGCTCAGAACCGGAGACGACATCGTTGATGATGCCTTCCCCCTTGGCGGCCGACGTGTCGCTGACATGGTCGACCTGGAACTGCGAACCGCCCTTGAAGGCGATGCCGAAGTTGAAGCCGAAGATGAGCGGGACGAGCAGGGACAGGAGGACGAGGACTCCGGAGATGGCCAGCCACAGCTTCGCCTTGCCGACGAAGGGGATCGATGATTCGCCGCTGTGCAGGCGGTTGCCCCAGGCAAAGAACCGTTTCACTTGTCAGCCTCCTTACCGTCGTCAGCCGTCGAGTCTGTGACGGCATCGTCTTCCTCGGCCCGTCGGGCCGAGGCCTTCCGCTCGGCGATGGTCATTCCGCCCATCGCAGCAGCGGACTTCGCCGCTTTCGTGCTCTTCGACTTTGCGGACTTCGACTTCGTGGTCGTGGACCTGCCGGTCGCGGCCTTGTCTACCTTGGACGTCGTCGTGGTCTCCCCCGACTCGGACGCAGCTGCTGCAGCAGTCGTATCGGAGCTGTCGTCTGTGCTCATCCCGGCCTTGCGCATACGTGCCTTCTCGCGCCGCTTGGCTTCGGGAGTCTTGTCCTTGTCGTCGATGGACAGGTTGAGCGCTCCGCGGTAGGCGGCGGGTTTGACTCCGAGCAGACGCGGATCCATTCCGGACATCGGGTGGCCCTCGCCGAAGAACTTCGTGCGGGCCAGGAACTGCAGCATCGGGTGGGTGAACAGGAAGACGATGAGCACGTCGATGATCACGGTCAGGCCCAGGGTGAAGGCGAAGCCTCGCACCGAGCCGACGGCCAGGATGTAGAGAATGACCGCGGCGAGCATGTTCACTGCCTTCGAGGCGTAGATCGTGCGCTTGGCACGGTCCCAGCCGACCTCGACCGCGGAGAGCAGATTGCGACCGCTGCGCAGTTCGTCTCGGACACGTTCGAAGTAGACGATGAACGAGTCCGCCGCCATGCCGATTCCGATGATGATACCGGCGACACCGGCCAGGGACAGTCGGTAGCCGTATCTCCACGATGCCAAGAGCAGCAGCAGGTAGGTGAGCACACCGGCAACGACGAGGCTCGAGACGGTGACGAGGCCGAGCACCCGGTACTGCAGCAGCGAATAGACGACGACGAGGAGGAGTCCGACCATACCGGTGAGCAGACCGATCTTGAGGTAGTTCGAACCCAGGGTCGGTGAGATCTGGTCCTCGCTCTGGACCTGGAAGCTCAGCGGCAGCGAGCCGTTCTTGAGCTGGTTGGCCAGAGTCTGTGCCTCGTCGAGGGAGAAGTCGCCGGTGATCTGGGCGTTGCCGTCGTTGATCACCGCGTTCGAAGACGGAGCCGACAGCACGAGACCGTCGAGTTCGATCGCGAACTGGTTGTAGGGCTGCTGTTTGCCGGTGATGTCCGAGGTGATCTGCTTGAAGATCTCACGACCGGTGGAGTCGAAGGAGAGGTTGACGGCAGGGTTGTTGGTCTGCACGCCATTGGCTCCTGCGGCATAGCCGGCACTGGCATCGGCGAGGTGATCGCCGGAGAGTTCGACAGGCCCGAGGATGTACTTCGCCTGTCCGTCTTCGGAGCACGAGACGACCGGTTCGTCCGAGGGCTGCTGTTGGCCGCCCGTCCGGTTCTTCTTGTTCGTGCAGTCGAGCTCGGTGTACTCCTTGATGATCTTGTCGGACTGCCATTCGGAGGCGTCCTTCTCCGGATCGAAGAGGGGCCGCGGCGTCGAGTCGGTGACCTTCGTGCTGTCGCTCGATCCGCTGCCTTCTCCGGACTTCTCCGCGTCCTTGCTCTCCGACTCCGAAGATTTCGTCTCCTCGGAGGACTCGGCCGTCTTCTTCGTCTCGCCGCCGGCATTGACGACATCGCCGCCGCCGGACGGGGCCTGGTCCTCGCTCTGTCCATCGCCCTGCGAGTCGGCGCCGGTGAGGTCCTCGAGGCGTTTGCGCTCTTCGTCGCTCAGCCCGTCATCGCCACCCGATTCCTCGCCGCTCTTCTCCTGCTCCTTCTGGATCTGTTCCTGTGAACGCGGGTCACCGACCAGCGCCACACGACGGAAGACCAGCTGAGCAGACGAGCGGACGAGGTTTCGGGTCTCCTCGTCGGGGTTGCCCGGCAGATTCACGACGATGTTGCGGTCGCCCTGCGTCGTGATCTCGGCTTCGGAGACACCGGTCGAGTCGACGCGCTGGCGGATGATCGCCACGGCCTGATCGAGCTGCTCCTTGCTGATGTCCGTGCCCTTGGACACCTGCGGTTCCAGAATGATCGACGTTCCACCCTCGAGGTCGAGCGCGAGCTTCGGAGTCGTCGTGGCATTCGACCAGATGACACCGCCGGCGATGATTGCGGCAAGAACCAGAGTGATGATCGTCAGCCACAGGAAGCGCAAACCAGGGCGTGGTTTTTCTTCGATATCGGACACGTTTCAGCTTTCAGTCGGTAGAAGAGTGCGAGAACGGATCAGTTCTTCTTGTCGGAATCCGAATCAGTCGGGTCCGTGGACTCCGCAGCGGCGGAGTCGGCATCGGTCTCAGCGGCGGCCTCGATGTCGACGTCCTCGGACTCGGCGACTGCCCCGGCGTCGACGTCCTCGGTCTTCGCAGCGGACTCATCGGCGATGACGTCATCGGATGCGTCGTCCGGGGTGTCTTTCTCGGCGCGTTTGCGTTCGTTCATGGCGTCGAGCTCGGCGTCGGTGATGGCCGGCTTCTCGTCTGCGTCGACATCGGCATCGGCGGCGGGGGCGGCGGCGTCGGGAGCGTCGACGGGCGCTGCGGCCTGGTTGTTCTCGATCTGACCGATGGCCTGGCGGTGGACGCGCAGAACCGTGCCGGGACCCGACTCGATGGTCACCTGGTTGTTCTCTTCGTCGATGGAGAGCACGGTGCCGAAGACACCGAAGGTCGTCATCACGGTCGCGCCGGGCACGAGGCCCGATTTGATCTGCTCCGCACGCGCCTTCTGCTTACGCCGAGAATTGAACAGGAAAAAGATCAGCAGCGCGGCAAGCGCAAGAGGGATCAGCAAATCCACAGATATCAGCCTTTCATATGAATGAATCAGTGAACCAGCTTAGTTCGTCCTCACCTCTCATAGCGAACTCAAAGGCACGGTCAGAACTCATAGTTTGCTGGGATCTGCATTTTCAGGTGCTTCCAGGCCGCCGTGGTGGCCACACGTCCACGTGGGGTGCGACTGATCAGGCCCTCTCGGACGAGGTAGGGCTCGGACACGGTTTCGACTGTATCCGCTTCTTCGCCGACGGAGACGGCGAGGGTTCCCAATCCCACCGGGCCTCCGCCGAAGCGCTTGCACAGCACCTGCAGAACCGACCGGTCGAGGCGATCGAGACCGAGCTCGTCGACCTCGTAGACGCGCAGGGCATTGGTGGCGGCCTCCTCGTCGATGATTCCGCTCCCCCGCACCTGGGCCCAGTCGCGGACGCGGCGCAGCAGGCGATTCGCGATTCGCGGGGTTCCGCGGGAACGTGTGGAGATCTCTTCGAGCCCGGCGAGTTCGGCATCGATGCCGAGCATCCTGGCCGAACGCTTGAGAACCGTGAGCAGATCGGCGCTCGAATAGAAGTCGAGCAGGGCGGTGAAGCCGAAACGGTCACGCAGCGGCGCGGGCAGCAGACCGGATCGGGTGGTCGCCCCGACGAGGGTGAATTGCGGGAGGTCGAGCGGGATGGCGGTGGCACCTGGTCCTTTGCCGACGATGACGTCGACTCGGAAGTCCTCCATCGCCACGTACAGCATCTCCTCGGCGGCCCGGGCCATGCGGTGGATCTCGTCGATGAAGAGGACTTCACCTTCTTCGAGGGAGGACAGGATGGCTGCGAGGTCACCGGCGTGCTGGACGGCCGGGCCGGACGTCACTCGCAGGCTCGAATTCATCTCGTGGGCGATGATCATCGCCAGCGTGGTCTTGCCGAGCCCGGGAGGACCGGAGAGCAGCACATGGTCGGGTGCCTTCTGTCTGGCCTTCGCCGCGTCGAGGACGAGGGAGAGCTGCTCACGCACCTGCGGCTGGCCGATGAAGTCGGCCAGGCCCTTCGGACGCAGCGCCGCCTCGGCATCGCGTTCGGCCGTCTCGGCACGACCGGAGACGAGTCTCTCCTGTTCGGCTCCGGTCAGGTCCTGATCACCGAAGTCCACCTCATAGGAGTCGGGGTCGAACGAGCCTGTCATCTCTTCGCACCCAGAACCTTCAGAGCGGCCTTGAGGACCACGGAGGTGCCGGCATCAGCACCGGTCTCCTTGACGACGTCGGCGACGACGTCCTCAGCCTGCGCTTCCTTCCACCCGAGACCCACAAGAGCGTCGACGACCTGCTGGTTGCCGCCGCCGAAGGACAGAGTGGGTCCGGGAGAGGCAGCGGTGAGCTTCGGCAGTTTGTTCTCCAGCTCGAGGATGATGCGCGAGGCGCCCTTCTTCCCGATTCCGGGGACACGGGTGAGCGCGTTGGCATCCTGATTCGTGATCGCGGCGGCAAGTTCGTCAGGTCCCATCACCGAGAGGATCGCCATCGCCAGACGCGGACCGATTCCGGAGATCGACAGCAACACCTCGAAGGTGTGGTTCTCGTCCTCGGTGCCGAAGCCATAGAGGGTCATCGAGTCTTCGCGCACCACGAGGCTGGTGACCAGTTCGATCTCGGCGCCGTGCCGAGTCCCGGCCAAAGTGTCGGGGGTGACGTGGACCTTCCGGCCGACACCGTGGGTGAGAACGACGAGGTGGTCAGCTGCGATCCGATGCACCGTACCGCTGAGGAAACTGATCACGGACAGCCTTTCTTAAGGGGAACACGTGTACGAATCCAGGTTAGCAGGCACCCGCTCCCCCATGCTCACTTGGCGCGCCGCATGGCCTCGGCCCACTGCTGCTGGGCCTTCGTCAGCCCGCTTCCCTGCCTCCCGCCGGCCTTGCGCTCGGTCAGATCCTTATTTGCCCCCGGCGTCGATTGGGCCGACAGCGCGCCACGCCAGGAATGGCAGATCGCGATCGCCAGGGCGTCGGCGGCGTCGGCGGGCTTCGGCGGTGCGTCGAGACCGAGGATCCGCGTCACCATCGAGGTGACCTGCTTCTTGTCCGCACGGCCCGAACCGGTGATCGCAGCTTTGACCTCTGATGGGGTGTGCATGGCCACGGGCAGCCCGCGTCGGGCAGCCAATCCCATGGTCAGTCCCGATGCCTGGGCGGTGCCCATGATCGTGGACACATCGTTGCGGGCGAAGACGCGTTCGATGGCCACGACATCGGGACGGTACGTGTCCAACCAGCTGTCGAACGCCTCGGCGATGGCACCGAGACGGAGGTCGACGGAATCGGCCGAAGGAGTCCGCAAGACGTCGACGGCGACCATCTTCGCCTTCCGGGCGGGCAGGGTGTCGATGACACCGAGCCCGCACCGGGTCAGGCCGGGATCAACACCGAGGATGCGCATCAGGCATCGAGTTCGGCGAGGACCTCATCGCTGACATCGGCGTTCGAGTAGACGTTCTGCACCTCGTCGCTGTCTTCAAGCGCATCGATGAGGGAGAAGACCTTGCTCGCGGTCTCTGCGTCGAGGCTGACCTCGAGTTCGGGCACGAAGGAGGCCTCGGCCGAGTCGTAGTCGATTCCGGCGTCGACGAGGGCCGTACGCACGGCCACGAGGTCGGTGGCCTCGCAGATGATCTCGAACTTCTCGCCGACTTCCTTGACCTCTTCGGCTCCGGCGTCCATGGTCGCCAGCAGAATGGCCTCTTCGTCGGTCTCCTCAGCGCCCACGGTGATGACGCCCTTGCGGTTGAAGTTGTACGTCACCGAACCGGGATCGGCCATCGAACCGCCGTTGCGGGTCACGGCCACGCGCACCTCGGAGGCGGCGCGGTTGCGGTTGTCGGTGAGACATTCGATGAGCAGTGCCACACCGCCGGCGGCGTAGCCTTCGTACATGATCGTCTCGTAGTTGACTCCGGAGCCGTCGAGACCGCCGCCGCGCTTGACCGCACGGGTGATGTTGTCCGCGGGAACCGAGTTCTTCTTCGCCTTCTGGATCGCATCGAACAGCGTCGGGTTGCCGTCGGGGTCGGGTCCACCGTTGCGTGCGGCCACCTCGATGTTCTTGATCAGCTTGGCAAAGAGCTTGCCGCGCTTGGCATCGATGGCAGCCTTCTTGTGTTTAGTCGTTGCCCATTTGGAATGACCTGACACTGGTGTTCCTTCCTGTAGTTACAGCCTCTCAAGTCTATACGCTGACCGCGCCGACTCGTGCAGACTTCCCGTTCGCGATTCCGTGCGGACTCCCACCGGACCGCACTGCGGACCTGCACAGGACCGCGATCGTGAGCTCAGTCGATGACAAGCGGCACGTCGGGAACGGACCCGGCGGTGGCCAGGTCGATGAGGCCGAGGAGGTTCTTCGGGTAGATCGTCTCCGTCGTGGCCAGGAGCTCCTCCCGGGTCCACCAGCGGAATTCGAGCAGGCTGCGCTTCTCGATGTCCGTCCAGACCGCGTCTTCGAGCTCGATGTCCTCGCTGGTGCGGAACGCGAAGTAGGTTTCGACCTGGCGCAGCGACTTCTCCGTGAATTCGAAGACCTCGTCGCGCGTGGCCAAGGGACCGATGAGTTCGTGAGGTTCGCATTCGATCCCGGTCTCCTCGGCCAGTTCCCGGGCCGCCGTCTGCGCTGCCGACTCGCCGAGTTCGGAACCGCCTCCGCAGGTCATCCACCATTGGTGGCTGGGGGTCAGCAGATCCTGGGCACGGATCAGGAGAACCTCGTCGCGCTCATTGAGTAATACGACCCGTGAGGCTTTACGAGGTTTCATGTTTCTCCAGTGGTCGGCGGCGAAGGGAGGCAAGTGTTTGCAGAATAATGACGCTGGGGGATTTCGGCAAGAGCGCGACAGCGGCCCAGAGAACGATATCGGCTCTGCGCGGTCCCGGCCAACTCGGCGCTCATGACGCGGAGTCGGCCGCTGCGGCCACAGCGGGATCAGCTGCCTCAGGACGATGTCGGCCATCCTGTGACTGTTCCCGATCTTCGCCGCCCAGACGGCGATCCCACCAGTCGAGGATGGCTTCGAAGCGCTGCCTGCGGTGGCGGGGCTGCCCGGCCCGGGAGAGCTCGTGGTTCTCCCCGGGGAAGATGAGCATCTCGGTGTCGACCCCGGATCTCTGGAGGGCCGCATAATACTGCTGTGCCTGCTCCAGCGGGCAGCGCAGATCGAGTTCCGAGTGCATCACCAAGGTCGGTGTGCCGACCTGTGGAGCGTGGGCCAGAGGTGATTGGGCCGCGATCGCCTCACTGCTGCGGCTCGTGTACTCCTCGGTGAAGAAGCGGCCGATGTCGGAGGTCCCGACGAAGCTGTCGGGGTCGAGGTAGCCGCGTTCGACGATGGCGGCGCGGAAGCGATGGTCCGCGGCGATCGTCATGGCTGTGAGATATCCCCCATACGATCCGCCCTGGATGCCCAGACGGCTGCGGTCGAGGGAGGGATCGAGGTCGAGGGCATGGTCGAGGACGGCGAGCACATCGGCCATTGCCGGAGCCGCCATGTCTCCCTGGACGGCGGTCCCCCAGCTGCGGGTCCGTCCGCCGGATCCGCGCGGGTTCGAGAACACGACGGCGTAACCTGCGGACGTGAGCACCTGGGTCTCGTCGAACCACGAATGCGTGTATTGGGCGAAGGGCCCGCCGTGGATGTTGAGGATGACGGGGAACGGCCCGTCGCCGTGCGGTTTGGCCAGCCAGCCGGTGATCGTCCCGGAATCGCCTGGCACCCGCAGCACCTGGGGAAGGACGGAGTTCGCCGGTGCCGGATGCTCCTTGACGATGACAGAGGACCCCAGCGCCGAGGCGGCCCCGGAATCCGCGGGCCCGCCGAGGGCGATACGGCCGAGCACGGCCGGAGAGTGCGGTGTCGATCCGGTGAAGACGAGCGTTTCCTCGTCGGCGTCGAAGCCGTTGACGACGGTGGTGTCGTCGGTGAGGAACTCGAGGTCGTTCACGCCGATCTCTGCGGCGTCGAGGCCGATGCGAACGATCCGGGTGGCCCCGTCTGTGTCGACGACGGCGATGACCGCTCCCCCGTGGATCTGCGGCGGGATCGGTGCCAGCGCCACGGTCTCCGGGTCGGTCAGCCGCCTCGTGGAGCCGGTCGATACGGTGTGGATGAAGAGCCCGGGCATCTGGCCGACGAAGTCGAGTTCGTCACGGGTCAGTGCGTTGCCGATCAGCACAACGGTGTCTTCGTCGAGCCACCGGTGCAGACCGATGTCCATGGACGGCAGCTCGAGTGGCGTCGGCGCCTCTCCCCCGAGCAGCCAGACCGTCGAGCGCAGGTCGGGCTGCCCCTGGTCGGAGTGGAGCGCGGAGACCACGGACGCTCGCGTGCCGACCGGGGAGAACTGCGGATCGTGGACGTCGCTGTCCGGGGTCGTCAGCAGAGTCGACAGCGGAACTTCGGACGCCCCGCGCAGGCCCACGGTGCCGAGACCGGGTTCGGCGAGGTCGACGAGGAAGGCGCGGGCCGGACGGTCGTTCGTATAGCCGAGGCCGTTGGCCAGGTAGGAGGCCGTGGTGATCCGGCGTGGAGCTTCTTCGGCCGCCGGAATGGCATCGTCGAGCCCGTAACGTCCGGGTTCGGCGACGCGGGCGACGTAGAGGGCCCTGGAACGGGTGTCGTCGAGGGCGAATTCGGACACGCCGAGGTGGTTGTCCGTGATCTGGTGTGCCGTCTCCAGGCTGTCGCCGACGAAGAGCTGCGGGGCGGCTTTCTTCTCCGCGCTCAGGTACCCGGACCAATTCAGGCCGCACTCTGGATTCGAGTCCGACCATGAGTGAGTCAGCCGTCTGGAGTTGTCGTCGCTCAAGGAGAACAGCTGGGAGAGGTAGCTGTTGGACTCGAGGTCGGGTCGTCGGATCGTGATGACGGCGTCGTCGCCGCGCAGCACGGGTGAGGAGTACTCGGCAAGAGTGCCGAGGTCTTCAGGATTCATCTGTTCCATTCCTTTTTGAGCCGTGCCTGCACATCGGCGTGCACTTGCGGCAGGGCTTTGGTCTGGGCGATCACGGGCAGGAAGTTCGCGTCTCCGCCCCAGCGCGGGACGACGTGCTGGTGCAGGTGGGCGGCGATGCCTGCGCCGGCCACGGGTCCCTGGTTCATGCCAAGGTTGAATCCGTGAGGTCCGGATACGGCCCGGATGACGCGCATCGCCTTCTGCGTGAACTCGGCGAGTTCGACGGTCTCCTCTTGGGTCAGATCCGTGTAGTCGGCCACGTGACGATAGGGGCAGATGAGCAGGTGGCCCGGGTTGTACGGGTAGAGGTTGAGCACCGCGTACACGTGCTGACCGCGGGCGACGATGAGTCCGTCCTCGTCGGTCTTCGACGGCGCAGTGCAGAACGGGCACTCCTCGGCGCGGTCGTCCTTCGGTTTGTCCTGTCCGTCGATGTAGACCATCCGGTGCGGGGTCCACAGACGCTGGAATCCGTCGGGTTCCCCGGGGAACCCGGCGGCAGCCTCGGGGTAGGGAATCCCTTCGCCGAGGCGGCCGTCCGAGTTCTCTGCTGCGGTTCGGCTGTCGTCGCCTCCGCTCATACCTGGGCCTTGGTCTCTATCGCGTCGAGGATCCGTCGCACCGCCTCGGCGACGGGGACGCCGTTCTCCTGTTCGCCGTTGCGGAAGCGGAAGGACACGGCACCGGCGTCGCGGTCCTCTCCGCCAGCGATGAGGGTGAAGGGCACCTTCGACTTCGAGGCGTTGCGGATCTTCTTCGGGAATCGGTCGTCGCTGTCGTCGATCTCGACGCGGACCCCGGACCTGCGCAGCTGGTCGGCCACCTCGGCGAGGTAGTCGTTGAACTCATCGGCCACGGGGATGCAGGCCACCTGCACGGGCGCCAGCCACACGGGGAAGGCACCGGCATAGTGCTCGGTGAGCACGCCGAGGAAGCGTTCGATGGAACCGAACTTCGCCGAATGGATCATCACCGGCTGTTTGCGGGAGCCGTCGGCTGCGACGTATTCGAGTCCGAAGCGCTCGGGCTGGTTGAAGTCGAGCTGGACGGTCGACATCTGCCAGGTGCGGCCGATGGCGTCGCGGGCCTGGACGGAGATCTTCGGGCCGTAGAAGGCGGCGCCGCCCGGGTCGGGGACGAGTTCGAGCCCGGTCTCCTGAGCGACCTCCTCGAGCACGCTGGTGGCTTCGGCCCACTGTTCGTCGGAGCCGATGAACTTGTCGGCCTTCTTTCCGTCCTCGTCGCGGGTGGAAAGTTCGAGGTAGAAGTCGTCGAGGCCGAAGTCGCGCAGCAGGCTGAGCACGAAGTTCAGCAGGTGGCGGATCTCCTTGCCCGCGTCTTCCTGTGCCACATAGGAGTGGGAGTCATCCTGGGTCAGGGCGCGGACCCGCGTGAGGCCATGGATGACTCCGGATGCCTCGTCACGGTAGACGGTGCCGAACTCGAACAGCCGCAGCGGCAGGTCGCGATAGGAGCGGCCTCTGGAGCGGTAGATCAGGTTGTGCATGGGGCAGTTCATGGCCTTGAGCCGGTAGGGAGTGCCCTCCTTGACGACTTCGCCGGACTCGTCGCGGACCTCGTCGACGGACATCGCCGGGAACATGTTCTCCCCGTAGTAGGGCAGGTGTCCGGAGGTGTAGTACAGCGTCTCTTTCGAGATGTGCGGGGTCCCGACGTATTCGAAGCCCTCGTCGATATGACGGGCGCGGACGTAGTCCTCCATCTCGCGTTTGATGACCCCGCCCTTGGGGTGGAAGACGGGCAGGCCGGAGCCGAGCTCTTCGGGGAACGAGAACAGGTCCATCTCGGCACCGAGCTTGCGATGGTCGCGACGCTCGGCTTCGGCGATGCGGTCTTGGTAGGCCTTGAGGTCGTCCTTCGACGCCCAGGCGGTTCCGTAGACGCGCTGCAGGCTCGCATTCGCCTGGTCGCCGCGCCAATAGGCCGCCGAGGATCGGGTGATGGCGAAGCCGTTGCCGATGAGCTTGGTGTTGGGCAGGTGGGGGCCGCGGCAGAGGTCCTGCCAGACGACCTCGCCCTTGCGGTCAACGTTCTCGTAGACGGTGAGTTCACCGCCGCCGACCTCGACAGAGGTCTCCTCGTCGCCGCCCTTGCCCTTGTCGTTGATGAGTTCGAGCTTGTACGGTTCGTCGGCCATCCGCTCGCGGGCTTCCTCTTCGGAGACGACGACGCGGTTGAAGGTCTGACCGGACTTGACGATCTGGGCGGCCTTCTTCTGAATCGCCTTGAGGTCCTCAGGGGTGAAGGGTTCGGCGGCGTCGAAATCGAAGTAGTAGCCGTCGGTGATGTAGGGCCCGATGCCGAGCTTGGTTCCGGGGAAGAGCTCCTGGACGGCCTGAGCGGTGACGTGACCGGTGGAGTGGCGCAGGATGTCGAGTCCGGCGTCGGAGTCGATGGTGATCGGAGCGATCCGGTCTCCTGACTGCAGCTCGCGGCTGAGGTCGGCGGGTTCGCCGTTCAGCCACATGGCGACGACTGTGCGGTCGGTGGAGAAGATCTCCGTTCCGGTCAGACCCTCTTTCCAGGGAATGCTTTCGCCCGCGCAGTCGATGCTGTCTGCCACTGATCTTCTCCGTTCGTCATGTGTTCATTCGACCGGCCCTTTCGGTGGGCTGGTCATCCTCAGATTCTAGTACCAATTCGCTTGTGACAAATCAGTTGGGTGGCAGTCGAATGACTGCCACCCACACTGAGTCTGTCGAAGCCTGTGCCCGGGGCGTCAGGGCCGAAAGGGCCTTGTCACCTCGGGGAACAGGGTGTCACTGCTTGTAGAACTCGAAGTCAGTGCCCTTGCCGAGGTCGTCGATGAGTTCGAGCTTGAGGTGCATGCCATCGATTTCGGCCTTGGGGACGGCGTAGGCGAATTCATAGGTCGTTTCGCCGCCGGCAGGAACCGGATCGGTGAAGGCCAGAGAGCCCTTGTAGTTTCCGCCGTCGAAGACGTCGTCATATTCCGTGCTGCCGCCGTTGTTGGCAGTCAGGTTCGTGAGAGTCATCTCGACATCGGAGCTCGAGTTGTTCTTCACGGTCATCGTCACGATGGCGATCTCACCATTGGTCGATTCGGCTCCGGAGGCGGACGACGATGCGGTGCCCTCGCGGACACTGATCTGGGCAGTGACGTCGGTGCCGATCTCGACCTCGCCGGCCTGAGCAGGAGCGGCGTCTCCGCCGTCGGAGCCGCCGGAGCCCTGGCTCGGATCCTGTCCAGCACCCTGGCTCGGGTCGGCGGGGGCGGATGAGCTGGCAGCCTCTTCGGCTGCGTTGAAGATGAAGGCACCGAACATGACGGTCGCGACGATCGAGATGATCGCGATGACTACCGAGAGAAAACCGAGGACGATACCGGTGATGTTGAGGCCCTTGTTGCTGGCCAAGTTCTTCTTGACCGCGGAGAGCCCGACGAAGCCGAAGATCACCGCTGCGATACCGAAGATCGCGCCGATACCGAAGAAGAACGATCCGAGGACGCCGACGATGCCGCCGATGAGGGCGAGGATGCCCCAGATGTTCTTCGAGGTGTTGCCGCCCGACCCGGATGGGTACTGGCCGTAGCCGGAGTTGGGATTGGCCGGAATGAACTGATCGGAGGATCCGTCGGCACCGGCGTAGGCCGGCTGCTGACCATACTGGTTGGCGTCGTATCCCTGCGCGTTGGTGTCGTAGGGGTTCTGTCCGTACTGGTTGTCCCCGTACTGATTCTGGTCAGGCTGACCCTGACCGTACTGGTTCTGATTGTTCGGGTCCTGGCCGTACTGGTTCTGGCCATACTGATTCTGATCGTTCGACGCACCGTAGTTCGGCTGGGAGCCGTACTGGGGAGCCTGCTGTCCGTACTGCTGCGAGCCGTCGTTGCCGCCCTGACCGTAGTTCGGCTGCGAACCATTGGGCTGGTCGCCCGACGATCCGTACTGCTGACCGGGCTGCCCCGAACCGTACTGACCGGGCTGCTGACCGGCATTCTGATCGTTGCCGTAGTTGGGGGCATTCGGCGGCTGGTTGTTCGGGTTCTGCCCGTTGGGGTTGTTGGGCGAACCGTCACCCGAACCGTACGGGTTCTGAGGAGTAGACATAGGTGCTCCGAGTCATCGTCGTTTAGTACAACACCTAGCGTACTAGCAAACCCCTTTGATACCGCATGCTGACCGCGTTTCAGTCCTGGAACACGGTGAACTAAACGTACACAATCCAGTTTCGCGGGTTCAGCCCAGCTTAGAGTGAACAGCCCTGTTTCAAACATAGGCTATTCGCCCAAAAGTGAGCTATTGCGAAAGAAACTCAAGCGTGAATGCACGAAGCCCCGAGTGGAACACTCGGGGCTTCTTCTGTGCGCGATACTGGGATCGAACCAGTGACCTCTTCCGTGTCAGGGAAGCGCGCTACCGCTGCGCCAATCGCGCTCTATTCATTTGTTGCACCGGAACCCGAGGGTCCCTGTGCGCGATACTGGGATCGAACCAGTGACCTCTTCCGTGTGAAGGAAGCGCGCTACCGCTGCGCCAATCGCGCTGGTCAACCGACATTCCTGCCGGTCATCCGAGGTGGCGACGGGATTCGAACCCGTGTATACGGCTTTGCAGGCCGCTGCCTCGCCTCTCGGCCACGCCACCGCCAAGGCAGTGCCATGACGCCTCCGAGCGGATGACGGGACTCGAACCCGCGACCCTCACCTTGGCAAGGTGATGCTCTACCAACTGAGCCACATCCGCATTTTTCGCTGCCCGGTTTCCCTGGCAACGAGATATAACTCTATACGCAGGTAGCGGCTTACGCAAAATCAGAATCGGGTGATCGTGGTCACACGCATCGATCAAGCTTTCAGGGTCACCATCTTATAGTGGTTGGGTGAATGCAGAGAGCCCGCAGACCCGCCCGAAAGGCTGGTTGTCACGCCACCACCGACAAGGTCCCCGACCGTGGCGGAAACTGCGTCTGGGGTTCCTCCGCTGGCGGCGCACAGTGCTGGCCAACCCTCACACCGCACGCCTCTATCGCACCATCGTCGGCGGCCTCGGCACACTCGTCGTGCTCATCGGACTCGCTCTCGTTCCACTGCCCGGCCCCGGTTGGCTCATCGTCATCATCGGCCTGTTCATCATCTCCAGCGAGTTCCACTGGGCTCAGCGGCTTCTGCGCTTCGTTAGGGACAACGTCGAACGCTGGACGCATTGGATCATGGCGCAGCCCCTATGGGTGCGATGGACCACCGGGGCCGTGACAGCCGCCTTCGTGGCTGTGATCGTGTGGCTCACCCTGAAACTCACCGGCCTGCCCGATTGGGTCCCGGACCTGCGTCTCTTCGACGTGATCGGCCTGCACTGAGAGACGACCGACGCCCGTCCCACCTTCATCAGAGGTGCGACGGGCGTCGATGGTTTCTCGGCTCAGGACGACAGAGCGGTCAGTCGTGAGAGGCAGCGCATGTACTTCTTCTTGTATCCGCCGGCCAGCGATTCTTCAGTGAAGACCTTGTCGAGAGCGGCACCGGAGTTGATGATGTGCACATTGCGGTCGTAGAGCCGGTCGACGAGCGCCACGAAGCGCAGAGCCACGCTCTCGTTGTCGATCGTGCGCACGTTCTCCCACACAGCCGCGTCGATTCCGTCGACCATCCGCCCGTAACGTGAAGGGTGAACGGTGGACAGGTGGCTGAGCAGCGCGGAGAAGTCATCGCGAGCCACAACTCCGTCAAGCTGGCTCGCCGCCGAATCGAGTTCGGATTCCGGCAACGGGTCGGCTGGAGCGGTCAACTCACGGGCACGATAGTCCTTGCCGTCGATGCGATAGACCTCGAACTGATCGGCCAGCGCCTGAATCTCACGCAGGAAGTCCTGAGCGGCGAAGCGCCCCTCCCCCAGAGACCCGGGCAGAGTGTTCGATGTCGCAATGATCTTCACTCCGGCGTCGGTGAGTTCACGCATCAGCCGGGACATGAGCACGGTGTCGCCGGGATCGTCGAGTTCGAATTCGTCGACGCAGACGAGCTTCATCTTCGACAGGTCGTCGCGAGCCCGGGCGAAGCCCAAGGCCCCGACGAGGTTCGTGTATTCGACGAAGGTGCCGAAGGTCGCCGGCTTCTCGTTGGCATGCCAGGCCGAAGCCAACAGGTGAGTCTTGCCGACACCGTAGCCGCCGTCGAGGTAGACGCCCTTGGCACCAGAGCTTCCCTTCGAGAACAGCTTGCCGAAGAATCCCTTGTCGGTCGAGCGCTGGGTGAATTCCCGCAGCTTGTTCCGTGCCTCTTCCTGCGAGGGCTCCGCGGGGTCGGTGCGGTAGCTGTCGAAGGACACGTCCTCGAACTGAGGCGGCGGCACGAGACCTGCGATGAGCTCTTCGGGGGCAACCTGTGGGGATCGGTCGCTCAGTGCGACCAGAGTCTGCTCGGCATTCACTCGGCCTAGTCTAAGGCAGGCTCGAGTGCCCGGTTCAACTCGGGCCCAATAGGGTGGTGCCCGTCACAGGCAACGCATCCGCGGCGCTCCCGCCGTCCGTCCACCGCCCCGCCGGCGAGTTGTTCGCATCACCAGCGGCGACCGACCCGGCAGATCAGTTGTTGAAGTCGAAGCCGAGGCGGCCGAGCTGTTTGGGATCGCGCTGCCAGTCCTTGGCCACCTTGACGTGCAGGTCGAGGTAGACCTTCGTGCCGAGGAGCCGCTCGATGCCCTGCCGGGATTCCGACCCGATGGTCTTCAGCCGGCTGCCGCCCTTGCCGATGATGATGGCCTTCTGGCTGGGACGTTCGACATAGAGGTTGACGTGGACGTTCCACAGCGGATTGTCCTCGCGGCGCCCTTCCCGCGGGTACATCTCCTCGACCTGCACAGCCAGGGAATGGGGCAGTTCGTCACGCACTCCCTCGAGGGCCGCTTCGCGCACAAGCTCGGCGATCATCTTCTCTTCCGGCTCGTCCGTGAGGTCGCCGTCGGGGTAGAGCGGAGGAGATTTCGGCAGATGCGCCGCGAGCACCGAATCGACGGTGTCGACCTGGAAGTCCTCGACTGCGGAGACCGGGACGACATCGGCGAAGTCGGCGAGCTCGCCGACGGCCAGCAGCGCCTCGGCGATCTTGTCCTTGGGCACCCGGTCGACCTTCGTCACGAGCGCGACGATCGGGGTCCGTCCGTCCAGCAGCGCCAGCTGGGAGGCGATATAGCGGTCGCCGGGACCGATCGGCTCATCGGCGGGCAGGCAGAAGCCGATGACGTCGACCTCACCCAGCGTGGATGCCACCAGATCGTTGAGTCGGGAACCGAGCAGGGTGCGCGGTTTGTGCAGTCCGGGGGTATCGATGAGGATGAGCTGATGGTCGTCCTTGTGGACGATTCCGCGGATCGTATGCCGGGTCGTCTGAGGTTTGGCCGAGGTGATCGCGACCTTCTCCCCCACCAGGGCGTTCGTCAGGGTTGATTTGCCCGTATTCGGGCGACCCACGAAGCAGGCGAAGCCGGCCCGATAGTCATCGGGGTAGTCCGTGCGAAATTCCATCTCAGTCCTCTTCCTTCGTCCCCGAACCTTCGGCTGCGGCGGTGCGCTGTGCGTGTCTGCTGTTCTCGTGGGTGCGGGTGACCCGCACGTGCGTGATTCGGTGGCGTCGGCCCTGGCCCTCCATGGCTTCGATCTCGAGGCCCTCGATCGACGCATGCGAGCCGTCGATGGGCACGCGGTCGATGAGCTTCGAGAGCAGTCCGCCGACGCTGTTGACATCGTCTTCGTCGATGCGCACATCGAAGTATTCGGCGAAGTCGGAGATCGACATGCGGGTGCTGATGATGAACGATCCGTCTTCGGCGGCGACGAGTTCGTCATCGCCGTTGTCGTATTCGTCTTCGATCTCGCCGACGATCTCTTCGACGATGTCCTCGATGGTCACCAGCCCTGCGGTGCCGCCGTATTCGTCGATGAGGATCGCCAGATGCGTCGAGTCCAGCTGCATCTGCCGCAGCAGGTCATCGGCCGGCTTCGTCTCCGGGACGAACAGGACGGTGCGGGCCAGGTTGCCCACGGGACGGTCGGCCTCCTCGGGGTGGAGGTGGAGGCGGCGGGCGACGTCCTTGAGGTAGGCGACTCCGCGGACGTCGTCGAGGTCCTCCCCGCAGACGGGGATGCGGGAGAAGCCGGAGCGGAAGAACAGGTTCATCGCCTTCTGCAGGCTCACGTCCGCATCAACGGTGATGAGGTCGGTGCGCGGCACCATGACCTCGTTCGCCGAGGTGTCGGAGAGGTTGAACACCGACTGGATCATCTCGCGTTCGCCGTCTTCGATGATGTCGGATTCGCTCGCCCGCTCGACCAGGTCGCGCAGCTGTTCTGAGGTCACGAACGGACCGTCCTTGTACACCTGGTCCGGTGTGAGCAGATTGCCGAGCACGACGAGGATGCGGGTGAGCGGTTTGAGCGCGACGAGGACGATGCGCACGACCCAGCTGAGGTTGAGGCTGACTGCCAGCGACCGGCGCTTGCCGATCGTACGTGGGGAGACTCCGGCGATGATGAAGACCGCCACCGAGGCGGTGATCACCGTGAGGAAGACCATGAGCGGTCCCACGGAGTAGTAGGAATCGTAGGCCAGGGCGATGAACACCGTGGCGAGTGCTTCGAGGAAGTTGCGGACGAAGATGATGACGTTGATGTTCGTCGGCAGGTCCGCGAGGATCCTCTCGACACGCACCGCTGAGCGCTTGCCGTCCTCCTTCGCCTCTTCGACCGCATGGTGGGAGACGTTGCGCAGCGCGGCATCCACGGCGGAGAGGGTGGCTGCGATGATGAGGCACAGTGCCGCCCCGAGGAAGAACATGAACACGATCAGACCTCGGTGGGGGTGGGAATGTCGGTGCGACCGTCGTAGCGAGCCGCGAAGAAGGTCAGCAGCAGATGCCGCTGGAGAGCGAACATCTCTTCCCGCGCTTCGGGCTCACCGTGGTCGTAGCCGAGCAGGTGCAGGAATCCGTGGACGGTCAGCAGAAGGACCTCGTCCATCGTCGAATGACCGGCCGCCCGAGCCTGAGCCTCGGCGACCTCGGGGCAGATGATGATGTCGCCCATCTGACCTTCGGTCGGCTTCTCCGGCTCGCCCTGGTGGAGCTGATCCATGGGAAAGGACATCACGTCGGTCGGTCCTTCGAGGTCCATCCAGGTGACGTGGAGTTCGGACATGGCCGCTGAGTCGACCATGGTCACGGCCAGCTCCGCACCGGGGTGCATGTGCAGGGCTTCACCGAGATATTCGGTCAGGGCCACGACTTCGTCGAGGTCCACCTCGGCGTCGGTCTCGTTGAGGATCTCGGTGTTCATTCGGCATTCCCCCACAGGTCGTAGGCTTCGACGATCTTCGTCACCAGCGAATGCCGGACGACGTCCTTGCTGCCCAGTTCGCAGAACTGCAGGTCCTCGATTCCGTCGAGGATGTCGCGGACGACCTTGAGTCCGCTGCGGGTCTTGCCCGGCAGGTCGATCTGGGAGATGTCACCGGTGACGACCATGCGTGACCCGAAGCCGAGGCGGGTGAGGAACATCTTCATCTGCTCGGCCGTCGTGTTCTGTGCTTCGTCGAGGATGATGAACGCGTCGTTGAGGGTGCGCCCGCGCATATAGGCCAGGGGCGCGACCTCGATCGTTCCGGTCTCGATGAGCAGCGGGATCGATTCCGGGTCGACCATGTCGTGCAGGGCGTCATAGAGCGGACGCACATACGGGTCGATCTTGTCGTTGAGCGTGCCCGGCAGGTAGCCCAGGGACTCCCCGGCTTCGACGGCCGGCCGGGTGAGGATGATCCGTGAGACCTCTTTGTGCTGGAGGGCGTTGACGGCCATGGCCATCGCCAGGTACGTCTTGCCGGTTCCAGCCGGACCGATGCCGAAGGTGATCGTGTGGTTGCGGATGGCCCTGACGTAGTCGTGCTGGCCCATCGTCTTCGGACGGATCGACTTTCCCCTGGTGGAGAGGATGTTCGTGCCCAGCACCGCCGAGGCGGCCGCTCCCTCGGAGGAGAACGTCGTGACCCTCTCGATCGTCTCTTCGTTGATGCGATGGCCGGCCGCGTGGAGTTTCTTGAGTTCCCCGATGACGCTGACGAAAGCTTCGACGCGTTTCGGGTTGCCGGTGACCTGGACCTGATTGGCCCGGACGTGGATGTCGAGGTCGGCGAAGGTCTTCTCCAGGGCGCGCAGGTTCGATTCCCCGGGACCGAAGAAGGCGACGAGGTCGATGGAGTCGGGGATGACCAATCGCACGGTGTCACGATCGGCACCTTGGGTGTCCGTCACGGCATCATCGCGTGCGGCACCGTCGCCGGTGTCCGAGTCGGTGGGGTTCATGGAGTTCGGGTTCGGTGGGGTGATGTCCAGAATGTTCCTTTGCAAGTGAGCGCACCGTCACCGGCAGCGCCTGAGTGTGCTTCCATCCTAGTCCGATGCCTCACCAACGGCCCAATGAATTCTGGGCCAGGACGAGACCGGCGGGTCCCGCCGATGACGAGCGCAGGATCGTCGGTCCCAGCAGCACCGGGATTGCTCCACAGCCGGTCAGTGCATCGAGTTCGCCGTTGCTGATGCCGCCCTCGGGGCCGACGACGAAGACGATGCGCTCCGGCGGCTGCGCCGAGTCGTTCGCGATCAGGCTATTCAGCGCTTCGGAGAGCCTGCGCTGAGCGGTCTCGTGGAGGACGAAGACCGCATCGGCGTCGTCGAGGGTCTTGGCCAGGGCGGCTCCGCGGGCGAGGCCGTGGAGGATGGGAAATCGTGCTCGTCTGGCCTGCAGGGAGGCCGCTCCGAGGAGGTTCTCCCATTTCGCGGCCATCTTCTCCCGCTTCTTGGCCGGCCAGTCGGCGATCGAGCGTTCAGCGGCCCAGGGAATGACGTCGTCGACGCCGATCTCCGTGGCTGTTTCGATGGCCTGCAGGTCCCGGTCGCCCTTGGCCAGGGCTTGGACGAGGACGAGGCGCGGGCCCGTGCGCTCCTCGACCGTCACCTCGGTGACATCGATCGTCAGCTCATTCGCCGAGGCGGCCGTGACGGTTCCGCGCGCACGTGTGCCTTCCCCGTCGACGATGTCGATTTCCTCGCCGGGACCGATCCGACGCACCCGCACCGCGTGCCCGGCCACGTCCTCACCGAAGGTGAGGGCGGACCCGACGACCGCCTCGGCGGCGGTGGCGGAGCGGAAGACGGGAAGACTCACCGACCGGCGAACCTCTCACGCATGCGGGAGAACATTCCGCGGTTCTCGGTCGAGATCTGGGCACGCGGTGTCTCTTCGCCGCGCAGTTCGGCGAGTTTCTCGAGCAGTTCACGCTGTTCGTCGTCGAGTTTGTCCGGGGTGAGGACGTCGACGGTGATGAGCATGTCGCCGCGGGTCTCCGAACGCAGGCGGGCGGCTCCGAGCCCGGGAAGTTTGACGATGGTGCCGGACTGGGTGCCGGCGGCGATGGTGAGGTCCTGAGTGCCGTCGAAGGTCTCGAACGGGATGGTCGCACCCAGGGTCGCTGCGGTCATCGGCACGGAGACGGCGGCCCGGAGGTTGTCGCCGTCGCGCTGGAAGACCTCGTGGCGGGTGACCATGACCTCGACGAAGAGGTCACCGGCGGGTCCGCCTCCGGGGCCGACTTCACCCTGGCTGCTCAGCTGGATGCGGGTGCCGTCGGAGACCCCGGCGGGGATCCGGATCTTCATGGTCCGCTGTTTGCGCACTCGTCCGTCGCCCTGGCAGTTGAGGCAGGGGTTCGGGATGACGGTGCCGAAGCCGTGGCAGGAGTTGCAGGTCTGGTTCGTGACCATCTGACCCAGCAGGGTCCGGGTCATGCGCTGGACGCTGCCGGCTCCGTGGCACAGCGAGCAGGTCTCGATCTTCGTGCCTTCCTGCGTGCCGGCGCCCGAACAGGTGTCGCAGACGACTGCAGTGGTGACATCGAGGTCGACGGTGCCGCCGAAGGCCGCGGTCTTCAGGTCGATATTGACTCCGACGAGGGCATCCTTGCCGCGCTGGGTGCGCGGGATCGGACCCCCGGCCTGACCGCCGCCGCCGCCGAAGAAGGTCTCGAAGATGTCGCCGAATCCGCCGAATCCGCCGCCGGCCGGGAAGCCCTGACCGTTCTCGCCGCCGCCCATATCGTAGTTGCGGCGCTTCTCCGGGTCGGAGAGCACATCGTAGGCCAGTGAGATGGCCTTGAATTCGTCCTCGTGACCGGGATTGACGTCCGGGTGGTACTTGCGTGCCAGCTTCCGGTACGACGACTTGATCTCAGCCGCGGAAGCATCTTTGGACACTCCGAGTGTTTCATAGTGATCGGCCACAGAAACTTCTCTCTCCCTGACGTAGTGGTCTTCTCTGTTCGTGGTGGTGGCTGCGTCCTTGCGCGGTGCTCACCGGTGATGCGCTGCCCGCCTGCGGGTGCCCCTGGTCGATGTCAAGGGACCTACCCTCGATCGAGGATCGAGGACACGTATTTGGCGACGGCACGGACTGCCGAGATCGTCGTCGGATAGTCCATTCGGGTCGGGCCGAGCACTGCCAGTCTGGCCGAGGAACCCGCGTCATGACCATATTCGGCGGCGACGACGGAAGTCGAGCTGAATGATTCGTGAGTATTCTCACGCCCGATGCGCACGCTGATCTCCTCGTGGTCTTCTGCCATCGAGGTGAGCAGCCTGAGCAGGACGACCTGTTCTTCGAAGGCTTCGAGGATCGGGGCCATCTTCTCTCCGAATTCGCTTCCGGAGCGGGCGAGGTTCGCGGTGCCGGCCATGATGATGCGCTCTTCACGCGTCGCGGCCACGAGGTCGACGACGGCGGCTCTGACCTGTTTGAGCCCGGAGTCGTCACGAGCGGTCGGCTCACTCGATTCGGTGGCGGTCGCCTCGGCGGCGGGGGCCGATCCGAAGACCTGCGCGAGTGTGCGTCCGGCGAATTCGGCGTTGATCTGATCGCGCAGTCCGCGGACGGCGTCTTCGTCGAGCGGGCTCGGGGTGATCACGGTCTTCTGCTCGACCTGGCCGGCATCGGTGATGAGGACGACGAGGATTCGGCCGGGCCCGAGACCGACGATCTCGATGTGCTTGATGCGCGCCCGCGACACCGTCGGGTATTGGATGAGCGCGACCTGTCGGGTGAGGCCGGAGAGGACGCGGACGGTGCGGTCGAGCATCTCGTCGAGATCGACGTCGCCGTCGATGAGCTGGAAGATCGCGCGCCGCTCGGCGGTGGTCAGCGGTTTGAACTCGTCGATCCGGTCGACGAACATCCGGTAGCCGAGGTCGGTGGGGATCCGTCCGGCAGAGGTGTGGGGCTGGGCGATATAGCCCTCTTGTTCGAGCGCGGCCATATCGTTGCGGATCGTGGCGGGAGAGACGCCGAGGGTGTGGCGCTGGACGATCGCCTTCGATCCCACGGGTTCGTTGGTGGCGACGAAGTCCTCGATGATGGCGCGCAGCACCTGTGCACGTCTGCTGTCGTTCATCGCGGATCTCCTCTCCGTCTCGCCGATCCATCGCGGTCCAGTGCCTGCGCTTGGCACTCTGTGAGTCTGAGTGCCAATTCTACGCCTCTCGTTCCCGGAATTCATTTCAGGGGTGGCCTGCGGGTCTGCACGCCTGCGGGACCGTCCTTGATTATGGTGGGTGCCCGTGAATGCTTTTGATCGATATGGTCCCGATGTGCTCTCCGGTTCCTCCCCGTCGTCGCACCGCCCGAAGAAGTCCCGCCAGGTCGAGCTCGGCCTGGGCATGGTTCTCGAGGATGCGATGAGCGGCTATGTCGGCGCTGTCGTCGGCGCTGAGAAGACCACGGCCGGTGTCGTCGTCAAGCTCGAAGATCGCGTCGGCAAGGTACGTGCCTTTCCCCTGGGGCCGGGCTTCCTCCTCGAGGGCCAGCCCGTCGATGTGCAGCTGCCGAAGAAGAAGGCGCAGCAGCCCGGACGGACGGCCTCGGGGTCTCGCGCCGTGGTCGGAGCGAAGGCTCGGGTGGCTCGTGGGTCGCGGATCTGGGTCGAGGGCAAGCACGACGCCGAACTCGTCGAGAAGATCTGGGGCGATGATCTGCGCATCGAAGGCGTCGTCGTCGAACCCCTGGGCGGTCTCGATGATGTCGCCGACAAGCTCGAGGCCTTCGGTCCGGATCGGGACCATCGAGTCGGTGTCCTCGCCGACCATCTGGTGAGTGGGACGAAGGAATCGAAGATCGCCGAGGCGGTCCGTGCCGATCCGCGCTACCGCGATGTCGTCCACATCATCGGTCACCCGTACGTCGATATCTGGCAGGCGGTGAAACCCCATGTCGTCGGCATCCGCGAATGGCCGGTCGTCCCCCGCGGTGAGGATTGGAAGACGGGAATACTGCGTCGCATCGGATGGCCGCACGCCGACCATCGGGATGTTGCCCGCGGGTGGGTGCGCATCCTCGGGAAGGTGAGCACCATCGCCGACGTCGAACCGACGCTGTCGGGTCGCGTCGAGGAGCTCATCGACTTCGTCACCGTCGGGTGAGAGTCGTCGGTGGTGCGGCGCGGTGGAGCGTCATGGTCACGCGGAGCTGTCGGCGTGTGCCGAATCTGTCACAGGAGTGAGGCTTTCCCGACATCCTCGGGACACCTGGCTCGGCTAGGGTGAATGGCAAGCACTCTTCGAAAGGATCCCCATGTCGTACCACCCCGAGCAGCCGGGCAGCCGACCGATGCCGCCGAACTACTCCCAGGCCTCCGGTTCGCAGCAGCCCTACGCGCCGCAGGGCCAGCAGTATTCGCAGCCGCAGACGCACAGCGGTCAGCCGGGCTACGGTGGGCAGTCGGGGTATGGTTCGCAGCAGGCGTACGGCGCTCAGCCGAACTACGGGCGCCAGCCGGGATACGGCGCACAGCCGGGATACGGTATGCCGCAGATGCACAACCCGGCGATGTTCGACTCCCGCTCGCTGCCTGAGCAGGCCTACGGACCCGGCTCCGAGCGGTTCTGGATGGCCCACGAACCCGACCGGACCACGGCATTGTGGACCCACCTCGGCTCGCTCATCTTCGGCTTCATGCCGCTCATCATGTTCCTTGTGAAGAAGGACGGATCGCCGTTCGTCCGCGAGCACTCACGTCAGGGTCTCAACGCGATGATCACGAACACGATCGTCACCTTCGGTGCGCTCTTCGTCTTCGGCTTCGTCGGTTTCATCCTGGCACTGGTGACCTTCGGGATCGGCATCATCGTCATGTATGCGGCGCTCATCGTTCCGCTCGTCTACTGCGTCTTCTACATCATCGCGGCCGTCGCAGCGAACAAGGGTGAGGGGTATAAGTTCCCGCTCACCATCAATTTCGTGAAGTGACCATTCCCGCTCACCCCGGATTCTCTGGGGCTGCCCGGACTCTCTGGGTTAGTGTGGAGTGATCGCACACTCTGAAGGGACTCTCATGTCGGACAACCCGCAGCAGCCGAACAACGGACAGTCACAGCCGATGCCTCCGAACTATTCCCCGCAGTCGGGCTCGCAGCAGCCGTACACCCAGCAGCCACAGCAGGGTTCGCAGCCGCAGCAGAGCGGTCAGGCCCAGCAGGATGGTCAGGCCCAGTACGGCTCGCAGCCGCAGACCCCTCAGCAGGGATCGCAGCCGGGCTACGGCTCGCAGCCGCAAGCCGGCTACGGCTCCCAGCAGCAGAATCCGGCCTCCGGATCTCAGCAGCAGAATCCTCAGCAGTCGTATGGTTCGCAGCCGGGCTACGGTTCACATCAGGCGGACGGCGCCCAGCAGCCGTACGGATCTCAGCAGGCGTACAGCGCTCCGCAGGGACACTCTCAGCCCGGTTACGGATTCCAGGGAGCATCCTCGGCGCAGTCGGCTGCCGCCGGAGTGCCCATGGGGGCCGAACTGCCGGATGCGGCCTACGGCCCGACTTCGCTCGGCTTCTGGAACGCGGATCAGAGTGAACGGACGACCGCACTGTGGTCGCACCTCGCTCACGCCGCCACCTACGTCGTCGGTGTCGGCTGGATCGTCACGCTCATCCTCTTCATCATCAACAAGGACAAGTCGCCGTTCCTCCGCCATCATGGCGCACAGTCGCTGAATCTGCTGATCATCGGCGTCATCGCGGCGTTCGGCATCGGGCTGATCGGCGGAATCCTCACGATCGTCGGCATCGGCTTCCTCATCCTCCTGCTCCTGCCGGTGCTCTCGATCTACATGATCGTCATCGAGATCATCGCCGGCATGGCAGCCAACCGCGGTGAAGGCTACCGCATTCCGATGACGCCGAACTGGATCAAGTGATCTGACGTCCAGTGAGAGCCTCACCCCGGCAGATTCGCTGAACAGCTCGCCCCGCCACTCGTTCCCGAATGGCGGGGCGAGACTCATTCACACGTATTCGGTGAGGATGCGCACCATATAGTCGGCCATGAGTCGTCCCTGCAGAGTCGGCTGGAACCAGCCGGTCGCGGCACCATCGGCGTCGAGCAGTCCCTGCCTGACGAATGTCCTGATCGCCTGCTCGCTGCCCGGGGCCAGAGAATCGAGACGCAGCTCGCGGTCGATCCTGGCCGCCAGCATGATCCGTTCGATCTCCCGAGTCTGAACGTCGAGGACCTCACGACCGATCGCCGGGGACTCCCCCGCCAACAGCCGATCGGCCCAGGCACGGGGGTGTTTGGCATTCCAGAACCGCACGCCTCCGACGTGTGAGTGGGCGCCGGGCCCGAAGCCCCACCAGTCGGCATTGCGCCAATAGGCCATATTGTGCTCACAGCGGGTCTCGAGACCGGTCGACCAATTGCTCACTTCGTACCAGTGCAGACCAGCAGCGGAGATCGCTGCGTCGGCGATCTCGTACTTGTCGGCCAGGTCATCCTCATCAGGCATCGGCAGTTCGCCACGGCGAACCATCGCGCCCATCTTCGTTCCCGGTTCGACGATGAGGGAATACGCCGAGATGTGATCGACATCGTTGGACAGGGCCACGTCGAGAGAGCGCCGCCAATCGTCGATCGACTCCCCCGGGGTGCCGTAGATGAGGTCGAGGCTGAGCTCGAGGTCGGCGTCCTTGACCCAGCGGGCCACCTCGGGGATCTTCTCCGGATCGTGGGTGCGGTCCAAGGTCGCGAGCACGTGCGGCACGGCCGACTGCATGCCCATGGAGATGCGGTTGAAACCGGCTCCGGCCAGGGTCGCGATGCAGGCGGGGTCCAAGGTGTCGGGGTTGGCTTCGGTGGTGACTTCGACATTCCCGGCCAGGCGGAAGCGGGCACGGACATCGTCCATCACCCCGGCGAGCACATCCGCTGCGAGCAAGGTCGGGGTGCCCCCGCCGAAGAAGATCGTCGAGACCTCACGGTCGCCGGCCCCCGCCTCGGCGAGGGTGGACACGGACAGATCGAGCTCACGGGCGAGATTGCTGCGGTAGTCCTCGCGGGACGCGCCCGGGCCGAGATCGTCGGCGGTATAGGTGTTGAAGTCGCAGTAGCCGCAGCGGACCCGGCAGTACGGGACGTGGATGTAGAGGCTCAGCCGCCGCTCGGCAGCCCCGATCCCCACCGATGTCGGCAGCGAACCGTCGCGCGGAGGGACCTCACCGGTCGGTTGTGCGGGCACTTACTTCTTGCTGTCCTTCGTCTCCGGCTCGTCGGAGGACAGGGCCGCGATGAACGCCTCCTGAGGAACCTCGACGGTGCCGACCATCTTCATCCGCTTCTTGCCTTCCTTCTGCTTCTCGAGCAGCTTGCGCTTACGGCTGATATCGCCGCCGTAGCACTTCGAAAGGACGTCCTTGCGGATGGCGCGGATGGTCTCGCGGGCGATGATGCGTGAGCCGATGGCCGCCTGGATGGGCACCTCGAACTGCTGACGCGGGATGAGCTTGCGCAGCTTCCCGGCCATCGCCACACCGTAGGAGTAGGCGTTGTCGCGGTGGACGATCGCGGAGAACGCATCGACCTGGTCGCCGTGCAGCAGGATGTCGACCTTGACGAGGTCGGAGGCGTCCTGACCGTCATCGGAGTAGTCGAGGGAGGCGTAGCCCTTGGTCCGGGACTTCAGCTGGTCGAAGAAGTCGAAGACGATCTCCGCCAGCGGCAGGCGATAGCGGATCTCCACGCGATCCGAGGACAGGTAATCCATGCCCTGGAGTTTGCCGCGGCGGTCCTGGCACAGTTCCATGACTGCCCCGATGTAGTCGCTGGGGGTGAGGATGGTCGCTTGCACCATCGGTTCGCGGACTTCCTTGATCTTGCCCGTCGGGTACTCGCTCGGGTTCGTCACCACGGTCTCCGAACCGTCTTCCATGGTCACGTCGTAGATCACGGACGGGGCGGTTGAGATGAGGTCGAGATCGAACTCCCGTTCCAGGCGGTCGCGCAGGACTTCGAGGTGGAGGAGACCGAGGAATCCGCAGCGGAAGCCGAAGCCCAGAGCCGTCGAGGTCTCGGGTTCGTAGGCGAGAGAGGCGTCGTTGAGTTTGAGCTTGTCCAGCGCGTCGCGCAGCACCGGGTAGTCAGACCCGTCGATCGGGAAGAGTCCGGAGAACACCATCGGTTTGGGTTCGCGGTAGCCGCCGAGGGCCTCTGTCGCGGGCCCCGCAGCGGCGGTGACGGTGTCACCGACCTTCGACAGGCGCACATCCTTGACACCGGTGATGAGGTAGCCGACCTCGCCGACTCCCAGTCCCTTCGTCGCCTTGGGCTCAGGCATGGAAGCGCCGATCTCCAGCAGCTCATGGGTGGTTCCGGTCGACATCATCTCGATCTTCTCGCGTGGGGACAGAGAGCCGTCGATGACGCGGACATAGGTGACCACACCGCGGTAGGTGTCGTAGACGGAGTCGAAGATCATCGCGCGGGCCGGGGCATCGGCATCGCCGACGGGCGCTGGGATATCGGTGATGATGCGGTCGAGGACCTCCTCGACGCCTTCGCCCGTCTTGCCGGACACGAGCAGGCAGTCCTCGGGTTCGCAGCCGATGAGGTTGGCGAGCTCTTCCGCGTACTTCTCCGGCTGTGCAGCCGGCAGGTCGATCTTGTTGAGCACGGGGATGATCGTCAGATCGTTCTCCATGGCCAGGTACAGGTTGGCCAACGTCTGGGCTTCGATGCCCTGAGCGGAGTCGACGAGCAGCAGGGCGCCCTCGCAGGCGGCCAGGGACCGCGAGACCTCGTAGCTGAAGTCGACGTGCCCGGGAGTGTCGATCATGTTGAGCGCGTACGGGGTGTCCTCGTGCTCCCACGGCATGCGGACAGCCTGGGATTTGATGGTGATTCCGCGTTCGCGTTCGATGTCCATCCGGTCGAGGTACTGGGCACGCATATCGCGGTTCTCGACGACGCCGGTCATCTGGAGCATGCGGTCGGCCAGGGTCGATTTGCCATGGTCGATATGAGCGATGATGCAGAAATTGCGAATCAACTCGGGTGAGGTGGCAGACGGTGAGATCCGCTTTGCAGCTTCCTTATTCACCTGAGGTGACATGAACGCCCTTTCTTTGACAGACCAGGTCCCCAGACAGACCGGATCCCCCATTGTTTCATGACTTGCGCGCGGACCTGGAATCCACGGGCGTGCACGTCGTGATCGTCCGGATCTTTCGCGATTCGCCCCCGCCGAACGGTGCCGATCGGGGAAGATGGTCTCATGAGCGAATTCCGGGTCATGAGCTTCAACCTCCGCTATCCCGCGATGGACGGTCATCCGGTGGCCGAGCGGCTGCCCATCGCCGCCGATCTCATCCGGCGTGCACGTCCGCACCTCATCGGCACCCAGGAGGGCGAACTCGACCAGCTCGAGACGCTCATCAGCCTGCTGCCCGAGGAGTACATCTGGCTCGGAGAGGGCCACTCCGGCGGCAACTCCGGCGAGTTCACAGCCGTGATCCTCGATTCGAAGCGCTTCGATGTGGAAGCCGTGGACATCAGCTGGCTGTCCGAACAGCCCGACACCGTGGCCTCGGAATCGTGGGGAGTCTCGCATGCGCGCACCCTGACGACGGTCGATGTCCGCGACTTCGAATCCGACCGGCGTCTGCGTGTGCTCAACACCCACCTCGATCACAAGTCCGAGCGCGCCCGTCTCGAGTCCGGTCGGATCATGGCTGAGACCATCGCCGAGGCGGCCCATCCCTGCGTGGTCACCGGCGACTTCAACGTCGCCACCGGCTCCCCGGTCTACGACTTCTTCTGTACTGAGCTCGGCCTCACCGACACCGCGGCCGAGGTTCCCGGTGAGGACATCGGCACCTTCCACCGCTACAAGGGTCCGAAGGCAGGCGAGCCGCGCATCGACTGGATCCTCACAACACCGGGCCTGCGCACACTGTCCACGCGCATCGACACGTTCGAGGTCGACGGGAAGTACCCTTCCGACCATTTCCCCGTCGAGGCGGTCCTCGAATTCTCGTGACCGTGACGGCTCGTTCGCCCGTCCGGATCGGCCCACAGTTCTTTGCAGCCTGTGCCAGCCTGCTCGTTTAGGCTGGACATATGAATTGGAGATCACTGGTCAATCGAGCCGCGAGAATCGGTGTCCGCGAAGGGCTGCGCTACCTGCGCCAATCGCAGTCGAAGAAGAACTCCGGAGGCGCATCGCAGCCAACGGAGGCCCGCCGGCCGAATCCGGCACGGTCCGGCGGTGGAGGTGCCGCCTCGGCGGGTTCTGCCGATCGTTCCGACTCGGACGGCCAGGGCGGATCCGGTGCATATCCCGGCGATTACACGGGCACGATCACGGTCAGCTACTCCCCCGACCTCGACGGCGACGCCGATCCGGGCGAAGTCGTCTGGGGGTGGGTCCCCTTCGAGGAGGACCACTCGCAAGGCAAGGATCGACCGTCCCTCGTCGTCGGACGTGACGGCCGATGGGTGCTCGCGCTCATGCTCACCAGCAAGGATCACATCCCCGGCGGCGTCGGCGAGGTCCGGCAGGACCGGCACGCGAAGTGGATGAACATCGGCACCGGGGATTGGGATTCGCAGGGTCGGCCCTCGGAGCTCCGCCTCGATCGCATCATCCGGCTCGATCCCGATTCGATCCGCAGGGAAGGCGCGATCATGCCCCGCGACGTCTTCGACCGGGTGGCCGGGCACATCTCCGGCTAAGTCCCGGCAGACCGACCGAGCGAAGCCTGCATCTTCCCTGCGCTGCTGGGCGCGCAGGGATTTCCAGCCCGGGACGAGAGCCTGTATCATAGGTGATTGTGTCTTCATCAAGGCGTGTGTCTCGCCGAGGTCGGGTGAAGACGCCGTCGGATTCGATGTCGTCGATGTGTTTCCCCGCGGAGATGATCATGTCGGTTCGATGCGCCCTCACGACCATGTACCACTAACACGAAAGAGTGTTGAAATTGGCTAATATCAAGTCCCAGATCAAGCGGATCAAGACCAACGAGAAGGCTCGTCAGCGCAACAAGGCTGTCCGGTCCGAGGTTCGGTCGTACGTCCGCGTCGTTCGCGAGAACATTGCTGCCGGCAACAAGGAAGAGGCACAGCAGGCTTATGCTGTGGCTGCCCGCAAGCTCGACAAGGCTGTTTCGAAGGGTGTTCTGCACAAGAACAACGCTGCGAACCGCAAGTCGCGCCTGGCCACGCAGATCAACGCTCTCTGAGCGCACGACTGAGGCTATAGCTTCACGGGGTCCGAACCACACGGTTCGGACCCCGTTCTCTTCCCCTATTGCTACCTGACGGCGGCCCAGCAACCTCGCGCGAGGTTGCTGGGCCGCCGTCAGGTAGTAATTAGCGGAGGCGGGCTAGGCGGGCGACTTCTGAGACGAACCATTCGACGGCGTAGACGGGGTCACGTCCACCGCCCTTGACTGCCGCATCGGCCTCGGCTGCGGCGATGAGCGACTGGCCGAGCGCCACCTCGTTCCACCGCCTCACCTCCCGGCGGGCCCGGTCGACCTGCCACGGAGCCATCTTCAGCTCGGAGGCCAGCTCGCCGCTGGTGCCGGAGAACCCCTGCACCTTCGCCATACCGCGCAGCTTCATCGCAACTGCCGCCACCAGCGGGACCGGATCGGACCCGGTCGACAGGGCATGCCTGAGCAGGCTGAGTGCGTTCTTCGCGTCTCCGGCCACTGCCGCATCGGCGACCTTGAAGCCGGTGGCTTCGACCCGGCCGCCGTAGTACTGGTCGACAACCTCGGCGGTGATCGTGCCTTCGGTGTCTTCGATGAGCTGGTCGACCCCGGCATTGAGTTCGGCGAGATCAGAGCCCAGCGCCGACATGAGCGCGGCCATTCCCGCCTCGTCGATGCGCCGCTTCGCGGTCTTGAACCGGGTCTGGGCGAACTTCGCCCGATCGCTTTCGTTCTTCAGCACCGCCGCGTCGATGCGCGGGAAGCCGGCGGAGTCGAGTTTCTTGATGAGCTTCGCTCCCCGGTTGCCGCCGGCGTGCAGCAGCACCACGACGGCGTCATCGTTCGGAGCGTCCAAATAGGCCAAAGCGTCACCCAGGAAGTCCTCCGAGCACTTCTCGACGGCATCGACGACGATGAGCTTCGAGGACGAGAACAGAGACGGTGAAGCCGCCATCGCCAACTCGCCGGCCTGGTATCCCGCTGCGTCGAATTCGATCTCTTCGGGATCCTGTTTCCGTGCGGCCGATACGATGCGGTCCTTGGCCACACGCACGAGCACCGATTCGCCACCGGAGATCATGACGACAGGTGCCGGTTTCGCCGAGCTCCACGGGATCAGGGTCTTCTTCACTGCCATGGACCCCAGCCTATCGCGGCTGCCCGACATGACCGGCAAGTCGGACCGACACCCGCCGTCTCACCCCTTGTCCTCGGAACAGCTGTGGCCGGTGCTGAATCGACTCTGGGCGTAGAGCGCAACCGAACCGCAGTGATCGGTGCGCAGCACAGGCACGGGGCCGAAGGAGCGCAGTGACTTCTCACTCGGATGCCCGTAGCTGTTCTCCCCCACCGAGACGACGCCGAGGCCGGGAGCCGCGGCCGCGAAGAACTCGGGAGCCAGATCGGAGGAACCATGGTGCGGTGCGACGAGCACATCCACCGGCCGCACCTGCTGGGCGAGCACATACTGCTCCTCGGCTCCGACGTCGCCGGGCAGGAGAGTGCTCAGACCCTCCTGTTCGACCCGCACCACCAGGGAGTCTTCGTTGCGCAGCTCCTCGTCCTCTGCCGCAGGAACCGAGCGCAGGGGCGGCCACAGCACCTGCAGACTCGCCGTCTCGAAGCTCAGCGTCCGGCCGCGGTGGGTGGGAACCAGCTCGGCATCGGTGTCAGCGATCACGTGCCTGGCTTCGGGCGAGGTCGCGACGTTCGCGGAGACGAACAGCCGATCGACCGTGCGCCCCCACGTCGTGCCCGCATAGCCGGCGAAATGGTCGGCGTCGAAGTGGGAGATGAGCAGATCGAATTCCTCGATCCCGGATTCGTCGAGGCAGGTGTCGATGGGTTTCGGCTCACGCCCCGTGTCGACGACGAGACCCCGACCATCACCGAGGTTGATGATGGCAGCCGAACCCTGACCGACATCGCAGACGAGCACCAGCCAATCCGCTGCAGGCGGCTTCGCCCTCACAGTGACGATGACGGAGGCCGTGAGCAGGCAGCACAGGACGAGGACGGGGAGACCCCAGAGGCGACGACGTACGAGCATCCACGTACCGGCCACGGCGAGGCCGAGCAGCCCGAGCGCCAGCAGCGTTCCGAGCGGCGGCACCGGCCAATCCAGTGCCGCTCCCGGCAGTGCGGCGCAGACTCGGGCGGCGAGGACGATCCACCAGGCCGGGAAGGACCCGATCCACGCCAGCAGGGCAGAGGCGAAGTCGGCTCCGGGCGGCCCTGTCGTCGCGATGCCGGTGGCCACGAGGCTGAGGAAGCCCGCCACCGTCGCCGGCATGACCGCCGGTGCGGCCGCGGCGTTGGCAGCGACCGACCACAGTCCGATGCGCGGGTCGATCGCCACCAGCACCGGGGTGCACGCGAGCTGGGCGACGAAGGGCACGATGAGCGCGGTCACGAGCACCGTGGGCAGCAGCGGCAGGTGCACGGCGAGACGGCGCAGCAGGATCGGGACGACGAACATGATCGCGGCGGTGGAGACCACGGACAGGACGAACCCCACCGAGGTGGCCAACACCGGCACGAAGGCGAGCAGCAGGCTCGCGGTCGAGCACATGACCGCGACCGGGGAGATCCCACCGCCGCGCAGAAACACGAGTGCCGCCGCAATCGCCATTCCGGCGGCCCGGATGGCGCTGGGTTCGAATCCGACGATGAAGACGTAGCCGAGGCAGGTGAGCACTCCGATGCTCACGCGCAGCCGTGGACCGGCTCGGCAGGCGCCGGCGAGCAGTCCGGCACCGAGGCTGACGATCGTGACGTTGCTGCCCGACACGGCCGAGACGTGGGTGAGGGAGACGACCCGCATATCGTCGATCATCCGGTCGTCCTGGGGCGAGGTGTCACCGACGACGAGTCCGGGCAGCAGCCGTCCTCCGTCGTTGCCGGCGGCGAGAGAATCGACGCGGAGTTCGGTGCGCAGCCGCTCACGCCACTGCCACAGTCGGTTCGGTGCTTCGAGCACCTGTGGTTCCGTATCAGTCGAGCGGATACCGTCGAGGCGCTGAGTGCGCATTCGCACGGTCGCTCCGTCGGCAGCGATTTCGGGACTGAGCACGTGAGTGAATCCGGTGGTGGTGAGCAGCGTCAGTCGCGTCCAGCCGGACGCTCCGGGTTCGCTGTGGCCGACGACGAGCCCCGTGGTCTCGGCCTCATCATCCGGTCCGTGGGCGGCGGCCAGGGCGGTGATCTGGATCGTCAGCAGACAGGTGAAGACGAGAGCACCGACACCGAGGTGGTGGTGCCGTCGCAGGATCACGATCCCGAGGAGTCCGAGCACGGGAACGCCGAAGAGCACCCATGGCTCCGGTGACAGGAGTGCGCTGGCCCAGAGGCCGGCTGCACAGCAGAGGAGGCGGACGGAGCCCGGCCACAGCGCGGCCCGCTCCCGCACCCAGGCAACCGCAGCCGCGCACACATGTCGCAGGGCAACCAGTCTGCGCTCCCACGCCTGCTGCCAGGATCGCCTCGTTCGCAGCCGTGTGTGCGCGGCTGCGGGGCCCGGGTCAGCCGACGGTGACAAGGTCTTTGAGGCTTTCGAAGGTCTTCGGCCCGATGCCTTTGACGAGCAGCAGATCATCGACGCTCGCGAACGGCTGCTGGGTGCGGTGGCTGATGATCGCCTCGGCTGTGACGGGTCCGACCCCGGGCAGCGTCTCTAAGGTGGTGGCATCGGCGGTGTTGAGGTCGACCTTCCCCGCCTGACCGGGTGCCCCGCCGCTCGCGGTTGCAGATGAATCCGCGGTGCCCGGCGATCCGCCGCCTCCTCCCGCGCCCCCTCCCCCACTTCCAGACGAACCGGTTCCGTCCTGACCGGTTCCGCCCTGACCGGTCCCGTTCGCCCCGGCCCCGTTCGCATCGGCACCATCGACTCCGGCTGCCGGTTCTTCGCCTTCTGTCGGGATGTGGATCTGCTCACCGTCGGCGAGCACGCGCGCCAGATTCACCGCTTCACCGTCGGCTCCGGCGCTCAGTCCTCCAGCGGCTTCGACGGCGTCTTGGACCCGCGCACCTGCCTTCAGCGTGACCACGGAGGGGTCGTTGACCGCCCCGGTGATATGGACGGTCACCTCGCCGTTCGCATTCGCCGACTTCGCCGAGGCGGCTCCTTCCTGTCCTGCGGCTGATCCCGCCGATCCCTCACCGGCTTCTCCTGTTTCACCTCCCTCGCCGGTCGCGGCAGGCGACTGACCGGCGCCTGCGCCTTGGCCGGGATCGTCACCGCCGCCCACGGGCGAATGCTGTGCAGCGGGACGGAAGAGGAAGAAGGCGAGAACGAGGACTCCGACCGTGGCGATGCCGAGAGCTGCCAGCACGGGCAGACGCACGCGACGGGGCTCGACGGGTTCTTCCTCACCGGCGGTGTCGGCGGTATAGACGTCGCCCGGCACCCAACCGCCGCGCTCGGCACTGGCGCCCAGGAGGCCGGCGAAACGATCATCCGGAGACACAGCCATGGTCCGAGGTTAGGAAGCGCCGGTACGCAGCGGCCAGGGCAGAATCGTCGCCTGTGGACAGAGCATCTGCGTCCACAGGGCAGAGGTGATCAAGTCACCCGAGCATCCCCAGGCAGAAATGTGTGAGTCAGGGTGTGGTCTGCACGGTCACACCGACCGTACCGGGGCCGACATGCGCGGTGATGATCGTCGACAGCGTCCTGAACGACGAGTCGAATCCGAGCTCGCGCAGCCGTGAGCTCAACAGCTCGGCATCCGCTGTGTCCATCTCCCCTTCGGCGTTCTGGACCTCGACGTGCACGGTGTCCTCGGGATCGGCCACCTCCGCAGCGGCCTGCGCGGCCAAGGCGACGATCTTCTCCAGGGCTTTGGTGCGAGTGCGCACCCGGGCCAGCGGAACGACGACTCCAGCGCTGAGACCGAGCACGGGGACGATCTGCAGGGCCCGGCCGAGCAAGGAGGACGCGGCGCCGATCCGGCCGCCTCGGCGCAGGTGTTCGAGGCTGCCGGGGGCGAACACGGAACGGGTCTCGGCCGCGCACCAGTCGGCGATGGTTCCGGCGATCGATTCGACGTCGAGTCCCTGCCGGATCCCGGCCACGGCCACAGACAGTGCCCCGGCCAGTCCCGCCGAGGTGGTCCTCGAGTCGACGACATCGACGAGGATGTCCTCGGCTTCGGCGGCCTTGACCGCGGAATCGCGGGTGCCCGAGAGCTCCGCGGACATGGTCACGACGATGATGGCTTCCGCGCCGTCCTCGTGCAACCGTGCATAGGCGTCGGAGAACTGGGCCGGGGTGGCCATGGACGTGGTGACCTCGACTCCGTCGGTCATCTTCGCGCACAGATGCCCGGCATCGACCTCACCGTCGGCGAAGGCGACTCCGCCGATGAGCACGGTCAGCGGCACCACGGCGAAGAGACCGCCGGTGGCCTCGCTCAGCGCTTCGCGTTCGTCCGCGGAGAGCTGCGCCGTGGAGTCGGTGACCAGCCCGATTCTCATGGACGGCCCAGGGCTCGGTAGGTCCAGCCCGCTGCCCGCCACAGTTCGGGAGTGAGCACATTGCGGCCGTCGACGAGCACTTTCCCACTGACGAGCTCGGCGGTCGCCGCCGGGTCGAGGTCGCGGTATTCGCGCCATTCCGTCAGCAGCAGCACGGCTTGCGCCCCGGTGATCGCCTCGGCGGTGTCGGCGACGTAGTCGAGTTCGGGGAATGACTTCTGCGCATTCCCGATCGCCTGCGGATCGGTGACGGTGACCAGCCCGCCCTGGGTGGCGATGAGCCTGGCCACGGCCAGGGCCGGCGAGTCGCGGACGTCATCGCTGTCGGGCTTGAACGCGGCGCCGAGGATGGTGATCTTCTTGCCGATGAACGACCCGCCCAGGGCGTCGCGGGCGATGTCGACCATCCGCACACGACGGCGCATGTTGATCGAGTCGATCTCCTTGAGGAACGCCACCGCCTGATCGGCGCCGAGCTCCCCGGCCCTGGCCATGAAGGCGCGGATGTCCTTGGGCAGGCATCCGCCGCCGAATCCGAGCCCGGCGTTGAGGAACTTGCGGCCGATCCGGTCATCCATGCCGATCGCATCGGCGAGCTGGGTGACATCGGCTCCCGATGCTTCGCAGAGTTCGGCCATGGCGTTGATGAATGAGATCTTGGTGGCGAGGAACGAGTTCGCCGCGGTCTTGACCAGCTCGGCGGTCGCGAAGTCGGTGATCATCCGGGGCGTGTCTTCGGCGAGGATCGAGGCGTAGACCTCGTCGAGAGTTGCGGCCGCGGCCTGCCCCGGCTCACCGTCGGCGACTCCGTACACGAGACGATTCGGGTGGAGGGTGTCCTCGACGGCATGGCCCTCGCGCAGGAATTCCGGGTTCCACATCATGGCGGCGCCGGTGTCGGCGATGATTCCGGCCAGACGCTCGGCGGTGCCCACGGGAACGGTCGACTTTCCCACAACCACCGACGTCGCAGTCAGGTGCGGGTGCAGGGATTCCACGGCCGCATCGACATAGGTGACATCGGCGGCGAACTCACCGGGCTTCTGCGGAGTGCCTACACATACGAAGTGCACGGTGGCGTCGGCGGCGCGGGAGATATCGGTGGTGAATTCGAGTTTTCCGCGCTCCTGAGCCTTCACGAGGAGTTCACTCAGTCCCGGTTCGTAGAAGGGCGGACGACCGGAGGTCAGGGCCTCGACCTTCTCCGTGTCGACATCGACTCCCGTGACCTCATGGCCCAGAGACGCCATGGCCGCCGCATGGACCGCGCCCAGATATCCGCAACCGATGACTGAAATCTTCAAACCGAGCTCTCCTGGGTATTGGCATGCGTTTTCGACCACACTATATGCCACCCGGTTGCACGATATGTGGAGGTTGAAACAGTAGGCTTGGAATTGTGAAGCGTTTCCTTGATTTCCTCACCAACTCACCGGCCGCCGTGACGTTTGCGGTGCTCACCGTGCTCGGCATCATCGCCTTCGCCATCCCCGGGCTGCACTCTGCAGCCTGGATCATCGGACTCGTGCTGTGCCTCGGCGTGATCGCCGCGCTGCTGATGTTCCACGGCGAATGGCGACGTGCCCAACAGCAGATCGACGCACTGCGCCAGCAGCTCAGCGTCGAGCGTGGTCGGATGGACACTCTCGGACTGACCCCGGTGGAGGACAAGGTCGAGCTGCTGCCCGATGAGCGTCGCGCCCGTCGCATCCTCGAGCTCATCCCGGATTCGTCGGGCCTCGTCCAGTCCCTGCGACTCGATGCGACCTTCGCCACCGTCGCCGTCGACGAACTCGAGCCGCTCACCACCTTCTGTGCCGAGTTCAAGAAGGCCAGCTTCGACAACCCCCGTTCGCACACCGCGTTCATGAACCTCTATCGGGCAGCCGAGGGGCTGTCGATCTGGGTGAAGGAGGAGACCCAAGTCTCTCCCGATGATGCCGGCACCCGTGAGATCCGTCCCGGCGATGCCCGCAAGGACGGCTGGCGCGGTTACACCGAGGCTCAGAGCCGGGGCGAACGCCTCAGCGACGACTTCGTCTCCTCCCGATGGGAGTTCAACCAGACAGCACTCGAACTCGGACTCGTCTCAGGCACCCCGCCGTTCAACGACTGACAACGTTCGACAGACGACGTTCGGTAAAAAAAATTGAGGCCCTCACATTGTGAGGGCCTCAATTGCTGCCAGTGTTCACGTGCTCGGCTCAGTGCCGGATCCACCAGGAATCGACCGGAGCCACGGGGGTGCGGCGTTTGTGCTCTGAGCGGCGGTACTTCTCGATGAGCGCCGAGGCGGCCGCAGGCTCGATCTCCTTCCCCTCGAGGAAGTCATCGATCTGGTCATAGCTCAGACCCAGCGACGATTCGTCCGTCTGCCCGGGTTCGTCATCGAGCAGATCCGCGGTGGGGACCTTGACGATGAGATGTTCGGGAGCGCCGAGGTGGCGCAGCAGTTCCCGTCCCTGCCGTTTGTTCAGACCTGCCAGGGGGATGACGTCGGCCGCGCCGTCGCCGAACTTCGTGAAGAACCCGGTGACCGCCTCTGCGGCGTGGTCCGTGCCGACGACGAGCGCCTTCTTCTCCCCTGCCAGCTCGAACTGCGCGATCATCCGCATCCGGGCCTTGACGTTGCCCTTGCCGAAATCGGTTATCGGCTCTCCGGTGGCCTTCTCGTACTCCTCGGCGGCCGCATCCGTGGCGGCGCCGATGTTGATCGCGAGTTCGTGATCGGCGGCGATGAACGACAGAGCGTCCTGGGCATCGGCCTCATCGGTCTGCACATGGTGAGGCAGGCGCACGGCCCAGAATTCGGCATCGGCCCCACGGCGGCGCAGGTCCTCCACCGCCAGCTGGCAGAGCCTGCCGGCCAGTGTGGAGTCCTGTCCGCCGCTGATGCCGAGCACGAGACCTCTGACTCCGGTGGTGAGCACATAGTCGACGAGGAACTCGACACGCCGGGCAATCTCCGTCGCCGGGTCGATCTGCGGTCGCACGCCGAGGGCGTGCCGAATCTCGTCTTGGACTCTGTCGTTCGTCATGCTCACACCAGTCGTAGTCGGGGGCGAAGCGCCGCCGTTCGGCGCCCGCACTCATGCAGTCTCCCAGATGCCGTGTTACGGCGAAGTATCGGCCGGGTCTCAGGCGTCGGGGACGATGTTGACGAGCTTGGGGGCTCGCACGATCACCTTGCGCACTCCGGCGCCGCCGAGGGCCTTGACGGCGTTCGGCGATTCGAGAGCCAGCTTCTCGAGCTCCTCTGCGGAGATGTCCGGGGCCACCTCGAGCCGTGCGCGCACCTTGCCCTTGACCTGGACCACGCAGGTCACGGTTTCGGCGACGAGGTGGTTCGGGTCCGCCTCGGGGAAGGCCGCATAGGTGACCGTCGACTCGTGTCCGAGACGCGACCACAGCTCTTCGGCCAGGTGCGGTGCGAAGGGTGCGAGCATGATCGTCAGAGGTTCGAGGACGTCCCGGGTCGCACCGCCCTGTTTGGTGGCATGGTTGGTGAGCACGATGAGCTTGGAGATCGCGGTGTTGAACCGCAGATGGTCCATGTCCTCGCGCACACCGTCGATGACCTGGTGGAGGACCTTGAGCGATTCGGCGTCGGCCTCACCGTCTGCGACCACGGACTCGCCGGTGGTCTCGTCGACGAAGAGTCGCCACACGCGCTGCAGGAATCGCTGTGCGCCGACGACGGCGCGGGTGTCCCAGGGGCGGTCCTGCTCCAGCGGGCCCATCGACATCTCATAGACGCGGAAGGTGTCGGCACCGAAGGCGTCGTACATCTCGTCGGGCATGACGGAGTTCTTCAGCGATTTGCCGATCTTTCCGTACTCCCGATTGACCTGTTCGCCGTGGTACCAGAACGTCAGCTCACCGTTCGATTCGGTCCTCTCCTCCACCTCGGCGGCGGGGACGTAGACGCCGCGGGAATCGGTGTAGGCATAGGCCTGGATGTATCCCTGGTTGACCAGACGGTGGAACGGCTCGGACGAGGAGATGTGCCCGAGGTCGAAGAGGATCTTGTGCCAGAAGCGGGCATAGAGCAGGTGGAGCACAGCGTGCTCCTGTCCGCCGACGTAGAGGTCGGCGCCGCCGCGCGGTTTCGACGCCCGCGGTCCCAGCCAGTACTTCTCGTTGGCGGGGTCGACGAGGCGTTCGTCGTTGTGTGGGTCCGCGTAGCGCAGCTGGTACCACGAGGATCCGGCCCAGTTGGGCATCGTGTTCGTCTCACGCTGGTAGGTCTTCGGACCGTCGCCGAGGTCGAGTTCGATGCTCGTCCATTCCTGATTCCGGCTCAGCGCCGGTTCGGGACGGCTGTCGGCATCGTCGGGCGCGTAGGTCCGCGGTGCGAAATCGTCGACTTCGGGCAGCTGGACGGGCAGCATCTCGTCGGGCAGAGCGATCGGGGTGCCGTTCTCGTCGTAGACGATTGGGAACGGTTCGCCCCAATAGCGCTGGCGAGAGAACAGCCAATCGCGCAGACGGTACTGGGTGGACTCGGTGGCCAGCCCCTTTACCGCCAGCCATTCGGTGACCCGGGCCTTCGCCGCGTCGATCTCGAGGCCGTTGATGTCGATCTCGGCATTGGCGGAGTTGATCATCACGCCGGTGCCGGTGAACGGCGCGTCCTCGTCGTGGTCGGCCGGAGGCTGCACGGTGCGGATATAGGGCAGTCCGAACGCCTTTGCGAAGTCCCAGTCACGGGCGTCTTCGGCCGGCACGGCCATGATCGCTCCGGTGCCGTATCCCATGAGCACATAGTCGGCGATGAAAATCGGAACCTGTGCCCCGGTGGCCGGGTTGAGCGCATAGGAGCCGGTGAAGATGCCGGTCTTCTCCCGGCTCTGCTGCCGGTCGGCGTCGGTCTTGGCCGCAGCGGCGCGCTGATAGCTAGCGATCGCCTCGGCGGGGGTGGCCTCTCCCCCGCGCCAGGACTCGGGGGTGGACTCATCCCAGACCTCAGCGGTCAGGTCGGCGACCTGCGGGTGTTCGGGGCTGAGGACGAGGTACGTGGCGCCGAACAGGGTGTCCGGGCGTGTGGTGTAGACCTCGATGTCGGACGCATCGTCACCGGCGATGGGCAGGCGCAGCAGGGCGCCCTTCGACCGGCCGATCCAATTGACCTGCATGGCGTGGATCGCATGCGGCCAGTCCAGCACGTCGAGGTCGTCGATGAGGCGGTCGGCGTACGCCGTGATGCGCATGTTCCACTGGCGCAGACGGCGGGTGAAGACCGGGTAGTTTCCACGCTCGGACAGACCCTCGGCGGTGACCTCTTCATTGGCCAGCACAGTGCCCAGCCCTGGGCACCAGTTGACCGGGGATTCGGAGACGTAGGCGAGGCGGTAGCCCTGCAGGACGTTCTCGCGCTCCGCCGAGCTCAGCTCCGACCAGGCGCGACCGTCGGGTGTGGGGCGGGCACCGGAGGCGAACTGCTCGATGAGCGTGTCGATCGGACGAGCCGCGCCTTTGGCCTCACCATCGGGGGTGGTCGCTTCGGTGTCGTACCAGGAGTTGAAGATCTGCAGGAAGATCCACTGCGTCCATTTGACGAATTCGTCGTCGGTCGTGGCGAAGCGACGGCGCACATCGTGGGCCAGCCCCAGGCGACGCAGCTGCTCGGTCATGTTTGCGATATTGGCATCGGTGGTGATGCGCGGGTGCTGACCGGTCTGCACCGCGTAGAGATCGGCGGGCAGTCCGAAGGCGTCGTAGGACAGGGCGTGCATGACGTTGTGTCCGCGCATCCGCTGGTAGCGGCCGTAGACGTCGGTGCCGAGGTAGCCCAGCGGGTGGCCGACGTGCAGTCCCACACCGGAGGGGTACGGGAACATGTCCATGATGTACAGGGACTCGCGCTCGCTGAGGTCGGCCGGCGGACCAAAGGGCGACGAAGCATCCTTGGAGTCGAGCTCGCCGAGGTCTCCGGTGGGGTTCGGGGTGTGGAACGTGCCCGATTCCTCCCAAGTGCGCTGCCAAGACTTCTCGATCTTTTCGGCCAGCGCCGCATCATAGCGGAAACCGGTCTCCTCAGGGTTCGTCGTCATTACCTTCCTTCGCAGAACAGACGTGAGCGGGTTCTGACCATCGTACTCTGAACGCCCCCTGATTCGACTTGGTTAGACTGCTCACAGGTCAGCGGACGCCGGTTATCTCGGCAAACGTGATCGATTTCACTGAGACCCGGCCGAACTGTAAGATAACCGAGCAGTAACTTACGTCCTCGAAGGAGACTCATGAGCTCAACGACCATGCCGCAGTCGTCAACACCCGTCGTCGGTTTCGAGGTCGATACCGCCTCGTCGACCACCGATATCTTCCTCAGCACAGTCGCTGAGAACCCCAGCCGCCCTCTGGTCGCCAAGCCCGACGGGGACGGTTGGAACGAACTGACCGCGGCCGAATTCCTCGCTGAGGTCAAGGCAGCCGCGAAGGGGCTCATCGCCTTGGGCGTGGGAGTCGGTGACCGGATCGCTATCTTCGGGCCCACCTCCTACGAGTGGACGCTCAGCGACTACGCCATCTGGTACGCCGGCGGAATCTCCGTGCCGTTCTACGACACGTCCTCGGAGAGCCAGCTCAACTGGATGCTCACCGACGCCGATGTCACACGCGGGCTCGTCGCCACCGGCGAGCATGCCGATCGGGTGCGGGCGGCGGCCACGGCCGCCGGACGCGAAGAACCGGCCCTGCGGGTCTGGGAGGAAGGCGCATTCGCCGATCTCGCCGAGGCCGGCAAGGCCGTCACCGATGAGGAGCTCGAAGCCGCCCGTTCGCAGGTCGGCTCCGAATCCGTGGCGACGATCATCTACACCTCCGGCACCACCGGAAAGCCCAAGGGCTGTGTGCTCACCCACGCGAACTTCGTGCAGACGTCCCAAGCCGCGCGCCACCAGATCCCCAGCGTTCTCGACACGAAGATGCGCTGCCTGCTGTTCCTGCCGCAGGCCCACGTCTTCGCGCGGTTCATCGAGGTCCTGGCCATCAGCAACGGTGCTCTGCTGGCGCACCAGTCGGATCTGACGAAGCTCACCGACGCCATGGGCAGCTTCCGTCCGTCGTTCATCCTCGGCGTGCCCCGGGTCTTCGAGAAGGTCTTCAATTCCGCGCTGGCGACCGCTCAGGCAGGCGGCAAGGAGAAGATCTTCCGCCGTGCCGAACAGGTCGCCGTCGCCTATTCGAAGGCACTCGACACCGGCAAGGTGCCGACCGGCCTCAAGCTCCAGCACGCCCTGTTCGACAAGCTGGTCTATTCGAAGCTGCGCGCGGTCATGGGCGACAACGTCACGCATGCGGTCTCCGGCGGCGGTGCGCTCGGCTCGCATCTCGGCCACTTCTTCCGCGGACTGGGCATCATCGTCCTCGAAGGCTACGGACTCACTGAGACCACGGCACCGATCACCGTCAATATTCCGGAGAAGTCGAAGATCGGAACCGTCGGCGTGCCGCTGCCGGGCGTCTCGGTGGCGATCGCTCCCGACGGTGAGATCCTGGCCAAGGGCGTGCCGGTCTTCCGCGAGTACTGGAACAACCCCGAGGCCACGGCCAAGGAGTTCCACGACGGCTGGTTCGGCACCGGTGACCTCGGCTCGCTCGATGACGACGGCTACCTCACGATCAACGGCCGCAAGAAGGAGATCATCGTGACCTCCAGCGGCAAGAACGTCGCCCCGGCTCCGCTCGAAGACGTGCTCCGTCGGCACCCGATCATCGGCCAGCCGGTGCTCGTCGGCGAGAACCGCAAGTTCGTCTCGGCGCTAATCTTCCTCGATTCGGAGATGCTGCCGGGCTGGCTGAAGAACCACGACCTGCCGCAGATGAGTCTGCGCGAAGCCTCCGAGGACGATGCGGTCCAGGCCGAAGTGGCCAAGGCCGTCGAACAGATGAACAAGACCGTCTCGCGGGCCGAAGGGGTCAAGAAGTTCACAATCCTGCCGATCGAGCTCAGCGAGGAGAACGGCTACCTCTCTGCCAAGCAGTCGGTAAAGCGCCACCTCATCAATAAGGACTTCGCCGCCGAGATCGACGCGCTCTACGCCGGCTGACGCACAGTCGCTGCCGGCTGACGCTCAGTCGTTGAACTCAGCCTGCGGGGTACGCCCGGGCACGGACTCGAACGGTCCGTCCCAGGCCGTCGTCGTCCCATCTCGGTGGCGGTGGGCGGACTCTTCCCAATCGGGTCGGCACGGCAACGGTGACGTCGTCCCGCCTCGGCGAGGGCTTGCCTCAGCGTCGTAAGCTGAGGACAGAAGTCGAACTCATCGATCTCATTGGAGGCAGCGTCATGTCCGAGACCACCGATCACACACCCAGCTACGTGACCGAAGGGGCGGAATTCAACCGGGATACGAACTACATCGACGATCGCATCCTCAACGATCCCAACGCTCAGTGGCCCGTCGAACCGGGCCGGTACCGCCTCGTCGCCGCCCGTGCTTGTCCGTGGGCGAACCGGACGATCATCGTCCGTCGCCTCCTCGGGCTCGAGGACGTCATCTCCCTCGGCATGCCCGGCCCCACCCACGATGCCCGGTCGTGGACCTTCGACCTCGACCCGGGCGGGGTGGATCCGGTGCTCGGCATCGAACGGCTGCAGCAGGCGTTCTTCGCCCGTTACCCGGACTATCCGCGCGGAATCACCGTGCCGGCCGTCGTCGACGTGCCCACCGGCGTCGTCGTGACCAACGACTTCCCGCAGATCACGGAGGACTTCTCCACCCAGTGGACCGAGTACCACCGAGAGGGTGCCCCGAATCTCTGGCCCGAGGAATCGCGGGAGGAGATGGAGAAGGTGATGCGCCATATCTACACGGAGATCAACAACGGGGTCTACCGCTGCGGTTTCGCCGGCTCCCAGGACGCCTACGAGGCGGCCTTCGACCGCCTATTCAACGCGCTCGATATCGTCGAGGACCGGCTCAGCCGGTCACGGTTCCTCATGGGTGAGACCATCACCGAGGCGGATGTGCGACTGTTCACGACGCTCGTGCGCTTCGATCCCGTCTATTTCGGTCACTTCAAGTGCAACCGGCAGCCGCTCACGGCGTTCGAGAACCTGTGGGGCTACGCCCGCGACCTGTACCAGACGCCGGGCTTCGGCGACACGGTGGACTTCGAGCAGATCAAACAGCACTACTACATCGTCCACCAGGATGTGAACCCGACGCAGATCGTGCCCAAGGGCCCCGACCTCTCCGGTTGGCTCAGCGATCACGGTCGCGACCGGAAGTTCGGCGGATCCCCCTTCGGCGAGGGAACCGCTCCCGGACCCGTCAAGCCCGGCGAAGAGGTCGCACCAGCGCATACGGCAGCGGCCTGGGTGAGCTGAGCCGAGGAATCACCTCAAGCCTCGAATTCTCCGGGCTCGATATGATCGTCTTCGGTCGTGTCGAGCCCGGCGGCTTTCTTCCGTCGCTGTTTGCGGATCTTGAACACGATCCACACGATGACGAAGACGACGACGGCGACGATGACGACGTTCTGGAAGTAGCCGGCGTAGGTCTCGACGACCGACCAGTTCTCACCCAGGGTGAAACCTGCGACGATGAGGATCGTGTTCCAGATCGCGCTGCCGGCCGTGGTCAGCAGCAGGAACTTGGTCAGTCGCATGTCCCGCATTCCGGCGGGGATGGAGATGAGCGACCGGAAGATCGGGATCATCCGCCCGAAGAACACGGCCTTGTCCCCGTGCTTGTCGAACCAGTCGACGGTCTTATGCACATCATCGACGTCGACCAACGGCATCTTCACCGCGATACGGGCGATGCGTTCGATGCCGATCCACTTGCCCAGCGCCCACAGCAGAACCGCGCCGACGACCGAACCGATCGTCGCGAAGACGATCGCGGCCACAATGTTCATCTGGCCTTGGCTGGAGGTGAATCCGGCCAGAGGCAGGACGAGCTCACTGGGGATGGGCGGGAAGATGTTGTCGAGGAAGACCATGAACCCGACACCGACCGGCCCCAAGGTCTCCATGATCGTCACGGTCCAGGCCGAGAACCCGCTGAGATTGTCAGCAGCGCTGCCGCCGGCGGCGAGGACATCGGCAGGAACTCCGCCGGCAGGCAGGCCGGCAAGGCTGTCGGTGGCAACGGGTGCGAAATCGGCAGTCGGAGCGAACGAATCAGTGATCGGCATGGTCAAAAGTCTAGATAAGGGCGCGGCCTGCCGCTCACAGTACGCTCACAGCGGCTAGTGTGGAAACGAACACCTCAGACCGGAATACGAACGCACCTTGCGGATACGCATCGAAGGAGCACACACGTGGCACCTGCCAAAGTACTGGCCTCGCGCAACACCGTCGCTGAGGTCGGCCACAATGCCGTCAACCGACCCGGACCCGCCCACCTCATGCGCGCAGTCCAGCGTTTCGGACAGCGTCTGGGCAATCAGTTCGGTGCCGCGATCACCTACTTCCTCGTTCTCGCGGTCATGCCCATCGCCATGGTCAGCCTCGCGAGCATCGGATTCGTCCTCGACGTCGCACGCCCCGAGCTCCTTCCCGAGGTCACGAAGCAGATCGAGACCTTCACCGCCGGCAACTCCTCGCTGACCGAGCAGCTCGAGAGCTTCCTCCTCGACTGGCAGGGAGTGGGAATCATCGGTATTCTCACCGGCCTCTACACAGGTCAGGGATTCATCGGCAACCTCGGTGCCGCGGTGCGAGCCCAGCTGCACGACGACTTCGACGATGCCGTGCCGGAGAAGTCCTTCGTCAGCAAGGTCATCAACAACGTGATCACTCTCATCGGCCTCATCATCGGCCTGCTCCTGGCCGTGGCGCTCACCGTCGTCGGCACCGGCCTGCGCTCGATGATCGCCGACTTCCTCGGGCTCGGCGGATTCGCCGGCAGTCTGCTGTTCATCGTTCCGGTCATCCTCACCTTCGGCGCAGCCTGGCTGATCTTCTGGTTCCTGTTCACGATGCTGCCGGAGAAGCCGGTCGACAAGCAGGCGAAGAACCGCGGTTCGCTCATCGGCGCGACCGCGTTCCTCATCCTCATCAACTTCTCCACGGTGCTCGTCAATCTCTTCTCCGGGAACAAGGCCGCCGGTGTGTTCGGGTCGATCATCGCGATCATGCTCACGCTCAACGTCTTCGCCCGCATCATCCTGTTCATCGCCGCGTGGATCGGCACGGCGAAACCACCGCGGCCGCGCGAAGAGGAGCCGGAATACCGGTTCGTCGAACCGAAGGTGCAGGCGCAGAGCCTCGGCGCACTCATCACCGGTGCGGGAATCGTGGCGCTGACCCTGCTGGGCTTCAAACGGTTCGAGGAACGCCGGTCCGATCGCGAATAGGCGAGACGGTAGACTGTTGGCGCATCCGTTATAACTGACCGAGGGGACACGACCTTTGACTGACGCTACGACTGCTCGCCTGGACGATTGGGCGAAGAAGCAGACCGCCGCCGAAGAACTCATTCCGCTAGTCGGACGCCTGTACCGTGAGAACGACGTGCTGCTGACCCTGTTCGGGCGGTCGCTGCTGAACAAGTCGGTGACCGGCATGATCAAGGCGCACCGCTATGCTCGCCACTTCCTCGGCGAAGAGCTCGACATCCAGATCACCCACCGCATCGTCAAGGCGCTGTCCGGGCTCAACCTGGCTCCGGCTCGCATCGATCTGGGCCGTCTCATCGAGAAGCTCGATGATCCGAACGCGGACGTCGACGCCTTCCTCGCCGCCGAGCTTGCCGAGGTCGTCCAGTCGCAGTCCGGCAAGGGCGAGGTCCGCGACGTCGTCCTCTACGGCTTCGGTCGCATCGGTCGTCTGCTCGCCCGCATCCTCATCGATCGCGCCGGCGGAACCGGTATGCGTCTGCGTGCGATCGTCGTGCGCCGCAATGGGGAGAACGACATCGTCAAGCGCGCCTCCCTGCTGCGCCGTGACTCGGTGCACGGAGCCTTCGACGGCAGCATCGTCGTCGACGAAGAGAACAGCACCATCCAGGCCAACGGCACCCTCATCCAGGTCATCTACTCGAATGATCCCTCGGAGGTCGACTACACCGCCTACGGAATCAACGACGCCATCATCGTCGACAACACCGGAAAGTGGCGCGACGAAGAGGGCCTGTCCAAGCACCTCGCCTGCCCCGGTGCGTCGAAGGTCCTGCTCACAGCTCCCGGCAAGGGCGATGTGAAGAACATCGTCTTCGGAGTCAACGACGACGCGATCCTCGACACGGACACCATCGTCTCGGCAGCTTCGTGCACGACGAACGCGATCACCCCGGTGCTCAAGGCCATCAACGACAAGTTCGGCGTCCGCAACGGCCACGTCGAGACGGTCCACTCGTTCACGAACGACCAGAACCTCATCGACAACTTCCACAAGGGCTCCCGCCGGGGACGTGCGGCCGGCCTCAACATGGTCCTCACCGAGACCGGTGCCGCCAAGGCTGTCGCCAAGGCTCTTCCGGAGCTGGCCGGGAAGCTCTCGGGCAATGCGATCCGCGTACCCACCCCGAACGTGTCCATGGCGATCCTCAACCTCAACCTGGACAACGCCACCACCGTCGACGAGCTCAACACCTTCCTCCGCGAAGTGTCGATGCATTCGCCGCTTCGCAACCAGGTCGACTACGTCACCTCTCCCGAGCTCGTGTCCACCGACCTCGTCGGCTCCAAGCGGGCCGGTGTCGTCGACGGTCTGGCCACGATCGTCGATGAGGACCGCGTCGTCGTCTACGTCTGGTACGACAACGAATTCGGCTACTCCTGCCAGGTCGTACGCTGCGTGGCCAAGATGGCCGACGTCGACGTCCCGGCATTTCCCTGATATCGCCGAGGCGGCCCATCGAAACGCTCGGATGAGCGCTCGGTGACCGGCTGGGACAGGCGCCCGGAGTCTCACGACTCCGGGCGCCTTCGTCATTCACCTCCGTCGCCATCCCGCACCCTTGGCCGCAAGCTCTGTACTTCGGGCCGCACCATCTCTCACCGGTACTGCCACGCCCTACACCTCCCGCCGAAACCTCTCGGGAATGACAAAAGCGCCCGCAGGAACGAGAGGTTCTGCCGGCAACGAGGTGTTCTGCTCACTTCGCGGCGTCGGACTCCATGGCCTCATGCAGCCAGATCGGGGTGAAGGTGGCGAATCGCTCCGCCAGATCATCGTCGCTGTCGAGGATGACGGCGAGTCGGTCGTCGGCATTCGACAGCTCATTCGCCCAGATGGGACCCAGGCAGGCCAGCAGCAGGCAGGCGATGACGACGGCGCCGGCCAGGATCGGAGTCTCAGCCCACAGCATCATGCCGAACAGGATCCCGACGATGGCGAAGCCGACCGCCACGGCGAGTCCCGCATTCCGCGTCCGCGGCGCCTTGGCACGAGCCGGTCGCGACGCAGCGATCGAGTCGAGCACGTCCCGGTTGATCCGCGTCCAGGCGATGATCGCGCCCAGCGCGCAGACGATGCCGATCATGATGAGGCTGAATGCCGAGAACAGCAGCACCGCATCGATGTGATCTCCTTGGGCTTGGAGGGCGGCCCCGAGTCCGGCGACGAGCATGGCCAGGGCGAGCACCAGCATGCTGAGCAGACGGGCACGGCGCACGGCGATGAGTTCGGCGATCACCCTGGCCAGGAACACCCGCTCCGCCGCGGGGTCGTCGGCCTGGCTCACCGCACGTACCCGAGCTGCTTGTCCACGGTGTGCGGGAACTGCTCACCGGCCAGATACTGTTCGAACAGGGCGTGGAACTGCTCCGCCAGTCGCATTCTCCACCCGTCGGTATCACCGCTCATATGCGGGGTGATGATGACATTGTCCAGCGACCACAGAGGATGGTCGGCGGGCAGCGGCTCTTCGTCGAAGACGTCGAGTCCGGCCCCGCCGATCTGTCCCTCGCGCAGCGCGGTCACGAGTGCGTCGGTGTCGACTGTGTCTCCGCGTCCGACATTGATGAACACGGCGGTGTCGTCCATGGCGGCGAACGCCTCGGCGCCGATGAGCCTCTCGGTCTTCTCCGTCAGCGGCGCGATGTCGATGACCCAGTCGAATCCGGCCACGTGCTCGGGCAGAGTGGCGGAGTCGATGACCTCACCGAAGTCGGCGTCGCCGCTGCGGGCGCGCGATCCGGCTCCGGTGACGTCGATGTCTACGGCCTTCAGCAGGCGTGCGATGCCTCGACCGATGGCTCCGGTGCCGACGATGAGTGCCTTGGTTCCGGCGATATCGCGGGTCGACCGGCGGTTCCACCTGCCCTCCGCTTGGTCGTCGAGCGAGCCGATCGAGCTCTTCGCGTGCATGAGGATGTAGCTGAGGACGAATTCGGCGATCGGGCGGTCGAAGATTCCCCGGGCGTTGGTCACGGTCACCGGCGAATCGACCAACTCGTCGAAGAGGAGCGAGTCCACGCCCGCTGCCGCGGCATGGACCCACTCGAGTCTGTCGGCGCTGCCATAGGCGTCCTTGAGTGCGGTGGAGAAGAAATCCCACATCAGCAGCACATCGGTGCCGGGCAGCGCCTGGGCCAGGGTCGACGCCTCGGCGATGCGCAGTTCGATCCCGTCCCGCTCCCCCAGATCAGTGATCAGTGCGGGGATCTCGGTCACGGGTGAGTTGAGTATGGTCAGTACCGTCATTCCTCGGCTCCTTGGACAGTGGGCTTTCTGCCACACTAACCGATGAAGTCTCTGCCGGGGTGGAAACCGGCGCGGTCACGGCACCCGCATGCTCGGCTTCGACATCGAGGCTCTCGCGCTTCGCCGGTTCGTTCTTCAGGGTCTGCGCCAGCGGAGTGTTCGGCAGGAAGCAGAGGAAGACGAAACCAAGGACGGCCAGCGGAGCCACCCACAGGAACAGGGGCACGAGAGCGTCGTTGTAGGAGGTGATGATGAGTGAGTGCATCGGCTCCGGCAGCTTCGACACGATCTCCGGGGTCAGCCCCGTCGAGGAGATCTTGGGCATCTGGCCGTGTGGGGCCGCCTTCGCGATCTCCGTGATTCCGGACTTGATGTTGTCCATGAGCCGCTGGGTGAACACGGATCCGATGAAGGCCATTCCGAGTGTGGCGCCGACCTGGCGGAAGTAGTTGTTCGACGCGGTCGCGGTGCCGACCATGGACACCGGGAAGGCGTTCTGGACGACGAGGACGAGTGTCTGCATGCTCAGGCCCAGACCGAGTCCGAGCAGCGCCAGGCAGCCGATGGTCTCCCAAGCCGAGCTCTCGGCCTTCAGCTGGGAGAGCAGGACGAGCGAGGCGGCCATGATGAGGATTCCGGTCAGCGGGTACTTCTTGTACTTGCCGGTGCGGGAGACGATGAACCCGACGAGAGTCGAGGACACGAGCATGGTGCCCATCATCGGCACCATCATCAGCCCGGCGACGGTGGCGTCGATTCCGTGGACCATCTGCAGGTAGGTCGGCATATAGGAGAGCACACCGAACATGCCGATGCCGACGAAGAGGCCGGCGATGGTGCACAGCAGGAAGTCGCGGTTGGTGAACAGGTGCATCGGGATGACCGGTTCGCTGACCTTGAGCTCGACGAAGACGAAGGCGACTGCGGCGATGATTCCGGTGACGATGAGTCCGTTGATCTGCCAGGAGCCCCATTCGTAGTCGTGTCCGCCCCAGGCGGAGGTGAGCACGATGCAGGAGGTGACGATCGAGATGAGCGCCATGCCGATGACATCGATCTTCGGGCGAGGGCCGGCACCCTTGGTGTGCTTGGGCACTTTGAGGAACACGGCGGCGGCGATGAGGGCGATGATGCCCAACGGGAAGTTGATGGCGAAGGCCCAGCGCCAGCCGGGTCCTTCGGTCAGCCAGCCGCCGATCAGCGGTCCGGCCACGGACGACACGGCGAAGGCGGAGCCCATGATGCCCATGTATTTGCCGCGTTCGCGGGCGGGGACGACGGAGGCGATGATCGACTGTGAGAGGATCATCATTCCGCCGCCGCCGATGCCCTGGAGCACTCGACCGAAGATCAGCGTCGACATCTCATTCGCGATGAGGGCGAAGACCGAGCCGAGCAGGAAGCAGCAGATGGCGAACATGAACAGCGGCTTACGTCCGAACAGGTCGCCGACCTTGCCGTAGACGGGCATCATGATCGTCGAAGCGAGCATGAATGCGGTGGAGACCCACAGCATCTGGTCGACGCCGTCGAGCTCGCCGACGATGGTCGGCAGCGCGGTCGCCAGCACCGTCTGGTTGAGCGAGAACATGAACATCGCGATCATCAGACCCACGAAGAGCAGAATGATCGCCGAGGTGGCCATCGGCTCTGTCTGTGCGTCGGGTCCCGCGGGGGCGGAGTTCTTCGAGGTGGTTGCCGTCATCGTCTTCTCATCGGGTTCGTGGTTGCTTCTCATCACAGCTTTCGTCATGGCAGTCGGTCCAGGACCTTGCGGAACAGGTTCAGGGAGTCTTCGAAGATCGCTTGGGTGCCGCCTTTGTCCTCGACCGCCTCAGGATCGGCCTTGATCACCTGTCCCGCATGGTTGAGCGGGACCCGGCAGAGTTGGGTGAGCATGCGCGCGCTGCGCCAGGCGGAGTCCTCTGAGGAGAACTCCTGGCCGAGGTGTCGCAGTCGGTCGAGCACGTGACCGGTGACGATCTCTTCGAGTTCTTCTGCCCGGTCGAAGCTCTTGCTCACGAGTTCCGGATACAGCGCGAAGAGGCGGCGTCGCCGCGCCGGAAGTTTCGGATCGACGGAGCCGACGAGCAGCGCTTCGCGGACGAAGCGCGCCGTGTCCTCGGCCAGCGTGTCGAGCCCGGCGGGGCTGTGGACATAGTCGAAGGCGAGGCTCTCATCGACGCCGACCTCGGCTCCGAGGCCGACGATCGCGTCCTCCTTCGTCTCGAAGTAGTTGAAGAAGGTGCGTGTGGACACTCCTGCGTCGGCGGCGATCGTCGCCACGGTGGCGCAGGCCAAGCCGTCTTCGAGCACGCGAGTGATCGCCGCTTCATGGAGGGCGTTGCGAGTCAGGCGCGCCTTTTTCGAGCGCAGGGATTCTTCAGCGGGCATAGGTACATTTTGCACCACATGCAAACTTTCACCAACTGCAAATCTGCAATTGTGCACTATTTCACTGTGCGCAGTCTTTCACATGAGCATCTTCAGCCGTGCCCGGTGCTGCTCGAGGGTCTGCAGCTGACCGAGCAGTGCTGCCTGACCTGCTCCGTCGGCGGTGTCCTGGCGCTGCAGGCGGGAGTGGAGTTCCTTGGCGATGCGTTCGAGGTCGTAGTCGAAGAGGCGAGCGACGATCCCGCGGGCGAACCGATCGATCCCGTCTCCCTCGATGACAGGCAGCGGGGTCACGAGCAGCTGGGCCACATAGGGCTTGAGGTCCTCAGCTGCGGCGTCGAGCACGCGTTCGGCCCATTTCGACTGAGCCGTGCCGGCTGCACCCAGTCCCCCGGCCTGTTTGATGGCGTCCTGGATCCGCCGGTAGCCGGGGTGCTCGAAGGCCTTCGCGGACAGCGAGTCGAAGAGCTTCGCATTGACCACCTCCGGATGTTGGAGGGCGACCATGAGAGCCCCCTTCTCCGTCTTCAGCCGGGCGGGGCTGATCGGGGCCGAGAGGTTCGAGACGTCGGGGCGTTCGTCGTAGACGTATTCGATGCTGCGTTCATCGGAGACCTCCCCCGCCGAGGCGGGACCGGGCCCGCGTGCGCCTCCGGACGGGGCGATTCCCGGCTCGGTTCCGGGACCGGTCCCCTGTCCCGAACCTGACCCGTGCCCGGGTCCGGATGTGGCCGGCGACGAGGGTGCGGGTGCGCTCGGTGCCGGCGGTGGGCCGTCGCGGTAGGACGACTGGCGGGCGGGCGCCTCGGCGGGCTGGCGGTTCTGCTTCGGTTGGCGGGCGGCGGTGCGGACTGCGGCCTCCACCTCGTCGATATCGACGCCGATGCGACCGGCGACGAACCGGTAGTAGTGGGAGAGGCTGTTGCGGTCGCGGATGTCGGTGAGCACCTCGGCGGCGGCGCGGACCGCGGAGATCCGTCCTTCGACGGTGTCGAGGTCGAAGCGGGAGATCGCGGTGGTGATGACGAACTCGAAGAGCGGCTTGCAACCGTCGATGAGTTCGCGCAGGGCCGCGTCGCCCTTCTGCATGCGCAGGTCACAGGGATCGAGGCCATCGGGTTCGACGGCGACGAAGGTTTGGGCGGTGAACAGGTTCTCGAATTCGAAGGCTTTGAGCGCAGCCTTCTGACCGGCGGCGTCGCCGTCGAAGGTGAAGATCACCTGTCCGGTCGAGTCGTCGCCGAGGAGGCGGCGGATGATCTTCACGTGTTCGGCACCGAAGGCCGTGCCGCAGGTGGCCACGGCCTGGTCGACTCCGGCGAGGTGGGCGGCCATGACGTCGGTGTAGCCCTCGACGACGACGACGCGTTTGGTCTTCGCGATGGACTTCTTCGCCAGGTCGAGTCCGTAGAGAACCTGATTCTTGTGATAGAGAGCGGTCTCGGGAGTGTTGAGGTACTTCGGTCCCTTGTCATCGTCATAGAGTCGGCGGGCGCCGAAGCCGATGGTCCGGGCGGTCATGTCCTTGATCGGCCAGATCACCCGACCACGGAATCGGTCGTAGATTCCCCGACCGCCCTCGCTGGCCAGGCCGCCGGCGAGGATCTCCTCATCGGTGAAGCCGGCCTTGCGCAGATGGCTCGTCAGGGCATCCCAGGATTTCGGGGCGAACCCGATGCCGAATTCCCGGCTCGACTCGGCGGGAAAACCGCGGCCGGACAGGAACTCCCGGCCGATCTGCCCGGCCTCGGACTCGAGGGCCTGGGCGAAGAAGCGCCCCGCGACCTCGTGCATCTCCAGCAGCCGCTGCCTGCGGCTGGCCTGTTCCCGGTCCGGGCCCTTCCCGTCCTCGTAGCGCAGGTGCATTCCGGCCTTGCCGGCCAGCGTCTCGACGGCTTCGACGAAGCTGAGCTGTTCGACCTTCTGCAGGAAGGTGAACACGTCTCCGGACTCACCGCAGCCGAAGCAGTGGTACATCCCGACCTGCGGACGCACCGTGAACGACGGAGTCTTCTCGTCGTGGAACGGGCACAGTCCTTTGAGGGATCCGATGCCCGCGGTCTTGAGGGTGACGAATTCCCCGATCACCTCGTCGATGCGGGTGCGGCTGCGCAGTTCGTCGATGTCCTCGCGTTTGATGAGTCCGGCCATGGTCTAGAGCCGATCCTCCGCTCCGGCGTTGAGGTGGTGGTACAGGGCCCAGGCGGAATGGTCGGTCAGGGAGGCGATCTGGTCGACGATGACACGCAGTCGTGCGGAGTCGTCGGCGGCCTCGGCGTGGTCTGCCCGGAACATCGGATCGAGCTTGTCCGGTGACTGCGAGTACCATTCGGCGAGTTCGTTGATGACCGCCGCCTGGATGTCATGCAGTCGCAGTCGATCCTCGGCGACCATCACCGTCAGCGTGGCCATGCCTTTGAGCACGGCGATCTCCACGGTGGTCGCCTCGGGGACGACGAGTGAGGCCGAGTATCGGGCGAGGGGCTCCCAGCCGAATTCCTCACGGGTCGCGGATTCCGCGGCACCGACGAAGCGCCCGATGAGCTGACTGGTCATGTGTTTGAGGCCGGCCTGAGCACGTCGGGATCCGTCGAAGGCCTCCTTGGGCCAGTAGGCGGCGGCCTGCAGTCGGCCGAGTGCCTTGTCCATCTCCGCATCGGTGGTCTCCGGCAGGTACCACTGACGGGTGATGTCGAAGAGCTCGGCCCGCCGCTCATCGGCGGCGAAGTCGGCAAGGTCCAGATGGCCTGCGACGATGGCGTCCTCGACATCGTGGACGGAATAGGAGATGTCGTCGGCCAAGTCCATGACCTGGGCTTCGATGCATTTCTGGCCGTTGTCGATGCCGTCGCGGTAGAAGTCGAAGACAGCCCGGTCGTCATCGTAGACACCGAATTTGCGCACCCCGGAGTCGCGGCGACCGGCCGTGGCTTCGGCTCGCGGCCATGGGTACTTCGTCAGTGCATCGAGGCTCGCGCGGGAGAGGTTGAGGCCGGCCGGGCGGCCGTCATCGGCGATGACCTTCGGTTCGATCCGGGTGACCAGACGCAGGGTCTGGGCATTGCCCTCGAAGCCGCCGATGTCTGCGCACAGGGCATCGAGGATCGTCTCACCATGGTGGCCGAAAGGAGGGTGTCCGAGGTCGTGGGACAGACATGCGGTGTCGACGATATCGGGATCGCAGCCGAGGTAGCGGGCGAGTTCGCGGCCGACCTGGGCGACCTCGAGGGAGTGAGTGAGACGGGTGCGGACGAAATCGTCCGTACCCGGGGACACGACCTGGGTCTTCGCGCCGAGGCGTCGCAGACCCGAGGAGTGGAGGACGCGGGCACGGTCGCGCTGGAAAGCCGAGCGCCGCGGATTCTTCGCCGGTTCGCTCACCCACCGCTCCTCGTCCCACGGCGAGTAGACCGCCACGGTCCCCGTCCCCACCGAGGTGTGCGGGTGAGTGTCGAAGGGCATTCTCATCCTCCTGAGATGTCGAGTTCGGCCTCCGACAGCAGCGACTTCCCGCTGGGATCGAAGATGCGGGAGTCCAACCACCCCTCGGGCAGGTGCGGCTTCTTCGGCCTGGTGGTGCGGCCGCGGGACCCTTCGGCGGCTTCTCCCGGGTAGGGCGCGGTCTTGTCGAGCTGGTCGAGCAGTCCGGCGAGTTCTTCGAGAGAGGAGACCATGGCCAGCTGGCTGCGCAGCTCTCCCCCGACGGGGTAGCCCTTGAAGTACCAGGCGATGTGTTTGCGCAGGTCACGGACGCCGAGGAATTCGTCCTCGAAGTGATCGACGAGGTATTCGCCGTGTTTGTACACGGCACGAGCCACCTCGGCGAGTCCGGGACGGTGGCGTTCGTCGCTGCCGTTCAGCGCGTTCGCGAGGTCGCCGAACAGCCACGGCCGGCCTTGACAGCCACGCCCGATGACGACGCCGTCGCAGCCGGTCTTGGCCATCATGTCCAGGGCATCCTCGGCGGCGAAGATATCACCGTTGCCGAGCACCGGAACGGTGTCGCCGAGGTGGTCCTTGAGCCGGGCGATCGCGTCCCAGTCCGCGGTCCCCGAGTAGAGATCGGCCGCGGTGCGGCCGTGCAGTGCGACGGCGGCGACGCCGGCGTTGCGCGCGGTCTCGGCGGCGTCGAGGAAGGTCGTGTGGTCGGCATCGATGCCTTTGCGCATCTTCACGGTCACGGGCACGTCCCGGCGGGCCGCCTCGGTGACGGCCGTGGTGACGATGGATTTGAACAGGTCCTGCTTCCACGGCAGCGCGGAGCCGCCGCCCTTGCGGGTGACCTTGGGGACGGGGCAGCCGAAGTTGAGGTCGATGTGATCGGCGCGGTCCTCTTCGACGAGCATCCGCACGGCCTGACCCATGGTCACCGGGTCGACTCCGTAGAGCTGGACGGAGCGTGGGGTCTCATAGGGCTCGTGGTGGATGATGCGCATCGTCTTCGGATTGCGCTCGACCAGGGCCCGGGTGGTGACCATTTCGGTCACGTACAGGCCGGCGCCGTATTCGCGGCACAGACGGCGGAAGGCGGTGTTCGTGATTCCGGCCATGGGCGCGAGCACGACGGGCGAGGACAGCTCGATGGGCCCGATGCGCAGGGCAGTTTCGGGCTTCGGGGATGCGGCTTCTGGGGCAGGGCTGATGACACTCACGCAACCATTATCCCAGTCAAGTCAAAATCGCACATTCTCGTCTGCCTCTCCTGCCTGCTTCGCCGCCTCGGCTCGTCCTATTCGTCTCAACTCAATCAACGGCTTCGGTGCGCAGAAATTCCCGCACGTCCCATTCGGTGTCGACGGAGAGTTCGGCGGCGAGCCGGTCGTCGTGGGTGACGATCACCATGGCCCCGCCGAATCCTTCGAGCGCGGTCACCAGCGCCTCGAGGGATGACAGGTCGAGATTGTTGCCCGGTTCGTCGAGGATGAGCAGCTGCGGAGCCGGGTCATGGAGGAGCCCTGAGGCCAGGGCGACGCGGAAGCGCTCCCCTCCGGACAGGGTCTGACAGATCTGATCGGTGCGTCCGGCGCGCAGTCCCATGGCCGCGAGCACCTCGTGGACGCGGTGCGGGTCGAGCTGCGGGTTGCCCGCGCGCACTGCCTCCATCACCGTGAGCTCCCCCGGCAGTCGGTACTGCTGGTCGAGGTGAGCCGTCGGTGCGGAGACGGTGATGGCGAGGTCGCCGAAGAGTTCAGCGACCGGCGGACCGGTTTCGGCCCCCACGTGTCCCTCGACCGTGTCGCCCGTGCCACCGCCCTGTCTGTCCTGGCCGTTGGCAGCCGCCAGGATCGCTGCCAGCAGGGTCGACTTGCCCGCCCCGTTCGGTCCGGTCAGCCGGATCCGCTCGGGACCGAAGATCGTCTGCGGACGTTCGGACCTCGCCGAGGCGGTCGTGGAGATCTCGAGGACCCGTTTGCTCGCGTGGACCTGGGTGTCCGGCAGGTCGAGGCGGACGCTCGAGGACCGGCGCAGCGCATCCTTGGCGTTGGTGAGCTCGTCCCAGGCAGCCGCTTCGTCGGCGGCTTTGTCGCCGCGGCGTTTGGCCGCGGACTTCTCGGCGAAGTTCGTCAGCCCGTTCATCACGATCTTCGGTCGACGTTTGTTCTCTTTGTCCTTCTTGGCCTTCCGGTCGGCTCGAGCGAGTTTCGTCTCCAGTTCGATCCGTTGGCGCTTCTCGACCTGGTGGGACTTCTTCGCATCCGTGACCTTCTGCTGCTTCGCCTCCTCCTCCGCGGCGACCATGGCTTCGTAGTCGTCGAAGTTCCCTCCGTAGACCCGCAGCCGGTCGGTCATCTCGATGATCGAGGTCATATGCGACAGCAGCGTGCGGTCGTGGGAGATGACCAGGGTCGGTCCGCGTCGGTCGGTGAGCAGCGTCGTCAGCATAGTCCGTCCGTCCTCGTCGAGGTTGTTGCTCGGCTCGTCGAGGATCAGCCAGGTGTCACCGACCAGTGCCGCTCGGGCCAGTCCGATGCGTGTGGCCTGTCCACCGGAGAAGCTGCTCAGACTCCGATCGAGATCGCTGACACTCAGCTGCAGACCGAGTTCGGACAGCGCCGCCAGGGCTCGCTCTTCGATATCCCAATCGTCGCCGATGAGGTCGAAGTCGGCCCCCGTCGCCTCTCCGGCCAGGGCGCGGCCCAGCGCTTGTCGGACGGGGGCGATGTCCAGCGCGGCATCGACCCGCTGCGTCGAATGCGGCAGCAGCTGGTCGATGTAGACGGCGCCATCGGCACCTGTGACGGTTCCTGACGAGGCACTCAGCCGACCGGCGAGGATGCGGGCGAAGGTGGATTTGCCGATTCCGTTGTCGCCGACGAGTCCGACGAGGCCGGCCGGGATGGTGGCGGTGAGTCGGGAGAAGATCTCGGTATCGTCGCCGAGGCGGTAGTCCAGTTCGGACACAGTGATTGCTGCAGGCATGAGGGTCCTCATTTCGTGTACGCAGAAGCGCTGCGGGCCCGTGGCACCCGCAAGTCACGGTATGAGGATTCACTTCACAGCAGAGACGTCCTTGAACGGAAATGGAACATAACAATGATCGCCGAGGCAGCTCGCCCGGTCAACACCACCCCTTCTTACTACCTGACGGCGGCCCAGCAACCTCGCGCCAGGTTGCTGGGCCGCCGTCAGGTAGTAAGAAGGGGTCCGGCAGGTTCAGATGATGATGAGCATGAGTTCGGCGGGCTCGTCGTGGGGGTTGGCCAATTGGTGTGGAACGTCACCGGGAGCCTGGGCGCAGTCACCGGCGTGCAGGGTCGTACGACGGTCGATGGTGACGACCTCGATGCTGCCTTTGAGGACGAAGAAGCTCTCACGCGATCCGCTGCGGTGGGCGGCGAAGGCCGAGGTCTCGCTGCGCGGGTCGAGGCGGTAGTGCACGACATCCATGTTCTCGATCGCCGAAGGCAGATCCCGCCGCCAGACCCCCTTGCCGAAGGTCGAGGTCGTGGGGATCGCCTCACTGCGGGTGATCGTGACTTCCGGAGCGGCCAGCAGCTCGCCGACGTCGACGCCGAGGGCGCGGGAGAGACCCATGGCGTTCGATACCGATGTGTCCTGCTCGCCTCGTTCGATCTTCGACAGAGCGGCGCGGGACAGCCCCGCCCTCACCGCGAGCTCGTTGAGGGTAAGGTTGTTGTACTTGCGCCGGGCTCTGATGCGGGCGCCGAAGACACGTGCGCCGAGATCCTCTTCTTTCGCCATTGGAGCATCATATTCTATTCTTGGATCATAGAATCACATCTCACAAAGGAAACTTCACCCTATGGCGGCAGTGCTGGCTCTCACTCCGATCCTCATTGCCATCGTCCTGCTCCTGCTCAAGCAGAGTTCCTGGGTCGCCGCTCTCGCCGGCGCCGTACTCGCGGCCGGTCTCGTCGCCTTCGTCTTCCCCACCCCCGCCTCGGTGTTGGTGGAATCGGGGATCGACTACTTTCCGCTCATCCTCGAGGTCGCGCTCATCCTGCTCTTCGGCATGCTGCTCGCCCGCCTGCTCGAGTCCGCAGGGTCGATGTCGCAGATCTCGTCCTGGGTCGAGTCGCTGTCACCGGGTCGCCCACTCGGGGTCGCGCTCGTCGTGTTCGGCATCGTGCCCTTCGCGGAATCGGTCACCGGCTTCGGCATCGGAGTCACCGTCGGGGTGCCGATCCTCCGTCACCTCGGCTGCACCCTGCGGCAGTCCGCGATCCTCGGCCTCCTCGGTCTCATCGCCGTCCCGTGGGGCGCCCTGGGACCGGGCACCACCGTCGCAGCGGCGCTGGCGGGCCTGGACGTCGACGAACTCGGTCTGGCCACGGCATGGATCAATGCGATACCGGTCATCATCGTCGCGATCGCGGTGGTCGCGATCATGCGCCCGTCCGCCGCCTCGGCGCTGGGGATCATCGGCGCCGGCGCACTCCTGTGGGCGGGGATCCTCGCCTCCAGCTCCGTCATCGGCATGGCCCCGTCGGGAATCATCGGATCGCTGATCGTCATCCTCCTCGTCGGTGCGCTGTTCATGATCCGCAAGAGAGCCACCGGGCTGACGCGCCGCCTCGGCGTGGCCGTTCTTCCCTACGGGGTGCTCACGGTGGGCCTGCTGTTGGCGCGAGCTCTTCATGCCGCGCTGCCGTCGACCTTCACGCAGATCATCGCCTCTCCCCCGTTCTGGCTGGCCGCCGCCTGTCTCATCGCTGCCATCACCGTCGCCGGCAGACGCGATGTCACGGTTGCGGCCGTGCGTTCCTGGGTTCCCATCGGCGTCGGCACCGCCGCATTCATGCTCATGGGTTGGATCATGACGACGACGGGGATGAGCGAGGCGATCGGTTCCCTGCTGCCGGCCGGGCTCATTCTGCTGACTCCCTGGCTGAATTCCATCGGAGCGGTGCTCACCGGGTCGAACACTGGAGCGAACTCGATGTTCACCGGCACTCTGACCGCGGCCGCCGCATCATCGCATGTTTCGGCCCTGCCGGTCGTCGCGGCCGGAAACGCGGCAGGATCGCTGGCCGCTCTCGCCGCTCCCCCACGGGTGGCGATGGCTGTGCAGATCGCCGATTCATCGGTGGCCGTCTCGGCGAAGGACATCTCCTGGGTGCAGGGCCGAGCACTCGCGGTGGCGGGGATCAACGCCCTTGCCCTCGGCCTGTGGATCCAGTTCTTCGTCTGATCGTCGCCGGCGAGTTCGGCTCGGGGATGCGGACGGAGACTGCTGAGGCGGGCGGGCTGTGCCCGAGGGGCGGCCGCGGAACGCCTCAGACGCGGATGATCTCACGCGGGAAATGGGTGAACGGTTCGCAGCCGGTGTCGGTGATGAGCACCGGTTCCGAGAGCTCGATTCCGTAGCCGTTCATCCACATTCCGCCGATGAGGTGGAAGGTCATTCCCGCCTCGAGGATCTGGTCGTCCTCGGTGCGGATCGAGATCGTCCGCTCGCCCCAGTCGGGCGGGTAGCCGATCCCGATCGAGTACCCCAGACGACTGGGTTTCTCCAGTCCCGACAGGGCGAGCACGCGATTCCAGGTGCGGGCGAGTTCCGCGGTGGGCACCTCGGGGGCGGCGACGTCGAGGACCGCGGACAGCGCCTCGGCGACCACGCCTTCGAGACGGACGAGCTCCTGCTTCGGTCGCCCGGTCACCGCGGTGCGGGCCAGCGGAACATGGTAGCGGCGGTGGACTCCGGCGAGTTCGATGCTCACCGATTCGTCGCGTTCGAACTTCCGATCGGTCCAGCTCAGATGCGGGGTGTCCGCGCTTTCTCCGGTGGGCATGAGCGGGACGATCGAGGGATAGTCGCCCCAGACTCCGTCGCCTCCTCGGGTCTGGGCTTCAGAGATCGCGGCCGCCACTTCGTTCTGGCCGACGCCGACGCCGATCGTGCCCAGTGCCGCGTCCATGGCGGCGGTGGTCACCTTTGCGGCCTTGCGCATGAGCGCGATCTCCGCCGGAGACTTGACCGCGCGGATCCAGTTGACGAGTTCGAAGGAGTCGACGAGGCGCCATTCGGGCACGCCGTTGACCAGGGCCCGGAAGGCTCGCGGGGAGAAGAAATGCGAATCCATCTCGACGCCGACCGGAGAAGTCGAGGCACGGGCGACCTCCCACCGCTGGCGCAGGGCGAAGGCGACCCAGTCGAAGGGGTGGATATGCGGACGCTGCACATAGCGTTCGGGATAGCCGACGATGTCCTCGGGCGGCAGCCAGGAGGTATGCGAGGCTCCCCGTGCGTCCATATCGCGCATGAACAGCGTCATCGGTCCCGACGACGGCACGAAGAGCAGCTGCGGGGTGTAGAAGGACCACGCGTTGTAGCCGGTGAGGTAGTAGATGTTGGCCGGGTCGGTGACGATGAGCGCGGCCAGGCCCTGGTCGAGCATGCGGTTGCGCACCGAGGCGATCCGCCCGAGGTACTCCTCGGCGCTGAACGACAGTTCGTTCGCGCCGATCGTATCGACTTCGCCGGGAACCGGCTGCGGGCGCGCCTTGACCTCTTTGCCGGCCTGCCCCTGCTCGGCTCCGGGACGCATCCCGTGCACATCCGGGCGATTGTCATCGCCGCCGTAGAACAGCTCACCCTCATTCATAATCCCAGTGTGGTGATCTCGCTCACATACTGTCAATCACTGTCGATGCGCGTGTTGTCGACGGTCTGCCGATCCGCGCACCCGCGGGGATCGGCGGGCCTTCGCAACGGCGGTTCACAGTCCTTCACAACAGGGATCCGGGCGACCGCCGAGCGGCCGCCCCAGTGATCCGCGAACGACGATTTCGGGCGGTCGGCGAACGACCGATTCGGGTGGTCGGCGAGTTGCAGTATCACACGGTCGGCAAACTGCGGGTACAGGTGGACGACGGCGGCGTATCCGGGCGTCGCGGCAACGGTGCTCGGCATGGATACCCGTCGGCCACCTCGGCGATATTGACGAATCCAGAACCAAACATTTTCAGTTTCGACTGAATTCGCATACACAACAGCGCATTTCAGCAGATTCGGTGATAGATTGTTCTGAGACGCACATCACGGAGGTGAAGAATGGACCCGCTTCTGCCGAACGGCAGCGGTTCCCGACTGGGGAATCTCGACGAGAAATCTAAGGCGATCATCGTCGAGCTGCAACACGACGGAAGGAAATCCTATTCGGCCATCGGCAAGTCCGTCGGCCTGTCCGAGGCCGCCGTGCGCCAGCGGGTGTCGCGGCTCATCGATTCGGGTGTCATGGAGATCGTCGCCGTGACCGACCCGCTGAGTCTGGGATTCGCGCGGCAGGCGATGGTGGGGCTCAAGGTCCGCGGGGACATCTCCGCGGTCGCCGAGAAGCTGCACGACTACGACGAGATCGACTACCTCGTCGTCACCGCCGGTTCGTTCGACCTCCTGGTCGAGATCGTGTGTGAATCGGATCGGCATCTGATCGAGTTCGTCAATGAGGAGCTCCGCTCGATCGATGCCGTCGTGGATACGGAGCTCTTCATGTACCTCTCACTCGAAAAGCAGAAATACAACTGGGGGACGCGATGACAGACAATGTCACCAGGGCCGGCACTCCTTATCAGGATGCCATCCGCAACAACGTGTGGATGCACATGTCACCACACCAAGCACTGTTCAACGGTGGTGAGGCGCCGGTCATCGTACGCGGCGAGGGCCACCACATCTTCGACGACAAGGGCAAGAAGTACCTCGACGGCCTCGCCGGCCTGTTCACCGTTCAGGTGGGGCACGGTCGTGAGCAGATCGCGAAGGCGATGTATGACCAGACGCTCAAGCTGCCGTTCATGCCGCTGTGGTCGTACGCCCACCCGCAGGCGATCGAGGTCTCGGAACGTCTGGCCAGCTATGCGCCGGGCGATCTCAACCGGGTCTTCCTCACATCCGGCGGCGGCGACTCGGTCGAGTCGGCGATGAAGCTGGCGAAGAACTACTTCAAACTCGTCGGCAAACCCGGCAAGCACAAGATCATCTCGCGGGCGACCGCCTACCACGGCACGCCGCACGGTGCGCTGTCGGTGACCTCGCTGCCGGGTCTGCGGGAGCAGTTCGCTCCGCTGGTCCCCGGTGCGCACAAGGTGCCGAACACGAACTTCTACCGGGCACCTGAGCACCTCGCCCACGATGAGAAGGCCTTCGGCCGCTGGGCCGCCGATCGCATCGGTGAGGCCATCGAGTTCGAAGGTGCCGACTCCGTGGCCGCCGTCTTCCTCGAGCCCGTGCAGAACTCCGGCGGCTGCTTCCCGCCGCCTCCCGGATACTTCGAGCGGGTCCGCGAGATCTGCGACGAGTACGATGTGCTGCTGGTCTCGGACGAAACGATCTGCGCCTACGGCCGCATCGGCGACATGTTCGCCTGCAACGACTTCGGCTATGTTCCCGACATCATCACCTCGGCCAAGGGCATCACCTCCGGCTATGCACCGCTGGGTGCGATGATCGCCTCCGATCGGCTCTTCGAGCCCTTCGGCCCCGGCGGAGACGAGACCTTCTACCACGGCTACACCTTCGGCGGTCACCCCGTCGCCTGTGCCGCGGCGATGGCGAACTTCGACGTCTTCGAAGAGGAGAAGCTCAACGACCACGTGCACGAGAATGCTGCGGCGTTCAAGTTCACGCTCGAGAAGCTCAAGGACCTGCCGATCGTCGGCGACGTCCGCGGTGAGGGATTCTTCTACGGAATCGAACTCGTCAAGGACAAGGACACGAAGGAATCGTTCACCGAAGAGGAGTCCGAGCGGATCCTCAAGAACTTCGTGTCGGCGAAGATGTACGACAGCGGTCTGTACTGCCGCGCCGACGACCGCGGCGACCCGGTCATCCAACTCTCGCCTCCGCTGACCGTCGGTCAGAACGAGTTCGACGAGATGGAGCAGATCATCCGCGGCGTCCTGCAGGAAGCCTGGACAATGTTCTGACCCCAGTTGCTACCTGACGGCGGCCCAGCAACCTCGCGCGAGGTTGCTGGGCCGCCGTCAGGTAGTTCCGGGGCTAAGTTCAGCGGTTCTGGTCGCGTTCACGGGCCTCGCGACGGGTCATCGGCGGCCGCTCCTCGGCGGGGTCCGCCGCCGTGATCGTGCCTGGGTCCGCAGCCGTGATCGTGCCGGGCGCAGCAGCGGATCCGGTGGTCCGCCTCGGCGGTCGCACTCCCGATTTCACCACGAGGACACCGAGTCCGGTCGTCAGCGGGATCGCGATGACCAGACCGATGGAGCACACGAGGATGCTCACCACCTCGACCGACATGTCTCCGAGTGTGAACGTGTCGAACAGCGGCTGATCGTGCGCGGAGACGATGATGAGCGTCATCAGCGCCGAGCCCACATACGCGAACGTGATCGTATAGACGGTCGAGGCGATATGGTCACGCCCGATGCGCATCGCCCGGGAGAACAGCTGACCGGGCTTCATCTCCGGGGCCGCGGCTGCCAGCTCCCACACCGCCGAAGCCTGTGTGATCGTGACGTCGTTGAGCACTCCGAGTCCGGTGATGAGGATCGCGCACACGATGATGTCTGTCATCCCCAGATCGGTCGTATCGACCAGCAGATACCCGTCCTCCGAATAGGCGATGCCCAGATTCGCCCAGGACGTCATCCACGCACCGAGGATGCCCGTGATGACGATGCCGAGCACCGTTCCGAACAGCGCCGTCGACGTCCGCGTCGAGATTCCGTGTGCCAGGTAGAGCGCGATGACCATGATCAGGCTCGCCGAGACCATCGCCACCAGCACCGGCGGTTTGCCGTCGAGCATCGCCGGAAGCATGAAGACGAACAGCACGGCACCGGCGAAGCCGAGTCCGATGAGTGCGCGCAGTCCCCGCAGACCGGCGACGAGGAGGACGACGATCCCGTAGATGATCGCCAGGGCGAGCATCGGCACGTTCCGGTCGAAATCGATGAACACGTAGTCGGTGCCCATCTCCGCCCGGTCCGGTGACTTCGTGAAGTCGAGGACCTTGATCGTGTCTCCGACATCGACGCCGGCCTTGACCGCGTCGGGGGTGACGTAGAGGCTGCCTTCCTGCCCGTCCGCCTCCACGGTGTATGTCGTGCAGTCGGCGCGGACCATCGGGTCCGTCTCCCCCGGGTCGCAGTCCGAAGCGTCGACGGCGGTGACGGTGACCTTCGTGTCGGTGGTCCCCTCGGCCGTGTTCGTCGTCGGCCCGCCACCGGGCAGATCCTTGTCGGGTCCCGACGGCCACAGTACGAAGAGTCCGGCGATCGTGACGACAATGAGCGGGATGAGGCAGGCGAGCATGATCAGACGAACCTTCGGCGAGGCCTTCGGTTCGTGTGTGGACGTCATATGCATGGCGATCCTTCAGGGACGGCTGACCGGACAGATGCGGGGCGGTCGACCAGGGCGGAATGGCGGCTGGTGCTCACCGAGGCAGCCAGCCCAGAACTACCTGACGGCGGCCCAGCAACCTGGCGCCAGGTTGCTGGGCCGCCGTCAGGTAGTAATTGGGGTCAGGCTCCGGCGAGGTGGTCGGCCAGGTACTTCTCCACCTGATCGATGCTCACGCGCTCCTGGCTCATATCATCACGCTGGCGGATCGTCACTGCCTGATCATCGAGGGTGTCGAAGTCGACGGTGATGCACAGCGGCGTTCCGATCTCGTCCTGGCGACGGTAGCGACGGCCGATGGCGCCGGCATCGTCGAAGTCGATGTTCCAGCGTCGACGCAGCGTCGCAGCGAGATCCTTCGCCGCAGGTGTCAGCTTCTCGTTGCGGCTCAGCGGCAGCACCGCGGCCTTGACCGGGGCCAGGCGCGGGTCGAGACCCAGCACGACGCGCTTGTCGACGCCGCCCTTCGTGTTCGGCGCCTCGTCCTCTCTGTAGGCCTCGACGAGGAAGGCCATCATCGACCGGGTCAGGCCGAAGGAGGGTTCGATGACATATGGGGTGTAGCGGTCTCCGCTGGCCTGGTCGAAGTACTGCAGCTTCGCCCCCGAGACCTCCGTGTGAGTGCCGAGGTCGTAGTCGGTGCGGTTGGCCACACCCATCAGCTCGCCCCACTCAGACCCCTGGAAGCCGAAGCGGTATTCGATGTCGATGGTGCCCGCCGAATAGTGCGCACGGTCCTCGGCGGGAACGTCGAGGCGGCGGACGTTGTCTTCGGAGATGCCGAGATCGAGGAACCAGGACCAGCAGTCTTCGACCCACTGCTTGTAGTAGTCATCGGCCTCGTCCGGGTGGACGAAGTACTCGATCTCCATCTGCTCGAACTCACGGGTGCGGAAGATGAAGTTGCCGGGGGTGATCTCGTTGCGGAAGGCCTTGCCGATCTGGCCGATGCCGAACGGCGGCTTCTTCCGGGCAGCGGTGAGCACATTGTTGAAGTTCACGAAGATGCCCTGCGCGGTCTCCGGACGCAGGTAGTGGAGTCCGGCTTCGGAGTCGACGGGTCCGAGGAAGGTCTTGACCAGACCGGAGAACTCCTGCGGCTCGGTCCACTGACCGCGGGTTCCGCAGTCGGGGCAGACGATATCGGCCATGCCGTTCTCCGGAGCCTTCTTGTTCTTCGCCTCATACGCCTCGACGAGGTGGTCCTCGCGGTGGCGCTTGTGGCAGTTGAGGCACTCGACGAGAGGATCGACGAAGGTGGCGACGTGGCCGGAGGCTTCCCAGACGCGCTTGGGCAGGATGATCGAGGAGTCGAGGCCGACGACGTCTTCGCGACCGCGCACGAACTGCTGCCACCACTGGGCCTTGATATTGTCCTTGAGCTCCACGCCCAAGGGCCCGTAGTCCCATGCCGAGCGGGAACCGCCGTAGATCTCTCCTGCTTGGAAGACGAATCCTCTGCGCTTGGCCAGGGCGATGACGGCATCCAACTTGGACTGTGCCACTAGTTCTCTCCTTGTTTCAGTTCGCCGACGGCCGGCTGCCGTGGCTCGCAGGTACCAGCCTAACTGGTCACGCCTTCGCTTCCTCAACGCCGACCCGGCCCTCCCTGACGCCCGACCTCGGCGACGGCAGGAGACCACCGGAGGCGACTGATCTCACACTCGGATTCCCACTCCGGGACCGCCTCGGCGAGGGTGTGGCATGTAGACTTGGGGTACACCCAAACCTTTCTCCGTACCGACGTCTTCACGTCTGTCCAAGCGAGTTCTTGGATCTCTACGGTTTCGGCCCGGATTGCTCACGATGATTGCACAAGCGGCCGCAGGGTAGATCGCCACTACAGTCATCTGCGATCAAGTGTGTGCCGACGTGAGAGAGATCACTCATGACCGATGTGTCCGCAAACGACGAAACCACTCCGAGATTCTCCGAACTGGGACTTCACCCGCTCGTGCTCAAGGCCGTAGAGGCGCAGGGCTACGAGATCCCCACCCCCATCCAGGCCGAGACGATCCCGACCCTCCTGTCGGGCCGTGACGTCATCGGTCTCGCCCAGACCGGAACCGGCAAGACCGCGGCTTTCGCCCTGCCGGCCCTGTCCGACCTCGCCGAGGCGGGGCGCGCCGACGACGGCCCGTTCGCTCTCGTACTCACCCCCACCCGCGAACTCGCGATCCAGGTCGCCGAGGCGTTCACCTCCTACGCCACGGAACTGTCCGAATTCTCCGTGCTCCCGATCTACGGCGGTCAGGCCTACGGCCCGCAGCTGGCGGGTCTGCGCCGTGGTGCGCAGGTCGTCGTCGGCACCCCCGGTCGTGTCATCGACCACCTCAAGAAGGGTTCGCTCAAGCTCGGCAGCCTCAAGCACCTCATCCTCGATGAGGCCGACGAGATGCTCAAGATGGGCTTCGCCGAAGACATCGAAGAGATCTTCAGCCAGGTCGGTCCCGACCGTCAGGTGGCATTGTTCTCTGCGACCATGCCGTCCTCGATCCACCGGATCACCGGCAAGTACCTGGACGACCCGAAGGAAGTCCGGATCGCTGCGAAGTCGCAGACCGGTGCGAACATCCGCCAGCGCTACTTCATGGTTCAGCACTCGCACAAGCTCGATGCGCTGACCCGGATCCTCGAGGTCGAGGAGTACGAGGGCATCATCATGTTCGTGCGCACGAAGCAGGCCACCGAGGAGCTGGCCGAGAAGCTGCGTGCCCGCGGGTTCAAGACCGCCGCGATCAACGGCGACATCCCGCAGCAGGCTCGTGAGCGCACGATCGACATGCTGCGTGAGGCGAAGATCGACATCCTCGTCGCCACCGATGTGGCCGCCCGCGGTCTCGACGTCGAGCGCATCACGCTCGTCGTCAACTACGACATCCCGCACGACACCGAATCCTACGTCCACCGCATCGGACGCACCGGTCGTGCCGGACGCTCCGGTGAGGCGATCCTCTTCGTCACTCCGCGCGAGCAGCGCATGCTCGGCTCCATCGAGCGCGCCACGAAGCAGAAGGTCGAACCGCTGACCCTGCCCAGCGTCGAAGAGCTGACGAACACTCGCGTCGACAAGTTCACGAAGCGCATCGACGATGTGCTCGCGCAGACCGAACTGTCCGAACTCACCGACGTCATCGAGGCGTACTCGCTCTCCCGTGATGTGCCGGCCTCGAACATCGCCGCCGCGCTGGCGTCCCTCGTCCTCGAGTCGAATACGCTCAAGGCCGAGCCGATGCCCGAACCGGCACGTCGTCAGGGACGAGACCGTGACCGCGACGGCGGTCGTGACGGCGGCCGTCCGGGCCGTGGCGGACGTGCCCGTGATGAGAACATGACGACCTACCGTCTGGCCCTCGGACGAAACGAGCGCCTGCAGCCGGGCGCCGTGGTCGGTGCGATCGCGAACGAAGGTGGAATCACCTCGAAGCAGATCGGCCATATCGACATCCGTTCGAACCACACACTCGTCGACCTGCCCAAGGACCTCGACCCGTCGGTGCTGCGCAAGCTCTCCCACACCGAGATCCAGGGCCGTCCCATCGACATCCGTCCGGATTCCGGTCGCCCGGGACGCCCGTTCAAGAAGCGCAACTTCGACAAGCAGCCCGGTGACGGCCGCAACTTCCGCGGTGATCGCCGAGGCGGCAAGAAGTTCGGCGGACGCGGCGACCGCTCCCGCGACCACTACTGAACCGATCGCGTCATGACCGTGACTCCCCCGGAGTCGTGAGAACGGTGAAGCGCCGATCCGGCCGAAACCATGACGAGGGCCCCGCAGCAAGATGCTGCGGGGCCCTCGTCGTCAGCAGAGTGGAACGGGCCGGCCGAGCCTCAGAAGCCGTGGAAGCTGTGACTCAGTCCTCAGCCTTCGCGTCAGGCAGAGGGCGTGTCCACGGCTCCGCCGAAGCGACGGTCGCGGCGGGCGTACTCTTCGATCGCCGCCCACAGGGTGCGCCTGTCGACGTCGGGCCACAGCACATCCTGGAAGACCATCTCGGCATAGGCTGACTGCCAGAGCAGGAAGTTCGAGGTCCGCTGCTCCCCCGACGACCGCATGAACAGGTCGACGTCGGGCACGATGGGTGCGTAGAGGCGGGAGCGGACGGTCTTCTCCGAGACCTTGCCGGGTTTGAGCTTCCCGGCGGCCACCTCGGCGGTGATCTCATTGATCGCGTCGACGATCTCGGAGCGTCCACCGTAGTTCACGCAGAACTGGAGCACGAGACCGGTGTTGTTCTTCGTCATCTCCGCGGCGCTCTCGAGTTCGTCGATGACCGAACGCCACAGCCGTCCGCGCCGGCCGGACCACACGATCCGCACGCCCATGGCGTTGAGCTCATCGCGACGGCGGCGGATGACGTCACGGTTGAACCCCATGAGGAAGCGCACCTCTTCGGGTGAGCGCTTCCAGTTCTCCGTCGAGAACGCATACGCCGACAGATAGTCCACGCCGACCTCGATCGCGCCGTGGATGACGTCGAGCAGCGAAGCTTCCCCGGCTCTGTGCCCTTCCGTGCGCGGCAGCCCCCGCTGATTCGCCCACCGACCGTTGCCGTCCATGACGATCGCGACGTGCCGGGGCACGAACTTCGCGTCGATGCGCGGAGGTCTCGCTCCGCTGGGGTGGGCCGGTGGTGCGGGGTAGCTCATGTGCTCTCCAGAATTCTCAGTGATCGGATATTGCGCTCGAGGTGCCAGGACACCCAGTCCGAGACCAGCTTCGACCCGTCGATCTGATCGTGCAGGTCGGAGGCCTCGGCACGCTCCCAGTCGCCGGACAGGAGCGCGGCCATATGCTCGAGCGCATCGGTGTCGGGCAGTGCCGCACCGGAGGGGCGACAGTTCGTGCACACGGCCCCGCCCAAGGCTGCGGAGAACGCGCGGTGGGGTCCGGGGTTCCCGCACTGGGCGCAGTCCAGCAGGCTCGGTGCCCACCCGGCCACGGACATCGCGCGCAGCAGGTACGCATCGAGGGACAGCCTCGGCGGGTGTTCGCGGTTGCACAGCGAGCGGATGGCAGAGACGAGGAGGAGGAAATGCGTGCGGGACTGGGGTTCGGCTTCGGTGATGCTGCGCGCCGTTTCGGCCATCACCGAGGCGGCCGAATAGACATCGAAGTCCGTGGCGATTCCGCGGGCGAAGGGTTCGACGAGTTCGACCTGGGTGACGATGTCGAGGCTGCGCCCGACATGGCATTGCAGGTCGACGAGCATAAAGGGTTCGAGGCGGGAGCCGAACCGCGATTTCGTCCGGCGTACCCCCTTCGCGACGGCGCGGACGAGGCCGTGGCTGCGAGTGAGCACGGTGACGATGCGGTCGGCTTCGCCGAGCTTGTGCCCCTGGAGCACGATGCCTTCATCACGATAGTTGTGCACCCGCCCATTATCGCTGAAGCGCGGCGGGGAATCACCCCGCCGCGCTTAAGCGACTGCTGTGAGATCGACCGCGCAGCCTCAGCTCTGGCGGTCGCGAGCCGCACGGTTGACGGCCGAGACGACGGCCTTGAGCGAGGCCTTCGTGATGTTCGGGTGCAGACCGGCGCCCCAGACGACGCGGTCTTCGACGGCGAGTTCGACATAGGCTGCGGCGTTGGTGTCAGCGCCGGAGCCGATGGCGTGCTCGGAGTAGTCCTGGAGTCGCACGTCGACGTCGAACTGGTCGATGAGGATCTTCACCAGCGCGTCGATCGGTCCGTTGCCGCGCCCTTCGTAGGTGCGTTCCTGACCGTCGACGATGAGGTCGACCTCGATGCGCTCCGCCGATGAGCCGCCACCGTCGACATTGCCCGATTCCGTGCGCAGACCGACGATCTGGAAGCGGCCCCATGCTTTCTCTGGGTCGTCGGCGGGCAGGTATTCGTAGTTGAAGATGCGGCGGATCTCCTCGGCGGTGACCTCGCCGCCGGCTTCGGTGTGCTGCTGCACGGCGCGGGAGAATTCGACCTGCATCCGACGCGGCAGGTCGAGTCCGTACTCGCTCTTGAGCAGGTAGGTCACTCCGCCCTTGCCGGACTGCGAGTTCACGCGGATGATCGCCTCGTAGCTGCGGCCGAGGTCCTTCGGGTCGACCGGCAGGTAGGGCATGTCCCATTCCATGAGGTCGACGGGGGTGCCCTGGGCGTTCGCCTTCTTCTCACGGTCGGCGAAGGCCTTGTTGATCGCGTCCTGGTGCGAGCCCGAGAACGAGGTGAAGACGAGGTCGCCGCCGTAGGGGTGACGTTCGTGGACACCGATCTGGTTGCACTCGGTGACGGTGTGGATGACCTCGTCGATATCGGAGAAGTCGAGCTCCGGGTCGATGCCCTGCGTGTACAGGTTGAGAGCGACGGTGACGAGATCGAGATTGCCGGTGCGCTCACCGTTGCCGAACAGGCAGCCTTCGATGCGGTCGGCGCCGGCCATCATTCCCATCTCCGCAGCGGCCACGCCGGTGCCCCGGTCGTTGTGCGGGTGCAGGGACACGGCCACTTCGTCGCGGTAGGGCATATTGCGGCAGAACCATTCGATCTGGTCCGCGTAGGTGTTCGGTGTGCCGCGTTCGACCGTGGCCGGCAGGTTGACGACGGTCTCGCGGCCGGCTGCCGGCTGCCACATGTCGAGGACGCTGCCGACGATGTCGAGGGCGAACTCGGGTTCGGTGTCGACGAAGATCTCCGGCGAATACTGGTAGCCGAAGTCCGCGTCGGACAGCAGAGTCTCGGCGTGCTTCATCACGGCCTGGGTGCCCTGCAATGCGATATCGCGAGTCTGGTCGAAGCCGTCTCCGTCGAAGCCGAAGACGACCTTGCGGAAGACCGGCGCGGTTGCGTTGTAGAGGTGCACGGTGGGCATCTTCGCGCCGACGAGGGATTCGACAGTGCGTTCGATGAGGTCCTCACGAGCCTGCGTGAGCACGGAGATCCGGACGTCATCGGGAATCGCGTCCTGTTCGATGATCTCGCGGACGAAGTCAAAGTCGACCTGGCTGGCGGCCGGGAATCCGACCTCGATCTCCTTGAAGCCGAGCTTGACAAGCAGATCGAACATCTTGCGTTTGCGGTCCGGGGTCATCGGATCGATGAGCGCTTGGTTGCCGTCGCGCAGGTCGGTGCTCAGCCAGCGAGGCGCCTTGCTGATGATCTGGTCGGGCCAGGTGCGATCGCGCATATCCAGCGCGATGCGGTCCTGGAACGACTTATACTTGCCGAACGGCATGGGAGAAGGCTTCTGCAGTTTCATTGTTCCTCTAACTTAAGTTTCTCAGCGCTTGACCAGCATACGAGGACTCCGCGACGAGCGTGCTGTCCGTTCAGGACTCGTCGCGGCAAGGAAGGAGGAGGAACCTATGAGCCACACGATCACCGTAGTCCCCCTTCCGCGATCCGTCCGAATCCCGTCCACATCCTAAGATCGCCGAGGCGGCTCCCGGCTCCTACTTGAGGAAGTCGACCGAGGCGCGGCGGACGTTGAATCCGACTCCGGTGTCGTCGGATTTGCAGGTCATGCCCTCTTCGCTGGAGGTGCAGGTCATCCCCGCCGCGGAGATCGAATCCCCGTAGCCGAGGACACGTGCCGGGCCGTTGCTCTCGGGAGCCTCGACGCAGGAGAAGCCTGAGCCTTCCTTGTTCGCCACGACGATGGAGCCCCAGTCGTCGAGCTTGCAGTCGTCGGGCTTCTCCGGTGGTGAGTACTCGTAGTCCTTGATCACGCAGCGCACTCGTTCGGAGTCGATGGTGCAGGCGATATTCCCCGACGGGGATGTGAAGGTCTCTTCGGCGACGGGAGCCTTCGAGCTGCCCGAATCGGACGGCTCGGGATCATCGGTCTGACCGATCGACGGTTCGTCCGTGGGTCCGACTGTGGTGGTGTCGTCACCCTGGGTGGAGTCCCAGACGATATAGCCGACGATGCCGAGGGCAAGGATGAGCGCGATGGCAGCGAGCACCCACAGCCACGCGGGGACCTTCTTCGTATCATTTCGCCGACCATAGGGGTCGTGCGGGCCGCCGGGATTCCCCGGTCCGCCGGGTCCTCCCGGTCCTCCTGGTCCGCCGGGTCCTCCGGGTCCTCCGGGACCGGCAGGTCCGCCCGGCGCATAGCCGGCGGCATAGGCACCGCTGTAGGCGGGAGCGTGGCCCGCCTGCCCGTATCCGGGCCCCGCGGGGCGACCGGTGCCGGGCTGAGCGTGATCGGGTCCCGCCGGCGACTGCACCGGCCCGGCAGCCTGCGGCTGAGATGCTGCGGCATGACCGGAAGCACCGAACTCTCCGCCCCACTGCCCCTGGTGCGGCTGAGGATCTCCCTGATGCGGGTGTGATTCGGGCTGCTGCGAATGCGGCTCGGCCCGGTGCGCGTCCGCAGGCGCCGGCTGCGAGCCGGGCAGCGGGTTCCACTGCTTCGGAGCCGAGGGAGCCTCCGCAGCGGCGATATCGTCGGAGTTCACCTTGCGCGGCGCGGCCGGCAGCCCTCCCGTCTGATATCCATCGGCGGCGGCCAGTCCGCGCAGCTCTTCGAGGCTGAGCACCTCGGTGGCATCGGTGCCGTCGGATTCGACCATCGACCGCAGCCTCTGCAGTTCTGCGGGAGTGAGTGCTTGGGTGGAGCCATCAGCGGCCGCGGACTCATCCTCGCCGATGAACAACTGGGTTGTGATCGACTCCGGAGACTCCTCGGCCGGCTTCCGACGCCCGGGGCGCGGAGGATGGTTCGGCACAGGTGGAATGCTCATGGTGTCATTTTCGCATAGTCGCTACCGGCGAGTTCTCATGCTTCGTGAGATGATGACCTCATGTCCGATGGAGTCCTCCGGCGCGCGGGAGTACCCGCGCTTCTCGCCTGCGCTCTGCTGGTGACCGCCTGCGGGGCCGATGCCGACGACGGCCCGGACGATCCCTCGGCGGTCGAGTCCGCCGGTTTCGCCGCTCCGGCACAGCAGACGAGCTTCGGTGATTTCGCAGCCCCGGCCCAGGACTCCCCCACCGGCGCCGACTCGGATTCGACTGCATCCGATCAGCCCGCCACCGAGGCGACCGGACCGGTCCACCCCGTCCCTGTCCCCGGTCTGGCGAAGGAGTTCACCGACCAGATCCCGGCAGAGACCTCGCAGGTCCTCGTCGCGACCTCGCCGACAGCCGCTTCGGAGAAGTCGAGCCTGAGCTTCTATGAGTTCACGGACAGGAAATGGAAGAAGCTCAAGACCTTCGACACCCACAACGGCTCCAAAGGATGGCTGAAGGATCGCCGCGAGGGCGATAAGACCACCCCGATCGGAGTGTTCACACTCAGCGACGCGGGCGGTTTCAAGGCGAACCCGGGCACCGACCTGCCGTACACCCAAGATAATCGTCTGCCCTCCTCGGCGACGGTGGCCTATGGGGCGGACTACGAATCGGTCTTCGACTACATCATCGCCATCGACTACAACCGCAGGCCCGGCACTCCGCCGACGGACAAGACCCGACCGATGGGCTGGGACAAGGGCGGCGGAATCTGGCTGCACCTCGACCACGATTCCGGCACGAACGGCTGCGTCACCCTCGACGAGGCGGACCTCAAGTGGATCATGCGCACCATCGATCCGGACGCTAACCCGCGCATCGCCATGGGGCCGGCACCCGAAGTCAAGAAATAGCAGAGCCGAAGAAGCAGAAGAGCAGGAACCCGTGCGCCGTCTCATCCTCTCCCTCGTCCAGTCGATCAACGGATCCTTCGCCGAGAACGGCTGGTCGACCGGGGTGTCCACGGACGCCGACTTCCGGCGCTTCCTCGCCCTGCGACGCAGCGCGAACGCGATCATCGTCGACCGCCGCACCGCGCTGAATCCGCAGCTGCCCGTCATCAACGCCGCAGGCAAAACGCTGCAGCACACCCCCGTGCACGTGCTCACCGAGTCCGATCCGACCGCACTGCAGAGCGAGCTCGACGCCCGCGGCCTCGACTATCGTGCCCAGCACTTCACAGCAAAAACGATCACCGAGGTGGCTGCCTCGCTACCGACGGCACCCTCCCCCGAATCGGTACCGACCGATGAGTCGGTGCTGCTGTGCGAATCCGGTCCGAATCTCGCGTTCCGGCTGCTCGAGCACTATCCGGGCGCGGAACTGCATCTGAGCGTGAGTCCTTGCTATATCCGCACTCCCGGCAGCCACTTCTCCGGGCTCGAGGCCGAGATCGATCTGCGCCTCATCGATGTGCGCACCGAGGACGACCAGGTCTTCCTCCGCTACACCCGCGCCTGAGTCGAAGCAGTCAGCCGGCAGAGGTCCCAGCGTTCGCGTGGATCTCGGTGCTCACCTCGAAGCGATCGGGTGAGTCAAGGATCGCGGTGATCCCGTCGGCCACCTCGGTGAGTTGGACGGTTTCGACTCCCCCGGACAGATCATTGCGATCATCGCCGCCGATCGGAGCCATGATCCGCAGTTCGCGGAAGGCCACACTCGTCGATTCCGCTGCGGCGACTTCGATGAGCATCTTCTGCGCGGCGCCGAAGACGCTGATCGCCCCTGACCCGGCCAGCGCTTCGACGCTGGCGACGCCGTTGAGCGCCAGGTGGACGATTCCCCGGATCGCGCTCGTCCGGTCGGTGGCCAGGGACTGCGAGATCGCACAGGCTGTGAAGTGCCCGCGCAGGTATGAGTCATAGTCCGCATCGAACTTCTCCAGACCTCGGTCGAGCACCGGTTCGTCGATGTACCACCCGCCGATGGCGGCGATGACGGCATCGACCGGCGGCAGGTCTCTGGAGGCGAGCGCCGAGGTGACCGCCTCCGGCTCGTCCAACCAGTCCGGCACAGTCACCGGTTCGTACGCCGTCTCCGTGTCCGGAGTGCGGCGGACGATGCCGGTGATTCTGTGCTGCGGACTGAGCTGCTGGGCGAGCCCGGTGCCGACGTGACCGGAGGCGCCGAAGAGGAGGATGTGCATGAGGCGAGTCTATGTCCCCTGCGTTCGGTCAGGTGAGATAGACCTTGACGCCCTGACTCTTCGTGTAGGTCATGTACCCGTGCTCGAAGTTCTGACGGATCTTGCCCGCCGAGGAGAACTGGTCCGTCTTCGGCAGTCCGAGCTTGCTGCGTTCCCAGCCGAGGGACTTCCACTTCTTGAGCATCTCGCCGCGCATCGGCTGTCCCTTCGTCGCCGACGACCACGTGATCATCCCGTTCTCGTAGTTCTGGTAGTAGGCGCTCTTGCGGTATTTGAAGGTCTTCTCATCGCTGCTGGGGTAGCCGAGGAAGCCCTTGGTGTATCCGGCGCGCTTGTACCCGTTGCGGATTCCGCCCTTGTTCAGGTGCGCCCCTGTCTTCGACGACCAGTACACGGTGCCCTTGGCGAAGCGCTGATAGGCGCCGTTCGGATTGGACAGCTTCCCTTCGAGGCTGCGGGCCTCGCCCGTCTGCGCTGAGTGCGACCGGTAGTACGTGCCGATGGCTCCCTTCACCGGATAACCACCGACATCGGACTGCATCGACTTCGCACCGGACCGGATCGATCCGAGTCGGGAGTAGAAGGCATTTCCCGGGCAGGCGGTGTAGCTCGTGTCCCGGTGGCCGGAGACCACATTGAGGCTGACCTTCCTGCCTTCGGGATACCGGCTCGTGCTTCCTCCGCCGGAGGTGAGCGTCATCTTTCCCGTCGGGTTGAAGGCGTACTGGTTGGCCTTCCACGCGATGAGCCGCTTGACCGAATTCTGGGCTGCCGTGCTCGGCGCGGACCCTGTGTAGGTGCCCAGCACGCTGATGCCGATCGTGTACGAGTTGTATCCGGAGGCGTGGGCTCCGGTCACAGACAGATCGATGCTGTCGGCACGGCCCTCGTAGATGGTTCCGTATTTGTCGACGAGGAAGTTGTACCCGAGGTCGCACCAGCCTCGTTCTTTCGTGTGGTACGCGAGGTAGCCGCGGATGATGCCCGGGGCCTGTGCCTTCGTATAGGAGTTCGATCCGGCGGTGTGGTGGATGAAGACGCCCTTCGAAGTCGACGTCTTGTCGGTGGTGCAGCGGACGAGCTTCTCGTCGGCGCCCCATTCGCGGCGGGTGACGATGTTCGCCCTCAGTTCGTGGTGGGACACCTGCGTTGTCGCCTTCTGTGCGGTGACCGAGGCGGACTTCTTCACTGCGGCCGCGTCGGCGCCGGTGACGGGGCTTGCGACGTTGGTCACTGCGAGGTCATTCGTGTCGGCGTTCTTCGCTGTCGCACGGATCTCCACCGAGGTGGAGTCGACCACGGGCACGGCTTCTGTCCGTCCTTCCTGAGCCGCTGCAGGGACCTGTTTGCCCTCAGCCGAGGAACGGTCAGGGCCGGCACCGTCGTCGGCCGGCAGGGTCTCCCACGAGGACCAGCCGCCGGAGTCGCGGTAGCGAAGTTCGAGACGTGGGTCGTCTCCCGTCCACTTGGCTCCGATGACATTGACTTCGGAGTCTTTGAGTTTGAGTGCTGTGACCTTTGCCGGAGTGGCCGAATACGTCTTCGTCGTCGATCCTGCGTTCCGGCTCACCTGGGGAGCGTCCGCGGAGTCCGCTGCCTTGGTCGCTGCAGGCTCCGTCGGTGTATCCGAATCGGATGATTCCTTCGTCGGCGCGTTAGTCGGCGCGGGCTGCGGCTGGCCCCCGCCGTCGAGTGACGGTGAGCACCGCAGCCAGTGCGGGGGTGACAAGTCGGATCGGTTTCATCGGGGCTGCTTCCTCTGCAGTCTGTCCGCCTTCTGGTTATCACGGACGCCAATGGGTTCGCGTCGCCGTCGACACTGCCTTGTCGGCGCCGCTGCGTCGCAGCACTCCTGCGACACTGATGCACAGATTAACGGCATTGCCAGTTTCTGTGAAGGTGACTCGCAAGTTCTATTCAGAATTTCACCTCCTTCGGACACGGCGATGTCACACTGCCCGCTCCGACTGCCCGGCCCACTCGCGCGATACGCTGGCACTCCACATTCCCCGCGTCCCCGTCGTCGAAGGACCCATATGGCTGATCGCCGCGAACTCACTCGACTCGAGGCAGTCCTCGACGCCTTCGCCGACCGCGTTCTCCCCCGCGTCCCCGCCGGGATGCGGGAGTTCCTCGCCTTCGGAATCAAACAGGCGTGGGCGTGTCTCTTCGGTGCTCTCATGCTCTTAGCGATCATCCTCACCGCTTGGCTCTACCCCGATGACGCGGCCATCGCCCGCAACGACTTCCTCGTCATCCTCGCCGTACTCATCCAGATCGGCATGCTCGTCGCTCGACTCGAGACCGGTCGCGAGCTCATCGTCATCATCGTCTTCCACATCGTCGGCACCGGAATGGAGATCTTCAAGACCGCCGTGGGTTCATGGAACTACGCCCCCGGCGGGGTCCTCCACATCGGCGCAGTACCGCTGTTCACCGGGTTCATGTACGCCGCCGTCGGCTCCTATATCGTCCGCGTGTACCGTCTCTTCGACTTGCGGTTCAGCCATTACCCGCCGAGGTGGCTGACCGTGATCATCGCCGCCGCCATCTACCTCAACTTCTTCACCCACCACTTCATCGTCGACCTCCGACTGCTCCTCGTCTTGGCCACCGTCGTCGTCTTCTTCCGCTGCCGCATGTACTTCCATATCCATCGCAGGACACTGACGATGCCCGTGCTGCTGGCCTTCCTCCTCGTCGCCTTCTTCATCTGGGTGGCCGAGAACATCGGGACCGCGGCCGGTGCCTGGCTGTATCCGAGTCAGGACGACGGCTGGCACCTGGTGCCGCTGACGAAGCTGGTGGCCTGGTTCCTGCTCATGATGATCTCCGTCGTCCTCGTGACCTTCGTCCACAGACCCAGGCCGCCTGAGGTCCACAGACCCGAGCCTCCTGACACCTATACTTGCTGAGAACCGAAACTTCCAGGACGGCCGAAGGAGACTCATGGCGGCACCCGATGCGCAGAATGAGAAGGAATCGAGCGCATTGCTCAAGGTGCTCCGCCCAACCAGCGGTCCCAACCTGTCGGTCAGTGCTCGTGTGCTGCTGCGCGTCATCGCCGGAGTCCTCGTCCTCGCCCTCATCCTCGCCCTCGTCGGACTGTTCCTCGTCCGTCGCTCCTTCCCGACCACCGACGGCGAGATCTCGCTGCCGGGGCTCGACGCGCCGGTCACCGTCCACCGTGACGAATCGGGTGTTCCCACCATCGAGGCCGAAACCGCCCACGACCTGTTCCTGGCTCAGGGGTTCGTCCACGCTCAGGACCGGTTCTGGGAGATGGACTTCCGCCGACACGTCACCTCGGGACGACTCTCCGAACTCTTCGGCAAATCCCAGCTGGGCACCGACACCTTCATCCGCACGCTCGGCTGGCGGAAGGTCGCCGAGCAGGAGGTGAAGAAGCTCGACAAGACGAGTCTGGGCTACTACGAGGCCTACGCGGACGGCGTCAACGCCTATCTCAAGGACAAATCCCCCACCGAGCTGTCCCTCGAATACGCCGTCCTCGGCCTCGAGACCGGCAGCACCGAGGTCGAGAAATGGACTCCGGTCGACAGCGTCGCCTGGCTCAAGGCCATGGCATGGGATCTGCGATCGAACCTCGAAGACGAGATCGACCGGTCGATCCTCGGCACGGAGCTCACCGACGAGCAGATGAGCGACCTCTATCCGGATTACCCATATGCCACGCGTCCGACGATCCTCGGCGGCAGAGCCGGCGACAAGGCACCGAAGGACCGCAGCGGCGACGACGTCGAGCAGAAGCCGCGAGTCGACGACCGTGCACGGGAGGACGATGAGGCACATGCCGGAGGCACCGTCACCGAGGCACCCCGAACAGGGAACACCGACACCGAGGCGGCCGTCCCCACCGATGATCTCCTCGAACTGCGGAATACGCTCACATCGCTGCCGCCGACGCTGGGACAGAACAGCGACGATATCGGGTCGAACTCGTGGGTGATCTCCGGGGACCACACGAACACCGGTCGACCGCTGCTGTCCAATGACCCGCACCTCGCCCCGGCGATGCCCTCGGTCTGGTACCAGGTGGGACTGCGATGCAAGAAGGTCACCGATGCCTGCCCCTTCGACGTCACCGGTTTCTCCTTCTCCGGACTGCCGGGAGTCGTCATCGGCCACAACCAGTCGATCGCCTGGGGACTGACGAACCTCGGCGCAGATGTCACCGACCTCGTCGTGGAGAAGATCCGCGACGGGAAGGTCATCCACGACGACGGAGACGAACCGCTGCAGGTGCGCAAGGAGACGATCGAGGTCGCGGGCGAGGACCGACGCGAGATCACCATCCGCTCCACCCGCAACGGCCCACTCGTGTCGAAGCTCGACGGCACGTATCGCAAAGCACTCGATGCGACGACCGGGGCGGATTCGCACGACCCTAAGTCAGGACCGGCCGAGGAGCACTACGGTCTCGCCCTCGATTGGACGGCTCTGCGTCCGGGTACGACCGCCTCGGCGGTGTTCGCCATCAACAAGGCCACGAATTGGCAGGAGTTCCGGCACGCGGCGTCCCTGTTCGACGTGCCCTCCCAGAACCTCGTCTACGCCGATGTCGCCGGGAACATCGGCTATCAGGCCCCCGGAATGATCCCACGCCGAGGCAAGGCCGACGGCACCGTGCCCCGACGCGGGTGGAAATCCGACGAGGATTGGCAGGGCTGGGTCGATTTCGAGGATCTCCCACACCTGTACAACCCCGAACGCGGATGGATCGTCACCGCGAACAACCCGGTCGCCGTCCCCGGTGAGACAGTGCAGCTGGGTGAGGACTTCGACTACGGGGATCGCGCCCGCCGCATCACGAAACGCATCAAGGACGCGGTCGACGAGGGCCGGAAGCTGCGGCCGATGGACATGGCGGAGATCCAGAACGACGACCAGAATCCGTTCGCCGCGAAGCTCGTACCCGAAGCGGTGAAGATCCACTCCCATGGTGACGAGGACATCCTCGAGGCGAAGAAGCTGCTGAAGAGCTGGAACGGCTTCGACTCCGCGAACAGCGCGGGCGCCGCCTACTTCAATGTGCTCACGAAGACGCTGCTCGAGCAGACCATCAGCTCGAAGCTTCCCGACGGGGTGTCCCCCGCCGGCGGTTCACGGTGGTACCTCGTGCTCTCGGAACTGCTCGAAGACCCGGATTCCCAGTGGTGGTCGGGCAAGGGCGTCGAAGGTCGGGACGAGGCTCTGCGCAAGGCCATGAAGACGGCGTGGGCGGAGACGGAGGACCTGCTGGGACCGGAGCCCGTGACGTGGCGGTGGGGAATCCTGCACCGCCTGACGATCCGCAACGCCAGCCTCGGCGAATCCGGGATCACACCGGTGGAGAAGCTGTTCAACCGCGGCCCCTATGAGGTCTCCGGCGGTTCGGGCGTCGTCCATGCCACCGGGTGGGATGCCTCGGTCGGCTATGAGACGAACTGGGTGCCGTCGATGCGCCAGACGGTCGATCTGTCGAACTTCGACGCCTCGAACTGGATCAACCTCACGGGCGCGTCGGGGCATGCCTTCCACCCGCATTACGACGATCAGACGAACGATTGGGCCGCCAATGTCAATCGACCATGGCCGTACTCGAAGGAAGCCGTGGCTGCGGCGGCAGAGGACACACTCACTCTCGAGCCGTGAGAACGGGGTTTCAGTCCTTGGGCAGGATCTTCGCTTCGAGGAAGTTCGCGACATCGTCTTCCCAGCGCACCGGGTCGATGTTCCATTCCTTCGTGTGATGGGCCTTGCCGTATGACGGCATCGTGACCAGATCCCGTCTGACACCTGCCAGCGCATGGGAGGGGCCGGAGGGGACGAATTCGTCGTCATCGGAGTGGATGAGCAGAACCGGCACATCGAGTTCGGCGGCACGGGTCACCCAATCCATGCGATCGAGATCGAGCGGGGTCTCGAGCCCGGTGATCGGCCGCGCCCATGGCTGCGTGATCATCTCGAGCGTGAGTTTGGCGATCGGTGTCGGCAGCAGGTTCTTCTTCGCCTGCCCGTCGAGCACGTTCACCCAGTCGACGACGGGTCCGTCGAGGACCAGTGAGGTGACGAACCTGCGGTTGCGTCCGCGGGAGGCCGCCTGCAGGGCGATGGCTCCGCCCATCGACCAGCCGAAGAGCACGACGTTCTTCGCTCCGTGTTCGACCGCGAAGTCGATGGCGGCGTCGACGTCGATCCATTCGGTGTCGCCGAGCCCGTAGCGAGATGTGGTCTCCACCCGCACCTCGGCGTCGTTGCGGTAAGACATCGCGATCGAGGGCACCCCGAGGGTGTTGAGCACGGGAGCGGCGCGCAGTCCCTCGGCGCGGGTGCTGGCTCGGCCGTGGATGAGGATCGCCCAGGTGTCGTGGGGTTCCGGATGGTCGGTCGGCAGCAGCCACGCGGGCAGGTCACCGGCGTCGGAGCGAATCTCGATGTCGTCGAAATTCACTCCGGCAGCGATCGGATCAGGATAGACGACTCCGGTCCACCGTCCCCGCCAGGCCCGTCGGATATCGCCGCGGGTGACGGACAGGATCTCTCGGGAGACGGTGCGCGAGCGGGGATCGTACTCGACGATATCGCCGACGACGGCATGTCCCGAACCCTGGTTGAAGTAGAGACCATAGGTGCCGGGCACCGTGGTCTCCTCATCGGCGGGTAGCTGAATGCGCATATTCGGCGGAAAACCGTCGATGTGCAGGATGTCGAGTTCTTCCGGGGCGTTCTCCGGAACGATGATCTTGCGGGCGAAGTAGGCGGCCAGACCCGACGACGCCACAGAGATCAGGGCACCGAGTCCGGCGCCGACGCCGATACCGGCGGCGAGCAGGCGGGCGGGGAACTTCGTGTCGCGGACCATGAAAACCTCCTGTGTTCATTGTTGCCTACGGAATGATCAGGCACCAAACGCTGTTGTGCGGAATGAGCGAGTGTCACTCGCTGTTGCGCTCACCAGGGGCGGAGATCTTCTCCTCCTCGCCGCAATCACCGTCACTGACAGAGACCGGAGGTCACGATGACTCAGTCATCAGATATCAACGCTGGAACTTCGACGAACGAGGGGGCCGCGGCTGAGGAGATCCGTTGGCAGGACGTGCTCACTCCCGAGGAGTTCGCGGTGCTGCGCCAGGGCGCGACCGAACGCCCCTTCACCGGCGAGTACAACGACGAGACGGCAGCCGGGATGTACCAGTGTCGGGCCTGCGGAGCCGACCTGTTCCCCTCCGATACGAAGTTCGCCTCGCACTGCGGATGGCCGTCGTTCTACGCGCCTCTGGCCGAGGACCGGGTCCGCTACATCCGCGACACCTCGATGGGCATGGAACGCGTCGAGGTCCGCTGCGCGAACTGCGACTCGCATATGGGCCATGTCTTCTCGGGCGAGGGCTACGGCACTCCCACCGATCAGCGCTACTGCATCAACTCGATCTCGTTGAAGCTCAACACCGACGCTGCGGACAGCTGAGGTGGCGACGGACACTCAGCGCACCGAGGCGACCGAGCTCGTCGTGAAGAACTTCGACGAGCTCCGGCCCACGGAGCTCTACGGAATTCTGCAGCTGCGCTCACGGGTCTTCGTCGTCGAACAGGAGTGCGTGTTCCTCGACCCCGATGGGGTGGACTCACTGCCGGAGACTCTGCATTTCTTCTACCCTCGACCGGCCACGGCGATGTCGGACACTCACGGCGCCGAGCATGGACGCGACCCCTCGCCATGGGCCTATGCCCGTCTGCTGCCGGCGGAGTTGCCCGACGGACCGGCGGCCAGGCCGGGAGCACGCAGCATCAGTCGTGTCGCCACCCACCCCGACGCCCGCGGGCAGGGTTGGGGCCGCCGACTGCTCAGCGACATCGTCCACGCCTGGTCGACTGCCCCGCTGACGCTCAATGCGCAGTCGCACCTCGAGGGGCTGTACTCGTCCCTCGGCTTCGCCCCGAACGGTCCGCGCTTCGACGAGGACGGGATCGAGCACACCCCGATGGAGCGCCCGGCCGGCTGACCGATCAGCCCTCGACCTCGGCAGCGGCGTCGACGGAGGCGATGATCTTCTGCATCACAGCGTGCAGTTCACGCACTCCGTCGACGTCCATGCCGAGCTTGGCCATCATCGTTCCGGGAATCGCCTCGGCGGTCTTGCGCAGTTCACGGCCGGTGTCGGTGAGGGTGACCTCGACGATCCGCTCGTCGCTGTCGCTGCGCGTCTTCGTGACATAGGCCAGCGCTTCGAGGCGTTTGACCAACGGGGACACAGTCGCGGGTTCGAGTCGCAGCAGTCGAGCGATCTCGCGCATCGGCAGCTTCTCGTGCTGCCACAGCGCAAGCATGACCAGATACTGCGGATGCGTCAGACTGATCGGTTCGAGCACGGAGCGATACGCGCCGATCACCCCGCGGGACGCCACCGCCAGAGCGAAGCAGATCTGGCTTTCCAGCGCCAGCGGGTTGTCCACCGGCTCCGTCGAAGCTTCGGATTCCAGCATCGTGTGTCGTCGATCCTCCGTGTCGGCAATCAGGGCGTGCATACTCTTCGAAGATTACTTAGTACGCTAATGGTTAGTGTACACTAAATGTGAAACCTGCCCAGTCCTCGCCCAAACGGCACCTCGTCGATAGGATCCTCGCTATGTCGTCCGCCTCGCAGCCTTCCCCCGATGGTTCGAACCGGAAACAGGACAAGAAGCAGAAGAATTCGGCACGGAAGAAGAACCAGCATCCGGAGTCCCAGCGCGGAGTGGGCTGGCTCAACAACTTCTTCCGCAAGATCGTCGGGCCGGCGCAGGTCGACAACACGCGCCCGGGCGGATACTTCGAGGACGAGACGCTGCGGCACCAGCAGCTCGATGCCATGGGGCTGGAGATGCGCACCGACGCCAACGGCCATTCCTATGTGGTGAAGAAGGGCAGCAGGTAGCCGCCGGTCACTCCCCGACCATGCACAGGGCCGCCGCACCGAATCGGTGCGGCGGCCCTTTCCCGCTGTCTCGTTCTCGCTGCCTCCGTCCCGGCCGGGCGACCTGCTCTCTGCCTCAGCCCCGGCCGGGTCAATGACGTTCGCTCAGCGCCAGTCGGAGATGATGTCGACGAGTTCGCGACGCGGTCCGGTGTAGAACGGAACCTCTTCGCGCACATGCAGGCGCGCCTCGGTGTTGCGCAGATCGCGCATCAGGTCGACGATGCGATGGAGTTCGGCGGCCTCGAAGGCCAGCAGCCATTCGTAGTCGCCGAGGGCGAAGGAGGCGATCGTGTTCGCCTTGATGTCCTTGTACGGTGCGGCGGCCATGCCGTGGTCGCGCAGCATCTTCGCCCGTTCGGCGGGGTCGAGGAGGTACCAGTCGTAGGACCGCACGAACGGGTACACGCAGATGTAATCGCCGGGCTCCGGATCGGTCAGCAGAGCCGGCAGGTGCGCCTTGTTGAACTCCGCCGGGCGGTGGATTCCGACGACGGACCAGACGGGTTCGAGCACCCCGCCGATCAGGCTGCGGCGGATCGCCGAGTAGGCGGCTTGGACGACCTCGATCTCGGGGGCGTGGTACCAGAACATGACGTCGGCATCGGCGCGCAGGGCGGAGACGTCGTAGATTCCGCGCACGATCAGACCGCGTTCCTTCAGGGGCGCCAGAGCCGCATGCAGCTCATCGGCGAGTTCCCTCCGGTCGGCATCGCCGAGTTCTCCGGCGGAGGCGAAGACGGAGTAGGCGATATACCGCGTCTGCTCGTTCGCTTCTTCGATCTGGGCGTCGGTGGGCTGAGTGTATTCGCTCATATCTGCTCCTTCTCTCTTCTCTTCATTCTGAGGTGTCACGGTGGTCGTCTGCGGGTCGGTTCAGTCTCTGGGCCGCTGCGCACGCGCGGGCGATGCAGGCGGGAATGCCGACTCCCCCATAGGCGGATCCGGCGAGTTCGAGGCCGGGCAGCGACGCGATCTCTGCGTCGATGGCGGCGATGCGTCCGGCGTGGCCGGGCAGGTACTGCGGCAGTGCGGAGTTCCAGCGCTGGACTTCCGAGCCCAGCAGCTGCGATTCCGGACGGGAGGTGACCGTCTGCCAGTCGGCGAATGCTCGTTCGACGATCTCCTCATCGGAGAACCTGCTCCACACCTCGGGTCCGTCGCCGAAACGTCCGATGCTCATCCGCACCAGGGCCGTCCCCGCGGGGATATGGTCGGCCGTCCACAGCCATTTGTTCGATACGAAGGTCGAGGCCTTGATGAACGTGTCCTCGGTCGCGGGGACGAGGAACCCCGAGCCCTGCAGCTCGACTCCCCCGAGGTCGACGAGGGCGGCGACCAAGGCGGTGGAGGCATAGGGAATCTCGCCGAGGCGGTTCGCCGATTCCCGGGCCACCGACGCCAGCAGCCCGGCAGTCACATGAGCGGGCGTGGCGAGGACGAGCCCATCGGATTCGATGTCCTCCCCCTCGCCGCGGACGATCCATCTCTCGCCCTCGCGGTCGATCCCGGTGACACCGGCACCGAGGCGGACCGTCCCGCCGCCCAGCACGATCGCCTCGTGCAGGGCCGGGATGAGGCGGTTGATTCCGCCTTCGAAGCTCATGAACACCGGTTCCGGGTTCCCTGCCGACGCGGTCTGGGCGTCGCGGGCGGCGAGGAGCTGTGCGACGAGGTCGAGCACCGAGGTGCCTTCGACGGCGGCGGGCAGCAGCGCGGGCACCGTTTCGGCCAGGGACAGGTCCCGGCAGCGACCGGCGTACACCCCGCCGAGCAGCGGATCGACGAGTTCGTCGACGATGGCGCCGCCGAGGCGCGCGGACAGAAAGTCCCCGAGCGAGACGTCATCACCCTCGATCGGCGGGGTGATCCGTTCGGCCGCCAAGCGAGCGGCTGCCTCGGTGCCGATGAGGGATTCGACCTCGGCCGCTTCGGCGGGCACGCCCATGATCGTCCGTTTGGGAATCGGGTGCAGGCTTCCCCGGCTGAGCACCTGCGAACTGTGCCGGGTCGAGGGGAACACCGAGTCGAGGCCGAGTTCGGCGGCCAGGCTCTTCGTCTCCGGACGCCGGTTGAGGCTCGCTTCGGCTCCCGAGTCGATTCCTACGGGCACGGCTCCATCGAGCGTGGTCGCTTTCAGGCAGCCGCCGAGGCGGTCGCCTGATTCCAGCACTGTGACTTGGTGCTCGGCGGAGAGACGATAGGCGGCGACGAGGCCGGAGATCCCTCCTCCGACGACGGTGATCCGAGTCATTCGATCAGCCGCGGCTGCCGAGGATCTCGGCCGAGACGCGGTGGACGAGGTCGACGACGCGTCCGGGCACTTCGGGGTCGGTGTCGGGCAGGACGCCGTGGCCGAGGTTGAAGACGAATCCGCGGTCGAGTTCGAGTCCCTTGCGCACGATCGCCTCGACGCGGGCGGACAGCGCTTCCCACGGAGCGAAGAGCAGGGCCGGGTCCAGGTTGCCCTGGAGTGCCTGACCGGGATTGACGCGAGTGGCGGCATCAGCCAGGTCGACGCGGAAGTCGACGCCGACGGTCGTCGATCCGGCCTGTGCCATGGAGCCGAGCAGCTCACCGGTCTGCACGCCGAAATGGATGCTGGGCACATCGTGTCCGGACAGTGCGTCGAAGACTGCGGTGGAGTGTTCGAGGACGTGGTTCTCGTAGTCCTCCCGAGCGAGGTAGCCGGCCCAGGAGTCGAAGAGCTGGAAGGCCTTGGCGCCGGCGTTCAGCTGCACGTCGATGAATGTCGCCGATATCGTCGCGAGTTTGCTCAGCAGGGCCGAGAACGCCTCTGGGTCGGAGACCATGAGTGACTTCGTCTTCTCGTGGTTCTTGCTCGGACCGCCTTCGATGAGGTAGCTGGCCAGGGTGAACGGGGCACCGGCGAAACCGATGAGCGGGGTGGCTTCGCCGAGTTCGGCGGTCACCCGCTGGATCGATTCCGTGATGTCCGGGATATCGGCGGCGTCGAGATCGGGCAGGGCGTCGATATCGGCGCGGGAACGCACCGGGGAGGCGATGACCGGGCCGACGCCGGGAACGATCTCTACATCGACTCCGGCGGCCTGGAGCGGGACGACGATATCGGAGAAGAAGATGGCTGCGTCGACGCCGTAGCGGCGGACCGGCTGGAGGGTGATCTCGGAGACCATCTCGGGGTCGCGGCAGGCATCGAGCATCTGAGTGCCTTCGCGCAGCTTGCGGTATTCAGGCAGGGAGCGGCCGGCCTGCCGCATGAACCAGACGGGAGTGTGTGAAACCGGCTCCGAACGCAGGGCAGCCAACAGGGGTGATGTCATGGGGCTATCTTCCCATTCTTCGATCGCTCATGCCCACTCGCCGGCGGTTTCAAGACGGGCCGTCTTGCCGTCTCAGCATTCGGCCGAGGACACGGTCCGACGGATTGTCCGCGGCCGCCTCGGCGTGGATGATTCCTCTGTCCCCGCGGCTGCTCTATCGTGGCAACTGTGGTCAACACCTCACCTCTCAATCGCATTCCGGCGGAGTTCTCCGCCGTGACGTCGGTGCTGCGTCAGGCGCGCAGCACGAACAACGTGTCGATTTCCGAGATTCCGGCCCCGGCCAAGCTGGCCCCGTACTCCTATGCTCTCGGCGCCGAGGTCAGCGCCGATGAGACGTTCCTGCGGGCCAGCGGCGAGACCATCGACGAACTCGCCACCGGCCGTATCGTCGTCCTCTTCGATCCCGCCGCCCCCGAGGAATGGGAAGGCTCCTTCCGGGTCGTCTCCTATATCCGCGCCGAACTCGAACACGAACTCGGCAATGAGACGATGCTCGGGCATGTGGCATGGAGCTGGCTCGAAGATGCCCTCGATGCCAACGACTGCCAGGTGCTCGCCGCCGGCGGGACGACCACACGCGTGCTGTCCGAGAGCTTCGGCACCTTGGCCGATCGCCCGGCCACGATAGACTTGGAGCTGCGCGCCTCGTGGACACCCGTGATTGACGAGCCGGATCTGATCGGCAATCACTTCGAGGCCTGGATCGATCTGCTCAGCACAGTCGCCGGACTGCCACCACTTCCTGAAGGAGTCACAGCCCTGCCCGGGCGCCGTCGATGACATCTGAACTACCGCTTTTGGAAACACCCGCGAACGGCATCCCCGACGTCGTCGATACCCCGGAGGACCTCTCCACCTCGATCGCCAGTCTGGCCGCCGCCAACGGTCCGATCGCTGTCGACGCCGAACGCGCGTCCGGCATCAGATACGGACAGCGCGCCTTCCTCGTTCAGCTGCGACGTGAAGGCGCGGGCACCTTCCTCCTCGATTCCGAGACGCTCGGTGATCTCAGCGCCCTCAACCCGGCTCTCGGAACTGATGAGTGGGTCATCCATTCGGTGACACAGGATCTGCCGTGCCTGCAGGAGCGCGGAATGCGCCCGGCGGCTCTGTTCGACACCGAGCTGGCCGCCAGGCTGCTCGGATGGGAGAAGTTCGGTCTGGCCGCGGTCGCCGAACGCACCCTGGGGGTGCGGCTGGCGAAGGAGCATTCGGCCGCCGATTGGTCGACGCGTCCGCTGCCGAAGGAGTGGCTGAACTATGCCGCCCTCGACGTCGAAGTGCTCCTGCCGATCCGCGACATCCTCCACCAGCAGCTTCTCGACTCGGACCGGTGGGAGTTTGCGCAGCAGGAGTTCACGCACCTGCTCGATTTCACGCCGAAGCACTTCGATGAGCCGTGGCGACGCACGCATGGACTGTCGAAGATCAGGTCCCGCCGCGACATCGCACGAGTCCGTGAGCTCTGGCAGACCCGTGACTCCATGGCCCGAGAAGCCGATCTGGCTCCCACGAAGATCCTGCGCGATCGTGAGCTCGTCGCCCTCGCCCAATCCGGTGTGAAGTCCAGCGACGATATCTTGGCTCAGTGGCGCAGACTCTCCCGCGCCGAGGCGGCCCGACTCTTCCGTGCCTACCGCAAGGCCTCCCGTTTGGGGGCCGAAGAGCTGCCGGGACGGTCCGAGCGCGGACGGTCGAAACGCAGCGCATTCAACCCGGCGGAGCTCAAAGAGCGGGTGGCGGCGCTCAAGGCAGCGATGTCGGAGCTCTCCGAAGAGCTGACGATCCCCCACGATGTACTCCTCCAGCCGGCAATCGTGAAATCCCTGGCCGCGGAGTCGAGCGTCGACGTCGAGGGCTACCTCGGCGAGGCGGGAGCCCGACCCTGGCAGATCGAGCTCAGTGCCCCCGCGCTGAAGAAGACCCTGGCCGGACTCCCCCAGGCCTGAACTCACGCTCAAGTCCCGAGGGTCGAGCTTCGGTCCTCCGTCGCCTCTGGGCGCATGGACTCACACCGCGCGGCGGGAACTCTGAGCGGCACGGTCGGCCACCTCGGCGGGCAGGGCCTTGAGGATTTCGGACACGATCGTGTCGACGTAGAGGCCCACTTCGGCGAGGATCTCTTCACGTGTCCCCTGCGGCAGGAACTCATCGGGCACGCCGAGTTCGAGCACCCCGATCCGCGAATCGGCTTCGCGCAGGTCGGAGCGGACCTGTGAACCCACACCGCCGATCTTCACTCCGTCTTCGATGACCGCGGCGAGACTGTGCTCGGCGGCGAGAGCGACGACGGATTCGGGTACAGGCAGCACCCAGCGGGGATCGACGATTGTGGAGGTGATCCCGCGGCCTTCCAGCACGTCAGCGACTTGCCCGGCCAACCTGGCGAACGGTCCGACGGAGACGATGAGCACATCGGCGGTGGCCTCTGCGGACGATTCCCGGAGGACGTCGACGCCGTCGTCGAGCCTCCTCAGCGCCGGGATATCGGCTCCGACGCTGCCGCGGGGAAATCTCACCACGGTCGGGGCGTCCGAGACGGTGACGGCTTCGCGCAGCTCTTCGGTCAGCCGTGCGGCGTCGCGGGGTGCGGCGAGGCGCAGTCCGGGGACGACGCGCAGCATCGCGATGTCCCAGATTCCGTGGTGGCTGGCTCCGTCGGGGCCGGTGATACCGGCACGGTCGAGGACGAAGGTCACACCCTGCCGGTGGAGGGCGACGTCCATGAGCACTTGGTCGAAAGCACGGGAGAGGAACGTGGAGTAGATGCACACGACGGGGTGGAGTCCGCCGTAGGACAGGCCCGCCGCCGAGGCGACCGCATGCTGTTCTGCGATGCCGACGTCGAAGACGCGGTCGGGGAACTCCTCGGCGAATTTCGCCAGCCCCACGGGCAGGAGCATGGCGGCGGTGATGGCGACGATGTCTTCGCGTTCCTCGGCGAGTGCGCAGATCTCGGTGCCGAACACGGAGGTCCATGACGTCGATTTCGACGGTGTCGATCTCCCGGTGACGGGGTCGATGACGCCGACGGAGTGGAACTGGTCGGCGTCGTCGTTGACGGCCGGGTCGAATCCGTGCCCTTTCTGCGTGATCATGTGGACGATGATGGGGCCGCCGTCGAACTGTTTGGCCAGTTGGAGGGCCTTGTCGACCGAGGGCAGGTCGTGTCCGTCGACAGGGCCCAAGTATTTGATGCCGAGTTCGTCGAACATTCCGGTCTCGGGTGGGCTGACCATGTCTTTGAGTCCGCGTTTGACGCCGTGGATGGCGCTGTAGGCGGCGCGGCCGGGTCGGCCGGATTGGCGGAGCGTCTCCTTGCCCCAGGTGAGCAGCCTCTCGTAGCTCGAGGTGGTGCGCAGTTCGTCGAGATGGGCGGCGAATCCGCCGACGGTCGGGGCGTAGGAGCGGCCATTGTCGTTGACGACGATGACCAGCCGCCTCGGCGGGGTGGAGGTGTCGGCTGCGATGGTGTTGAGCGCTTCCCAGGCCATTCCCCCGGTCAGGGCTCCGTCGCCGATGACGGCGACGACGTGGCGGTCTCGCTCACCGGTGAGCTGGCGGGCCTTGGCGATGCCGTCGGCCCAGGACAGGGAGGCCGAGGCGTGTGAGTTCTCAACGACGTCGTGCTCGCTCTCTTGCCGGCTCGGGTAGCCGGAGAGGCCGTCGCGCTGCCGCAGGGTGGGGAACTCCTCGCGGCGGCCGGTGAGCAGTTTGTGCACATATGTCTGGTGGCCGACGTCGAAGATGATCGTGTCGCGCGGCGAGTCGAAGGTGCGGTGGAGGCCAATGGTCAGTTCGACGACTCCGAGGTTGGGGCCCAGATGTCCGCCCGTGCCGGACACGGTCGTGATGAGGTAGTCGCGGATCTCTTTGGCCAGCACTTCGCATTCGCCAGCCGAGAGTCGACGCAGATCGGCAGGCGAGCCGAGGGATTCGAGAAAGGTCATGCGGCCTCAGTTCTGACGACATCGTTGGCGGACAGATTCCATCCGCCCCATCCTATCGCTCACAGATGCGTCCCTCACCCTTCGCGACATATCTCCGCGCTGCAGTACCCCGCAGCCTTCTCGCTGCACCGCCTCGGCGCAGTATCCCTCAGCTTTCCCGCTGCACCTCCCCGCGGCACACCACCCCTCAGCCTTCTGGTCACACCGCCTCGGCGCCGGCAATTCGCACCATTGCGAGCGCACCCCTCACCGTTCATGGCACACCAACCCGTTGCAGCACGGTGTTGAGCGACTGCCGATGAGTGATGGTCGCATTTGCGCCCACCCCCACCCACGCCGAGGTGGCCGACCGCCAGCGCACGGATTCCCGCGGACGCGCTCACGCTTCCCGACAATCCCGCGCGACAGCGACCGTCCCTCACCCTTCGCCGCACAGCGCACCGCTGCAACGAGGCGATCTGCCACGAACGGTGACGGATTCCTTGGCAGCGGTGTGTTTAGTCACGAACGGTGACGGATGCCGAACTGCGTGGAGGACGTGACGCGAACGGTGAGGGATGCTCGATCAACGGCACCGTCACACGCGCCCGGGCACGACGAAGGCCGGTGGGAACAAATCCCACCGGCCTTCGTTGTGTTCCGGCTCAGCGCCTCAGCGCGAACCGACTGCCGCGAGTCGCAGACTCACAGCGCAGCCTGGTGCGGCGAAGTCGCCGCTCAGGCCTCGTCTCCTGCGATCAGGCTTCTGCGAGCTGACGCAGAACGTACTGAGACATGCTTCGATGACCAAGCTTGCCGAAATTGGAATGCCTATTTTACAAAAGTGCAGGTCAGGGGCTTATCGGCCGTTCAAATATCGCTTCCGCTCAGTTGGTGAAGCACCTACGTCGACGTCCTGCGGTAGCGACAGTTATACAGAAACCAGCGGTTCACTCGCATTCTCCAGCACGAGCCGAATGACAAGAGTCCTTCGTAACCAATGCCGAAAACGGTCCATTCCACCTGAAATCGTCGACGACTCCTGCCTCAGCTGACGGACAACTTGGACCAAAAGGATCGTCCTCGACCTCAGCTAGTCCACACCGACTCCACCATTCGACCTTTAGTAAGGGTAGCGATGACCCAGCCGCACAAGTATCCCGAAGCATTAATCAACAATTATGTGCAGCCTTCCCCTACTAGCCGGGGCGAACAAACGATTGGGGATGTGCAACGCTGGGCTGGGTGAAACACACACGCGGAGTCGAAACCCTCAACGCCCGCCTGTTCCTTGTCGGGCCGAGGATCGCACATCTGAGCTGAAAGCTAGATCCTCCAAGGTAGGCCGGGTAACCTAGCCTACTCTCTATCGCTCTGACCTCGTTCTGCCCCGGCCGTGTCACGACGGCGGAGAATTCCAACCATCCGCTCCCGAAGTGACCTGATGCCAATCCTCATAGCCAGCACCCGTTGCGAGAACATTGCTGGCATAACCGTCAAGGGCGGGACCCGGGTGTCCCAAAATACAGGCCCGGGTCCGCCTTGATCGTGCCATGCAACTCGCACACAAATGTCACTGATGTAAGAGATCTGATCGAATCCGGCCAGGTCTGTACGCTCTGAATTGAGCCATGCCTTTCCATCCAGAAAACCAATCCCCCGGTCGAAATCGAGCTCTCCCCCGAGCCGCATTGCCCGATATGCCAGAGTCGCCGACTGTTGCCTCATGGGCATGACTGCCGCGTCAACCAGAGGCCCGCCTTCGAGGAACTGTACAAATACAGCAGGGGGAGAAAAGCCACCGTCCGCCATCCAGCACCCGGTGGCCTTTATGAAGTACTTCCCGAGATCGCGCACTGACTCTTGCCAATCCGGCCCATAGACATCGGCCCAGTCAATTTGTTTTGCGCGGCTGAGACTTCGCGCATGCTCCCAAACGTACTTCGCATATTTGTCGTATGCCTCATCGAATGGTTGGCTTCGGGCGTTATTGCACTCGCGACACAACGTCTTTCCAAACTTGACGGCGCTGCTCTTCACACTCGGCACAGACCAAAGTTCTTGCCCGTCCCGACCAAGATAAAGTCCCTCTTCTCCCCACATTTGGCGAAGAAGACTTGCTTTGTGTTTGTGCTCTCGACTGTCAGCAGCTCCACCGCACCACCAGCATTTGCCAGATTGGTCAGTCCGCAGCCGATCGAGGTCTTCCTGATTCGGCGAGTCCCCTGTCATACGTACATATTGGCAGGTAGGTCTGACATGAAACTCCACTTCGCCTGCCCGACGGGGCGAATAGTCGATAAGGAATGTGCAACCGAACCATCCGATATAGCTCGCCGACCGCAGTCGTCTATGTGCTAGCCAGCGAACCGACTACTCCCGATCGACGACCACTTCGAGACTGTCTCGGAGCAAACGAATTTCGTCTGGACTGAGGATAATTTTGTCACCCACGTTGAACCGCGTCACCGTTTTGCACTTGACGCCATGATCTTTAGAAACGACCCCATTGTGATGGGCAATATCGTGCCTCAAGTGCCGCAAATCACCCATGACATCTGACGAAATTTTATTGAGTTCGACTCCCTCAAGCCTCGCGAACTCTGGCCGATAATAATTCTCCCACCGAGCGAAGATGAGCGTGATCCATGCATGAGTGAGCCATTCGCGCAACCAGCCGTTCGTGTCGATTGCGCCATTAAGATCGCTGAGTCGCCATCGAGCATCTATTCGAGCACCCGGTGTGGTGGGCGCGTCTTGGCTGATCGTCATGAGTGGATCAGGATTGCTGGCGGTAGGTCGAATATTGGCCGAATCAGCAAACCTAGACAGACCAAGCTGAGTAAAAACCATCGTACTGGAGGACGTCAAGAATTCGTGGCTCAGCTCGTCGAATAGTTCCTGGCTCATCTGAATAGTATGGCATGGCACTAGTCGCGAGGTTCCAGTGAGAAACTACCCATATGAACCGACCTGTCAACGATATGCAACTCAGAGTTCTTCGCTGGGTGGCCGATGGCGCGGACATAGACAATCCACCGAACGATACGTTCAAGATGAGCGCCGGTGCACTCAGAGACCGAAAACTCATCAAGGTCAGCAAGAGCAACGGAAAGTGGGATGCCACGATCACCGAGATAGGCACCTACCACCTCGAGCACGGCCGATATCCACAAACGAATCGCGCCCCTTCCAACCGCCGTCGAAATCAACTTCCCAAGCCTCGAACCGCACCCAGCAAGTCACCTAAAGAGGCTCTTCACAGATGGCGGTGTAGTTCGGTTCTGAATCCTCCGGTGTCCAGTAGCGATCGGATGACGTAGTGGGCGAGGTTGCGGAAGCCGAGGGCGGTGCCGCGGAGGTGTTCGAGTCGGCCGTTGATCGCTTCGGAGGGGCCGTTGCTGGTGCCGGGGTGGTCGAAGTAGGCCAGCACGTCCAGGGCCCGCCGTTTCAATGTCCGGCCGAGGGTGATCAGCTCGGTGAGCTGCGTGGGCACTCCTTCGGAGAGATCGTCGATCACGGCGTACAGAGCCTTCTTCCCGGTCGCCGGGTCGGGGTGGCGGTAGGCGGCGACGATGCGCTGGTAGATGCCCCAGGTCGCCTCGACCTCGACATGCGCGTCGCTGGCGAACACGGCCTTCAGCCGGATGACCTGCTTGTCGGTGAGCAGGTCAGCGCCGGTGTGCAGCACGCGCCGGATCCCGTAGAGCGGATCCCCAGATCGGCCCCGATGGCCGAGGGTGGCCTGTTGGACGCGTTGGCGGCACTGATCGATCTTCTCGCCGGCCAGGGCGACGACGTGGAAAGGGTCCATCACCGCGGTCGCCTCGGGCAGCTCCTCGGCGGTCGCGGTCTTGAAGCCGGAGAATCCATCCATCGCGACGACCTCGACCCCGTCCCGGAACGCTATGGTCTGGCCCTCGAGCCAGGTCTTGAACACCTTCTTTGAGCGCCCCGGGACCATGTCCAGCAGTCTGGACGGGCCGTTGCCGTCGCGGATCGGGGTCAGGTCGATGATGACGGTGACGTACTTGCTGCCCCGGCGAGTGTGGGACCACACGTACTCGTCCACGCCAATCACGCGGACCCCGTCAAGGCGGGTGGGATCGTTGATCAGCAGGTCCTGGCCGGTGGCCAGGATCGCATCGTTGGCGGTGTTCCAGGCGACTGCGAGCCCGGCGGCGATCCGGGCGACGGACAAGCGATCGATGACCACCCCCTTTTATTGCCCAGAGAGCGGCGTGCCGGGAGAGCACGGCCCGGGGCTCGGCCGCGGCAGTGGTGTCCTGCCGCCACACGCTGCAGCAGTCCGGGCAACGGTAACGACGCACTCTGACCTGCAGCACTGTGGGTCTCCAGCCCAGCGGGACGTGGGCGAGATGCCGGACCACGGTGCCCCGGGAGACGCCCTGCTGGCCGCAACCATGGCACCAGTTGTCCGGTTCGAGCACGCGACACTCCAACACCGATCGATGCGGCTCGATCAGCTGCCCCGTCACGGTCAGGCCCAGGCGGTCGAGCTGGCTGAAGGTATCGAGATCGGGCGCGGTGAAGGTAGCGTTGAGCACGTCGAGGTCTTCCTGATGGCGAGCGTAGGAACTTCCATCATCGGGAGACCTCGACGTCTACCCCGACACCGCCACGCCGACAGCTCCTACACCCTCATCTGCGAAGAGCCCAGAAACCAGCTACACCCTCAGATGCGATGAGGCCCTTCTTCATCCGGCGTATGCCCTCCAGGCCCAGGGTCCGCATCACTTCCGACGCCCGTACAGGCTCTCTGGCGTGATCTGCACCTGTCCGGGGGACTGCCGCGCGGATAGGTGACATCTGATCTGGCTTGCCCGCTGGGCGGCCTGGAAGGATGTGCATCATGCCCGCTGCCTACCCCCGAGAGTTCCGCGAAGATGTCGTGCGAGTGGCCCGGTCCCGCGAGGACGGCGTCACGATCGCGCAGATCGCGAAGGACTTCGGCGTCCACGAGATGACGCTCCATAAGTGGATCCGCCAAGCAGATATCGACGACGGCAACCGTCCCGGCAAGACACGGGAGGATTCCACCGAGCTGCGCGATGCCCGCAAGCGGATCCGGTTGCTCGAGCAGGAGAACGAGGTCCTGCGCCGTGCTGCCGCCTACCTGTCCCAGGCGAACCTGCCGGGAAAAGGTTCTACCCGCTCGTGAGCGAGCTCGCCGCGGGCGGGGTCCCCGTCGCGGTGTCCCTGCGGGTCCTGAAGCTCTCCCGCCAACCCTACTACCGCTGGCTTAAACACCAGGTCACCGAGTCCGAACTGGTTCAGGCCTATCGAGCCCACGCCTTGGTGGACGCCCATCGCGACGACCCCGAGTACGGCTACCGGTTCCTCGTCAGTGAAGCCGCCGAGGCCGGCGAGGTGATGTGCGAGCGGACGGCGTGGAAGATCTGCCGGGACAACCAGTGGTGGTCCGCGTTCGGGAAGAAGCGCGGCAAGAACGGGAAGCGCCCGGGCCCGCCGGTCCACGATGACCTCGTCAAGCGCGACTTCACCGCCGATGACGTCAACGAGCTGTGGCTGACCGACATCACCGAGCACTGGACCGACGAGGGCAAGCTCTACCTCTGCGCGATCAAGGACGTGTTCTCCGGACGGATAGTGGGCTACTCCATCAGCGACCGGATGAAGGCCCGCCTCGCAGTGAACGCGCTGGACAACGCGATATCCAGGCGCCGTGACGCTGTCGGTTGCATCGTGCGTTCGGATAGAGGATCTCAGTTCAGGTCACGGAAGTTCGTGCACGCGCTGAACCGCCATCACCTCATCGGATCGATGGGGAAAGTCGGTGCTGCCGGTGATAACGCCGCAATGGAATCGTTCTTCGCGCTGCTCCAGAAGAACGTCCTGGACCGCAAGCGGTGGCGGACCCGAGAAGCGCTCCGGATCGCGATCATCACCTGGATCGAGAGGACCTACCACCGACGACGCCGGCAGGCCCGCCTGGGCCGATTGACCCCCATCGAACACGAGACCATCATGAACCCGGTCGCCCTCGCGGCCTGACACCCCAACTGTCACCTATCCGCGCGGCAGTCCCCGGTGACGGGGTGGGTCGTCCAGGCGAGGTGGCGGATCTTGTCCTCGACCAGGGCGTCTGTGACGGTGCGGGCAGCGATGCGGGCCGGCCTCCTCCAGGACCGGTAGGTGCGTGCAGCGATCGTCAGGCCCTGCTGGCGCAGGACGCGGAGGATCGGCTCGACTGCATAGCCCTGGGTGCGCATCTCGTCGATGAACGCGCAGATCATCGGTTTCGGGGGTCGAGCTCCCCCGCGAAGATAATCGACGCCCGACGAAGGATCTCATTGTCCTCGCGAAGCCGCTTGTTCTCCGCCTTCAGCCTCTTGACCTCGGCAGACTCCTCGGTCGTGACGCCGGGACGGGTCCCGTCGTCGACCTCGGCCTGGGCCAGCCAGCGCCGCACAGACTCCCGCGAGACGCCCTCCTGCCGAGCCACTGCGGTGACGGCGGTAGTCAGGGTGGGGTACTCCTGGAGGTGCTCCCTGACGAGCCGCACGCACCTCGCGCGCAGCTGGGGATCGATCTTCTTCGGCACGCTGTCCATCCTCTCGGACTCAAACAGCAGCGGCATCAGACCTAGGCCGATTCACTCCGAGGAACACGGCTTGTCGAAACTTACTGCGCATACAGCAGACCCGGGTCTGTGGATAGCTGAGCTCGACTGGCTTCGAGCTGTCTGTCCTGCTCTTGCTGCCAGCGGACTGGGTCGCTCCGGAGCTTGGTGCGGTGGCGGCGGATTCGTGTGATGGCGATGTTCAGGGCGCGGTCGGCGGTTGCGTTGTGTCGCAGTCCCATCTCGTCGCTGATGTTGGATCGATGGAAGCGCCGTGCCAGTGCGTGCAGGACTGGGGTTCCCAGTGCGGTGGGCACGTTGAAGAAGTCGTTCACGAGTTCGGAGACGGACTTGAGCGTTGCCGTGGCAAGGGCTTGCGCTTCGGGGATGAGGGGGCCGGTGACGGCTTGGAGCATGTCGTCCAGGCGTTGGGCCTGGGCGTTGCTCTGGATTCCTTCGACGAGTTCTGGCCTGATGCCGAGCAGGTGCGCGAGGACCCACCAGTAGCGGTAGAGCGATTCGGTCTCCGGGGTGGTCAGCCCGAGGCCCATCTGTGCTTCTGCCTCGAGGGAGGTCAGTGTGAAGTCGATCCAGGTCCGGGCGAGGTCGACCTGGTTGATAGGTGCCCCATGGACATTCTCGTCGTATCCCCGGGTGAGAGCCAGGTGCCGCATTCTGGCATGCAGCATGCGCACCTGCAGCGTCGCGACGTATCCGGCTTCTCCTGGGCGGAGGGACCCTGGGAGCATCGCTGTGCTGACCCAGGTCCCGGTCTCGCGGATGCGGCGGTCAGCGCCGTCGATGAGCCTGCCGGTGGTGGTGAGCACCTCCGCGATCGACGGTGATTGGTAGACGCGGATGAGGGCACCGGCGCTGAGGGACACGATGTGTGCGGCGGACGGCATCGTGAAGAACGGCAGCGATCCGGTGTCGAGGACCTCGTCGCTGGCGTAGTCGGGAAGCGTCTCGGCGTCGGCGAGGAGCGCCGCGATGGCCGGATGGGGATCAGAGATGGATGCGAGACCCTGGGTGACGCCCTGACGCAGCTGACTGCGGACCTCCTTGCCGTCACCAGTGTGTTCCACGTCGACGACGGCATCTGCGAGGGGGTCGCCGGTGGTCAGTGCGCGGGCGAGGATGTCGGCGCGGTCGGCGCCGAACTGCAGGACGATGCCGCTGCGGATACCTCGCCCGGTCGGCCATCGCGGGGTTGAACCGTTCGAGGTCATTGTGCTGCTCCCCCGCTGACGAGCAGGTCCTGGCCGCTCACCCATGCGGCGAGGTCGCCGGCGAAGTACTCGGCGGCGTCGGCGACATCGTCGGGTCGTCCCATACGTCCGCCGATGGGCCGAGCCTGGTTCTGCAGCTTGAAGGGGTCGTCGGCGGCGATCTCGGTGAACACGCCTGCTCCTTCGATCACGGTGGGGAGGATCGTGTTAACGGTGACTCCGCGGTGTCCGATCTCCATCGCGAGAACGCGGACGAGGTAGCGGGCGGACATCTTCGAGGACCCGTAGAGTCCCACCCCGGGGAAGGGGCCGCAGGTGGTGCTCGAGCCGATCAGGAGGATCCTGCCGTTGTCGGCGATATGACGCGCGGCGCGTTGGAGGGTGAAAAATGTGCCTTTGGTGTTGATCGCGTAGAGGCGGTCGTGGTCCTCTTCGGTGGCATCAAGCACTGGCTGGTCGATGATCTCCACGCCCGCGTTGGCGACGACGATGTCGATCTTTCCGAACTCGGCGATCGCGGCCTCGAACAATGCGTCGATCTGCATGAGGTCTCGCAGGTCCGCCTGGACGGCGATCACCTCGCCACCGGCGTCCTGGATAGTTTCGAGGGTACGACGAGCGCCGGTCGCGTCGGAGGCGTAGTTGAGAATCACCTTCGCTCCGAGAGATGCGTACCGAGAGGCGATCTCCGCGCCGACGCCACGGGCGGACCCGGTGACGAGGGCGACTTTTCCGGTGAGGTCAGTCATGATGGTGCTCCTTTGTCCAGCGGCCTCGTGGCCGGGGAGATGATCGTGGTTGACAGACGACGAGGGTGTAGTCAGCGGCTCGGGAACCGGACCTGGGTGAGCTTCTGGGTGAGGTCCCACATGCGGGTGGCGTCGTCAGGGCTGCGCAGGCGGGAGTAGAGCTTCTGCTCGGCAGGGCGGCCGCCGAGCCCGCGGATGCCGCTGGGACCGAAGAACTTTCCGCCCTGGTCGCCGGGCGTCGTGGCGGCCATCAGCGCTGGCAAGCCAGCGCTGGCGACGGTGCCCATGATCCCGATCCGGGACAGCAGCGTGATCAGTCCTCGAGAGCGCACCGCGTGGGTGCGTCCGATCTCGGGGCGGACGTCGAGCAAGCTGGTGGGTGCGACGCCGGGGTGGGAGAGGTTCGCGGTGATGCCCCATCCCGCGACTCTGCTGCGTCGGTCGAGTTCGAGTCCGAACAGGCCGTAGGCGATCTTGGAGTGGGAGTAGGCGTCCATGGAATCGTAGGAGCGCTCCCAGTTGGGATCCTCCCAGTTCACGGCCCCCTGGTTCGCGGCGATGCTGATCTGCAGCGTCACCCGGGCGCCTCCCGCCTGCAGGAGAGGCAGGAGATGCCCGATGAGGGCGGCGTGGCCGAGGTGGTTGGTGCCGAACTGCAGCTCGAAACCGTCCTTGGTGGTCTGCCGCTCGGGCGGATGCATGATGCCGGCGTTGCCGATGAACATGTGGATCGGATCACCCTCGTAGTTCAGGGTCTCGCCGAGGGCTGCGACCGAGTCCAGGGAGGACAGGTCGAGGGAACGCAGGGACACGCTCGCCTTCGGTGCTCGCTCCCGGATCGTCGCGATCGCCGCCTCTCCCTTGGACTGGTTACGGACGGGGAGGACGAGGTCGGCTCCGGCGGCGGCGAGGCGCGCGGCGATGACGAGCCCCATACCGTCACTGCCGCCGGTGAGCAGGACGCGCTTGCCGGTCAGATCGGGAAGGGTGATGTCGATGGGGCTCCGGGTCATGAATTCTGCGCTCTCTCAGGAAGTTCCTCGGTCTCTAGCGAGCCTGACGCATTGCCGGAGGCGGATCCAGGACCTCCCGATCAGTGGCTGAGCAGATCCATCACGGTGGTCGACCGTGGGGAGGGGTGGATCGGGAGGACCTGGATCCACCCGGTTCCCTCGCGTCAGAATGGGGGGGGGGGGGGGGACGAGAGGACGTACATGGACATCGACCGAGACGGACTGGCGGAGTTCCTGCGGCACCGACGCGAAGCACTGCAGCCCGAGGATGTCGGGCTCCCTCGCGGAGTGCGCCGCCGCACGGTTGGGCTGCGCCGGGAGGAGATCGCGGCACTGTGCCACATGTCCCCGGACTACTACGCCCGCCTCGAACGCGCCAGCGGACCGCGACCCTCAGAGCAGATGATCGCCTCGATCGCACAAGGACTGCATCTGAACCATGCCGAGCGCGACCACCTGTTCCACCTCGCCGGTCGTACATCTCCGAGCAGGAGTGGGGCGAGCGAGCAGCACATCGCTCCGGGACTACTGAGGATCCTCGACCGCCTCCAAGACACACCGGCGGAGATCGTCACCGAGCTCGGCGAGACCCTCCGCCAGACGCGCCTGGGCATCGCGCTGACCGGTGATCTCACTGTCTACCAAGGGCCTGCACGGAGCATCGGGTACCGATGGTTCACGGACCCGTCCGCTCGCGCCCGCTATGCCAGCGGTGAGCACGACCATCTCTCCCGTGTCTTTGTCTCCCGCCTGCGCGAGGTCATCGGCAGGCGCGGACCGCAATCTCACGCTGCGGCGTTGGCTGAAGGCCTCCTCGAGGAGAGCCAGGAGTTCCGCACCCTCTGGGAGCGTCATGAGGTGGGCTTTCGCCCGGGAACGGGGAAACGATTCATCCATCCCGAGGTCGGCCTCTTGGAGCTGGACTGCCAGACCCTTGTCGAACCCGAACAGGCTCACCTGCTGCTGGTCTACACCGCGGCGCCGGGAAGCGAGGCCCACGAGAAGCTGCAGCTCCTGTCCGTCATTGGCAGTGAACTGGGCTGACCTTTCTACGCACCGGAGATCGCGCTCCTTCTCTCGTTGGCCTCGCTCCTGGAGATGACGTCGCGCAGTCGAAGCGGGAAGGCGCCCTCGGGGGAGCGCGGGCGCATTACTGCCTCATCGCATCTGAGGGTGTAGCTGGTTTCTGAAGCCGCCTGATTCGAGGAGACTGCGGGCGACGTAGTTCGTGAGTTTCCGGAAGCCGAGGGCAGAACCGCGGAGGTGCTCGAGGCGGCCGTTGATTGCTTCGGTGGGGCCGTTGCTGGTGCCGGGGCGGTCGAAGAACGCCAGGATGTCGTCGGCGCGCTTGGTCAGCGTCCGGCCGAGCTTCTCGAGCTCGACGAGTGTGTCTGGGACTTTCCCGCTGAGGGCCGCGATGACCTTCTCCATCCTCGTTCTGGCTCTGGTCCGGTCGGGTTCTCGGTAGGCGGTGATCATGGCCTGGTAGATCTCCCAGGTCGCCTCGACCGCAGCGTGCGGATGGTGGGCGAACAGGGCGCTGAGGCGGTCGCGTTGGCGCTCGGTCAACAGCTTGATCCCGGTGTGGAGGGTGCGGCGGGCCTTGTAGAGAGGGTCGTCTTTCCGACCTCGGCGCTTGTGGAGCTTCTGTTGGACGCGTCGGCGGCCGTCGTCCAGAGCATCCCCGGCCAGGCGGACGACATGGAAGGGATCCATGACCGCGACCGCGCCGGGCAGGGTCTCGCTTGTCGCGGTCTTGAACCCCGTGAATCCGTCCATTGCGACCACCTCGATGCGGTCCTTCCAGCTCTTGGGGCGCGCTTCGAGCCAGGCCTTGAACGCTGCCTTGGAGCGTCCTTCGACCATGTCCAGCAGCCTTGCCGACCCAGTCTTGTTCCTGGTGGGGGTGAGGTCGATGATCACGGTGACGTACTTGTCGCCGCGGCGCGTGTGCCGCCAGACGTGCTCGTCGACGCCGATCACGCGGACTCCGTCGAAGCGGGCCGGATCATCGATCAGCAGGCGTTTCCCCTCGGCCAGAACGGCGTCGTTCGCGGTGTGCCAGGCCACGCCCAGCCCGGCAGCGACCCGCGCGATCGAGAGGTGGTCGATGACCAGGGCCTCCAACGCCCATCGCATCCCGCCCCGGGAGAGCTTCGCCCGTTCAGCCGCCGCAGCGGTGGTGTCTTCGCGCCAGTGGTCACCGCAGTGATCACACCGGTAGCGGCGGATCCGCACCAGCAACGTGGTGGGTCGGTGACCGAACGGCTCGTGGGCGAAGGACCGGGAGATGGATCCTCGCGAGGTCGCTCGGGCTCCGCAGGCGCGGCACCACGGATCCTCCTCGGCGAGCCGGCACTCCAGCACCGCCCGCCGGGGCGTGAGCCGTTGACCTACCACCACCAGACCGAGCTCGCCGAGGCGGGCGAAGGTCGTCAGGTCGGGGCTGTCGAAGGTAGCGTTGGGCACGTCGAGGTCTTCCTGATGGCGAGCGTAGAACTTCCATCATCGGGAGACCTCGACGTCTATCCCGGCACCAACGCGCCCACCCCACGCCCCGCTGCTACCCCCTCATTTGCGAAGAGCCGGAATGACTTCCGAATCCCAATGCCCACAAAAGCAACGAACAATTGCCCGACAAGAATCTCGCCCACCCAGGCTCGGTCAGGGACTGGCGGTAGGGCTCACCACTCATGAGACAAGGAAATACTTTCATTTCAGAGTGTCTTAAAGTGGTCAGGTCCCGTCTCGTTACGCCCACCCATGATTCTCGTGGAAGGGACCCATGTCCCAACGGAGTGACCCATTGCTCCCCTCAGGCTTCGAACCGACGAGACTCCCTTACCCGCCACAACTCCAACAGAACGGGTTCGGGCTCACGCGCTGATCCTCGGGATCGTTGCCGTCGCTTTGGCGCTCATCCCTTTCGTTTCGATTTTCACCGCGATCCCGGCTGCCATCGTCGCCGCAGTGTTCGGCATAATCGGGATCCGTCGGGTCCGTCGCAGTGTTGCGACGAATCGGAGCTCAGCGCTCGTCGGACTCATTGCTGCACGTCTTGCGGTGATCCTCGCGATCGTCTCCTCTATCGTCGGAAGAAACCTCATTAACCAGATCTCCAGCGACCGAGCCGAAGGTACGAGTAGTGAGGCGGCGGATTCGAGCCCCGACGCGGAAGCAGCCGCTTTAGAGGAGGAGCGGGCGAACTCGATTCCACTCCCTGACGACGAAGCCAAGTTCGATGGTCAGATGCCCGATGACATCCTCGGCGGGGTCTACCAGGCAACCCAATGCGAGGGTGATGTCACGGTCACAGTCAGCGACCTGTATGCCGACCGTGACGACAATCGGGACCTGCTTTGCTTGGATGCTGTCTACATTAACGACGCGACCGAGCCGCGAAACGCGCAGAGACATGATTTCACTCTTCAGACCGTGGACAACAGTGCTGACCGTTTCGGCGCGACTGTACCGATGACCCGAGAGGGTGGTATGCCTAACGCCACTCTGGAAACACAGGAGAAGACCGAGGGGCAGGTATGTTTCGCCCCATCTGACACATCTAGTGCCGTGGTTCTGGTCTTTGAGACCATATCCCCGGCAGGCCGCGCCGCGGATTGCCTGGATCATGGATCGCTGACCACGGCTAAACCCAAACTCACCCAAATTCGGAGGGGTCGGAAAGGAGTTCGTGGCCGTAGTGAACTCGTCGTCCCGACGTTTGGCCTCGTCGGGCAGGTGAATTGAAGGGGCTGTCATTCAGGCGAGCCTTGGCGATATCCCCCGGGGGATACTCACCGTCCTCGCTGATACGGGATGAACCTCCAGCGCAAAGGTCTCCGCCTCCCCGCCGCGATACACGGTCATCGCCATCTCCGAGATATGAAGCGGCCCGCCACCGACAGACACACGGGCGGTGCTCGCCTCTGGAAAGGCCGCGACCCCAGCCTCCGGTCGCGCGGAGACTATATCGTCAAGCGTGCTGCGAAGGCTGTCCGGGACGCGCATCAGCGCGCGAGAGGCCTCGACCTCAACTTCGAGAAACCCGGAGTCGAGGTCCATGGGCTGCTCGAGCTCCGCGCCGTAGAGAAGCGTCAGAAGCGCCAAAGGCCCGAGCGCAGGTCGAGGAAGATCGACCGTCATCCAGTCATCACTGCCCGCAGCGCGGGTGTGCAGCACGTCATGAATGGCAATGCTCTCGCCACGGTTGTCAGCACCAGGACCGTCCGCGTCAGGCATCTCGAACCGAGTGCGTGAGTGGGCGACACCTTCGCGGGGGCTCACATAGGCATTCTCAGTTGTTCGGATACCGGCGACCGCGTGGACGAACGACGCTTCCACAGCTTCCGCCGACAATGTCTCGTTCAGCGCTTCTTCCAGTGTAGGCATGATCTCTCCTCAACCTGATTGCGGCGTGCTTCTATGACTGCGCAGGAGCGCGGGTGAGGTGCTCCAGCCAGGCGGCGTGACCTCGATAGGCTGCCCGCCCCTCACCGGTAAGGGCAAGCATGGTGACCGAGCGCGAACGAGCCCCGGCTTGGGCAGAGCGGCTCGACTGGTCGACGTACCCGGCGTCGAGCAATACCCGCACGTTCTTCGACAGATGCGAGTCGGTGATGCCGAGAGCTGTTTGAACCTCTGAGAATCGAACAGGATCTGCCGAGGCCGCCAGCACAGCGCACACCTGCAACCGGATGGGCGAGTGAATCACCTCGTCGAACACTCGCCTTTCGTCGCGCTCATGGTCAGAAGATCCACTTGCCATGTTGGCAACAGTAGTCGCCGCATGCCAATGTGGCAAGTCACCAGGATTCAGGCCCAAGAAGACCGATTAGAAACTCTCGTCGCCTGAGGAGCGCAAGCCATCTCGCCGGAAGACTGCCTAATGGGTATACCCCTTTGACATCCGAGATCCCGGCCGGAAGAATGCTGTCAAACGGGTCCTGATTTCACCGATTGGACAGATATGCCTACCGACTCCGAGAACCCCTCAGATGCTCTCTTCGGGCAGACGCTTGGCTACGTGCGCGTCAGCAGCGCCGATCAGAATCCTGGCCGGCAATACGAGATCATCGGCTGGTGCGATAAGACCTTCGAGGACAAGCTCAGCGGGAAGTCCCGCGCCAACCGGACCGGCCTGAACAAGCTCATCGACTATGCACGAGAGGGCGACCATATTCGTGTCGCCTCGCTGGATCGACTCGGGCGAGACACCCGAGATCTCTATTCGCTTGTCGACACGCTCACCGGGAAGGGCTGCACCGTCACCTTCGTCTCGGAGAACATCACTGTGTCCAAAGATGGCAGCTCCCCCATGCAGGAACTCTTCCTGACATTCCTATCGGGGATGGCACAGTTTGAGCGTGCGCGGATCCTCGAGCGCCAGCGTGAAGGGATCGAGCTGGCCAAAGCTCAAGGCGTCTATCAGCGCAAGCTCACCGACGAGGACGTGCAAGCCTGCCGAGCGATGATCGACATGGGGATCTCCGTGGCCGAAGTCGCCCGTCGATACGAGGTCTCTCGGCAGACTCTCTACAACGCACTCAAAGGAGCCGGGGCCTATTCTCCCGATCCCTGAGGAACTAAGCGTCTCAATCCTTTAATAGCAAACGAGGTGACGACAGTCGATTTCATGCGAAGCGTTTTTTGACAAGATCGCTGACGCGGACCCGGTTGATGATCAGCACCCCGGACAGCGAAGCTGCTGCGGTGAGCACGGTTGTGCTGATGAATGGGACTGCAAGAACTCGCGCCGCGATTGCGATATCCATTCCAGGTATCCATGGCAGCGCTGCGATGCACAATAGTGCGGCCGTGCCAGTGCTGAGCACCCCTCTCAGTCCTAGCCGTGACCACCATGCTCGCATGAGGGAGTAGCCGTGCAACCGTTGCACTCCCAGCGCTGCAGCGTCGCGAGCTAGCGCACCGATCGTAGCCACAATGACCAGCGCGGCGAAGGTTCCAGAAAGCGCTAGAAGGGGCGTTGTCGACAACGGTTGGGCATCCACTGCATCGTCAGTGTCTTCAACGAACGTGGTAGGAGTGGTCAATGCTGCATCTGGATCTGTTTCGAGGATCTCTTCATTCACCTGCCGGCTGATCGCTCCAAGGAAGCCCTCGAAATCTCTGCGATTATCGGTTTCGGCTTTGTAGACACCAATTGCTGGGAGGTTCGCGAACATGTCTTCTAACGGGCGGAATGTGAGGTCGTAGCTATTCGCGAGGCTCTGCGGAGTCTCTTTCGTAGCGCCGGGTTTCGTCGACAGCACTGTCCCTGTCGCCTGCGTTTCGGAGTTGGTGAGCGTGTTTTCGCCTGTGAGGCCTGCGCGGTCAAAGATCTTCGTTGAGTGGTTGAGTCGAATGTAGTAGGTGAGGTCGAGGCCGTTTCCATCTGCCTGGCGAACGGTTCTTCTTACGAGATTGACATTGTTCTCATCCGCCGCGGTAGTGAGAATTCGTTCTGTCGCCGAGGGATCCTGGACGGGTACATCGCGGGGCCACATGAAGACCGCCATGTCCTGGGTGAGATTCTCAGTGGCGGTTTCCTGCGCACGCTTGATTTCGGTGGTCAGTCCAAGAGCTGCTGTGATGATGAAGGTGAGGAAGAGGGTGATCGCGACGAAGTTTCTCACGAATGTGCGTCCTCGCGGCCTGCATCTTGGTTTGATGTTCGTTTGGGTTTACTCAGGGAGGCGACTTCTACGGTTCTAGTACAGATTTCAGCCACCCGAAGGTCATGCGTTGCGAGGAGGATGGTCCGTCCGTCGGCGCTCATTTCCCTCAGGAGTTTGACGATTTCATCGCGGTTGTTTTCATCGAGTGATCCGGTGGGTTCGTCGGCGAGGACGAGTTCGCATGGTTTCAGCCAAAGACGCGCGATGGCTACTCTCTGCTGCTCCCCTCCGGAGAGAGAGTAGACGCGACGATTCTCGTATCCAGGCAGACCCACGCGCTCGAGAATGCGGGCGATCTGCTTTGTGTGATCGCTGCGGTCGGAAGAGTAGGTCAAAGCGACTTTCAGGTTTTCGCGAACCGTTGCGGAGTCAATGAGAGCGAAGTTTTGGAACAGGTACCCGAGGCGATGGCGCAAGAACAGAGTGGCATCTCGCGAGCGGGGCCGTGGTGCTTTGGTGCCGAAAAGTCGAACTTCGCCCGCATCGGGAGAGTCGAGGAGTCCAGCGAGATTGAGGATTGTCGACTTCCCAGATCCGCTGGGCCCAGTGAATGCGACCATTTCCCCAGGGCTGACAGAAAAACTAGCGTGACTGAGTACAGTCCGCCCGGTGTAGGTCTTTTCGACGTTATCGAAAACGACAGGGTCTACTTCTTGACGGCTGGGCATATCAGATTTCCTTGAGGCGGAGAGCGGGATGGCGGCGATCGAAGACCGTGACAACAGTGATGGCTATGACTGCTTCCACGAGCACAACGGAGCCGGTGACAGCAAGCAGAGTCGGCCATTCATCGAGAAGCACCAGAGGATGGAAATACTCTGGGATTGCCACATGGCCTCCGAGAACATAGAAACTGGTGGCTGCCACCAGGGCGGCAGGGATGAGGAGCAACCAGGACATTGCGAGCCCTGCGAAGACCTCCCCGAAGCTTTTAAGCCTGGAGTAGCCGTGGAGCCTGCGGATAGCTGAGTACACACGCCATCGTTCATAGGCGACTACAACAGCCACGATGCTTAAGACCACGGTCAGGGCTCCCGCCACAACTGCGGCAGTGATCAACCAACGTGCATCTTCAGATGAGAGGGAGAACTGCTCGTTGATTGCATCGGCAGGGTAGACGAGTGCAGTGAAGTTGTCATCGAGTTCGTACTTCTCGAACAGGGGCAGAAGCTCTTGGTAGACCTTCTCAGGGTCTCCATCGACTCTGACCTTCATTGGAGTGTCGATTTCACCGGTGATCGTGTTCTCCCAGTCGCTGGCGATGGTGTTCGAACGTGTCATTACCGTGACGATGGGATCAGGCAACGTGTTGCCCTCTTCCGGTCGTATTTGGGTGTTAAACGTGAACAGATCCTGGCCGGTCTGTGTCCAGATGATGCGCACTTTCTGTTTGCGAACTGCATCACTGACTTCGTAGCCATTTGCTTCTGAGTATTCGACGTCGCTGTCGGATGGGCCATTGCGGGATTCCTGGACATAGTCCCGGATCAGATCCTCGCGGTCCTTGAGAGACTCAGGAACAGCGATCACCCAGTCCGTTTCTTCATTTGAAACCACGATGGGTTTTCCCGAGCTATCGAGAATCGGATACTTCTCAAGATAGTTGGAGTTCACGCTCATCTGAACATAGGGCAGCACAGGGTCGTCTCCGACAACATCCATGTCAGCTGCCTCGACGTAGATCCCTCCGCGATCGTCAAGCTCGGGGTAGATGTGCTCGGCTACGGTTTTGGAGATCCCGTCAGTGCCGTCCTTGATGGCTTGGAGGTCGTCTCCATTGCTTCGGGGGAAGTAGACGGCATAGTCTGTGCTTTCACTCCAGTCATTGAGCGCCGAAGCATCGTCTGAAACGAGCGTGAAGGCGCTGAAGAGGCCGACAGTCACGGCAATGAGCACCCCCGCGGCACACGATTTTATCCCGAATGCCGCCAAAGTCTTGATGCCACCCTTGAAGGGTATCCGCATAGGTTTCCTATCATTAGCAGAAGATCACCCGAGCTGGGGTGAGCCGACTCTTCGGTTCACCCCAGCTCGGGTGAGAATACTCGAACGGCTTTGATTACGCGTTCGCGCTCCACTTCGTCTTGCAGGTCTGTGACCTCTTGCCGTAGGCGTTTGCGTTGGCCCATTTGCCCTTGCTCGCGGTCTTCGTCACATTGACGGAGCCGATGATTGCGGTGCCAGAGTGGCGCTTTGTGCGGTGGAAGTAGTGCGAGTAGCACTTCTTCTGCTTTCCGGCCTTCGTCGTCACTTTCTCGCTACCGTAGTTCCATGTTCCGCCGCCCGGGCTCTTCTTCGCCTGGGTAGTGAAGCCTCCCCCGGTTGCCTCATCTTGCACAATGGCTTCACCTGAGGTTGCCTGTTCGCTTGAGGCGCTGACGTTGCTGGAGGCGGTGTCACTCGCCATTGCTCCAGTCGCACCAGTTGCCGACAGGGCAAGCGCGAGAACAACCGTCGCTATCGTCTTTGAAGTCTTCACTCCACTCTCGTGTTTCTATCAATCATTCTTCAGTGAACGGTCAGGATTGACCTTTGAGTCACGCTAACGGAAGTTTTCGCAAAGCACATCCCCTAAAAGGATGAGATTCCAACCCCTTTTCACTCGGCAGCTGGAGTGACCTGAGCCACTTCTCTAGTGGAGCGCGAACCGCCCTCGGAGATGATCTGACCAGGAAATCCGCCTCTGGCCTCCATGGTTCTCGCGGGCCGGCTGGCGACAGGGTGATGTTTAAGGGCAGCCGAAATCACGGAGCGCTAGCGGAGGGATTTTGGGTGGCAGCCCGCCGGGAGGGCGACCCACTGTCATTGATGATGACAAACGGGCCGCGAACCACGCGCGCCGAACCCGTAGTGAGTCCATCCGGACCATCGCCGTTGGCCTTGGCATCTCCGTCGGCGTCGTCCATAAAACCCTCACCGAAACGAAACCCAGCAGGGCTTAGCGCTCAACCCTGTTCCATTACCACCAAGACCCCTGCTTGCTGCCTTTAAGCCAAATGTGGTTGGGAATTTGGCCTAGCTTGAGTGGGCGTGAAGTGATAATTCCCTGTGGCGCATCTAACCAAACGCTGAAGGCTTCCCGTAGACTCGTCGTGAGCAGACGTTCACAGCTGTTGGGATATACACGTCGGCTAGTCGCGTGGCGATCAGCGGCAAGTTTCCCACTACTGCCAGATGCTCGAAAGTAATGACAATCCCCAACAAGGAGATACGGAGTCGGAAGGAAGCACCGGACTTCGCGCTTCCCTGATAGAACAGAAGATCATGCGGAAGCTTATCTCGATAATTGGCGGACTAGCATTAGTTGCTGGTACTGGAATATCTGCCGGCCCTGCGGTAGCAGCGTCGGATGACGGCATTCAGCAAACTGAGTCGTCTCCCGTGAGCGAAAGTAACCGTGTCGACGAATTGTTGGAAAGCGGCGAAGAAGTCGATCCCCTCGAGCTCGTACCTGGAGCCACCACCGATCCCGATCAAGTTAAGAAGATTGATGAATCAGGGGTCCCGGCCACAGTCGTGGTAGATCCTGACGACGGGAAAGTCGTCGCTGCTAAAGGTGAATCAGGTATCTCAGCGCACAAGATCTCAATCGTAGGCCCAGGCTGTAGCGCCGCATCGGGATTCTTTTGTATGCGTGGCGCCAACTACTACGGTTTCAAAGGAACCGGAACTAAAACGGGAAAGTGGAAGAGCATCAGGTGGTATCACACCGGCAACAAACAAGGAACTGTGAAGTACAACGGCAAGTGGCAGACCTGGTCGCCGAAGAACCGAGCGGTGCAGTTGACGAAGAAGGTGACAGTCACCGGTCTGAAGAGACAGTAATCTGAGACCGAGTAGTTGCACGCGGTAGAGGGTGGTGCTAACCAGTGCCACCCTCCACCGCATTGTGGTCGACGGGACTCTTCGTTTCAGTCAGGCCCTGGCCTGCTTACGGTAGGACCGGCGCCTGACTTGTCCCGATGCCGCTCGAGGACCCTGTAGAGCGTTGACCAAGAGATGTTGAAGTCATCGGCTATGGCTGTCAGGCTTTGCTGCCCGGCGTCGACGATGGAAAGTAACGCCTGTTCCTGTGACGGCGCCAGTCTGGGCTTACGGCCACCGGTTCGTCCTCTGGCGCGTGCGGACTTCAAACCAGCGTTGGTGCGTTCGAGGATGAGGTCTCGCTCCACCTCTGCCATTGCTGCTGTGACGGCGAGAAGGATCTTGCCCCCTGGCTTGCGAGGGTCGGTGGATAAGCCGTCCAGCGTCTCAACGGAGACGTCTTCTTCGGCGAATTCGTGGATGAGACCGAGGATGCCCGACATCGAGCGCCCCAAGCGGTCGAGAGATGTGACTAACACTGTGTCACAGGGGCGCACGTGGTCGCGCAGAGCTTTGATTCCGGGCCGGTCCGAGCTTGCTCCCGATCCAGTGTAGGAAAACACCCGTGAACATCCGGCTTGTTTGAGGGAGTCGAGCTGCTGTTCGAGATTCTGACCGACGGTAGGGACCCGACCATAACCAAGCCTGCGGGAACTGGTGCGAGACGAACTCATACCCCACAATTACCACACGCCGACAGCGACTTGTCATAGCATCGATCCATCGTCATCACCGAGCTTGATAGCGTTGGTGGCTATGAGTAGCGCGCGATCTGATGGGCCTGAGTTGGTGGTGTATGACCTCGACGGTGTGATTACTCGCAAAGACACATTTACCGCGCTTGTCGCATACCGACTTTTCCGCTCCCCATTGTGCCTAGTTCGATCAGTTTGGACGGCCTTGACAATGCCGGGTGAGAGCAAGGCGTCGTTGTCCCGCAGGATCGCTGAGACCGCACTGGATGGCATAACAGACGGGGAATACACCGCCCTGGCTGAGCAGCTGGGGCAAAAGTTCGCCAGTGACCCGAAATGGATACGCGCTGAAGCTGTTCACCGCATTCGTCGTCAACACGCCCAGGGCGCTCGGATTGTCATCGCCACGGCTTCTGAAAGACGTCTTGCTGAAGCACTACTCGAAGGCGCTAGAGTCCCCTACGACTTGCTGTCGGCTTCACTCCTTAGTTCGCGGGCGAACGGTCTGACAGTCCGTGACCATCGTGTGGGCGAACGGAAACTGGCTGCGTTACTCGAACTTGGTGTTTCGATTGAAAAGGCACAGTTCATCACCGATTCTTTGACGGACTTTCCCACTGCAGAAGCCTCTTCAAGCGTGGTGCTTATCGGAGCTTCAGCACGCACTCGAGAACGCTACCGGGAAATGGGCATATCTATTACCGAAGAGTCTTGAACCAAGAACACTGTTGGGCAATCAATTTCACAGACGCTGTGTCAATTCCCGTCCGAGGGTCGTTTCCGGTTCTGGTACACGTTTGTGCGACATTGAAGCCGCCTAAAGGCTGAGGAATGCACTGATGAAGATGGGACGTCGCGAAAACGATCGTTTTCGGGCCGCTGATCGTCCCCGCATGTCAATCTCAGAAGACGTTTGCACAACTCTCAGAATACGGCTTCACACCGGCGCCCCCGCCTCAGCAACGAAAGGGAGTCACTTCTCTTTGCGCGCCCTCGAACGCCTAAGAACAGGAACCGAGACTATTCCAGATACGAACAAAGCAATTGTCGGCAACGCAAGAATTGCGCTGTAATACTGAAAGAGCTCAAAATACGAAAAGTACTCACGTCGTCTATCCATCAGACCAGCACCGGCAGTTCCCAGTACATAGGCGACGACCGCAGGAACCCCAATACACCAAATAAACGTCATCAACGAGTCATTCTTCTTCACCCGCCAAGCAAAGCTGAAGCCCGGGAGAGAGAAAATCAGCACTTCCGCGATCAGAAAAACAATCGCGACCGGTCCGAACAAAATCAGGAATATCAGAGATGAAGTAAAATTAGGCGCTTCGCTAAAAAAAGCGAAAGATGTCGCGAATAGAATTATTGCCGCGATTGCTGAGGTCGCTACTACGTAAAAAAGCGGAGCGTGCTTTTCCTTGTGCACAACTGTCCTTTCGGTATTAGTGGCGCCGCCCCGCGCTGCGATAAAACTTACTGCGTCAGCGCGAGACGGTGCCTGAATGGAACGTAGAGCGCTTAGAGTTAGGGGAGCGTGACCTTACCGTTCCAGTTCTGCGGTTTGCAACTGCGGTTAGAGATGAGGCAATCGAAACTATTCAGTTTCGACTTGCTCAGCCAGCCCCACTTGAATTTGTTTCCCGAAGCAGCAAATCCTGCGAGTTCGTGATTTGGTACGTCTCGGCCCTGGCCGCTGGCCTGAATGACACCCGATCGGTGGAGGATGAAGTTCGACCGGTGCTTGATCGCCCCAGTCACACAGAACGGATTCCCCACCTCGACTTCAAAGGTGATGCGAGCGAGGCTTGACCCTTTGGTCGCGTCTTTGAAATACATGTGTTTCGAAGAGGCGGTGCGAGTGGCCAGATGCTTTTTCTTGAAGTCATACATCTTGGTTGCCCCTACGCCCTTCATGGTGAGGATATTCTTTCCACCGTTTGGACCTTCCCAGGCCACCCGGGCCAGCATAGCGGTTTTATAGTTCTTCTCAGCCGTCACGGTACTCAAGCTTGTCGGTAACTTGTAACTGCGGTTATTACCAGCATGGTAGATGTCAGTTTTGGGGAGCTTACCGGAGTTGACGCTGCAGCCCAGGCCCTTGAAACCTTTGAGATGCACCCACTTGTACGGAATGAAAGTCTTGTGCGAAACCGCGGAAACAGTGGCCTTCTTAGAACTCGCCTTCGCTGCCTCGACTGACGGCAGCGTGTACGTGACCGGCTGGCCGCTTTCGTCGATGCTTGCCGCCTGCACAGTCGACTCTTCGTCGAGGAGTTCAGAATCGACCTCGATCTCGCTACCCTCACTTGTCCCGACAATGTTTCCGTTGACAATCACTGTCTTTTCACCAGTTGCCGATTCAGGCCATTTAATTGTTGAACCATCGCTGGTATCAATCCGGGAAACCTGGGGCACGGTGGCCTTCATCGTTGGCAGTGGCTTCGCGGTGACCTCCTTGGTCTCCGAAGTACCTTCGGACGAGTCCCACTGCTCAGGTTTGGTCCAGTCAGTCACTTCGTCCGGACCCATCTCACTATCAAGTTGAAACGGACTCCGCACTTCGTATGCTTCTACTTCCGACAGCGGGGCTGCTGAGGCGCTTCGCGCCGATAGCTTCTTTGCCGGAAGCGAGTAGAAGGTCGTGCCTTCGTCCTCCTTGGCGACTTCCAGTTTGCTGGACCCGGCAGTCACCTCCAGGTGATCGCTGTAATCAATATTTGGTTCGCTTGATGTCGCTGAAGCGGGCATCGCAACGATCGACGATGCAAGTGCCAAGGCAACAATTGCAGGCAATGATATGCGCTTACGCATAGATTCTCCGTTTTTTGAGGGGATCCAGGAACAGACCTGGAATTTGAGCATAGCATCATAATCACCTAGTAGTTTCCTGGGTTAAGTTGCATCTGTTTGCCTGGGCAAGGTGGAATCTGCGAAACATCGCGGCGTCGAGCCACTTCGTATGAGCTGAGTGTTGACGCTTCAGCTCAACCTGGACTGTACTCGAAGGCATGGGTTTCAAGACACGAAAGTTATGAGACGCCTTGGTATCGGAACTTGCTATGGAGTGAGGCTAACCGGGAGCTGTCACTAACCACGACGGCCTCGGCCAACCGCGGTCTAGACAACCTCCGTGCGATCGCGAGCTGCGTTTGCGAGGAGCAGAATGACATTGTCTAACAGAAGTCGACCGCGGGAGGTAAGTACAGCAGTGTTAGACAGTAGGGTCCTTGCTGCCGGGCCAGATCAGCAGGCGAAGAGCATCAATGTTTTCCTTTGCACTCTCCTTGAGCACCGCACTGTCAACTTCAGTCACCCGTTGAGCGACGCATCGTTTCGCTTTGGTTTCGAGGTCCTCGTAGCTGTCTGCGAGGCCCAAAGACGCCGCTGCAGCTGCGAGATTTTGCGACCTGAGTTGATTCACTTTAGTGTCCCAGCACGGGCCCGAAATTCTCCACGTTTTCGATCAACTTCGCGGCCGATGGCGGAAGTTCGGGAGGGAACACAAGCTCGTGCCCATCGATCTCGCCCACGAACTCACGAAGAGGCCGCAGCGTGGTCACGATCTTCTTCAAGGACATCCCCGTCGCTTCCTGCATGAACCTCGATACAGCCAGCGCCGTGAACACAACCGTCAGGTGCGCCTCGATCGCGTCACGAGTGCGATGGAAAATCGGGCGGGCTCGAA
>NZ_JABKDD010000020.1 GCF_013623905.1 Brevibacterium sediminis
GCGAGATCGATGGGCACGAGCTTGTGTTCCCTCCCGAACTTCCGCCATCGGCCGCGAAGTTGATCGAAAACGTGGAGAATTTCGGGCCCGTGCTGGGACACTAAAGTGAATCAACTCAGGTTCATCGTCTTGGCGAACCGCTTACCCGTCGACCGCTGCGAAGACCGTGGTCGACGTCGCATGGAGGGGTGATCATCGCCAGACATTCTTCCAAGAGGGCGCAGTCCTTCCTCCACCCGAGGATCGCGCCGACGTGTTCGCGCGCTATGGCAACGGCGACATCGCCGCAGCACGCTACGACCACGGCGACGGTATGGCAGGTCTGGTCGGCCCGCACCCCGAGGCCGACCAGACCTGGCTGGACAAGGCGGGAATTGCCGATCCGGACGGAGACGATTGGAATTACGCCGTCCCCTTCGTCGCAGCACTATTGGATTGACTTCGATACGAGAGCGAAAATCGAGTGTGCGGCGCGTGATCTCTGAATCGGACGGTCGGCGGTCGACGTCAGCGCCGCCATCGCCTCACCAGCCCGCGCCGAGGTGGCACACACCCGACCGCCCGTGTAAGACTACGTAGGCGATTGCTCATTCAATGATCGCTCGATCAGCGAATGAGCACACCGACTACGACAGCCTCCCCCTACAGGAGCGCGGAGGAACCGAAGGAGCTGCCCCCATGACAGAAAATCCTGGGATCATAGGTCATTGGGACATCGATCCCTCACATTCTCGACTGGGATTCTCCACACGCCACGCCATGGTCTCGCGTGTGCGCGGAGCGTTCAATGATGTGTCCGGATCGGCCGACATCGCCGACGATCTTGCCGACTCGACCGCCGAGGTCATCATCCAGACCGCGAGCATCGACACCCGCAGCGAGGGTCGCGACGAGCACCTGCGTTCGGCAGACTTCTTCGATGTGGAGACCTACCCGGAGATCCGTTTCGTGTCCTCCGCCATCGATGAGGTCGACGAAGACTCCTACATCGTCACTGGTGAACTGACGATCCGCGACATGACGAAGACCGTCTCCGTTCCGCTCGAGCTCATCGGCATCGAGACCGACCCCTTCGGCAACCTGCGCGCCGGCCTCGAGGGCTCGCGTCGCATCGACCGCAAGGATTGGGGCGTGACCTGGAATACGAAGCTCGATTCCGGTGGCGTGCTCGTCAGCGACAAGATCACGCTCGAGTTCGAGCTCTCCCTGATCAAGAACCTCGCCGAGGCGGCCCCCGCCGATTCGTCCGAGACCACCACAGAGGCACCGAAGCCCGTTACCGAGGCGACCCCGGTTCCCCGGGCCGACACGTCGGCCCCGCAGGCTACCGCACCGGCTCCCGAGGCTCCGGAATCGGTGACCCCGACACCGGCAGTCGAAGAAACGGCCCCTCCCACGCCGAAGGCCCCGGAGGGGGCAGCATCTGTGGCCCCGAACGCCGAACCTGCCGCCGAAGAGTTCTCTCCCCCGCGACCGGTCAAGCCCGCCGAAATTCCCACTGACAAGCCGGCAGAGAAGGCGCCAGAGGCTAAGCAGTCGGATGCTCAGTCGTCCGGCGGTGGCCTCGGCAAGCTCTTCGGCCTCCGCTGACCGCCGGCGAAGATGCGGTTAGCAGTGAACACCACTCGCTCTGACCGCTTCGGACGAGGCCTCCCAACGTTTCGCCGGAGACTACGTGGACCCGGGGCACACCGTCGTGAGATGGCCGCTCCGGGCCTCGCCATGTCGGACTGTGGTCAGCATGGCGAGGGTTTCACCGCGCGGATAGAGTCTCCTCATGACATTCCGCAGAAACCCTTCGGTTATTGATGCCATCGCCGATGCCTACTTCGACGAACTGTGCGTCCGCTCCCCGTCGATCTCTCTGTTCCTAGGAACCGAGAACCCTCACGGCTTCGACGACTACTCCCCCGAGGGACTGAAAGCCGCCAACGACTTACGCTCTCGCACCCTGGCCAAGGTCGATGCTGCGGAGGCCGACGGACTTTCGACGAACAGCCTGGATGTCACCGACCTTGTCACCATCGATGCGATGCGCGAACGTCTGGGCACCGCCACGGACCTCTTCGACGCCGGCCTGCAGCACACTGTCCTCAACGTCATCGAATCGCCCGTGCAGCAGATGCGGGACATCTTCGACCTGCTGCCCACCGACTCCGCGGCAGGATGGGAAACGATCTCAAAGACCATGGCCGCGCTGCCGCGCTCGATCGACGGCTACCGGGAATCACTTCGATATGCACGGGACCAGCTCGACCGGGTGCCCGCACGCCTCCAGATTGAGCGAGTTGCCGACCAGGCAGATGCGCTCGGTCAGGCAGACAGCCGCTTCACCACGATTGCCAACGAGGCCAGCAGCTCCACCGGCGAGACCCTCGCCCGCGAACTGACCTCTCACGCCCAATCCGCCAGAGCGGCCTTCAGCAGCCTCGCCCATTTCCTCCGCACCGAACTGGCCGGCTCCGCTCCGGAGAACGAAGCCTGCGGCCGCGACGACTATGCCCTGTTCTCACGTGAGTTCCTCGGCGCCGAGGTCGATCTGGAAGAGACGTACGATTGGGCCCTCGAAGAACTGGCCGCCATCGATGCCGAACAGAAGCAGACCGCGGCCCGCATCGACCCGAACGTCGAACTCTTCGAGCTCATGGCCCGACTCGACAGCGATCCGCAGCGCGCTCTCCACGGCACGCAGGCTCTGCAGGAGTGGATGCAGACGGTCGCCGACGAAGCGATCACAGAACTCGGCAAGACCCACTTCGACATTCCGGAAACGCTGCGGACAATCGAGTGCATGATTGCTCCCTCGGCCACCGGAGCGGTCTACTATTCTCAGCCCAGCGAGGACTTCACCCGTCCGGGCCGGATGTGGTGGTCGGTGCCCGACGGCGTCACCGAATTTGCCACGTGGCAGGAGAAGACCACGGTTTACCACGAAGGCGTTCCGGGCCATCATCTGCAGATGGGGCAGGCGTCCTATCTCGCCGATTCGCTGAACAAGTGGCGGCGGCACGTCTGCTGGGTCTCCGGCCACGGTGAGGGCTGGGCCCTCTACGCCGAACGGCTCATGGCCGAACTCGGATTCCTCGACGAACCCGGCGACTATCTGGGCATGCTCGACTCCCAGCGGCTGCGCACCTCACGGGTGGTCGTCGACATCGGCTTCCACCTCGGCCTCAAAGCCCCGGCCCACCTCGGCGGTGGTGTCTGGGACCGCGCAAAGGCGTGGGAATTCCTCACACAGAACGTTGCCATGGACCGGACCTTCCTTGCCTTCGAGCTCGACCGATACCTCGGTTGGCCCGGGCAGGCTCCGAGTTACAAGATCGGCCAGCGATTGTGGGAGGACATCAGAGACGAATCCCGCGCTGCTGCGGGCACGGGGTTCGACCTCAGAGATTTCCACAGTCGCGCACTGAACCTCGGGTCGATCGGACTCGATCCGCTGCGCAGGGCGCTGCTGCGCTGAGTCCGGTTCACTTCCGGGAGGGGGTGTGTCTCACCAGCGCCCCCTCCCGGCAGGCCTTGCGACCTTATTTGGTCTCCCACTCCCAGAAGTTCCAGAACATCGACGGGTCAAGCGTCGTCGTCGATACATTCGAGACTTTGTCCCCATGGATCGTCAGAGACGGGTGCTGGAAGAGCGGCAGCCCGAAGGCATCATCGACGAGCTGCTGCTCGACGTCCCCGGCCAAAGAAGCCTGCTTATCCGGGTCGATGGTCACCAGCATCTCATCGAGCGTCTTCGTCAGATCCTTGTTGTCGTACCCGCTGTAGTTGTTCAGCGCGCCCTTGCGGTAGTACGAGTCCGACTCCGTCACCGCCGTCGTGGAAAGTGCCCACCCGAACAGCGAGGCATCGTAGGTTCCATCGCCGAGGCGGGTCCCCCAGTTGACGTCACCGGCGTCTTCGACCTTGAAACCGGCCTTCTCTGCTGATTCCTTGATCAGCGCGAACAGTTGGGAACGTCTGGCATTCGTGTTGTCGTAGAGGAAGCGCACGCTCGGCCCCTGGGCACCGGCTTCGTCCAGCAGCTTCTTCGCTCCATCGATGTCGACCTCGTCGTAGTCCGAGATTCCGGACTCGGCGACGATGTCGTCGTACAGCGGCGAATCAGGAGCCTGGTTGAACGAATCCCGTACCTCGGCCTCTTCGTTGAGAGGCTTGATGAGGCGGTCGATGATCTCCTGGCGTGGCAGTGTTTTGAGGAATGCCTGACGAACCTTGAGCGCGGCGTCTTCGTCGCCACCATAGCTGGCCGGGTCGAAGGGACCGTTGTTGTCGAATGTGAGGTCGACGTGCTCGAACGTGGCGTCCTCGCCCGGCAGGATCGACACATCTTCGAGTTTCTCCGCGGCGGAGAGGACATCGGCCGTCGACTGCGGCTGGGTCAGGTCGACCTCGCCATTTTCGATCGCCTGAACCATGGCCATCGGGTCACCGTTGTAGCGGATCGTCACAGTATCGACCTTGGGTTCGACCGATCCGGTGTAGTCCTCGTCGCGGGACAACGTCAGGTACTGCCCCTCTTCGAAGTCGGTGATCTCATAGGGTCCGTTGTGGACGAGAAGGTCTTTGTTCTCCGGCATCGAGGTGAAGTCGAAGCCGGTGTTCCAGAAGTTCGAGATCTTCGACAGAGCGTTCTTGTCGTTGGATTCGATCGCATCGAGGATCGCTGCCTTGCCCTCTTGTGGGTCGGTGGTGCCCAACGCATTCTTGGCCACGATATGTGCGGGCACACCCGAACCGTAGGCTCCGAGTCCGAATTCGGTCTCCCAGTCGGCAAAGGGTTTCGAGTATGTGAACGTCAGGGATTTGCCGTCTTCGCTGATTTCAGGGAAGTCGTCGATCAGTGGAGCACCCACTGCCGAGGAGTCGAAGAAGACTGTGCCGTCGGGATTGTCCTTAAGGGTGCCGTCATCGTCACGGTTATCGTCGACTGTATTGAAGTGCTGAGATCGTGCCGCCCAGGTCAGAGCGAGGTCTGCTGCGTCGACCGGAGTCCCGTCCGACCAGTTTGCGTCCTCGCCGAATGTGTACCTGACCTTCAGCGGGTCGTCAGAGACCTTTTCCACTTCACCGAGGGCACCATCGTGCAGTTCGAGGTCATCGTCGTAGTACTTGAAATTGTCATTGCTCATATAGGCGACGATGGTGTTGGCCACGGCGTTGCCGTCCATCGTCATGTCGTTCATCGACCGGAACGCTTCGTTCCATCCGATGTTGAGCACCGCCCCCTTGCCGCCAGATGAGTCGCCGCCGCCAGGCGGCGTACATCCGGTCATGACGATCGCCGTAGCAGCGGCGAGACTTCCAGCGATGAAATGCTTCTTCACATTGTCCTCTGTTTCCTAGTGATCTTCTGTGGGTGGAGCAGATCTGCTGTGCCGCAGTCTTCGCGGCTGTCCTCACACGGCGGCGTTCGCACTCTGAAGCTGTCTCACTCCGGCCGGAGCGCTGACGCGCAGAAGGAGCGCGAATGCCTGGTCGACGAGGATCGCGAGCACGGCGACCCAGATGGCGCCGGCGATGACTCCCTCCATCCCGTAGGCGACCTGGTTGAGGATGACATCGCCTAGGCCTCCGCTGCCGGCGATCGTAGCGATGGTCGCCGAGCTCACCGTCAACACTGCGGATGTACGGATGCCCGCGATGATCATCGGCAGCCCCAAGGGCAGTTCGACCTTGAGGAGCACCTGTCCGGGTGACATGCCCATGCCGCGAGCGGCGCGAGTGAGGTCGCGGTCGATCGAGTCGACGGCCTGGAAGGCGTAGCTGAGGATCGGCGGAAAAGCGAGCAAGAATAGAGCGATCATCGCGTTGAGCATGCCGATGCCCACGAACCCGATGAGGATCGCGATGAGCGCGAGGCTGGGCAGCGCACGACCGATGTTTGTCACACTCACAGCGAGGAACTCGCCGCGGTGGGCATGGCCGAGCCAGACGCCAATGGGCACGCCGAGGACGATGGCCGCAAGCAGCGGGATGAGACTGATGACCAGATGGTCACCGGTCTTGGCCAGCAGCAACCCTACGTTGTCGATCATGAAGGGGAATGCCCCGAAGACGACGTCCATCAGCTCCTCGCTTTCGTCCATGGGGTGAGCCCTCTGCCCAGCAGCACGAGCAGACCATCGAGCGCGAATGCCAGCAGCACGGCAAGGGCTCCGGCTCCGACGAACTGCGTATTGAATGGTGACGACACTGCTTTGATGATCGGAGATCCCAGACCGTCATCGACGACGAAGGCAGCGATCGTGGCGATGCTCACCGTGAGTACGGTGGCGATGCGCACCCCGGAGATGATCGATGGCAATGCCAGGGGCAGCTCAACCTTGAGCAGCAGTTGATTGCGGTCGAGCCCCATGCCCGTCGCGGCCCGGCGCACGTCATCGGGGACTCCGGAGAGTCCGACGAGGACTGCCTGGAAGATGATGACGAGGGTGAAGCATACGAGCGCGATCTCGACTGTCAACAGGCTCAACCCGGTGAAGGGCACGAGCAGTTGGAACAGAGCCAGTGGCGGCAGGGTGTAGAGGAAAGTCGCGGTCATGCCGATCGGTCCGGCCAACCATTTCTTTCGGTAGGCCAACAGTCCGGCGAAGAATGCGATGACGAAACCGATCGATACGGCGATGGCAACCATGACGATATGACTGAGCAGCGGGGGCCAGAAGACGGTCGACCATTGGCTGATGAACCAGTCGGTGCAGAATGCTCCGTTGTTGATCACACAGTCAGAGGCCTGCCCGTAGTCGGGGATGACGGGGTCGCCGGCGGGGGCGAAGCCGCTCATGTTCTCACGCCTTCCCGGCCCTCTCCGGCAGCGGGCGGTGCGATGAGATCGTGCAGGCTCACCTCGCCGAGGCGGCTGCCGGCGGAATGGACGATGGCTCCGTCCGCTCGAGCGGCGGAGACGACGGACAGCGCTTCGCGCAGGGTCATCGTGGCCTCGACGTCGGGCCACTGCGTTGTCTCGGCCCCACTACCTGCTCGGTCGCCGCTGCCGAAAACGATCTCGCCGACGGTCGTCAGCGCCAGGCGTTTGAGTCCGCGTTCGGCTCCGAGGAACTCGGCGACGAAGTCATCGGCCGGGCTCGACAGCACTTCGGCGGGCGCGCCGAACTGAGCGAGCTTGCCGCCGGGTTTGAGGATTGCGATCCGGTCGGCCATTTTGATCGCCTCATCGATGTCATGGGTGACGAACAGCGTCGTCTTGCCCACCGCACGGTGGATGGCGAGGAATTCGTCTTGGACGGCGACTCTGGTGATCGGGTCAAGCGCACCGAAGGGTTCGTCCATGAGCATCACCGGCGGGTCGGCGGCGAGCGCCCGGGCGATACCCACACGTTGCTGCTGCCCGCCGGAAAGTTGAGCCGGGTAGCGCGGCAGCCATGTCTCGACTGGGCTGAGCCCGACTAGTTCCAGCAGTTCGGCCGTACGGGCGCGGATCCGTTTCTTCTCCCAACCCAGAATTGCAGGGACGGTGGCGATGTTGTCAGCGACCGTGTAATGGGGGAAGAGACCCGACTGCTGGATCGCGTAGCCGATGGTCCGCCGCAGTTCGATGGCCGACTGGTCGGTGATCGAGTGATCGCCGATGCGGATGTCGCCGCTGGTGAGGTCGACGAGCCGGTTGACCAGCTGCAGGGCTGTGGTCTTTCCTCCGCCGGAAGGCCCGACGAGGCAGACGAGTTCGCCGGCCTCGACCTCGAGGTCGAAGGCGTCGAGGGCGGGCGCAGCCGCACCTGGGTAGGTCTTCGTGGCTCGATCGAAGGTGATCGAAGTGCCTGTGGAGTGCTGGGTCATTTCACATTAATCCGTTCTCGTCGAGGAACATCGTCGCCACCTGTGCCGGATCGAGACGGTTAATGGCGGAGGCCTCGTTCATCGCTTGGATCGCTTCTAGGGTGAGCAGTGACTGCAGTTCGTCGAGGAACCCAGAGGCATCGTCATCGAGCTCGGCGAAAGTATCGTCCCGGACGAGAGGGACTACGTTCTGAAATCCGAAGATCTTCTTATCGTCATCGAGGACGACCAGATCGCTGCGCAGAAGCTGCGGGTCGGTCGTGAATACGTCCGCGGCGTCGATCTCCCCTCGCTCGATGGCTTGGTAGTTGAGCCCGATGCTCAGCGTTTTGAGCTTCATGTTCTCCAGATCGTAGGTGTCTACGATGCCTTCGTAACCTTGGCCACCAGTGACATTGTCGGGGTAGGTCGAGTAGGTGAAGTCCCCTATCCCTTTGAGATCGGATACCGTCTTCAGATCGTGCTGATCGGCGAAGTCTCGGCGCACAGCGACCGTGTTCTTGTTCTCGAACGGTGTCGCTTGGAGCATCGTCACCTGGTTGTCGTCTGCCCACGTCTGTGCGAGATCGTACGTCTGTTCGGCGGAGTCCATGAGCTTTTCCTCCCCCATGAAGCTGACGACCATGACTCCGGTGTACTCGGGGTAGAGGTCGATCTGGCCTGAGAGCAGGGCGGTACTGATGATGTCGCTGGAGCCGACGTTCGTCTTGAGATCCACGGTGTATCCGAGGTTCCTCAGCCCCTGAGCGTAGAGCTCACCCATGATCCAGCTCTCGGCGAATCCCTTCGACCCGACGGTGATCGACCTCGTGCTCTTCTTCGCCTCCGGCTGGTCATTGAGCTGGCTGCTGGTGCATGCGCTCAGTGACGCGCCAGTCGCCCCGAGCGCGCCCAGCCCCAATAGCCCCCTGCCGAGCCCGGAGAGCGCCTGTCGTCTGTTGAGATGTACTTGTTGTCCGAATATGTCCATCCCGCCTCAGTTCAGATGGCGAGGAATGCTCGCCGAAGTGGCTCGAGAGTGGAACGGTTTTCCGTCAAGATAGGCGACGAGCTCGTTGGTGACGAGGAAGTTCTCGTCGTCACCGCGCATCGTCGATCGAGTTCGCAGTTCGACGTCCCAACCCGAGTCGGCAGAAGCGGTCGCGGCGGCCCGCGCGTGATTCGCTCCGACTTCCAGAGCCGGGCGTCGGTAGATGATCGTCCTATCACACGTCGCCACCGGAGACAGTGGGTCGTTCTCACTGCGTGAGTAGGAGTCGCGTTCATTGGTGTAGTAGAAGAGTCCGTCGCTGAGGTCGGTCTGCCAATCCTCGGTCACAGTCGTCACCGTGGCGCTGCGCTCAACGAGGTCGCAGCTGAGCTCACGTGTCATCGGTGCGCCGTCGGACTCGATAACCGACACCGGAGGAGTCGGCGCAGTGCCCAGCTGTGCGGTCACCTCGGCGGAGACGCGGGCGTCGCCTTCCTCAGAGGCCACAGTCCGGATAGGCAGTGTCAGCTCGGGGGTCGAGTCCACTGTAATGAATGTGGTCTCCGGCGAGGGCCATAGGTTGGGCCAGAAGCTCGCGGAGATGCTCAAGCGCAACCGATGCCCGGGAGCGAACCGGTGCGCCGTGGCCAGCAGCGGGAATTCGACGTCGACGGGAGTGCCCGGCGTAAGTGCCTCGGGGTGTTCATGGCTCGAATGATGGGTGAGGTTGAACAGTCCGATCGTGACGAGCCGGGAGCTGCCGTCAGGTGCGACATCGGATAGTCGTGCTGCGATGGCTCCACGGTCGCGGTCGGAGGTGAGCGTTGCCCCCACGGTGGGCGTGCCGACGATCTCCAGCCCGTTCTCGAGCTCCCAGTCGCAGGTGTAGGACCGGGCATCGTCGGCGGCCTGGTCTCCCGCCATCCCGGCGGCTTCGCCGAACTGCAGCCAGCTTCCTCCCTGGAAGCCCAGCAGCGCAGTGGAGTCGAGCGGGGCCCGGTCGGAGATGTGCGCCTCATCGGCGGGCATCACCGTATCCGTGATCTGCGGGGTCGGCCAGGTCGCCTCGGCGATCCATCGACCCGGACGGTGTTCACGGTCCGAGTAGATGGGGGTGCTCTCGGGAACGTAGGCGCGCAACTGCGGCTGTTCGTCAACACCATTGTCGATCCCGCTCATCCACTTGTCCCACCACCGGACTGCTTCAGATATGAAGTCGATGCCGGGGCCGGGAGCAGCCTGGTGGGGATAGTTGTGAGCCCAGGGGCCGAGCAGCGCATGGACCGTCGGGGAATCGGGGTCGGTGCTCCTGCGCCGATTCGCGTTGTCCATGAGGCGGAAGAGGGTGGTCCGGTATTCGTCGAGCAATCCGCCGACTGCCAGCACCGGAACCTCGATGGTGTCCGGTGTCTCGCACACCGAAGCGTGTTTCCAGTAGTCATCACGCCGCTGGTGTCCGAGCCAATCCTCGATGTTCACCGGGGCTTCGTCGATGCGTCTCTTCCAATCGTCTTTCCACCCTTCGCCCATGATCGCGGGGTCCTGCGGACGGGCGTTATAGGCCCACATCGTCGAGGCCCAGGAAAGCATCTGGTCACCGACGATGGTTCCGCCGTTGTAGTGGACGTCGTCGGCATAGCGGTCATCGGTGGAGCAGATGGTGATGACGGCGGCGAGTTCCGGTGGCTGAAGTGCGGCAAGCTGCAGACCGTTGAATCCGCCCCACGACTTGCCGATGACACCGACTTTGCCGTTGCACCAGTCCTGCGCCGCGATCCACTTAAGTACCTGCAGTCCGTCGTCGAGTTCTGTCGCCGAGTACTCATCGGTCATGACACCGGTCGAATCACCACAGCCGCGCAGATCGACACGGACGCTGGCGTAACCGGCGCGGGCGAACTCGGGGTGGATCGTGTCATCGCGACCGGCGGTCATGTCGTTCTTGCGGTAGGGAATGTACTCAAGAACAGCGGGAACAGCTTCGTCACCGAGGTCTTCCGGCAACCAGACTCGAGCCGCGAGTTCGACCCCATCACTCAGCGCGATGCGTGTGTGTTTGATGATTCGAACCGGTCGAGGATCTTCGCGGTAACGATCGGCCGGGGCGAGCGATTCGGTGTGGGTGTCGTCGGGGAGTGCAGAGTTCTCAGTATTCGATGACATGGCATGGCAGTCTACGGACACTCCTGCACAGCCGTTCAGTTCGCTCAAAGGCTGAGATATGGCTGACAATATTTTCCCTGGCCAGCACCCTGAGGCGACACCTTCTTCGAACTGGCCCACAGCTCCTGGTGGGCGACGTCATCTTGCCCGCCGTCCGTAAGCACGGCGGCCGAGCGCTGAGCGGGAGTCCCTGCTCAGCGCCCAGCCCCTGTTGTGCCTGGAATCTTGCCGCCGCTGCGACACCCGTCCTCCGTGAACCGAGGGTGCTGCTCTGATCAGATTCGGGCCCGATCGGCGATTGCTCCATCGACGAACACCGTATATTCCAATGGCTTGTCGATGAGGTGACCGTCGGCGATGCCCTGCTGCCAGCGCGCATAGGATTCAGCGTTGATCCGAGCCGTCTCCCACATCCCCCAGCCGCGCAGCTCATCGACGTGCGCAACGAGATCGGCCGGATTCGCTTTCGAGAACGTCCTTTCGAGGAAATCAGAGATCTCGGAGGCCTCGTGCGCCTTGAGCCATTGGGTGGCCCGATCGAGTGCACGCACAAAACCAACCTTGGCGTCGGTCGAGGGGCCGTTCGTCGGGTCACTGTAGTAGACGCTCCACGGCACCGGGCCACCGGACTCCGCGAGACAAGTGACGATATGACCGACACCCTGCCTCCTCAGTCGAGTCGCCGTGACCGGATCAATGAGAAGATAGTCCCCCATTCCTCCGCTGAACAGCTCTGCAAGCATCGCGCCCGAGAGGTCCTGGACGAAATTCACCGCATCGACATCGACGCCGGCTTCAGTCATGACGAGTTTGAGGAAGATCCCCGGGCTGGAACCGTTGCTGCCAGGCATCAGGACGGTCGCCCCTTCAGTCTTCGAATAATCGAATTCCCCGTCGGGCGTATGCGCCATGAGCACGAGCGGACAACGGGCCGACACCTGAGCGAAGGGTTCGTAGACGTGTCCGCGGTCACGGTACATCGACGGCACCCAGATACCGCCCAACGCCGCCTGCGAATCACCGTTGTTGATTTCGTCGAGGACGAGCGTCCAGGGATTCGGGACGATCGCGTCGACGTTCAGACCTTCCTCTTCAAAGTATCCGAGTTCGACCCCGAGGTACTCGGGCAGGTAGTTGACGCTGTGGCCGGTGGCGGCAATGCGAAATTTCTCCATGGGTGTTGTTCCTTATCTATTCTTTGTGATGTGGTGGACGTTAGTTGTCATCGACGGCCGATCTCCGCCTCCTCGTTGAGTTCTTCCAGACTCAGCCCCGCCGTCTCCGGTCCGAACCGTGAGGCCAGCAGGGCGAGGAGATAGAGCGAACCGACGGTGGCGAAAATCGCTGAGAGTCCCCAAGCGTCGAAGATGAACCCCGCGATCGGTGTCATGATGACGGCTCCGAGTCCGCCGATAGATTTGACTACACCGGTGCCGAACCCTCGAATCCGAGTGGGGAACAGTTCGGGGAGCCAGGCCCAGACTGTGGTGTTGAGCATGAGGATGAAGAACTGGAACAGCGCTCCCAGGCCCAGCACCGTTGGGGTTGTCGTGGCGAAGAGGCCGAAAGCAATAGCTGAGCAGGCGGCACCGATTGTGCTCACTGCGATCACGGATCGCCGCTTGAACCTTGAACCGATGACTGCGGCAAAGAGCGCCCCGAGGAGGCTGCCGGCCTGCATCACTGCCGTGTATCCCACACCGGCGACGATGCTGAAACCTTGCGAGACGAGGATCGTCGGCATGAGTGTGAGGATCGAAATCTGGCCAGCCGTGAGCATGAAATAGGTGGTGGACACCGCGATCGAGCGGCGACGTAGCCGAGCGGAGAAGATCTCCGAGATTCGGACCTTCTCCGGGGTCAATCCAATGGCGCCCGACGTCTCGATGAAGCGCTTCACCGGGATGGTTCTGGTGCGCGGGACGAGTCGTCCGTTTTCCAGAATCGTGAGGGTCCGGTTGCACTCGTCGATGCGGCCCTTCGCAAGCAGGTACCTCGGAGTTTCGGGCAGATAGCGCCGGAATACGACGATGAGCACGACGGGCAGGACGAGAAATCCGAATAGCCATCTCCAGGTGTTCTCCGAGGATCCGAGCAGAGGGGCCAGACTTCCGAAGATGAGCATCCCGTAGAGCGGGGCGAGGAAGTTGCCGATTCCGCCTCCGGCGACATTGAGGGTGGAGACTGCAGCGGCGCGGAACCGAGTCGGGCTGAACTCGGCAAGCATCGTGATTGCCGTGGACAGCTCCCCGCCGAGCCCGAGTCCGACGATCGTGCGGAAAATGAGCAGGAGACCGAAATTCGGTGCAAGGGCGCAGAGCAGAGCTCCGCAGGCATAGACGAGCAGGTTGATGGCGAGGACGTTTCTGCGTCCGAACCGGTCGGCCAGGGCCCCGGAGACGATTCCGCCGATCGTCATTGCGAAGAAGGTCGCTGAGTTGAGGAGTCCGATCTGTCCGGCTCCGATGCCCCAACTCTCCTGCAGCGCAGGGCCGACGAGCCCGACCGCGTTCTGTTCGATGACGTCGAAGAAGACGCCGAACACGATGAGGAGAAGGATGAGTCTGTGTGAGCGAGTGAACCCCATGGTGTCGATGGTGGCTGCGAGCTTGCGGCTGGCGCGAAGCCCCTCGGGGTCGGCCTGTTCCGGCTGTGAGGAGGTGAACGTCATTGTTGCTCTCCGATCTGCAGTTAGTGAAGGAGGAGTTTGAGCTTCCCGGGTGTGCTGGTGCGGAGTTTTGTGGTGTCCGCACGGCGGGCTGGGCTCGACGGGCGAGCTTCAGCCGGTGATACGGAAGGTCTTGAGTTGCGTGTGACAGCTGAGGTTCTCGAATCCGTCATCGGTGACGAGATAGCAGTCGCCGATGTTCGCACCGGACCTGAGCGGAACTGGGGCTGGCGGATTGACGCACCTGAGACGGTGTCGCTGGCGCTCGAAGCCGACGGCCTCGAGTCAATAAAAGAGGGGTTCGGCAGGCGGCGATATCGTCCATTAATCCCCAGTTGCAGGGCATCACCGCCCCAGTGAGATGCGTGTAGCAACCCGCAAGGTAAGTGGCGAAAGCCGCTTGGCGGAATTCGGTCGCCTGCACGCCGGCGCGATGGGCGCGGCACGTGCTCCCCCAGGCGGGATCGGCCCAAAGCAACTTGGTGAAGTCCCTAGTTGGTTGGTTTTGGCGAGCCCCTCGAGTTGAGCATCACTCAGACGCTCGAAGTCGCCAGCCCATCAAGGCGCGGCGGATCTCTGCTCTTGCAAATCAGACTGCGGACAAGCATCTTCGGTCATCCTCTGTTAGTGTTCCAGCGCCCTCAGATTACCAATTATTATTGGTATTGCCAAGTTTAATTGGCTCCAGAATGGAGAGATGACCGACAAGCCCGCGAGCAGCCCAGAATGGGCAGAGTTCGCGCGGCAGCTCGGAATCAATCTGCGCAGAGCAAGGGCCGCGAGAGAACTCACTCAAGATGAGACCGCTGCGATTGCTGGCATTTCGCTTTACGCGTATCAGCAATACGAGCGGGGCCGCACGATGAGCGGCCAGGGGTCCGCAACCAATCCTCGACTCGCGACCATTCTGGCCATCAGCCAGTCGCTCGGGACGAACCTGCAGGAGCTGCTCCCAGAGCCTCCGGATCTCACCGTTCGCTAAACCCGTAGACAGCACTCCGGCCGCATTCGCCGTACCGCCACAGTCGGATCAGGCAACCTGGCGAACTTGAGGCTACATAACCGATCGGCGAGGGCGAACCATGGTGGTTGAAGGATTCAACATTTGCTAAGAACAGGCCAGAAGAGCCACGGATAGTAAACACCGAAGGAGTCTCTTCAAGGCAACCGGTACACGAGCCGATCTCACTCGCGGCTACTATTGGTCCCATTGCCGTGTGACCAGACAGAGGAAGTAGGACTGCCATGGCCAAGCTGACGAAGATGGTATCGGCCATCGGTTCCCTCAAGGACCTCAACTCCGCCCGCGCCGAGTTCGATGACACCTCGAAGACCATTCCCGCCGAGGCGGCTTTCCCACCCGCGGACGTCCGTCCAGCTGCAGACGAGTCCCGCACCCTCATGCTTCGGGTGACGAACCCCGGGAACCTCGCCGAGGCAGCCCCACAGTCACCGAGCCAAGGTGACACGTTCGCGGTCATCCACGTTCCCGCCGCCGGCGAATTCGCTGCCGTGCTCGTGTTCAATCCGTCAACGCAGGTCGAGTCGGGTCAGACGTTCGGCACCATCACTGACGAGGGTGGTTGGCCGGTCGTCGTGGCCATGGCCGAGGAGTTCCTCGGCATCCGCATTGATCACATCGCACAGCTGGAATCAGACGCGCTGGGTCGAGTCATCGACGAACTCGGCGGTCTGCAGGTTTACAGCCGCGTTGCATTCGGTGCGGACGGCACCGACTTCGTCGAGGGGACGAACAATCTCGACGGCGCGACATCGTCGATCTTCACTGCGGCGGATCCGGTCGATGACGCCGGTCAGACGCGTACCCGCAATCAGCGTGCGGTCGTGCGTGCGCTCGTCCAGGGGCTGAAGTCAGGCGGACTGGTCAAAGACCCGAACAAGGGCGCGGCCGTGCTCGGACATTTCGCCTCAGGGATTCAGCACAACGCCGAGCTGACCACGAGTGAGCTCGTCAAGATCGCCAACGGCCTCCGCACCCTGCAGACAGACGACATCGCGGTGGTCACTGTGCCCACGAAGTCGCGTCGCGAGGAAGACGGCACAGTCATCATCGACTTCGACCCCGAGGCGGTGCCTGCTCTCAAGCACACATTGACTAGCAACGACCTCGCAGACTTCTTCCGCTACCTCGTCTCTTTGGGGTACTAGAAGGTCGCGTCGATCTATCCGCGCAGCGACTCCCCTGGAATAGCCGCCGCACTGGTCGTCGCGTAACCCAGGTCGAGAGCTCCTCGCCGCTCCCAGTATTCCGTTGCAGATTCCAGGATTGTAATGAAGCGGCGAGAGGCTCTGGACCATGACTCGGTGGTTACCGTACGCAGAAACCGGATTCCCAGAATTACGCGGCCGCCTCGCCGAAGGCCCTTCGTCTATACTCAGTTCGTGCCCCACCGTATAACTATCACCGATTCACTTCTGTCCAGGTTCTACGAGAACAACATATTGTTCCGGTGGAACTCGCCGCCGCCAAAGGACGGATCGTATGGGTGGCTCAAGGCCGAAGCCACTATCAGCCTTCCGGGCGAGATCGTTCTCGAAGAAGGAGTCGGTCTCTACCGCGGACCATACAAAGGTCTGGTTGGCGGCGTTCGCTCCTCGGGATTCGTATCCATTGGGTCCTTTTCATATTCATATTCCGCGCTCCCCGATGGCGTTCGGCTTGGTAGGTATTGTTCGATCTCTTCAGGCCTTCGATTCTTGGATTCAACACATCCTCTAGAGACTGTCACGACCTCGGCGCTGCTTTTTCGTCCGCGCAATAATCTGTTCCAGAAGCATCAAACTGAAGCAATCCATGAGTTTGCAAGTAAATTCAAGCATCAGCCACAGACCATGCCTGTGATAGGACACGACGTTTGGATCGGGGCCGATGTCACACTGTCGCCAAATGTGGAAATAGGAACCGGCGCCGTTGTCGCCGCGGGTTCCGTTGTCACCAAGAATGTTGAACCCTACATGATCGTTGGCGGTAATCCGGCGAAACCGATCAAGCGGCGCTTTGGTGATGCCCTGGCTCATAGTTTGCTACGTTCCGAATGGTGGGAATTCGACCCCTTTGATGTCTTCCGCCACGACCCGACAGGAGTCGAAGACCTCGTGCGGCGCATCTCGAACAATGAACTGGCGAAGTACATCCCGCGCGTCGTGAAACTCAATGCCGAGTTGGAAGCAGACGGATAGTCATCCTCGCGGCGCTGAGGCAGACCAAGTCGATGACTTGACCCGAGCACCGCAGTCGCGTCGACATTCGGGTTTGCTCGAGTCAGAGCCCCCCCGAGGATTCCTCCGGCCACGCCCGTCAACGGCGACGCTCCTGATAAACTCCGTACGGACCAGGGCTTTGGCAACTACCCTGTCATTCCGCGCTTGAGCAGGTTATGACATGAGCGTCGAGAATGGCCGAGCAGACGCACACCTCTTGACCACTCGGGGTCGAGGCAGAGGCGAGGCCACAGAGAGAAAGGTGAATGGGTGCAGATCGATGCGACACCTTTAGGCACTCAGAACGATGGGCTCAGGCATCGACGTTGGGTCAGCCCGACCACCGGCGTTACAGTGCACTACGAAGCTCGACCACCGAAGCACGACTGCGACTCCATCATCGTGATATTCAGCTCGATTCGTGGGAAGAACTCGTGGCTGGATTTTGACGGCATCGACGGTCACGCTTTGAAGACCAACCGAGCTCGGCTGCTCTTCATTTATGACGATTTCTCGGATGAGTATACTTACTACGCCATGAAATCCGGCACGGAGAGCGTCCAGGTGGCAACTGAGGAATTCTTACGCGAGTATCTGGAGATTCATAACTATAATACTGAACGCGCAATATTCGCTGGTCTCTCCAAAGGCGCAACCGCTGCACTGCTTATCGGAACTCGCTTCCCCGGATCTCCGATCGTCGCTCTTGCACCCCAGATAGCGCTTGGACAATATCTCAATGGACGTACCGATCTGATCTTCGAAAACATGATCGGCCCTCGAACCCAGACCAACATGGACGAACTTGACCGACTCGTCCCGAACGCCATCAGTCAGGACGTAGACCGAAGCCGGCCACTATACATATTGACCTCACCAAATGATTCAAATTGCTATGAACGAGCTAACTCGATCTTATCCAATTACAAAAATGCCAATCTAATTGTGACCCCGTCAAAGCGCGCAGTCGAGCATGCGACGACTCTTCATTACCTCCTGCCAACATTCCTCCCTCTACTTGGCCTTCTGTCGAGCGGCCTCTACCCCAATATTGGTCCATCGATTGACGAACTGCGCCAGGAACAAGAAAGGAAGACACCGGCATGACCGTTATTTCGTTGACTTTCGTGCGCGGAGGAAGCGACGTACTCGAGTCTTCGGTTCGCAACAACCTCGAGTACGTCGACGGGGCGTACTATGTCCTCGGCCAGGGCGCGAATGAAGCGGACCGAGTGCTTCGCCAGATCGCGCTCGAAGGCCTCCCGGTTTCCCTCGTGGATCACTCCGAGGAAAGTAACCTTCGCACCTCATTCGACACTGCAGTCAGATCGATCGAAGAGCGATGGGGTGGGACTGCGACCGTCATCATTCTCGAGACAGACGACTTCCTGACGGCTCCCTTGCCTGCGCTCAACACGGAGCCGCCCGAGGAGGGTGTGTTCTCGTTGCCCCGACATATCGCCTATGCCCCCACATCGGCGTCCGATGACTGGGCCCCGGCCACGACTACATCGATTCGCAAGGAGGCCGCGCCTTCGTCGTTTGCTCTTGGATTCCACTTGCACAGGCCCCCGGGGCGGATTCCGCTCGTCGATGACAGATTTACCGGACGGCCCACGTTCTGCGGCACAGCAAGATCAAGTATCGATGGCTGCGCAATCATTCGAATTCCGGTACGCAACGCAGAGCAGTTCCTTGTAGACATCACGGTAGCTTGGCTTGGCGTGGAAGCACGGTCCGGGGTCAAATCGGCCGTCCCCTCGACTGCAGGGACTTGGCTCTCGAACGCAAGAGAACTTGTGATCGCCAACGGTGCGGGGCTTACCGACGAGCGGCTGTGGTCTTGGCAAGAAGAGCAGCTGGCTCCAACCGTCATTGAGGCGCTGAGAACACCGACGACATCCGCGTCCTCGCACCGCAACGCAATCCTCGCGGCCGCGCCCCGATTGCTAACCGATGCAGTGACTGCGCTCGACGACGCGCGGACAGCCCGGGATGACACCCGGTGGGCACTGCACCGGGAACGGTTAATGAGACTGCACGATACGCTCTGCACTCTACTTGAGGACCAAACCTGGCATAAGACCTGGGTGTGGAAGGATCAGGCCGCGGTCTTGGAGCTCTTTTGGGGCGAGTTACCGGTAGCATTCGACGTTTTCATCACGAGCGATGAGATAAGTATTCAGCTCGTCAGTCGGAAGAAGTCTCCTATACCCGATATAGCAAAGTATTTGAGCAACTTCGGATTCAACGAAGTTAAGCTGCCAGGAAAGCCTGGCCGTTATGTTCTCAGTGCCATCCCGATACACAGTTCGACCGTCACCCTGCAACACGTAAGGCAGGTCGCAGACATTATTCGCCCGCTTGCGTCCGGAATGAGTAAATGACGACTCCAATTGGTTGCCTCGACGACAATCACTCTCCTGGGATTGTCGCAACAATGCTGCCCTCTTTGGGTTTCGTCGGTGGTACATGGGCTGATTCATTGACGATTCCACTCTCGCATGGCCTACGCGCGGCCCGGGTGACCAACATTCGTCCAGAACCGGACTATGTGAATTTCCGACTACTGGTTCCCATGCTTGACGGCCAACCACTGACCATCGACCCGAAGATGGTGTCTCCGCGTGAGAGTTGCCATCGCGCAGACCACCGCACCCCTCCGTATTTTCTTCAGCCTTCCGGACCGGGTGTGCACACAGGCAAGGATACCGGTGCATGGTGGGAGGCATCTCTCTCTGAACCAGTGTTTCCTGACTCACTGCGCTATCTCAATCGACGGGACAAGTGGGGAGTTCGATCGCAACAGATTCGGGTCGATGTGCAAGAGGCCGACGGCGATTGGACAGAAGTATACAACTCAGCCTCCGTAGCTTACCGCCAACAAACTGTAGAACGCCTTGCTGCGATAGGAGGTCCGGACTTCCCGGTCTGGACCCCGCAGCATGATGAAGACGCTGTTCGCTGGCACGACGACGCGGTCCATGCCATTCGGGCGGCGCTCGACTACGAGCCCAATCAGATGTCGCCGGCAGATTGGCTGTCTGTAGCGGCCCTAATACCCACCCGCGCTCATAGTGGCAGAACAGAATCGCCTCTCGGCGGAAATGAGTGGAGGGTGCTGGCACACGGACTGCTCAATCAGGTGCGTCGCGATCCTCGTGCGAGATCCGGAATCGCATCGTTTGGTGGAGTGCTCAACACCCGGAGTTCATTGAGGAGGCTCAGCGAAGAGATCAAAACCATCAGCGAACGAAATGACAGCAAGATCCATACTATCTCACGCCATGGCGTGACTCCCCTGGGTGTCCTTCATTCGCAAAGGAGCGAATTCCTGGCCGCGGTCAAAGACATGCTCGGAGACCTGAACGCTGCAGGATCGCGGGGGATGCTCGCCTACGGCACCCTCCTTGGTGCCGTCCGTGAGGGCCGGTTCATCGAGCACGACGACGACGTGGACCTCTTCTACACGGTCGTCGTATCCGAGTCTGAGTCCAAAGACGACGCGATCAACAGGATCCTGAATACACTCGAACTTCGAGGGTGGCGTATTTCGAAGATCCCCAAGTACATGAACGTACACGTCTCCCGGCCCGGTTCCCCAATTTCCCTCGACCTGTTTCCACTCGACCTCAGTGGGTCCACCGTGCAAGTCCATATGGAATCGATGCATATTCGCCAACTACCCAGCGCCTGGTTCGACCAGAGCACCGAGCGCACGATCCACGGACTCGCGCTTCCTGTACCCGCGCACAGTGAAGAGTTCTTGGAGGAGCGCTACGGCTCTTCATGGCGGATACCCGACCCGTTTCACGACTGGGGCTGGACGCTCGTGAACTGACCCACCGACGGTCTCCAGCTAGGACTAGGGCGTGTCTCCTTAATGTAGGCAGCGACCGTTGAAACACTGGCCGCATGTCGACTCGCAGAATGATCACAGACGACCTGTGGGAGACGATCGCCCACCTCTTCCCGCCACGAGCCGGACGCCGCGGCCGCCAATGGGCCGACCACAGACTCATCCGCGAAGACATCTGCTGGCGCTATCGCACCGGCAGCCCCTGGAGTGACCTACCTGAAGAGTTCTGACCCTGGCAGACCGTGTGGAAACGACACTTCCGCTACGCCACCGACGGCACCTACGACGCGATCCTGCGAGCGGTTGCCCAGGCCGGACTGATCCCCGAAGGCGCTGCGGAATCGATCGAGGAGTTCCTCGCCGCCGACTCCACGATCGTGCGTGCCCACCAACATGCCGCCGGTGCCCGCACGGACTCAACTGGCGCCCAAGCCACGGGCCACACAGGGGGGGGGGAAGGTTTGACCTACAAAGTTCCACCGATCGAGCCCGCTGATCACACCCTTGGACGGGAATCTCGACGCAGATCCATGCTCTGACAAACGTTCGGATGAACATCTTCGATCTCGTCCTCACCCCAGGAGAGGCCGGTGATAATCCGGTCATCATCCCGCTTCTGGATCAGTATCGTGCCGATCATCCCAGCCGACAAAGCGTACTCGCATCCGTCGACCCGCAGTCAACTGCGGGCCAGACGGATACGCCATACGATTCCCAAACACGACGATCAAGTTGCGCGGAGACAGACGAAAGAATCTTCCGGTGGCAGGCCACCGAAGTTCGATGCCCAGAAATACAAAGACCGCAATGTCGTCGAGCGTGGATTCTCACGATTGAAGCAGTAGCGAGGCATTGCCACACGCTTCGACAAGCATGCTCGATCATTCGCTGGAGGCGTTCAGGTGGCAGCAACGAACTTGACGCTCAGAACCATTTAAGAGACACGCCCTAGGCACCCAGAGCAATCTCAACGAACTTCTCGATCGCGTTGCTACGGAATCCCGATGCGTCGAAACTGCCGCTAGCTGTACACGGATCACCGAGGATCCGAGAAATATCGCGCGCGAGGCCCTCCGGACGATGGTCGATGATGAGGCCGTAGCCACTTTCGAGCAGTTCTGCTGTGCCCGGAGTGAACGCCGCAGCGATGGGGACTCCTAGAGTCATCGCCTCGAGAACGACGATGGGCTGGCCTTCATGCACAGACGGTAGCACGAAGAGATCGGCTCGCTTCAGCGCCGGATACGGGTTTGACCGCTGTCCGGCGAAGTATATCGAATCCGCAATCTCGAGCTCATCAACGTGAGCCAGAAGATCGGCCTCCAGCAGACCCGTTCCAATGATTGTCAGCCGAGCATTGGGCCAGTTCTCGACGATCTTGGGCCACGCGTCAACCAATGCCCTGAAGTTCTTCTCGGGCGACAATCGCCCGATCGACACAACATGGACGTGGCCCTCGTCCAACCATTCACCAAGATCGGAATCAATGTCGTGTTCTGCCAAACTCTCGATCCTCTCGGCATCAAGGACATTCGGCACGGGCTCGTACGCAGTCTCGGAACCGAAACCGGCCGATAGTAGCTTCTCTCGATTCTCCTCCGATAGCGCCTGCGAAACGGGCACTATCGTGTCGAAGCCATCATACCGACTGAACAGTTCCGCAAGCTCCGGATACTTGGTACGCCACTCGTTGACAAGCTGATTGTGCTGCCAGATCAGGTGTCTAGTCCGTTCATCGCCCACATTCGCAACGAAGTCAGCCCAAAGAGTCGCGTATCCATCGAACTCGATAGCGGTCGCAGGTTCGGCGAAGCCGAGAACTCGATAAGACTCACGCCTCCATGCGCGAGTCCTCAATTCCTTCAACGCATCGCTGTCGCCCAAGTCATGGGAGCTGAGTCGGTTGACCGCCCACTGTTCCTCTGGCGTGGCGGTGATGTTTCCGATACGAAAAGCCAAATTTACATACTCCGGAAGCCTCTCCAAGATGTGTTGCCGGCCTTCCTCGCGCCTCATGACATGTCCCTCGACGACCAGGACAATATCCACCTCCGAACCTTCCAAGGCATAGAAGAGCGCGAGCAGCGCGCTTGCAATTCCATTCGGGATGAGACTGGCATGAAACACCAGGAGCGGCCGTTCCTTTCGCTCGCACGCGATTGGCTGAAGCATGAAATCGATCGTTCGACGTGCCGCCGATCCGTCCTCCATCGGCACGAACCTTGCCAATGCCTCTACATCCTCCGGAGTCCTCTCACCACCATCAATGGCGATCAGCGACATCAATTCTTCACGACTCGTGCAGACCCGGCCTGGAAATTCCTCGAGCGACAAATACAAACCTCGGCGGTCGGCATACTCTTCATAATCGGGCGCATAAAAGATAATTGGACGCCCCGTCGTAAGAAAGTCGAACGCAATGGAAGAGTAATCGGTCACGAGCATATCCACGGCAGCCAACAGGTCATTCGTGTCAATGTCACCCGGCACCACCTCGACCGGCAGTTCCACTTCCGTGAGAAGTTTCTCCGTCAGCCTGTGCGCCCGGAAGAGTATCCGATAACCGGGCACGGAGGCCATAGCTGCGAGATCACCGACCAAACGCTCAATATCGAACTCGTGACTATCCACACCGCCACGCCAGGTCGGCGCATACAAGACGACCTTCTCCTCGTCGGGAAGCCCCATGCGCCCGCGGATTTCCAGTCGTACCGTGTCACCGGACGAGACCAGCCTGTCCAGCCGGGGCGACCCTGTGATCCGCCGTGCAGCGGTGGCATAACGGTCAATGCGGTGATCGCTGAAAAGCGCCCAGTCCGTCAGTTCATTCGGCGACGAGACATGGGTCGCCTGCACAAAGTTTCTGGCAAGATTCTCGTATTCAAGAAGCCCTTGTTTCATTGACTTCCCAAGGGCCTTCAAAGGGGTTCCATGCCATGTGTTGAGATATACCTGATCTGCCCTGCGAACGAAATATGGGGCAAAAGAAACATTGTTGATAAGATATTTCGATGTCGCAAGATACTTTAAGTACAGATCGGAATGCATTTCGACGAGAATAACATCATCCCTGCCGGACACCTCGTCGGGTATTCTAGCTTCGGATGAGTGAGCCCAGACATATGTGGAGCCCGCAAATCTTCGGTCGCAAGCCATCTCCCGGAAGAGAGCTAAGGGATGGCATCCGATCGAAGCCCCATGATTACTTTCGAGAAATATGTAGCTGTCCTCGAGCGCTAGAGTCTCCTGGAACTCGGCGAACATGCTCCGACGCCTTGTCTCGGCCCCCTTGAGATACTTCTTGAGGTCAAGTCCGTCTGGAAACCGGACATCGCGCGTGGCCTCCAACGCGTCGAGTGCGGTCTCGACTGACCCCTGGTCGACAAGCAAGTCGACATACTCGGCGACCTGGGCGCGGGACATGTGCTGCCGTCGCCGATCCAGTTCCCGAAGAGCGACGAGCGTCGCTGACGACTCGCCATACGACTTCGCTCTTGTATAAGACTCCTGCCACGTCCCTATGTTCGTCGGCCGGCTCGACCGCCGGTCACTATCAAGCTGCGCGGCATACTCTGAATCCAAGCCACGGAGAAACTCCTTCGCGCTATCCTCCGCAGTGGACGGCTCCCCGGCGATTCCTTGTTCGACCACATCGGATTCCAGCCGGACGCCGAGCGAGAATTTGAGGGCTCGCAAAGCTTCATCCGTCCTGCCCGCCTTACGCGCGGTGACGCCCAGACGGTAATACCAGTGGGTTCTGTCGGGAGAAAGTTGGATCGCGCTGGCATAGGGGCCAATCGCACGATCGTTCTCACCAAGACGTTCGAGCACCACACCAAGACGATAATGACAGTAGGCATTACTTCCATCGGCGACCAGTGACCTCAAGAACCAATCTCTGGCTTCGGACCATAGGTATTGGCGATCGTAGGCGTGCCCGATCTCAAAGGCCAGCCGAGCCTGCTGGAGCCCATCGTGGCAATCCTTGAGCTTCCACTCGTACAGCGCTATGGCCTCGGACCAATATCCACGGTCCCGGAAGAACGCACCCGGACCAAGAACTTTAGCCGCCCCTCCATCCGAAGCGGCCAGATCTTGCAGCAGTCCGGCTGCCCTGGACGTCCGACCGATGGCTTGATAACAACGCGCCATATCGATCTTGTGATCGCGACCGAGTGGGGACAAGGAGTCGGAGGCGAGGAAATGTTCAATCGCCTCGGTGTGCTTGCCCATGCGCGCGGCAAGCACCGCGCGATCGCAAAGCCATTTCGGGTTGTCCAAGTGGTACCGACTGCCCGAACGAAGCGTGTCAAGACGCTTCCATAAAGGTGCGGTGGCTTCAGCCGAATACACGGCGGAATAAGCGTCCGCAACGCGATGTCCACCCCGGATGGCGACATGGTATTGCGCCACGGCGTCCTCGAAGTCGCCCAACTCATTAAGACATCGTCCACGACGAAAGGCAATATTTCCGGCGTCTGGCGCCAAATGTTGGGCAGCCTGGTAGGTGGCATCGGCAGCAACCCAATCTTTGGCGCGTTCAAGGGCGAATCCAAGTTTGTAAAGCGCCGAGGAATTTGTTGGATCTGAGCCCACGCCCCGCGTATAAGCTTCGATGGCACGATCGACCTCACCCCTGCGCAGTGCCAAATCACCATAACGAAGAGCTGTTTCGACATCGGTCTCGGTCGAGGTCGAGGCCAACCACGCGCGTTCGAGATTCGAATCGGCGAACGACGCTCGTCCACCACGCACACCAACCTTGTGCAGCACCATATAGGCACGAACTCGCATAGAGTTGATGACTTCGCTGGTTGCCTTCGGTTGACGCGCTTTCATATCTTTCCTTCATCCGTTCCGGCGGCAGAGGCCATTTCTCTTTGATCTCCTGTCAGGCAGTCGATAAGGGGGCTCAGGTCGGGAGGGCAGCCTCTCGCGACTTGCTTCGCTCCCGCCGAAGCGATCGCATCGACCAATTCGGCATCTGAGTAGGTGAGCTGGGAGTATTCGTTCGCCCAGTGGTCATACATACCTCGTTCTCGCGCATATGCCCTCGCCTCGGTCATATGGTGAATGACCGGTTTCCCCGTGACAGCGAAGTCGAACGCGATAGAGGAGAAGTCTGTCACCAGCACATCCGCAAGGAGGAAAATATCTTCCACATGGGGCCAGCGGCTGACATCGACCACATGGTCCGCGGAGCACGTTTCACTGTCCGTCATATGGTGGGCGCGAACAAGAACCGTCGTGTTCGTTCGGATTGCCAAGCGCCCGGGTTCAAGACAGCCACCCCACGCGGTCCTCGACCCATTTCGGTGCATTTCTCTCCAGGTGGGTGCGTAGAGTACGACCTTTCGGCCGGCGGGAATCCCCAGCTCTTTCCTCAACGAGCGCGATCGGTCTTCGGAGCAGTCGGCAAAAAGGCGAATGTTCCTTGGGTACTGCCCAAGGGCAATTCGCCCCTGATACCCGAGACCCGACCGTAGGTTCTTGACCGCCGAGGCAGACTGGGCAAGCAACAGATCCCACTGCGGTACTTCCGTTTTCATGATACGGCGGTAGCTCAGCGAGACCTTCCGCCGAGGAATGTCCCACAGAAGTCTCTTGATCGGGGTGCCGTGCCATGTCTGCAGGTAAAACTGCCCCGGGCGTTTACGCACATAATAAGGAAAGTTGTTGTTGTTCACCCAGCTCTGCGATGTGGCTAGCGCCCTGTGCCAGACGCCTGTCCCTTCCACGACCGGAATACTGCCCGGCGGTACCTCAACCGTACGATCACGCACAGACCAATACAGGGGGGTTCTTAAATCTCGCTCCAGGACAGCATCAAAGATAGCCCTTGGGTTGTCATTACAACTCTTACCATTGAACGACTCAAACAGGATTCCTTCCCGGATTGGACCCCAATCTCTTTCTCTGAGAGCGAAGCGTCCAAACTTGGTTCTCTCCTTCGGCGACCAGGGTGGAGAAGCTGTGATAGCGACGGAGCCGGAGGCTCTCCCCTCAAGTCGTAAAGTGTTCCATTCAGTAAACACATCGACAGGACGTATCGCGAGCTTTCCTGCGACCCTTGCCCACGACTTGGAAGTGTCGGGGCTGGAGTCAAAGCGAACATGGTAACCGCCCGACAGTGCGGCAACGGTGCCACCTTCGGCCCCGGTCGTCGTCAGGTCATACACAGCGGTAAAGCTACCATCGGCGTGGAATGCAGACTCAGCAGGCTCGATCGTCTGCTCTGATGATTTGAGTACGACCTTGAGTTTTTCCGGCGGGTCTATCCGCCCGATGATCAGCAATCGGTCCCTGTCATTTGTCGCACCAGTGACAGTCACTCGCCGGAAACGCTGCGCTAGTCTCACCTTGCCAGCAGAGTTTGCGGCCAGACGCACACATGAAGTGCCTGGCAAGAGATAGTCCACTGCGGAATGGTAGACATCGACGTCATGGTCGTCTCTTGTCATCGCCGTTAGTTTCCACTGCCGTTCGCCCTTGGATCGAAATTGCTCAGGGAGCTCAGGCAAAGTGGCTGTGAAGATCGAAGGGCCTTGTGGCTTCAGTTGGATGTCATGTTTCGCAGCGCGCATGGTCAAGCTACGGACATTCGCAGAATCGTCGACAGTGACTGTCACGTCCCGCCCGCGGAAATCGACGTTCTTCACTACGACTGGATCAGTCGGCATGGCAACGGGGCGAATCGATAGTTCGCTTCGGTCATCAGCGACGACTGTCATACGTCCCGAATCGCGAATCGGGCTCGGGGCAATCATCCCCACGACTGCTGTGGACACAGCGGGCACCTGAAGATGGTTCCCCTCAATTTCGAACGAACCGATCAGGTCAATACCTCTTGGCGATACGTCTCCCAGACCGGAAACATCAATGGCAACCGTGAACCCACCGGCTTCGTACGTCCGCCAAGGATCACCGACGTCCAAGTCCACTCGATTGTCATTACGAGTCTCTACAGCACAGTCCAGAACAGTCGCCCCATCCATGACGCCCTGCATGCGGAATGTGGTCCGTCCCGGATCGACTCCAGGAATGTATGCGCACCCCTGGAGCTCGATCTGCTGTTCACTGATCCAACGTGCGTTTCGCACGATGACGACGGGTTTGAAGTCGACCGACTGTGCTTTCAGTAGCCTCTGCGGCACGTCGGTCTTCAGCCGAGATAGATACGTCGGCGCGACCATCCAGGTGCCGTCGGCCAGTTCGAGCGGCACGGCTCGGGTCTCTTCCATCCTCGTTCCGAGGACTTCTTCGATATCGTCCAGATCCCCGGACGCCACAATCCACATGTACAGACGTTCCTGTGCAGGCATTAGCTTCCAGGCGCCTTTCGGCATCGACTTTCGAAGAACCCTGGCCGCGTCGCAGAGTGTCTTTCGGAACCGTTTGTTAGCCGTATCGAGGTACTCGGCGTGCATGGCAAGGTCAGTGCCCATCCAGATCGCATATGCTTGCTCGACAACGTGACCCGATGAGTGGTGCAGGGTCTCTCTGAGCACCTCAATGACTTCGAGCTTCGACTGCAGATCACTCAGTTCGGCCTTGCGTTTAGAACGAGTGTCTCGGCCATCGGCCAGTCTCCACGCATACACGTCGTTCGTGAGCACGTCGATTGCCGCGGCGCCGACCAGCGCCCTATAGACAGGCTCTTGGTCTTCGTAGTTGGAGAACCCCCACATTTCCCCCACATGACGGTTCCAGAAGTCGTGCCTGTAAACCTTGTTCCACAGGACAGGCTCTTCCAGCAGTTCCGGCATATCGTCCAACCGCACTGCCAGCCGCTGGCGAGCATGTACTCGTGCGGTCAGCTTCGGCCTTGACCGGCCGGCCGAGCCAACACGAACATACGCTCCAGTGGCAATGTCAGAGCCGGTCCGTTCAAGCGAATCAACCAGCGTCGCATACGCGTTTGCCAGCACCTCGTCATCCGCGTCCGCGAAGGTGATGTACTTGCCACGGGCTTCATCGACTCCACGATTGCGTGCACGTGCTGGGCCTTCGTTAGGTCCAGTAAGGACCGTTACCGGCTGAGCACCGTGAGAATGTTGTTTGGCTTTTTCAACGGTTTCATCGGTCGAACCGTCGTCGACGACGATGACTTCCAAAGACACACCGCTCTGACTGAGGATGCTCTTCAAGCATCGGTCGATGAAGTCACTCGCATTGAATGCGGGAACGATCACGGTCAGCGTCGGAGTGTCCGTGCCATCTTCAATGGGTGGCCCAACGGTCGATGTTCTGGTCGAATTGAGTTCCGATTCGCGCTTACGTCGGAACTCTTTGAATCCTTCGACTCCGCCATGCCGCAGATGCCACAGTGCTTTTCGCCACTGCTGTCCGCTCACATGGCCTCACCACCGTTCTTCATCACCTGCTGCCGGATGCTGTCGACGATCGACTGATAATCGGCATGCCGGTAGTGGAACGGTTGAGGTCCCCACTTATGGTCGCGATCGATTCGGACCTCGCGGCTTTCTCTCACCACTGACGACGCTGACAGCGATCGCGCCTCTTTACGATACCGGATGTAGTCACTATTGGCTGAAAGAGCGCGGTCAGCGTACTCTTCTGCCTCAGTCGGTTTGATGTTGCGCATACTCTGCCAGGCATCGGCGAGTCCGCGGCCTCGGGACAATTCCCTACCTGCTTCGCGTGAACCTCTCTGGAGCCGACGCCACTGCCGCCCTGCCTTGGCGAATCCGTCGTTCTGCGGGTGCTGGGCTCCGTCGACAGCTCCTGCCCATTCGATATCGAGCAGGATCGTCTTCTCCCACAGTCCTGCCGTTTTGAGCCTGCGAATGAGTGTCGCGAATCCACTAATCCAGCTTGAGAAGTGCTCGTCAGTGCCGAACTCGACGAGCCGTGCACCGCTGCGGCGCGCTGCGCGAGCAGCTCCACAGGATTCGATTTCAAGTGAGTTCGTCATTGTCGTACCGTCGGGAAAACGCCAGAATCCCCTTCGTTCATCGACCAGGTCGAGAAGAACGACGTCGAGGTCCTCAGTGTTCTTGGCGATCCGTTCGAGCCCGGTGCCTTTGAGGTCGCTGGTGACCATTCGCTTCTGGAAAGCGGAGGTCAGATCGCTGAGATCGATTCCAGCTGTCCCGTGCGGAGACTCTAAGCTTGTCACCGAGTGCCTGGCCACGTAGGCGACGACTTCGGCTTCGGGCATGAATTCTGCTGTATCCCGGCTCACGCAGGAGCCGAATATTGCAATTTTCATCGGTTCGAATCCTGGTGAACAACATGAGAGTCATCTTCCTGCCGCAGGCGCTGCCGCTCCTCGTAGCGTTCATCTGCGATCTGGCGCGCGCGGGAGGCCAGTCTGCGGCCGGTGAAGTCATCTGCGGCGGCAACGGACGAGGCACGGTCATTCGGGTTCGCTGCCCGCAGAACAACGCGTTTCTTACTGGGGTTCAGTCGCAGAGGCGGGGCATCGGTGATTCGTGGGGCGCTCACCGCCTGAGAAGCCGGTTTGGGCAGAGCCGGGAACTTGGCCTTCGGCATTTCGGCGTCGAAGGACTTTGGCCAGACCTGCTCCTCGGCAGCGGCCAACATCGGAGTCGGCGTCTCTTCGACTTCGTCGACCGTGTCCTGTCGCTTCACATGACGTGCCGGAGCGGCCTTCGTCTTGGACGGGCGCGCTGCGTGCCGCGGGATGGGATTCTTGATGAGCTCGGGCTCGAGGATGTTGATCTCCTCTTTGACCGCGTTGCTCACAACATCGGCCAGGAGCTTGTCCGCGATGTCTTCCTTGCCCTTTGCAACATTCCATGCCCACCAGCGGTATTTCTCTGCGACAGCCTCGGCAGGGCCGTTCATGAGGATCTCGCCTCGGTGCATCCAGACTGCACGAGTGCACAGCTCCTGAATCACTTTTGCGGCATGGTTGACGAGCAGAACCGTTCCTGCTTCGGCAAGGAGCTCGTCCATTGCACGTTCGCTGCGCTCAGCGAACGTCGCGTCGCCGGTCGACAGGGCCTCGTCGATGAGCAGGATCTTCGGTCGCGCGGCCAAAGCGATGGCAAATCGGAGTCTGGCGCCCATACCGGAAGAGTATGTTCCCATCGGTCGGTGGATCGCCGACCCCAACGCCGAAAGCTCAACGACATAGTCGAAGGCTTCTGCCGCCTCTTCGGGAGACAGGCCCATCGCCAGACATCCGAGGCGTACGTTCTCACTTCCCGACAGTGCGGGCTGCAAGGCAGCGCTGACACCGAGCAGAAGCGGTTGATAACGGACGAGGATGCGGCCACGGTCCGGTTGCTCGACCCCGGCGACATTGCGCAGGAAGGTGGACTTTCCGGAACCGTTGGCTCCGACGATTCCCACCATCTCTCCTTCGCGGGCAACGAAATTGACCCCACGCAGCGCTCGCACGGTGGTCTGACCTTGCCGTCCGACGATCTTGTTCGTCAGGCGTCGGACACCAGTTGCCCTGCTGCCGGGATCGTTGGTGTTGACGGTGTACCGGACCTGAACGTTCTCCGCGATGATATTGGGTTCCTGGACCTCAGAGTCGGCCATAGTTCTCCTCCCCTCTCCAGAAGAACAGGAATCCGACGATGAGGAGGCCGAACGCCCAGACTGTGCCGACGATCCACATCTTCGGATCTGTATCCACTCCGTAGAGCAGTGAGTTGCGCACCAGCGTCAGGTAGGCATGCATCGGGTTGTACTGCATAGCTGCCAAGAGTGCCGGGTGATTGTCCAGTCGGTCTTCGATGGAGAAGAACACTCCCGATCCGTAGAGCCAGAATCGGCTGACAATCGACATGAAATTCGTGAGATCTGGGATCTTGTGACCGAGACGCGCAAGGAAGCAGGCGAGACCGACATTGAAGATCGTCTGCAGGATCACAACAGGGATCACCAGAACGATTCTCCACGTGATCTCTTCCAGCGGCGGGGCGATAGCGAGAACGATCACCATGACCAGCAGGGTCGGCATGAAGTCAAGGAAATTGCGGACCACGGTGGAGATCGGTAGCGCTGCACGTGGGAATTGGAAGCCCTTGATCATGGACGCACCGGAACGGATCGCTCCGGTTCCGCCGGTCATGCACTTACCTGTGTAACCGAAGAAGAAGACGCCGACGACAAGGAACCCGAGGAAGTTGTGAATACCTCGCGAGGTCCCCAGGATGTAACCGAAGATGAACCAGAATGCGAGCACCGAAAGCAGTGGATTGAGGAACAGCCACCCGTAGCCGAGTATGTTCTTCCTCGTCGAGCTCGACATCTTGGCTCGGGACTCGGCGATGATGAAGTGGCGGCGGTTCCACAGCGCGGCGAGGTAGCTGCTCAGGCTCGTCCGTCGTCCGACTGGCACGAGGCCTTCGCTCGACACGGACGGGATCGAGCTCAGCCCGAGGGGGTTCTTCGTCTCACTCATCGCACATCACTCCCCACGAGTTGAGAATAGACCTGCCCATATCGTCGTCCGATTTCCTTCCACCTGCGAGTTGCAAGAACGTGTGCTCGTCCATTGTCTCCGAATCTTGCCCGCGCAGTGTCATCGGCGGCGAGTTCGGACAGCAGTTCCGCGAGCTTCTGCGGGTTCTCCGGCGGTGTCGCCAAGCCTGCGCTGTCCGGAACCAATTCACGCAGTGCCGGCAGGTCGGAGATGACGACGGGTCGTCCAAGACCCATCGCTTCGATCGGTTTGATCGGAGTGACCAGACGACAGACTGGTTCATCTTTGCGCGGCACGACGATCACATCGAGCGCGAGTTGGTATTCAATTGCCTGGGCTTGGGAGACCCGTCCGGTGAAGACTGCGTTCTCCCCCAGAACCGCGGCGCGTTCCCGCAGTACCGGCAGGGCGACACCGTCGCCGGCGATGAGGAGACGCAGGTCCGTGCCCTGGCTCCGGGCGAGGATGACGGCATCGACGAGGTCGTCGAGTCCTTCGTATCCGACGATCGACGCTGCCGTGCCGACCCAGACCCCGTCTTCGGGCAGGCCGAGGCTCCTTCTCACCGCGGCCGGAGTGCGGGTGGCATCGGCATCGATGACTGCTTCGGAGACCGAATTCGGGATGAGGGTGATGGTTTCTGCCGGCACTCCCCCGGCGATCAGGTGCTCACGCATCGTCTCGCCCAAGGTGATGACGGCATCGGCCGCCGACGCCACTTCAATCTCCTTGGCCCGCATGAGTGCGAAGCGTTGGCTGTCTCGACGCGCGGAGCGCTCTTCCGGGCTGCTTCCTGCTGCCGCCCACGTCTCTTCCAAGACTCCGCGGACTTCGTAGACCCATGGCAGGCCCGCTGCCTTCGCGGCCGCACCAGTGGCCAAGCCGTTGACGTAGTGCGTTGTCGTGTGGAGGATCTCAGCACCACGTTCGCGGGCTTCAGCAGCGATGTGATTCGCCTGCTCGCTCAGCCGCTCGGATGGCGTGGGTCGTGGCCTCAGAGGCACGTCACGGATGTATTCGACTCCGTCGACGACTTCGACCGGTGCCTGGCTCAGTCGTCCGATGGTCACGGGATACGACGGGCGTGTGATCGCGGCCGTTTGATGGCCAGCGTCCCGCAGAGTGGTGAGGATGGCATGTGACCGGTACGCATATCCGGAGCGGGTATGCGGCAAGGAGTTCGTCAGCACATGCAGCGCCGTCGGATGCTGAGTTCGGTCAAGGTCGGCATTGCCGCGTACACGACGAGCTGTGACATGGCTCGACACCTCCGGCCACCATTGAGGCTGCAGAGACTGTCGCTCATCGAGCAGTCGTGTCCGGCGTGCGCCGTCTGGCAGGACTGCGATGGCTTCGTCGATGTGTCCCTTGGTCCACTCGATACGTGAGCTCAGTGCCTGGGCACCGGGAACGGCAGCCGCGATCGATTCGGCTTCGTCAAGGAGTCCCAAATTGAGAGCGATCTCGCCGAGCAGTCGGGAAGGCGAGGGGGATCCGGCGACCAATGACTTCGCTGTCGTCTCTTCTCCGAGCAGCCACGCGGATGCCGCCCGAGTGGCGTCGCCTGGCATACGTCCGAGTGCTTGTCCGACGAAGCGCGAGGCAGGGCCCGGCAGTCGACGTGCCAACTGCATACCGAAGAACACCCGGTCGTCGTTGATATGACCAGCCGTGGTCAGAACAACGTTCGTCAGCTGTCGTGCGAGGAAGCGCAAGTTCACGAAACCACCCGCTCAAGGAGCCGTTCGTATGTGCGGCCCATTGCGGCCGCCGAAGCATTCCGAACCACCCAGTCGCGTGGGTTCAGACCTGAGGGCGGATTCGATCCGAATTCCTCACCGGATTCGACTCGTTCTCGCATCCTCTTCATTGCCGCGGCTACGGAAGCGACCTCACCGGGAACCGCAACTTCTCCTGCCGCGGTATGGGTGATGATGTCCGCGGCCTCACCGGCAACGACTCCGAGGACAGGAATTCGACGGGCCATCAGCGAATAGAGCTTCGACGGCACAGTGCACGCATAGGAGTCGAGCGAGCTGAGGCTGACGAGCCCGGCATCTGCCCACTCCCAATGGGCCGCGAGTTCGGCACCTGCGATCTGTGGATGGAATTCCACCGGCACACCGTACGCGGAAGCGACGGTCTTGAGTTCGACAGCATCGACGCCATCGCCCACGATTCGCAGTCGCACGCCCTCGGTGCGAGCCAACGCACGAATCGAGGTGCTGAGATCCTGAGATCGCCCGACCGTGCCCACGTACAGCAAGTTGAGTCCACGGCGATCGCCTTCAGCCCTGCCGATGACTTCGCCGCCGGCAGTGCCCGTCTCATCTGCCGTGGGGACGAGGGGAATCGCTCCCGTTGCAGTCAGCCCGGACGCACCTTCCAACTCCGCCGGCGAGACTCCGCTGCGGACGACCTCGGCGGTCACCCCACGCTGTTCCAAACGACGTTTGAAACCCTCCGTGGTGACGACGACGACCGCTGCACGCCGTTGAGCACGAGTGAGCAGGTCCGGCAGCAGTCGATGTTCGAGACGCTGCGTCAGCGACCCGGGAAGAAGCTTCCCAACGGCTCCCGTCACCAGGTTCATCTCCGAAATGAGGTCGGGCCAGGCATCGCGAACTTCAGCGATGTGCGGAACCCGCAGCAGTCGCGACAGAGTGTCGCCGGCCAGCAGAAACGGCAGTGCCGGAGTCGTGGAGACGATGACATCGGGGCGCATTCTGCCCCGCAGCCGATCGATGACCGCTGACATCGCGCCTGTCGCTGACACCGTCTGGTCGAGCAGCTGACGAGCCATCGACGAGCCGCTGTGCAGGTACGGCACGCGGAGGATCCGCTCACCGTCGATTCCGGTGTCCCAGGTACCGCCGAGGCGAACGTCGACTCGACGGCGCCCCCGCCCGACATTGGAGCCAAAGAATCCGTTCCGGTCGGAATACGGGTAGTGCGGGTGTGGTGCCACCGTGATGACGTCGTGTCCGATTGCACGCAGGTGATCGACGAGGATGCGCCACCGTCGCTGCGGTGCGCCGACCTCGGGGTAGTAGTAATGACTGAGCAGCACGATTCTCATGCGGTGACCGCCTCCGTCCGGGCTCGACGGTTCAGCCACATGGGCAGAAGCGCGTAGAGGGCGAGCAACCCGACCCAGAACACATGGGCCGGGTACGTCGTCGCCGTATTTCCGCTGATGAGGGTCGGGATGGCCATAATGCAGGCAAGGACGCTCAGCGCGGCATGGAAAAGCGCAACGGAGCTATGCGGCCACCCTGCCTGCTGAATCCGCTGGTAGATGTGTTCCCGGTGAGGCAAGAGAATGTTCTCTCCGCGGAAGAGTCGCATAACCAGAGTGAGTCCGACGTCGAAGAAGACGAAGATCATCGGGGCGATGATGACGACGATCGGTACTCCCTGTACGAACAGCCATACCGCTAGAGCAAAGACGGCCGCTCCGATTCCGTAGCTGCCCGTGTCGCCGAGGAACGCCTTGGCACGACCGAGGTTGAACGGGAGGAATCCCACAGCAGCACCGGCCAGCGCCAGAGCCAGCAGAGCGATATCGTTCTCGCCCACCCAGGAGCCGACGAAGGCGAACCATCCAGCCGTGACGATGGTCCATTCGGTGACATAGCCATTGAGTCCGTCGACGAAGTTCACGGCGTTGACCGTGGTCACTCCGATGACGGCGAAGGCGATCACATGGGCGATTCCCTGAGTGGAGAACATTGCGATGATCGCGCTGAACAGCAGAGCCAGGATGACCTGTCCGATCAGTCGCCCGGCAGGGCGCAGGGAGTCGAGGTCGTCGCTCATCCCGATGGCCGAATAGCACCAGGTCAGCACCAGGAAACCGATCGGCAGGAGGACGCCGCCGAGGCCGAAGACCCCGTCTTCGCTGATGCTCCAGACCATGGCGAGAATCGTGGCCACGGTGATGCCGCAGCCGATGGCGATCCCCCCGCCGCGGACAGTCGACAGCGTATGTGAAGAGCGATGAGAGGGGACATCGACGACCCCCGCTCGACGCAGCAAGGGGAAGGCGATGAGGGCGCTGAGAGCCGTGACCACCGCGGCCACAACCAGGATCACCAGCGACTGCAGAGCCATCAGCGGCCGACTCCGGTGTCATGTGATTCCACGTCCGGTTCGGCGATTCCTGAGGCGGTCGAGACCGGGCCGATGACATCCGTCGCGTCATCGGCGACCGGTGTCGCTTCGGAATCGAGGAGCCGCGTCAGGTGGCCTTCCAGGGCCGACCGGTGGGTGAAGACCCGCGCGTCTCGAGATTCGGCGACCAGGGCACCGAGCTTCTCCAGATCGATCGGATTAATCGGGACCTGAGTGATCAGCGGGTGATTGGGTCTGCTGTCGACTTCACCCGGCGAAAGCAGCGCTTCAGTGAGCTTCTCCCCCGGGCGAAGACCGGTGTACACGATCTGCGCATCGCTGCGGCCCGACAGTGCGATCACGCGCTTGGCGAGGTCAGCGATGCGGATCGGTTCGCCCATGTCGAGGACCAAGGTCTCTCCGGGGCCGCCGATCGCCGCCGCCTGCAGAACGAGCTCACATGCCTCATCGGCAGTCATGAAGTACCGAGTGACCTCGGGGTCGGTGACAGTGACGGGATCGCCGGCCGCCACCTGAGCCACAAAGGTTTCGAGCACGGACCCTCGGGAACCGAGCACATTGCCGAATCGCACAGACATATAACGCCGCCCGGTTGCTCCTGCCACAGAGGCGATCGCCCGCTCGATGGAGAACTTCGTCCGCCCCAGCACCGAGGTCGCCCCGGCGGCCTTGTCGGTGGAGATGTGGACGAAGGAATCGACGTCGTGAGCCACCGCCGCGTTGAGCAGGTCGAGGCTGGCACCGACGTTCGTGCGCACTGCCTGCTCAGGGAAGCGCTCGAGGAAAGTCAGATGCTTGAGAGCAGCGGCATGGAAGATGATGTCCGGCTTCGCCTCGGCGACGAGGGCATCGATGAAAGCTGGATCTCGCAGGTCTCCGAGGACGAGGTCGTCACTGGTCAGAAGGGCTGAACCTTCGAGGCCGAGCTCGGTTGCGTGCAGGCCGGATTCGTCCCGGTCGGTCATGATGAGTCGGGCCGGGTCGAACCGGGCGACCTGGCGGCACAGCTGTGAGCCGATTGAGCCGCCCGCCCCGGTGACGAGGACGACCTTGCCTGTGATCGCCGAGGCGATGTCGTCGATATTCGTCGAGATCGGTTTGCGTCCGATGAGGTCTTCGAGGCTGACATCGCGGAAGCTTCGGTGACGCAGGTCGGCGACGTCATGGGCGTCCGGTTCGGGACGGGCCAGCGCGGAGTCTGAAAGCTTCGGCATGATCTTGATCTCGACCGGCCGGGACTCGAGATTCGATGCGATGCGGGAAAGATCTTCGGGAGGCAGGTCAGAGATTGCAATGATGACTGCTCCGGCGCCGGTGCGATCGACATGGGCGGCGATGTCGGCGATCGGTCCGAGCACGCGAATTCCATTGTAGCGCAGATGCCGTTTGGCAGGGTCATCGTCGAGGATGCCGACAGCGACGAATTCGTTGTGCGAGTCCTGAGCGATCATGTCGAGGGCGAGCATGCCCTGGTCCCCCGCGCCGACGACGATCGTGGGCCGAGAAGCGCCGGACGTGGTGAGGCTGCGTTGCCTCATATTGCGACGAATCCAGTTCTCGAGGCTCTTGACCACCACCATGAGCGCTCCCGCCGTGATGGGGACGCTGGTCGGGATGAGCAGTTGACTGGCGAGCGCGAATTCGGCCACCCACATGATGCCGACGCCCAAAGCAACTGTTCCCACGATGGCAGCGAACTGATCGGTTGAGCCGCGTCGGTAGCGTCCGCGGTAGATCGCCAGGGGCCCGCCGACGAGGAAGACGACCAAAGCGATTGCCGAACAGACGAACATGCCCGGTGCATTGACGAGATGAGTGTGGAAGTCGTACCGCACAAGTGTCATCGCCACGACGAGGAACGCGAAGACGAGACCATCGATGAGTGACAGCGCCATGGCTCTGCCGTGCCGCCTCATTGGGGTCCGTGAGGGAATGGGTCCTGAGCTGCTTCCCACTGTCCTCATTTCATCCTGGTTTCCCCGTCCGACTTCGCGAAGCCGCTTGCAACTTTCCGATTGTACTATTGGCGTTAACAGGTTTCACACATAAATGACGTTGTGAACTTTGAGCGTCGACAGCCGTCGCCTGACTTCGATTCACTTCCCCGTCACGCACCCTGGCTACCGCCGAGAGGATCCGATCCGTGCCACAAACTCCACTTCGCACGCTGAGAACTGCTGTGTGGCATCTGCGCAACGGCGGAATCAGCCAAGTCGCGAAGTGGCGGCGTCGCCGTTCGTTGGCCCAAGGAGCCGCAGAAGCCTCCGCCGAGGTCGCTACAGGCAGTCTGTCCGCGGAGGTCCTCGGGGAGCTGTTTCCTCCTCTGCCGGTGCAGCATCGCCTTCCGGTCTTCGAACGGTTGTCGGTTGGGGTCGTGCTCGACGAGTTCTCGACCGAGAGCTTCGGCTTTGAGTGGTCGCTCCGCCCGCTGTCGCCGACACAGTGGTTAACCGAGCTCGACGGTCTCGACTTCGTCTTCGTCGAGTCCGCCTGGAGTGGCAATGACGGTCAGTGGAAGTTCAAGCTCACGAGCCCGTCGGGTCCGAGCACAGAGATCGCCGAACTGCTCGGCGAGTGCCGCCGCCGAGGCATTCCGACCGTCTTCTGGAACAAAGAGGATCCCCCGCACTTCGAGGACTTCCTGCCCCTGGCACAGAAGTTCGACGTCGTCTTCACCAGCGATGTCAGACTGATCCCCGAGTACCGCTCCAGACTCGGTCACGACAGGGTCGCCGCCCTGCCGTTCGCCGCACAGCCGGCGGTCCACAATCCCTCACGTCCTGCGCGGAATGCCGCCGCCAGGGACATTGCCTTTGCGGGCATGTACTTCGCCCACAAGTATCCGGAGCGCAGGGAGCAGATGGACCTGCTGCTCGGTGCCGCTGACGCCGTATCGCCGAGGATGCAGTACGGGCTGGAGATCTTCTCCCGTTTCCTCGGCAACGATGAGCGGTATCAGTTCCCAGGCAACCTGGCCGGGCGTGTGGTCGGGTCGCTTCCGTACCGCAATCTGCTCACGGCATACAAACATTTCAAGGTCTTCCTCAACGTCAACTCCGTCACCGACTCTCCGAGCATGTGTGCGCGCAGGATCTTCGAGATCAGTGCCGCCGGCACCCCCGTCGTCACCACCCCGAGTGCGGCGACTCGAGAATTCTTCCCCACCACCGAGGTCCCCCAACCCGAAACCCAGGAAGAAGCAGAGTGGACTCTGCGTGCCTACGTGCGCAGTCCTGAGCTGAGAGACCGCACCGTCCATCTTGCCCAACGACGCATCTGGGCGGAGCACACCTACACTCACCGAGCGATGACGGTGATGGATTCGCTCGGCCTGGACTATGCGCAGCCATTCCCCACGTCCGTCTCGGCTGTGGTGTCGACGAATCGGCCGGACCACCTCGGCGAGGTTCTGCGGACCCATGCCGCGCAGCTGCACACGGATAAGGAGCTCGTGCTGGTGGCCCACGGCTTCGCGGCACCTGCCGATCTGCGTGCCCGCGCCGCACAAGCAGGGGTTGAGCATCTGCAGATCGTCGAGGTCGACTCTGCGCAGCCGTTGGGCGTCTGCCTCAATCGCGGAGTTCAGGCTGCCTCCGGCGACGTCATCGCGAAGATGGACGACGACGATGTCTACGGAGCGCACTACCTGGGCGATCAGCTCGCGGCACTGCGCTATTCGAATGCCGATCTCGTCGGCAAGCAGGCACACTATCTGCATATCCGGGGCCGTGACATCGTCATCTGCCGTTTCCCCGAACGCGAGCACCGGTTCACCGACCTCGTCATGGGCCCGACCCTGATGACGCATCGGTCGACGCTGCTGGACAACCCGTTCGCCGAACGCACCCTTGGTGAGGACACTGAGCTCCAGCAGAGACTCGTCGGCTCCGGAGCCCGGATCTACTCGGCAGACAGGTTCAACTTCGTCCAGGTCCGTGGCGACCATGCCCACACGTGGAGCGTCGACGACAGTCACCTGTTGGCCAACGGGAATATCCACGCCTTCGGCTACGCTCCGGGCCACTACTGCTTCTGAGGTTCCGGTCCTCGGCTCTCGCCCGAACACTCGCTCGGCCGTATTGAGCGGCCCGCGGAATTCTTCGTATGCCCCAGGTGAACTGTTGGTGAAATGGGCGGTTTCGGTCTGCTCCGGTCAGTAGCGTGGCGGTCATGCTGTGAAGATTTCGCAGTGGGACGCCACCGCTTCCGGTGGCCAGAAGTTCCATTGCGGACGTTGGACAACTGGAGCCCATTTGAAGACCACCACGACCGGAACCGAGGACCTCGACTCCGTCCGCGAGAACGTCTCTCGTGTCATTGATGAGACTTCGTCCCTCAATGCCGAACTCGCCAAGGAACTCATCAGCGCCTACGACCGGGAGTCGAAGCTGCTGGGAGGCATCAACAAGCGCGAGAAGGAGATCGAGCGGCTGAAGAACGAAGTCGCGAAACGGGATGCGAAGCTCGCCTCGGTCAATGAACGACTCGAACGACTGCTGGGCTCCAAAGCCATGCAGGTTCAGCGCGCCTACTGGCGCCTGCGCCGTCCGCAGCGCGGCACCTCCCAGCAGAAGGGTGGTCAGCAATGAAGGACGCCGATATCAAGAAGCGGCAGGCCGCTCTCGACACCCGCATCAAGGAACTGAAGGCAACCCGCACGCGCCAGAAGTCGCTCGGCGTGCACACGCAGTCGGACTATTTCATCGACGGACTGCTCGGACGGCACCCCTACATCGACCTGGCCGAATCGCGTGAGGAGTACATTGAGCGCCACCGGTCCTTCGCAGCCCCGGTCGAAAGCAAGATCTCAGCCCTCATCAAAGAGTCTCAGCAACTGCCGACAACCTCCGGCCAGCATTGGGATACTCGCCGGAAGCTGCGCATCGGGATCATCGCCGACCGGTTCCTCTTCGACTCGCTCAAGGACGCGGCTCATGTGGTGCCGATCAATCCTGAGACCTACGAGCAGGACATGGCGGATATCGACCTGCTGCTCATCACCTCGGCCTGGCGCGGGCTCGCTGACGAATGGTTCAATGTCGCCCTGTCCGGTTCCCCTGCACGTCAGATCCTCGAGTCGAAGGTCGTTCCCTTCGCCCGCGCGAACGAGATCCCGATCGCCTTCTATTCGAAGGAGGATCCACCGAACTACGAACAGTTCGCTCCCCTGGCGAAATTCGCCGACCACGTGTTCACCAGCGCCGTCGAATGCGTACCTCGCTACCGTGAGTACCTCCACCACGAAGTGCCCGTGACTGTTCTGCCCTTCGCGGTGAACTTCGTCCATCATCATCCGCTCGGCAGCATGCGCCATTCCGGTCGCGAGTTCGTCTTCGCCGGCTCCTGGTTCGAGCACAAGTATCCGGAGCGAAAATCATCCGCCCAGCGGATCTTCGACGGACTGCTGTCGGCCGGAGCGGATCTCACGATCGTCGACCGCAACCTCGAACTCGACACCGAGAAGTTCGCGAAGGCCGAACGCTATCTCTTCCCTGAACGGTATCTGCCGCATCTGCACCGGCCCATCGATCACGAGACTTTGTTCGATCTGCAGCGGCTTCTGCCCGTGGGCATCAATCTCAACTCCGTTGTGAACTCCCAGTCGATGTACGCCAACCGGATCATCGAGCTGCAGGCGATGGGAACGTTCATCGTCTCGAACTACAACGCGGGCGTGAACTCCCTCTATCCGCAGGTGTGCATGCCTGACTCCGCTCTCGACATGGAGCAGACGTACCGGGCGCTGACACAGCACAGCATCCGAGAAGCTCAAGTGGCGGGAATCCGCGCCGCTTTCACTGCCAACACCGCGTTCGACCGTATCGACACGATCGCCGAGGAGATGGGACTGGACTCCGGTTCTCCCGATCACACGGTCTACGTCACCGGACTGACGGAATCGGATTTCGACACCTTCCGCCTGGCCCAGTCGTATGCGGGTCCGGTGGAGGTTCTTCCACACGACTCCGACCGGGTCGCCGGCGCTGACGGCGACGTCGTCATCGACCTGACCGGGGATTCCGATTTCGGTCCTCACCTCGTGCAGGACGCGGTGAATGCATTCCGCTTCACCGACGTCGACGAGGTCCGGATTCTGCCGATCGATACGACCGAGCCTCTCTACGAATTTGTCGATCCGGTCGACTCCGACCAGCGCATCACCGTCACGTGGTTCCCGGCCGGAAGCCGCCTCGGTGACGGTGTCGGACCTGAGCGCAGGACGCTGGCGATCGCCTCGGATCTCGCTGTCGAGCGGGTCGAGACGATCGAGGTCACGGCAGAACCCGAAATCAGCGTGATCGTTCCCGTCTACAACAACGGTCCGCATCTGAAGTTCAAATGCTTCGAATCCCTGCGCCGGTCATCGATCTTCGACCGCTGCGAGGTCCTCCTCGTCGACGACGGTTCCACCGACATCGAAACGCCGGCGGTCCTCGACGAACTCGACCGCGCCTATCCCAATGTTCGAGTCCACCGCTTCCCTGCCGGCGGGTCGGGCAGCGCTTCGCGTCCACGCAACAAGGGGCTCGAACTCACCCGCACTCCGTACGTGACGTATCTCGATCCGGACAATGAGCAGACGAACGACGGTTTTGCGCTGCTGCTCGAGATGGTCGAAGAGCACGGATACGACTTCGCCATCGGCAATATGATGCGGTTCAAGCACAACCGGATCATGGTCAAGAACGCGGGCATTCTGCGTCCGGTCGTCGGCGAGGAGGGTGTCCTCGAGGACGATGCGCTCTCTAGAGTGAAGTTCCAGCCGATGAGCATCCAGGCACTCGTGGCCGACGCTCAGTGGCTGAAAAGCCTCGGCATCTATCAGCCGATCGGCGCCGTGGGACAGGACTCCTACTTCTTTCAGCAGATGCTCTTCCACGCCCGCCGGATCGGGCTGACGTCGACTCCGATCCACACCTACTATGCGGCGGTGACGAACTCGACGGTCAATGCCATCGGCCCGCGCTTCTACGAGAAGTATCTGCCCTTGGAGGAGGACCGGTCTGCGTGGCTGCGCGAGGTCGGTCTGCTCGAGGACTACAACGCCAAACGGCTCGAACCCTTCGTCAAAGGATGGTTCGTCCAGAAGCTCGCGTTCGCCGCCGACGAGGATATCGATGAGTGCAAGAGCCTCATCCGTCGACTCACGCGGTTCTACGGCAAGACATCGTGGAAGGACGCCGAGCTCGCCGAACTCCATGCCGTCACACATGTCTGAGGTCGCACTCAGCGAAGAGCCCCCATTCGAGCGACTGGGCACGTTGCTGCCCGGAGACCGCATCGAACGACGCCCCGGTCTCTTCCAACGCTTCGATTTCCACGCCGGAACGGTGACGGTTCCCGCGCTCCTGTGGTCGAGGGACGAGCCGACGGGCCGGCTCGTCATCGCCTTCAACGGAGCAGTCCGGAGGACTCCGGGGAAGGATCCGCAGGAGATCTTCCAACGGCGGACCTGGGTCGACGACTTCGACGCCGATGTCCTCTTCATCTCCGATCCGACGCTGCGCACGGACAATCAGATCAGCATCGGATGGGGGCAAGGAGCTCCCGGCCGCTTTGCGCTGCCCGCAATGGCCCAGACGGCCCGTTTCGTCGCAGAGTGTCTCGAGGTTCCGTCGGCTGCTCGCCTGTATTTCGGGACCAGCGCGGGAGGCTTCCAGGCTCTCCAAGCAGCCGCCCGCGACGAAGGCAGCCGTGCCCTGGTGAACAACCCGCAGATCGACTGGACGAAGTACATCCCGGTCTACGTCACCACGATCGCCCGCCAGTCCTATGAGGGTGCGACTCCGGAGGACACTTCGGAGAACTTCCCGGACAGAACATCGACCGCTCACGCCTTCGCCGAGTTCGGGCATATCCCCCGAACTCGCTGCCTGCTCAATGCCGCCAGCGAGAACGATGCCCTCGCGCAGCTGCCCGCGCTTGTCGACGCTCTGCCCGCTCAGTCCGGTGAACGATCCTGTTTTGATGTATCGCTGTATTCCGACGTCCGCGGCGGTCACAATCCACTGTCCAAAGCCGCCACCGCCGCGGCCGTCAACGCTATCGTCAGCGAGGCCGCGGATGAGTGAACGCATCGAGGTCGACACCCGTGAAACAGCACTTGAACCTGTGTTGGAGTCCGTTCCTGCTGTCGACTCGGCGAGTGAGAGCAGCCGAACCGTCCGCGTTCCCGCTGAGAATCCGATTGTCGACGGCATCGCAGCTGCCGCTCGACTGCTGTCCGAGCATTCCGATGACCTGGAGACGGCCGCGCGGAAGATCAGCTCCGTGCTCAACGGTCTGACGTCTTCGGCAACGGTCTGCCGGATTCTCTTCCACACTGCGGTGGCCGAAGGTTCATCGCTGCGATCGCGGTTCGTGGCTGACCTGTTGGCCAGCAACGGCCGTGCCCAGCTGGCACGTCTGCTGGCCGATCAAGCGGTCGCGACAGGGGCGAAGCCCTGGCAGAGGAGACGGTTGGAGTCCCTCATGCAGGATGCTCCGAACAGCAACTTCGGTGAGGGCGACCGCCGATCATTCGATCTGACCATCGCTGCTGACGGGACGACCACGCTCGAGTCAACAGGGTCGGATGTGCAGCCAGCGGCTCAACACGAGCTGCGTGCCGTCACCCGCTCTCTCGATGCGAATGCAGACTGGCTCGCCGAACTTGTGTGCGCCCTCGATGACACCCCCGTCGGCATTCAGCACGACGTCGTCTGCATCCGGATTGCGCCGACTGAGTTCGCTCGCCAAGCGCTGACACCGGTGCTGGAGACCCTCGCGATCCTGCCCGTCGTACCGATCCTCGTCGCCGAGTCTGTCGCGGCAGCACTGTCGACCTCTGACTCGGTGGGTCGGCCTCTCCTCGATCGGGCTCGCGTCATTCTGCTCACACCGAACCGATCAGGACAGCAGACGATCATCTCGATCCGCGGCTCCGAACTGCTCGACGCCGGACCGAGCTCGGACCTCGTCCTACCGACGGATGTCGATATCCAAGCGCTGGGAGCCGCCCTCGGGCTGACGACCATCGTCGAGTCACCTGTGCTGGCCAAACACGTACGCACGGTCGTCGACTCTCTTCGGATCGAATCATCCCGACTGCTGCCCCTGTCCTCTGCGACCAGAGCGTTCGCCCGGCAGCTGCGGTTCCGGGGAACGCGACGGCAGAACGCTCCGGTTCGCAATATTCTGACCGGACACCTTCTGGCCACCGGCTTCTTTGCTGAGGCCATGGCTCTCGCCGATACCGTGCCGCCCTCCGACCGCGGGAAGGTCTACCGCGCGCGACGCATCCGTGCTCTCTTCGGAACCGGACGCTTCGACGAGGTCGCCGACACTGCCGAGTCCGCGATCGCATCCGCCGCGGACCGGCCTCTCATCAGCGAGTCCGCAGCCGCCTCGGCGATGCTGCGCGAGCTCGAATCCGTGTCCGAGAACACCTCGGTGCCGTTCGAGCCCGTACCCGGGAGGATCCTCACCATCCTCCACGCGAGCGCACCGGACCAGAGCGGCGGCTACGCGGTTCGCGCACACAGCGTCCTCAAGACCATCGCTGCCAACAACTTCGAGGTCATCGCTCTCACCCGTCCGGGCTTTCCCGAGGCCGCGAACTCGTTGGGGCCGGGGGCGACCGCCGAGGTGATCCACGATGGGATCCGTTACCTGCGCTTGGGCAGCGATTCCGCCCGCTCCGACGGTGAGTTCGCGTACATGCGCGAGGCCATCGAGCATTTCGCTGAGGTGATCCGCCGTGAACGACCGTCGGCCGTCCATCTGCGTTCGACCTATGTCTCGGCTCTGCCGGGGCTCATCGCGGCCAAACGCTTCGGCCTGCCCGTCGTCTACGAGGTCTCGGGCATGTGGGAACTCGTTTACGAGGCCGCGAACACCGCCCGGATGGAGGGCCGTCGTGCACGCACCGTGGTGCTGGAGAACGCAGTGTTGGAGCATTGCGACGAAGTCCTCACCATCACCGAGGCGATGCGCGACATCATCAGCGACAGAGTGCACACTCGACGCCCGATCGGCATCATGCCCAATGCCGTCGATACGGCCGAGTTCGCGTCTGCGGAGAAGAACCCGCAGGTGCTCTCGAGATTCGGTTGGAGCGCCGACGACCCGGTCATCGGATACATCGGCACGTTCGTCGGCTACGAGGGTCTCGACATCCTCGTTCGTGCCATCGCTCTGGTCCGCAGCCGCGGAGTCCAGGTGCGCGCGCTGCTCGTCGGAGACGGCGCAGAGTCGACCCGGATTCGGTCGCTGGCAGCCGATCTCGGCCTCGACGAATCGACTATCGCCTTCACCGGGCGCGTCCCTCATGACGAGGTCGCCGACCTCTATTCGGTCATCGATGTCTGCGCCTATCCGCGCCTGCTCACCCCAGCGACCCGTGCAGTCTCGCCGCTCAAACCCTTCGAAGCGATGGCGGCGAAGAAGTCCGTCATCGTCTCCGACGTCCCGGCTCTCGCGGAGATCGCCGGATACGGCGGGCGCGGTCTCGTTGTGCCCAGCGGTGACGTCGAGGCTCTCGCCGAGGCGATCAGCGCAGTCATCGAGGATCCTTCCGCGACGCTGTCACGGGTGGAGGCCGCGGCCGCATGGACGGAATCGGAGCGCAGCTGGTCGGCGGTCGGTGCGGTCATGGGATCGGCGCTCGATAGGCTGACGTCATGACACGGACGATGCTGTTCTACGGGCATGTCGCCTCGAACTGGGGCGACCTCGCCATCAATGCCGGTGCCCTCGAACTGATGCGCCGGGCCGAGGTCGACATCGAAGGCTCGACGGCTGTCCTCCTCGCTCCTTCGGACCAGTTCCGCAGGCAGGCGGGCTTCACCCTCAAGGGCACGAAGCAGCTGATCGTTCCCTCTGACGGCCGTGCACGCGGTGGCCGTGACGAGGTCGAACTGCTCATCGACTATGTCGCTCATCCGCACCAGTTCGCCGAAGATGTCGGTATGGCCGATGTCGACCTCGTCGTCCTCAACGCCGGCGAGCATCTCTTCGAGTCGGCGACCGGAGAGAACCTCATCGACCTCGTGTGGAGGATCCTCCCGGCACTTGCCGCGCAGTCGCTGAAGAAACCAGTCGTCCTGCTGCCGTCGACCGTCGGCCCGTTCCGCACATCGTTCGGGACCGCGCTCGAGGAGTTCCTCCACCAGGGCGTCGACGCCGCAGCTTACCGTGATCTCGAGTCCCGGAGACTCGAGTCGCCCGACCTCGGTCAGGAGCTTCCGGTCCTCCTGGATCCCGGCTTCTTCGTGCCGGGTCTTCGGGCTCAAGAGGATGAGAATCGCGACGAGGATGTCCTCGGCATCGTCCTGCGGCCCGAGGACATGGGAATCCGTCCGGGGCCCCGTCGTTCGGCATTTGTGCAGAACAAACTCCGAGAATCGCAGTTCCGCAGCTCTCAGGCGTTCCAACTCTTCACCTCGGTGGCCGAAGCCCATCTGGCCGACGGAGGGCGGGTGAAGGTCATCGTTCAGACCCGAGCCGACCGGGAAATCTCCACGGCGGTCGCCGACCATCTTATCGAGATCGCCGGTTCGGACAGGGTCGAACTCATCGATCCGGCCGGATTCCGGTCGTTCGTCGACGAGCTCGGCCGCCTCGGCGCATTGGTGACATCTCGCTTCCATTCGGTCATCCTCGCCTCGTCTCAGGCGGTGCCGACCGTGGGCGTGTATTCGGAGACGCACGGGCACAAGATGCCCGGGCTGTTCGAGCTGCTCAAATTTCCTGACTGCGCCGTGCGTCTGGATGACCGCAGCATTTCGGCAGTGCGCGACGAAGTCGACGCGGCGCTGTCCACGGTCCGCGGCTCCATCGACGAGATTCACAATCGGATCCGGGCGAACAGAACCCTAGTCCGTCGCTGGTTCGCCGAGGCGATCGCCTCGCAGGAGACGACGATATTCGACACGTCTGCACTGAGGATCGAGGCGTTGGCGCTGCTCTATCGGGCAGGGCTCGAACGCGCGCAGAAGGAATCGCTGTCCCAAGTGCTGCAGGCAGTGCACGATCTGCGCGACGCCGACAGCCGCTCAGATGGCAATGCACCCGGCGCAGAGCTGCGCTGAGAACGACCCGAGGAGTTGAAGAGATGATCGAGCGCACCATCCCCGAGGAGGGACATCACCACGTCGAATCGGTGGCGGCGTTCACCGGGCCCCAGCCGGGTGCCTCGACGACGTACACGATCATGCTCGATGACGTCCCCATCGATCTGCGTTATGACGATCGCGGGTTCGACACCACCGTCGTCTTCTTCCATGCCGCGATCACGAAAGCGGTGCGTCGATATCCGGTGTTCTCCGGGGCCACGTTCTCCGAAGACGTCGCTGCGAATCGTCTGTTCATCAGCGACCCTTCTCTCTACGTCGATTCCCGAATCAAGCTCGGCTGGTACGCCGGCAGCAGTCGGCAGCCGAAGCTGCAGGACGCATTGACTGAGATCATCTCCAGATTCGACAGTCCGGATCGTCGGCTCGTACTCTTCGGTGCTTCCGGTGGAGGATTCGCCTCTCTCTATTACTCCACGCACTTTTCCGGGTCGATCGCTGTTCCGGTCAACCCGCAGACGACGATCCGCAACTATGTGCCGGTCATCGTCAACCGGTACCTCAACTATGCGTGGGACGGACTGCCCGTCGGCGAGCTGCCGGTGTGCACCGATGTCATCGAGCTCTACCGTCGTCCTGTGACCCATTCGGTGCTCTATGTGCAGAACTCCGGCGACAGCGATCACATGGAGCACCACTATGCGCCGTTCTTCGATGTGCTGCCGGAAGGTCACAAAGTGGAGTCCCACCTCGTCGATGCCGGTGAAGGCCATGTTCCGCCGAAGCGTGCACTGTTGGGCAAGATCCTCAAGGACGTCGTCGGCAGCTGAGAACCCTCAGGTGATAGTGAGGCGGAACGGAAGCGTATTGGCCGCGGTGTCTCCGGAGAACTGACGCAGTTCGACCGACCATTTCGACGCTCGGAAGTTCTGGCGAATCGACCAGCTGCCGTCCTCGGCGCATTCTGCCGATCCCATGTGCTTGAAGTCGTTTTTGCCCTTCAACCAGAGTTCGATGCGGCTTCCGGGTGTGCCGACTCCGATGAGGTCGGTGGCGCCGGCTTTCCGGGCTTTGCCGGGCAGGGGCGAACGCAGGTAGAAGAACGGTTCGCTCTGTCCGAAGATGTCGGAGTTGATGCGGATGCACTTCTGCTTGAGCTTGCGCGTCCGACGGTGCAGATCGAGCAGAGCGTACTGCTGCGGCTGGGTGCGACGCCACGTCAGACCCATCGTCTCCGGGGTTGCTTCGTGTTCGACGACGCTGGCTCGGAACGCTTCGAGGTCGATGCCGAACGGGTTGAGATCCGCTTGGGTGAGCGGGCGCATGGAGTCGCCGATTTGGGCGATCCGCGAGTCGTAGTCCCCTTCGCCCTGCCGATGGTAGAGGTAGAGCCAGTCATCGGTGTCGGTCTCGACTCGGTGGGCCAGTCCCCCGCGCTGAACCGCGGTAGTCAGCCATTTCCGGTGGGAGGAGAGCATGAGGTCACCGACGTCGGCCGCTGAGCCGAAGAAGGTCGAGTTCGGGACGTGACTGGGGTAGATCAGCTCGCCTCGGTTGCCGCGCGGTGCGTCGATGCCGACGCCTTTCGCGGTTGTGGCCACCTGCGCCCCGGCCACATCCGGTTCGAAGGCCTCGAGGTGGGCGTCGTGCAATCGGGCCGAGATCGCATCATCGTCATCAAGCAGCTGGGCGTGGAGGGGACGCTTCGGGTGCGTCTCCGCCTTGAGCGCCGCGCGCACGGCGTCGCCGAGGCGGGAGTGATCCGGGACGAAGTGGAAGCGAACCGTGTCGGTGAGTCCGTGATCATCGATGACGTCGTGGACATCGCCGAGGATGTCCGGCGGCAGGTCCGAGTCGAGCAGGATGGCCCACACCAGGTCTCGTTCGCCCATCGCGGCCACGCTGGCGGCGGTGATGCTGCTGAAAAGTCCGAGGCGGGTTCGCCACCAGACGGGGTCGAAGATGCCCACACCCATGCGGGTCACCAGCACGGTGTGCGTTTGAACTGCCACGATCGTCGCCGTCAGTCAGCGAAGGCGACGTCTGGGGCGAATTCCGCTATGCGGTCGCCGACGCCGAGCAGCGATTCGATGGCTGCGACCGACCGGGCGGCGGCTCGTCCGTCACCGTAGGGGTTGACGGCTTTGGCCATGGCTTCGTAGGCGAGCGCGTCGTCGAAGAGTCGGGAGACTTCGGTGACGATCACAGTGGTGTCGGTGCCGACGAGTTTGACCGAACCGGCGGTGACCGCCTCGGGACGTTCGGTGTTCTCACGCATGACGAGGACGGGCTTGCCGAGGCTGGGGGCTTCTTCCTGGATACCGCCGGAGTCGGTGAGGACGACGTCCGAGACGGCCATGACCGTGGTGAATTCGCCGTAGGACAGCGGTTCGGTGACGAGCACGTTGTCGAACTTCTCGACTCTGGGCAGAACGGCTTCGCGCACGAGCGGGTTGCGGTGGGCCGGTAGCAGGATGAACAGTTCTGGTCGGGCAGCGGCGAGCTGGGCCAGCGCGTCTCCGATGTCCTCCATGGACGAGCCGAGGTTCTCCCGACGGTGGGTCGTCACGAGCAGTTTCGGGCGGTCGGAGGCGACATAGTCGGCGACGACCGGGTCGGCCGGGGCCACGTTCATGTCGACGGCGAGGTGGAGGGCGTCGATGACGGTGTTTCCGGTGACGACGACGTCGGCCGGATTGAAGCTCTCGGCGAGCAGATTGTCACGTGACCGTACGGTCGGGGCCAGGTGGAGTGCGGAGATCTGGCTGGTCAGCTTCCGGTTGGCTTCCTCAGGGAAGGGGCTGAGCAGGTTCCCCGAGCGCAGTCCGGCCTCGAGGTGGATGACCGGGATGCCACGGTTGAAGGCGGCGATGGAGGCACCCATGACCGTGGTCGTATCGCCTTGGACGAGCACGGCGTCAGGTGCCTCGTCTTCCAATACGGAGTCAAGTTCCCCGATGACACGGGAGGCGATCCCGTTGAGAGTCTGCCCCTGGGACATGATGTTGAGGTCCACGTCCGGGACGATTCCGAACAGATCGTTGACCTGGTCGAGCATCTCACGATGCTGGGCGGTGACGACGGTGCGGGAGCGCAGGGTCGCACTCGATTCGATCGCCCGGATGAGAGGGGCCACCTTGATGGCTTCCGGCCTGGTGCCGAAGACGGTGAGGACAGTGGGGGTCACGCACGAACTCCTGGTCGGGAGAACCACGGGGGCCGCCTCGGCGAGGCAGGGTTCTCGCTTCAATGCCGATGTGGGTAATGGTATGCAGTTCTGCAGAACTTGGACATACCGACTCCATTCATCTCATCATGACGAACCCACCTTCGCTGACCGAATCAGAAGACCTTCACAGCGCATTCACTCAAAGTTGATGATGAAGTCACGTCAGCGGTCATTTCATGAGTCATTGTGGTCAGGTTGCCTCGAGAAGCTCTCGGGTAACATCAGTAGTCGTTCATCTCGAGTTTGGAGCATCGCACACATGCCGCCCACCGCCACCTCTCAACGCCCTTCCGTCGCCGTCATCGGCCTCGGTTATATCGGTCTTCCGACCGCAGCTGTTCTGGCCAGTTCGGGCGCAGAGGTCGTCGGTGTCGACATCAACGCCGATGCTGTAGCCACGATCAACGCCGGCAAAGTTCCTTTTGTGGAGCCGGATATGGCGACAACGGTGGCCGGTGTCGTCTCTCAGGGTTACCTGCGAGCCACGACCGAGACTCCGCACGCGGACAATTACATCGTCGCCGTGCCGACGCCGTTCAAGGACGGGCACGAACCGGACCTGTCTTACATCGAGACTGCGGGTAAGCAGATTGCACCCCTGCTCGAGGGCAATGAGCTCATCATTCTCGAATCGACTTCGCCTCCCGGAGCAACGGAGTTCCTGGCCGAGACGATCATCAAGGAACGCCCGGATCTCACGCTCAAACCCGGCAGTGCACAGACTGTCTATTTCGCGCACTGCCCTGAGCGGGTGCTGCCCGGCCGGATCATGATCGAGCTGCGGACGAATGATCGCATCGTCGGCACCCTCAACGGCAATGCCGGTGAACGTGCCCGCGATCTCTATGAGCTGTTCTGCGAGGGCGAGTTCCTCATGACCGATGCTCGTACCGCGGAGATGGCTAAGCTGACCGAGAACGCTTACCGCGACGTCAACATCGCCTTCGCCAACGAGCTGTCGGTGATCTCCGACGGACTCGACATCAACGTCTGGGAGCTCATCAAGCTCGCGAACCACCACCCTCGCGTCAACATCCTGCAGCCCGGCCCCGGTGTCGGCGGCCACTGCATCGCTGTCGACCCGTGGTTCATTGTCTCCACCGCTCCCGAGCAGTCGTCACTGATCCGCACCGCGCGTGAAGTCAACGACTCGAAGCCCGGGTATGTGCTCGACAAGCTCCTCCCCCAGGCTCGTCGCATCCAAGATGTGCAGATCGCGGCACTTGGTCTGGCGTTCAAGCCGAACATCGACGACCTGCGCGAGAGCCCGGCCCGGCAGATCGTCGGCCAGCTCGCCGATGCGCTCCCCGACGCGAACATCATGGCGGTCGAGCCGAATATCGACAACCTGCCTTCGGAACTTGAGGAACGCGAGAACGTCACGCTCACTGAGGTGAACGAAGCCATTCGCGCTGCCGATATCGTGCTGCTGCTCGTCGACCACAATGAGTTCACCCGCATCGACCGGACCCTGCTCACGCAGAAGATCGTCCACGATACGCGTGGGGTGTGGGACTGAGCCTAAACCCACCTACGCGCCGACTGCGCCGCTGAGAATTTCTCAGCGGCGCAGTTGCGTTCTGCGTTCTTGTCGAATCTCGGACAGGGCTTCCGCGCTCTCTGCGTCGCTGACGTCCTGGTATTCGTAGGAGCTGTCTGCAATGTAGTCCGATCGCTCGATATGAAGTTGGTCCCGGTAAGCCACAACATCAGCCAATCGCAGTTTCCTCCGAACCGAACCGGGGACATTGGCTTCGAGTTCGCCTGCATCGATGAGTTTGACGACAGTTGGTCGACTCAGCCCCAGCAGATCAGCTGCCTGCTGGGTGGTGATCTCCTGATCGCGGCGGAGAAGGCTGACCGATTGCCCTTGGCGTAGCCCCTCCGCAGCACGCTTCAACACATCGAACAGCTCATCCGTCAGCTCCACTCGGTCGGTGCCATCAGCTGTGGTCAGGAAATAGCGGGCCGAAGGCCCTTCTTCGCGTCGCTGCTTATGCGCAATGAAATCAACAACAGCTGCCAGCTTGCCGGCCTCGGCGCTGCCCTCTGCAGGCGCTGAGACAGCATCCGATTGGACCATGTTCCCTCCCGTCCCCAACCAAGCACCAACATCATATTTACGAAAGTTGCGAAACACAATGGCATGTGGTCGGAAGGTCGCCGCACACGCCACACGATCCGACGGAAGAGTGAAGACGTCAATTCGGCAGAGCACCAAAGCGTAAGGTGGACTCAACGTCTCCCCCGCGGAATGAGTGTGCCTCGTTTCAGCTGGTGGAGACCGCTATCGATGCCGCCCACCGCTGTGCTGAGGAGAAGAATTGACCGCCGAACCGATCTGGCTTCCCGACCCTGACCAGACCCCGCGACCGCAGATCGCCGACTTCATCGACTTCGCGAATCAGCGCACCGGCCAAAGCTTGGCCTCCTATGACGATCTGTGGAACTGGTCGGTGAACGACCTCGACGGGTTCTGGGGCGCGGTCTGGGACTTCTTCGACGTCATCGCCGATGAGTCCTACACCGAAGTGCTCGCCGACCGATCCATGCCTGGCGCCACCTGGTTCCGCGGCACTCGGCTGAACTACGCCGAACACGCTCTGCGAGTCGGCCTTGATGACGAACCAGCCATTATTACGATCAAAGAATCCGGCGAACATCTTGAGACCACCTGGCGCGAGCTGCGTCGCCAAGTTGGATCCGTCGCCGCCTGGCTGCGTGAGCAAGGAGTCGAACAAGGCGACCGCGTCGTCGGCTACCTCCCGAACACCCACCACACCCTCATCGCGTTCCTCGCGACCGCTTCCGTCGGCGCCATCTGGTCTGCCTGCGCTCAGGACTATGCGGCCGAAGGTGCCGCGACGAAACTCGGCCAACTCGAACCGAAGATTCTCTTCGCCGCCGACGGCTACCTGTGGAACGGCCAGGCCTTCGACCGCCGCGACCAGGTCGCTAGCCTGGCCAACCGGATGCCGAGCCTGCAGGCCGTAGTCGGGGTGGGCAACCTCGGCGAGGAATTCATCGACGAACATGGTCAGATCACGAACCTCATTGCCTGGGACGATATCGCCTCCGGGAATGCCGAACCCGAGTTCGCGCGCGTCGATTTCGATACCCCGCTATGGGTGCTGTACTCCTCGGGCACGACGGGGATTCCCAAGGGGATCGTGCACAGCCACGGCGGGGTCGTCATCGATCACCTGCGCCTGCTGGGTCTCCACCTCGACATCCGGCCGGGTGACCGGTTCTTCTGGTACACGAACACGAACTGGATGATGTGGAACCTCGTCGCCTCGGCGTTGGTGGGCGGTGCGACCACGGTGTGCTTCGACGGCAGTCCCCTCTATCCGGGGCCAGGCCGGCTGTGGGAGATCGCCGCGGACACGAAGGCCAATGTGCTCGGGGTCAGTCCCGGGATCTTCCTAGCCGGGATGAAGGCTGGGATCGAACCCGGCAAGGAGTTCGACCTCTCCGCGCTGCGGACGATCGGCGCCACCGGCGCCCCGGTGCCCTCCCACTGCTTCCCATGGGTCCGCGATGCCGTCGGCGAGCGCGTGCAACTGGCCTCGACGAGCGGCGGCACGGACGTCGTCAGCGGATTCGCCGGATCCGCCCCGAACTGTCCGATCTGGGCCGGTGAACTCTCACGGCCTGTCCTCGGTGTGGCGTTGGAGTCCTGGGACGATAACGGTCAGCCGCTTGTCGACGAAGTCGGCGAGATGGTCATCACTGCACCGATGCCATCGATGCCGGTGAAGTTCTGGAACGATCCCGACGGTGAACGCTACCGCGACACGTACTTCTCGATGTTCCCCGGAGTCTGGCGCCACGGCGACTGGATCACCATCACCGACCACGGCAGCGTCATCATCTCCGGCCGCTCGGACGCCACCCTCAACCGGCAGGGCGTGCGCCTGGGCAGCGCCGACATCTACGACGTCGTCGACGGCATCCCCGAGGTGGCCGAATCCCTGGTCATCGGCGCCGAGCAGCCCGACGGCGGGTACTGGATGCCACTGTTCGTCGTGTTGGCTGAGGGGGTTTCGTTGGATTCAGGGTTGCGGTCGCGGATTGTTTCGGAGCTGCGGTCCAAGGCGTCGCCGCGGCACGTGCCCGATGACATCATCGCGGTCCCTGCCATTCCGCACACGAAGACGGGGAAGAAGCTCGAAGTCCCGGTGAAACGGCTCATCCAAGGGCATTCGTTGGAGAAGGTGGCGAATCCGGATGCGGTGGATTCGTTCGAGGCGCTGGAGTACTTTGTGCGGTTTGCGGAAGGGGCCGGCGGGGCTGGGTGAGCCTAGCAGCTGAGCCTGCGCACTATCCCGCGCTGAACCAACCCAACCCCGTACGCCACTGTCGTGGATGTACGGGGTAGGGCCGCCTCGAGGGAGGTACGGCGAAATCTAAACGTGCACATCCAATAACCGCGATCCCTGAAGTTCGCGTCAGTAGTGCGAGTTAGGCTCCTCACATGAATGCCGCGGATACGCCACAGGAGCCATATTCCTCTGCTCGCGACCTCCCAACGTTCCGGGAGATGGAGCAGAACATTAGAGGAATGCAGGAGCTGATCAATGTTGCTCCGGTCGTCAAGCAAGCTGAGCTCAAAAGAGACTTGAAGGACCTCAGTGCCGAGAGCAATCGCATCGCGCTACTCGTTGACGCGTTCTACGAAAAGCTTGGAAGCCGGAACTGGATCTTCTCCAGCGATCTAAGCCTGGAAACTGTTGAATCGATCGTTGAGAAGGATGACACGGACGACGTAGAAAAGGCGCTGATTACCTACTATCGTTCAGACGACCATGTGAAGTTTTGGTTGAAGCGTCTGGCGAGATTCGAAGCAATGAAGCCGCGTCTGCCACTGCTTCGGTCGGCGTTTGAGGATTACAAGTGCGGAAGACACTACAGTGTTGTATTGGTGCTTATCGCCGTAATGGACGGCTTTGTGAACGACCTCGATAAGCAGACTCGCAAGGGCCTGCACGCGAGAAGCGTGGAGGAGATGTTCGCTTGGAACAGTATCGTCGGACACCACATGGGTCTGACCAATGCGCATAAGACTTTCACCAAATCGTGTAAGAAGACAGTGACTAAAGAGGTCCGCGACCTGTATAGGCACGGCATTATGCATGGCATGGTCACGAACTTCGACAACTCCTTCGCTTCCACTAAAGCGTGGAACCATCTCTTCGCAATTGGCGACTGGGCGGATGCGAAACTCAAAGAAGCCGAGCAGGCGAGCGCACCACCTGAACCGTCAATAGAAGAGGTAGTTCAGCAATACCGCCAAATGCAGGAAGCCAAAGCAAGACGCGACCAGTTCGAGCCGTACGAATGCACCCCGGCCACCTCCGTTTGCGATGTACTTCGAGCGGCGGAAGACTACTTCCTACGCTGGGATAGGAAACAGTGGGGGCTACTCAGCCCACACTTCATGCAACCCTCTAATAGTCACTTGTCAGATGGCAACAATGCGTTGGATGCAAAGAGATTGTAC
>NZ_JABKDD010000021.1 GCF_013623905.1 Brevibacterium sediminis
CTCAACCGCAGGCCGCGGAAGGTCCTCGGGTTCGCGACCCCGGCCGAGGTCCTGGCTGATCTGTTGCATGAGCAGGTAGCCTGAGACCAGCCCACTGTTGCACTAGAACACTGAGCCCACCTGTCCCAAGTGGCAATCTGCGCACACTTATCGTGCTGTGCGGCAGGTTGCGCCGGCGGCGCAGGCCCGCGACCTGACTCAGCTCAGAAGAGCTGGCGGATGTTCGTCCGGGCGAGGTCGATGAGTTCGTCGCCCTTGCCCGAGAGCACCGTGCGGATCGCGTAGAGAGCGAAGCCCTTGGCCTGCTCGACGGTGATCGACGGCGGCATCGACAGCTCCTGGCGTTCGGTGACGACATCGAGGACCGCAGGCCCCGGGTAGGCGAGGAATTCCTTGACGACCTTCGGCAGGTCCTTGGACTTCTCGACACGGAATCCCTTGATCCCGACCGCCTCGGCGATGGTGGAGAAGTCGGGGTTGTCGAGGTCCGTTCCGAACGTGACGAAACCGGCCGCCTTCATCTCGAGCTCGACGAAGTTGAGCGAGGAGTTGTTGTACACGACCGTCTTGACCGGCAGCTTGTTCTGCGTGAGCGTGATGAGCTCACCGAGCAGCATGGCCAGTCCGCCGTCACCGGCGAGCGCGATGGTCTGCCGGTCCTCGAACGCCGACTGCACGCCGACGCTCTGGGACAGGGCGTTGGCCATCGATCCGTGGCTGAAGGATCCGATGAGGCGGCGCTTGCCGTTCATCGTCAGGTAGCGGGCCGCCCACACCACGGGTGATCCGACGTCGGGGATGAAGACGGCGTCGTCATCGGCCATCTCGTCGAGGAGCCGGGTCAGGTACTGCGGGTGGATCGTCCGCTTCGACGGTGTGGCCAGCTCGTCGAGGTCCTTGCGCGTCCTCTGATAGTGCTTGGTCAGGGACTTCAGATGCGTGCTGCTGCGGTTGGCCTTGATCTTCGGCAGCAGCGCCTCGACGGTGTCGGCGACCGTTCCGACGAGCGGAATGTCGACCTTCGTGCGCCGTCCGATCTGGGACCCGCGCACATCGACTTGGATGACGGTCGCGTCCTCGGGGTAGAACTGCTGGTAGGGCAGATCGGTACCGAGCATGAGCAGAGTGTCGCAGTCCTTGAGCGCGGCGTAGCCGGAGGAGAATCCGAGCAGACCGGTCATGCCTACGTCGTAGGGATTGTCGGGTTCGACGAATTCCTTGCCGCGCATCGTATGGACGATCGGGGCCTGGAGCTTCTCGGCGATGGCGAGCAGCTCATCATAGGCGCCCTCGGTGCCTGCGCCAGCGAGGATCGTCGTCTTCTTGCCCTTGTTGAGCGCCTTGGCAGCGGCTTCGATCTGGGAATCCGCAGGGATCATGTGCGACGGGTAGGCCCGGACCTCCTCGGCGGCGGCATCGATGTCGGCCAGGCCGACGTCACCGGGAATGACGAGCACGGCCACGCCGCGCTTCTCGATGGCTTCTCGCATGGCGATGCGCAGCAGGCGGGGCATCTGCTCAGCCGAGGAGACGTTCTCGACGTAGACGCTGCAATCGCGGAACAGCTCGGTCGGGTGGGTCTCCTGGAAGTAGTTCGAGCCGATTTCATCGCTGGGGATCTGGGCAGCGATGGCCAGCACGGGAACTCGCGAACGCTGGGCGTCGAAGAGACCGTTGATGAGGTGGAGGTTGCCGGGTCCGCAGCTGCCGGCGCAGACCGCGAGCTCACCGGTCAGGGCGGCCTCGCCGCTGGCGGCGAAGGAAGCGGCCTCCTCGTGGCGGACGTGAACCCATTCGAGTTGCGGGTTCACGCGGAGGGCATCGGTGAATCCGTTGAGCGAATCTCCCGGGATGCCGTAGACGCGCTTGACTCCGCTCGCGACGAGGGTATCGACGATGTTTCTGGCGACGGTGGGCATTGACTTCCTTCCGTTGAACCATGGCACCGGGGTGCATTCACAGCCCCGGCAGGGGCGGCCCCACGCTTGGGGCCTTGACCGCGCTTTCAGTCTAGTCCCGAAGTCCACCAGGGCGGCTGTCCGATTCCTCACCCTCGGATGCAGGAATAACCTCGCCGAGGCGGCGCTAACGGATGGGTTCGCATGCACGGAATCCTCCGACGAGGTGCTTGCCGTGAGGTTCGCAGAAGCGCCCAAATGATGTGTCAAGCAATTTGCCACATCTTCGAAACGTGTAAAAAAATCGCCGACTTCTTTACACGTTTCTCTGCCCGTAGAGTGTGCCCCTCACCGAGGCGGCGCTCACGTCCGCGCCGACAGCAGGGTCGCCAGGGTGAGCAGCCCGGCCATGGCCACCGCCATCATCGGGTACCCGCCGAGCACCCCGGCCAACGCGGGGCCGGCGACCGGCGCGAGCGCCGTGCCTGCGGTGATCGGGGCGACGAAGACGCCGTTGACGGCCCCGAAATTCTTCGTTCCCCACCGGTCGGACACCGCCGTGGCCTGCAGCAATGTCATGCAGCCGCGCACACCACCGCCGAGCATGGCGATGCCGATGAGCAGCCAGACCGGGCCGGGGACCAAGGCGAGCAGCCACAGTCCGACCGCTCCCGAAGCGAAGAGGATGACTGTCCGCGACCGCGTCGACGAGTGCCGTTCCAGACTCGGGTAGCCGAATCGTCCCGCCACCTGGCCGAAGCCGACGAGGCCGAGGGCGATGGCCGCCAGACTGTAATCGGCACCGCGTTCGATGACGAGCGGGATGATGTTGATCGTCACCGCGAACAGGGTGAACGTGGCGATCGCAACGGCGATCTGCAGGGTGATGAAACGCGGGTGACGAGTGACTTGGCGCAGTTCGGCCCGGCTCGGCTTCACCGTGGATGCGGCCGCCTCGTCGGTCCAGGTGCGGTTGAGGAAGAACAGGTGCATCGGCAGCGCGAGGACGGCGAGCAATCCGGCGAGCACACCGTAGGTTCCCCGCCAGCCGAGGCTGTCGATGAGCCACGCGATGATCGGGGCGAAGACCGTCGAGGCGAGCCCGCCGACGAGCGTGATCGTCGTCAGGGGCTTCGTCCGCTCCGCCCCGTACCAGCGGGTGATGACGGCGAAAGCCGGCGGGTAGAGCGTCGCTGCCTGGGCGAACCCGGCGAGGATCCAAGCGGCAAAGAACACGAAGAGGTTCGGCGCGATCGCGACGAGTCCGAGGGCGACGACCCCGATGGCCGTGCCCGCGCCCATGATCAGCTGCGGGCCGTGCCGGTCGAGCATCCGCCCGACGCTGGGTCCCATGAGCGCTGAGACGATGAGCCCGACTGTCAGCGCCGCCGTCACCATCGTGTGGCTCCACCCCATATCGTCAGAGATCGGGGTGACCGCCACCGGCAGAGAGTAGTAGAGCAGGCCCCAGCAGACGAGTTCGGCAACGCACAGCGCGGCCAGTCCCCCGCGGGGTTTATCGGTCATCATCGAGGCCCTCGCCGAGGCGGTGCTCCGTTCCCACGCCACGACCTGTTCCTTCGCCGAGGTGACCCGAGGTCGCCCCCTCGGCCGCGGTCCGCAGCCGGTTCAGAGCCGTCTCCCACGGGATGCGTTCCTGTTCGAGCCGGACGCCTCCTTCGGCGCGGATCCGTTCGAGGGCACGCGCTTCGGTGCCGGAGAGATGCGCGAAAGTGCCGATGCTCGGCTTCGGTTCCGGTACCCAGAGATCCTGGTGCGCGAGCAGAGTTGCTTCGTCCATGAGCACGGATTCGACCTCCGGCAGGTGGCTGCGCAGGCGGTTGAGGATCGCGAAACCATGGGAGTCGAGGTCGCCCCAATAGATCACGCGCGCACCGGCGATCCAGTCCAATCGAGCGACCCCGTCGACGGCATAGCCGGAGCCGTGTACGGCCACGGCACCCGGCCAATCCGGCATGGCGAGCACGGATTCGAGGTTCTCGAAGACGAAGACCAGCCTCGGCGATATGGGCAGTCGACCGAATTGGGAGATCGGAGCGGTCACATCGTCGAGGTACACGGCTGGAGCGCTGTTCGAAGCACGGTCGCCAGTGGCTGCGGAATCCGCAGCGGCGATCAGGGTCCCGTCGAGGATACGCAGCCGCAGTCGCGGTTCGGCGTCGAGGACGGTCACCACATCGGCGTGGCCGATCCCTCCCAGCAGGGCGGTGACGAGGCTGCGGTAGGTCTCGAACCATTTCGAGTCCACCCCGCGGATGGGCAGCTGTCTGGGTCGCAGCGATCCGAGCGGATGGGTGCACAGCCAGTCGACGACATCGATGACAGTAACGAACGCAGCGTCGGACAAGGAGAGGATCCGTTTCGACTGGGAACGTATCGCTGCGGCAAGGGAGTCCCCGTCCGAGCTGACCTCCGCGTCCGCGTCGCGAGTCGCCGCGATGTTGTTCGATTCGGACCCGAGTCGCTGCCGGATGCTGACGGCACGGTCTCGCAGTCTCCGCCAGTCTCGAGCGGTGTCGCCGCCGACGAAAGCGGCCACTGCATCAGGGGTCATCAGTCGCAGTCGGACCGGAACGCGTTGACTTCCGACGCGGGCCCAGCTGCGTTCTTCCCAATCGACCTCGAGCTCTGCAGGTGCGCCCGCGGCTGTCGCCCCCGCAAGCTCCCGGACCGCCCGCCAACTGCCGGCCCAGTCGGCGGCAGCAGCCTGATCGGAGAGCACCTGCTTCTCCGTCGGTGGTTTGAGGGCGATCTCAACACGCACCTCACCTGTTGCCTCCGCCGCCCACGAGGCCATGGACGAACTCAGGCGAGCACGTGCCTTCATCCGAGCCTCGGCGACGGAGAGCATCGTCATCGGGCGTCCGACTCCTCGAACTCAAGCTCGACTTCACCGGCCACACGTATGCTGTCGGAGCCGGCCGCCTTCTCAGACCCATCTGCCCCACCGGCACCGTCCGATCCCTCAGCTTCCGTGTCCGCTCCGGCGCTGCTCGACTCTTCGCCAGCGCCAGCGATTGACTCCGACTCCGATACTGACTCCGAGACCGACTCCGCTCCAGCCCCGTCCAGCTCCGTCTCGTCCCACACCATCGTCGAGGTCAGAGTCTTCTGCCTGCTCGGATTCTCGATCGAGGTCGCCGCACCCACATAGGGTTCGATCGTCTGCAGCAGCTTCTGCGGAGTCGCCAGCACCATGTGGAATCCGAACTCGATGAAGATGTCCAAGGCCATACGCGTATACCGCGTATCCGCTTTGTCGAAGGCCTCGTCGAGGATGATCGTGCCGTACTTCGAGATCGCCTCATCCGGGTCGGCGAGCTGATAGCGCAGCGCTGCCGCCAGGCAGAAGATCACGAGCTTCTGCTGCTGACCACCGGACATCGCCGCACCCGAATCGTAGGTGGCATGTGCACGACCATGATCGTCGATCTCCTCGGCGAGGAAGCTCACGTGCAGGCGTGTGTCCAGGCACTGGGTCTTCCAGACCTTGTCGACGTGCTCGCTGGACGCGAATCGGCGCATCACCTCGGCGAGGGTGTCGTACTTCCTCTCCGCAGTCTCCATATCGTCCTCACCCCAGCTTCCGCTTGCCACGAGGCGGAGATCGGCGATGAAGGCGTTGACGGTCTCGGACCGCCGGGTCTTGACCTTCAGCCGCAGGTACCGGTCCTCGTCGAACTGCGACCGCAGCAAGGAGGAGTTGATCGGCGCGACCCGATCCTCGATCTCACGCGGGGCGGCATGGATCTCGTTGAGGAGTTCGCCGATGAGATCCCGGGACCGCAGCTGCAGCAGATCCCGGAAACGGTTCTCATGATCGGGCAAGCCGTGCGCGAGGATCTCATCGAGCATCGACAGGTAGGCGCGCCGATCATCGACTTCCGCCGTGAGCTGGGACGATACCGATGGCCATGCGGCCTTGAACTCGGCAGCCAACCGTGTCACGGACTGCCCCGACCGACTTGCATCGGCTTGCGCCCGGTCCTTCTCTTCCTGCAGCACCTGCGAGACCTGCTGGCCCACCTCGGCGAGGTTCTCCCGCTTGATGCTGCGTTGGATCTTCCGGAACCGTTCGTCCAATTGTTCGCCGAGGTGGCCCTCGACTTCCGCCACCCGACCTGAGTTGACGTCGTCCTCGATCCGGGTCAGGTTCGAGCGCAGACCCGTCGATTCCTCGTTCGCCCGGCGAAGGGCATAGTCGGCTTCGTTCTTCGCCGTCTCGGCCGCGTCCTTGACCGCCTTGGATTCGCGTTCGGCGCCGATCGCCTGCTGCAGGTCGCCGTCGGCATCTTCGAGTTCGGCCAGCTGCCGCTCGAGAGTCGCGACCTTCTCGGCCGCTCCGTCTCGGTCGACGTCGCGCCAGGACTGTTCGCGAATACCGGCGAGGATGCCGCGGCGACGGTGGGCCTGTGCGGTTTCGGCGTCAGCCGCCGCGACCACCTGTTCGGCCGCGGCCAGTTCCGACTGAGCCTCCTTGAGGGATTCGACGAGGGCTTCGAGTTTCGCTTCGCGGTCGCCGAGGACCCATTGGCTGCGATCGTCGATGGCCCGCCGGTCGTCCTTCTCGTACCGGGTGCGTGAGGTCTTGACCTGGCCCTTGACGGTGACGGCGCGCGGATGGTCGTCGAGTTCGTCCGGGTGGTCGACACAGGCGAAGTCGAAGCGTTCGGACAAGGTGGTCCGGACCCAGTCGCCGAAACCGGTGTCGCTGACATTCACCTTGTTGACCAGCGACTTCTCACTGCCCACGGGGCGGGGGCTCGGCACTGAACGCGGGATCTCCTCGAAGACGAAGCGTCCGCGGATGCGGTGGGAATCCACCCAGGTGCGCACGGCCGAGAGGTTCTCAGAACGGACGAGGACGGTCAGTGCCATGGGCCGCAGCACCCTCTCGATGGCACCCGTCCACCGGGCCTCGTCGGGGTCGACTTCGATGAGTTCGGCCGCGAACGGCAGCGCCTTCTCGCTCAGTCCGGTGCCGGCGGCGAGCTCGGATCTGATCGTCATGAGGTTGTTCGGCACGGTCGATCCGGACCGCCGCAGGGATTCGATCTCCCCTTCGAGTTCGCGGACCTTCGCCCGCGCCTGGGAGAACCGGTCGTGATCGGCGTGGCTGGGTCCGGCGACCTGCGTGTCGTCGTCGAGGTTGGAGGCGATCTGAGCCTGCAGTTCGGCGAATTCGGCGGCCGTGGTCGGGGCGTGCTCGATGCCGGCCTGCTCAAGCTGGCGAGCCAGCCCAGACCAACGTTCGGCGATGGCGCGGCGTTCGGTTTCAGCGGTGTCGATGCGCTGCTGAAGGTGTTCGGCCTCGGAACCACCGAGTTCCAAAGTGGCCCGTCGGGCCAAGTCGTATTCGTCGACTGCGGCGTCGAAGTCACGTTTGGCGCGGTCGGCGGTGACTTCGAGTTCGACGATCTGCCTGGTCAGCGCCGAAAGGTCGGCGCGGAGGATATCGAGCTCGCGCCGCTTCTGGTACGGCAGCAGAGCTTCGCTGAGCGCGATCGACTTCGCCGCGATGTCGTTGGCAGTCTCGAAACGGGAGGCGGCTTCGCGCAGCTGCAGCAGATGATCGCGCTGTTTGCGCAGTTCGACGACATGGTCATGAGCGTCCTTGAGGTCACCGAACTGTGCGACGGCAGTCTCGGCGAGGTCGAAGGTCACCGGACTTTCGAGCATATGGTCGCGGAAGAGCCGGTCGAGGCTGTCCAGGCTCTTCGCCGATTGTGTCTTGTGCAGCAGTTGGAGTGCGGACTCGTCGGCCATGCCGAAGGTCTTGCGCATCCGTGCATAGAACTTCCCGTGGTGGCCGTTCGAGGTGACCACCGCATCAGGATGGTCGGCCTTGAGTTTGCGGGTCTCGAGTCCGGAGCGCGCATAGTGCTGCAGGTCGGAGAGGTCGAGGTCCGCGCGCTCGAGGACACAAGCGTCGGAGAGGTCCGTCGTTTTCGTGCCCGAACCCTTGATGAAGAAGAGTCGGGCCAACGACAGGGGCTTGTCGCTGCCGTTGTCGTAGCGGAGGATGACTCCGCTCCAGGTGGCGCGCGGGCGCAGATATTTGCTGACGACCCGGTCCTCTTCGGAATCCGCGGTGCGAGTCCAGGCCCCGCGGACGTAGCTGACGAGGCTGCGCTGGTCGAGGCGAGCGCCCGCGGTCTGAGCGGCGACGTTGAAGCGCAGCCACTTGTCCGGGGTGAGGACTGCGGCGATTCCGTCGAGGAGGGAGGACTTGCCCGAGCCCGAGGGCCCGGTGATGAGGTGGCCCTTGTGGGAGACGGGGATGCGGTGGATGTCGGCGTCGAAGGTGCCCCAGTTCGCGATCTGGATCTCGCTCAGGCGCCACTGACTGCCGACGTCGGGCCGGTTCGCTCCGCGAGCACGCGCCTGGTCGGCGACGAACGCCGCGTCGAGCGGGAAGAGTGCCTCGGTCACGCGTCGTCCTCCTCGGTGTCGGCGTCGATGTCGCTATCGGCTTCGGATGCGTCGGTGTCGGTGTTGTCGACGACCGCCTCGGCGATGGAGTCCCCGCCGTCATCAGAATTGCCGTCATGGATCTCACCGGTATCGGTCTCACCAGCGGCGATGCGTTCGTAGACGGCGATGAGCTCGCGCACGCGATCCTCGTCGATGAGGAACTTCACCATGGGAGAGATCTCGAAGCGGTCGTCACCGGCTTTGTGGAGCACACGCAGTCGGTTGCTCATCCGCGACCATGCGCCGTTGAGATTGCGTTGGAAGGTCGATTCGTCCCCTGTGCGGTAGATCGCGAGTCGTTCATAGACCTCTTCGCGATCGACGATGACGCGCTTCTCCCCCGGCGCGGCCAACAGCAGCTGCCGGAGCACCAGCAGCATTGCCGTGTCGAGGAAGGTGAGTCGTTCGCTGCGTACCGCGGCGGGCGCGTCGATCTCGTCGGTGACGATCTTGCGGGTGAATGCGAATTCGTCGACCCGGTCGATGACGAGGTCGAGGAACAGATCGTGCAGGCGCGAACGGACGAGGCTCTCGTCCGCGACGAGGGCTGCCCACAGCTGCGGGGCCTGCGTCCCGGACACATACGGGCCTTTGAGCAGTTCGAGCAGCACTCGGCGAGTGCGCTCTCCCAGCGTTCCGGTGTCACCGGACCACAGACCGCTGGGGTTGTGGCTGAGGTCGTCCGCGGAGTCGGTGGATTCCATCGCCGAGGCGGCCCCCACCTCGGCGGGGGCTGTGTCGTTGTCGTGGTGGGTGGGGCTCATAGGGTGATGCCTTCGGTGAAGTAGTGGCGGCGGATCGCGGCGGTGCGGACGATGCCGTCGATACCGGCCCAGGTGAGGATTTCGCGGTTGCCGACATCGACGTGGCCATAGGTGCTGGCCAGGGACAACAGGCCGACGACGCTGGCCAGGCCCTGTGTGGCGGGGAAGGTTTCGAGCACCTCCGCGACGGAGGCTTCGTGGGCGGAAGTGACGACGGAGTTGATGTTCTCGGTGAGTTCGGCGAAGTCGATTTCGGATTCGCGGGCGACTGCGATGAGTTCGGCGAAGTCGATCTCGGAGTCCGTGGCCTCGCCGAGTTCTGCTCCGGCGTCGAACTCCTCGGGGTCGTGGAGGATGACCTCGCCGACGCTGCCGAGTGAGACGCTGGAGAGTTCGAGGTCGATGCCGATCTCGTCGTAGGGTTTGACCTCCTGCGACACGGGCGCGGCTGCGGCGAGACCCTCTTGGAGGAGAGTGCGCATAACGCGGTCGCGTTGGAATTCGTGGGAGTGGACGTAGCGGCGCAGGCCACGGGCGAACTCGGTGAGGATGTCCGAAACCTCGTGGGACCCGTCCTTCATCTGGCGCATCAGGGTGCGCAGGGAACGGCGGGTGGCCAGAGAGAGGGTGGCGGAGAAGTCCCGGTCGAGGATGGCGGCGATGTCGTCGTCGAAGGCCGCGGACTGTTCGGGGTCGCGGACGAGGGCGGAGAACGCCGAGAACGTCCGACCTTCGTCAGAGGACTCGATGAGGTCGACGCCGCGGAACACTTCGTCGAGTACTTGGGACTGGGAGTCCTCGGCGGCAAGGATCGAGACCCGCAGTTCCTGATTGAGTTCTTCGAAGCGTGCGCGCACGCGGGCGAAGTCGGCGGGCAGTCCCTGCGCCTGCTGGAGGATGTCGGAGACGCGTTCGTTGGCGCGGCGCCTGTCGAGGACGACGGAGCGCGGATCGCCGCGGCGGACCCGGGCGATCTCGGCGTCGATGCGATCGCGTTCGGCGCGCAAGGAGGCGAGGCGGCGGGAGCTGTCCGGGTCGGTGTCGATGGCCAACTGTCGCACGGATTGGGCGAGGCTGACCAGCCGAGATTCGGTGGCGGTCTGTGGTGGGGTGCGCAGCTGTTCGAGCATGCGGATGGCATCGAAGCCGGCGGCGGAGAGTTCGTAGGTTTCGCCTCTGGCGGCGGTGGCGGGACGGCGGACGAGGATTTCGGCGCGACGCCAGTCATCACAGTAGGCCTTCGCCGTCCGCAGCGAGAGGTCGAAGTGGTCGCGCAGCTCCTCGAGGTCGGCGTCGATGCCTTCGTGCAGATCCTCGGTGTTCATCCTGGTGCCGGGCTTGCCGAGATGAGCGTCGAGGGTTCCTGCCATGACAGCGAGGTTGTCGGCCCGGAGCATGCGCAGGGTGGCATTCGATTCGAGCAGTCGCCGGTAGGCGAGCGCGGATGACAGGGCGGACATAGGAACTATTCTCTGCGCCTAGGCGGGTGCGCGCCAATTCGCGAGTCGAGTGAGGTCAACGGCTGTCGCTCCTCCCTCCGAAAGTGTCAGGGTCAACAGGTCGGTCCTTCTTGGGCATCTTGGCCACGACAAGACAATAGGACTCGAGCACGAGGTCGTGGAGAAGATCGGGATCGAGACGATCGCCGCCAGTTGCGGCGCCGGGTTCGCCGCCGTCATCGCTTCCCTCCCCGGCCACGGTGATCCAGTGCTTCTTGTTCATGTGATAGCCGGGTGAGATCTCCGCATAGGCGTCGCGCAGCACCTCACCGTCGAGGGGATCGATCTTGAGGTTGAGACTCGGAACTCCCCGCAGCTCGTATGCCATCATGAACATCTTTCCGCGCACTTTGTACACGGCATTGTCCGGCCCGAACGGGTGGTCGAGCTCGACCGAGGGGTACTGCATGGCTTGGTCGTTGGCCAAGCGGAGCACGGTGGCGGAGTCCATGCGTGGAGACTAGCAAAGGCCACTGACGTAGGAACTGACGTTAGACTCGAATCATGCCTGAGACCTCACTCCACACCGCCCCTCACCTGCTCTTGGCCGCTCTCGGCGGGACCATCGCGTCGACCGCCAATGCCGCAGGTGGGGTTGCTCCAGCGCTCAGCGGCGCGGAGATCGCTGCGGCCGCGGGTCTCGATCAGGTCTGGCCGGATCTGCAGGCCGATTTCACTCAGGTTGCTCAGGTTTCGAGCGCGAATGTCACCCTGGAGATGCTCTTCGACGTCGTCGAGCTCGCCCGCTCATCCGAGGCCGATGGAATCGTCCTCACCCAAGGCACCGACACCCTCGAGGAATCCGCGTTCGGGCTCTGGCTGCTCAATGACTCGGGCACGCATATCTCTGTCACCGGGGCCATGCGCAATCCGACCTTGCCCGGCGCCGACGGACCGGCCAACGTCCGTTCCGCCGCGCTCACTGCTCTGTCCGACAAGGTCAGCGATCTGCCGTCATCATTGGTCTTCAACGACGAAGTCCACGATCCGAGGTTCGTAACGAAGTCGCACACGACCTCGACGGCCGCGTTCTCCTCCGGTCCCGTCCTCGGCGCGATCGGCTGGTTGAGCGAGGACGACCTTCACCTCCCCCACGCGCCCCAGGCTCCGAAATCCCCGTTCGCCGGACTTCCCCGTCCGTCTCAGCTGACTAAGAGCGCCCTCGCCGAGGTGGGGATGGGCGAACCGGCAGAGGCCCTTGATCTCATCGCCGGGTCCGGGTTCGCCGGCGCCGTGGTCTCCGGGGTCGGCGGGGGCCACGTCCCCGAGGAGTTGCTGCCCGCTGTCGCTCGACTGGCGGAGAGGATGCCCGTGGTGCTGGCCTCACGCACCGGTTCGGGTGCGAGCCTGCACCGCACCTACGGCTATCCGGGCGGAGAGATCGGCCTACTCGAAGCGGGACTCGTGCCCGCTGGCATCCTCGATGCCCGCAAGGCCCGCATCGTGCTCAACCTGGCGCTGAGCTTCGGCCTTGACCCCGCCAAGGTGTTTGGTCAATTCAACTGAGCGTCACACCGGCCTGGTCGACCCCCGCACCACGAGTTCCGGGGTGAACTGGCGGTCGTGATGTTCATCCGAGGCCAATGCGTTCTCCTGCAGGAGCGCCTCCACCGCCGTGCGTCCGAGCAGTTCCGCCGGCTGCCGCACGGAAGTCAAGGGCACGATCGTTGAGAACGCATAGTCGATATCGTCGTAGCCGACGATCGCGATGTCCTCGGGGATCCGCAGATCGCTGAACATAATGACTGCCTGCATGAATCCGACCGCCAACAGATCGTTGGCGCAGAAGACCGCGTCGGGCCGCTGATCGTCGGTCAGCGCGACGACCTTCTCCCCCGCGTCCCGTCCGGCGAGGATGGTGAGTTCGGCGGTGTCGAAGACCGGCAACTCGAGTCCTGCTTGACCGGCTCGTTCTCGCGCTCCGGTCAAACGGTCGGCGACCTGCGGCAGCGACTGCTGTCCGCCGATGAACGCTGGTCTCGTGCAGCCACCGGCGATGATGTGGTCGAGTGCCAACCGCCCTCCGGCGATATTGTCCACGGTCACTGACGACAGGGCGTAGCCGTTCGAGTCACGGTCGACGAGCATGACGGGCGTGCCTCTGGACGCAATCGATTCGAGCCCGGACAGGTCTGAGCCAGTCGGGGTGACGAGCAGACCGTTCACTCTCTGTTCGGCGAAGAGGTCGACATATTTCGATTCCCGGGCCTCATCGGTCCCCGAGTCTCCGATGAGCAGTGACAGTCCTGCCTCGTCGCAGGCTTGTCTGGCCCCGTGCGCAACAGACGCGAAGAACGGGTTCGCGGTGTCGAGGACGACGAGGCCCAAACTGCTGCTGTGCCCAGATCGCAGCTGCCTGGCCGCGGCATTGCGAACGAAACCAAGCTCCTCGATCGCGGCGTTGACCTTCGCCGCCGTCGCCTCGGCGACCTTCGACGAACCGTTGACGACATGGGAGACCGTGCCGACCGAGACTCCTGCGCGGTCGGCGACTTCGCGCATGCTCACTTTCGCCATGAGTCTCCCTCTGTCATCCGTTGTACTTACGTCACCTGCGCTGTGCCGTCCGTTATCCGCTCCGCGGCACTCCGCAATTTCGCGGGCAGGCATGTCTCATTGTGCCTGACGCACCGTCATTCCGGCCGCCGCTCCCACCCCAACTTCCACAACCGCCAACGGCCGTCTTGATGTGACCCGAACGACATGCTAGTGTTCCGAGCAACAGTATTGAAACGTTTCAATCACTTCATCTCACCCGGCCGATTCGCGAAGTCGCGATCACCGAGCCATCCTGGAGGAACCTATGAAGGACACAACGACGTCGTCCAAATGGAAGGCCACGGTCGCCGTGGCTATGTCGAACTACATCGAAGCCGGTTCGATCATCGCGATCGCCACGAGCATCAGCCTGTGGCAGACGGAATTCGGCCTCGACAGCATGGCCGTCGGCCTGCTCAGTGCACTGAGTGCCAACGCCTTCGGTGCTGCGATCGGTGCAGCCATCGGCGGTCCGCTCTGTGACCGCTACGGCCGGAAGTTCATCTACACCTACGACCTGCTCCTGTACATGTTCGGCACGCTGTTCGCGATCTTCGCGTTCAACTTCGCCTCGCTGCTCATCGGCTTCGTCCTCACAGGCATCGCCGTCGGTGCCGGTGTCACCGCCGCATGGACCTATATCGCCGAGGAAGCCCCCGACGGCCGTAGGGCCGGCCATGTCGGTGTGGCCCAGTTGGCCTGGTCGATCGGGCCGATGATCGGCTTCCTCCTTGCCGCCCTGCTCGAACCGATGGGTCTGCTCGGCTCCCGCATCATCTTCGCCCACCTCTTCGTCGTCGCCTTCATCACCTGGTGGGTCCGCCGCGGACTGAGCGAATCGCGTCGCTGGACGAAGAAGCAGGCCAACCCGAACACCGTGGGCACCTACCGCGGAATCTTCGAGATGTTCACCAAGAAGAAGAACATCACAGCACTCCTCTTCCTCATCGGCGTCTACGGCCTGTGGAACACGGTGGCCGGTCAGGCCGGAATCTTCCAGCCCCGCATCTACGAGGCCACCGGACTCACCGATGCCCGCTCCCAATACCTGCTGCAGGTCCTCGTCTGGGGTCTGACCAGCGCCGCAACCTTCTTCGGCTTTATGCGCTACGGCGACAAGGTCTCCCGCCGCTGGCTCTACGGCTTCGGCGCCGGACTCGGCGTCATCGCCTGGGCCGTGCTCATCTGGGGACCGGCCGGTTGGTTCTCCCTCCTCGTCTTCGCCATCGGCTGGGGCATCTCGTCCGGACTGGGCGCTCAGGCCTTCTACGGGCTGTGGGCAGCCGAGCTCTTCGCCACCCGCTACCGTGCCTCAGCACAGGGCTTCATGTTCATGATCGTGCGCGTCATGGTCGGCGTCCTGTCCCTGTGGTTCCCTCTCATGCTCGAGAAGACCGGCATCCACGGCGTCGGATTCCTCATCGTCGGACTCCTCGTCGCCGCCCTGCTCATCGGCATGATCTGGGCCCCGAACACCCAGAACAAGACCCTCGAAGAGATCGAGATCGAACGCTACGGCCGACTCCTCGATGCCGATCACGCCACCGAGGTGGTCGCGGGCAATATCCACACCGACGGAACCGCAACATCCGGTTCGACCGATTCCACCTCAGTCAGGGAACGCTGAGATGGAGCGGGTGTGTTTCCGCATGCAGGTCGATCCTGCCCGCCTCGATGAGTACGTCGCGGCACACCGGGCCGTATGGCCGGACATGCTCGAGGCTCTCGAATCCACCGGTTGGCGCAACTACTCCCTGTTCGCGGATCCGACCGGCATGGTCATCGGCTATCTCGAAACGGACGACTACGAGGCCGCGCAGAAGGGGATGGAGCTGACGGAGATCAACGCTGCTTGGCAGCAGTCGATGTCTCCGTACTTCGCTGCCGGCGGGTCGTTCGACGCAGGACCGGAACGAATCCGCGAGGTCTTCCACCTCGAGGACCAACTCGCTGCGGCCCGGGCCGAAGTTCACCCCGAGTGACCACTGCATCGGATCCAGCGACTCGCTGATTCTTCAGTCCCACAATGCACCCAGCACCACCGCAACATTAAGGAATACCAACTCTCATGAGCACTCGCCCCACCTTCTCCGACATCACCGATAAGCTCGCCGCGCAGGAGATCGAGCTGCCCTCCTGGGCGTTCGGCAACTCCGGCACCCGCTTCAAGGTCTTCGGCACCCCGGGCACTCCGCGGGACCCGTTCGAGAAGATCGCCGATGCTGCAAAGGTCCACGAACTCACCGGACTCGCTCCACAGGTGGCCCTGCACATTCCGTGGGACCTCTGCGATTTCGATGAGCTGGCTGCCCACGCTGCCGGACTCGGAGTCCGTTTGGGCACGGTCAACTCGAACACATTCCAGGACGACGACTATAAATTCGGTGCCCTCACCCACGAGGACGAGGCTATCCGCGCCAAGGCCATCGACGCTCATCTCGAATGCATCGACGTCATGGATCGCACTGGATCACGGGACCTCAAGATCTGGTTGGCCGAAGGTTCGAACTACCCTGGCCAAGCGGACATGCGGGGTCGGCAAGATCGACTCCACGAGTCACTTTCCCAGATCTACGACCGCCTCGGCGAGGAACAGAGGATGGTGCTTGAATACAAGTTCTTCGAGCCCTCGTTCTACCACACGGACGTCCCCGACTGGGGCACTAGCTACACCCAGGTCGCAGCCCTGGGCGACAAGGCGCTGGTCTGCCTCGACACCGGCCACCACGCTCCGGGCACGAACATCGAATTCATCGTCATGCAGCTGCTGCGCCTGGGCAAGCTCGGCTCGTTCGACTTCAATTCCCGCTTCTACGCCGATGACGACCTCATGGTCGGTGCCGCCGATCCATTCCAGCTCTTCCGAATCATCCACGAAGTGATTCGCGGAGGCGGCCTCAACAGTCCCGATATCGCGTTCATGCTCGACCAGTGCCACAACGTGGAGAACAAGATCGAAGGACAGATCCGCTCGGTGCTCAATGTCCAGGAGATGACCGCCCGAGCCCTCCTCATCGACACCGAGGCGCTCACTGCGGCTCAGCGAGCAGGCGATGTCATCACCGCCAACGACATCTTCATGGATGCGTTCTACACCGATGTTCGCAGCGACCTCGCTGATTGGCGCGTCTCCCGCGGACTGCCGGCCGACCCCATCCGTGCCCTCCGTGAATCCGGCTACCAGGAGCAGATCGCAGTCGACCGCGTCGGCGGCACCCAAGCCGGCTGGGGCGCCTGAACTCGGAGACAGTGGGCGTCCCGAAATCGCGGCGCCCACTGTCTCGACCCACCTCGCTGCATCACGCACTTCGACACCCGCACCATCCTTTTCAAGGAGAACCATGACCCATCCGACCGTCAACGAACTCATCACCCGCTCGAACTCGCTCGGCGCCGATCGTCGCAATACGAACTTTGCCGGTGGCAACACCTCCGCCAAAGGCACCGACATCGACCCGGTGACCGGCGAAGACGTCGAACTCATGTGGGTCAAAGGCTCCGGCGGAGACCTCGGAACGCTGACTCCCGAAGGTCTCGCGGTCCTCCGCCTCGACCGGCTGCGGTCGATGGAAAACACCTATCCCGGTGTCGACCGCGAAGACGAGATGGTCGCGGCCTTCGACTACACCCTGCACGGCAAGGGCGGTGCCGCACCCTCGATCGACACCGCCATGCACGGACTCGTCGACGCCGCCCACGTCGACCACCTCCACCCGGATTCGGGCATCGTCATCGCCACTGCGGCAGACGGTGAGGAACTGGCCACAAGGATCTTCGGCGACAAGGTCGTCTGGGTGCCGTGGCGCCGTCCCGGTTTCCAACTCGGCCTCGATATCGCCGCGATCAAGGCGGAGAACCCGCAGGCCATCGGCACCATCCTCGGTGGTCACGGGATCACGGCCTGGGGAGCCACCTCGGCGGAATCCGAAGCCAACTCACGGTGGATCATCGACACCGCGGCCGCTTATATCGCCGAACACGGCCGCCCCGAACCTTTCGGCGCAGAGCGCACGGACTTCGCCGCTCTGCCTGCCGATGAGCGTCAGGCCAAGGCCGCGGCCCTGGCTCCGCACCTTCGTGGTCTCGCCTCTGCGGACAGGACGATGGTCGGGCACTTCACCGATGAACCGGCGGTGCTCGAATTCCTCGCCGGGGAGAAGCTCAACGCTCTGGCCGAACTCGGCACGAGCTGCCCGGACCATTTCCTCCGCACCAAGGTGAAGCCGCTGGTCATCGATCTGCCGGCGGCCACCTCGGTGGAAGAGACCATCGCCGCACTCCCGGCACTGCACGAGGCCTACCGAGCCGATTATGCGGCCTATTACGACCGCCACGCCGATGCCGATTCACCTGCGATGCGCGGGGCGGATCCGGCGATCATCCTCGTTCCGGGGGTGGGCATGTTCTCCTATGGTGCGGACAAGCAGACAGCGCGGGTGGCCGGCGAGTTCTACGTCAATGCCATCAACGTCATGCGCGGAGCCGAAGCGCTGTCGACCTACGCTCCCATCAGCGAGGCGGAGAAGTTCCGCATCGAATACTGGGCTCTCGAGGAAGCCAAGCTGCAGCGGAGGCCTGCACCTAAGCCGCTGGCCGGTCGCATCGCGTTCGTCACTGGCGCCGCTTCGGGGATCGGCAAGGCGATCGCCACTCGCCTCGTCGCCGAGGGGGCCTGCGTCGTCATCGCCGATCTCGACCGGACCAAAGCGCAGGAGGTTGCGACCGAACTCGGGTCGACCGATGTCGCCATCGGCGTCGCAGCCGATGTCTCCGATGAGGCCGGAGTGCAGGCGGCCTTGAATGAGGCAGTCCTCGCCTTCGGCGGTCTCGATCTCATCGTCAACAATGCCGGGCTGTCCCTGTCGAAGTCGCTGTTCGACACGACCGAAGCCGATTGGGACCTCCAGCACAACGTGATGGCCAAGGGGTCGTTCCTCGTGTCGAAGAACGCCGCCCGGATCCTCGTCGACCAAGGGCTCGGCGGTGACATCGTCTACATCTCCTCGAAGAACTCCGTCTTCGCTGGACCGAACAATATCGCCTACTCGGCGACAAAAGCCGATCAAGCTCATCAGGTGCGTCTGCTCGCGGCTGAACTCGGCGAACACGGAATCCGTGTCAACGGCATCAACCCCGACGGCGTTGTGCGCGGTTCAGGAATCTTCGCCGGCGGTTGGGGTGCGCAGCGCGCGAAGACCTATGGGGTGGAGGAGAAGGACCTGGGCAAGTTCTATGCTCAGCGGACCATTCTCGGCCGCGAGGTCGTTCCGGAGAATGTGGCCAACGCCGTCTACGCGCTGTGCACTTCCGACTTCTCGCATACGACCGGCCTGCACGTACCCGTCGACGCCGGTGTCGCCGCGGCCTTCCTGCGCTGAGCCACGTGCGAACGGAGAAACACACGCAAATGGACACCACTGATTCCGCTGTCGGCCTCACTCTCGCCGCGGTCGATCTCGGCGCCACGAGCGGACGTGTCATCTTCGGCGGGGTCGCCGACGGTGTGCTGCGGATGAAACCCGTGGCACGGTTTGCGAATGTGCCGCAGTTCTTGGGCGAGAGCATGCACTGGAACATCCAGTCGCTGTTTGCCGAACTGAGTACGGGCCTCCGGGAAGCCATCCTCAGAAGTCCGGGACTCGTGAGCATCGGCATCGATTCGTGGGCCGTCGACTATGGGCTGCTCCGCGGCGGAGAACTGCTCGGGATTCCGCACCATTACCGGGACGGACGGAATCTGCGCGGTGTCGAAATCGTCCACGAACTCGTCGCCCCTGATGAGCTCTTCACCCACAACGGCCTCCAGCACCTCGACTTCAACACCGTGTTCCAGTTCGCGGTCGAAGCCGAATCCGGGTTCCTCAACCTCGCCGACGCGGCACTGCTCGTTCCCGATCTCATCGGATTCTGGCTGACCGGGCAGATGCGCACCGAACGCACGAACGCCTCGACGACCGGGCTTCTGTCGGTCCGCAACGGAGACTGGGACGCCGACCTCATGGAACGGCTCGGACTGCCGGCCGATCTTCTGCCCGCTCTCGTCTCTCCCGGTGAGAGCATCGGTGAACTCAGAGCACCGGTGGCTGAACGTCTCGGTGCGGTCGAACCGATCCAGGTCACGGCCGTGGGCAGCCATGACACCGCCTCGGCGGTGGTGGCCGTGCCGATGGAGGGGCAGAACTCTGCTTATATCTCCAGCGGAACCTGGTCCTTGGTCGGTCTCGAGATCGACGAACCGGTCGTGACCGAGGAGGCGCGCCGAGCGAACTTTACGAACGAAGGCGGAGTCGACGGAACGATCCGGTTCCTCAAGAACGTGTCCGGTCTGTGGCTGCTCAGCGAATCGATGCGCCAGTGGGAACACGACGCCACCGATGCTCAGCGCAGCTCGGACCTTGAGAGCCTGCTCGCCGAGGCGGCCGCAATCACGACGCCTGTGGCTGTGTTCGACCCGTCCGATGGACGTTTCACCCCACCCGGGGACATGCCCACACGCATCCGCGACTGGTGCTGTGAGCACGGCATCGACCCTCCCCACACCCGCGCCGAGGTGGTCAGATCCATCCTCGAATCGCTTGCTGCCGCTTATGCTCAGACCATTGCGACGGCCGAGAAGCTGACGGGACGGAGTGTGGAGACGATCCACATCGTCGGCGGCGGTTCGCAGAACACTCTGCTCTGCCAGCTCACCGCGAATCACTCCGGCCTCAGAGTGCTCGCCGGTCCTGTCGAGGCGACGGCGATCGGCAATCTGCTCATCCAAGCGCGAGCGGTCGGTCAGGTCGATCCGACCAGCAGCTTGGACGAGCTGCGTCAGGTCGTGAGGAACTCGTTCTCCGTCACCGAATACCTGCCCGTCTGAACAGCGTTGCGACCCGCAACGCAAGAAAGAGGCGGCGCCGACCAATTCTGGTCGACGCCGCCTTTTCCATGCCTAAGATAAACGGTGTCAGGAGACGCAGTACCTCTTCTTCAGAATCCTGTCAGCACCTCTGACAGAAGCTCGACCTGCGGGTCAGCTGCGAAGCAGTCGCTGACGAGTTCTCGCCACTTGCTGTACGCCTCGGATTTCCGGAATCCGACGTTGTGGTCGTCGACCGAGTCCCATCGAATACTAAGGTGATAGATCCCGGCACGTTCGACTGAGCGTTTGAGAGTGAGCGTACGTGCCCCGGTTGCCCTCTGAAAGAGAGGCACGGCCTGCCGGACGCCGTCTTCGAACTCGGCTTCGCAGCCTTCCTTGATGGTGAAGACGGCTGATTCCTCGACCGATTCGGTTCCCGACGGCCCGCTGCTGTCGGCGGATTCACCGTCGATGCGTCCGTATTCGCCGGTCTCTGTCATTGTTCGAGTGGCATCAATCGAACCGTAGGTCCAGAAGATCCGCATCGGTTCCTCGTCCGACGCGTTCTCGAAGTGGTGAGGAATGTTTGCGGGCACGAAGGTCGTGTCGTAAGTAGAAAGTTCCGTCCGCTCTCCGTCGATGTCGACGACGGCAGTACCTTCGACGACCATGACGGATTCGGCGACATTATGGGTGTGGTGACCGATCTTCGAACCCGGGTCGAACTGCGTCGTACCGTTGAGAAAGCTCGCAGCTCCACGGCCATAGGTCACCAGCGGCACAGTGCGGGCACCGCCGCCCCGGTTCTTCTGCGGCAGCTCTGCAGGGCGCAAGATCTGTGTCGGCTGAGAAGTGATCCTTGCAGTCATACCGATTCCTTTCCGACCCAGAGGGTCTTCATGTTGACGAACTCGCGGATTCCGTAGCTCGATAGTTCGCGGCCATATCCCGAGCGTTTGATCCCTCCGAATGGAAGGCGGGGGTCCGAGGCCACCTGGCCATTGATGAATACAGCTCCGGCTTGGATCTTTCGAGCAATCGCAGTGGCATTTTCGACGTCACCGGAGAAGATCGTCGCGCCCAGACCGAATTCGGTGTCATTGGCCAGACGGACCGCTTCCTCGGTATCAGCGCAACGAGTCACCGAAGCGACCGGACCGAACGTCTCCTCACTGAACGCGGCACTGCCGGGTTCGACTCCATCGAGGATCGTCGGCGGGTAGAAGAACCCCGGGCCGTCGGGCAGCTCCCCGCCGATCAGGCAGGTCGCACCGGCGGCGATGGTCCGCTCCACCTGATTGTGGAGTTCGGTCCGCAGATTCTCTCTGGCCATCGGCCCGATCTGCGTATCGGGATCCCGCGGATCACCGACGATAAGGGCCTTGGCCCGTGTGGTGAACTTCTCGACGAACGCCTCGGCGATCGTTTCTTCGACGATGAAGCGTTTGGCGTTCACGCACGACTGTCCGGTCGTATTGAACCTCGATTTCACAGCCACGCGGGCTGCCTCGTCGATATCGGCATCGGCGAGGACGATGAAGGGATCAGAGCCGCCGAGTTCGAGAACCTGCTTCTTCAACACTCCGCCGGCCTGCGATGCCACGAACGCACCGACCTCGGTCGAACCGGTTAGAGTCACAGCCGCGATCCTGGGATCCTCGATGATTCCGCGGACGTCGCTCGAGTCGACGATGATGGCACGGAACAGGCCTTCCGGAGTGCCCGCGGCGTCCATGATCTCCTGGATGAGCATGGCACAGCCGGCGACGTTGTTCGCGTGCTTGAGGATGGCCGCATTGCCTGCCGCAAGGGCAGGGGCGGCGAATCGGAAGAACTGCCAGAACGGGTAGTTCCACGGCATGATCGCCAGCACGACTCCGAGCGGATCGAAGACGACTCCCGACGTCTCGGCGTCGGATTCGATCTCTTCGAAGTCGAGGAATCGGGCGGCATTGTCCGCGTAGTAATCAAGAGTCTTCGCGGACTTGAGGACTTCTGCCCGCGCCTCGGTGATGGGTTTGCCCATCTCCGAGGTGATGAGTTCGGCCGCCTCATCGACGCGGGTGCGCAGTTCCTCAGCGATGCGAGTGAGCAGCTGCGTACGTTTCGCGATCGGCTGCTCACCCCAACTCGCCTGGGCTCGCATTGCGGCGTCGAGGGCGTGGTCTACGTACTCCGCAGTGTGCAGGTCGATGGTGGTCAGCTCGTCCCCGGTAGCGGGGTTGATGGATGTCGGCACTGGCAGCTCCTTGTCAGAGGTGGAATTGGTCGGTCAGAGGTCAGGGAAGATCGACAGAGGCCTCACTGCCGAGTTCCTCCATGTCTTTCCAGGTCTGTTCCGGATATTCGATTCCGCCGAGGCGGATCGTCGTTGCGGCGTTGTGGTCTTCGATCTCGCCCGGCAGGAAGACCTGGTCGTGTCCGTGGGCGAGAGGTGTCGAGTGCATCTGTCCGACGAGTTCGGCGATGCGGGCGTCGAATTCTTCTGCCGTTCCCAGTGCGCGAGGATCGACGGCGATGAAGAGATGACTGGTACCGCTCTTCTTGTCGGCCTCGTAAGGACCGTGAATGTCAGTGCCCACGGCACCGCCGAGGAGCGCACCAGTGAAGATGTCCATCATCAGGCTGATGGCATACCCCTTGTGTCCGGCCATCGGCAGGATCACCCCGTTGATCGCCTCGGCGGCGTTCGTGGTTCTCCGCCCTTCGGCGTCGAGAGCCCAGCCGTCGGGGATGTCTTCTCTACGCTGGTCGGCGAGGTAGATCTTCCCGCGGGCCACGGCCGTGTTTGCGATGTCGAGGGCGATCTGGCTGTCGCCATAGGGTGCGGCCATCGACCAGGGGTTCGTACCGATCCGCTTTTCACGGCCGCCCCAGGGAGCCATGGCGGGTGAGGCATTGGTATAGAGCATGGCGGCGAATCCTTCTGCAGCGATGCGTCGGGTGTAGTACATGGCCATGCCGAAATGGTTGGAGTTCCGCACTCCCACTGCGCCGATCCCGTTCGTACGTGCTCGGTCAGCAGCTTCGCGTGCGATCCTGTCCGTGAGTACCTGACCTATGCCGTCGTCTCCGTCGAGGAGGAGCATGCCACCGGTGTCCGCCACCACGCTCGGTTCCGACTTCGCCTTCATCGCGCCGGTGCGCAGGCGAGCAACGTACCAGGGCAGACGGAGCAGACCATGGGACTGGTGCCCCCATAGGTCAGCTTGGACCAGAGAGCCGGCGACGAGATTCGCATCTGCGTCCGGTACCCCGTGGAAGCGGAGGACAGATGCGGCGAACTCGATCCACCGTTCCGCGTCGGTCCGTGCTCGCGACGACGTCGTTGTTGTGCTCATGGGGCTCACTTTCGAACGTGATGATTTGTCCACTCGACCATTACGGTACACACTTGGGTATACCTAATTCAAGATGGAAGGAAGATCATGTACAGCGTATGGGTCACCCTGCAGGTCATAGCTGAACGAGAAACGCACTTCCGCGAGGCGATCGCGGCCAATGCCGCAGCGTCGATCACCGACGAGCCCGGCTGCCTGTCGTTCGACGTCATCGAGCTCGACCCAGAGAAGCTCGTCTTCGCCTTCTATGAGCGCTATGCCAGCCCCGAGGCATTCCACGAAGCGCATCGACAGACTCCGCACTACTGTGAATGGCGGAAGGCAGTGGAGACCGACGTGGTCCCCGGATCCCAGGTCGTGACGACCGGAAATCTGTGGTTGCAGAAGTAATCAGCTAGGGCGCGATATCGACGTCCGCACCACGCCCGGCAGTCGATTTCAGGAGCGCGTCGAAGATCGCTCGATCAACGTGGAAGAGATGCTGCTGGCACGCACTCATCGCGCGTTCGGCATCCTTGTCCACGATGGCGGCACACATATCGATGTGTTCCCGTACAGATTCCTGCAGACGGGCGATGTCGGCGTGCGCCATACGCCGCAATCGGCGCGCCTGCGGGCGGAGATCAACGATTCCGCGCGCCAGGAACTCATTCGGCGTCAGCTCGATCACCAGCTCATCGAAGGCTTTGGCCAGCTTCGCGAATTCCTCGGCGAACTCGGTGGAATAGGGGCGCCCGACCAGTTCGGCAAACTGTTCACGTAGCGCCTTGAATCGGGCAGTCAGGCCCGGCTCATCCGCGAGTCGACCGACGATCAGCTTGATGGCGGCAGGCTCGAGCAGCCTGCGATACTCGAAGATCGCTCGCGCCTGCCGCAGCGAAAGACGAGATACGACCGGGGCCCTGCGCGGAGCAATCTCAACGAGCTGTTCGGCAGCCAGCCGGCGCAGAGCCTCGCGCACGGGCGTCCGTGAGGCTCCGGTCCGTTCAACGATGTACGCCTCCGGCAGCGACTGCCCGGGAACCAGTTCTCCGGACTCGATCGCCTCCCGCAGGTCCCGATAGACCACATCGGTCTTCGCGAGTCGACCTCCGACCGGGGACTGGTGCTCCAAATCACTCATGTGTATATTGTAGTACGCGCTTGCGTATACCTATTTGAATACCTACTGGTCCAAAGCGATTGTGCCGACGACCTGACACCGACTCGAAAAGGAGCAACGATGCTCGTCATCCTCGGCTTCGCCATGGTTGCCGTGTTCATGTATCTGGTCATGAGCAAACGAGCCACTCCGATTGCCACGCTCATACTTATCCCGCTGATTTTCGGTGCATTCACGGGCGCCGGACTCGGCATGGGCGACATGGTGGTCGACGCTGTCCTCGAACTCGCACCGACCGCAGCCTTGCTGTTCTTCGCAATCATCTTCTTCGGCACGATGATCGACACCGGACTCTTCGACCCACTGGTGCGACTGATCCTGCGCTTCGTCAAGGGCGACCCGGTCAGGCTCGTCGTAGGCACAGCTCTGCTGACCTCGGTCGTGTCTCTGGATGGGGATGGCTCGACGACGTTCATCATCGTCACCTCAGCAATGCTGCCGCTCTATCTGCGGCTGGGCCTGAGTCCGGTCGTGCTCACAGTCGTCGCGGCTCTGTCCAATGGTGTGCTCAACACCGTGCCGTGGGGCGGTTCGACTTCACGGGCCTCGGCGGCACTCAACGTCTCCCCCGTCGACATCTTCATACCGATGGCCCCGGCAATCGCCGCGGGGCTCATTGCCGTCATCGTCGTGGCCTATCTGCTGGGACTGTCCGAACGGCGACGGATCGGAACAGTCAGCCTCGAGGCTCACTATGGTGACGCGTCCTCTGATGATTCTGCTGGGCACAGTGGATGGACTGCGCGCGCGGAGACCGGCCCTCCGAACAGCTCAGGTGACGGCGCAACGAGTGAACCGGGCACCGTCGACCTCCTCGAGCGTCCCAAGGCGCGGCCGAAGCTGATCTGGTTCAACCTCGCGCTCGTCATTTCTGTCATGGTCGTTCTCGTGCTCGACTTCACCGAGCCGGCGGTCATCTTCATGACTTCAACTGCCATCGCTCTCGGTGTGAACTTCCCACGGATCAAGGAGCAGCAGGAGCAGATCGTCGCTCATGCAGAAAGTGTGGTCAGCGTCGTGGGCATGATCTTCGCCGCCTCGGTTCTCACCGGAATCATGGGCGGCACGGGAATGGTCGATGCGATGGCACGATGGCTGGTCTCGATCATTCCGGACGGAGTCGGCGGTTTCATGCCGGTGATCGCCGGCGTCCTCAGCATTCCGCTGACGTTCATACTCACCAACGACGCCTTCTACTTCGGCATCCTGCCGATCCTGTCGGAGACCGCCAGCCACTTCGGAATCTCCCCAGTCGAGATGGCACGGGCCTCGCTCGTCGGGCAGTCGCTGCACCAGTCAAGCCCTCTGGTTGCATCGTTCCTTCTGCTCATCGGATTGGCCAACGTCAACCTCGGCGATCATTTCCGCAAGGTACTCATTCCCGGCACCGTCGTCGCACTCGTCATGCTCGCCGTCGCCGGGCTGATCGGTGCCTACCAGATCTTCTGACCCCAAGGATCGGGCCGTGATCGTCCACATCTCAACTCAAAGGAACGAACGATGATCGTCATCCACACAGCTATCGCCATCATCATCATGGTCGCAATGATCATCTGGGCCAAGGTCAATCCGGTGATTGCGCTGGTCGTCGGCGCGCTCTATATCGGCATCGCCGGCGGCCTCGGTCTCGCCGGATCCGTCACCGCTCTCGCCGAAGGCTTCGGCGACATCATGGTCGATGTCGGCCTCCTCATCGGGTTCGGGGTGCTCATAGGAGCACTGCTCAATCAGCTCGGCGCACTTCGAAAGACCGTCGATCTGCTCGTCCAATTCTTCGGGCCGAGGAGACTTCCCTATGCCATGGCGTTGGCGCTCAACGCCTTCTTCCCGTCTATCTATCCAGATGTTCAGCTGGTGCTCGCCGCACCGCTGGCGCGCAATGCGTCATCTCGACTGGGACGAAACGGCCTCGGGCTGATGGCCGGTGCCCTGGTGGTCGGAATACCTGTCGGAGTCGTCTTCGTCGCGCCCGGCCTAGGTGCCGTATCCATTGCAGGGCTTCTCAACGTCCCGTTGAGCACTTCGCTGCTCTGGGGTCTCATCGTCGCACTGTCATCTACTCTGCTCAGCCTGCTGCTCTACGCGGAGCTTCTGCGCCGCGGGTGGTGGAATACGGAGAAAGACGAGACTTCTGATGACGTCTTAGCTGAGCCCGGCAGCGCCGTTTCGGAGACAGGGTCGGGCCGAAACCCTCCTCTCGGAGTCTCCATGCTGTCGGTGCTCATTCCCATCGTCTTCATCGCCGGCGGTGCAATAGCTCGGACCTTCGGAATCGAGAACACGGTCCTCGAGTTCCTCAGCGAACCGGTGTTCGCCCTCTTCGTCGGTCTGGTCTATGCGTATGTGCTCTCTCGCTTCACCGCCGGTCGCAAAGCAACGGACTTCGCATTCGGCACGGGCTTGGAGACCTCCGGCAACATCCTTCTCATTACCGGACTCGGTGGTTCGCTCGCGGCAGTGATCAAGAAGACCGAACTCAGCGACGTGCTCACGGGCCTTTTCTCGGCCGAAGCCGGAATAGGAATCATTGCTGCCGTAGTCCTTTCGTGGATCATCGCCGCGGTCTTGCACGTGGCGATCGGGTCGATCAATGTCGCCGCAATCACCGCCGCAGGGATCATCGGCCCTGCGACTGCGGGCATCGACGCTCCGCCGGTCATCATCGGGTTGGCGATCTCCGCCGGCGCCGTATTCGCGGTCCATTTCAACAGCAACTTCTTCTGGATGTTCTCTTCGCTTCTCGGCCTCACCACACGTGGAGCTTTGAAGTCGATGACACTGATGACGGCGGTCGTCTCAGTCGTGGCACTGCTGATCACGATTCTCCTTGCCACCGTAGTGAGCTTCGTATGACCGAGTTGATCCTCATCGGCTCGAGAACGACCGAACAGCGACACGCTCGAGGCGTCGGAGTCTCCTCTTGGTCGCGCTCCGGCTCGCAGAGACCGTGGACCTATCTGGCCAATCTGCCGCTGACGAATCCGTCCTGGCTCACGGCGGGTGATCCCGGTATCGTATATGCGCTGCACGGTGATGGTCACCACGTCTCCGCTCTCCGCTGCGATCCCGAAGGAATGCTCTCACTGACCTCGACCTTGGACTGTGGCGGAAGCAATCCAGTCCACGCCGTTGTCACCACCGACCGTAGGCTCATCATCGCCAACTACGCTTCGGGCACCCTGGCTGCACTGCCCATCGATGACGATGGAAGCCTCGGCGAAGTCGATTCTGTCGTCGACCTCAATTCGCTCGGGCAGAGCCGCGGTGCATCAGAATCGCATCCGCACCAAATACTCCTCACCGACGACGGTTTCGCATACGTCCCGGATAAGGGGACAGACCGAGTCTTCACTATCGACCTCAACCGCTCGACGCCCCGAGTCATCGACGTTCTCACCTTCGAATCCGGTACGGGACCCAGGCACGCGATATTCGACGTTTGCCACCCATCTCGGCTTCACCTCGTCGGTGAACTCGACTCGACTTTGCGTACTTGCGAAATCAAAGAGAGCCACTCGCTCTCTCCTGTTGCAGTCTCGTCGACCTTACCCGGGGAGAGCTGGGGCCACGATTCAACAGCCGCCGGCATCGTCGGAGTCAGAACCACAAGTGGGTCTCGGATTTATGTCTCCAACCGAGGAGACGATTCACTCGCCGCATTCTTGGTTACGCAAGATGGCGCCCCTAAAGCTGCCGGATTCGAAAAATGTTCGGGACGCACACCGCGCTTCATTACTGTCATCGACGATCAGCTGGTGACTGCACACGAAGACAGTGATTCGGTGTCGGTCTCCGACATCAACCCCTTAACTGGTGAGATTTCGCCGCCGCGAACAGCGGCACAGACAGGCAGCCCCGTTTCCGTCATCGCGATCGACCCTGAGCGATCAGTCTGACAACTCGACGGTCTGCAAGACGCAGCGCGGCAAGCAAGCGACCTGCCCGGCACCCACAGTCAAGTGACCGCCAGGCAAGTCCGCAATGCTAGAAGCCTCAGCTCTCGGCACCGACAGCCACGACCATCTTGCCGAAGTTTCCACCGGTGAGCAGATCGTTGAAGTACTCGGGAGCCTTCTCGAGTCCGGGGCGGATGTCCTCGCGGAAGCGAACCTTGCCCTCCTTGAGCCAGCCGCTCATGTCCTCAAGGAACTGCGGGGTCAGACGCTCGGCGAACTCGGTCTGGATGAATCCGCGGACCAGCAGAGACTTCGTCAGGATGTTGCCCATGAGCGCACCCGAACGGTCCGGCCCCTCGGGCAGCGAGGTGAGGTTGTAGTTGGCGACGAGACCACACACGGGCACGCGAGCGAACGTATTGAGCCGCGGCAGCACAGCGTCGAAGACCTCCCCGCCGACGTTCTCAAAGTAGACGTCGATGCCCTGCGGCACCGCCTCCTTCAGCTCCTGCCGCAGGTTCCCCGTGCGGTGGTCAAGTGCCACGTCGAAGCCGAGCTCACGAAGGTGAGCGACCTTGTCCGGTCCGCCGGCGATGCCGACGGCAGTCGCTCCCTTGATCTTCGCGATCTGACCGACGACGGATCCGACGGGACCGGTCGCAGCGGCCACGGCCACGGTCTCACCCTCCTTGGGCTGACCGATCTCGAGCAGACCCGCGTACGCAGTGAACCCGGGCATGCCGAGCACACCGAGGTGGGTGGAGATCGGCGCAATCTCCGGGTCGATCTTGCGCAGGTGTCCGGTCGACTCGACCGAATACTCCTGCCAACCGCCGTAGCCGAGCACGATCTCACCGACGGTGAAGCCCTCGGCATTGGATTCGACGACCTCGGACACGGTGGCGCCGACCATGACATCGCCGACCTCGACGGGCTTGGCGTAAGACTTCGCGTCCGACATCCGCCCGCGCATGTACGGATCGAGCGAGAGATAGAGGGTGCGCAGCAGCACCTGCCCCTCGCCCGGGGTCGGCACAGGCACCTCGTCGAGCAGGTAGTTCTCTGCAGTGGGAGCGCCCACAGGGCGCGAGTTCAGGCGAATCCGATGGTTGGTCGTCATGGAGACGGTTCCTTTCAGCAGCAGATCATTCTTCGCTTGTGTGCTTCATTGGGGCGACAGGTGCATCCGCGACGATCACCGATGCTGTCGGTCATAACAACCATTCGGGATCGCCCGATGTTCCTGATCGAACGATTTTTCTGACACCGAGGCGGCACCCAGTCGAACCTTCCCCACCAGATCGCGGGCCACCGTCTCCCATTCGGGATCGAAGGCCCACCCGAAATCGCCGAGGTGGTCGAGCAGATGGCTGCCATTGTCTCGGATGATCTCCGACCACTCCTTCGGCCACGCGCCGTAGTTCGCCGCCGCGGCGAGTTCGTCGACGTCCTTGAACACGGCACCGGTCGGATCGAGCCGACCGTCCTCGGCGTGCAGGGGCATAGACGCGATCGGGAAGGTGATATCGAGGATGTGATCGCTGGTGAACAGCGCATCATCGCTGCGTCGGTGTGAGGTCTCAAGATTGATGTACCACTCGACCCGCACGGCGCCGGACTCTGGACGATCGACATCATCCCCAGCATCTTTGAGCAGCACCCATACGGAGAACGGAGCTTCGGTCGGGACGATCTTGAGCACTCCACGACCCCGCCACGTGCCCTCGACATTGATCCTCGTCGGCGCCTCGGCGATGGGACGAAACCGTGCCTTCAACGGCACATCGTGGGCGTTCGTGTCTTCCCACCCGACGATGCGGGTCTCCTGCGTCGGCGTACCCCCTGCCAACCACAGAACAGAGCCGGACGGCCCGTCGGCGATGACACGCATCGGTCGTGCCACCTCGGCGAGGTCGCGGTTGAAGTCGAAACGCCGGAACGTCCAGGTCACGGTCTGCCCCGGAGTCCAGTACGGCGCCTTCCCCACGGGTCTGACCTGGGACGGAGTGGGGATCGTGAACGGATCGCGCAGGCTCATGCGGGCAGTCTATGCGTCGGGCATGGGCGAGCGCTGAAGACCGACCACCCGTGAAGACCTGGGCGGCGAGGTCATAGAGTGGGGCCATGAACGACTCCGATGACGCAGCGGCTCAGACCCCCTCGGCAGCCCAGACCGCACCCACTGCCCCGACCGCGAACCCTGCCCCGGAGACGACGATCGGTCGCGCCTTCGAGGTCCCGGAAACGATGACCGCTCCACCGCGCACCGATGCCGAAGTCCCCGACTACGTCCGCGCCCTCGGCTTGCCAGGCCTCGCTGACATCCACGTCCACTTCCTTCCGCAGAACGTGCTCGACAAGGTGTGGGAGTACTTCGACAATGCCGCGGACAACTACGGCCGCGACTGGCCGATCACCTACCGGTACGACGCGGACACCCGCCTGGAAATCGTCCGCGAGCTCGGCCTGCGCGCGATCCCGGCCCTGACTTACCCGCACAAACCCGGAATGGCCGCGTGGCTGAATGAATGGAACGCCGAGTTCGCCGCCGCCCACGACGACGTCATCCACTGCGGCACCCTCTATGCCGAACCCGAATCAGCCGACTACGTCCAGGCCGCACTTGCCGCCGGGGCGACGCTGTTCAAGGTCCACGTCCAGGTCGGTGCGTTCTCCCCCGACGACGAGGTCCTCGACCCTGCGTGGAAAGCCCTCGAAGAGGCCCGCGTGCCGATCGTCATCCACGCTGGATCCGCTCCCCTGCCGGGCACGTACACCGGGCCGCAGGCGGTGGCGAACGTTCTGTCCAAGTTCCCACGGCTGAAGTTCGTCATCGCCCATATGGGCATGCCCGAGTACGACGAGTTCGCCGATCTCGCAGAGAGATTCGACAACGTCTATCTCGATACGACGATGTTCGCCTCCGGGTATTTCTCCACCCCCGCCGAGGTGACCCCCGCCTACCGTGAACGCCTGGCCAGGCTTGAGGACAAGGTCATCCTCGGCTCTGATTTCCCGAACATCCCCTATCCCTATGTCGATCAGATCTCCGGACTGGCAGGGTTGGGCCTCGGCGATGATTGGATGCGCTCGGTGCTGTGGACCAACGGCGCGAAGGTGCTCGGGCTCGACTGAGTCTCAGCCGTCGCGGGGCACTCGGTCGGCGCCGACGACCCCGGTGAGCATCTCCTCGGCGATGGGTGCACCGCGTCGGATGACGCTGATCTGACCGGTCGATTCGAGGATCACGCATGCCACCTCATCGCGGTTGCGGATGCCGGCAGATCGCAGTTTGGCGATGAGTTCGTCGTGGTCGACGTGGCTCTTCGACAGGTTGTCCTTGAGGATCTCACGACCGGCCATGAGCACCACCGCCGGGGAGTTGACGACGCTGCGCACGAATCCGAAGCGTCGGCCGAATCCGCTGAGCGCCTGCAGGATCAGCAGGGTCGCCAGACCCAGGATTCCGGCCGCCAGGGTCGGGGTATCGCCGAGGATGGACCGCCCGATGATCGCTCCCATCGCGATGATCGCGGCCACGTCGAAGCTCGACAGGCTCGCCAGAGTGCGCTGGCCGAAGATGCGCAAGAGCAGAATGATCCCGAAGTAGAAGGCCACACATGAGACGACGATCCTGACTGCGTCGACCCAGTTGAGCCCGTATTCCATCCAATCCATGAGAACCTCCGGAACGGATGATACGCCTGCCCCGGAATCGGGGCTCTGTATTGCGCCTGGAGTTCAGCGCCTCGCACCCGGTTCAGCACCTCGTCTGGGACTCAGACCGAGCGCAGCCATTCGTCGACGGTCACGTCGGACATCCTCGGTGACGGTGGGATGAGGCCGTCGCGGGCCATCGGCCCGGGCAGGGGAATACCGACGACTTTCGACGGCTTCACACCCGCCTTTCGGGCACGTGCAGCGGCAAGTCTGCGGGCGATCTCAGCGAAGTCGCTGATCTCGGGACCGGCGACCTCGATGGTGCCGCGCTCGCGTGCGTCGATGGCTTCGGCCATCATGCGGGCCGCCTCGGCAACAGCCAGGGCCTGCACGCGCATCTTCGGCACGAAGCGCAGCGGCCCGGCCTTGACCGTCATCGTGTCAACGAGTTCGAACCACTGAGCCGACCGGAACATCAGCAGCTGCTCGCCTGGGACGAGCCGGCGAAAGATGCGCTCCTGCATGGCTTTGCCCTGGTAGTAGCCCATCATCCGCGACTCGGCGGCCTCGGGGCGGAACGCGATCGACAGGACGGCCACGGAGGTGCCGGGCTGCTCGGCGGCCGCCTCGGCGATCGAACGGGAGCTGCGTGAGAAGAAGTCGATGGCTTTCTGGGCGTTCATCGTCAGCTGGTTGACGCAATCGACGAGGACGTCGCTGCCTTCCGCTGCCTCGGTGACGCCCTGCCCAGTCACCGTGTCGACCCCGCTCCCGCGATGGGCGGCGATAACAGTGTGGCCGCGTTCGCGCAGCTGGGGCACCAACTGCGCGCCGAAGGTTCCGGTGGCTCCATAGACTGTGATCTGCATGCTCGTCGACCCCTCAGACGCCGCATGGGCGGGCCCGAAGTCGAGCCCGCCCGTGCGCCGGTCGTTTCTCAGTTCTGGTTGACTGTGACGGTACCAGTATCGGCTGTGGCCGAGATCGGAACGAGGATCTTGCCCTTGGCTTCCTTCGGGTCGTCCGCCACATCGTACTTCTTCAGATCGGAGGCGAGGTCGACGGAGCCGTCATTGGACTTCGCGTTGATCCGGTAGAAGAAGTCCTTATCAAGCTCTTCTGAGGTGAGCTTGAGATTCGGCACTCGCATGTCGATCGAGCCTTCTTCTGTCTTCGCGATGATTCCGCCGGTGGGCATCGCCTGATTGGTGAAGTCGAGATCGACGGTTCCCGTCGAACTGACCACGTCGATGCGGTCGCTGACGGTGAGATTCTCTCCTTCGATGGCGCCGACCCCCGTCTTGGCCGACACCGTCCCGAAGTCACCGTCCAGGTAGGTCGCACCCCAATCGCTCGTGGTCCGCACTTTCTCAGCCGAACCGGTCACGTTTGCGGTTCCACCGCCGGTGTCGGCGTTGATCTCGGCGAAGTCACCGGTGACATCGAACCGGCCGTAGTTGCCGTCGAAGTCCAGCGCAAGGTCTTTCGCCTCACTGGTCGGGATGGTGACGGTCAACCTGGTGTTCTCGAGTTTCCCGCCGTTCTTCACGGCCACCTCGGCGGTATCGGCTCGACTGTCGACCTCAAGGTTCGCGGAGCTGTCGCGGGGACCGGTGCCGGTGAGCTTCACGGTCGCCTCGGCGACGTCGGCGGTCTTGATGTCGACGGCACCACCGGAGTCGAGGCCGATCTTGAGTTCCTTCATCGCCTTCGGCAGCGGTTCAGACGATTCGATCCGCCCGTAGTCGAGGCGGGAAGCACCTTGGGCGGTGCTGACGATGACGGGGACGAGGAGGACGACGGCGGCGAGGATGATCAGGACCGCGCGCAGACCGACGCGGGCGGATTCGCTGATGCGCACTGTGGCAGGCATTCTAGGCTCCGAGGAATGTGAGGACGGCGAGGACTCGGCGGTTCTCCGAGGTGTCGGCGGTGAGGCCGAACTTCGTGAACACCGAGGAGATGTGCTTTTCTACGGCACCGGCACTGAGGTAGAGGGTGCCGGCGATCGCGGCATTGGACTTGCCTTCGGCCATGAGCTGGAGGACTTCGATCTCGCGGGGGCTCAGGGTCGACAGTCCGTCCTTCTTGCGCGTGCGCACAAGGATCTGGGACACGACCTCCGGGTCGAGAACGGTGCCGCCGCCTGCGACCTCGTCGACGGCAGTGAGGAAGTCTTCGACGTCGGCGACTCGGTCCTTGAGCAGGTAGCCGAAGCCGCCGGTGTTCTCGGCGATGAGTTCGGACGCGTACTGCTCCTCCACGTACTGGCTGAACACGAGGACCTTGACGTCCGGGTTCTGCTTGCGGATGAGGACGGCGGCGCGGATGCCTTCATCGGTGAACGTCGGGGGCATGCGCACGTCGATGACGGCGAGGTCCGGCGGATCGTTGTGAACGACGGCGAGGAGTTCGTTGGCGTCGGGCACGGCGGCGATGACCTCATGTCCGGCGTCGGCGAGCAGCCTTTCGAGTCCGGCCCGCAGGACGGCAGAGTCTTCAGCGATTACGATGCGCATGGCACCTCCACAACTACAGTCGTTGGCCCACCTGCGGGGCTGGTCAGGTTCAGTGTGCCACGAGCGGCTTCGACCCGGTCGATGAGACCTGCGATCCCGGTGTGACGCCCGGTGCGGTCGACACGTGCACCGCCGTGGCCGTTGTCGGTGACGACGATCTGCACACCGGTCTCGGTCGGGGCGATGAACACACTGGCACGGGTGGCACCGGAGTGCTTGGCGATGTTCGTCAGGCATTCGGCGACGACGAAGTAGGACACGGCCTCGGCTTCGCGTCCGATCCGCCCCTCGAGGCGGACATCGACGTCGACGGGGATCGTCGACCGTCCGGCCAGGGCGGAGACGGCGGCGTCGAGTCCGCGGTCGGTGAGGACAGCGGGGTGGATTCCGCGGGCCAGCTGGCGGAGTTCGTTGACGATGCCCTTGGCTTCGGTATGGGCTTCGGCCACGAGTTCCTTCGCCTTCTCCGGATCGGAGTCGATCTTCGTCTTCGCCATTCCCAAAGTCATGGTCAGGGCGACGAGGCGGGGCTGGGCTCCGTCGTGGAGGTCGCGTTCGATACGCAGACGTTCCGCCGCGGCCGCCTCGAGGCCGGCCATGCGAGCCCGATCGAGTTCGGTGACCTCGGCCTGCAGCGCCACGGTGCGGGCCGGGGCGAGCAACGCCCGGTCGAGGGCGCGGTCGAGCAGCGGGGCGAACCACAGGATGGCCAGGGAGCTGGCGAGGACGATGACTGAACCGATGGCCACACCGATGCGGGCCGGTCCGTCGATGGTTTCGCCGATGAAGAAGGTATTCACTCCATGGGGGTTGATGGCTGCGAAGATGCCGAAGATCGATCCGCAGATTGCGGCGATGGTGCCGGCGACGACGATCAGGCCGAGGAGCATCTTGATGTAGTGGTGGGCGGTCGAGCGCCAGAACGCACCGGATTTCACCTGCAGCCAACGGTTGTGGAGGAAGCGGCCGATGCCGGGATCGCGATTGCTGCTTTCGATCTTCGGGACGGGGATCTTATCGGAGTAGATGAGTTCGGCCCGGTAGCGTTCGGCGTTGTTCGCGCCCTGCTGGACGAGGACCCAGACGAGGAGGGCGAGGACGCCGAGACCGAGGGCGAAGATGCCGCCGATTCCGGTGAACAGCAGACCCAGCGGGATCCACGCCCAGATCAGGGCGAGGACGGCGGAGAGCACGAGGTTCGCGACACCGATGATTCCGGTGGGGCGTTTGGGCCAGGTGATGGGCCCGTCGGCGGGGATCTCGGTGACCTCGTCCCGGCTCAGCGGCAGTGAGCCGGTGACCGGTGCGTACGCAACAGGGTCACGTTTGGGCTTCATCCGCCGAGGCGGCCGCGGACGCGGCATCGGCTGTGGCATCGGCATGGGCTGCGCTGTCGGCATGGGTTGTGCATGCGGCGCGGGCCGACCGAACTGGGGGCCGGGTTGTGGTGCTGGGCGCGATCCGGGTTGAGGGGCGTGGCCGGGCGGGGTGGGGTAGTTCGCGTTGTTTGAGGGCGCGTACCCGGATGGTGCGGCCTGCGCCGAGGGATGGGTGCGGGGGCCAGGCTGCGCAGGAGCCGTCGGATGAGTGTAGGTGACCGGCCTGGTGGGGTTCATCGGCGGGTAGTCAGGACGCTGGGCCTGTTCGCCGGCTCCCATCACTCGGGTCGAGCCCGTCGCGAACGGCACGTCGAGGTCGACGGGTTTCGTCCGGAACTCTCCTGCTTCGCGAGCGGTCGGTACGTCGACCGCTGCTGCGTCGACTTCGGTGGTCGGCGGTGCATTGACGATCGCTTCGGCGCTGATCGACTCTTCGCGCTGTGGGGGTTGAGGCTCCTGCGGATCGGGGCCGAGCGGCTCCTGATCCTGCGGGTTCTCGGGGGTCTTCTCACTCATAGCAAATACGCTACGGGAGCCGCGGGCTCGCGAACAGCACGAAGACCTCCGACCCCACGTCGGGTTTTCCCGACACCCTGTGACCGGCCCCACTGGATTTCCAGGTGGGCGCTGGAGCCCCGGACCGCATCAGCCGCGCCTTTGCGCACGACGTGTCTGAGCGTCCCTCAACCTTCGCGACGAATCACCCCGCTGCAACGAGGTGGTCTGCCACGAAGGGTGAGGTGTGCCGACGTACCGGGAGGAAGTGTCGCTCCCGGTACGTGATGCCGTCGGCTATACGGGGACCGCAGCCGCTCGAGACGAGACGTGGTGCTTTCCCGCAGGAGCGGTATGTGCGGCTCCGTCGGCAGAACTCGTGCCCGCATCACCGGACGTGGCGTCGAGCGCCTGCGCAAGGTCGGCGAGGATGTCTTCGACGTCTTCGATCCCGACGGACAGGCGGATGAACCTGCCGGAGACGCTCACCTCGCTGCCGGCCACGGACAGGTGCGTCATCGTCGCCGGGTGGTCGATGAGGGACTCGACTCCTCCGAGCGATTCGGCCAGAGTGACGAGCTTCGTGTTCGCCACCAGGGACAGTGCCCGCTCCTCGGTGTCGGTGCGCAGGGACACCACTCCTCCGAACCCGCTCATCTGCCGCTTCGCCACCTCGTGGCCCGGGTGCGAGGGCAGGCCCGGATAGATCACTTCGGCCACCTCGTCGCGGGTCTCGAGCCATTCGGCCACCGCCTGCGCGTTGGCACAGTGCGCCTTCATCCGCACCGGAAGGGTCTTGATCCCGCGCCTGGTCAGCCACGCGTCGAACGGGGAGATGCCCAGCCCGACGGAAGCGAGGTGGTTTTCGAGACGGTCGACCACCTCGGCGGCGCGGGGACAGCTCGTCCCGTCACCGGTGAGGACCGCCCCGCCGATGACATCGGAGTGGCCATTGATGAACTTCGTCGTCGAGTGCACGACGATATCGGCGCCGAGCTCGAGCGGACGCTGGAGCACCGGGGTCGCGAAGGTCGAGTCCACGGCCAGGAGCGCGTTCGCTCGGTGGGCGAGGCGGGCCGCCTCGGCGATATCGATGATGTCGAGCCCGGGGTTGCTCGGGGTCTCGACCCAGATGATCGCGGTGTTGTCGTTGATGGCGGCGGCGAGCGCCGCGGTGTCCGTGAGGTCGACGGTGCGGATGACCACGCCCCAGCGGACGTATTCATTCTGCAGGAGCCGGAAGGTCCCGCCGTAGACGTCGCGGGGCAGGATGACCTCGTCCCCGGGACGCAGCAGAGAAGAGAACACGGCCACCTCGGCCGAGGTTCCGGAATTGACGGCCGCGGCGAACGACGCGCCCTCCAATTCGCACAGAGCCTGTTCGAGGTCGCTGCGGTTAGGCGTGCCCGTGCGCGCGTAGTCGAAGCCGGCGCGAGTCTCTCCCGGAGTGTCCATCATGAAGGTCGAAGTCTGGAAGATCGGGGCCACGACCGAACCGGTGTGTGCCTCGGGCATGGCTCCCGAGTGCACCGATCGGGTCGAGATTCCGGCGGGTGTGGTGGGTTCGAAACGGGGTGAACTCACGGCGGATCCTTCCTTCACTGATGGGCACCGCTGCATCTGCGGTGTGATTCAGTGTGAGTGCCCCAGATGCGCTCGCGCGAACGCGCCGTCTCGGATGGTCACGTCGCGTCATATGTCGTCGATGAATGTCATTTTTCGACGTAGAAAGTCGGCATCCCTCGCCGAGGCGGTCCGCCGACTCGTACGCACGCGACGTGACCGTCGTTCGTTCCCACCGCGGCAGCTCTCTGTGACGATCGAGCAGTCCCACTGTCGGTCGCCGGTCACCCGGCCAGGAGCTCCCGCCGGTCGGATCCTGCCGCCACGGCGTCGAGGATCGCTCCGGCAATGCGCTCGTTGTCAGCGAACACGGGGGCGCCCGTCTGCGGTCGGGTGAAGGCCTCGGCGGTCGATCCGGAGACCGCGGGACCGAGCAGGAACAGATCGCATTGTGCCCGACCATGTGCGTCGAGCGCGCGACCGGCACCGTCGGTGCGCAGCTTCGCGTGAGCCGCGGTCTCGAGCAGCAGTCGGCCGTCCGCCCGCAGTGTTTCGAGGACCGGATCGGCTGCCTTCTCCGCACTCTGCCGAGCCAGGCGCGCATCGACGAGATGAGTGAAGGTCTTCGCCTCCGGGTAAGCGGTGGAGCGGGCGGTGAAACCGGCAGCAGCGGCGTCGATGCTCAACCCGGGACCGAGGAACCGAACGAAACCGGCTTCGTGGAGAGCGAGGATCTGTCTGACTCTCTTCGGCGGCGGGCCGCTGCCGATGAACGAGAACAGGGAATGAAAGCTGCCTTCGACGAACTCCGTGCGATCGCCATTGCTGACTCGACCGTCGCGGACGAGCATCCTGATCTGCACATATGCCTTGACCAGAGCGGTGAAGACGGCGAGGTCGGCAGAGTGGTGCACATCGGCACTGCGCTTGAGTTGCCCGGAGATGTGGTCGCGCACGCTCGCCTCTGCAGAAGAGAGATCATCGCAGCGCAGATCGGCCAGCGGACGGTTGATGCGGTCCAGGTCGAACAGATCGGCCTCGTCTGTGATGACGTCGCGGGCGGCCTCGGCGATGGTCTCGAAGACGGCGCCGGTGGTGGCTTCTGCCCCGTCCGCACCGATGCGGCCCGCGCGGACCCGCTCGGCGGTTGCATCGATGCGCTCGAGCAGTTCGGGAGCGTCGATGCCGCGCTTCCACAGCACGTGTTCGTAGTGGGCATAGGTGAGTTCGAGTTCGAACAGCGGACCGAGCACCGCATCGAACTCGATGAACCGGGAACTCTCGCCGAGGCGCTGCCCGCTTCCGCGACGGTCCCCTCCCACGCTGCCGGTTCTCTCAGACACACGGTCCAAGTACCGCAGTGCCACGGCCGGTGCGCCGGGGACATCGACCTGACTGTAGCCGAGCTTCGGACTGTAGGAGACCCCGCGGGAGGATCCCACCCACAGCACCGGTTCGGTGCCGGAGGGCCGGTAGCGAAGCCGTTCCCCGTCGTCGACGAACTCACCGCCGCGACCCTCGGTGACCATGACCATGAAGTCGAGGAACGCGAGTCCGAAGCCGCGAGTGAGCACCTCTGCGCCGGCAGGGATGCCGCTGAAGTCGAGGTCGGCCGTGTATCCGGGAGCCTGGTAGTACAGGTCATGTCCCGCCGAGGCGGCAGCGCGGTCGGCCAGGACCGCATCCTGCTCGGCGGTGTGCATATCGAGATGCCCCTGAGCCGAGACGAGGACGTCGGTGGCGATCTCCGCACCGTCGGAGGTGGTGACCACGAAGCCGCGGTCGCCTTCGCCGCGGCGCACCGCCTCGGCGCGGGCACGGTGGATGTGCACCTCGGTGCCGAGCCGATCGAGAGCGAGCTCGAAGGCAGCCGACAGGTAGTGTCCCTGGACCCGGCGGCTGGCGAACGATTGGGAGTCGAGCCCTGCCGCCTCGGCGCCGAGGCCAGCCTGCGTCAGGCGCTCCCGACCGGGCCCGTGGATCCACTCGTGCAGGGTCGGTCCCATGATGCCGGGATTCTCGAGCAGGCAGGACTCGTCCGGGAAGATCGTGATGTCCTCGGTGCGCGAGTTCATCCACAGGTGCGGCGACTGTTCGGTCCGCCATATCCGCCCGGCTCCGGCCGGATACGGGTCGACGAGGTGGATGCGCAGGCCTGCCCCGGCGTCCGTGTTCGCGGCGATCGCGAGCAGGATGCCCAGGGTCTTCGGCCCGGCCCCGATGAAGGTGAGGTCGGCGCGGTGCCCGCCCGAATCGGATGCCGTCGACGCATCACCGCCGGTCGTGAGGTCCGCCGCAGCCGACGTCTTACGCATCGGCATAGAGGTTCACGGCCGGGGCGAGTCCGAGGCGGCCGCGCAGATCGCTCGCGTCGTTGCCGCCGCCCAGTGCCGCAACGACCTCAGGGGTGTCACGCAGTCCCGCCGCGTGCAGGGCGGGCAGGATCTCGGAGACGAGGCGGACGCTGAAGTCGAGTTGATTCTCAGCTGACGCGGTCAGCAGCACCCCCGAGGCCCCGCGTTCGACGAGGATGCGCACGGAGCTGACGAGCTCGGCCACCTCGGCGCGGGTCGTCGGTGCCGGCAGGACGGTGAGCACCGGCACCCCGGGGTCGAGTTCGGTGCGCAGATCCTCGAGCGAGATGGTGCCGGCGGCCTCGTCGGCGAGAACGACGTCGGCGGCGCCGCGGGCCGCCTCGTTGCAGGCCTCCGCACGGACGATGATCGGCGGGTGGCCCTGCGGCGGGCGCGGCGTGATCGAGGGGCCGAGCACCGAGTAGTCGACTCCCGTCGAGTCCTGGACCTGCGCTTCGATGTAGTGGAGGCGGTCGCGATCGATGTACCGGTCGGTGGCCTCGTCGCGGATGATCGCGTCGTTGTCCCAGGAGTCCCAGAGTCGGCGGATGACGTCGATGACGGATGCGGCCTCGGCCCAGGCAGCGGGTGCCGGGGCGGGGCCGCGTCGACCGAAGAGGACCGCCTCGGCGGGGGTGGATGAGATTCCCACGGCCAGTCCGGCACGTGCGCGGGCCGTATAGTCAAGCGTCGCCGAGGCGGTCGCCAGGTGGAAGGGCTCGAGGTGAGTGGCGCGGACCTCGGGGACGATCCCGAGCCGACTGGTCAGCGGGCCGAGCCAGGAGGCGAACTCGAGCGCGTCGAGCCCGGTGAAGTCATCGGGGATGAGCGCGAAGTCCGCATGCCCGTCAAGGGTCTTCGCGGTCGCCGGGCCGGAGATCGGATCGGGAGTCAGCGTGGTGGCGATGATGACGCTCATGAGGGATTCCGTTCGGTCGTGATCGGGGCGGTGATGAGGGATTCGGCGGCGGCCGCCTCGGCGTGGGAGCACGACCGCGCACGGACGGTCAGTTCCGAATCGAACTGGTCGATCGCATCGATGACATCGCGTTCGACGGACTCATCGATGCGCGGCGGGGTCGTGTCCGTGGCCGGGAGGACGTTGCTCGAGACGACGAAGCGTCCGCGGCCGATCGAGCTCGCCCCGAGCGTGGCCAGCAGCGGTTTGAGGCCGTAGTCGAGGGCGAGGACGTGGGCGGCGGATCCGCCGGTGAGCAACGGCAGCACAGGTTTGCCGTGCAGGGCGTCCATCGGCAGCAGATCGACGAAGACCTTGAGCAGGCCGGTGTACGTGGCCTTGAAGACCGGGGACCCGACGACCACGGCATCGGCCGCGGCGACCGTGGCCCGCGCCGAGGAGATGAGACCGTCACTGCCGTCACCGGCCAGGAGGGGGCTGGCGGGCAGGTGGCGGAGTTTGATGAACTCCGTACGGTGGCCGTACTGGCCGAGCCTGCGGGCGATGAACTCGAGCAGTGCCTCGGTCTTCGAGTTCTCCGCGGGGCTGGCCGAGATCAGGACGACACGCGACATGTCAGCCCACCTCCTTGAGTTCGCGGGTCGGAGCGTCGGGGGTGCCGGCGACACCGATCTCTGTGGTGTCGGTTGCTGCGGCGGCGGTGCTGCGGGCTTCGCGACGGGCGGCGGCCCAGTCAGCGGCGGTGCGGGCGGCGGGCAGTCCGATGTTCTCCCGCAGGGACCCGTCCGGATACTCGGTGCGGTAGACCCCGAGTTCCTGAAGCTCTGGCACGACCTTCTCAACGACCTCGTCGAGTCCGCCCGGAGTGAGGTGGGGGACGAGGATGAAACCGTCGGCGGCCTTCGTGCGGACCGCCTCGGCGAGGTCGGTCGCGACCTGGTGCGGGGTGCCGACGTAGGAGTGACGGGTCGAGACCCGGATGACGAGTTCTCGGGCGGTGAGGTTCTCGGCCTCGGCGATCTGCCGCCAGGAGGCGATCGTGGCTTCCGCGTTCTTGATGTGCTTGACCCGGCCCTGCGAGATCGATTCGCCGGCCGGCGGCACATCGGGCAGAGGTCCGTTCGGGTCGAAGGCGGAGAGGTCGCGGTCCCAGACGCGTTCAAGGAAGGCGATAGCACCGGCCTCGCTGACCTGCTGGGCGGCGACCTCGCGGGAGCGTTCGGCCGCCTCGGCGGGGGTGTCGCCGAGGATGACGGAGACTCCCGGGTAGATCTTCAGGGAGTCTTCGGTTCGGCCGTAGCGGGCCAGCCGGGATTTCACGTCCGCGTAGAACTTCCGTCCGGATTCGGGGTCGGAGTGGCGGGTGAAGATGACGTCGGCCGAGCCGACGGCGAAGTCACGGCCGGAGTCCGAGTCCCCCGCCTGGAAGACGACGGGGTGACCGCCGGGCAGGGCGCCGGCGGGGAAGCGTCCGGCGATGTCGAAGAAGTCGCTGGCATGCGTGAACGACCCGTCACCGGCGGCGGTGTCCCAGAGTCTCCGAGCCACGTCGATGAAGTCCTCGGCGCGGCGGTAGCGGTCGGCGTAGTCGAGGTAGCCGCCGCGGCGGAAGTTCTCGCCTGTGAAGGCGTTGGAGGTCGTGACGACGTTCCAGGCGGCGCGACCGTTCGAGAGGTGGTCGATCGTCGCGAGCCGGCGGGCGATGTCGAAGGGTTCGTTGAACGTCGAGCTCAGAGTTCCGGCCAGGCCGATGCGCTTGGTCACGGCGGCGAGCGCGGACAGTACGGCCGTGGTGTTCGGACGACCGACGACGTCGAGGTCGAAGATCTTTCCCTGGTGTTCGCGCAGGCGCAGGCCTTCGGCGAGGAAGAAGAAGTCGAAGAATCCGGCCTCGGCGGTCTGTGCGAGGTGAGCGAAGGAGTCGAATTCGATGTGGCTGCCCGAGGCAGGATCGGACCATACGGTCGTGTTGTTCACGCCCGGGAAGTGCGCGGCGAGGTGGACCTGCCGCGGCTGGCCGGGGATGCTGCTGTCGAATTCAGGCATGGGATGCTCCTGTCAGTTCGGTGGGGTTCGGGGTCAGCGATACGTCGCCGGTGTCGGTGGACGTCGCGCGCAGGTCGGTGTCGGTGGTCTCTGTCGAAGTCGCGCGCTCGGCCGTGCGCACGGCGGAGTCGTCGAAGCACGGCACTGCGTCGATGAGCGCCCGCGTGTAGTCGTCACGGCTCTCGTGCAGCACACGAGCAGTCGGCCCGGATTCGACGACACGTCCGTCCTTCATCACGATCACCTCGTCGGCGATCTGCTCGATGACGGCGAGGTCATGGGAGATGAAGAGGTAGGCGACGCCGAGGCGATCCTGCAGGTCGACGAGCAGCTGGAGGATCTGCGCCTGCACGCCGACGTCGAGTGCGGAGACGGGTTCGTCGAGGATGATCACCTCGGGGTCGACGGCCAGCGCACGGGCGATCGCGAGCCGCTGCCGCTGCCCTCCGGAGAGCTCCCGCGGCGTGCGGGTGAGCAGGCTGTGATCGAGGGCGACGGAGTCGAGCAGCTCCCGCACGCGTCCCGGCCGGTCGGCTCGGGTGCCGATGCGGTGGCCGCGCAGCGGTTCGGTGAGAATCCGCTCGACCGTGTAGTGCGGGTCGAGAGCCGCGCTCGAGTCCTGGTGGACGTACCGGATGCGCCGTCCGAGGTCCTTCCGTCCGTAATCGGTGACGGGCTTTCCGTGGAGGGTGATCTCGCCGGAATCCGCTCGGTCGGCACCGAGCAGGATCCTCGCCGAGGTGGTCTTCCCCGACCCGGATTCGCCGACGATTCCCACGGTCGCCCCGGCCCGCAGTGAGATGTCGAGACCGTCGACGGCGGGACGATCCCCGCCGAAGTTCCGCACGATGCCGCGGCCGGACAGGACCGCCTCGGCGCCGGTGTGGGTCTCGGTGGCGCCAGCGTCGGTGCTCGGCCGCAGTCTCCCCCACCCGAGGTGCGGGGCCGCGGCGAGGAGCGACTGCGTATAGGCATGCTGGGGGTCGGCGAGGACGGCTTCGGTGGGCCCGGTTTCGACGATGCGGCCGGCCTGCATGACCAGCAGCTTTGCGGCGCGTTCCTTCGCGACGCCGAGGTCGTGGGTGATGAGCACGAGCGCGGTCTGCGAACCGGCGACGAGGCCGCCCAGCACGTCGAGGACCTGTTTGGCCACGGTCGCGTCGAGCGCCGAGGTGGGTTCGTCGGCGATGATGAGCGCCGGCCGGGCGGCGATCGCATTGGCGATGAGCACGCGCTGCCGCTGCCCGCCGGAGAGTTCGTGCGGGTACCGTCGCCCGTGGGTCTGCGGGTCGAGTCCCACGGCGGTGAGAACCTCGGCGATACGCGGTCTGATCTGCGGTTTCGCATAACCGTTGACGGTCAGGGTCTCGGCCAGGGCGGAGGCGATCGTACGCACCGGGTTGAGCCCGGCGCCCGCGTCCTGCGGCACGTACGCGATTCCCGTACCGAGGATCCGCTGCCAGGTGCGCGGCTTCGCCGAGGTGAGGTCCTCGCCGAGGTGGCTGTGCGTGTGCGCGTGAACCTTCGTCCCAGCCGGGAGGAGTCCGGTCAGGGCCGCTGCCGTCGTGGATTTGCCGGATCCGGATTCGCCGACGATCGCGAGCGTGTCACCGGGGGCGAGACTGAGGTCGATGTCCGCGATCGCCGGGGTGGGAGCACCGGGGTAGGTGACGCTCAGTCCCGCAACCTCGAGGACCTCAGGGTCCTGAGGCGACAGGGTCGACCGGGCCCGGATCGGTGTCGGCTGGGCCTCGGTGGTCTCCAGACCGGCATCGTCGAGGAGTTCGGTGCCGGCACCGGCTGCGGGCCAGGCGAGGAGATCGGTGTTGATCATCGGAATTCCTTCTCGGAGTTGACGGCGTGGGAGAGACGGTTGGCCGCGAGCACTACCGCCGCGACGACGAGTCCGGGGAAGGTCGTCATCCACCAGGCTGCGGCGAGGAAGTCGCGGCCCTCGGAGACGAGCAGACCCCATTCGGGCTGCGGCGGCGGGGCGCCGAAGCCGAGGAAGCTCAGTGCGGAGACGGCGAGCACAGCGGACCCGAACTCGAGTGCGAGCAGCGCCCCGATCGGGCCTCTGACCTGGGGCAGGATGTGCCGGGCTAGGACCGATGCGGCCGAAAGTCCGTCGGCGCGGGCGGCGCGGACGAATTCGGTCGAGCGCCACCGGATCACCTCGGCGCGGGTCAGCCGGGCGAACGAGGGCACGGCCGCCACGCCGACGGCCACGGCGACGTTGAGGGTGCCGAAGCCGAGCGCGGTGATCACTGCCATCGACAGCAGCAGGCCGGGCACGGCCTGGAGGACATCGACGGTGCGCATGAAGATCGCGTCGAGCACCCCGGTGAAGAAGCCGGCGAGGAGGCCGATGAGGACGCCCGCGCCGACCCCGATGAGCACGGCGGCGAGGCTGGCCGACAGGGTCTGCGCGGACCCGTGGATGGTGCGGGCGAAGACGTCGCGGCCGAGCTGATCGGTGCCGAAGACGTGCTCGGCACTGGGTGCCAGGAGGCGGTCGGTCGGGTTGCCGGTGAGCGGATCGACGCTGGTGAGCAGGGTCGGCCAGACGGCGGCGAGTGCGGCGAGTCCGAGGACGATGATCGCGATGACTTCGACGATCCCGATGCGGGTGGAACCCACCGCCGAGGTGAGTCGACGCAGCCGACCGGGCGTGCCGCCGCCAGGGACCCGGTCCTCGTGGGGCCGGTCTGCACCGGGCCCGGTCGGTGCGATCTGATCGTTCTTCTGCAGTTCGGTGACCAGACTCATGAGCGCCCTCCTTCGGTCGTCGTCGATGCGGACTCTGCCGTCGAGCCCGCCGGGTTCACACCGGCGGTGGCGTTCTCACGGTCGGCCGCCTCGGCGAGGGTGTGCCCAGTCGTCGATTCGAACTTCCGACGAGCGGCCCGCAGCCGCGGATCGAGCAGCGGGTACAGGAGGTCGGTGATGAGGTTGACGAGGACGAACACTGCAGCGGCGAAGAGGACGATGCCCTGGACGAGCGGAATGTCCTGCCCGGTCACAGCGGTCTGTGCGAGGCGGCCGAGGCCCTGGCGGGAGAACACGTTCTCCACGACGACGGACCCGGCGAGCGCCTGTCCGAAGAGCACCCCGCCCATCGTCAGCGCCGGCAGCAGCGCGACGGGCAGCGCCTGGCGCAGCAGCAGCCGCAGGCGGGTGTATCCGGAGGCGTGGAAGGTCGTAACGAAGGGTTGGATCCACGCGTTCTGCAGCGAGCGGAAGAGCACCTGGGCGATGATCGCCGACAGCGGGATCGCCAGGGTCACGGCCGGCAGCACGATCGCGGCCGGGGAACCGGTGCCCACTGCAGGGAAGAGCGGGAAGCGGAAGGAGAAGACCTGCAGCAGCATCAGCCCGACCCAGAACGTCGGCAACGCCACTCCCAGTCCCGGCAGAGCCGCGAGGGTGTCGCGCAGCCACGGGCGGCGGGTCAGGGTCGCGGCAACCGCGATGACGATCCCCACCGCCAACGCGAGACCTAAGGCCAACGCGGCGAGTGCGAGCGTCGGGGGCAGGGCGGCGGCGATCGCCTCGGTGACGGGGGTGCCGGCCTGGATCGAGGTGCCGAAGTCAAGGCGGACGACGGCCAGGAGGGCGAGCAGGTACTGGATGGGCAACGGCTGGTCGAGGTTGAACTCGGCACGAAGCCTGGCCACCTCGGCGGGGTCGAAGCTCTGCAGCTCTCCCCCGGCGCCGAGCATCGTGATGACCGGATCGCCGGGCAGCCAATAGAGGAGGAAGAAGCTGAAGGTGAACGCGATCCACAGGACGAGCAGTCCTTGGGCCAGCCGGGAGGCCAGGTAGCGCAGGCTCATCACCGCTCACCGTCCAGCCAGGTGTCATAGAGCTGGAAGCGCGAGGAGGCCTCGTACTTGAAGTCGTGGACATTCTTGCCGGTGCCGATCACTCCGGAGAGTTCGACGATCGGAATCGAGTAGCCTTCGTCGATGAGGATCTTCGCGGCCTTCGTGAAGTCCGCCGTGCGTTCCTTCTCGTCGAGCGTCGAGGTCGTGCGGGCGAGGATGTCGTCGAGCTTCTCCTTCTTCTTCCTCGCGTTGCCGTTCTGTTCGTCGACGCCGAAGTAGTTGCGCAGAACATCGCCGTCGGCACGGGTGAGGTTGCCGAAGGTCAGTTCTTCCTTGCCCTCGGCCTGCTGGGCGGTCACCTCGGCAGTGGTCTTCTTCTCGAGTTTGAGGTCGAAGCCGATCTCTCGCAGCTGCTGCTGGACGAGCTCGAGGAATGGGGCGTCCTGCCAGTAGGTCAGCGTCGTCGACAGCTTCTTGCCGTTCTTGACCCTGATGCCGTCGTCGCCGGGCTTCCAGCCGGCATCGTCGAGGAGTCTCTTCGCCCCGTCCGGGTCGTAGGCGAGCAGATCGGAGAGGTCTTCGTACTCAGGGGTCGACTTCGCCAGCACCGAGGTGGCCGGAGCCTGGTGCTGCGAGATCACGCTCTGCAGCTGGTCGCGGTCGATGCCCTTGACGAGCGCCTGACGCACCGACTTGTCCTTGGCGATGTTCCCGGTGAGCTTGGGCACGAGGTTGTAGACGACGCCCGGGTTCGGTCGGGAGGCGATGCCCAGTCCCTGCGCCTCGAGGGTTTTCTCGTCCTGGGATTGGACGGAGAAGTCGACATCTACCTGTCCCGACAGCAGTGAACCGTTGCGCACCGAGGCCTCGGGGACGATGGAGAATTCGATGCCGTCGAGGTGGGCCGGCCCTTCGTGCTCGGCGATCGATGACGGCCAGTCGTAGTCGTCGAACCGGGCGAGCTCGATCGACTTGTTGTGTTCGAAGGACTTCACCTGGAACGGGCCGGTGCCGACGATGTCTCCGGTGCAGCGTTCCTCGGGGGACTTCGCGAGTGTGTCGGAGGAGTAGAAGCCCAGCGACATCGTCGACGTCGCCTGGAGGAACTGGGCGTTGGACTTGTCGAAGGTGAATGTCACGGTCTGCTTGTCGGGGGTCTCGATCGACTTCAGCCCGTCGAGGTAGGTCTGCCCCAGGGAAGCCTTCGCGCCGAGATCCTGGATCGCTTCGAAGTTCTCCTTCACCGAGGCGGAGGTGAAGTCCGTGCCGTCCTGGAACTTCACCCCGTCGCGGAGGTGGAAGGTGAAGGTCTTCGCATCATCGGAGACATCCCAGCTCTCGGCGAGCCACGGCTTGATCTCCTGGGTCTCCGGATCCTGATCGGTGAGCGAGTCCGTGATCTGACGAGTGACATTGAGGGTGACGTTCGTGCCCTGCTGCTGTCCGTCGAGGCAGGTCGGATCGACGTCGTAGGCGATCTTCAGAGTTCCGCCGTCCTGAGGTGTGGCATCTTCGTCCTCGGCCTGTGCCGATCCGGAGCACCCGGCGAGGAGGAGGGAACCTGCTGCGAGCACGGCGAGAGCGAAGTGAGAGCGGCGCTGCGGCGAGCGGGTCGGAGCGGCGGGAGAGCTGATGGTGGTCATGGGTGTCCTGGGTGGTGTCAGTGGTGGATGTGAATCAGAGGTGATTGCGAAGGTGTCGGCGCGAGTTGCGACGATCACGGGCCGACCATTCGGCAGTGATTGCTCAACATATCGCCGGAAAGATCAAGCGCTTTCTGTTCGGCGCCCCAGAATCACGCGAGAACGCGGAGCGTCCGGCGGGGCGAGGCGAGCGAGGCCCGACAGCCTCCGCCGCAGAAAAGCCCGGGCGCCCGGAATCGGCGGTAAATCAGCCGTTGACGAGCCGGAACATCGGCATGGGCAAGCAACAGTCAAGAGCTTCGAACCGTGCGGACAGCGCCCAGGTCTGCGAATTCTTGAAAGCGATCATCATGCCCTCTGCTGAAGTGATGTCGTGGAATGTTGACGATCAACACCGTATCAGTAAACTCACTTGCTCAACAATAGTTGAGTATGATCGTCGTCATCATTCGTCACAGAACTTTCAGCCGCCCTCTTCCCATAGGCCGCCCCAGGGTGTAATACTTAGCCTCATGGTTAAGTATTCGGATGAGCTCGATGCGATGTTCTCGGCATTGGCCGACCCCACTCGCCGCAGCGTGATCGCGCGTCTCGGGCGGGGACCGGCCAGCGTCGGAGAGCTTGCCGAGCCGTTGTCGATCTCGCTGCCGTCGTTCATGAAACATGTGCGCAGCCTCGAATCGTGCGGCCTCATCCGGACCGAGAAGTCCGGGCGCGTGCGCACCTGTGTGCTCAACCAGGATCGGTTCCATCTGCTCTCGGGTTGGCTCGAGGAACAGCGGCGCATCTGGGAACGCGCCACCGACCGGCTCGAACAGTTCGTCACCACGGGTTCCGTCGACTCCGACGGGCCCACCCCGACCAAGGAGGAATCATGACCACTCAGCTCTCTCGCACCCGCAATCAGAATCCAGACCTCGACCTCAGCATCCAGCGGATCATCCGCGCCCCGAAGCAGGCGATCTGGGATGCTTGGACCACGCCGGATCAGCTGGCCCAATGGTGGATTCCGGCACCGCTGAGTCTGCGCGTGGATTCGCTCGAGCTCGCTCCGGGCGGTGCCTTCGTCACCCGGATGAGCGAGGACGGCACCGAATGGCATCCGCATGTCGATGCGGTGTTCCTCGTCATCGAGGAAGGCAGCCGCCTCGTGTTCACGAACGCCGTCAGCAGCTCCTGGCACCCTTCGCTGCCGGACCCGGTGGCGATGACCACCGAGATCATCCTCGGCGATCATCCCGACGGCACCGACTACCGCGCCATCGTGCGGCACGGCAGCCCGGAGCAGCGCGCCCGGCATGAAGAACTCGGGTTCTTCGACGGCTGGGGCACTGTCACCGACCAGCTGGCTGCCGCAGTGGAGTGAGCCCGGCCGACAGGACGAGCGAACCCATCAGCAGGCCGGCCGCCACGACCGTCCAGATCATCGGCGCGATTCCGACGAGGAGGGCGATCGCAATGCCCATCGTGGCCGCTCCGACAGCGACAATGGCGCGCGCCCGCGAGCTGAATGCCTGGACCGGGAAACCCTGCGGAAGGACAGCACGGACAAGCGCTGAGAGGCTGCGACCGACTGCGGCCAGTCGCTGTTCGGAGGGGAACGGGATCCGCTCCGCGGCCATGGCGACCAGCGCGGAGAGTCCCATGACTGCAAGCAGCCACGGCAGACGCGTCGCCCACCACCATCCCGACTCGATCTCGGGAAGGATGAACTCGGCGACGGTGCCGGTCGGCAGGTCGAGCAGAATCCCCGTCGGGAAGCCGACGACTGTCTGCGCCAGCCATCCGAGAGCGCCGATGAGGACGATGACGACGCTCATATGCCACAGGTAGACCTGCATTCCGTAGGAATTGCCCCAGGCGATGACCCGCGCCCAGAACTGGGCGGTCAGAATTCGGGAGGAGGGGGCCGCCTCGGCGAGGGCTGCGGGGGCTTCTCTTGGAACCATCGTCGACTCTGCGGACAGCCGATCGACGTTGAGCGCCTGATTCAGCCGGGCATGGAACAGATGCAGCACACAGAGCTGCGCGACGCCGAGCAGGACGAGGGCGCCGGTCGGCGGATTGAGGTTGACGAGCATATTCGGGCTGTACACCCCGGCTGCCACGAGTCCGCCGAGGAGACCCAGAGCGGCCGCAAGCGCCGACCACACCACGGGACGGCTGATCGGGCGGTCGGAGGCCTCGGCGAAGAAGAACCCGAGCTGTTGGATCAGCGGCCAGACGACGACGAAGTTGAGATAGCCGAGGCCGGCAATCCCTGTCGTTCCGGAGAGAACGTCGACGGCGATGACGGCACCGGCGAGGACTGCCAGGGACCGCCTCGGCGCTCTTTCATGGAAATGTACCGCTACCGGCACCAGCGAGGACAGGCCGAGATAGACGGCGAGGAACCACAGCGGCTGGCCGATGCGGCGGCTCGCCTCGGCGATGAGTTCGGAGGAAACGCCCATGTCAGCGGCCGCGGACAGTCCGATTCCGGCAATGACGACGAGGACAGCTGTGGGTACGGCGAGGCGGCGCAGTCGGGCGCGCAGATAGTCGGTCCAAGTTCCGCCTCGAGCACGGGTGCGCCGCCATCCGGTGATGCCCGCGTATCCCCCGATGATGAAGAACAGGGGCATGACCTGGAAGAACCAGGACGCTGCGGCGAATCCGGCGGTCGTCGACAGCGCGACCGTCGGCGCCACTGTGCCGTCGGAACCGAGCACGGCCGCGCTCATCATCGAGTGGAGGATGACCACGACGACGAGGCAGCCGAACCGGATGAGGTCGATGGCCTGGTCGCGGTGGGGTGTGGCGGCGGTGTGGGTTTCGCGAGCCCGAGGTTCGGCGGGCGGGGCGACCGCGCTCTCGGGGGTTCGGACGACCTCGGTGCCGGCGGGCAGGGCCGGGTCGTTGAGCATGAGTGTCATGGCAGTTCCTTGTCAGAGTCGTTCAGTACCGATCACAGGGAATCGGGGCGATGACACCGAAGTTAGGAACCGCGTCTGCCTCGGCACATCACGCCGGAGAGCCCACCTCTCCCCCGCCGACCGATACTTCCGAGGGATACCTTCGACCGGTCACCTCATACTCGCCGCGGCCGATCGTGTGAGAATGGCGATGAGCACGCACGACCACGCGGCCGCCTCGCTCGGCTACAGACGCCGAGCCCGGGCCGCCGATAATAGGAGAGAACCGTGACGATCGCCTTCGCGAAGACCTCACTGCCCATCATCGGTGCACCCATGGCCGGTGGGACGACGACGCCCGAACTCACCGAGGCTGTCGCCCGGGCCGGCGGATTCCCCTTCGTCGCCGGCGGGTATCTCACCGCCGAGGCTCTCGCCCCTCTTATCACACGGATGCGCGAGACGACCTCGAACTTCGGCGTCAACCTCTTCGCTCCGAATCCCGTCCCTGTCGATCGCGAGGCTTTCGACGGGTTCGTCAGTGCGCTCGAACCGGCCGCTGCCGCTCGCGGTATCACGCTCGATCCCGAACCGGTCGAGGATGACGACAACTTCGACGACAAGCTCGACTGGCTCACCGAGCACCCCGTTCCTCTGGTCTCGCTGACCTTCAATCTGCCCACCGCCGAGGCGGTCGACCGCCTCCACGCCGTCGGCACTCAGGTCGTCGCCACGGTGACCTCGGTTGCTGAGGCCCGTGCGGCCGCCGAAGTCGGGGTCGACGGGCTCATCGTCCAAGGTCCGCACGCCGGCGGACATTCGGGTACGGCCGATCCGACGCGGACCATCGAGGACCGCGCGACCGTCGATCTCGTCCGTGACATCCTCGCCGAGGTGGACCTGCCCGTGGCAGCCGGCGGCGGAGTCGACGGTGAGGCCATGGTGGGAGAGCTCCTCGGTGCGGGGGCGAGCTCAGTCGTCGTCGGCACCCTGCTTCTGCGCTCCGACGAGGCAGGAACGGCACCCACTCATCGGGCTGCACTGGCCGACGACGAGTTCACGGACACCCAGCTGACCAGGGCGTTCACCGGGCGCCCCGCGCGTGCGCTGGTCAATGACTTCGTGCGGACGTTCGACCCGATCGCCGTCGACGCCTATCCGGCCGTGCACCATCTGACGAAGGAGCTCCGCGCCGCGGCGAAGAAGGCCGATGACCCGCACGGCCTGCACCTGTGGGCCGGAACCGGATACCGCAGCGCCCAGGACGGATCCGCAGAGACCATAGTCAAGGACCTCGGCGCTCAATTCGCCCGCGAGTAGTCGGCCGGGCAAGTCGCCACAGCACGACCACCTCGGTTCTTCAGACGACTCTGATCCCGTTCTCGGCGAGGATCAGGCGGGCTCGTCCGTACTTCCGGTCCTCAGAGAACTGGAACCACCGGTCGCCGAGGTCATGGTCGTCGGTGAACCGGCGGAAACGGCGGAAAGCTCCCCTGCCTTCGATCGCCATGAGTCCCCGATCTCGGACCTCCGGGTCGCGCAGTCCTGAGACGAAGGCATACATATCGTTCCAACCGTCTTTGGTCTCTGCGCCGTCGAACCTCACAAACCGGTCCGTGTCCTCGTCGAAGTCGATGCCCGAATCACCATAGTCGACCACCATGGAGTCGATGACCTCACCGGTTCGGAGGTCAAGATAGCCTCCGTCGGACTCGTCGAACGACCCTTCGTGAGTCATTGAGAGCATTTCGATGTCGACATCCAGGTCAATACCGGGAGTCGGTTCGCCCCGCAGCCGGGCCGCCAGCGCCTCAAGGAGTTCACTGTCGCCGGGAAATTCGCGGCAGGTCAGCCGGTTGAGTACCGAGACCACGATCGGCTTCGCACTGTCGCGGTCCTGGTCGAGCGCCATGGACAGGCCTGCACCGAGGAGGTGGAGTGCCTCGTCGATGTGCTTGCCGCGGACCGCAGTGAAGAGACGGTCGGCGTCCTTCGTCGCAGTGGCCGCCCGGATTTCTCGGGCGTCGACGAACGGCTGTTCATCTTCGTCCGGCCAGACCACTTGCGTCATCGGGTCTGCAGCGTCCGGTTCCGGCGGGGTCGGTTCGCTGCCGTCATCGGTCGCCCACCGCCTGCCGTACTGATCGGGCATGGCACCCCACCCCCAGATCGCGACAGGATGGTCGGGCATGGCGTCGAAGATCAGGTTCGGGTCGATCTTCCACTCGCTGACTGCACACCGATGAGTCCAGTTGTCGCCGAGGTCGAAGGTGAACTGGAACTCGTCACCGGGCTTCACCTCGCGCGCCACCTTCACCCGTGCGAAATCGAAGGTCTCCTGGACCGGCCCGAATTCCGATGCACTGAATTCCTCAGCGCTGGCCTCGTCGGTGATGACTCGCCCATCGGCCAAGGTGAAGACCGAGAGATGCGAGAGATCCCAGCGCGCGAAGGCCGAATTGATGGCCTCTGCGAAGTCCGCAAAGGTGTGCGCCGGCCCCACGGCAAACGTTCGTCCGGGCCGCGGCCACAGAGAGTTTCCCTTTCCGCTGAGCAGTTCCACGTCGATGGACAGCCATATCTTCGCCATCTCTCCAGTATGGACGGTGACCACCGATCCGCGAGAGCTGCCCATACACTTGAGTCCACCGGTCATCAACGTCGGTTCGAGCGCCACGGCGAAGGAGTTCAGCGTGAAAAGAAGCTCGGCATGAAGTGGGTGTCATTGACCTGCCTGGCCTTTGCCGCCTGGCAGATATGGCTGGTTCCGATCGTCAGCTCGCATACGGACCTGTGGATTTCGACGGTCATCGGAATCGTGGCGCAATGTGTCGCCGGAATGGCTTTGGTTCTACATTATTTCCGCGGCGCGTTGTCGAAGAGCCAGCTCATCACCGGCCTCATGGGCCTCGCTCTCTGTGCGCTCGGGACGGCCCTGCTCTACTCAAGTGGATCTGCGGGATCGGTCGGAGATGCCCTGCTGGTGCTGTGCGGACTGGCAGTCTGGATCGTCCTCATACTGTGGATCATCATTCGCGCTCTCGTCCGGTTGAGGGCGCCGCACGGAGTTTCATAGCCTCACATGCAGATTTTCACTGCCCTTGGGTGGTCGACATGGTCAAGAAATTCCGCGGCGGTTTCTAAGTTCTAGTGCAACACCCGGTCTGACCAGCACTATCAGACCGGGTGTTTCCACTGAACGAAGGAACACCCCCAATGACCTCGCAACCCAGACGTCCACGATTGCCCTTCG
>NZ_JABKDD010000022.1 GCF_013623905.1 Brevibacterium sediminis
CGAGCGTGCAGCGGCCTACGAGGCGTGGGTCCATGACTATAATTTCCATCGACCCCATACCGGTATTGGCGGACTCACACCATCAGCTCGTGTTCACAACCTCACGGGGAAGTACATCTAGGGCGTGCTCGGGCGTGGGGCCGTGTCGTTGGTGTCGGCTTTGTGCACGCGCGCGAGGCCTGGACGAAGGGTGCTCAGGCAGGGCGTGTTCAGGCGCGGTCGCTCTCGAGCTGAGTGCGCAGGCGGACAAGGTCGGCACGAACCATGTCGGCGTCCCGGTCGAACTGGGCGTCGTCGACTCCTGGCAGACGGAACAGAGTGAAGACCACCTCGGCGCCGGTGCCGTTGGCGAGCACCCGCAGGGGATTGTGCACGATCGTGCCGTCGGGGAAGATCACGTCGTGATCGAGGATGCCCAGCTCCGTGTGCGGGCCGAAGCGGACTTCGACCTCGCCCATCGGGGAATCCGTGATCCAGCGGCCGCCCGCCTCGCGGATTCCATTGCTCAGTCCTGCGGCCCAGGCCGGAAGGTTCGCGGGATCGCCGGCGAAGGCCGCCACCTCGGCGGGTGAGGCGTCGATGGACGTCGATAGGTGGAGCGCTGGATTCGTCATCTCCCAAGTGGACCACATGAGAAGCCGCGCGGCCAGAGAAAGGGAGCGGACCATAGCAGGCGGGACGGCCATCGCAGGCGGGACGGCCATCGCACGCGGGTCGGTACCTCGCACGCGGTCCGGCCCAGAGTGCCCTCCCTCGTGCCGCTCGCAGCAGACCGTACACAGCTCGCTCACACCTACTGGCCAGTCGCTTTTCATGTTTCTTAAGCCCGATCCTCGTTAGTCTGGAAACGACAGCTTGCACCGACGCATGAGGAATCTATGACCACCGGCCCAACGATGCCCATCGCCCGACTTCGCGACGTTTCGAAGGTCTTCGATCCGAAAGGGGCAGCGGTCACGGCTCTCAGCGGGGTCAGCCTCGACATCGCACCGGCCAAACTGACCGCAGTGATGGGGCCCTCGGGCTCGGGGAAATCAACACTTATGCACGTCCTCGCCGGACTCGATCGTCCCACCTCGGGCTCAGTCCACCTCGGCGAACAGGAGATCACGAAGCTGCGCGACGACGACCTCACCGCCCTGCGCCGCCGCCGGATCGGATTCGTCTTCCAAGCGTTCAACCTCGTGCCCACGCTCACCGTCAAAGAGAATATCCGCCTGCCCTTCGAACTCGACGACCGTCGGCCCAATGCCGACGAACGCGCCTGGATCACCACGGTTGTCCACCGCCTGGGGCTGGAAGACCGCCTCAAACACCGACCCAACGAGCTCTCCGGCGGTCAACAGCAGCGCACCGCCATCGCCCGGGCGCTCGCAACCCGCCCCGACATCCTCTTCGCCGACGAACCGACCGGCAACCTCGACGCGAAGTCCGGTCGCGAAGTTATGGTGATCATGGTCGAGGCCGTCCGCGACTTCGGCCAATCCATCGTGCTCGTCACTCACGACCCGATCGTCGCCGCCCACGCCGACCGCGTGATCTTCATCGCCGACGGCACCCCCGTGACGGAACTGAACGACACCATCACCGCCGAAGCGATCGCCTCGACCATGCTCGACATCGACGAACGCGCCGAATCCGCGGTGAGTCGATGAACCCGCTGCGCGAAATTCGAACCAATCCGCGGCAGTTCTTCCCCAGCATCCTCGTCGTCTTCATCGCCGCTCTCTTCGGCACCGCAATCATGCAGGGCATCGCGATCCTGACCGCGTGGCTGTCGTCCGAGAAGATCATCGCCGAGTCCGAGACCGCGCAGAACTTCCTCTCGATGATCGGTGTCACCTTCTTCCTCATCGCTCTCTTCGTCTCCGCGATCGTCATCGCGAACACGTTCTCGATCATCATCGCCGGTCGCAGCCGCCAGCTGGCTCTGCTGCGCCTCATCGGGGCGTCGTCGAAACGGCTGCGCAGGGCCGCCTCGGTGGAGGGCCTGATCATCTCCGTCCCCGCCGCGGTGCTCGCCTTCGCGGCGTCAACCGGGCTGGCGAAAGCGGCCCAGAATTATCTGGGCAGCGCCATCACCGAGGAGGTCGCCCTCCTCACCCCAACCATGGCTGTTCCAGCGCTCGCCACGATCATCGTGACCTGGCTGTCGGCGTACCTGGGCGCGCGCCGCATCACGGGGATCTCACCGATCGAGGCGACCTCGCAGGCGGTGGAGGCCCGGCCCGAGGATGCCCGCGCCTCACTCGGCGGGCTCACCGCCTCGCTGATTCTGCTGTCCATGGGGCTGACGTTCCTCGTCAATTCCGTGATCGGGGCCGCCGATCATCGGATCAGCGTGATCAGCGTGGTGCTCACCGCATTCGGCTCGAGCCTGACCTTCCTCGGCGTCATCATCGGCCATCCGTGGATCCTGCCGCCCCTGCAGTCGGCGATCGGCTGGCTGTGCGGGCGCACCGCTGTGTCCCGGTTGGCCGCCTCGACGATCGCCCGCCATCCCACCCGGAACGCGCGCACGGTCATCGGACTCGTCATCGGCATCACGCTCATCGTCATGTTCGCCACCGCCATGACCACCTTCCGTGATCAGCTGCTGCGGTATGCCAGGTCGCTCGGCGAGGAAGGGTGGGGCGGCCTCGAAGACGCGCTGGCCACCGTCATCGACAAGTCGATGCTGTTCGCGTTGGCCCTCATCCTCTTCTCCGTGATCATCGCCGTCATCGGCGTCGCGAACACACTCATGCTCTCCGTGCGTCAGCGCACTCAGGAGATCGGGCTGCTCATGGCGCTCGGCCAGACTCCGAAGCGCGTGCGTCGGATGATCACGGCCGAAGGCCTGCAGCTGAGTCTGACCGCCTGCGCGGTCGCCGTCCCGCTGGGCATCGGCTTCGGCTGGGTCGGCGCGCTGACCCTGCTCTCGCCGCTGCTCGGCCTCTTCGCACCGAGCGTGCCCTGGACGGTCGTCATCGCCGTCATCGTCGGCACCCTCATCGCCGTGTTCGTCGCCAGCCGCGAACCTGCCCGCGCGGCCACATCGATCAGCCCCGTCGAAGCGCTCGAAGCCGTGTGAGGTGCGGGTGCTGCGGATGGCTACCGCCGAGGCGTCCGGCAAGGCCGCGGCGAGCAGCCCAGTTTGAGTTGAGCAGCCCGGTTTCAAACATGGGCTATTCAACTAAGACTGTGTAGAACTGTCGTCCGGGCTGAATCGAGCTCTGCGCCTCAGTCGAGTTCGATGACGTTTCCGTTGGATCCGTCGACGCGGACGCGCTGGCCGGAGGTGAATCTGCTGGTTGCGTCGCGCACGGCCATGACGGCGGGCAGTCCGAGTTCTCGAGCGGTGACCGCTCCATGTGAAAGTGCTCCGCCGCTTTCGGTGATCACCCCGCCGGCCTGGTAGAACAGGGCGGTCCATGCCGGGTTCGTGGTGCGCGCGACGAGGATCGCTCCGTCGGGGAATGATGAGAAGTCAGCGGGGGAGTGGACGACGAAGACCTCGCCTTCGACGGTCCCCGGACTGCCTGCGGTGCCGGTGATGTGGTCGCTGTCAGCGTCGACTGCTGCTGTTTCCTTGCCGTACTCCCATTCGGGTGTGCGATCGACAGCGGCCTGGTAGGCGGCCTTGTTCTGTGCGGCGATCTCTGTGAGGCTCGTCAGAGCGGATCCTGTTCCCGTGGTGCCTGTGACCGGGCTCGTTGAGGCGCGGGTTGCGGCAGCGTCGGCGGTGTCCACCTCGCGGTCCGCGGCGTCGGCGTCGGTGGCGTCTAGGTCACGGTTCGCGGCGTCGGCACGGATCGCCGTGTCGAGGTGCTCGAAGTCGATGAAGTACACGTCCGCGGCCTCAACGAGGACCCCGGCATCGACGAGCCTGCCGCCGAGCTCCTTCAGCGCGCGCCGCATCGGCAGGGTCAGCCGCGTTGTCTGATAGTGCTCGAGGTCATCGAGTGCCGTGTAGGTGCGGGCCAGACGGATGACTTCCTGGACGAGATAGCGCAGCTTCTCAGGTGCCGCATTGACGACGGCGAGTTCGGTCTCTGCCTGCACGATCTTGCGCTCCATGTCCGTCATCGGCGCGGTCGCGGACCCTGCGCCCGGCTCCGGCGACCCGGTTCCCGCAGCGGCAGAACCATCTCCACCACCCGCTGGACTGGCCCCGACGTCCGAAGCCTCTGCTTCGGCCACGGTCCGTGCGGCGAGCAGGCGGATCTGGTCGAGCACGATGTGCGGAGCCTCGACCCACGTCGGATGGTAGGCGTCGAAGTCGAGTTCACGGTGTCCGTGCTGCTCGAGGAACCGGTCGAAGGATGCTTTGAACTGCGGGAACCTCTCCAGCTCCGCGACCCCGGCCTCACCATGGTGGGCCTCGAGCGCAGTGAGCAGATCAGCATCGGCGGCGACAAGCTGCGAGAGCTCGCGCAGCTCGGCGTTGACCTGTGACGTCTTCGTCTCCGTCGACGCCATGAGGCGTTCGAACACGACCTGTGCCTGATCCTCGTCGAGAGCGAGCGAGAGCATGTGCTGCAGAGCCGCATAGAGTGTGCCCTGGGTCAGCGAAATCGCGATGTTCGGCCGGAAATACTCGGTGCCGAGGTCACTGATCGCAATGACGTGATCCCACACCTGTGCCAGTGACTTGTCTTCCAACGGCTCGTTCGACAGGCGACCGATCCCGATGAGATACGTGTCGAGATCACGCATCCACTGCACCGGCAGCTCCTGCACCCACCCGAACTGCCGAGCGATCTGGGGCAGCGACTCGGTGATCGTCTCGACGCTGGAGAGCATGTTCGTCGGCAGCCGACCGGCGTAGAGATCGACCGCGGTCTGATTGCCGTAGATATAGAAATCGCGCATGACGAACCATTTGTCATCGAACGGCGGCAGCCCCATGAGATCGAAACTGTGATTGAGCGAATGATGGAAGCCGGCCTCCACGAGATCCCAGGTCAGCGGTGTCACCGGGGTGGGGAAGCGCTCCGCGGACTCATCGCGGGTCCACCGCGGAGCCACCCGCGTGATCGGCCGCGACTGCAGCAGATAGAGATCGCCGTCATGCAGCGCCCATTCGATGTCTTGAGCGAACCCGAAATGGTTCTCCGCGGCCACCGCGAGCTCGGCGACCTGTTTCGCCTGCGCCGTTGTCAGCGCCGGACGCGTGCGCTGCTCCGCGCCGAGGTCGACGACCCTCGTCCGCGCGCCGCCTCCCTCACAGAGGCGGTCGCCTCCGACGTCGTGGCCGGCCCCGTCGCCCGCGCCGTTCCCACCGCCGCTCATGATGAGCGCGGTGGGCTTCTCAGCGATCTCGGCTGCGACCTGCTCGCCGGTTTCCCTGCGGACCCGGAATTCGTCGACCGGTTCCTCCCCGCCGACGACCGTTTCGCCGAGACCGAAGGCCGCGTTGATGAGCACCTCGTCGGTGTTGCCGCGCACCGGGTCGACGGAGAACGCGACTCCAGCGGCTTCGTCGGCGCTGACTGAGACCATGAGCTGGACGACCACGGCCATCTTCGCCTCAAGCTGATCGACGCCGAGCTGCCGGCGGTAGCGGAAGGCGTGCTCGTTCCACAGGGAGGCATAGCAGTCGCGCACCGCCTCGGCGATGGCGGCGGTTCCACGCACGCCGAGGTAGGTGTCGTGCTGCCCGGCGAACGCTGCACCCGGCAGGTCCTCCATCGTGCCCGAGGACCGCACTGCCACGGCCTGCCCGGTCAGGCCCGCCTCGGCAACGGCTCCGTCGAATTCGGACAGCCACGCATCGGGGAACGGGGTGGCACGGATGAGGTCGGCGATCGCCTCGGCGGGAGAGTCGGTGCCGATGAGCTCGGAGATCCGCGACTGCAGCGGTGCGATGAACTGGGAATAGGCGTCGGCGGTGACGATGAAACCGCCGGGCACGGGCAGGTTCTGCGCGGACTTCGCCAGGCTTGCGCCCTTGCCGCCGCTGCGGGCCAGCTCGGTGGCGAGGGGATCGGTGAAGCGGAGTGTGAGGCTCATCGGGGCTCCTTCGGATCTGCGGTTCACGAAACAGTTCATCGGGTGCGGTGCGGTTCGTCGAGGGTGGTGCGTTTGAGAGGTCGGTGCGGTTGAGAGGGTGATGCGGTCGTTGGGTCGGTGGGGTTGAAGGGACGGTGCGATGGGTGGCTTGCCGGGGTTCACGGTCGGATGCGGCGGACTCCCAGCAGCAGCCAGCCGAGCACTCCGCTGAGGACACCTGCGCCGATGACCGCGGGCCAGAAGAACGCCGCGATGATCAGCGCCGGTACCCAGACCATAACCGCTGCGAAGCCCACGAGGATGCGAAAGAATGTGACAGTATTGCGACCGTCCGCGCGTGACCCGGCGACCGCGGCGGCCACAAGGATCGGGGCGAAGAGCCACAGAGCCAAGAATCCGACCCACCTGATGACGGGAAAGGTGCGCGGTGTCGTGGGGACATTCGCCGAGGTGGGGCCGCCGTCCGCCTGGCCCGCACCGGTAGGGCGGTCGCCGTCGGGAACGGCGGATCCGACCTCATTCTGCAGCTCGAGGAACGACTGGGCATAGCTCGCCGAGGCGCCCGGAGTCCTCCGCGCCCGGTCGAGGGCACGGGCTTCGACAGCGGCGAACGTCGTTTCGTCCGGGCAGTTCACCGACACATCGTCAAGGGCGGCACCCATCGCCGAGGCGACCGCCGCCTCCCATTCTTTGACCTCCCTGCCGTCGCGGTCGGGAATCGTGACCGCGCGACCGCGGACCACCTCGGCGCGGGAGCGGAACCGATCCGGGGTCGAATAGAACAGGCCCACGGGGATGACCTCGACGTCGATGCCGTCTTCGATGAGGGCACACGCGATCCGGGCAGCGCCGGACTTGTACGGCTGCGGACGGTGGCCCCAATCGCTGCTGGCCTCGGGGAAGATGCCGAGGTCACCGCCTCGGCGCAGGTGGGCGAGTCCTGCCTCGACGGGGCTGGCCACGGAGGCGGGATCGAGTCCGTAGCGCTCGACGTCTTTGGGACGGACCACGGGGATGCCGGCAATGAAGAGGCGGAGGAACCAATGGCGCAGCAGCTGGATCGAGACGAGGAACTGAGCGTGCGGGAACGCTGCTAGCACCTGGTGGCCATCGATCGCGCCGTTGCGGTGGCTGGCGATGATGAGGCGCGGTCGCCGGGCGGGACCTCCGTCGGGCGCGGAAGGAGAGTCAGCGGATGCGGCGGGACGGCCGGCACCTGAGGCGGGGGTCGCCTCGGCGGGAGATGATGCCGACTTCGGTGGCTGGGAATCCGGGCTCGAGCTGAGGTCGAGCACGCGGATGCGGCCGAAGTACACGGTGCGCATGGCCGCGTTGATGATCCGGTGGCGCAGGCTCAGTGAGGCATCGCTCATGACACCAGTCCACCACAGGTCCGGGTGGGATGGGACGTCCTGGCTATGCAATCGACGGTCGGCCAGGACGACCGCGGCTCTCGGCCTTCGTCAGTCGGCAGCCACCTCGCTGCGCAGTTTGTGCTTGAGCAGTTTGCCTGAAGGGTTGCGCGGAAGTTCGTCGATGACGAAGACTTCGCGTGGCAGCTTGTAGCGGGCGAGCTTGTCAGCCAGGTGGTCGCGCAGTTCCTCGACACCGAAGTCCTCACCATCTGCAGTCGTGATGAAGGCGACGACCTGCTCGCCCCATTGCTGATCCGGCTTCGCCACCACCGCGACATCGGCGACCCGGTCGTGAGTGATGATGGCCTCCTCGACCTCGAGGGAGAACACGTTCTCACCGCCGACGATGATGACGTCTTTCGAGCGGTCGACGATATAGAGGTACCCGTCCGCGTCGAGCCGGGCGAGATCACCGGTCTTGTACCACTCGCCCTCGAAGGCCGCCTCGGTGGCTTGGGGATTGCCGAGGTATTCGCGCATCCGGGTGTCACCGGCGAACCAGATCTCGCCGGTTTCCCCGGGACCCGCTTCGGCCCCGTCGGCCGTGACCACCCGCATCGCGTTGCCGACCATCGCGTGCCGACCGATGGATCCTGCCTTGCGCAGCTGATCCTCGGGCCCGAGAAGACAACCGGTCGGACCCATCTCGGACATGCCGAAGAGGTTGTAGAACTGGTTGGTCCCGTAGGCGTCGATGAGCATGGCTGCCGTCGATCGGTCGATCGGGGCACCGCCGTAGTTCCACCGGCGAATGGAGGAGAAGTCGTAATCACCGAAGTCGAGGCCGAGCTTCTTCGCGGTCATGATCGGCGCAACATAGGCGACGGTGGGTCCGAAGAACGTCGTGATCTGCTCCGCGGCGATGATCTGCATCGATTCGACCGGGTGATACGCCCGCTGGAGGACGACGGTTCCACCCATCTGGATGGTGGGGACGAGGGCGATGTTCAGCGGCGCCGAATGCCAGATCGGCATGCAGATGAGGTACCGGTCATCGCTCTGGTAGCCCATATTGAGGTTGATGAGTGTGCCGACCTGGACGATATTGCGATGCGAATGCACGCACCCTTTCGGCGAGCTCGTCGTGCCCGAGGTGTAGAGAATCTGCGCGACCTGTTCATCGGTGAAGTCGCCTGGCAGCGCCTCCGTGGCGTTCTCGACCTGGACATCGAAGCTGCCCGGATCGTTGGGTTCTGTCTCCAGCCAGGTGACGTCCGGTGCCCCGGCCCGCGCGGTTCCGGCGAGTTCGGTGCTGACGATGCCGAGCTTCGCTCCCGAATGCTCGACCGTGTATTTGACTTCCGGAGCTTGGAACTTGTGATTGATCGGCACAACCGTCGCCCCGAGGTACCAGGCACCGAAAGCGGCGAAGACGAAACCTGGAACATTCAACGTCATGATGCCAACGGCGTCGCCGGGCCGGATTCCGTTGTCGGCGAGCACCTGCGCTGCCTTGAGCGCCCGGTGCCGCAGCTCGGCATAGGTGAAGCGCTGATCCTCGTAGACCATGGCCTCTTTGTCCGGGTTCCGCAGGACGGTGGTGTCGAGCATGGTTCCAAGCTTCATTGCTTCTCCTTGTGACGAGTGCCATACTGAGAACAATTGAACCACGATTCATTTCTTTGGGGAAGCGACAGTTCGGGCTGGCGCCGAGGTTGATGACGTCGACACCGTGGTGCCGCTGCGACCGATGGGGTGAGGATGGCATATCGCGCAACCCAGCGCACTCGGGCCAACGCCGAGGCGCGCCGCGCAGGCATCGAACGTGCTGCCCGACACGTCATCGCCCGCGGTGGATTCGCCTCGGCGAATGTGGCCGCCGTTGCCGTCGAGGCCGACTGCAGCGCCGGGTCGATCTACACGTATTTCAGCAACCGGGATGAGCTGTTGCGTCTCGTCTTCGCCCAAGCAGCCGGTCACGAGCTGGATGTCATCGCCGGCACAGTCGCCGAAGCATCCACGGCCTCGGAGATCGCGGAATCGACTGTCGAGGTCTTCGTTCGCCGAGCCGTCGCGGGGCGCAGGCTCGCCCACGCGCTGCTGCTTGAAGAGGTCCCCGAACCCGTGCAGAGCGAACGGCTGCGGCTGCGCCGAGGATACGTCGCCGTCATCGGAACCGCCCTGGACCGCGTGGGCGGCACGCAGATCCCCGCCGAGGTGGCCGCCCGTTCGATCGTCGGATGCGTGGGAGAGAACCTCGTCGACATCCTCGACCCGACTACCGCGAACCCGAGTCCTGCGGAGATCGAAACTCTCGTCAAGGCACTGATCACCTTCACCCGATCGGCATTAGGAGAACCATGACCACGACCGCAGAACCGACCGCCCCGCGGACGACGCATACCGTGTTCAACCAGGCACCACCTCGGCGAGATATCAACGAGTTCACGCTGAATACGGCCCTGAAGGACGCGCTCGCCCACTATGCGCCGGATGCCTCGCTTGACGAGGTCGAACGCATCGGAGCGCTCGTCGGCAGTGCGGACTTGATCAGCGACGCCCGCCTGGTCAACGTCCACGGACCGGAGCTGCGGACCCACGACGGCTGGGGCAACCGCATCGACGAGGTCGACTTCCATCCGGCCTATCACCGTATTATCGGAGATGCGCTGGAGGCGGAAGCTCACTCCTACGCCTGGACTCATCCCGGGCCGGGGGCCAATGTCGAACGTGCCGTACGGTTCATGCTCTTCTCCCAAGTCGAGCCCGGACATGCGTGCCCGGTGTCGATGACGCACGCGGTCGTGCCGTCCCTGCGTGCCGATCCCGCGCTCGCCGATTTCTGGGTGCCACGCGCCACGGCCGCCGGCTATGATCCGCGGCGGATGGACCCGGCGTCGAAGTCCGCAGTGACTTTCGGCATGGCGATGACGGAGAAGCAGGGCGGATCGGACATCCGCGCGAACACCACCTACGGCGTTGCGTTCGGCGACCACTACCTCATCACCGGCCACAAATGGTTCTGTTCGGCTCCGCAGTCCGACGCGTTCCTCGTCATCGCCCAACTCGATGAGGGCCCGAGCTGCTTCGTCGTACCCCGTGTTCTGCCTGGCGGAGAACGGAATACGTTCCGGATCCAGCGGCTCAAGGACAAGCTCGGGAACAAGTCCAATGCCTCCTCGGAGGTCGAGTTCGACGCCACACACGGATGGCTTCTCGGGCAGGCGGGCAAGGGTGTCCGCACGATCATCGAGATGGTCGCCCAGACCCGCCTCGACTGCGTCCTCGGTTCGACCGCTGGGATGCGCCAATGCGTGGCCGAAGCGGCCTGGCACGCTCGCGGGCGTGCGGCCTTCGGGGCTGCGCTCATCGACCAGCCGCTCATGCGCGCCGTCATTGCCGACCTCCAGCTTGAAGCTGAGGCAGCCACCTATACGGCGCTGCACCTGGCCGCGTCCTATGACGACGATAGCGACGAGGCGGCCGACTTCCGACGTCTGGCCACCGCCGTAGCGAAATACTGGATCTGCAAACGCGGTCCCGAACATGCTTATGAATCGCTCGAATGCCTCGGTGGCAACGGCTACACGGAGTCCTTCCCTCTGGCTCGCCGCTACCGAGAGCAGCCGGTGATGGCCGTGTGGGAAGGCTCCGGAAACGTCATCGTCCTCGACGTGCTGCGTGCCTTGGCCCGCGAACCGCGCAGCGCGAAGACGTTCCTCGGCTTCCTCGAGACCGGGCTGGGCAGACACGCGGACTTCGATGCGGCGTACGAGTCGTTGGCCCGGTCGCTGCAGTCAGCGGTGCAGGATCTGGATTCCGGGGATGCGGCAGCGCAAGCGGCGCTGCAGGCGCGAGGCCGTGTCCTTGTGGAGAAGATGGCGCTGCTCATGCAGGCGTCGATCCTCTTCGAATCCGCCCCAGCTGAAGTGGCGGCCAGTTTTGCGGCGGCCCGCCTCGGTGCCGATCGGGGCCGCGAATACGGTGCCCTGCCCGACGGAGTCGAAATCGACTTCCTCGTCGCCCGAGCGTGAGCGGGCGGCCCGGGCGCTGAAAGCACAGTTTGAGTTGAATAGCCCAGTTTCAAACATGGGCTATTCAACTCAAACTGTGCTGCAACCCTCGGGTGACCTGTGTTCTCAGCCGCGACGAAGTGCGAAGACGCGGCGGAATTCAGTCGCGTCGGTGAGCGGAGACGCAGCGGCGGCGGTCGACGCGCATGACTCGGCCGCGGTTGCGCCGTCGACGCTGAACGCAGTCCGGCGGTCCCTCGAAATCCGGTCGCGGAGTGCGAGAGACGACAGCAGGTTTGTGCTCGAGGGCGAATGAATCGGCCTCCCATTCCGGGGCGCGTCGCGCACCGAACTCAGAAGTTTCGATGAACGACCGGAACTCCGCGACCAGGCGCTCCTGCATGTCGTAGAGGCTCTCATCGTTGCCTGGGTAATCGAGGAGGACTTCAATGGCCTCCCCGGCGACGACGATCCGCGCGAAGAGCCGACGCTCGTCTTCGGTATCGCGGAGCATCGCGATGCTGTCCCACTCGTGATCGGCGAACATCGCGAGAACGATCGGAGTGACGACCTTCTCGCAGAGGACATCCTGCGTGAGTTCGATGCGGTCCATGTGTCCCACCATATGTGCTCAGTCGTCGGGAGTTCGAAGGCGTCTCGGAGTTTTGCGGAAACCGCGGCCGATCTGCGGTATGCGGCAGACTTCGTGCGGTTCCACGCCAATGCTTCCGCGACCGCGACGACGGGGCATCGCAAAGACTGGGACGGAGACGACGCCGCAAAGACTGGGACGGAGATGGCACCGCATAGACTTGACCCCATGCCCCGCAGTCCGCTCTCGCCCCGAGAAGGAATCTCGGCGACCGCGCTGCGCGCCCCCGGCGGCAAGGCCACCCACGCGAAGAATCACCTGCCCGTTCCCGACTCGATCGGTCAGTGGCTCGAATCCGAATTCCCCGAAGCGGCCCCCGATTCCCGACGGGCGCTGCTGACAGATGGGGACATGCGCGACGAGGCGGGGCTCCCGGTGGCCTGGGACGATCCGGTCATTCCCGGCGGGTTCTACTTCTTCCACCGTCCGGTCCCGCCCGAAGAGCGAATCCCGTTTGAGGTCGGGATCGTCTTCGAGGACGATGACCTCCTCGTCGTCGACAAACCCCATTTCCTCGCCAGTACCCCGAACGGACGATTCGTCCGCGAATGCGTCGTCACTCGTCTGCGCGTCGACCTCGGCCAGCCCGATCTCGTCGCCATCCACCGCCTCGACCGGATCACCGCCGGACTGTTGGTCCTTTCGAAACGGCCCGAGACGCGCGGCCGTTACCAGCGCCTGTTCCAAGACCGACGAGTCAGCAAAACCTACCGTGCCCTGGCGCCGGCCCCGCCGCCAGAGCTCGGATTCCCGCTCGTCCGCGAATCGCGCCTGGTCAAACCCGTCGGCGGACGCCAGGTGCACGAAGTCGCAGGGGAGCCGAATGCGGTCAGTCGGATCCGACTGCTTCGGACCATCACCCCACCGGACGGCGAGCCATCGCGAGGTGACACGGATACCTTGCCGCCACCTCGGCGAGGTGGAGCTGACGGTGCCCCGTCCGAACGGGCGGGGGACGGAAACGGAGCACCACCTCGGCGAATTGATGCGATTGCCGAATACGAGCTGAGTCCGGTCACGGGCAAGACGCACCAGCTGCGGGTGCACATGAACGCGCTCGGGCTGCCCATCCTCGGTGATCCGGTCTACCCGGTCGACCTCGCCCCGGACCCCTACGACTTCTCATCACCGCTGCAGCTGTTGGCCGCGGAGATCGCCTTCGATGATCCGCTGAACGGGCTGAGCCGACGATTCGAGAGCGGACTCGAACTCGAACCCGCCGCAGTCAGCTCCGATCCAGGCGAAACCCGGTAGCCTGGTGTTATGAGTCCACATGCCCCCGGATGCACATCAGAGGCCATCGTCGCCCTTGTCCGCACCCGCATCACCGACGGTGAATACCCGGCAGGAAGCCCGGTCCGCGATGGTGCCCTGGCCAAGGAATTCAACGTTTCGCGCAACACCGCCCGCGAATCGCTGAGCTTGCTGCGCCACGCCGGGCTGCTCACTCAGGAACCCAACCGGGGCTTCTTCGTCTCCACCTTCGGCATCGACGAACTCAAGGACCTCTACCGCGCGCGCCGGGTTTTCGAGATCCGCGCCGTCCAGGAATCCCAGGACGCCACCGACGAGGCGATGGCCGCCGTCGAAGCCTCCGTGGTCCGGGCCGAAACCGCACCGAAGAACGAAACCTGGGCCGATGCGCAGGAGCACTCGGCATCGTTCCACCGTGCGATCGTCGGCCTGCTGGGTTCACCGCTTCTCGACGAGTTCTACCTCAATCTCATGGCCCGACTGTCGACGACGTTCTCGCGCTCGCCCGAACCCGGCAAGTACCACTCGCACTGGGCGAACCCGCACCGGGACATCCTCGAGAAGATGAAATCCGGGGACCGGCAGGGCGCCGAAGGACTGCTGCGCATCCACCTCGACGATTCCGAAGCCTCGACCCTCGACCTCGCACGGTCTGTGGGGGAGGGGCGCTAGCGCTTCGGTGAGGATGGGGCGCAGCGACGATCTGTGCCTGTAGGGCACGGAAAGCGGGGCGGAGTCAGTCATCTCTGTGCTCGACAGCGATGCCGTACTGAGCGACCTCATCGACCAGTTGGCGCCTCGCTTCGGCCTCGGCTAACTCCCACACTCGCATATTCTCGTTCGTGTCCCACCCTGTTGCTGTCGGAGTGGTCCAGAAGCTGGTGTCATGGCGTTCCCAGAAGTCATGGAGTGCTCGGAGATTCAGAGTGAGCTCATCGGAGAGATCGAGGTCAGAGGGTTTGAGGCACAGTTCGTCATGCTCCACGTCGCCCCAGAGCGGCCAGCGGCGTCCGTGGCTGGGAAACATGCGGATCTCCGGCGTCTTGATCATGGAGCCAGGCTACTGGACCGGATTCCAGCGCGAGGCGCATCGACGTGCTGATTTCAGCGCCAGTGCCTGTGTAGCCAGTCTCACAGTGCCCGGTGCTTGAACCCATAGCGGTCGACTCTCTCGCTCCGATAGCATTGAGCCACCGTATCTTCGCGTCGAAAGGCTGTCTTCATGGGAAACCCTGAGCAGGAATCACAGGCCGCAAACGATCCGTTCTCGCTGACGGGACTCACGTATGACGATGTCCTCCTCCTGCCAGGCGACACCGATGTCATCCCTTCCGAAGCCTCCACCGCCTCCCGGCTGACCAAGGAGATCGAGCTCAACATCCCGCTCGTCTCCGCGGCGATGGACACCGTGACCGAATCTCGGATGGCGATCGCCATGGCCCGCATCGGCGGCCTGGGCATCATCCACCGCAACCTCTCCGCCGAGGATCAGGCGAACCAGGTCGACTACGTCAAGCGCTCCGAATCGGGCATGATCAACGACCCGCTGACGATCACCCCGGACAAGACGCTGGAAGAACTCGACGAGATCTGCGGAAAGTACCGCATCTCCGGACTGCCCGTCGTCGACGAGAACAATGTGCTCGTCGGCATCGTGACCAACCGCGACCTGCGCTTCGTCACCCGCAGCGAATTCCCCACACGCACCGTCGCCGAGACGATGACGAAGATGCCGCTGGTCACCGCGCCCGTCGGCGTGGCTGCCGAGAAGGCCTTCGAGCTGCTCGCCGAACACAAGGTCGAGAAGCTTCCCCTCGTCGATGACAACAACGTCATCCAGGGCCTCATCACCGTCAAGGACTTCGTCAAGACCGAGGAATACCCGCTCGCGACCAAGGACGACGAAGGCCGCCTGCGCGTCGGTGCCGCCGTCGGGTTCTACGGAGATGCCTACGAGCGTGCAGGACTGCTCGCCGAGGCAGGAGCCGACGTCCTCGTCGTCGACACCGCCAACGGCCACGCCCGCGGAGTCACCGACATGATCAAGAAGATCAAGTCCGACCCGGCGTTCTCCGCCGTGCAGATCATCGGCGGAAACGTCGCTACGAAGGAAGGCGCGCAGGCGCTCGTCGAGGCAGGAGTCGACGCCGTCAAGGTCGGCGTAGGACCCGGATCGATCTGCACCACCCGCGTCGTCGCCGGTGTCGGCGTCCCGCAGGTCACCGCCGTCCACCTCGCGGCTCAGGCCGCTCAGGCCGCCGGGGTGCCGGTCATCGCCGACGGCGGCCTCCAGTACTCCGGTGACATCGGCAAGGCCCTGGTCGCCGGTGCCGATACCGTCATGCTCGGCTCTCTGCTGGCCGGATGCAACGAGTCGCCAGGCGACCTCATCTTCGTCAACGGCAAGCAGTACAAGGCCTACCGCGGCATGGGTTCGCTGGGCGCGATGGCCCCGCGCAAGGGCAAGTCGTATTCGAAGGACCGCTACTTCCAGGCCGATATCGCCACCGACACCGACCTCATCCCCGAGGGCATCGAAGGCCGAGTCGCCTACCGCGGTCACCTCAAGCAGGTCGCCCACCAGCTCACCGGAGGTCTGCGCCAGACGATGTTCTACGTCGGCGCGCGCACCGTCGGCGAGCTCAAGGCCAAGGGAAAGTTCGTCCGCCTGACCACGGCAGGGCTGAAGGAAAGCCATCCGCACGATATCCAGATGACCGTCGAGGCCCCGAACTACGTCGTGAAGTGACGTAGGCAGGCACATCTGACGGAGATGCCTCTGGTCAGTGAGAAGCCGCAGCTTCCGCGTTTGAGCGGAGGCTGCGGCTTCTTGCGTGTGCGGTCGGCTGAGGGCACGGGGCGAATTCCTGGCTGTTCAACGGAAATCTGTGACTCTGCAGTGCCTGAGCAAATTGTTGGATCGATCCACGGTGTTCTGCGGTCTGAAACCACCGTGGATCGACCCAACAAATCGCGGTCACCCGGGCGCCCTTGGTCTCACGATGCTGGATGACACACCCCGATGTGACGAATGCCACTCGCCCATTTTCCGGCCGATGCACCCGTAGTGCGAACGGCCGCCTTGCCGTGTGAACGCTGGGAAGCGGGGCATCGTCCTTGGTGAGGGGTCTACTTCCGTAGTCATCGAATCCGCCCGGAGGCTCTTCGGGAACAAAAGAACTTAGGGTAGGTTTCCCTAATGCGAGCCGCGCTTCGCGGTGCGCATCATCGAAGGAGGAAACCTCACAGTGACGACTTCTCTGCTCTACGACACCGAAGCGACACCCACTTCAGCACCCCTTCAGACTCCCGAAATTCCCCACCCGGACGCCGCCGGCACCTTCAGCGATCGTGGCGCCCACACCGATGCCCTCCTCGGCGCCCACAGCGCAGACGAGTACACATCGCTCATGCACGACGTCGTCGACATCCTCGGCGATCGGTTCCGCACAACTGAGCGGGCCGCCTCGGCGAAGGAACGCTCCGGACTCCAGGCCGCCGTCGACGCCGTGGATCTCGACACCGCAGGCGTCGGCAACGCCGAAGCCCTGCGCGAGGTCGACGCTCTCTACGCCGACAATGCCGTGTGGTTCCACCACCCCAGCTACGTCGCCCACCTCAACTGCCCGGTCGCCGTGCCCGCCGTCGCCGCCGAAGCGATGCTCGCCGCCATCAACACCTCGGTCGACACCTACGACCAATCCGAGGTTGCCACCCTCATGGAGCGCCGCCTCATCGACTGGACCTGCGGCCACCTCGGCTTCGCCGGCGGCGACGGAATCTTCACCTCCGGAGGCACCCAGTCGAACCTCCAGGCACTGTTCCTCGCCCGCGAAAACGTCCTCGCCGAGGCAGCGGGACACGTTGAGGCCAATGACGCCGAATCCCGCCGAGGCGGCCCTGACCTGGGCGCGCCCAACCGCCGCGACCTGCTGTCCCGGCTGCGGATCCTTGCCACCGACCAGGCCCACTTCTCAGTGTCCCGCGCTGCGTTCCTCCTCGGTCTCGACGCCGAGGCGGTCGTGACCGTCCCGACCGACCGGTCCGGTCGCATGGATGCCGAAGCGCTCAACGCCAGCCTGCTCGCGATCGAGGCGAACGACCAGATCCCCATGGCCGTCGTCGCCACCGCAGGAACCACCGACCTCGGTGTCATCGACCCGCTCGAGACCATCGCCGAGGTCTGCGAATCAGCGAACGTGTGGCTGCACGTCGACGCCGCATACGGCGGCGGACTGCTCTGGGCCCCACAACGCGCCCACCTGCTCGACGGGATCTCCAGGGCCACCTCGGTGACCATCGACTTCCATAAGACGTTCTTCCAGCCCGTGTCCTCATCGGCCCTGCTCATCAGGGACGCGAGCTTGTTCGCGCCGACGATCCACCACCACGACTACCTCAACCCCGAAGCCGAAGCGCAAGAAGCCGACGCCGAACCGAACCAAGTCGACAAGTCCCTGCAGACCACCCGCCGCTTCGACGCGCTCAAGCTCTGGACAACGCTGCGCGCCCGCGGAGCAGGGGAGATCGGATCGATGCTCGACACCGTCTGCGACCTCGCGACCGACGTCCGGGCGCTGCTCGAGGACCAGGCGGACTTCGAAGTGCTCGGCGCCTCGGACCTGTCCACGGTGCTCTTCCGATTCACCCCGGCGACCGCGGACCAGGACACCTGCGACGAACTCGTCCCGCTCATCCGTCGAGTCCTCTTCCGCTCCGGCCGCGCAGCCATCGCCCGCACCGTCATCGACGGCACGCCGTGGCTCAAACTCACCCTGCTCAATCCCGACACCCGCATCGACGACGTCACCGCCGTGCTCGACCTCGTCCGTGCCACCGGGCACGGCATCCTCGCCGGCCGGGACCTCGAGGACGCAGCGACAGAAGGAGGCGCAGCATGAGCGCAGATTCCACACACATTCACGACATCCTCGGCGTCGGCATCGGACCCTTCGGACTCGGCCTGGCCGCACTGTCGGAACCGCTCGACGACGTCGACGCGATCTTCCTCGACCAGCGCCCCGAATTCCGCTGGCACCCGGGCATGATGATCGAAGGCTCTACCATCCAAGTGCCGTTCCTGGCCGACCTCGTCACCATGGCCGACCCCACCTCGCCGTACTCATTCCTCAACTTCCTCAAGGAGCGCAAGCGGCTCTACCCGTTCTACATCCGCGAATCGTTCTACCCCCTGCGCGCCGAATTCGACGAATATTGCCGGTGGGTCGCCGCCCAACTGGATACGCTGCGATGGAATCGTCGCGTCGTGTCCGTGACCAGGGACGACGGTGTGTACACCGCCCTCGCCGAGGTGGTCGATGACTCCGGCTCGATCCTGACGACCGAGACCTACCGCGCTCGGCATCTCATCCTCGGGGTGGGAACGCAGCCGGTGCTGCCACCTGTGCTGCAGGGGCTCGGGGGAGGAGCCGGCGACTCGCCCGCTGCCGGCCCGGACGGTGCCGCCGGCTTGCCCGCTGCCGGCCCGCTCATCCACACCGCCGACTATCTCGAGAACCGGGATGCGCTGCTCGACTCGGGGGCGATCACGATCATCGGCAGCGGCCAGTCCGCCGCTGAGATCTACCGTGACCTCGTCGACGACGCAGAAGACCGCGGAGTGCGCCTGGACTGGGTGACCCGCTCGCCGCGGTTCTTCCCGATGGAGTATACGAAGCTCACCCTAGAGATGACCTCCCCGGAGTACACCGACCACTTCCGGGCCCTGCCCGATGAACTGCGCGAACGTGTCGGCCGGGAACAGCGCACGCTGTACAAGGGCATCTCCGCCGACCTCGTCGACGACATCCACGACACTCTCTACCGACTCAGCCGCGGCGGGCGGCAGCTGCTGACGAACCTCGTCTCCGAAGCCGAACTCGAGACCGCCGAGATTGATCCGATCAGCGGCGAATACCTGCTCGGCTTCCGCAACACGGCACTGGACAAGACGTTCACTCGGCGGTCCGGATCCGTGGTCGCCGCCACCGGATACAAATCGCAGGTTCCGGACTTCCTCAGCCCTCTCGGCGACGACATCCGTCTGGACTCCCGAGGCCGCCTCGACGTCAGCCGCCACTACACGATCAACGACGAAGGAACCATCCACGTCCTCAACGGCGAAGAGCACACCCACGGCGTGACCGCCCCCGACCTCGGCTTCGGCCCGTGGCGGGCCTCGGTGGTGCTGGCCGCAGTGACCGGCCGGGAACCCTATCCGATCGAACGGACCATCGCCTTCCAGACCTTCGGGGTGCCGGCCGACGAATCCGATGCCGTGCCCGATGCCGCCTTCGCACTCGACGACTCCAAGGAGATGTCACACGCATGACCACCGAACTCATCACCAGCCTGACCACCACCGAGGCGGACGAAACCGATCCGACCGATTCTGCTGTTGGTGCGAACGCCACCTGTACGCGCACGGACCGCAGTTCGGACATGAAGCTCACGGCCGCCTCGGCGACAGTGACCATCCGTCCGCTCGACGTCGACCGGGACACCGCCCGGATCCACGGGTGGCTGACCCACCCGCGCGCTCACTACTGGATGATGACCGACCTCGACGAGAACGAGGTCCGGACCTACTTGAATGGCATTCGCGACTCCGCGGACGACGCCGGTTGGGTTGGCTCCGTCGACGGCACCGACTGCTTCTACGTCGAAACCTACACTCCGGACACCCTCATCCCGCAGAACATCGTGGCGACCGGGCCCGCGGACATCGGGATGCACCTGCTCGTCGCACCGCCGGCAGGACCGGCCGTGCATGGCCTCACCGACCGCATCATGGCGGAGGTCATCGACTTCTGCCTGAAGCCTGTTGACCAGGGAGGACGCGGTGCCGAGCGCGTCATCGTCGAACCCGATGCCAGGAACGACGCGATCATCGAGAAGAACCGAGCTGCCGGTTTCACCCCCATCACCGAAGCGACCATCATGATGGGCGAGATCGAGAAACCGGCGCTCGTCAGTGTGTGCACTCGCGCGGATTTCGAGGCCAGCGCGCTGGCTCCGTTCGTCACGGCCGGTGCTCGGGAGTCGCGCGTGGCAGAGACCGGCGAGTCGGACAGTGACCGGAGGTCCACCAAATCACGCACGGGCCGGACATTCGCAACCCCGCCGGCACCGTACGCCCACCTCAACGGGGATGCGTTCGCCGTCGTGCAGCGCCACCTCGTCGCCAAAGCCCTGTCCGAATTCGCCCACGAACGACTCATCGCACCGGTGAGCCTCGGCGAGGGTGAAGGAGCGGCCGCGAACGGCAGTGCACATCCGGTCGGGGGAGCCGCCTCGGCGAATGGCGAGGGCCAGACCTGGGAACTGAGCATCGACGGCGCCAGCCGATACACGTTCACCGCGCGTGTGCTGCCGCTCGAGCACTGGGTGATCGACGAAGCGAGCATCACCCGGTGGCGCGACGGTACCGAGGTGCCGCTCGACGCGCAGGAACTCGTCGTCGAACTCCAAGACGAACTCTCCATCCCGGAGGACCTCATCTCCACCTACCTCGAGGAACTCGCCTCGACCCTGGCCGGGGCCGCGTTCAAACTCGAGGACGCCCGAGCCGGGCGCAGACCCGATGCACGTGCACTCGTCGAAGCGGATTTCCAGACCACCGAGGCGGCCATGACCGAAGGCCATCCGGGGTTCCTCGCGAACAATGGTCGCATCGGCTTCGGTCTCAGTGACTTCCGCAAGTGGGCGCCGGAGAACGGACAGCTCAACCGCATCGAATGGGTGGCAGTGAGGCGTGAACTCAGCCATCTGTCTTTGGGAGTCGGACTCGACGAGGAGAGCCACCTCGGTGAGGCTCTCAGCGAAGCCGAACGGGATCTCTTCGGGTCCCGGATCCGGGCGGCGGGACAGGATCCTGCGGACTTCCACCTCATGCCGATCCATCCCTGGCAGGCCGACCACCGCCTGGCGATCACCTTCGCCGCGGACATCGCGCGCGGCGATCTTCTGCCGCTCGGGGAAGGGCTCGATAAGCACCAGGCGCAGCAGTCCCTGCGCACGTTCTTCAACCATTCGCGGGCCGGAGCTCCGTATGTCAAGGTCGCGCTCGCCGTGCAGAACATGGGATTCCTGCGTGGGCTGTCGCCGAAGTACATGCGCGACACTCCAGCCATCAACGACTGGGTTGCTGGCTTGGTGGGCTCCGACCCCACCTTCGCCGAGGCGGGCTTCCGAGTGCTGCGGGAGCGCGCCGCACTCGGCTACACCGGTGATGTCTACCACCGGACGAAGGAGACGAACCCGCACCGGAAGATGCTCGCCGCCTTGTGGCGGGAGAACCCCGTCGAGCAGATCGATCCAGGTCAGAAGCTCATCACGATGGCTGCCCTGCTGCACCGGGATCACCAGGGGGTGTCGCTGGCCGGCGAGCTCATCAGCGCATCAGGCCTGAGCACCGCGGCATGGCTGCGCAGCTACCTGCGGGCGTACCTGAAGCCGCTTGTCCATGCGCTGCTGGCCCACGATCTCGTGTTCATGCCGCACGGGGAAAACCTCATCCTCGTCCTCGACGAGCATGTGGTCACCGGGGCGTTCATGAAGGACATCGGTGAGGAGGTCGCCGTGCTCGGCCACCGCGAGCTGCCTGCCGATGTCGAGCGCATCCGCGCCGTGGTGTCGGGGGAGGAGAAGGCCCTGTCGGTGTTCACCGATATGTTCGACGGGGTCCTGCGGCACCTCTCCGGCATCCTCGACGGCGATGGACTGCTGCCGGCCGAGAGATTCTGGGCGATCGTCGCCGAGACCCTCGACGACTACGAAGCGGAGCACCCGGATGATGCGCGCGGTGTCAGCGGCGACGTGGATCTGCGTGCCGACCACTTCGCTCATTCGTGCCTCAACCGGCTGCAGCTGAAGAACACGAAGCAGATGGTCGACATCGGCAACCAAGCCGAATCACTGCTCTACGCGGGCACGATGCCCAACCCGGTGGCTCGCTGAGCCATAAGGGGCCACGCCGACCGCTCACCTGAGCGGCGACCGCTCGTCGCATAACTTGATACAGCGACGGCAACTCGAGCGCTCAGTGAAGGATGACTGAGCCAGTGCGTGCGCTCGCCGCTGCGCTGAGCGGTCTGTGATTCGACGCAGCAGAACATGCCACTCGCCGAGGCGGGACTCCGGAAAGGAGTCCCGCCTCGGCGAGTACCATTGACAGTGAAACCGACCTTTGCTGCAGAGCCGACCGGAGACCACTGTATGACTCCCGAGCAGACTTCACTTATCGAACGAATCCGTGCACTCATTGTCGAAGAGCCCGTGGTTCGAGAGGTCTCGATGTTCGGAGGCCGCGCGGTCATGGTCAACGAGAAGATGATCGTCAGTGCTGGTAAGACGGGCGATCTGCTGGCGCACATCGATCCCGACCGTCACGATGAGCTCCTCAAACGACCCGAAGCTGCCCAAGCCGAGATGGGAACCGGTCGGGACATGGGACCGGGGTGGATCAACGTGAGCGCAGAGTCTGTCCGTGATGACGAACAGCTGGCATTCTGGGTCGAGACCGCCTTGGACTTCAACCGGACGGTGACAGGCCAGCACAACTGAGTCCGCCGCGCGAGCGGTTAGTATCATTCCAACGGTTGCCTGTGCGTCGATGCGCAGATTCACGAACCGGTTCTCAGACTCAAAGGTGTGCGCATGGCGAAGCAGAACGATCGGCCGACCCTGGCCACGGTCGCTGCGCGTGCCGGCGTGAGCATCAAAACCGCCTCCCGCGTCCTCAACGGCGAAAAGCACGTTGCCGCCTCGACGGCGGAGAAAGTCGAAGCTGCCGCCGAAGAGCTCGGATTCCGCCTCAACCCCACGGCCAGACGCTTGCGTGCCGGAGGCCGCTCACCCTATATCGGCGTCGTCCTCTCGGACGCCGGTGACGCCTTCCAATCACGTGCCTTCGCCGCAGTGGAAGCCGAGCTCGCAATCCTCGACCTGCGCCCGGTGGTGACCGTGGTCGGTGACGACCCGAACCGAGAGGAAGCCTTCCTCGACGAATGCCTCGCCAACGACCTGACCGGGCTCATCGTCATCCGCGCCCACCCCGAGGCGGCCGAGACCTACGCACGAGCCGCCTCGGCGCCGGGCACTCGAATCGTCTCCCTCGACCCAGCGGTCGAAGGCCCTGGAATCAGCATCGTCGCAGGCGACGATCGTGAGGCGGGACGCCTCGCGGCCGAACAGCTGCTCGCTCACGGGCACATGGCACTCGGCGTCATCGGCGACCATTCGCCCAGCCTCATCACCACCCGCCGACTGCAGGGAATCCAGGACGCCATCGCCGGCCGCCGCGGCGTCGGCTGGCGCGCCTATATGCGCGAAGACGCCCACGACGAAGCCAGCGCGAAGAACGTCGTCGCCGCCTGGCTCGGTTCCCGCAGCGCACCCGGAGCCCTGATCACCCTGTCCGCCACAGTGACCCAAGGTGCCATCGACGCCTGCCGCCGCCTCGGCGAATGGCCGGCCCTGGTCGGCATCGACGATTTCCCCACGGCCGAACTCCTCGATGTCACCGTCGTCGATCGCAACGTCGAATCCCTCGCCTCCGAGGCGGTCCGACGACTCCGGGTCGGTGTCGAACCCAGCGATGCTGGCGAGGGCGCGGACCGCCTCGGCGAAGGGGATGGCCCGATTGCGGGGGAGGCGAACCGGCGCGATCGAGTCGACGACGGCGTGCTCGATTTCGACAATGCGCTGTGCGTCATCGCTCGTGGCAGCGGTGAAGAGCCGCCGGACACCCGCTGAAGATTTTTGTCGAAACAGTTGACAGCAGGCGGCGTTCAGCGAATCATATTCAACAGCCTGACAACGTTGTCAGAAAGATTGAAAGGTTCACAATGAGGCACAACCTTAAGTCCCACAAAAAGCTGGCGCTCCTCGGTGCCTCCGTCGCGATCGGCGCTCTTGCGCTCAGCGGCTGCGGCAATCAGAAGGGCCAGGGAAACGACGAGGCCGACAGCGGATCCGGCGGCGACGGGGACGTCACCATCGCGCTGCTGCTGCCCGAGTCGAAGACCACCCGGTACGAGTCGCTCGACAAGCCGAACTTCGAGAAATACCTCAAAGAAGCCAACCCAGACGCGAAGGTCGAATACCGCAACGCCAATCAGGACGCGACTCAGCAGCAGCAACAGGTTGAGGCGGCCGTGACCGAAGGCGTCGACGCCATCGTCCTCGACCCCGTCGACGCTTCCGCAGTCTCATCCGCGCTGTCGAAAGCCGAAGCGAAGAAGATCCCGGTCATCTCCTACGACCGCTTCTTCGAAGGTGCGGACTACTACACCTCGTTCGACAACAAGAAGATCGGCAACCTGCAGGGCCAGGCCGTCCTCGACGGGCTCAAAGACGCCGGCGTCGACCCGAAATCGGGACCGGTCTGGATGGTCAATGGTGATCCGAAGGACCCGAACGCCGCGGACTTCAAGGCCGGCGCCGAAGAGACCCTCAAGGGCGCAGGCGTGGACATCGCCGCCAGCCACGACACCCTCGACTGGAACCCCGACGACGCCCGCCAGTGGGTCGAAGGTCAGCTGCAGGGCAAGGGCGAGAAGCCGATCGCGATCTACTCTGCCAACGACGGCACCGCCGGCGGCGTCATCGCCGCAACGAAGAAAGCCAAGGTCGAACCCGTCGTGACAGGTCAGGACGCCGAGGTCGACGGTCTGCAGAACATCCTCAAGGGTGACCAGTACGCCACGATCTACAAGTCGATCCCACCGCAGGCCGAGTTCGCCGCCAAAGCCGCCGTGGCCCTGGCCGCAGGCGAGGACGTCGACGCGGGCACGACCTACAAGGACACCCCCACGGACTTCGTCGAAGCCAAGGTCGTCACCACCGACACCATCAAAGACATCGTTGGTGACCAGATCAAGGCCGAGGACATCTGCACAGGCAAGGTGGAGAAGCTCTGTGCCGATGCCGGCGTGAAGTGAGCGCGTGCGCGTTCACAATCTGACGTGACCGACCTCGAGCCGGCGACCGCCACCGGTCGCCGGCTGCCGGGGTCAACGACTGCGACAAGTAGGAACAGATGACATCAGAGACACCCGACCCGGCAACTGAGGCGACGCGGACGCCGGGCAGCGACAGCGAGCCGGTGCTCGAACTGCGCGGAATCAACAAACGGTTCGGTGCAGTCCAAGCCCTGACCGACATCCATCTCAGCGTCGGTCGCGGCGAAGTCGTCGGCCTCGTCGGCGACAACGGCGCCGGCAAATCGACCCTGATCAAGGTCATCGCCGGAGTCCACGCCGCCGATGACGGCGAACTCATCATGAACGGGACGGCGCAGAGATTCTCCTCCCCGAAGGATGCACAGACAGCCGGAGTGGCCACAGTGTTCCAGGATCTGTCCCTGTGCGAGAACCTCGACGTGGTGGCCAACCTGTTCCTCGGACATGAGAAGACCCGCGGCGGCGTCCTCGACGAAGTGACGATGGAAGCCAAATCCTGGGAGCTGCTGCGCAGCCTCTCGGCAAAGATCCCGAGCGTGCGCGTACCGATCGCGGCCCTGTCCGGCGGTCAACGTCAGACGGTCGCGATCGCCCGGTCCCTCCTCGGCGAACCATCCTTGGTCATGCTCGATGAACCGACGGCGGCACTCGGCGTCGCCCAGACGGCCGAAGTGCTCAACCTCATCGAACGGCTCAAAGAACGCGACCTCGGCGTGCTGCTCGTCAGCCACAATATGGCCGATGTGCAGGCGGTGTGCGACCGGGTGCACGTGCTGCGGCTGGGCAAGGACGCCGGTGATTTCCCCGGTGACGAGCGCACCGATGTGCTGGTCGCCGCGATCACCGGAGCCAGCGACAACGTCGTGACCAAACGCGCCGCACGGAGGGGTGAGCGTCGATGACCCGCAATTCCTTCATCACCGATGAGCGGATCTCCTCCGAAGGCGTGATCGGCACCTTCGTCCGCCGGGTCAAAGAGGGGCAGCTGGGGTCGTTCCCGGTCATCCTCGCACTCATCGTCATCGTCATCGTATTCCAGTCGGCCGACTCGAACTTCATCTCTCCGGCCAACCTAGTCAACCTCTCCACTCAGGTCGCGTTCCTCGCGATCCTGGCTCTCGGCATCAACCTCATCCTGCTCCTCGGCGAGATCGATCTGTCTCTGGCGCAATTGGGCGGTTTGGCCGCCTCGCTGCTCGGTGTCTTGGTGGTAAGGCAAGGTGTGCCGCCGGCCTTGGCGCTGGTCATCATGCTGCTGCTCGGCCTGGTCGTCGGCGCGATTCAAGGTTGGTTCTTCGCCGTCGTCGGCATCCCGGCGTTCGTCGTCACCTTGGCCGGTCTGCTCGCGTTCACCGGTCTGACTCTGACGACATTGGGCACGCAGAAGAACCTGTCGATGTCGGACACCTTCGCCTTCGACTTCGCCAGCTTCTACTTTCCTGCGATCTGGGCCTATATCTTCGGCGCCGTCGCGATCATCGGCTTCGGCGGCGGCATCATCTATTCGAAGCTGCGCCGCCACCGGGAGGGTCTCAGCGCTCCGAGCTGGACCTCTGTGATCGTGCGGATCGTGTTGCTGGCCGCGATCGTGTTCGGGTTCCTCATCCTCGTCAATCAGGACTTCGGCCTGGCGATGCCTTTCTTCCTCATGATCGTCATTGCGATCATCATCGACCTCGTGCTGCGCAAGACCCGCTACGGTCGTTCCATCTACGCCGTCGGCGGAAAGGTCGAAGCTGCACGGCGTGCCGGCATCCGCGTGACCTGGGTGCGCATCAGCGTGTTCATGGCAGCCGGAGTGCTGGCCGCATTGTTCGGCTTCATCAAGACCGGTGTGACGACAAATGCGGGATCGACGCTGGTGAGCACGCAGGACCTGCTCAATGCGATCGCTGCAGCTGTCATCGGCGGCACCTCGCTGTTCGGCGGACGCGGAACCGCCTGGGCAGCCGTGCTCGGTGCTCTGGTCGTCGGTGCGATCAACAACGGTCTCTACCTCATCGGCTTCAACTCCGATGCACAGCAGATCATCACCGCACTCGTCCTGCTCACCGCCGTCGTCATCGACGCGCTCAGCCGCCGCGGACAGAGGTACGTCGGGCGCGGGTAGTGGGGCGTGAAGCTCTCTCTGCCGACCGCTCGCCTTAGCGTCGAGCGCGCAATGCATAGCTTGATACAGCGACGTTGAGTCGAGCGGTCGGTGCTGAGCATCCAAGCAGAGTATGGAGTCGCCCGTGTCCGACCGGGCTGATACAGTCGGAGCCAATGACATGGGGTGCCTCATGAGGATCCGTTCGCACCAAGACGCTGCGCACGGAGGACACCGAGGCTGAGAGAACACCCATCGAACCTGATCTGGGCCATACTAGCGAAGGGATCGTCATGGTTGACTTCGACCTGCGTTCTGCGAATGCGCGTCTGCGCGCAAGCAATCCACTCATCCAGTGCATCACGAACACCGTCGTGCAGCAGTTCAGCGCCAACGTGCTCCTGGCCATCGGCGCCTCCCCGGCAATGCTCGACCACGAAGCAGACGCCGGTCAGTTTGCCGGGATCGCCAGCGGAATCCTCGTCAACTTCGGAACCGCTTCGAACCACCAGCTGCTCGCCGCCGATGCCGCCATCGACGTCGCCAACACCGCCGGAAAACCCTGGGTCCTCGACCCCGTAAGCGTCGGCGCCGTCGACTTCCGCACCTCCCGCATCCGCCGCGCCGCCGCCGATCACCCGACCGCCATCCGCGGCAACGCCTCCGAGATCGCCGCACTCGCCGGAGTCGGACTCGGTGGTCGTGGAGTCGACTCCACCGATGAAGTCGACGCCGTCCTACCCGCTGCCGCGAAGCTGGCCCGAGAGACCGGTGCCATCGTCGCCGTCTCCGGACCCACCGATGCCGTCGTCGCCCACATCGACGGCACTGACCACGTCGCCCGCGTCTCAGGTGGACATGAGTTCATGCCGCTCGTCATCGGCACCGGCTGCTCACTCGGTGCCGTCACCGTCGCCTACCTGGCCGCCGCCCGAGCCGGACTCGCCGACCCCGACGCCGACGTCTCAGCCGTCAACGCCACTGAGCAGTCCGCGAACGGTGGGGCCGCCTCGGCGAAGTTCGAAGCCGTCGTCGCCGCCCACGCCCACTTCGCGGTCGCCGGGGAACTCGCCGCCGATGGTGCGAAGGGGCCCGGCAGCTACTCGGTGAACTTCCTCGACGCACTCCACACCGTCGACGGTGACCGACTCGCACAGGCGAGAATCGGCCTCGACACGCTCACTTCTGCGAATGAAACCGCCGGCGAAGGCGTCCAGGCATGACCGCCGGATCCGCCCACATCGCCGACAACCCGGCTGACGACAGCGCGACCGTGAACGACCGAGACGGCTCGGCCGACCGCTTCGCCGGAATCGACACGCGCCTCTACCTCGTCACCGACTCCGCGCAGTGCGAGGCCGCCGGCCGCAGCGTCGCCGAGACCGTGCAGGCCGCCGTCGCCGGGGGAGTGGGCATCGTCCAGGTCCGCGACAAGGACGTCGACGATGCAGGCTTCTACTCGCTCACCCGCCAAGTCATCGCCGCCGTCGACGCCGCCACCCGCGACACCGACCGCACGGTCCCCGTCGTCCTCAACGACCGCGTCGAGGTGGCCCGCCGCCTCATCGACGAAGGCGAGGACATCCACATCCACGTCGGCCAAACTGACACCACCGTCGCCGAGGTGCGCGCCGCCCTGGGTGCGGAACCGCTCATCGGTCTCTCGGCCGCGAACAGCGACGAATTCGCCGCCGCCCGAGACTCCGGAGTCGTCGACCTCGTCGGCATCGGACCGGTCTATGACACCTCCACGAAAGCAGACGCCCCCGGCGGAATCGGACCGGACCGCCTCGGGGAACTGGTGGCAGAAGCGGGCATCCCCGCGGTCGCGATCGGCGGCATCAACGCCGATCGTGCCCCTGACCTGCAGGGACGTGGGCTGATCGGGATCTGCGTGGTCTCGGCGATCTGCATGGCCGACGATCCGAAGACGGCAGCAGAGGAGCTGCTCGCCGCATACGCCGGGAGTGCACAGTGACAACCCGCCCGCCGATCACCCTGTCCATCGCCGGCACCGATCCCTCCGGCGGTGCCGGAATCCATGCCGACCTCAAGACCTTCACCGCGCGGAAGACCATGGGCACGACCGTCATCACCGCCCTCGTCGCGCAGAACACGCACGGTGTGTCCCGCGTCTATCCGATCGACGTCGATTTCGTCGCCGATCAGTTCGACTCCGTGCTCGGCGACCTGCCCGTCGATGCGACGAAATCGGGGATGCTCGGCAGCCGTGACCTCGTCGAACTCGTCGTCGATCGCGCCGCCGAAGGCCGGCTCGGCTTCTACACCGTCGACCCGGTGATGATCGCGACCTCCGGCCACCGCCTCCTCGAGACCGATGCCGTCGAGGCCGTGCGCACCCACCTGCTGCCCGTCGCCGACCTCATCACCCCCAACCTCCCCGAGGCGGCCCTGCTGATCTCCGACGACGAACCCGAAGCGCAGACGACTGAAGCCATGCGTGACCAGGCTCGGCGCCTGCTCGAACGCGGGCCCGGAGCGGTCCTGCTCAAGGGCGGACACGGCAGCGAGGACGAGGTCATCGACATCCTCGCCACCGCCGACGGTCAGGTCCGCGAGTTCACCCACCCCCGTGTGACGACGATGAATACGCATGGAACCGGGTGCACTCTGTCGGCCGCGATCACCGCCGAGGTGGCCGTCCTCGGCCGCGAACGCACAGAGATCGGGTCGGACATCCTCGGCCGGGCCGTCGACAATGCCCTCGATTACCTTGCTCGCGCTCTCACTTCGGCCGCGGATTGGCAACTGAGCCTGAATCCGGAGGGCGCCCACGGACCGATCGATCATCAAGTCGACATCGTCCGCGGTCGACCCGCCTGACGTATCCATCCCGCCTGACCGCTGCCGCACGCGAACCGCCATCTCACTCGATCCACCACGTCACACGAGCACAGAGGAGTTCCCATGACCGTCACCTTCACCGCCGGCCCATTGACCACCCAGCTGTGGGGCCGCGTAGGTCCCATCATCGAGCAGATCGAAGAGCTGCCGTTCCTCGCCCAGCTCGCCGACGGCAGCCTCGATCCGAAGGCATTCGCCAACTACATCTCGCAGGACAGCCTCTATCTCAATGGCTACGCTAAGGCCATGTCGTTCCTGGCCGCGAAGACCGTCGACCGTGACGAATCCCGATTCTGGGCCGGATCCGCCGCTGAGGCGATCACCGTCGAAGAGGAGATGCACGGAGAGCTGCTCGCCGATGCCCGACTCGCCTCGGCGCTGGAAGAACTCACCGCGGAAGGCTCCCGTTTCAAGGCCTCCCCGACGACGCTGGGTTACGTGTCCTTCCTCGTCGCCACGGCCGCCAGCCGTTCCTACGGCGAAGGCGTCGCCTCAGTCCTGCCCTGCTTCTGGGTGTACGCGCATATGGGCAAGGTGCTTGTCGACCGGGCCGGGCAGATGGCCGACGACCACCCCTACCGCACCTGGGTGCAGACCTACGATTCACCAGACTTCGACGAATCGACCCGCCACGCCGTGCAGATCCTCGAACAGGAACTCGCTAAGGCCCCGAGCGAGGAAGCCGCCCGCATGCGCGCCGCCTTCGAGCAGGCCTGCGTCTTCGAACTCCACTTCTGGGCCTCGGCGCACGCCATGCAGAACTGGGACGTCTCCGTGTTCCTGCCCCAGGAAGCTGCTGTCTGATTCCAGGGAGCATCGGATCCCCCTCGCCGAGGTGGCCCTGACCTTGAGTCGGTCACCTCGGTCGGCGGGCGGAAGCGTTCCCGCCTCAGGCGCGGGAGGCTCCATAAGGGTCATCCGGGTAATGCGTGAGCGGACCGAACGATCCGAGAGCATGCCAACCGCGGCGCAGAGTCATCCACAGAAGCACGTGATCGACCTCGATGAGGGGCACTCGGTCGTGCTTCGGGCAGGCGAACCGACCGATGAAGAACACAACGGTCGCAAACATCACTGCGATCATGAACAGAATCAAAAGATCCATGGCGGCCCCCTCACATCCTGATACGAATGCCTCTCTTTCAGTCTCGCCCCAAAATAAAGAGAAAGATAGGGCTATCCCACCTGGTGAGCGTGAAGGTGATCAAAATCAACTCGGGTGTGAGACGCCGTTCATGCAAAGGATGAGGCGAGGCTCTCGGCAGCGCTGATGACGGCTCGGGCGGCCGCTCGTCCCTGGTCGGGGGTGATCGAGGACGGGAAGGTGAAGCGCACACTCGTCTGCGCGACCTCGGGCGCGACCCCTAAGGCCGTGAGCACATGGGAGGGCTCATCGGAGCCGACCGCGCAGGCGGAACCGCTCGAGGCCGTCACCCCGAGGCGTTCGAGCTCGAGCAGCACTGCCTCGCCGGAGGTGTTCGAGAAGCAGAACGACGCATGATTCGGAGTCCGAGTCGCCCGGCCGTCAGGGCCGGCCGTGCCCGCCGCGCCCGTCAGAAACGACCCGGGGACATGGCTGAGCACTGTGGAGATGAACTCATCGCGGATGGCTCGGACACGATCGGCGGCCTCATGCCGATCCGCCTCGGCGAGTTCGAGTGCCGTGGCGAACGCAACGGCCAAAGCCACGTTCTCCGTGCCCGATCGTCGGCCCGACTCCTGCCCGCCGCCGTGGATGAGTGGTTCGACGGGGACGCGGGCGCGGATCGCGGCCACACCGATGCCCTTCGGTGCTCCGACCTTGTGCCCGGCCAGGCTGAGCGCATCGACGCCCAATCCGGTCAGCGGCAGCCACCCGGCCGCCTGCACGGCGTCAGTATGGAAGAGGGCACCGGCCTCATGGGCGATTCCGGCCAGGGTCGGAACGTCCGCAACGGTGCCGATCTCATTGTTCGCATAACCCAAGCTCACAAGCACGGTGTCCGGGCGGATCGCCGCCGTGAGGGCTTCGGGGGTCACGGTCCCATCGGAGGTCGGGTCCACCTCGGTGACGGTGAATCCGTGGACGCGGGTCAGGAACTCCACCGAGGCGAGCACCGCTTCGTGTTCGATGGGAGAGGTGACGATATGTCGCCGAGGCGGCGCCGCGGTCCCGGACCCACCCTGGGTCTGAGCACGACCCTGGGCCCGATCCTGAGTCCGAGCGCCGAGTGCCATGCCGATGATCGCGAGATTGTCCGCCTCGGTGCCGCCGCTGGTGAACGTGATGTCCGTGGCCCTCATTCCCAGCACCTTCGCCACGCGAGCACGGGCATCGGCGAGGGCTTCGGCGGGTCCGCGCCCGAATTCGTGATGGCTCGACGGGTTGCCGAACGCCCCGGCCAGATACGGCCAAGCGGCTTCGAGGGCCTCCCTGCGCACGGGAGCCGCGGCCGCGGTGTCGAGGTAGAGGCGTCCGGTCATCTCAGGCCTCGAGGGAAAGGTCGAGACCGAGGTCGATCGCGCGGACGCTGTGGGTCAGCGCGCCCGAGGAGATGACGTCGACGCCGGTGGCGGCGATCTCCGGGATCGTCTCCAGGGTGACGTTGCCGCTGGCTTCGACGACGGCGCGGCTGCCCACGAGTTCTACGCCTTCGCGCAGCTGAGCCGGGGTGAAGTTGTCGAGCATGATGATATCGGCGCCGCCGTCGAGCACCGCGGGCACCTGGTCGAGCCGGTCGACTTCGACCTCGATCATCGTCGTATGCGGCAGACGGGCACGGGCGGTGCGGATCGCCTCGGCAACGCTGAGTCCGGCACCGGTGAGCACGGCGAGGTGATTGTCCTTGGCCATGACCGCGTCGGAGAGGCCGAAGCGGTGGTTGTGCCCGCCGCCGCAGACCACGGCGTGCTTCTCGAACGCGCGCAGCCCCGGAGTCGTCTTGCGGGTGTCGACGATGCGCGCCCGCCCGGCGGCGGCATCGACATAGGCGCGGGTCTGGGTGGCGATTCCGCTCATGCGCTGGCAGAAGTTCAACGCGATCCGTTCGGCCTGCAGCACCGCCCGAGCGGAACCGGCGACCGTGGCAAGCACCTGACCTGCGGTGAAAGCGTCTCCGTCGGCGGCAGCGAGGTCGACCGTGACGCTCTGGTCGACGAGTGCGAAGGCACGGGCGAAGACCTCGATTCCGGCGAGCACCCCGTCTTCGCGGGCACGCAGCTCGGCCCTCGCCGAGGCGGTGGCGGGGATGAAGACCTCGCCGGTGATATCGCCCCAGGGAGCGTCTTCGTCAAGGGCTGTGCGCAGTGCGGAATCGATGGTTGAAACGGTCAGCATGCGGAGGCCTCCTGAAGCAGAGCGGTGGGCGGAGTGGCGGTGGACGGCGCGGTCGTCGACGGCGTGAGTGTCGTATCCGTGCGGGTATGCGCGCCGAGGCTGTGCTCGCGGGCCAGGGCATGCCGAGCCATATGTTCGGCGATGAGGGCGAGATTCGCGGTCTCGAGTGCGTCGGCGAGGGCCGCAGCTGGGGTGGTGGGGTGATCATCGGCGTTGTGGGCACGGTTGGCGGAGGTGCCGGCATTGCGGGTCCCGTCGTTGCGGGCACCGTCACCGAGGCGGTCGAGCAGGGTCCGTAGGCCCGTGGCGGTGCGCTCCACGCCGAGATGAGCCCAGGTCAGGTCCTGCAGCTCGGTTCGTGTCAGTGCCGTCTGGTGGAGTGAACGGGACTGGGGGAGTGGGAGTTCATGGTCTCTGTTGACCGGCAGCGCGTCGATCGCCGCGGCGGCGCGGGCGGCGAAGACCGCGCCTTCGAGCAGAGAGTTCGAGGCCAACCGATTGGCTCCGTGCACGCCGGTGCACGCGACCTCGCCGATAGCGAAGACTCCGTGGATGCTCGTGCGACCATCGCGATCCGTGGTCACCCCGCCCATGAAGTAGTGGGCGGCGGGAGTGACGGGGATGAGGTCCCGGGACAGATCGAGACCGTGAGCGGCCAGACCGGCGGTGATGCTCGGGAACGTCGCCTGCACATCCGGGACGGCCCGCGCATCGAGGAAGCACGGGCGTCCGTCCTGAGCCGCCTGGCGACGGTGCAGGGCGAGTGCGACGACATCACGAGAAGCGAGCTCGGCGCGATCATCGATGTCAGTCATGAACCGGTGGCCGTGCTCGTCGAGGATGAGAGCGCCGGCCCCGCGGACGGCCTCGGAGATGAGGAAACCGGGACCTGGAAGGGCGGTGGGGTGGAACTGGAAGAACTCGAGATCGGAGACCTTAGCACCGGCGCGAATGGCAGCGGCCAAACCGTCTCCGGTGGCAGCTGCCGGGTTCGTCGTGTGTGCGAAGAGCTGCCCGACACCGCCGGTGGCCAGCACGATCGCATCAGCAGCCAGGGCCGCGACGCGGCCTTCGCGGAGCACGGTGACTCCGGTGGCTGTGGCGACTCCGGTGGCTCGACCCTGTCGGCGCTCGTGGGCGTCGGTGGTGAGGATGTCGACGAGCATCGTGTCCTCGAGGAGGGTGATTCGCCCTGCGGCGACTTCGGTGCGCAGCTTCTGCGCCAGGGCGGTGCTGATCGCCCGACCGGTCGCATCACCTCCGGAATGGAAGATGCGCGGATAGGAATGCGCCCCTTCTATACCCCTGGCCCAGGCTCCGGTCGGATCGGTGTCGAAGTCCACCCCCGCCTCGGCGAGGGAGACGATCGCGTCCCCACCGGCTTCGCACAGGGAGCGCACGGCCTCCGGATCACAGTGCCCGGCGCCGGCCGTGAGCGTATCGGCGATATGGGAATCGACCGTGTCGTCGGGTCCGATGACACCGGCGATGCCGCCCTGCGCCCACTCGGTGTTCGACTCGCCGAGGCGGCCCTTCGTCACGAGCGTGACCGTGTGGCGGCCGGACAGGTGCAGTGCCGCGGTCAGCCCCGCGATCCCGGAGCCTGCGACGATGACGCGGCTCATCAGATCCGCGGCTTCGCGGCGAGCATCCGCTCCAGGGACACACGGGCAGGTTCGGCCACCTCGGCGTCGACGGAGATCTGATTGACGACCTGTCCGTCGATGAGCGATTCGAGGACCCAGGCGATATAGCCGGGGTGGATGCGGTACATCGTCGAGCACGGGCAGATGACGGGGTCGAGGCAGAAGATCTCGTGCTGAGGGTGTTCGGCGGCCAGCCGCTGGACCAGGTTGATCTCGGTGCCGATGGCGAACGTCGTCGGTTCGGTCGCCTGTTCGATGGCCTTCGTGATGTACGCGGTCGATCCGGCCTCATCGGCGGCCTCGACGGTCTCACGCGGGCATTCGGGGTGAACGATCACGCGCACGTCCGGGTGCTCAGTGCGGGCCTTGTCGATCTGGGCGGGGGTGAAGCGTTTGTGCACGGAGCAGAATCCCTGCCACAAGATGACCCGAGCCTCACGCAGCGTCTGCTCGTCGTTGTTGCCCATTGGCCTGGCGGGGTTCCACAGCGGCATCTCGTCGAGACCGATGCCCATGTTCACCGCGGTGTTGCGGCCCAGGTGCTGATCGGGGAAGAACAGGACCCGCTGCCCGCGTTCGAACGCCCATTCCAGAACCACCTCGGCGTTCGACGAGGTGCACACGATTCCGCCGTTGCGGCCGCAGAAGCCCTTGATCGCGGCCGAGGAGTTCATGTAGGTGACGGGGATGACCGGGACGCGACCGTCGGCATCGGCTTCGGTGCCGAAGACCTCGGCGAGCTGCTCCCAGCAGTCTTCGACCTGGTCGATGCTGGCCATATCGGCCATCGAACAGCCTGCGGCGAGGTTGGGCAGGATGACCGACTGCTCCGGCTTCGACAGCAGGTCGGCGGTCTCGGCCATGAAGTGGACGCCGCAGAAGACGATGGCCTCGGCCTCCGGATGGTTCTGGGCGGCCTGGGCGAGCATGAACGAGTCGCCGATGTAGTCGGCGTGTTCGACGACCTCGACTCGCTGGTAGTGGTGGCCGAGCATGACGACACGATCGCCGAGGGCGGCCTTGGCGGCGCGGATGCGGGCATCGAGCTCCTCAGGCGCGGCCTGCTTGTACTCCTCGGGGATATCGCCCTGACGTGGGGCGGCGACCGGAATCGGGTCGGCCATCGAGGAACCGGGACCGTAGCCGGGACGTTCGTCGACATCCCACGGGGCATCGAGCAGGTCCGTCGAGCACATTTCGTCGTTCGCTCCCGAGGCAGAGATGTCCTTGAGGGTGAGTTCGATCGAAGCTGTTGTGGTCATCATCGTCCTTCGCTCGGTGGGCGGGACCCGTGCCTGAAGTGCCTCGCACGTGGTGAGAGCCGCCCGAAATCTTTTGCGCAATTGTGCGTTTATTTCTTTGCGCAGATTTGAGCTTAATCCTGTCGGCGGGCGATGTACAACTCGCCGGCGATGGCTCTGCGCCGGGGGATGCAATAGGCTGTGGTCTGGCTCGCAATCCGAGTCGATGCGCACTGCGGTGGGCGCCCCCGTGAGAGTCACCGAGGCTTCGGACCGAAGCGTCGGTCTCGCCCCGCCCGCGCCGGCACCGACGACATCGCATATCTGAAGGATTCTCATGCCCGAAGCGGCACACTCGAACCAGTTCACCTCCCCCTCCACCACCGGCATCGCGGGCAACGCTGCTGCCGGTGACAATGCCCCGGCCGGCCTCGGCGCCCCGGCCAGCCCCGACGCGACGGCAGGGGCCGCCTCGGCGGAACAACCAGCCCCGTACGGCGGTCCGGTGTCCGCACCGGCAGCGCCGACTCGGCGAATCCGGACCCTCGATCTCATCAAGGCCAAGGCCGAAGGCCGGCGGTGGGCGATGCTGACCAGCTACGACCAGTACACGGCGGCCCTGTTCGAGCAGGCCGGTGTCGAGGCCCTGCTCATCGGCGATTCGGCGGCGAACAATGTCTATGGCCACACGACGACCCTGCCGGTCACCGTCGACGAACTCATCCCGCTGGCCAGAGCAGTCGCCTCGGCGACGAGCCGGGCGCTCATCGTCGCCGACCTTCCATTCGGCAGCTACGAGATCTCCGATGAACAGGCCGTGGCCACGGCCGTGCGGTTCATGAAGGAAGCCGGAGTCCACGCGGTCAAACTCGAGGGCGGGGCGCGGATGGCCTCGCGGATCAAGGCGATCACGACGGCGGGGATCCCGGTCATGGCGCACATCGGCTTCACCCCGCAGGCCGAGCACAACCTCGGCGGCTACAAGGTCCAGGGCCGCGGCGACGCAGGCAGCGCCCTGCTCGACGATGCCCGCGCCGTGGCCGAAGCCGGAGCCTTCTCCGTGGTCATGGAGATGGTGCCCTCCGGGCTGGCCGGCCAGGTCACATCCGAACTGACGATCCCCACCGTCGGGATCGGCGCCGGTGCGGACTGCGACGCCCAGGTCCTCGTATGGCAGGACATGGCGGGCCTGCGTACGGGGAAGGCCCCGCGCTTCGTCAAGCGCTACGCAGACCTGCATTCCGTGCTCACCGAGGCGGTCGGCACCTATGTCGACGAAGTGAAGTCCGGGGTCTTCCCCGAGCCCGAGAGGAGCTTCGACTGATGGAGGTCGGCGGCATCCAGGCACTGCGCCGGTGGCGGGCCGAGCAGTCGGGCCGCATCGGTCTCGTCCCGACGATGGGCGCCCTGCACTCCGGGCATCAGGCACTCATGACACGTGCACGCGCAGAGTCCGAACTCGTCGTGGCCTCGATCTTCGTCAATCCGCTCCAATTCGGTGCCGACGAGGACTTCGTCCAGTACCCGAGGCCGATCGAAGAGGATCTAAGGAAGTGCGAAGAGGCCGGAGTCGACTTCGTCTTCGCCCCGGCGCTGGCCGAGCTATACCCGTCCGCACCCGAAGTGCGAGTCGTCGCCGGGCGCATGGGGGCCGTGTTCGAAGGCGCGGCCAGGCCCGGGCACTTCGACGGCGTGCTCACCGTCGTGGCGAAGCTCTTCACCCTCATCGCCCCCGACGTCACGGTATTTGGCCTCAAGGACATCCAACAGTTCGTCCTGGTCAAACGCATGATCGCCGACCTCAACTTCGATATCGAACTCATCGGCCTACCCGTCGTCCGGGACGCCGACGGGCTGGCCATGTCGAGCCGCAACTCCTACCTGGCGCCGGACGACCGTGCCCGTGCTCTGGCGATTCCACGGGCTCTCACCGCCGCCTCCGAGGTGGCCGAGCGAGGCCGTGGGGCGGCGGAGTCCGGCATCGGTGGCGGTTCTGGCTCTGGGGCCGGCACCAGTGGTATCTCTGCTGGCTTGCCCGCTGCCGTCGAGGCGGCCGCGCTCGCCGAGCTGGAGCCGGCTGCTGAACGTGGGGATCTCGAGATCGTCTACTGCAGTCTCGTCGAGGCCGCGACCCTGCGGCCGTGCCCGCCGGACTTCACGGGATCGGCTCTGCTGCTCGTCTCCGCGACGGTCGGTGGGACTCATCTCATCGACAATCTGCCGCTGGAATTCTGACGCGGTACGCAATTGTGATGAGTTTGTGAAGATTCTGTTGAGCGATCGACATATGCATATGTAACCGATCGAGAATCATCGACAACTGTGGTTTCAAATGTCGGCTATCAGTCGCCGGGCCCTTGTTCTCAGTGTTCGCTGAGAATAGACTCAAAATCAGCAAGAGAAAATGAAACTTGCCGATTCGCTGAGTTCGAAGGAGATAGGCGACATGCGAGATCTGGATATCTGGTCGGTCCTGACGAAAGTCAGACTGGCAATCGTCATTCTCATTGTCACCTGGATTCTCGCCGCCATCGTCAAATGGGCGATCGGCAAACTCGTCACCAAGGTTCCCGCACTTCAACGCGATGGAAGCAATGGTCAGCAGATCGGAAAGTCGGTCGGGCAGATCGCCGGTCTCGGCATCTGGCTGCTCGGACTCATCACCGTGCTCCAGCTGTTCAAGCTCGATCAGGTGCTGACTCCGCTGCAGGGTCTGCTCGATGGAATCTTCGGATTCCTGCCCAATATCATCGGCGCGGGATTCATCTTCTTCATCGGCTATGTCTTCGCGAAGATCGCCAAACAGCTCGTCCAGACCGCTCTCAACGCCGTGGATCTGACGAAGCTGACGTCGAAGTTCCGCTCGCTCGGCGACAAAGCCACCGGAGTGGCCGAGGGCGCCGGAAATGCTCAACCGCATCCCGACGCCACTCAGCAGTACGCCGCACAGGGTCAGCAGGGCATGCCGCCGCAGGGGCAGCAGGGTATGCCGCCGCAGGGCGGACACCCCGGTCATGCACCGAACCCGAACGCGAGGCGAACGCGAAGATCTCGAACCTCATCGGCAACCTGGTGTTCGGAATCATCATCATCGTCGTTGCGATCTCGGCGCTGCAGGTCCTCGGCATCAAGGCGATCTCGGAGCCTGCCCAGCAGATGCTACAGATCTTCCTCAACGCGATCCCGCTCATCATCGCCGCCGGCATCCTGCTGGCCATCGGCTTAGTCATCGCCAAGTTCCTCGGCAATCTGCTCGAACAGATCCTCCAGGGCATCGGCACCGACAAAGCCATCAACGAGATCGGGATCGTGCCCGAAGGCATCAGCGCCTCCAACGTGATCACCCGCCTCGTGCAGGTGGCGATCATGATCTTCTTCGCGATCATGGCCGCCCGGATGCTCGGATTCCCCGAGATCACGAACATCCTCAACGAGATCCTCGACCTCGGCGGCAGCGTGCTCTTCGGCGCTGCGATCATCGCCGCAGGATTCCTCATCGCTGCGATCATCGGCAAGTTCATCACGAGCAACCTCGCCAGCAAGGTGCTGCGCTACTCGGCGATCGCCCTGTTCATCGCCATGGGCCTGCGCTACATGGGCCTGGCCGATTCGATCATCAACCTCGCCTTCGGAGCCGTCGTCATCGGCGGTGCCGCAGCGGCCGCTCTGGCCTTCGGCCTCGGCGGACGAGAGGCGGCCGCGAAGATGCTCGACAAGGTCGACCTTGCCGAGACGGCCGAAAAGACGAACCCGGACGCCGTGGACAGCGGCGCACCGGGGACCGGAACGCGCACTGACGGAGGTGGCAGCGGGAACGGGGGAGCCTCCTCGGCGAATGAGAGCTGAGTGAGGGTCTGCCCACCGAACCGAAAGGGGCGGGGCACCGAGGATCGACCTCGGTGCCCCGCCCTTATCTTGTTTTCCGGGCAACCGCGGCTCAGATGGGGATCGCGATGACGGCGATGCCGATGCTGAGCAGGATGAGCGTGGAGGCGGCTTCGATGAAGAAGTCGGCGCTGCGGTGGGCCATCGCCGATGCCGCGAGACTGGCCAGGCATGCGAGGACAAGCTGGTACGACAGAAGCACGCCGAGGATCAGGGCGACGAGCACGGTGTAGTCGATGCCGGTCGGGGAAGCAGGGACGAGGGTCGGCAGGATCGCGAGGAAGAACAGGCCGACCTTCGGGTTGGACAGCGACGAGATGATGCCGCGGCGATACGACACGAACGAGCGCAAGTGGCCCCACGAGGTCGACTCCATGACGTGAGCGATCTCGGTCACGGGCCCGTCTGGGGAGTCGGGGGCGGTCGATGGGGTGGGGATGGCGTTCGTGGTGGGGCGGTCGGTCGCCTCGGCGGCCATCAGATCCCGACGCAGGCGAAGCGCCTGCCGACCGGCGAGGACGCCGAGGAGGCACAGATAGAGGCCGCCGCCGATCTTGAGCACCTGCACGGCAGCCGGGTAGACGGTCAGCAGTGCGGAGACGCCGGTGAGCGCGAGGACCATCCAGATCACGGTGCCCGTGGCCGTGCCGAGCGCATAGACGAGTCCGGCCTTGCGGCGCAGCGAGGACAGGCGGATCGTCAGGATCGTCTCGGGTCCGGGGGTAACGGCAAGCGCGGCCGCTGCTCCGGTGATGGTGAGGATCTCGGGTCCGGTCACGGCACTCCTTCGGGGATGATGGGAATGGTCAGCGGGGATGGTGCACGGGTGTCTCGGGGCATCGTTCGATGGCATCGGGAACGAACACCATTCTGCCGGAACCGATCAATCGGGAAAAGCAATTGATCACGAATGATCATCAGGCAGTGCCTAATGATTTATCCGGCGCTCAGCGGCTACTCTTGGAGGCATGTGGGATCTCAATCGTCTGCGGGTGTGGCGGGCCGTCGCGGCCACCGGTTCCGTGGTCGACGCGGCGAAGAATCTCAACTACACACCGGCGACCGTCAGTCAGCACATCACCACGCTGCAGAAGGCCGTCGGGGCGCCGCTCTACCGGCGGTCGGGGCGCGGCATCGAGATCACCGAGCTCGGCCGGCGTCTGGCCGATGATTCGGCGGAGGTCTTCACTGCGGTCGGCCGCCTCGACGATCTGGTCGAAGGCTTCCGCAGCGTCAGCAGGCCCCGGCTGCGGATCGCGGCGTTCACTTCATTCAATGCGCGCCTGCTGCCGGGCATCATCGATGCTGTGGCCCTGGAACATCCGGATCTGCGTTTCGACATCCAGCTCAACGAACCGGCGAAGAACCGCCGCGGGCACTGCCTCATCGAGATCCGCGCCGAGGCTCCGCAGGACGGGGAGAACCATCTGCCGGAGATGACGCGCATCCCGCTCTTCGACGACGACTATCGGGTCGTCGTCGAAGAGGGGCACCGATTCGCAGGCCGTGAGTCCGTGCCGTTCATCGACCTCGAGGACGAGCACTGGGTCGACTACGACATGTGGGCCGGCCCCTCGAGCAAGGTCGTCGACCATGCGTGCGCCGCGGCCGGATTCGAACGCAGAAGCTTCGCCGCCTGCGAGGACGACTTCGCGGCATTGGCCCTCATCGCCTCAAACATGGGCATCACGGTCCTCCCACGGCTCTCGACTCTGCAGCTGCCGCCCGGCCTCGTCGCCGTCGACCTCACCGACCCCGTCCCGATGCGCCGGGTCGTCATGCACATCCGCGACAAAGACGCGCACTTACCCCACGTCCGCGCCTTCGCCGCAGCCACGTCGAAAGCGGTCGAGTCTCACCTCGCCACCCTCTAATTGCTACCCGACGGCGGCCCAGCAACCTGGCGCCAGGTTGCTGGGCCGATCCTTCTATGTCTGTCAAGCCGGCGCGGGACTAGTTTCTAACCCGTTGAGAATCCTGAAGACCCGACGCGCTAGATACCATTTGAGCTTGCGTTTGAGCTC
>NZ_JABKDD010000023.1 GCF_013623905.1 Brevibacterium sediminis
GGCGAATCCGATTCCTGCTTCGTCGGGCAACACGCAACGACACCGGTTGAACAGGGGTGGGGATCGGCAGTTGAACCGGGCCTTGCACACGGTGATCACGAACCGGATGATCCACGATGAGAGGACCAGGGATTATGTTGCCCAGCGCTTTGGTGAGGACCCGACGAAGAAGTCGAAGAGGGAACTCAAGCGCAAGCTCAAATGGTATCTAGCGCGTCGAGTTTTCAAGATTCTCAACGGGCTAGAAACAATTCCCACGCCGGCTTGACAGACATAGAAGGATCGGCCCAGCAACCTCGCGCAAGGTTGCTGGGCCGCCGTCAGGTAGTAATTGGGGATGGGGTTATTCGACGAGCTTGCCCTCCTGGCTGATCTCGCCGGTGTGCATGAGCTCCTCGACCTCGGGGTCGACCGGCGGGATCGATTCGCGGACCACCCCAACGCTCGGCGACCACACGAGGTTGACCTGCAGCGCCGGGTCCATCTCCGGGTAGTCGCTGCGGTTGTGGCAGCCGCGGGTCTCACGGCGCTCCAACGCGCACTCGATGGTCGCGCGGGCCGCGAGCACCGAGGACTTGAGATCGAAGGCGTGCGCGAGATCGGAGAATCCAGCGATATCGGGATGGATCCCGACGAGTTCGAGGCGCGCCTCGATCGCCGCGAGCTTCTCCAGCCCGGCCTGCAGACCCGCCTCGTCGCGGACGACTCCGGCGTGCTCGGTCATGAGGTTGCGGACCTCGCGCTGCAGGGCCCGGACGTTCTCCGTTCCCTCGGATGCCAGCAGACCGGCGATCTCGGCCCGCGCCTCGGCGACGGCATCCCGACTCCGCACCTGCGCCTCCAGCCCCTCGGAGTACGCAACCGCCGACTGGCCGACGATGCGACCGAAGACGAGGAGTTCGATGAGCGAATTTCCGCCCAGCCTGTTCGCCCCGTGCAGCCCGGACGAGGCTTCGCCGATGGCCCACAGACCTTCGACATCGGTGCTGTGATCGACCGGGTCGACCCACACTCCGCCCATCGAGTAGTGCGCGGTCGGCGCGATCTCGATCGGCGAGGCCGTGATGTCGAGCATCTGGGTCTCCATGAGCGTCTGGAACACTCGGGGCAGGCGGTTCATGATGGTTTCGCGCGGCAGATGGGACACGTCGAGCCACACGCCGCCGTTCTCGGTGCCGCGCCCCTCGGCGATCTCCGTGTAGGCGGCGAGCGCCACCCGGTCACGGGTGGAGAGCTCCATGCGCTGCGGGTCGTAGCGTTCCATGAACCGCTCCCCCAGTCCGTTGCGCAGGATCCCACCTTCACCGCGGGCCGCCTCGGAGACCAGCGTGCCGGCGGCGTTCTCGGGTTCGATGATGCCCGAGGGGTGGAACTGGACGAGCTCGGCATCGCGCAGCCGGGCACCGGCCTCGACGGCCAGACGGAAGGAGTCACCGGTATTCTCATCCCGACGCGAAGAGGTCCGCCTCCAGATCCGGTTGTGTCCGCCGGCGGCGAGGATGACGGCGTCGGCGTAGATCCGGTAGCCGGTGCCGTCGATGACGTCGAAGCCGAAGGCGCCGAAGATGCGGCCGTCGGCGACGAGCAGCTTCGTGATGTAGACGCGGTCGAGGATCGGGATGTCTAAGGCTTCGGCGCGACGAATGAGGGTGCGCTGGATTTCCAGCCCCGTGTAGTCGCCGGCGAAAGCGGTGCGACGCCAGGTGTGGGCGCCGAAGAAGCGCTGAGAGATCCGACCGTCGTCCTCCTTCGCGAAGTCCATTCCATATCGCTCCAGGTCAGCGATGCCTTCGGCTGCTCCCTGGGTGACGATTTCGACGGTCCGGGGGTTGGCGAGGTCATAGGATTCCTTGATCGTATCGGCAGCATGCTGCTGCCACGTGTCGTCCGGGTCCATCGTCGCCAGGGCCGCGTTGATGCCGCCGGCGGCCAGCGAGGTGTGCGCGTCCTCCTTCGGCCGTTTGCCGACCGCGAGGACATCGGCGCCGGCTTCGGCGACCTCGATCGCGGCCCGCAGGCCCGATCCGCCGGTTCCGATGACCAGCACCGAGGTGGAGATGGAGTGTTCTTTTCGGCGGGGTCCGCCCTGTGTGGTGTGCATGGATTCCACTATGGAACCACCCACTCCATACGTCCAATGCATTGTTTGAGTCAAGTCGATAGCGATAGACTATTGCCATGTCTGACCTGCACGGAGACCCACGATGAACCTCGAACAGCTGAGAAGCTTCGCCGAGGTGGCCGCCACCGGCCATTTCACGAAAGCCGCCGCGACGCTCCATTTGGCCCAGCCCTCGCTGTCCCGACAGATCTCGACGTTGGAGAAGGAACTCGGGGCCGAGCTCTTCCACCGCGCGCACGGACACATCACACTCACTGACGCCGGCCAGACCCTGCTGCCGACGGCGAAACGCATGCTCGCCGATGCCGAGGCGGTCCGCCGCGACATGGACGAGCTCGCCGGTCTGCGGCGCGGTCGCGTCCGGCTCGGTGCGACCCCGACCCTGTGCGTGAGCCTCGTGGCCGAGGCGATCAGCCGGTTCCACACGGCCCATCCCGGCGTCGAACTCGAGCTCGTCGAAAAAGGCTCTCGTGAGCTCATCGAGTCACTGGCCGGCGGCGAACTCGACCTCGCGCTCATCACCCGCACCTTCGACCTCGCCCCGCAGATGCCGAGGCTCAGCCTGCGCGGGATCCTCGCCGAGGATCTCGTCGTCATCGCCGCCGCCGGTTCCGATCTGCTCAACTCAGACCGTGCGCAGACCGATGGGATCACCCTCGCCGAGGTGGCCGACCGTCCCCAGGTCCTGTTCCATCATGGCTACGACCTCAGGGAGGCGACCTCCGCAGCGTTCGAGACGGCCGGACTGAGCCCCCGAGTCGTCGTCGAAGGGGTGGAGATGGATGCGGCGCTGCGGTTCGTCGAGCGCGGCCTCGGGGTCGCGATCGTCCCGGCAATGGTCCTCGTCGACCGGCCATTGCTTGACTCGGCGCCCCTGGCCGATCCGCAGCTGACGCGGACGGTCAGCCTCGCGACGCGCGCGGACGTGCGGGCGACCAGGGCCGCCTCGGCGATGGAGTCGACGGTCCTGTCCACCGCCCGCACGCTCGCCGACACCGAACCCGGACTGGCGGCGCATGTGCGCCTGGTGGGGTGAGGTCGAGCCTCGGTGAGGACGGAGTGCCTCTATGCTTCAGTCGAAAGCGTGCGGACCATGGTCGAGACCTTCGGACCGTTCGGCACCTGCGTCTCGGCGATGGTACTGAAACCGAATCGGACGTAGAGAGCGACATTGCGCGGATCCGACGTCTCCAGCGACACCAGGGAGCCGATCGTGTCCATCCGGCGCAGACCTTCGGCGAGGATCGCCGACGCGATGCCCGACCCCCAGCTGTCGGGTTCCACACCGATGGTGGCGAGATCCCACGCGGCGTGGGGCCGCGACGGCAGGTGTGTGGCCATCAGCACCTCGAGGCGATCACCGAGCAGCTCGCTCACGCGGTTCTGTCGCTCGGAGTTAAGGTCGGGAGCTTCCGGGGGCACGAAGGCCGCCACGCCCCGGTACTTCTCCTCGACGATCACCAGCCCGCACTCGACCGCGTGGGCGAGATAAATCGCCTGCAGCTCCTCCAGCCGCGCGCGATAGCGGTCGGCCGGCACCGACCACCGCGTCCAGGAGTATTCATCAAAGGCTCTGGAGAGCACTCCTGCGGCGGCGGGGACATCGGCGGCAGTCGCCTCACGCACGGCAATCATCACGATACCAATCTACCGCGGTTCGACGGGTTCGCCGACACCGTCGATGTCCACAGCCAATGGCCGAACGGCGGCTCGCGCCCCAGCCTGGGGTCCGCTCAGTCGTCGCCTCAGAACCAGGCGTCGGCGAGCAGTTTCAGCGACTGGCGCTGCACCTCTGGATCGTAGGCGTAGGTGACGGTGATGAGTTCGTCGGCGCCGGTGCGTTCGACGAACTCGGCCATCTGCGCGGTCGCAGTATCCGGTGAGCCGACGGCGCTGATGGACAGCATCGGGCTGGTTCCGCCCTGCGCATAGATCTCGGCCGGGTCGACCGGGGGCTGCAGATTGCGGCGGCGGCCGGTGCGCATGTCGTTGAACATCTGCTGCACCGAGGTGAACTGGCGGGCCGCCTCGGCGTCGGTATCGGCGACCATGACGTTGATCCCGGCCATGACGTAGGGTTCGTCGATCTGGGCGGTCGGCGCATCGGCGGTGAACGAATCGCGGTAGGTCTTGATCGCGATGTCGATCTGGTCGGGTGCGAAGTGCGAGGCCAGGGAGAACGGGAGGCCCAGCTGACCGGCGATCGAGGCGCCGTTCATCGTCGACCCGAGCACCCAGATGGGCACGTTCATCCCCGCCGAGACCGCGGACTTGATCGGCATCGTGTGCGCCTGCCCTGTCTCGGAGAACCAGCCCTGCATGTCATAGATGTTCTGTGCGAAGTCCTGTGGTTCGGCCGAGGATCGGGCGAGCGCCTGCGCGGTCATCCCGTCCGTGCCTGGTGCGCGCCCGAGGCCCAAGTCGATGCGCGGCCCATGGATGTTCGCGAGCGTTCCATACTGTTCGGCCACCATGAGTGGCGCGTGGTTGGGCAGCATGACACCGCCGGACCCGACCCGGATCTTCTCCGTCACCGAGGCGGCCTGAGAGATGAGCAGTGCTGTGGCGCTGGCGGCCAGGCCCATCGTGTTGTGGTGCTCGGCGAACCACAGGCGTTTGTATCCCAGTTCGTCGGAGAGCTTCGCGTTCGCCATCGATTCGGCGATGCCCTCGCGCGCGGTGGCTCCTTCCCGGATGGAGACGAGATCGAGGATGTTCAACGGAACGGACAAGGCGGAAGGCTCCTTCGGTGGGCGCACGGTGCGGTTGCGGGATGCAGTCGCAGAATTTCAGTCACTTGAGGCAACAGTCCGAGCAGACGGTTCTATTCCTGTGCAGACGGTCCCATTCAGCGGCAAGCGGTTCAGTTCTTGAGCGGCCGACGGATAGTCTTGTGCCACCGGACTCCCCGATGAAGGCGAGATCATGAGCACCTCAGCACACTTTCGCACCCGGCGGCTCCTCACCGGTGCCGCCGTGTCCCTGGCCGTCGTCCTCAGCGCCTGCTCCTCCGATTCGCACTCCGGCGAGACCGACGGTCGGGACGAGTCAGCGGCGGGGGCCGCCTCGGCGAGCAGTGGTTCCGGATCATCCGACACCGGGTCCACATCGTCAACACCGGGCGCGGACTCTCCCGCGGTCGTCGCGACCGGCCTCGAATCCCCGTGGTCGATCGCCTTCCACGGGCAGACCATGCTGGTCAGCGAACGCGATTCGGGTCGCATCCTCGAAGTCTCCGCAGGTGGCGACGTTCGTGAGGTCGGCCGGATCGATGACGCCTCGGCCTCGGGTGAGGCGGGCCTCCACGGTCTCGCGGTCGACGATGACCGTCTCTACGCCTTCTTCGCCGCTGGGACGGAGAACCGGGTCGTACGGTTCGACCTCCTCGGCGAGGCCGGGAATCTGTCCCTGAGTGAGGAGGAGACGATCCTCGACGGGCTGCCGACCGCGAACTTCCACAACGGCGGGCGGCTCGCGTTCGGGCCCGACGGAATGCTCTATGCCACGCTCGGCGATACGGGCGATCGCGACAGCGCACAGGACGAGAGTGCGCTGTCGGGAAAGATTCTGCGCATGACGCCCGACGGCGACGTTCCCGATGACAATCCTTTCGGCGATTCACTCGTCTTCAGCATGGGGCACCGGAATCCGCAGGGCATCGGGTGGGACGACGAGGGCACGATGTACGCCTCGGAATTCGGGCAGGACACGTGGGACGAACTCAACGTCATCGAAGCCGGCGGGAATTACGGATGGCCCGAGGTCGAGGGCATCGCCCAGGGTGACGGTGCGAGTGACGGCGGCTCCGGTGACGGGGACGGTGATTTCATCGACCCGGTGCAGCAGTGGTCCCCCGACCAAGCGAGCCCCAGCGGACTGGCCGTCACCGATGACAGCATCCTCATCGCCGGGCTGCGCGGTGAGCGCCTACACCAAGTTCCGCTCGACGACCTGAAGTCGTCGTCAGAGCTGTGGACCGGCGAGCACGGGCGACTGCGCGATGTGGTCGAAGCGCCCGACGGGTCGCTGCTCGTGCTGACGAACAACACCGACGGTCGCGGAGAACCCGGCCCGGACGACGACCGTCTCCTGCGTTTCACACTCTGAGGTGCTGGCCCGACCGCCTCCCTAGCCTCTCCTTCAAGGCGAAGCACACTTATCAGCCGGTGTACCTCGCCATAACCGCGCTGACGCTTGAACGAGATCGCCGCCGATTCCACCACGGACCGGATACACCGAGGCCCCGAACGCTCTTCGCGTTCGGGGCCTCGTGTCAGACGTGCTGTGTGGGGGTCCTCGCTCAGTTGTCCTTGGTGCCGGGCAGGCCCTGGGACTTGCGACGCATGAGCAGAACGACGATGACGATGATGGCCAGGCCGCCGACAGACAGCAGCACGATCATCGGCGTCGACATTCCGGAGTCGCTGCCGGTGGACTCGCCGATCTCGCCGCGATCCTCGGTGTCCTTGCCGGGTTCGTCGACGACTCCGCCGCCGAGTCCGGCCTTCGTCGACTCTCCGGACGATTCCTTGACATCACCGCCGGCGCCTTCGGCATCCTTGATCGCGAACGAGTAGTCACCGGAGATCGGGTGGCCGTCCTGCGACACCACGCGCCAGGTGACCTTGTAGTCGCCGGGTTTGAGATCATCGGGCAGAGCGACGCTGAGTTTCTTGCCCTCAACGGTCAGCTCACCTGCGGAGACATCCTTGCCGTCGACGACGACCTTGACCTCGGAGCCGACTTCCTGGATGTCGCCGGAGAAGGTCATCTCGAGCCATTTGGGCTGCTGATCGAGTTCGGCACCGTCCTCGGGATTCGACGACACCAGCTGATCATGGGCACTGGCGGCGGGGGCGAATGCGAACACGCTCATCGCGGCCACCAGCAGGGCGGCGAAGCCCAGCCTGAGAGCGGACCAGTTCTGTCGTGTCATGAGACGAGTCATGAGAGTTTCTCCTTCGAGGCGTACCTGCGATGTCGGTCGTGTCAGCAAGCTTGTGCCTACTAGTATCACTGAGTTTTCGCGGCCAGCGCGCGCAGACGATCCGTGATTCCCGGCACGGACACTTCAATTGTCTCAAGAGTTTCTTCGAAATCCTTGAATTCGCCGTACCAGGGATCCTCGACATCCGGCGCCGGAACACCGTCGCCCTCGACCCCGGCCACCCGCGGATCGAACTCGCGTAGCATCCGCAGCTCCGGGGCCGCCTCGGCGGGAAGACCTGAGATCATCCGCTCCAGGGCACGATAGTGGCGGGCGGTCATCGCCACCGCCAGATCGCGGTCGGCCAACCATTCGGGGGTGATCTGCCGAGCGACGTGATCGTCGGTGCGGTAGCCGGCCGCGGCGAGCACACGCGCCTGACGTGGGTCGATGGGGTTGCCGGCCTCCTCGTCGCTGATGCCGGCGGAGTCGACGACCGCCTCGGCGCCGGTATCGGCCAGGTGATGTAAGAGCACACGTTCGGCGGTGACGGATCGGCAGATGTTGCCGGTGCACACGAAAACGACGGATGCCAGACTCATATCTCCTCCTCGGGCAGGGCGTGCGGGGCTCTGATCACGATACTGTGGGGCCATGACTTCTGAAACCTCACTGACCTCGATCAGGCCTCAGGACGACCTGTACCAGCACATCAACGGCGAGTGGATCGACTCGTTCACGATCCCCGATGACCGGGCCGGCGACGGAGCCATGCGTGAGCTCTTCGACACCGCAGAGACCAAGGTCCGCGACATCATCACCTCCGTGTCCGACGCCCCGCAGGAGCCGGGCTCCGAGGGGCAGAAGGTCGCCGACCTGTTCACCTCGTTCATGGATGTCGATCGCATCAACGAACTAGGAGTCGCCCCGCTGACCTCGACGTTCGCAGCCATCGACGCCGCCGAGGACAAGTCTGAGCTCGCCGCCCTTCTCGCCCGGTTGGAGACCGAGGGTATCGGCGGTCTGCTCGGTGGGTACGTCACCGCCGATGCGAAGGACTCCGACGTCTACGCCCTCTATCTCGTCCAGGCCGGCATCTCCCTGCCCGACGAGGACTACTACTTCAACGACGACCACGCCGAGGTGCGCGCGAAGTTCCTCGCCCACGTACAGAAGATCGCGGCCCTTGCCGGCCTCGGTGAGAAGTCCGGGATCTCCGACGCTGAGGTGGCCGCCAAGGTGATGACGTTCGAGACCGAGCTCGCACGCCACCACTGGGACCGCGTGGCCTGCCGTGATGCGGAGAAGACGTACAACAAGTATTCGATCTCCGAGCTGCGCGACCTCGGTCCCGAGTTCGACTTCGACTCCTACCTGGGGATCCTCACCGCCGATGCGTCTGATCTGAAGTACCTCGTGGTCTCCCAGCCCTCATTCGTCACGGGCATGGCGAAGGTGTGGGCGGAGACCGACATCGAGACCATCAAGACGTGGTTGCGCTTCGTCGTAGTCTCCGACACCGCCTCGCTGCTCTCCGATGAGTTCGTCGAGGAGAACTTCGACTTCAACTCCCGCACTCTCTCGGGCACTCCTGCCCTGCGGGAGCGCTGGAAGCGCGGGGTCAGCCTCGTCGAGGGCTACCTCGGTGAGGCCGTGGGCAAACTCTACGTCTCAGCTGAGTTCCCGCCGTCGTCCAAGGACGCGATCGACCATCTCGTGGGCATGCTCATCAAGGCCTATGACAAGTCGATCCGCGAGCTCGACTGGATGAGCGAGGAGACGAAGGAACGCGCCCTGGTCAAGCTCTCGAAGTTCACTCCGAAGGTCGGCTACCCGGAGGTGTGGCGGGAGTACCCGGCCGCGATCGACTCCTCCGACCTGGTGGGCAACGTGCGTCGCTGCTCGCAGGCCGAGCATGTGCGGCAGGTGAAGCGGATCGGCGGGCCCATCGACCGCACGGAATGGCTGATGACCCCGCAGACGGTCAACGCCTACTACCACCCGGTGATGAACGAGATCGTCTTCCCGGCAGCGATCCTCCAGCCGCCGTTCTTCGACGCCTCCGGTGAGGTGGCCGCGAACTTCGGAGCGATCGGCGCGGTCATCGGCCACGAGATCGGTCACGGGTTCGACGATCAGGGATCGCGTTATGACGGTGACGGCAACCTCGTCGACTGGTGGACCGAATCGGATCGGACCCTGTTCGAGGAGCGCACGAATGCGCTCATCGCCCAGTACGAAGAGCTGGTCCCGGCAGGTCTCGAACCGAATCAGCACGTCAACGGGGCGCTGACGGTCGGTGAGAACATCGGCGACCTCGGTGGTCTGTCGATCGGGTGGAAGGCGCTCGAGCTCGAGCTCGGTGAACGGGCGGGCACTCCGGGCGTGCCGGTGGCGCCGTCGGGCGAGCAGGCGAAGGCGTTCTTCGAGGCGTGGGCGAAGGCATGGCGGTCGAAGATGCGCACCGAGGAGCGTGTGCGCAGGCTGTCGATCGACCCGCATTCGCCGGAGGAGTTCCGCTGCAACCAGGTCGTGAAGAACATGACCGCCTTCCACGACACCTACGGCGTGGCAGAGGGCGACGGCATGTACTTAGCCCCCGACCAGCGAGTCACCATCTGGTAATTGCTACCTGACGGCGGCCCAGCAACCTCGCGCGAGGTTGCTGGGCCGCCGTCAGGTAGTTCTGGGAGGAAACGGGCGCTGGGACTGAAGCGGGACGGCCCTCAGCGGTGGTGTCGGATGAGGGCGACCATGCGATAGTCGAATTCCTGCCAGCTCGTGATCGAGGCGCCGGATTCCATCACCGACTGGAAGTCCTCGACTTCGGTGCGGTCGGACTCGAGCGGAATGTTGAAGGGCATCTCCACGTAGATCAGCCCGCTGGCGTCGGTGTGGACGATGTCGAATCCGGCCTGCTTCGGGTCGAGTTCGTTGTTCATCACGATGAGCAGACGCTCCGCCGACGCCTCGTATTCGGTTTCGATGCCGTCGACGTAGCCCTGCTGCGAACGCAGCTCCCGCTGGGCCTGGATGACGAACGCCGAGTACGCGCCGATGCCGATGACCGGAATCCGTGAGGTCAGCGCTTCGGTGGCGACATCGATGAGCCGCGACCGGGCCTTGCGCCCCAGCGGCGACAGATCCCCGCCTGACATCGCAACCCCGTCGAAGCCGACGAGCGAGATCCGCCCGTCGTCGTGGTTGGGGTTGAGGATGGTGATGTCGAGGCCGAAACGCGAATACCAGGGGCGGGTCACCTCGGCGCTCTCTTCGTCCCACCACACGTAGAAGAGGAACGGCACGTTGATCCCGGCCTCCGAGTAGAAGAACGGGGGGCGCCGCTCACCTGCGGTGACGTCGAAGGGAACGACGTTTCCCTCGATCGGGGCCGGGCAGGTGGCGAATGAGGTGAACGCGAACGGGTAGTTCACCGCACGGTTGAAATCGATGACGAGCGACCCGTCCTGATTCGGCACTCCGAGGTCGATGGTCCGCCACGCCGCGGTGGTGCTCCCGTTCGTCGAATCGTGGAAGTCCAACTGGAGCCCGGTCTTCGGGCACCCGGTGGCGAGCAGGCTCACCTCACCGTGCGAGGTCTCGAAGGTGACGGTTCCCGCCGCCTGTGTCTGCAGCTGCAGGTCCTCTTGGGCGGTTTCGATCGTGTAGGTCTTGAACGGGTCGAACCTGGTGAACCGGGCGAGGAAGACGAAGTCCGGGTCCGGGTCGAAGACCGGGACCTCGAAGAACTTCCCGAGCAGCGGGGACTTCGAATTGCGCACACGCACACCGAGGCGGCCGCCCCGATCGATGAGTTCGTAGAGGACGTTGCCGACGGTGAACCAGTTGAGCGAGCCGCCGTTCGGAAGCTTCGCGCTGAACCCGTTCTCTTCCACGCGGACCTGAGGCTTGGCGGGCGCTGCTGCGTGCCCGTCAGATCCCGCACCGGGTCCGGCGTCCGTTCCAGCAGAAGAGTCGGCACCCGCAGCGTCTGCCGCAGCCGCGCCCGCACCGGACTGGTCCATCACCCTCGGCAGAGTCGAGGTGTCGCTGGGCACGGCCGGGCTGGTCGCCCGCGTCGGCCCCGAGTTGGTCACACCCGTGCCGTTCGTCCCGTTCCCACCGGCAGCCGACTCACCGTTGCCGACCTTGCTGAGCAGGTCGAATGTCTCGGCTGCGGGGCCGGCCTTGATTCCGGTCTTCAGGGATACGGTCACCCATCCGTCGTCGACGGTGAACGTGCCGGGGGCGTCGGTCCAGGTCGATTCGGCGTCGAGCCAGTGGAGTCCGACGACGCTGAGCCAGCCGAACGGTTTCGCAAGGGCTGAGTTCCGTGAGTCGCGCCAGGTGTTCCACTCCGTCACGAACTGGTTCACGTCGAACACTCCTTGCCGTCGCTGGTGCGGTCGCAGGGTCGCTGCCCCCGCCTGATTCTCGGACCCGGTGGCAACCCGGCGTCTGAGGCCTGATCTTCTTCTCCTCCAAACTACCGCAAACGATAGGCTGGGGAAATGAATGAATCACTCCCGAGACCGGATGTGGCCGCGACGACAGCGGCCGACCTCGGCGACTTCGTCAGCGCATCTCCCAGCTCCTACCACGCGGTGGACACCGCGGCGAAACGCCTGGAAGAGGCCGGTTTCTCCCGCCTCGACGAGTCCGTTCCCTGGGCGCTGACGCCCGGAACCGGGCACTACGTCATCCGCGACGGCGCGCTCATCGCGTGGATGAATCCCACCGTCACCGAGGCGGCTCCCCGGTTCCGTGTGTTCGGTTCCCACACCGATTCCCCGGCGTTCAAACTCAAACCCGGCGGCGAGTTCACCGCCGAAGGCACCCGGCAGGTCGGGGTGGAGATCTACGGCGGGCCGCTGCTGAACTCGTGGCTCGATCGTGAGCTCGCCTTCGCGGGTCGACTCAGCCTCGCCGACGGCAGCATCGTACTCGCCCACACCGGGCCGATCGCCCGCATCCCGCAGCTCGCGATCCACCTCGACCGGCAGGTCAATGAGGGTCTTGCCCTGGACAAGCAGCGTCACACCACTCCCGTCATCGGCCTGGCCGACCTCGCCGAGGCGGACATCATCGAGCTGCTCGCAGAGTCGTCCGGGGTCGATGCCGAGTCCGTCGTCGGCCACGATGTCTACACCATTCCCGTTCAGGAGCCGGCCCTCTTCGGTGCCGCCGAAGAGTTCTTCGCCTCGCCGAGGCTGGACAACCTCCTGTCCGTCCACTCCGGCGTCACCGCGCTCACCCAGCTCGATACTGACGGGCTCGACGGCATCCCCCTGTTCGCGGCGTTCGATCATGAGGAGATCGGGTCGAATTCGCGTTCGGGCGCGTGCGGTCCGTTCCTCGCCGATGTCACCGAGCGCATCGTCGCCTCCTTGCTGCCGCAGTCGACGCGCAGCGATTATCTCGCGTCGATGGCCACCTCGGTGTGTGTCTCCTCCGATGCCGGGCATGCTGCCCATCCGAACTATCCGGAACGGCACGATCCGCATGTCCGCCCCCGCCTCGGCGGCGGTCCCCTGCTCAAGCTCAACGCTCAGCAGCGCTACGCCACGGATGCGGTGGGCACCACCGTGTGGTCGCAGGCGTGCGCGGTCGCCGGGGTCGAGTACCAGGATTTCGTGTCGAACAATGCGATGCCCTGCGGGTCGACGATCGGACCGCTGACCGCGACCCGGCTGGGCATGACGACCGTCGATGTGGGCCCGGCTCTGTACTCGATGCACTCGGCCCGCGAAATGGTCGCGGTCTCCGACGTCGTCGCCCTCGGCGCCGCTGCGAAGGCGTTCCTCCAGGGCAGCTGACCCCATTCCCGTCGCTCAAGGAGCCACGGTTGTCCTCACTGCGTCAGTCGTGATACGAATGGCACGACCCCACGGGAGCCCGATGCAAGGGCTGAGATCGGACTGGATCGTCCGAGACCGTAGAACCTGATCCGGTTGATACCGGCGTAGGAAGTGAGGACTGCAGATGACTGCATTCACCCCTGAAACACCTGCCCCTGCCACGACTTCGTCTGACGCAGATTCGCACGACCAGTTCACCCTCGAGCAGTATCCGACGCATTCGCCGGCGTGGGTCGATGACGAGGAACACGACATCCTCGTTCCCGTGACCCGCATCGAGCTCGAGGACTCGAACGGCCGAGTCAACGATCCCGTCGACGTCTACCGCACCGTCGGGCCGGGCAGCATTCCGGAAGAGGGACTGCCCGCTCTGCGATTCCCGTGGATCGAGAACCGCCTCGACACTGAGACGTATGACGCCCGCGGCCACCGCATCGCCGATGACGGTCGTGCGGCCGTCCGCCGAGGTGCCCCGTCACAGCAGTGGAAGGGACGCAAACCGGTTCCGCGAAGGGCCAAGTCCGGCCGCACGGTGACCCAGATGCACTACGCAAGGCAGGGCATCATCACACCGGAGATGCGGTTCGTGGCGCTTCGCGAGCAGTGCGATGTCGAACTCGTGCGCGCCGAGCTCGCCGCCGGTCGCGCGATCATTCCGAGCAACATCAATCACCCCGAATCCGAGCCGATGATCATCGGCAAGGCGTTCCTCGTCAAGATCAACGCGAACATCGGCAATTCCGCAGTCACCAGCTCCATCGCCGAGGAGGTGCAGAAGCTGCGGTGGGCCGCGAAGTGGGGTGCCGACACCCTCATGGATCTGTCGACCGGCAATGACATCCACACCACCAGGGAGTGGATCATCCGCAATTCGCCGATCCCCATCGGCACCGTCCCGATCTATCAGGCGCTGGAGAAGGTCGACGGCGATGCGAACGCGCTGACCTGGGAGATCTATCGCGACACCGTCATCGAGCAGTGCGAGCAGGGTGTCGACTACATGACCGTGCACGCCGGTGTGCTGCTGCGCTACGTTCCTCTCACGGCTGACCGGGTCACCGGGATGGTCTCACGCGGCGGGTCCATCATGGCCGGCTGGTGCCTTGCCCACCACGAGGAGAACTTCCTCTACACCCACTTCGATGAACTCTGTGAGATCTTCGCTCGCTACGATGTCGCTTTCTCGCTCGGCGACGGACTGCGGCCGGGTTCTATCGCCGATGCCAATGATGCCGCCCAGTTCGCCGAGCTCGACACTCTCGCCGAACTCACCGAACGCGCGTGGGCCCACGACGTCCAGGTGATGGTCGAAGGGCCCGGGCACATTCCGCTCCACCTCGTGCGGGAGAACGTCGAACGTCAGCAGGAGCTCTGTCACGGTGCGCCGTTCTACACCTTGGGTCCGCTGGTTACGGATATCGCGCCCGGATACGACCACATCACCTCGGCGATCGGGGCGACGGAGATCGCCCGCTACGGCACGGCGATGCTCTGCTACGTCACCCCGAAAGAGCATCTCGGGCTGCCCGACCGTGACGACGTCAAGACCGGGGTGATCACGTACAAGATCGCCGCGCATGCCGCCGATATCGCGAAGGGCCACCCGGGGGCGACGGCCCGCGATGATGCGCTGTCGAAGGCTCGATTCGAATTCCGATGGCGGGACCAGTTCGCCCTCGGCCTCGATCCGGAGACCGCCGAGGCGTTCCACGACGAGACGCTGCCGGCGGAACCGGCGAAGACCGCGCACTTCTGTTCGATGTGCGGTCCGAAGTTCTGCTCGATGCGCATCTCCCAGGACATCCGCGATACCTACGGCAGCGCCGAGGCGCAGGAAGCCCTGGCCGGAATGCAGCAGAAGAGCCGCGAGTTCCTCGCATCGGGCGGAGAGGTCTACCTGCCCGATCCGACCGTCGGCCTGCGGGAAGGCTGAGTCCGGCTCCGGGCCGGATCCCGTCCGTCGGCCCTCAGAACAACTGAGGGCCGACGGCCACGGCGAAAACTGCCCGAGGGTCGCACGGCCCGCCGTGCGTAGCGGGGTGCTCCGCTCCTCGTCAGCGTCGTTCAAGGCGGAGCGCGCCTATCGGACTGTACACAGATCGACAGACGCGCTCCGCCTTGAACGAGCGGTTGGTCAGCTCGCACTTACTTATTCAGCTCGTCCAGTGCTTTCTGCGAGCCCGGGTGCAGCTTGATCGGCTCCGGCGGTTCGGCGGTGTCGAGGTTGATCTCCTTCGCCGCGGCATGCACCTTGACCAGGTCGTCCTTTTTGTCGAAGAGGAGCTTCGTCAGAGCACAGGCCGTGCCTTCGTCCATGTCATTGCGGACCATGAGCACGTTCGGGGTGACGATCGTCTTCACCGTGTCGACGCCCTTGTACGTGTCACCGGGGATCTCTGCCACCTCGTAGACGGGGTTGATCTCCTTCATCTTCCCCTCGAGGTCGGAGATGTCGAGGATCTCGACGTCCTTGCCGTTCGAGGTGAAGAGGTCGGTGACTCCTGCCGTGGGCAGTCCGCCGGACCACACCATGCCGTCGATGGTTCCGTCCTTCATCCCGTCGACGGTCTTCGACAGGTCGAGGCGCTGTTTGGTCACGTCCCCGTCCTTGAGTCCGGCCGATTCGATGAGACGGTTGGCGATGACCTCGGTGCCGGACTTCGGCGAACCGGTCGAGATGGTCTTGCCCTTGAAGTCCTCGACCGAGTCGATTTCGGCATCCTTGCGCACGACGACGTGAGTGAAGTTGTCGTAGATGCGCGAGAGCGCGGAGATGTCCTCGGCCTCCTTGAAGTCCGCATCCCCCGACACTGCGTCGGCAGCGGTATCGGCCAGGGAGAACGCGATGTCGAAGTCTCCGCTGGACAGCTGTTGGAGATTCTGCACGGAGGCGCCGGTCTCCGACGCTGTGGCCTTGAGGTCGGAGTTGTCGGAGATCACCTGCGCCAGACCGCCGCCGAGCACGTAGTACACGCCGGTCGAGTTGCCGGTGGCGATGGTGATCTGCCCCGAGGCGGCGGTGCAGCCGTCTCCGCCTTCTGCGGCGGGCTCGGCTTCGCGCTTGCCACCGCATGAACTCATCGTCAGCACTGCGGCCAGGGCCGCAGCGGCGATCGTGAACGTCCTTGTTCGCTTCATGGACTTCGTCCCTTTCTCAATTGGTCCCGGCCGGTGTTCCGGACGAGGGTGGTGCATCGGTGGGTCCGTCACCGGATCCTCCTGCGCCGGGTGTACCCGTGCCGGTTGCGTTCGACGGTGCCTCATCCTTCGCCGAGGCGGCCGGTCCAACCGCAGTTCCCGTCGCCGAGGAGGTCGCCGGCTTGCGTCGGAGGATGAGGTGGATGACGACGGCGAGGGCAAGGGCCGCGAAGCCGACCATCATCGACAGCGGCTGCAGGTAGAGGAGCGCGCCGGCGGCGAGGAAGCACAGGATCCGCTCGGGCCAGCCGGCGCGGCGGATGATCCATCCGCCTGCACCCGCGGCCAAGGCAGCGACTGCGCAGGCCGAGACGAGGAAGGTCCAGACCGCGCCGAGGAACCCTCCCTGAGCGACCAATGCGGCACCTTCGGGGGTGAAGGTGAAGGCCAGGGGGACGAGGAATGCGGGGATCGCGTACTTGCAGGCCTGCCACATGGTGGCGATGACGCGGCCGCCGGTGATCGCCGAGGAGGCGACCGCCGCCAGTGCGGTCGGCGGGGAGACCTCGGAGAGGACTGCGTAGTAGAAGATGAACATCGCCGCGGCCGCCTCGGGGACTCCGAGGGTGATGAGGGCTGGGCCGACGATGACCCAGCTGATGATGAACGAGGCGGTCACCGGCACTGCCAGACCGAGCACCGTCACCGCAACTGCAGCGAAGATGCAGGTGAGGATCAGGACGACCGTCGGATTGTTCGAGAACGCTTGGGCTCCCTTGATGAGGATGTCGGAGATGACCTGGCCGAGCCCGGTCTTCGTGATCGTCGAGACGATGATGCCGGCGGCGGCACATACGCTCGTCACCGGCAGAACCGAGCGGATGCCCGTCGACAGGGCCCCATAGAACACGTCCCAGACGGCGCGGAGGATCGTGGCGGGTTCGCCTCGGCGAGCGAGGATGATCTCGATGATGCCGAATCCGATGCCTACGAGCGTCGCGTAGACGACGGCTTTGAACGGTGCCATGCCGAGGGCGAGGAAGACGACGATGATGCCCAGGGAGATGAAGTGGTAGAAGCCCTTTTTGAAGATCGGCCATGACCGCAGCCCCGGCGGCGGGGTGTAGTCGACTTCGATCTTCCGGGAGTCGATTTCGATGGCGAGGAAGATGCCGAGGTAGTACAGGAGGGTGGGCACGACTGCCCACAGAAGGACGAGTCCGTAGGAGACGTTGAGCAGCTCGGCGATGATGAAGGCCGCGGCACCGAGCGTCGGCGGGGACAGGATCGCGCCGATGCCGGAGGCGGCAAGCATGCCGCCGGCGTTCTCCTTCGGATAGCCGGCTCTTTTGAGCACCGGCCAGGTGACCGCGCCGAGCGAGACGGCCGTGGCCGTGCCCGAGCCGGAGACCGTGCCGAGGAGGAATCCGGACAGTGCCACGGTGCGTCCGGGTGCTGCCTTGGATTTCTTGAACAGGGAGAAGCTGAGGTCGATGAAGAAGCTGGCGGCGCCGGTCTTGTCGAGCACGGCTCCGTAGATGGTGAACAGCACGATGTAGGTCGCGGCCACGTCGAGTGGGATTCCGTAGAAACCGGAGGCGTCGTTGTACAGGGCGTTGACGATCTGGTCGAAGTTCTGCCCGGCATGCGAACCCGGCCAGTTCACGGGGATGTAGGAGCCGTAGTAGCTGTAGAGGAAGAAGACGATGCAGAAGATCGGCAGGATGAGTCCGGTGGTCCGGCGGGTCGCTTCGAGGATGAGCAGAAGCAGGACCCCGCCCATGATGACGTCGAGGCCGGTCAGCGATCCCTGCCGGTTGAGGAATTCGTTGAATCCGCCGGAGAAGAACGGCAGCACCGGATAGGCGCAGGTGAGGAAGGTGATGACGACGAGTGCCCAATCGATGATCGACGGGTTGTCGTTCTTCGCCCGTCTCCGCTTCGGCGATGTCGAGGATTTCGCCGAGGCGGCCCCCGCCTCGGCGCCGGCCGTGCCCACGACCCCTGCCCCGTCCGTCGAAACCGCCCCAGCCGCCTCCGCGGCTTTGTCGGCCGCTACGGCTTTGCGACCGAATCCGGGCCGATAGCAGACGAAGACCAGCGGCAGCACGAAGGCGAGGAACCACATGAGGTAGAACTGGTTGCCCTGCCGCAGAGGGAAGAACACCTGGTTGAGCACGAAGAGCGAGACGACGAAGCAGACGATGCCGACGCCGAGGTCGAGTCTGCGCGTCAGCGTCCGCTGCGGCAGCTCTTCGTCGTATTGAGCGATGAGCTCGTCGACGTCGGTCTGCTGCACCGAGTCTGTCGAAGCGGCCTCGGCAGTGCGTCCGGACATCCTCATCCTTCCAAATGTTCGAAAGAGAGCAGCCGCGATCACCGTCGACCAGCGCCACTCGATCACCTCAATGTGAACTCCCTCACAATATACCGGGGCGCTGACATGACCAGGTCGGTCGACCGCGCGTTCGAGACCCTTGATGGGATCGTTATCCGCAGTGCCGAAGAATGAGAATCAGCGAGCCGCTCCTCCGCTCTCCTCTTCAGCGTCGTTCAAGGCGGGACGCGCCCATCGAACGGCACACAGACCGACAGACGCGCCACGCCTTGAATGAGCAGTTCGGAGACGTTGTAGGTTGACGGTATGAGCGAACTCCAACGTGCCTTCGACGCGCACCTGCACATCATCGATCCGAACTATCCGCTGATCGAGAACAACGGTTATCTGCCCGATCCGTTCACGGTCGCCGACTATCGCGCGCGACTGCAGAGCCTCCCCGATGTGGGAGTCGAAGTCGCAGGAGGAGCAGTCGTGTCCGGTTCGTTCCAAGGCTTCGACCAGGGGTACCTCATCGAGGCCCTGCGCCAACTCGGCGACAACTATGTCGGCGTTACCCAGCTGCCGGATGAGACCACCGATGATCAGATCCGACGCCTCGACGAGGCCGGCATCAAGGCTCTGCGATTCAATATCGCCCGCGGCGGTTCGGCCACCCTCGATGCCCTCGACAGCTTTGCCCGACGGGTCCATGACCTCGTCGGATGGCACGCCGAGCTCTATATCGACGCCCGCACCATCGATGAGGATCTCGCCGCACGCATCGCCTCACTGCCAGCGGTGAGCATCGATCATCTTGGCATGCACGAGGACGGACTGTCCACCCTGCTTCGCCTCGTCGAGGCCGGAGTCAAGGTCAAGGCCACCGGTTTCGGCCGTGTGGAGCTCGATCCCGCCGAGGCGGTCCGTCGCATCGTCGACACCGACCCGACCGCGCTGATGGTGGGGACGGACTTGCCGTCGACGCGGGCACGTCGCCCCTTCGCCGATGCCGATTTCACGCTCCTTCGTCAGGTGCTCACCCCCGCCGAGGCGGACGCGGTGTTCTGGTCGAACGCGGCCCGGTTCTACGGCGTCGAGTCCACAACCGCTGAGTAGGCATTCATCTCCGACCACTATCATGAGTGAAATGAGTTCACGTCAGTCGAATCTCGCCTCTACTCTGCATAACCTCGACGGTCGCAACTACGGCAATCTCAAGCAGATCCGCGGCCGTTACAGCTTCGGACCGGTCACCGTGTTCATCGACCGAGTCCAGGCCGATCCGTTCGCCTCACCGTCGAAGGTCAGGGTGCGCGTCGACCGTGCCGATGCGAAGTTCCCGCTCGACCTCACCACCGATCGGGCCGATCGCATCGCCGCCGCCGACTATCTGCTCCGGGCCGGCAACGAGGTGCTTGCGAAGCTCGATCAGCGCGCACTCATCCTCGGCCGTCCCGGGCAGGAGGTCCTCGAGCGAACGAACATCCTCATCGATGACGCCGGGTTCGAGGCACGACTGCTCGTCAATCTGCCTGCGCGCGGCCGTCGCATCCTCGGCCATCAGGCAGCGGACATCCTCACCCGTGATCTGCCGGATTTCGCCGAACGGCTCTTCCTCTTCGACCGTTGGTCGGACGCCCCAGCAGGCAGAGGAGGGAACACTCACGGCCCATCGGCCGAGGGGCTCACCGACCACGTCCGACTGCACCGGGATCAGCTGGAACTGCGCAGCCACCTCGGCGAAGCAGGACTCATCGGTCTCGTCGGAAATGGTGCGATTCTCCCGCGGACGTCCGGGGATTCGGACCTGCCGATGAAGTCGTCCGATGCGGTTGCCTTCACCTCCCCTCCCGAACTCGAGCACACGGTCGAACTCTCCAGCGGGCGCACCGTCACCGGAATGGGCATCCCTCGCGGGGTCACCGTCATCGTCGGCGGCGGCTATCACGGCAAGTCGACGATTCTGCGCGCGCTCGAACGCGGCGTCTACCCGCATATCGCCGGCGACGGGCGCGAATGGGTCATCAGCGACCCGACTGCCACCTCCATTCGAGCCGAGGACGGTCGCGCCGTCACCGGCGACGACATCTCGGCGTTCATCAACAACCTACCCTCGGGCTCTGACACGAGATTCTTCTCCACGACGAACGCCAGCGGGTCGACCTCGCAGGCGGCCAATCTCGTCGAAGCGATCGAGGCGGGCGCGAGCACCCTGCTCATCGACGAGGACACTTCGGCGACGAACTTCATGATCCGCGACGAACGCATGCGTGCGCTCATCCCCGCCGAGCGGGAACCGATCACCCCATTCGTCGACCGCGTGCGTCCGCTGCTGACCGAGCAGGGCGTGTCCACGGTGCTCGTCGCCGGTGGATCGAGTGCGTTCTTCGAAGTCGCCGACCACGTCATCGCGCTCGACGCCTATGTGCCCAAGGAAGTCACGGACCAAGCACATGAGCTCGTCGGCGTCACCGCAGCCGACCTCGAAACGGCTCCAACCGGCAGCGACCCACACACCGGTTCGGACTCCCCCGCCGCCCCCTCTTTCATCGCCGCACCGCGTGTGCCGACGGCGAAGGCGCTGCGACCGGCGTCGAAGACGAAGACAGCTCGGGCGAAGGGCGCCGACCGGATCCAATTCGGCCACGACTTCATCGACCTCCTCGCCATCGCTCAGCTCGTCGACACGCAGCAGGCGGCGGGAGTGGCCGAAGCCCTCGAATACCTGGCCGAGATCTTCGACGGACGCACCTCCCTGACCCAGGCGCTGGGCGAGGTCGAGGACACGCTCGACGCTGAGGGCCTCGACGGAATCACGGGGCACCGCGACCATCCGGGCCACCTGACCCGGCCGCGACGGCAGGAGATCGCCGCCGCGCTCAACCGCTACCGGGAGCTGCAACTGGAACGGTGACCGGGCGACCGGCCGCCTCCGCAGGTCAGTGTTCCTCCGTCTCCTTCGAATTCGTCAGCGTCCGCACGCCGATGAAGCCGAGGACGAGGACGATGCCGGCAAGGACGGTGAACGAGATCTGCTGGGAGTGGATGAAGCCGGCGACCATATCTGAATTCCACATCCCTTGGGGCAGTGTGCCGCCGATGACGCCGGCCATGATGGTGCCGACGATGGCGACGCCGACCGCATTGCCCAGCTCCTGTGCGGTGTCGTTGAGTGCAGAACCGATCGAGGTGTGCGATTCAGGCAGCGCACCGATGAGCGCGACGGCGCCGGTGGTCATCACGGTGCGCATGCCGAAGGTCATGACGAACATGCCGACGGCGCACCAGATGAATCCGTGGGAGAGGGCGAAGATCCAGATGACGAGGCTGATGAGGACGAGCCCGACGCCCCCGACCGATGCGGCACGGTGGCCGAAGCGGGCGACGGCGCGATCGACGAAGGGACTGGCAGCCAGCATTCCGATGACGAACGGCAAGTTCGCCAGCCCGGCCTGCAACGCCGTCCACCCCCATGCGAACTGGTAGAGCTGCGTGGAGACGAACATGACGCCGACCATCGCGATCATCGTCGCGGTCTGAAGGATCGCCGATCCGCTGACGGTCGGCAGCGCAAGCAGCTTGAGGTCGAGCATCGGGTCAGTCGCGGCGCGTTCGCGCCAGATGAATCCAAAGAGTGAGAGGACGCCGGCGGTGAAGACGGCGATGGTCAGCGGCGCGGTCCATCCGTTCTCGACGCCGGCGGTGAATCCGTAGAGGAGGAAGCCGAGCGAGGCGACGGAGAGCACGGCTCCGGGAACATCTGCGCCGCCGGTGCGCCGGTCGGCAGGGTCGTCCTTGCCGATGCCGAAACGCACTCCCAACCAGGCGATGGCGGCCACGGGAGCGTTGAGCACGAGCAGTGCCTGCCACGGCCAGCTGGCAATCGCAATGCCGGCGAGCGTCGGCCCGAGTGCGAATCCGATCATCGACACGACCATGATGATGCCGATGGCCTTCGTCCGCAGTTCGTCGAGGTCGAAGAGGCGGAAGATCAGAGACATCGTCAGCGGGGCGATGAATGCGGCGAAGGCGCCGGAGAGGGCCCTGACGATGATGAGCTGAGCGGGGGTGGTGACGAGCAGAACTGAAAGACCCGCGAGTCCGAAGAGAGCGAGACCGACGAGGAGGGTGCGTCGTCGACCGAGCTTGTCGCCCATTGTGCCGCCGACCATGAGCAGTCCGCCGAATGTCAGCGAGTAGGCACCGACGATCCACTGCAGATCGGTCGGTGAGGCGCCGAGGTCGCGGCCGATCGTCGGCAAGGCGATGTTGAGGATCGAGTTGTCGACCATCTCGACGAGCATGGTGAGGCAGAGCGCGAGGAGCGCGGGCCAGGCCGCGCGGAGGCTCTGCGGCTTGCGCGCCGGAGCCTCGGTAGTGGAGGGGGAGGTCATGAGCAGGTCCTTTCGGGCGGAGTTTCGAAATGAGGAGGGCGAAGAGAACGACGCTCGATGAGTCGACGGGGATCCGGGGACCGGTACAGAGCGACGTTGCGCCTATGCATCGGGGAAAAGCGTCGAACCACGTTCGCTTATGGAACAGTGTTCGATGCATCGAACTGTGTTCGAGAATAGAACGGTGTTTGATCGAATGCAAGTCGCTCGGTAGATTCGTGACATGGCTTCTGACACACCTCGGCGACCGCGCGGCGGACCCGGATCGCATGATCGCGGCGATGATCCTCGGCCGGCGGGACGAAACCCGAGGTCAGGAGGTCATGCTCCGAGGCCGGGCAACCGTGATCAGCTCTCCGCCCGCCGCGATCCACGCGGCACCGGCCGGAATGATCCGCGCAGCGCCGGCCGTGTTCCACGCAGTGACGGTCGGAACGATCCCCGACGCCGAGGTGGTCGTCGGCAACCGCGTGCACGGGCGTCGCTTTCCCTTGACCAGATCATCGAGGCCGCAATCGCCACTCTCGATGCCGTCGGTTCCGAGAAGGTCACCCTGCGCGGGCTCGCCGCACAACTCGACAGCGGTGTGGCCAGCCTCTATTGGTACGCCTCGGGCAAGGACGAACTCATGGCGATCGTCGCCGATGAGCTCCTGGGTCGCGCACTCGATGAAGCCGACGATCTCATCGCCGCGAACGAGTCCGCTCCCACGATGTTCGCCGACTACCCGGACCTCGATACGGACCCGGCTACCAGCTCCGTCACGGTAGAGGCGCTGCGCGACGTCCGCCGCCTCGTCCTGTGTCTGTTCGTGCAGATGATCGAGCATCGTTGGCTCGCCGGTCAGCTCATCAAGGCAGGCCCCGACGAACCGAATTCGCTGACCTACTGGGAGCGCATCGGCCAAGCGCTGCAGCGCACCGAGCTCGATCTCACGACTCAGTTCCACTCGTCACTGGCAGTGGTCAACTACGCCTCGGGCATGGGCGCCGAAGTCTCCCAGGGGGCGATCGACCGGGAGGCCATGGACGATGCCGATGCCGAATTCGCTGAGCAGATAGACCGCTGGGCCAGCGTCGATGAAGAGGACTTCCCGTTCGTCCATTCGGTCCTCGGCGAGTTCTCGAAGTTCGACGAGAAGTCCGAATTCATCGTCGGACTCCATCTCGTGCTCTCGGGCATCGAACGGCTCACCTGGGGCTGAAAGGGTAGAGGCCCACAGTATGCTCGAGCCGCGGAACTCCTCCGTCCGACCTCGCCGGTGCAGCCTTGCCTATCCGTTCAGCAGGGCCATGAGTTCGGCCGGAGCTCCCACTGGCAGCGAGCACGAGGTTCCCCGGCACACGATCGCCGTCCCCGCGGGGACGGCGACCTCCCGACCGTCCGGTCCCGGGACGCCGGTCGAGGCCGTGAGCAGAGTGAGCGACGGATGCCTGGCCGCGATGTTTCGCAGCGCATCGTCGACGGTGGCGACCCGCACGGGAGACAGGGCCCGATCGGCCTGCCACAGCGCGTGTCCGCACCCGCGCGGAGCCTGCCCGGCCAGCGCCCGATAGACCCCAAGCAGCCGATCCCGAACTTCCAACAACCGTCCCGTATCCAGAGCGGCGACCTCACCCGGGAACGCCGCCTCACCCGATGACTCCGATCCATCGGACGTCGCAGCCTCGACACCGAGCTCGGCGAGCAGCAGCACTGCCTCAGCGGCTGCGGATCGTCCCGACGGCACGGTGTTGTCGACGGGATCCGCCGACTTCACGTCGATGATCCCGTCACCGAGCGAATCGACCGCTTCGAGGACCCCGTCGCCCCTTTCGGAGGTGAAGAGGTCAAGCATGGTCGCACCGAGTTCGATCAGATCCTCCACCTTCACCGAGGCGGCGCCGTCCGGCAGCTGTCGGACTGTGATCCCAGCGGTGATGAGTTGAGCCCAATCGGCGAGTCCGCCCCTCCCGGGGCCGGCGACATCGCCGGTGAAGGAGCGCCGCACATCGAGCGCAGCCGAGTCGGACGAGTCCCCCGAAGCGGGTGCACCGCCGGGCTTGAGTCGGTCATGCATCGCCGTCCAGAATCGCACAGCGGTTTCTGCCCACCGCGCCGGGTCCGAGGGCTCGGCGTTCTCTGTGATCGCACCACCGGTCGGCTCCGCACTTCCCGTCGAATCTGCACCCCCCGAATCCTCAGCTCCCGCGCCGGAGTACAGGGCCGCCTCGGCGAGGGCGGTGACGGCCAAGGAATTCCATTCGGTGATGATCTTCTCGTCACGGGCCGGCTGGGATCGGCGAGCGCGCATCTGCTCAAGCGCCTCGCGCTGTCGCTTCGTCGCCTCGATGTCCCACGGCGCGGGGTGCTCCGCATCGAAGGGCACATCCTCCATGCCGAGCCAGTCGATGATCCGCACGGCCGCGACCACCTGGCCGGACAGCTCTTCCCCTGCCGGCGAATCGACGAGTCCGAGAAGACCAGCCTGCCCCGCCTCCGCGAATTCTTCGGGAGTGAACACGTAGGCCGCGCCCTCTTCGGAGACTCCCGCCGAGTTGAGCGAATCCGCATCGAGGGCGGCGATGAATCCGTCATCGGTCGACAGGTCCCTGATCAGGAAGGTCGCGGTATCGGCGATCTCACGTTCGGCCAGGGCGAGCCACTTCGAACCCGAATCCAGGGCGCGTTCGACCTTCGCCCAGGCGACGACGACACGCAGATAGAGGGAGTTGTCGTAGAGCATCTTCTCGAAGTGCGGCACGAACCACTGCCGGTCGACGCTGTAGCGAGCGATCCCGCCGCGCACCTGGTCGCGCATGCCACCGGAAGCGATCCGCGCCAATGTCGAACGCACGGCGATGAGGCAGTCGAGGACGAGTTCACCGGTCAGGTGTCCGTCGGCGCCGAGCCAGCCGAGCCGCCCCTCGGCCCGGACCCGATCCAGCGGGTGCTCCCCGGCCCCTCCCCCGTTCGCCGAGGCGATCCCACCGGTTCCCGGGCGCGCCGAAGCACCGTCGTCCGCCCCCTCACCCGCCGAGGCGGTCCCGCCCAAGCGCACGAACGCCGCGAGGAGCTGCAGGATGTTCATCATCGGTGGGAACTTCGGGGCACCTCCGAACCCACCCCAGGCCGGATCGTACGAATCGAGCAGCGCTGCGGCAGCGGAATCGAGCTCGTCGGGGGTCAGGGACTCCGCGGCCGCCTCGGCGGGGAGCGCACTGGTCACGGCATCGGCCATCTCGGCCAGCCCGCGGTCCATCCGGGCCGTCATCTGATTGACCTCGTCGCGGCGGTCCGTCCACGTCGCCGATACGGCCGAGAGCACCTGCGTGAACGCCGGCAGATTGCCCCGCGGCGCGGGCGGGAAGTAAGTGCCGGCGTAGAAGGGGCTGCCGGCAGGTGTGGCGAAGATCGTCATCGGCCATCCGCCTTGGCCGGTCATCGCCTGCAGGGCGTTCATGTAGTAGGCGTCGATGTCCGGCAGTTCCTCACGGTCGATCTTCACGGGCACGAACCGGTCGTTCATCATCGCCGCGACCGCTTCGTCCTCGAAGGATTCGTGGGCCATGACATGGCACCAATGGCAGGTGGAGTAGCCGATCGAGATGAGGAGGGGGACGTCACGGCGGGCCGCCTCGGCGAGGGTTTCCTTCGTCCACATCCGCCAGTCCACGGGATTGTCGGCGTGCGCGCGCAGGTAAGGGCTGGTCGAGTCGGCGAGTTCGTTCGGCATGCCCCCAGCGTCTCACTTCGAGCGATCGCGTGCGAGGTCATCTTCCGTCGGCCGACCGAGTTCTTCTCACACGAACCGACAAGGAGGCTGGTTTTTATGGGAACATGAGGCCATGACCACCGCACCGAACACGGACGCCCATGACCCGAGAATCGGCCTCGACAGCCGCAGAATGGCCATCACCATCGTTGCCGCCGTCACCTTCCTCGTCACGTGGATCGGCACCGGGCTCCTCGAAGTCAAGGCTCAAGACTCCTACGTGTCGTCACCCGGTCCGAGCCTCCTGCGCCTCGCGCTCATCGCGGTCTCCGGCGCCGCCGCGATCACGATCGCCCGCGGACTTCGCCCGATCCCCCGCAACGTGTTCATTGTCATCACTGTGTTCCTTTGCGCCGTCGAAGCGCTCAAGTCGGTCTTCACCATCGACACGTTCGGCGCCGACACCGGCGTATTGGCCGACAATCCCGCGCTCACCACAGCCCTGGTCACCGTGAGCCTCATCGTGGCGGTGGCTTTCCCGATCGTTGTGGCACTCGCCCTGGCCGCAGTCACGGCCCAACTTGTTCCCGTCGCCGAGGCGGCCGCTCCCGCAGTCCTCTGCCGCCGTTCACGTGCCGCCGCCTTCGGATTGTTCGCTGCGACCGGGATCGTGCTCCTCGTCTGGCTGCTGCGAACCATGTTCGTCGACGCCATGTTCCTGTTCGAGTACGGTGATGCGTTCAATGCTCTGGGCGCAGCGGTCGGGTTCGTCTCCGCCATCGCCGCCCTGCGGGTCGTCGCCGAGTCTCGGTCGCTGCCGGCCGATGAGCCGGCCCTCGGCTCATCTTCTTCCGGCACCACACCGCGATCTGCTCGCACTCTGGCCTTCGTAATCGTCGCCTGCGGACTGCTTCTGTGCCTGGAATCGACCTTGCTCGCCGTCGGTTATCCACCGGTCTCCAGCCTGGGATACACGGGCTGGGTCATCAGCATGTTCGGCCTCGTCCTCGGCAGTCTCGTGCTCGCGGTCCGCACACTCAACTGCGCTCCGACCCATGATGCCCAACCCGGTGACCGTGCCCAGCCCGACGACATCACCCAGTCGGACGACAGCAATGTGGCCAACGACGGTACTGAGGTCGGCAGCAGCGGCAGCGAACGCAGCATGGGGTCATGACCACCGCGGCGCAGCGAGGCGCTGAGGCCATCGCCGACGGAGACTCTGCCGAACGACCTGCACCACTGGGGCCTGGAGACTTCTCACTGACGGTCGTGGCATTTCTCGTGCATTGCCTGTCGTGGACGAGCGCCGCGTTTCTCATCAGCGCCGACGATGTGCACTTCGCGACGAGTCCGGTCCGCGCGTGGGCCCAGTTCGGCATCCTGCTCGTCGCCGGCGCATCGGGGATCGTCCTCCTCCGGACTCTGCCCCTTCATCCGCGCATTGTGCTCAGCGTGATCACCGTACTGCTGTTCGTCCCGTCTGGATTGGCCTCGCTCGTCTCCGCCTCCGCTGGCGACTCGAATGTCGGGCAGGCGATCGCCGTGAATCTCTGGTTACTGCGTCTACTGACGATCGTGGTCTTTCCGCTCATCGTTGCCGTTGTGCTGGCGACGATCCTCGGACGAACCCCAGACTCCGCCAGCCTTGCAAATTCCCACGCCGAGGCGGCCGACCCGACTCCCCAGCTCCCCCGCTACCGCCACGCCTCCTTGGTCTCGGCCACCGTGCTCATCGTCTCTGCTCTCATCATTGCGGTGGGCTTCGCCTTCGAACCGTCCGTGGGCCGTTTCGCCGACGTCCCTGCCTCGATCGCCTTCCTCACCGCCTGCGCGAGTCTCACAGCTTCAACCGCCGGCCTATACAGCTTGTACTCCCTGACGAGAAACTGCATCGCCGACTCAGCAGCGGGATCCCCTCCCCCGCCGAGGATCGCCCAGGTTCTGACTGCAGTCACCGTGGTCTGCGGTATGGCCGCGTTCATGGTCTCCACTTCGAGGATGTTCGGCGACGGAGCTGACCTCTATTTCGGCCCGATCGCCGGACCGGTCGGGATGGGCGGAACGATCATGTCCAGCATTCTGCTCTCTGTCCTCATCATCCGCCAGCCCGCCCATGTCTGAGCCGACGCGGGGCCTATAGAGCCTCCTCTAGAGAGCTTCGACGACCTCGACGAGGCGGTCGGGAGCGTTGGTGATGATGCCGTCGGCGCCGACGTCGATGGCTCGTTCCATCTCGCCGAGGTCGTCGACGGTCCACACCAAGCTGGTCATTCCGAGCTCGTGGATGGCGGTGAGGAAGTCCTCGTCGGCCGCGCAGAATTCGGGGTTGACCTGGTCGACCCAATCCGCGAAGTCCTGGAGCTCGTCCGGGCAGGGTCGGCCGAGCACGCCGACCGGGATCTCCGGGGCGAGCGCGTGGAACTCTTCGACGAATGCCCAGTTCGCGGACTGGACGACGAGCATGCCGGCGGCCAAAGCCCGGTCGAGGTAGTTCGGCACGGTGCGCAGGGCGGACAGGACCGCCTCGGCGATTCCGGGATAGAGCTCGGGGTGCTTGACCTCCAGCAGCAGGCCGGTGCGGGTGTCGTGGGCGAGGGTGAGCACCTCGGCGAGGCGGGGCACGCGGACACCGGCGAATTCCTCGCCCTTCCAGCTTCCGGCGTCGAGTGTGGCGATCTGGGCGGCGTTCATGCCGGCGATGCTGCGGTCTTGACGATTCGGGTACAGGGTGCGGGCGTCGGTGGTGCGATCGACGGTGGTGTCGTGCATGATCACGAGCTCACCGTCGGCGCTCATATGGACGTCGGTTTCGATCATGTCTGCGCCCTGGTCGATGCCGGCGATGAACGCGGGGATCGTGTTCTCCGGCCAATCGGCGGACGCACCTCGGTGTGCGATGACCAGGGGCGGGACCCGAACGCGGGCGGGGTCGATCACGGTGCCGGCCGCGCCGGCGCTGAGGTCGCGGGGCGAGTGATCGGAGGTGGGGGTGGCGAGGGTGATGGGCATTTCAGAACTCCTCCACGGAGACTGCGGGTGGCATTCGGGCGCCGGATCCAACTGCTGCGCGGTGGCCGAACGATGAGTACTAGGCCGCCCAGACTAGGGGGCCCGAGCAAGTTCCGGGTGATGCGCGAGTGGACGGGACATGAATCCTGACGGTGTCGACACTGGCCGTCGCCTGGGCCGATGCTGACTCGGCCGCAGGCCGACGGTGACCTTCAAGCAGGGGCCACTGCCACAGCTGCGGAACCGGAAGTGGCAGACTGGGAGTAACCACGGACGGAGTTCTCGCGTTCCGCACCTCCGATCCTCTCCAGCACAATTGCCGAAGGAGGCGCAGTTCGATGGAGATGCTCCAGAGTGCTTTCGACAGTGTCAGCACCGTATCGTCGTACATCCTCGTGGCTGTTCTCATCCCCACTGGTCTGTATTTCACCATCCGCACGGGAGCGGTGCAGGTCCGCCTGCTGCCCGAGATGTTCCGCACCCTGGTGGAGCCGGGCGGACGGGATTCCGAGGGCAACCGGAACATCTCGCCGTTCCGCGCCTTCTCGATCTCCGCGGCCTCGCGGGTGGGAACGGCGAACATCGCCGGTGTCGCTTTGGCGATCTCGCTCGGTGGACCGGGTGCGATGTTCTGGATGTGGCTGACGGCCATCGTCGGCGGCGCCACGGCCTTCGCCGAATCGGCTCTCGGACAGCTGTACAAGCTCAAGGACGGCCCGAACTTCCGCGGCGGTCCCGCTTATTACATCAAGCACGGGCTGAACATGAAGTGGCTCGGACTGGTCTTCGCCGTCATCGTCGCCATCACCTACGGCATCGTGTTCAACTCGGTGCAGTCGAACTCCATCGTCGACGCCGTCGGGGCATCCTTCGGAGTCGAGAGTTCGGACGGCGTCTTCGCTGCCGTGGCCGGGGCGATCATCGCCGTTGCCGCCTTCGCGATCTTCGCAGGCGGCGCCAAGCGCATCTCGAACATCTCGGCCTATCTGGTGCCGATCATGGCCGGCCTCTACCTCATCGTCGGCATCATCGTCGTGGCGATGAACATCGGTGCTGTGCCGTCGATGATCGCCACGATCGTCACCGACGCGTTCAGCATGGATTCGATCGCCGGTGGAACGCTGGGATCGATCATGCTCATCGGTGTTCAGCGCGGTCTGTTCTCCAATGAGGCCGGTATCGGTTCGGTGCCGAACGCGGCAGCGACCGCATCGGCGTCGCACCCAGCCAAGCAGGGCTTCGTGCAGGCGCTGGGCGTGTACTTCGATACGATCCTCGTCTGCTCGATCACCGCGTTCATCATCCTGCTGTCGAATCCGGAGTACGGCAGCTCTGCCGAGGGCATCCAGCTCACGCAGACGGCGCTGAGCGGTCAGCTCGGACAGTGGGCGATCCACTTCCTCACGCTGGCGATCTTCCTCTTCGCGTTCTCGTCGATCCTCGGCAACTACTACTACGGCGAAGCGAATATCGAGCACCTGACGACGAACCGCGTCGCGCTGCGCGTGTATCAGGTCATCGTCATGGTCTCGGTGTTCATCGGAGCGATCGCGGCCCTCGACCTGGTGTGGACCGCGGCCGATATCTTCATGGCGATCATGGCTCTCATCAACCTCTTCGCCCTGCTGATGCTCTCGCCGTTGGTGTTCTCGCTGCTGAAGAACTACCAGCAACAGCGCAAGGCCGGCTTCGAACCGGTGTTCCGACGCGGCGATCTGCCGACTTATCGGCGCATCAACACCGAAGTCGATGCCTGGGACGGCACCGACGAGGTGACCACAACGAAGTTCTGGCATGACCGCGGCAAGAAGGTTCGCTCCGACAACGAGTGAGGCTGCCGAACAGCAGTCGACAACGCACATCGGGCGCTCCCTTTCGGAGCGCCCGATGTGTATTCATTCCCCAAGATCCGCAGGCAGTCCCCTGACCCTTACGAGGTCCCGATGAGTATCGATCGCGTTGAATTGGCGAAGGCCCTCGCCGAGGCGACCGGATGGTCGGTCTCGGCCGATCCCCACCGTGTGACGTTCACGAATGATGATCCACTACAGGTGGTCATCTGGACCGTTACCGATGCTGAGATCGGGGAACTCCGCTATAACGAGAATCGACGCGCCAAGGGTTACGGTGGCAAGCAGAGCGCTGAGCTCGGAGTCTTGTGGCTTCCGCTCACGGAAGCGTTGGGTCCGCTCGAGGGACCTCGAGGGCATATGGATGGGACAGACTTGACGATTCGCGAGTGACGAAGCAATGAAAGACAGAACGGCTCGAGCAGAGTGCACTGCTCGAGCCGTTCCGAATGGCGGGGTCGTGACTTCTGGTCAGCGCTTGACCGACTTCGATGTCGCCCCGGTGGCCCAGCTGACCTGGCTGAACGTGACACGGTAGTACCGCTTGCTCTTCGACTTCACCTTGTAGACGGCCTTGCCCTTTTTCGCGCTGGCCGTCTTCAGGGTCTTCCACTTGCTGCCGGACTTGACTTGGAACTTCACCTTCGGGTTGTAGTTGACCTTCCCGTAGTGCTCCGGGTGATAGACCTTCGTCGACGAGGTCAGCGTGACCGTGCTTCCCTTGCGCTTTGAGGACAGCGACGCATACGACTTGCCGCGGACGTAGAAGCAGCCCTTTGTGTAGTCCGTGAATGCGTCCCACGAGTGTTCGTTGTCGACGGAAACCTCTGACGGACCGATTCGATATTTGCCGAGCCCGTCGAGACTCGGACAGATCATATTGCGGTCTTTGGTGCTGGGACTCGTGTAGTTTCCGAAGTACGCCTCCGTCGTGTATCCGTATCGGCCTGCAATTTCAGAATCTACCGTCCACGAATCGACGTTCTTCTTGTTGTACTTCAGATAGACGTTGAAGTACTTGCAGTTGTCATTCGAAATGACCATGTTGCTTGCTGAAAGCTTCGTCACGTCGAATGACATAGATGCCGCTTCGGCAGATACGGCAGGACCGATGACGAGAGCAAGAGCGGCAACGGACGCCACGAGGGCGCGCTTGAGGAACTTCATGGAGACTCCAACTGAAGATGGGATGGAAGGGGATGCCTGAGTCGGAGTCAACGAATGTGTAATCGGCAACGAGAAGTCACGAACTTGAAAGTTGTATGACCGAAGATTATCACACCTGCAGTCCGTTCGGCTCCTGCTTAATCGTGCCGTTCAAGCACGCAACTCAACCACGCGCAAAAGACGGCCCGAGCGATAACGCTCGGGCCGCCTCGGCGAGTGAAGCTCAGCCGGTGTCCACCGACTCAGCAATCAGAAGCCGTATCAGTTCGCGGGTGCCGCTTCATCCTCGAGGATGAGAGGGTACACGCCGTTCTCGTCGTGGACCTCTCGGCCGGTGACCGGCGGGTTGAACACGCAGGCCATGCGCAGCTCTTCCTCGGCCACGACGGTGTGCTTCTCGTTTCCGTCGAGCAGGTACATGACGCCATCGTGGAGCGGGTAGACCTTGCCGGTCTCCTCGTCGGTCAGCGTCCCCTTGCCCTGTACGCAGTACACGGCCTCGACGTGGTTCTGGTAGTGGAACGTCGAGGTGGTTCCGGCATAGATCACGGTGTCGTGGAACGAGAATCCGACGCGCTCCTTGCCGAGCACCATGCGGCGTGAGCGCCAGGTCTCGGACTTCACATCGCGGTCGGTGTCGTTGAGGTCATCGCGGTTGACTACGTACATCTGTGGTCCTTTCGCAGAAGGTCGGTGAAAGTGTTCAGGGTGGGCCGCGGACGTCCGTCTCACTTCAACGGCTCCCGTCGGCCCGAGTGGGCGATCGAGCAGGTGAGCTCGAATCCGCCCAAAGCTCGGGCCGGCGCCACAGGTGCGACGCCGGCCCGGCAGAGGTGGGTCAGGCCAGTGCGGCCTTCGCAGCGGCAGGAGCGAACTTGGCCACTCCGGCCTCGATGATGTCCAGGCCCGCCTGCAGATCGCGCGAATCGATCGTCAGCGGCGGCATGATCTTGATGACTTCGTCATCGGCGCCCGAGGTCTCGAGCAGCAGACCGTTCTCGAAGGCATAGGCGGCAACCTTCTCGGCCACCTCGAGGTCTTCGAAGCAGACACCGGCCAGCAGGCCCCGTCCGCGGATCGAAGCGCCTTCGGCCTTTTCGACGATCGTGTCGAGGCGCTGGTGCAGCTCGGCAATGGTGTCGGCGAGCTGGTTCTGGAACTCGTTGTCGGCCCAGAAGGTCTTGATGGCGGCGGTCGCGGTCACGAACGCGGGGTTGTTTCCGCGGAAGGTGCCGTTGTGCTCGCCGGGCTCCCAGACGTCGAGCTCGGGACGGAACAGGGTCAGCGCCAGCGGCAGACCCGAACCGGAGATCGACTTCGACAGGCAGACGATGTCGGGCTCGATACCGGCCTCTTCGAAGCTGAAGAACGAACCGGTACGGCCGCAGCCTGCCTGCACGTCATCGACGATGAGGAGGATGTCATGCTTCTTGCACAGGTCGGACAGTGCGCGCAGCCATTCGGCGCGAGCGGCACGCAGTCCGCCCTCGCCCTGCACGGTCTCGACGATGACAGCGGCGGGCTTGTCGACGCCCGAGCCGGAGTCCTCGAGGACCTTCTCCAGCCACAGGAAATCCGGGACCTCTCCGTCGAAGTAGTCGTCGTACGGGATCTTCGAGCTGTTGGTCAGCGGGATGCCTGCGCCTTCGCGCTTCATCGAGTTGCCGGTCACCGACAGCGATCCCAGCGTCATGCCGTGGAACGCGTTGGTGAACGAGAGCATGTGCTGACGGCCGGTCACCTTGCGAGCAAGCTTGAGAGCCGCCTCGACGGTGTTGGTTCCCGTCGGTCCGGGGAACATGACGGAGTAGTCGAGTCCGCGCGGCTTGAGGATGAGGTCCTGGAAGGTCTGCAGGAACTCACGCTTGGCCGGGGTCTTCATATCCATCGAGTGCAGAACGGCGCCCGACTGCAGGTACTCGATGAGCGGGCCCATCACGACCGGGTTGTTGTGGCCGTAGTTGAGGGCACCGGCACCGGAGAAGAAATCGAGGTACTCGTTGCCGTCCTCGTCCCACTGCTTTGCGCCCTGCGAACGGGCGAAGGTCGCGGGCCAGGAACGGCAGTAGCTGCGCACGGCAGACTCGCGAGTTTCGAAGATGTCGGGCTTGTCAGTGGGTGTGGGCTTAGCGCTTTCAGTCATGACTTGAGTCCTTTCGACTTCTTTAAGTTCTGCGTCTGCATCGGATGCAGTCGCCGAGGCGGTGGCCGCTGCCGCTCACTGCGGGCGATCTCTTCCGCCTCCTGGCACCTGGCGCGTCCACGCCCTTGGAACAGGGGGCCGCGCGGCGCCGGGGTGAGGCTCGTTATAGGGGTGCGATCTCGTAGAGGTACTCGGTGTCGTGGCCGTCCGGGTAGAGGTCCGGGGTGAACAGCGGGCGACGGTCGAATCCGGCGCCGCGCTTCTCAGCGAACGCCTGGAACAGGCGGTTGGACGCCGCATTGTCGTCGGTGATCGTCGTCTCCATGCGGAGAGCGCCGGTCCGGTCGGCCAGTTCATGGAGCATGGTCGATGCGAGTCCGTGTCCACGGAAGTTCTCGTTGACGGCGACCTGCCAGATCATCAGGGTGTCCGGATTCTCCGGACGGGTGTAACCGGTGATGAAGCCGGCGGGTTCTCCGTCGATTCGTGCGATCACCGAGGTGTCCGCGAAGTCGCGGCACCACAGCAGGTACGAGTACGAGGAGTTCAGGTCGAGCACGGCTGTGTCTTTCGCGAGCCGCCATAGATGTTGTCCGTCCTCCAGTTCTGGAGTCCGGACGTCGATTTGCGTCTTCGGTTCAGCGAGTGCGTTAATCACGCCAACAAACCTAACGGGCTGAGATCGAGCGTCAACCTCGAAAGTGCCGATTCCGGGGTACTTCCGCAACGATCGTCCCGAGCTACCTACATGTAACGGACCCGGCTTTCCCCATGGCATCTCTGGGATGTGACGGGGCGCTCCTTCGCGCTCATACCGCGCCAGAGGTTCGTTATCGTTTCGTTACATTTGACTGGAGTTGGAACAAGGGTTCCACGTGTTCCATGTCACTTCGCTTGAATTTGGATAGCAAGGTGTCCTGTTGCCCGAGGTTGCCGTCTGAGGCTCTGCGGGCGGGATCGAGGCGGCTGCGAAGTAGTTCGCGCAGGCGCGAAGGTGTTCGCGCAGCGCCGCCATCAGCCGGATGCTGCGCGCCTGCCGCCGCCGACACGAGTTAAGTGTGCGAAGAATGCCGCTTTGAGGCCGGTGGGCTCAGTGTTCTAGTGCAACAGTGGGCTGGTCTCAGACTACCTGCTCATGCAACAGATCAGCCAGGACCTCGGCCGGGGTCGCGAACCCGAGGACCTTCCGCGGCCTGCGGTTGAG
>NZ_JABKDD010000024.1 GCF_013623905.1 Brevibacterium sediminis
CGGCGGTCTTGCCCCGATGGAGTATCGGACCAAGACCGCCACAGCCGGACAGCCGGCAACTGCTTCATGCTGACCTCACAGCAGTCCAACTATTGGGGACCACTCCAGCGCGAGGTTGCTGAGCCGCCGTCAGGTAGCAATTAGCGGGTGATGCGTTCCTTCCAGGCGGCCATGACCTCGGGCGAGGTCGGCTTCGACGCGAAGGACCCGACGAGGTAGCCGACCAGCGAGGCGATGAGGCCCAGGTAGATGGCCTCGTTGGCGTAGATGCCCGCCACGATCATGACGACCACGGTGGTCACGGCGCCGAGGATCATGCCGGCCATGACGCCGACGATCGTTCCGCGCTTGAACACGAGACCGCCGAGGATCGGGATGAACAGACCGGCCACCAGCAGGTTGTAGGCCACGGTGAGCGCCTCGACGACGCTGGGCATGATCATCGCGAGCACCAGCGTGACGACGCCGAGCACGATGAGGTAGATGCGCGAGTCGCGGATCTCATCTCCGGTCTCGCGCACCAGCGATCGCACGAGCGTCGACTTCGCACCCGAGCCGGATTCCGAGCCGGAAATGCCGGACGCACTCGCCGAGGCGTCCGATCCATCCGTCGCCGCATCCTTCGCACCGGCTCCCGCACCGACGCCGTCGCCGCGTTCAGGAACGATGTCCTTGCGGGCGAGGATCGGTTCGACGATGTCCTGACGGCAGACGGTCGAGGCGGCCATGAGCGAGCCCGAGGCCGTCGACATCATCGCGGCCAGGGCCGCAGCGAGCACGATTCCGGCGAGCACCGGAGACATCGAGGCATCGACGACGGCGACGAACACATCGTCCTGAACTTCGATGCCGGGCACGATCTTCGTCGCGGCCATGCCGATGAGCGCACCGGCGACAGCGTAGAGCAGGCAGTAGACGCCGGCGGAGAAGCCGCCCCACCTGGCCACACCCGGGCTGCGGGCGGTGAACACGCGCTGCCAGATGTCCTGGCCGATGAGCAGTCCGAGGGTGTAGATGAGGATGTAGCCGAGGATTGCCTCCCAGCCGATGCCCACCGGTGAGGTGTGCGATTCGGGCAGCGAGGAGAACAGCTCGGAGATGCCTCCGGACTTCGAAAGCACGATGGGCAGCATGATGAGGAAGATGCCGATCGTCTGGATGAAGAACTGCACGAAGTCCGTCAGCGTGATCGACCACATGCCGCCGAGCATCGAATAGAGGATGACGATGCCGCCGCCGATGAGCACCGACCACACCTTGTTGAGATCGAACAGGGCATGGAAGACCGTGGCGTAGGCGACCGTCGACGTCGTCGAGATCATCAGACCGTAGGCGGTCATGATCGCTCCGGAGACGAAACGGGAGCCCTTGCCGTAGCGGAGTTCGAGCATCTGCGAGACCGTGTAGATCTCGAGCTTCTGAATCTTCGGAGCAAAGAACAGCGAGAGCGCGATGATGCCCAAGCCGATCGCGAAGACGAGCCACATTCCCGACAGCCCAGCCGTGTAGCCGAGGCCGACTCCGCCGATCGTCGACGCGCCGCCGAGGACGACGGCCGACATCGTGCCGGTGTACAGCAGTCCGCCGAGGCGGCGCCCTGCGACCAGGAAGTCCTCCTGGTTATGGGCCTTGAAGCGGCCCCAGACTCCGAATCCCACCATGGCGGCGAGATAGATGATGACTACCAAAGAGTCCACAGCGACCCTTTCTGTTGGATCGGCTCAGTGACCGACGGTGATGTGAATGGCGGTGGGAACGGTGCGATCGAGCGCCTCGGCGATGGCTTGCGGCAGAGCGGAATCGATGTCCGCTTCGGCGATCGTCACCCCGGCCCCGCCCATGGATTCGCCGAGTTTCGCGAAGTCCGGACGGGCGAGTCTGACAGCGAAGGGTTCGATGTCGCGGTCGACCATCTGACCTTCGATCTCCGCATATCCGCCGTTGTCGACGATGACGAAGGGGATGCCCAGTCCCAGCTCGGCAGCGGTCATGAGCTCCTGGATGGAGAACATGGCCGCACCATCGCCGAGGATGCACACGACCGGTCGTGCAGGATCGGCGACCTTCGCTCCGAGGGCGGCGGGAATGCCGTAGCCCAAAGTGGCGAATCCCGGCATGTAGAGCAGCTGGTCGGGTGTGCTCGCCGTCAGCGCGTGCACCGTGCCGTCGTAGGTGACCTGTGAGGAGTCACCGGAGATGACGACGGTCGATCCCGCACCTTCTTCGACGAGCCGGGTGACTCGGGCGCCGATCGCCTCGAAGTCGAAATCGGTGGCCCAGGTCTCTCGGATCCGGGCGACCCGATCGGCCCCGGATTCCTTCGCCGAGGCGGCCGATCCGTGTCGTTCGGACGATTCCGTTCCGTCATCGTTCGTCGAGGCGGCGCTGGCCGAGGCGGCGCTGTCATTTCCGATTCCGAGTGCGCTCATGAGCGCGGTGAGGAATTCGCCAGTGTCCGCGCAGGCGAGGATGTCCCCGGGCAGGTTCTTGTTCAGCTGGTCGGGGTCGATATCGCAGCGGATGACGGTCTGTCCGGCAGACTCATCACGCACACCGATGTTCGTCTGCGCACCGATGACCCCGCCCCACAGGTCGGAGTCGGCCAATTCGGAGCCGAGCACGATGAGCACATCGGCCGCCGCGGATTCGGCCTGCACGCTGGGGAAGCGCACATTCGAACCCAACGACAGCGGATGCGTCTCGGACACGATGCCCTTGCCGTTGGCCGTCGTCGCCAGGGGAGCGTCGAGGCCCTCGATGAGACGAGCCACCTCGGCGTGGGCGCCCCTGGCACCGCCGCCGGCGATGATCAGCGGACGCTTCGCCGCACGGATCGCCTCGGCGGCACGGGACACCACATGATCATCGAGTCCGGGACGGCGACCTGCGAACGGGACCGGAACGCTGCCGTTCCACGCGCCCTCGAGCACGTCGAGGGGAACCTCGATATGCACGGGTCCGGGACGGGCCGAGTCGAACATGGCGAACGCCTCGGCGACGGCCTGGGCTGCACCTTCGGCAGTGCGGGTGCGCTGGGAGGACACGAGGAGGTGGCCCACCGCACCGGAGGAGTCCTTCGTCTCGTGCAGCATGCCGACGTCGGCGCGCTCGAACCCGGTGGGCACACCGGGGGAGAGGATGAGCATCGGTCGGGACTCGGCATAGGCGGTCGCGGCGGCGGTGATGACGTTCGTCAGCCCCGGCCCCGAGGTCGTGATGACGACCCCGGGCTTGCCCGAGACGAGGAAGTACCCGTCGGCACCGTAGCCTGCTCCCTGCTCGTGGCGGGGAGTCACGGCCCGGATCCCGAATTCGGGCAGATGCCGGTAGAACTCGAGGTTGTGGGTGCCGGGGATGCCGAAGATGGTGTCGACTCCATGGGCGGCCAGAGTCGCGACGACCGCGCGACCGCCGTTGCGGACGTTCTGTTCGGTGCTCATTCAGACTCCGAGAGCATCGCCGGCGGGCCCGGAGGGAGCGGTGACTCCGTTGTTCTCCGCCGCCCAGAGGGACAGGACCTCGTAGCCGACATGAGCGGCGGCGAGTCCGGTGACTTCGGCATGGTCGTAGGCGGGGGCGACTTCGACGATCTCGGCGCCGACGACATTGAGTCCCTGGAGCCCGCGGATCGAGTTGAGCAGCTCACGGCTGGTCATTCCACCTGCCTCGGGGGTGCCGGTGCCGGGTGCGGCCGCCGGATCGAGGACGTCGATGTCGACGGACAGGTAGACCGGAGCGTCGCCGAGGCGACCCCGCATCCGGGCGACAATATCCTGGACGGAGGAGAACTGGTATTCGTCGCTGCGGATGATCTGGAAGCCGAGCACCTCATCATCCTCGAGATCCTTCTCCCCATAGAGGGGACCGCGGATGCCGATGTGCATCGAAGCGGTCATGTCGATGAGGCCCTCTTCGCTGGCGCGGCGGAAGGGAGTTCCGTGGGTGTAGGGCGCACCGAAGTAGGTGTCCCAGGTGTCCAGGTGCGCATCGAAGTGGAGCACGGCGATCTTGCCGTGCGTCTTGTGCAGCGAGCGCAGGTTCGGCAGGGCCAGGGTGTGATCCCCGCCGAGGGTGAGCAGCTTGGCCCCGTCGGCGCGCATGGCGTCGGCGTTGGCCTCGACGGTGGTGATGGCCTCTTCGATGTCAAAGGGATTGACGCCGAGGTCACCGCAGTCGGCGACCTGCTGCCAGGTGAACGGGTGGACGTTCGTGGCCTGGTTGTAGGGGCGCAGCAGCTTCGAGGACTGGCGGATGTGAGCAGGTCCGAAGCGGGCACCGGGACGGTAGCTGACGCCGGCGTCGAAGGGAATGCCGATGACCTTGACGTCGATCTTCTCGCCGGGACGCTCGGCTTCGACTTCGTCGATGCGCGGCAGCAGTCCGAACGTCGGGGGTCCTGCGTAGCGGGGTGTCTTGCTGTAGTCGGCGGGGCCGAGCGGCTGAGACGTCACTGGCTTGCTCCTTCGTCGTAGCGGCTGACCCGACCCGAACGGGCCGGAGGTGATGCCCTCAGCCTAGGACGTGGGTCACACAACACCGATATCCAAAGGGGAGCATTTGGAACCAGTGCTGTCCAGAATGGATAGAATCGGGTGCATGGTCACCTTGGAACAGATCTGGTCACGCGCAGAACTCGCGCTCGAAGTCATCGTCGACTCGCCCACCGCAGCGGAGCAGAACGTCACGATCGTGCACTCCTCGGAGCTGCCGGAGGTCGACGAATGGCTTGCCGGCGGTGAGGTGCTGTTGACGATCGGGGTCGGTCAGGACCTCGGCGGGGACACGGTTGGGGACTATGTGTGCCGCCTCAAAGCTGTCGGCGTGCACGCGCTCGGCATCGGACTGGGCTCCGACCTGCCGTGGCAGCAGGTTCCGCCGAAGCTCGTCGCCGCCGCGCAGGAGGCCGGGCTGGCGCTGTTCGGCGTGCCCGAGCCGGTTCCGTTCGTCGCCGTCGTCGATGCCTTCACCCGGATGCGTGAGGCCGAGACCAACCGAGAGCTGACCCGGGCGAGCAGCGCCGCCCGCCGTTTCGCAACCGCATTGGCCGGGGAGGGGCCCGCGGCGCTTGTGGCCGATCTGGCAGAGACGCTGAAGGCTCCGGTCCGGTTCGTCTCGCCGACCGGCAGGGCGTTGAGCGGTGACGACGCCGAGGAAGACGTGCGTTCGGCACTCATCGAGGAGTCATTGAAGCCGACGACGGGGCCTCGCCTGATCCGCACCGGTTCGCGGATCGTCGAGGCCGTTCCGATCGGAGGTGATCATCCGCTCGGGTGGATCCTCACCCCCGCCGAGGCGGCCGGATCTCCGAAGACGCGTGCCCTGCTGCTGTCGACCGCCTCGGCGCTGTTGGCGATGTCGTTGGCGGATCTGCCCGTTCCCTCCGGTCGCGCGCTGCTCTTCGACTCCGATCTCAGTGACGACGAAGCACGTGGGGAGTGGACTCGGGTGACGGGGTTGGCACCGGTGGCGACGGTGGGGATGCGCATCTTCGGCGGTGTCCGTGGGGACTCCGCCGAACGCCTCATCGCCGATATCGTCGGTCGGAGCCTGCTCACTCGCACCGGTTCGCTGCTCGGGGTGGTCGGAGCACAGGAACGCGGACTCGATGAGCTGGTGACGAGGGCCGCCGAGGTCACCGGCCTGGACGTGCTTGCGGAGAAGAGGCTGCCGTTGGGTCAGCTCCATCACACGTGGATGCTGTGGCGAACCCAGCACGAGTCCGAGGCCTCCGAGGTAAGGGCGCTGCTGTCGGCGGTCGATGAGGAGGCTGCCGACCGATTCGTCGATCGGGTTCTCGGCGAACTCTTTCGGGCCCGCGGCGGTCAGGAGCTGTTGGAGACTCTCCGGGCCTTCATCGCCGCGTCCGGGGCACGCGAGCGCATCGCCGCCGAGTTGGGAGTGCACCGGCACACGGTGCGGGCGCGGTTGGCGAAGATCGAGAAGCTGCTCGGCCGGGACCTCTCCCGTGCCGAAACGCTGCAGGCCGTGTCGTTGGCACTCGAACTCGCTGAACTCTAGGCACACCTCTCACCGACCGCTCGGCACGGTGTTCCGCGCGGCGGTGCTCTCCGCTCAGTCCTCGAAGTGTTCGATGCGGAAGCGTTCGGCGACCTCAAGCACCCGGGCGAGGGCTTCGTCTTCGCCGATGCTGATGCGCACACCGGCACCGAGGTTGCGCACCGCCACGGCCTGTTCGACGCAGGCATCTTCGAAGGCACCAGACTTTTCACCCAACGGCAGCCAGACATAGTTCGCCTGTGCTTCGGGCACCTCCCAGCCCTGTTCGCGCAGTGCAGCTGCGAAGGCATCGCGGGTCTGTGCGATCTCGCCGGCCCGCTCGAGCACTTCGTCCCAATGATTGAGGGATTCGAGGGCGGCGGCCTGGCTGAGATCGGTGACGCCGAAGGGGATGACGGCCTTGAGCAGTCCTTCGATGACCGGCGGGTGGGCGACGGCGTAGCCGACACGCAGCCCGGCGAGTCCGTGTGCCTTGGAGAAGGTGCGGAGCAGAACGAGATTCGGATAGTCGCGGACAAGACCGAGTCCATCGGCTCGCCCGGGTTCGGTGGCGAACTCCCAGTACGCTTCGTCAAGGGCGACGAGAACGTGGTCAGGCACCTTATCGAGGAAGGCGCGGACCTCGTCGTCGCGCAGCACCGGGCCGGTCGGGTTGTTCGGCGAGCACAGGATGATGAGGCGGGTGTCTTCGGTGATCGCCGCCGCCATCGCGTCGAGGTCGTGGCGACCCTCGGCTGTCAGCGGCACTTCGCGGCGGGTGGACCCGACGAGCCCGGTGGTCTGCGGATACATCTCGAACGACGGCCACGGATAGATCGCCTCGGTGGTGGCATCCGAGGTGATCTGGGTCAGCGCGACGAGCAGTTCGCTGGCACCGGTGGTGACGACGAGCTGATCCAGCCCGACACCGAGGCGGTCGGCCAGTCCCTGACGCAGCGCCAGCGCCGCGTCGTCGGGGTAGAGCGCGGGGTTCGTCGCGTGAGCGACCATGGTTTCGAGCACTGCCGGCAGGGGAGGCAGGAAGTTCTCGTTCGAGGAGAGCTTGAACGACTCGAGACCCTCGACCTGGCGGGGAGGCTTGCCCGGAACATAGGGCGGGAAGGTCTCCAGAGCGGCCCGCAGCCGCGGTGACGGTGCCGAGGGAGCGGACGCCGAAGCGGTGGAGCCGGATGCGCTCGAGGACGAAGTCCCGGGCGCGGAGGTGGACGCAGAATCTGAAGCAGCGGGGTCGGAGGCGTTCATGGACTCATGATGTCACAGCGGGTCAGCGCTGCCACCACGCCCCGGAGGGGTCAGACTTCGTCGACGAGGATCACCAGGGTTTCTCCGGGGTCGACCGGCCTCCCTCGCCGCCGGGGCCCTGCTGTTGCTGCTGTCGTTCGGAGTCCTCGCGGCGCTTCTCAAGCTCGTCCCGCTTCTTCTCTCGTTCGGACTTGCCTGAGGAATCGTCCGGCTTCTCCTCATCTTCCCCGGGATCCTGGCTTTCATCTCCGGAGGATTTCTCGTCCCCGGAGTCCTTCTCCTGCGAGTCCTCGTCCTCGGACTCGCTGTCGTCGGTTCCCTCCTCCTTGGCTTGCCCGCCCTGCTTCTTGTCCTCGACGCGTTCCTTCGCCTGGCTGCTCTTCTGCTTCTCTTCGCTCTTCTTCGGCTGGCATTCCTCGGGCGCGTCTTCGAGGGTCTTCAGTGACCGGTCGTAGAGTTCCTGCGACTGGTCGGGGTCCTGGGAGGCGATCTGATCTGCCTGCTTCTCATAGACAAAGGACAGGTTGATCCGCACAGCACATTCGGCCGAGGTCGGAGCGATCTCCAAGGCGGCTTCGAGATCGGTCTGGGCAGCGTCGTAGTCGCCGACGGCCGCCTCGGCGGTGCCGCGGTTGAAGTAGCCGATATGGCGTTGGAACGGGCTGACCCGTAGGAACGCCGTCGCCGCCTTCTTGGCACCAGGGAAGTCATTCGAGGTGTATCTGACCTGCGAGGCGGTTCCGAAGTATGTGGCCATGGCGATATAGCCGAACACCAGGGCGAATATCGTGCCGAGGATGAGGTTGATCTTCGTGATCCGACGCAGCCGTGACCACAGATTCTTCAGGCGGTTCATCGCTGACCTCCCTGATAGGGCACCGGCTGGTAGGGAACCGATCCGCTGGGACCTGGTGGGCCCCCGGGACCAAACGGACCTCCGGGACCAAGCGGGCCTCCGGGACCGGGTGGGCCGCCTCGGCGAGGGCGTTTGGGGGTGATCGCCTTGAGGCGAAGGTATTCGCGGACTCCGAAGACGAGCTCCACGGCGATCCACGCGAAGACGAGGATGAGCGGGACCCAATAGTATTCGTCGACGGTGACCCGGCCGTCCTTCTTCACCAGGGCCTGATCGTACTTCGGGGCGGTGTAGACGCTGGAGATCGCGCCGTTTCCGTCCCGGTGGTGGTAATCGACGCCGAGGTCCGAGGCGATCTGGCGCAGGTTGCCCTCGTCGATCTTCGAGATCCCCGGATTGCCGTTGCGGTCCTGGATGTACTCGGGAGGTGCCTGATCGTCATCTGGGTCATCGGGGTCACCGATTCCTGGGGCATTGCCGGGATCACCGACACCGGACCCGTAGCCGAACGGCTGGCTGTCGCGCATCTTCCCGCCTTGATCGGTGCCGTATCCGAAGACGGCGCCGCTGTCGATGCGGGAGGCGAAGGGCGACCACGACTCCGGATTCTCCGATACGGTTTGCTCACCGTCGCCGAAGTAGAACACGACGTTCTTGTTCTCCGGACGGTCCTCATCGTTCGAGGTCATCCGCTTATCGAGCTCCTCACCGGCCTCGGTGATCGATGAGCCTCTGGAATTCATGGATGATTCGGGTTCGAGGACGTCGACGGCGGAGGCGAAGGCGGCGTGGTCGGTCGTCAGCGGCATCACGGTGGCTGCGGTCGAAGCGAAGGTGATGATGCTCAGCCGGGTGCCGGGGAAGGCGTCGGCGAGTTCGAGCATGTCCTTCTTGACCCCCTCGAGGCGGGTGTCGTCCCCGTCGAAATCCTCAGCGGCCATCGACGTCGTGACGTCGACGACGAAGTACACATCGGCTCGTGCCTCGTACTCCTCGGTCGAGGATTTGATGGGGATCCCGGGGCGTGCCAGTGCGATTGCGAGCACGGCGACGACACCCATGCGGGCGAACCACTTCCAGCGTGCTCCGTCGCCGCGAATGGCGGGGATGATGCACACAGTGAGCAGGGCGATGACGATGAAGCCCCAGCCGAACCAGGTGAAGACGGGATCGAAGATCATGATTTCGTCCTCCACGCCAGTACGAACACTCCGGCGAGGCCGAAGACGGCGAGTGCGAGCGGAACCACCGGCATATCGTGGACGATCGTGTACGAACGGCCGGGGGTGTTCGCCGCTTCCTGGCTCTGGATCTCCTCGACGATGCGGTCGATCGTCGAGGCCGAACCCATGTCGAACTGTTCGCCGCCGGTACGGTCGGACACGGATCGCAGCTCCTTCGTCTGAGTGGTCGTCAGCACCGAGGGAGGGGAGAGGCTGTAGACGCGGACCTTCGCGTCGACGGCGATATCGGCGGCTTCGTTGAGCTCGAAGAGGGGCTCACCGGCGAGCATATTGTCCGTGGCGAAGATGATCGACCGGGACCGGTCCTCGTCCTGCCGGTCGAAGTTGTCGACGCAGCTGACGAGTCCATCGCCGATGAGTGAGGAGCCGCCGATGTTCGGGGGCGACGTCGACCACGAGTAGTCGGTGCCCTCTGCGCCCCAGGTGCGGAACCCCTCCTCGGCCTCGGCGAGGTAGTTCTGGACCATATCGTAGTCGTCTGTGAGCGGGAATGCGGAGACCGCGGTGGCATTGAAGACGGTCAGGCCGATGCGTTCGCCGTCGAAGCGGTCGACGAGCTCCTGGTAGGACTCCAGCAGATCGGCATCGTAGCCGAGCATCGACCCGGACACATCGAGGCAGAGCATGACATCGCGCATCTTCCGCTCCGGGTTGACCGTCTCCACCCAAGCCGGACGTGCGACTCCCGCCAGTGCCGACAGCCCGGTGAGGACGATGACTCCGAGGAGGGCGACCGTGGTCACCAGTCGTCTGCGCATGGCCCTGCGGAAACTCGGCAGGCTCGTCATCCGTCCGCTGTGGGCCACGGCCAAAGAGGACTCCGTCGACTTCGGACGGCGGAACCAGAAGACTGCGGCTGCGGCGAGGGCCAGCAGGATGAGCGCCAGCCACCAGAACATCAGGACCATCGCGCCACCAACTTCCGGGCCTCGGCGATCTGAGGCTGCAGACCGGCCGGTTCGGCTTCGGCGAACTCCGCCTCGTAGAGGCCGAGCAAGCACTGCGCGAGGTCGTCGAGACCGGCGACTGCCGCATCGCGGTAGGTCAGGTGCTCGGCTTTGACGCCCCAGGCGTCATGGGCGAATTCGCGCACGATCGTCGCCAGCTGCTGTGCCGATTCGCGCACGTCCGCTGATTCTGCGGTTAGTCCCGTTTCCACGGCGCTGATGCGGGAGAGGTAGGTGCTGCGCACGGGAATCGGGATGCGCGGTCCGTCCGCTGCGGTGACTCCGGCGGCGGCGCGGAAGAGAGGGGCGAAGAGGTTTCCGCACGCCAGCAGCAGGACGAAGCAGGCTGCCACGTACCACGCCGGTGAGACCTCCAGGGGCCCGATGAGTTCAGCGGGGCCCACGGCGGTGCCTCAGCAGAAGAGTGTGCAGTCGGCCGAGGGCCGACTTCGGATGGTCGATTTCGATGTGGGCGATGCCCAGCTTGGCGAGAAGGTCGATGCGCTGCTGACGGCGGGCCGCCTCGGCGAGGGCGAATTCCTGTCGGACCTCGGGTTTCGTCATCACCGAGGTCGGCAGTCCATGGTCGGGTCGGGCGACGTCGAACGGCGCCGAGGCGGACGGCAGTCCTGCGAGGTCCGCGTCGGTGATCGTGATCCACAGGACCTCATGTTGGGCGCGCAGCCGACGGATCGTCGCTTCGGCCTCCGGTCCCAGCGGAGCTTGATCGGAGATGACGACCAGCAGCATCCGATGGTTGATATGGCTGGTGATCCACTGCAGCTGGGTGTTGATCGACCCGGGGGAGTCGCTGCCGGTCTCGGCGAGGATCTGCTGCAGGAGATGCTCGAGGTGGGCCTCGCTGCCTTTCCGCGGTGAAGCGGTGGTGTGACCGGCGTTTCCGTGGATGAGCATGACGTCGTCGGCGTGGCGGACGGCGAGGTAGCCGACCATCCCGGCCATGAGGATGGCCAGGTGGCGTTTGTCGGCTCCGGCGGAGGTCACGGCGTCGAAGTTCCGGGAGGTGTCGACGACGAGGCCGAGGATGTGCCGACGGTGGGCGACATAGCGTTTGACCAGGGGCTCTGTGTGCCTGGCCGTGGCTTTCCAGTCGATGTCGCGGATCTCGTCACCGGGGATGTAGTCGCGCAGATCGTCGAAGTCGAGGCTGTGGCCGTGGAAGACCGAGGAGTAGTCGCCGTCGAGGAGGCGCCGGGTCCGCCGATGGGCGTGGATGGTCATCCGCGCCTTGATTCGGTTGAGCAGGACAGTCATCGCGGCAGCCGATCAGGGAGTGGGCACTGCCATGAGGAGGGCATCGACGATCTGGGCGCTCGTGATGTTCTCGGCGGCGGCTTCGAAGTTGAGTTGGATGCGGTGGGCCAGCACTCGGTGGGCGAGGTCCTTGATGTCTTCGGGGATGACGTAGTTGCGGCCGCGGATCATCGCCAGCGCCCGGCCGGCGTTCGTGAACGCGATGGAGGCACGTGGGCTGGCTCCGTATTCGATGAACGGGGCGAATCGGCCGAGGTACTTCGTCGTATTGCGGGTGGCGTGGACGAGTTCGACGAGGTAGCGGGTGATGGCCGGGTCGATGTAGACGGTGCGGGCGTAGCTCTGCATGGTCACGACATCGTCGAGCGAGCAGGCCGGATCGGGCACCGAGTCCTTGTCGAAGACCCCGGAGTCGAGGCGGGAGAGGATCTCGACCTCTTCGCCGGGGTTCGGGTGGGTGAGCAGGTCCTTGATCATGAACCGGTCGAGCTGGGCTTCGGGCAGCTGGTAGGTGCCCTCCTGCTCGATCGGGTTCTGCGTGGCCATGACGAGGAAGGGGCGGGGGAGTTCGAAGCGTTTGCCGCCGATCGTCGTCTGCTTCTCCTGCATGGCCTCGAGCATCGCCGACTGGGTCTTCGCCGACGACCGGTTGATCTCATCGAGGAGGACGATGTTCGCATGCACGGGACCGAGCACGGTGTTGAACGACCCCTCGTGCGCGTTGTAGATCTGCGAGCCGATGATGTCGGCTGGCAGCAGATCCGGGGTGCACTGGATGCGGGAGAACTTGCCGTCCACGGCATTGGCCAGAGCCGCGGCCGCCGTGGTCTTCGCCAGCCCCGGCACGCTCTCCAGCAGCAGATGACCGCTGGAGAGAAGTCCGATGAGCAAGGATTCGCGCAGGCGCTGCTGCCCGACGACGAAATGGTCGAGGTAGGACTCCAGAGCCTTGAGGATCGTCTGTGCGTGCGCGATCTCCTGCGTGTTCGCCGGTGCCGTTGCCGTCATGGTCCCTCAGTCTCTCGGTGTCACTGGTGCATCGATGCCACGTGTCTTTCGGTGTCACTGTGGTCGTTCAGCCACGCCGTCTGATGCGTTTCTGTGGTCTCCAGCATATTGGCTGGCACTGACACGCGACAGCCGAGAACGTTGCAGTGCTGACACACAGAGCAGTGCTGTGCCCGACGTGCGTCCGTCCGCCACCTGCCATTCACAGCGCGGCCATCTCATGTCAGGACCGGGCTGTAGCGTCGATGGAACCGACGAACGGATGTGAGGAGGTGCTGTGATGATCGCCTCTGCCTCGACGTGATCGGTGCCGCACTAAGGAGTTCGGAATCGTCGGTCGTGGACTCCGCGACATGCCCACAGGCAAAAATTTTTTCTGTGGAAAGCGGTGGAAAACGGAGGTGGACAACAGGTCGAAAATCGGCCCTGAAGCCGCCGATCCCAGCGTCCGCGCAGGTGATCGAACTACATGATTGTCGTTCACAGCCTGTGGACGATTGTGGACGGTGATGACACAGGGTGTGGAACCTGCAAATGACACTGGTGTAACACTGGATATAGGGGTAAGGTCTAACCCGAACACAACATCTAGTGGTCACCCCTGAGCCTGCGCCTCGTGATATTCATCATGATCGAGCAGTTGACGGGACACGGTCACAGCCATCAGAATGCCGAACTGCACAGCAGAATGAAGGAGTCGTCATGATCACCGTGTACACCAAGCCAGCTTGCGTCCAGTGCAACGCCACCTACCGTGCTCTCGACGCCAAGGGCCTGAAGTACAAGTCGGTGGATCTCAGCGTCGACGAGAACGCCCTCGATGTCGTCAAGGCCATGGGTTACATGCAGGCTCCCGTCGTCGTCACCGACAACGATCACTGGTCGGGCTTCCGTCCGGACAAGATCGCCACCCTGACCGGCGAACAGTCTGCGTCCGTCGTGGCCTGACAATGCTGCTGGTCTACTTCTCCGCCAACTCCGAGTACACGCACCGCTTCGTCGCGAAGCTGCGTCACCCGGCAGTGCGGTTGCCGACGTTGACCAAGGAGCCGACGCTGCGAGTGGATGAGCCATTCGTTCTCGTCACCCCCACCTATGGGGCCGGTCGCAATCGCGGGGCTGTTCCCAAACAAGTCATCAAGTTCCTCAATGTCGAAGAGAACCGGCGCCATCTGGTCGGTGTCATCGGCGCCGGAAACACGAACTTCGGCATGGACTACTGCCGCGCGGCCTTCAAGGTCGCGGCAAAGTGTCAAGTACCCCTCATGTATCGAGTCGAACTCCTGGGCACTCAGGAAGATGTCGACGCTGTCAACCTAGGATTGGACAAACTGTGCGCGAGCTCGCTGAAGACCGCAATGTAGAGGACATCATCCGCGAAGAGACGGATCTGGATTACCACGCGCTCAACGCGATGCTGAACCTGTACGACGAGGACGGCAGGATCCAGTTCGAGCGTGACAAGCAGGCTGCCCGGCAGTACTTCCTGCAGCACGTCAACAACAACACCGTCTTCTTCCACAACCTCAAGGAGAAGCTCGACTACCTCGTCGAGAAGGACTACTACGAGCCCGAGGTTCTGGAGCAGTACTCGTTCGATTTCATCGAGCAGCTCTCGACGCGCGCCTACGATCAGAAGTTCCGCTTCCAGACATTCCTCGGCGCGTTCAAGTTCTACACCTCCTACACGCTGAAGACCTTCGACGGAAAGCGCTATCTCGAACGCTTCGAGGACCGCGTCGTCATGGTCGCTCTCTTCCTGGCTCGCGGAGACGAGACTCTGGCCACCCAGCTCGTCGACGAGATCATCGCCGGCCGCTTCCAGCCGGCCACCCCGACGTTCCTCAACGCAGGCAAGAAGCAGCGCGGTGAGCTCGTCTCCTGCTTCCTGCTGCGCATCGAAGACAATATGGAGTCGATCGGCAGGTCCATCAACTCCGCTCTGCAGCTGTCCAAGCGCGGCGGCGGCGTGGCCTTCGCTCTGACAAACATCCGCGAGTCCGGTGCACCGATCAAGAAGATCGAGAACCAGTCTTCGGGCGTCATCCCCGTCATGAAGCTGCTCGAGGACTCGTTCTCCTACGCCAACCAGCTCGGAGCCCGCCAGGGTGCCGGTGCCGTGTACCTGCACGCCCACCACCCCGACATCTACAAGTTCCTCGACACCAAGCGCGAGAACGCCGATGAGAAGATCCGGATCAAGACCCTGTCCCTGGGCGTCGTGATCCCGGACATCACCTTCGAACTGGCCAAGCGCAACGAGGACATGTACCTCTTCAGCCCCTATGACGTCGAACGCGTCTACGGTGTGCCCTTCTCCGACATCAACGTCAGCGAGAAGTACACCGAGCTCGTCGACAACGCGGCGATCAAGAAGAAGAAGATCAACGCCCGCGAGTTCTTCCAGACTCTGGCCGAGATCCAGTTCGAGTCCGGCTACCCGTATGTGATGTTCGAGGACACCGTCAACAAGGCGAACCCGATCGACGGCAAGATCATCATGTCCAACCTGTGCTCGGAGATCCTCCAGGTCTCCGAACCGAGCAAGTACGACGACGATCTCGGCTATGACGTCGTCGGCAAGGACATCTCCTGCAACCTCGGTTCGCTCAACATCGCTCTGACGATGGACTCGAGCAACTTCGGGCAGACCATCGAGACCGCGATCCGCGGACTCACCGCGGTCGCCGAGACCTCGAACATCCAGTCCGTGCCTTCGATCGCCCGCGGCAACGACATGTCGCATGCCATCGGCCTGGGGCAGATGAACCTCCACGGCTACCTCGCTCGTGAGCACATCTACTACGGTTCCGATGAGGGCCTGGACTTCACGAACATGTACTTCTACACCGTCGCCTACCACTGTGTGCGGGCGTCGATGGAGATCGCCAAGGAGCGCGGTGAGACCTTCGCCGGCTTCGAGCGGTCGAAGTACGCCACCGGCGAATACTTCGACAAGTACACCGATGAGGTCTGGCAGCCGCGCACCGCTCGTGTGACCGAGTTGTTCTCCGAAGCAGGCGTGCACATCCCGACCCAGGACGACTGGCGCGAGCTCAAGGCTCAAGTGGCCGAGCACGGCATCTACAACCAGAATCTCCAGGCCGTGCCGCCGACCGGTTCGATCTCGTACATCAACAACTCGACCTCGTCGATCCACCCGGTGGCCTCGAAGATCGAAATCCGCAAGGAGGGCAAGGTCGGCCGCGTGTACTACCCGGCTCCCTTCATGGACAACGACAATCTCGAGTACTACCAGGATGCCTACGAGATCGGCTACGAGAAGATCATCGACACGTATGCCGAGGCCACGAAACACGTGGACCAGGGGCTGTCGCTGACACTGTTCTTCATGGACACCGCCACCACTCGTGACATCAACAAGGCGCAGATCTACGCGTGGCGCAAGGGCATCAAGACCATCTACTACATCCGGCTCCGGCAGCTCGCTCTGCAGGGCACGGAAGTCGATGGCTGCGTCTCCTGCATGCTCTGATGATGGAATCGGCGGACCGATGCGAATCGGTCCGCCGGCCTCGTGCGGGCTCCAAGCCGCCGGCTGGGCCCGCACACATGACTTTCGTCTGCCGCGCAGACAGCACGTACTCACGACGAACAGCACTTTGGGAAGAGAGAAAGCGTTGGAGAATCTGACTCTGGCATCGCATGTCGATGCCATCAACTGGAACCGCGTCGTCGATCCGATCGACGACGAGGTCTGGGATCGCCTGACCGGCAACTTCTGGCTGCCGGAGAAGGTCCCGCTGAGCAACGACATCCAGTCCTGGGCGACTCTCACCGACGATGAGAAGACGCTGACGATGCGCGTCTTCACCGGTCTGACCCTGCTCGACACGATCCAGGGCACCGTCGGTGCGATCTCGCTCATCCCGGATGCGGTCACCCCGCACGAAGAGGCGGTGCTGACGAACATCGCGTTCATGGAGAGCGTGCACGCGAAGTCGTACTCTTCGATCTTCTCGACCCTGTGCTCGACGAAGGAGATCGACGAGGCCTTCCGCTGGTCGCGTGAGAACAAGTACCTGCAGTCGAAGGCCGATATCATCCTCAGCTACTACCGGGGAGACGATCCGCTCAAGCGCAAGGTCGCCTCGACGCTGCTCGAGTCCTTCCTCTTCTACTCCGGCTTCTACCTGCCCATGTACTGGTCGGCACACGCCAAACTGACGAACACCGCTGACCTCATCCGTCTGATCATCCGCGATGAGGCTGTGCACGGCTACTACATCGGCTACAAGTACCAGAAGGGTCTGGAATCGCAGCCCGAAGAGCGCAAGCAGGAGCTCAAGGACTACACGATGAACCTCATGTTCGAGCTCTACGAGAACGAGGTCGCCTACACCCACGATCTCTACGATCCCGTGGGACTGTCCGAGGACTGCAAGATGTTCCTCCACTACAACGCCAACAAGGCGCTGATGAACCTCGGTTACGAAGCGATGTTCCCCAAGGAGGTCACGAAGGTCAACCCGGCCATCCTCGCGGCTCTGTCGCCCGGCAGCGACGAGAACCACGACTTCTTCTCAGGTTCGGGATCGTCCTACGTCATCGGCAAGGCCGAGAACACCGAAGACGACGACTGGGACTTCTGAGTACTCAGCCCTGACCTGACTTTTCAGCATCGAGGCGGCCCATCCAGACGGAAAACGTTTGGATGGGCCGCCTCGCTGTTCGTGCACCGGGGCGGTTGTTCGATGAGCGTCAGGCGGAATGTTCGGAATGCGAGATTCTTTCCTCGTGGTTCGGATACTATGACTCGGCTCAGATACGATCATCGGAATCAAGTCCGCCGAGGTCAGAGGTGATCGTCAGTGTCGAACGTACGTGGACGCCGAGTCGAATTCGATGATATCGACGAGAACGATCTTGTCATCAGCGAACCGAAGACCGCGGCAGCGGGACTCAAAGCCGTCGAGGTTGCCTTCGAACGCGGACTCAAACAGGGCGGCGCGAGCCGGACCGTACGGTCGATGTTCCGCGTCAATCAGCCTGACGGCGTCGACTGCCCAGGCTGCGCGTGGCCGGAATCGATCACCGGTGATCGGAAGAAGATCGAGTTCTGCGAAAACGGGGCGAAGGCGCTCGCTGAGGAGAACACGACCCGGGTGGCGACCCCCGGCTGGTGGGAGCAGCACCCAATCTCCGTGCTCGAGCAGAAGACGGAGTACTGGCTCGGCCAATCCGGCCGCATCACCCATCCGATGATCATCCGCGAAGGGGAGTCGCACTACTCACCGATCTCCTGGGCCGACGCCTTCGAGACCATCGCCGAGCACCTCCGCGCCACCGAACCCGACCGGTCGGTCTTCTACACCTCCGGTCGCACTCCCAATGAGACAGCGTTCCTCTACCAGCTGTTTGCCCGCAGCCTGGGAACGAACAATCTTCCCGACTGTTCGAACATGTGCCACGAATCCTCCGGCACGGCACTGTCTCCGACGATCGGCATCGGCAAAGGAACCGTCTCACTTGAGGATCTCGAGAAAGCCGAACTGATCTTCGTCGTCGGGCAGAACCCGGGGACGAATCATCCGCGTATGCTCGGCACGCTCGCCGCGTGCCGGCGCAACGGCGGCAAGGTCGTCGCGGTCAATCCGCTGCCCGAGGCGGGGCTTCTCCGCTTCAAGGATCCGCAGACGCCAAAGGGCCTGCTGGCCGACGGGGAGCGGACCAGTGACGAATTCCTCCAGATCCGGGTCGGGGGAGACCAAGCGCTCTTCCAAGCGCTCGGACACCTGCTGTTGAGGAAGGAAGCAGAGACTCCGGGAACGGTCGTCGACCGGGACTTCATCGAATCCTCCACTGACGGCTTCGCCGCCTACTCGGAAGCCAGGCAGGAGCTCAACTGGGCGGAGACAGAGCTCGCCACCGGTCTCGAACGAGCCGAGATCGAACACGTCGCGGATCTGCTGGCGAAGTCGAGGGCAACGATCTTCTGCTGGGCATTGGGCATCACGCAGCAGCCTCATTCGGTCGACACGATCAAAGAGATCATCAACCTGCTCTTACTCCAGGGCAATTTCGGTAAGCCCGGGGCAGGGGCCTGCCCGGTGCGGGGGCACTCGAATGTCCAGGGCGACCGCACCTTCGGGATCTGGGAGAAGCCGAAGGAGGACTTCCTACAGCGCCTGGATGCCGAATTCGGCATCAATGCGCCCCGGAGGCACGGCTATGACTCCACAGAGGCGATGCATGCCATGGCCCGCGGAGACGTCGACGTGTTCATGTCCTTGGGCGGGAACTTGGCCATGGCCAACTCCGACACCGCCGCAATGGAGGCCGGACTCAAACGCACAGGCCTCACCGTGCATATTTCCACGAAGCCCAACCGTTCCCATGTCGTCCACGGCAAGACGTCGATCATCCTCCCGACGCTCGGACGCACCGACAAGGATGACAAGCACCCCGGAGGAGCACAGTTCCTCTCGGTCGAGAACTCCATGTCGGTCGTCAGCCGCACCCAAGGTCGGCTCGAGCCGGTCTCCGACCACCTCCTTGCCGAACCGGTGCTGCTGGCCCGGATCGCCGAGGCGGTCTTCGGACCCGATCACGTCATCGACTGGAGGGCGATGGCCGAAGACTATGACGTCATCCGCGACCGCATCTCACGGGTCGTGGAAGGCACCGAGGACTTCAACCGCCGCGTGCGGGACAAATACGGCTTCGTTCTGCCCAATCCGCCCCGTGATACACGGACTTTCGCGACAGCCGAAGGACGGGCGCAGTTCAGCACGCGCGAACTCGAATATCTGCTGCCGCCGGAGGGACACCTGGTGCTGCAGACGATGCGCTCGCACGATCAATACAACACGACCTTCTACGGGCTCGACGATCGCTATCGGGGAATCTCGGGCGGGCGCAGGGTGATTCTCATCAATCCTGCCGATCTCGGCCCTGCCGGTGTCGACGACGGTCAGCTCGTCGATGTTGTCTCGGTCTTCAACGGGGAAGAGCGACGGGCGGAGAAATTCCGGATGGTCGCCTATCCGACGGCCCGCGGCTGTGTCGCTGCCTACTATCCGGAGGCGAACGCGTTGGTTCACCGGGACCTCGTGGCCAGAGAGTCGAACACTCCGGGATTCAAAGCCGTTATGGTGCGGTTCGAACCACGCACCGATGACGAGGAACCTGCAGAGATCCACAGCCTCGTTGACGCGCATGGGTGAACGACAGACGCCCACCTGCTGCGTAAAACCCGGCAGCAAGTGGGCGTCTTCTCAATCAGTGAGGATCAGTCCGGCCCGGTCGGGCCATGTCGATCCCTGCAGATCAGGGCGACCGAGGTTCGGTCAGGCAGCGGCCATCGGCGTGATCTCACGCAGCGAGGTGCCGGTGAACAGCACAACTCGACCGGTCGCATCCTTGATCGTGATCTCACCAGGAGCCTGACGGCTGATCCGGGGATCGATCAATCCTGCGTGTGCGAGTCCGCGCTGGACCCACTGTGGGAACTCAGACATGGTTCCCTCCTTTCTTCAGTTGTGAATAGCAGGCAACGACGCGCGCTATTCTTCAGGTTCTCAATACGGCGATTGGGTGATCGCCATGGGGATCTGCGATTCGAAGAGACACAGTGTCCGGAACATTCATCTGCAAAGTCGAACCATGATCGGGGCCTACGACTTCAAAAGCTTGTCGTCAGGAGCAACGCAACGATCAGTTCGATGAATGCGGACAACTTCGAACGCAAGTTGTAAGCTTAACGCGTCTATGTCGACGTTGTCCAATTGAGGTCAGAACCCTAGGCTCAGGTCGACCGACCTTACCTCCGGCCATCTCGCCGAGGCGGCACCGAACCTTACCGTTGATCCTCTCGCCGTAGTGGACCTGCAAATCGTTTTTGCCGGCCTCTGGCCGAGGAGGCTCTGAATGCCCCTATCGTCGGCCCTGCAACCGTGCCCGGAGTCGCAGCCACAGGATCACCGTGGCTATGAAGAGCACGACCCCACCCGCCAAGAGGACGAGCGCCAGGGGATTGTCCAGTGCTGCACCGACGGTCTGGGATGCCATGGATGACTCCGATTCATCGGACTTCTGGGACTCCGTCGTTCCGCTCGAATCCGATTCGGCGCCCCCGGCATCACTCGAGCTGCCAGTGGCGGTGGGGGCCGCCTCGGCGGTGGCCTGAACCCCGACGGGCACGGTCTGCAGCGATTTCGGGTCCTTCTGGGCGAAATCCCAGTCGAGCAGGTCCACGGCGACCTGGCGAGAGTTGTTGTCGATGCCGAGCATCGTCGCGACCACACGGTGCCCGTCGCGCTCGGCCACGGCCACGTACGAGCCCTTCGCCGCCCGAGTGAACCCGTTCTTCAGGCCCAGCCCGCCGTCGACCTGGCCGACGATCTTCGTATGGTTCTGGATCTCGTAGCCCTTGAACTTCTCTTTCGTCTGCGGGTTCTTTCCGCCCGGGAATTGATAAGTCTCCGTGCCGATGACCTTCATGAGGTAGTCGTCTTCGCACACCGCCCACGCGAGCTTCATGAGGTCCTCAGCGGTCGTGTACTGGCCCTTTGCATCGAGTCCCGAGGTGTTCTTCGCCTGCGTATTCGACATGCCCAGCTCGGCCGCCTTCTCGTTCATCAGCTTCACTGCCTTGTCTTGCCCGCCGGCTGCACGACCCAGTGCATTCGCCGCATCGTTGGCGCTCGACATCAGCATCGCGTGGAAGAGCAGATCGATGGAGTACTTGTTCGTCTGCATGAGACCGACCTTCGTCCCATCGACTTCCATGTCCTCGAACTCGGCGGTCACTTTCTTCTTCTTGTCGTCGAACTCGTCCACGAGCGCCAGAGCCGTGAGCAGCTTGATCGTCGACGCCGGAGCGTGCCGCTTCTCCACATTCTTCGCCACGTGCAGTTCTCCGGAGTCGAGGTCGCCCACCAACCAGGACGTGCCCGTCGGCTTCGGGGGCTTCGCGCCGTCACCGAGGTCCTCTGGACTGACATACGCCGGTGCTGTCGACTCCGCCGGCTGCGGCACCGCGTGTGCGGGGGCGGGGGAGTGGACGAGCTGCGCGGCGAGCATCAGCAGTGCGGCGGCGAAGCCGAGGATGCTCAGGGGCAGGCTGTGTAGTGAGGAAGCAGTCGAGCGGGTGAAACGCATGCGCACCAGTCTACTTTCGCCGCGAGCAGCTCGTCCTCAGGATTCGTTCACTCGAGGCGGCACCTCACCGAGACGAAGCTTGTGGTGGCAGCCCAGTTTGAGATGGATAGCCCACGTTCAAACGTGGGCTATCCACCCTCAACTGGGCCGTGGTGAAAAGCACCCAATCACGGCGGGACAGACGAAAGCGGCCCCGCACCGTGTGGTGCGGGGCCGCTGCAGTCGGGATCAGACTGGCGCGATCAGAATGCGCGCTGCAGGATCGCCTGCTTCACCTCGGCGATGGCCTTGGTGATCTCGATGCCGCGAGGGCAGGCCTCGGTGCAGTTGAAGGTGGTGCGGCAGCGCCACACGCCTTCCTTGTCGTTGAGGACCTCGAGGCGCATGTCTCCGCCTTCGTCACGCGAATCGAAGATGAAGCGGTGCGCGTTGACGATCGCGGCCGGACCGAAGTACTGGCCGTCGGTCCAGAACACGGGGCACGACGAGGTGCACGCAGCGCAGAGGATGCACTTCGTGGTGTCGTCGAAGGCCGCACGCTGTTCGGCCGACTGCAGACGCTCACGCGTGGGCTCGTGTCCCGAGGTGACGAGGAACGGCATGACCTCGCGGTACGACTGGAAGAAGGGCTCCATGTCGACGATCATGTCCTTCTCGAGCGGCAGGCCCTTGATCGCCTCGACGGTGATCGGCTTGGACGTGTCGAGGTCCTTGAGCAGAGTCTTGCAGGCCAGACGGTTGCGGCCGTTGATGCGCATCGCATCGGAGCCGCAGACGCCGTGGGCGCAGGACCGGCGGAAGGACAGCGAACCGTCGATCTCCCACTTGATCTTGTGGAGAGCATCCAGCACACGGTCGGTGCCGTACATCGTGATGCTGTATTCCTCCCAGTGCGGCTCGGAATCGACCTCGGGGTCGAAGCGAGCGATCCGGAAGGTGCAGTCGAAGGACGGGATGGACCCGCCTTCGCCTGACACATGTGTCGGCAGGTCGATCTTCGACGCTGGCTCTGGGGTGGTATCGGTGCTCATCAGTACTTACGCTCCATCGGCTGGTAACGGGTGACGATGACGGGCTTCGTCTCAAGACGCATGCCCTTGATGCCGTCGGTCTCCGCTTCGGGATCGAGGTAGGTCATCGTGTGGTGCATGAAGTTCTCGTCGTCACGATCCGGGAAGTCCTCGCGGAAGTGTCCTCCACGCGATTCCTTGCGGTGGATGGCGGCGACAGAGATGACCTCGGCGAGCTCGAGCAGGAAGCCGAGCTCGACGGCCTCGAGCAGATCGAGGTTGTAGCGCTTGCCGCGATCCTGGATGCCCACGTTGTTGTAGCGCTCGCGCAGTTTGGCGATCTCGTCGAGAGCGTCACGCAGAGTCTCGTCGGTGCGGAACACCTGCACGTTGGCGTCCATGATGTCCTGCAGATCCTTGCGGATCGCCGCGATGCGTTCGGTGCCGTCCGAGGTGCGCATCTTCTCGAGCATCTCGACGACGTCGTTCGCCGGGTTCTCGGGCAGTTCGACGGACTCGGCGGTCTTCGCGTATTCCGCAGCGGCGATGCCGGCGCGCTTGCCGAAGACGTTGATGTCGAGCAGCGAGTTCGTGCCCAGACGGTTCGAACCGTGCACCGACACGCAGGCGCATTCACCGGCGGCGTAGAGGCCGGGGATGACGGTGTCGTTGTCGGCGAGGACTTCGGCTTCGATGTTCGTCGGGATGCCGCCCATCGCGTAGTGCGCGGTCGGGAAGACCGGCACCGGCTCCGTGTAGGGCTCCACACCGAGGTAGGTGCGGGCGAACTCGGTGATGTCCGGCAGCTTCTCGTCGATGTGTGAGGGCTCGAGGTGAGTGAGGTCGAGCAGGACGTAGTCCTTGTTCGGTCCGCAGCCACGGCCTTCGCGCACTTCGTTAGCCATCGAACGGGCCACGATGTCACGCGGGGCGAGGTCCTTGATCGTCGGGGCATAGCGCTCCATGAAGCGCTCACCCTCGGAGTTGCGGAGGATTCCGCCCTCACCGCGAGCCGCCTCGGACAGCAGGATGCCCAGGCCGGCGAGGCCTGTCGGGTGGAACTGGAAGAACTCCATGTCCTCCAGCGGGATTCCGCGGTTGTAGGTCACGGCCATGCCGTCGCCGGTCAGGGTGTGTGCGTTCGAGGTGGTCTTGAAGACCTTGCCGACACCGCCGGTGGCGAAGACGACCGACTTGGCCTGGAAGACGTGGATCTCACCGGTGGCCAGTTCGTAGGACACGACGCCTGCGGGGCGCTTGACCCCGTCGACCTCGGTCATGAGGAGGTCGAGGACGTAGAACTCGTTGTAGAACTCCACGCCGTGCTTGACGCACTGTTGGTACAGGGTCTGGAGGATCATGTGACCGGTGCGGTCTGCGGCGTAGCAGGAGCGGCGCACGGCGGACTTGCCGTGGTCGCGGGTGTGACCGCCGAAGCGGCGCTGGTCGATCTTGCCTTCGGGGGTGCGGTTGAACGGCAGCCCCATCTTCTCGAGATCGAGGACGGCGTCGATGGCTTCCTTGGCCATCACCTCGGCGGCGTCCTGGTCGACCAGGTAGTCACCGCCCTTGACGGTGTCGAAGGTGTGCCATTCCCAGTTGTCCTCTTCCACGTTCGCCAGTGCGGCGCACATTCCGCCCTGGGCGGCTCCGGTGTGCGAACGGGTGGGGTAGAGCTTGGTGAGAACGGCGGTGCGGGCACGCTGGCCCGACTCGATCGCCGCACGCATGCCGGCGCCGCCGGCACCGACGATGACGACGTCGTAATGATGTACCTGCATGTTTCTCCTTTAGGCCTTGCAGAACTCAGCCAGGACCGAGGGGTCCGCTCCGGCCGGGCAGGGATCGAACGTGAAGATGACGAGCGTGCCGAGCACGATGACGATGACCGAGGCGATGTAGAGGATCACCTGCAGGGACATGCGTGTGCCGGGCTTCTCGGAGTAGTCCATGATGATGGTGCGCAGACCGTTGGTGCCGTGCAGCATCGCCAGCCACAGCATGAGCAGATCCCAGATCTGCCAGAACGGGCTGGCCCACTTGCCTGCGACGAAGCCGAAGTCGATGGCCTGGACGCCGTCGCCGGCCCACAGGTTCACGAACAGGTGGCCGAAGATGAGGATGACGAGCACGACGCCGGAGATGCGCATGAACAGCCATGCGAACATCTCGAACTTCGAACGCGTCGACTTGTGCCGGGAGTAGCCGGTCCGCGGAGCCGGAATGGATGTTGTGCTCATGTCAGCCTCCGAAGGTGTGCATCAGCTGGCGGGGAATGAAGGCGATCATGATGATGAGCCACACAACCATGACTCCCCAGAACAGCTTCTTCTGATTTTTCGGGCCACTCTTCGAGAAATCGACGAGAATGACGCGCAGACCGTTGAACGCATGGAATGCGATTGCGGCGACGAGCGCGATCTCACCGAATGCCATGACCGGTGTCTTATAGGTTCCGATCACTGCGTTGTAGGCCTCGGGCGAGACGCGGACGAGTGCAGTATCGAGCACGTGGACCAGAAGGAAGAAGAAGATTCCGACGCCTGTGACGCGATGCGCGACCCAGGACCACATTCCTTCGTTTCCTCGGTACAGAGTGCCCGTAGACGCTTTGGCCACGGAGCATCCTCCATCTTGAATATTCGGGTGTGTACGTCTAGAAACTACGCCGAAGACCGCTTCCGTGCCAGTCGAGACACGGCTGAGCGTCGCGGATCACACCGCAACCCTGGCAATTCCCTCAAAACTGGGATTTCGCGTCTCACGAAATTTCAATTACATCACAGTCGTGTGCTCTAAATTGTTGCGCTCCCGTCCTGACCCGGGCGGCCCGGGAACTCAGGTGCACCATCCCCGAGGCGGCTCTGAGGTGGGGAGATCCCCACCGGATCCCTGGGGATCGGCTCATCCGACACGGCGGGCAACCTCGGGGAAGGTGTGCCCGAATTCTGAGACACTGAAATCGTGAACACGCACTTCCACGCCATCATCCCCGCCGGCGGATCCGGAACGCGCCTGTGGCCGCTGTCTCGCCGGGCGACGCCGAAGTTCCTCCACGATGTCCTCGGCCTCGGCCGCAGCCTCATCCAGGCCACCTGGGACCGGGTCGCGCCGATCGTCGGCGAAGACAGGGTCTGGGTGGTCACCGGTGAGAGTCACTTCGACCAGGTCGCCGAGCAGCTGCCGCATATCGCTCGCGCCCAGATCATCGCCGAACCGTCCCCGAAGGACTCTGCCGCCGCCATCGGACTGGCGGCCATGATCATCGCCCGCGAGGACCCCGACGCCATCGTCGGTTCGTTCTCCGCCGACCATTCGATCACGAACGTCGACGAATTCCGTCTCGTCATCGACCAGGCCGTCGCTGCCGCGGAGACCGGTGACATCGTCACCATCGGCATCATGCCCCGCAATCCTGCCACCGCCTACGGTTATATCGAGACCGGTGAGCTGCTCGGGCTCGACGGGGCGCCCACGGCCAGGCGGGCGCTGGCATTCGCGGAGAAGCCGGAGGCGAGCACGGCCCGTCAGTATGTGAATTCCGGACGCTACCGCTGGAACGCGGGCATGTTCATCGCCAAGGCGTCCTCCCTCCTCGACATCCTCGCCGAGGAGGACCCGCCGCTCTATTCGGGACTGGCCCGAATCGCCGAGGCCTGGGACACTCCTGACCACGACGAGGTCCTCAGTGCTGTGTGGCCCGGACTGGAGAAGCGAGCCATCGACTATGTGGTGGCCGAGCCCGCGGCCGCGGCCGGTCGTGTCATCGTCATCCCCGGTGACTTCGGCTGGGACGACGTCGGCGACTTCGACTCGGTGGCCCGCCTGCGGCAGCCGGTGCCCGGGGAGCCGCGCGGAGTGATCTCGATCGGCGGGAACACCGACCTGCTCGAGGTCGATGCCTCGGGGGTCGTGTTCTCCGAAGGACCGCGGACCGTGGCGATCGTCGGACTCGAAGACCTCGTCGTCGTCGACACCGACGACGTCCTGCTCATCACCTCCCGCTCGCACGCCCAGGACGTGAAGAAGGCAGTGTCCGTCGCCGGTGAGCGCGGACTCGACGAACTGCTCTGAGTCGCTGGGCCGCCCCCGGGCGTGGGGGATCGAACTGCGAAGTATGTCGAAATTGGTCGCAATGGGCACATTTATGACATCGAGTGCTTAGCATTGCTTGAAATGTTCGACATCGCCCATCCCCGACCTCCCCGCCCTGAAGGACCCGACGTGATCAGCTCGACAATCGCTGAGATCGGTGCAGAACTCATCGATTTCCGCCGCGACATCCATGCCCATCCGGAACTGTCCTTCCAGGAGTTCGAGACCACCGACAAGATCGTCGCCCGTCTCGAGGCCGCAGGTCTGGGTCCCCAGCGCCTCGAAGGCACCGGGGTCGTCTGCGAGGTCGGCGAGGGGCCGGTGGCCGTGGGACTGCGAGCCGATATCGACGCCCTGCCGGTTGATGACCTCATCGACGAGGAATTCCGTTCCACCGTTCCCGGCGTCGCCCATGCCTGCGGCCACGACGTCCACCTGACCTCGCTCATCGGCGCCGGCATCGCCCTGCAGAAGATCCATGAATCACGGCCCGGCGGCCTCGGCGGTCGCGTGCGACTGATCTTCCAGCCCGGTGAGGAAGTCACCCCGGGCGGTGCGCTGCGCGTGATCTCCCAGGGCGTCCTCGACGACGTGCCCGAAGTCTATGCCGTTCACTGTGACCCGAACGTCGACATCGGCAAGGTCGGTTCGCGCATCGGCGCCATCACCGCTGCCGGCGACACGGTCATCATCCGCCTCTCCGGTCACGGCGGGCACACCTCCCGTCCCCATCTGACCGAAGACCTCGTCTATGCGCTCGGCAAGCTCGCCACCGACCTGCCCTCGACCCTGGGCCGGCTGATCGATCCGCGGCACGCGATCTCCCTTGTGTGGGGCGAGATCAGCGCCGGTCACGCAGCGAACGTCGTTCCCAGCGAGGGGATTCTGCGCGGAACCCTGCGCTGCCTCGACGTGGACGGCTGGAACCAGGTCGCCGAGGTGCTGCCCGAGCTCGTCGACCGCATCGCCGGACCGTACGGAGTCGAGGTCGACCTCGAACACCGCCGAGGCGTCCCACCGGTGGTCAACACCGAAGACCAGGTCACCCTCATCGAATCCGCGGTCCGCGGTGAGCTCGGCGAGAACTCGGTGCAGCTGACCCCGCAGTCCATGGGCGGTGAGGACTTCGCGTGGTACCTCACCCACTGCCCGGGTGCGCTCATCCGGCTGGGCACCCGCACACCCGGCGGCATCACCTACGACATCCACCAGGGTGATCTGCTCATCGACGAACGCGCCGTGGAGATCGCCGCCCGCGTATTCACCGCCACCGCTCTCAAGGTCCTCGACCGCGACCGCTGATCGACCTGTCACGGTCCGCGACCAAACGACAGCGATCGGTGGCTGCTCGGCTGCGCCGGCTGTCCACGCTGATTACCCGGCCGATAATCTTGATGTCATGAGTCTCCGAACCCGCAGCACCTCCATCGCCGCCTTCACCGCGGTGGGCACCCTGGTGCTGACCGGCTGCTCCGTCACGACTCCCGAAGCCCTCGAAGAGGAACGGCTCGGCTGCCTCGTCTCGGCTCCGGCCGGCTTCGACGATCACTCGGCCGGTGCGCTCACCCTCGAGGAGGCGGAACTGGCCCGTGGGGCCGGGGTCTTCTCGGGTACCTCGAGCCAGCGTGTCTCGGGTGGGTCGGCCACCTCGGCGGCATTGGATCGGATGCACAGACACGACTGTGCACTGACCACGGTCATCGGACCCGGGGGAGCGGACGAACTCGCGGACTTCGCCGCCGCCCACCCCGATGATCTGTTCCTCGGGGTCTCCAGCGGCACCGACGACCTGCCGAAGAACGTGCTGAGCATGGACTTCGACCTCGTCCCGCCGGCGTTCATCGCGGGATACACCGCTGCCACAGCCTCGGAGACGGGGAAGGTCGGGGTCGTCGTCGCGCACGGTTTCCCGCAGTCCGAACGCATCCTGGCCGCCTTCGACGCCGGGGTCGACCTGTACAACAAGGAGAAGGACGAGGACCTGCCGAAGGCGGAGTCCTATCGTCCCTCCTCGGGCGGGGCCGCCTCGGCGAACGGTTCGCCTCGGACGATCGACGATACCCGCGACGCCGGGAAGGACTACTTCGAACGGTCCTTCGATGCCGATGTCGACGTGCTCGTCCCGTTCGGATCGGCGGCCGCGATGGGGGTGGTCACCTCGGCGGATGAGAAGCGGACCGAGCTGACCGCGGCAACGGAGGATCCGGAGGGCGACGATGAGGGACCGAGCCTGCCGAAAGTCGTCTGGTACGGCACCGCCGGCGGGTTCTCCAAGGCGATCGTGGCCACCCTGGAGCCGAACGTGCGCCGCGGACTGCGCACGATGTTCCCCGACTGGCCGCAGAGCAAGAACCCCGACGAGGTGGCCCCCGCCCCGAAGACCGGGCCCGAGGAGATCGGCGGCTTCCGCGTCGCCGACCGTCATTATTGGGGCACCCTCGACAACGGGGGAGTGCGCATCGTCGCCGAGGACGGATTCCTCTCCCGTGTCTCCGACGCCGGACGCGGAATCACGGACCTGCGCGAGCGGATCAAGAGCGGGGAGATCGACCCGGAGAAAGGATGAGGGCCGCGCGCCGCATCGGATAAGCTGAGACGGTGATGAATGTACCCGCCGGCGTCGCATCGGACGACCCCATCCTGCAGCTGCCCAAAGTCTCCCTCCACGATCACCTCGACGGCGGTCTGCGCCCGTCGACGATGCTCGAACTGGCCGACTCGATCGGTCACACCCTGCCCGCCTCCGATGCCGAATCGCTGCGCCGGTGGTTCTCGGAGTCCGCGAACTCCGGTGACCTGGTCCGCTACCTCGAGACGTTCTCGCACACCGTGGCGGTCATGCAGAGCGAGGACAACCTGCGCCGCGTGGCCAAGGAATGGGTCCTCGACCAGGTGGCCGACGGAGTCTTCTATGCCGAGGCCCGGTGGGCTCCCGAACAGCACCTCGAAGGCGGACTCGAACTCGACGCCGTCGTCGAAGCCGTCCAGGACGGTCTGGAAGCCGGCGTCTCCGAGGCCGCGGCCGAGGGCAAGTACATCCGCGTCGGACAGCTCATCACGGCCATGCGTCAGGCCGACAACTCGCTGGCGATCGCCGAACTGGCCATCCGCCATCGTGAGAAGGGCGCGGATTCCGGTGTCATCGGCTTCGACATCGCCGGACCCGAGAACGGCTTCCCGCCGTCTGCGCACCTCTCCGCCTTCAACGCCCTGCACCAGGCCTATGTGCCGGTGACGATCCATGCCGGTGAGGCCGCCGGCAAGGAATCCATCCACGAGGCTGTCACGATCTGCCACGCTCAGCGTCTGGGCCATGGTGCGCGCATCGTCGAGGACATGGACATCGTCGACGGCCAGGGGCAGCTCGGCAGCCTCGCCGCCTGGGTCCTCGACCAGCAGATCCCGCTCGAACTGTGCCCGAGCTCCAACCTGCAGACCGACATCGGCGGCACCATCGCCAGCCACCCGATCACGGGGCTCAAGGATCTCGGATTCGCTGTCACCATCAACCCGGACAACCGGCTCATGTCCGGCACTTCCGTGTCGCGTGAGATGCGTCTGCTCGTCGATGAGGCCGGTTGGAACCAGACGGACCTCGAATGGGCGACGGTCAACGCCATCACCGCTGCCTTCCTGCCGCTGGATGTGCGCGAGCGCATGCTCGACGAGATCCTCATCCCCGGATTCGCCCGGGTGACCATTTGAGCTCACACAATGACCGGGCCGCAGCGTCCGGTGCCTCACCGGAGCCCGAGGGGCACGGCGTTCCGACCCCACGGGCGATGCTGCTGCCCGTGAGCGCCCTCGGCATCCAGGCGCTGGCCCTGGTCGGTGCGGCGGTGTCATTCGTCATCACCGCGATCACCGCCGGCCCCTTGGCGGCTTCGCTGATCGGTCTGGCCGTCATGTTCCTCATCTTCGCGGCCGGTGTCGGCGCCGCGGCCCGGGGCGCCTGGCGTCTGCATCGGTGGGCGCGTCCGGCGGCGATCGCCTTCGAGCTGCTCGTCATCGTCTTCGCCTTCAGCGTCATCGGCGGTTCCCTGTGGCTGGGGCTGGCCTGCCTGGTCACCGCCATCGCCGTGCTCTTGGGCTTCTTCCTGCCCGCAGTCGTCGACGCCTACAACCGAGCGCTGACCGACTAGGCGTGTTTAAGCAGGTACTCGTCCGAATGTAGGTCGTTATCGGATACTTTCGAGCGAGAGAAGTATCCGATAGCGACCTGAGTTCTGCGCTGGGTATCTGTTGGCGACCCAGGTTTTTTCGAGTTCAAGCAGCTGGGGCGACCCGACGCTGCTGGGAGAACGCGTCAACTGTGCGCAGATTGCCAAAATCCGGCGTCTGATGGGCAATCTGCGCACACTTAATTCATGTCAGCGGTGCTAGTTGGGCAGATTCCGACCGACAGCGCCGTCCGCAGTGCGCCAGTGGCTGCCGACAGGCAGCATCACATCGTCGGCGGCGACCATTTCTGGACGCTCGCAGCCTGAGCGGCGATGAGTCGCGACGGAACCGCTGAGAAGACGGCATTGCGCAGCCGCGCCAGCAGCGGCGATTCGAGTTGGAACACCTGCCCCATCAGCCGAGACTTCTGTGCGATCGACTGCGTCCGCGGACGCCGCAGCGAGTCATAGCGGCTGAGTGCCGCACCGAGGTCTGCCGGCGCTGAGGCGCGTGTGCCCACATCGTCGGCAGAGTTCACACCTGCGCCCGCTCTAGCACCTGCGCCCGCTCCCGCACCTGCAGCGGAGACTGGTATCTCGGCTTGCTCCACCATCCGCCCGGGTCGATTCGCCTCGGGCCCCGGAGACTTACTGATCAGCGGGGCAAGCAGGACGGTGAGCGTCGCTGCGTCTTCGAGGGCCTGACCGCCACCCTGACCGAGGTTCGGCGTCATCGCATGTGCGGCATCGCCGACGAGGACGACTCGGCCGCGGTGATAACGACGCAACCGGCGGGAGAGGTCGGAGATAGCGGTGCGACGGACCTCCTCGGCGGGGGTGGCGGCAATGAGATCGGCGATGGGGGAGTGCCAGCCTGTGAACATCTGCTCGATCGTCGCCTTCTCATCGGCGAAGACCGCGTTCTGCGGCATATTCGCCACAGCGAACCAGTAGACGCGGCCGTCGGCCAGCGGAGCGATGCCGAAGCGGCGTCCGTGCCCGACCGACTCCCCGGCCTCGCCGGACAGATCCACCGGCACCGAGGTGATGCCCCGCCACGCCGAATACCCGGAGTACCGCGGTGCCACCGGTTCACCGTCGACGACGGTGCGGACCCGGCTGTGCAGACCGTCGGCGCCGATGATGAGGTCGAAACGCTCTGCCTTCGACTCCATCGTGCTCGAATCGTCGGCGGACCTGGCCCTGATAGTCAGCGTCCCGTCGGTGCCGGTCGCCGTCGCCTCGGTGCCGGTTCGCACTGTCCCGGGAGCCAGAGCATCGAGGAGGATGCGGTGGAGGTCGGCCCGGTCGACGATGCGCAGCGCACCGACCGAATCATCGGGCACCTGAGCGATCCAGTGCCCGTCTGCGCGGCGCTGACCTGCGGCGAAGCCTTCGACGCTGGAGTCGGTCACGGCGTCGAACGCCTCGCGCAGACCGAGCGACTCCAGTGCGGCAAGCCCGTTGGCGAAGATCGACAGTCCCGAACCACCGGCCCTCACTTCGGGGGCACGTTCGAACACGGTGACCTCGGCGCCGGCCCTCTGCAGTCCCACGGCCGTCGAGAGTCCGCCGATTCCAGCTCCGACGACAGCGATCTTCATGAACTCATCGTCGCACGCAGAACGCCGGGTGGCGACGCCGCCGGTTGACCGTTGGTACGCGTTAAGTGTGCGCAGATTACCCAAAACGGGCGGCGGTTTCTAGGTTCTAGTGCAACACCCGGTCTGACCAGCACTATCAGACCGGGTGTTTCCACTGAACGAAGGAACACCCCCATGACCACGCACTACAGACGTCCACGGCTGCCCTTCC
>NZ_JABKDD010000025.1 GCF_013623905.1 Brevibacterium sediminis
AGTCGAAGAAGGACGTTATCCGGTGCATCAAGCGGTATGTGGCCCGAGAGGTGTATCGGATTCTCGAAGCGACGAACGTGAGGTGCGAGGCCGCTTGACAAGCATAGAAGGATCCTGACGGCGGCTCAGCAACCTCGCGCGAGGCTGCTGAGCCGCCGTCAGGTAGTAATTCAGAAGGAGGGGAGGACGGAGCCGTCGGCCCACTTCTTCTCGATGAACTTCTTCACCTCGGGGGAGTGGAGCAGCTCGTCGAGCTTCTTGATGTTCTCGTCGTCCTTGTTCTGCGTGCGCACTGCGAGGAAGTTGCCGTAGGGGTTGTCCTCGGCCTTCTCCAGCAGGATGCCGTCCTTGGCCGGGCTCAGTCCGGCCTCCAGGGCATTGTTGCCGTTGATGACCGAAGCATCGACGTCTTCGAGGGTGCGTGCCAGCTGCGCGGCGTCGGCCTCGACGAAATTCACGTTCTTCGGGTTGTCCTCGACGTCGGAGAGCTTCGCGTCGACCGCGTCCACGCCGTCCTTGAGGGTGATGAGCTTCGCGTCTTCGAGCATCTTCAGCGCGCGACCCTGGTTCGACGGATCGTTGTTGATGCCGATCTTCGCGTTCTTCGGGATGTCCTTGACGTCCTTGATGTCCTTCGAGAACAGCGCGAAGGGCTCGAGGTTGATGGGCTTGAACCCGGTGATCTCGTAACCCTGGCCCTCGACCTCGGAATCGAGGTACGGCTTGTGCTGGAAGTAGTTCGCGTCGATGTCGCCGTCGTTGAGCGCCTTGTTCGGCAGGGTGTAGTCCGTGTACTCGGTGACCTCGATGTCGAGGCCGGCATCCTCGGCGAGGTTCTCATCCACGTAGCGCAGGATGTCGCCCTGCGGCACCGGGGTCGCACCCACGGTGAGCTTCGTGATGTCGCCGTCCTTCTCACCGACGGAATCGGTGCCGCCGCCGACGAGTCCGCAGCCCGAGAGCAGCAGAGTCGCGCTGGTCGCGATCGCAATGAGCTTGGTCTTCATGGTTCTCCTTGAGATGTGTGTCGTGTGGTGAAGAGTGCAGTTGAGGTGGGAGTCGCCGAGGCGGCTCACCGGTGGTCGACCGCGCGGGCCAGCCGATCGCCGATGAACTGGATGATCGTGACGATGAGGACGAGGACGATGATGCAGGCGATCATTGTGTCCGCCTGGTAGCGCTGATAGCCGTAGGAGATCGCCAGCGCACCCAGACCGCCGCCGCCCACGGCACCGGCCATCGCGGTATAGGACACCAGCGTCACCGAGGTGACCGTGGCTGCTCCGATGAGACCGGGCAGAGCCTCGGGAACGTAGACCTGACGGATCACCTGGCCGTTCGAGGCGCCCATCATCAGTGCGGCTTCGATTTTGCCTTCGGAGACCTCGCGCAGCGAGTTCTCGACCAGACGGGCATAGAAGGGGATCGCGCCGATCGTCAGTGACACCACGGTCGCCTGCCAGCCCAGCGCCGAGCCGACGACGAATCGGGCGAAGGGGATGAGGGCGATGATGAGGATGATGAAGGGGATCGAGCGCGTGATGTCGACGATGAAGGACAGCACCCGGTAGACGACCGGGTTCGAGTTCAGCCCGCCCTTCGACGCGGTGAACAGCCAGATGCCCAAGGGCAGTCCGAAGAGGACGGCGAGTCCGGTCGACCAGGCCGTCATGAGCAGAGTCTCGATGGTGGCCGGCCACATCTGATCGGTGATCGCCGGGTTGTCGAACCATGTGGGATCGTTCATCAGGCAGCCTCCTCCGCATAGATTCCATCGGCCTTCAGTGCGCTGATCAGCTCTTTCGCCTGTTCGGCCGAGTCGACGGAGAAGCGCAGCCGACCGACCTGGCGGCCTTCGATCGTCTCCACGGCTCCGGCGAGGATCGCCTCGGCGCTCGCTCCGGCATTCCGTGCGGCGGTGAGCACGGTGGGCAGATCGGTGCCGGCCAGGGACACCTCGACGAGGTGGCTCGCCCCGTCGTCGAGGCTGACCGGAGGCAGAGGGACGAGATCCTTGGCCAGAACCGATCCGGGCTCGGCGATGACCTCGGCGAGTTTCCCGGTCTTGGCCACGCGCCCCTCGGCGAGCAGCGTCACGGAGTCGCAGATCTCGCGGATGACGGACATCTCGTGGGTGATGATGAGGACGGTGATGCCCAGACGGTCGCGCAGCGAGCGGATGAGGCTGAGGATCTGATCCGTCGTCGTCGAATCCAGCGCCGAGGTGGGCTCATCGCACAGCAGCACCTTCGGCTCTGCGGCCAGTGCTCGGGCGATGCCGACGCGCTGCTTCTGTCCTCCCGAGAGCTGAGCCGGATAGTTGTCGACGCGGTCGCCGAGGCCGACGAATTCGAGGAGCTCCCGGGCCTTGGCCAGGCGTTCGGCCTTCGGCACTCCGGCGATCTTGAGCGGGTGGGCGACGTTCTTCAGCGCGGTGCTCGAGTCGAGGAGGTTGACGTGCTGGAAGACCATGCCGATGCTGCGACGGGCCTCGCGCAGTCCGGCACCGGACTGGTTCGTGAGGTCGACGCCGTTGATCGACACCGTCCCGGAGGTGGGGGACTCGAGCCCCGTCAGGCAGCGGATGAGCGTGGACTTGCCGGCGCCGGAGCGGCCGACGATGCCGTGGATCTCTCCGGCGGGGACCGAGAGGTCGATCTCCTCCAGGGCGACGGTCTCTCCGAACACCTTCCGCAGTGCGCGCAGTTCGATCACAGGCGCCTCCTCGTGTGGTTGACGAATGCCGCGCACGGTGGTGGACGGCAGAGATTTGGGGATGGGCCGGTCTACGGTCCAGTAGGGCCGACGATTCAGGATGACAAGGAATCGCCTCGGCGGCGTCATGAGATGTCATAAAAGGACGCATTGGCGGCTCATCGTGACGAAGAACTCACTGCGGCGGGGAAGGGCGTTGTTGCTCTCTTCGGTGTCAACTGATCTCGACCGCCTCGGCGGCAGAGATGACGAGACGGTGAACGGCGGTCGAAGTCGGGGCAGAATCCAGCAGCATTTTCCTCCGACGTAACCCGATGTCCATGTCCGGGGCGTACCTGTGGTTGATCGACAGGTTCGCTTGCCCGGTGTACCCGGCGGGCGGACGAGCTCCACGACGGGACCGGTGAATGTACGAAGAATCGAGCAGGATCGCGGCGATCGTTCCCTGCCACAACGAGGAGATCACCGTCGCCAAGGTCGTCGGCGACCTCAAGGCCGCCGTCCCGGGCATCACGGTCTACGTCTATGACAACTGCTCGAGCGATCGCACCTCGCAGCGCGCTGCCGAAGCCGGTGCCATCGTGCGCAAGGAGAACGTCCCCGGCAAGGGCAATGTCGTACGCCGCGCCTTCGCCGACATCGATGCCGATATCTACGTGATGATCGACGGCGACGATACCTACGAGGCGGCCCACCTGCCCGAGATGATCGACACCCTGATCTCCGGCCCTTACGACCACGTGCTCGGTGTTCGCCAGGACAATCAGGAGACCACGTCCTACCGTCCCGGCCACGAAGCCGGGAACAAGATGTTCAACCGGCTGACCGGGTGGCTCTTCGGTTCGCAGGTGTCCGATATGCTCTCGGGCTACCGCGTCTTCTCCCGCCGTTTCGTCAAGTCGTTCCCCGCGATCAGCCGCCGGTTCGAGATCGAGACCGAGCTGACCGTGCACACGATGTCGCTGCGCCTTCCCACCACCGAGGTGGCCGTGGACTTCCGTGACCGACCCGACGGAAGCGAGTCGAAACTCTCGACCTTCAAGGACGGGTTCCGCATCCTCGGGCTCATCTCCGCTCTCGTCCGCCACGAACGACCCCGCCTGTTCTACGGCACGCTGACGGTCGTGCTCGCCGCCCTGTCGCTGGTCTTCGGTCTGCCCGTGGTGTGGGAGTTCTGGCAGACCGGGCTCGTGCCGAGGTTCCCGACTGCGATTCTTGCCACCGCGCTCATGGGGCTGGCGTTCCTTCTCGGCAGCGTCGGCCTGACCTTGGACGGTCTGCGCAGGGCTCGCCGCGAGACTTCCCGCCTGGTCTATCTCAGCTTGCCCGCGGTGACCGGTCGACCCGTCACGCAGCGTCAGACGCCGCAGCAGACTGCTCCCGCGGACCGAGAGTTTTCAGCCCCGGAGGCAGAGATCTTTGCCGACGCAGCACGGATGAAGCCGAACCGGCAGGTGCGGGCACGCTTCGCTTCATGAGTCGTTCTGCTATTCGCAGGTGGCTGACGTCCCCGCTGGCATGGGACCTGCTGCTTGCTCTCTTCACCGTTGCATGGTCGTTTATCTTCCTGCGCCTGTTCTGGCCCGGCCGGGTCAACGTCGATATCGCCAATCAGTACTTGCAGGCAACCGGAAAGATCCCGTACTCCGATTGGCATGCGCCGGTGATGAGCGCGGTGTGGAGAATCCTCATCGACATCACCGGAGACCCGGGCAGTCTGCTCATGTTGCAGGTCGGCCTGCTCGCCGCGGCCGCGTGGGGGATCGGGGTGTTCGTCCACCGATCTGGGGCGCCGAGGTGGGTGTCGCTCTTGGGTCCGACCATCATGGTCACGCCCTGGGCCGTCTCCCAGATGACGACGCTGTGGAAGGATTCGCAGATGGCCGTGGCCATCCTGCTCGCCGTCGTCCTCATCATGATCACCCGCTTGGTCCCGAAGACATGGCTGCTGTGGCTTCCGGCGCTGGCCCTCCTCGTTTACGCGGTGGGGGTGCGCAAGAATGCGGTGTTCGCGGTCGTCCCGATCGCCGTGTACGGCGGGTGGTGCCTGGTGCATCTGTGGCGCCATCGGCGAGGACGATCTGGAGACTCTGCCACGTCTGCAGGCTCCGCGAAGAAAGGACGCCCTTTTCTGCTGACGGCGGTTTCGTCGCTGATCGTGCTCGGACTCATCGGCGGAGGCGTCAAAGTCACCGACGCGGTCATCGACTCGCAGATGGGAGTGACGAAGACCGGCCAGATCTCACAGATCTTCCTCGACGATGTGATGTTCTCCGTGCCGGAATCTCGACTGCAGTCGTCTGACGCGCCCAGAGCGCTCAAAGACCACATCAGTTCTGCGCGCGACAAATGCCTGAAGAGAGGCGAGATCTGGGACGCCTACTGGAACTGCTACGGCAGAGGCACGACTGGGAAGGCATTCAGTCCCATTGCCTACCAGGATGAGCTGAAGTCGCTGTGGTTGAGCGAAGTCGTCACTCATCCGGTCAGCTACATCGAATATCGGATATCGGTCTACTCCTCCTACTTCTTCACCTCGAAGCTCGAATACTGGGAAGCCGACTGGGACGGCGATGCCCAGAAGGCACGCTTGCCCGCAGGGAGCGCAAAGGCTGACTACATCTTCCGACCGTATGTCGAGGACTTCGCGCTGGGAACTTTCCCGATGCTCTTCAAGCCCTGGTTCTGGACCCTCGGCGCCGTTCTGCTGCTCGGTCTCGGGTACCGATCGCACAGCCGCACCCGTCGCGAACTGAACGCGTCTGCCCACCGGCCGCGGTCCTTCTGGTCCGAGATCACGGTCCTGGCCGCCTCGGCGCTGTGCTACATCTTCGGGTACTTCCCGATCGTGCCGGCGAATCATTTCCGGTACACGTTCTGGCCGGCGCTCGCCGTCACCTTCGCGTTCGTCCTCTGGCTCGCCCAGCGCCGCATCCAGCGAGTCCGAAACATCGGGCCATAGACTGAGTGCAGTTATGAAAGAGTCATTCTCGGACCGTCTCCGGCGCCTGGCGGTGGAAGCCTTCAAGTTCCTCACCGTCGGCGGGCTCGGCTATATCGTCGACGTGGGCCTGTCGAACCTTCTGGCCTACGGGTTCGGTCCGATCCCCGCCCTCCTCGAGGGCAGTCCGATCAAGTCGAAGATCATCTCGACTATTCTGTCGATGATCGTCGTGTGGATGGGCAATAAGCTCTGGACCTACGGCGACCGGACCACGAACTCGAACATGCGCGGCATCGTCCTGTTCGTCGCGGTCAACCTCGTCGGCATGATCATCACCGTCATCCCCCTCGGTGTGACCTGGTACCTGCTCGATATGCGCGACCAGCTCACCTACAACATCTCGACGAATGTCATCGGCATCGGACTGGCGATGATCTTCCGCTTCTACGCCTACCGCACTTGGGTATTCAAGGACCAGGCCCCCGACACCGAGGTGGTCGTTCCCATGGAGGAATCGAGCCAGGTCCCCGACGACCGGGGTTGAACGCGGCGGGCGCGGTCATCGACCCGGCCCTGCAGGGCCCCGGCTGTCCCTCTGGCCAGCTGTCCCTCTGGCCGGCGACCTACTTCCTCAATCTCCGGTAGGCATGGGCCGAGAGCGGCACGAAGACTGCGGTGATGACCAGCGGCCAGGCGACTGCGGCAAGCAGGCTGTAGTCATCGAGCCACCCGCCGGTGACCCCAGTGGGATTGCCGAAGAGCTCGCGCACTGCCGTCGCTGTGGCCGATATAGGATTCCACGACGCGACCGCGCCCAGCCAGTTCGGCATGAACTCGGGGGCGGCGAAGACGTTGGACAGGAAGCCGATCGGCCACACCAGCACCTGCACGAGAACTGTCGCTCCTTCGTGCTTGCCGACGGTGAGTCCGAGGTAGATCCCGATCCACAGAACGGCGAACCGCAGCCACAGGAGGAGGACCACCGCCAGCAGCCCGGCCAGTGGGGAGTTCGTCGCCCGCCATCCCAGGAGCAATCCGCCGATGAGGAGGATGACGATCTCGACAGTGGAGCTGACCATGTCGGCACCGGCCCGGCCCAATGAGACCGAGGCATCGCTGATCGGCATCGACCTGAACCGGTCGGTGATTCCCTTCTTGGCATCATTGGCCATAGTCGTCATGGTCGTTTCCACGCCGAACATCATCGCCAGAGTCATCATCCCCGGCAACAGGAAGTGGATGTAGTCGCCGCCTCCCGGCAGTTCGATCGAACCGCCGAAGATGAAGGCGAAGACCAGCAGCAGCATGATGGTGAAGAGCAGATTGAAGATCGGCGTCCAGGGTTGGCGGCCCCAATGGGCGAGGTCTCTTCTGCTGAGGATCAGGCCCTCTCGAACGATGCTCATGCGTCCTCCTTCTCGGTCAGGGCGAGGAATACCTCGTCCAGGGTGGGTCTGCGCAGAACGATGTCGTCTGCGACGATTCCGGCGGCATCGAGCCGACGAACGACGGCGCTGAGATCTCCGGCACCGCCGGCGGCAGGGCAGGTCACGACGCCTGTGTCCTCGTCCAGTGCGATCTCCGGACCGTCCGTGGAGACTAGGGCCGTTCGGATCGCCCGAGCCTCAGACGCTGTCGCCCCCGTCACCTCGATCCGGTCCCCGCCGCGGGCTCGTTTGAGTGCGGTAGGGGTTCCTTCGGCGATGATGCGCCCGGACTTCATGATCGAGATGCGGTCGGCGAGAGCATCGGCTTCCTCGAGGTACTGGGTGGTCAGCAGCACCGTCGTGCCCCGCTCGGCGATCGCGGTGACCGAATTCCAGACGTCGATGCGACCTCGCGGGTCGAGCCCGGTCGTCGGTTCATCGAGGAAGAGGACCTGTGGATCGAGGATCATTCCCACCGCGATGTCGAGCCGCCTGCGCATCCCACCGGAATAGGTGCTCGCCGGGCGCTCGCCTGCCTCGGCAAGGCCGAAGCCTGCCAGCAGCTCATCAGCACGCCTCGCCGCATCGCGACGCGACAGGCCGAAGAGCTGTGCAAACATGACGAGATTCTGACGCCCGCCGAGAATCTCATCGAGCGCCGCGGACTGGCCGACGAGACCGATCCGTCGCCGCACCTGACCCGGGTCAGCACTGACATCGAGGCCGGCGACCTCCGCCGTTCCCGCTTCGAGGGTGATGAGGGTGCTCAGCGCACTCACCAGCGTTGACTTCCCTGCTCCATTGGGTCCGAGGAGCCCGTGGATCGTGCCGGCCTGAATCTCGATCTCCAGCTCGTCGAGGGCCCGGACATTGTCATAGTTCTTGACCAGCCCGGTCGCCCGCACTGCTGGGCGACCGCGGTCCTTCTCCACTGCTTCACGCATCTGCAATCCTAACTATGTACAGTGTACGAATTAAGGTGGACTGAAACAGTGTACACCGCACGGAGTAGACTGCAAGCATGGATTCGAAATCAGATGGTTCGGGATTCGATCCCGAGTCCGTGGACGTCGTGCTCCGCCTGCTGTGGCGCGAGCACCTCGAAGTCGCGCCCGGCAGACGTGGACCGCGCCGCAAGCTCAGCGTCGACGAGATCATTGCGGCCGGTGTCGCTCTCGCCGACGCCGAAGGGCTCGAGGCGCTGTCGATGCGCAAGGTCGCCGAGGCGGTCGGAGTCTCTGTCATGTCGCTCTACAGCTACGTTCCGCACCGGTCGGGGTTGATCGGACTCATGGTCGACGAGGTGATCGGCCGAACCGCTCTGCCGGAACTCCCCGAGGGTGTAGGGGAGCGACTGCGCATGATCTCCGACCTGTTGTGGGACGAGTACCACCGCCACCCGTGGTTGGTCGCTGCCCAGTCGCACAGACCCTGGATCGGCCCCCATACCTCCGCCCGCTATGAGTGGGAGCTCGGGGCGCTCGAAGGGATCGGCCTCGACGACATTGCGATGGACCACACCGTCGCACTCGTCGAGTCGCACGCTTCGGCCAGCGCCTCGAACAGCATCAATGCACAGAAGCTTGCCGACGACTCCGGCGTCAGCGATGTGGATTGGTGGAACGCCAACGCCCCGTTCCTCGAACAGGTCATGCCCGACGAGGGATATCCCGTCTCCGGGAGAGTGGGCTCAGCCGTGGGCGAGGCCTACCAGGCAGTGACCAGCCACAGAGCGGTCTATGAGTTCGGTGTCGAGACGATCATCGCCGGCGTGGAGGCACGCCTCTCGGCGCCGGCGTAGGTGAGAAGAATGGTCGGCCAATGCGAAATCATGGTCGCAAACGGACAGTTTCCGGCGGGCGGCGGGCGAAATGTCCGATGGTGACCTATTCTCGGGGAGTGTAGATGCCAGCGGACCAGTTCAGCGGGCGTAGCGGAGCCTGCGGTAGGCGGCGATGATCGGTGCGGGGGTGACGGTGCGCAGTTCGGCCCTGATGAGCATCCGCTTCTGCTTGAGCAGTGCCGACCGACGGTTCGGCAGTTGACCAGCCCGTGCTCGGGTGGCCAACAGCCCCAGATCTCGGCGCAGCTGTCCGTCTTGCGCGTGGAAGTAGTTCTCGGTCAGCCATTCCGGGTCAGGGAATCCGATTGATCCGGCGGCGACTTCGGCCAATGTGCCGGTGGCACCGGAGTCTGCGAAGACCTCGTTGAGCAGCTCGGCGTTGAAGCCGAAGTCCGAGATGAGCAGGGTCGGAATGCCCCGATCGATGGATTCGAGTGCCGCAGTCGAGGACACCGTGATCAGTGCCGAGCCGTCGGTGAGGAAATCGCTGAGAGGACCATATCCGAGCTCGATGCGCTTCGCTCCAGGCACTCTGCGGGTGCGGAAGTCGTCGAGGATCTCGAAGTAGGAGTGCTGTTCGTGATGGGTTTCGAACTCACCGGGACGCGACCGCATCTTGATGACCGCCGTCGAATCCGGGTGCCGGTCGGCGAACTCGGCCAGTGCCGCGATGATCGCCTCACGGTCGGCTCGCTCGGCAGGAACCTTCGCCTGCGGGGCGAAGAGCAGAGTCCGTGGGGCCGCAGGGGCACCGGTTCGTGCGGCACCCGCTGAGGACGGCGCGGTGGCGTCGGATGGTGGGGTCGCCTCGGCGAGGGGTTCCGCAGGTGCCGCGAGCTTCGGTATGCCCTCCGAACGCAGCATCGGCAGGCGCGCCAACAGAACTTCGCAGGGCACCTGCGACCGGGCACTCGCTTCGGTGTAAGCGGCAACCTCGGCGGAGGAATGGGCGATGAACGCATCCATCAGACGGCGATAGTTCATCCCCTTGCCGCTGGCAGGCAGACCCATTCCGGGCAGCCCCGAGATCAGGGCCGGACGGTCAGCGCGGGTGTGCGCGGTGAGGAAGACCTGGGCGACGATCGGGCCGGTGGCGGCACCGAGGACGATATCGGGGGAGTGATCGGCGATGACCTGCGCGAGGTCGGCCCGCGCGATGACGGGGACCTCTCGGTGTTCCCAGTCGGTGCCGGCGACGGCGCTGGCGATCTGCTCATCTGTCGGCAGAATCGGATTGTCGACGAGGAACACGCGTCCCTCCACGTCGGGCAGGGACGACAGAAGCTGGGTCGCCCACTTGAGATAGGACTCACTGTCGGAAATCGAGAGGATGCGGATGGGCGCAAGCCCGGCCGATCGCCGAGGCGGGAGCACAGGACCGTCCGCAAAGTTCGACTGCGACGACTGACCGTCCGCGCGGGTGCGTTCGGTCAGGTGTGAGGGCCGTGGCGGCGCGTCGGAGAGCGACGGCGGCATGATCGGCCCGCTGTAGTGGGGATCGCCTGGTTCAGGAATCGTCATCTGCCTTGACTGACTGGGCGTTGAGGGACTTTCGCAGACTATCGGGTGAGGCGCCGGTCCACCACTTCGCGGGGATCTCGGTGACGTCGATGGTCACATCCGGATTGAGTACGGCCAGGGACACCGCTGCCGTCGACGGCAGGCTGCGGATCGTCGAGTCCGGCGGCAGGTTGATCAGCCGCAGCTCGATGGGCAGGCCGAGATGCTTGATCCTCACGCGTTCGTCCTGGGCGAGATCGGCGAGGAATTCCTCGGTCTCACGGCGGTGCGGATAGTAGGTGATCGATCCGTGAGTGTCGATGATGTCATCGACCCACGCCCGGTAGGCAAAGGCATCGATGAGACCGTCGGCGGCCAGGGACGAACCGATGACCGGATTGTCCCGGGGGTGGCTGCCGCCGGTGGGCAGAGTCTGGAGATGTTCGAACCGGTGGCGAGTGATCTCACCGCCTGATTTGAGGAAAGCCTTGCGCAGCGGTTTCGCCACCGGCAGCGCCGTGTGCCAGCGCAGCTTGCCCACAGTGGCGAGGTGGCGAAGCCGGTCGGCGACGTGAGCGGCCATGACCGTGCGCGAAGCTTTGAGCTTCTGCCGGGGACGGACGAGGGGACCGCGCTTGGCGGTGAGGATCTCGATCGCAGAGTACGTGGCCAGACCGTCATCGAGAATGACGACCTCCGGCAGACGACGTTCCAGGTATGCCAGCGCCAAGGCTCTGTGCACCTGACCGGAGCAGGCATCGCCGAGGTAGATCCGGTCGAAGTTCGTCTTCCGCAACACTCCCGGTTTCGCCCCATCTCGCTCGAGGCGGACATTCTTCGGCAACCAGGCCGGATCGAAGGCATCGAGGAAGGACGTCATGCCTTTCGCGCTCGCCCGGGCCCGAATGAGCAGATCCTCCGTCGGCTCATGTGATTCGAGCGCCGAAAGGAACTGCAGTGGGGATTCGACGAAAGCGACGGCGCTCCGGCGCTTCTTCTTCGGTGTCACCGCTGTTGGATCCGTTTCATGATGCGTTGTTGTTTTCTTGCCACCGCTTTGATCACGAGCGTTCCCGATCGTTTGATCATCCGCTTCGGAGCAAAAGCCTTCGACGTGCTGCCCGGCAGAGCGAGCGCGGTCAGGCGTCGGCGTTTGAAATAGCGACTGAATCGGTCGGCTGACTCGCCGCGGCCTGTGCTGACGCCGAAGACCTCTGTGAGGAAGTCTGTTGCCGCGTCACGCAGATCGTGCGACAGCGTCGGTGCCATGCAGTAGGTGACGGCTGCGAGCAGACGCCCCAGCTGCGGATGCGCGTCGGTCTTGTCCGGGGCGCTGCCGTCGCAGATCTCGGAGATGATCGTCAATGGGATGCGATTGCTGTTCTGATAAGGAGCGATGGCTTCGAGCAGCAGATCCGTACCCACAGCCAGGGCAGGTACCTGATAGATCTGGCGAGCAGTCATCAGTGCGGTGGAGAACCCGCCGACGATGAGGTCGGGAGCCAGACGATCGATGATGACCTCGGCCATGACGGGCAGGTCGAAAAGCTGCAGAGTGATCCCGAGTCTCTGTGCCGCCTCGAACAGTGGTCCTGTCTGCGAGGGAGGAGCGGCCGGGTGCGGTTTGAACACCACGACTTCCATTCCGCGCGCAGCGGCGGACTCGATCATGTCGATGTGCAGCTGCGTCTCTTCCTCAGAAGTGATGAGTCCGAGCGCCGACAGATACTGGCCGACAACCAGTGCCCACGGACGATTGCTCGACGGCGCGGCGCTGAGAACCCCTCCCAGTTCGTCCTCCAGCGCTTCGGCCGAATGCTCGCCGAGCTCGCGCACCACACCGGTGAACGACTCGACACCCAGTGGGCGGTGGACGATTCCGAACTCGCGGAGCAGCTTCGGCGAGATTCCCGGCACCAGTGGCAAGTAATGCAGCACGGACATCCGCTGACCGTTCGTCAGCGGAATCTGATTGCGGGTCGGGCCGAAGCTCATCAGTCCGTCGGCATGTACCCTGATCGTCGCGCGGGAGAACACTCGGCCAAGCGCAATGGCCGGGTTGACCTGGGGTGATTCGATTACGAGTTCGATCTCGTCGGTATCGTCCAACCCCCACCGGCCACGCAGATACGATTCCACGACCGGCAGATCCGTATGATCGGGCCGCCATGACGAAGGATGGACGTGCAGAGGCGCGAGCGCCTCATTGAGGTTGACGACCCGATCGAACCGGGCGATCAACGAGGCGGCTCCCGGCGAATCGACGAAGGATTCCGAGAGCTCCATGACCACGGCGTTGTTGCTGACCAGAAGGATCCGTTCGGTCGGAGCCGGGGTGTCCTCGGGCGCGAATCCATCGGTTCCCATCAGCGCCGGAGCCGCCGGCCGGTCGTAGTCACCGCCATCGATTCCTGCCGCCAAGCAGACGAGTTCGAACAGGGTCGAGGCCAGAAAGATCTGTTTCACTTCACCATCTCCAGCATTAACGAAGGTGCGTCATTGAGGTAGCTGCTGACGTTGAGCTGTCGTCCCTGTTTCTGCAGAACGAATTCCTCACGCAGATACTCTGGCGGAATCTTCGCCGAAATCGTTCGTGCACCCCTTCGCAACTGGTTTCGCAGGGACGCCGGCGACGCTGCGAAACGATTGATCTGATGGTCGAGGATTGCCAACCAGTTGCGGATCGCCTTCGGCCACAGTCGGTCGGCGTCCGGCTCGGAAGCGACGAGATCGAAGATCTGCCCGAATGCGCGGATGAAATCCAGCTGTCGAATGTCGACGATACGCGACAGAGAACCCGCCATCCCTCTTCGATAGAGAATCCCTGGAGCATCGACGACCGCGAAGGACTCGGCCTGCAGGTGCAGTCGCCAGATCCAGGACCGGTCTTCGGCAGTCATGAAGTTCTCCGGGAAATGGAGGATCCCCTGTTCGAGCACTCGCCGGTGGAAGATGCCGGCCCAGGCGAACGGATAGTCGACCATCGTCGATTCGTAGACGGGCAGGATCCCCACCTTGGGATCCAATGGCACGTCTCGGACCGACATCGGCGCGAGTTTGCGCACCCGCTTGGTCCCCTCGACCGTCGTATGGTCACAGCGGATGAAATCGACTCCGAGCCTGTGGGCTGCGGCAAGCATCGAGGACAGATGCCCCGGGGCCAACCAGTCGTCCCCATCGAGGAAGATGATGTGCTCTCCCCGGGCAGATGCCAGGCCCTTGTTTCGGGCATTGGCAAGTCCCGTCGCCTCCGGGTTGGTGAGGACCTCGAAATGAGGGAACCAAGTGCTGAACTCATCGAGCAGCTCCGGCGTCTCATCACTTGATCCGTCATTGACGAAGATCAGCTGAGTGCGGTCCCAGACGGGGCCCTGCTGCCTCAGCGAACGGAACAGCGTGCTCAGGTAGGGGGCACCATCTTTTGCGGGAATGATGATGCTCAGGTCGAAATCGGTCACGGGCCTTCTCCGAAGATTGCGGTCATGGGATGGTCCACCAGAAGATCAGTGGATCGATCGGACATGGAAGAGCCACCTCGGCGCAGAAAATCCTCGCCGAGGTGGCTCAGCCGATTGCTCAGGCCGTGACCTTGCGCAGGGAATCGATCTTCGATTCCTCGCCCGGCATGACGCGCTTGACTCCGTCGCCGAATGCGGTTTCGAGGACGCGGACGCCCTTGACGAGGGAGGCGAACTCGCGCGGTTCCATCGACGCGGACTGGTCGGATCCCCACATGGAGGAGTCGAGGGTGATGTGGCGTTCGATGGTCACAGCACCCAGTGCGGCTGCGGCGAAAGAGATCTCGAGGCCGAGCTCGTGGCCGGAGTAGCCGACGGGAACACCGTAGCGTTCGCGCATGGCCGGGATGGCCTTGAGGTTGACCTCTTCGGGCGGCAGCGGGTAGGTCGAGGTGGCGTGCATGAGCACGAGCTTGTCGCGGTCGAAGACCTCGACGGCCTTGTCCAGAGTCTCCCAATCGGACATGCCCGAGGAGCACAGGACGGGCTTGCCGGTGGCGGCGATCGCGCGCAGCAGCTCGAAGTCCGTCAGCGAGGCCGAGGCCACCTTGTAGGTGAGCGCATCGAATTCGTTTTCGAGGAAGTCGACGGAGTCGGTGTCCCATGGGGACGCGAACCACTGGAGTCCGACTTCCTTGGCGTAGCGGTCGATCTCGGAGTATTCGTCGATGCCGAACTCGACGCGGTGCTTGTAGTCGATGTAGGTCATCTCGCCCCACGGGGTCGAGCGCATCTTCGACTTCTGGTGTTCGGGAACGGCCACCTCGGGGTTGCGTTTCTGGAACTTCACTGCCTGCGCACCGGCGGTGACGGCGACATCCATGAGCTGCTTGGCGATGTCGACGTCGCCGTTGTGGTTGATGCCGATCTCACCGATCATGTACACGGGCTGGTTCGGGCCGACGAGGTGCTCTCCGATGGCCACGGGGGCGAGTTGATCAGTCATGAAACCTGCTTTCGGTTGGCACGCGAAATCTCCGCGCGGTTGGTGAACTGCGGCTGGTGCCGCGGGACGGATGGTTGCTGGTCGGGGAAGGCGGACGCGTGGCCGGACAGGGCCGCCGACTGGTGGCCGGCCGGGCGTCCTGACTGGTGCCCTGCCAAGGTCGATGGGTTTCCGGTGGGCGACCGCAGTGAGGTCAGGGTCGGATTCGGCAGGGGGTCGGCCGCCTCGGCGGGGATGGGAATGAGGTCGCAGACCTCACGCACCGCACCCCGTCCGCCTGGCCTGTCGAGGATGACGCGGGCGGCGGCGAGGACGCGCGGGTGGGCGTCGGCGACGGCGATGGGCCAGCCGACGACGTCGAAGGCCTCGAGGTCGTTGATGTCGTTGCCGACGTAGGCGACGCGGGCCGGGTCGAGGTCGTTGGCGGTGATCCACGCGTCGAGGATGCTGGCCTTGTTGTCGATGCCCTGGGCGACGTCGACGCGCAGCTTCTCCGCACGGCGGGTCACGACGGGGTTGCGTTCCTTCGACAGGATCATCACGGGCACGCCGGACTTCACGAGTCGGGAGATGCCCATGCCGTCGCCGCGGTGGACGCGGACCTGTTCGTTTCCGTCCTCGTCGACGTAGGCGCCGTCGTCGGTGTGGACGCCGTCGAAGTCGGTGACGAGGGCGTCGACGTCGATGACCTGCGCGGTCTCCTGCGTCGAGGCGATGGCGCGGACGAGGGTGAGGTCGGACATGTCGTCGATCTCGCGGGCGTGCTCGGGCGGGACCTCTTCGATGCCGATGCGGCCGAAGAAGCGGTGCTCGTGCTCGATGAGGCCGGAGGTGCGCATGACGTAGAACGCGCCGGTTTCGTTGAAGTGCTTGGCGCGGTCCTGGCGGCGCGGCCGGAAGCTGGCTTCGTGCCCGACGGCCACGGCCTGGGTGTCGTCGTCGAGGCGCCACAGGAAGGAATGGTCTTCGACGGCGGAGAAGACGACATCGGCGTCGTCGTCACGGACCGTGCGCACCGCGTTCTCGATCGAGGCGGAGTCGATGAAGGGGGAGGTGCACTGCATGAACACGGTGATGTCGAAGTCCTCATCGAGGGTCGACAGTGTGTGGATGAGAGCGGATTCGCTGGTGGCGGTGTCGCCGGCTATCTCGGCGGGGCGGTGGGCCACCTCGGCGCCGGCGCGCAGGGCTTCGGCTGCGATTCCGTCGTGGTCGGTCGAGACGATCACGCGGTCGATGCTGGGGCTGGCCTGGGCGGCATTGATGGCGCGGGCAAGCAGGGAGATTCCGGCGACCTTCTGCAGGTTCTTCAGCGGGATGCCCTTGGATCCTCCGCGCGCGGGGATGATCGCGACGGTGCGGTGGGGAGTGGGGGAGGTGGTGCTGGTTGATGCGGTGGTGCTTTCTGCCGCCTGGTTCGCGGCCACGGTGGTGCGCGCATCCGGCTTCATTTCCGACTGAAACTCGGTTGCGTTGGGCTCGTAGGTCGTCGATTGGTCATTCACAATGATTCGACGCTAACGACGGGGTGTTACCTCAAGGTGAACACGCCATGTCGCCAAGGCGACCCTTCGATGGCGAACCCGTGACGGATGTGCCGGTGGGCCGTGGGCGGGGCCGTGCGGCGACGTTCAAGCCGGCCCCTGTGCCCGCGGGCGGTGGGTGCTGAGTGGGCAGAGCCGGTGGGAGTCTCATCGACTTTTGGGCAGGTGCGCGAAAACGTCTCATAGACTTTTGGACGAATAATCCGGTTCGAACATGAGTATCTGATCAAAAGTCGATGACGAATGGGACAAAAGTCGATGACGCGCGGCCCGAAGCTGCCGGTGGGGTGATTCGACGGAGCCAGTGCGGTGCGTGGGTGCACGCCAACGTCAGCCGATCAGCGCCAGGTGATGTTCCACATGCGGTCGTTCCAGGCCGAGAACGGGATGACCTCACCGGTGTAGACGGGCCAGAAGTAGGCGAAGGCGAGGATCGCTGCGACGAGGATGAGCCCGACGCTCAGTCGCCTGGCGAACAGCGCCGCGGAGATCCGCGCGAAACGCTGCTTCGTCGACGGCCCTGGCGACGCTAGCCCACGAACCGGAACCCGACCCCAGACGAGGGTCAGACAGTACGTCACGGCCAGCACGACGAAGGGCACCATGACGATGGTGTAGAAGGTGAAGATCGTCCGCTCCTGGTAAGCGAACCATGGCAGCCAGGTCGCTGCCAGCCCGGCGAGGATGACGGCGGGGCGGACGTCCCGGCGGATGATCCACACGATGAGGCAGACGAGCACAGCCAAGGCGGCCCAGCCCCAGATCACAGGGTTGCCCACCGAGGTGATCGCCGAGGAGCACTTCGCGACCGTGCACCCCATATCGCCCCGGTCGTAGGACTCGTAGTAGAACGACGTCGGCCGCCACTGCACGATCCAACCCCACGGGTTCGACATGTACGGATGCTCCGAGTCCAGCCCGACATGGAACGAGTACGCCGTGTAGTGATAGTGCGCCAGCGACGGCAGCCAATCCAACCACTGCGGCAGCGCGCGCCACCAGCCGAAATTCTCCGCAGCCCACTGTCGGTCCCACGCGTCATCCGAACGGATCCACCCGGTCCAGCACGCCACATAGGTCACGAGCGCGATCGGCACGAGCTTGAAGAACGAGGGAATGCTGTCGCGGATGAACATGCCCAGCCACGGATGCACGACCCCGGCCCGATACCGCGAATGCACATCCCACAGGACGATCAGAATCCCGAACGCCGCCAGCGCATACAGACCCGACCATTTCACCCCCGTAGCCAGGCCGAGACTGATCCCTGCAGCGAAGATCCAAGGCCGCGCGCCGAGGCGGGGCCCGAAGTTGATCACGTCCCTGGACTTCGTCCGACGCCGACGTCGGGCTTCCGCGGTGGGCGGGGCCGCCTCGGGGAGTGGGGCGGCGGAGGTGATCGACTCGTTAAGTTCGGTCGGGAAGGTTCGGGGGACCTCATCGGGGTCGGATGGGGAGGAAGCGGCCGCCTCGGGGAGGGGATCTGGATTCTGCAGTGTGCGGGACGGAACGGAGCTACCGATCTCCGCGGTGCCCTGGGTCCAAGCGGCCAGACGCTTCGTCACCTGATCGCGGTCGAGAAGGATGAAGAAGAAGGCGAGGAGGACGAAGGCCATGAGCACGATGTCGAGCAGGCTCGTGCGGGAGTGGACGAAGTGCTCGCCGTCGATGGCGAGCAGGCCGGCGGCGATGCAGGCGAAGAACGCCGAGCGGAAGAGCTTCCAGGCGATGACGCCGAGGAGGAAGATCGTCAGGGTGCCGATGATCGCCACGGTGAAGCGCCAGCCGAACGAATCGTCGGCGCCGAAGAGGTCGATGCCCCACCCGATGAGCCATTTGCCCAGCGGCGGGTGGACGACGTATTCGGGGGTGGGCTCGATGACGCTGGGATCGCCGGCGTTGAAGGAATCGTCGGCGTTCTCGGGCCAGGAGCGTTCGTAGCCGAAGTTGAAGACCGAATAGCCGTCCTTGACGTAGTAGGTCTCGTCGAAGATCAGGCGGTGTGGGAAGTCGAGGCGGAAGAGTCGCAGGGCCGCACCGATTCCGGTGATGACGAGCAGGGCCGGCCACATCCACAGCGGTGCTCGGGTGGCCCACATGCCGGCGTGGAAGGTTTCGCGGCGCATCGCAGCGGCGCCGGAACGCACCTTTTCGCGTTTCCTCGCCAGGCGCTCGCGGGCGATGCGCCTGGTGGGGGGCGGGGAGTCTGCGGTGTGAGTCATCGGAGTCCAGTTTAGAGATCTCGGCGGGCAGGGCTCTCATGCGACCCGCAGGGAAGGGCGGGGCATTGGGAGTGATCGGGCCGACGAGGTGGGGTCGAAGGGGAGTGTCGGGCGGGCGTAGGTCGGGGAGTGAGGGCGTGCCGGGTGGGGCCGACGAGGTGGGGGAGTGAGGGCGTGCCGGGTGTGGCTGGCGTAGGTCGGGAGGGGGAGACCGGCATGAGGTTCGGCACCTTGAGCAGGATTCTTGGGCATTCGCCACCGTGCATCACTAGAGTAGTGGGAGACAGCCGGAGTCAGAGCGAATGGTGCACAACGTGTCGAACAACCCCAACTACCGCCCGAGCGATCCTCCCCAGGTCGGCTCGCAGCAGTTCAACAACAACTATGGGTCCCAGCCGCAGTATGGTCAGGGACAGTCGGGTCAGTACGGATCCGGTGCCGGACAGTACGGGTCCGGTGCGGGTCAGTATGGGTCCGGTGCCGGACAGTATTCGCAGGGACAGCCGTATGGGCAGCAGAACTCCTATGGACAGTCCGGCGCCTACGGTCAGCAGAACGCGTACGGACAGTCAGGCGGATACAGCCAGCCAGGTGCGTACAGCCAGCCGAACGCCTACGATGCCTACAGCCAGTCGGGCGCGTACAGCCAGCCGATGACCTACGGCGCGCAGCCGGTCTTCGTCCGGCCCGCACCCAACAAGATGGCCGTGTGGTCGATGTGGATGGGCATCGCCGGTATCGGCGGCGGATTCGTCTGCGGCCTGCTGTCGATGATCCCGGTCATCGGCATCATCTTCAGCATCATCGCGATGTTCCTGTGGATCGCACCGGTGCTCGCCGTCATCTTCGGCCACATCGGCCTCGGCCAGATCAAGCGCACAGGCGCAGAAGGCCGCGGACAGGCGATCGCCGGGCTCATCATCGGATACGTGACCATCGCCCTGGGGCTCATCATGGCGATCGTCATGATCGGCATCCTGGGCATCGGCTTCTTGGGCATGATGAGCAGCTACTGAGCCGCCCCGCGTGACCTCGGCGCTGCTCCGGATGACTTCGGACGGGTGCCGAGGTCACGCTCGATTCGGCGGTCGGGCCGCTCTGCACGTCCCCGACTTCGCCTGCCCGGGGCCTTGCGTGCGCCCCAAGGCCACGCGGGTACGGGACGGTCGGGCCGCCTCGGCGAGGGGAACCTGCAACCTGTGGTGCAGGACTGCAACACGATTCGGCCGCCGCGCTCGCTGCACGTGGGTAGCGTTGATCTCAGACATCGGGACACCCGTCGAGGACGGCCCCGAGCAGATTCAAAGATCAACGACAGCCAGCGGAACGGAACGGACATGAATACTCGCGTACTGCCTCTCGGGAACACCTACACCGGATCGAAGGGTTCGGTCCACGCCCCCGTCGCAGTCCACATGCCCGCACCGGTTCATACTCCGGCCCACCTTCATGCCCTGGTCCAGGCCCCCGTGACGTACGGAAACCGAGCACCGGTCGTTGTCTACCAGCAGGTGGCGCCGACGAATTCCTCGTCGATCGTCGCGCTGGTGCTCGGCCTCATCTCGTTCATTTCATCGTTCTTCTTCCTCGGCTTCGTCGGCATCATCTTCGGACACATCGCCCGTTCGCAGATCAAGGCCCGCGGAGAGCGCGGCAACGGAATGGCCGTGGCCGGGCTATGGCTGGGGTATCTCAGCGTGATCTTCTGGGTCGTGTTCTGGCTGCTCTACTTCGGCGTCATCGCGCTCGTCATCGGCGCCTCGATCGCGGCCGGAAACGCAACCGTCAGCTGAGGCTCGGGATTCCGGGAAGCCCACCCCGGCAAACGACCTGGCGCACGGCCTCAACGTCCGACACACGCGCCCGCCCCGGCATCACATCGCAAGGTGCCCACCCCGCCAACTGTGATTGACCTGTAACCGCCCCGCCTTTTGCCGCCACCGACGACTCTGTACCGTTGAAGGCAACCACAAGGAGACTTCGCTATGAGCAGCCAGAACAACTGGAACAACCCGGACATGTACTATCAGCAGCCCCAATCGAACGCGGGCGGCTCGTACGGTGCCCAGTCGTACAGTCAGAACAGCGCCTACACGGCCAATGCGCAGTACGCCGGCGGACCCGGCTACGTGTACCAGCAGCTGCCACCGACGAACGTGCTGGCCATCGTCGGCATGTGCGCCTCGATCTTTGGCGTCATCTCGTCCGTCTTCATCGGCGGCATCGCCGGCATCATCATGGGCCACATCGCCCGCAAGCAGATCCGCGAACGCGGAGAACGCGGCGACGGCATGGCCATCGCGGCCCTGTGGGTCGGCTACATCGGCACCATCCTCTGGATCCTTTTCTGGGTCCTCTACGTCGGGGTATTCGTCCTCATCTTCGGCGCGGCAATGGTCGGCGCGGGTTCGACCAGTTGAGTTCAGACTCCTTCGCGTCCTCCGACCAGGGCGTCGATGCGGATCGTGGAATCGGTGACGACGACAACTTCACCGAGGCGGCCGTCCACGGAGCCGACGACAACTCCGCCGAGGCGGCGCCGTCCGACGACATCGACCTGACCGATGACGCGGGGCCAAGATTCGGTCCGAACCTCACCGGCGGTCGACTGATCCTGGTCGGGACTCCGATCGGCAACCTCGGCGATGCGAGCCCGCGGATGCGGGAGGCCATCGAAACTGCCGATGTCATCGCCGCCGAGGACACGCGGCGGTTCCTGTCGCTCGCGCAGCGACTCAACCTCACGCACACGAAGCGTGTCATAAGCGTCTTCGACCACAACGAGGGCCACCGCGCTCCCGAACTCGTCGATATCATCGCCGCTGGTGAGACCGTTGTTCTGCTCTCCGACGCGGGGATGCCCGCCGTCTCCGACCCCGGCTACCGCGTGGTCAAGGCCTGCGCCGAGGCGGGACTTCCGATCACGTCGATACCGGGGCCATCCGCGGTGCTCATGGCGCTCGCGGTCTCGGGACTGCCGAGCGACCGGTTCAGCTTCGAAGGGTTCCTGCCGCGCAAGTCCGGGCAGCGCAAGACCCTGCTGACCGAACTCAAGACCGAGAAGCGCACGATGGTCTTCTTCGAAAGCCCACACCGCATCGCCGATGCGATGGACGACTTCGCCGAGATCATCGGCGTCGACCGGCCCATGGCCATCAGTCGCGAGCTGACGAAGACCTACGAGGAGACTCTGCGCGGAACCGTCGGTTCACTGCGCGATCAGGCCGCTGGAGGACTGCGCGGGGAGTTGACCCTCGTGCTCGCCGGTGCCACCGAGGTCGAAACGGCTCCGGAGGACCACCTCGGCGAGGTCAGCGCACTGGTCGACTCCGGTTCGCGTGCCAAGGACGCGGCCGGGCAGGTGGCGAAGAAGTTCGGCCTGTCCAAGCGCGACGTCTACGAGGCCTGGCTCCACCGCGAGTGACACGACTCGTGCGCAATCGGCTGTGGATAGCCGGCAGCCCAGTTTCGGGTGGATAGCCCATGGCAGAAAGTGGGCTATCCACCCAAAACTGGGCCATCAGCGCGGTTGAGATACTCCCCAAACGAGCCTGGTGCGAAAGGCACGAGCCGCTGTGAAGCCGGTCGACGACTCGACTCGAACGCTGACGCCTGTTGATTGACTCTTTACTGAGGCGCTGTCACCGTGTGGACGCCGAAGCTGATTCCACAGCAACAGGATTGAGCATTGCTGAATCAATGCGGATTTCGGCAGTGTGCCGGCATGAAGAACAACGTCGTGTATTTCACGGACCTTCGCAATGCTGGAGCCTCATCGGCAGACATCCGCAGCGCTTTGGGCTGCTGTCTGCGAAAGCTCTCTCGTGGAGTCTATACAGTCGTCAGTCGTTGTGAAGTCCGTGCCCACCGATACCTTTCTCCCTTCGCCACAGACTCGGATTGGATGACGTATCACGAGGAAGGACGCGACAAAGAGCGGTCCCAGCAACGCAGATACGAGGCGAATCTGAAGCGTCTGCAAGTCCTCCACTATCCCCACTACCGCGCAGGAGACATCGTGTTCGGGATTTCGGCGGCCCGGCTGCACAGAATCGGTATGTTCGACGAGCCGGACGAACCAGTGTCGGTGTTCCATCCCATATCAAGCACCAAGTCACCCGAGCTGATCAGGCGACGCAGAACAATCGCAGCTGAAGACGTCTCCGAGGCGGAAGGGCTTCGCGTCACTACTCCGGCTCGAACTGCCTTGGATCTGCGGGCCGAACTCGGCAGCGCTGCGGCGTTTGCCGCGATGGAACAGGTGGTCAGATGGCATCTTCTCGGCGACGACGAGGATCTGATCTTCAGGCTCGGGTATCCGGCACACCTGCTGGACGAGGTTCCGGGTGCAGTCGCAGCTCTGTTCGCAGCGCCCATTGACCGCCTGGCACGGGGCGCAAAGGTGGCTGCGAGACTGGTCTCACTCGCATCACCGTTGTCCGAAAGCTATTTGGAGAGCAGAGCCGCCTTCAATCTGCATCTTCTGGGTCTGCACGACTTCGTGCAACAGGTGGATATTGCCGATGGCAGGCGACTTCTCACGAGACTCGACTTCCTGTTCCGTGACGATAGAGTCGCACTCTACGTCGATGGGACGCAGAAGTACGTCGACGGCGGCTTCGACGTCATGAACAAGGAGAGCCGACAGCACAATCGTCTGCTGGCGATGGGCTATAAGATCGTGCGCTTCAAATTCAATGAAGTTCTGGACCCGAAGACCTTCGGACAGAAGCTCTTCTTACAGGCACCTGAACTACGTCGTCGATGTGGAAAACCGCTGGTTCTGTGAGCTGGTGTCCAGGTGCGAACTGTTTCAGCCCAGTCCGAGGTGAGCCGCCCATCTTCAAACGTGGGCTACTCACCGCAAATTGGGCTATTCGCGAATCCTCGGCAAAAACTCGCTTGGGTCCACCAGCACCAGCCCATGCGCGCCTGCGCGGCGGTGTCCCTTAGACTGAGTTCCCTATGGGTTACTACTTGACGACAGCGATTGCCTACCCCAACGGGGCCATTCACATCGGGCATGCCTATGAGTACATTGCGGCCGACACGATCGCCCGGTTCAAGCGACTGGACAATCACGATGTCTTCTTCTGCACCGGCACGGACGAGCACGGACTGAAGATGCTGCAGGCGGCGAACAAGCTCGGCATCACCCCCAAAGAACTCGCTGACGACAACGCGAAGAACTTCCGCGACACCCAGCTCGCCCTCGGCTCGACCTTCGACCGGTTCATCCGAACCACCGACGAAGACCACTACGCCGCCTCGCAAGCCATCTGGCGCAAGCTCGAAGAGGCCGGCGACATCTACCTCGACACGTACTCCGGCTGGTACTCCGTGCGCGACGAGGCCTTCTACACCGAGGACGAGACCGAAGTCGTCGACGGCGTGCGCCTGTCCAAGGAGACCCGCACCGAGGTGACCTGGACGGAAGAGGAGTCCTACTTCTTCCGCCTCTCGAAGTACCAGGACAAGCTGCTCGAGCTGTACAAGAACCACCCCGAGTTCATCGGTCCGGATTCCCGCCGCAACGAGATCGCCTCGTTCGTCGCATCCGGGCTCAAGGACCTCTCCATCTCCCGCACCACCTTCGACTGGGGTGTGCCGGTTCCCGGCAACGACAAGCACGTGATGTACGTGTGGATCGACGCCCTGACGAACTACCTCACTGCCGCCGGCTACCCCGATGACCAGGAGCGCCTCAGCAAGTGGTGGCCCGCCGACGTCCACATCATCGGCAAGGACATCATCCGCTTCCACTCGGTCTACTGGCCCGCGTTCCTCATGAGCGCCGGCATCGAGCTGCCCAAGCGCGTCCACGCCCACGGCTTCCTCTTCAACTCCGGTGAGAAGATGTCGAAGTCCGTCGGCAACGTCGTCGACCCCCTCGACCTCGTGGATGCCTTCGGCCTGGACACCCTGCGCTTCTTCCTCTTCCGCGAGTTCTCCTACGGCCACGACGGCTCGTATACGAAGGACTCGATCATCACACGGAAGAACTCCGACCTCGCCAACGAATACGGCAACCTCGCCCAGCGTTCGCTGTCGATGATCCAGAAGAACTGCGACGCTCAGGTGCCTCAGCCGGGCGAACTCACCGAGGCGGACGAGAAGCTCCTCGCCCTCGCCCGCGCCGTGCCCGACACCGCCCGACGCCACGTCGACACCCAGGCCCTCCACCTCTATGTCGAGGCCTGCTGGAAGGTGCTGTCCGAGGCCAACCGCTACTTCTCCGCGCAGGAGCCGTGGAAACTGAAGAAGACCGATCCCGATCGTATGGCCACCGTGCTGTGGGTGACGATCGAGGTCGTGCGCATCATCTCCATCCTCATCCAGCCTGTCATGCCCGAATCCGCAGGTAAGATCCTCGACCTCCTCGGTGTGCCCGCCGGCGTCGGTGAGGCCGGTGCGAAGGTCCTGCCGACCGCCGTCGATTCCGGGTCCGGCGCCGAGGCGATGGGAGCCGTATCCGCGAGCGCGGCCATCGGCGTCGCCGCCGGTGCGGCATACGCTTCGGCCGCCCTGGCGCCGAATGTCGCCGAGGCCGCTGCCGACGGCATCGCCGCCGCCGAGGCGGATCCCCGGTCGTTCGCGGCCGTCGGGTTCCCGATCGAACCGGGCACGCCCCTGCCGAAGCCCGAACCCGTGTTCCCGAAGTTCGTGGAGGAGACCGAATAATGGCCTCGCGCGCCGCCGGAACCTATCCACCGGTGCCCGAACCGCTCGCTCATCCCATCGTCGACTCCCACACTCACCTCGACATCTGCACGGGTGTGCGGCTGCCGCTGGGTGCTGGTGAACCCGAACCCGAGGTGACCCCGAACGCGGACGAAGAGTTCCCGTCGCTGGATTTCTTCCATGACACCGCCTCCGAGGCGGGAGTCCGTCGCATCGTCCAGATCGGCTGCGACCTTCCGGCAGCCCGGTGGACGACTGCGCTCGTGGCTTCCCAGTATTCAGGCACCCCCGCCGAGGCGGCCACGGAGGTGGGATCCCTCGCCGAGGCGGCCGACCCCCGTACTGTGCCCGGCCCTCCTGCCGAGGGACGGACGTGGATGATCGGCGGGGCCGCCCTCCACCCGAACGAAGCCCCGCGGCTGGCCGAGCGCGGCCTGCTCGATGACGCTCTCACCGAGATCGAATCGCTCGTGAGCTCGCATGAGCGCATGCGCGTGGTGGGGGAGACCGGTCTCGACTACTTCCGCACGGCAGAAGAGGGAGTTGCCGAACAGCAGCGCTCCTTCCGAGCTCATATCGAGATCGCCAAGCGCACCGGACGTGCACTGCAGATCCACGATCGGGAGGCACACGCCGATGTGCTGCGCATCCTCAAGGAGGAAGGCGCTCCCGAGGTCACGATCTTCCACTGCTACTCCGGCGACGAGGCGATGGCCCGCGAATGTGCGGCCGAAGGCTATTACATGTCCTTCGCCGGCAACCTCACGTTCAAGAACGCCGACGAGCTGCGGCGGGCCGCGGCGGCCGCTCCACTGGAGCTCCTGCTGACGGAGACCGACGCACCCTTCCTCACCCCGCACCCGCATCGCGGTAAGCCGGGAGGTCCATACCTCACGGCGGTCACGGCGCGGAAACTCGCCGAGGTGCGCGGGATGAGCGAAGAGGATCTGTGCGCGGCCGTGTGGAACAACGCGGAGCGGGCCCTCGGCAGCTGGGACTGAGCCGGGCTCAGCCCTTCGTTCTGTGAGCGAGATAACGGGACGCAGCGCCGCCTCGGCGGGGGAATGTCACGATCGGGAATGCCCCGGAAACACGGGGAACTCCAGGTCAGACACGCCCTCAGGAAACTCACACCGTTACATTTCCGTGATATTTTGCGAACCGTGTAACGAATCGGTTACAGTGAACAGGTCGATAAACTCTGCTCAGGGATATTTTTGTGATTGATTTTCTGAAGAACCGCAAGGTTCAGATCGCTGCACAGGCGGTCGTGATCACCGGACTCGTCGGTGGCACGGGCGCGGTTGTGACCATGAACAAGCCCGTGACCTTGGAGGTCAACGGACAGGCCGAAGAGATCCGAACCTTCGGAGGAACGGTCGGGGACATCCTCGACAGCCACGAAATCGATGTCGACAAGCGCGACCAGGTCAAGCCCGGTGTGGGCACCAAGGTCGACCGTGATATGACGATCACCGTCAACACGGCGAAGAAGGTTGCGCTGTCCGTCGATGGCAAAGAGACGAACGAATGGACCAATGCGAACACCGTGGGTCAGGCTCTGGCCGACCTCGGTGTCGACGCGAAGGGCGCCGACCTCAACGCGAAGGCCAGCCAGCGTCTGAAGGACGAAGGCAATGACATTGAGGTGACCACGTCGAAGGACCTCACCGTCGTCGCCGACGGCAAGGACCACAAGGTCTCGGCCGCTGTGGGCACCGCCAAGGAAGCCCTCAAGGACACGGGCGTCAAGCTCGACAAGGACGACTTCCTGTCCGTGCCGATGTCCGCCGAGGTCTCCGACGGCCAGGTGCTGACCGTCAACCGCGTGAAGAACGACACCGTCAAGGACAAGCAGGCCATCAAGGCCAAGGTCGAGACCAAGAAGTCCGATTCCCTCTACGAGGGTGAGACCAAGGTCGAGACCGAAGGCAAGGACGGCGAGAAGCAGGTCACCTACAAGGTCAAGACGATCAACGGCGAAGAGGTCAAGAAGGAGAAGAAGGACGAGAAGGTCCTCTCCGAACCCAAGACCAAGGTCGTCATCCAGGGCACCAAGAAGAAGGAGGAGCCGGCTGACACCGGCGGTTCCGACTCGGGTGACTCCGGCGATTCCGGTTCGGGCGACTCCGGTGACTCCGGTGACTCGAGCACCGGCGGCGGCTCCGGCAGCGGTTCCATGTCCACCGCCGAGATCAAGGCGATGCTCGGCGGACCCGGTTCCAAGTGGTACTCGGTCGTCGAGTGCGAATCGAACTTCGATCCGAAGGCTTCGAACGGCACCCACTTCGGTCTGTTCCAGTTCCTGCCCTCGACCTGGCAGGCCATGGGCGGCAGCGGCAATCCGTCGGATGCCAGCCCGCAGGAGCAGTTCCAGCGCGCCAAGAAGCTCCAGGCTGAAGCCGGCTGGGGACAGTGGGCCTGCGCCTGATCTGAGATCAGGTTCGCAGTAACCGACTGAGCGCCTGTATAGGCCATGAACTCTGGCCGTCATTGACAACAGATATCGACAACTGAGCTGAGGCGGTCAGCAAGGAGCGTGGGCCCCGAGGAGAGATCCTCGGGGCCCACGCTTTTCGGTGCCCCGCTGCCCCGGCTTCCGGGGCCCAATCCGAACTTTCGCCCAGAGCATGACGAATTGCTGGCACTCAAGTTGACCGAGTGCTAAGAGCGTTCTAGAGTCAGAATTAGCACTAGCACTCATTGAGTGCCAGTTTCATGAGACGGTCGAATCGCTCGGCACCCGCGACGACGAGAGGTTCATGGCATAAGCCGCCGTCTGACTCGATGAAATAGAACCCAGCGAAGGGAGAGGGCCCGATATGTCGGTCTCCATCAAGCCACTCGAAGATCGGATTGTCATCCGTCAGGTCGAAGCAGAACAGACTACCGCCAGTGGTCTGGTCATTCCCGAAACCGCCAAGGAAAAGCCTCAGGAAGGCGAAGTTGTCGCAGTGGGCCCGGGCCGTGTTGCTGACAACGGTAACCGCGTGCCGGTCGACGTCGCCGTCGGCGACAAGGTCATCTACTCCAAGTACGGAGGCACCGAAGTCAAGTACGCAGGCGAAGAGTTCCTCGTGCTCTCGGCTCGCGACGTGCTCGCCGTCATCGGCTGAATCCCCTGAACAACTACTTCACTGACAGGAGGACGAATGCCTAAATCATTGGAATTCAACGACGAAGCCCGTCGTGCACTCGAAAAGGGTGTCAACACCCTGGCCGACACCGTCAAGGTGACGCTGGGACCCAAGGGCCGCAACGTCGTGCTCGACAAGAAGTGGGGCGCCCCCACCATCACGAACGATGGTGTGACCATCGCCCGTGAGGTCGAGGTCGACGATCCTTACGAGAACCTCGGCGCACAGCTGGCCAAGGAAGTCGCCACCAAGACCAACGACATCGCCGGTGACGGAACCACCACCGCGACCGTTCTCGCTCAGGCCTTCGTCAACGAAGGACTGCGCAACGTTGCCGCAGGTGCCGCACCCGGACAGCTCAAGCGCGGCATCGAGACCGCCGTCGAGGCCGTCTCGCAGCAGCTGGGCGCGATCGCCCGCGACGTCGCCGACTCCTCGGAGATCGCACACGTCGCCGGTCTGTCGGCTCAGTCGCCTGAGATCGGCAAGCTCATCGCCGATGCCTTCGACAAGGTGGGCAAGGACGGCGTCATCACGATCGACGAGTCGCAGGCCGCGTCCGTCGAACTCGAGATCACCGAAGGAATGCAGTTCGACAAGGGCTTCCTGTCGCCGCACTTCGTGACCGATGCCGATCGCCAGGAGGCTGTGCTCTCCGACGCTCTCATCCTCATCAACCAGGGCAAGATCTCCAACATCCAGGAGCTCCTGCCCGTCCTCGAGAAGGTGCAGCAGGCAGGCAAGCCGCTGTTCATCATCGCCGAGGACATCGAGGGTGAAGCTCTGTCGACCCTGGTCGTCAATAAGCTGCGCGGAATCATCAACGTCGCCGCCGTCAAGGCTCCCGGCTTCGGTGACCGTCGCAAGGCCATCCTCGAGGACCTCGCCGTCCTCACCGGTGGCCAGGTCGTCACCCCGGACATGGGCATGAAGCTCGACCAGGTCACCCTGGAAGAGCTCGGCAACGCCCGCACCATCACCGTCACCAAGGACAACACCACCATCATCGATGGTGCCGGTGCCGACGATGCTGTTGCCGGTCGTGTCGCTCAGATCCGCGCCGAGGTCGAGAACACCGATTCCGATTGGGACCGCGAGAAGCTGCAGGAGCGCTTGGCCAAGCTCTCCGGCGGAGTCGCCGTCATCAAGGTCGGCGCCGCCACCGAGGTGGAGCTCAAGGAGCGCAAGCACCGCGTCGAAGACGCCGTGTCCGCTACTCGAGCCGCCATCGAAGAGGGAGTCGTCGCCGGCGGTGGATCGGCTCTGATCCACGCTGCGAAGGTCCTCGACGGCAACGACCTCGGTCTGTCCGGTGACGCACTCACCGGTGCCGAGATCGTCAAGCGCGGAGTCGTCCAGCCGCTGCGCTGGATCGCCGCCAACGCGGGCCAGGACGGCTACGTCGTCGTCGCCAAGGTCCAGGACCTCGAGTCCGGCCAGGGCTACAACGCCGCCATCGACGAATACGGCGACCTCATCGGCGCCGGAATCATCGACCCCGTCAAGGTCACCCGTTCGGCGCTGCGCAACGCCGCTTCGATCGCCGCCCTGGTTCTCACCACCGAGACTCTGGTCGTCGAGAAGAAGGACGAGGAGGACGAAGCCTGAGCCATTCGCTCGGACTGAGTCGTCTCTGACCACGACAGTGGCCCGGAACATCACGTTCCGGGCCACTGTCGCATTCATCGGCGTATTCACCCTCACCGAGGCGGCCGCCGCTTATTCAACGCATTCTGAGTGGCTGTATCCGAGCCTGACCTTGGCGTCGGCTTGAACGCGAACGTATTCACCTCGGAGACAGGTGCTGTTCACGAGCGAACCCATCGCTGTCGTTACAGTGATCGGAATATTCGATTGAAGTTCTGCAGTGCATGACGTGAACAAGGGATCCATGAAGAGAATTACGATGATCGGCGACGTAGGCTGGAGCCGGTTCTACCATCTCGGCGATGAGGCCATGACCGAACTGGCCATCGATGCGCTCCGTGCCCGTTCGGACATCGCCATCACACTCATTGCCGGTGAACCTGAGCACGCGAGCGAAATGTACGGTGTCGACGCTGTCAAGCGTATCGGGTTCAAGCGCGACCGACGTCCGAATGCCTCGCGGATGGCGAAAGTTCTCGACTATGTCGGTGGAGATCGGGCAGCGCTCAAGGCAGATGACCCGGCGATTGACGTCATCGGGGCGGTTCGTGAGTCCGATGCTGTCCTCATCGCCGGCGGCGGTAACCTCAACTCGATGTTCGCCCACCACATCTATGAGCGTGCGACCCTGGCGAAGATCGCTCGCGTCCTCGGCAAACCGTATGCGTTGACCAGTCAGACGCTCGGCCCGCTCATCTACGACGAGGATCGGGACATCGTTCACGAACTCCTCTCCGAAGCGGAGTTCGTCGGGACTCGAGAGAGCTACACGACTCACCTCGTCGACGACCTCGGACGAGGTTCGGCCACGGCGCGTCGTCAGGTCGACGACGCGTTCTCATTGACAGCGCGCGACGAGGACCGGTCTGCCGTATCGGATCTGACCGAGCATCCGTTCATCCTGGCGAGCTTCGCCGAGAAGGCCTCGACCCCGATGCTCAGCGATGATGACTATCATGCGCGGTTGGCGGAACTCACACGTCGGCTTGCCGAGGATACCGGCCTGCGGGTGCTGCTTGTGCCGCACGGCGGGGCACTGCCACCAGCGCCGGAGACGAGAGACCAGCTCACTGATATGAAGATCGCTCGGGCCAGCGGGCATGCTGAGGTCGTTCCCACCCGGATGCTCACCGCACGAGAGCTCATCGCCCTGACGGAGCAAGCCCAATTGGTCGTCGGGACCCGGTACCACGCTGCGATTTTCGCTGGAGCCGCGGGCGTCCCGTTCATCTCACTGGCGCCGAACCTCTATTCGTCGATCCGCATGCGTGGAGCTGCTGAGAACGTCGGTATGGAGGACTTCGTGCTGCCGCTCGATTCGGTCGACGACATTGTGGCAACTGGGGTCGGCGCGGTGGAGGACCGAGGCGAGCTCACGAACCGATTGCGTTCGCAGTCGCAGAAGCGCCGCGCCGAGCATAGGGAGTGGTGGGACTTCGTCGTGGCGAAGACGCTGGGCGTCACTCCCGGAGCGGCGGAGTCCGAAGCACCCGGCTTCTTTCACGCCGATGTGATCGACAACCCTTACGTCGACAACATCGGCGTTGTCCGCGAACGTCTCAACGCCGTCCAGAACTATGGGTTGGTGATGGCGCTCAAGGACCGGAAGGCGGCACGGTTGAATGAAGAGGTGCAGGCGGTGAAGTCGCAGCTGCAGCGCGTACGCACCGAACGCGACGAGGCCCGCCGACGTGATGAGCGGCGCGAGGCAGAGCCTGTCGTCCGGGCAGCGCGCCGTGTCGAGAGCGCGAGCCGACAGTCTGCAGACTTCGCCCGCCGCGCATATCGCCGGCTGCGTTCCGCGCGCAGGTAGGCTCAAGGGCCTCGGGCGCGCAGGATTCCACTTTCGACACACCCTGCTCTGAAATGCACACTGAAGAGCCTGGGCAATTCAGAGACAGGTGTACAAAAGGCCTGAAGCCACTGTGACCCAGCCGTTGTTGAGCGCTTTGTGCCGTCTAGGTGTACTTCCCCGACACGTTGTGAACGGTAGTTGAAACACAACGAAGACCTCCGATACCGATATGGGTAACCACACTCATGATCGAGTCCCGGAGGTCTTCATGACACACCGTAACGCACCA
>NZ_JABKDD010000026.1 GCF_013623905.1 Brevibacterium sediminis
CGAAGGGCAATCGTGGACGTCTGGGTTGCGAGGTCATTGGGGGTGTTCCTTCGTTCAGTGGAAACACCCGGTCTGATAGTGCTGGTCAGACCGGGTGTTGCACTAGAACTTAGAAACCGCCTGCTCGGGACGTGACCATTTCGCCCACCCAAGGCATCTAGTAGGGAAGTGCATCTGCCGGGGGAGGCGCGCAGATCGTAGGAGAAGTTGCTCTAGGGGCCCAGGCGCCCAAGCCGCCCAGGCGCGTAGGTGTCTTAAAGCCCCAAACGCGTGAGCACTCGCTTCACATGATCGAGGGCCTCATCCTGTGACAGCCCGAAGTTCTGATTGAAATACATTCCGTCGCCGATGAGCTGAATCGTCATCGCCAGATCAGCATCGCCGAGGTGGTTGTTGAGAGCGTCGAACCACGCTTCACGTGTGCGACGCAGAGCCGCCTTGGCGTCCTCGTTCTCGAGAGCGAGGCAGCCGGCGGCGATGAGGCTGCGGTCCAGGGGAGTACCGACCTCGGCGGAGGTCTCGAGGTAGTAATAGTGGAGGCGCGCGCCGGCGGCCTTCATCTCCTCGACGTCTTCGGCGACCAGCTGGTCGAGGCGTTCCAGGCTGCCCTTGATGAGCTCGGCCTTCGACCCGAAATGATAGAGCAGACCGCCTTTGGAGACTCCGGCCTTCGCAGCTACTGCGTCCAGAGTCGCTCCGGCTGTGCCGTGTTCGTCGAGGAGCGTATCGAAAGCGTCGAGCAGCTTCTCCTTGGTTGCGGTCGGATTGCGTGCCATAGCCACGAGCCTAGTCCATGGCTGTACTTACGAGACGGACGTGTGCCTGGTGTTCTGCCAGCTGGGCATGCATGAGACCGCTCGGATTTCTCGCGCGGCCGGGCCTGTATCTGCGCAGTACCTGAGCATCTCGGTTGCAGCACGCCAACCGCTTTTCAGCTGTACCGTCCAGACGGTACAGTTGATGCCATGACGACGACACTGACTCCACAGCTGCGTGCCGGCCGGCGCGAATGGGCCGGACTCGCGGTGCTCATGATCCCCGTGCTGCTGATCTCGATCGACAACACGGTCCTCGGCTTCGCGATCCCTGCCATCAGCACCGGCCTGCACCCGACGGGCACCCAGCTGCTGTGGATCGTCGATATCTACGCGCTCATGCTCGCCGGTCTGCTGGTGGCCATGGGCAGCCTCGGTGATCGGGTCGGACGTCGCAAGCTGCTCATCATCGGGTCCGTCGGCTTCGGTGCGGCCTCACTGCTCGCGGCGTTCTCCACCTCCGCCGAGATGCTCATCCTCGCCCGCGCCCTGCTCGGCATTTTCGGCGCTACCCTCATGCCATCGACACTGTCGCTCATCCGCAACATCTTCGCCCATGACAAAGACCGTCGCATCGCGATCGCCACCTGGGCCGCGATGTTCTCCGGTGGTGCCGCACTCGGGCCCATCGTCGGCGGCTTCCTGCTCGAGCACTTCCACTGGAGCTCCGTCTTCTTCATCAACCTGCCGCTCATCGCGCTCTTCATTCCCGCAGCTGCAATTCTGCTGCCCGAATCGCGCGACCCGAACCCCGGCCGCTTCGACCCGTTTTCCATCATTCTGTCGATGCTTGCTCTGGCCCCGCTCGTCTTTGCCATCAAACACAGCATGGAGTCTGGCGCCGACTTCCTCTTCTGGCTCAGCCTGTCCGTGGCTATCGTCGCCGGAGCCAGCTTCGTCCTCCGCCAGCTCGCGACTCCGAACCCGATGCTCGACGTCCGTCTGTTCGCGAACTCCGTGTTCACCTCGGCGGTGGTGTCGAACCTGTTGAGCATCATGGGACTGGCGGGGTTCCTCTACTTCGGCACCCAGCTGCTCCAGCTCGTGCTCGGACTCTCACCGATCGACGCGGCCCTTGTGCTTATCCCGGGACTCATCACCTCGGTTGCGGCCGGCTATCTGGCAGTGCCGCTCATCGCCCGCTTCGAACCGCGCGTCGTCGTGCCCTGCGCGCTCGCGCTCAACGCGGTCGGCATGGGCATCATCGCCTTCACCTCCGAACACTCCGTGATGGGAATGCTGCTAGCCTTCCTCATCCTCGGCATCGGACTCGGCACCGCCGAGGTCATCACGAACGACCTCATCCTCGCCGCGGTCCCCGCTCACAAGGCCGGAGCTGCTTCGGCGATATCGGAAACCGCGTACGAATTCGGGTCCGTCATGGGCACGACCGTCCTCGGCGGACTCTCGACCTTCATGTACGGATCCGCGCTGCAGTCGGCGATCGGGGACAAAGCGGACAGAGCACAGTTCGACACGCTCGGCTCCGCACTCGAATACGCTTCCGGGCTGAGTGGTGCAGCCGGTGAGCGAATCACCGAGGCGGCCGTGTCAGCCTTCGACTTCGGCGTACAGTGGGCCGCCGGTGCGGCCGTCGTCCTCGTCCTCATCGCCGCCGTGCTCACGAGCTTCGGTCTCAAGGGCGCCGGGCGACTCCTGCCGGGAGCTGCCACCGGTGCCAAAGCGGACCGCTGATCCAAAGCGGATGCCCTACACTCACAGGCATGAGCGCTGAGACCCGATCCCCGTACGAACGGGCGCTCGGGTCCCGGACCGCCGAACTCCACCCAGTCCTCAGGCGATACTTCGCGGTGATCCCTCCCGGCGCGGTGGGTGTCGGTGAAGGTGTCTTCGAATCGTTCGGCACCCAACGGCGGTGGCTGTGGCCCGTCCTCGCCATTGCGAAACGGTGCGGTGTGATCGTGCCGGGTCTGCACCGCGAGGTTCCTTTTCGCGTAGAGAACCGAACGGAAGACGGTGAGCAGACGGCGACGCGGACTATGAAATTCGACGACGGCGATTGGTCGATGGTCGATGCGGTGTCGTTCGTCCCGCGCGGATCCCGATCCGAGGTAGGTGGAGAAGTTCCGTGCGACTCTCAGGGCGGAGTCGTCGACGTGCTGGGGAAGCCGTCCGTCGTCGAGGCGGAGTTTGCTGTTGACGTGGTCAATGGGGGATTGCGACTGCGCAGCCGCCGAATCGCGCTACGGGCAGGTGGGTTGCGGCTGCCCATGCCGTTAGTGCTGCGACCGGTCATCGAATTGAGTGAGCGATTCGACGACACCCTCGACCGGCAGAGAGTCGAGCTCTACGTCGACCTGCCGCTGATCGGACGTGTCTACGAGTACTCCGGCACTTTCACCTACCGCATCGTGAGCGAATACCTGCGTTCGACGAGGGGCAATTGAGCGATTCGGGCAGTCGGCGACGGTCGTAAATGCCCTCGATCAAGCAGAAGCGCGGATATCGGGACGTAGACGTCTCGATATCCGCGCTTGGCCTTGAACGGCGGTTAGTTGGCTGGCGAACCGCGCTTCGCCTTGAACGACGGCTGGGCGCTGCGCTAGGCCTTGAACGACGGCCGGGATCAGCTCTGCGACGAGTTCGCCGGGGAGAGCACCTCCTGCGCCGTCTGCTTCTGCCGCTTGCGAGCCAGCACTCGGCCGATGCCGGTGTAGACAAGAGCGGCGATGAGCACGACGTAGATGACGATCGTGATCGGCGAGGACACCAGAGTCGACGCATCACCGCCGGAAGCCAGCAGAGAGTCGCGCAGGTTCGACTCGGCCAGGGGACCGAGCACCATGCCGATCATCAGCGGCGCCAACGGCACACCATAGCGTTTGAGCACGAAGCTCAGCACCCCGATGCCCAGCAGTATGAGCAGCTCGAACGTCGAGGCGGACGTCGCATAGATGCCAAGTCCGCAGAAGACCGCGATGCCGCCGTAGAGGTACGGGTCCGGGATCTTCAGCAGCTTCGCCCACAGAGGAGCGAACGGCAGGTTGATGATGAGCAGCACGATCATCGCGACGAAGAAGCTCGCCAGCAGACCCCACACGAGCTCGGGGGAGCGGTCGAAGAGCAGCGGACCGGGCTGGATGCCGTACTGGCGGAAGGCCGCGAGCATGATCGCCGCCGTTGCCGAGATCGGCAGACCCAAAGCCAACAGGGCACCCATGGCGATGCCCGTCGTCGCCGATCCGGCCGCCTCGGGGGCGGCAAGACCACGGATCGCGCCCTTGCCGAACTGCGGATCCTTCCGACGGGAATCGAGCTTGCGCTCCAGGCCGTAGGCCATGAACGTCGGAACATCGGCACCGCCGACAGGAATGACGCCGAAAGGCAGGCCGATCGCGGTTCCACGCAGCCACGCCGGCAGAGCTTCGCCGACTTCCTTGCGGGAGAGGAAAGGCCGACCAGAGGCGTTGATCGTATTGTCCTTGGTCTGACGGCGGATGCGAGAGGCGATGAAGAACACTTCGCCCAGCGCCAGCACACCCACGGTCACCGTGACGAGGGAGACTCCGTCGAAGAGCTCGGGCACGCCGAGGGTGAACCGCTCGGTACCCGAGACCGAGTCGATGCCGATGACAGTGAAGCCGATGCCCAGCACCAGGGCCGTGAGCCCCTTGAGCACCGAATCGGCCACCACCGAGGAGGTGGCGACGAAGGCAAACAGGGCAAGGGCGAAGAACTCGGCCGGGCCGAAGCTTGTTGACAGCTCCGCCAGAGCGGGAGCGACGAAGACGACGAGGCAGCAGGAGATGAACCCGCCGATGAACGCACCGATCGCGGCCGTCGCCAAAGCCTGCGGGGCCCGCCCGGCCTTGGCCATCTTGTGGCCTTCGAACGTCGAGGCGATCGCCGAGGCCTGCCCAGGGGTGTTCATGAGGATGGCCATCGTCGAGTCGCCGAAGAGCCCGCCGAAGTAGACGCCGGCGAACATGATGAACGCACCCGTGGGGTCCAGCGCAAAGGTCATCGGCAGCAGCAGGGCCACGGCCATCGATGAGCCCAGGCCCGGCAGCACGCCGACAGCGGTGCCGAGGAAGCAGCCGACGAGGACCCACAGCAGGTTCATCGGCGTCAGAGCGTGTGTGAACCCTTCGAAGAGGGACATGAGAGCGTCCATATCAGAAGCCACCTCCCAGAATTCCCGAAGGAAGGTTGAGCCCCAGCATCACCGAGAAGGCGATATAGACCAGGGACGAGAACGTCAGTGCCAGAGTGAGATCGAACAGCGGCTTCTTCGAACCCATCGACCGGGCCACGCACCAGAACAGCAGAGCGGCGGCGATGATCCACCCGGCGAATTCGAGGATGAGCGCGAAGGCCGCGAAGCCGCCCGCACCCCAGGCCAGGGACACGAAGTCGCTGTGCGTGCGGTGCTTCGCATCGGCCTTGCGAGCCGCAGCGAGAGCCTGACGGTCTTCTTCCGGCTCGTCTTCCTCATGAGGGGAGAGCCGCGAGGCCGCAACAGCTGAGGTCACCGGAGTCGAGAACGCCTTGTCCTCCTCGGCCGCGGCCGGCAGCTCGTCGTCGACGTCGACGGGTTCCGGATTGCGGATATAGGCGATGACCAGCAGGATCGTCAGCGCGTATCCAACGAGCATGATGATCGTCGGGAAGAACTGCGGACCCGGTTTGTCCGCGTCCGGGGCGACGTCCATAGTGAGGATGCCGATGAGCAGGTAGGTCGAGAATGCTCCCATGATGAGGGGGACGATGAGGCCCGACCGTCCCTGCCACCAGGTGCCCGCGCCGAGGTGGCCCGTCCTGTCCGTGCGCGATGTCGTCTGTGCGCTCACAGTCCCAACTCCTTCAGCAGCTTCTCCACTCGGGAGGTGTCTTCTTCGACGAATTCGGCGAACTCCTCGCCGGTCTGCCATACGTCTGTCCACTTGTTCCGATCGAGGGCGTCCTTCCAGGCCGCACTGTCACGAGTCTTCTGCAGGATCTCGAGCAGCTGAGCAGAGTCGTCACCGTTGATGTCCGGTGCTCCGAGCCAGCCGCGCCAGTTCGTCAGCGTCACCTCGTATCCCTGTTCGGACATGGTCGGCACGTCGTCGAAGCCCTCGATGCGTTTGGGCGCGGCCACGCCGATGGCTTTGACGCGTCCGGCCTCGATCTGATCGGAGACCTCGTTGAAGCCGCACGAGGCGAAGTCGGTGGTGCCCGAGAGCAGAGTCTGGATGGCTTCACCGCCGCCGGACTTCGGGATGTAGGTGATGTCAGAGGCGGGGATCTTGCCGAGCAGCGCCAACTGAGCGATGGTCAGGTGGTCGACCGAGCCGGCCGAACCGCCCGTCCACACGAACCCTTTCGGGTCCTTCTTCCACGCGCCGATGACGTCGTCGATCGTATTGTGCGGGGAATCCGCGGCGGCGATGAGGACGTCATAGTCCTCGGCCACGCGGGCGAGCAGAGTTGTGTTGTCGAATCCGACCGGCGACTTATTCAGCGCGATTCCGCCGACCATGGCGGTGCCGGTGGCCAGGATCGTGTCCGACTGGCCGTGCATGGTCGAGAATTTGCCGAGGCCGATGGTGCCGCCGGCGCCCGGGATGTTGACGACCTGGGCATTGTTGGCGAGCCGGTCGACGCGCATGGCCTGTTGGGTCTCGCGGGCGAATCCGTCCCAGCCGCCGCCGGCGCCGGCCGGAGCGATGAGGGTGAGATTCGATGACAGGTCACCCTTCGCCGAGGCGGCCTTGACCGAGTAGGTCGTCGCCGTTCCGATCGCCGCCAAGGCGATCGCCCCATAGGCGATGCGACCGAAGGTTCGTCGCGAGGGATGAGTGGATTCCGACACGGAATCCCCGGGAGGTGGCGCCTTTGGCACGGACTTCTCCTTTGAAGGCAGGTGTGATGTGAGACTCACCTTAGAGGTTCCTGAGTGCCGACTGCGAGGTTGTGCTCACTCTGCGCGTTCTGCTCATTGAGCGCGTTGAGTGCATTCTGCTCAAAGGATGGTGTCGAAGAGAGCAGTCGCTGGTGAGGGGAGGGGCGGTGATGAGGTGCGGGTGTTCCTGAGTCTGCCACTAGGCTGGCGTCATGAGCGAAACTTCCGGCAGCGACACCGCCTCCTCGACGACCGCGACCCCGACATCTGCGCCGGTGGCGAAGAAGGTCCCCTTCGAGCGCACCCACCACGGCCACACCTTCATCGACGACTACGAGTGGATGCGAGAGAAGGAATCCCCCGAGGTCATCGCCCACCTCGACGCAGAGAACGAATGGACGACCGCACAGACCGCCCACCTTGAAGGACTGCGGGACTCGATCTTCACCGAGATCAAGACGCGCATCAAAGAGACCGATATGTCGGTGCCCAACCGGCGCGGGAACTATTGGTACTTCTCCCGCACGAAGGCCGGACTCGACTACGGCATCAGCGTCCGAATCCCCATCTCCGGACCTGATGACTGGACCCCGCCGGAGGTCGGCGAAGAGCCTCTGCCCGGAGAGGAAGTCGTCTTCGACTCGAACATCGCCGCAGAGGGTCAGGAGTTCTTCTCCCTCGGTTCCTTCTCACTCTCCGATGACGGCAGTCGGCTTCTCTACGGCGTCGACACCACCGGCGACGAACGCTATACCCTCCGACTTCGCGACCTGGCGACGGGAGACGACCTCGCCGACACGATCGACGGCACCTTCGCCGGAGCCTCCCTCGATCCGAGCGGCCGCTTCGTCTTCTACACCACCGTCGACGACGCCTGGCGACCGGAGAAGGTATGGCGCCACCTCGTCGGCACCGACAGCAGCGACGACGTCTGCATCTTCCACGAACCCGATGAGCGCTTCTTCGTCGGATCGGGCTTCTCACGTTCAGGTCGAATGATGTTCGTCGTCACCGGATCGAAGACGACCACCGGATACTGGAGCATCGGCGTCGATGACCTCGAAGCCGAACCGCAAGCGATCTGGCCCCGAGTCGACGGCGTCGAATACAACGTCGAGCACGCCGTCATCGGCGGTGAGGACCGGTTCCTCATCACCCACAATCGCGATCGCGCCGACTTCGACCTCGTCGACGTCCCCGCTGCCGATCCAACCTCGCCCGGCCGCGACGTCATCGTCACCGAGTCCGATGCCGACGGCAACGACGAAGTGCGCATCGAGGACCTGCGCATCGAGGACGTCGATGCCTTCGCCGACTTCATCGTGCTCAGCTACCGTCGCGGCGGCTTCGCGCGAGTCGGCATCATCCGCGTGCGGGTTTCCTCCTCTCCGTTCGGTCCGCTGCAGGAGCTGCCCTTCGGCCGAGAGACCGGGGCACTCTACGTAGGCAGCAACCCCGAGTTCGAGCAGACGAGCATCCGACTGCATTTCACCTCCATGTCCACACCCGCCGTGATCTATTCGCACAGCGTCGCAGACGGCACTGACACGGTTCTCAAGCGTCAGCCCGTTCTCGGCTCGGTCGACCTCGACGACTACACCGAAACCCTGCTGTGGGCGAAGGCCGAAGACGGCACCGAAATCCCGATCTCGGTCGTCTTCCGCAAGGACCTGGACCGATCCGATGACCACGGTGGTCCCGCCTCGGCGAAAGCGGGCACAGGCGGCGGTGGGAACACGACGAACGGCAGCGCCGCCTCGGCGAATCCGCTGCTCCTCTACGGATACGGGTCCTACGAAGCGAGCATGGACCCGTACTTCTCGGTCTCCCGGCTGTCCCTGCTCGACCGCGGCGTCGTCTTCGCCATCGCCCACGTGCGCGGCGGCGGCGAAATGGGCCGACACTGGTACGACCAGGGCAAGACGACGGCGAAGAAGAACACGTTCACCGACTTCATCGACGTCGCCCGCCACCTCATCGACACCGGGTGGACGAGCCCGGACCGGCTCGTCGCCAGCGGCGGATCGGCCGGCGGCCTGCTCATGGGCGCGATTGCGAACATGGCGCCAGAGCTGTTCGCCGGAATCAGCGCAGACGTGCCGTTCGTCGACGCACTGACCTCGATCCTCATGCCTGAGCTGCCGCTGACCGTCATCGAATGGGAGGAGTGGGGCGACCCGCTCCATGATCCGCAAGTGTACGAATACATGCGCTCGTACTCTCCCTACGAAAACGTCACCGAGGCGGCCTACCCGCAGATCTTGGCCGTGACCTCGCTCAACGACACCCGAGTCCTCTACGTCGAACCCGCGAAATGGGTTGCCCGACTCCGTGAAGTCGGTGCGAACGCCCTGCTCAAGACCGAAATGGTTGCCGGACACGGCGGAGCCTCCGGGCGGTATGACACCTGGAAGGAAACTGCCTTCGAGTACGCGTGGATCCTCGATGTGCTGGGACGATCGGATGTCGAAATAGAGGCCTGAGGGGACGTCTGTCGCCGCAGATAACGATACTGGGACGATTGTCTCCAAAACCCGGATTCGGCACCCGGTGTCAGTGCCGGGCCATACAGTGGATATCATCACATTCGACGTGATGCGCGTCATGATCTCAGAACGGTCTGGGTGAAGGCGGCGCATCATTCATCTGCATTGCCGTCATTTCCTTGCGCGCGAGGGAAAACGGTGCCGAATGCAGAATTCGTGACGGATCCGCACCGGCGGACCGAAATTCCGAAAGGGAGAAGAATGCGTCTCAGGAAAGTAGCCACAGCGATGGTGGCAGTCGGTTCGATTCTTGCGGTTTCGGCCTGCGGCGGCGGTGAGAGCGGAGGCGGCGAAGGCGATTCGTTCTCCATCGGCGTCTCGCAGCTCGTGCAGCACCCGGCGCTCGACGCCGCCACCGAAGGCTTCAAGAAGTCCTTCGAGGACGCCGGCGTCGACGTCGAATGGGATGTGCAGAACGCCCAGGGCGAACAGGCCAATGCGACCTCGATCGCCCAGCAGTTCGCCAGCGACGACCTCGACCTGGTTCTGGCTGTCGCTACCCCGGCCGCCCAGGCCGCAGCTCAGGCGATCTCCGACAAGCCCGTGCTCTTCACCGCCGTCACCGACGCCGAAGAAGCCGGACTCGTCGACTCCAACGACAAGCCCGGCGGCAACGTCACCGGCACCTCCGACCTCAACCCGGTCGAAGAGCAGCTGAAGCTGGTCAAGGACGTCAAGCCCGATGCGAAGACCGTCGGCATCGTCTACAGCTCCGGTGAGGTCAACTCGCAGGTGCAGGTCGATCTCGCGAAGAAGGCCGCAAAGGGCCTCGACGTGAAGATCAAGGAAGCGACGATCGCGAACTCGGGCGAACTCGCTCAGGCAGTGGACTCGCTCGGCAAGGTCGACGCCTACTACGTGCCCACCGACAACAACGTGGTCTCGGCAGTGTCGACGATGGTCCAGGCGGCAGAGAAGAACAAGGCTCTGCTCGTCGGGTCGGAAGCCGGCCAAGTCGAATCCGGTGCGGCGATCACCCGCGGCATCGACTACACGAAGCTCGGTGAACAGACCGGTGAAATGGCTCTGAAGATCCTCCAGGACGGAAAGAAGCCCGCCGAGATGCCCGTCGAGACCAGCTCGAACCTCGAACTCGTCGTCAACCCGAAGGCTGCCAAGGCCCAGGGCGTCGAGATTCCGAAGAAGCTCGTCGACGAAGCCGACAAGGTCATCGAGTAACCGACACCAGTCACACCCTGTGACCCGGTGCGTGGAGTCCTGACTTCTCCGACCGCACCGACGTCACCGGCCCCGAGGCCGCCGGCGCTCCCGCCGACGACCTCGGGGCCACCACGAACCACACACCAGAAATGAACGGAAACCCATGTTCGGAGCATTGGAGCTCGGGCTCATCTACGGCGCGATGGCGCTCGGGGTCTATCTGACCTTCAAGGTCCTCAACTTCCCCGACCTCACCGTCGACGGAAGCTTCACTACGGGCGGCGCCACCGCAGCCTCCCTCATCATCGCCGGGGTCAACCCCTTCCTGGCCACTCTCGCCGCAATCGGCGCGGGACTCATCGCCGGCTACATCACCGGCCTGCTCCATACGAAGGGCGGCATCGACGGACTGCTCGCCGGAATCCTCACGATGATCGGCTTGTGGTCGATCAACCTCCGGATCATGGGGAAGGCGAACCTGCCGCTCCTGCGAGAAGACACAGTGTTCACCCCGCTGCGCGAGAACATGCTCATGGGCGGCTGGGCATCGATTGCGATCCTGCTCGTGTTCGCCCTCATCCTCAAATTCGCCATCGACTGGTTCCTCACCACCGATCTTGGTCTGGCCATCCAAGCCACCGGCAACAACAAAGAGATGATCCGCAGCCTCGGGGTGAACACAGACAACTCGACGATGCTCACCCTGGCGCTGTCGAACGGATTTGTCGCCCTCTGCGGTGCACTCATCGCCCAATACCAGGGATTCTCCGATATCAGCATGGGCATCGGCCTCATCCTCGTCGGACTCGCCTCGGTCATCCTCGGCCAGGCAGTGTTCGGCAGCCGCAACATCTTCATGGCCAGCCTCGGAGCACTCCTCGGGTCGGTCGTCTACCGACTCATCATCTTCCTCGCCCTGCGTGCGGGCCTGGACACGAACGATATGAAGCTGACAACCGCGCTGCTCGTCGTCATCGCACTGCTGCTGCCCAGATGGGGATTCCTCAAGCGGATTCCCTCGCTTCGCGGGCGCGGAAACCGCGCGGCCGCCTCGGTGCCGGAGGGGACGACCGATATGAAGGACCCCGCTGAGGTCGCCGACATCCCCGCCGGTGCGACCGGCGCTCGACCCGGGAAGGAGATCTGAGACCCATGCTCAAGATCGACAACATCTCCAAGACCTTCTTCCCGGGAACCGTCAATGAACGCAAGGCGCTGCAGGGGCTCTCGCTCGAGCTCGACGAATCCGACTTCGTCACCGTCATCGGCTCCAACGGCGCCGGAAAGTCGACGCTGCTCAACACCATCTCCGGCCGCCTGCCCATCGACTCCGGTTCGATCACCATCGACGGCGCCGAGGTATCGAAGATGCCCGAATACAAACGGGCGAGATACCTGGGGCGAGTCTTCCAGGACCCGATGGCCGGCACCGGTCCGGACCTCACGATCGAACAGAACCTCTCGCTCGCTCTCAAGCGCGGAAAGCCGCGTGGGCTGGGGCGGGGGACGACCTCGGAGCGACGCGAGCACTTCAAGGAGGAGCTCGCCACTCTCGAGCTCGGCCTGGAGAACCGGCTGAAGACGAAGGTCGGGCTGCTCTCCGGCGGTCAGCGGCAGGCACTGAGTCTGCTCATGGCCGGATTCACCCAGCCGCGGATCTTGCTGCTCGATGAGCACACCGCCGCCCTTGACCCGCAGCGCGCAGCTCTGGTGTCGGCGCTGACGAAGAAGATCGTCGAAGCCGACGGGCTGACCACGCTCATGGTCACCCACAATATGGAGCAGGCGATCGCGCTCGGCAACCGGCTGATCATGATGCACGAGGGACGGATCATCTACCAGGCCTCGGCCGAGGAGAAGAAGGACCTGACCGTCGAGACCCTGCTCGGCGAATTCTCGAAACTCAAGGGAGCGACCCTGGGCGACCGGGCGCTGCTCAACTGAGCTGAGAATTCGCGCGCGGCCAGATCGACGGCCTGCAGGCGAGAACGAGGGGCGGCTCGCACCGGCAAGGTGCGGGCCGCCCTCTTGTTTCGCTTTGGCTACTTTACCAACCGGTTGGTAAAGTAGCGGTATGGCAAGTGATGGACGGATGCGGATTCTCGAAGCGGCGAAGGCTCTGGCTGAGTCGCATGATTCGGTGCAGGGTGTGACCATCTCACTCGAGTCGGTCGCGCAGAAGGCTGGGCTGACGAAGCCGGGTCTGATGTATCACTTCCCGTCGAAGGAAGCGCTCATGCTCGGGCTCGTCGACCACGCCGCTGAAGACTGGGCACGGCGACTGCGCGAGCACACCGGGCAATCGAGTCAGGACCTGACGAGCTTCGACCGGCACCGTGCCTACGTCACCGTGGCCACCACCGCTGAGGTCTCCCGCGCCGACTACTGGATCTTCTCCGATGCGCTCTATCACCCGAAGCTGTCGCGGGCCTGGAGTGAACACCTCGGCCCGTGGTTCGACACCACCGGACTCGACGATCGGGCGGTGTCTCTGCTGACCGCGGCCCGGTTCTGTGCCGACGGTGCGTGGATGTCAGAGGCGACGGGAGTCTTCCCTTCCATTGATCTTGCCGCAGTGCGCGAGCACGCCCTCGCTCTCATCGACGCCGCTGAGACCGCAAACGATCCCGCCGAGAACACGTCCGACAACACCGAAACGGAGGTGACCGAATGAACTTGAAACGACTGTTGCTGCTCGTCGCAGCCATCCTCGCCGAGGTGGCCGCCACCCTGATGCTGCGCGCATCGGTGTCCGACCCTGTCTGGATCCCCGGGGTCGTCGTCCTCTACGCCACAGCCTTCTTCATCCTCGGCCTCACCCAGAGACTGGGCATGCCGCTCGGCGCCGTCTACGCCACCTGGTCTGCCAGCGGGGTCGCGCTCGTCGCCGTGCTCGGCGTCGTGTTCTTCGGTGAGCTCCTGAGCATCGGCGCCATCATCGGGATCGCCCTCATCATCATCGGCGTCATCCTCGTCGAGTCCGGCACTCCCGAAGAGTCCGAGACCGTCGGTGCGGAGGTGACCGAATGAGCTGGCTGTGGTTGGCCCTGTCGATCCTCAGCGAAGTCGCCGGCACCCTGTGCCTGCGTGCAAGCGCCGGACTGCAGCGCAAGATCTGGTTCATCCCCGTGGCGATCAGCTACACCGCGGCCTTCTTCTTCCTCGGCCGCACCCTGGCTGAGGGGATGCCGCTCGGCGTCGCCTATGGTCTGTGGGCGGCCTGCGGAGTGGCATTGGTCTGCCTGCTCTCGCGAGTGATCTGGAAGGACCCGCTGACGCGGAAGGCACTCCTCGGGATCGGCTTCATCACCGTCGGCGTCATGCTCGTCGAGATCGGCTGACGCGGCCGTACCGGGTCGCACATGCCATACCCGGTTGCCCCGACCACGTCTGGCTGACTCGGCCATAAGCGGCCGACCAGGCCAGCGGTTCGCCTGCTCGTTGCTGAGAATTTATTGTGAAGCGTCAAGGAAGCTGTTATCGTCCGAAGACATGACCCCTCTCGAATTCGACGACCACCAACGCTGTGGATGGTCGACCCCGAATCGAGAGCGCCCGAGCTGCGGCTTTGCCAATGATTCCTGGGAACCCGTGGCCATCGGCTGGTGGGGCGGAGAGCCCTAGTCACTGATCGCCGATCCGCAGACCATCTGCCCGATCGACGGCCGCCGACCGGTCGCATCACCTGATTTCCCACTCGTACCCGATGTGCGTTCTTGCCATCGGGCCATGATGCGTTCGTCTCCGTGCACGGCACCGATCGTTTTCGGCAGTCTTCCGCAACTATCGAGAGAGTGTGAACCGACCCATGACAGATGACCCCACCCGTACCGACGAACACGATCCGGGCCCGGATCGCCAGTCCGATGCCCCCGCCGAGGCGACCCGCCGTGATCCGCGCGAGAGGATCAAGGCCGACGCTCGCCGAATGAGGGACGACGCCAAACGCGTGGGACGTGAGACCGGGCGCAACCTCGGACAGTTCGACTACCGCCGCCCTCGCGGACCGGTGAAGGCCGATCTCGAAGATGCGCACGGCCATTACCCGCACGACACCCACCCCATCCTCGTGCCCGGAATCGCCATCGACGAACAGCGGCGGAAGTACTCGCTGGACACGATCATCTTCGCCATCGCCGGCGGCCTCACCGTCGCGTTCGTCATCTGGGGCATCACCAGCCCCTCCAGCGTCGCCAGCGTCGCTCAGACAGCCTACGATTGGGCCACGCTCAACGTCGGATGGCTGTTCAACCTCGTCGCGATCATCATCCTCGTCTCCCTGCTCATCCTCGCGTTCTCTCCCTACGGCAAGATTCCCTTGGGCAAGGATGGGGAGACCTCAGAATTCTCCACCTTCTCCTGGGTCGCCATGCTCTTCGCGGCGGGAATCGGCATCGGCGTCCTCTTCTTCGGCCCCTCCGAGCCGCTGACCTACTTCATCTCACCGCCGCCGCTGACGAACGATCCGGAGACGACCGAGGCGCTCCATGGGGCGATGGCTCAAACCTACTTCCACTGGGGCTTCCACGCCTGGGCGATGTACGCTCTCGTCGGCGGTGCCATCGCCTACGCCGCCTACCGTCGCGGCCGTTCGCTGCTGCTGTCCTCGATCTTCCAGTCGCTGTTCGGCAAACGACAGACCGAGGGCTTCGCCGGCAAACTCGTCGACATCTTCGCGATCGTTGCCACTCTCTTCGGTACGGCCGCGGCGCTGGGTATCGCGGCCATGCAGATCGGCACCGGCGTGAGCATCGTCTCCGGCGCGGGACCGATGACGAACAATATGCTCGTCATCATCATCCTCGTCCTCACCCTCGGCTTCATCATCTCCGCGGTCTCCGGCGTCTCGCGCGGAATCCGCTACCTGTCCTCGATCAACATCGTGCTGACCGTCGGCATCGTCGCGCTCGTGCTGTTCCTCGGACCCACGCTCTACCTGCTCAACCTGCTGCCCTCGGCGTTCATGGAATACCTCGGGTCGATGTTCGACATGATGGGCCGGTCCCTGTCCTGGGGTGCCGAGACCCAGGAGTTCCAGTCCCTGTGGACCGTCTACTACTGGGCCTGGTGGATCTCCTGGTCGCCGTTCGTCGGCACCTTCATCGCCCGCATCTCCCGCGGCCGTTCGATCCGCCAGTTCATCCTCGGCACGATCTTCATCCCCTCGACGCTGCTCTTCGTCGCCTACGGCATCATGGGCGGAACTTCGATCTGGATGTACCGGTCCGGAGCGTCGGGCTTCACCGACAGCATGGAAGCCCCCGAGGTGTTCTTCACCCTCATCGACAACCTGCCCTATGTCGAATGGCTGCCGTTCGTCGTCATCATCGTCCTGGCGATCTTCTTCATCACCTCCGCGGATTCTGCCTCGGTGGTCATGGGCATGCTCACCAGCCGGGGTGATCAGGAGCCGAAGAAGTGGGTCGTCGTGTTCTGGGGTCTGGTGATGTCCGGCATCGCCGTGGTCATGCTCCTCCTCGGCGACGCCAGCGCCCTCGAGGGACTCCAACAGCTCGTCATCGTCACCGCAGTGCCGTTCGCGCTCGTCATGCTCTTCATCATCGTGGCCTGGTTCAAGGAGCTGCGGACGGACCCGCTGGCGCTGCGTCGTCAGTATGCGCTCAACGCGGTGGACAACGCCGTGGTCGCCGGTGCCGATGCCTACGGTGACGACTTCGCCCTCCAGGTCGTGCCTACCGAACCCGGTGACGGTGCGAACGGCGGAATCGACTCCGAGCACGGGGACTACACCGACTGGTACCAGCGCACGGACGAGAACGGCGAACCCGTCGGGTTCGACTACGAAACCGGCGAATGGGCCGACGGCTGGACCCCGGACGACGATTCCACCGCCGAGGCGGACGCAGCCGCAACGACCGACGCGGACTCCGTGACCGCCTCGGCGAGTGAATCCGACCCGGATTCAGTAACCGAAGCCGATTCCGGCTCTGACCGCAGAGAGGACCACTCATGACCACGCCGAACATCGTCGTCATCCAAGCCGATCAGATGGCTGCCCAGGCTCTGGGTGCCTATGGTGATGCGGCCGCGCTGACACCGAATATGGATGCCCTGGCTGCCGACGGAGCCGTCTTCGACCGTGCGTACTGCAATACTCCGCTGTGCTCGCCGTCGCGGGCGTCGATGATGACCGGGCGGATGCCCTCGGAGATCGATTGCCTGGACAACGGCGACGACTTCGCAGCCTCCGTGCCGACGTTCGCCCACCGTCTGCGCAAGCTCGGCTACCATACCGCGCTGATCGGGCGGATGCACTTCATCGGCCCTGATCAGCACCACGGTTTCGAAGAGCGCCTGACAACGGACGTGTACCCGGCCGATCTCGATATGGTGCCCGACTGGAACCGTCCGCTGGAGCAGAAGCTTCAGTGGTACCACGAGGCGGATCCTGTGTTCACCGCCGGTGCGGCGACCGCGAACGTCCAGCAGGACTTCGACGACGAGGTGATCTTCAGAACCCTGCGCCACCTCAACGACCGCAAGCGCGCGAACCAGGCTGCCGGGTGCGATCAGCCGTTCCTCATGGTCACCTCGTTCATCCACCCTCACGACCCGTATGAACCGCCGAAGGCCAACTGGGACCGATTCGCCGAGGTGGCAATCCCGGACCCAGCCCACCCCGAGGTTCCCGACCCGGCCATCGACCCGCACAGCCACCGTCTGCGCACGATGTGCGGTTTCGACGAACGCGAACCGGGAATCGAGGACGTGCGGCGGGCCCGCCGTGCCTACTATGCGGCGGTGAACTACATCGACGACCATGTCGGGGCGATCCGGCGCAAGCTCGAAGAGCTCGACCTGGCGGACAACACCGTCATCGTCGTCACCAGCGACCACGGGGACATGCTGGGGGAGAAGGGGCTGTGGTTCAAGATGTCGCCCTACGAGCAGTCCTCCCGAGTTCCGCTCATTATCAACGGACCCGCCGGGGTGATCGACCCGGGCCGGTATGCGGCCCCGGTCAGCCTCGTCGACCTCGCGCCGACCCTGGTGGAGATCGCCCAAGGCCCGAAGCCGGAGGACACGAAATCCGGCTTGGCGAAGTTTCTGCCTATACGCCGTGCGGATCCTGAGCCCGCCTCGGCGATCGAGGAAGGTCTGGTCGGGACGTCCCTGCTGGAGACGGCTCGGCGAGAAGCCGCCGGCGAACTCGGGACGGAGAACCGCGATGTCGTCATCGAATACTTCGCAGAAGGCACGTACAAGCCGCAGGTCACTTTGGTCCGTGGGGATCTCAAGCTCACGCTGTGCCCGGGGGATCCGGAGCTCCTGTTCGACCTCGCCAACGACCCGGATGAGCTGAACAACCGGGCCGAGGACCCGGCCTTCTCCAGGAGGCTGGAGAAGATGCGTGCCGAGCTCGAGTCCCGTTACGACCTCGAGCACCTCGAGGACCATGTGCTCGCTTCGCAGCGCAGCCGCCAGCTCGTCGCCGATGCGCTCAAGATCGGTCGAGTCCGCCACTGGGACTTCGACCCGGAACCGTCGCACGGATATGTGCGCGGTGACTTCTGGTCGGCGTTCCGCTTCGGCAAGATCCCGGCCGCCGACTGACTCGTCGGCTTCTGCAGCGGCTCGCGCTGCACTCGCTGGTTCAAAGTGTGGGCGTCCTGATTTCGATCAGGGCGCCCGCACTTCTAACCCGCGGAAGCGGAATGCGGACCTCTCCGGACGGCTCCTGCGGGTCGGCTGAGAGGGTGAGTCGCCTCGGCGAGAACAATTCACTTGGACTTAGGTGAGTTGCGGGTCACATTCTCAGAAACCGGTGGCATCATTCGAGGTAGGAGGGATTCCATGACCATCTTTGAGTCGACATCTGAAGTTCCGCTCGGTGCGGAGACCACATTCGACTGGCATGCTCGGCCAGGAGCGCTGACCCGCCTCTCGCCTCACTGGGCGCAGGAGATCGTCGAAGAGAGCTATCCTCCGATCGCGCCGGGCTCGGTGGCGCAGGTGAAGACGAGCGTTCCCGGTACCTACGGACTTGTGCGGCGGCCGTTCAGCTCGGTGCATTCGGAGGGGCCGTCGCGGTTCTCCTTCGTCGATGAGCTGAAGAAGGGGCCGCTGAGCCAGTGGAAGCACACGCACGAGTTCACCTCGGTCGCCGGCGGGACGAAGATCGACGACCACATCGAATTCTCCATGGCTCCGCAGGGCTTCGACGTCATCGACCGGGGCCTCACCCACTACCTTGAAGCCACCTTCGACGCCCGCCGCAAGCGGATGCTCATGGACATCGATTTCCTCGAATCCACGAACGCGCCGCTGCTGGCGCGGAAGAAGGGCAAACACATCCTCATCGCCGGCGGCAGCGGAATGATCGGACGCCAGGTCGCCGCCCTGTTCTCCACTGCGGGTCATTTCGTCCGACTGCTGGTGCGCGAAACCCCGAAATTCCCCTACGAGGTGCACTGGAATCCGGACCTGGGAATCCTCAATCCACGCGACCTCGCGTGGGCGGATGCGGTGGTCCACCTCGGTGGGCGATCCATCGCCACTCGGTTCACCAAGCACGCGAAGGATGAGATCTGGTCGTCTCGAATCGACTCGACGAGGCTGCTCGTCGAAACGATGCGTGGTCTGCCCGAGGCGAAGCGTCCGTCGGTCTTCGTCTGTGCCTCTGCGGTCGGCTACTACGGGTCGAAAGCTGACGAACCGGTCGACGAAACCGGACCGGCCGGCGACGGATTCCTCGCCGAGGTATGCCAGAAGTGGGAAGAGACGGCGGCCGGTGTCGAGGAAGTCGGGATCAGACGTGTGTCGATCCGAACCGGAGTCGTGCTCAGCTCCTTGGGCGGTCTGCTCAAACTGCAGGCGCCGCTGTTCCTTGCGGGTGCCGGCGGTCGATTGGGCAGCGGGGAGCAGGCCCTGGCGTGGATCTCTCTTGACGATGTTGCGCGGTCATATGTGCATGCGGTCCTCTATGACTATGTGCGCGGGCCGGTCAACGCTGTTGCGCCGGAGCTTGTCACGCAGGCGGAATTCGCCGAGGCGCTCGCCGCTCACCTTCGCAGACCCGCGTGGATCCCGACGCCCGGTTTCATCACGGAGATCATGCTCGGCCGTGACGGTGCGAAGGAGCTCGCTCTGGCCGACCAGCGGGTGGTGCCGGAGAAGCTGCAGGAAACCGGATACCAGTTCGCCCACCCGACATTGAGCGACTGCTTCGAGGAGGAGCTCGGCGGCGGGGCGTAATACAGAGGTCCCCTCCGTTCGGCATGTGAGCCTAACGGAGGGGACCGGTGTTTCTGCTGTTACTGCTGTTTTCGCGGTACTGGGTCAGAAGCGCTTCGAGGCGATCTCCGCACCTTCGGTCAGAGACTGCAGCTTCGCGACGGCGATGTCCGGGTGGACTCGGCCGCCCAGCCCGCAGTCGGTGGAGGCGACGACGTTCTCGGGTCCGACGAGCTTGGCGAACCGGCCGATGCGTTCGGCGACGAGCTCGGGATGCTCGACGACGTTGGTCGAGTGGGAGACGATTCCCGGGATGATGTACTTGCCCTCGGGCAGCTTCTTCTCTTCCCAGATCCGCCACTCGTGTTCGTGGCGGACGTTCGCGGCTTCGAACGTGATGCCGGCGGCGTTGATCGAAAGCACCTGGTCGACGATCTCGATGAACGGCAGGTCGGTGACGTGCGGTCCGTGCCAGGAACCCCAGCAGGTGTGCACGCGCACCTGCGCCGGGTCGATTCCGCGCAGCGCATGGTTGAGAGCGTCGATGCGGACCTGGATGAACGCGCGGTAGTCATCGAACGACGGTTCAGGGTTGATCTGGTCGAAGTTCTCCGCCAGGGACGGATCGTCGATCTGGACGGTCAGCCCCGCCTCGGTGATGGCGAGGTATTCCTCCCGGAGCACATCGGCCCATGCCCAGATGAACTCCTCTTCGGTGGCGTAGTGCTCGTTGGCGATGCGGGAGGCCGAACCGGGCGACAGTGCGTTGATGTAGCCTGCGCGCTCGTCGTAGCCGGCGGCGGCCAGACCTGTTTTGAGGTTCGCGATGTCACGGTTGACCTGGTCCTGACCGATGTAGCTGATCGGGCCGGTGGCCTTCGGGAACTGCGGCTGCTGGCCGGTGTCGGTGCCGGCCTTCGGATCCGTGTAGACGTTCGGGAAGAGGTTGCGATCGCGGCGGTCGGGCATGCTCGTGAGCACGATATTGCCCGGGGTCGAACGGTTCGCCGGGATCTCCCAGAGGTCGATATCGTGGAGCTCGAGCCCGCCGGTGCGGGCGAATGAATAGTGCCACCAGGCGCCGTAGTCGAAGTCGGCGGCCATGGCGTGACCGTACTCGCCGTCGTTGGGCAGTGAGATGCCGAGGTTCTTCTGGCGCTTGACGAGGTCGGTGACACTGGCGGCCAACAGCTCGTCGAACTCCTGCTCCTGTTCCTGCGAAACGGATTCGCCGGCGAGACGGGCGGTGTTCTGTGCCTGCTTGATCTTGTTGGCCTCGATGAGTTCGGGGGTGCGGGGTAAGGATCCCGCGTGGGATGTGCGAATCGTCGCCATGGCTGACTCCTCTTCCTTGTTCGTCGTGTCGTTCGTCTGCGCTTCTGAGTCGGCGGCCGCGGAAAGGCTGAAGCCGCATCGTTCTTCTTCAGGCAATCACATTCGCAGTCGTGCATGTGCATTCGGTGTCATCTTCGGTCACGTCGCGGATGGGCCGCGCTGCTATGTCAGGCGTCGCCATACACATGTCAGCATTGCCACTTCAGCGGACACTGTCGTCCGCCGCCTAGTCCTAGAGTGAAAACATGAGTTCGATACAGCCGCAGACACCCGGTGTGAGTCGGGCGCTGCCGCCCCAGCAGAAGGCCGGTCAAACGGGCATCCCCGGCACTTCCGTTGCGGCGGCTGCCCAGACCGAACAGTTCGCTCGGGTCATGCTCTGGTGCTCCCGGTGCCCCTCGGCGATCACCATCGCGTTACTGGTCATCGGAATCGCGATCGCGGGCTTGGCTGATTCCTTCTGGCTGATCTATTGGACGATCGTCGCCGTCTTCACCGCTCTCGCCTGGGGCATAGTCGGACCGCTGCGCGATCGGTTGCGCCGCAGCAATCGCGAAGATGAGGAACCTACCGACCCACCTTCGTGACCGTCACACCTGGCCGGGCAGTCCGGACTCAGCGCGACAGCGAAACGGCCCCTCGGCCTCGAAAGGACCAACCGCAGCTGGTCATCTCGAGGCCGAGAGGCCGTCTCGGCGTCAGTCTTCGCCGGTCGTGGCTCAGACCGCGGTTTCGGTCACCGCCGCGACGCTGCCGCCGAAGCGATCAGCCAGCGTACCCTCGTGGGCCTGACCGAGTTCGTCGAGTCCGATCGAGAAGTGGTCGACGACCTCGAGCGCAGGAGCTCCGTCACCGGCATCGGTCATGCCGATGCGCACGAACGGGAACCGCCGTGCCGTGCACATGTCCTTGAAACGGACCTCTTCCGACCGCGGCACGGCAACGATCGCGCGCGCAGTCGACTCGGAGAACAGTGCCGTGAACACGTCGACGCCGTCACGCTCGCAGACCTCATCGAGCCAGATCCGGGCGCCCGTGCCATAGCGCAGCGACGATTCGACGAGGGCCTGCGACAGCCCGCCCTCGGACAGATCGTGCGCGGCATCGATCATGCCGTCGCGCGAGCAGTTGATGAGGATCTCGCCGAGTTCCTTCTCCGCTGCCGGCTTGTACTGCGGAGGAACCCCGCCGAGGTGGTCGGCCGTGACGTCGGCCCACGCCGAACCGTCGAGCTCCGCCTCGGTGGTGCCGAGCAGATAGATGGTCTGGCCCGGCTCCTGCCACCCGCTCGGAGTGGCGCGGGTGACGTCATCGAAGACACCGAGCACACCGACGACCGGAGTCGGGTGGATGGCCACTCCGCCGGTCTGGTTGTACAGGGACACATTGCCGCCGGTGACCGGGATCCCCATGTCCTGGCAAGCGTCGGCGAGGCCTTCGACGGCCTGCGCGAACTGCCACATGATCTCCGGATCCTCGGGAGACCCGAAGTTCAGGCAGTCGGTGACCGCACGCGGAATGGCACCGGCGGTCGAGACATTGCGGTAGGCCTCGGCCAGAGCCAGCTGGGCACCGCGCGCCGGGTCGAGGAAGCTGTAGCGACCGTTGGCGTCGGTGGCGATGGCCACGCCGAGACCGGACTCCTCGTCGACGCGGACGACACCGGCATCATCGGGATAGGCCAACGCAGTGTTGCCCTGGACGTACTTGTCGTACTGCGAGGTGATCCACGACTTCGAGGCGAGGTTCGGCGACCCCGCGAGCTCGAGCATCGTCGACCGCAGCTCATCATCGGACTCGGGCTTCGCCAGGCCGGCGGCCTCAACGGTGTTCGCAGCCACCTCGGCGGTCCATGACGGTTCGGTGAACGGACGGTTGTAGACGGGTCCGTCGTGGGCGACCGAGCGCGGGGGCACATCGACGATGACGTCGCCGTGCCATTCGATGACGAGACGATCGGAATCAGTGACCTCGCCGAGCACGGAGGTCTCGACCTCCCATTTGCCGACGATGCGCAAGAATTCGTCGAGGCGGTCGGGACGGACGACGGCCATCATCCGCTCCTGCGACTCCGACATGAGGATCTCCTCAGGGGTGAGGGTCTCATCGCGCAGCAGCACATCGTCGAGCGCGATGTGCATTCCGCCGTCACCGTTGGAGGCCAGTTCCGAGGTCGCACAGGAGATGCCTGCAGCGCCGAGGTCCTGAATGCCTTCGACGACACCGGCGTGGAAGAGCTCGAGGCAGCATTCGATGAGCACCTTCTCGGCGAACGGGTCGCCGACCTGCACGGCGGGGCGCTTCGAGGGCTTCGAATCGTCGAAGGACTCGGAAGCGAGGATCGAAGCACCGCCGATGCCGTCGCCACCGGTGCGCGCACCGAAGAGCACGACCTTGTTGCCCAGTCCCGACGCGTTGGCCAGACGGATGTCCTCATGTCGCATGACACCCACAGCCAGGGCGTTGACCAGCGGATTTCCCTGATAGACGGAATCGAAGACGGTCTCGCCGCCGATGTTCGGCAGGCCCAGGGAATTGCCGTAGTTGCTGATGCCGGCGACCACGCCGTGGACGACACGGGCGGTGTCCGGATGGTCGATGGCTCCGAACCGCAGCTGATCCATCACGGCGACCGGGCGCGCACCCATGGAGATGATGTCGCGGACGATGCCGCCGACGCCTGTGGCCGCACCCTGGTGGGGTTCGACATAGCTGGGGTGGTTGTGCGATTCGACCTTGAAGGTCACCGCCCAGCCGTTCCCGATGTCGACGACGCCGGCGTTCTCGCCGATGCCCACGAGCAGGTGCTTCTTCATGTCCTCGGTGACCTTGTCGCCGAACTTGGACAGGTGGACCTTCGAGGACTTGTACGAGCAGTGCTCGGACCACATCACCGAATACATGGCCAATTCCGCCGAGGTGGGGCGACGTCCGAGGATCGCCTTGATCTTCTCGTATTCGTCGGCCGTGAGACCGAGATCGGCGAAAGGCTGCTCGACGTCGGGGTTCGCCGCTGCGAACTCGACCGTCTCCTTGACCTTCTTCGATGCATTCTGCGGGGAATCGACCTGCGTGGAATCCGCAGAGCTGAGGTTAGACGTCATGTCCTCTTCGGGGCCCTTTCATACGACACGGCACTCACGGCCAATCTTAGCCGTGTCCTCACCGCGGGGGCGAAGCGCGTCCACGGGCGGACCACCTCGGCGCGGGTAGGGACCGTTCCCCGCTGGGAATCGGACTGTCGCACCCCACTTAGAATGGGAGCCATGGCAACTCCCAAGATCGTCCTGTTCTATGTCTTCACCCCGCTGCCCGACCCCGAAGCGGTCAAGCTGTGGCAGCACACCTTGGCCGAGAGCCTCAGGCTCAAGGGGCGGATCATCGTGTCGAAGGACGGGATCAACGCCACTGTCGGCGGGGACATCTTCGAGGTGAAGCAGTACGTGCGGGCAACGAAGTCGTACGCGCCTTTCAAAGGTGCGGACATCAAATGGTCGAACGGTCAAGGCGATGACTTCCCGCGGCTGAGCGTGAAGGTCCGCGACGAACTCGTCACCTTCGGCACTCCTGATGAGATCACGGTGACCGAAGACGGAGTCCAAGGCGGAGGTCAGCACCTCAAACCGGGAGCCCTGCACAAACTCCTCGACGAACGCGGCGAGGAGGTCGTCTTCTTCGACGGCCGCAATGCGATGGAGGCGCAGATCGGGAAGTTCCGGGACGCGATCGTTCCCGACACCGACACCACGCGTGACTTCATCGCCGAGATCGAATCCGGCAAATACGACGACCTCAAAGACAAACCCGTCGTCACCTACTGCACCGGCGGAATCCGCTGCGAGGTCCTGTCCGTGCTCATGAAGAACCGCGGGTTCGAAGAGGTCTACCAGCTCGACGGCGGCATCGTCCGCTACGGCGAGACCTTCGGCAGCTCCGGCTACTGGGACGGTTCGCTGTACGTCTTCGACAAGCGCATGCACGTCGAGTTCGGTGACAATGTCGAATCCATCGGGCATTGCGTGTCCTGCGACAGGAAGACGCCGGAGTTCGTCAACTGTGCGAACCTCGAGTGCCGCAGACAGTACCTGCGGTGCGCCGATTGCACGGACAAGGGTCTGCAGCCCTATTGCGCCGACTGCGTCGAGCAGGGAATCCCCGCCGAGGCGGCAGTCGGCTGAGCGTGCGATCCTGCCGTTCCCCGGAGGTGGGGGCGGCGTTCCCCCGAGGTGGGGGAGTGCCGTACCGACACTTCAGCGCAGCAGGTGCTTCGTCGCCGCCTCGATGTCGGTCCACCTGAAGTCGAATCCGGCCGCTTCGAGTCGTTCCGGCAGCACCCACCGACTTTTGAGCACGAGTTCTGACTCCTGCCGCAGGACGGTCATCCCGATCTCGAGCAGCCACCTGGGTGCAGGAATCCCCACGGGCATACGCACTGCCTTGCGCAGCGCTTTCATCAGTGAGCGATTGTCCGAGACCTGTGGGTTCGAGACGTTGATCGGGCCACTCAGCTCCTCATGTTCGTCGATGAACCGGACTGCCCGGAGCACGTCGTCGATATGGACCCAGCTGAACCGCTGTCGTCCGTGAGTCGGCGGGTGTCCTCGCCAGACGGTCGGCCCGGAAGCCGCCGGGCCGATCCCGCGATAGCGTCGGTGCGGGAACCAGCGCCCTTCATGCTGAGCTCCTCCCGCGCCGAATCTCGCCGCGGTGGCCAACATGTTCAACGCCGCTCCGTCACCGAGCACGATCGCCATCCGCAGCGCGACTCGTCTGGTCGCGGGCAGGCCCCCGGCGAAGAACTCCTTCTCCCAGGCTTTGACGATGTCGACTGAGAACCCTTCGCCGATGTCGCCGTCGTCCTCGGTCTGCGGTCGGTCCATCGAGTGACGGTAGATGGTGGCCGTGCTCGAATTGATCCACAGACGCGGCGGCACCGAGGCGGCTGCCACCGCCGTATTGAGGGCGCGGGTCGTATCGACTCGGGAATCCCAGATGACCTGTCGATTGGCATCCGTGTACCGACATCCGACGCTCCGGCCGGCGAGGTTGATAAGCAGGTCGGCACCGTCGATGAGTTCGGCGATTCGGTCGGGACGGTCCCAGGTGGCGTCGGCGGAGTCAGGGGAGCGGCCGATCGTCCGCGTCGCGTACCCCCAAGCGCTGAGCGCATCGAGCAGCTCTCCGCCGATGAACCCCGATGCTCCGGCGACGACGGCGATCGGGGCCTGGGCGCTTGTCAGCGATGTGTCTGTGGGTAACGTGCTCATACTCAGGACGCTAGCACCCCGCATTGGCGGGGATGTCGATGCGGCAACGAGGCCGTGTGGTGGGTGTCACGTGGAGAAAGTCGGTTTTGGATTTGCACGGTGGCTCTGGGGTGGTCTAGAGTTATATCTCGTTGCCCCGCCGGAAACACCGTCTTCGAGACAGAGTTTCCACCGGGTCTGACCAGGACAAACACGGTTTGGTCCAAGGGTTCAGGACACCGGGTGGGTGACACAAAATGAAACTGATACCCCCAGTGAACATGCTGCGTTTTGTGTGGTGTGGTGATGGGTGTGTGTTTGTGGTTTGAGAATCCAATAGCGTGTTTGTTTGAACAAGTTGTGATGCCAGAACATTTTTATTTTCTGGTAAGACAATCACCTGGCCAAACATTGGTTCACC